>CBDEVR010000002.1:0-2552237 GCA_965243745.1 Dehalococcoidia bacterium | reverse complement strand
GTCCCCTGAAGGACGTGACGCCGGGCGTGGCGCTGGACGTCGGGTGCAGCATGGGCGTCGTGCTCGACCAACTACGACAGCGGGGCTGGACACCTTACGGCGTGGACGTGTCGGCGTACGCGACGGAGTACGCGCGCCGCGAGTTCGGGCTCGACGTCTTCACAGGCACGTTGGACGACGTGGACCTGCCGCCGGACAGCGTCGACCTCGCGACTATGCTGCTGACGATCGAGCACCTGCCGGACCCGAAGAGCGTGCTGCGGCAGGTGCATCGGCTGCTGAAACCGGGCGGCGTGCTGATCGTGGGGACACACGACATCGAGGGGCTGTGGCCGCGCATCGTGGGAGCTCGCTGGCGGCACTACAGCATGCCGGAGCACGTCTACTACTTCTCGCGGCGCACGCTCACGCGGATGCTTGCCGACGTGGGGCTCGAAACGTTCCGGGCGACCGAGACGGCGACGCTGGCCGGGGTCGTGGACGCCGACGAGACGAACGAGGGGTTCTACGCGCCGGTGCGCCTGCTGCACAAGACGCGGCTGCTCGGCCCGGCCGCGCCGTTCCTGCGGGCGATGCACAAGGTCGCGCGCAGGTTCGACTGGTCTGACGGGATCACGACGTACTCGCGAAAGGTGTGAGAGGGGGAGGGGATCAACGCCACCCGAGAGATTTCTCGACTCCGCTGCGCTCCGCTCGAAATGACAACCCACCTACGCACCGCCGCGCGCGCTGCCCGCGCACCCTGGATTCCCGCCGGTGCGGGAATGACGAGGGCTAGCGGGTGTGGGCGAGGAGGCGGAATGCGTCTTCGATGGGGTCGTGAGGCAGCGCCGGGCTTCTAGTCACGCACCTTCTGGACGAACCAATCCAGGGGTATCTGCTGTCCCAACCCCTTCTCCTTTGCTGCCCGATAGACGATGCCCGCCAAGGCGGAGAACCCCACGGTCGTATAACCCCCTCCCCATAGATGGAGGATGTCTTCCCTGCTGGAGCGCCCTGCCGCTGCCCCGGCCATAACGTCCAGCAACCGCGTCACGCCCCTGTTGTGCTCCTCCGGGGTAGGCCACCAGGCCTCCTGCGGAATCGCTCCGAAGTCCTGGGGCTGCCCTGCAAAGTAGGAATACCCGATCATGTAACCGCCCCCTCGGTCCTCCACAGACGCGAGGTCGTCCGTGGAGATGACGAAGAACCCCTGAAAGAGGGACATGTCTCCACCGACGTCCAGCAAGCCACCGCCGCCACCCACGGAGATAACGAGTTGACCAGGCTCCATCCACTCGGCGGACATGACGGGGCGCAACGAGTCCGTACACAGGCACACGATGTCGGTCCCCTGGATCGCCTCTTTCGGCCCGTTCACGGGCTGCACCTCAATGTCCAGCCTCTCCGCCATCTCGCGTGCATATTCCTCCCGGTGCTCCCGGGTAGGGCTGTAGACCTTGATGCTGCGGATGTCGCGGACCACGGAGATGGCTTCGGCGAAACTACGAGCCATGCCTCCGGAGCCCAGCATCCCGATGGTGGAAGCATCACTGTTGGCGAGGATGTCCACCCCTACGGCCGTCTCGCCGGCCACCCGCATATGCTGAATGATGCCATCGGGCATGATCCCAAGGAGCTCACCATTGGCGGTGGAAAAGAGGAGGAGGAGTCCGCAGTAGGTGCCTGGCTCGATGCAATACTTCTCTCGGGTCAGCAGGTCCCCCTCTCGCTGGTAGTAGAGGACATCGTCCAGGATGCGCAGGCAGTAAAGCTGGTCGTGCTTGCTGCCGCCAGACATGACCCCGAACTGGAATACTTCCCCATCGCGGCCCGCCGGAGCGAAGAAGTTGTGCCTTGGAACGGCCGCCGCGTTCCCGTGCGCCCATTCCCGCACTGCACCTTCCAGTGCCCGCACGGATGTCTCCATATCCAGCACTTGTTCGACATCTTCGTTGGATAGCAAGTACGGCATCGAGCACCCTCCCATCACTGGAATCGCCCGGCCACGATAGCACACCCCCGTGCCACGGCTCCCGCCCCCGTGGAGGGCCCTCACCCACACGCTGAAGCGCGTTGCCCTCTCCCCCAGGAGAGGGGATGACACCGAGAGATCTCTCGACTTCGCTGCGCTCCGCTCGAAATGACAAGGGCGCCGCGCCCCCACGACGAACCCCCACGCCCACCGCGCCGGGCTCACCCCCATCCTAACCTTCCCCCATCAAGGGGGAAGGGACCAGGCGGGATTCCCGCCGGTGCGGGAATGACGAAGGCTAGCGCGTGTTGGCGAGGAGGGCGCCGGCGCCTTCGATGGGGTCGTGGATGCCGGCAAGGGCGAGGGCGCGCCAGAGGGTGGCGGTGTGCGAGGTGACGACGGGCTTGCCGATGATCTGTTCGAGGTTTTCGGCGACAGCGATGGCGTCGTAGTTCATGCAGCTGACGAAGAGCGCGTCCGGCCAGAGGGCGTAGGCGTCCTGCCATGCGTCCAGGCAGAAGCTGCGTATCTCGTCGGGCGTCACGCGGCAGTACTGTTTGCCGGAGGTGAGGCCCATGCCGCGCATGAGGACGGGCTCGATGCCGGCCTCGCGGAGGTAGGCGGCCTCGTGCTCATTGTGGCTGTCGACGTAGGGGCTGGCGAGGACGACGCGCCGCGCACCAAGGTGCTGGAGGGCTTCCACGCAAGCGAGCATCGTGGAGGTCGCGGGGATGCCGGTGTTGGCCCAGATGTCGTCGCAGAAGTTGCGGTCCTCCTCGATACCGCGCATGGCGCCGCTTACGGTGCAGCAGTAGGCGATGGCGTCGACGTCGGCGGTCGCGAGCTCTTCGACGGCGCGCGGGGCGTTCTCCTCCATGCGGATGAGGCCGTCAGGGCCGCCGGTGTGGAGCATGCGGGAGGTGTGGAAGGTGACGCCGGGCGGGGCGAGTTGGTAATAGCGCGGCTCGGTGACGACCTGCCCGCTGGTGGTGATGAGGCCTATGCGCTTGCGCCAGAGGAGTGGTTCCATGGTTGCACTCATCAACTCAGTCCGTAGAGGCGGAGGGCGTTCTCGCGGAGGACGTTGCGGCGGAGCGTCTCGTCGATGTCCTCGCGGGCGAGGAGTTCCTGCACATTGTGGGGGTACTCGGAGTCCCAGTGCGGGAAGTCGGAGGCGAAGAAGAGCTTGTCCGCGCCGATGACGGATGCAGTGTAAGGGAGCATCTTCTCGTCGGCCTCGGTGTGGAAGAACCAGTTGCCCTGCTGCACATACTCGGTGGGGGACATGCGGAGCGCGGGAGCCTCGTCGGCGCCGCGGATCTTCCACTTCTCGTCCATGCGCTCGAGCCAGTAGGGCACCCATCCGCACCCGGCCTCCATCCAGCCGACGCGCAGGTCCGGGAAGCGCTCAGGGATGCCGGCGAACATCATGCTGACGAGGTGCCGGAAGAGGCCGACGGGGAAGCAGAAGGTGTTGACCTCGATGAAGCGTTGGTAATCGTCGGCAGCGAGGTGGTGGATGCCCTGCGTGGAGGAGTGGACGGCGAGCATGACGCCGAGGCGCTGCGCCTCCTCGTAGAGCGGGAAGTACTGGGCGCGTCCGAGCGGCGGGTGCGCGCCGATGGCGGAGAGCATGGCGCCGGAGTGTCCGCGCTCGGTGACGGCGCGGCGCAGCTCCTTGACGGCCTCGTCCACATCCTGCAGCGGGAGGAGCGCGACGCCCTTGAGGCGCGGGCTGACGCTCGTGAACTCCTCGCAGAGGAAGTCGTTGTAGGCGCGGCAGACGGCGACCGCGACGTCCGGCTCCCAGATGAGTGCGGCGGTGAAGCCGATGGAGGTGGGGTAGAGGATGGCGGTCTCCATGCCGCCCTCGTCCATGGCGTCGAGCCAGGTCTGGGCGTCCTTCGCAACGGAGCCGAGTCGACCGCCGAGGTTGATGTCCCAGTAGTTGTGGCCCGCGCGTATCTGGCCGCCCCGCGAGCGGTACGGCTCGTCCATGTAGGGGCGTATCTGGTCCTCGGACTCGGTTACGTGTCCGTCGCCGTCGACGATGCCGTAGGGGGTCTGCATGGGGGGATGTTACCCCACGCTGGGAAGGAATCAACAGGGATGGACAGGATGGACAAGATGGGTGGTTCGGCAGGCTCACCATGAGCGGCAGCAAACCTCGGATAGACTCTGCGCATGGCAGGGAGGTTCAGCGCGCTGCGGCACCGCGATTATCGCCTGTACTGGGTGGGGTTCGTCATCGCGGTGTCCGGCCAGCAGATGCAGTGGATGATCGAGGGCTGGCTGATCTACCAGCTCTCCGGGTCGGCGGTACTGCTGGGCGTGAACGGCATCGCCCAGATGATCCCCTCCGTTGCGCTCACGCTGTTCGGCGGGGCGCTCGCGGACAAGTTCGACCAGCGGAAGCTGCTCATCGCGATGCAACTGCTGTTCATCGTGGTGCTGGGGACGCTGTCCGTGATCGGACTCGCAGGCGGATTGACCGCGTGGCACGTGATCGCGGGTGGCTTCGCGCTGTCGGCGATCGGCGCGTTCGAAGGGCCGGCGCGACAGGCGATGTTCCCGCACCTCGTGCAGCGCGAGGCGATGCCGAGCGCGGTGGGGCTGAACGCGATGATCCATCCGGCGACGCGCGTGGGCTCGCCGGTCGTGGGCGGGTTGGTCAGCGAGTTCGTGTTCGAGGCGTCGGACTCCGCGAGCGTGGCGGGCGGCGTGGTGTTCGCGATCACGGTTGTGGCAGTGGCGGTGTATGCGGCGCTGCTGTGGCGGGTGCACCTGCCGCCGGTGGTGCGGTCGCGGGGGCGCAACGTGCTGGCGGACATGGCCGCGGCGCTGGGCTACATCCGGCGCGAGAAGATATTCCTGTTCCTCATCGGCACGGCGTACTGGAACATGGCGTTCGGCGTGGCGCTGACGGTGCTCTACCCGATATTTGCGAAGGACGTGCTGGGCGTAGGGCCGGAGGGGCTCGGGTACATGTGGGGCGCGACAGGTATCGGGAGTGTGACGGGCGTGTTCATCGCGTCGAGCATGACCGCGCCACACCAGCAGCGGGCGCTGTTCACCAGCGGGGCCGTGACGATGGGCGTGTTCACGATAGCGTTCGCGCTGTCGGAGTGGTACTGGGCATCGCTGGGGCTGCTGTTCGCGTACGGCACCGGAGCGTCGATGGTGAACGTCGCAGTGCAGACGAACCTGCAGATGCTGGTGGCGAACGAGTTCCGGGGGCGCGTGATGGGGATATGGAGCATGGTGCACACGAGCGTACGCCCGGTGGGCGAGCTGCAATTCGCAGGCGTCGCGGCGCTGGCGTCCGCACCCATCGCGGCGATCGTGGGCGGCGTCGCGGTGCTGGCGTACACACTGGGCTACCTCGCGCGGAGCGGCCAGGTGCGCCACCTGCAGGACCTTCGCGCCGGGTCGCAGACGAAGGAGGATGGGTAGGCGGCAGACAAGGTGGTTCGACGGGCTCACCATGAGCGGCGGCGGCTGCACCGCATCGGAGTGACCGTGTGCGCTTACGCGCACGTGTGACCTGGCGGTCACCTGGATTCCCGCCTTCGCGGGAATGACGGGAGAGGTGGGAATGTCAAGGGTGCGCCGCGCCGTGGTAAAGTGGGGGCGCACCTACAATTGAGGCTGATGAGAGGAGCGAGGCATGGCAGTCGTCGACCTGCGAGAGGCAGAAGTCCCCGACAAGATGGATATGTGGGAGGCGGGCGATCCGTATTTCGACTGGATCGAGCGCGAGGGGGTCAAGCGCATCGTCGAGTACAAGTTCGAGGACCTGAACGAAGTCGAGCTCGGCGACTGGGAGCGGAAGGGCGGCAAGGGCGCGGTGATCAATATCCCGAACCCGATGCTGCCGAACGACGCGCACCTGGTGGAGATCAAACCCGGCGGGAAGTCGGAGCCAGAGAACCACATGTACGAAGAGGTGATGTACGTCGTCTCCGGTCGGGGCGCAACGAGCGTGTGGCTGGACGAGGGCCAGAAGGCGACGTTCGAGTGGGCGGCAGGGAGCCTGCTGGTGATCCCGCTGAACGCGTCTTACCAGCACTTCAACGGGAGCGGCACGGAGCCCGCGCGGTACGTGTCGATGACGAACGCACCGCCGGTGATGCGGACGTTCCGCAGCCACGAGTTCATCTTCAACAACCCGTTCCGGTTCAAGGACCGCTTCTCCGGCGAGGACGAGGACTTCTTCAACGGACAAGGGACGCTGTACCAGCGGAAGGGGACGAAGTTCGGGACGATGTGGAAGACGAACTTCGTGCCGAACGCCGACATCATGAAGCTGTGGAAGTACCGCGACCGCGGCGCCGGCGGCATCAACACGCACTTCGACCTCGCAGGGAACGTTACGGGAGCACACATCTCCGAGTTCCCGGTGGGGACATACAAGAAGGGCCACCGCCACGGGCCGGGCGCGCACCTGGTCATCCTCGGCGGCGTCGGCTTCTCAGCACTGTGGTGGGATAACGACAACCCCGAGTACGAGATCGCACCCTGGAAGAAGGGCGGTATGATCATCGTCCCCTCCGATGCCACTTACCATCAGCACTTCAACACGGGGCCTGAGCCTGCGCGCTACCTGGCGCTGCGGAGCGGCGACGGCCAGCCGAGCCAGTGGGGCGAGTCCAACGTCAGCATCAAGGAAGGCGGCATGCAGATCGAGTACGAAGATCAAGACCCGGAGATCAACAGCATCTTTGAGGCCGAGCTTGCGAAGAACGGCGTTATCTCCCGGATGAAGGCGTTCATTCCGTACAGCAACGGCGTGGTCGGGCCCACCAACGAGCGCGACACGTAGGGGAGGCAAGAGCACAGAGTGATGGAGGGGCAGCCACAAAGGCTGCCCCTCTCCTTTTGGCGTCTCCGAGGGACGCCCCTACACCGGACACAGGGCTGCGAGGTTCCTGCCTGCGCAGGAACGACGGACCGCCGCTTCGCAGGGCCCTCACCCACGCGCTGAGCGCGTTCCCCTCTCCCTCAGGAGAGGGGAGGCCAGGCAGGGCGCCCACGAGGGACGCCCCTACATCAGACATCGCCCACGGCCCCACCGCGTGCGCTGCCCGCGCACTCTGGATTCCCGCCGGTGCGGGAACGACGATGCTCCTACAGCAGGAGGTCCCTGAGCCAGTCTTCGAGGAGGATGCGGAGCTCGTCGGCGCATTCGCGCAGGCCGTGGCCCGCGCCGGGGTAGGTGACGAGCTGCTTCGGGCCGGACGCCCAGTCGATGATGGTCTCGGCGTTCACGAGCGGCAGGACGGCGTCGGCCTCGCCGTGGACGACGAGCAGCGGCCTGTTGCCGAGGAGCGCAGCGTCCTCCGCGCCCATCGTCTGGCTGGCGAGCGCGGCTACGCCCCGCGCGTGCGTCGTGTAACGCGACGCCGATATGACGACGCCCCCGCCGAACGAATGGCCGACGAGCGCGACGCGCGGGTAGCCGAGCGCGGCCATGTGCCAGACGGCAGTGAGCACGTCGAGCGTCGACTCGTCGAGGTTGGCCGGATGGCGGTAGTTGACCCGCAGCGATGCGATACCTTGCTCCGCCAGGCGAACGGCAAGGTCGCGATAGAGTCCGTTCGCGGGGCCGTCGAACCCGCCCCGCGCACCCGCGGCCCACACGACGCCGACGCTGCGTTCGTCGGCGGGGCGATGCAGGATGCACGATACGTCGCCGCGCGTCGTGTGGAGCGTCACGCCGTCGTCCGGCTGGTCGCCTGGAACGGGTGCGTCGTCCGCGCCGAGCAACTCGATGGAGTAGCGCTCGTAGAGCGGGGCGTTCCGGACGTCGTCGGGTGAGAACATGGGGGTATTTTCACATGGATGCACAGGATGTACATGATGGGCTCACGGTTGACCGTCGCCGCGCGAGGCGTAGAGTATGGCGCGGAAGCAGAGGAGGCATGAGCCATGACAACGACAGCAGACGTGAAGAGCTTCGTTGACGAGTTGGTCGCGGAGGTGGTGCAGCCCGCTGCGGACGCGCTCATGGAGACGCGGTACTTCCGCGACCTGCGCGCGGGCATGTTGACGATACGACGGCTGCAGGGGTACGCACTGCAGCACACGTGGTTCAACCGCGCGCTGCTCAAGAGCGGGGCGATACGCATGATCAAGGCGTCCGACAACCCCCGCGCGTTCAAGGACATGGTCGCGGGCATCGTCGCGGAGCACGACCACCCGGACCTCTGCCAGGAGTTCGGCATCAACATCGGGCTGACCGACCGCGACTTCGAGGAGATGGTGCCGGTGCACGAGGTGCTCTGCCACACGAGCGTCATCGTGGCATCGTCGCTCATCAATTCCTGTCCCGCGGCGGGCAGGGCGTCGGGCCTGACGAACGAGACGATGGTGCAGCGGTACTCGACCGAGCTGTTCAACTACCTGCAGGAAGCGCCGTACAACATCCCGACGGAGCACCTGGAGTTCTTCCGCATCCACGGCATCGTGGACGTCGACCACGCGGCTGAGGCCGCAGAGGCGGTCGTGCGGATGATCCGCGACGACCGCGATATCGAGATGGTGCGGCACATGGCGGAGACGCAGGTGCGGCTGAAACTGGGCAAATTCGAAGGTATCTACGATGCGTATGCGTAGGCCCTTCGACAGGCTCAGGACGAGCGGGTAAAGAACTAACGTAACTCAAAGGAGCGAACGATGCAGGTGCGGAGGATCAACGAGATAGAGAAGGAGCCGGCGGCCAGCCCGCTGTTCACGAGCGACGACGTCGCGCGTCAGCCGCTGGCGCCGGACAGCGAGGACTTCAACGTGAGCGTGGTGAGCTTCGGGGCCGGCGTGCGGAACAAGTTCCACTACCACGAGAGCGACCAACTCCTCATCGTGACGGAGGGCCGCGGCGTGGTCGTGACGGAGAGCGGCGAGCGAGCGGAGGTCGAGCCGGGCGACGTGGTGTTCGCGCCCGCGGGAGAGAAGCACTGGCACGGCTCGCTGCCCGACACGTCGTTCGCGCACATCACGGTGACGCGCAAGGGCGGTCAGACGACGCAGACGGAGGAGTAGCCTCCCTGATACTCACAGGGGTGACGCGCCCGCTTCGCGGCGCGGCGTGCGCTGCCCGCGCACCCTGGATTCCAGCCGGTGCTGGAATGACGTGGTCAGTTGAGGGGGTGGTCCGCGTAGCCGACCTCACAGGTGGCGTAGGCGGGGTGCTGTCCGAGGAGCGGCCGAAGGCGGGCCATCTGCTCGCTGAGGCCGGGCGTGGCCTCGCCGGACTGGAGCGTGTCCTCCGTCTCCCAGAGCATGACGATCGTCCCGCGCGTGTGGCCGTCGCGGAGGACGTATGCGCCGTCGTAGCCGGGGAGCCTGCGCATCTCCGGCACCACGAGGCGCTCGAAGGCGTTCTGGGCGTCGTCGAGGGCGGGGCGGGCGTGGACCTCGAAGGTGATGACTCTCGCGTGCATGCGGCGGACTTTATCACGTGGTTCGACAGGCTCACCATGAACGGTCCGGCAGGCCAGGATTCCGCCGGCCTACCCCGCGAGCTCCCGCGTGCTCGGTTCGAATGCCTCTTCGGCCCGGACCGCCTCAGGGATGATTCGCTGGTCGACGGTATAGCCGATGAACGTCTCCAGAGAAGTCCGGTTGGCCTCGACGCCGAACGGGAGCGGGTCGCACTCGAGGACTTCCCGCATCTCCTTCGCGCGCCTGTCCTCGCCCGGCGGGTCTGCTGTTGCGTCAAGCGCGGGGAGGAAATGCTCTTTCGCTCGCCTGAAGAGGTCGAACAGCTCAACGGCGAGCCAGGGATTGGCAGCGAGGCGCTCGTTACGCACCACCAGCGTGTGATTGATGGGGTAGACGCCGGTCGCCCGCAGGTGGGCGACCGCCGCCTCGCGGGCGTTGGGGACCAGCGGCGCGAACCCCGCCTCCGCCGACGGCGCCACGCCGATGGCGGCGTCAATCTCACCGTCGCTCAGCAGGTCCGCAAGGCTGCGGTCGAACGACACCGACTCGACGTTCGGCGGCGCCTCGTACGCGGCAACGTGCTCGTCGCTGTTGATGACCCACGTGATCTTGTCGAGGTCCACGCCGTACTGCGACCGGAGGATGCCGCGCACCCAGACGCCGGTGGTCACGGTGTAGGCCCGCACTCCCACTCGCCGCCCGTGGAGGTTGGCCGGGGCACGGATGCCGGACTTGACGTTGCAGACGATCGAGCCGTGGTGCAGGGCGCGCACGAGGAATACGGGCAGCGCCGTGATCGGTATCCCGTGGGCGCGGGCGCAGAGGTAGGTGGACAGCGCCATCTCGCAGACGTCGAACTCGAGGTCCCTGATCATGCGGCGGAACGCGTCGATGATGGTCGGCGTCGGGACGTGCTCGAACGCCACCCTTTCGGACGTGACCGTCCCGTCCTTGAGCGGGCGCGTGTGGCCGTAGTCGCCCGTGGCCATCTTCAGCAGGAGAGGCGCCAAGTCAGTCTTCCTTGAGCCACTCTTCGTCCCACTCGAAGTCCGGGTCCGTGTACGCCTCCTCCGGCATGAGCGAGGTGAGCCCGCGCTTGGCCAACTCCTCCTCGAACTTCCGACGGATCCAGGGGTCCTGCTCGGCGAAGGGGATCACGCGTCTCGGATCGGCGGTCGGGTTCGCTCCCGGCCTCGGCGCCCGGATGCGGAGCTGCCTGTTCTCGACCGTCCCGGAGTTGAAGTGCATGTGATACCAGTGATAGGGCGGGACGAACACGGAGCCTTCCTTCCACGGGGCGACGAGGTACTCGCCTCCCTCGGGCCACATCAGCACGAACCCGTCGGCCTTCTGTATGCCGACGATGGTGACGCCCGCCGCATGGCGATGGCCCGCGCGGTACCGTCGTGACGGGAGCACCATGAGACCGGTGCTGAACGCGGAACCAGGGAAGAAGATCCTGCCGCCGTAGGTCAGGCGGCCCGCGCCCCCGTAGACCTCCAGCTGGTCCCACACCGACAGGTCAGGGAAGAAGTTCCCGTACCAGCGCATAGGGCCCGCGTCGGAGGGGGTGGGGGTGCTTTGCATCGACCTCGCGCCCGACGAGAAGCTCACCTGCCCGGAGACCCGCACGGGGCGCGCCGCTGCCGAGTAGAACTTCGCTTCGTCGCCGTAGAGCTGGCTGAGGTCCACATAGGGATTGTTGAAGAAGTAGTCCTCGCTGGGGTTCGTTCCCATGGCCATGGGAAGCAGGTTCACGTGGAGCGTCAGCGCGGGCTGGTCGCCTCTCGCATTGCTCAGCTCGTAGTTGTAGTTGACCGGTATACGGAACAGGCTGTGCTTCTGCCACTCGAATGTGACCTTCGGCTGACCGTCGGCCCAGACGTTCGCGATGCCGTTGCCCTCGAAGACGTAGATGATCTCTTCCAGCGCCATGCGGAAGGGAGGGATGGTTGCCCCCGGCGGGATCTCCAGCACGTGGACGTGCTGGATGCCGCGGTGCCCTTCGAGACTGATGACGGCGCCCGGGCACCCGCGCAACGGCCACCACCCGCGCTCGAGCGTCCGGGCGTCCTCGACGTAGTAGCCGGTGTGGACGGGCACGTCCTGCTTCGCCAGCCAGCGGTCGTAGGCGTGGTTGCGCCAGAGGTCGATGACCTCGGGGAGCGCTTCCTCTGTGGCCATGGGGCCTCCTTCCGTAGACGCCGCGCCTGAGGGAATATCGGTCGGACGGTACGGTGCTGCCTGGGTGCTGTCAAACGGGCAATGAGGGCTGGGCGGTCGCGTTGCGCCTCCGCAAGAGGCCGCTTACGATTCCGGCGGCATGGAAATATATGACTGACACGGTCCGCATCGGCATCGTCGGGGCCGGGGGCTTCACCCGGCGCCGCATGTTGCCCAACCTGCTCGCGATCGAGGGAGTGGAGGTTGTGGCCGTCGCCAACCGGACGCTCGGAAGTTCGGAGCGGGTTGCGGCGGAGTTCGGCATCCCCTCTGTGATGGGCGACTGGCGCGAACTGGTGGCGCGGGAGGACGTCGCCGCCATCCTGGTCGGCACCCAACCCTACTTCCACCACGAGGCCGTCATGGCAGCGCTCGACGCCGGGAAGCACGTGCTGTGCCAGACGCGGATGGCCGCGAGTCTCGCGGAAGCGCGGGAGATGCTACGCAAGGCGGAGGAGACAGGGCTCGTGGCACGCCTGGTGCCCCCGACCTCTTACGAGCACGCTCGCCGGTACGTGAAGCACCTCCTGGGCGACGGCTACGTCGGGGAGGTCCGCCAGGTCTTCGCCTACTACCTCGTCTCCGACTACGCGGACGGCTCGGCGCCGCTGCAGCGCCGCCAGGACCATCGGATGTTCGGCACGGTTAACCCGCTGCACCTCGGCCTCGACTGGGACGTGCTGCGGCCGTGGTTCGGCGACCCGGAGCGCGTCCTTGCGTGGGGGCGCACGTTCACGCCCCAGCGGACCGACGGACACGGGGGCGGGACCATCGACGTCGAGATGCCGGACGCCCTGACCGTCGTCGCGGAGATGCCGGGAGGCGCGACCGTGACCTGCGTACAGAGCGGCGTGACGCTCTTCGGAGAGGAGCGCATCGAGATCTATGGTGAGGAGGGGACGCTGGTCTATCCACGCAGGGGTGACCTCCTGGGAGGGCGCAGGGGAGACGAGGGACTGGCCCCGCTGCCGGTGCCGACCGGACTCGAGGAGACGTGGCACGCTGAGGAGGACTTCGTGCGCCTCGTACGCGGCGAGGACGTCGGAGGCAACGAGACCTTCCGTGACGGCGTCAGGAACATGGAGTTCCTCGAGGCATCGGCGCTCTCGATCGAACGAGGAGGGTGGGTGGACCTGCCGCTGCCCTGAGCGGCCGGGCGTCGATATGTGCGGGAGATACAGCCTCATAGCGGAGATCGGGCAGCTTGCGCTGCGGTTCGGGTTCGACGCCTACGGGCTGGAGCAGCCGCCGCGCTACAACGTCGCGCCCACGCAGCCGGTGCTTGCCGTGCGGGGAGGCGAGCGCAGGCTGGGGTCGTACATGCGGTGGGGGCTGGTCCCGTCTGGAGCGAGGGAGGCACCTTCGGGCGCTCCGATGATCAACGCTCGTGCGGAGACGGTTGCAGAGCGGCCCAGCTTCCGCTCCGCATTGCTGCGGAGGCGGTGCCTCATCCCCGCCGACGGTTTCTACGAGTGGCAACGCAGCGCAGGGAGACGACCGGTGCGGATCACGCTGGCGTCGGGCGAACCGTTCGCCTTCGCCGGCCTCTGGGATACGTGGCGAGACCCGCAGGGCGACGTCGTAGAGTCGTGCACCATCATCACGACGGAGGCGAACGAACTCCTTCAGCCCATCCACGACCGCATGCCGGTCATCCTGCCGGAGGACGTCGAACCGCTCTGGCTGGACGGCGGGATGCAGGACGCCGCCGCGCTCGTGAGCCTTCTCGTTCCCTATCCCTCCGAGGCCATGACGGCGTACGAGGTCTCGACGCTCGTCAACTCCGCCGCCAACGACGGGCCTGAGGTCATCACGCCCGCGCAACAGGGCAGGCTCATGTAGCCTCCCCCTACAGCCCTTGCACCCGCGGCGCGACGTCTGAGGCGAGGAACTCGGGGACGGTGTCGTCGTGGAAGTCGAGGTGCTGGAACTGCACTTCGCTGAAGCCTAGTTCCGCGAGCCTGCCGAGGTGCTCGATGACCTCCTCCGCCCCACCTGCCGGCTGACCGCGCTCACGTACAGCGGCCTTCCGTGCCTCCAGAGCACCTATCCCCGCCATCCTGGGGAAGCGGTCCATGTTGCGCTCGATAGTCGCGTCGTCCGGGCCGATGAAGGCGAACGTCATCATCGTCTTCCTTATCGACGCCGGGTCGCGGCCGAGCGCCTCGCAGTGGGCGTTGAGGGTGGCGACGCGCTCCGCGAGCGTTTCCAGCGGGGCGGCGACCGTGTTCCACTCGTCGGCGTACTGCGCGGCGTAGCGCAGGGTGCGCTTCGGCCCGTTGCCGCCGACGAGCAGGTAGGGACGGCCCGGCGCGGGCTTCGGGAGCACGTCGATATCCCGCAACTGGTAGTACCTGCCGTCGAAAGAGATAGGCCCCGGCCCCCACATCGCCTTCATCAGCTGGATCGCCTCGCCCAGGCGCGCCGCCCGTTCGGCAGGCTCGGGGAAGGGGATGCCGTAGGCGTCGTGCTCGGGCTGGTGCCAGCCGTTGCCGACGCCCATCACGAACCGTCCGCCGCTGAGCAGGTCGATCTGCGCGGCCATCCGCCCCACGTCGACGGGGTGGCGGAACGTTACCGGCGCGACGAGCGGCCCGAACCGGAGCGTCGAGGTCTCACGCGCGGCGACCGCGAGCGAGGTCCACGTCTCCAGCGACGCGCGCTGGTCGTTGATGAAGTAGTGGTCGGAACGGAAGACCGACGGGAAGCCGAGCCGCTCTGCGAGATGCAGGATATGCAGCCACCGCTCCCAGTCCAGGTCGTGCTGTCCCTCGACCATCAAACCAACGTCCATGAGCACCTCACTCCGAGATAGTTGGCCGTTAGTCTACGGGAAGGGTGAAGAGCCATGCCGGTGCAGCGACATGCGCCCCGAGAAGTGCTTCGACTACGCCTCCGGCTCCGCTCAGCATGACAGACAACGCCACGCATGACGAACCGGGGTGCGCGGTGTAGGATTGCCGCGTTGTAGAGACATCGTCCACAAGGAGGGCTGCGATGGCAGAGCGCGTGTGGGAGAAGTACCTGAGCGAGGCAGACCTGGAGCACGTCTCGGCGAGCGGACACAAGACCCGCGGGTTCGGGTCGCGGCCCGCGTTGCTGATGATCGACCTCTACCGCTGGGTGTTCGGCGACAAGCCGCAGACGGTGATGGAGGCGAAGGAGGAGTGGCCCGGCAGCTGTGGCATGGCGGCTTGGGAGTCGCTCCCGCACATCCAGCGCCTGCTGGCCGCCGCGCGCGAGACGGGCATTCCCGTCGTACACGTTACCGGCCTGCCGGAGAGTGAATCGGGCGTCATCGGCTGGGCGTCGGCGGGACGCAAGGACTCGGGCCGCGCAGGCTACATGGGCGGCGGAGCGAAGCGCGAAGGGATGTACGACATCATCCCGGAGGTCGCGCCCATCGAGGGCGAGGTGTTCCTGAAGAAGACGTCGCCAAGCGCGTTCTGGGGCACGCCGGTCACCGGCCACCTGACGGCGCTGGGCGTCGACACGATCATCGTCGCGGGCGAGAGCACGAGCGGCTGCGTCCGGGCATCGGTGGTCGACGCGTGCACGAACCGGTACAAGGTCGTGGTCGCGGAGGAGTGCGTGTTCGACCGGCACGAGGCGCCGCACGCCATCAACCTGTTCGACATGAACCAGAAGTACGCGGACGTCATGCCGCTCGACGAGATCATCGATTGGATGAACCAGTGGCAGGCGCCGGAGGGCTTCGGCGACGCCGAGTGACGACGGGGCAGGGACTCTCGCCCTGCCGTGTGCGCTCCGCTGTCGCGCACGCTGGATCCCCGCCTTCGCGGGAATGACGGGTGCTACGCACCGCGTCCAAGGCTGCGAGGTTGCGCGCTAAAAGCGGCGGGCGTTCGCAGGAACGACGGGTCAGGAGGGACGTATGGGACGGCTGGACGACAGGGTGATCATCGTGACGGGGGGCGCGGCCGGCATCGGCCGGGCGTTCGCGGACGGCTTCGTGCGCGAGGGCGCATCGGTCGTGCTTGCCGACATCAACGGCGAGCAGGCAGAGCGCTCGGCTGAGGAGCTGCGGCAGGCGGGCGGGCAGGCGATGGCGCTGACCGTCGATGTGTCGGACCAGGCGCAGACGGAGATGATGGCATCGGAGACGCTGTCGCGCTTCGGCAAGATAACCGGCCTTGTGAACAACGCGGCCATCGCCATCCGCGTGCGCCACACGCGCGCGCCGCTGGAGGAGATACCGCTGGACGAGTTCGACCGGATGCTCGCGGTGAACCTGAAGGGCGTCTTCCTCTGCTCGAAGGCGGTGCTGCCGCACATGAAGGAGCAGGGCTACGGCAAGATCATCAACATGAGCTCCGGCACGTTCTTCAACGGGCGTGAGAACCTCGTGCACTATGTGGCGTCCAAGGGCGGCGTCATCGCGTTCACGCGAGTGCTCGCGCGCGAGGCCGGGCCTTCCGGCGTACGGGTGAACTCGATAGCGCCGGGACTGACGGCGAGCGAGACCGAAGAGCACTCGATGGAGGAGTTCGCGGTGCGCATCCCGAACCGGGCCATCAAGCGCATCGAGGTGCCTGAAGACCTCGTTGGCGCGGGCATCTTCTTCATGTCGGGGGAGAGCGACTTCATCTCCGGGCAGACGCTCGCGGTCGACGGCGGCGTCGTGGTGCATTAGGGGGCCCTCACCCTCGCACTGAAGCGCGTTTCCCTCTCCCCGGGGGAGAGGGGTGCTGGATTCCCGCCTTCGCGGGAATGGCGAAGAACGCGGGAATGACGGTAAGGCCGGGAATGGCAGGGAAGGGTGGGGATGGCGGTAGAGGTGGAGGACGGCTGACACAAGAGAGAGGTAGAGGTAATCGTATGGGCAAGCTGGACGAGCGGGTAATCATCGTGACTGGGGGAGCGCAGGGCATCGGGCGCGCGTTCTCGATGCGGTTCGCGGAGGAGGGGGCGCGGGTGGTCATCGCGGACATCAACGGCCCCGCCGCGGAGAAGACGGCGGCGGAGATAGGCGAGGCGGGCGGCGAGGCGATCGCGGTGCCGACCGACGTCTCCGACCACGAGTCGACCGAAGCGATGGCGCAAGCGGCGCTCGAAAAGTGGGGCCGCATCGATGGCCTCGTGAACAACGCGGCGGTCTTCCAGCGCCCGCAGATAACGCGGGGAACGGTGGAGGAGATCTCGGCCGAGGAGTGGGACCGTGTCATGGCGGTGAACGTGCGGGGGCCGTTCCTCTGCTGCCGGGCGGTGCTGCCGCACATGAAGGAGCGCGGCTACGGCAAGATCGTCAACATCAGCTCCGGCACGTTCTTCTCGGGACGCTCCAGCACGCAGTACGTGGCGTCGAAGGGCGCGGTGGTCGGCATGACGCGCACGCTCTCGCGGGAAGTCGGCGACTTCAACATCACGGTGAACTCGATAGCGCCGGGCTCGACGGCGAGCGATCCGGAGCGCGACGAGTCGAACTACCAGGGCCGTGTGCCCGACCGCGCCATCAAGCGCGTCGAGCGCCCGGAGGACCTCGCGGGCGCTGGCGTATTCCTGATGTCGTCGGACAGCGACTTCATGACCGGCCAGACGATGATCGTGGACGGCGGCGCGGCGCTGAACTAGAGCGTTCGCGATGACCACGGTATCCGACGCCTGGCGCGAACAGATCGAAGCGCACGAACGCGACACCGCGGCGCTGCGCGGCGGCGGCCATGGCCACGGACACGGCCACCGGGCATTCACGAACGCCAACAGGGCGTTGGACCCCCACCGCACCGACGACACGGTGCTGAACGGCCTCTACTCCGTCCTCGGAACGAACGCCGACGTGCTCGACGTCGGCGGGGGAGCAGGCCGGTATGCGCTGCCGCTCGCGACGCGGGCGAGGCACGTGACCGTCGTTGAGCCGTCCGCGGACTCCGTCGAGGTGCTCACCGCACGCGCGGCGGAAGCAGGACTCGCCAACGTCACCGCTATCAACGAGTCGTGGGAAGACACGGAGGCGCCTCCGGCTGACATCGTGCTGTGCTCGATGGTGCTGCACCACGTGCCGGACGCGGTGCCCTTCGTGGCGAAGATGCAGGAGCACGCCAGGGAGCGCGTCGTGCTCGTGGAGATGATGGAGACACCCGGGGCGCTGGAGATCCCGTTCTTCGAGTGGGTGTACGGCTCGGCTCCGACGCCACTCCCGGGCCTCCCGAACGTGCTGAACCTTCTATGGGCGATGGACATCTTCCCCGACGTGTCGATGCTCAGTGCCGAGGCCGCTGTGCTGGGGCCGGACCGCAGCGCCGTGTTGGATCAGTTGCGACAGCGACTGGGAGTAGAGGAAGGCACAGAAGCGGACGGGCGCCTGCTCGCAGCCGCGGATGACCTGCTGCTGCAGACGCCTGCGGGTCTCGTGGTCCGGGGCGTGGCGCCACAGCGGCATGCCATGGTCACCTGGAAGCCCGTGTAGCCGCGCGTATGAGCACCAAGCGGGTCGTCATCGTCGGCGGGGGCTTTGCCGGGCTCAGCGCCGCCTACACGCTGATGAAACAAGGCATCACCCCGCTCCTGCTGGAGGCCCAGGACCACGTGGGCGGGCGCGGCAGCGGCGAGCGGGTGGACGGGTTCTCCCTGGACATGGGCGCCTTCGTCTTCACTTCCACCTACGACACCGCATTCCGCATCTGCGGGGAACTGGGACTGCCGCTGGTGCCTTCGCAGATGAAGTTCGGCCACTACCGCGGTGGCCGGTGGGTTACTACGACGCCGGACCAATCGTTCTGGAACTTCATACGGCACCTGCGTACCGCCGTCACCATGGGCTTCCTCACACCAGCAGGCCTGCGGTCCGGCTCCAGGGTGATGCGCGAGATACACCGCCAGGCTGCGTACATGAGTTTCGCCAGCGACAGTCCCCTCGCCGAGATCGACGACGACGAGAGCTTCGGCGATTACCTGGAGCGACTGCGCGTACCCGAGAAACTGCAGGTGACGCTCAGAGGCCCCCTCGACATGGTGTTGGGCGATCCGTTGCCCGCAGGCCAGGCGCTCATGCGGGCGTACATCGGAGAGACGATGCTGAGCGCCGGCAGGGTGTACATGCCCGAGCGGGGCATCGGCTCCTTGAGCGCAGCTCTTGCCGATGCCTGCTCCGATGCGATCCGCGTATCGACCCCCGTCAGGAGGGTCGTCGTCGCAGACGGGACGGCGACCGGCGTAGTCGTGGAAGGCGAGACCATCGAGGCGGACGCGGTCATCAGCGCCGTCCCCGGGACGAAGGTACCTGACCTCATCCCCGACCTGCTGCCGGAGACGCTCCGGGCGCTCGGCACGATCGACTACTCGACGGGTTGCCGGGTGGTGATAGGCCTCGACCACTCACCGCTCCCTCCCGGCTGGCACGGCGCACTCTACCCGGAGGACGACGACACCCCGCTCCTGCTGAACCGGACCGCCTTCCTCCCCGCCTGCGCGCCTCCCGGCAAGAGCATCCTCGACCTGCTCATCGGGCGCGACCGCGCCAGGGAGCTCATCCCGCTCGACGACGATGAGATAAAGCGAGAGCTGCTGAGCGCCGTCCGCCGCAAGGCGCCCCCGGGCTCCGCTGTTCCCGGCGACGACGAGGGACTGTTCTACCGCGTGTACCGCTGGGAAGAGGCGCTGTGCATGGGGACACCCGGGATGCTCGCCGCGTTGGCGAAGATCCCGGAACAGCTCGCAGGGCGCATCGACAACCTGTTCCTGGCGGGCGATTACATGGGCATACCGTCGGTCAACGGGGCCCTCTCGAGCGGCCACCGCGCCGCGACCCAGGTCGCAGACCTGTTGGCGTCTCGCGCCGACTAGGCAGGGCGTTGCGTGCGCCGCTCGTGAGCGGATACCCTCACTCAGAGACATGACATAAGGAGAGAATCGCATGGGAGAGATCGTCTGGGCCGCAGGATCGGTGCACGCGCCGCAGTTGCTGACGAGGCCTCCACAGGAGGACCAGGCACAGCTGCAGGCGGGGATAGATGCGATGGGCGTGCTCGGCAGCGAGCTGGACGAGACCCAGCCGGACGTGCTGGTCCTCATCGGCATCGACCACGTGGAGACGTTCTTCCCCGGCTCGGTGCCCGCGTTCGCGGTCATCACCGGCGAGACGGCAACGGCGGAATTCGCGGGACATGAGTACGAGGTGCCCATCCACCAGGAGTTGGCGCTCGCGCTGCTGAACGGCCTGGTGGAGGACGGCATCGACCTCGCGTACGCACACGAGGCGCTGCTCGGCCACGCTTTCGCAACGCCGCTGGAGTACATCCACCAGGGCAGGGCGATCCCCATCGTGCCGATGTTCGTGAACGTCTACCTGCCACCGCTGCCTACGACGCACCGCTGCATCCAGGTCGGCGAGGCGATGCGGAAGGTGATCGACGCGAGGCCGGAGAAGGTGGCGATACTCGCAAGCGGCGGACTGTCGCACTACCCCGGCACGTGGAAGTACTTCTACCCGGAGTACGAGTTCGACCACTGGGTCATCCAGGAGTTGGAGGAGGGCAGACCGGAGTCGCTGCTGGAGCTGACCGGCGAGCAGTTGGACGAGGTCGGCAACACGGAGCTGCTGCCGTGGCTGATCATGTTCGGCGCGACCGGCAACCGGCGCGGCGAACTGCTCAGCTACCAGCCGACGTCGCACCACGGTCACGGTGTCATGCGCTTCATCCCGGACCGCGGCGGGCGCGGGCAGGAACCCCGCGATATCCCCAAGTTCGGCGGCTTCGAGTTCAAGGGCCAGGGCTACGAGTTCTACAAGTACCCGACGCTGGAGACGTACCCGTTGAACAAGGCGCTGTTCGAGCTGCGCCGCGACGAGAGCCTGCGGGCGCGGTTCGTGCGCGACATGGACGGCGTTGCGGCGGAACTGGGCGTCACGGGCGAGCAGGCGGCGGCGCTCAAGACGATGAGCACAGACGTGCTCGCGAAGGCGGGCGCGCACGGCATCCTCGCCATCACGACGACGCTCACGCTCCAGCGCTCGGCGAAAGAGGCTGGCATCGAGATCACGTCAGTGGCCTAGGAAGGACATAACCTTCACCCACCCGGGATGAGTCAATGACGACCCACGAACGCCCCCGCTGCCCGTGGCCCGGCGCCGACGACCTGATGCTCCGCTACCACGACGAGGAGTGGGGCGTCCCGACGCACGACGAGCGCACGCTGTTCGAGTTCCTGGCGCTGGAGGCGGCGCAGGCCGGGCTGTCGTGGCGGACGATACTCCACAAACGCGCCGCGTTCGTCCGGGCGTTCGACGGCTTCCACCCGGAGCAGGTGGCGCTCCTGGGCGACGCAGACATCGAGCGGATGCTCCAGGACCCCGGCATCGTGCGGAACCGGCTGAAACTCAGGGCGATCGTGCACAACGCCCAGCGGTTCATCGAGGTGCAAGGCGAGTCAGGCAGTTTCGACGCCTACCTCTGGGGTTTCTTCGGCGGTGCGCTGCCGAGGCCGGGCGGCGTGCTGACTAACGACATGGTCCCCGCGACAACGCCGGAGTCCGACGCGCTCTCGGCAGACCTGAAGAAACGCGGCTTCAAGTTCGTGGGATCGACCATCGTCTACGCCTACATGCAGTCGGTGGGGCTCGTGAACGACCACCTCACGGGGTGTTTCCGCGCGCCGTAGGCTACCGCTCCTCCTGCTCGCGGAGGATGAGGAGGGTGGTGGGGATGCCGGCGGCGACGATGAGGAGGATGGCCGGCATCGCGGCGCGGGCGAAGAACGCCTCCGATGCCGCGCTCCAGACGGACGTGGCGAGCGTCCGGAAGCCGGTGGGGCTGAGGATGAGCGTTGCGGGCAGCTCCTTCATCGTGAGCAGGAAGACGAGCGCGGCCCCCGCGGCGATGCCCTTCGAGAGCATCGGGAGTGTCACGAGCCGGAAGGCGTGGAAGGGCGTCTTTCCGAGGCTCCGCGCGGCCTCCTCCAGCCGCGGGCTGACTTGCTTGAGCGCGGTCTGCGTCGCGCCGACCGACGCCGGCAGGAAGAGCACGACGTAGGCCGTCACGAGCAGGAACGTCGTCTGGTAGACCGGCGTGAGGACGGACGCGCCGAAGAAAACGAACGCGAGCGCGACCGCGAGGCCGGGGAGGGCGAATCCGACGTAGGCGAGGCGCTCCAGCACCGAGGAGACCCAGCCGGGGTAGCGCACGGTGAGGAGCGCGACGGGCGTGGCAGCGACCGCGGCGGCGATCGCCGCCAGTGCTGAGACGTAGACAGTGCTGAGCGTGTTGCTCCAGAGCAGGTCGAGCGGTTCCCCCGCGCTGACGCCGCGCACGACCCAGTAGACGAGGATGGCCATCGGCCCCGCAAGCGAAAGGAAGACGACGGCAGCGGCGTAGAGCGCGGCGGGCCATCGCCAGCGTCCGAGTCTCGCAACGTGGGGTGTGCGCTGCGCCCCGGGCGTCACGCGGTGGTAGACGGCGCTGCCTCTCGTGCGGCTCTCGGCGATCAGCAGCGCGATCGCCAGTGCGGTGAGCGCGAGCGAGAGCGCGGCGGCGATGCTGCGGTCGAACGCGGTCTCGTACTGGATGAATATGACCCAGGTGAACGTCTGATAGCGCAGCAGCGAGACGGCCCCGAAGTCGCTCAGCGTGTAAAGCGCAACGAGCAGCGACCCTGCGACGATGGCCGGACGCAGCAGGGGCAAGGTTACGGAAAAGAACGCCTCCAAAGACGACCTGCCGAGGCCGCGCGCAGCCTCTTCCATCGCCGGGTCCATGCGTTGGATCGCGGCCTTGACCGGCAGCATGACGTACGGGAAAGAGAGCAGTGTGAGCGTGAGCGCCGCGCCGGGCAGACCGAAGATGGACGGCAGCCGGTCGACACCGAGGGGTTCGAGCCATCCCTGGGCCATGCCCTTCGGCCCGAGCGCGGTGATGACGAGCAGCGCGAAGACGTAGCTGGGGATGGCGAGCGGGAGCGTGGTGAGGATCCCGAACGCCCGCCGGAAAGGCAGATCGGTGCGGAGCGTCAGCCATGCGAGCGAGACGCCGAGTGCGGCGCAGGCCGTGGTGACGATGCCGACGAGCAGCACCGTCCGGAGAAGGATGCCGAGCGTACGCATGCTGAAGAGCACGTCCAGCCCCGCCGTGCCGGACTCGAGCGTACGCACGAGAAGATAGACCGGCGGCAGGAGCATGAGAAGCCCGATGGCGGCCGCAGGCAGCCAGATGAAGACCGGCGGCATCCTGCCGGACGAGAGACGGCCCGGCGCCTCTGGACTGTTCGTTACGCTCTGCACTGCGGCTATCTTTCACGCTGGCGGTTGCAGGCGCAATGGGGGACGCCTGCGGGATGCACGGGATAACCCTTCCGGACGTTCCGCCTCACTTTCGCTCGGTGAGTGCTTCGGCCATAATGCGGCCATCCACGGGGCTGAACGCTTCCGACGGACACGGAGGGGCTCCACATGCGCATACTCGACGGCGACGGGCATGTCATAGAGGACGTGAAGGCGATCATGGAGCGCATCCCGCCGGAACTGCTCGGCGGGAACGCGGTCAGGGGCGTGGGGCCGTTCCCGGCTCCTGACCACCTGCACCACCAATCGCACCGCTACCCTGACGGCGCGTTCAGGGACCCCGGCGGCGTGAAGGGCTGGGGTAACTTCCTCGATTCCGCGCACATCGACGGCACGGTCGTCTACCCCACGCGCGGGCTGTCGTTCGGAAAGATCCTCGACCCGGACCTCGCGATAGCGACGGCCCGGGCGTACAACGACTGGCTGTACGACGAATACCTCAGCAAGGACGAACGGGTGAAGGCCGCGGCGCTCGTGCCGATGCAGGACCCGGACGCTGCGGTGGACGAGCTCCGCCGCGCCGTCACCGAGCTCGGCTTCGTCGGCGCGATGGTGCCGGGCACCGGGCTGCAGGCGCTGCTCGGCAACAGGAAGTTCTGGCCGGTGTACGCGGAGGCGGACCGGCTCGGGTGCGTGCTGGGGATACACGCGGGCGCGCACCATGCGATGGGGCTGGACGGTATGACGCCGTTCGCGGGCGTCCACGCGCTGGGCCACTCCTTCGCCATCAGCATCGCGTTCACGGACATGCTCTTCACCGGCGTCTTCGACCGCTATCCCAACGCGCGCTTCGGGTTCCTGGAGGGCGGATTGGGCTGGTTCCTCATGGTGATCGAGCGGTGCTCCGGCGCGTACGACGCGTTCACACCGGTCGACCCGCAGCGCCGCTTCCTGCAGATCGAGGAAGGGGACAACGTCGAGGCGTACATCCAGCGGCTGATCGACGAGGGGCGGCTGTTCGTCGGCATCGAGGGCGACGAGCCGATGCTGGCGAACGCGATCGACAAGTACGGCAGCGGCGCGTTCGTGTTCTCCAGCGACTTCCCGCACGAGGTGAACATCGACACCATCCGCGCCGAGATCGACGAACTGCTGGAGAACGAGGCGGTATCGGAGAGCGCCAAGGAGGACATCCTCTACAGGAACGCGGCGCGGTTCTACGGCGGCGCCTGGGGGGCCGCTTGAGCGACTGGCGCATCGGGGTCGACGTTGGGGGCAGCTTCACGGACCTCGTCGCCTTCAACACGAAGTCCGGAGAGCTGAAGATCGAGAAGGTCCCCACGGTCAAGGCGGACCCTGCCGTCGGCGTGCTGGACGCGCTCGCGAAACTGGAGCGGGACCGGAGGGTAAGCGGCAGCGACGTCGAGGCGTTCCTGCATGGCACCACCATCGGTACGAACGCACTGCTGGAGATGAAAGGCGCGCGTGTCGGCCTGCTCGTCACCGGCGGGTTCCGCGCCATCCCGCAGGTGCAGACCGGCTCCCAGCCAAGGCCGTTCCTCCTCTTCTACCACCGCCCCGAGGGGCTCGTGCAACCGGCGCACATCAGGGACGTGCCGGAGCGGGTCGACAAGAGCGGCGAGGTGCTCGCATCGCTGGACGAGGAGGCGGTGCGAAAGGCGGTGCGGGCGCTGAGGGACGACGGCGTCACATCGATCGCGGTCTCGTTCCTGTTCGCCTACGCGAACCCGTCGCACGAGCAGGCGGCGCGGCGCATCATCGAGGAGGAGCACCCGGGCTGCATCATCTCGCTGTCGTCGGAGATCATGCCCCGCATACGCGAGTGGCCCCGGATGTCGACGACGCTGGTCAACGCCTACCTGGAGCCGGTGCTGACGGCGTATCTCAGGTCGCTCGACCAGCAGCTCGCCGAGCGGGACGTGACCACGTCGCAGCGCTACCTCATGCAGTCGAACGGTGGCGTCATGCCGTTCTCGGCGGCCATCAGGGGCGGGCGCACGCACCACACGCTGCTGTCAGGGCCTGCGGCGGGCGTCGTATCCGCGGCGTTCCTCTGCGCGACGCAGGGCTTCCGCAACCTCGTGTCGCTGGACATCGGCGGGACGAGCGCCGACGTTGCGTTCGTTGAGGGTGGCGTGCCGGTCGAGGTCACGCAGGGCCAGATCGAGGGCAGGACGGTCTACGCGCCGATGGTGGACGTCGAGGCGGTGAGCGCGGGCGGCGGGACGATAGCCCGCGTTGACCCGGGCGGCCTGCTGCGTGTGGGCCCCGACAGCGCGGGCAGCGACCCCGGCCCTGCCTGCTACGGCAGAGGCGGGACGGAGGCGACCATCACGGACGCCGACATGGCGCTGGGATACCTCGACCCCGGCTACTTCCTCGGCGGCGCTATGTCGCTCGACCCGGCCGCGTCGGAGCGAGCGCTGATGGAGGGCGTCGGGAAGCCGCTGGGGAGCAGCAGCCCGCAGGAGACCGCGTGGGGCATAGTCAAAGTCATCGAGGTGAAGATGGCCGACCGTATCCTCGCGCTGGCGTCGGAGAAGGGCATCTCCCTGCGCGAGTTCTCGCTGGTCGCCGGAGGCGGGGCAGGGCCGCTGCGCAGCGCGGGCGTGGCAGAGGAGCTCGGCATCGCCCGCATCATCGTGCCGCCGCGTCCCGGCGCGTTCTCGGCGCTGGGTTTGCTCTGCTCCGACGTCATCCACGACTACGTCTGGACGTCGGTGTCCGAACTGGAGAGCACGCCCGTCGATGAGCTCAACAGGCAGTTCGCGCGGCTCGAACGGCAGGCGCTCGCTGACGTCGAAACAGAGGGGCTGCCCGTGCGTCGCGCGAGATTGAAACGGGAGGCCGACGTACGGTACGTCGGGCAGGGGTTCGAACTGCGCGTGCCAGTGCGGAAGGGCACGCTGGTTGACGGCGCGAAGCGCGAGATACGCAGGAGGTTCGAGGCGTGGCACCAGCGGCTGTACGGCCACTCCGCGCCGAACGAGGCGGTCGAGATCGTGAGCTTCCGCGTGCGGACGGTCGTGCCGACGCCGAAGATGCAGGCGGGGCAGAACGACGCCGCATCCCCCGTCAAGCGTCGTGCGGCAGAGTCAACGGGCCAGAGGCAGATGTACTTCGGCGGCGACGCCGTCTCTGGAGACGTGTACTACCGCGACGAACTCTCCGCCGGGGAGCGCTTGGACGGACCGGCTGTCGTCTACCAGGAGGACTCCACGACCGTCGTTCCGCCGGGATGGGGCGCGGAGGTCGACGAGCATGCGAACATCATCATGACGCGGCGGTGAACGATGACCCTTGCAGCATCCTTCAACACGGAGATCATCCGCACCAAGTTCCAGAGCATGGTGGACGAGATGAACGTGCTGCTCGCGCGGTCGGCGTACTCGACCCTCATGCGGGAGTCGCGGGACTGCTCGTACGAGTTCCTCGACGCCGAAGGGCGCCTGCTCGGGCCTCCCGGCTCGCTGATCCACGGCTACTCCTTCCAGCACTTCATCCGGTCCGTCTGGCGCGTCTATGGGAAGGACGACATCAAACCGGGTGACATCTACATCAGCAACCACCCGTACGAGAGCTTCGTTCACCACGCGCCGGACCTGGCGGTGATGACCCCGGTCTTCCACGGAGGCGAACTGGTGGCGTACAGCTGCTCCGCCGCGCACAAGCCGGACTTCGGGGGCGCGATGCCGGGAAGCTCGTACAGCCGCGCCACGGAGCTGATCCAGGAGGGATTCCTGCTGCCCATCATCAGGTACGCGCGCCGCGGCAGAGTGTTCGACGAGTTCACGAGACTCATCCAGACCAACGTCCGGAGCCCGCACCTCGTCCTCGGCGACATGAACAGCCAGATCGGCATCACGAAGGCCGCGGCGAAGCGCATGACCGAGCTGCTCGACCGCTTCGGGAAGCAGGCCGTGCTGGAGGCATTCAGCATCACGCTGGACGGTACGGAGAAGCTGTTCAAGGAGTACCTCGACGCGTGGAACGACGGCACGTTCTCCGGCGAGGCGTGGCTGGACGACGACGGGAGCGGCGCCGGTGACCCTGTACGGCTGTTCGTAACCGTGACCAAGAAGGGCAGCGCCATCGAGTTCGACTTCAACGGCACCGACCCGCAGACGCGCGGCCCCGCGAACATGGTCATCTCCGTCGTGAAGGCGTGCGTGACGTTCGCACTGGTGTCGCTCATCGACCCGAACTTCCCGTTCAACGACGGCATGTGGCGCTCGATAACGCTGAAGTTCGGCGAACGCACGGTGGTCTCGCCCGAGTACCCGTCGCCGGTCGGGAACTGCACGCAGTCGATGCACCGACTCATCGACCTCTTGGTAGAGTTGGTGGGGAAGTTCCAGCCGGAGAAGGGCGTGGCGCACAGCGGCGGGAGCGGCGGGACGCTCGCGCTCAGTTGGCCTGCGGGCGTGGTCGGCCCGCACCCCTACACGCACTACGAGATACTCGGCGCGGCGACGGCGGGCTCGAACCGGGGGGATGGCGAGTCCGGGGTCGCCACGAACTCGTCGTCCAATCTGTTCCTCGCCCCGATCGAGATCATCGAGAACGCCGCGCCCCTGCGCCTGCGCCGCTTCGAGATGGTCCCGGACTCGGGCGGCCCGGGCAAGTATCGTGGTGGGCTGAGCTACCGGCGCATCTACGAGGTGCTCGAACCCGCCAAGCTGAACCGTCGCGCCGACCGGGTGAAGAAGCCTTCCTCCGGCTCTGACGGCGGGAAACCGGGGCGCACCGGTGAGTTCGCCCTGCACCCCGGCACGGAGCGCGAGGAGCACTTCGGCGGCTCCGGCTTCTACGACCTCGAGGCCGGCGATACGTTCGCAGTCGCCGGTTCCGGCGCCGGGGGGTACGGCGACCCGTTCGAGCGCGAGCCTGAACTCGTGCTGCGCGACGTGCTCGCGGGCTGGGTCACCGAGGAGGGCGCGCGCCGCGATTACGGCGTCGCTATTACTGAAGGGACCGTGGACATGGAGGCTACACGGTCGCTGCGTGCAGGGAAGGGCGGCGCTTAGCGCGCGTCCGAGACCGCTGCTGGACGCTCATCGCCCGCTTTGCTACGCTCGCGCCAATCGGCAGGAACGGGAGGCGTGATGCCATGACTACCGAAACGAAGTTGCAGGTCATCGATGCGGACGCACACGTCTGCGAGACGGAGCGTACCTGGGACTATCTGGAACCCGCCGAGGAGAAGTACCGGCCCATCCTCTACACGTCGCCCTCCGCTCCCACGAAGGAGTTCTGGGTGATCGAGGAGCGGATACGCGGGCTCCGCTTCCCGTCGCTCTCCGAGCAACAGCTCCTCACGATGTCCGAGACGGCAGGGCGCCGGATGGATACGCCGAGGGAGGCGCGCGAACTCGACGACGTGCAGCTCCGGCTCAGGGAGATGGACCACCTCGGCATCGACGTGCAGGTGCTGCACAACACGCTCTGGATCGAACAGGTCAGCGCCGACCCTGACGCGGAGGCGGCGCTCTGCCGCAGCTGGAACAAGTGGCTCGCGGACATCTGGAAGCAGAGCGAAGGCAGGCTCCGCTGGTCGTGCGTCGTGCCGTCGCTGCTGCCGGACGAGGCGATCGAGCAGATGCGCTTCGCGAAGGAGAACGGGGCCGTCGCCCTCTGCCTGCGGCCCTTCGACGGCGACAAGTACCTCATCAATCCGTACTTCTACCCGTTCTTCGAGGAGGCGGAGCGACTGGACATGGCGATAGCGGTGCACATCGCGAACGCCAGCCCGCAGTACCGCCAGCTGTTCGGCTCCATCTTCACGAACGCGAACTCGTTCGCGCTCTTCCGCGCCCCGACGATGATGGTCTGCCACTCGCTACTCAACAGCGAGGTGCCGACGCTGTTCCCCAACCTTCGCTGGGGGTTCATCGAGTCGTCCGCCTCATGGGTGCCGTGGGTCTACCACGAGATCGCCAACCGGTGGCGTGCGGGCGGCAGGGAGATGTCCGACGACCCGTTCGGCGACGCCAAGATCTACGTGACGTGCCAGACCGACGACGACCTCCCGTACGTACGGAACTACGCGGGAGAGCACTGCCTGGTGATAGGCACGGACTACGGCCACATCGACCCGTCCAGCGAGGTGGACGCCATCTCCGTCTTCAAGGCCGACGAACGCCTGGACGCGGTGGAGAAAGAGCGGATCCTGCTGCACAACCCGCGCAGGCTGTACGGCATCTAGCGCCGTCGCCACGTTTAACGAGAGCGCCCCGGCGCGCCGGGGAGGATCGGCGGCCGGGGCTGTATCGGAAAGCGGGAACGTGCTACCTGAGGGCTCTGCCCACGGCTGCGGCGGCGCTGAGAAGCGTCCACCACACCGCACGTCCGCCAACCTGCATCACGCGCAGGCCCACCGGCAGGATGGAGGACCTGCGCGGCGCATGATGTGCATCAGATGGCGCCCTTGGTACGGCCCGCCTTTGGCCTGGCGCTGCCTGCCACTCCTCCGGCTCGAGCCCCCTGTTCGGAAAGAACGCTGGTTCACATGTCGCGTCTCTCCACAGCAGGATCTTGGCAGCGAGCATGTCGGTGTCATGGTAGGCGTAGGCGCACCAACTCAGCTCGTTCCAGCGCTCCAGCATCTCGTTCCAGCACGCCTCGCGGTCGTCGTGTGCCGTCTCCATCGCGTGCATCCCTTCTCTGCGCTACGGCAGCGCGCCCAGGTCGCGCAGAATCGCGGTCGTGCCTTCGAGATCGGAGAGGTCGGCAAGCGCGATGTCGGGCCTCGCGATCTCGTCGAGCGGCGTGAGCAGACGGTTGACATTGACACCTTCGACGAGCGGGTACTCGAAGGTCTGGCCCGCGAAGTACTGCTGAGCAACCGTTCCCAGGAGGAACTCGACGAAACGCTCGGCGTTGCCGCGGTTCTCGGCGGTGCCGAGGATGCCCGCGCCTGAGACCATGACGAGCGCGCCAGGCCCGCCGCCGGACGGGTGGTAGTTGCGTGCGGCGAAGTCCTCGCCCTCCTCGGAGATGAAGCGGTAGAGGTAGTAATGATTGACGAGCCCGATGTCGATCTCGCCTGCGGCGACGGCGGCGACCTGCGGCGTGTTCTTCGGGTAGATGGTTGCACCGTTGGCGACCATGCCGCGTATCCACTCGGCGGTCTTCTCCTCGCCCCAGAGCTTCCGCATACCGGTGACCATGGTGAGGAACGAGCCGTTGGTGGGCGCCCAGCCGACGCGGCCCTTCCACTGCGGCTGGATGAGATCGAAGATGTCCGCGGGCAGTTCGCTCTCGGGAACGCGGTCCGGGCTGTAGACGAACACACGAGCCCTGCCGGAGACGCCGGCCCATAAGCCCTGCGGCGACCGCGCCCATTCAGGCGAGCGCTCGAGGATGCCTGCGGGCAGGGGAGCGAGCAGGGATTCGACCGCGCCGAGTCCGCCGGGGTCCTGTGCGTAGAAGACATCGGCAGGGCTGTTCGCACCCTCTTCGAGCAACGTGGCCGCGAGCGAGGCGGTGCCTCCGTATTTGACCTGCACGTCGATACCGGTCGCGCTGGCAAACTGCTGGATGATGGGGTCCACGAGGCTCTCGCCGCGCCCGGAGTAGATGACGAGCGAGCCTGAGCCCTGCTGCATCGGAGCAGCGGTGGGAGTGGGGGTCGCCTGCGGTGCCGCGGTCGGGGTGGCGGTAGGATCGGCGCCGCATGCGGCCACGGCTGCGGCAATGATGACGAGCGCGGCTGCTGCCAGCGCGGCTCTGAGGTGGGGAAGGAGTTGCATGAGCGTGTGCCTCCGTGATGTATTAGGTTGACCTGTGTACTGTAGTTAGTATGCACTAACTTCCTGAGGGAGTATATGCAACGAAAAACAGTTGTCAAGGGGTGTTGACAGGCAGGACCGGATGATCGCGGGGATCAGCCGGGATAGCCGGGCGGGAGAAGGTTCGGGATGGAGTCGCGGATGGGGTAGGCCGCGCCGCACGCGGCGCAGGCGAGCGAACCGGTGACGACGTCGTCGCCGTCTCCCCGTTCGACCGTGAGTGTGAGCGGCGCCTTGTCGGCGGGGCAGGCGAGGATGTCAGCCAAATCGCGGCGCATCAGGGTTCACCCACCCAGTTCCTGTTCGACGATGTAGCGCAACACGTCCGACAGCAGGAAGACGATGATACCGAGGATGACGACCGTGTTGGCGTGACCGAGCGCGGCGGCGACTGCCCGGATGCGTCCGACTCGGATGGTGACGGCCTCTGCGATACGCCTGCGTCGGCGTATGGCGATGAAGAACATCCAGGCGGAGAGCGCGACCTTGAGGGAGAGCACGGCGGCGTAGCGCGCGGTGGCGGTGGGCTCCGAGATCCGGGTGAAGAAGAGGACTGCGCCGGTCACCACGAGCACCCACATCGCGAGCTTCACGAGTCCGCCGAAACGTTCCAGGGCTGCGCGGGTGAATTCAGAGGAGAGCGTGCTGCTCGTGACGCCCGGGCGCAGGACGAACAGGTAGAAGAGGCCTCCTCCAACCCATGCCACGGCGGCGATAGCGTGCGCCCAGCGTGCGACCAGCAGTGCAGCGTCGGTCATAGCGGGAGGCATGGTAGGGGAGAGAGGGGCGTTCGGCAACGCAGTGTGACATCCGCCCCTTACGCGGATACCCATCGAACGGCTACGTTGCCTCCGTCGCGGATCCCGCTGTTCGCTCGCACACGAGGCCCTGGTCCGCCAGGCAAGCGATTCGGAGCGGTTATCGGCGGTTATGCGCTGCGATCGAGCGGTGATGAGCGGTCTGGGCAGCATGCGCGCAGTGCAAGCTCAGAGGTGGATGTAAACAGGATGAGCGGAGATGAGCGATTAAGCCCCGTGGCACGCGAGATCCGAGGGCAAGGCGCAGCAATCGAGGGGCGATATCGCTAGCGCGGGCGCGAGGCGGGTGCGTACCATGAACTGACTGAACCGGAGGTGTGTGGATGGCCGACGTTGCGCTGTACCACTGGGTGGGGTGAGGGACGTGCAAGACGGCGAGGGCGGCGCTCTCGCAAGCGGGGATAGCGTTCACGGAGCGCGACTTCTTCAAGCAGCGTCTCTCTCGTGAGGAGATCGAGGCGCTGCTGAACGGCGAGCCTCCGAGCGCACTGTTCAACCTGAGGTCGGCGACGTTCCGCAAGAGCGGCATCGACCCGGAGTCGTTGACGGAGGAACGGATGCTCGAGCTGCTCGTGGAGGAGCCGCGCTACTGGAAGCGTCCGGTTGCGGTGGTAGATGGCAGGCTGCTGGCGGGCGCGAACGCCAAGCAACTCGGTGCGGAGCTGGAGTTCTGATGGCGATACGGGTGCTGCCTGCGGGAGTCGCGGCGCGGATCGCGGCGGGCGAGGTCATCGAGCGTCCCGCCTCGGTCGTCAAGGAGCTGGTCGAGAACTCGCTCGACGCGGGCGCCCGTGTCGTCGGCGTCGAGATACGGCATGGCGGGCTGGCCTCGATACGGGTCACGGACGACGGTTGCGGCATACCGGCTGATGAGGTTGCGCTGGCGTTCGAGCGTCACGCCACGAGCAAACTGGCGTCGGTGGAGGACCTCGCCGACATCGGGACGCTAGGGTTCCGGGGCGAAGCGCTGGCGAGCATCGCGGCAGCGGCGAGCGTGCGCATGACGACGCGCACTGCGGACGCGGAATCGGCGGCGACGGTGGAGCTGGAGAGCGGCGCGATCGTGCGGCAGTCGGCTGCGGGCGCAGGCCCGGGGACGACGATCGAGGTCGAAGCGCTGTTCTCGACGATACCCGCCCGGCTGAAATTCATCCGCTCGCCCGCCGCGGAGACAGCGCGCGTACGGCAGACCGTGGACCACCTGGCGATGGCGCACCCGCATGTCCAGTTCTCGCTCAAGACGGACGGCAGGCTGCAGCTCTCTACCTCCGGCAACGGCAGCCTGCGCGACGCGGTCGCAGCGGTGCACGGCGCGGGACTGGCGCAGGCGATGATCGAGGTAGGATCGTGGGCTGGACCGTACCCGGTGTGGGGGCTGGTGGGAACACCGGAGCAGAGCCGTGCGAACCGCACGGGCATCAGCCTGTTCATGAACAACCGCTGGGTGCAGCACCGCGCGGTGGGCGTCGCCATCGAGGAAGCGTACCGTGGCCTGCTGATGGAGGGCCGCTTCCCGATAGCGGTGGTGTTCCTCGACGTGCCGCCCGGCGAAGTGGATGTGAACGTGCACCCGAACAAGCGCGAGGTGCGGCTGTCGCACGAAGGCGACGCGTTCTCCAGCGTCCAGCACGCGGTGCGCGAGGCGCTGCTTGCAGCATCGCCCATCGCGGAGGGAGAGGGGCTGCTGTCGCAGGCCGCGCCCGCTTCACCGCCTCCCCCACCGTCTTTCGAGATGACATTCGCATCCCAGGAGAGGGAGCAGACGCCGCTGCCGGAACCCGCGCCCGTTGCTTCCGAAGCATACGAACCGCTTGTACTGCCGCCCGGGTCGTCGCCGCTGTCGCGGCTGCGCGTGCTGGGGCAGATCGCGAACACGTACATCGTGGCCGAGGGGCCGGACGGCATGTACCTGATCGACCAGCACGCGGCGCACGAGTCGGTGCTCTATTACCGGTTGCTGCGGCAGTGGGCTAACAGCGCGCCGGAAGTGCAGCCGATGCTGGAGCCGCTGGCGATGGGCCTGACGCCGCAGCAGATGGACGCACTGAGCGAGGGACGGGTGGTGCTAGAGCGGTACGGCCTGCTGGTGGAGCCGTTCGGCGATGACACGCTGCTGGTGCGCGCGGTGCCGGTGATAGCGCGCCGCGTGGACGCCGCTAAACTCGTGGCCGAGGCGCTGGACGGCTTCGCGGCTCGCGCCAACGGCGCGGATACCCACCTGTCGGCCGCTGCGTCCATCGCGTGCCACAGCGCGGTGCGGGCCGGGCAGACGCTCGACCACCAGGAGATGATGGCGCTCGGCGAGGCGCTCGCCTCCGAGCTGAACCCGCAGCACTGCCCGCACGGCAGGCCGACCGTTATCCGCGTGTCGACGGACGTGCTCGGGAGGCAGTTCGGGAGGTTGTAGATGGGCGTGGCGCTCGTGCTGGCGACGCGGAACCGGGCAAAGGCAGACCAGTTGCGCGAACTGCTGGCAGGGCTCGACGTGGAGCTATCGGACGGAGCGTCGCACCCCGATGCGCCCGACGCCGAGGAGGAAGGCGGCTCCCACCTCGCGATAGCCATCGGGAAGGCGGTTGCGTGGTCGCGGGCGCTCGGCGCGCTCGTGGTGGCGTCTGACGGCGGGCTGAGCATCCCTGCGCTGGGCGACGGCTGGTCGAGCCTCATCACGCGTCGCGGCACGGGAGACGATGTGCCGGACGAGGAGCGCGCGCGACGCCTGTTGCGCCGGATGCGGGACCTCGACGGCGAGCGCCGGGCGTGCTGGTGGACGGAGGCAATTGCGGTCGCTCGGGCTGGTGAACTGGTGGGGGCGTGGGAGGCGAACGGGCTGGAAGGCTACATCGCGTACGAGTTCGTCCCGCCCGAGGACGGCACGAACGGGTTCTGGGTGCGCGGCCTCTGGGTGACACGCGACGGCGCGCGCCGCTGGGCGCTGACGCCTGAGGACACGATGCGCCTCGGCGACCCCTGGATGTCGCTGCGCGAGCCTCTGCGGGGGTTGGTGGGGAGGTTGGAGTAGATCAGGGCAACCGTACCTGCCCGTTCCCACGGCGGATGAGGCCGTCACGTTCGAGGGCGGCCAACAGATCGGAGAGGGAGACGGGGCAGGGAGCGCCGGAGGCGGCTTCCGCGTCACTGATGATTGCTTCGAGTGTACTCTCCTCGATGCCGGCGTCGGGCTGCTCGCGCAGGTGATCGACGATGCGCCCGCGGAAGTAGCGCGCGGAGCCCTGGAACCGCGACTGCCGCGGCGCGTAGGGGACAGACGCCTCGGCGAGAATGGGGTCGCCGCCGGACTGCAGGTGGGGCGCGGCGGCGCAGAGTGTGCGGAGCGGGCAGAGCATGCAGCGCGGTTGTCGCGCTGTGCAGATCGTCGCGCCGATGTCCATCAGCGCCTGGTGCCAGTCGGCAGGAGTGAGAGGACTGTCCGGCTGCGGCAGCAGCTGTTCGGCCAGCGGGTGGATAGTCTCGCGCGACGGAGCGTCGACTCCATGGACGACGCGGCTGAGGACGCGGTAGATGTTCGTGTCCAGCACCGCGGCGGGCTCGCCGAACGCAAAAGAGGCGACAGCCGCGGCGGTGTAGGGGCCGATGCCAGGGAGCTTCCGGAGGTCGGCAGCGGTGCGCGGCAACTCGCCGCCGAGGCGGTCCACAACCTCTCGCGCGAGCCTGTGCAGGCGGACGGCGCGCCCGTTGTAGCCCATGCCCGCCCAGAGACGGATGACCGCGGCGGGCTGGGCGTCGGCGAGCGCGTGGAGCGTGGGAAAGGCGTCGAGGAAAGCGCGGTACTTCGGGATGACGCGATCCACCTGCGTCTGCTGGAGCATGACCTCCGACACGAGGATGGCGTACGGATCGTCTACGCCCCGCCAGGGGAGGACGCGGGCGTTGCGCGCATACCAGCCGGCAACGGCGTCGTGGAAGGCACGCGTGTCGTCCATCTCTCTACGAGGCCGTGAGCAGGCCGTCGAGGATACCGCGCAGCTCATCGGCGGAGACAGGGCCGATGAGTTTGCGGACGATGCGCCCGTCGGCGTCGAGGAAGAACTTCTCGGGGACACCGCGCACGCCGTAGGAGACCGCCGTCGTGCCGCGCGCATCGAGGATGTTGAGGTAGGTGACGCCGTAGTCCTCGATGTGATCGAGTGCGTCGCCGGGGCGGTCCCAGACGGCGATGCCCACGAACTCGACGTCTGCTGAGTCGTACTCTCGGTAGACCTGTGCGAGGTCATCGGCCTCGACGCGGCAGGCAACGCACCACGACGACCAGAAGTCGACCATCACCACGCGCCCGCGCAGGTCGTCAACCTCCACACGCTCTCCGGAGACGAGGTCGTACCCACCGAACCAGGGCGCCAGGCGCACGAGGACCTGCGATTCACTCGGCTCTTCGTGCACCAGCACACCGCCGGGGTTGCCGCCGGTGCGGAACTGCCCCCAGAAGAGCAGGGCGATGATGGCGAGCACGGGCGTCATCGCCAGCAGGAAGAAGAACAGGCGTCGTCTTCCGGATGGAGGGGCGCCACTCGCGGGCGCGTCGGTCTGAGGCGTTCCATCAGGGGATGTCATGGCGCGGTCGAGGTTAAGGGTAGCACCCAGCGCGGCTACAATGCTGCCGTATCCCCGAAGGACAAGGAGAGCGTCACGTGCAGAAGATCACGCCGTGCCTATGGTTCGACAAGGATGCCGAGGAGGCAGTCAACCTCTACACATCAGTGTTCGAGAACTCCGAGATCACGTCGGTGAGTCGTTACGGCGAGGCGGACGCCGCGGTATCGGGACAGCCGGAGGGCTCGGTCCAGCTCATGACGTTCACGTTGGAAGGCCTGGAGTTCACCGCACTGAATGGAGGACCGATGTACCAGTTTTCTCCGGCGATCTCGTTGCAGGTGACGTGCAGGACGCAGGAAGAGATCGACGCGGTGTGGGAGGCGCTGAGTGAGGGTGGGGAAGAGGAGATGTGCGGCTGGCTGCGCGACCGGTTCGGGGTGTCGTGGCAGGTGATGCCGGAGTCGTTGGGTGAACTGCTGGGTGTGCCCGAGCCTGCGCGGACGCGGGTCTGGGAGCGGATGCTGCAGATGAAGAAGATCGACATCGTAGCGCTGCGGGAGGCCGCTGAAGGCTGACCCGCCGCAGCGCCACAGTAAGGCGCGCAACCTACTGGTCTGCGCCGGAGAGCTCGTGGGCGACGATAGACGCCTCGCCGAGGGTCATGACGGTCTCGGTCGTGCTGCCACAGACGACCTCGTAGCTGGAGGACATGACGCCGGAGGTGGCCGACGTCGTGCTGCCGCCCTCGGAGACCTCGTAGACCTCCGCGCGGCCCTTGGGGCCTTCGATAACCGTGATGAGTTCTCTGTCCGCCATCGGTGGTTCCCTCCCCGGATACTTTGGTTTGCGGCGCGTGGTTCACGCGGAGTCAAAAATATACCACCGAGCGCCCGCCGTTCAAGCGGGCGCTCGGTGGTATCTGAGTGGCAACCGGGTGATTAGAAGTTGCCTCGCGAGAAGAGGCGGCGGACGTTGCCCTCCATGATGTTGTACTTGTCCTCGTCTGTCAGCCAGTCGATCTGGTTGAGGATGACGGGGGCGATGTCGTCGGTCTCCCAGCCTGCCAGGTCTCCTGCGGGCACCTTCTTGCCCTTCTCCCACTTGTAGTCGGGGTGGATGGAGGAGCCACTGCCCGGGTTCTCCGTGCCGAACACCACACGGTCGGGGCCGCAGATCTGCAAGCAGTAGTCCAGCGACTCCTTCGTGTAGAGGGCGCTGTCGTAGTACATCTTGCGCATGCTGGTGTCGAAGTCTTCCAGGTCAGGGTTGTTCTTCATGGCGTTGTAGCGGTGGACGCGCCAGCGGCCGATCTGGTAGGGCACAGAGCCGCCGCCGTGGCCGACGATGATCTTGAGGTTCGGGAAGGTGTCGAAGACTTTGCTCGACGGCCTGGAGAGGTTCAGTACGGCCTGTGATTCGGTGGTGATGAAGTGCTGGCTGTAGTGCTCGCGCGGGTCCTTGGAGGAAGCGGAGTGGATGAGCCCGGGCACGTCCAGCTTCTCCATCGCCTCGTAGAGCGGGAACCAGTACTCGTGGTCCAGCGGCGGGGTGTAGTTCGGGTCGGCGGGGTTGCCCTGGCCCTCTTCGGGGTCGGGGTTGATGAGGCAGCCGACGAAGCCGAGCTCGTTGACGCAGCGTTCGAGTTCTGGAATGACGTGCGAGGCGTCTTTCGCGCCCGTGACGTGCGGCAGACCGCAGATGCCCCCAAACCGGTCCGGGTGGGCTTTGATCTGGGCTGCGATGACGTCGTTGTTCATCTCGTTCCACCAGCGGACGATGCTCTCCGGTTTCTCGGAATGCATCAGCTGGAACGGACGGGGAGAGAGTATCTGGACGTCGGTCTTCACCTTGTCCAGTATCTTGATGTTGTTCTGAGCGAACTGCTCGATGCGTTCCTCGGAGATGGGACTCTTGCCGTGGTACCCGCGCCCCGACAGGAGCGACGCCTTCGCTGCGTACAGCTCAGGCGGGGCCACGGTGTGGCCGTGCATGTCTATGATCTTTCGTCCGTTGAGCATCTCTCCTCCTGGTGTTCTCGGCTCGCGGCCTGGTTGGGGTTGGGGCGACGAGCATACATGCGACAGCGTCGCAACAATGCGCCTGACACTGTGCCGCTTCTACATGGGCGGAACGAGGGATGTCAAGCGTGGGAGCGCTATCGAGACACGTGCCAGCGACAAGTGATACGCCGTTGGCGACAAGTCATCCGGATAGCGCGCGCCGTTCACAGCGCGTGGTAGACTAAGCGCGGACCCAGACCGAAAACGTTTTTCAGCGGGCGCAAGCGTCCGTGAGATTCCGCACAACGGAGGTCAACGATGGCCGAGATAGTGCTTGGAGCAGGAACATCGCACAGCCCCATGCTCGCGCTGAACGCCGAGCAGTGGCCGCGCTACGCCCAGGGCGACCTGAGGCATAACGAGCTCGTCTTCCCACCCGAAGGCTGGGCGATGGCGTACGACGAGGGACTCGCCCGCGTTCCGACGGCGGTGAAGGAGAAGCCGCTGACGGACGAGGTGTTCTCGGCGCAGGTGGACGCCTGCCAGCGCGGCATAGCCGAACTGGCGCGGACGTTCAACGAAGTGAAACCGGACATCACGGTCATCATCTCCGACGACCAGGACGAGTGGTTCTTCGAGGACAACATGCCGACGTTCTCCGTGTTCTGGGGAGAGTCGGTGCCCATCAAGCCCCGTTCGCTGGCAGCGGGATTCCGGGACCCGGACATCACCCAGTCCATCGCGGACGGCTACGGCGACGTCGAGATGGACGTGCCGGTGGCCTCCGACCTCGGGCGTCACGTGATCGAACACATGATCCAGAACGATTTCGACGTGGCGCACTTCACGTACCTGCACGACACCTACGGCGGCAGGGTCGCCCGGCGCTACCCCAAGGAGCACGGCGAGCTGGACTCGGTGCGCACCACCGAACCCCGGGAGCAGGGCCTGCCGCACGGGTTCGCGTTCGTGGTGAAACGACTGTTCGACAACGAGCCGCGCACCATCCTCCCCATCTTCCAGAACACCTGCTACCCGCCGAACCAGCCGACGGCAAAACGCTCGTTCGAGTTCGGGCGCGCGGTCGCGAATGCCATCCGCTCCTGGGACAGCGACGCGCGCGTGGCGATCATCGGCTCGGGCGGGCTGAGCCACTTCGTGGTAGATGAGTGGCTGGACCGGACGGTGCTTAAGGCGCTCGAGGAGAAGGACGCGGAGACGCTGATGACGATTCCGCGCAACCACCTCTACTCGGCGGCGTCCGAGACGCAGAACTGGATAGCGGTCGGCGGCGCGATGGCGGACACGAGCCTGAACTACGAGACGATCGAGTACGTCCCGGTCTACCGCACGCCCGCGGGCACCGGCGGCGGCTGGGGGTTCGGCCGCTGGGTCTAGGCCGGAAGCACATAGTGCAAGAGCGAAGCGCCGGTGGACATCCACCGGCGCTTCTGTTTTAGGCGTGGTTCGGCAGGCTCACCATGAGCGATTTACCTGTGTGTACAACGCTGCTCCTAGTTCGCCGAGACGGTGCGGAAGCGTGCAACAGCCACGCCGAGGAAGACAGCGGCGAAGAGCACGAGGGCAAGCATGTTAACGAGGACGTCCTGCCCCTCCGCGCCGAAGAGCATGAGCTTGTTGAAGGCGTCGTTCGCCCAGCCGTGCGGGGTGACGCGTCCGAGCGCCTGCATCCAGTCCGGCGTGATGAACAGCGGCCACCAGCATCCTCCGAGCGGCGCGAGCGTGAGCGACGCGAGCACGGCAGCCGATGACGCGCTCTTCACGGTGCGCACGAGAGCGGCGAGCATGACCCCGAATGCGGACGACGCCACGGCCATGGATACGGAGACGGCTATGACGGCCAGCGGCGATGCGCCGAAGTCTATGGAGAAGGCGAAGATGCCCAGCACCCAGAGGAAGAGGAGCTGGAGGAACCCGCGGTAGAGGCTTGCGAGCATCTTGCCGCCGACGATAGAGGAGCGGCGCACGCCGTTCGCAAGCAGGCGCTCCAGCGTCTGGGTCTGGCGCTCACGGGCGATGGCCTCGGCGCCAAGTGCGGCAGCGAAGAAGACGAACATCGTGAGGTAACCGGGCAGAGTGAAGTTGGTGGCGTTGAACGGCTCCACTTCACCCACCTGCTCGGTCGTGAAGAAGATCGAGGGCGGCGCAGCGCCGATCTCGCCGAGTTTCACGGGGTCCAGTGAACCGAAACTCTCCAGTTCGGTGGCCCCGCGCATCGCGAGGTTGAGCGTGCCGATGCGTCCGCCGATGGACCGCGCGAGCCCACCCAGCACGGCTTCCGTCTGAGGGTCGCCGTCGGCAGTGATCACTCGTATCTCGGCGCTCTCGCCGCTGAAGATGCGCTCCGTGAAATCGGCGGGGAAGAGCAGGTAACCGGGGATGCGCTCCTCGTGCAGCGCCAGCCCTGCATCCTTCGGGTCCCACTCGTCCACGCCGGTTGCGTTCGAGGCAGCGAGCAGGTCGATGACCTGGCGCGAGAAACCGCTTTCCTCCTCCGTCACGACGGCCATACGCAGCTGCTCGTCCTCGGGGCCGAGGTCGCCGAGCGCGAGCGAGAAGGCGACGATGAACAGGATGGGGAAGAGCAGAGCGAAGCCAAGGGCGAACCTGTCCTTGAAGAACAGGCGGGCGTCCTTCAGCGAGAGCAGCCATGCCTGTCGCGCAAAGAGGCGCATCACTTCGCCTCCGACGAGACGCGGAAGAAGATGCGCGCGACGATGAGACAGACGACTGCTACGCCGCCGAGCAGCGCGATCTCGAACGTTGCGTCAGCGAGCGTGGCCGTTTCTCCAAGGATGCCTTCGTAGGCGTCGATGGCGTAGCGGTTCAGCGTGAACCTGCTGATGAGTTCGAGCGCCCCGGAGTCGCCGATAGGGAAGAAGGTGCCACCGAACACGGTCATGAACATCGTGATGAAGACGGCGGCCCACGTCGCCTGGTCGTCCGTTCGCGCCACGGCAGCGATGACGAGCGAGATCGCGCTTGCCGCCGCTGAGACGACGAGCGCCAGCACGGCGCTCTGCGCCAGTGCTCCCGGACCGGCGATACGCAGCACGACGAACGCGAGCGCGAGAAGGAGGAACGTTTGCAACATGCCCCGGCTCACGCCTGCGAGGAACTTGCCCGCGAACAGCTGCCCGATGTTCAGCTGCGTCGTGAGCAGCCGCTCCAGCGTGCCGTTACGCCGCTCCTCGATGATCGTCTGAGCGTTCAGCGTCACGGAGAAAAGCAGGAACATCACGATGACGCCGGGAAGCAGGCGGTCCAGTATGTCCTCATCGTCCTGTTCGGTGAGTGTCTGCGCGACGATGCGGACAGGCGGTTCCCGCCGTGCATCTGCGAGGAGGATGCCGGTCTGCGCCTGGATGCGCTCAGGCGATACCTTTTCGCTGACGAGCGCGCCGAGCGCGCGGCGCAACTCGTATTCCGAAGCGAGGCCGTCCGCTGCACCGCGCACGATGGACGCCGTGATCTGGCCCGCGTCGCCGCCGTTGCCCCGCCGCTTAACCTGTATCGTCGCGGGCACGCCTGACTCCAGCGCGGCAGTGAACCCGGGGGGGATGACGAACCCCGTGAGGATGGCCGAGCGGTCGAGCGCGTCGTCCAGGTCTCCTTCGGCGTAGCGCCGGACGTCGAGACCGTCGACCTGCTCGATGCGTTCGATCAGTTTGTGTGCACCGTCGCCGCCGTCGAGGTCCGCAACATGGGCAGTGGCGTTGAACCACGCCTCGCCACCGAACACGCCGACCATCAGGGCGAACAGAGCGATGGGAAGCGCGATGCTGAAGGCCAACGCTTCCGCGTCGGCGATGAAACGCTTGATCTCGAGGAGCGCAAGCAGGAAGGGGCGGGCCATGCTAGTCGCGGAGGCTCCGGCCGGTGAGGCTGAGGAAGACCTCTTCGAGGGTCGTCGTGTCCGCGCTGCCGACCTGCGCCTTGAGCTCGGCGGGAGTGCCGAGCGCGATGATCTGCCCCTCGTCCATGATGCCGAGGCGGTCGCAGAGGCGGTCCGCCTCTTCCATGTAGTGGGTCGTGTAGAGGACGCTCATGCCTTCGTCGCGCAGGGCGAGGACCGTGTCGAAGATGTGGTTGCGCGACTGCGGGTCGATACCGACGGTCGGTTCGTCAAGGAAGAGCAACTGCGGTCTGCTCATGAGGGCGATGGCGATGTTGACCCGGCGCTTCATACCGCCGGAGTACTTGCGAACGGCATCCTTCGCGCGGTCGGTGAGCCCCACGCGCTCCAGCACGTCCGCCGCCTGCTCCTTCGCCTCGCCGGCGGAGAGCCCGGCCATGCGTCCGAAGAAAACGAGGTTGTCGGTCGCGGATAATTCGGGGTAGAGCGCGAGCTCCTGCGGGCAGACGCCGATGAGCCTGCGCACTGCGTCGCTCTCCTTCGCAACGGAATGCCCGCCGATACTCACGTCGCCGTCGTCGGGGTCGAGAACGGTGGAGAGCATGCGGATCGTGGTGGTCTTGCCCGCGCCGTTCGGCCCGAGCAGGCCGAATATCTCCTGCGACCGAACGGTGAACGATACCGAGTTCACGACCTGCACGCTGTCGAAGCTCTTGGTGAGGCCGCTGGCGGAGAGGAAGTCTTCCATGCGGCCAATGTTAGCAGAGCAGGTGGGCGGCTCAGGCGCGCTGGACCCGGCACCTCCTCCTTCGACTTGTGATATACCGGGTTGGCGATGAGCAACCTCGATATATCCGAGTCCTTCTACAGGCGTTATGCAGGACGCTACGCCGAGGTCAGCCACGGCTTCATCCAGTCCGTGTACACCAACGCCTCTCATCCGGCGCTCAAGGACGATACCGACCTGATCAACCGGCTCCAGGAACTCGTTCCGGCCGGAGCACGGGGACTGGACGCCGGTTGCGGCGCAGGCGCCAGGGACGTCTTCTTCTACTGGCAGAAGGGATACGACATCTACGGGGTCGACGCCGTCGAAGAGAACATAGAAGAGGCGCGCAGGCTCCATCCCGAGATCGCGGACCGGGTGTCGGTGGCCGACCTCCGCGAACCGCTCGGTTATCCGGACGCTTCGTTTGACTTCGTCACTTGCAACGCGGTCATCCAGCACATCGCCCCGGACGTCGTCCTCGGGACCACGCTGCCGGAACTCGCAAGGCTCGTGAGGCCGCGCGGCGTTCTCCAACTGATGTTCAAGGTCGGCAGCGGAGTGGCGTCGGTCTACGACAGGGACTACGGCACGGAGAGGGCCTTCCAACTGTACGGCGTCGATGAGGTGCTCCGTCCCCTGCAGGAGCGGAGGTTGAGCGTCATCCCGGTGGAAGGCGACAAGCTGGGGGGAGTCATGTACTTCACGGACCCCAAGCCCACAGACCATTGCGTCCTGTTCGCACGCAAGGGCGGGTGAGGGGTGGCTGGCCTACCTGTCCCCAAAGACCTCCGGGAGATCACCCCGACCTGGCTGACCGCCGCTCTCCGGAACAACGGGGGTCCCGGCGGAGCTTCCGTGCGAGAGTTTTCGGTCGAGGCGATAGCCGAAGGTAAAGGCTTCATGAACCAGATCTTCCGGCTGAAGCTCGGCTACGACTCCGAACCCGAGGGTAATCCACCCTCCGTAGTGGTCAAACTCCCTTCAACCGACCCCCTGTTGAGGCAGGTCTGCGAGATGCTGGAGCCGAGCCGGCGAGAGGCGAGGTTCTACCGGGAGGTGGGGACCGGCAGCCACCTGCAGACCCCATACATCTACCACTGCGGGATAGACCCGGCCACGGGAGGCAGCGTGCTGGTGCAGGAAGACATGAGCTATGCCCGGCAGGGCGACAGCGTCGCCGGTTGCTCGATGGACAGGGCCCGATACGCCCTGGGCCAACTCGCCCGGTTCCAGGCCCCGTGGTGGGAGAACCCCCGCCTGGACGAGTTGGACTGGATGCCGTCGAGAGGCTCGGAGGCCGACGCCTACCAGGAACTGTACGCAGGCACATGGCCCTCGTTCGTTGACAAGGCCGGGGACGGGATGCCGGAGAGGTTGCGGCTGCTGGGAGACCGTCTGTGCGACGAGGTGCCGACGATCAAGGCGATGCTGGGGAGACGCCCCAGAACGATCGCCCACGGGGACTACCGGCTGGACAACTTCTTCTTCGCCATGAGGGAAGGGGCGGAGTTGCCGGTGGTCTTCGACTGGGAGTTCTGCGTACGCGGCAGGGGCACGTACGACGTGGCCACGTTCGTCAGCGACGCGTTCCCGCCCGAGCGGCGCAGGAAAGAAGAGTTGGGCCTCCTGCGCACGTATCACTCAACACTGGTGGCCAATGGCGTGGACGACTACCCGTTCGAGGAGTGCCTCGCGGACTATCGCCTCTCGATGCTGGAGGTCTTCGTCTTCTGGATAGTCGTGGGTGGCTACTGCGACTACGACGGCGAGCGCGCCACGGCCTACCTCCACAACTCGCTGGAGCGCTTCGACGCCGCGATAGCCGACCTCGCGTCGGTAGAACTGCTCGCGGGCTAGTCGCGAGCGACAGGACGCCTGCGGCTCAGTCCGGGGCCTTGAAGTCCGGAACGCCCTCCGCGATGGCCGACGTCCAACTGTCGAGATCGGTCACCCAGCCGTACCGCCGCTTGATGGCGAAGAGCGCCTGCTCGTGCGTCTCGGGGATGATGCCCCCACAGCAGTCCTCGATGAGGACAGGGAAGTACTCGTGAAAGTAGGCGTCCCGGGCAGTCGCTTCGACGCAGGTGGGCGTCCCGATGCCGGTGACGAAGAGATGCCGCACACCGAGGCGCTTCAGGACGAGATCGAAGTCCGTACGCTGGAAGGCGCTGTAGAGGTTCTTGGCGATGACGTACTCGCCCTCTTGCGGGCTGAGCTCCTCCACGATCTCGCCGCTCCACGTGCCGTCGATGCCGACGGCCTGCGCCATCGCCGGGTCGCTCAGGTCCGCCCGGTATGCGGCGCTCTTCCAGTACCAGGGGGAGTCAGGGCCCGCCCGCAGCATGGGGTCGGCGGGAATCACCATGCGGGTGAACAGCACCGGCATGCCCACCGTGCGAGCGTACGCCAACGCGCGCTGGATCGTGGGGATGACGCGCCTGCCGTGCTCCGTGTCCACACCCGTGAGGTCGAAGAACCCACCGGGCTTGATGTCGTAGTTCTGCATGTCGATGACGCAGAGCGCGCTCTTCGCCACGTCGAAGTCGATGTCCTCGGGTTCCGCTCTCAGGTTGATCTGCATCACGCCTCCTGCGTCGCGCATCGTCTCGTCCGGGAAGGTATGCGGACTCTCGGGGGATGTCAATCAGCCGTGCTGAGGACACCTTCTCCTCCCGCGGCGCGCAGCGCGGAGGCGAATGCCTCGATCGCTCGAAACGGGTCTTCTCCGGCGAACTGCACGCGCGCGATGAAGTGGTCCGTCGGCGCTCGCTCCGCGAAGGAGAGGACCGTTGCTGCTGCCTGTGTGGGCGTGCCGTGGGCCATGATGGCATCGACGAGGGCATGCAACTGGGCTGTCGACAGGTCGGACGCTTGCGAGACATCTTCGAGTGAAGGCATCCGTCCGCGCATCACCTCGGAGAAGACCCTGTTCCGGTTCAGCAGGCCGGAGAGTGCGTAGCGGGCGGCGCTCTCGTAGGCGGACCCAGGAGAGTCCGCCACGAACACCGGCAGCCCGAGCGCAACCGCTATCCCACCGGGCTCCCGTCCTGCATCGCGGGCCCCGTTCTCCACGTGCTCCATCGCCATCGCCACGATCTCAGGGTCGACGCCGACCATGGCATAGACGCCGTCGGCGGCAGCGCCCGCGGCCGCCAGCATCCGAGGGCTGCTTGCGTTGACGTAGACGGGAACGAACGTCACGGGCGTAAGCTCGGTGTCCAGCGTGTGGCGGACAGTCCTCGCCGCATCGCTCATGGCGGACGCCGTTGCTCCGGGCTCCCCCAGGTAGCGCACCGCAAGGTCACCGCTGCCGATGGCGAGGCGGGCGCGCCCTGGCGCGAGTTCAGCGAGCGTGGCCGCGAACGTCGCTAGTATCTTCGGGTGGCGCGACACCGGGTTCGCCACCGAGGGGAAGAGCGTTACGCGCGAGGTCTGCCGGGCGGCGAGTGCGAGCCGCACGAGCACGTCCCTGCCGGTGTGCGGATGGTCGGGCATACCCACGCCGGCGAAGCCGAGCTCCTCCGCCCTGACTGCGAACCGTGACGATTCGGCAAGCGGCAGGTCGGTAGGGTCGTTGACGTCGATGCGCAGGCCGTGTCCCGCTGCGGAAGGGAGCATCGAAGGCTGCCTCAAGGAAGGTCGTCACACCTTACCCGAACGGGCAAGGCGTATGTCTGTCGCCCGCTAGATGGGGACGACCGTCAGGTCGGCGTCGTACTCGGGGTGCACCGGCACCTGGTGGCTGAGCTCGACGACATTGCCGGTCTGCGAGGACTCGACCATCGCGAAGATGGCTTCTGCCGTCGCCATGCCCCAGCGCCCCGAGTGGTAGACCGGCCTTCCGTTGACGACCGCGTCGTAGAGTTCGTGCACCTCTCCCCGGCTGTGGACGTTCGACTCGCCCGTGACCTCGCGCACCCCGTTGTCGTCGTAGACGAGAACGCCCTGCGAACCGATGCGCAGGTCGCCGTGGTCGCAGGTCACGAAGATCGTGCCTGGGTCGCCGGTGTCGTTCAGCCCGGAACGGTCGCCCGGCTCGCGCGCGATCTGGCGTCCGAAGTTGCCCCGGCCGCCGTCGGAGCGGAGCGCCTCGGCGAACTGCTGTGCCTCGATCTTCCCGCCGATGCGCAGGTCCTGCTTGTCCGATTCCTCGTTGCGCGTCCCGTTCTGCATCTCCTTGCGGATGCGCACGAGGTTCTCTATGGAGCTGCGCCCGGTGGCCGGTCCGTTGACGTCGCTCAGCGTGAAGTAGCCGTAGCCGTTGTGGGTTGCCGTCGCGACCGTGCCGTCCTCGAACTCGAAGTGGGCAGTGTAGTAGCCGGGCATGGGCCGTTCCGGCATCCACTGGCCGACCTTGCCCCAGACCCGCTTGATCATGCCCCCGCCCAGCAGACGGACGGTGTCGATCTGGTGCGGACCCTGGCGGTACGGCACGCCGCCGCCCTGGCTGAAGTCGAGCTCGTCCGGCGTCCGTGGCCTCAGCATCCAGTCCGTGTACGCGATGAGGTGGATGGCACGCACCGCGCCGATCTCCCCGGACTCGATGATCTTCCGCATCGTCCGGTAGGGGAGCGCGAAGCTGGCGGTGTGGGCGCAGACGAGGTGCACGCCCGCCTTGTCGCACTCCTCGACCATCTGCTCCGTCTCCGCGAGTGAGATGGCCATGGGCTTCTCGACCATGACGTGCTTCCCGTGCCGCGCCGCAGTGATCGTGTGCTCGGCGTGGAAGCGGTTCGGCGAGGCGATGTAGACGGCGTCCACGTCCGGGTCCTTGCAGATGTCTTCGGCGCTCTCGTACACCTTGACGTCGGGGAACCGCTCCTTGAAGCGTTCGCGGGTGACAGGGACGACGTCGCAGCCTGCGGCCAGGTTGACGATGTCCGGCTGCTGCACGACCGAGCGCAGGATCTCGAGTCCTCCCACGCCTATCCCGATGACACCTATATTGATGCGCTTGGTAGTGGTCTTCTCCGCTGTCGTAACCATCGCGACGACCTCCCCTATATGTTCTCCTTCACGCGAAGCGGATTGTGCTCCTTCTCCGCTGAATCGTCGAGTGCGACTCAGGCGGGTGCAGGGGCCGACACGTCCTTGCCGAGGACGAGCGGCGCAAGGGGAACACGTTCATCCAGCGGATTCCGGTTCTTCGCCCCGTCCACGTACCGCGCCGCGTCCTCCTCTAACAGAAAACCTGCTGCTGCCAACTCTCGCACCGCGTCGGCGATCCGGCCCACGTATTCCTCGTGCGAATCGTACCGTTCCTCGATGGAGAGCCGCGGGTCGCCGTTCACCTCCCGCTCCGCGCGCGTCCGTGCGAAGGGCACGAAGCTGCCCGCCAGCGAGGCGAGGTCGCCCTCGGCGAAGCCCGCCCTGCGGAGGTTCCATCCGGTGTGCGTGCCAACGGGGACCATGATCTCCGGAGAGCGCAGACCGCCGAGGTCGTTGCCGTCCTCATCCACCTGCGGCATCCGCACGGTGTACTCCTTACCCGGCACAGGCTGCGGCGGATGCTCGGTGACGAACCCCTGGTCGAAACCGGGACCATAGTCGTAGAGCGGCAGGCGGCTGGGGTTTGCGGGTGTGGGGAACCCCGGCACCTTCGGGAAGGCTGCGAGCGCCTCCTCCGGGCTCACCAGCGTGCCGTCCGCTCGCCGGGGCACGATGCTGGGTGGGGGCGGCGTACCTTCGGTCACCCAGCGGTGCATCATCGTGAGGACGGCCCGCATCAGGGGCCCGTTGTTCATCACGTTGGAGCGCTGCTGACAGATGTCGTCAGGGGACGGCATCACGCTGGTGTGCTGCGCGCTCGCGAGGAAGTAGACGCGCACCGTCTCCGGGAACTCGATGTCGTCGCCCGTGCGCGGGTCCGTGTGTCCGAGCGACGCGTGACGGTTCCAGTACTCGGTGTTCGTGTGCGTGTGCACGACCAGCGGGTCCGCCCCGGGGCGCTTCATGACGCAGTCCAGTGCGTCCGAGAAGGCGTCCGGCGCAACGGAGTAGGCGAACGGGTAGCGCTCCGACGGCCACTGGTGCTCCTCGTGCTGGCGCGGGTAGCGCCCCACCTGTGCGAACCGCGCGTTCGTGAACAGGCGTCCCGCGCCGGAGACGTGCGGGTAGGCGGCGGCGAAGACCTTGCGGCCTTCCGGGTCCACGTTGTAGCCGTCGTAGATGAACTGGCGTATCACGCGTGCGCTCAGCGACGCTCCGTACATGTACGCCCGCTCGTGGCCTGCGAGCGGGTTCGGCGCGCCGCTCGCATCGACTGCATCGTGCAGCAGCATCGACACGAGGTCGCGGATGCCCACGATGCCGAGGCCCATCACGCGGGATCCCTCCGTCTCGTAGACCAGCTCGTAGATCCAGCCGGGCTTGAAGCCGCCCTTCATGTAGCACGCCAACGGCGAGGGGCGCACCTGCACGGCGCCGTCGACCACTTCCGCTTCGGCGAATGCCCAGGCGTCCGGGGGGACGGGCACGCGTGGGTCGCGCTCGTGTTCGCGCACTGTCATCGTCGCGCGGGACGTATCCAGGTCGAGCGCCGGGTAGCTGTGGATGCTCGGCGCACCGCTCAGCGGCACCCAGAGCACGCCTTCCTGTTCCGCGATGAACTCCTGGCGCACCTTGCCCCGGACCGGCTCGCCGTTCTCTAGCGCCTCGGGCAGATCGACGGTGAGAAGGCCGTCGCCCGCAACGAGGTCGCCCTGCCAGCCGGACCAGACCACGGTGTAGCCCTGCCGCATCAGGAAGCCGTTGCCGGCGGCAGTCAGTGTGAGCGGGTCGTTGTCCGGCGGAGCGTCGTTGAATACCCGCACGACGGTCTTGTTCCCCCGGTTGTTCACGCCGTACAAGAGGCATCCGTTACCCCGCGCGAGGTCGACGGGCTTCAGGATGTCGAGGTCCGCCCTGAACTCGACCATGCCGTTCGCGTTGCGCGGGGCGAGTTGCAGGTCGACCACGTTCGCGTTGGCGGGGTCGCCGGGGTCCAGCTCGAAGAACGCCGAGCCGATCAGACGTTCGTAGGGGCCAGTGTCGCCGAACGAGGTCCCCTCGGCGAAGCTCACCTGCCGTTCGATGTGCAATCGTACCCTGGTGTTCATGCCTTCCTCCGATCCCGATAGCGCCGGGGGCAGGTTAGACGAGTCTGCTGCGGGAGTACAATCGCGCCCATGCGGCAGAACGACGAAGGGAACCAGGGTAAGCCTCCTGCCCGTCAAGGGCTTCACCCGCAGCTCCGCCTGATACTGGGGCTGCACGTTCCCGCGATAGCGCTGGGGCTGGGCAACGGGATCGGGCTGCCGGTCCTCCCTGAGCTCACCAAACTCTACGGCGTCAGCATCGTCCAGGCATCGTGGGTATTCGTAGCTTACCTCCTCGGCACCCTCGTCGCCTCGCTTCCGACGGGGATGCTCATCGACCGGATAGGCCGCCGGTGGATCCTGCTTGCGGGCCCGCTGGTCGTCGCGGTGTCGTCCCTGCTCATCGCCAAGGCAGCGGTCTCCGGTTCGTTTCCTGAACTGCTTGCGTACCGGTTCATCGCCGGAGTCGGCACGCAGATGTGGATGCAGAGCCGCATCACGGTCATAGCCGACACCGGGGCATCGCAGCAGCGCGCCAAGCAGGTCACTCAGATGTTCGGTGTGCAGTCGATCGGCGCGCTCAGCGGTCCGCTCATCGGAGGGTTCGCCGCCGTTACGTGGGGTTTGTGGTCGCCGTTCATGATCCATGCGGGCCTGACGCTGCTCTCGGTCATCCCGACCTACTTCGTCGTCAAGGAGACGGCGCCGGCAGCGAGGCGGGCAGCTGAGGCTGTGGCGGGTTCCCGCTGGGCATCGCTGCTCAGGAAACCGATCCCCACCGTCTTCTCCATCCAGTTCCTGACGAACGTCACGAGAGGGGCTGTCTTCGAAGGAGGCGTCATCCTCCTGTATCCGTCCTACGCCTACGGACTCGACCCCGCTGAGTTGGGCATCCTGCGCAGCGCGATGGCCGTGGGGACCGTCCCCATCATGTTCTCCACCGGGTTCGTGATGGACCGGTTCGGCAGGAAGTACATCGTCGTGCCGGGGCTGTTGCTGACGAGTCTCTCGATGGCCTCGGTGTCGGTGACCGCGTTCGCGGGACTCAGCCTGTCCTGGTTCGTCGCGAGTTTCGTGTTCGTGCACCTGTCGATGGGAGTTATCTCCGGCAATATGCAGACGCTGGGCACGGACGTGGCGCCGCCGCAGGCGCGCGGGCTCTTCTTCGGCGTGTCGAGGCTGATCGCACAGGGTGGTTCGACGACCAGCCCGGCCAGCTTCGGGGTGCTGTCCGGTGCGTTCGGCTACGGTCCGGCCTTCGTGTTCCTGGCGTCGACGGCTCTCCTCGCCGCGATGGTCGTTACCTTCTTCCTGGAAGAGACGCTCAAGAAACCCGAGGCAGAGATGGCTTCGCCGAGAGCGGGGTAGGCAGGGGGCGGAGCGTCCTTCGTTGACAGCCGGTTGGCGCAGTGGTTAAGTGCCCGCAAGAGGCACAGCAGGCAGTCGAGGGCGAGGGAGGCCGCGATGACCACGACGATAGCGAGCGCAGGTACGGAAGGGGTCGTCGACGAGCTGCTGATCTCGGCCGACTCCCACGTGATGGAGCCGGGCGACCTGTGGGCGGCGCGCCTCCCCAAGGGACTGCGCGACCAGGCCCCGACCTTCCCCGACGCCGTCTCCGACCAGTCCAAGCCGGGCGGCTGGGACCCGAACGAACGCCTCAAGGAGATGGCCGTCGACGGCGTCAGCCTCGAGGTGCTCTACGCCACACGGGGGATGACGCTCTTCCGTCTGGACGACGTCTCACTGCAGGAGGCGTGCGTCCGCGCCTTCAACGATTGGCTGATCGAGTACTGCGCCGTCAGCCCCGAGCGCCTCTTCGGCATCGGTCTCATATCGCTGTACGACATAGACCACGCCGTCGCCGAATTGGAGCGCTGCCGGAACGCGGGACTGCGCGGGGCGATGATCTGGCAGAACCCGCCCGAGGACATGCCTTTCTCCTCGGACCGCTACGACCGCTTCTGGGCCGCGGCGCAGGACCTCCGGATGCCCGTCAGCCTCCACATCCTCACCGGCCACGGGTACATGAAGAAAGACCATCTCCGCCACGGCACCGAGCACTACCGCTCCAGCGTGAACCTCAAGATCGCGGAGGTGATGAACAGCCTCTTCGACCTCATCTTCTACCAGACGCTGGACCGCTTCCCGGACCTGAAGATCGTGCTCGTAGAGAACGAGATAGGCTGGATCCCCTTCACACTGCAGCAGTGGGAGTACTACCTGGGCAGGCACCGCCACCGGGAGCCCGGCCCCGCGCCGGACAAGATGCCGGGCGAGTACCTCGCCGACCAGATATACGCAACGTTCTTTAACGACGCCATCGGCACGCGGTACCTGTCGAGCTGGGGAGCGAACGCCTGCATGTGGTCCAACGACTACCCGCACGCGAACTCCACCTGGCCGAACTCGCGCAAGGTGATCGCCGAACACCTCGGACACCTGGACGCCGAAACCCGCACGAAGGTGCTCAGCACCAACGCCTGCCGCCTGTACGACATACCCCTGCCGGAAGCTCTCTGAGGGAGGACAACGATGACTTACGACCTGCTGCTCAAGAACGGCCGCATCGTGGACGGCACCGGCGGGCCTTCCTACGAGGGAGACGTCGCCGTCGTGGACGGGCGCATCGTGGAGACCGGCAGGCTCAGTTCCTCCGCGAAGCGGGTCATCGACGTGCAGGGGCAGGTCATCGCTCCCGGCTTCATCGACAACCACTGCCACTACGACGCACAGGTGCTCTGGGACCCGCTCTGCACGTTCGCCTGCTATCACGGCGCAACGACGGTCATCAACGGCAACTGCTCGCTGGGGCTGGCCCCGGCCCGCCCGGAGGAGCGCGCCGACCTCGTCTCCATGCTCTCGCGCGTCGAGGCGATACCGGTCGAGTCGTTGCAGGCGGGAGTCGAGTGGACATGGGAGTCGGTGCCGCAGTACCTCGAGACGATCGACAGGCAACTCGGCGTGAACGTCGGATCGCTCATCGGCTTCTCGGCGGTGCGGCGGCACGTGATGGGCGAGGCGGCCTACTCGGCAGTCGCGACCCCCGAGCAGATCGAACAGATGAAGGAGATCGTGCGTGAGGGCATCCGAGCGGGAGCGCTGGGGCTCTCCTCGGAGCGGAACCTGCGCCACATGGACCTCGAGAACCGCCTGCTGCCCGCCAACGCCGCTCCACCCGAGGAGTTCCTCGCTGTGGCGGAGGCGCTCGCCGAGGTGGGGGCCGGTTCCATCCAGTTCGGCGACTCGGAGCGCATCGAGCTGTCGGAGGGTTTGCTCTCGCGGACGGCGCGGGCAACCGGACGCCCCGTGATCTCCAGCCTCGCCGGACGCGCGGGCTCGGTGCGGAACGACGCGCGGATGTACGCGATGGTGTCGCCGTTCATGGAGAACACGGCGCGCTGGACGGTGCTCACCGTGGGCAGTTTCGACGGCTTCCCGCACTGGCTCCCCGTGATGAGCAGCTCGCCCGAGGAGAAGCGCGTTGCATTCCAGGACCCCGCGGCGCGCGCCGGGCTCAGGGCCGACGCCGACGCGCCGGACAAGCGGAACCCCGGTTCCCCGCAGGTGCGCTGGGACTTGCTGTGCGTGGCCAGGCCGGCGCTGGAAGAGCACCGTGCCTACATGGAGCAGAGCATCAGCGACATCGCGAAGGAGCTGGGCAAGGACCCGCTCGACACCTTCCTTGACCTCGCGCTCGAAGAGGACCTCAAGACACTCTTCTACTTCCGCTCCGACGTGAGCACGTCGGCGATGGCGGAGGTGCTCGCCGACCCGTACGTGCTGCCGGGACTCTCGGACGGCGGCGCACACGTCACCCGCAGGTGCGACAGCCACTTCTCCACGTTCCTGCTGTCGTTCTGGGTGCGGCAGCAGCAGGCGCTCTCGCTGGAAGAGGCTGTGCGGAAACTGACGTTCATGGGCGCGAGCGCATTCGGCCTGCACGACCGGGGACTCATCAGGCCGGGCCTTGCCGGAGACCTGACGGTGTTCGACCCCGACACGGTCGGCGCGGGCGAGCTGGACGAGGTTGCGGACTACCCCGGAGACGCGGTGCGCATGCGCCGCCCCAGCGAGGGTGTCGCATGCACCGTCGTGAACGGCGAGGTGCTGATCGAGGCGGGGGAGCACACCGGTGCGCTCCCCGGACGGCTCCTGCGGAGCAGCGCTTACCAGGGTTAGGTCCGACGTATCGCCGCTATCGTCTCCAGCACGCGCTCCGCGGTCAGCGGCAGTTCAGTCACGGGCGCTCCGATGGCGTCGGCAACCGCGTTCGCGATGGCGCCGGCCGTGGGGATGGTCGGTATCTCTCCGATGGACTTCGCGTGGAAGGGCCCCAGCGCCTCGCCATAGTCGGGGACGTTGACCGTGACCAGTTCCGGTATGTCCCGGACGGTGGGTATCTTGTAGTCGGCGAAGTTGGGGTTCGTCACGCGTCCGTTCTCGACAGTGAGCTCTTCCATAAGCGCGTAGCCGATGCCCTGAACGACGGCGCCGTTGATCTGTCCCTGGTGCCCCAGCTCGTTGATGATCGTTCCCACGTCCTGCGCCGTGACGAGTCGCTGCAGCGTCACCTGCCCGGTCTCGCTGTCCACCTCCACCTCCGCCATCTGCACGCAGACGCCGGGGTCGGGTGTGCGCGGGGCCTGCAGCGTCACCGTCGCGCCCGCCAGCGGTTCGTCCTCGCGGACCAGTTCAGCCGCGAGGCTCTCCAGCGAGATGAAGCGGCCGTCCGCAGACACCCAGCCACCGGGAGAGAGTGTCCCGTCTTCGACCCATCGTGCGGCGCGCCATTCAACCGGCTCAGCCCCCAGCGCCCGGGCGGCGAGCGGTGCGAGTTGCTCTTTCACCTGTTCGCATGCCGTCAGCGCCGCTGTGCCGGAGCTGTTGGTGGTCTTGCTGCCGCCTGCCTCCACGTCGATCGGGAACTCGTCGGTGTCCGAGTGCACGATGTGCACCCGGTCGAGAGGCACCCCGAAGCTCTCGGCGACGATGGCGGCCACGACGGTGAGTCCGCCTGTCCCGTTCTCCGGCAGGGAGGTCGTTGCTGTAATCGAGCCGGCCGGGTTCACCCGGATGGACGACGAGGCCTGGCCTGCGCCGTGACCACGGTCGGCCATGCCGACCCCCTGGCCCACGAGCCTGCGACGCCCCTGTTGGCGTGAGCCCGCACGCCTGCGGTCGCTCCAGCCGAATGCGCGGCCTGCCTCGTCCAGCACATGCGGCGCGAGGTGCGGAGCGCCGGTGGGTGCGATTGCCGGGACGTTGCGCTTGCGGAGATCGATGGGGTCGATGCCGAGTTCTGCGGCGATGACGTCCATGTGCGCCTCGATGGCGAAGAGCGCCTGCGGCGAGCCAGGCGCGCGCATGTACCCGCACGGAACACGGTTGGTGTAGACGGCGAACGCCTCGATGCGCACGTTCGGGATGTCGTAGAAGTTACCGACGCGCCCGGCGCCGCCGAGGAGGCCGTTCGCGGACGTGTTCTGACCGGTGTACGCGCCCCGGTTCATGATGACGGTGGCGTCGTGCGCGACGATCCTGCCGTCGCGCTTCAGCCCTGTGCGGAGCCTGACGATGAACGCATGCTTGGGCGAGACAGTGGTGAGGTCCTCGACGGCGCTGTTCACGAACTTGACCGGCCTGCCGAGCATGCGGGAGAGGTGATAGGCGACAGGCGCATCACCCGTTGCGCTCTTGCTGCCGAAGTCCGCGCCGATGACCACCTGGTTGAGCCGGATCTCCTCTTCGGGGCGCTCGATCAGTCTGCCGATCTCCTTCCGCGTCGTGTACGGCACCTTGTTCGACGCCCACACTTCCACACGCTCAGGTTGCCCGGCTGCGGCGGAGCTGTCCACCAGCCAGGCGGTTGGTTCCAGGTACGCCTGGTGCGACAGCTGGGTCACGTACTCGCGTTCCACGACGACGTCCGCTTCCCTGAACCCTCGTTCGACGTCGCCGGTCTCCGACAGGGAGTAGCCGCACAGGTTCGGTACGCCCTCCGGCACCTCCGGGAAGCCCAGGTAGTTCCCCGTGTCCTCGTGGAGCACCGGCGCGCCCTGCCGCATCGCCTCCTCCGGTTCGAAGACGGCAGGCAGTTCCTCGTACTGCACGTCGACCATCTGCGCTGCCGCAGCCGCGATCTCGCGACTCTCCGCCGCGACCGCCGCCACCTTGTCTCCGATGAACCTGACTTTGTCGTCGCAGAGCAGCGGCACGTCCTTGATATTCCGCCCCGTTCGGCCATTGGGGATGTCGGCGGCGGTGACGACAGCGAGCACCCCGGGCATGGCGAGCGCCTGCGAAGTGTCTATGGAGACGATGCGCGCGTGGGCGAACGGGCTGCGGACGTTCTTCGCCCAGACCGTCCCCGGCGGGACGACGTCGGCAGAGTACGACGCCGACCCGTTGACCTTGTCGACGCCCTCGACGCGAGGTATCGGCCTTCCGATGATCGTGAACGCAGGCGCGGGAGAGGTGGTCATGGTTGCTCCTCGTTGCGTGGGGTGGTGACAGGAGGAAGTCTAGCCGTGCTCGCCTTCTCATGCTACGAACCGCCGTCGGCTTGTGGCGGCTCAGCGAGGCGCTTTGAGGAAGGCGGTAACGATCTCGTCGTGCTGTTCGGGTTGCTCCCACTGGGGCCAGTGGGCCGCGTTCTCGATCAGCCGGAACTGCGCGCCGGGGATCACGCTCGCGAGGTACTCGCCGACCTCCGGCCCGGCGCCCCGGTTCCGGTCCGTCCAGAGCACCAAAACCGGCGGTTGGAGCGTCGCAGCGATTTCTTCCTCGTAGTGCATCAGCCGGGGCCTCGGCGCGGAGATGCCGTAGACCCTGGCCATGGACTCGCGTATCTCCGGGTTGGCGTACATGCGGTACTGCACGTCGACCAACTCCTCGGTGAGGTGGTCCGGGCTGGCGACGAGGTACTCCATGCGCCTCCGCACCGTCTCCCGGCTGAAGTTCGTGACGGCGTCACGGCAGAGCGGTACGAGCAGGTTGCCCTCCGGCGTATCGGGGAACTCGCGCTTGAAGTTGACGTAGTACGAGCCCGAGTTCAGCACCAGCTTGCCGCAACGCTCGGGGTGGTGCAGGCCGATGTGGAACGCCATCCCCGCGCCCATGGACTCGCCCTCGATGTGCGCCCGCTCGATGCCGAGCGCATCCATGAAGTCGAGCACGCCCTCGGCCTGCCGCTCGACCCGGTGGTCGGCGTCGTACGGTTCGAGCGAAGAATAGCCGTGATAGAGCGCATCGATCGCGTAGACGTGGAAGTCGTTCGCCAGTCGCATGACGTTCCGTGCGAACAGCTCCGCACTGCTTCCTACGCCGTGGATGAGGATGAGGGGGTCGCCGGAACCCGCCTCAATGACGCGCGTCCTGTAGTGAGCGCCCTGCACGACGCGCACTGTTGCGCCCAAGAGGCTGACCCAGAGAGACGGTCGCTCCGGTGTCCGATGTCCGACCATGGGTGCGCGTTAGAACCCGTAGAAGCGGGCAGGGTTGTGCGACAGCACCTTCTCCAGCGTCTGGGGCGAGATGTCTTCGCGCCCGCGCAGCAGGTGGACGAGCTCCGGCTCGGCGGATTGGTCGCCGTGGCCGTAGTCCGACCCGGTGATCATGTTCTCCTCGCCCAGGTACTGGAGGATGTAGGGCAGGTCCTCGTCCGCTTCACAGGCGACGAAGAGCCGGTTCTCCTGGAAGTACGACGGCCCGAACTCCGAACTGGGGACACGCAGACGCCGGTGCAGGAAGTGGACGAGGTACGGTATCCATGACGAGTTCGCCTCGATGAACCCCCACCGCAGGTCGGGGAAACGCTCCGGTATCCTGCTGCAGGTCAGGTCGTAGAAGGCCATGACAGGCAGCAGCCGCACATCCGGGAACACGAAGCTGAGGCGGCTGTCGAAAAACTCCGTCAGGACGGGGGAGCCGGGCCCGGTGTGGATGCAGATGGGCAGGTCCAGCCGTTGGGCCTCCTCGTAGACGGGGAAGAAGTACGGCTCCGCCAGCGAGCGGTCCTTCTCGACGCCCTTGAAGAGGACGCCGCACGCGCCGTTCTCTTTGCCGAAGTGCAATTCCTCCATCGTCTTGTCGAGGTCGCGCAACGGCGGGACGACGATCCATCGCATACGTCCGCCGGAGCGAGAGCACGCGTCGGCCATGAATCGGTTGTACGAGCGCGCGAGCGCCACCTCCAGCTCGACGTCGTGCGTCAGGAACCCGATGAACAGCGTGGGGTAGACGATCTGCATGTCCACACCCATGTTGGTCGCGTCGTCCAAACGGGCGTCGATGTCCGTCATCGCGCGCTTGTGCCACGCCGTCGAGTTGCGTATCTCATCCTCGATGGGCGGCGTTGCCAGTGCCTGTCCGCCCTTGCCCGGCGGGTGGGGCACGAAATGGCTGTCGATGATCCAGAAGTTGCGGACTATGCCGTTGTGCGGGTCGGCGCCGGGGACCAGTTGCGGTTTCCGGTGCGCCAACTCCTCGTCGAAGAAGTCCCAGACGCGCTCCGATTCGATGACGTGCGTATCGGCGTCGATCACCGTTGCCATCACACACCTCCCCGGCTGTCCGTATCGCGGAACGCTGGTCCTCAGCGGTGGTTGCTTGCCCGTTAGCGGACGCCGGTTAGTGCTCCCGGCCGTCCGAGAACCACTTGCCTTTCCTGAGCGCGCCGCCGCTGTCCACCCGCTTGCCGGAGATCTGGTACTCGGCCTTGATGCCTTCCCACTCTCCCAGGCGCGCCCCCGAGCCCGAGAGCACTGCTTCCACGTCCGGCTTGCGGGGTGTCGTGCCGCGGTAGGGGCCGCCCATCTCCTCGTAGCCGGGGTACATGTAGTGCTCGCAGGGCAGAACGATGGTGCCTTCTTCCTCGCGGTGAACGTTCATCGGCTCGCCACCATCCTCGACGACGGCCGCCTGTTCGTCGAGCATGCGCCGGAACATGATGATGCCTACGTCTGTCACGCCGAGGCGCTCGGTCGTGCGGTCGGAGACCGCGCCCTGGATGACCCACGCGACCTGGTCCTGTGCAGCCACGAAGTCGCGGACGATGCGGCCGTTCTCGTCGAAGAGCGGGCGCTCGTCGTACGGGATCTCGGTCTGCGGCTCTTCGCCGTCGTTGTACTGCCGATAGTTCGTGATGATGTGGTAGGTGTGCGTGTCGTCCACGGGGACGCGTATCTCCAGGCCGTGGCTGACGCGGAGGATGTTGGGGAAGAGGATGGGGTGGCCGATGGCCCAGTGGTCGTCGCTCTCCTCTTCGTCACCAACGAGCCTGCGCTTGATGACGCCGTAGTCCGTGACCTCGAAGCCGATCTTGCGGTGGTCGGCCCCGCGCGCACCGACGGCGGTGTTCCACGCGTCGCGCTCCTCGGGTGACTTGATGCGGTTCATCTGCCAGCCGCCCCAGTAGCGGTGCAGCCACTGGAAGTGCAGGGGGTCGAGCGAGTTCTCCTGGCACTGCAGCCAGTTGCAGGGGAGCATCGTGCCCCAGGCGTCCTTGTGGCCTTCCCAGTTGAGCACGTCCCACTTGGGAAGAACGGGAGCGGGCAGGGGGCCCATGTAGACAAAGACGAGGCCACCGAGCTCTTCGACGGGGTAGGACTTGATGCGCACCTTGTCCTTGAACTTGGAGCCTTCGGGTTCAGACGGTTGGTCGACGCACTGGCCGTGCTCGTTGAATATCCAGCCGTGGTAGGCGCAGCGGATGCCGTTCTCCTCGGGGATGCCGTAGGAGAGGTTCGCCTTGCGGTGAGCGCACGACGGCTCGACGCAGCCGACGGTGCCGCTGGCGTCGCGGTAGAGGACAAGGTCCTCTCCGAGGAGGCGCACCTCCTTCGTGGGGTTGTCAGCGTTCAGCTGGGCGCCCCCGGCGATGGGGTGCCAGTAGCGGCGCATCAGCTCGCCCATCGGCGTGCCGGGCCCCACCTTCGTGAGGCGATCGTTCATCTCCGCGGTGAGCATGGCCGCCCTCCTCTAGTTCTCTGCGCTCAATCGTATGTTCGGTTTGAAACGCGGTCAATGTGAATAGCCGGGGAGTTCCCCCGGCCATTCCTTGCCTTACGTGGACGAGACCGAAGCGGTCTTGAACTTGAAGTCCCGGTCGGTGTAGACCTCAGGCGCCATCTTCGATTCGAGGCTGCGCTCGGCGAGCTGGTTCTCGAAATACTCGCGAATCCACGGGTCCTCGTCGACGTACTCGATGTTGACGCCCTCGGCGTTGCCCTGCTCGTCCTCGTCCTTTCCGAGGAACTGGACGGGCGGGTGCAGCGCGAAGTAGCGCGCCGCCTTGAGGCCGAGGTTGAAGTGCTGGTGGAAGTACTGGTCGGGCGGGGTGACGGCGCTGCCCTCGTGCCAGGGGTAGACCTTCTTCTCGCCGCCATCCTGCGGCCACATGATGGAGTAGCCCTCGCCGCCGGGGATGACGATGAGGCGTCCGGGGCCGTGGCGGTGCGCCTTCTTGTAGGTGCCCGGAGGGAAGACGGACATGTGCGCCGAAATCTCCGAGCCGGGAACGTACATGGCGATGGACGAGCCGCCCGCCCCGCGGCTGCCGGCGGCGGTGAGCTTGTCCCACGCGAGCAGGTCGGGCCAGAAGTTGCCGCGCCAGACCGTGGAGCCGACAGAGCCCCACGCGCTGCCAAAGTCCTTCTCGATGTCCTTCGCCTCGGAGAAGAAGTCCTGGTCCGCGTCGTCGAGGATGCTCTTGTTGACGTGGGGATTGTTCATGAAGAACTCGGGGTCGGGGATGGTGCTGAGCGCGATGGGAAGGTAGTTGAAGAAGAGCAGGCGCACCGGCGTATTGCCCATATTGCGCAGTTCGCACCACGAGTTCCGGGGGATAACGAAGACGCTGCGGTCCGACCACTCGAAGTCGCGCTTCGCGTTGCTGATCTCGCCCCAGACCGAGGCGAAGCCGCGCCCTGCGAGCACGTAGACCATCTCCTCGACGCCGAGCTTGAACGGGTCGAGCGATGCTCCAGCAGGGATCTCCTGCACACGCGCCTCGGTGACGCCTTCCATGTTGGTGAACCGGACGAAGGCGGTGTCGCAACCCCGGACGTCCCAGTAGGCGAGGTCGAGGGTGCGAAGGTCCTCGACGTAGCAGTCGGAGAGGACGGGCACGCCCTTGGCGGCCTGCTCGTCGAGCCAGTTGTCATGCGTGAAATAGCTGCGGACCATCGTTGTTGCGCTCCTTCCCTTTTCTGTTCGCGCAGGCCGCACTCGGCTGGCCTCCGCCGCTGTTCCGCTCTCCGGCTAGAGAGCGCGTACTTCCGTCATAGCAGCGTCCAGGAAGACGCCGTAGATGTCGTCCGGGTCAGCCTGCACGGCGTCGCCGGGGCTCTCCGGGCCGAACGGCGAGTCGATGATGGTGACCGGGACCGTGCCTCCGGCGAGCGGGCCTGCGACTTCCGCAGTCGCGCCGTTGGCGAGCTCGACCTTGTCGCCTGCCTTCAACGTTTCCGCGCCCATCAGCGAGTCACCTCCTGCGCGATCTCACGGTTACGCTCGTCGGCATCCTCGCCGCCCTCGACGCCGCGCTGGTTCATGATGGGGCTGTACTTGCTCGCCATGCCCTGACGCTCGAACGCGAACGCCTGGCCGCCGCCGAGTTCGGCGCGTTTCGACCAGTGCTCCGTGTCCATGCCGAGGTAGGCGTTGCGCTCCGGGTCCCGGAACGTGTTGATGGGGTCGCCGCCGTCCTCGACGATGCGTATCTGCTCCTCCAGCATGCGGCGGAACATGATGACGCCTTTGTCGGAGCGTCCCAGGTGCTCGCCCGTGCGGTCGGCGATAAGTCCCTGCGTGATCCACGCGGCGACGTCCTGCGCCGAGTTGGAGTCCAGTATCTCGAAGCGGACGCGGCCGTCCTCCTTCAGCTGGATGAGGGGCGGGTGGAAGAGGGGGATATCCTCGTCGCGCTGGTCGGGGTCGTCAGCCGACACCTTCGGGTGACACATCACCCACCAGTGGCCGGTGCTGTGGTCGTCCAGCGGCACCCGGATCTGGAACGACGGGCCGACGCCGCGCGCGATGCCGGGTGTGTCGCCGGGCTCCTTCCAGGTGTCGAGCGCGACGCCGCTGCCACCCTGGCGGAGGAAGTAGGGGAAGACGATGGGGTGGCCCTGTGCCCACTCCGGGTCCTCGTAGCCGCCGCCCTTGACCAGGCGGCGCTTGATGATGCCGTACTCGAACTTGTCAAACCCGATGCGCACGTTCTCGTACCGCGAGCGGACCTTGTCATCCTGACCGTTCATGATGGCGACGTAGTTGCCCCACTCGCCGTGCAGCCACTCGGAGTGCACCGGGTCGAGCGAGTTCTCCTGGCACTGCAGCCAGTTGCACGGCAGCTCGGTGTAACCGATGTCCCGCACGACGCCGTCGATGGAGAAGACGTCCCAGTTCGGGAGCAGCGGCACGGGCGCCGGACCGAGGTAGGCGAAGATGAGGCCAGCCTTGACTTCCAGCGGATACGCCTTGATGCGCACCTTGTCCTTGAAGCGGTTGTCCGGCGCCTCGGTCTCCTCGTAGGGCTGCTCGAGACAGCGGCCGGTCTCGTCGAACATCCAGCCGTGGTACGGGCAGCGGATGCCGTCGTCGGTCGGGATGCCGTAGACCATGCCCATCCGGCGGTGGGGACAGTAGTTGTCCACAAGCCCGAACACACCCTGCTTGCTCTTGTAGAGGATGAGGTCCTCGCCGAGCAGGCGGATGGGCTTCGTGGAGCGGTCGTTCATCATGGCGACGGCGGCGATGGGGTGCCAGTAGCGACGCATCAGTTCGCCGGCGGGCGTGCCGGGGCCGACCCTCGTCATGCGGTCGTTCTGTTCAGCGGTCAGCATGCAACTACCTCCCTGCAGCGGACGCGGATAGACGTACGTGCGCGGAGTGTAGCAGAGAACGGCGAGGCGTGCGCTCCGCAGAGGTAACCGGCAGGGGTGGAGCGGGAGACGGGACTCGAACCCGCGACATCTTGCTTGGAAGGCAAGAGCTCTACCACTGAGCTACTCCCGCTGACGTGACGCCTTCATTATAGCGGGGCGCCCCTCTACGGCGGGTGCTCGCTCGTTTGCTGCCGCATCTGCCGCGTCTCCACGCCGAACAGGGTGACGATGAGCGCGGCGGCGATGAGGAAACCGGACACGGTGATGAAGGCCGTTTGGAAGCCCGCGTTGTCTGCGACGGAACCGATGACGATGGGGCCGATCACCTGGCCCGCGATCATGGAGAGCGACCAGACGCCGAGGAACGCGCCGCGGCGGTCGTCCGGAGCGAGGTCCATCGCGTAGACCTGGTTCGTGCCGGTGGCGAACGCCTCCGCGAGGCCGAACGCCAGCACGGCAAGGAGCGCGCTCTCGAAGTCCGACATGCCGGACATCATCCAGACGGTCAGCGACGTGGCGAACAGCGCAAAGATCAACGTGCGCTTCCGCCCGATGCGGTCGTTCGCGATCCCGGCGGGGATGGCCGCGCCGAGCGCGAGGATGCCGGAGAACATGATGAGCGTGCCGACCTGCGCGGTGTCCAGTGCGGCGGCGTTCGCTCCCTGCACCGGGAAGAACGTCCGGAACACGCCGGTCCCTCCGGTGACGAGGTTGACGGAGAACGTCGCGATGATGAGCACGAGGAAGGCCCGCGACCGGAACATGGCGAGGTTCAGGCGTTGCAGCATCCCGCCACGGTGCGTGGAGCTCGATGCAGGCCGGGGAGCGCTGCGAGAGTCGCGCACCCAGAGCAGCGTTACGATGATGACCGCCACCTTGCACGCGGCGATGAACAGGAAGACGTCGCGCAGGTCGCCGGTGAAGGCAACGAGCCCTCCAACCAGTGGGCCCATGAGCGTTCCCGCCCGGGATGAGGTCTGGCGAAGGGCGACGGCCCTGCCGCGCGTCGCGAGCTGCGTGTAGTCGGCCATGAGGGCGTTGGAGGCGGTCATCCACGTACCGATGCCCAGACCCGCGAGTAACTCCATCAGGAAGTACTGGAGATATGCAGTCGAGTTGAACTGCCCGATCAGGGCGACGATGTGGATGACCGCGCCAAGGATGACGAACCACTTCCGGCCGAAGCGGTCGGTGAGGTAACCGGTGAGCGGACCGGTGAACGACCGCGGCGCCGCGCTGACAGCGGAAACGAGGGCGACGAGCAGGAACGAGTCGCTGAGTTCGTAGGCGAAGAGCGGCCTGACGAGCCAGAGCCCGCCGGTGCCGAACCCCCAGAAGAAGAACATCAGGAAGATCGGCAGCGTCCTGGGGGTGAACAGGTCCATGAACCGCTCGCCGGAAGAAGAAGAGCGCATCCTCCGGCGATGGTACTACGTTGGAACGCAGGTAGAATCGCAGCATGAGTATGGAGAACGAACAGCCCGGTGTGATCGGCGGGCAGGTGATGCGCTTCCAACGGGTCACATCGACGATGGACGTGGGGTGGCAGCTCGCGGAGGCGGATGCGCCGCACGGCATGGCCGTGGTTGCGCAGGTCCAGACGGCGGGACGTGGGCGCTTCTCGCGCCGCTGGGTCTCCGGCGAGGGCGACAGCCTGCTGGCCTCGGTGCTGCTGCGCCCACCGGCGGATGCTGCGCCTCTGCTGAGCATCGCCGGCGCGCTCGCGGCGTCGGACGCCGTGCGGGCACTGACGGGGCTGGCTTGCTCGTTCAAGTGGCCGAACGACGTGCTGCTGAACGGCAGAAAGGTCTGCGGCGTGCTTACGGAGGTGCGAGCGGACACGGACGGCGACGTCACTGCCGTGCTGGGCGTGGGCCTGAACGTGAACCTGGACCCGACGAAGCACGCAGACATAGCAGAGGACGCAGCGAGCCTTGCCTCGGAGATGGGGATCGAGTTCGCGGTCGCAGACGCGGAGCAGGCGTTCCTTGCCGCGCTGCGCGAGCGCTACCAACAGTGCCTCGACGCTCCGCAGGGACTGGTCAACGACTGGTCGACGCGACTCTCCACGCTTGGCAAGGAGGTCACGGTGCGGCGTCGGGACGGAGCAGTGCAAGGGATGGCCGAGGGCGTCGATGTTGACGGACGCCTCCTGGTGCGCCTCGCATCGGGCGACGTGCGCGCTCTCTCGGACGGAGAGATCGCTCCTACCTGATCGACCCGGGAACGACTCGGGAATGCCCACCCCAAGCACCCATCAGGAGAGAGACATGACACGCATCGAGCCCATCGCCGACAGGGCCCAACTGCCACCGGAGCGACAACACGAATGGGACGCGGTCTTCGCCGAACGAGGGCGCGTCCGAGGACCGTTCGCAGTCATGCTCCACAGCCCCGGCCTCGCATCGGCCTGCCTGGCGAACCTCCGGCACACGCATGACGACAGTGTGGTCAGCGCTGCGCTGCACGAGCTCGCCATCCTCGCCGTCGCCTACGAGGACGACGCTCCCTATCAGTGGTCGGTCCATATCGCAACCGCCCGGGCCGCGGGTCTGAGTGACGCCGCTATCGAGGTCGCGCGCAACGGCGCCGACAGCAGCCTCCTGGACGACGACGAGCGAGATGTCATCGAGCTATGTCGTCAGCTATGCCGCACGAACAGGGTCGACCAGTCGATGTTCGGCTCCCTGGTGGCCAGGCACGGGCAGCACTGGGTGGTACTCATCGTCGCGACCATAGGGTTCTACCGGTCCGTAGCCGCATTCAACAACGCCTTCGACATCGACCCGGTTGATGGCGGCGATCAACTGCCGGCGCGACGTCCTCGTTCCTAGGCCCCACCTGCCGGACACGGACTCAGCCAACACGCTTATCCCGTCCTGCCGCTCGCTTCCTGTGCGGTACAATGACGGAACAGTCCCGATTCGGGCGTATCCCATGAGCAACGCACGAGAGCAATCACTTGCCCGACAGCGCGTCGTCGCGGGCAGCCGCATGCGCCTGGAGCGGTTCCTGCAGCGCAGGGGCTACCAGCCGGTAACGACGCCGCTGCTGGAACCCACCGACCTCTTCCTGAAGAAGTCGGGCGGTGAACTCGCGGCGCGTATGTACTCGTTCACGGACCCGAGCGGGCGGCGAGTGAGCCTCCGCCCGGAGTTCACGTCGTCCGTCGTGCAGGCGTTCGTCGACGGAGGCCTGCCGGGGCCGTTGCCGCAGCGTTGGTGCTACTCCGGCCCCGTCTTCCGCTACGAGAAGGGCGGCGACTCCGGCGAGTTCGAGCAGCTCGGCGCTGAGCTGATCGGCGCCGGGAGCGTCGCGGCAGACGCGGAGATGCTCGCGCTCGCCGTGCAAGGGCTGACGGTGCTGGGCGTTCGCGGCCACCGGCTGCGCGTCGGCCACGTCGGCGTTGCCTCCGCCATGTACGAGGCGCTCGGCCTGTCGGACCGCTCCAGTGTCTTCCTCATGGGAAGCCTCGCCGCACTGCGCTCCGGCAGCGAGTCGCCCGAGGACGTGCGCGCGAGAGCGGCGCGCCTCGGACTGCTCGCCCCGGAGGCGAACGAGCACGTCTCACGCATCACGCGGGCGATGGCGCCGGAGGACGCCGCGGAGATGGTGCGCAGTTTCGTGGGGCAGGGCGTCGCCGGTTCGACCGGCCAACGCACGCCTGACGAGATACTGCGACGCTACCTGAAGAAGCTGCGCCTGGCCGACGAACCGGGAGCGTTCGAGAAGGGCCTCGCGCTCTGCGGCGAACTCGCCCGCGCCGCCGGTCCCGCGACTCGCGTGCGCGGCAGGCTCGTCCGCATCGCATCGCGGTTCCGCATCCGCAAGAGTGTGCTCGCGCCGCTGGAAGACCTGCTGACCGCCCTGGAGCAGTACGACCTGCGCGGTGTGCGGGTCGTGCTGGACCTGGGGCTCGCGCGCGGACTCGCCTACTACACGGGCGTGCAGTTCGACGTCGAGCACCCTCGGGTGCGGGGCACGCACGCACTCGGCGGCGGCGGACGGTACGACGACCTCATCGGAGCGCTCGGCGGCAAGCGCTCGACACCGGCGATAGGTTTCGCCTACGGGCTGGACCACGTGGCGCGCCTGCTGCCGGGAGGGTTCGCCGCCGACGACCTCGACGGTCCGGCGCAAGTGCTCGTGACGGCGCAGGAGACCGCATTCAGCGAGGCGGTGGCAACGGCGGAACGGCTCCGCGCGCAGGGCATCCCCGCGGAACTGGACCTGGAGAGCAAGAGCGACGCCGCGGCTGCGAAGTACGCGAGACAGCGCGGTATCGAAACGATCATGCGGGTAGGGCAGGATGGCCGTGTCGCAGAACAGTTCGTCTAACGGTCAGGCCAGGGACAGCCTGCGCCTCGGCATCCCGAGCGACGGCGTCATGTACGAGGGCACGCTCGATTTCCTGAGCGCCAGCGGCATGCGCGTGCGGCGTCCGAACCCGCGTGGTTACACGGGTGAGATGCGCACGCTGCGCGGCGTGGAGGTCGTCTTCCAGCGCAACTCCGACATCACGGCGCGCGTAGAGGAAGGCGATGCCGACCTCGGCCTCGTGGGGTTCGACAACTTCGCCGAGACGCGGGTCGACGACGGCGACGCGCTCGTCGTCATAGAGGCGCTGGGCTACGGGCACTGTGAACTCGTGACGGCGGTGCCGGACTCGTGGGTGGACGTGGAGTCGATGGCCGACCTCGCCGACCTCTCGATCGAATTCCAGGAGAGCGGACGCGAGCTGCGCATCGCCACGAAGTACCCGGTGCTGACGCGGCGCTTCCTGCACCAGCACGACGTGAATTACTACACGCTCAAGCGGCTCTCCGGCGCCGTCGAACCGACGCCCGCCATCGGCTACGCGGACTTCATCGTGGACCTCACGGCAAGCGGGCAGACGTTGAGCGAGAACCACCTGAAGCGCGTCGCGGACGGCACGGTGCTGGAATCGGAGGGAGCGCTCATCGCGAACCGCCGGACGCTCCGCGAACACCCTGATCGGCTCGAGACGGCGCGCGAGATCATCGAGCGCATCGAGGCGAGCCAGTCGGCGTCGGCGTATTCACGGCTGACGGCGAACATCGAGGGCGAGAGCGAGCAGGCCGTTGCCGCGAAGGTGCTGGAGCTGCCGGAAGCGAGCGGCATCAGCGGCCCGACGATATCGCCGGTCTACTCCCGCGACGGCCGCCAGGTGTACTCGGTAACGGTCTCCATACCCAGGCGCGACCTGACAGCGGCGGTCGATCACTTCCGCAGTATCGGCGGAGCGTCGGTGAGCGTATCCGGCGCCGACTACCTCTTCCGTGAGGAGAGCGGCATCTACGCGCGTCTGCTCAGCGCGCTGGGACTGTCATGATGCGCGTGCTGCGCGGCATCGACGCCGGGCTGGCAGCGCTGACAAGGCGTCCCGGCTACGAGGAACCTGAGCTGACGCCCGCCGCTGCGAAGCGCACCGAGGCGCTGTTCGGCGAGCCGCTCACCGCGACACAGGCGGTGGAGCGTATCGTTGCGGACGTGCGGGCAAGCGGCGATGACGCGGTCGGGGACTACGCCAACCGCATCGACGGCGCGGACCTGAGTGTACTGGAGGTCCCGCGCAACGCGTGGGAGGATGCGGCTCGTTCCATCGGCGCCGAGTTGCAGGATGCACTCTCGGTCGCAGCGGGGCGGATACAGGCTTACCACAGGACCGCGATGCCGGGCAGGTGGGAGGACGCAGGCGCGGGCTACGGCCTGCGGACCATCGCCATCGAGCGCGTGGGTCTGTACGTGCCCGGCGGCTCGGCGGCGTACCCCTCGACGGTGCTGATGTCGGCGATACCGGCGAAGGTGGCGGGAGTCTCCGAGGTCATCGTCTGCACCCCCGACCCGTCGCTGGTGACACTCGCCGCTGCACTCGTGGCAGGCGTCGACCGGCTGTACGGCATCGGCGGAGCGCAGGCGATAGCCGCGATGGCATTTGGAACAGAGAGCGTTCCCCAGGTCGACAAGATATGCGGGCCCGGCAACGTGTTCGTCTCCATCGCCAAGCGGCTGGTCTACGGCCACGTGGACATAGACGGCCTCTATGGGCCGACCGAGACGCTCGTCATAGCCGATCCTTCTGCGTCGCCGGAGGTCGTAGCAGCCGATCTGCTGGCGCAGGCGGAGCACGACGAACTGGCGTCGCCCGTGCTCGTCACGACGAGCGATGCCATCGCGGCAGCCGTCGAGCGCGAATTGGAGCGCCAGGTCGCCCTGTTGGAACGCGAGCCGATAGCCCGCGAGGCTCTGGCGCGGCAGGGGACGATCGTCATCGTGGATAACATCACGGAAGCGGCTGCGGTCGCCAACGCGTTCGCGCCTGAGCACCTCTGCCTGCTCACCGCCGACCCGCGCGCCTGCGTGGGACTGATACGCAACGCGGGCGGCATCTTCGTAGGCGAGTCGTCACCTGAGGTGATGGGCGACTACGCCGCGGGGCCGAGCCACGTCATGCCAACGGGTGCAACGGCCCGCTTCGCCTCGAGCCTCGGCGTCCACACGTTCCTCAAGCACGTGCCGGTCGTCGGCCTCTCTGCCGAGACGGCGCGCGAGATTGGCCCCGCGGCGTCGGCATTGGCGCGGGCGGAAGGGCTGACGGCGCACGCCCGCGCCGCGGAGATGCGCCTGGAAGGCGCGGGTGGAGCATCCGGAGGGGGGCGCCCATGACGCGACGGAAGGTACTCGATTTCGTGCAGGCGCACTGGCGTGACCTCGACCCCTACGAGGCCGCGGAGCCGCCGGAACTGCTCGCGGAGCGCGGCGGCATCAGCGAGGCCGAGGTCGTCAAACTGAACGCGAATGAGAACCCGTACGGGCCGTCGCCGAAAGCGCTGGAAGCGCTGAACCACTCGGCACGGGCGCACATCTACCCTGACCCGGCGCAGGTTGCGATGCGGCGTGCCCTCTCCCGCTACACCGGCGCGAGGGCGGAGCAGATCGTCGTCGGGAACGGCAGTGACGAGATCATCGACCTCGTCTTCCGCGCGACGCTCTCGTCCGGCGACGTCGTCGTGAACGCGCCGCCGACATTCGGCATGTACGACGTGACGGCGCACATCTGCGGCGGCGTCATCGTCGAGGTCGAGCGCGACGAGCGCTTCGATATCGACGTTGACGGCATACTCACTGCAGCGGAGGGCGCCAAGCTCATCGTACTCGCGTCGCCGAACAACCCCTCCGGCAACGGCACGCCGATCGGGGACGTCGAGCGCCTGCTGAGCGCCGATTGCCTCGTTGTCGTGGACGAGGCGTACGCCGAATTCGCAGGGCAGAGCGTGCTGCCGCTGGTGGACAAGCACCCGAACCTGGTCGTACTGCGTACGATGAGCAAGTGGGCCGGGTTGGCAGGGCTGCGGGCAGGCTACGGCGTGATGAACGAGGAGTTCGCCGAAGTGCTGATGCGCGGCAAGCCGCCGTACAACGTGTCGCAGGTGGCGGAGGCCGCGCTGCTGGCGTCGCTGGAGGACGCGGAGATACTGGACGAGCGAGCGCGGCTCATCGTGCAGGAACGCGAGAGCATGGCCGGGTTGCTCGCGGAGACGCGGGGGGTCGAACCCCTGCCGTCCGATGCGAACTTCATCCTCTGCCGCCTGCCGGAAGGACGCGGTAAGGCGGTCTACGACGCGCTCGCAGACCGCGGCGTGTCGGTGCGATACTACTCACGCGGCAAACTCGCCGACTACCTGCGCGTCAGCGTCGGGACGCCGGAGCAGACCGGACGGTTCATCGAGGTGCTGCGCGCTGCGCTGCAACAGACAGCATGACCGAACGCACGGGAACATACAGCAGGACCACGGGCGAAACGGACGTCTCGGTCACCATCGGGCTTGATGGCACGGGGCAGGGGAACATCGCAACCGGCAACGGGATGCTGGACCACCTGCTGAACCAGCTCTCCCGGCACGGCCTGTTCGACCTCGACGTCAAGGCCACCGGCGACAGCGCGCAGACCGGCTGGCACCACACCGTTGAGGACTGCGGCATCGCGCTCGGCCGCGCCTTCGCCGACGCCATCGGCAACGGGGCGGGCATCCGTCGCATGGGCCACGCGCTGACGCCGCTGGACGAAACCCTCGCTCGCGTGGCGCTGGACATCAGCGGACGCGGCTACGCGGTGGTCGACCTCGGCGTCAGCGGCAGGACCATCGCCGACCTGCCGGGCGACCTCGTGCGCCACTTCCTGGAGTCGTTCGCGGTCGAAGCGCGACTCACGCTGCACGTCCACGTGCTCCACGGCGTCAACGCGCACCACAAGGTCGAGGCCTCCTTCAAGGGACTCGCCAAGGCGCTGCGCGACGCGGTCGAAGTCGACCCCCGCGCGGGCGGCAGCACCCCGAGCACCAAGGGCGTCATCGGGTAGGGAACGCCTCATCGTTTTGAGTTGGGTCGGGTCCTTCAGGAAACGTGGCTACGCCGGCCTGATGTCCGCCTCGTAGGCCTCGATGACAGGGTTGGCGAGGAGCTTGTCGCACATCTCGTGCACCTCGCGGTGAGCGCTCGGCTCGTCCGGCGCCTCCACGTCCAGCGTCAGCATCTTGCCGACCCGCACGTCGCGCACACCGTCGAACCCCAGCGAATGCAGACTGCCAAGCACGGCGTTGCCCTGCGGGTCGTTGACGGCGGGCTTGAGCATCACCTGGATGCGCGCGGTGAACCGCATCACACGGTACCCAAGCCGCACGACTCGCCGCGGACCTCGGCGTCCAGAGTGTTGGCGCGGTGGTCGTCCACGAAGTCGCGCATCGCTCCTGTCTCGCTGGGCGTAACGACATGCCGCCAGCCCCACGCCGTCAGTTCGATCTCGCCCTCGACGACGTCTGCGTGCGGTTGCACCACGTAGCAGTCCGGGTAGCCGGGCAACGATTCGACGAATGCCTGCAACTCGGTACGCTGTGACCCGCTGGCCAGCTGGTAGTTGAATACGATCCCGCCGTTGCGCAGATTGCGCACTACGGCTTCGTTGGCCACCTGCTCTTCGTGGGCGCCCCAGGCCACGCCTTCCGCCCAGCTTGGCCCGGACGTCGGCGGCGACGTCTGGTATTCGGCCGTCTCCCCGGAAGCCAGCAGGTCACCTTCCTGGATGGCGAGCTGCTGGCCTGCCACGCCGCGCGGCTCCGGCACCGTAGGCGTAGAGGTGATCCCGAACGAAGGCAAGGCGAGACCCGTGATGAGCATCAGGGCGATGATGAGTCCGCCCGCCATGAAGAAGCGGCGCTTGCGTGCGCGTTTCGCCATGGAACGCTGGCGGCGCTCCTGCCGCGCGGTGGTACGGCGTGAGGGTCCTCTGCGATCAGGGGCGGAGCGGGTTGGTTGCGCGGGCTCAGGTTGTGCCTCGGGTTGCTGCTGGTCCTCGTCTGCCAAGTGGGATGTCCTTCAGATGTGATGGTGTCGCGGAGTACGTCAGGCGGCCTGGCCCGTGAGCTTCCGGTAGGCTTCCCAGTAGCGCTCCGTTGTCTTCTCTACGACGTCGTCCGGCAGGGCGGGCGCGGGCGGCGTGCGGTCCCAGTCCTTCTGGGTGAGCAGCCAATCGCGCACGAACTGTTTGTCGTAGTTGGGCTGCGACTTCCCGGGGTTCCACCCCGATGCGTCCCAGAAGCGGCTCGAGTCCGGCGTGAGCACCTCGTCGATGAGGATGACCTCGCCGTCGTGCATGCCGAACTCGAACTTCGTGTCCGCGATGATGATGCCGCGCTCTGCGGCAACGTCGTGCGCGTGCTGGAAGACGGCGAACGAGAGGTCGCGCAGCGTCGTCGCCATGTCGGCTCCGACGAGACTGGCCATCTCCTCGGCGTTGAGTGGTTCGTCGTGGCCGATCTCCGCTTTCGTCGTGGGCGTGAACATGAGTTCGGGGAGCCTGCTGCCGTCCACGAGACCCGGCGCCATCGGCACGCCGAACATCGTGCCTGTCGCGTTGTAGTCCACCAGCGCGGAGCCGGTGAGGTAGGCGCGCACGACACACTCGGCGTCGATGCGCTCCGCGCGCTTGACGACCATCGCCTGTTGGGCGATCTCCGGCGCGAGGTCCTGCAGCAGCGGGTGCTCGGCAAGGTCGCCCAGCTGGTCTTTGTCCTCCGCGAGCGCGATGAAATGGTTCGGCACGATGTGACGCGTCTGGTCGAACCAGAACTTCGACATCAGCGACAGCACGCGGCCCTTGTCCGGGATGGCCGTTGGCAGCACGACGTCGAACGCGGAGATGCGGTCGGTGGCGACCATGAGCAGCAGTCCGTCGCCCAGGTCGTAGGTGTCGCGCACCTTGCCGCGGTAGAGCCGGTCGGGCAGTGGCGTTTCAAGCAGTGGCATGATCTCGCTCCCGTATGGAATTAGCACTCGCGGCGAGGCCGGCGCGCTCGAACAGCGCGTCGACGTTCGCCGTGTAGTAGCCGTAGTCGAACAGTTCGGCTAGCTGCCCCGCGTCGAGGCGCGCTTGCACGTCGGGGTCCGCCTTCACGAGTTCACGGAAGTCCGCGCCTTCGTCCCACGTCGCGGCCGCGTGACGCTGCATCATGCGGTAGGCGTCCTCGCGGGGCATCCCCGCCTCGATGAGCGCGAGCATGACGCGCTGGGAGAAGAGCAGGCCGCGCGTGGACTCGATGTTCGCCATCATGCGCTCGGGAAAGACGCTCATCCCGCGCACGATGCCGGTGAAGAGGTCGAGGATGTAGTCGAGCGCCATGCAGGCATCCGGCAGGATGATGCGTTCCGCCGACGAGTGGGAGATGTCGCGCTCGTGCCAGAGGGCGACGTTCTCCAGCGCGGTGAGGGCGTTGCCGCGGATGAGCCGTGCGAGCCCGCAGACGCGCTCGGAGAGGTCGGGGTTGCGCTTGTGAGGCATGGCGGACGAGCCGGTCTGTCCCGCGCCGAACGGCTCTTCGACCTCGTGTACCTCGGTGCGCTGCAGGCCACGTATCTCTGTCGCGAACTTCTCCAGCGAGGCCGCGGTAACCGCGAGCGTCGTCATGAAATTCGCGTGGCGGTCGCGCTGCACGATCTGGTTGGAGAGCGGCGCGTACGGGATGCCGAGCGCCTCACAGGAGTAGGTCTCGACCTCGATCGGCACCGTCGCGTGCGTGCCGACGACGCCCGATATCTTGCCGACCGACGCTTCCTGTGCGGCGCGTTCCAGGCGGCCCCGGTTACGGCGCATCTCGTCCCACCAGAGCGCGAGTTTCAGTCCGAACGTGGTCGGCTCCGCGTGTACGCCGTGCGTGCGCCCCATGATGAGCGTGTGCTTGTGTTCGAGCGCGCGCTCGGCGACCGCCTCGATGAGCGCGTCCACGTCCGCGAGCAGGATCGCCGCTGAGTCGCGCAGCTGCAGCCCGGTCGCCGTGTCCCATACGTCGTTGGAGGTAAGGCCGTAGTGTATCCAGCGCCCCTCCGGGCCAAGCCCCTCCGTGACGGAGTAGAGGAATGCGGTCACGTCGTGTCGCGTCTGCGCGAACTTCTCATCGAGTTTCGCTGCGTCCCACGAGGCGCCCTGGATGCGCTGCATGTCTTCCGCAGGGATGACGCCAAGTCGCGCCCACGCCTCGCACACGGCTATCTCTACTGCCAGCCAGCGGTCGTACTTGCCCTGGTCCGACCAGATCTGCTTCATCGCCTCGCGGGAGTAGCGGTCGATCATCGGTCTGCCTGCACGCGCGTTCTTGCGTACTCCAGCACGGGGAAGAAGTCCGGTAACTCCCGGTAGCCGATGCCGCGCTCGCGGCAGATGCCCGCGAGCGGTTCGCGGGCGAACACCATGTCTGCACGGGCGGCAGGGCAGGCGTCCGAGACGCCGTCCCCTGCGTAGACGACGTGCTCGCCGTCCTTTCTGCAGTGCTCCAGCGCCCGGCACTTGCAGTTGCCGGGCCACCACGCGCACGACTCGTCGGCGAACGTGTACTCGTACATCTTGGCGTCTGCGCCATGCGTCCGCACCGTGTGGGACTCCACGTCCACGCCGTGCTCGTCGAGCAGCGCGGAAACGTAGTAGTCGAGGCCGTGGCTCGCGACCGCCAGGTGTATGCCGTGCTCCGCGCAGTACGCGGCAAGTTCGGCGAAACCGGGACGGAGCTGCGCGTTGGAGCGAACGTACTCCGTCTGTTCCTCGACTGTCGCGGTCATCTGGCGGAACGCGATCTCCTGGTACTCGGCGAGCGATATCTCGCCGTCGGCGCGCCGCTTGCTCACGTCGCGCCAGTGGACGATGCCGGGCTGCGACACGTCCGGCTGGAAGCGCTCCAGCAACATCTGACCGACGTTCTGCACGGCGGCGGTGTCGTCGAAATCGCAGAGGATGATCATTCGGCGGGGCGTCGAAGTGCCTCGTTCAGCGCTGGCGGAGCCGCTCGCGGTACTGCTCCACCGCATCTCTGATATTAGCATATTTGATACCGAGCACCTCCGCTGCCAGGAGGGCCGCGTTGCGCGCGCCCCAGGCCCCGACGGCCACCGTTGCAACGGGTATGCCGGGGGGCATCTGCACGATGGAGTAGAGGGCATCGATGCCCCCGAGTTCGCTCGACGCAATGGGCACGCCGATGACGGGCAAGGTGGTGTGCGAGGCAACGACGCCGGGCAGCGCCGCTGCGCCTCCGGCGGCTGCAACGAACACTTCGACGCCGGTCGAAGGGGCGTTCTCCACGTACTCCTGCACCTTCTTCGGGTTCCGGTGCGCAGACGCGACGATGAGTTCGGCCTCGACACCGAGGTCCGTGAGTGTCTTGAGCGTGTCCTCCATCACGGGCTGATCGGTTGCGCTTCCAACGATGATGCCGACTTGTGGCACGGGGCTTCTCCTGAAGATGGGATTAGGGACTGCTTCGGTAATCTATCACGTGCGCCTCACTCCGCCGCGAACGACGCGATGTCGGTGCGGAAGTGTTTCCCTTCGAAGGCAATCGTGTCCGCTGCCGCATAGGCGCGAGTCCGAGCCTCGGCCATCGTCGCGCCTTGACCCACGATCGTCATCGTGCGTGAACCTCCTGTGACGAAACCGCCGCCTTCGGCAGGGGCAGTGCCCGCATGGAAGAGCAGCGCTCGCTGGCCGGCCTCCGCCAGCCCTTCGATCCTCTTCCCCGTTTCGTGGGCGCCCGGGTAGCCGTCGGGAGTGAGCACGACACCGACCGCGCAGTCCTTGCTCCAGCGCAGGTCCACTGAACGCAATGAGCCGTCCAGCGACGCCTCGACCACGTCCAGCAGGTCGTTCTCCATCCTCGGCAGTATGAGCTGTGTCTCGGGGTCGCCGAGGCGGGCGTTGAACTCGATGATGGACGGCCCGTCGTCGGTCAGCATGAGTCCGCCGTAGAGCACGCCGGTGAACGGCGAGCTCTGGCGCGCCATCTCGCGGATGACCGGCTCGATGCACGTCTCGCGTATCTGCCGCTCCATCCCGGGGTCCCACCACGGCGGCGGGCTGTAGCCGCCCATGCCGCCGGTGTTCGGGCCTTCGTCGTTGTCGAACACGCGCTTGTAATCGCACGCGGGAACGAGCGGCGACGCGTACGCGCCGTCCGTGAAGCAGAAGACGCTCAGTTCCTGGCCGACGAGGCACTGTTCGATGACCACCCGCTCGCCGGACGTCCCGAACGCTCTGTTCACCATCGCCTCGTCCACGGCATCGATCGCCTCGTCGACGGTCTGTGCGACGACGACGCCCTTGCCCGCCGCGAGGCCGTCCGCCTTCACGACGATGGGCGCGCCCTGCGAGCGCACGTATCGCCGCGCGGCGTCAGCATCGTCGAACACCTCGAACGCGGGAGTCGGCGCCCCGGCCTCGCGCATGATGTGTCGAGCGAACGACTTGCTGCCCTCGATGCGGGCGGCGGCTTGGGTCGGGCCGAAGATGCGCAGGTCTTCTTGGCGGAACCGGTCCACGATGCCGGCGGTGAGCGGCAGCTCCGGCCCGACGATCGTGAGGTCGATGTTCTGCTCGCGGACCGCGGCAACGAGCGCGTCGAAGTCGGTCACGGCGATGGAGAGGTTCGTAGCGACCGCGGTGGTGCCTGCGTTGCCGGGCGCCGCAAACAGTTCCGGACTGCGGGGGCTCTGTACCAGCTTCCAGAGGATGGCGTGCTCGCGCGCGCCGCCCCCGACGACCAGCACTCTCACGAACGGTCCCTCGATTGCCGGAGCATGACGACCGCGATGACGAGAGAGACGATGCCGATGCCGATCGCGATGAAGACGGCCGGCACTTCCCATTCACCCGCGACGCCCATGGCGAGTCCGCCGATGATGAACGTGAAGCCCAGCGCGCCGAACACCGTTCTCACCGCGCGCCTGAGATTGACGACGCCCATCGCGTCTACTCCCACTCGATGGTGCCGGGGGGCTTGCTCGTGATGTCGTAGACGACGCGGTTCACGCTCGGCACCTCGTTGACGATGCGGTTCGATATCCGCGCGAGCGTCTCGTAGGGCAGGCGGGCCCAGTCCGCCGTCATCGCGTCCTCGCTCGTGACGGCGCGCAACGCAACGACGTGCTGGTAGGTGCGCAGGTCGCCCATCACGCCCACGGTGCGCGTGTCGGTCAGCACGGCGAAGCTCTGCCACAACTGGTCGTACAGGCCGTCGCCCTTGATCTCGTCCATCACGATCCAGTCTGCGGCGCGCAGCGTCTCCAGTTTGTCGTACGTCACGTCGCCGATGATGCGGATAGCGAGGCCAGGCCCGGGGAACGGCTGGCGGTTGATCATCTCCGGCGACAGGCCAAGCTCAGACCCGACGAGCCGCACCTCGTCCTTGAACAGGTAGCGCAGCGGCTCCACGAGGTCCAGCTGCATCCGTTCCGGCAGCCCGCCGACGTTGTGGTGCGTCTTGATCTTGTGCGACGCGCTGTGCTCCGCGGTTTCGCTCTCGATCACGTCCGGGTAGAGCGTGCCCTGCGCGAGGAAGTCCACCGCTCCCATCGTGCGGGCCTCCTCCTCGAACACGTTGATGAACTCCGCGCCGATGGTCTTTCGTTTCTGCTCCGGGTCGGTCACGTCAGCGAGTGCGGTCAGGAAACGCTCGCTGGCATCCACGTAGACGAGGTTGAGTCCGAGGTTGCGCTCGAACACGGCGCGCACGCGCTCTGGCTCTTCGCGGCGCAGCAGGCCGTTGTTGACGAAGATGCACGTCAGTTGGTCACCGATCGCCTCGTGGACGAGCCGCGCCGTGACGGCGGAGTCCACGCCGCCGGAGAGCGCGCAGATGACGTGTCCGTCGCCCACCTGGTCGCGGATGCGCTGCACGGTCTCCGCGACGAAATTGCCGGGTGTCCACGAACCGGACGCGCCGCAGACCTTGTACGCGAAGTTGCGGATGATCTCCGCGCCCTGCGGCGTGTGCGCGACCTCCGGGTGGAACTGGATGCCGTACATGCCGGCGTCGTTCGCCATCGCCGCGATCGGCGAGTTCTCCGTGTAGGCGACCGCGCGGAAGCCCGGAGGCATCGTGGCGATCCGGTCTCCGTGGCTCATCCAGACCGCGGTCTCACCGTCCAGCCCGTCGAAGAGCGGGCTGGGGTCGTTCTTGTGGACGACGGCGAAGCCGTACTCGCGCTCCGTGGCGGGGATGACGCTTCCGCCCAACTGGTGCGCGAGCAGCTGCATGCCGTAGCAGATGCCGAGGACCGGCACGCCGCTCTCGAACACCCAGGGCTGTGCCATCGGCGCGCCTTCGCCATAGACGGACGCTGGCCCGCCCGAGAGGATGACGCCCTTCAGGTCGAGTCCTTCGACGGCGGCGCGGGGAGCAGTGGCGGAGATCAGTTCGCAGTAGACGTTCTGCTCACGGACGCGGCGTGCGATGAGCCTGCTGTACTGCGAGCCGAAGTCGATGACGGCGATGCTTTCGGGCTTCAGGGGTAAGGACTCGCCGCCGCTCCGGCGCCCGCCGGGGGCTTGCTCGCGTTCCTGGGCGATGCCCAGGTAGGTGGATACTTCAACGTCGCCGCTCGTCGACACCCGGTGCGTTCCGTCGGTGAGCGGCGGCGGGGCGTTGTCGTTGGGCGAGTCCATGCGCTGTATGCAATTTAGTATGCCGCACGGCAGCCGGTCAACGCTGGCCGGGATAGGTGACACGCGCCCCTTTCGCCGTCGCGCCGTGTCCACGTACGCTGTCCCTGTCGTGGCATCTGTGGCAGGGAACTCTCGATTCCCCCTGCGTCGGTTCCACACGGTGCAGGTGGACAGGTATGGATGGAAATGAGCAGTTGTGCATGGTGAATGAGCAGCGGATGAGCAGGAATGAGCAGTCCGGACGCCCATGTCCAGGGCCGGCCCCAGAAGTGAAACCAGGGCGATGAGCAGAAATGTGCAGCGTTTTCCCCCCGAAACATCACTGTGCGCTACTTCCTCCCACCTTCGGCAACGGCCGCATGGGCGCGAAGGTAGCCGGTGCTATACTCGCCTCCGTCGTACCTGGAAGGACGGTCCCCTGATGCCCCTCGCCCCCGACAACCCCAACAACCGCTCCGTCGCGTCCATCCTCCTTCGCGAGGGCGGCGTCGTCGCGTTTCCCACGGACACGGTCTATGGACTCGGGGCGTCGGCGTTCAATCACGCGGCTGTCTCGATGGTCTTCGTCATCAAGAGCCGCAGCAGGGACCAGGGACTGCCGGTGCTCATCGCATCGGAGTCGCAGCTGCCCGAGTTGGCCTCGGAGGTGTCGGACAGCGCCTATGCGCTCGCCGAGCGCTTCTGGCCGGGCGGCCTCACCCTCGTCGTTCCGCGCAACCCGAACGTTCCCGCGCTCGTCGCGGGCGGCGGCGACACGATAGCGGTGCGCCTCCCGGACCACCCATGCCCTCAGACCCTGGTACAGGCGCTAGGGAAGCCGATCACGGGCACGAGCGCCAACCGTCACAACGGACCTGAGCCGTCGAGCGCGGTTGAGGTGCAGCGGCAGCTCGGCAACCGGCTCAGCATGATACTGGACGGCGGCGAGAGCCCCGTCGCGGTCCCTTCCACCATCGTTGACACGACTCAGCACCCTCCGAAGGTACTCCGGCCCGGCGGCATCTCCCTGGAACAGATGCGCGACGTCTGTGACGTGGCAGGGCCGGACACCCCCGCCTGCTGACGCCCGCTCATGCCTGGCGCACCCTGGACACCCGATAGCCTGCATGCGCACCAGTCGCTCGTCGAACGGGCGTTGCGCGCGAGCCTCGACTTGCCGAACGACCCCTCGCTCCCGCTCTACCGGATGATGCGCTACCAGCTCGGCTGGGTGGACGCCGCCGGCGAGGAGCGCAACGCGGATGCCGTCCGTACCCTCGCAGCGCTCTGCCTCGAAGCATCGGCGTCGCTGGACGGCGGCCCTGAACAAAGCGCCCCGAGCGCGTCGGCCATCGAACTGCTGGGCGAGTCTGTAGCCGTGCACGAGGACATGCAGACGGCCAGGCAGCAACGGGCGGGGCAGGACGCGGTCTGGTGGGTGTGGGGCCCGGCGCAGGCGATCAACGCCGGCGACGGCCTCTACGCGCTCGCGCGTCTCTCGATACTCGACTCGCTCAGCGGCGATGCGGCTGCCCGGCTGCCCGCGACGCTCAGAGAGTTGGACACCGCCGCGCTGGAGTACTACCAGGGGCAGTACCACGACCTCCAACTGCAGGAGCGCGTCGACGTGACCGAGCAGCAGTACATGCGGATGGCGCGCGGGAAGTACGGCGCGCTCACCGGCGGCGCACTCGCGCTGGGCGCGGTGGCTGCGGGAGCGGACGAGGCCACGGTGCTGGCCTTCCGGGAAGCGGGCGTCCAGATGGGTGTGGCGGCGCTCATCGCGAGCGAGGAACGCCTCTTCTGGGGCGCGGGCGGGGAAACAGGCCGCGCGCTGAACAAGAGCAAGCTCTATCCGGTGGTCGCCGCACTCCAGCACGGAACGCTTGCGCAGAAGCGCGCGCTCGGCGGCTACTACTTCAAGCGCGTCATGGAGCCTGACGACCTCGCGGGCATCCGCGTCGTGCTGGAAGAGTCGGGCGCGCAGGAACGCACGCAGACCGCGAAAGACAGGGCGATGCGCGCCAGCATCGAGGCGCTCGAACAGACCGACCTGACGATGATCCAGATCGACGGCTGGGGTGAGATCGTCAGCGCACTCGCGGGAGAACCATGGAGATGAAACGAACGCTCAGGGACTTCGACTGGCAGGGGAAGCGCGCGCTCGTCCGCGTCGACTTCAACGTCCCGTTCGAGCGGGGAACAATGCGCATCTCCGACGACATCCGCATCCGGGAGGCCCTGCCGACGATCGAGCACCTGCGCGGGCAGGGCGCGGCGGTCGTCCTCTGCACCCACCTCGGACGCCCGGACGGCAAGCATGCCCCGGAACTGGAGCTCGGCCCTGTCGTCGAACGGCTGGGCGAACTGCTCGGCGCGCCGGTCGGCTACGTGCACGACGCACCCGGGGACGAGGCGAAGGCTGCTGCGGCCGCGCTCGAGGCGGGCGGCGTGCTGATGCTGGACAACATCCGATTCTGGCCCGGCGAGGAGGCGAACACCCCGGAGTTCGCGGCGGCGCTTGCATCGCTGGCCGACGGCTACGTGAACGACGCGTTCGGCACCGCGCACCGCGCGCATGCCTCGACGGAGGGTGTCGCGCACCATCTCCCGGCGATGGCGGGGTTGCTCATGGAGAAGGAGATCGCATTCCTCGGCGGCGTGCTGGAGAACCCCGCGCGTCCGCTCGCGGCCTTGCTCGGCGGAGCAAAGGTGAGCGACAAACTGCAGGTGCTCGGACGGCTGGTCGGACACGCCGATGAACTCTTCGTCGGCGGCGGCATGGCGGGCACATTCCTCAAGGCGCAGGGCTACGAGATCGGGGCGTCTTTGCTGGAGCAGGACCTCATCGGCTTCTGTGCCGAGACGATGGAGCGCGCCGCGACAGCCTCGACGCCCATCACGCTGCCGGAGGACGTCGTCGTCGCGGAACGCATCGAGCCGGGCGTACCGACCTCCGTCGTCGGCATCGGCGAGATTCCAATCGATGCGATGGTCCTGGACATCGGCCCGCGCACGGCGGCGTCCTACGCGGAGCGGCTCGCGGCGATGGGCTCGGTCGTGTGGAACGGGCCGATGGGCGTCTTCGAAGTGCCGCCGTTCCACGAAGGGACGCGCATCGTGGCAGAGGCCGTCGCGTCCGGCAGCGTCGTCTCGGTCATCGGTGGCGGTTCGACCGCGGAGGCGATCGCCCACCTGGGGCTTGCCAAGCGCATGTCGCACGTCTCGACGGGCGGCGGCGCGTCGTTGGAGTTCCTGGAGGGCAAGGAATTGCCTGGCGTCGCCGCACTGGACGACGCTTAGACACAAGGCATACCCGCATCGAGGAGAAGACGTGGCCACGCCATTCGTAGCAGGCAACTGGAAGATGAACCCGCCGTCCGTGACGGAAGCTGAAGCGCTCGCCGCGGACCTCATGGATGCCATCGGCGGTATCGACGGCGTCACGCGCGTCGTCTGCCCGCCGTTCGTGGCATTGCCCGCCGTCGCGGGCGTGCTTGCAGGCTCAGCCATCGGCGTCGGAGCGCAGAACGCCCACCCTGAGGCGAAAGGCGCGTTCACCGGCGAGGTCCCGCTGGGGATGCTCACCGGTCTCGGTGCCTACGTCATCGTTGGCCACTCGGAGCGCCGGCAGCTGTTCGGAGAGACGGACGCGTTCGTGAACGCGAAGGTGAACGCCGTGCTCGCGGCTGGATTGGCGCCGATCATGTGCGTCGGCGAGACGATGGACGAACGCGACTCGGGACGGGCGAAGGCGGTCGTGCGGCGGCAGGTGTCAGCGGGATTGGCGGGCGTGGAGCCCGAGCAGGCGGGCAGCATCGTCGTCGCCTACGAGCCGGTGTGGGCCATCGGCACGGGCAGGGCGGCGACGCCCGAGATGGCGCAGGAGATGTGCGCGGTAGTGCGCTCAGAGGTGGGCGCTGCCCTGGACGCGGACGCCGGAGACGTGCCTGTGCTTTACGGCGGCAGCGTCAACCCCGGTAACGCGGAGTCGCTCGCGGCCCAGCCGGATATCGACGGCGCGCTCGTGGGCGGCGCAAGCCTCGTCGCGGCCGACTTCGCCGCCATCGTCAGGGCGTTCGCGCCGGCCTGATAGGTCATGGCCGGGCCGCGCGTCCTCTTCATCGTCGGGCCGACCGCGAGCGGAAAGACCGCCGCGTCCCTGGAACTCGCAACCCGCGCGCGCATCGAGGTCGTCAACGCCGACAGCCGACAGGTCTACCGGGGTATGTCCATCGGCACCGGCAAACCGGCGTCCGCCGACCTTGCCTCTGTCCCGCACCACCTCATCGACGTCGCCGCGCCGGACGAGCGCTACAACCTCGCGCGGTTCCTTGCCGAGGCGCGCGCCGCCATCGCTGATATCGCATCGCGGGATGCCGTCCCTGTCATCGTGGGCGGCACGGGGCAGTACGCCTGGGGGCTCGTCGAGGGCTGGCACGCGCCCGCCGTACCCCCGAACCCTCAACTGCGCACCGAACTCGCCGAGGAGGCGCGCCAGCATGGGCCAGAGGCGCTGCACGAGCGTCTCCGCGCCATCGACCCCAACGCAGCGGACATGATAGACCCGCGCAACGTGCGGCGCGTCGTCCGGGCGCTGGAGGTCTGGCACGAGACCGGCGCGCCCTTCTCGCGCCAGCGCCGGAAGTCCCCGCCGGGGTTCGAGCCCGTCGTGCTCGGCATCGCGCCTGAACGCACCGCGCTTCGCCGCCGTGCCGACGACCGCGTCGACGCCATGCTCAAGGGCGGTTGGCCGGAGGAGGTGCGCGAACTGCTGAACGCGGGTTACGGCCATGACCTGCCGTCGTTCTCCAGCGTCGGTTACCGAGAGGTCGCGGCATACGTACAGGGGGACATCACGCTGGATGCGACTGCGGAACAGGTGAAGAACGCGACGCACCGCCTCATCCGTCGCCAGGCGACGTGGTTCAAGGCGGGCGACGAACGCATCGCGTGGAGCGCCGGCGCTGGTTCACTCGCGGCGCTGGCGCTGGCGACGCTTCGCGCTTGACGGAGCGCGCTCGCTCGTAGGAACCTAGCACCGCTCCTCCGCCTTCTGTGCGGAGGAGACTATCCGGAAGAGAGCAGGTGACATGGCAGGCTACCTCGACCCCAACGACCCCGTGGTGCAGGCGTTCGCGAAACTCGGCACGACGCCCGTGAGCGACGCGATGGACAGGCTCGGCCTCATAGGACAGTGCTTCGGCATCAAACCGGTCGACCGCGACTTCACGCTCTGCGGGCGTGCACACACCGTTCGCAACGAGCCGATGACCGCCGGACACAAGGGTGAGAGCGTCGGCGATTACATCGACGAGGTCGCGCCCGGCGGCGTGGTCGTCATCGATAACGGCGGACGGCTCGACGCCACGGTCTGGGGAGACATCCTCACCATCATGGCCGACCGCAACAACCTCGGCGGCACGGTGATCCACGGCGTCTGCCGCGACTCCAACCGCGCCCTGAAGCTCAACTACCCCATCTTCTCGCGCGGCACCTACATGCGCACCGGCAAGGACCGCGTTCGCGCCGACGCCTACCAGGAGCCGGTGTCGCTCGGCGAGGTCCGCGTGCTCCCGGGCGACCTGCTGCTCGGCGACGGCGACGGCGTGCTCGTCATCGCGCAGGAGCACGAGCAGGAAGTGCTGAAGGCCGCGCAGGAGATCGACGAGGCCGAGGAACGCATCCGCAACGAGATCATGAAGGGCGGACGCCTCGACGCTGCGCGCGAGAAGTTCCGCTACCACCAGTTGCAGAGCAGGGTGTAGGTCACTCGCGCCCACAAGGCGTGCCCAGATACAGGAGGCATGTGAGCCATGCAGACTTCCATCCCTTGCGTATTCATGCGCGGCGGCACGTCGCGGGGGCCGTACTTCCTCGCGTCCGACCTGCCGAGCGACCCCGCGACGCGCGACAAGGTGCTGCTTGCGGTCATGGGCTCGCCCGACGACCGCCAGATCGACGGCCTCGGCGGCGCCGACCCGCTCACGAGCAAGGTGGCCATCGTCAGCCCCCCGACGCGGGAGGACTGTGACGTCGACTACCTCTTCGCGCAGGTCGTGGTGAACGAGGCGGTCGTGGACGTGAGCCCGAACTGCGGCAACATGCTCGCGGGCATCGGCCCGTTCGCCATCGAGCACGGCCTCATCCCCGCCGTGGACGGCGAGACCGAGGTGCGCATCCACATGGTCAACTCCGGCGACAGGGCGATCGCCCGCATCATGACGCCGGGTGGGCAGGTGGAGTACCAGGGCTCCGCGCGCATCGACGGCGTCCCCGGCACCTCCGCGCCCATCATGATCGACGTGGAGGACACGGCGGGCTCGTTCTGCGGCGCGCTCTTCCCCACGGGCAACCGCGTCGACGTGATCGACGGCATCGAGTGCTCGCTGATGGACAACGGCATGCCGGTCGTAGCGATGCGTGCCTCGGACCTCGGGCGCACCGGCTACGAGACGCGCGACGAACTGAACGCGGACACGGAGCTGAAGGAGCGCATCGAGAGCATCCGCCTGCAGGTGGGCCACATGATGAACCTCGGTGACGTGACCGACAACGTCGTGCCGAAGATGTTCCTGCTCGCTCCTCCGGTCAACGGGGGGGCCATCTGCACGCGCTCCTACATCCCGAAAGTCGCCCATGCCTCCATCGGCGTTCTCGCCGCGGTGACGGTCGCAACCGCCGCCGTCTTCCCCGGCACGACAGCCTACGACTACGCGGTGCGCCCGGAAGGACGCCGCAAGATGCTGTTGCTGGAGCACCCCACCGGCGACTTCGCCGTCGAGCTCGAGGTCGGCGGCACCGACGCTGAGCCCACCATCGAACGCGCCGCGCTGCTGCGGACGGCACGCAAACTGATGGAAGGAGAGGTCTACATCCCTGCCGAGGTCTGGGCGGGGCAGGGCGCTCTCACCGGAGCAGCGGCACGATGACGGAGCGCGAGATACGCCTGATCGCCGGACCCGACCCGAACCCCAAAAAGCCGCATCTGCAACTGCCTCCTAATGCGTGCGATGCGCACTGCCACATCTTCGGCCCCGGCGATACGTTCCCGTACCACCCGAACCGCTCCTACACGCCGCCCGACGCGCCGAAGGAGGCGCTGAAGGCACTGCACGACCACCTCGGCATCGCCCGTGCGGTCATCGTCCACGCCAGCTGCCACGGCGCCTACATGGATGCCACGCTCGACGCCATCGCATGGTCGGACGGGGCATACCGGGGCACGAGCATCGTGGAACCGGATGTCAGCGACGCGGAGTTGCGCCGTTACCACGAGGGCGGCATCCGCGCCGTGCGGTTCAACTTCGTGCGCCACCTGGAGAGCGTGCCGGAGCCTGAGGTAGTGAAACGGATGGCGGAACGCATCGCACCGATGGGCTGGCACCTCGTCGTCCACCTCGACGCGGAGGACATCGTCGAGCTCTCGCCGCTGCTGCTCGGCCTGCCCGTGCCGTTCGTGATCGACCACATGGCGCGGGTGAAGGCGGGCGACGGCCTCGAGCAGACGCCGTTCCAGGAGTTGCTGCGCCTGATGGAACGCCCAGACGCGTGGGTGAAGATCTGCGGCGGCGAGCGCGTTTCGACCGACGGCCCGCCGTTCACGGACTCGGTGCCGTTCGCGCAGGCGCTCATCGCCGCGGCGCCGGAGCGGGTGCTCTGGGGCACCGACTTCCCGCACCCCAACGTGCGCCACATGCCGAACGATGGTCACCTCGTCGACCTGTTCGGGATGTACACGAACGACCCGGCCATCCAGAAGCAGATCCTCGTGGACAACCCGGACACGCTCTACTTCAACGTTAACTGACACGCGCTGGCAGAGCGGGGAGGCCGGAAGCCTTACAATGAAGGCGGAGGCCTTCGATGCCGCGTCTGCCCGCAGCCCGCTCCCGGTCGCGTCCGACTCTCCTCGCACGGTTGAGAGTTGCCTGGCTTGCGGCGAGCATATTCCTCGTAGCCGTCGGTATGGCGGGCGCTGCGCTGGCCCAGGTCCAACCGCGTGAAGTGCACGTCGTCGAGGTGGACGGCATCATCAGCCCCATCACCGACCGCTACATCACGCGTGCGCTCGGAGACGCTGAGCGGAGCGGCGCCGAGGCCGTCGTCATAACGCTCGACACGCCCGGCGGCCTGCTAAGCGCGACGAGGGACATCACCGAGTCCCTCCTCTCCGCGCCCGTACCCGTGATCGTCTACGTATCGCCACAGGGGGCGCACGCAGCGTCCGCCGGAACGTTCATCACCGCTGCAGGACACGTCGCGGCGATGGCGCCGGGCACGAATATCGGTGCAGCGAGCCCGGTCGGTGGGCAGGGCGAGGACATTGACGAGACGCTCAAAGACAAGGTGTTCGAGGACACGGCGGCGCTGATCCGCGCCATCGCCGAAACACGCGGAAGACCGTCCGAACCGCTGGAGGCGACGGTGCTGGAGGCAAAGTCATACACGACCGAGGAAGCGCTGGCGCTCGGTATCGTGGACGTGGTTGCAGTCAACGTCAACGACCTGCTGAAGCAGGTGGACGGGCGCACCGTCGTCATCGTCACCTCCGAGGGCGAGCGCAGCGTGGCGCTGCACACGGCGGACGCGCCGGTGCGGAACGTCCGCATGGGGTTGTTCGACCGTATCCTCTCCTACATCGCCGACCCGAACGTCGCCTTCCTGCTCATCTCGCTCGGCGGGCTCGGACTGTTCGTCGAGTTCTGGAATCCCGGCCTCATCTTCCCGGGTGTAGCGGGCCTCGTCGCGCTCGTGCTGGGGCTCGCGGCGCTGGGAAGCCTGCCAGGGAACTGGGCGGGCGCCGCGCTCATCCTGCTGGCGTTCGTGCTGTTCAGCATCGAGTTCAACATCGACGGCTTCGGTGTCTTCGGTGCGTTGGGCGTCGCGGCCATCGTGCTCGGCGGCATCCTGCTCTTCTCCCATTTCGGCACACCGTCGCCGGTTCTGCCGAACATCAGCGTGAGTTGGTGGGCCATCTCACCGGTCGCGGCCACGCTGGGCATCGGTGTCCTGTTCTTCACGAGAGAGGTGGGGCGCACGCGCCGTGCGCAGTTCAGGCGGGGTTCGCCAGAGCCCATCCTCATCGGTATGACTGGTATGGTATCGACAGCCCTGTCACCCGAAGGGAAGGTGCGCGTGCGAGGCGAAACCTGGAACGCACGCGCCACGGACGGCTCGCATGTCGAGCGCGGGGCGTCCGTCATCGTGCGGACGGAGCACGGCGCGCTCCTGGAAGTGGAACGCACGGAAGCAACTGAAGCGGAAGGAACGAAGGAGGAGTAGCGCATGGCTAACTGGGGTATCAACGTCATCAAGCAGTATCAGCGGCTCGTGGTGTTCACATTCGGCTCGTACACGGGCACGCGCGGGCCGGGTATCCGATGGCTCTGGCCGTTCGTCAACAACGGTTCGAGCACCGCGGACCTTCGGGAGATACCCGTGCCTATCCCGCGCCAGACGAGCATCACCCGGGACAATGCGCCGATAGACATCGACTTCTTCGTCTACATGCGCGTAATCGAGGACAGGCCGCAGGACACGATCCTGAACGTGAGCGATTTCGGCGCAGCCGCGCAGGCGCTCTCCATGACAACGCTCCGCGCCGTCGTCGGCGAGATGGACCTGGACGACGTGCTCTCCAAGCGCGAGCGCATCAACTCGCAGCTCCAGGTGAAGCTGGACGAGGTTACGGTCAACTGGGGCGTTAAGGTCACGCGTGTCGAGATCAAGGAGGTCGAGCCCCCGCGCGACGTGCAGGATGCGATGAACCGCCAGCTCTCCGCCGAACGCACGCGCCGCGCCGCCGTCACCGAGGCGGAAGGCGAACGCGACGCCGAGATCAACCGGGCCGAGGGTGAGCGGCAGGCCGCCGTGCTGCGCGCGGAAGGCTCCAAACAGGCCGCGATCCTGGAGGCACAGGGCGACCGCGAGGCCGCCATCCTGCGCGCCGAGGGCTTCAGCGTAGGGATGCAGCGCATCAACGAGGTAGCGATGCAGGCGGACCCTCGCACGATGAGCCTGCAATACTTCGACACCCTCAAGGACATCGGCGGCAGTCCCTCCACCAAGTGGATCTTCCCGATGGAGTTCACGTCCATGCTGCAGCCGTTCCTGCAAGGAGCGCAGGCCACGGCATCCGGCAGCGACGAGCAGTAGTGCGGACGACATTGCACAGCGGAGTAGCGGCGGTTGCCCTTGTGGTAACCGCCGCGCTGCTCGCCGTTTCCTGCGCGTCAGAACCGACCCCCACCCCGACGCCGGCCATCACGGCAGAGGACGTGCGCGACCGTTCGGCCGATGCCCTGCGCGACCTCTCGACCGTCCATTTCCGCGTAACGCACGAGCAGGGCGGCACCGATATCGGGTTCTCTTCAACGCTCACCGAGGCGGAAGGAGATGGGATCTTCCCCGACAAGGCGGAGTTCGTGGCCAAGGCCACCAGCGCGCTCTTCGGTAACGCCGCGCTTGAGTTGGACATCATCCAGTACGGAGAGACGACACACCTGCGCGACCGCATCAGCATGGCCTGGCAGCACCTCCCCGCAGGAACGCTCGCCATCAACTTCGCCAACATCAACGGCAGCATCGCGGACGCACTCGCCTCGCTCGGCGGACTCGATCTCACCGACGGCGGCTCAGTGGACGGCGCGCCCGTGCATAAGCTCACCGGCACGACCCCATCAACTTCGATGCGCGGGCTCGTGCCCGGCGCTCCGGAGGGCGAGACGCTGCACATGGAAGTCTGGACCGGGCGTGACGACTACCTCGTCCGGAAGGTGCGCCTGACGGGCAGGCTGGTGGAAGCTGACACGCCGGACATCGTGCGTGTGCTGGAACTCTCCCAGTTCGACGAACCCGTCGCCATCGAGCCTCCGGCCTAGGCAGGGGAATGGCCTCTCCGGAGTCCACTCGCATGCCGCTCCGGCTCTCACCCAACGCCACGCTCGTGGTCGTCTGTGCGGGCGTGTTCCTCGCCTCACTCGACCAAACGTCGGTCGTCACGGCGCTCCCCGCGGTGATGGTGGACCTGGGGATCAGCATCGACCGCCTGAACGACCTCGCGTGGGTGGTGACGGCGTACCTGCTCGGGTTCACGGTGGCGATGCCGCTGCTGGGTCGGGCAGGGGACGTGTACGGCTACCGGCGCCTCTACCTCGGCGCGATGCTCCTCTTCGGCGTAGGCTCCGCCGCCGTCGCGCTCGCTCCGAACCTTGGTTGGCTCATCGCGGCGCGCGTTGTGCAGGCCGTGGGAGGCGGGGCGCTCGTCCCGGCGGCGATAGCGCTCGCGGGCGAAGGGCTACCTCCGGCGCGGCGCGCCATCGTCTTCGGCATCGTCGGCGCGGCGGCCGAAGCGGGCGGCGTGCTCGGCCCGCTCTACGGCGGGCTGATCGTTGACTGGATCGGGTGGCGCTGGGTGTTCTGGAGCAACCTGCCCATCGTGGCCGTGCTGGCAGTCGCACTCCTCGGCATGCCGGAGGCAGGGCGCTCCGGCGGACGCCTCGACGTGACCGGCGGGGTGCTGCTCGCGGGCGGGCTGTCGCTGCTGACCGGCGGGCTCGCCCAACGCTCGCTGTTCGGCGGAGGTTCCGTCCTGCCCTACGTTCTCATAGGCGTGGGCGTACTGCTGCTCGTCGCGCTGCCGTTCGCGGAGCGGCGAGCGCTGGCCCCGGTCGTGAGCATGGCGCTCTTCCGGGCGCGGAGTTTCGCCGCGGCGATGAGCGCGCAACTGCTCGCGGGCGGCGCGCTGGTGCTCATCCTCGTCACCGTTCCGCTGATGACGGACACGGTGCTCGGCGAACCGCCACTGGAGGGTGGCCTGAGGCTGATGCGCTTCACCGGCGCGATACCCCTCGGTGCGCTCCTCGGCGGCTATGCCGCATCGCGCATCGGCGTCCGTGTTCCCGCGCTGGTGGGGCTCGCACTTGCGGCGGTCTGCTTCGTACTGCTCACGACGTGGGACGAGACGATAGCCGACCCGCGCCTCACCCTGCACCTTGCGATAGGCGGCCTCGGTTTCGGGCTGCTCATCGCGCCGTTCACCGTCGCGGCGGTCGAAGCTGCAGAGAGCGAATACCGGGCAACCGCCGCGGCCTGGATAACGGCCTCACGCATGTTCGGTATGACGGCCGGGCTTGCGGCGATGTCCGCTCTGGGCGTTGACTACCTGCAGTCGCTCGCAGGCGGCCTGCCGGTACCGATACAGTTGCCCGGGGAAAGCGCAGGGGCGTTCTCGGACCGCGTCGCGGCGTACGAGGAAGGCATCTCCAACGCGTCGTTCGACGTCTTCAGGCTCTTCTTCAGGTCCGGGCTGGTGCTCGTGGTGCTCGCCGCTGTACCGTCGCTGTGGATGCGCGGCGCGCCGCGCGGCTAGTGCCCGCCGCAGAGTGTCTGCCAGAGGAAGCCGTCCTGGGCCAATAGCTGCGCCGAGCCTGACGGGCCCCATGTACCCTGGGCGTACGTCTCCGGTACGCTGGCTTCAGGGGACTCCCAGCACTTGAGGAGCGGGTCGACGATGTTCCACGCCTCTTCGATCTGGTCGGCGCGGATGAAGAGGCCCGCGTCGCCCTGCATCGCATCTTCCAACAGCCGTTCGTACGCCTCCGGTAACTCCTGACCGAGGCGGAGCTCATTCTTATAGTGGAAGTTCAGATCGACGGGATGCGAGATGAACCCGGCGTCGACTGCTTTGCTGTCTATCTGCAGGTGGACTCCCTCGTCCGGCTGAACGCAGATGGAGAGGATGTTCGGCGCGAACCCGCTCCCGCCGAGGCGCTGAAACATCGAGAGAGGTGGACTCTTGAACTGGATGATGATCTCTGAGACTTTCGCCTCCATCGCCTTGCCGGAGCGGAGGTAGAAAGGGACGCCCTGCCAGCGCCAGTTGTCCACGTAGAGCCGGAGCGCGGCGTAGGTGGGCGTCACTGAACCCGGCTCAACACCCGGTTCGTCGCGGTAGCCTTCGTACTGGGCGCGGACGGCGTGCTCGCGGAACTCCTCCGGGGTCCAGCGGCGCACCGCGCGCAGCAGGTCTCCCTTGCGGTCGCGCACCGAGTCGGCGGTAAGCGATTCAGGTGGTTCCATCGCCACGAGGCAGAGCAGTTGCATGAGGTGGTTCTGGATCATGTCGCGCACGACGCCGGAGGAATCGTAGTAGCCCGCGCGTCCTTCCACGTCCACGGACTCGGATACCGTGACCTGCACGTTGTCCACGAAATTGCGGTTCCAGAGCGGCTCGAAGATGGCGTTGCCGAAGCGCAGCACGAGCAGGTTCTGCACGGTCTCCTTGCCGAGGTAGTGATCGATGCGGAACGTCTGGTCCTCGCGGAAGACGTTGTGCAACGCCCGGTTCAGCTCGCGCGCGGACTCCTCGTCCTTGCCGAACGGTTTCTCGATGATGACCCTGCGCCAGCCGCTCTCCTCTGCGGTCAGTCCCGCATCACGCAGACCCTCCGCCGCCTTCTGATGCAGGGAAGGGGCGATGGCGAAGTAGAAGAGGCGGTTCGCTCCTTCCTGTCCCTCGATCTCTGTGAGTTTGCGCCCCAACTCCTGGAACGAGGCTGCTTCGCCCAGGTCCCCACAAACGTAGTGCATGCAGTGTGCGAACCCCGCCCACTCCTCCGGTGTTGCCTTCAGCCCGCCGAGGTCGCGCGCACCTTCGCGCAGCAGGTCACGGTAGGAGTCGTCGTCATACGGGGCGCGAGCGAAACCTACGACGTTCACCTCGTCCCTGACCCGGTGTTTGCGTTGCAGGTTGTAGAGGGCAGGGATCAGCTTGCGCTGGGCGAGGTCGCCGGTTCCACCGAAGATGACGATCGTCGTCCTGGTCATGGCCCGCCGATTTACAGACTTCCGAGCAGCCGCAGCACCGCCGCTTCCGCGTCTCCGCCCAGGTTGATGCGGACGACCCGTCGTCCGGCCTCCTTGAGCGCCTCGTAGTCGCCGATAGCCTGGGCAGCCGCAAGCGTACCGAAGCTGAAACGTTCGCCCGGTATGGGGATGTCCGAGCGGACATCCGCCGCTACCTGGAGAAAGAGGCCCGTGTTCGGTCCGCCCTTGTGCAATTGGCCTGTGGAGTGGAGGAAGCGAGGGCCGTAGCCGAGTGTCGTTGCGATGCGGTGCTTGCGCATCGCGTACTGGCGCAGCATGTTCACGGCGTTCGTCACGCCGTCCGTTTCCTCCACGTAAGCCATGATGGAGAGGTATTCGCCCTCGTTCGCCAGATCGAGCAGGCCGTGAACGGAGCCTTCCTCCGCGCCGGGCAGAGCGCCCTCGTTCACATAGGTTTCAAGGACCCGGTTCGTCATGTCTTTCGCCTGTTGCACGTTCGGTTGGTCGAAAGGCTGGATGGCAAGCAGGTGCCCCGCCACCGCAGTGGCCATCTCCCACCGGAAGAACTCTGCCCCGACGTCGTACGCGTCGTCCATCTCCAACGTAACGACAGGATGCCCCGCGTCGCGAACCCGCTCCAGCGCCACGTCTGCCGCCGCATTGTCGCCACCGGAGAGACGCATGTGCACGAAGAGGCGGTCGTCCCCGTAGGCGTCAGGTTCGAGCAGCGGTTCGTTGACTACGGGAACGATCCCCTTGCCATCCTTGCCGGTGCTCTCCGCGATGAGCTGTTCGACCCACAGGCCGAAACTCGCGACCTCCGGCGATGCGGCAAGCGTCAACTTGTCGCGTCCTTCCAGGGCCAGCGCGCCGATCGCCGCGCCGAGCCAGCCGCCGGGGTTGTTGCGTACGCCAGTCCCGGCTTCGCACCGGGCCGCCATCTGCGAGATGCGGTCCAGCAGTTTGCCGCAGTCCATGCCGCACAGTGCGGCAGGCACAAGGCCGAAGAACGAGCCGACCGAGTAGCGCCCGCCCAGGTCCGGCGGGTTCTCGAATACGCGGCGGAAGCCGTCCGCAGCGCCGAGCGCCGCGAGCGACGTGCCCGCATCCGTGATCGCAACGAAATGCTTGCCTGCCCGCTCCGTGCCTACGGCAGTCTCGACCAGTCCGCGGAAGTGCTTGTAGAAGGAGTTCGGTTCTATGGTGCCGCCGGACTTCGACGACACGATGAAGAGCGCTCGCGCAGGGTCTATGGAGCGCGTCACCGTCCCCACCCGTGCGGGGACGGTGGAGTCGAGCACAGTGAGGGCAGGGAAACCTTCCGCGCTGCCGATGCACTGCCGCAGCACCTCCGGCCCGAGGCTGCTTCCGCCCATGCCCAACAGCACCACGTCGCGGATGCCTTCGTCGCGTACTTCCTCGGCGAATGAACGCAGATCGCTCGCGTGCTCCGTCATGTCGCGCGAGATGGTGAGCCAGCCGAGCCGGTCTGTGATCTCGGTCGGGTCGTCCTTCCAGACCGTGTGGTCCTTGTCCCAGATACGCGCCATGACGTTGCTGCGCGCGAGCCGCGTCAGCGCATTCGTAACGGTCCGTTGGTGTGGACCCAGAGGGGAGGTGGGTTGTTGCGTTCGTTGCGTCATGCGTGTCCGTCGTTTCCGCTGTTCCGTGTCACGAGCCGGGGGCAGTATAGAGCAAGCGTCAACAGCACTACGTTCCGTTGCGCACGAGCGATCCCGCAGCCTCAGCCACGCGCTCTGCCGTGAGGCCGTACTCCTGGTAGATGCGCTGGTACGGAGCGGACGCGCCGAACGTGTCCACCCCGATCGAGATACCGCCTGTGCCCACGTATCGTTCCCAGCCGATCGTCCGTCCGGCCTCGACCGATACGCGCGCGCCGACAGCAGGCGGGAGTACGGCGTCCCGGTACTCCTTCGGCTGAGCGTCGAACAACTCCCACGACGGCATCGAGACTACCCGCGCCGCGATGCCCTTCTCTGCGAGCGCTCTACCGGCATCGAGCGCTATCTGCACCTCTGACCCCGTTGCGATGAGGATGACCTCCGGGTCCTCGGAGGACTCCCAGAGCACGTACGCGCCGCGCAGCACGCCCTCTGCGGAGGGGTAGACGCTCCTGTCCAGCACCGGCAGGCCCTGCCGCGTGAACACGAGAACGGTGGGGCCGGTCTTGCGTTCGATCGCCGCTCGCCAGGCCACCGCCGTTTCGGTGGCCTCAGCCGGCCGCAGCACCACCATGTTCGGCACACAGCGCAACCCGATGAGCTGTTCCACCGCTTGGTGCGTCGGACCGTCCTCGCCCAGCCCGATGGAGTCGTGAGTGAACACGTAGATGACGCGCAGGCCCATCAGCGCCGCGAGGCGCATCGGTGGGCGCATGTAGTCGGAGAAGATGAGGAACGTCCCCGTGTAGGGGATGACCCCGCCGTGCAGCGCCATCCCACCGGCGATGGAGCCCATCGCGTGCTCCCGCACACCGAAGTGCATGTTGTGCGGCGCGACCTTCTCGCCGTCCGTGTTCACGTACTCCCTGATAATGGTGTTATTGGAGGGCGCGAGGTCGGCGGAGCCGCCCACGAGCGTGTGCAGGCGCTCGGCTATGGCGTTCATCGCACGGCCTCCGGCCTCGCGCGTCGCCAGGGGCTTCTCCTCGTTCGCGAACAGGTCACCCAACCCATCGGCCCAGCCTTCCGGCAGGTCGCCGTTGAGGTCGGCTTCCAGCTGCGCGGCCTCGGCAGGGTAGGCGGCGCGGTACCCGGTGAAGCGCCGCTCCCAGTCTGCCTGCGCATCCGCGCCGCGGTCGAGAGCGAGCCGCATGTGGTCGAGCGCCTCTTGCGGCACGATGAACGGCTCGTACGACCAGCCCAGCGTCTCACGGGTAAGCGTGACCTCGTCCGTGCCGAGCGGCGCCCCGTGGACTCCGCCCGTATTCGCCTTGTTCGGGCTGCCATAGCCGATAGTCGTCTGTGCCACGATGAGGCTGGGCCGTTCATGTTCGGCCTTCGCCTCGCGCAACGCGGCCTCTACCGAAGGCAGGTCCATGCCGTCTATCGGCCCTACGACGTGCCAGCCATAGGCCCGGAAACGCGCGCCCACGTCTTCCAGGAACGTAACGTCCGTGTCGCCCTCTATCGATATGCCGTTGTCGTCGTAGAGGTAGATGAGTTTGCCGAGCTTGTGCGTGCCCGCGAAGGACGCCGCCTCCGATGCAACGCCCTCCATGAGGTCGCCGTCCGAGCAGATGCCGTAGACGTAATGATCGACGATCTCGTGACCGGGCCGGTTGTACCGCTCCGCGAGCAGCCGCTCCGCGTAGGCCATGCCAACACCGTTCGCAAACCCCTGGCCGAGTGGTCCAGTCGTTACCTCGACACCAGGCGTCAGGCCGTACTCAGGATGGCCCGGCGTCCTGCTCTCCCACTGCCGGAACTCCCGGATGTCGTCAAGCGTGACCGGGTAGCCGGTGAGATGGAGCAGGGAGTAGATGAGCATGGAAGCATGGCCCGCGGAGAGTATGAAACGGTCGCGGTCGGGCCACGATGTGTCGGCGGGGTTGTGCTTGAGGAACCTGTCCCAGAGCGCGTAGGCCATGGGGGCTGCGCCCATCGGCGCGCCGGGGTGTCCGCTGTTCGCCTTCTGGACGGCGTCTATCGAGAGGAAGCGGATGGAGTTGATGCAGAGTTCGTCGGGGGGAGCGCTCGTCCGGGTCGTCATGCCGCCTCCACGGGACAGGGGTACTATCTCCATTCTAGCGAACCTGCGTACCGGCAGGGGAGTCTCCGAGCCGGGATATGGCCGTGCTTGTGAGAATCCGTTGAGGGGAGTAGAACTACGAGGACGACTCCGGTCCCGGATCCTGACTGAACACAAAGGAGCACACTATGCTGTTCATAGACAACGCAACCGTCCAGCAGATACTCACCATCGGCGACGCCATCGATTCCCAGGACACCGCATTCCGCGGACTGGTCGACGGCGCGGCGATCCACCGTCCGCGCATCGACATGTACGTCCCCACCGGCAGGGAGGAAGACTACTACCGCTGGGGCACGATGGAAGGCGCGAGCCGCGACCTCGGTGTGTTCGCCATCCGCATGAAGTCAGACATCGTCTCCTGGCCGGAGGACGAGAACGGCAACTGGACGGAAGAGAAGCACTGCGTCGAGCCCGGCACATACTGCGGGCTGATCTTCCTGTTCAGCACGGTCAACGGAGAGCCGCTCGCCATCATCAATGACGGCGAACTCCAGCACATGCGCGTCGGCGCGGGTGGGGGCCTCGGCGCGCGCTACCTCTCGCGGGAGGACTCGCGGGTCGTGGGGATGCTCGGTTCAGGAGGCATGGCGCGGACATACCTCAGGGCGTTCTGCAACGAGCGCCCCATCGAGAAGGTGCGCGTCTACAGCCCCACGAAGCGCAACCGCGAGGCGTACGCGGCCGAGATGATGGACCTGCTCGACATCGACATCGAGCCGGTGGACGACCCGGAGTCCGCCGTGCGCGGCGCGGACATCGTCTCCACCTGCACGGACGCGATGCAACCGGTGTTCAACGGCGAATGGCTGGAGCCGGGGATGCACGTGACCAACCTGGGCGGCTACGAGCTCGACGAGGCCGTGTTCAAGAAGGCGAATGTCATCATCCGTCAGGGCATCGCAGGTGCGAAGCTGGAGGAAGACCCGCGCATCCAGTACGGGCGCGGCCACAGCCCCGTGGCGTTCGTGGCGGGAACTGAGGAGGAGATGAAGCGCCTGCCCCCGAGCGGAGGGGGTATGCGGCGATTCAGCACATCCTCCTACCCAACGTTCACCGACGTCGTGAACAGCGTCGTGGACGGGCGCACGTCGCGCGACGACATCACGCTCTACCTGAACGGCGGCAACCAGGGCCTCCAGTTCGCCGCGGTCGGGAAGGTGGTCTACGACAAGGCGCGCGAGATGGGCCTCGGCCACGAGATGCCGACCGCCATGTTCCTTCAGGACATCCGCGACTAGACCAGCGGCTTCTCGTAGTAGACCAAAGCGGGCGCTGAGGTGCCGAACGGATCCGTGGGCACGTACCCCAGATGCTCGTAGAGGCGGATGGCGTTCGTCATGTGCACCGTGGTGTCGAGCACCATCCGTGTTGCACCGCGTTCGAGGGCCATACGCTCCAGCCGGGCCACGAGCCCAGTCGCGATGCCTCTGCCACGCTCTTCCGGGATGACGTACATACGCTTCAATTCGGCTGTGGCGGCATCCCGTATCCGCAAGCCGCCGCACCCAACGGGTCGACCGTTGCGGCGAACGAGCAGCATGGCCGCGATATGCTGGTGCACAGCCTCCCCGGTCCAGCCCGATTCCTCGACCGTATTCCGCGACAGGAACTCCACCTCATACGCAGCAAGGAGCGCTGCGACCTCCTGTGCGTCTGGCGTGGCGGGTTCGAACGTGATGCTCGCAGGCAGGATGCGTTTCTCATAGCAGACGGCCCACCATTTCCCCTCGTGCTCGCCGTACACCGGGATGTGCGTGTAGCCGAGCGCTTCATAGAAACCGATCGCCCGGGTCTGGCGGTCGCCAGTCTCCAAGAGTATCTGAGACACCCCGCAATCGGACGCCGCTTGCTCCAACCGGGCGACGAGTTCCCGCGCCAGCCCTGAGCCACGCTCCTCGGGCACTGCGTACACGCGCCGCAACTCGCACGTTGTGTCATCGAGCAGGAGCACTCCACCGCACGCGACTGGAATGCCGTTCCGCCGGGCGACGAGGAAGACACCGTCGAATACTGCCTTCAGTTCGTCACTGAGCGCGCCAGTCTCGATGTCGCCGGCGTCCCAGTAGATATCCAGCACCTCCGCATCGAGCAGGGCCATCAGGGCCTCCGCGTCAGGATGAGCGGGCGTGACTGCTTCGAACGTGATTTCATCTGCCATCGTGTGCCTCCGTATACAAAGAGAGAGGGGCCGGTGTACCGGCCCCTCTCAACGATTCTCTGATGCCCTTGGGATCAGTCCTTCTCGTTCTCGAACTTGTAGTTGGGGTCCGAGTAGCACTCGGGTGGCATCTCGCTCTTCAGCCCTCGCTTGGCGAGCTCAGCCTCGAATCGCTCTCGGATCTCCGGCGCCTCCTGGTGGTACTCGTACTGGTCATCGGAGCGGTCCACCTTCTCGCTCATGGCCCCCGTGAACTGGGGCAGGGGGTGGAACGCGAGGTAGCGTCCCGGGTGCTCGCCCACGTTGAAGTGCTGGTGGAACCAGCGGTTCGGCGGCACGAAGATGCTGCCCTCATGCCACGGGATGAACACCTTGTCCTGTCCCTCCGGCCACATGACCGAGAAGCCCTCGCCCGCCGGGATGACGATGACATACGCAGGGCCGTGGCGGTGGCCCTTCTTGTAGGTCTTCGCGGGGAACACTGACATGTGCGCCGTCAGCTCGGAACCGGGGTACTGCACGAACACGGTCGTACCGCCCGCGCCACGGCCCTTGAACGGGACGAGCCTGTCCCACGCGCGCATGTCCGGGAAGAAGTTGCCCACCCAGTACTGGCGCACCATGCCGCGCCCGGACGGGTCGTTGTCCACGACCACGGCATCCGAGTAGAACTCGTCGGAAGAGATCAACTCTTCCTGCGGCTGGAGCGATGTGTTGAAGAAGATGTTCGCATCCTTCGCGGCGGACATCGCGATGGGCATGTTGTTGTAGTGCAGCAGCCGTGCGGGCTGACCGCCCGACATGCTCGCGTACTCCACCCAGTAGTTGCCAGGGATGCGGAACATCGCGTGGTCGGTCCACTCGAACGAGTGCTTCTCGCCGCCGTCCTTCCAGATGGTGGTGACGCCGCGCCCGCTGAGGACGTAGACGACGTCTTCCAGTGTCATCTTGAACGGGGGAACGGAGCCGCCCGCGGGGACCTCGGTGATGCGCGCCTCTGAGACGCCCTCCTGTCCGGCGAGCTGCAGGAACGCTGCGTTGTGACCTCGCTCCTTCCAGTAGCCGAGTTCGATGGTGCGTCCATCTTCGATGTAGTAATCGCGGTAGATGGGGATGTCCTGCGCCTCCATCCACTGGTCGTAGAACTGAGGCTTGCGAACGTAGGACTGCTGTACCTGTGCGGGCGCGGTGGCCATACGTATTCCCTCCTGTGCGTTACGCCGGTGCAACTGTACGGGAGCGGACGTGGCGTGTCAAAGCGCGGGGAGACGCCGTTGGCGTATCCTCAACTCATGAGTACCACCGTTGGATTCGTAGGGCTGGGACGCATGGGAAAGCCCATGGCGCTGAACCTGCTCAGCGCCGGGTTCTCCGTGCTGGTGCTGTCGCGCTCGCGTCCGCCGGTCGAGGCGCTCATCGAGGCGGGGGCGGAGGAAGCCGCCTCGCTCGCGGACATGGCGGCACGCGCAGACATCGTTTGTACGTGCCTGCCGGACGTCGCGACATCGGAAGCCGTCTACCTCAGCACAGACGGGCTTGCGGCCAACGCGCGGGCAGGACAGATCCTCATCGAGCACAGCACGATAGCGCCGTCGCTCGCGGTGCGCGTGGGAGAGGCAGCAGCACAGCGCGGCGCGGGCTATCTCGATGCGCCGGTCTCCGGCGGCGTGGAACGCGCGGAGAGCGGTACGCTCACCATCATGGCAGGTGGCGATGAGCAACACTTCGAGACGGCGCATCCAGTGCTCGAAGCGATGGGTGCGAGCCTGAACCTCGTGGGGCCCGTGGGGCAGGGCAGCGTCGTCAAGCTCACGAACCAGTTGCTCGTCGGCATCCACACGATGGCGGCGTGCGAGGCGTTCCTGTTCGGCACGTCGGCGGGAGCGGATGGACGGCAGCTGCTCGACGTGCTCGCAACCTCCTGGGGTGCCAGCGGCATGCTCACGCGCAATGGGCCGATGATGCTCTCGGGCGACTACGGCTCGCTCGCACCGGTGCGGCTGCTCGCCAAGGACCTCGGCCTCGTGGAGGATGCGGCAGCCGACCTTGGTGTTCCGCTGCCACTCGTGCAACGCACTCGTGCGCTGTTCGACGAAGGGTTGGCTCGCGGACTGAGCGAAAGCGACATCTCTTCGCTCATCACGCTACTGAGTTCGCAGGTCGAGGCGGACTAGGCGCTCTGTTCCCTGAGTGCCGTCAGCACACGTTCTGCGGTGAGCGGCAACTCCTTCATGCGAACGCCCGTGGCATCACGGACCGCGTTGGCGATAGCGGGCGCGACGGCAAGCAGAGGCACTTCGCCGATGGCCTTGGCATTGTATGGCGCTGCCCCGACAGCAGACGTGACGAGCGCTGTCTCGAGGGTAGGGAGGTCGGCCACGTTCGGCAGTTTGAAGTCCGCCAGCGAGAGCGTCGTGACCTTGCCCGCATCCGTCAGGAGCTCCTCCTGCAGCGCATAGCCGAAGCCCATGACGACAGCGCCGTTGATCTGCCCCTGATGCGCGATGGGATTGATGATGGCGCCAACGTCATGCGCGCTCGTGAACCGCAGCAGTGTGACCTGGCCCGTCTCCACGTCAACCTTCACTTCAGCCACCTGCGCGGCGAACGCCGTGTGCTCCGGCTGGCCAGTGACCTGCGAGTGTCCTCTGCCGCTGATCGAGCCCCCAGCGGTCTCGATGACGCTCGCCCACGACACCGGCTCAGCTCCGCCGTGCCATATCTGTCCGTCCTTGCTGGTCAACTCGTCGACCGGCCAGCCGGTCTGCGCTGAGGCGGCCAACAACAATCCGTTCAACGCGGCCTCTGCCGCCTCGTGTACCGCGGGCAGCGCCATCCGCGTCGTGCGACTGCCAGCAACACCGGAATCGAACGGGACGGCATCGGTGTTCCACACCTGAACACTCACGCTATCGACTCTCACCCCCAGCATCTCGGCGGCGACCTGTGCGAACATCGTGTACGCGCCCGTGCCCGGTTCGAAGATCGGGGTCCAGACTATGACCGATGCGTCGGCGTTGAGGACTACCTCCGCGTACGACTCACCCCCGCCCGCCGGGCGCGCACACATCGCGATGCCTACGCCGGTGCCGGAGCGTTTCGGCCCGCCGTAACCGCTCCGCTCGACAGCTGCGAGCAGCGTCTCCTCGGCGCGCACCTCAGCGAAGAGTTCGTTCATCGGGGTGCGCTGGCCCTCACGCAGGATGTTCCTCATGCGAAACTCCAGCGAATCGATGCCCAAGCGGCGAGCGACCTCGTCCAGGTGCGACTCCATCGCGAACGAGCCCTGCACCTCGCCGGGACCGCGCATATAGCCGCCCGGCAGGTTGTTCGTGTAGACGTGGTGCTGGTCGAAGCGGGCATTCGGGATATGCCAGTTCGCCGCGATGCGGTCGACGCCCGCCAGTGCACCGAGCGGCATCAGCCCCGCATACGCTCCGCTGTCGAAGTACATCTCCTGGAGGTGCGCCGTGATACGGCCGTCGCGTGTTACGCCGGTCCTGACGCGCATCACCGCGGTGTGCTTCGGGTTGCCCGCGCCGAGTTCCTCCACCTGGTCCATGACCATCTTCACCGGACGGCCTGTCCTGACGGAAAGCAGATACGCCAACGGCTCGTCGAACGGCGCGGTCTTCGATCCGAAGTCGCCCCCTACATGCACCGGATGCACGACGATGGACTCCTCATCGACGCCGACCGCGAGAGAGAGCGATTGCCTGAGGCCGAACGGCGTTTTGTTGGACGACCAGACGTGCGCGCGTCCGTCGCTCTCTATGGAGACGACACAGCAGCGCGGTTCGAAGAACGCCGGATGCGTCCTGCCGCAGCGGTACTCGTCCTCGAAGATGAGGTCGGCTTCGGCGAAGCCCACATCCACGTCGCCGATGCCGAAGGTCGCGCTGAAGAACACGTTGGATGGCTCCGAGGGTGGGCGGCGATAACCGTCGTAAGAGCCCATGTCCGGATGGATGAGGCGGGCCTCCGGACGCGCCGCTTCCAGTGCATCCAGCAGCGGCTCCATCTCTTCATATTCCACCGCGATCAGACCGGCAGCGCGTTGCGCCGTCTCTTCGTCGTCCGCAGCGACGGCCACCACCTTCTCGCCCGCGAAGCGGACGACGTCCTGCGCAAGCAGCGGAACGTCGCGCACCTGGCGTCCCTGCAATCGGCCTGCAACGTCGGCGCCGGTCAGGACAGCGCGCACGCCGGGAAGCGCCTCGGCCCGGGATGTATCGATAGCCCTGATGCGCGCGGCGGGATAAGGGCTGCGGAGCGTCTTCGCCCAGAGCGTGCCCGGCGGGCAGACGTCGAACGCGTACAGCGCACTGCCTGTCGTCTTGTCCGGCCCCTCGGTCCTGCCCGCCGGATGGCCGATGACCCTGAAGTCCGCCACGCCTAACCCTTGAACAGTGGGAACACTTTCAGTGCGTTGTCGTGAACGAGCTTGCTCTTGTCGTCGTCCGTCAGGAACTCGATGGAGTCGATGACCGGGAGCATGTCGTCGGCGGGGCGTCCAGTGTCAGGGTTGAGCACGCCAGTGCCACTGCCCGGCGACTCGGTGCCGAAGCACATCTGATCGATGCCTTTGTGCTTCATCGCTGTCGCCAGGTAGTCCTTGTCGTAGGCGCAGGCGTCAAAGAAGAGATTGTCGGCCCAGGTGCGCTGCTCGTTCTCGTGTGCGGCCATCCCCTGGTTGCCGATGCCCACCTGGCCACCACCCGCGAGGCCGGACGATTGCGCCCGTGGGATGAAGCGGCTGAGCGCGCCCCCGCAGTGGCAGACGAGCACTTTGAGATCAGGGAACTTGTCGAACACATCGCTGTGTTCCAACAACTGCGTGGCAAGCGCCTGCTCCGTCATGAAGTTGTACTGGTAGCTGTGGGGGATGATGGTGATGCGCGGGTCACGCGAGATGGAAGCGTGCACGATGAGCGGCGCCTGCAGCTCAGCCGACTTCCGGTACAGCGGGAACCAGTAGGGGTCGTTCATGCCGGGAACACGCCTGTCGCCGCCAGGGTCCGGGTTCACCGTCGCCGCAACGAACCCGAGTTCGCTCACGGCACGCTCGAACTCGACAAGACAGCCGTTCGTGTCGTTCGCGTAGTCGATGCCAACCTGCGGCAGCTGCGCAACGCCCACGAACCGGTCCGGGTACATCTCGCACGTCTGATGGATGACGTCGTTCGTCACTTCCGTCCAGTGTTCGACGATATGCGGCATCTCCCAGTGCATCATTGCAACGGGGCGCGGTGAGATGAACTGCACGTCGACGTTGCGCTCGTCCATCATCGTAAGGTGACGCGCTTGGGCCTCCTCCATCGCCTTCCCCGGTATCTGAAGCGAGCTGCCAACCGGTGTGCGGAGCGCAATCATGTTGTAGGCGTACGCACGAAACTGCGCAGGCGTGGAGTGGTGACCGTGGACGTCGATGACCTTCGTGCCGTGGAACATGACGCAACTCCCTGGTCTGGCGTGTGGGCGGAGTCTAGCAGGCCTGCCAAAGCAAGGAGTTGCGTCACGTGATCAGCGGGATCCTAACCATCCGACAGCGGCGCCACGCTGAACACGACGTGGAACGGCTTGCAGTAGATGACGACCGAGCCGTAGTCGTCCGGCGACAAGCCATCAGGGAACGGGTAGTTCTGGTTGCCGATGTTCCCCTTCAGCTTGCCCAGCTCCACGTAGCCCGGCCCCTGCACCTCGTTCCGCCCTTGCGGGTCGGGATGGGTGGCAAGGAGCACGCGCAGGTCCGGTCCATTCGTCACACGGAAGTCCTCTAGCCGGAGTACGTGCGAGCCATCCGGCAGCTGGTAGACCGTTGCGGAGCCCTCGCCCTTGTGGAAGCTGTCCGCGTCGCGGAACATGCCGTGTTTGACGGCAGTCGGGGACATAGACGCCATCACCTCAGGCATCGTCCCGGCCACCTGGGCCATCATCTCCGGCGTCATGCTCTCCGCCAGCGCCGACGCCATCTGTGGTGCGATGCTCTCCATCATCCCCGCCATCGTCTCTGGTGTCATGCTCTCCATCATGCCGGCGACCATCTCCGGCGTCATCCCCGGCGCCGCCTCCGCCACTGCTTCGGCGACGTCAGCCCGCATCTCCGGCGTCATGCCTGCGATCACAGCGGCCATCGTCTCCGGCGTCATGGAACCCATGGCAGCCGCCATCATCTCGTCCGGTGTGAGGGAGGGCATCCCCTCGGCCACCGTCTCGGTGTCCATCATGGCCATCGTCGCCATCGTCTGTTCGACCTGATCCTGCGTCATGCCCTCCGGCACCACAGCGTTCACGCTGTACGGGAACGGCTCGTCCACCGTCCTGTCAATGAAGAGCGGCGAACCGAGCCACCACGCGAGCCCCAGCGCGGGTATCGCCACGACTACAGCAGCGATGATGAGCTGCTTACGGAACCTGCGGATGCTGTGCCACAAACCACCCATCATGCACCCCCCGGGCTCTGTGGGCCCTCAATTACAGTTTACGCCCATCAGACTCCCTCAGATTCCCACATCACGGACCGCTTGGGGCTTGGTTGCCTCGGCCCGGCGCCTACGGGACGAGCAACACCTTGCCCGTAGTGAGACGGCCTTCGAGCTGCCGGTGCGCCTCTGCCGCCTCCGACAGTGCGAACGTCGCGCCGATACGAGCATTGAGCGAGCCTTCCGCGACCCACCCGAACACGTCACTGGCACGCCAGTCCAATTCCTCACGAGCACGGGTGTAGTGGGCTAAAGTGGGACGGGTGAGGAAGATGGATCCCTTTGCGTTGAGCGTCTGCGGGTCCATCGGCGGCACGCGCCCGCTGGCCTGACCGAAAAGCACGAGAAAGCCGCGCGGTGCGAGGCAGTCCATGCTCCTACCGAATGTGTCCTTGCCCACGGAGTCATAGACCACGGACACACCGTCGCCGCCGGTGATGCGCTTCACCTCCGCGACGAAGTCTTGTTCCGTGTAGAGGATCACTTCATCAGCCCCTGCCTGGCGGGCCAGTTGCGCCTTCTCTTCGGTGGAGACGGTGCCGATGACCCGTGCCCCGCGCATCTTGGCCACTTGCGTGAGCAGTAACCCGGTCCCTCCCGCCGCGGCATGCACCAAGCAGGTCTGCCCTCGCTCCAACGGGTACGTCGATGTCGCAAGGTAGTGCGCCGTCATGCCCTGCACTAGCACCGCGGTGGCGGTGGCATCGTCGACGCCTTCCGGTACCTTGACGAGGCGGTGGGCGGGTGCCTTGACGTACTCTGCGTACGACGCGGGGATCTGCGCGTAGCCGACGTGCTCGCCAACCGCAACATCCGTGACCTCTTCGCCGACCGCCACAACCTCGCCGGCTCCCTCCTGCCCGGCGACATACGGCAGCGGAACGTTGTACGCGCCGCTGCGTTCGTAGGTGTCGATGAAATTGACGCCGCACGCGCCCAGCCGCAGCACGACCTCGCCGGGGCCGGGTTCCGGCTCAGGGATGTCCTCGTAGCGCAACACATCGGGACCTCCGAACTCGTGGAACCGGACTGCTTTCACGCTGCTTCCTCCCTGACCGATGTAGTTGCCGATGAGCGCGCTACAGTGTGCCATCCTGTGGGGTTCCGCGCCATCGGTGGGGTGCGACAGCATCTTGCCGCTGCTGCAGGACGCGGATTAGCGGAAGGTACTCTCTTTCGTTTTGCCCTCTGAATTTTCCCACCGGAACGTGGGTCTTCCGCATTGCGTGTCAAATCGCCTGAATGGTACCGTTTCACCATTCTCAGGCGGGTGCCACGCGCCCGGAAGGAGATGGACATGGCAGCATCGACCACAACGAACCCCGCTACCAGGCTCGGAGGGTTGGCCCTCTTAGCCGGGGTCATCATGCTAGTGCTCGCATCGCTCATCTTTCCCGGAGGCGTACTGCTGGACCCGGTGGACCAGACCGACTTCCCTGTTGCCCTCGATGCGATGGCCGATAATGCAAGCCTTGCGCACCTGGCGACCATGGTGTCGATTATCGGGATGTTCCTCTACGCGTACGCCGCTCTCACGTGGCTCCGCCTGTCCAAGCAGGAAGGGCTCGGCGGTTCACTCCTGCGGCTTGGCGTGTTCGCGAGCCTGTTCGGGTGGGCCCTCTACGCCATCGCGATGGGCATGCGACACTTCAGCATCCACCTGATGCAGCGCGGCATGCAGTCCGGCGCCGATCAGGCCATGTTCGAATCCCTTGCCCTCAACGTCTATGCACCGATGGGCGGCATCGTCATAGCGCTGGTGGCCGTCTACCCCATCGCATCCATCCTCGTTGGCCTCGGCCTCGGCTCCCGCTTCGGGGCGATGAGCATCTACAAGCTGGCCTCGTACGGCCTTGCCCTCATGGGGGTCCTGGCGGCCATCAACTTCCTGGTCCTCCAGCACGCCCCCGGGATCGATCCCATCGTGATCCTCAGGATCGACAACGGCATGCTTTCGTTCGGTTCCCTCTGCTTCATCATCATCGGGCTGGGGATGTACCGGGGTCAGAGCGAGCTTACTTCGGAAGGCTAGGGGCGGGCGCTGCGCGCCCCCAGGAGTAGCGCCATGGCTGCATCGACGGCAACTCGTCCCGCCACCAGGACCGGAGGACTGGCCCTCATGGCCGCCGTCGTCCTCATGCTCCTTTCAACGGTCCTTCATCCCGGCGGCTGGCTCGTAGGCGAACCGGTAGACCAGACCGATTTTCCCGAAGCCCTCCGGATTATGGCCGACTACGCCAGCCTGGCGCACCTGGTGACGATGCTGGGGATCATCGGGATGCTGCTCTACTCCTACAGTTTCTTCACTCTATGGCGGGTGCCTCAGCGGTCTGGGCTTATAGGCTCAAGCCTGCGGCTCGGCATCCTGCTGAGCCTGTTCGGATGGGGACTCTTCATCATCGCGATGGGCATGAGGCACATGGCCATCCACATTATGCAGCGCAGCACGGAGACCGGCGCCGACCAGGTCCTGTTCGAGACCCTTGCCCTGAACATCTACGCGGGGATGGCTGCGATCGTACTCGCGCTCGTCGCTGTCTATCCCATCTCATCCGTCCTCATCGGCATCGGCGTCGCCTCACGCCTCGGTTCGATGGACATCACCAAGCTGGCTTCCTACGGCCTCATCCTCATGGGGGTAGGATCAGGCGTCAACTTCCTGCTCCTTCAGCACGCCCCGGACATCGGCCCTGAGACACTCCTTCTGAACAACAACTACCTGCTCTTGTTTGGCTCCCTCTGCCTGTTCATCATCGGGCTGGGGATGTACAGGGGCAGGAGCGAGCTCTCCTCCGAGGACTGATCGCGTCGGCAAGAGAATGGTCGCAGTTGGGGAGGGCGCCCCATGTGGGCGCCCTCCCCTGTGCTAGCATTAATCCATGAGATTCCCACGTATCGCCGCCTTGGTTCTTGTCGTCCTTGTCTCTCTCCTCGCAGCCTGCGATTCTCCTGAACCGACCCCCACTGCTACCCCAACGCCCGAGCCAACTCCCACGCCGGCACCGACAGCAACTCCGATGCCGGAACCCCCACCTGCGCCGACACACACACCGGCGCCAACTCCGGCCCCGACGACCGACATCCCTCCTGCGGAGGACGCTTTCCGGGAGGACTCCTGTCCGTTCAGCAACCAGCCCGGCACGCCCCTCTGGGCAGCGGAATGCGGCTATCTGACCGTCCCCGCCGACTACGACGACCCTGCGGCCGGAACCTACGAGCTCGCTGTCGCCGTCTTCCCAGCCACCGGCGAACGCACCAGCGACATTCCCGTTGTCTACCTGGAGGGCGGGCCTGGCGGGAACGCACTGGAAGGTCTGGAAGTAAGCGGCGGCGTGGTACTGGAGCCGCTGAACGAGACCCGCGACGTGATCGTTTTCGACCAACGCGGCGCCGGCTTCTCAGAGCCAGCCTTGAGTTGCCCAGAGACGCGTGAACTCACGCGCGAACTGATAGGGAGGGCGCTACCGCTCGAGGAGGAGAACGAGCGCTATCTCGAAGCGCTGCAGGCATGCCGGGACCGCCTCGTAGGAGAGGGGATAGATCTCTCGCTGGTCAACAGCGCAGCGAATGCGGCAGACGTCGACCGCCTGCGCATCGCGCTCGGCCACGAGCAGTGGGACCTGTACGGATCGTCGTATGGAACGAGGTTGGCACAGAACGTGATGCGCGACTTCCCGGACGGCGTGCGGCGAGTCGTGCTGGACTCCTCCTACCCCCTGGAGTTTGACCTCTTCGCACGCCTCGCCTCCGGTTCCGAGCGGTCATTCCGCCTGCTCCTTGACTCCTGCGCGGCGGACAGCGCCTGCAACGAACACTACCCCGACCTCGAAGACACCTTGATGGAGGCGTTCGACAGGCTTTCGGCTTCACCGGAGCCCGGCACCGCGTCGTTCTCGCTGGACGGTGAGACGGTCGACACTTTGATGACCGGCGAGCGGCTCGCCTGGCTGGTCTTCGAGGCGTTCTACCAGACGGACGTCATTCCCTGGTTGCCGGAGATCATCACCGAGGCTGCCCAAGGGAACGTGGAGCCCGCCAACCTGATGCTCTCCAACAGCCTCATCAATGACGCGTTCTTCTCGCTGGGGATGCACTTCTCGACCCGGTGTGCGGACGAGACCGCATTCACGACGAAGGAGGCGATCGCCGCCAGCATCGAGGGATCCCCACTGTTCTCGCGGCTCCAGGACCCGGAAGGGATGTACGCCCAGGACGCGATCGACACGTGCACTCTCTGGGATGTGGAACCATCCCCACCCGTGGAGAACGAGCCCGTGCGGAGCGACATCCCCACGCTGGTACTCGCGGGCGAGTACGACCCCGTCACTCCACCTTCAGCAGGCATGGCAGTGGCAGCGAACCTCTCCAACGCCGCGTTCGTCGAGTTCCCTGCCACGGGACACGGGATACTCCTCGAAGGCGACTGCGCAGCGTCGATCATCAACGCGTTCCTCGATGGAGAAGACTCCCCGGACACATCGTGCGTGCCTGAGCCTTCGTCGCCCGCATGGGTCACGCCTGTGGGAGAGATAACCCTCACGCCCGCGGACTCCCCGTTCGGTGTACGGATCGTGCAACCCGAAGGCTGGGAGCCGTTCGAGGACCTGCCAAGCAGGTTCTATCGGCACGAGATAGCTGGCCCGGTGCTCATCCAGACCGTGATCCCCGGCCTCACAGCGGACCAGTTCCTGCAGCAGCAACTCTTCAGCATCCCGGGAGTCGAACCGGAGGAGCTGGACCCTGTTTCCGCAGGCGACCTCTCCTGGCGCGTGGTACTCATCGAGGTCGACGGGAGGCTGCAGGTGATAGCGGCGGCCCAGCCACCCGCGTCCGCCACAGGCGGCACCAGCGTGCTCCTGGCGGCGGTCATCGGTTTCCCGTACCAGCGCGACATACTGCTCGACGACCTGCTGCGCCCGACGCTGGAAGTGTTCGGCTCCTAGAAGCGCCCGTCAGACGAGCAGTTGATAGATCGGGGGCGTGAGCACGCCTGCCGCTATGGGGAAGGGCAGGTTCACCAACATCCGGCTCGTCGTGAACGCACCGCCGAGGAACGGCAACTCCCACATGACCGTTCGCGTGAAGGGGATGGTGTTCCATGCGGTGATCAGCGCCGCCACGGGGCCGACGCCCGCGCCTGCGAGGAAGATGGACGCCGCGAGCGGGATGACGACGTACGGTCCGCCAGGTACGAGTGCGCCCACCGCCGCGCCGATGAGGATGCCCGTGAAGCCGGACTCGTCGCCGATCCACCGCGTGATGACTTCCTGCGGCAGGATGACTTGCGTCATCCCCGCGAGCACCATACCCAGCACCAGCATCCGGGCCACGGTGCGCAACAGCAGAGCGCTCGTTTCCACGCCGTAGCGCACACCGTCAAAGCCGTCCTTGCGCAAAACGAGCGCGCCGGTGAACACGACGATCCCGGTGAGCAGGTAGAGCGTCACTCCCTCTCCTCCCGTTCCGCTCTGCCGATGCGCGACCGCGCCGCCTCTTGTGCGCTGCGCGGCATGAGGCGGAACACGACAGGCACGAGCACTGTTCCGACAGCGATCAGCCAGAGCGTGGAGAGCGTCTTGGCCAGCGCCAGCGGCACGCCGAGGAACGGCAGCTCGTAGACGAGGAAGCGGTTGGCCGTGAAGATGTTCCGTGCAACGGAGAATGCGGATATGGAGGCGATGCCTGCGCCGCCGTGCATGAGCGCCGCCGCGATCGGGTACATGACGTACGGTCCGCCGGGCGAGAGCACACCCGCCGCCGCGCCGATCAGCACCCCTTTCATTCCCGCCTCGTCGCCCATCCAGCGGCCGACCACCCTCGGCGGGAAAAGAACAGTGAGCATCCCGGCCAGGATGAAACCGAGGAAGAGGGCAGGCGCGGCCTGACGGATGATGGACAGGGAGTTCTCGCCTCCCTCGCGCAGGCCGTCCACGCCGTGCTGGACGAACGCCACCAGTGAGACGACGGCCAGCAGGCTCACCATCGTGATGAGCGTGGTGTCCCGCCACCACGATTTCTTCTTCTGTGACTCGCCCATGTGTGCTCAACTCGGAAGGTGCCGAGCGCCCGATTGTAACTTGCTCCAAGGGGAGGCGAGGCCTACTGGATGTCCATCCGGCTGAGACGCCGCGTGGTGAGCAGGAAGAACACCACGGTCACCAGCGCTGCACCGACCAGCGCCGGGGTCATTGCGATAGTCAGGTCCTCCCCGAACGCCTGATCGTTGAGCCCGTGCGCTGTCCCGAAGATGTAGCTGCGGATGCTCAGGTAGCGGGTGCCGCTCAGGAAACTCGTGATCAGCGCCTCCCACAGCAGCACGTAGACGAGGCCGAAGCCCAGCGCGCGCGTCGTAAGCAGTCCCAGCCAGGTGAACGCGGAAGCGTAGGCCACGACACCCACGACCACGCCGACGGCGGCGGCTATCGGAGCGTTGCCGGTCCCGTCCGGGTCCATCGTCGTGATCACCGCGGCGACGATGGCCATCAGTGGAGCGGCGACCACCACGGTCGCGGCGAATTTGGCGAGCACGATCGTCCAGCGCGGCACGGGTTTCGTGGTCAGCAGGCTCAGCGTGCGGTCCTCGACCTCGTTCCCGAACGCGCCGGTGGCGAGCACCATCACGGTCAGGGGAAGCGTGACGGAGATGACGAGCCCGCCCAGCACGGGGCCGATGAGCGAGCCGGCCTCCGCGACGGTGGCATCGAGGATGACCGCCAGCCCCAGCGGGAGCAGCGCGAGGATGATGAGCAGCGCGACCTTGCGCCTCGTGACCGCCTGGCGCAGCGCCAGCATGAACAGCGCCGCGATCATCGCTGCACCACGTAGGAGAAGACACTCTCCAGGGAATCGTCCAGCGGTTCGATCCGGTACAGGCGGCTGTCGATGTCCTGGGCGAGTTTCGGCGCCATCCGCTGCAATTCGGCGACATTGCGGGTCAGCACTTCGATCCCGCCGTCCTCGGCAAGGGAGACGGACTCCACTGCATCCAGCGCCACGAGCGCCGCAGCCATCTCACGCTGCTTCGACGCACCGATACGCACCTGGAAGGGGCGCTCGTCCAGCTTCTCGCGTATCGCGTGGAAGTCGCCCGATGCCGCCAGCTTCCCGCTCACCACGAGCAGGATACGGTCCGCCAGCGCTTCCACCTCCTCGAGGATGTGGGAGGAGATGAGGATAGCTTTGCCCTGCGCAGAGAGCCGCGCAACGAAGTCTGCGAATTCGACGCGCTGGCGCGGGTCGGTGCCGTTGAGGGGCTCATCGAGTATCAGTACTTCCGGTTCGTGAACGATGGCCCCCGCCAGCCTGATACGCTGCCGCATACCACGCGAGTAGGTGCCGGTGGGGCGGTGCTGCGCGTCCTCCAGGTTCGCGGCGTGGATGGCGCGGTCCACCGCAGCCTCGTCGTTCATGCCCTGCAGCCGCGCCGCCAGCCGCACGAAGTCGCGCCCCGTCATGAACGGGTAGAGCACGTCGTGCTCCAGCATGACGCCGATGCGCCGGTAGAGCCCGATGTTGCCCTGCACCTCCTCGCCAAGCACCCGCACGCTGCCACGCGATGGTTTGACGAGGCCGCACATCATACTGAGCAGCGTCGTCTTGCCCGCGCCGTTCGGCCCGAGGATGCCCGTGACGCCCGGATAGATGTCGAAAGAGGTGTCGTTGACCGCGACGACGCTGCCGTACCACTTGGAGACGGCCTGCACCTCGACAGCCGGGCCAGATGCGGTGGTCATAGCCGTATCCTCCGATAACGGCTCCACAACAGCAGTGCAGGGATGCCGGTCCACAGCAAGTACGCACCTATGGGGAACGCGTCGTGGAGCTCGGCGACAGCATTCGAGGACGGAGAGCCCTGCCCCGGTTCGAGGTCTACATCGAACACCATGGCATTGATGTTCTCGGTGGCGCCGCCCAGGTTGAGCAGCCCTATGTAGGGCGCCAGGGCGCCGGCAGGGCGTGTGCACTCCTCGGTGCTCGATATCATCACACCGTCCCCGGTGACCGTCTCGGTTGTGCACTCCTGGAATGTGAGGCCGTCGCTGATGGAGTTGAGCAGCAACCACGCGGCGATGACGAACGCGGCAGCGTAGGCGCGGCGCGTGGTGAACGCAGCCACGGCGAGCGGCCCCACCGAGATGAACGTGGCGATCAGCGCACCCATGAACAGGATGCGCGGTACGTCCCGCCAGTTGTCGCGGAGGTACTCCACCTGGTCGTTGGCGGTGAGGATGAGCCCCGCCTGAAGGACGATCTGCCCTGCGTAGACGAGCACGAGCACTATGGCGAAGAACGCCAGGAAGCGCGCGATGAGGTAGTCGGTCGGCGTGAGCGGCCGGACCAGGTAGAGCGGCAGCACGTTGTCGCGCCGGTCCGGGCAGAGCAGCTCCGGCGCCATGATCGCGCCGAAGATGATGAGAACCACGCTCACGATCGAGTAGTAGTCGGCAGGGCCGGGGATGAAGTCTGCAGCCTCGTCACCGGCGAGTGGATCAAGGAATGCGAGGATGGTGACGAATACCACCGCGGGCGTCATCACCGCCAGGAACAGTCCGACCGGCAGTATCTTCGCGCGCCCGCCGCGTCCGACGCCGAGCACGGTGCGGACGCCATTCTCGAACAGGGCCAGGCGCGCCCGGCTGCGTCCTTCACGCGGCCCCGTGTACCGCTGGTACCCGAGGTCGAAGACCTCCGCCTCTCCCGCCCTCACGCCGGCCTGCTCCTGAAGATGTCCGTGAGCGTGCGGCGCTCCGGTGAAAGCCGCCGGATGCGAGCGCCGGACTCGACCGCGGCGTCACGGATGAGGTCGTAGTCGGCCTCACGCGCCTGTTCGATGACGAGCATCTGGCCGTCGTCCGACGCCTGGACGCCCTTCGCAGCAAGCGCGGTCACGAACTCCTCGTGCCGGTCGGCGACCTCGATGAGCAGCGTCTCGGTCTCCTCGGTGAGTTTCGCGACCGCGCCCTCCTGTGAGAGCACGCCGGACTCGAGCACGATGACGGAGTCTGCGGTTCGTTCAACGTCGCCCATCAGGTGCGTGGAGAGCATGACACTGATGCCGAACGTGTTGGCCGTGCGGTGGATGAGCCGCAGCATCTCCTGCCGCCCGTCCGGGTCAAGGCCGGCGGTTGGTTCGTCGAGAAGCACGAGCACCGGATCGTGAACGATCGCCTGCGCGAGCTTCACGCGCTGCTTCATGCCGGTGGAGTACTCGCCTATGGGCCGGTATCTCTCTTCGTCCAGCCCGACGTGACGGAGCACGTCGGCGGCCCGGGTCCGCGCCTGCCCCGGCGGGATACCGCTCACCTGCGCCATGTGCATGAGGAACTCGGAAGCGGTCATGCTCTTGGGCAGGCACTCGTTCTCCGGCATGTAGCCGATGCGGGCACGGCCTTCTGTCGAGCGGTAGGGCTCGTCACCGAGGAGCATCGCCGAGCCGGAGGTCGGCTGGATGAGGCCGAGGAAGAGCTTCATCGCCGTGCTCTTCCCCGCGCCGTTGGGGCCGAGCAGCCCGGTCACGCCCTCGTGAACGTCGAACGACACACCATCCAGGGCAACCGTGGAGCCGTAGCGCTTGGTGAGGTTCCGGGCTTCGAGGAGAGCAGGCACGGAAGGAGTATACAGGATTGCCACGGGTGGATTGGAGCAGGTAACCCCGCTCTCACCCGCTCACGCTATACTTTCCCGCATGCACCGCCCACCGCGATTCGTCATCGCCACTCCCATCTGCGACGGCCACGACGTCGCCGCAGCGGCCATCACCCGCATCCTGCGCGCGCAGGGCACGGAGGCGGTCTACGTCGGCTTCAACAAGAGCGCCTATCAGATCGCCAAGGCCGCGTCCGAAGAGGACGCCACCGGCATCGCGGTGAGCACGTACAACGGCGGGCACATGTCGTTCCTGCGCGAGGTGCTCGCCGAGCAGGCGCGGCAGGGCATACCTCACGTCCCGCTGTTCGCCGGGGGCGGCGGCACCATCCTCGAGCGCGAGGTCGCGCCGCTCCTCCGCATGGGTGTGACCAAGGTCTACCGGCCACCGCTCGACCTCGCCGACGCCGTGCGCGACATGACTGCGATCGCAACAGATGCCGCGGGCGAGCGTCCCGCGCCGACGACGAACGGGTCCACGTCCTTCCGTGCGCTGGCGGAGCGGCTGAGCGCCATCGAATGGGACGGCGCGCAGCCCGCCGAAGCTCACGCGAACGGGAGGCCCGTCGTGTGGGGCATCGGCGGGCGCGGCGGGGCAGGGAAGAGCACACTCATCGACGAGCTGCTGCTGCGCTTCCTGCGCTCCACGGACGGACGTATCGCCGTCCTCACCGCCGACCCCACGCTCGGTGACCGCCTCCGCATGGTGCACTGTTACTCGCCGCGCGTCTTCGTGCGCTCCGTCAGCGTCGGACCCGGCGATTCGACCGAGGCGAAGACCGCGCCCTTGGTCGCTGAGTTGCGCGCGCACGGCTTTGACCTCATCCTCGTCGAGTCCGTCGGCCTCGGACAGAACGAACTCGGGGTCGCGCCGGTCGCCGACGCATCCGTCTTCTGCATGACGCCGGAGTACGGCAGCGACGTCCAACTGGAGAAAGAGGCGCTGCTGCGGCGCGCCGACCTCGTCGTGATGAACAAGCGCGACTTCCCGCAGGCCGAGGCGCGCTACGCCCGGGTACGGCGGTTCGTCGGCGACGACGAGCGGGTCTTCCTGACCGAGGCCAAGCGCTTCGGGGACACAGGCGTTACCGCGCTCTTCGATGAGATCGCCCACCGCTCCGGGCTGCATCACCCCCATCCTGACCTTCCCCCATCGAGGGGGAAGGGACCAGGCTGGGGCGAGACCCCGGCGCCTGTGCCGTTCAGCCGCCGCGGCTACCTTGGCACGGTCGTCGACGCGCACGAGGCCTACTACGACGAGGCAGAGGAAGAGGCGGCGCTCGCATCGAACGGCGGCGCGTCGCGCAACTATCAGGCCGAGTACGACCGCATCTGGCAGACGTACGGCTTCGATGGCGACCTCTCCGGCACGATTGTCGAAGACGGCGTCGCGTATCGCGAGACGCCGAACGGGCGCGTGCCCGTTGCCCGCGAGACGACCACTGGCCTCTGGACGCCCGTGCTCGGCCTGCCGGACCGCGACGCGAGCCCTCGGCAGGTCGTGCGCTACCTCTACACGCAGAACCTTCCGGGGGCGTTCCCGTTCACCGAGGGTGCGTACCGCTTCCGCCGCCGCGACGAGGACCCCATCCGCATGTTCGCCGGACTCGGCATGCCGGAGACGACGAACTCCCGCTTCCACCTGCTCGCTGCGGGACACGGCGCGCCACGTCTCTCCACCGCGTTCGACTCGCTCACGCTCTACGGCCTCGACTCTGACGAACCCGGCGCGCTCGCCAAGGTCGGGGAGGGCGGCGTCGCCGTCGACACCCTCGACGACATGCTCCGCCTCTACGACGGATTCGACCTCTCCCGCACGTCCGTCTCGATGACGATCAACGGCCCCGCACCGACGCTGATGGCGATGTTCCTCGCCGCGGCGCGCAGACGCGGGTTCGGCTGGAAGGCGCTGCGCGGCACGGTGCAGGCCGACATCCTCAAAGAGGTGCAGGCGCAGAACGAGGCGCTCTTCCCGCTGGAGCCGTCGCTCCGGCTCATCGCCGACATGACCGAGTACATGATGCGGGAGGCGCCGGGTTGGTACCCGCTCTCCATCTCCGGTTACCACATCGGCGAGGCGGGCGCGAACCCCGTGCAGGAGTTGGCGTTCACGCTCGCGAACGGCCTCACCTACGTCGAGACGCTTCGAGCGCGCGGCCTGCCGATCGAGGAGTTCACGCGCCGCCTCTCGTTCTTCTTCACGTCAGGCTCCGAGCTGGAGTTCAACGTGCTGGGGCGAGTCGCGCGGCGGGTGTGGGCGGTCGCGCTCAAGCGCTGCTACGGCGTCGAGGGGCCCGGTCTCGCACTGCGCTTCCACAGCCAGACTTCCGGGCGCTCGCTGCAGGACTCCGAACCGCTGCACAACCTCACCCGGGTCGCGCTGCAGGCGGAGCACGCCCTGCACAACAACACCAACTCGCTCCACACCAACTCCTACAAGGAGACGTACACCACGCCGCAGGAGGACGACGTGCTGCTCGCGATGGGCAGCCAGCAGATCCCGCTCGTGGAGAGCGGTGACTTCGGCTACATCGAGAACCTCAACCAGGGCGCGTATGGCCTCACCTACCTCGAGGCTGAGGTGGAGCGCGCCGTGCACCGCATCTTCCGTGAGATCGACCAGCAGGGCGGCGTGCTCCCAGCCATCGAGAACGAATACTTCCGCACCGCCATCCAGGAGGAGGTGCAGCGCGAGCGCGGAGCGATGCGCGACGGCAGGCGCCGCATCGTGGGCGTGAACTACCTCACGAGCCGGGACGGGTCGAGGCCGCGCGGCGAGCTAGTGCACATCCCCATGAAGGCCAAGCGCGCCCAGGCAGCACGCACCCGCGCGTTCAAGCGCGAGCACGCCGCCGAGGCCGATGCCGCGCTCGAACGGTTGCAGGCTGCCGCCGTCTCGGACGCCAACGTCTTCGAGGCGCTGCTCGACGCCGTGGAGCACGCCACCGTCGGCCAGATCACCCACGCGCTATGGGAGGTCTGGGGCCGCTTCCGCCCGAGCATGTAGGGGGCCGTCCTAACTCAGCGAGTGGTTGACGACCGGCACCATCGCCGAGAGGTCGACGTGGGATTGGAGCGCCTCGTTCACCTGCGCCAGCGGGTACTGGTGCGTGATCATCTTCTCCACCGGCACGTCGATGCGCGTCCGCATGAGCCGCATGGAGCGGATGATGTTCTCCACCTTCGAACCAACGACGCCCGCAACGGTGAGGTCCTTCGCCGCGATGCGCGACGGGTCCATCTCCACGGAGGTCGGGAGGATGAGGCCGATGACGAGGTACTTCCCACCGTAGCGCACCATCTGGAAGCCCTCGTGGACGGACGTGCGCGCGCCGGACGCCTCGACGACGAGGTCGGGGCCGTTGCCGGTCAGCTCGCGCACGCGCTCGATACGCGACTCGGGCGTCGGGTGGTCGGCGAGGTCTATCGTCTCGTCCGCGCCGAGCTCGCGGGCAAGCGCCAGCCGGTGCGACGGCGCGCCGATCATGATGGCGCGCGCCGCGCCGCGGGCCTTCGCCTGCACCATCGCGCCCATACCGATGGGGCCGGAGCCCTGGATGACGACCGTGTCGCCGGGGTCGGGCGCGTTCAGCTTGCGCAGGCCGCTCATCGTCGTGTGGTTGCCGATGACGGACATCAGCGCGCGCTCCGTGCTCATGTCGTCGGGCACGCGCATGATGGCGGGGTTCGGCTCCAGCAGCAGGTACTGGCCGAAGCCGCCGCGCAGCATCGTGCCGGCCGAAGGGTCGACGTGGGAGTTGCCGTAGTGGATGGCGTTCGTGCAGCGCAGGCTCATCAGGCAGTTGTAGCAGTGGCCGCAGGGGGCGGAGTGGAACAGCACGCGGTCGCCCTCACGGAGCGTCTCGCCGAGGATGTCCGTGCGGATGTTCGACCCGAGCGCCGCTATGACGCCGATGTTCTCGTGCCCCCAGATGATGGGGTGCGGCGCGTTCGGGTTATACCAGTTGTGTGCGTCCGTGCCGCAGACCGCGGCCATGCTCATCTGCACGAGGATGTTGTCCGGACCCACGTCCGGCACCGGGAACTCCTGCACCTCCAACGGGCGCTCCGCTCCGACGAACACCGCAGCCAGGCAACTCTCCGCCATGTCACACGCTCCTCGTTCAGGCTGGCGCGAGTCTAGAAGCGGGCAGGGAGAGCGTCAACGACGGACCAGCACGCCCCTTGCATCGTTCGTTCGAAGCAGCCCGCACGAACGTTCCGGGGGGAATCGCGGTCCAAAACGGTCCATCGCCCCAGGTTTACTCCTGGATCCAAGGGATCCGGTGGGCCGTCCAACGGTCCATAGGAGCCCATCTGCAGCTCATTTCCGGCCAATACAGTCCATTTCCGTTCATTCCGGGCCATCCCTCTTCAGTCGGCCTGCCACCTAATGGCCGTTACCTGCGCCTCACCGCCACAGACAGCGTACGCGGGCGCGACGCCATCACGGAAGGGGCAGGTGTCACTGGTGCAGCAGGGCTACGGCGAGCCCTCGACCCGGACGGTGACGACGTCGATTCCGTAGTACTGCCGGTGCTGCACCCCGGACGCGTAGTGCCGCAGCAGCCGGAACGACATTTCGCCCGGGTCTGCGACCGCAGGCTGCTCTTCCAGGTAGGCGAGCCTGTCCTGCAGGTTCTCCCGGCCGATGACCGACGCCACGAACTCCAGTTCGACCACGCCCGCGCCGGGACGCACCGAGATGCGCAGCCACGGCGCTCTGCCTGCACCTTCGTTTCCACTCGACGGCATCAGGCTCGCGACAGCCTCCTCGCCCGCCGAGCGCAGGCGCATCGCGGAAGACTCGTTCCAGCCCATGCCCACCGCAACGTCGACCAGGAACGCGTCGATGGCAGGCAGCGCGGCATCGTCGAGCGCAACCTCGAGCCGCTTGCCCCGACGACCGCTGAGCTCGATGAACGCCGTGAGCAGTATCGCAACGAGCAGCCCGGCCACTATCGGGTTCCCGAAGAGCGAGCCCCACGACGGCCCGAGCACGAGTTCGACGACGTTCAGGTGTTGCATGCCAATGCCGACGGCGAACGACAGGCCGATGACGAGCACCTTCCGCTGGTCGAGGCCTTCCTGCGTAGCCGTCTGCAGGCCGCCAACGAAGTACAGCCCCAGCAGCAGGAGCAGGTATGCGCCCATGACCGGGTCGGGAACGGTGAGCAACAGGGCCGTGAACTTCGGCAGCAGCGCAAGAACGACGAAGACGGCCGCGACAGCGAACCCGACCCGGCGCGCGGCAACGCCCGTCAGACCGATGAGCGAGGCGCCGAACGACGAATAGGCCATCGTGGGAGGCGTCCCGGCTATGCCCCCCAGCAGCATGCCGATGCTGTTGGCGCCCACCGCGCCCTGCACCTGCCGGAAGTCGATCGCACGTTGCCGGCGCTGAGAGGCGTTCTGGATGATCACGTTGTCGCTTATGCCCTTGAGCGCGAGCACCAGTGTGAGGATGACGAAGGTCGGCAGCAGCGTCCAGAACTCCTGGCCGAATGCCAGGTCGAGCCCGGGGAACCCGAGGTCGGGGATGCCGAACCAGGGCGCGTCGATCACCCGCTGGTAGTCGTAGATGCCGAAGAGCGCCGCCACGACGCAGCCGGCCCCGAGGCTGATCAGCGCAGACCATACCCGCCACATCCCGGAAGAGCGGAGGGCGAGCGTGGCGGCTACCGCCAGTGTCACCAGGGCAACGACGGGGCCTGACTCCGGGGGCTTCCCTTCCGGTACGTCCGCAAGCCTGTCGAATACGACCGGGATGATGGTGGCCGCGATCACCATGAGCACGGTGCCGGCCACCAGCGGCGTGATGATGCGCCTCAGCACAGGGAGCCACGCGGCCACCGCGAACTGGAAGAGCGACGACACGACCAGGAGGGTTGCCAACAGGGCAGGGCCGCCCTGTGACACCGCCAGGGCGGTGACCGCCACGAACTGGATGGTCGGCCCCGTGACCACCGTCAGTCCGCACCCGAAACGCCATAGCCGTACCGCCTGGATGGTCGTGATGATGGCGTTGATGATGAACGCCGCGAAGACCGCCCACGTCAGGTAGGCGTCGTCCTGGTCGGACGCCCGCACGGTGAGGATCACGACCAGTACGGTTGGCGGCAGGATGAGCAAGACGTACTGAACGGCGACCCCCAACGCGAGGGGCAGGGGACATGGTTCGTCGGGTCCGTACCGGATGTGTTCGTTGACGCGCACTCTCACTCCATGCTGATGCGGCGGCATGGTACGCGGTCGGGGTTCCGTGGAGGAAGGGGTGGGCTTCGCTGAACGCTGCGCGTTGCCGGAACGCGCGCGCTCCCATAACATCCCGCTCGCACGACCGTATGGAGGCGCTCTTTCTATGGACATCGTCAACCCCATCGTCAGGAACCGGATGCGCGCAGGGCTGGAGGACTCGGATGCCTTCTGGGACAGCGCCGCGCGGGAGCTGCCCTGGCTGAAAACATGGGACACCGTCTACGAGGCCGACTACCCCTCGTTCCGCTGGTTCGTGGGCGCGCAGACCAACCTCTCCTACATGTGCGTCGACCACCAGAACGCATCCGGACGGGGCGGCCACGCGGCGTTCATCTACGCCAGCGAGCGCGGCGTCCGCGAGATAATCACCTACGCCCAGCTGCAGCGGCGCGTGGAGCAGGCCGCAGCCGCCCTGCGCGGCATGGGTCTCCGCAAGGGCGACCGCCTCACCATCTACATGCCGAACGCCCTGGAGACCGCCATACTCATGCTGGCGACCGTCCGCATCGGCGCGATCCACTCCATCGTGTTCGCCGGGTTCAGCGCACCCGCTCTGGCCGACCGCATCCGCGCCAGCGGCTCGCGGCTCGTCTTCTCGGCAGACGTGGCCTACCGGCGCGGCGGCGAGGTGAACCTCAAGAGCATCGTCGATGACGCGCTCGCGCTCGGCTGCGACACCGTCGAGCACCAGGTCGTCCTGCTCCGCAACGAGGGCGTGCCGATGACGAGTGGGCGCGACCTCTCCTGGGACGAGTTCATCGAGCGCGGCAAGGGCTACAGCGGCGCTATCGAGCCGATGGAGGCGAACGAGCCCGCCTACATCCTCGCCACGTCAGGCACGACGGCCACGCCGAAACTCGCCGTCCACACGCACGGCGGCTATCCCGTCGGCGTCTACAACCAGGGCAAGTGGTGCTTCGGCCTCAACGCCGACGACATCTGGTGGGCAACCTCCGACCTCGGCTGGGCCGTCGGCCACTCGTACATCGTCTACGGTCCGCTGCTGTTCGGCGCGACGTCCATCCTCTACGAGGGTGCGCTCGACTACCCCGGCCCGGACGTCTTCTGGCGGCTCATCGAGGAGTTCGGCATCACGGGCGTCTTCACCTCGCCCACCGCGGTGCGCCTCCTGATGCGGTTCGGCGAGGAGCCCGCGCGCGGGTTCGACCTCTCGAGGCTCGAACGCATCGTCTGCGCCGGGGAGGTGCTGAACCCGCCCGCGTGGGAGTGGCTGCAGAAGCGCGTGCTGGACGACCGCATCCCCGTCATCGACAACTGGTGGCAGACGGAGACCGGCGCGCCGGTCGTCGGCAACCCGTACGGCATCGCGATGCTGCCGCAGAAAGCGGGCTCCGCGGGCGTGCCGCTGCCCGGCATGGACCTCGCGGTGATGACGCCGGAAGGGCAGATGTGCGAGCCGGGCGAGAAAGGCATCCTGGTGCTGCGGCGACCGTTCCCGAACCTGACACCGACGCTGTGGGGCGACCCGGAACGGTATGGCAACGACTACTGGGAGCGCGTACACGGCGTCTACTTCACCGGCGACCTCGCGGAGATCGACGAGGACGGCTACGTGTGGTTCTCGGGACGCGCGGACGAGGTGATCAAGATCGCGGCGCACCGCCTCGGCACCATCGAGGTCGAGTCCGCGTTCCTGCGCCACGACGACGTCGCGGAGGCGGGCGTCACCGGGCGACCGGACGAACTGCGGGGCGAGGTCATCTCGTCGTTCATCGTGCTCAAGGAAGGGCGCACTTCCAGCGACCAGTTGCGCACGGAGCTCATCGAGACGGTGCGCCGGGAACTCGGTCCGTTCGCGGTCATCGGCGAGGTCAACTTCGTGAAGATGCTGCCGAAGACGCGCAGCGGCAAGATCATGCGCCGCGTCCTGAAGGCGGTGACGCTCGATACCGACCCCGGCGACATCACGACGATCGAGGACGAGGGCTCCGTGGACGAGGCCCGCGCCGCTTGGCAGGAGATGAAGAGCGAGGTCGGCGGGTAGGAATACCATACCCGTCATTCCCGCGGAGGCGGGAATCCAGAGTGACCGTCAGGTCACACGGAGGTGTGAGATGGCAACGGCAGTCAGCAGCGTAACGCAGTACAAGATGCTCATCGGGGGCGAGTGGGTCGACGCCGCGTCGGGGCAGACCTACGACTCGATGAACCCGTACACCGGCCAGACGTGGGCGCAGATGCCCGACGCGCAGGCGGAGGACGTAGACCGCGCGGTGCAGGCCGCGCGCAAGGCGGTGAAGGACCCCGCGTGGCGCGGGATGGTGCCCGCGCAGCGCGGCGCGCTCCTGCGCAGGCTCGGCGACATCGTCGCGGAGAATGCGGAGCACCTCGGCCAGATCGAGACGCGCGACAACGGAAAACTCATCAGGGAGATGTCCGCGCAGTGCAAGGCGGTGCCGAGCTACTTCTACTTCTACGCGGGGCTCGCCGACAAGATACAGGGCGCGACCATCCCGCTGGAGAAGACGTCCGTCTTCAACTACACGCTCCGCGAGCCGATCGGCGTCGTGGGCATCATCATCCCGTGGAACTCGCCCCTGCTGCTGCTCTCGTTCAGCCTCGCCGCGGCGCTCGCCGCCGGGAACGCGGTTGTCGTGAAGCCGTCGGAGCACGCGTCGGCGTCCACCCTGGAGTTCGCGAAACTGGTCGAGCAGGCCGGCTTCCCGCCGGGCGTCTTCAACGTCGTGACGGGGTACGGGGCCGTGACCGGCTCCGCGATGGCGAGCCACCCCGGCATCGGCAAGCTGTCGTTCACCGGCGGGCCGGAGACCGCGCGCAAGATCGCGGAGCAGGCGGCGCTGAACCTCACGCCGACGCTGCTCGAACTCGGCGGGAAGTCGCCCAACATCGTCTTCCCGGACGCCGACCTGCAGAACGCCGTCAACGGCACTATCGCGGGGATCTTCGCCGCGGGCGGCCAGACGTGCATAGCGGGCTCGCGTCTGCTTCTGCACGAGGACATCCACGACGAGTTCATGGAGCGGCTCGTCGCCCGCACCCGCGACATCAGGATGGGCGACCCCGCCGCTATGGAATCGGAGCTCGGCCCGCTCGCGACGACTGCCCAACTAGCGAAGGTGGAGTCGTTCGTCGAGAGTGCACGCGCAGAGGGCGCGGAGCTCGTCTACGGCGGCTGCCGTCCCGACTCGCCTGAACTCGCGGCGGGCTGGTTCTACATGCCGACGATCTTCGGCGGCGTCCGCAACGACATGTACGTCGCACAGGAGGAAGTCTTCGGGCCGGTGCTCGGCGTGCTGCGCTTCCGCGAGGAGGAAGAGGCCGTCGCGATGGCGAACGACACGCGGTACGGCCTCGCGGCGGGCATCTGGACGGACGACATCAAGCGCGCACACCGGCTCGCCCGCGACCTCGACGCGGGCACGGTCTGGATCAACATGTACCGTGCGCTGTCGTACGCGTCGCCGTTCGGCGGCTACAAGGGCTCCGGGCATGGGCGCGAGCTGGGCGTCGAGGCGATCAACGAGTTCACGCAGGTGAAGAGCGTCTGGGTGGAACTGGCCGAGACAACGCCGGACCCGTTCGTGCTGCGTATCTAGGGCAGGGCCTTCGGCCGATTCACCCCCATCCTAACCTTCCCCCATCAAGGGGGAAGGGACCAGGCGACGCATCCTCACACGAAGAGCTCCTCCAGCGTCCAGCGCTTGCGGATGATCTCCGTCTCGTAGAGGTAATCCACGACCGCGCGCACGGACGCGCCGTGAACGTCGAGGCCCTGCGCTCTCGGGAAGAGGCCGATCCGCCGCAGGTCGCCCGCGAGCAGACCCTGGTGGACCGAATCGTCCGGCTCCTCGTCCATGTAGGTGGCGGTCGCCTCGTCCATCGCCTTGCAGACCGCGTCCGCGAGGCCGGGGTGCTCGACGACGGACTCCTCCTTCATCACCAGCAGCGTGTTGATGGGGAAGACGCCTGTCTCCTCGTGGTAGCGCTGCAGGAGCGGGTAGGGGTCGTCGACGAGCAGCCGCACGTTCGCAGCCTGGGCAGCGTTCCCGCCCGCGACCACAAGCGCGTCGAGGTCCCCGGCAGCGAGCCGGTCGTCCAAGTCCGTCATCTGCTCGCGGGCAAAGCGCTCAGGCTTGGGGTACGGCACGCCGCGCAGCGAGTCGTTCTGTCCTTCGACCCACGTGATGCTGTCGGGCGCGACGCCGTGGTGGTGCGCGAGGATGCCGCGCAGCCACACGGCCGGGTTCGACGCGAACCCGAGCGGCACACCGACACGCTTGCCGGCGAGATCGCTTATGCCAGCGATGCCCGCGGCGTTGTTGACGGTCACGCCGGTGAGCGGGAAGAAGAGGTTGGGAAAGATGGGCAGCGCCACGAGGCCCACGCCGTTGTCCTTCGCCACGATGAAGTTGCCGATGGTGAGCTCGCCCACGTCGTAGGGGCGTGTCGTGACCATCGCGGGAAAGACGGGCGCGGGCGCGGGGCCCGCATCCACGAGCTCCACGTCCGGATAGTCGACGGCGACGCGCCCACTGAGCAGGTGCCGTGTGATGAGGCGGTTCCCGACCGCTACGGAGACTCCCATTACGGGGTTGTCGTCGTGGCGGAGGAGAAGACCGCGCTGCGACCGCTCTCGACGTCGTAGCGGTGGCGCTGCACCGTCTCCAGGTCCATGCTCGTGATGCGGCAGTAGACCGTCTCGTCGGTCGGCGAGCCCTGCACGCTGTGTATCTCGCCCGGCAGGATGTAGTGGACGTCGCCCGCGCCCTGCTCCATGACCTCCACCACCTGGAACGTCGGCATCTCCGCGTCGCCGCTCGCGTGGCGGTAGGCGTAGCGGGTCTGGGTGTTACCGCCGCTCTTGACGCCGTAGGCGACCCAGCAGTAGCCGTGGTCGTGCGGCGCGGGGCGCTTGATCTCCTGCGGTTCCTGGCGGTAGGCGAGGACGACGAAGCCGGGGTTCGGGTGACCGTACTCGGTGTCCCGGTAGATCTCGAACGTGCCGTTGCCGTCGCCGAACTTCTCGCTGTTCTCCGGCCAGCCGTTCTCGAACGCGCGGCGCATCAGCACGGCAACGCTGTGCGCCTGCTGGACGGAGTCGCGGTGCGTCGCGAACACCTCGCGGAGGTCGGTGATGAACTGCTGCTCGGTGTAGACCGCGGTCTGTGTCATGTCGGTTTCTCCTCTCTGAAGTCCTGCCCGTAACGGCGGTAGTTTACGTCTCCAGCGTAGCCTCGAAGAAGAGGTCCTCGACAGCGAGCGGACCGGGGATGAGGCCCTGCTCGACCTCGTAGCGGATGAACCGTTCGAGGTTGGCGCGGTTCGCCGCGACGCCGGTCGGCCAGGGGTCGGGCCCGAGCACGCGCCGCTCTTCCTCCAGGTAGTGGCGGCCCCAAGTGAGCCTGCTCCAGTTGGGGTCGTCCATGTAGTGCGCCCACTGACGCTTCGCCTGTTCAAAACCGTCCAGCAGGCTCACCGGCGCCCACGGGTGCTGCTCCGCCACCTCGGACTTCATCGCCACCACGTGCATGATGGGGTAGAAGCCGTTGCGCTGGAAGTAGCTCACCTCTTCGGCGCGCGGGTCGTCGAACAGCCTGCCGACCTCCGGCGCGCCATCAAGGTACGGCTGGGGCGGACGCGGCGACAGGAACGCCGACACCTCGCCCTCGACGAGCGCTTCGCCGAGCCTGCGCCCACGGTCCATGCGCTCGATCGTCACGCCGGGCGGCGGGTCGAACTGCACCGGCTCGTCGGAGGTCGTCACCCACGTGACGCCATCGAGGGGGACGCCATACTCGCTGCCGAGGTCGCCCTTCGCGAGTACGGAGAGCGTCGTCTGGAACGAGCGCAGGGCGACGCGCTTGCCGACGAGGTCCTTCGGCCCGTTGATACCGGACCGCGTGTTGACGTACATCTGCGACTGGCTGAACAGCCGCCGCGGGAACACGGGGATGGCCGTGAGCGCCGCGCCGCGCGCCTTCGCCATGACGTACGAGCCGAGCGACAGCTCGCAGACGTCGAACTCACGGTGCAGCAGCATGCGCTCGTGGCGCCTGCCGCCGACGTCGTCCTGTCCGACGATGAGCACCGTCGGCTCGATGCCTTTCGGGCGCACCGTTCCTTCTACCCACGGCACGTGCCGGTCGTAGTGCTCCAATGCGATGCTCAGGGGAACGTTCGCCATCTATATCTCCTCTCCGTACTCGCGCGCCATCTCCCGGATGTGAGTCTCCTGCAGCAGGGTGGAGCGGCCGTTCTCCCAGAACAGCTCGCCGTCCAGTTCTATCGTCTGGTCGGAGACGTAGGCGGAGAGGGGAGAGGGCGTCCTGCCGATGTGGAAGTGCATCACGTCCTGGTTGCTCTGCTGTCCGGGGCGTTTCGTCGCCTTGGGATGGAACCCGCCGTGGAACGAGTCCAGCACGTAGGCGGACTCGGTCCCGTAGCGCGCCTCGCTCACGTCCAGCAGGTGCTGCAGCTGTGCGCTTGTCCAGACCGTGTTGCCGGTGGGGTCGTCCTTCTGGTTCTCGCGCGACGGCTCCTCCCGCCACTCGATGCCCTTGAGCGTGTTGTCCCGTATCTCCAGCAGCATCGGGTTGTGGAACTGCTCGCGGTCCGCCATGCCGGGATGGTCGAACGCGACGACGCCGTTCCCGTCCGCGCTGCCGATGGGCGCATACACCTCGCCGGGGAAGACGCGCTCGGAGCGGCTCATCTCCGCGTCCTGCACGAAGAAGGCGTCCGCAACCTCGCTCCCCGACGCGACCCGCCCCGTGACCTCCGTGCCGCGCGGGCTCGTGACGCGATAGGTCGACGCCTGCGCCGTTCGTTCCTCGATACGGTGCGCCAGGGCCATGACGAGGCGCCAGTCGAAGTGGGCGTGCGGCGTGGTCATGCCCTCGGGGGCGCGGATGCGGTTGTTGATGCGCACCAGCCCCGCCGCGCCGTTCGCCCGCAGGTGGTCGAGCAGTACAGCGCGGTTCAGGTTGCAGTTCATCAGGAGCTTGTCGGCGCCCAGGACCGCGCCCGCGACAGGAGCGGGCAACTCTTCGGCGCGGCCCAGCGAGTCGACCCAGAGCGAGTAGGGGACACCCCCCGCTTCCGCGATGGCCTGCTCCAGCAGCGCCGCGAGGTCGGGGTCAAGCGCGCCGCGTTCGTTGAGCAGCAGCACCGCCTCGCCCTGTTCCACGGCGGCGCAATGGCGCACGAGATTGGTCACGCCTGCCAGGACGGCAGCGCCGTCAGCCATCACGCCTCCTGTTCGCCGCGTCTAGTTGAGCCCGTAGAAGCGCTCCGCGTTGCCGTGCAGGATCGCCGCCTTGTCCGCGTCGGTCAGCGCCGGGTTCTCGCGAATCTCGGCGATCTCCTCCTTGCACGTCTCGTGGTTGACCTCGTGCGGGAAGTCGGACGAGAAGATGAACGCCTTGTTGCCGGCCACCTTCACCGCGAAGGGGAGTGTCAGTTCGCCGCCCTCCACGCCGACGTACACGCGCCCCTCGTTGACGTGCCGCAGGATGTAGTCCGTCACGGACTCGCCGTCCCTCAGCTGCATGAACCGCTGGTTCGGGTCGTACTGGATGTGGCTGTCCCACGAACGCTGGAAACGCTCAAGGCAACCCACGAACCAGGCGCAGCCCGCCTCCAGGAAGCCGTACTTGGCATTCGGGTAGCGGTCCAGCACGCCGTTGAACACGATGCCGGCGAAGTTCACCATCTGCCCGAACGGGTGGCCGAGCGCGTTCACCGGCGCGTACGGGCTCATGTCGTCCAGCCCCATGTGGTCGTGCACGCCGCCGTGGATGCCGATGGCGCAGCCGAGGCGATCGGCCTCCTCGTAGATCGGCCAGTACTTCGGGTCGCCGAGGTGGTTCTGCAGTTGGAGCGCGCCGGTGCCGGGCAGCATCGCGCCTGAGAAGCCGAGCTCTTTCACGATGCGCCGCAGCTCGACGGCAGCCTCCGCGGGCTCCTGCAGGGGGATGAGGCCCATCGCCTGGAAGCGCGAGTCCTTGCTCACGTACTCGTCGTAGACCCAGTTGTTGTATGCACGCGCGAGCTCGATGGCCCAGTCCCGGCTGACGACGCGTCCGAACGCGAGGCCGTTGGACGTGTAGAGCACCGTCTTATCGACGCCGACGTCGTTCAGGAAGTCGATCCAGCCCTCGCGGCCGACGCGAGCGAACGCGCCTTCCGGCAGGAAGTGCCGGTTCGCCGCATGCAGGTGGTCGTTGGGCGGGAAGGGACCGCGCGTCGTCACGAAACTGCGGTCCCGGTAGTCCTCAGGCATGCGCGCCCAGATGGCGTCGTGGTCCTCGACCAGGTGGCCGTCGCCGTCAACGATGCGCTCGATGTTTTCAGTGACCATGGCTTTCGCCTCCTTGGTGTCTGCCTTCGCTCGTGCCTAGTTCGCCGCCAGCCGGTAGAAGCGGGCCGCGTTGCGGTACATCACCGCTTCCTTGTCCTCGGCGGACATGTCCGCGTTCTCGCGCAGTTCGTCCAGCTCCGCCTTGCAGGTGTTGGCGTCGACCTCGTGCGGGTAGTCGGACGAGAAGAGGTACGGCTTGTTGCCGGTGAGGCGCACCGCCTCCGGCAGCGCGAGCTCGTCGCCCTCGACGCCGACGAAGATGCGGTCCTCGTCGATGTGGCGGCAGATGTAGTCGGAGACGCGCTCGCCGTCGCGTATCTGCAGGAAGCGGCCGCGCGGGTCGTACTGGACGTGGGACGCCCAGGAGCCGTTGAAACGCTCCATGCAGGTGAGCAGCCACGCCGCGCCAGCCTCCAGGAAGCCGATGCGGACGCCGGGGTATTTGTCGAACACACCGTTGAAGATGATGCCGGCGAACGCAACCATCTGCCCCATGGGGTGGCCGAGCGCGTTGATGGGCGCGTACGGGCTCATGTCGTCCATCAGGAAGCCCTCGTGCGCGCCGCCGTGGATGCCGAGTGCGCAGCCAAGGCGCTCAGCCTCCGCGTAGAGGGGCCAGAACTTGCTGTCGCCCAGGTGCGGCTGCTGCGCGCCCGTGGACGGCAGCATCGCGCCGACGAAGCCGAGGTCCTGCACGATGCGGCGCAGCTCCTCGACCGCCGCGTCAGGCTCCTGCAGCGGGAGCAGGCCCATCGCCTGGAAGCGGTCGCCGCGCCTGAGGTAGGTGTCGTACACCCAGTTGTTGTACGCCTGAGCGAGCATGACGGCCCAGTCGCGGCTGACGATCTTCCCGAAGCCGAGGCCGCTGGTGGTGTAGAGCACCGTCGAGTCCACGCCGACCTCGTCGAGGAACTCCATCCAGCCGTCCGGCCCCACGTTGGCGAACGCCCCCGGAGGCGTGATGTGCCGGTTCGCGGAGTGGAGGTGGTCGATGGGCGGGAACGGGTTACGCTCCGATCGCGCCTCGCCGAAACTCTTGCCCTTGAACTCGTCCGGCATGTACGAAACGATGCCGGCGATGTCCTCCATGATGTGGCCGTCGCCGTCGATGATGCGTTCCAGGTTCGCCGTAGCCATTCCTGCCTCCTGATATCGATACGCGTGCGCGGATTGTACGGCGGGCGCGCGCGGGCGGCAAATCAGGCTCCAGCGTGGACGCCGTAGACGTTCCCGCGCATAATAGGGCGCATCCTGCGCGCGCTGGCGCACGTCCACGGGAGGCTTACGCATGGTAACGAGGACCGCCGAACTCGCCGACTGGCAAGAACCGGAAGGAATGAACAAGGCCGGTTTCGGCTTCTGGAAGACGCCGAAGTCCGCCTACGACCTCTTCATCGAGTCCCAGGGCATCGACATCCACCGCGACATCGGCGTGCGCCGCATACAGGACCTGCCGCTCAAGCCGTGGAAGCGCCTCGGGGGCAACGGCACCGCCATCCAGCTGCTCGGCACCGAGCACCTCTGGGGCATGTACGTCGTCGAGGTCCCCGGCGCGGGCGCCCTCAACCCCGAGAAGCACATGTACGAGGAGATCTACTACGTCGCGGAGGGCAGGGGCTCCACCGAGGTGTGGCAGGAGAGCAACCCCAACAAGAAGCAGGTGTTCGAGTGGAGCGCAGGCTCGCTCTTCGGCATCCCGCTGAACGCGATGCACCGCCTCGTCAACGCCACCTCCAGCCCGGCGCTCCTCCTCGCCGCCACCACCGCGCCGAACATCGTCAACCTCGTGCGCGACCCCCGGTTCGTCCTCGAAAACTCGTACGAGTTCACCAACCTCTTCGACGCCGAGGACGACTACTTCAAGCCCATCGACGACATCTTCGCCGACCCCGTCCGCGGGCTCGCCATGCGCCGCACGAACGTCATCCCGGACATCATCAACTGCCATCTCCCGCGCGACAACCGGCGCTCCTTCAGCTACCGACGCGTCGAGCCGCACATGGCCGGGGCGAACTTCTACATGAAGATAGGCCAGTACGAGACCGGGCAGTACTCCAAGGCGCACAAGCATTCGTCCGGCGCCATCCTCGTCTGCATCCGGGGCAAGGGCTACAGCATCACCTGGCCGTCCCGGCTCGGCGAACAGCCCTTCGAGTCCGGCACCGGCGACGAGGTGAAGCGGCAGGACTACGAGCCCGTCGGCATGATCAGCGCCGCGCCCATGACGGGCGACTGGTTCCACCAGCACTTCGGCACGTCGCCCAACGGCATCCGCTTCCTCATCTTCGACGGCCCCTACGGCCCGGGGATGCGCGGCGGCGCTGCCCCCGGCTCCGACGCCCGCGACGGCGGCGCGCAGGACACCCGCGAAGGCGGCAACGCCATCGCGTACCCGGACCAGGACCCCGCCATCCGCGCCGAGTTCGAGCGCATGATCAGCCTCGAAGGACTTGAGAGCACCATGCCCGAGTGGGCCTACACGGACTACACCCCGCCCCCCGGCGCCGCGGACGTCGGCGGCTTCTAGGGACGCTGACTCAACGAACGCAAGGAGAGGGCGGCTGGCTCAGCCGCCCTCTCTTTCACTCGTCTGAAGTGGCCAACTGCTAGTCCCTGATGTCCTGCAGGAAGAGCTCCGTCGGGATCTCACGCCCGAGGCCTTGCTCCTTCGCCTTGCGGTAGACGACCTCGCCGACCGCCGCGAACTGCAGCCCCTGGTTGCCGGAGTTCAGGTAGAGCGTGATCTGGTCCCGCGAGGTCCGGCTCACCCTGCCGCTCGCGAGGTCGTTGAACGTAGGCGTCTGGTCCGTACCTCCGGCGTTCACGCGCGCCTCGCGCAGCCGGGCAGGGAGGCGTTGCTTCTGCTCGTCCGTCCCGCCGATGTAGTCGCCGCGGTTGTACCCGTCGCCCATGCTGCGCACGTCCTCGTTGCTGGGCCGCGAGTGCGCCACGCCCTGCTTGACGGTAACGTCGGCGCGCTCGAACACCCGTGCATCCAGCTCGCCGCGCACGTCGGTCACGTGCTGCCCCGGCGAGAGCCATTCGCCCTTCAGCGCGGGCTCCATCGCGTTCGTGCATGCGGAGACGATGTCCACGTCCTCCACCGCCGCCTCGGGCGTGTCGACGGCCAGCACCTCGATCTCCAGCTTCGCGGACATCTCCTCGGCGTAGCGCTCCCGGTTCGCCTTCGTGGGACTGAACACCTTCACGCTGCGGATGTCGCGCACCGCTGCGAACGCCTCCAGGTACGTCCGCGCCATGCCGCCGGAGCCGAGCATCCCCACGGTCTGGGAGTCCGGGCGCGAGAGGTACCTCACGCCGAGGCCCGCACCGCCGCCCACGCGCATGTGCTGCAGGATGCCGTCGTTGATCATCGCCAGCGGCTCGCCGTCGCGGGTGCTGAACAGGAAGATCAGTCCGCAGTACGTGCCGGGTTCGATGCAGTACTTCTCCTCCTTCCAGTAGCCGTGCTCGTCGCGCGGCCAGTAGAGGATGTCCGACTTCATGCGGATGGCGAACACGCCCAGCGCGTCGCTCGCGCCCTCCATCGTGCCCCAGCGGTAGTAGCCATCCGGGCGCTCCGCCGGCATGTACAGGTCGATGCGGGGTCGGTGGACGGACTCGCCAGTGGGCAGGCCTCGGAACGCGTAGTCCTGCGCGTCTATGCACTCATCCATCGGCAGCAGCCGCTCCACGGTCGGGTTGTCTATGAACAGCATCTCTTTCTCCTTTGCTCAGTCCACCGTCGGTACCTGGTGTTCGAGGAACATCTCCTTGCGCTGCTCGCCGGACTGCTCGACCGCCAGCAGCAGTTCGATCGTGGCGTTGGCCCAGCGCGCGTTGGCGGGCAGGGGACGGTCGGTAACGATGGCGTCGTAGAACGTGTTGAGCCGTCCGTCGCGGCCATCCTCAACCGTCACCAGCGGTATCTCGGAACGCTCCTTGTTGCCGTAGACGGTCAGTCCGCCCGGCGAGAGCCGCACGTCGGCGTCGTCGAAGCTCACCATGAGCGGCCCGCCCAGCAGCCAGCCCGCGCTCGACGGACCTGTCGGTGGCTCCATGGGGTCGGAGCGACCGAGTCCGTATCGTTCAGCACGCGCCGCTGCGTCCTCCCAATCGGGGTCGGTGGCTTCGGCCTGTTCGCGGCGGGCAGCAGCATGCTTTGCCGGGTCGGGGAAGATACCGTCCCTGCCGACGCCATGCATGAACTCCCGTGAGTCCCAGTGGTCGTAGCCGCTGTAGACGGCGGTGCAGAACACGCCGTTCTCGAACTCCAGGTAGGCCGCATGCGCGCCCGGCACCCGTCGAGCAGGGTCCCACGCGGCAGACGTGCCGCGAACGCTCCGCACCATGCCGCCGCCTATCGTGCGGATGATGTCGAACTGGTGCGGCCCCTGCCGCCAGAGGATGCCGCCGCCGGGCCCCGGCGTCAGCTCCTCGTGGGAGCGCGGACGGTACAGCCAGTCCTGGTAACGCCAGTGGTGCATCATCCGAAGCTCGCCGAACTCGCCCGTGCGCACCATCTCGCGGATGCGGAGCACGCGCGGCTCGAAGCTGTGCTTCACGTTCACGCCCAGCAGCACACCCTGGCGCTCCGCCGACTCCGCAAGCGCCGTGCCCTCCTCCACGTTGATCGTCATCGGCTTCTCGATGAGCACGTGCTTGCCGTACGACATCGCGAGTTCGCAGTGCTGGGAGTGCAGCACGGTCGGCGTCGCGATATAGACGAGGTCGATGCGCGGGTCCTTGCACATCTCCTCCGCGCTCGTGTGCGTCGCCGCGTCCGGGAAGTCCTGCTGGAAGCGGCCGAGTATCTCCGTGTCGAGGTCCGCCGCCGCGATGATCTTGAAGCGCGGGTTGAACGCCATCCGCGGGACCATGGCGACCGCCGCGCCGCCCAGCCCGATGATGCCGATGCCGAGCACGGTCGAGTTCTCAGTGGTCATGCGCCCTCCTCCAGCGAGGCTCCGGATGCGCGCAGGATAGCACCTGCCTTTGCCTTGCGCCGCCCCGCGTCCTATGCTTGCGACACAAGCAGACCACCCCACGCGGCGGGTAGCCGCGAGGAGGCGCACATGGCAGACATCGTCCTCGGCATCGGCAGTTCGCACGGCCCCTCGATACAGACCGACCCCGTCGGCTGGCCGCGCCTCGGCGACGCCGACACGCGCGACCCGCGCTTCGACTACCAATCGCTGCTCGCCAACGCGCCGTCCGACATCGAGGCGCAGCTGACGCCGGAGAAGCAGCGCGAGCGCTACGAGGCCGCCCACGCCGCCATCGGCAAGCTGCGCAGCGCGCTCGACGAGGCGAGGCCCGACGTGCTGGTCGTCATCAGCAACCCGCACCGCGTCTGGGCGGACGAGACGCGCGCCGTCTTCGCCGTCATGCGCTCCGACGTTCTGCCCGTCGCCGAGCGCCAGGACTTCGACCCGGACGCGCGCTTCCGCACGAACGAGGAGCGCCGCGCGCCCGTCATCAACGACCGCCCCGGCCAGCCGCAACTCGCCGAGCACCTCATCACGGCGCTGAACGACGACGGCTTCGACGTCGGCTGCGGCGACGGCGTGCGCGACGGCCACGCGCTGGACGACGCGTTCGCCTACGCCCACCACTACGTCATGCCGGACGAGAGCCTGCCTGTCGTGCCGTTCATGGTCAGCCGCTACCTGCCGTACCAGGCGAGCGCCGCCCGCTGCTACGCGATCGGCGGGGCGCTACGCCGGGCCGTAGAGTCGTGGGACGCCGACGCCCGCGTGGTGCTGATGGCGTCCGGGGGCCTCAGCCACCAGATCATCGACGAGGAGCTGGACCGGGGCGTCATCGCCGCGCTGGAGAGCGGCGACGCACAGGCGCTCGGGGCGCTGGAGCGGGACCGGCTGAACGGCGCGCCCGGCACACCGGAGATACTGAACTGGGTGACGGTCGCGGGCGCGATGTCCCCCGGCACCATGACGCTGCTCGACTACCTCCCGTGCTACCGCTCGATGGCGGGCACCGGCCACGGCCTCACATTCGGGGTCTGGGGGTAGCCATGGAACTCGCGGAGGCCCTCCCGTTCATCGAGGCAAACCACTTCGCGCTCGTCAGCACCGTCGGCGCGTCCGGGCGCGCGCAGACCACCGTGGTCAGCGCCGGACTCGTCGACGGGCAGGTGGGGTTCGTCTCGCGCGGCGACACGGTCAAGGTGCGGAACGTCCGCCGGAGCGGCCAGTGCTCGGTCACGCTCGTCAACCCGGACAACCGCCGCTACGTGACTGTTCAGGGCCCGGCGTCGGTGCACGGCTGGGACAACACGGACGAGGCTGCGCTACTGGACCTGCTGCGACGCGCGTACGGCGCGGCAGGGCGTCCGCCGGAGTCGTGGAACGATTTCGACGCCTCGATGCGTGAGGAGCAACGCACCGTCGTGCTCGTCACGCCGGAGCGCGTCTACGGCAGCCTGCGCCAGCGCGCCTAGTCCGACATGACCTCCATCTTCGCGCCTGCCTCGGTGTAGACCTCCTCAGGCATCGTCGAGGCCACCCCGTTCTGCCGAAGCTTCTCCTCGAAGTGCTGCCGCACGTACGGGTCCTCCAGGTGGTAGGGGATGGCGTTGCCGCCATCGGTGATGTCGGCGTGCTGCCTGATGAGCTGTCCTTCCTCCGCGAAGTCGTTGGCGCGGTTCCTGCTGGACTCCGGGTTGCCGGGCATCGGCCCCGTGTAGTTGAAGACGCGGAACGGGTCTTTCCCGACTGCAAAGTGCTGGTGGAACCAGTTGGCCGGACCAGGCGCGGCGCTGATGAGGCCGCCGGGCACGTACTCCTGTATCTTCACCAGGTCGCCCTTGCCGTCCTTCCACGGCGTCAGGCCACCCTCGCTGCTCGGCCACGTCCATGAGAAGCCCTCGCCCTTGCAGCAGACGAGCACCGCGCCGGACGCATGTGCGTGCGCCTTGGCATACCGCCCGCTGGGATATTCCGCGAGCCACCCCTGGATCATCGTGTTGCCCACCTGGTTCGGCGCGACCCATCGGAAGCCGGGGCCCCGGTTGTTGTCGAGCGGCAGGTAGGCATTCTGGATATCCGGCAGCAGGTTGGACGTCACCATCGCGCGTCCGCGCACCGGCTGTGGCTCGATCTCGTCGTTCGGGTTCCAGAAGTCCTCGAGATTCCCGCCCAGCCGGTCGTCGAAGTTGAACTCGCAGTTGAAGACGAAGTTCATGTTCTGGAACGCGTTGATCGTCCGGGGCGCGCTGTTGACCGCGAGCAACAGGGCAGGGGCCGACGACGCGTTGATGATGCGGAAGTTGGCGTTCAGCGGTATCGCGAACAGGCTCCACGGCTGCCACTCGAACGCGGTCATCGCCGTGTCGCCGTTCCGCCAGACCTCCGTGCTCCCGCGGCCCTCGAGCACGATGTAGCGCTCCTCGTACATCTGGCGCTGGGGGAGGAGCGCGCCGCGCGGCGGTACCTCCACCACGAACATGCCTGTCGCGTTGTTCGTGCCCGTCACCTGGATGTACGTGCCCTTGCCGCCGACGCGCTTCCACTCCGCGCGGGGCAGTTCGCGCGAGTCGCGCACGCCCACACCCTTGAAGACGGGGATGCCCTCCGAGCGCTGGAACTTCTCCCACGCCGTCGCCAGCCGCACGGTGTAGCTCGTGCTGCCGCCTTCGCCTTCCTTGTGCCACCCGGCGCGCTGGTTCCCGGTCGGTTCAACGTACCTCGGTTCCGTCATCTCGTCTCCTCTTCTCCTCGACTACCGCTGCGCGCCGATCGTCACGTCGTGTATCTGCTTGAGGATGTCGTCGTCGCTCTGCGTCACGTCTATCTCGGCGCGGAACGGCTGCGGCCATTCCACCGGCAGGCTGTAGTAGATCTCCAGCCGGTTGTCCTCCGGGTCGCGGAAGTAGACGCTCGCTGTGTTGCCGTGCGTGACGACCGAGTCGATCTGCACCCCGTCCTCGACGAAGCGGTTGTGGAACTCGCGCACATCCTCGACGTTGTCCACGTGGAACGACACCTGCTGCACGACCTTCACGTCGCCGTCGCCGGTCCTGCCGGGCATCAACAGCAGTTCGTGGTGCTCCTCACCCGGGCGGGCCGAGAGGAACACCATCCCGCGCTCCGGGCTCTCGTCTGTCACGGTCATGCCCAGCACGCGTGTGTAGAAGTCGCGCATCGTCGCCAGGTCATTCACGAACAGGCCAACGTGCCCAAGCGATGTCACTTTCGCCATCACAACACCTCCAAATCGCGCTCCGTCCGTGAGGGTATCCGGCGCGTGTTCACCGCGCAACGCCGGTGCTCAGCCGACGCGGCGTCCCACGAAGACGACGTCGCGCTCGATCTCGTCCAACTGCGCCGCGCCCGGCATGAGTCCCCACTGTTCGAACCCGAAGCGCCGGAAGAGGGTGAGGCTCGGATCGTTGTGACCGAAGATGATGCCGATAAGCACCCGCAGCCCCAGCCCGGGCGCCGCCGCGATGGCCGTTTCCAGCAGCGCCGCCGCCACGCCCTGCCGTTGGTGCGCGGGCGCGACGTACACGCTGACCTCAGCGGTGATGTCCCATGCCGGGCGGTTGTAGAACGTGCCGAGACTCAGCCAGCCCGCGACCTCGCCGTCGCGTTCGTCGACCCACAGCGGGTGGCGGTCCGGCGTATGCGCCGCGAACCACTCACGCCGCGACTCGACGGTAACCGGCTCGAAGTCCCCTGTCGCCAGGCGCCCCGGCACGGCCGCGTTGTAGATGGCGACGACGGCGGGCAGGTCGGCCTCGGTGGCGATGCGTATCATGCGCCACCCTCAGGACGCCTCATTCGGAGGACGCTTCCGCAAGCAGGTCACGCGAGTCGAACCCGCCTTCCAGTATTCCGAAGATGATCTCCCATGTGCCGCCCCGGTTCACGAGGCACGGCACCTGGTGGTTCTGGTCCGGGCTCTGCCAGACCGTGCCCGGGAAGACGAGCGCGTACCGCTCCAACTCCTCCGGTATGCCGTTCGGGTGCTCCATCAGGTACTCGGCCTGGCGCTGTCCCAGCAGACCCTCGATGCCGAGGATCAGTTCGACCATCGGTTCGCCGATGAGGTCCTCAGTTCCCTCAGGGAACCCGCCGCCCCGGATGTTGGCCCCGGCGACCACCGGCATCTCCGGGTCGTCGCGCACCAGCGTCCAGCCACCCTCTGTCTTGTCGTTGCGCAGGCGGGCAGGGCCGCCGGCTGTGGCAGAGCCTCCAAGCGCCCCGGCCAGCGCTTCGCGCAGCCCCGCGGGGTCGTCCACCCACGCCTGCGCGGTCTCCTCGTCCATGTCCGCCGGAAGCGCGGCGGTCACTGCCCCCGCGAACTCCAGGTACCAGCCGGGAACCTCTGCCATCTGTCCACCTCCGCGATTCGTAACCGCGTGAGTATCCGCCAGCGCCCGCTGCAGGGCAAGCGCAGGGCAGGGGATGACCCTGCAAATGGGCCTTTGACCATCGTCCGTTACGAGTGCAACAGGACGCCAAAGGAGAGTATGATTACCTCGGCGAAAACTAAGGCGACTTCCAGGCAGGAGGCGGCATGACCCAGAGGCGCTACTACGACGTGATCGTGATCGGCGGGGGCTCGGCGGGGTGCGTAGCCGCGTCCCGGCTCTCCGAGGACTCCAACCGGCAGGTATTGCTGCTGGAGGCGGGGCCCGACCCGCAGCCGTTGCCGGGCATCATCGCCGACGGACGCAGCAACAACCGCCCCATCCTCGAGTCCGAATACGTCGTCATGTACCCCACCAAGCGCAAGATAGACGGCAGCGAGTACTACCCGCTCAGCGGGCGCATCCTTGGCGGCGGCTCCTCTGTGAACATGATGGGCGTCGCGCGCCCCATGCAGTACGACCTCGACCGCTGGGAGTCGCTCGGCAACCCTGGTTGGTCGTACGAGGACTGCCTTCCCATCCTCAAGCGCATCGAGACCGACGAGGACTTCGGCGACCAGCCCCACCACGGCAGCGACGGCCCGCTCACCGTGAAGCGCCGCATCGACTTCGAGGAGGAGCTCGCCCCGCCGATGCAGGCGTTCGTCGACCGCGCGAAGGGCCTGGGCTACCCGGTCATGAAGGACGGAAACGGGCCGGAGCGCGCGGGCATCGTCGCATCCGCCAGTAACGTCAAGGACGGCATCCGCCAGTCCACCGCGGTCGCTTATGTCGGCCAGGCGCGCAGCCGGAAGAACCTGCACATCGTCGCGGACGCGCCCGTGGTGTCGCTCAAACTCAACGGGCGCAGGGTGGAAGAGGTGCTCTACGAGCAGGGAGACGAGGTCTACTCCGCCTCCGCCGACACCTTCATCCTCAGCGCCGGCACGTACCACAGCCCGCAGGTCCTCATGCTCTCCGGCATAGGCCCCATCAGCGAGCTGGAGCGTCTGGACATCCGCGTCGTGCACCCGCTGGAGGGGATCGGGCGCAACTACCAGGACCACGCCGCCGTCAATATGACGTTCGAGGGCAAGACGGAATACACACCGGACTGGGTCGTCTCGGGCTTCCAGCTCGTCTACAAGAGCGACCCCAGCCTGCCCACCGGCAACTTCCACATCTACATGCGTGCGCCGGTCGGGGTCGAGGGCCTCAAGCCCATGATGCCCGTGGCGATGAACCTGGTGGAGCAGCGCTCGCGGGGGCGCATCTACCTCGCCTCCACCGACCCGCACGACCTCCCCATCGTGGACGACGGCATGCTCCAGCACCCGGACGACCAGGCGGCAGTGCGTTCCGTGATGAACTTCATGTACGAGTTCATGCAGGACGACCTCATGCGCCCCTTCTACGGCGACCTCATCCTGCCGACGATGGACGAGGACTGGGTCGAGTTCGCTCAGTCCACCTACGACAGCCACCACCACGGCTCCGGAACCTGCAAGATGGGCCCTGCAGGGGACGCTATGGCCGTCGTCGACAGCCGCCTCAAGATGCACGGCATCGACAACCTCTACGTGGCGGACGCCTCGGTCATGCCGGTCGTCCCGCACTCCGCCACCAACGTCTCCTGCATCATGATCGGCGAGCGCGTCGCCGACTTCGTGCGCGAGGCCGGCAGGTAGCAGAGGACATGGCCGACCCAGCCGCCCCCAAGGGTTACGTCATCCCCGGCATGACCTACCGCGACGCGCCCGCCGCCATCGACTGGCTGTGCGACGTGCTGGGCTTCGAGCGCCACCTCGTCGTGCCGAACGGCGAAGGCGGCATCGCGCATGCGCAACTGACGTTCGGCAACGGCATGGTCATGCTCGGCTCCGCCAGGGAAAGCGAGGGGACCATCGTCTTCCCCGCCGAGCCCGGCGGCAGGCTCACGCAGGCGAACCTCGTCGTCGTCAGCGACATCGAGGCGCACTACGAGCGCGTCAAGACCGCGGGCGCGAACATCGTCATGGAGCTGGAGGAGCAGTTCTACGGCGGCAGCCTCTTCGCCGTCCGCGACCCGGAGGGCCACCTCTGGCACGTCGGCTCCTACGACCCCTGGGCCTAACCCCTACGTCTCCATCAGCCCGCGCTCGGATGGGAAGAGCGCCAGCAGTCCGCCGTCCACGTTGATGTTCTCGCCCGTGACGAACGCCGACATCGGCGACGCCAGGAACAGCACTGCTCCTGCCTGATCGGTCGGCTTGCCCCATCTGCCGAGCGGGATGTTCTTCGGCTTCTCAGCGCGCGGCGCCGTGCTCCCGCCGGGCGTTGTGCCGCGGTTGTCGCCGGTCTGCGTCGGCGTGATGGAGTTCACGCGGATGCCGTGCGGCGCGAGCTGTATCGCCATCGTGCGCGTCATCTGCAGCACCGCGCCCTTGGATGCGGAGTAGGCGATGAACCCCGCCTTGCCGCGGTGGCCGGTCGTCGAGGCCGTGTTCACGATCGCGCCGCCCTCGCCCTGCGCCACCATCCGGCGCGCGGCCTGCTGGCTGCACAGCATCGTCCCGTCCATGATGACGGACTGCACCCACTTCCACTTGTCGTACTCGATGTCCAACAGCCCCGCCTCGTTGTTCACGGCGGCGTTGTTCACCAGGATGTCGACGCGCCCGTACTCCTCGTCGACGCGCTTGAACAGGTCCTCCACCTGTTCCGGCGACGAGATGTCTGTGCTCATGCCTATCGCATCGCCGCCCTCCTCGCGGACGGATGCGGCGGCCACGTCGGCGCGGTCGTCGAGGAAGTCCACGCACACGATCTTCGCCCCTTCGCGCGCCAATGTCCGACAGATCTCTCCTCCGATGTTCGGCCCACTGCCCGTTACGACCGCAACCTTGCCTTCCAGTAGCATCGCCGCCCTCCTGTGCCTTGTGAGACATCCTGCGCTCACGCGCGCAGGCCGCATCCTACCACCGGCGTGCGCACCGTGCGCCGCCGCGTGCTAGCATCGCGCCGGAACACACCCTAATGAGACTCAGGAGGAGAGTCACATGATCATCGACATCCACGGACACCTGAACGCGCCGCCCGAACTGTACGCCTACAAGGCCGGGTTGCTCGCCAGCCGGGGCGCGTACCAGCACTGGGGCGGCATTCCGGACGAGAAGCTGAAGGCCGTGGTGGAGAACCACATCGCCACGGTGCTGGACGTCGTCGGCACGGACATGCAGTTCCTCTCGCCGCGCCCGTTCCAACTGATGCACTCGGAGAAGCCGGGCAGGCTGGTCGAATCGTTCTGCCGCGCCAACAACGACCTCATCGCGAAGACCGTCGAGATGTACCCGGACCGCTACCAGGGCGTCGCCGGGCTTCCGCAACTCCACGGCGAGTCCGTGGACGTTGTTCTCGATGAGGTCGACCGCTGCGTCAACGACCTCGGCTTCATCGGCATCATGATCAACCCCGACCCCTCGGAGGGGCTGGACAACGACACGCCGCCGATGGGCGATGAGTACTGGTACCCGCTCTACGAGCGCATGGTGAAGTACGACGTGCCGGCGTTCGTCCACTCGGCCTCCTGCAAGAACGTCCGCGAGTCGTACACCGGCCACTTCATCACGGAGGAAAGCATCCAGACCGTCTCTATCTGCGACTCCACCGTGTACGACGACTTCCCGACGCTGAAGATCATCATGTGCCACGGCGGCGGCTCCATCCCGTACCAGATAGGGCGGTGGCGCGCGCTCCGCTGGCGGCAGCCCAACGTCAAGCCGTTCGACGAGAGCCTGCGCCAGCTCTACTTCGACTCCGTCCTCTACAACAAGGAGGGGCTGGAACTGCTGTTCAGGATCGTGGGGACGGACCGCTGCATGTTCGGCACGGAGCGACCCGGCACCGGCTCGTCGAAGGACCCCAACACCGGCCTCTGGCTCGACGACCTCAAGCCCGTCATCGAGGACATCGACTGGCTGACCGACGAGGACCGCGCCAACGTTTTCGAGAACGTGGCTCGCGAGTGCTTCCCCCGCTTCGGGGCATCGTAAGCGGGCAGGGCGCTCCCCGCACTGTGGCCGCAAGTTGCAGCCGAAAACATCTCGCCATACAGCCGCCTCTGGATTACAATTCTGTCGCAGCAGGAGGTGGCAAACGCCATGGTCGCACCGCGGGAGTCGGGGTTTCAGGTTATCGAGCAGGTACGGCTCATGAACGCACCGGGCAGCGACGAGGTCCTGTTCGGCGTGGGCAAGCGCCATCTGCCTGCCGATGAGATGCTCCCGCGCGAGATGCGCGCGGAGGCGCAGCGCCGGGCGGCGAGGTCCCACGCGCCTGCGCGGCCCCGCTCCATCGGGTTCCGCGCCTGGCTGCGCCGCTAGCCCCGAAACGCCCCCCTCAGTGCGTGTCGAATAGCTCTTGGTAGCGCGCGATGGCAGCGAGCGCCGCTTCGCGCTCCTGCGCCGTCGGGTTGCGCGGGTCGCGCGCCTTCGGCAGACGCCCCAGCCGCAGCATCGCCGCACGCAGCAGCACTCGCGCCTTGATGGCGTCCAGGTTGCTCCCCTCTATCGTCAGGTCGTTCGGATTGGGCGGCATCGCGCCCTCCGGGTCGCCACGGCTCACCCGCGCGACCGGCATGCCGCTGTAGACAGCGATGGCGAGCGCGGCAACCTGGCTCGGCAGCGAAGAACCGGTCCCCGCCGCGCCCTCCAGCACGAACCCGTGGAAGCGCGGAGCGCCCGGCTCGTCCGACGCCTGCTGCACCAGACCGCGCTCGATGCGCGCCATGATGTCGACCTCCACGTCCGGGTCCGCGGTGTCCTCCTCCGCCATGTAGTGGCCGTACTTCACCATGTGCACCGGCGCGATGGCGTCGCCGCGCAGCGAGCCGCCGTCGTCCTTGATACGCACGCTCGCCGTTGCCGGGCTGTCGCCGTACCCCTGGAAAGTCACCTCGGAGGGCAGCCCCTTCACCGCAACTTCGGACGAGCCCGTCGTCCGGTACGCAGGGCGGAACCAGACGCGCACCGTCTCGCCTGCGGTGCCGAGCACGCCGCCATGCCCCCCAGTCGCGCGGTAGCCGCCGGGACGCGCGTCGCCCTTCTTGAACGTGCGCGCCGCGAAGATCTGCTCGTCCACGATACCGACCGCCCCCAGCCCCGTTCCGAGGCCAGACACGATGTAGTGCGCCGCGTCCACGATGTTCCGGTCGCCGTCGTTGGCGAGCGTTCCGTGCGCCCGCTGCGACGATATGCCCACGAAGGGCAGGTCGGTGTCGAGCACGAGGCTCAGCCAGTAGAGCGTCTCTTCGACGTGCGGGCTGCCCTCCAGCCAGATGAAGCCGTCGTACCTGCCCGAGTCGATGGTCTGCTGCACTATGTTCACGGCGCGGGCCATCGCAGCGTTCGGCAGGAACTTGCCGAGCGGACGCGGGCTGTACGGGAAGAAATCGCGTCCCGCCGTCTCGCCCTGCTTCGTGTAGCCCGCCGGGGGCAGCACGCGCACGAAGTCGTAGTCGGCGATCCGGTCCAGTTCGCTCGCCGCGCCGTCGTGACCGCGTCCGGCCAGCCCCCTGTCTATGTTCTCGAACAACCGCGACGCGTCCGGGAAGAACGTCTGCCGCCCGCCGTAGTTGATGGCGGCGTTCGTCAGGTCGGAGTCCTCGAACGGCGCGCCCTCTGCCGAGCCGTCGGCGCGGCGCGCCATGTAGGGCAGGAGGTACGGCCCGTCCTCCGGGCGCAGCTCCACCTCGTAGTACTCCTTGCCGTCGTCGTGGTAGACCTCGGCGGCGTCGGACTCCAGCGGATGCGCGCTGAACCTCTCGATACGCACCCGCACCGGCTCGTGCAGACGCTGTGGCACGAGATGGTCGAACCTCCCTTCGATCTGCGGCTCATCCGCCTTCCGTCCCTTGTTGCTCGTCACGAGCGTCGGCGTATTCGCGATCGTTGACCGCGGCCCCGAGAACACTGCTATGCGTGGCTTCGCCATCGTTGCCTCCTTATCCTTTACCCCCGCGCCTTGCTGCGCGCCGACTCATAGAACGACAGAAAGCCGTCGACGCTCGTGCGGGCGATGGTCTGCCCGATCACGTCCAGCGGCAGGTCGTCCAACCGCTTGAAGCGCACGCACGACTTCCCCATGTCCAGCCGCTTCCCGCTCGCCGCGTAGGCGGACGTGAACCACTCCAGCGTCTCCGGGTCGCCGTAGACGTTGTTCAGGTAGAGGGCCATGTATCGCTTCTGCGACGCGAGCGCCGCCAGCTGCAGCGCCTGCTTGTTGTACGTCACCGGGTAGCGGCTCAGCGGCACCACGTAGCCGATCATGCCGAACTGCATGCACTCCTCGTAGCCGTCCGGCAGGTGCTCCAACACGACTCTGCGCACCGCCTCTATCGCCTCGCGCCGCTCCTCCGGCAAACCCGCGAGGTACTCCTCAACCGTTGCCGCGTCGCTCTTCACCATCCGTCGCTCCTCTCCGGCGCGCCGCAGGTATGTTGCACGGCGCGAAAGGTGTAATCTTCTGCCATCCGTCTGCGGGAGGGACAGCCATGCCCATCATAGACGCTGACTGCCACGTTATCGAAAGCGAACAGACCTGGGAGTACCTCGACCCGGCCGACGAACAGTACAAGCCCGCCTCCATGTTCGACCCCAACCGGCCGGACAGGCCTGTCTGGGTCATCGACGGCCAGCACAAGCAGCGGCCCTTCGCCACCGGCGGCACCGGCGCGGTCGCCGAGCAGCTCTCCGGCTTCTCCGAGACGTCGCAGGCGACGCGGACGCTCGCCGATATCACCGCGCGCCTCGCGCACATGGACGAGCTCGGCGTCGACGTGCAGGTGCTCTTCCCCACCATCTTCCTCACGCGCATCTCCGAGAACCCCGCAGTAGAACTCGCCCTCACCAAGAGCTACAACCGCTGGCTCGCCGACATCTGGTCCGAGAGCAACGGACGCCTGCGCTGGGCCGTCGTCCCGCCGCTCGACTCGATGGACGAGGTGGAAGGGCAGTTGCGCTACGGCAAGGAGAACGGTGCGTGCGCCATCTTCATGCGCGGCTTCGAGGGCGGCAGACGCCTCATCGACCCGTACTTCGACCCCCTTTACGAGGCGGCGCAGGAGTACGACATGCCGGTCTGCATCCACGCGGGCTGCGGCAACCCCGCCTTCGCGGACCTGACCGAGGCCGACGCCTACTCACGCAACAAGCTGCCCATCATCAGCGCGTTCCACTCCATGCTCTACCGTGGCCTGTGGCAGCGTTTCCCGCGCCTGCGCGCCGGTTTCGTAGAGGGTGCAGCCAACTGGGTGCCCTACATCCTCAACGAGGTGCAGCACCGCGCCCGCCGCGACGGCAACGGGTTCGACTCCGACAACCTCATGGCCGACAGCCGCATGTACGTCACCTGCCAGACGAACGACGACCTGCCGTACATCTTCGCGAACGCATCGGAAGACAACTTCATGATCGGCTCTGACTACGGCCACTCCGACACCTCCAGCGAACTGGAGGCGCTCAAGTCGCTGAAGTCGAGCGGCCTGCTGGAGCCCCGCGTCGTCGACAAGGTCCTCTCGGACAACCCCGCGCGCCTCTACGCCATCGATTAGCGGAAGCCCCTACAGCCGCCCGAACTCCCTGGGCGTGGGCTTCGGGTCGTTGAATGCGGGAACGGCGACGCCGAGCCGCTGCAGCATCGTGAAGTCGTCGCGGTCGCCCCACTGCTCGACGACGCGCCCGAGTTGGATGCGGTAGACGTCGATGCGCCGCCACCACGACATGTTCGCCCGGGGCGACGTGCCCATGCCGATGCCCTGGAACCCGCCGGTGAACGAGACGCACGCCGCAACGCGGTCCTCCGCCGCGATGATGTCGTCGACCGTGACGTGTATCGACGGGAACGCCGTCCGTGTCATCGTCACCAGTTGCTTGATGGGCTCCGGCCCGAACGGGTCCTCGAGGATGCCCGCGATGTGCAGCTCCACGTCCGGCGCGTACATCTCGTTGATCAGGTCTATGCGTCCGTTGTTGTAGACCTCTTGGTACAGGCGGCGGACGAACGCCTTGTTCTCCTCTGACATCGCTCACGCTCCTCCGATGGACTGCGGGCTCCCCCTGCGCGGCGCATTGTTGAGGGATGCGTCCGCCGCGTCAAGGGCGCGCCGGTTGACGCGCCGTGCTATAGTCCAAGCACCCTGCATCAGGAGGCACGGGATGCTCACGATAGGCACGAACGACGGCATCGTTGCGCTCGAGAGGAACAACGGCGCGTGGGAAGTCGCCGCGAAGGCGTTGCCCGGCGTGCGCGTCGAGGGCGTTTGCTCAACCGACAGCGGCACGATAGCCGCGACGGTGGACGGCGTCTTCGAGAGCGGAGCAGACCCCGCCGACTGGAAGCAGACCCTGCCGGACGTCGATACCCGCTGCGTCGTCACGACCTTGGACGGCACAGCCTTCGTGGGCGCGGACAACGCGGTGCTCTTCCGCCGCCGCGCCGCTGAAGAGCAGTTCTCCGAGGTGCAGAGCTTCAAGGACCTGCCCACCTACGGCACGTGGACGTTCCCCGTGTCGCCGCACATGCCCAACATCCGCGCCATGGTCGCCTCGCCGACCCAGCCGGGGCGCGTGTACGTCGGCGTCGAGGTCGGGGGCGTCATGCTCACCGAGGACGGCGGCGAGACGTGGCAGGAGGCCCGCGAGAGCATCCACCCGGACATCCACGGCCTCGCTGCTGCGCCGGACGACGGCGACCACGTCTTCGCGGTCACGGGCGTCGGCTTCTACAGCTCGCGGGACGCGGCCCGCTCCTGGCAGTCCCGCTGCAACGGCATGGAGACCATGTACACCGTCACGCTCACGAACGACCCAACCGACCGCCAGCGGCTCTACGCCGCGGCCACGCTCGGCAGGCCGCGCAACTGGAGCACGCGGCCCGAGGGCGCCGTCGCGAAGATCTACCGCAGCGACGACGGCGGCTCGGAGTGGCGGTCGCTGATGGACGAGGGCCTCGTCGACTCGGTGCATGCGCTCGCGGTCGACGTGGACGGCGCGGTCTACGCAGGGACGCACGGCGGGCAGATCCTCGCCCGCGCCACCGGCAGCGACGAGTGGAGCGTCATCGCGGACGGCCTCGCGCCCGTCAACTGCATCTCCGCGTAGCTACCCCCGGCTGCCGCCCGTCGACGGGTAGAGCTGCAGGTTGATGCCGTTCGGGTCCTCGAAGTAGATCGTCTTCTGGCCCTCCCGCTGCGTGACGTGCACCTCGACGCCGCGCGCCTGTAGCCGCGACTCCGCCTCGTCGATGAACTCGGGCGTCGCGGTCACGGCGAGGTGGTTCAGCGCACCGATGGTGTCGCGGGCGGTCCCGCTTGCGCCTGGCGCGCCTTCGAAGAAGTCCAGCGTCCCTTCGCCGCCGAGGTCGAATGAGTAGTGCTTGTGGCCCGGCTCGTCGTTCACGATCTTGCGCACGGTCACGTCCAGCACGTCGCCGTAGAAGCTGGCCGTCTCCGCCATGTCCTTCGCTATCGCCGCCACGTGGTTCACGCCGCTGATGCCGCCCATGCTGGACCTCCTGCGCTCCGTTGCTGCGCACATGGTACGACGGCCGCGCAAACCCCGTCATTCCAGCGGAGGCTGGAATCCAGAGATGCGCCGTCGGCACCCCGCGTGCGCTATGATGCACGCGCAACATCGCGAGCGAACCCATCACGAGGGAGGTGAACGTCATGGCGCGCATCCGCCACATCGCCATCGGCACGGACGACCCTGAAGCAACGGCAAAGTTCTACATGGAAGGGCTGGGATTGCAGCAGGTCGGCAGGGTGGATTCGCCGACCGCCGAGGGCTACTACCTGAGCGACGGCCACGTGAACATGGCCATCCTCAAGTGGCGCCAGGAGTGGGCGTCCGTTACAGAAGGAGCCCCAAAGCGCACCGGTGTCCACCACATCGGCTTCGGCGTCGAGGACATGGACTCTGCGCAGGCGCAGGTGCTCTCCGCGGGCGCGGTCGAGCACGTCGAGCCGAAGATCCGCGAGGAGTACAACCAGCGCAGGCCGGATGAGACGGGCGGGGGCAACGTCGAGGTCAAGTTCACAGGGCCGGACGGCGTGACGTTTGACCTCTCCGTCCACGGCTGGGCGGGCACGGACCAGGCCGGGTAGGGCGCGCTAGCGGTTGAACCAGGGATCGTACTTGCGCACCGTCTCGGTGAACGTGCGCGTGCCGGGCGGCCACATCACGCGCCAGTGCGTACCCTCGCGCACCATCTCCTCCGTGCGCCCTGTGAACGTGCCGTCCGTATACTCCACGATCACCCCCACCACCGCGTTCTTCCCGAAGATCATCTGCCTGCCGATCTCCATGTTGTCGATGGTCCGCCCCTCGATGAGACCGTCCGCGACCTCCTGCCACGCCTCCGCACCCATCGCCCGCGCCTGCGTCCGGCCCTCGGTGTCGAGCAGCTCGAACGCGGCCTCGTAGTCGCGGTCCTGCGACGCCTGGTAGAGCGCCTCGAGCGTTCCGCGCGGCGACTTCACGATGGAGGTTGCCCCGAACGCGAGCCCGATCAGTTGCCCCACGAGCACCGCCGCAAACGCGAGTGCCACGATCGCTGTCCAGTGCTCGACCGCGCATATCCACCGCAGGCCGTTGAGTACGCTCGTCAAGGCTTCACGTTCCCTGCGCAACCGTGCGCAGCCGCCTTGGGAGGGGTGGCTTGCGCGACCCGAGGAAGAGGAGCGCGCCCAGCGCAACGACAACCCCAACCGCGAGGAACGCGCCGGTGTAGTCGCCGTACTGGTCGAACATCCAGCCCGCGAGCGACGGGCCGATGAGTGGCCCGAACATGACCATGATGTTGGAGTACCCGGCTATCTGCCCGAAGTGTCGCCGCCCGTAGTAGTCGGCGCGGATCGCCATCATCAGCGGGCCCCGCGTCCCCCAGGCGAGGCCGTGCAGCAGCGCTGCCGCCACGATAAGCTCGCCGCTCGTGGCGAAGGCCAGCATCAGCATCGCCGCCGCGTGCATCAGCATGCAGAGGGCCGCCAGGCGCGCCTTGTTGGTGCGGTCGCCGATATACCCCCCGGCCACCTGGCCGACGATGCTCGTGACCGTCACGAGCGTCAGCACTGCCTGCGCCGACGTCTCGCTCCACTGTAGTCCTTTCACGAGGTGCGGCACGAGGTGAACGAGCACCGCGAACACCGCGATGAGCGCGACGCCGTGCCCGAGCGAGACGTACCAGAACGAGCGGTCCCGCATCGCCTCGCCCACGGTGAGATTGACTTCGCCAAAGTCCTGCGCCGGTGTCGCGCCGGTCGTGGAACGGACGTCAGGCGGCTCGCCGTCCGGCAGCATGCCGTGGTCCTCCGGGTAACCCCGCAGCAGTTGGCAGAGCGGCAACCCGATGACGAGCACCGCGATGCCGGAGCCGATGGCCGTCGACTCCCAGCCGTGCAGCACGAGCGACCACGCCACGATCGTCGAGAGCACCCCCGCGAGTCCGATGCCCGTCGAGCTCAGCCCAAGGGCGAGTGCACGCTTGCGGCGGAACCAGCGCGTCGTAACCGTCGTCAGTGTGAGCCACCCCGACAGGTTCGACCCTACGGACATGACCATGATGACAACGAAGAAGGTAGCGAATGTGGTCGCGAAGGGCAGGGCGATGAAACCCAGTCCGAAGGTGAGCGTCCCGACCTGCATGATGGCGCGCGGGCTGAACTTGTCCAGCAGCCAGCCGTGCGCCGGGCTCAGGATGCCCGCCAGCAGCAGCGAGCCTGAGTAGGTGGTGGCAATGGCGAACGTGCTCCAGCCGTACTGCTCCTCTATCCGCAGCAGGTACTGGCCGAAAGTGAACCCGAACGCCGACCCGGAGAGCCCGTGGAAGAGCACGGACGACAGCACGATCCACCAGCCGTAGAACGGCATGTTCAGTTTGATGTGCCTGATTGCCGTGGTCAACGCCGCTCAGCCGCCTTGCCGGAGTTCACGCGCCATCGCAGGCGAGTCCCCACGACTCCCAGCCCGCCGCCTGCTGGCGCGCGAACAATTCTATCTTGCGCTGGCGGGGGAACATCCGCTCGATACGGCTGCGGACTTCCTCCGGTTTCGCGGAGTGCGGCCCGCGCGGCGCGCTCACCAACTGGCGAACGTTCCGCGCTCCTCGCGGTTGCGGTATAGCGCCGCGCTTGAACACGAGGCACAGTTCGCACTGGCTCAGCGTGTAGAAGCCGGGGTTGACGCGCTTCTTGTCCCACACGAACGCCACCGTGGCCCACGCGAACCCCCACGCCTTACCCAGTTCGATGGCCTGGTCCAGGTGCGGGTTCGTCGCCCACATGAACAGCAGGCTGTCGTCCGCTGTGATGCTCGGAACATCCAGCGTCTTCAGGTCGTCCAGCGTCACGGTGGGGTAGTGGCGCTCAGCGCCGCCGGTATCGCCGTTGCCGGGACCTGCGTGCTGTAACTGCCCTTTGTAGTCCCACGGCGGGTCCGCGTAGATGACGTCGAAGACGCCGGTGGGCAGCGGCGGGAACGTTCCCGCGCCTTGTGCTCCTGCGCGTTGCTCCTGCCCCGCCTGTGCGATGGTCATGCCGACCGCCTGTCGTGGAGCGATGGTCGCGGGAGTGATGAGCGAAACCGCGGCATCCGGGCCGCTATCCCTCGAACACGAGCGACTTCACCACCACCGGGATAGCCTCCACCGACTCCAGCTGCTCGCCGAGGTCGATGAAGTTGAACTCGCCGACGTTGATGCCGTCCACGACGATGACTTCCGGCTCCACCTTGAACTCGTTCTTGAGCATCGCCCCCACGAGGCCCGCCACGTCGGCGCTCAGCACGATCGTCCAGACGTGGTCGTGGAACGGCGCGAGCGCACCTGCTATGGCGCCGCACATGGACCGGATGGAATCGTAGGTGGGGATCACCGGCCCCAGCACCGCCAGCGCGATGTGCTTCCCGATGTCCTGCTCGGCGATGTCCAGCCGCTCGAAGCCCCGCGCTATCGCCTCTTCAACGGCTTCCTGCGTCAGGTCGTTCGGGTCGGCAGGAAGATAAGCAGGCACCACCTGCAGGTCGAGGTACGGCAGGAGTTCGGAGTTCGACACGAACACCGTGCTCGACGACACCTGCACCGTGTATTGCGACGCGCCGATAACCGTCGCCCGGATGCGCTCCGCGCTCCCGGCCAGCGGGATTCCCAGCGACGGCAGACGTCGCCGCACCGCCGCTCCCAGCAGCGGCCCCATGTCGCCGTAGTCCTGCTGGTCGTAGTCGTACACGTACTCCGCGACGCCGCCGGAGAACCCGATCTCGTCGATCGGCTCGTCGAACGCTATGGGGCCGGAGATGACGAGGTCCGATGCGAGCTGGGAGTACTCGCTGCGGCTCAACGCCTCGAACAACAGGTCGGCCAGTTTCTCGGCGACCTTCGCCTTCTCCTCCTCCTCCATCCGCTTGCCAACCTGGACGTCCACGCCAACGCTGTTGGCTATGGTGCGCCCCGCCTCCTCGATGCGCTCGACGACGCTGTCAGTGTCCCACGCGATAAGGCGCGCGCCGACGTTGATGGCCATCGTCTCCGCGACCTTGCCGTCCTGGACGATGGCGATCTTCGTCGTGCCGCCGCCCATGTCCACGTTCATCCCTGCGCCGATCTTGAGCGAGCGCGCCGCCGCGCCGGAGCCGTGCGCGCCGAGGATGCCCTCCAGGTTCGGCCCCGCCGTCGCGCAGACGAAACGCCCGCCCGCGGCGGCCAGCATCCGGATGATCGCCTCTGAGTTGTGCTTTCGAACGGCCTCGCCGGTGCAGATGACCGCGCCGGTGTCGATGTCGTCCGCCTCGAGTTCGGCCTCCGCGTAGCTCTGCTTCACGAACTCGCCGAGCGAGTCGGTGTCGATCGTGTCCGGGTCGGAGTAGGGAGTGAGCAGGATGGGCGAGCGGTAGAGCACCTGCCGGAACACCACCTCGAACTCGCTCGACATCTCGGTGCTGCGACGGCGCATCACCAGTTTGGAGAACATGAGGTGCGAGGTGGACGACCCGATGTCGATACCCACGCTCGTGAGCCGCAGCCAGTCCGGGTTTATCGGGAAGCCGTCTTCCGCGATGGAGCCGAAGATGACCTCGTCCTCTGCTCCGTAATGTCCGTGCTCCCAGGGATCGTCGTGCATGGGCCGCCTTTCGGATAGCGGAGCGCAACCAAGCAGGCGGATGCCCTGCGCAGGACACCCGCCTTCAGCCGCCGCGCGTCCGGAGATGCGTCAATCTTATGCCTGCACGCCTCCGGCGGCAAGGCGAGACCCTGATTCCCTTCTCCCTGAGGGAGAGGGTGTCGCCGCAGGCGGCGGGTGAGGGCCCTCGGCGGGGCATGGGAGGCGGCGTTCCTTGACGCCTGCGCGCTCCTGATAGTACAAAGCATGAAAGTAACGCCGCCCGATGCGGTGCCCCCCACAGGAGGAACGACACATGACGCAGCTCAGCCCCAAGCCGGAAGTAACGGCAGACCAGCCCCGGCTCAACAAGATCAGCGCCTACGAGGCCTTCGTCGAGAGCGAGGGCATCCCCAACATCACCGGCTTCGCCGTGGACGACCTCCGCACCGTCGAGGTCGCGCCCTGGGCCCGGCTCGACTGCCTCGGCGCCTACATCAACCTGGATGGCAACGGCGGCACGAACGACGCCTACGTCGCCGAGATCCCGCCCGGCGGCAAGATGGCCCCGGAGAAGCACCTCTTCGAGAAGAACATCTACGTCCTGCAGGGCAGGGGCGCGACCCTCGTCGGCGACGACCCCAACAGCCGCACGTCGTTCGAGTGGAAGGAGGGCAGCATCTTCTCCATCCCGCTCAACGTCTGGCACCAGCACCTCAACGGCGGCGCGGAGCCCGCGCGCTTCCTCGCCGTCACCACCGCCCCCATCACCATGAACCTCTTCCACAACCCGGACTTCATCTTCAGCAACCCATTCGTCTTCGAGGACCGCATCGGCGACTCCCGCCAGTTCCAGGGCGAGGGCTACATGTTCACCGGCAATACCGGCCGCGTGAACGTCTGGGAGACCAACTTCATCCCGGACATCGAGACGTTCACCACCTTCTCGTGGAAGGAGCGCGGGGCGGGCGGCTCCAGCGTCATGTTCGAGTTCGCCGACAACACCCAGGCCGCCCACGTCTCCCAGTTCCCCGTCGGCACCTACAAGAAGGCGCACCGCCACGGCCCCGGTGCGCACGTCATCATCATCTCCGGCCACGGCTACAGCCTCCTCTGGCCGCGCAGCGGCAGCGTTCCCGACGACGTCATCCGCGTCGACTGGAAGCCCGGCGCGATGGTCGTCCCCCCGAACGACTGGTTCCACCAGCACTTCAACGGCGGCACGACGCCCGCGCGCTACCTCGCGTTCCGCTGGGGCTCCCAGAAGCACGGCTTCAGCCTCGGTGTCGCGATGGAGGGCGAGGCCGACGTCTCCGTCAAGCTCGGCGGCGCGCAGATCGAGTACGAGGACGAGGACCCCTGGATCCACGACACCTTCGCCGAGACGCTCGCGAGGGTCGGCGGCGAGTCCAAGATGGCCGACTTCATCCCGCGCTTGCGTGGCGAAGGGTAGGTGTGGAGCGCCCCATCGATAACTGCTACTGGGTGGAGCCCGGTAAGTTGCTCGCCGGCGAGTACCCGCGGGAGTACGACCACGCCCCATCGGTCACGAAGCTCCGTGCGCTGAGGGAGGCGGGCGTCTCCGCGTTCATTGACCTCACCGAGGAGGTCGAGGCGCAGGCGTGGGGCTGGATAAAGCCGTACGATGAGATGCTCGACGGCGCGTCGCACGAGCGGTTCCCCATCGCCGACATGCGCGTGCCGGACTCGCCCGCGCTCACGACCGCCGCGCTGGACGCCATCGACCGCCACATCGCGGAGGGGCGCACCGTCTACGTCCACTGCTTCGGCGGCGTCGGACGGACCGGCGTCATCGTCGGCTGCTGGCTCGTGCGCCATGGGCGCTCCGGCGCCGAGGCGCTCGAACGCCTCGGCGAGCTGTGGCAGGACTGCCCGAAGTCGAACCGCCACCCGCGTTCGCCCCAGATGCCCGAGCAGATGGACTACATCCGCAACTGGCCTAATCCAACACCAAAAGGTTCGGCTCCGACGACGACGTAACCTCCCACCAGTTCGCGTCGAGGTCCGACAGCACGAACCATGCCTCGCCGCCGTCCTCGTATGCCTCTCCGAGGTGCGACACGCCCGAGCCCACAAGCCGCCCCAGGGCGTCGTGCGCCGCGAGCACCTCCGCGCGCCCCGCGAGCCGCAGCGCATAGCGGTTCACCGGACGCAGCAGCGTCCGCCCCTCCGGCGCGGGCAGCACGACGATGTACCACGGGTCCTCGCCCGCGCCGATGTACGTCGAGATGTTGCCGCCACCCACGATGTTCAGGCCCAGCACCTCGGTGTAGAAGCGGTTGCTCGCTTCCTTGTCGACACACTGCATCGTCCCGTGGGAGAGCGCCTGCGGCACGTATCCGCGCCCCGGGAAGCGGTCGGCGGAGAGCGGCTCGCTCCAGTGAGGCGCCGCTATCTGCCGTCCGTGCAGCGCCGCGCGCGGGTTGTAGTGCTCGATCTCTATCGTGTTGCCGCCCGGTTCGTCGATGTACACCGAGTACGCGAAGTGGCTGCCGCGCGGCCCATCGATCAGCGTCAGCCCGTACCGCTCCCGGTGCTCCTGCAGGTACGCCGCAGCCGCGTCGACCTCCGTGTGCTCCGAGACGCGGAAGCCGTAGTGGTTCGCATGCGGCTTCACCGGCGCGTCCGGCCCGCCCTCGTGCACCACGAGCGCCCACGGCGTGTTCGGGTGCTTCACCACCGCCGCGTTTTCCTCGCGCCGCACCACCTCCGACGCCAGCAGGTCGGTGAACACCGGCAGCGTCTCGTCCAGCGAGCGGCACTCGTAGTGGCCGTGGCTCAGGGACTCGGGTTGCAGCAGCGGCATCGTCGGTACCTCCGGGGAACTCCGCAAATGGTACTACGCGCCGTGTATCCTGTTCGTCCCATGAGCGAACTCACCGAACGCACCCAGCTCGCCGTCCGCATCGTGCGGGAGATCGGTGCGCACGCCATAACCTACTACCAGCAGCAGGACATCGGCCTCGACTTCAAGCCGGACCGCTCGCCCGTCACCCGCGCCGACAAGGAGGGCGAGGAGCTCGCCCGGCGCATCCTCGACGCAGAATGCCCCGCCGACGCCATCCTCGGCGAGGAGTACGGCGCGAAGGACGGCTCATCAGGCTACCGCTGGTACCTCGACCCCATCGACGGCACCGTATCGTTCGTGCGGGGCGTTCCGCTCTTCGGCTGCATGGCCGCGCTCGAACACGACGGCGAGCCCGTTGCGGGCGCCATCTGCTTCCCTGCGCTCGGCGAGATCGTCTACGCCGCGACAGGGCAGGGCGCCTGGTGGGCGAACGCCATCGGCACGCCGTCGGATGCGCTCGACGTGCGGCCGGCGCGCGTGTCGTCGGTTTCGGAGCTCGGCGACTCCATGTTCTCCTCCACCGGTTTTCAGAACTTCGACCGCATCGGCAGAGCGGAGGGGCTCGCCCGGCTCCTGCGGGCGGTACGCGAAGCGCGCGGCTGGTCCGACTGCTACGCCCACTACCTCGTCGCGACGGGCAGGGCGGACGTGATGATCGACCCGCTGATGAACGTCTGGGACACCGCCCCGCTGCTTCCGATCGTCGAGGAGGCGGGCGGGCGCTTCACCGGCCTCAGCGGCGCGCGCACCATCCACGAGCCCAACGCCGTCTCCACCAACGGCCTCCTCCATGACGCCGTCCTCGACCTGCTGGGGTAGTCGTTCCCTTCCCCCTTGATGGGGGAAGGTTAGGATGGGGGTGAATCGGCAGGAACGGATGGAGTTGTCATTCCGAGCGAAGCGCAGCGGAGCCGAGGAATCTCTCGGGATGTCTGGTCCCTGCTAGGACCTCGTAACCCACCTCCATATGTCCACCACCACATCCACCGCCCGGTAGTTGTCGAGCCATTGCGCCCCGTGCAGCGCGTACTCCTGGAACTCCTTGAGCAGCGTCACCGGCACGAGCCACAGCAACGAGCGCCGCATCGTGAACTCGTAGTTCGGCGCGAAGCGGTACACGCCTGCCACGAACACGAACCAGAACTCGAACACATTGGGGAACGCCAGCAGCACCTCGCGGCTCCCCAGCGCCTCGAACGCCAGCACTCCCACCATCCGGTACGCGAACAGCGCCACCGCTATCGTCCGCACGGGCCCCTGCCACCGCCACGCCACCCACAGGAACGTCGCCATGTACGCAAGGTCCAGCCATTTGTCGAACGCCTGGTAGTTCCCGACCCCGCCCAGATCGAGCAGGTTCATCATGAACAGGTCGGAGAAGTCGATCAGGATCGCGAGCAGCGATCCCGCGAACGCCCAGCGCAGCACCAGCAGCGCCCCGGCGATGCGCACCACCGCGATGATCAGCTCCTCCATCGTCATGCCCGCAAGGATACGCGAACCGTTTCATCCCCTCTCCCTTGAGGGGAGAGGGTTAGGGTGAGGGTGAACCGGCGAGGCGACGGGGGTGGTTGCCCATCGTTCCTGCGGAGGCAGGAACCTCGTATCTCACCTCTCCTGAGGGAAAGGTGGCGCACGGCAGCGCGGCGGGTGAGGGCCCTGCGGCGGGGCCGCCCTACACCGCGTACCGCCGAGCGAACACGAGCGCGTCCTCCGACGACACTCCGTTGGCGATGGCGTGCCCGTACGTGGATGCGAACTCGATCGATTCCCGAGCGGCGATCGCATGTGCACACGCTTGCGCGTAGGCACGGGCCCACCCTTCCGACGCACCGATGATGAAGCAGGCGATCCCGTATGCGGCAGCGTAGACAATGGCGTAGGCGTTGGACCTGCCCTGCGCTACGCTGTCGGCATAGGCGCCGCTGAGGGCGTACGCTTTCTCCTCGTCCACACCCTCCTTGATGGCGTACGTGTAGACGGCGCCGAACTCGTTCACCCTGCTCTGGTCGATGACCCCTCTACGCACCATGGTCCTGAGGGCTCTGTGCGCGTTGACTCCGGCCTCGGCCCTGGCCGCCTTGCGCCCCGCCTCCGCCGCTCCCATCAGATCCAACAACCTCTTCAACATCGCCTGTCCACCACCCTTTCCCTGTCGTTCCCGTTCTCGCGGGGTCCACCCCATGGAGCAGGCACCCCTCGTGAGTGCCTTGTGTGACCATCGCTCCCACTGACCTCCTACACCGCGTACCGCCGGGCGAATGCCCGCGCATCCTCCGGCGACGCTCCGTCGGCGACGGCGTGCCCGTAGACGGCGGCGAACCCCATCGATTCCTGTGCCGCGATCACATGCGCGCACGCTGCTGCGTAGGCGCGCGCCCACTGCTCGGACGCGCCGATGAGCGAGCACGCGATGCTGTAGGCGGCAGCGTAGACGAGAGCGTACGCCTTCGACATGCCTTCGGCGATCATGCGGGCATATGCCGAACCAAGGACGAAGGCGCTCTCCTCAGGTATCCCTTCGAGGACTGCATAGGTGTAGACGACGCCGAAGTCCATGTAGTCGGGGTTGTCTATCGCGCGCTCGTAGTCCTCAGGAGTAGGCTTCTCGCAAGTGCCTGGTGAAGAGATCTCCGGGCCGATGGCCCTCCAGCACGCCGCCTCCGCCGCTCCCATCAGCATCAACAACCGCTTCAGCATCACCCCTCCACTACCCCCGCTACCACCTCTCCACTTAATGGTACCACCATGCTGTCCCCCGCTTGCCCGCCACGCGGCGCACGGGATAGCCTTGCGCACGGGAGATCGAACGTATGGACGACCAGCGCAAACGTGAACTCGCAGGCGGGATGAACGAGCTCGCCCAGCGCTTCTGGGCAGGCGAGGCGGAGATCTGCAGGCAGTTCTGGGGCGTGCCACGCACCACCGAGGAGCAGGCGCACTGGCTCCGCCTCCAGGTCTACAAGGAGATGTTCGGCTCCGGCCTCTCCGGTCACGCCGACGGCATCATCCGAGGCTTCATCGAGAAGCTCTCCGAGACACTCCCAAACGCCCAGACGAAGGAGCAGCGCGACGAGTTCGAGCGCGACATCCGCGTCCTCGGTGAGGAGTTCAACCACTACCGCCTCTTCGCCGACATCCTCGAGGACGCCACCGGCGAGCCCGTCCGGCTGGAGAAGCTGCGCGGCTGGCAGTTGCCGGAGGACGCGAAGCTCCAGCAGGTGCGCCAGTCCGCACGCCAGGACCGGGGCCGCATCGGCGAGGCCGCCATCGGTTTCACGGAGGGTGGCGGTGCGTCGTTCTTCTACGAGGGCCGCAAGATAGGCGGCGACCCGCTCTCCGACGCCATCGCCGCCGCCTGCGCCGTCGTCTTCGGCGACGAGACCGAGCACGGCGAGCACGGCGCGTCCGAGTTCGCCCACAACCTGCACACCGAGGAGGAGTGGGCAGAGGCGCGCGACATCGTCATCGCCATCTGCCAGCAGCGTCTCCGCATGCGCTACGAGATGTTCGGCCTCCCCGTCGACGAGGCCCGCATCACCGGGATCACGGAGGGGCAGATCGAGCCCCTCAACCTCTACGCCTGACCCCGCACAGGAGGGCCGCATGACCACGACAACCGCAGCAGACATGAAGGCAGAGATCCGCGCCCTCGGCCAGTGCTTCTGGGCCGGTGAAGCCGAGATCGCCCGCAACTTCCTCACCGCGCCGCATGAGCCCGGCGACCACGTCCACTGGATCCGCCACCAGTGCTACCGTGAGCTGCGCGGCCCGGGTCTGTTGAAGCGCGCGCACAGCCGCGTGCAGTGGATCATCGACAACATCGGTGACACTCTTCCCACCGCCGAGTCGAAGGAGGGCAGGGACGAGTTCGAGTACCAGTTGGAGTCGCTCCGCCAGGAGTTCACCCACTTCCGCCTCTTCGCCGACATCCTGGAGGACATAACCGGCGAGCCCGTCCGCATGAGCACGCTCGAGGGCCTGCGCCTCCCCAGCGACGACCGCATCGAGGCGACGCGCAGCCGCCTCATCGCCGAGGACGAGCGCATCGCCCACATCGCCTACAGCTTCGCCGAGGGCGGCGGTGCCGGCATCTTCCACGCCGGCGCTGCGCTCGAGACCGATGACCCGCTCCTGCTCCGCATCCAGCACGCCTCCCGCGTCGTCTACGACGACGAGGTCGGCCACGGCGAGCACGGCGTCGAGGCCGCCGAGAGCGCCCTCGATACCGAGGAGGAGTTGGAGACCCTGCGCCGGATGCTCATGGAGATCTGCACAGAGCGGCTCCGCATGCGCTCCGAGATGTACGGCCAGGAGCCGGACGAGGCCCGGATCGCAGAGATCGCGAACGGGCGCATCGACCCGCTGCCGGTCATCTGATGGGGCGGATGTTCGATCCCTTCCCCCTTGATGGGGGAAGGCTAGGATGGGGGTGAATCCACAGGTGCATTACAAGGTGCTCATCTGATGGGACGCTTCGACGGGAAGACCGCGGTCGTCACCGGCTTCGGCTCAGGCATAGGACAGGCCGCGGCCATCCTCCTCGCCGCCGAGGGCGCGAACGTCGTCGGCCTCTCGCGCAACGCCGAGGCGGGCGAGGCGACCGTCGCCGCGATACGCGGGCAGGGCGGCGAGGCAACGTTCGTCAGCACGGACGTCCGCTCCGCCGAGGAGGTCGACCGCGCGTTCGAGGAGGCGGTGCAACGCTACGGTGGCGTGGACGTCGCCGTGAACTCGGCAGGCATCCGCGCCACCGGCCCAGTCACCGAGATCTCTCCCGAGCGCTGGGCGGATGTGCTGGACACCAACCTCACCGGCACGTTCCTCGTGGCGCGGGCAGCCGCCCTCCGCATGAAGGAGCAGGGCAGAGGGGGCGCCATCGTCAACGTCTCCGCCATCTCCGGCTTTCGCGGTCCGTCCTCTCGCGCCGCCTACGGCGCGGCCAAAGCGGGCGTCCACAACCTCACCGAGGCGATGGCGCTCGACCACGCGGGCGACGGCATCCGCGTCAACTGCGTCGCGCCCGGCCCGACGCTCACGCCGATGGTCGGCCCCATCACGGACGAGGCACGCGCCGCCTTCGCGAAGCGTGTCCCGCTCGGCAAGGCCGGGGATCCGGAGGACGTCGCGGAGGCCATCGCCTACCTCGCATCCGACGCCGCCAAACACGTCACGGGCGCCATCCTCGCCGTCACCGGCGGCGCCCACCTCAACGTCTGAAGGAACAACAACGAAGGAGCAACGAAACCCCATGGACGAAGACCGCACCTGTGCCACCTGTGTCTACCTCGACGAGCGCATGGACCCCGCTTTCAGCGAATACGCGGGGCTCTGCCGCTCCAACCCTCCTCACGTCAACGAGGCCGGCATCGCCATCTGGCCCTGGGTGCGCTCGACCGACTGGTGCGGCGACTGGGACGACGGCGAAGAAGACGATGACGATGAGGTACTCGACATAGGCTGACGCCTCGTCCAGCAGGAGCAGAACGCAACCCTGCTTCCAAGACCCACGCCAACTGCAAACTCCTTGTCATTCCGAGCGGAGCCGTCGGCAATAGCCGAGGGCGGAGTCGAGGAATCTCTCGGGTGTCCGATTCCCTCTCCCTCGAGGGGAGAGGGTTAGGGTGAGGGTGAACCGGCGGGGAAGGGAACGGGGTGTCTGACTCCCCTCTCCTGAGGGAGAGGGAAACGCGCTTTAGCGCGCGGGTGAGGGCCCTTGTGAACGGGGTCGTCGGGAACGAAGGGGCGCCCCGAAGGACGCCCCTGATAGCCCACTATCCCAGCGCCGCTTACCGGCGGGGGTCCGACGTGAAGGCGTGGAAGTGCCCGCCCTTCGAGACCGGGGGCAGACCGCTGACCGCCTTCTGCCACGACTCGCCGCCGTCCTCCGACCAGAGCACCTCGCCGTGGGACGTGGCCGCGAACACCTGCACGGTGTCGCCCGCCTCCTCCAGTGTCATCGCCTCGACGCTCGGCACGAACTTGTCGTCGAGTCCGGCGCCGGTCAGCACCTCCCACGTCTCGCCCGCGTCGCGGCTGCGTGAGATGCGCGTCTCGGCTGTGCCGTTCCGGTTCCACGCGCCGGGGCTCTCCTGTCCCGCCGTGATGAGCATGTAGGAAGGGTCGCTCGGCTTGTAGACCAGCTGGTCCGGGTAGCCGCCGTACTCGCTGCCGCGGCTGAAGACGTTGTCCCACGTCGAGCCGTAGTCACGGGAGAGCCACAGTCCCATGCCGCCGGTCACGAACATCCGGTTGGGGTCAGCCGGGTTGGAGACGAGCCGGTGCACGTCGTTGTACATGCCCGGTATCTCGGCGAACGAGTCGCCGCCGTCGTCGGAGCGGTACAGCCCGCCCTGCTCGATGCTGGCGTACACGACGCCCGTGTCGTCCGGGTGGAAGCTGATGTGCTTCAGGTGCGCAACATGCGGCGGGGCAGGGAAGCGCCACTCTTCCGTCTCCTGGGCGTGGAGCGCGGTCTTCTCCGTCCACGTCAAGCCCAGGTCGTCGCTCACGTACAGGTGCGCGGGTTCCGTTCCGGCGAACACGCGCGTCGCGCCGTTCACCTCGGCCACGGAGAGGCTGTAGATGTCCTGCGCCGCGATGCCGACGTCGCGCTTCTCCCAGGTGTGGCCGTCGTCCTCGCTGGCGTAGATGCCGCCGTGCTCGACGCCGCAGAACCACACGCCGCTCTTCGGGTCCTGCACCAGCGCGTGGATGTGGTTGCCCTCGAGCGTTCGCTCGGTCTCCGTCCAGCCTGCCGCGCCGCGCACGATGCGTACGACGCCGTTCACCGTCCCGACGAGCGCCTCGTCGCTTGGCGCGCCCGCCGTCAGTACGTTCGACCCGCCGCCGTGTGAGACTCCTATCGTCATCGCCGTTCCTCCGTCCCCTTAGTGGTCTATCTTCCGCTCTTCAAGCACCTCGACGCCGTACTCCTCGCCGTACTCCTTGGGCATCTCGACCTGGTGCGTCAACTCGACGTCCTTCCCGGTCTTGGTGTACTCGGTGATCGCGAGGCCGACCTCAAGGGTCGCCATGCCCCACGCGCCGCTGTGGAAGACCGGCTTGTCGAGCCGCACCGCATTGAACAGCTCCTCGAGCTCCTGGTCGCGGTGGAGCGGGTCGGAGTCGACGATGATCTCGGTCAGCCCGTCGTCGGTGTACTTGTACAGCCCGTCCGGGCCCTGCCGCAGCTCGCCGAGCTCGCAGCTCACGATGACGATGCCGAGGTCGTTGGGCTTCCACTTCTCCGGCCCGTGCTCGCGCCGGAAGATGGCCGACTCCGCCTCGCCGCCGATGCGCAGCGAGAGCTTCTCCGCGTCCTCAGGGCGCGTCCCGGCTGCCATCGACTTGCGGATCTCGTTCCGCTCGCTCGGCGTGTAGCGCGTGTTGGCGTCGCCCCACGGCACGAGTTCCGACGCGACGAAGTAACCGTATCCGTTGTGGATAGCCACGCCCGTCACGCCATTCTCGAACTCCAGGAACGCGGCGTAGTAGCCGGGGATGGAGCGATACTTCATCCACTGGCCGTACGCGCCGCGCACGCTTCGCACCTTGCCGCCGGCGATGAGCCGGATGCTGTCGATCTGGTGCGGCGTCTGCCGGTAGACGAGCCCGCCGCCCTGGTCGGGGTCCAGCTCGTCGGCCGTGCGCGGGCGGATCACCCAGTCCGTGTAGGCGATGGCGTTCACCGCGCCGAGCGCGCCCATCTCACCGGATGCCACGATCTGCCGCATGAGGCGGATGTGCGGCATGAAGCTCTGCGTGTGCCCGGCGACGAGCTTGACGCCGTTGCGGTCGCACGCTTCCACCATCTGCTCCGCCTCGCGGATGTTCAGCGCCATCGGCTTCTCGACCACGACGTGCTTGCCGTGGTTCGCGGCCAGCACCGTCATCGGGCCGTGGAAGCGGTTGGGCGTCGATATCCAGACCGCCTCGACGTCCGGGTCCTTGCAGAGCGCCTCAGCGCTGTCGTAGACGCGTGCGGTCTCGTAGCGGGCCTGGAAGCGTTCGCGCACAGACGGGTTGACGTCCGCTCCCGCGAATAGGTCGATGTAGGGAGCGCGCTCCATCGGCGGCAGCATCTCAGCCGCCCCCACGCCGATGCCGATTACGCCCAGCTTCAGTGGCTTCGTCTCTACGGTTGTCATGCTCTCATCTCCTCCGTTCTCGCCGGCGTGCCGGCTGGCTTAGACGGACACCGGCGAGAAGTTGCGCGCCTCGCCGTACCGCTCGTGCACCGGGACCTGGTGCTGCATCTGTATCTCTCTGCCCTCCGCGCCGGACTGGATGATGCCGAGCACCACCTCCAGCGTCGCAAGGCCCCACTCGCCGGTGTGGAAGATGGGCCTGTCCTCCACTACCGCGTCGTACAGTTCCTCGAGCTCCGCGCGGCGGTAGCCGGGTCCCATGTCGCGGTCGATGGAGAGGTCTATCTCATGCGTGCCGCGGTCGTCGTAGAGGATGAGTCCGCGCGGCCCGTGGCGGATGTCGCCGCGCTCGCACGTCGCGATGAGCAGGCCGAGGTCCTCCGGCACCCAGAGCTCCTCGTTCTCCGCCTTGAACACCTCGCGCTCCTGCAGGCCGCCGATACGCAGCGCCTGCTTGTCTTCCGACTCGTCGCGGATGCCCTCGCGCATCTGGCGGCGCACCTCCACGCGCTCCTCGGACGTGTAACGCTGCCTGTCGTGCCCCCACGTCACGAACTCCGCGCCCATCACGTAGCCGTAGCCGTTGTGGCAGACGAGCGAGGTCGTGCCGTCCTCGAACTCAAGGAACGCGGCGTAGTAGCCGGGGATGGGGCGCTCCGCCATCCACTGGCCGGTCGCGCCGCGCACGCTCTTCACCATGCCGCCGCCGAGCAGGCGCACGCTGTCGATCTGGTGGGGCAGCTGGCGCATCGGGAGGCCGCCGCCCTGCTCCATGTCCAACTCCTCCCACGTGCGCGGGCGAAGCATCCAGTCCGTGTAGGCGAACGCGTTGACGGCGCGGGCGCGTCCGATCTCGCCGGACTGGATGATCTTCCACATCGTGCGGACGGGCGGGGTGAAGCTGCGCGTGTGCCCGGCAAGGAACTTCACTCCGGTGCGGTTGGCGGTCTCCACCATCTTCTGCGCGTCTTCCATGTTGAGCGCCATCGGCTTCTCGACAACGACGTGCTTGCCCGCCTCCATCGCCCGTATCGAATGCTCCGCGTGGAACCGGTTCGGTGTCGAGACCCATACGGCCTCGACCTCCGGGTCCGCAAGCATCTCGTCGTAGTCGCCGTAGCCCTTTGCGTTATAGCGCTCGGCGAACCGGTTCAGCGTGTCTTCGTTGACGTCGCAACCGGCCACGAGCCGGAGCTCCGGCATCGCCTCCATCGCGGGCAGCATCTCCGTGCCGCCGACGCCGATGCCGACCATCGCAAGTCCCAATCGCCTCTTGCCCGTCATGTATCCCTCCGTGGTGAAGACGCGGCCACGGGGAGTCGCGGCGCGCCATGTCGGAACACTACATGAACCGCCCACGCTTCTCAACCGCGAGTGGCAGGGCCGTGGTATGCCTGGGAAGCTACGCCCCGAGCGTGGTCGTCGTCGCGAGCGCGGCGAAGGCAGCGGCGATGATGAGCGTGATCGAGCCAATCAGCAGGAGCTCGCGCTTGAGGCTGCCTGTCGGCGTCATGCCGCTCAACTGGCGCTCGCGGCGAGGGGATGCCGACACAGCGGCCCGGGCCGGGGCGGCCGCGCGACGCGGGGCCTCCGGCTCCGGTGCGGGGGAGGGAGCAGATTGCGCCGCCTCAGCAACGACTGTCTCCTCCGACTCAACGTCGACTTCGTCCCCGGGGGACGGCGGAACGTATGCGGCCGGTGCCAGCGACGGGCCGGTGACGCGCGCCTTCCGGCGCGCCCGCTCCCGCGCTTTCGCCTGTCCTGCTGCCGCTCTGCTTCCCGCCTTCTTCCGTGCCATGAATCTCAGCCTCGCTTAGTTAAGGGTCTGCGCCGTCGCGACGATGACCTCGGTTGTCTGGTCGATCGTCAGCATGTCGGTGTTGAGCACCTGGTGGTAGTGCCGCGCTTCCTGCGGATCGACGTCGAAGAAGCGCTTGAAGTAGGCGATGCGCGCGCGGTCGTTCTCCTGGATGTACCGGACGGCCTCGTCGTTGCTGAGCTGCTCGCGCTGCTTGATGCGTTCGACCCGCACGTCCATGGATGAGATGAGCCCCACGTGCAGCGTGTTGGGCACGTCGCGCAGGATGATGTTCGACCCACGCCCTGCGATGACGACGTTGCCTCCCGAAGCGATCTCGTGGATGACGTCCGACGTGACCTTCAGCAGGTTCTCGTCGTCCAGTTCGCCGCTGCCGTGGCTCTCCTCCGGGAAGTCGCGGTACTCGCGCACCAGCAGCGCGTCCAACCCGCCGCCGAAGTAGGGGTCGGCTCCGCCGCCCGCGAGCGCGGAGCGCTCCAGCACCGTCTTCACGAACCCCGCTATGCGGTCGCCGAGCCCCGGCGCGCGCTCCGTGCGCTCGGCGACGTCCTGCTCGGACGCGCCGATCTTCTTCGCCGCCGCGGCGAGGATGTTCCGGTCGACGTGATCGATGCCGAGCCGATCGGAGATCTTCGGGCCGATCTCTATCACGCCGCTGCCGATCAGTCCCGTTACGGTGATGACGGGCATCTCCCAGTCCTCCTGGACTCATTCGAGCCGGGGAGCATCCATCTCCCTCAGCATGTCTATCATTCTAACGTCATCCGCGTCGCCGTGGGGCGCCGAGAACCACGCGTCAAGTATCTCGAGGGCCTCGTCGGGAGAGGTGGAGCGCAAGCTCATCGCGAGCACGTTGGCGTCGTTCCATCGCCGCGCGCCGTCCGCGGTCTGCGCGTCGGTGCAGAGGGCGGCGCGCACCCCCGGCGTCTTGTTCGCGGCGATGCTCACACCGGTGCCCGTGTAGCAGAAGACGACGCCCTGCTCGCATTCCCCACCGGCGACGCTCTCGCCGACGGCCCGGCCCACCGCGGGCCAACTGGAATCGCAGCCCTCGGCAAGCGCGCCCATCAGGTCCAACTCGTGGCCGCGCCGCAACAACTCGTCCACGACGTGACTCGTGAGGTGCGTCGCCTCGTCGCTGCCTACCGCTATCTTCATCGTTCTGTTCAGGCGCGGGGATGCGCGTGCTCGAATGCTTCGCGCACCTGGCTGTCCGTCAGGTGCGTGTATATCTGAGTGGTGGCGATGCTAGCATGGCCGAGCAACTCCTGAACATGGCGCAGCGGGGCCCCGCCGTGGAGCAGGTGTGTTGCAAAGCTGTGGCGCAGCGTGTGGGGCGTGAGTTTCCGCGTGATCTCCGCTCGCGCCGCCGCCTTCTTGAGCACGAACCAATACCCCTGACGCGTCATCGGGTAGCCGTTGGCGTTCAGGAAGAGCGCTGAGGGTACGGGGCCTCGACACTGCGCGTGCGCCAGCAGTTGCGGGCGCGCGTCTCCGACGTACAGCGTGATCTGCCGGACGATACCCGGGTACACCGGCGCGAGACGCTCCTTGCCCCCTTTGCCGTACACGCGCACCCAGCCGTCGTCCAGGCTCAGGGCGGAGAGTTCCAGTCCCCGTGGGCCGACAACCTCCGACACCCGAAGACCGGCAGCGTAGGTGAGTTCCAGCATCACCCGGTCCCGAACGCCCTCCGGTCCCGGACGCTCCGACGCCGCCTGCAGCAACCGCACGACCTCGCGCTCGGAGAGCACGTCGGGCAGGGTGCGTGTCGGCCTTCGCGTCTGCATCCGCTCCGCGGGGTTCGTGTCTATCACGCCTTCTTCCAGCAGGAAGCGGAAGAACGAGCGTACCGCCGCGACCTTCCGCGCCAGGCTCGTGCCGGAGTAGCCCTGCTCTCCGAGCGAGAGGCGCGCGTCCTCCACGTCCCGCTGGGTCACGTCCGCCCACCGCACGTCCCGGTCGCCGCCGGTCAGCGCTTCCTGCAACTGCGCGAGGTCGCTCCGGTAGGCGGCCACGGTGTTGACCGAGAAGCCGCGCTCCGCCCGCAGGTGGCTGAGGAACGCTTCTATCTGCTGGTCGGTCGTGCGCGATGCAGTCGTCATGGGTACGGCAATTGTAGGGAGCGAAAGGCGCTGGCGTAGCCGGTTTCACTCGCGGAAAATGCTCAGTGCATGCGGGCGTTGCCCGGTGCGGAGCAGCGATGACCATCTCCTACGGCCCATACGCTTTCGGCTCTCCCTTCATCACGTGGGCGGCCCTCTTCATGATCGTGGGCATCTTCCTCGGCGCGGCGCTCTTCGCTCGCGCCGTGTCCCGGTACGGAGTGGAGCGCCGCACGGCATTCGTCATCGTCCTTGTCGCCGTGTTCGGTGGGCTCGCGGGCGCGCGGCTGTTCCACATACTGGACTACCGGGGCTTCTTCATCGACGCGCCGTTCCATACCGTCTACCTGTGGGAGGGAGGGTTCTCCCTCTGGGGAGGCGTGCTGAGCGGACTCGCCGCAGGACTCTGGAAGGCGGGCAGGGAAGGGATCTTCCGCGCCTCGATCGCGGACGCGGCGGTCGTCCCCGGCGCGCTCGGACTCGCGGCAGGACGGCTGGGAGGAGTCATCGGCGGCGACCCGCCTGCCGCAGCGTCGTCGCTGCCGTGGGCCGTGACCTACGACCACCCGCAATCCGTCGCATTTGCCGACGGCGCAGCCGTCCATCCGGTCGCGCTCTACGAGATGCTGTGGGACGTTGCTATCGCCCTTTGCGTAATCAGGTGGGGCAGGCGCGTGCCGGAAGGGGCCGTCATGCCGATGGCGCTCGCCGCGTGGGGGGTAGGCCGGTCCGTCATCGCGTTCGTGAGGCTCGACCCCGTGACGTTCGGACTGCAGCAGGCGCAGTGGGTTGGGCTGATCGTCGTTGCAGCCGTCGCTCTATGGGTGTGGCGCTCCCGCCTCTGGCAGCGGCTCAGAGCGCGAGACGGGGACGAGCGGACGCCGCGTAGTCCTTGACCGTCATCCGCAGGCGCTCCTGTCCGTTCCAGTGATCGACGTCCAGCGTATAGACGAGGTCCGCCTGCCCGGTGCCGCCCTCCCACTGCTGGTTGAAAGCGACCGCCTCCCACACAGCCCCTCCTGAGCGAACGCTCAACCGGAAGTGTTTGCCCTCCGCGCCCATCTCCGACGCCCGCAGCACATCGAGTCCACGCGCCAGGAAGACCGGCGTGGGGTTCCCGATGCCGAATGGCTCCATCCGGCGCAGGTCCTGGAACGCCGGGCCCATCAGTTCGTGTGGTTGCGCCTCCACGTCGATAACTCCCTCGCGCACCGTCGGCGCAGAGCCGATGCGCTCGGCGGCGATGCTCACGAGCCGCTCCTGCAGTTCCGGTAGCGTGTCCGCGCCGCAGCGGAAACCCGCTGCTTGCGCGTGCCCACCGAACTGAAAAAGCAGGTTCTCGCACTGCGCCAGCGCGTCTGCCCAGTGGAACGACGGCGCGCTCCGGCAACTCGCCATCACCTGGTCCCCGTCCATCGCGAAGACAGCCGATGGCGCGCCGAACTCCTCTGCGAGCCTCCCCGCGACAAGGCCAACGACGCCCGGGTTGAAATCGGGCTCGCCCACGAGGATGAGCGGCGGTATCTGCGCCGGAACGAGCGCCCGCGCGCGCTCCAGCGTCTCGTCGGTCAGCGCGCGCCGCTGCGTGTTGTAGTCGTCCAACTGGCGCACGAGCCCGGCCGCCTCGGCTTCGTCTTCCGTCAGCAGCAGATCGAGCGCGGTATCCGCGTGGTCCAGCCGCCCCGCGGCGTTGAGGCGGGGGCCGATGGCGAAGCCCAACGTCTCCACGCTCGCGTGCCCCGGCGTGACGCGCGCGACGTCCAGCAGCGCGCGCAGACCGACCGACCGCGTCCGCTGCAGGTCGCGTATGCCGTGGTGGACGATGTAGCGGTTCTCGCCGAACAGCGGCGCCATATCCGTGATGGTGCCGATCGCCGCGAGCTCCATCAGCCCGGTGCGCCAGTCTTCGCCGAACTCGGGGCGCAGCACTGCCTGCGCCAGCTTCAGCGTCATGCCGACGCCGGTCAGGTGGTCGAACGCGTACGTGGAGTGCGGCGCCCTCGGGTTGATGATGGCGACTGATCGAGGAAGAGCGGCCGTTGCGAGGTGATGGTCGGTGATGATGACGTCAACACCCAGCGACCCTGCGTATGCGGTCTCGTCCCCGTTCGTCACACCGCAGTCCACGGTGACGATGAGGCTCGCGCCTCGCTCGTGGAGTGTGGCGATGGCGTTGCGGTTGAGGCCGTGGCCTTCGCTCACGCGATGGGGGATGTAGTGCAGGGTGTGCAGCCCGTACCGGCGCAGCGCCTTCACGAGCAGCGCCGTGCCCGTGACCCCGTCCGCGTCGAAATCGCCGTAGACGGCGACGGTCTCGCCGTTGCGCCGCGCCAGCGCAAGCCGCTCGGCCGCAAGCTCGATGTCCGGCAGCGTATCCGGGTCCTCGAAGAGGCTCTCCGAGACGTTCAGGAAATCGCGGGCCTCGTCCGCGTCGTGGATGCCGCGACGCCTCAGCAGGTGCGCGACGACGGCGGGCAGGGGAGCGAGAGGCGAAGGGTCGGCCGGGTCGGCGACGCGCCACTGCTGCCGCTTCCCGACGAGCACAGCGGGCGCGCTAGTCAACGCGCTTGAAGATCAGCGAGGCGTTGTGCCCGCCGAAGCCCAGGTTATTGCTCATCGCCGCGTTCACGATGCCCTTCTGCGCGTGGTGGGCGGTGTAGTCCAGGTCGCAGTCCGGGTCCGGGTTCTCCAGGTTGATGGTCGGTGGGATCGCGCTGTCCGAGACGGCGAGCACTGAGATGGCCGCCTCGACGCCGCCCGCCGCGCCCAGCAGATGGCCCGTCATGGACTTGGTGGAACTGATCTTGATCTTGTACGCCTCGTCGCCGAAGACCGCCTTCAGCGCCTCCGTCTCCAGCCGGTCGTTCATCGGTGTGCTGGTGCCGTGCGCGTTCACGTAGCTGATGTCGCTCGGCTCCATGCCGGCCTCGGCGAGGGCGTTGACCATCGCGCGTGCACCGCCTTCGCCGCCCGGCGACGGTTGGGTAACGTGGAAGGCGTCCGACGACGCGCCGTACCCGGCCAGTTCCGCCAGCGGCGTGGCGCCGCGCCGGAGCGCGCTCTCCTCGCTCTCGATGACGAGCACGCCCGCGCCCTCGCCCATGACGAACCCGTCGCGCTCGGCGTCGAACGGGCGGCTCGCGCCCTCCGGGTCGTCGTTGCGCTTGGAGAGCGCCATGCAGGCGTTGAACCCCGCCACGGCGATCGGGCAGATCGGCGCTTCCGTGCCGCCCGCGAGCGCGATGTCTATCTCACCCTTGCGGATCATCGCCGCGGCGATGCCGATGCTGTCGGCCCCGCTGGCGCACGCCGTCACGGTGCAGTAGTTGGGCCCCTTCGCGCCGTAGAGGATCGACACCTGGCCTGGGGCCATGTCCGCCAGCATCATGGGAACGAGGAACGGGTTCACCCGGTCCGGCCCCTTCTCATGGAGCACGGCCCACTGCTCCGAGAGCGTGAGGATGCCGCCGATGCCGCTGCCGATGACGGAGCCAACCCGCGTGGCGTCCACGCTCCCGTCCTGCAGGTCGAGCCCCGCCTGCTCCATCGCCTGCGCCGTCGCGCCCACCGCGAGTTGGGCGAACCGGTCCAGCCGCCGCGCCTGCTTCCGGTCCACGTACGTCGTCGGGTCGAAGTCGGGCGACTCCCCGGCGATGGTGGTCGCGAAGCCCTCGGTGTCGAACGCAACGATGGGGGCGATGCCGGACCTGCCCTGCAGCAGGCTCTTCCACGTCGACTTCGTATCCACGCCCACGGGGGTGATCATGCCGACGCCGGTTACGTAGACCTTCGTTGTCAAGCGTTGCTCCTTGTGCGAGTCGTTCCGCTCACGGTCGAGCGGGCGGGGAGAGGTGGGTTGTCTGATTCTAGGGGGGTGCGCGGCGCGGCCACAAGCGGACGAGGGTCACGCCTGCAGCTCTTCCTCGTAGGTCTGGCTGCGCATCAGCTCGTTGATGTTCCGGGCCGTGTGGATGAAACCGATGTGGCTGAACGCCTGGGGGAAGTTGCCCAGGGCCTGCCCCGTCGTCGGGTCGTGCATCTCGGCGAAGAGTCCCAGGTGGTTCGCCGTGCCGAACACGGTGTTGAAGTAGTTCAGCGCCTCCTGCGTCTCCCCTATGGTCATGAGCGCGCCGATGAGCCAGAAACTGAGGATGTAGAACGCGCCTTCCTCTCCCTCGAGGCCGTCGTCCGTGTCGTCGGTGCGGTAGCGGCGGACGAACGGGCCGTGCGCGAGTTCCATCTGGATGCGCCGCACTGTCGAGCGGATGCGCGGGTCGTCCGGTGGAAGGAACCCGAGGAACGGGATGAGCAGTGAGCTGGCGTCGACCGCTTCCGAATCGTAGGCCTGCACGAAACTCCGTTTGGCGTCAGACCAGCCCCTCGTGAGCACCTCTTCGCGTATCAGGTCGCGCTGTTCACGCCAGTGTTCGATATCTCCCTCGAAACCGTGCCCCTCGGCGAGTTTCACCGCCCGGTCCAGCGCCACCCAGCACATCACCTTGGAGTAGACGAAGTGCTGTTCAGGCCCCCGGACCTCCCAGATGCCGCGGTCCTCCATGTGCCACATCTCGGCCGCCAGGTCCGCCATCTGCTTGAGCAGGCCCCACGCCTTGTCCGACAGATTGCCGGAGTACCGGTGGAACACCGCGAGGCTCAGCGCAACCTCACCGAACACGTCCAGTTGCCGGTGGAATGCCGCGCCGTTCCCGATCCGGACCGGACTCGACTGACCGTAGCCCTCCAGGTGGTCGAGCTCGACCTCTTCCAACTCGCTCTCCGGCGCGATGCCGAAGAGTATCTGCATCGACTCGATGCTCATGGCGCACTGGTCGACGACCCAGTCGATGAAGGCTTCCCCCTCATGGGGGTCGCCCAGGCGGTACAGGATGCCGAGCGTCCACGCGCTGTCGCGCAGCCACGAGTAGCGGTAGTCCCAGTTCCGCACGCCCCCGAGCGATTCCGGCAGGGACGTGGTCGGCGCGGCGACTATCGCTCCTGTCGGCTCGAAGATGAGCATGTGCAGCGTCAGGTAGGACCGCACGACCTCGTCGCGCAGGTAACCGCTGTAGCCCAGCTTCGCCACGCTCGCCTGGTCGTGCCGTATCGCGCGCTCCAGTTTGGCGCCGCAGTCCATCGCGCTGATGGAAGGCACCCGCCGGACCCCGAACGCCAGTACGAACTCCACCCGGTCGCCTTCCTGCACGGTGAACTCCGCTATCGCCTGTTCGCCGCCGTCCGCGGATGCCTCGACGGCGAATGGCGCCCTGCCGATGAGCCCCAGAGTGCCCTCGGCATGGCTTGCGAGCACGCCGTTCCGGCTCGGAGTGAGGCTTGTCGCGCCTCTCGAGTAATCGAGCCTCGGCTGGAAGACGAGGCGCATCGTAACGCTCCCGCGGACGCCTTCCACGATGCGCACGATCTCGTGCGGCGCGTCCGGGCTGCGGGCGGGGGCGCGAGTCATGAAGTCGCAGACCCTGGCCGCCCCATCCTCGCTCTCGAACGACGTCTCCAGGACGGTCGTGTCCGGCAGGTAGCGCTGCGTGGACGAGTGGATGCCTGACGGCATGAGCGAGCAGCGCCCTCCCTTGGCGTCGTCCAGCACTGCCGCGAACACGCTGGGCGAGTCGAAGCGGGGGAAGCACGCCCAGTCTATGGAGCCGCCGCTGCTCACGAGCGCGCAGGAGTTCATGTCTCCTATCAGGCCGTACTCGTGGATAGGGAGATATGGCACGGTAACCGCTCTGCCAGCCGGTTTGCCTGCGTCTGTGACGGGTCTGTCAGTCCAGCGCGATGGCCCGCAGTGAGCGCCGGTTCCCGCGCTGTTGCAGGTAACCGGCGCGGCGGTCCGTGCCATGACTGAATACGAGCAGCCAGCCGTCCTTAACCGCTTCGTCGAGGACGCTGTACTTCGTCTGCAGCGTCTCTTCCGGATGCAGGTCGCTCGCCGCGATGCAGTCCGGTTGCAGGTGGTGGTGCGTCGGGATGAGGTCCCCGAGGAACGCGACCCGTTCCCCTCCATGCGTCACGACGATGATCTGGTGGCCCTGGTACGGCCCGCTGGCCCGGCGTACCTGCAGGCCGGGAACGATGGTCTCTTCGCCGTCCACCAGCTCCAGTCTCTTGCTGTCCCGCAGGGGAACGTAGTCGTTCGCCACGTAACCGTTCACGTGTCTGTCGGTGGGGGAGAGGGCCTCCTCCAGAGCCTCCCGCTGCACGAAGTAGGTCGCCTTCGGGAATGTCGGCACGAACTCGCCGCGGCGGTTGGTCCGCGTGCACCCGCCCGTGTGTTCGAAGTGCAGGCTGGTCAACACCACGCCGTGTATGTCGGCAGGGGTCAGGCCGTGCGACTTCAACTCGGAGAGCAGCTGGCTCGTGGAGAGACCCAGCACGTCGCGCTCCTCTGCGGAGTGCTTCGCGCCTGCCCCGGTGTCGACGAGGTAGTTCCGGTCGCCAACGCTCACCAGCAGGCAGTTCAGGTTGAGCTTGACCCGGTTCCTTCTGTCGGCGGACATCCAGTCCTGCCAGGTACTCTTTGGCACCTGTCCGAACAGCACGCCTCCGTCTATCTTGATCGTGCCGTCTGATATCAGGTGCAGCGTAGTTCTTCCACTCATAGGAAGCCTCTCACCAGCGAAAGCGAAATAGCGCGAAGCGGGTCCGATCTGGCGCGCTCCCTCCCAGAGCGCATACGCCGACGGTCCTCTCGTTCCCTGGGCGCTGGGGAGTAGCCGCGCGTACAGCGTGGCAGACTCTATGGGCGTAGTTCTGTCCTGTCAATGGCCGGATTCCACCATATATCCGTACCACGGAAGGGGTTTCCCGAGCGGTTAGGCACCAGGATATGCCGGTACCATGAGCAGAATCGTTGCTCCGGCGCAAGACCTCCGGCGATTTCGCTCAGGCTCGCAGGTTCTGATGATAGTTCATCTCAAAACAGGCAGTGCGTCTCAACCAGACGGTCAGACCGGAAGAGCATCCGGGTGTGGAGGAGACGGGCCGTGGGGACTACGGGTAGGAGACGAGACCCTCGATGACGTGCACCGGCTCCCGGTAGTGGACCACGCGCGGGTCTTCGACCGTCTGCGCGAGCGATGCGCCCGGGGGCACCATCGGGTAGACGTTCTCCTCGGGCGAGATGCGGAAGTCGATCAGGTACGGGCCGGGATGCCGCGCGGCGGTCGCCAGCGCCATGCCGACGTCGTGCTTGTCCTGCACGCACACCCCCGGTATGCCGTACGCCTCCGCCAGTTTCACGTAGTCCGGGCCGCTCATGGACACGGACTTGTAGTGGTGGTCGTAGAACAGCTCCTGCCACTGCCGCACCATGCCCAGGTAGCCGTTGTTCATGATGCAGATCTTCACCGGCAGGTGCTCCTGCGCGATCGTTGCCAGCTCCTGGAGCGTCATCTGGAAACCGCCGTCGCCGCAGATCCCCCACACGCGGGAGTTGGGACGCGCGACCTGCGCGCCGATCAGCGCCGGCACCTCGAAACCCATCACGCCAAGCCCGCCGGAGGAAACGAACGAGTTGGGGGTCGGCATGAACAGGAACTGGGCCGCCCACATCTGGTGCTGGCCGACGCCGGTTACCACGACGGGGTCCGTGTCGTGCTCCACCAGCTTGTTGAGCTCGCGCAGTACGTATTGCGGCGTCACCACGTCGCTCTCCGGCACGTCTATGCTCGGGTGCTTGTGCTCCAGGTACCGCATCCGGTCGAGCCACTCGAAGCGGGTGTTGCGCTCCAGCAGGGGAAGCAGCGACTCCAGCGTCGCCTTCACGTCGCCCGCCAGGGCCACCTCCGCGCGCACGTTCTTGTTGAACTGAGACGGCTCGATGTCCAGGTGGACGATCTTCGCGTTCTCGCCGAACGTGCCCGGCCTGCCGATGACGCGGTCGTCGAATCGCATCCCGACGCCCACGATCAGGTCGGCTTCCGTCGTGGCGATGTTGCTCCAGTACATGCCGTGCATGCCCAGCATGCCGAAGCCCAGGTTGTGATGGCGTGGGAACGCCGATGTGCCATGCAGGGTGTTCAGCACCGGCGCGTTGATGTGCTCGGCAACCTCCTGCAGCTCGCCCCAGCCCCTGGATGCGTGCACGCCGCGCCCGGCGATGAGCAGCGGACGTTCCGCCTCGTTGATGAGGCGGGCCGCCTCGCGCAGCGACTCTGTGTCGGGCGTCGCGGGCGGGGAGGGATGCCACGCGTCTTCAAGGTCCTTGAACTGGAAGCTCTCCGCCTGCACGTCCTTCGGCAGGTCTACGAGCACAGGTCCCGGGCGCCCCTCCTTCGCAACGCGGAACGCCTCCCGGATGGTGGGAGCGATGTCCTCGGGGCTCATCACCAGGTAGGTCTTCTTCACCACGGGCGCGGCCATACCGCAGGTATCGCACTCCTGGAACGCCTCCGTCCCCATGAAGGGGCGGGCGACTTGACCGGTGATGGCGACGATAGGCGTCGAGTCCATCCTCGCGGCAGTCAGGCCGGTCATCAGGTTCGTGGCGCCGGGGCCCGAGGTCGCGACGCAGACGCCCACCTCGCCGGTGAGGCGCGCGTACGCCTCCGCCGCGTGCGCCGCGGCCTGCTCGTGCCGGACGAGCACGTGGCGTATCTGGGGGTAGTGCCAGAGCGCGTCGTAGAAGGGAAGGATCGCTCCTCCCGGATGACCGAAGATGACGTTGACGCCCTCGTTAAGGAGGGCTTCACAGACGACGCTCGCGCCTATCTTCTGCATGGTTCCGTCCGTTGCTTCCTGCGTAGACGGGCGGTAGGCCCCCGGGCGCAGGAGGATCGATGATTCCAGCGGATTATCGAAAAGGCCGCGACCGGCAGGTCACGGCCTCGTAAATCGTAACCCGCACTCCTGCGAGTGTCAACGAATGCCGGACGCAGCAAGCAGGCAATGGCGCGGCGCACGCCGGCTTGCGCTACACTCCGCCCGACGTGAGTTTCGCCGCCGACCTCCACCTCCATTCGCCCTACGCTAGGGGAACGAGCCCCGCGCTCTCCCTGCAGACGCTCGTGTACTGGGCCGACATCAAGGGCCTGGACGTGCTCGCCTGCGGCGACTTCACGCATCCCGCGTGGCTTGCCGAACTGAAGAGCAGCCTGCGCCCCGCCAACGACGGCCTCTTCGAACTGGCCGAACCTCCGGAGCGGTACACCGTCCAGGGCCGCGAGCGTCCCGCGCGGTTCGTTCTCGGCACGGAGGTGAGTTGCGTCTATCAGCAGGACGGGCGCGGACGCCGCCTCCACCTGCTCATCCTGGCGCCCGACTTCGACGCAGTGGACGGCATCTGCCGCGCGTTCGCCCCGCACGGCGCGTTGGCTTCGGACGGACGCCCCATGCTGCGGCTCTCCGGGCGCGACGTGGTCGAAGCCGTCCTCTCCGTGGACTCCCGGTGTGAGGTGGTCCCCGCGCACGCCTGGACGCCGTGGTACGCCGTCTTCGGCTCCAGGAGCGGGTTCGACTCGCTCGACGACTGCTTCGGCGACATGGCCGGGCACGTCCACGCCATCGAGACCGGCCTCTCCAGCGACCCTGCCATGAACTGGCGCGTGCCCGAACTCGATGGACGCGCGCTCGTCTCCTTCTCTGACGCGCACTCCGCTCAGCGGCTGGGGCGCGAGCTCACCGTGTTCGGCGGAGAGCCGGACTACGACGCTCTCATCGGTGGGTTGAGAACGGGCAGGGTGGAGTGGACGGCGGAGTTCTACCCCGAGGAGGGGAAGTACCACCACGACGGCCACCGCAAGTGCGGCGTGAATCTACCCCCGGAAGCGCACGACGGACGCTGCCCCGTGTGTGGGCGCGGGCTCACCCTCGGCGTCCTGCACCGCGTGGAGTCGCTCTCCCGTCGTTCCCCGGAACCGCTCACGCTGGACCCGGACGGGATCTTGCGCGGGACGGAGAGCGAACGCCCGCCGTTCCGCCGCCTCGTGCCGCTTCCGGAGATCGTTGCCGAAGCGCTGGGTTACGGCGTCGCGAGCAAGACCGTGGGCCGCGTCTGCCTGGACCTTGCCGCGCGCGTCGGCCCTGAACTCCACGTCCTCTCTTCGGCGGACGCATCCGACGTGGAAGCCGTCGCAGGCGACCGCATCGCGGATGGGGTCATGCGCGCCCGGCTCGGCCAGGTGCGCGTCCGTCCCGGCTTCGACGGCGAGTACGGCTCGGTACAGCTCTGGGACGATGACAGCGGGACGTTGACAGGCGGGCAGGGCGCGAAGCAGCATCATGCGGCACGCCGTCGTAAGACTGACGCGCGGCAGAGCAGCCTGGTTTTGGAGTAAGTACGGCGACCATGGACGACGTCATTACGATGGAAGAGATCGGGATGGTCTACGACGTGACCGATGCGCTCGGTATAGACCGCGAGGACCTGAACATCGAACTCGGCAAGGAGGACCCCGGCTCGTGGAGCAGGGCGTCGGGCGGGATGATGCGGAGCGAGGTGATAGCCATCACGCTGCCGCTCTCGACGCCGCTGGACGACTGGCTCCCCGCCCTCGAGGCCGGACTGCGCGAACTGCTGGAGGAGCCGCGATGAGAACGACCACGCGCCTGCGCGAACTGCTCTCCGGCGAGCGGATGCTGCTCGCCCCCTTCACCTACGACGGCTTCACCGCCCGCATCGCCCAGGAGGCGGGATTCGACGCCGTCTACATGTCCGGGTTCGCAACGTCCATGTCCAGGGGACTGCCGGACGTCGGCCTCCTCACCCAGACGGAGATGGTGCAGAACGCCGCCAGCATCGCGTCGGTCGTGGACGTGCCCGTCGTCGCCGACGCGGACACCGGCTACGGCAACGCCATCAACGTCCACCGCACGATCCGCGAGTACGAGCGCGCAGGCGTCGCCGGAGTGCACGTCGAGGACCAGGTCGCCCCGAAGAAGTGCGGCTTCTTCGAGGGCAAGCAGGTCATCGATATGGACGAGGCCGCCTCGAAGATACGCGCCGCCGTCGAGGCACGCACCGACGACGATTTCGTCGTCATCGCGCGGACGGACGCCCTCGCGGTGAACGGCTGGGACGACGTGGAGCGCCGCTGCCGCGCGTTCGCGGGCGCGGGCGCCGACCTCGTCTTCGTGGACGGCATCCGTACGAGCGAAGACCTGCAGGAGTTCGCGCGGCGTCTCGGCGACCTCCCGCGCATGTACAACGGCGAACTGCCGCCGGACGAGGTCGAGGCGCTCGGGTTCAGGTTCCAGATACACCGGGGGCCCATCTTCTCCCTCTATCCCATCATCAAGGAGATGATGGTGGAGCTCCGGCAGAGCGGACGCATATCCGCCATCGACCGCTACGGCTCCGGAGGCGAGTTGCGCACGTCCATCGCGGACGCGCTCGGCCTCGGGGCCATCACCGAGATGGAGCAGCGCTACGCGGCGCGATGATGCGCGCCACAGGAGAAGCAGCATGAGCGGCATCACGCTGGAAGACGCCAACAAGGTCATCGCAGCCGCGATCGACAAGGCGCGCGAACTCGGGTTCACGATGGCCATCGCCGTCGTAGACCTCCAGACGAGCCTCGTGGCATCGGCGCGCATGGACGGCACCAACCCGTTCACACCGGACGTGGTGCGCGGCAAGGCAGTTGCCACCGCCGTGACGAAGGGGACGCCCAGCGGCGTCGCCGCGGGACGCTTCCCGCAGGGGCTGCTCGACACAGTGCGCGACCTCTACGGTGGGCGCGTGACGTGGGTGCAGGGCGCGGTGCCGCTCTACAAGAACGGCGAACTCGTCGGCGCCGTCGGTGCGGGCGGCGGCCCCCCGGACAAGGACGAGGAGGTCGCGCAGGCTGGCGCGGACGCCCTCGCGGGCTAGGTTGCTTGTGGGTTAGGGTAGAGTACAAGCGTACGCGCGAATGGTATCCGCGCATCGGAGAACCCCATGGCAGCGCTCACTCAGGCCAGGATCGAGGAAGCCGCCGCAAAGGCGCGGACGAAGGCCGACGTCATCCGGGAATACCTGGAATACATCTACCGCGTGCGTCCCGGCGAGGTCGGCGTGCTGACCTGCAACGCAGGCGAAACGGTCCGGGAGGTGCGGCAGAACCTCACTCTCGCCGCGGCGGTCGCGGGCGAGCCCATCGACGTCTCCCTCCGGAGGAAGCCGCCGGCCGTCTGCTTCTCGTTGCAGAAGCGCCGCAGGGGGAGGCCGCGGAAGGCCGGATGAACGCGCTCGAAGGACTCCGAGTCGTAGACCTCACCACCATCGTCTCCGGCCCATACGCCGCCGCCATCCTCGCCGACCTGGGCGCGGACGTCATCAAGGTCGAACCTCCCGGCGGCGAGAACGCCCGCCACTTCCGTGACGATCCGTCTCTGGTGATGGGCTCGCTCACGCCCCACGTCATGGACCTGCAGCGCAACAAGCGCGGCATGGTCGTGGACCTCCGCAGCGACGGCGGCAGGCAGGTCTTCGAGGGCCTCGTCCGGTGGGCGGACGTCGTCGTGGACAACTACCGCCCCGGCGTCACCGCGCGCCTGGGCATCGACTACCCGTCGCTCAAGGCGCTCAACCCGCGCGTCGTCGCCTGCTCCATCACCGGCTACGGTCTCACCGGCCCCGGACGCGACAGGGCTGCGCTCGACGCCACCGTGCAGGCGTTCGCGGGCGTGATGGGCATGACGGGCGACCCGGACGGCTCGCCCGTGCGCGCGGGCCCGCTCTACGGCGACCTCTGCGCCGGCATGGCGGGCGCCCTCGGCATCCTCGCGGCGCTCGCTGCGAGGGAGCGCACCGGCGAGGGACAGCATGTGGACATCTCCATGCTGGACGTGCAGATGTCGCTCATCAACTACCACGCCGTCATGCACCTCATGTCCGGCACCCCCACGCCGCGCACCGGCAACGAGATGAAGCTGCACGTGCCCTACAACGCCTACGAGGCCACCGACGGCTGGCTCTTCATCGCCGTCACCACAGACCCCCACTGGAAAACCTTCATCGAGACGCTCAACGCACCGGATGCCGGGCTGGACGGCGCCGCCCGCGAAGCCGCCGCATCGCTGCGGGACGAGGCCCTCGTCACGAGGGCAGGGCGCATCGCCAACCGCGACCGCATCAACGCCGCGCTGGAGATCGTCGTCGCCACCCGCTCCCGCGACGGATGGGTGAGTACCCTTGCCTCCGTCGGCATCCCCGTAGCCCCGGTGAACACGCTCGACGAGGCCGTGCAGGACGCCCAGGTGCGCTCACGCCGCATGATTGTGGAGGTCGAGCACCCGGAGGGCGGCTCCTACGAGGCCACCGGCAACCCGTTCAAGCTGTCGGCCGCCGGAGAGGAGCGTTTCACACCGCCTCCGACGCTCGGCCAGCACACGACGGAGGTGCTGCGCGACGTCCTGGGTTGCGACGATGAGCGCATCGCCGCACTCTACGCGGACGGGAGCGTCGCCTGAGGATCCTGTCCATTCTGTCCATCGATGTTGATTCCCACCGCTTGACACGCCGGCGCGCGCCCTGTCCAATCCCATCATGCTGCTCGAACGACAACCCGACACGCTGAACGATATCCGCCTCGCCGTGCGCGACGTCTGCAGGAAGTACGACGGCGCGTACTGGCGCGCACTCGACAAGGACGGCGCGTATCCCGAGGCGTTCGTGCGCGAGCTCACGGAGCTCGGCTGGCTCTCCGCGCTCATCCCGGAGGAGTACGGCGGCGGCGGCATGACCGTCACCGAGGCGAGCGTCATCCTGGAGGAGATCAATCGCTCCGGCGGCGACTCCGCAGCCTGCCATGCGCAGATGTACATCATGGGCGTCATCCTCCGCCACGGAAGCCCGGAGCAGCAGGCGCGCTACCTCCCCGGCATCGCGAGCGGCGAACTGCGTCTGCAGGCGTTCGCCGTCACCGAGCCCGACGCAGGCTCCGAGACGACCCGCATCTCGACCACCGCCGTCCGCAAGGGCGACAGGTACGTCGTCAACGGCCAGAAGACGTTCATCTCCCGCGTCCAGCAGTCAGACCTCATGCTGCTGCTCGCTCGCACCACTCCCTACGAGGAACTCGAGAATAAGACGGAGGGCCTCTCCGTGTTCGTCGTGGACATGCGTGAAGCGGGCGACAGCCTCCAGGTCAACCCCATCGAGATGACGTTCAACCGCCACACCAACCAGCTCTTCTTCGACAACATGGAGATACCCGCGGAGAACCTCATCGGCGAGGAAGGGAAGGGCTTCCGCTACATCATCGACTCCTGGAATGCCGAGCGCATCCTCATCGCCGCCGAGGCCATCGGCGACGCGCGCTTCTTCATCGAGCGGGCCGCCGCCTACGCGAGCGAGCGCGTCGTCTTCGGACGTCCCATCGGCGCGAACCAGGGCGTGCAGCTCCCCATCGCCCAGGCCTACGCCCACACCGAGGCCGCCGACCTCATGCGCTTCGACGCCGCCGCGAAGTTCGACCGCGGTGAGCGCTGCGGCGCGGAGGCCAACATGGCCAAGCTCCTCGCCTCCGAGGCCGCGTGGGAGGCGGGCAACGCCTGCCTCAACGCCCACGGCGGCTACGGCTTCGCGAAGGACTACGACATCGAGCGCAAGTTCCGCGAGACGCGCCTCTTCATGACCGCCCCCGTCAACAACAACCTCGTCCTCGCATACCTCGGGCAGAACGTCCTCGGCATGCCCCGGTCGTACTGAAAAGCACCCATGGCCAACGACGCTCTCGTCCGCTCCTGGCTCTACGTTCCGGCGCACAAGGACCGCATGATCGCGAAGTCGCTGGAACTCCCGGCGGACGCCGTCATCTACGACTACGAGGACGCCGTGCCCCCGGCCGAGAAGGTGCGCGCGCGCAGCGTGCTCGCCGAGGCGCTCCCCGCCGACCCGCCGGAGGGGTCGCCACGCAGGTACATCCGCGTCAACCATCCCCGCCATGAACACCTCTTCGCCGACGACCTCCGCGCCGCGCTCGCGCTCAACGTGGAGGGTATCGTGGTCCCCAAGGTGGAGAGCGCCGCCCAGGTGCAGGGCGTCAGCGCCGCGCTCGCGTACGAGGAGGAGCGCATGGGCATCGAGCCCGGCTCGACCCGCCTCCACCTGCTCGCCGAGAGCCCGCTCGGCGTCGTGAACGCCTACGCCATCTGCGCCGCGGACCCGCGCATCATCGCCGTCCAGTTCGGCGGCGAGGACTTCTCCCGCGAGATGGGCCTGCCCCTCGTCCGCACCGGCGAGGCGAAGGAACTGCTCTACCAGCGCGCCGCCGTCGCCACCGCCTGTGCCGCCGCGGGCGTGCAGCCCGTGGACGTCATCTGGACGGAACTCGACAACCTCGAAGGCCTCGCTGAGGAAGCCGCGCAGGCGCGTCGGCTCGGCTTCACCTCCAAAGCCGTCATCCACCCGTCGCAGATCGAACCGGTCAACGCGGCGTTCAGCCCCACGCCGGAGGAGATTGCCTACGCGCGCGAGGTCATCGCCGCGCTCGACGAGGCCGTCGCGCAGGGCACCGGAGTCCTCAACTACCACGGCGCGTTCCTCGAGGAGCCCGTCATCGCCCGCGCCCGCCGCACCCTCGAACTCGCCGAACGCTTCAACGTGCGATAGCCACGCCCTGTCTGTGCCCCTCCTGAGTGCTCCGCCTCTTCCCCTCTCCTGAGGGAGAGGGGAACGCGCTTCAGCGCGTGGGTGAGGGCCCCGGTCCCTTCCCCCTTGACGGGGGAAGGTTAGGATGGGGGTGAACCGGTGGGGCGAAGGGGTTGTCTGATGTAGGGGCATCCCTTGTGGACGCCCTTCGTCGTCCCTGCGGAGGCAGGGACCTCGCCTCTTCCCCTCTCCTGAGGGAGAGGGCAACGCGCTTCAGCGCGTGGGTGAGGGCCCCGGTCCCTTCCCCCTTGACGGGGGAAGGTTAGGATGGGGGTGAACCGGTGGGGCGAAGGGGTTGTCTGATGTAGGGGCATCCCTTGTGGGTGCCCATCGAGGAGTGCAGAGGTTCCCTTCTGCCGGGGGCGTGGGGGTGTCCCCCACAACGTGCCGGGCGGGGTGAGCGGGAAGGACCACGCTCGCCAGAGCAAGCCCGTTGGACAAGCGGCGAACGCCGCCGTACAGTACCCCCAACGCCGCGACACAGGAGGCGCACGATGGCCGAGCAGCAGCGCGAAGCACTGTCCCCCGGCGAGTTCATCGAACTGCTGGAGCAGACCCGGGCCGAGTTCCTCGAGGGCAAGTCGCCCTATCGCGGCGACAGCACCACCGGCAAGACGAAGGAGGAGATCGCCGCCTCCAAGCGCCGCTTCCACACCGGCGGCGACCCCAACCACCGCTTCGAGGGCGAACGCTACCTTCGCGTGACCGACAAGGCGATACGCCGCAAGCAGTTGCGGAAGCTCGTGGACGAGGGCGGCCAGACCACCGTCGGCGGTCCGATGCCGAGCCATCCCGTCCTCGCTCGCTGGCACTCGCAGGAGATGGGCCTCTCCGACGCCGAGATCGACGCCTTGGAGAAGGAGGACATGCCCGCTGAGACGCTCGTGAAGGACGGCTTCTGGTTCGACCTCCAGCGCTCTTCCGGCTGGGCCGTCGCGCTCAGCAGCGCGCTCGTTGGCGAGGGCTCCAAGCGCCTTCCCGGCGCGGTCGAGCACTACGAGAAGCTCATCGCCGACGCCCGCGAGCACTACGCTTCGCTCGGCGTCGAGAGCGTCGACCGCGCGGTGCAGCTCCTCATCGAGCACGCGCCGTTCGGAGCCGACATGGAGCACGCCATGTTCGGCGAGGAGGTCGTACGCGAGACCGCCACCACCGCCGGGGTGCAGGACGAGATGCGGCGCGCCTTCATCCTCACCATGCAGCGCAACGCCCGCGACAGGGTGTAGCGCGTGGGCAATCAGCCTCCGTTCCGGCCCGACGAACTGCTGACCCCGCCGATGCAGGGAACGGCGTTCGTTCACTTCCTGCAGCGTGAGAAGACGCGGAAGTACGCCGCCGCGCCCCCGTTCCTGCACGCGCTCATACGTGGTGAGCTCTCCGTCGAGCAGATCCGCATGTGGGTGCAGGACCTCTATCCGTACTGGAACGAAGGCCTCGTCTTCGCCACGGGTGCCGTCTACATCAAGACGAACGACGAGCCGTGCCGCACGCAGATGCTCCGCCGCATGGTGGACGTGGAGGGCAAGGAGGTCGTCAACGACCTCACCGGCGCCACGACGCCCGCCTACGAGGAGCTGTGGCTCCGGTTCGGCGAGGGCATAGGCATCTCGCGGGAGGAGGTGTTGGAGTGGCGGCAGTTCACCCGCACCTACTTCTCCATGCGCACCCTCATGACCTACTGCCGCTACTGGGACTGGACGTGGCTGGACGGCATCGCCGCCTGGTACGCGGCCGACCTCTACTGGCGCGAGTACTACGCCGCGGCACGGCAGGCGCTCGTGGACAGGTACGGCGTCGCTGAGGACGCGCTCGAGTTCTTCGACGTGCTGCTGGGCGACCTCGCGACCCACCTGCCATGGGAGGAGGAGGCACTGGCGTACTGGGCATGCACCACGGAGCGCCAGTTGACCGCGGCACGCGCCTTCCGCGAGCGGCTCGACATCGAGTACCAGCTCCTCGTCGCCCTCAACGAGGCCCGCACCTCCGAGCGCCTCCCGTTCCAGGTCCCCGCCTGAACCCCTCTCCTGAGGGAGAGGGCAACGCGCTTCAGCGCGTGGGTGAGGGCGTCTGGTCCCTTCCCCCTCGACGGGGGAAGGTTAGGATGGGGGTGAACCAGCAGTACGCCTGATGTAGGGGCATCCCTTGTCGGTGCCCACGGGGGTGTGGGGCTGTACGCCCCCCGCTGCACCCGCTACAGTACCCCTATCCCGGAGGGAGGACCCCCATCGCATGAGCATCAAGACCGGTTGGGAAGGACGCTACTTCGATGACCTGCAGGTCGGCGACGTCTACCGCTCGTCCGTCGGCAGGACGCTGCTTGAAGCCGACAACACCTGGATGACGCTGCTCACCAACAACGACAACCAGATCCACTTCAACACCGAGTACGCGAAGAACACGCAGTTCCAGCGACCGCTGATGAACAGCCTCGTCACGCTCGCCGTCGTCACCGGCCTCACCGTGCCGGACGTCAGCCGCAACGGCATCAACCTCGGCTGGGACAAGGTGCGCCTGCCGCACCCCGTGTTCGCCGGCGACACCCTCTGGTCCGAGACCGAGGTCGTCTCGACACGCGAGTCGAAGTCCGACCCCCGCCGCGGCATCGTCCACATCAGGACGCGCGGACTGCAACAGGAAGGCGTGACCGTCATCGAGTTCGAACGCGACATCATGGTCTGGAAGCGGGAGCACGCCCCCGGCAACGACGTGTTCCCTGAGCCCGCCGCGCAGACGGCGTAAGGAGGCATAGTCATGGCAACCGGCATCACGAACGCGCTGGTCGACTACGCGCAGAACCTCAAGTACGAGGACATCCCGCCCGAGGTGCTGGAGCGCACGAAGCACATGCTGCTCGACTTCCTCGGCGTCGCCTACGGCGGACTCCGCACCGGCGAGTCGTCAGGCCCCGTCATCGACGGCGTGCTGGACCTCGCGTCGGGCGCGGCAGGGGAGAGCGCCGTGCTGGGACGCCCGGAGCGGCTGCCGGCGCACTACGCCGCGCTCCTGAACGCCACGTTCGCCCACAGCATGGACTTCGACGACACCCACCGCGACGCCGTCATCCACATCGGCACGCCGCTCTTCGCCACGTTGCTCGCGCTCGCCGACGAACACGAGGTGGCCGGGCGCGACTTCCTCACCGCCGCCGTCATCGGCTACGACGTGACCGGCAAGGTCGGCAAGGCGCACGGCGGCTCGATGCATGCGCGCGGCTTCCACCCAACGGCCACCACCGGCATCTTCGGCTGCTCCGCCGCCGGCGCGCGCCTGCTCGGCTACTCCGCACAGCAGGCGGCCAACGCGATGGGGCTGAACGTCAGCCAGTCCGCCGGTTCCACCCAGTTCCTGGAGAACGGCTCCTGGAACAAGCGCTTCCACACCGGCCTCGCCGCCCACAACGCCGTGATGAGCCTCGTCATGGCCCGCCATGACTACCTCGGCGCGACCTCGCCGATCGAAGGCAGCCGGGGCTACTTCGCACTCTACGCCGGCGAAGGGGCGGACGCTTCCCGCGCGCTCGACGGACTCGGCAGCGACTTCGAGGTGATGAACACCGCGGTCAAGCCGTACCCGTGCTGCCGCTACAGCCACGCCACCATCGACGCCGTCGCCGACATCGTCCGCGCCGAGTCGCTCGCATCGCCCGACATCTACGGCATCGATGTCACGATGGGTGTCACCGGCTACTCGATGGTCGCCGACCCGCCGGAGATGAAGCGCGTCCCCTCCAACGTCGTCGAGGGGCAGTTCAGCGTCTACTTCGCGGCTGCAGCCACGGCGGGGAAGGGCGCCTACGCATGGGACGTCTACGACCGTCTGGACGACGCCGAGGTCCGCCGCCTGATGCAGCGCACGAGCGTCACGCTCGACGAGCGGTTCGGCGCCGGCATGGAGTCCATCGTCTCCCTGCGCACGGCGGACGGTCGCGTCATCGAGCGCAACGTCCCGTACCCCAAGGGCGAGCCGGAGAACCCCATGACGTGGGACGAGATGCAGGCCAAGTTCACCGAGTGGAGCGGGCCCGTCATCGGCGCGGAGCGTGCGGCGCAGGTCATCGAAAGCGTCGCCTCGCTCGAGTCCCTCTCCTCGATGAGCGAACTCACCGCCAACCTCGGCGCGTAGACTCCGTCATTCCCGCGAAGGCGGGAATCCAGTAGTGACCGACAGGTCACGCGGTGGGAGGCAAAAGGGGTACTTGCTCCCCTCTCCTGGAGGAGAGGGGAACGCGCTTCAGCGCGTGGGTGAGGGCGTCTGGTCCCTTCCCCCTTGACGGGGGAAGGCTAGGATGGGGGGTGAACCGGGGTGGTGTCCGATGCGGGGCGCCCCTCGTGGGGTGCCCATCCTGATCCCCTCTCCTGGGGGAGAGGGGACGCGCTTCAGCGCGTGGGTGAGGGCCCTTGAATGGAGGTCGCCATGCCTGATCGTTTGAGCGGGAAGGTCGCCATCATCACCGGCGCGGCGAGCGGGCAGGGGCGCCTCGCCGCCCAACTCTTCGACAGCGAGGGCGCGGCGCTCGTGCTCGCGGATCTGGACGCCGACGGCCTCGCGGAGACTGCCGCCTGGCTCTCTGGCGATGCCATAACCATTGCCGCCGACCTCACCCGGGAGGACGCGAACGAGCGCCTCGCGCAGGCCGCGCTGGACGCCCACGGACGCATCGACGCGCTCTACAACGCCGCCGGCCTCGTACGCTTCAGCCCGCTCCACGAGACCACCCTCGAGGACTGGCGCTTCGTGCTCGACCACGAACTGACGATGGTCTTCCTCACGTGCAAGCACGTCCTGCCGCCCATGATGGCGGCGGGCAGGGGCTCCATCGTCAACGTATCGTCCGTCTCCGGCTATGCCAGCGGCTCGAAACGCCACCCCGCCCACGCGGCGGCGAAGGCGGCCATCGCCGGGCTCACGAAGCAGGTGGCGGTCGAGTACGGCCCGTACGGCATCCGCTGCAACGCCATCGCGCCCGGCTTCCTCGTCTACGCCGAGGGACAGCGGCGCATCGCGGGGCAGAGCGGTTCCGGCCCGCCGAAGGAGGCCGTCCCGCTCGGCAGGCACGTCGCGCCGGAGGACACCGCCCTCTGCGCCCTCTACCTCGCCTCTGACGAGTCCGCCATGGTCAACGGCCAGACCATCGTCCTGGACGGCGGCCGCTCAATAACCTGACGTTCCTCCGTCATTCCCGCACCGGCGGGAATCCAGAGTGCGCGGGCAGCGCACAAGGGGCTGTGGGGGCGGGTAGGGTGCTGTCATTCCGAGCGGAGCGCAGGGGAGTCGAAGCATCTCTCGGGCTGGGCCTGATCCCCTCTCCTGAGGGAGAGGGCAACGCGCTTCAGCGCGCGGGTGAGGGTGTCTGGTCCCTTCCCCCTTGACGGGGGAAGGCTAGGATGGGGGTGAACCGGGGCGGTGTCTGGTGTAGGGGTGCCCAGGGGAGTGCAGAGGGACTCCTCTGCCGGGGGGAGTGGGGGTGTCCCCCACAACGCACCGGGCGGGTGGGTGGGAAGAACTGCGTCTGCCGGAGGAGCCAAAGTGATTCGGCGCGAGCCGCCTGCCAACGTGCTAACCTAACCCGCCATGAGCACAACCAACGGAAACACCGCAGACATCATCGTCATCGGCGCGGGCAACGCCGCCCTCTGCGCCGCGCTCGCCGCCCGCGAGGCCGGACGCAGCGTCGTCGTCCTCGAAAAGGCTCCGGAGCCCATGCGCGGAGGCAACACCTACTTCACCGGAGGCGCCATCCGCTTCTCCTACAAGGGCATCGACGAGGTCGTCCAGCTCGTCCCTGACCTGTCGCCGGCCGAGCTCGAGGTGATGGAGGTCGGCTCCTACACCGAGGCCAAGTACTTCGAGGACCTCATGCGCGTCACCGAGGGCCTCTCCGACCAGGAGATGGCCGACACGCTCGTCCGCCAGTCGTTCCCCACCATGAGGTGGATGTACGAGCAGGGCGTCCGCTTCGTGCCGTCGTGGACGCATCAGGCGTTCAAGGTGGAGGGCAAGTTCCGCTTCTGGGGCGGCCTCTGCCTGCAGGCCGTCGGCGGCGGGAAGGGTCTCTCCGACCAGCTCTTCGAGATCGCCATCGAGCGCGGCGTCGACGTGCGCTATGACCACACCGCGATGCGGCTGGAGCAGGACGACTCAGGCCGCGTGAACGGCGTCACCGTGCGCACGCCGGACGGACGGCAGACCCTCACCGGCGGCGCGATCGTCCTCGCCTGTGGCGGCTTCGAGGCGAACCCCGAGATGCGCGCCCGCTACCTGGGCCCCGGCTGGGAGCTCGCCAGGGTGCGCGGCGTCCGATACAACACCGGCGACGGCCACAAGATGGCGTTCGACGTCGGCGCTCAGGCGTTCGGCCACTACAGCGGCTGCCACGCCGTCGCGTGGGACCTCAACGCGCCCCCCTTCGGCAACCGCTCCATCACCGACCTCTACCAGAAGCACTCGTACCCGTTCGGCCTCATCGTCAACGTGGACGGCAAGCGGTTCGTGGACGAGGGCGCGGACTTCCGCAACTACACCTACGCCAAGTACGGCAAGCAGATCCTCTTCCAGCCGGAGCGCGCCGCCTTCCAGCTCTTCGACCAGAAGACGCTCCACCTGCTCCGCGACGAGTACCGCATACCCCAGGTGACGAAGGGCGAGGCCGACACCATCGAGGGGCTCGCCGACCAGTTGGGCATCGATCCCGAGGGGCTCGTGCAGACCGTCGCCGAGTACAACGCCGCCTGCCGTCCCGGCGACTACAACCCCACGGTGCTGGATGGCGTCCATACGGAAAATATCGAACCCCCGAAGACCAACTGGGCGCTCCCGCTCGACACACCGCCGTACGAGGGCTACGCCGTGACGTGCGGCATCACGTTCACGTTCGGCGGGCTCCGCATCGACCGCCGCGCCCAAGTGATGGACACCACCGACAACCCCATCCCCGGCCTCTACGCCGCGGGCGAGATCGTCGGCGGCCTCTTCTACCACAACTACGCCGGCGGCGCGGGCCTCATGCAGGGCTCCGTCTTCGGCAAGATCGCAGGCGCCTCCGCCGCCGAGGACGTGGGGTAGAACCCCGTCACTCCCGCGAAGGCGGGAATCCAGCGTGCCCGCCAGGGCACACGGGGTGGGGCAGGGGTGAGTGGGGCGACCTGCCATGCTGAACTAAGCCGAAGCGTCTCTCGGTCTGTTCTCGTGCCACCTACCCCTTGCGCTGTGCCCCATCACCTGCGGTAGAGTTGCTACAGAACTTCTGATACATTGGTGCCTGCAGTGCAGCGATGCTGGAACTGCTCCGCAGACCGAGGAGACCTACGATGACCACGGATGCTCAACAGGACAACGTCCCAGGTACTTCGCCGACTTCGTGAAGGCGAACGCCGATGAGCACGCGACCCTTGGCAGGGAGATCGCCGGCATCCGAGGCGCGTTGTGGGTGCTCACAGGCATCGCCGCCGTGGTCGGTGCGCCGCTGCTCGTGGCCGTCTTCAAGTACCTGCTCGGTTGGTGACACCCGCCCATTGCGCCACCGAGCTCCCGCCGCCTACGCTGGTCTGGCGCCCCTGATGTGCCGGAGCCCACACCGCCGGTTCACGAGTGAATGTTGCCGAATGTTACCGATTGTTACAGCCTGCCGGAACGCGGACTGCCCCGGCGCTCCTGTAGCCGCCGTCGGCACTCCTGACGGAGGGCGCAACATCCGGGCACAGAGACGGGCTGGACAAGCAGCGGGACCCAAACATCCGACGCACGTTCCGGTAACACGGCGCGTCGTTTGACACCCCCCATACCGGCGGGTATGTTCGCGAGTCGGAACACCATCGGTCCCGGAGGAGGGAGAGCCCATGGCAGGCAAAGTGCAACTCAGCTTCATATCGGCCAGGAACGAGCGCATCGCCAAGCTGCTGGACGGCGAGGTGGAGGTGGAGGGAGTTGACCTCGTCTGGACGAACTCCGACCCCTCGGAGACTTTCTGGCGCCAGCTGAAGTTCGAGGAGTTCGAGGTCTGCGAGATGTCCTTCTCCTCGCTCCTCATCGCCAAGGCGCGCGGCAGCGACATGGTCGCCATCCCCGTCTTCCCGTCCCGGCGCTTCATGCACGCGCTCCTCTCCGTCAACGTCGACTCCGGCGTCGAGAAGCCCAACGACCTCTACGGCAAGCGCATCGGCGTCGGCGAGTACCAGCAGACCGCCTCCCTCTGGACGCGCGGCGTCCTCCAGCACGACTTCGGCGTCGACCAGTTCAGTGTCGATTGGTGGATGGAGCGCTCCGAGGAGTTGAGCCACGGCGGCGCGACCGGCTTCAAGCCCATGGAGGGCATCAAGTTCAACCGCATCCCGGAGGACAAGAGCCTCGCCACGATGCTCGTCCGCGGCGAGATCGACGCCGCCCCCATCGGCCGCGCCTTCTCCAACGAGAAGAACGTCATCGACCGCTCCACGACCATCCGCCCCAGGCCCGAGGAGTTCGCGAAGGTCAAGCCGCTCTTCCCGGACTTCATCGGCGAGGGCAAGCGCTTCTTCGAAACGCACGGCTACATCCCTGCCAACCACTGCTACGCCATACGCGGCGACATCTACCAGAAGTACCCGTGGGTCGCCTTCAACCTCTACGCCGCGTTCGTGCGCGCGAAGGAGGAGTGGTACGCCGAACTCTCCAGCCGCGTCCCGAGCGACCTCATCTTCGGCTCGCAGTACATGGCCCAGACCCGCTCCATCTTCGGCTCGGACCCGTTCACCTACGGCGTCAAGGGCAACCAGAAGATGATCGACACCATGATCGGCTTCTCCCACGAGCAGGGCTTCATCCCCCGCAAGCCGGACATGGAGGAGCTCTTCGCCCCGCCCATGCTCGACCTGTAAGCAGCCTGTCATTTCGAGCGGAGCACAGCGGAGTCGAGAAATCTCTCGGGTTGTCTGATCCCTTCCCCCTTGATGGGGGAAGGTTAGGATGGGGGTGGATCGGTGCCTGGTGTAGGGGCATCCCTTGTGGGTGCCCTTTGCCTGCCATCCGCCGGTTGACCGGCGCACGCCCTCTCCTTAGCATCGTTGTATGGCCGAGCGGGAACCGAGCCGCGCGCTCTTCGCTGATCTCTACGAACTGACGATGGCGCAGGCCTACTGGCAGCACGGCCACAACGCCACGGCCACCTTCAGCCTCGCCTTCCGCAACCTGCCGCCGGACCGTGGGTATGCTGTCTTCGCCGGGCTCGAGGAAGCGCTCGACCATATCGAGGCGCTCCGCTTCACCGATGCCGACGTCGCCTACCTCCGCTCGCTAGGCCTGTTCGATGCGGCGTTCCTGGACTGGCTGCCGTCGCTGCGCTTCACCGGCGGCGTGCGGGCGATGGGCGAGGGCGAACTCGTCTTCGCCGAAGAGCCGGTCATCGAGGTCACCGCGCCCGTCATCGAGGCCCAACTCGTCGAGACCGCGGTGATGAACGCCGTCGGTCTCCAGACGATGCTCGCGACGAAGGCCGCGCGCGTCATGCACGCCGCGCAGGGCAGGGCGGTCATCGAGTTCGCCGCGCGCCGCACCCAGGGCGAGGAGGCCGCCGACCGGCTCGCCCGCGTCAGCTACATGGTCGGGTTCGGCGGTACGAGCAACGTCCTCGCCGCCGCGCGCTACGGCATCCCGCCCGTCGGCACGATGGCGCACTCGTTCATCTCCAGCTTCCCCACGGAGGCCGAGGCCTTCGACGCATACGCCGACTCCTTCCCGGACACGAGCACGCTGCTCGTCGACACCTACGACACACCCGAAGGCGTCCGCCGCGCCGCGGAGACGGGCAAGCGCCTCCGCGAGTCCGGCCACGCCCTGCGCGCCATCCGCCTCGACAGCGGAGACCTGCTCGTGCTCTCCATCGAGAGCCGCCGCATCCTCGACGACGCCGGGCTGACGGACGTGCAGGTCTTCGCCAGCGGCGGGCTCGATGAGTTCGACATCGAAACGCTCCTCGCGGCCGGAGCCCTGATAGACGGCTTCGGCATCGGCACGAAGCTCGGCGTCTCTGCGGACGCCCCGTGGATGGACTGGGCGTATAAGCTCAGCGAGTACGACGGAGCGCCCGTGCTCAAGCTCAGCGAGGGCAAGGCGTCGCTCGCCGGACGCAAGCAGGTCTACCGCCGGACGGGCGGCGACGGCCTCTACGCGAGCGACACGCTCGCTCTCGAGGATGAGCAACTACCGGAGGAAGACGGCGCGCCTTTGCTGAAGCCCGTCATCCGGGACGGGAAGCGCACCCGCCCGGCGCCGACGCTGCCGGAACTGCGGGAGCGCTTCGCCGCCGGTTTTGCGCGCCTGCCGAAGCGCCACAAGGCGCTGCGCTCGCCCGGTCTCTACCCCGTGCACCACAGCTGGGCGCTCGAGGAGATGCAGTGGGCCGCGACGCAGAACACGCTCGCACGGCAGCACCCGCCGGACGGGTCATAGACCCGTCGTTCCTGCGAAGGCAGGAACCTCGCCTGGGAACGGGGCATGGGTGGGGTGTCTGCTCCCCTCTCCTGAGGGAGAGGGCAACGCGCTTCAGCGCATGGGTGAGGATTGCCCCCAAGGGGTGGGGCCGTTATTCCTCGGCCAGTGCCTCGTCCGTCGTGGTGAGCACCGCGCCGTTCAGCTCCATCAGGTGCAGCGCCCGGTCGCCGTCGCCGGGTTCGACGTTCACCGCCGCGACTGCGTCCGCCAGCACGTACGTCTCGTAGCCGTTGGCGACCGCGTCCACCACCGTGTTCACGACGCAGTAGTCGGTCGCGAGTCCCCCCACGTACACCCGCGCGACGCCTCCGGCCTTGAGCTGCGCGTCGAGGTCGGAGTCGATGAAGCCGGAGTAGGCGTCCTTGTCAAGGCTCGCGCCCTTGCGGATCACCCGCGTCCCCTCCGGCAGCCCCAACTCCGCGTGGAACGCCGCGCCGTGCGAGTCCTGTACGCAGTGGTCCGGCCACTGCCCGCCCTGCGACGCGAACGACAGGTGCCCCGCCGGGTGCCAGTCCTGCGTCGCGAACACCTTGCCGCCGCGCTCCGCGAACGTCCTGGCCGTGGCGCCCATCTTCCGCGCCACGGCGTCGCCGCCGGTCACGCCCAGCGAGCCGCCGGGACAGAAGTCGTTCTGCACGTCAACGACGATCAGCGCGTCCAGGTTCGTGATCCGCATGTGGTCCCTCCTCGCGGGCGACTCCCCTCTATGGTACCCCCGTTCACGGCTCCGGAAGGAAGGGCAGGGACGTGGCCATGGTAGAATGACCTCCGAGGCAGAGCGATGGAGTTCACCAAACTACAGGGCGCAGGCAACGACTACATCTACGTCGACGGCCTGAACGAGCAGCGCGACTGGCCGGAGGTCGCTCGGCGTATTTCCGACCGTCACTTCGGCGTCGGCGCGGATGGCCTCATCGTCGTCGCGCCGTCGGAGCGCGCCCCCGTCCGGATGCGGATGTACAACGTGGACGGCTCCGAGGGCGAGATGTGCGGCAACGGCATCCGCTGCTTCGCCAAGTTCGTCCTGGAGCGCGGCATGGTGCCCGCCAACGGCAGCACGCTGGACGTGGAGACCGGCGCAGGCGTCTTGAACATCGCCCCGCACTGGAGCGGCGACCGCGTCGTCGGTGCGCGCGTCAACATGGGCGAGCCCATCCTCCGCGCCGCGGACGTGCCGGTCGACGTCTCCAAGATGGGCCCGAGCGACTACGCTGCGCTGGATGTCGGCCTCGTCGAGTCCTTCGGCCTGCGCCCGGGCGAACTCGCATTCGACGCGCCCGTAGAAGTGAACGGCGTTACGTTCGCGCTCACGGCGGTCTCGATGGGCAACCCACACGTCACGGCGTTCATCGACGAACCGGTGAACGACGTCGAACTCGACAGGCTTGGCCCCCGCATGGAGCACCACGAGGCGTACCCGCGCCGGGTCAACTTCCACCTTGCGAACTTCGTGGCGCGGGACCACCTCATCTCGCGGACGTGGGAGCGCGGCTCCGGCCTCACGCTCGCCTGCGGGACAGGAGTGAGCTCCATCGTCGTTGCGGCGCGCCTGCACGGCATGGTCGACGACGAGGTCCGCGTCGATGTCCCTGGCGGCGAGCTCACCATCACGTGGCCCGGCCACGGCCCCGTTTTCATGGACGGCGACGCTGTAGAGGTCTTCTCCGGCGACTTCCCGGACTGAGGCGCTTTTTGGATCCAGCGCGGGTTCACGAGACCAACAATCATTGCGCGATTGAATCGTGCTCGCTGCCGATTCGCTTTCACTCAGACACGTTGCTAACGGAAGAGGAGATTGAGCATGGCAGGCATAGTCAACTGTGAGAATTGCATCTACTGGGATAAGAACAGAGAGCCTTTCCATCGGTCACCTGATGTGAGGAACATGCAAGAAAATTCAGACATCGGCCAATGCCGCCGCCATGCGCCTTGGAATACCTCACACACAGGTGAGGGTCGTGGTATGTGGCCATTCACGCTGCCTACCGACGGGTGCGGTGACGGCGAACTCCGGTGATAGAACTAACAACGTGGCACAGTACTTCATTCGGTCAACCTAGAGTGGTGCTGGGGCACTGATGCAGGTCTACCTCGCCAACGTGGGCGCGAATTCCAGCGACCGCTTCGCCAGCCCCCTCTTCGACGACGGCACGTTCGAGTTCCTGCCTATCGCCGATAAGGAATCCCCTTGCGCTGTCCGTTACCGCGACCTGCGGTCGCACTACGACTCCGGCCAAGACCTGCTGCCCTATGTGCCGCAAGACCTCTGGAACGCCGCGTGCCACAACGACCCCGAGTTCGAGACGCTCACCTACGGCGACAGCGGTGAGAACGGACGCTCCTCGAACCTCACGAGCCTGGAGCGCGGCAACGTTCTGCTGTTCCTTGCGAGGCTGAGCCGGAGGGCAGGGGCATACGGCAGACCGACCAAACTCACTTCATCCGATGGCTTCTACCTGATTGGCGGACTCTGTGCAGAAAGCGAAGCCGTATTTGTGACGCCGGATTCGCCGCGATTCGCCGGGAACGCTCACGCGCTGAGGGGCGACAGGCGATTCCTCGGAGTCGCAGGAACAGACAAGTCGCGCAGGTTCGATCGTGCAGTTCCCGTTACCCGCGAGATATGCGACCAAGTGTTCAGGGACACATACGGCCAGCCGTGGGAATGGCCGGCCCACCGAAGCGAGTTGGGAGTTATCGGCTCTTACACCCGCGCCTGCCGCTGTATGCTGGACACGAGCATCCCCGAACAGGCCAAGCGCACGGAAAAGCTGCGGGCGTGGATTGCTCAGTACACCGGTGATGCGGGTGCCGAGTTATTGGAGGAGGTGACCGAGTGACGCTCTATGCTTACATCATGACACACGATAACGGACGCGCTCCCAACCCTCATGATGACATCTGCACGCTAGCGTTCTGCATGCCTATGACGCGCGGAGCCGCCAGCAAGGGCGACTACGTAGTCGGGCTTGGTTGCGCCAACTTTCGAAGGAAAAGAGGGGGTTGGCATATCATCTACGCCATGAAGGTTACGGAAACAATATCGTTCAGCGAACACACTAAACGTTTCCCTGACAGACGAGGAGAGCCGGTAAAGAATGACCCTATGCGTGCACTGGTCAGCGATGTCAATGCTTTTGCCTACTGGGGCAGAGAAGGCCCATTTCTCTCCGACACTCCCCTTGGCTTTTTGGAAGAGCCCTTCCACAACAGCAGCAGGGGCCATAGATACCGCTTTACAGATGAGCAAGTAGAGACCTTTGTTGAGTGGTTCAACGAGCAGGAGAAGGGAAAGCAGGGTGAGCCGTTCGACAGACCCCCAAGAGCTGCTGACCCCTCCCGCCGCACAGAACGCTACCAGCCGCCCCAGTGTCACCGGATTCGTGACATCCCCCCTTTCGCCGACAGCCCACGCCCGCGTACGCTGTTCCCATGAGCACAGCGTCGAACGCAGGGCACTGCAAACCCAACCGGCGGGATGAGCAGGAATGAGTGGATTCGGGCAGTTATGACTGGAAATGAGCAGCGGATGGGCAGAAATGAGCAGTTGGACTGCTCGCCCTGCGGGGTCGGTCCAGAGGTGAAATCAGGGCTGGTGAAGAGAAATGAGCAGTGATTTCCCCCCAATGTTCTCTGTCCCTGCTGACGCTCACTCCCGCCGCGCGCCTGTATAATCCCGAACGATTCCTGACTCACCCGGAGGTCTCTTCCGTATGCAACTCGCCAACCGGCTCGACCAGCTCCCGCCGTATCTCTTCCTGGAGATCAGCCGGAAGATCGCGGAGAAGCGCGCCCAGGGGATGGACGTCATCAGCTTCGGCATCGGAGACCCCGACATCCCCACGCCCGAGCACATCCTGACCGCGCTCAAGTCGACCTCCGACGACCCGCCCAACCACCGCTACCCGGAATCCGACGGCCTGCCGGAGATGCGCCAGGCCATCGCCCGCTGGTACACCCGTCGTTTCGACATCGAACTCGGCGACAAGGAGATCGTGCCGCTCATCGGGGCGAAGGAGGGCATCGGCCACATGGCGCTCTGCCTCATCGACCCCGGCGACGTCGCGCTCGTGCCTGACCCCGCGTACCCGGTCTACTCGGTCGGCACCATGTTCGCGGGCGGCACCTCGTACATGATGCCGCTGCTGGAAGAGAACGCCTTCCACCCGGACCTCTCGCAGATACCGGAGGACGTCGCGCGCAAGGCGAAGGTGCTCTGGTTCAACTACCCCAACAACCCCACCGGCGCGCTCGCGACCCCCGAGCTGTTCGAGAAGGTCGTGGCGTTCGCGAAGGAGTACGACATCGCCGTCTGTCACGACGCCTGCTACTCCGAGGTGACGTTCGACGGTTACGTCGCGCCGAGCTTCCTGCAGACGCCCGGTGCGATGGACGTGGGCATCGAGTTCCACTCGCTCTCCAAGACCTATAACATGACCGGCTGGCGCATCGGCATGGCCGTGGGTAACCAGCAGCTCATCGACGCACTCGTACGGGTGAAGTCCAACCTGGACTCCGGTATCCCGCAGGCGGTGCAGTACATGGGCATCGAGGCGCTGGACAACACCACGCCCGAGTGGCTGGCCGCGAACAACGAGATATACCGCAGGCGCCGCGACCGCGTCGTCGACGCCCTCACGGCCATCGGCCTGGAGGTGAACCGGCCCAGGTCCGGCTTCTACATCTGGGCGCGCTGCCCGGACGGATGGACCTCGGCGCAGTTGGCCACCGAACTGCTCGACAAGCACGCCGTCGTCGTCACCCCCGGGCGGGGCTACGGCGAGGCAGGCGAGGGCTACATCCGCCTCTCGCTCACGACGCCCGACGAGCGCGTGGACGAGGGTCTGAAGCGTCTGGAGGGCTGGCGTCTGCCCGACGCGCCGGTGGGATAGGACACCGGCTCCTTCTCCGCATGGAGCGTCAACAGGTAGAATCCACGTCACTGAACAGGAGCGCTCACTCATAGCACGGCGATCGAGAACGGTGGAGACGGCCCAGACGCTTGAGCAGGCGCTGCTCGTTGGCGTCGGCATCAAGGGCCGTCGCTCGCCCTGGACGGTCGCTGACTCCCTTGAAGAGCTCGCACAGTTGGCCGACACCGCGGGCGCAGAGGTCGCCGGGACCATTTCCCAGCAGCTGGAAGCCCCGTCCCATACCTACGTCGGCAAGGGCAAACTGCAGGAGATTGCGGATGCACGCCGCGCCATGGGTTTCGGCACGCTGATCTGCGACGACGAACTGACCCCCACGCAGCAGCAGAACCTCGAGCGCGCGCTCGGCGAGCACGTGAAGGTCATCGACCGCACGGCCCTCATCCTGGACGTCTTCGCACGACACGCGAGGACGCGGGAAGGGCGCCTTCAGGTGGAACTGGCGCAGGCAGAGTACCTGCTGCCGCGCCTCGCGGGCCAGTGGAGCCACCTGGAGCGCCTCGGAGGCGGCATCGGGACACGGGGCCCCGGTGAGACGCAGATAGAAACGGACCGGCGGCTCGTCGGCCAGCGCATACAGCGGCTGAAGCAAGAGTTGGAGAAGGTGCGCCGGCACCGCGCCCAGTACCGCGCCCGCCGGCACCGGAACAGGTTGCCTGTCGTCGCGCTCGTCGGCTACACGAACGCGGGCAAGAGCAGCCTGCTGAACGCGCTTTCGGGTGCAGGCGTACTCGCGCGTGGCCAACTCTTCTCCACGCTCGATCCGGTGACGCGCAAGGTGCGTCTGCCGGATGGCGGCGAGGCGCTGCTGACGGACACGGTAGGCTTCATCCAGAAGCTGCCCACCACGCTCGTTGCGGCCTTCCGCGCGACATTGGAAGAGGTGCAGGAGTCCTCGGTCCTGCTGCACGTCGTCGATATCTCGCACCCTAATGCTGCGGAGCAGGTGGAGGTCGTCGAGGACATCCTGCGCAACATGGACCTCACCGACACGCCGCGCGTGCTCGCGCTGAACAAGGTGGACCTGCTGGACTCGGACGGCGGCGCCGGTTTCGTGCCCGACGCGGGAGGCATCAAGGCGGTGCTGACGTCGGCGGTCACCGGAGCTGGCCTGCATCAGTTGCTGCAAGCAGTGTCCGCGCAGGTGAGCGATGATGTACCATCCGGCGCCGAACTTGCGTTTGCAGGCACGAAAGTCAGACCAGGAGCGACCCAGAGGAACCATGACTGACGACGGATTCTTTCAACTGCCTGAGCATCCTTTCTACGGTTGTGAGGAGGACTGCTTCATCGTCGCGGACGGATCGCAGACGGGCACCGTATCGGCTGTCCTGGCGCTGGAGCCGCTGCTCAAGCTGATGGTCGGCGAAGGCAACATCTTCGAGCGGCGTCCGGTGCAGGTCGCGGAAAAGGATGAGCAGCAGGTCAGCGTGGAGTGTGAGAACGGCGAGGTCGTGCACATCGACTTCGATTCGCTAACGGCGCGCAAGACGACGCCTCAAGGCGAGTTCCTGTACAGGGGTGGCCTTGAGGACGGCAACGACGGTATGGGCTACCTGCGCGCTCGCTAGGCGCACTCGGGTGTTATTGCGCCCTATTCCCGTTATGTAAAGTAGACAGCGCATCCAGTGATGTCAGCCCTCCCTATGGCTCACCTGTCCTCCCCCCTTCCGCTAACAGCTGGACCTCCGCGATGGGATAAGGACGTGGCCCTCATCCCGTGACGTATCCTTAACGGATGCGGACCCACCCCAACGCTGTGACGAAGACGATGCAGCTGTCCCTGCTGCAACCGGCACTGCCTGCCGTCATCCTGGCTGCCGCATTGCTCGCCGCGGCAGCATGCGCACAGGAAGAGCACGGCGAGTTCATCGAAGCCGTGGAAGTGCTGCAGGAAGACTTCATCGATCGGGACAAGCTCATCGCCACTGAGATGGAGCGCGCAGGCATCGAGGGACTCCTGGAGTACTTGGACGACCCCTATACCTCGTACCTCTCCCCGGAGCGCTACGCGGAGTTCACGCTCTCGCTGCACGGACAGCAGCCCGACTTCGAGGGCGTCGGCGCGAGTGTCACCGAGGTCGAAGGCCAGATTATCGTTCTGGGACCACTCCCGGGTTCACCCGCGTTCCACGCCGGGCTGATGGCGGGCGACGTCCTGGTCAGCGTGGACGGCAGGTCCATCGAGGGACTCACGCTGGACGAGGCGATCGCGCTGATACGCGGCCCGAAGGGCACCCAGGTCGTGCTCGGTGTGTCGCGTGCCGGCATCTCCCGCCCCGTGGAGATTCCCATCGTACGGGAGACCATCAGCGCCAGCTCCGTTCGCTCCGACCTGCTTCCAAGCGGCTTCGGCTACATCCGCCTGTCGTCGTTCGATGCCGAGACAGGCGCCGACCTGCGCGCCGCCATCGCCGACCTGCACGAGCTCGGCGCCGACGGACTCGTGCTGGACCTGCGGAACAACGGGGGCGGACTCGTGGACGCGGCTGTGAGCGTCCTCTCCGAGTTCGTAGAGGAAGGCGAAGTCCTTCGCTGGATAGACGCCGACGGAAACGAGACGATAGAAGAAGTAACCGGTGACGGGACAGCCTACGACCTCCCTCTCGCAGTGCTCGTGAACGGCTTCAGCGCGTCGGCATCGGAGGTGGTGTCGGGAGCGCTGCAGGACCACGGACGGGCCCGTATCGTGGGCACGCGCACGTTCGGCAAGGGCGCGGTCAACCTGCTGCGCGAGCTGGAGTCGGGCGCGGGATTGAATATAACCGTCGCGCAGTGGCTCACCCCGAACGGACGTACGATCGAAGGAGACGGTATCGAGCCCGACGTGCGCGTCGGACGTGAGGTGAACGTGCGGGCGCACGGACGTATCGGCGAGCTGACGCGTACCCTCTGCGCGGCCTATGCAGACGAGGCTGTCGCGCTGGACGGGTCCGGCGAACTCGCGGACGCCCTGGACACCCTGTGCAGCATCCAACCCGAGCAAGAGCCGGTTTCCTACCCCGACGATCAGTTGGACGCCGCGGTTGCCGAACTCCGGCGGATCACAGGCCGTTGAGCGATGCCTCCCAAACGCAAAAGGAAGAAGCAGCCGGAGCAGCAGCGGCCCGGCCAACCGCGCATCCGGACCGTCGCGGATAACCGGAGAGCGCGCTTCGACTACGACATACTCGACCGCATCGAGGCCGGGATCGTGCTGACCGGCACGGAGATCAAGTCCGTGCGCGATGCGCGGGTGACCATCCGCGACGCCTACGCGCAGGCCCGCAACGGCGAGATGTGGCTGCACAACATGCACGTCGCCGCGTGGACCAGCGCGGGGCCCTGGGGGCACGAGCCGACACGCTCACGGAAACTGCTGATGCACGCGGGCGAGATAGAGCGGTTCAGCCGTGCGGCGGCCCAACGCGGCCTCACGATGGTCCCCCTGCGCGTGTACATCAAGGGCCACCACGCCAAGGTGGAACTGGCCCTGGCGAAGGGTAGACGACGCTACGACAAGCGGCAGGCCATCATGCGGCGGGAGTCCGACCGGGAGATAGCGCGCGCCCTCCGCCGGGAGGTCTGACTGACACGCGCCGTTTGACCACCCCCTGCCCTGGTTGTACGATGGTAGTGCAACTGGTCTGCTGTGGGGATGCGTGGTTTCGACAGGGGATCAGCTTGGCAGGATTGCAGGCCGAGTTCGCCGCCCACTCGCTAATCAGACGGCAATACATCAACTGCCGACGAACCAGTCGCACTGGCTGCCTAAGACGTAGCCACGCCCCGATAGCCCGCCCTGGCGGCTACCGGAGGCGCCATAAAGCCGGGGTGCAGTGGCTCCGACGCCGCTGCCGAGCCACTCAAGACTTCGCGGCAGGTGGCGGGACGGCCCGCCGGTGGGCCCGCCCAACCACCCAACAAACGCCGGCTAAGCCTGTAGTACATCCGCGCTGAGCGTCTTCTGGACGGGGAGTTCGACTCTCCCCCATCTCCACCACAGACCGGCCACGGGATCAACTCCCCTTGGCTATGCAGGAGATCGGAGGACTTGGGATGACAACGAAGGCGCAGCCGAAGATAAGCCTTGAGACAAGTTACTGCGAAGCATCTCCCACCGGGGCGCATCACTGGATCGTCGGTTCACCGAGCGCCACGATGGCCGGCGAGTGCAAGTACTGTCACGAAGCGCGAGAGTTCCACCCGTTCGAGGACAACATCGGCTTCAACAACAGCCCGAAGAGGAACCGCTCGGTAGCTGCCACAGGCGAGTGAGGTCCTCTCGCAGTTCTGGCGCGATACTCCGGACGGCGCATCACCCGTATAATCCGCGCCATCCGCTCCTGAGTGAGGAGGCATGGCCTCTGCGATCCTGCGCGTACGTGGGTTGGTGATGGACTTCGGCGGCGTCCGCGCCGTCGACAACTGTTCGCTCAACGTGGACGAAGGCTCCATCACCGGCCTCATCGGCCCGAATGGCGCGGGAAAGACGACGCTGTTCAATCTCATCTCCGGGTTCCATAAGCCCACCGCCGGGCGGGTTACCTTCCGCGACCAGCGCATAGACGGGCTGCCGTCCTACCTCGTCTTCCGCAAGGGCATCGTCAGGACCTTCCAGATACCCCGCGAACTCAAGCGCATGAGCGTTCTGGAGAACCTCATGCTCGTGCCGTCGGAACAGCTCGGAGAAAGCATGTGGCGCGCCGTGGCGGCCCGTTGGCTCATCAAACGCCAGGAGCGGGCTATCGAGGCGCAGGCGCGGGAAGTGCTTGATTTCACCGGGCTCTCGGAGGTGGCGGATCTACCTGCGGAGGGACTCTCCGGTGGACAGAAGAAGCTGCTTGAACTGGCGCGCACGCTGATGGCCAAGCCGCGCATGGTGCTGCTCGACGAGCCCGGTGCGGGTGTGAACCCCACGCTGCTCAGACGCCTGGTGGACGGCATCCGCCGGGCGCGCGAGCAACTCGGGATAACCTTCCTCGTCATCGAACACGACATGGGACTCGTGATGCGGCTATGCGACCACGTCATCGTGATGAGCGAGGGCACGGTGCTCACACAGGGTTCGCCTGAGGCCGTGCAACAGGACGAGCGAGTCGTCCGGGCGTACCTGGGGGGCTGAGCGGTGCCGCTTCTCGAAGCAACAGGCGTACGGGCCGGGTACGGCGACACGGAGATAATCCACGGCGTCGACATGTACGTTGATGCCGGCGAAGTCGTGACCATCATCGGACCGAACGGCTCCGGCAAGTCGACGATGATGAAGGCGATCGTCGGCATCGTGCAGGCGTCGTCCGGGGAGATACGGTTCGACGGCCACCGCATCGAAGGGCTGGGCGCCGACCGCCGCATCCCGCTGGGACTCTGCTACGTCCCGCAGACCGACAACGTCTTCCCTACCCTGACCATCACCGAGAACCTCGAGATGGGGGGCTTCCTGCGGAGCGACAGGCTGGAGGGCCGTATCCGGGAGATGTTTGAGCTGTTCCCTGACCTGGCGGAGAAACGCAACGCAAAGGCCGGCGCCCTCTCCGGCGGGCAGCGCCAGATGATGGCCGTGGCGCGCGCGCTGATGCTGGAACCGAAGCTCCTGCTGCTGGACGAACCTACCGCGGGGCTTTCGCCGCTGCTCATGGAAACGGTGTTCGGGATGGTGGGCGACATCAACGCCACCGGGGTCGCGATCCTGATGGTGGAGCATAACGCCAGGAAGGCCCTCTCCATATCCCACCGGGGTTACGTGCTTGCCGTCGGTGAGGTGCGCCTCGAGAACGCAGGGCCGGAGCTGGCCGACGACCCCCAGGTGGGGCGGCTGTACCTGGGGAGCGAGTAGGCGGACGAGATGTTCTTCACGGCACGCACGATGAGCAGTCCAGTGGTGGCGCGAGCCAGCCGCATCGCGCAGGCGGTGCTCGCCCTCGTGTTCGTCGCGCTCGCGTTGAGCGAGATAGGGCTTGCCGTCAACGGCATCTTCCTCGGCAGCGTCCTCGCGCTTGGAGCGGTCGGCATCACGCTGGTCTTCGGCGTGATGCGGTTCGCCAATATCGCTCATGGGGACATGATGACGATGGGCGCCTACGTGGCGTTCTTCCTGACCGTGAGCGTTCTGCCGGAGCACGCAGGCCTGGGGCCGTTCACGTTCGGCTTCCCCCTGCTCATCGCGCTGCCCCTGAGCATGGCTGCGGTGGCGGCGCTTGCCGTGGGCATGGATCTGCTCGTCTTCCGCAGGCTCCGTGTGCGCCGTGCGAACATCGTGACGGTGGAGATAGCCTCGCTGGGTCTCGCCATCGCGATACGCGGGTTCATCCAGATGCTCTGGGACACCCCCGTCCGCTACCTCCCCAACGAAGGCCGCCCGCACTTCTCCTTGCCCGCCGACATCAGCATCGCCCCGAACCACCTGTTCGTGAGCGGCGCAGCGCTTGTGCTGGCAGTCGCCCTGCACTTGCTGCTCACGCGCACGAAGCAGGGCAAGGCGATGCGCGCCACCTCCGACAACCCCGATCTCGCACGCGCTAGCGGCATCAACACGGACCGCGTGCTGCTCTGGACGTGGGGCATCGCCGGAGCGCTTGCGGGCGCTGCGGGCGTGCTGCTCGTCATATTCAACGCAACCTCCCAGTTGAAGCCCACCATCGGCTTCCAGTTGCTCGTGCCGCTCTTTGCGGCGGTGGTCGTCGGTGGCATCGGCAATCCGTATGGCGCGTTCCTGGGCGCGATGCTTATCGGGGTCTCGATGGAAGTCTCTACGGCATGGGCGCTGCCACCCTACAAGCCTGCGATAGCGTTCACCGTCATGGTGGTCGTGCTGCTGTTCCGGCCTCGTGGACTTCTGGGGAGCAAGGGCTGATGCTGGAATTCCTCACCGCGTTCGCCATACTCGTCGGCGTCTACTCGGTGTTCACGCTCGGCCTCAACGTGCACTGGGGCTACACCGGACTGTTCAACATCGGCGTAGCAGGCTTCTTCGCGCTTGGAGCGTACGCCGCGTCGCTCCTCACCATCCGTCCCCCGCTGTCGGACCAGGGCGAGGACTATCTCTACTCGGGCGACCTTGCGAACCGTCTCGACTCGCTACCCATCATCGGGGTGCTCGACCTGTGGTTCGTCGCCGCACTGATAGCCGCGGCGCTCGTTGCCGCGGCTGTGGCGCTCGTGGTAGGCACGATAACCATCCGGCTGCGAGGCGACTATCTTGCGATAGCGACGCTGGGGATCGCCGAGAGCGTACGCCTCGTCTTCCTGAACGAACGCTGGCTGAGCAACGGGAGCAGGGGTATCTACACGATCCCGCGCCCCTTCGGCGACCTCGTAGCCCCCCAGGACTACGACCGCGTATATCTGGTGGTGGTCCTCGTGGTGTTCGCCCTGCTGTTCGCGGTGGTTCGCAGCTTGGCGCACTCGCCTTGGGGCCGCGTGCTGCGCGCCATACGCGAAGATGAAGTGACCGCTGAGGCGAGCGGCAAGCACGTGTTCCGCTTCAAGCTGCAGGCATTCGTACTCGGCGCGGTGATCATGGGCATCGGCGGCGCGCTGTACGCCTTCAACTTCCGTGCGATCTCCCCTATCACGTTCACGCCGCTCCTGGGTACGTTCATCATCTGGGCGATGCTGGTGGCGGGCGGAAGCGGACGCCTCTACGGCCCGATCGTCGGCGCGTTCGTCGTATGGGGTATCTGGAGCGGTTCCCAGTTCCTGCCCGACCTCATCGAGCAGCTCCCGGAAGTTGCCAGCGCACCGATCCTGGACGCCCTCGGAACTGTGGGACTGCCGAACATCCGCTTCTTCGCGGTTGGAGTGCTCGTCGTGCTCGTGCTCCTCTACGCGCCGGACGGCATCACGCCGGGCGTCGCCCGGCTCCGGGAGCGCTTTGCCACACGCCGGCAGCGCCGGGCCCGAACATAGGAGCAGGCAGCGCCGGAACGACGCTGCCTGCTGCCGCCTGCTCTATGCGTGAGAGAGCTACTGTGAGATGACGCGCTCGGTGACGAGCTGGCCTCCCGCTATCTTCCAGATCTCCATGGCGCCGGTCACGTCGCCGTTCTCATCGAGGTCAACCGGGCCGCTGGCGCCCTGGTAGTCGATCTCCTGCCCGTCGCGGAGCAGTTCCAGTGCCCGCTTGATCTCAGCCTCTCCGGGGCCGACCTGGACACCCGGCGGACCCGCGACCGCGCGCATCGCGTTTCGGACCGCAACGGGGTCGTCCGAGTCCGCAGCCTCGATGGCGAGACCGAATATGACCATCGCGTCGTAGGATTCCCTGATGAATGGAAGCGTGCTGTCTCCGTACGCGGCGGCGTAGTCGCTCGTGAACTGCGCCGTAGCCTCGCTCTCCACGGCGCCGGGGGCGGTGCCGTACATGCCCTCGAGGCTCGCTGCCCCCACTGCGGTTATCAGCTCTTCAGACTTGCTCCCGTCCACGAACAGGAACGTGTCCGCTGCTCCGCTATCGATCGCCTCGCGGATATATACGCCCGCGCTGACCGGATAGCTTATCGCGACCAGGACGTCGGGACCGTTGGCCGTTGCCCGCGCGAGTTCCGAAGCGTAGGAGGGTTGACCCGACTCGTGGGAAACCGCGGTCACCTGCCCGCCCAACGCCTCGAAGGAAGCTGTGAACTGGTCGGCCAGTCCTTGTCCGTACGGGTTGTTTACGAAAAGTACACCCGCGCTCTGGTAGCCGAGTCCGCTCGCAAGGTTCGCGAGCACAACGCCCTGGAACGCATCGGATGGAGCGGTCCGGAAGATGAAGTCGTTGTCGTCCAGCACCGTCAGCGCCGGTGAGGTCGCTGACGGAGAGATCTCCGGTACCTGGTTGGGGATGGTGACGGCGTTCGCAACGGCGAGCGTGATCCCGCTGGCCAGCGGTCCGATCAGCGCAGAGACGCCGTCCACGTTGACCAGCTTGCGCGCGGCGTCGACGGCAGTGACGTCGCTGGTGGCTCCGTCCTCGGAAACGACCTCGATGTCGCGCCCGCCGAGCACGCCGCCTGCGGCGTTGAAGTGGTCCGCCGCCAGAAGGACAGCGTCATTCATGGGGCCGCCGAACTCTCCAAGGTCGCCGGTGAAGTCCATCACCGAACCCACCTTGACCGGCTTAGACTCTCCACATCCAACAAGAAGAACGCTCAGGACAGCTATGACGATCCCGTACTTGATGCGCTTCATCTTTATCCTCCGAACGAGTTCTGACGTTGCTCACCACTGAACGAACATGGGCATGACGACATGGACGTATTCGCCGCCGTCGTCCACGGGACGGATCACCCCTGGACTCGACGAAGTGGTCATCTCCAGGGCCACCTTGTCCTTGCCGATGACGCTCAGCACGTCGCTCAGGTAGCGGCTGCTGAAGGCGATCTTGCCTTCAGCCCCCTCAACGTCGGCTTCGAGGCTGCCTATGTTGTCGCCGATCTCTTCGGCCCGGGACGATATCGTAAGCGCCCCGGTCCCCTCACCCTCCGCGCTCATCTGCAATCTGATGATGCCGGAGCCGTCCTTCGCGAAGATCGAGGCCGTGCGCGTCGCCCGCTGCAATTCGCTCAGTCCGATGATGGCGCGCGTCCCGTGCTCCTGCGGGATGAGCTGCGCGTAGTTGGGGAACGTACCCTGGATCAACTGCGACACCACTTCGATGTTCTTGAAGCGGAAGAGCACCTGGCTCCGCTGCGTTGTAACCACGATGTCAACGGGGTCGTCGCCGTCGAGGAGGCGCTCGATGTCGGAGAGCGTGCGGGCCGGAACGATGACCGAAACCTTCTCGCTGGCGGGTTCCATCAGCTGGGCCTTGCGCACCGCGAGGCGGAAGCCGTCGGCAGCCGCGAACGTGACGTTCGTTCCGTCGAGCTCGATGTTCACGCCGGTCAGGACCGGGCGGGAGTCCTCGACGGCCGCTGCGAGCACCACCTGGTGGATTGCCTCGCGCAGCGCCCTGCCCGACATCTTGGTCGAGACGCCCTGGTCCACTGCGGGGATGGGCGGAAACTCTTCGGCGGCAGTGCCGTTGATGTTGGCCTTTGTGCGGTCGCCCTCGACGGAGATGCCGCCTCCTTGGGAGGCCGTCTGCACCTTGATGGTCTGGCGCCCCAGGGAGTTGACGAAGTCGGTCAGCAGCCTTGCGGGGATCGTCACTGATCCCTCTTCCTGTATGTCGGCGCCTATCCACGTGCTGATGGCAACCTCCAGGTTCGTGGCGGAGAGCTTCAGCCGGCCTTCATCCGTAGCGAGGAGAACATGCTGGGTTATGGGGAGCGTCGTTCGCGTTGCGACCGCGGGCTGTACGATGCTGAGCCCTTGGCTGAGATTCTCCTGTAGGCAGTGCAACTGCATCTCGAAACCTCAATACGTTGTGGTTTTGCGGAAGGGAAAACCTCTAGCCGCGCTTGGCAGCGCAGTATAGGGGACGCGCCGAGAAGGGGTCAACGAACAGATTGAGGAAAACGGACGATACCAGGGCTTCTACTGGCCCGAGAGGAACGCGACAAGGATGTCCAGCTCTTCGGGAGACAGTTGCGTGGCGAAGTCCTGCGGCATCAAGCCATCCTCGTAGCCCTCGACGACCTCGGCGGACGGGTTGAGGATCGATTCCCGGATGTAGTCAGCGCCTTTTGCGTTGATGCCATTGAGCGCAGGCCCGTCGCTGCTGCCCTTCGACTGCGGGACTGAGTCCAATTCGTGACAGGTGGCGCAGGCGTACGTGATGAAGAGCACCCTGCCATCGTTCGATCCGCCCCCGTCTCCAGCGGGTGTGGGAGTGGGGGTCGGCTGGACGGTCGCCCCTGCCGGCGGTTCGCAATCGGCCCCTGCAGCGCCGACGATCTGCCCTTCCTGTGCAAGGTAGCACTCAGGAGTGGATACAGGGCTGGCCCCTCCGCACGCCGTTACGACGGCGAAGACAGCCAGGGCTGTGATGGTGAACAGTATGGGAAGTATTGGACGGGGAAGTCGCACGCGGCCTCTGGTTTCGGCGGAGCAGGGGCAGTTGTGATTTCTATCACGTTGTATCACTCGCCGCCTCGTCGTGTCAAGGAAGAAACGCGGGGAGCAAACCACTGCTCCCTCAGCGCTTAAACCAAGAGAGGCGGATCGGCGTTATCTCCCCAGACCGCCGGTCCGCCCCTCTTCGAACGTCAGCGACGCTCGCTCAGCTTGCTCGCTTGACCTCCAAGGTCTCCCCCGGAGCAAGTGCAACGCGCCGGACGTTGATGCCGAGCTTGAGAAGCCAGTACCCGAGTGTTGCCTTGGATACTTCCAGCTCAGCTGCCGTGGCCGAGAGGCCGTTCTCGTTGATCTTCTCAGGCAACAGACGTTCGAGCGGTTGATGGAAACGCTCCTCCACCTGCCGCATGAGACGGGTCTTGCGCGCCATGCTTACCCTCCCCTTACGGAATGTTGAGCAGATTCTACACCTTCGGATGACACTAGTGCCAATGTTTCGCATACGAACTTTCCGGACTTTTTCTTATCCAATAGATTAGTCAAAGTATAAGAATCGTTCAGAACAGCCGCCCTCTGCACTCCTGTCCGCTACAATGTATCTGCCGACTCCATTGGCGCCCCGGCCGCCGAGGTCCCCCGTTGCCTGACGCACTGATCGTCCTGCTGACCGCCATGACGCCCATCGGCGAGTTGCGAGCGTCCATCCCTCTCGCCATCACCTCTCTGGACATGCCTTGGCCACAGGCGCTTGGCCTCTCCATCGTTGGCAATCTCATACCCATCCCGTTCATCCTCTACGCACTCCGCGCCGTCGGCACACGGATCGAGGCCCAGGAGAACGTCGTCGGGCGCCTCCTCCGCTGGCGCACTGCCCGGATCCACCGGTCCTGGGGGCCGCGGGTGCAGCGCTACGGCTTCTTCGGCATCATGCTCGCAGTCGCCATCCCCCTGCCGCTCACCGGCGCGTGGACCGGTGCGCTGATCGTCTGGACGCTGCATGAGCCGGTCCGCCGAGGGCTCCCTGCCATCGCGGCAGGTGTCGTGATCGCCGGCATCGTTGTAACGAGCCTGACGCTCGCCGGGATAGAGATCATCCGCCTCACGTAGGCTGCTGCCACCAGCCTCTTGACAGATGTACTCTCCGCCACTGCCCTACCCTGCCGCCCGCGGCAACACCCTCGAGCGGGTATACAATCGAGGGACGGCAGCTTGCCGCATGGGAAGAGGATCGTGAATCCCTGGCAGAAAACGAAACGCAACCACGGGTTGGAGCACGCGACCATCGCGCTCCTGCTCTTGCCGTCGGTCAGCGGTAGGCCGGTGGCGGGCTATTCGATACCGACGGGTTTCCTGGTCCTCGGCGACATCCCCACGCAACAGGTGGAAGAGGCGGCGCACGAAGCGCTCCGGCGGATGCAGGCCGGAGAAGGCAGCCTGGCTGTATCCCCGTTCTGCGGGACCAACATCGTGGTGGGCGCAGCCCTCGCAACGATGGCGTCGCTGGGAGGCTATCGCATGGCTGGAGGCGGCAGCCGGGGACTGAGCCGCGCCTTCTCAAACACCATGTTCGCTATCGTGGCGTCACGTCCGCTCGGTCGGCTCGTCCAGGAGCGTTGTACGACGTCCGCCGATGTTGGCTCGGTGTCCATCCGCAGCGTTACGCCCCACCGCCTCGGGCCCGTTACGATGCACTGGGTCGCTACCCGGTTCGAGCGCAGCTGAGGCAGTTCGCCCCTAACGCCCCACGAACACCGGGGGACGCTTCTCGGCGAACGCGGTGTGCCCTTCCCGTCTGTCCTCCGTGAGCGCGAGCATCGCCGAGCAGCGCTGCTCGTACTGGATGCCGCTGTCCAGGTCGACGTCCATCGCCACATTGACGGCGTTCTTGATGCTCGCGAGCGAGAGCGGCGGCAGTTCGAACAGACGCGCCGCCCAGGCCCGCGCCTCCGTCATCAGGCCGCCCGGCGACGAGATGGCGTTGACGAGTCCCCACTCGAGCGCGGTCGGCGCGTCGATGAACCTGCCGAAGAGCATCATCTCCTTGGCGCGCGCCGGGCCGATGAGTCGAGGCAGGCGCTGCGTACCGCCTGCCCCGGGCAGGATGCCGAGCGTTAGCTCGGGGAGCGCCATGCGCGCCTCAGAGCTCGCGATCCGCAGGTCGCACGCCATCGCGAGTTCGAGACCCCCGCCCGCCGCGACGCCGTTGATCGCGGCGATGCTCACCTGGTTGAGGCGCTCCAACCGCCGGAAGGTCGGAGAGATGACGGCGGAAGTGCGCGCCAGCGAGAGGTCGTCCAGGTTCTCGGCGCGCTCCTTGATGTCGGCGCCCGCGCAGAACGCACGGCCTGAGCCGGTCACGATGAGGACACGGACCTCGTCGTCCGTCTCGAGGCGGGTAACCAGGTCCTGCAGCTCCTCGGTAACCTCACGGCTGATGGCGTTCAGGCGTTCCTGGCGATTGAGCGTCAGTACCCCGAGCGGGCCTTCTGTCTCGAACTTGATCGTCTGATACGTCATGGGATGCACCGCCTCCGTTCCCTTGATTTTAAAAGTAGCCGGGGCGCACGGAGGGTTGATTGACCCCCATACGCCCCGGCACTATAGTCGAAGAGAGGCCCCAGTAGCTCAGTCGGATAGAGCGGCTGCCTTCTAAGCAGCGGGTCACAGGTTCGAATCCTGTCTGGGGCGCCAGTCCCCCTTCCTCACACGTCCAACTGCTCTCCCAGGTCGAAGTCCATGCCTTCGAAGAGCGGCAGCGCGGGCTCACCCGAGGGTTCGCGGCGCATCTCCGCCTGCATCGCTCGGAGCAGGCTGATGGCAACCTCGATGTACTCAGCCGTGAAGGGGACCGAGAGCCGCCGGCCGCCGGCCGTGATGAGCAGCCCGTCGCTGGGAGGCTCCTCGGCGACAGGCTCGGGAGCCCCGGCAGGAGATTCCACGGCAATCCTCTGGCGTTTTGCAGAATGTTCTGCCGTTTTCTCTGCCTTGGCAGGCCTCCCCAGGACGCGGATGGCGTCCGTCAGGTGCTTCTGGATGAGCGGAGCGCGCTTGACGATCTCATCCCGGGGCGCGCGGGAGATCTCCTCGAGCCCCACCAGGAGGCTCATGTCGTCCGGCACCTCCCCTTCGAACCGCGTGTAAAGCTGGCTCAGCAGCTCGACGCGCTGGAACGCCTCGGCCGTCGCTTCGAGGCATTCCTCTGAACTGGCCGGGTGCAGGACCCGCTGGGCCAATTGAGAGATGCGAAGCTCGCCACGGCCTTCCACGAGGCCGAAATCGCGCAGGGCCGCTACCTTGGCGAACAGGGTGCCGCTCCCCTCGGCCATCCCCAGTTCCCATGCGAGGCCCTTCACGCTCACCGTGCCCTTGAACTTGTTCAGGATGCGGTTCGCTATCTCTACCGCGTCACCGAACCTGATGTCCGGGTAGCTGTACTGACCCAATCTCGCCATTTCCTCTCCCTCCGCTGCTGTTCATTCTACCAGAGCGCAGAGTTTTCTCTGCGCGCCTGGAGCAGTATGCAGGAGTAAAACAGATAAAGCAACAGCATACCGCTGCGCGTTTCTCTGCTTTCCTCTGCCGAATTATCTGGAATCTGCTACCTGCGCTCCTGCGTACTGCTGCTGAAGTCTCTGTTTATTCCTGGGATGGCGGTTGTCCTGCCTGCCATCAGGGGCTTGCCTCCATCCGATAACCGACTGCAACCTCATCTCGGCTTCGTGGAAGCGCTGTACGGGGCTCCACAGGCGTGCAGGGTTGCCCCTCGGTACCTTGAGATTTACGATTTGCCCCTGGAATCACTCGTAACGAGCGTCTTGGAGGAGTGCATGGTCAAGGTTGGAGACGTTGCCCCTGATTTCACCGCAGCGGACGACACCGGTGTGGATTTCACGCTCGGTTCGCTGCGCGGCAGAAAGGTGGTCCTCTACTTCTACCCCAGGGACAACACTCCGGGATGCACGCAGGAAGCTTGCGACTTCCGCGATCTCTCCCCTGCCCTCTCTGAGAAGGATTCCGTTGTCATAGGCGTCAGCACCGACAGCGCCACGTCCCACCAGAACTTCAAGAGCAAGTACTCCCTGCCATTCACACTCGTCGCCGACCCGGACAAGGAGATCGTCAACAAGTACGGCGTCTGGGTCGAGAAGAAGAACTACGGGCGTTCTTACATGGGCGTGGCCCGCACGACGTTCGTCATCGACGAACGAGGTATCGTCGAACGCGTCTTCGAGAACGTGAAGGTCAAGGGCCACGCCGGCGCAGTCCTTGAATCGCTCTAGCGTTGTCACCACGCTCCGGCTGAGCGGACTCGCAGTCGTTCTGCTCCTTCCGCTGTTTGCTGCCGCCTGCACACCCGGTGAGGACCCAGCCTCGCCTCCTCTGTTGGTGGGCGTCGCCGCGAGCATCCAGCCGGTAGCCGAAGAAGTCGCGGCGCGGTTCGAGGCCGAGCACGGAACGCCGGTGACGCTCGTTACTGGCGCGTCCGGCATACTCGCCGAACAGCTGCGCCAGGGGGCGCCCCTTGACCTCATCGTCTCAGCCGACAGCCGGTACACCTCTGCCCTCGCCGCCGACGGGTCGCTCGACCCCGCGAGCGTGGTGGTGCTCGCGAACGGCGAACTCGTCGCGGTCACGAGCCTCGACCACGAGGCCGACGATGTTGCATCACTCCTGCGTAGCGGTGCGGTGCGACAGATAGCCCTTGCCAACCCGGATATCGCGCCCTATGGAGAAGCAGCAAGGCGATACCTCCGGGATGCGAAGCTCTGGGAACAGGCTTCCGAGCGGGTCGTCTACGGCGAGAACGTTGCGCACGCGCTCCAGTTCGTGGCCAGCGGCAACGCGGAGGTTGGTTTCGTTCCGCGCTCATTGCTCATCGCCTCGGATGCCCGAAGCATCCACCCGCTCGCCCCGTTGCCTCCGGAAGCGAGCGCAGGTCTCCAGGTCACTGCTGGCGTGAGCACGGCGTCCGACGCGCCGGATACGGCGGAGCGATTCATCGCATCCCTGGGCGACGAACAGGCCGTTGGAACGTGGACGCGGTTCGGCTACGCGCCGCAGATTGATAAGGTTGAAGGCACGGAGTGATCGATGGACTGGGACGCCCTGAGACTGAGCCTGCAGACCGGCCTTGCAAGTACAGCGCTTGCGTTCGTGGTCGGCGTCCCTGTCGCGTGGGGACTCTCGCGCCTTCGCGGGTGGGCGCACGACCTGCTCTCCACGGCCGTGCTCATACCCATGGTGTTGCCGCCTACGGTGCTCGGCTACTATCTGCTCGTCGTCGTGGGACGTAGCTCGCCCCTGGGCGAAGCGCTCGATGCACTGTTCGGGTTCACGTTCGTCTTCCAGTGGAGCGGAGCTGCCCTGGCAGCCTTCCTCGTTTCAGCGCCCTTCCTCATCCGCACGGCCCAGGCCGGGTTCGAGTCGGTGGACCATACGCTGGAAGATGCGGCGCGTACCCTCGGACAGACCGAGTGGACCGTATTCGCGCGGATAACGCTCCCCTTAGCCTGGCGGTCGGTCATGGCCGGCGTCAGCCTCGCGCTCGCGCGGGCCATAGGGGAATTCGGCGCGACGCTCATGGTGGCCGGGAGCATACCCGGGCGCACGCGCACGATGCCCATAGCCATTTACGAGGCTGTCCTGACGGGGCGCACGGACGAGGCGCAGGTGCTCGCGCTCACACTCACGCTCGCGGCAACCGGCCTGCTCGTCGCCGTTGCCTTCGGCATGCGCCGGAGAAGCATGCGCTGGCGCTAGTACACCCGCGAAAGGAACAGCGAGCCTCCTTGCTCTGACAGACGTATCATATTAAGGGAGAGCGGATACCCACGTACGGAGGGACTGAAGATGCGTGCCGCGGGACAGAACATCGGTTGGGGGGTAGCTGGACCCATCCTTGCGCTTGTGGGATCGCTTGCCGTCGCAGTGGTCGGCGCGTTCATCACCGGGAGCGAGTTCGGTGCGGTTACCCAGGGTGTCGAGGACGTATCGGCTCGGTCCGGCAACTTTCTCGGTGACCTCGGTGACCTCTTCCCGTTCGGGTTCGCGTTCAGCGCTGGGATGGTCTCTTCCGTCAACCCCTGCGGGTTCGCCATGCTCCCCGCCTACCTCGGTCTTTACCTCAGCGACAGCGAAAGCGGAGATGCCGTTGCAAGCAGCGTCGTTTTGAGGCTCCGCAGGGCCCTCCTCGTCGGCGCCACCGTATCCCTCGGGTTCGTCGTCCTCTTCGCCGCCGTCGGAACGCCCATCGGGCTCGGCGCGCGCGGGATAGCGGACGCCTTCCCCTGGATCGGCCTCATCATCGGCGTGCTGCTCGTCGTGGCCGGAGCGTACCTGCTCTCGGGTGGCAAGCTCTACAACAACTTCGCGGCCAGCATCTCTTCCCGGTTCGGAAACGCGAACACCAAGAGCGTACGAAGCTACTTCACCTTCGGCCTTGCATACGGCACCGCCTCCCTCAGTTGCACCCTGCCCATCTTCCTCGCCGTCATCGGCGGCACCTTCACCGCAGAGACGTTCCTGGACTCCGTCTGGCAGTTCGTCCTATACGGGCTGGGGATGGGCTCCGTCATCCTGGCGCTTACCATCGGCATGGCGCTGTTCAAGGGGGCCATGACAGGCGCCCTCCGCAAGGCGCTGCCGCACGTCGGCACGATAAGCGCCGTGATGCTGCTCGTCGCCGGCACCTTCATCGTCTACTACTGGCTTACGATCGGCGAACTGCTGGAGCGCATCAGGGGCGCATAGTCTCGTCCGGCCCGTCATTCCCGCACCGGCGGGGATCCAGAGTTTGCGGGCAGCACACAAGGGGCGGTGGGAACGGGTGGAGTCCTGTAATGTGGTCTCGCGCCTTCCCGCGCGACCTCGCCTCACTGCAAAGACTGTGCGGTCAGCGGCTCTGTTAAACTTGCAACGTGCGTACGCAGCCCCCTAACGACCCGTTAAGGGTTCGCTTGCATAATGGGTCATACATTTCGTAACCCACGAGGCCTATGGGCCCCTGAACGGAGCCGACTTCTATGGCGAACCGCTCTGTGTTGGTGGTGGAAGACGAGGAGAACCTCGTGGAGGCGCTCCGTTACAACCTGGAGCACGAGGGCTACGACGTCCTCACTGCTCCGGATGGCGGAAGCGGTCTCGAGACCGCGCGTACCGCCCTTCCCGACCTCATCATCCTCGACGTGATGCTCCCCAACCTCGACGGCCTCGAAGTCTGCCGCATCCTTCGCCGGGAGACCGACGTCCCCATCCTCATGCTCACTGCGAAGGGCGAGGAGATAGACCGCGTCGTCGGACTGGAGATAGGCGCGGACGACTACGTCACCAAGCCGTTCAGCATGCGTGAGTTGATGGCGCGCGTGCGCGCCATGCTCCGGCGCCCCCGCAACTCCGCCTCGAGCCGGATGGCTGAACCCCTGCACTCAGGCTCGCTTACCGTGGACGTGGATGCGCACCAGGCATCCCTCAACGGCAAGGAGTTGCGGCTCAAGCCCCGCGAGTTCGACCTGCTCGCGCTCTTCATGCGGAACTCTGGCCGCGCTTTCACGAGGGACCAGATACTCGAGCAGCTCTGGGGGCACGACTACATAGGCGACGTCCGCACAGTGGACGTGCACGTGCGGTGGCTCCGTGAAAAGATAGAGGCCGACCCTTCGACTCCTGCGCGCATCATCACCATCCGCGGGGTCGGTTACCGCTTCGAAGGTTGAGGTGAGCCGCACATGACCGGACTGCGGGGCGCCGTGATCGCCTTGGGAACGCTGGCATCGCTCTCGTTCCTTGCGGGAGTGTTGGCTGTCTCCGCCTCTGAACCGCTCGTCGCTCTCCTCTGTTTCCTTGTGGCTGTTGCCCTGCTTCTGCTCGTCGTCCGGGAATACAGGACCAGAGCCGCCGCTGCCAGGGAGTCCCGCGCGGCAGTTGCGGTGATGAGGCGCATCGCCACAGGGAACTTCAACGTGCGCCCGGAACGGCTCACATCCACGACACTGAGCGGACTGCAGGCGCCCTTCGCCGCAATGACGGAGGCTCTCGCTGCCCTCTTCGCACAACTCGCCGACCACCGCGAGCAACTGACCGCGGTGCTCGACACGATGGTGGATGGTGTCATCCTCGTTGACAGCGAGAACCGGATCGCGCTCTCCAACCCTGCTGCTCATGAGTTGCTTGGCGTCGATACGCCACGGGGTACACCCCTGAGCTCGGTGTTGCGCGACCACGAACTGCGAGCGCTCGTGACGCTTTGCAGGGAGTCAGATCAACGCACGTACACGGAACTTGCTCTCGCCAACCCGCGGCGAAGCCTGAGTGCAACGGCAACTCCCATCACGAGGACGCCCGCTGAGATCGAACTGGACGAGCATGGAACCTCAGTCCTCCTGACCCTGCACGACCTCACCCCCTTGCGCCAGCTTGAAACGACGCGGCGCGAGTTCGTCGCCAACGTCTCCCATGAACTGCGCAACCCCCTGGCGTCGGTCAAGGCGATGGTCGAGACACTTGAGGGCGGCGCGGTGAGCGACCCGGCGATAGCGGCCGACTTCCTGGAGCGCATGAACCACGAGGTCGACCGTATGAACGCCATGGTCAACGACCTGCTGGAACTCTCGCGGATCGAGAGCGGGCGATCGGAGTTGCACCGGGAGCCGGTTGACGCCGCCGCCACTATCGCAGCCGTTTGCACCGATCTCGAACGCCGTATCGCGGAATCGGGTGTCGCCGTGACCGTCAATGCCTCCGGGGACGTGGTCGCACTGGGAGACGCGGAGAAGCTGCGGCAGGTCGTATCCAACCTGCTGGACAATGCGCTGAAGTTCACCCCGCGCGACGGGACAGTAGAGCTGAGTGCGAACAACTCGGACCGGGGCAGTGTCCTCATCGAGGTCCGCGACAGCGGCCCCGGCATCGCGCCGGAGCACCTGCCCCATCTCTTCGAACGCTTCTACAAGGTTGACCGCTCCCGGCGTGACCAGGGTACAGGGCTGGGTCTCGCTATAGCCAAGCATATCGTCGAGATGCACGGCGGGGAGTTCGGCGTCGAGAGCACGCAGGGTGCGGGCTCCACATTCTGGTTCACGCTTCCTCGCGCAGCGTGAGACCTTCCTGCTCTGAGCCGGAACACTCGTCGTTAACGTGCCGATAAAGAACACCCCTGCTCGTCGTTAACCTCGCCTCCTTACGCTGACAAGCGGAACCCATCCCCAAGGAGGCAGCGTGGTACCGACGAGATACGTCAGACTCGGTGGGGTGTTGCCGGTGCTGGCTGCGCTTGCGATGCTCGTAAGCGCGTGCGGCGATTCCTCGCAGAACATGGCAACCGCCGGCTCGGACACGCTCAGCGGCACCATCCAGATCGACGGTTCATCGACCGCCTTCCCCGTCTCCCAGGCCGTCGCCGAGGAGTTCCGCAAGGAACAGCCGAACGTGCAGGTCAACGTCGGCGTCTCAGGCACCGGTGGGGGGTTCAAGCGCTTCTCGGTCGGCGAGACCGATATCTCCAACGCCTCCCGCCCCATCAAGGACTCCGAGCGCGAGGCTGCCGCGGCCAACGGCGTCGAGTTCATCGAGATGCGCATCGGCACCGACGGACTCTCAGTCATGGTCAACAATGCGAACGACTTCGTCGACTGCCTGACCGTCGAGGAACTCAACGCTATCTGGAAGCCCGGCTCCACTATCAACAACTGGCAGGAGGTCCGCGCAGGCTTCCCCGATCAGCGCCTCCGCCTCTATGGCCCGGACACCGACTCCGGCACCTTCGACTACTTCACCGAAGAGGTCAATGGCGAGGCGCAGGTCTCACGCGCCGACTACACCGCTTCAGCCGACGACAACGTGCTCGTTCAGGGCATCGCGGGCGACCGGGGCTCGCTCGGATACTTCGGATACGCCTACTACCAGGAGAACAAGGAGAGTCTCAAGGTCGTCGCCGTAGATGGCGGCGACGGCTGCGTCACCCCTGAGCCCTCCACCATCGAGGACGGCTCCTACAAGCCGCTCTCCCGGCCGCTCTTCATATACGTCAACGCCGAGAGCCTGGAGAAACCCGAAGTGAAGGCGTTCGTAACGTTCTACATGGACCACGGCTACCAACTGACTGAAGAGGAGGGCTACGTCCCCGTCGAGCGCAGCGTCTACGAAGCCAATAAGGCTGCAGCCGGACTCTAGCGATGTGCCGCTGCTCCGCCTCCCTTTCTCTCCTCCGGGGCTGGGCGCGACGAGGATAGGCGATGGACACGACACCACGAGACGGATTTGCAGCGCCGATGGGGCAGCACCGTCCGGCCATGCAGTTGAGCCGCAACCGCAGACGAGGCGCGCTGCAGGGCCGCATCGTCCACTGGCTCTTCTTCGCCTGCGCGGCGATGTCCGTCATCACCACCTTCGGTATCGTCGCAAGCCTGCTGAGCCAGTCCCTCGGTTTCTTCCGTGAGGTCCCGATCTGGGACTTCCTCTTCGGTGCCACCTGGTCTCCCATCCTCAGGGACGCGGAGGGCAACCGGCACTACGGCGTGTTGCCGCTGGTGAGCGGTACACTCCTCGTTGCCACGCTCGCGGCGGCGGTTGCAGTTCCGGCGGGATTGGCCATAGCCATCTACCTCTCCGAATACGCGCCCGACAAAGTGCGCCGCACCATCAAACCGGTCCTGGAGGTGCTTGCAGGCATCCCTACCGTGGTCTACGGGTACTTTGCGCTCACGTTCGTCACTCCGCTGCTCCAGAGCCTCCCTGTCCCCTACCTGCAGGAGAACCTGCTGGTCTTCAACGCGCTGAGCGCCGGTCTCGTCATGGGCCTGATGATCATCCCGATGGTGTCGTCGCTCAGCGAGGACGCGATGGTTGCGGTGCCCCGTTCGCTCCGCAATGCAGCCTATGCGCTCGGCGGAACGCGGTTGGAGGTCTCGCTCCGCATCGTCGTGCCCGCCGCGTTCTCCGGCATCATCGCCTCGTTCATACTGGCATTCTCACGCGCCATCGGCGAAACGATGCTGGTAACCCTCGCCGCAGGCGCGACGCCCCGTCTCACGTTCAACCCCGTCGAGAGCATCCAGGCGATGACCGCGTTCATCGTGCAGCTGGCGCTCGGCGAGACCCCGCACGGCTCGCTGGAGTACAACACCATCTTCGCGGTGGGGCTGCTGCTCTTCTTCTTCACGCTCGGCATGAACGTACTCGGGCATTTCCTGGTCCGCCGCTTCCGGGAGGAGTACTAGCATGGCGAAGGCGGAGGTTACGGCGCTGCTCAATCCGCGCCTTGCCGTACGCAAACGCATCGGCACGGTGGCGTACATCGTCTTCATGTTGGCCATCCTGCTCGGGCTCGCCGGGCTCGCTGCGCTCCTCCTGCGCGTGCTCTGGCAGGGAGCGCCCTGGCTCAGCTTGCACTTCCTGACGGACTACCCTTCCCGCTTCCCGGAGCAGGCCGGCATGAAGTCCGCCATCTTCGGGACGATATGGATCATGGGCTTGACCGGCCTGTTCACGGTCCCCGTGGGTGTGGGCGCAGCCGTCTACCTGGAGGAGTACGCTCCGAAGAACTGGTTCACCCGCATCATTGAGGTCAACATCTCCAATCTCGCCGGGGTGCCCTCTATCGTGTACGGCCTGCTCGGCCTCGCAGTGTTCGTGCAACTGCTCGCGATGGGTCGAACTGTGATCGCCGGAGCGCTGACGATGTCGCTTCTCGTCATGCCCATCGTCATCATCGCCTCGCGAGAGGCCATCCGCGCCGTTCCGTCGACCTACCGCGAGGCGTCGTACGGCCTCGGCGCCACCAAGTTCCAGACCGTCAAGGACGTCGTCCTGCCGCATGCGCTCCCCGGCATCATGACCGGCACCATCCTCGCCATGTCCCGGGCCATCGGAGAGGCGGCGCCCATGATCGCCATCAGCGCGCTCGTCTTTCTCACCTTCATCCCGACCGACCCTCTGGACGAGTTCTCGGTAATGCCCATCCAGATCTACAACTGGGTGAGTCAGCCCAGGCCCGAGTTCCGCGGTATCGCCGCGGCTGGCATCATCGTCCTGCTGGTCGTCCTGCTCTCCATGAACGCCGTGGCGATCTATATCCGCAACCGCACGCAGAAGAGGTCTGAGGAATGACAACCACCGTGCAAACCACCGCTGCCGACACGACCCTGAGCGTCACGGACCTGGACATGTACTACGGTCCGTTCCGGGCGCTGCGCGATATCAACCTCGACGTGAAGCGGAACAGCGTCACCGCGCTCATCGGCCCCTCAGGCTCCGGCAAGAGCACGCTGTTGCGCTGCTTCAACCGCATGAACGACCTGATTCCGGGTGCGCGCGTGAAGGGCCAGGTGCTCTTCAACGGGGAGGACATCTACCACCCGAGCATCGACCCCACGGAGATACGGCTCCGCGTCGGCATGGTCTTCCAGAAACCCAACCCCTTCCCAAAATCCATCTATGACAACGTCGCGTTCGGACTGCGCATCAACGGCTTCAAGGGCAACATGGACGAGGCGGTGGAGCGTTCACTACGCAGGGCCGCCCTCTGGGACGAAGTGAAGGACCGCCTCAAGGCTGGTGGTCTGACGCTCTCCGGCGGACAGCAGCAGCGGCTCTGCATCGCACGCGCGGTCGCGGTGCAACCGGACGTCATCCTCATGGACGAGCCCGCCTCTGCCCTTGACCCCATCTCTACACTGGCTATAGAAGACCTCATGCGTGAACTCAGCCGGGACTACACGATCATCGTTGTCACGCACAACATGCAGCAGGCCGCGCGGGTGTCCGACTGGACCGCTTTCATGACGATGGGAGAAGACCGGGCAGGCTACCTCGTAGAGGTCGGCGACACTCACCAGATATTCACCAACCCTCGGGAGGAACGCACCGAGGGATACATCACAGGCAGGTTCGGCTAACCCACGCACACGGCGCGTTGCCAGGAGGACGTGATGATGGACCGACCCATGGGCAGACACCAGCGTGCAGAGTTCGACAGGGACCTCCAGAACCTGCAGGACGAGCTCCTTGCACTTGGCAGCATGGTGGAGAAAGCCACCATCAGGTCTGTAGACGCGCTCAAGAACCGCGACCTCGCCATGTCGCAGCAGGTCGTCCGCGACGACGACATCATCGACAAGAAGCGCGCCGAGTTGGAGGAACGCGCCGTCGACCTCATCGCCATCCAGCAGCCGGTCGCGTCCGACCTCCGGATGCTCATCGCCACCCTTCACGTTTCGATGGAGCTCGAACGCATCGGTGACTACGCGGAGGGCATCGGCAAGATCAGCCTGATGATGGGCGACCAGCCTCCCATCAAGCCGCTCGTCGACATCCCGCGCATGGCCGAGAAGGCTACCGGGATGCTTCGGGCCTCACTCGACGCGCTGGTCAAGCACGACGTCGACAAGGCGTACCAGGTCCTGGCCGACGACGACGAGGTGGACGCTCTCTACGATCAGGTCTACCGCGAACTGCTCCTGATCATGGTGCAGGACCCCAAGGTCATCGAGCGCGGCACCTACCTCCTCTGGACCGCCCACGACCTCGAGCGCATCGCCGACCGCGCAACGAACATCGCCGAGCAGGTCGTCTACCTCGTCACCGGCAAGCAGGTGGACCCCGGCCGCGCCTCCAGGTACTAGTCCGCAGCCGGCTCTACCCCGCAACCTGCAGGCTCAGGCTGTCCTCCACCATGGCGCCCCCGACGGCGTACGGCGAGTGGTCGTTCGCGTTCAGCGTCACGCGGACCTCGTGCGCCCCCGGCGCTAGGCCGTCCAGGTGGAACCACTCGCTGTAGACGCGCGTCTTGACTCCGTTCACGTACAGGTGCGCGTGACCCTCGCCGGGGACGTGCGCTGCGCCCGCATTCTCCGGCGCGTAGCGGAAACCCTCCGTCACGATGCGCAGGTTGTACCCGCTCACGCTGTCCGCGATCACCTGCAGCGAAACGGACATGCCGTTGGGTGCCTCGATCGGCACGGCCATCGTTCCGTCGTGGGTGTGCGGGCCCGTCCCCGGGGGATGCGTATGCGGCTCGACCTGGGCATCCCCGCCAACGAGCCCGCACCCCGCCGAGAGCACCCCCACTGCGAGCAGCACGGCGATAGCCCTCTTGATTGATCGCATATCTCGTTCCCTCACCTTTCCTGTCTGTAGAGCGGGAGGCGGCCTCACCGCTCCCGCCGCCGCTTCCTGCGGGGCGCGAACGCCAGCCACAGGATAGGCAGTACGATGCCAAGCCCCACGATGAGCGCCGTCCACGGGAACCCGCTGCCGCCCTCGCGCACCTGCACCGGTAGCGTCAGCGACGTTGGTCCCAGCTCCGAGTCTATGTTGATGACGATGTCCCAGCGCCCGGGGGCGTCCGGCATCAGGACCGCCACGTACTCGTTCACCGCCGCCCCTTCCTGCCGCGCCACCTCCGGCCCGATCCGTACGCCCTCGCGCGACGCCATGACCACGATGCGCGGCGGAGCGTAGCCGCCGCTAGCGTCGCCTGTATCCGGATCGACAACGACCGTCACCTCCAGGAAACCGACGAGCGGCACGGCCTCCACGAGCAACTCGTACGGTCCACTCGTGCCCTTGAACAGCGTCTGGCTGCCCTCGTGCCTGCTATGCGTCTGCGCCTGGGGAACGCCCAGCGTCAACATGCAGCACACCACGGCAGCCGCCGCAAGCGCCAGCGTCGTGCCACGGCGCATCCTGCCGGCCAGCATCGTCGGCCCTACTTGGCTTCCCCGAGGCGCAGCACCGTGTTGAATTCCTCTTCGGTAACCGGCGTGATGGAGAACCGGTTGCCGCGCTTCAGCACCATCATCTCCGCGAGCACGGGCTCTGCCCGCAACTCCTCCATCGTGACGATGTCCGCGAACTTCCGGTCGGCCTTGAGGTCCACCATGTACCAGAGCGGTTTCTCGGGAGTGCTCTTCGGGTCGGGGTGGTCGGAGTCCGGGTCCCACGCCGTATGATCGGGGTACCCTTCCCGCACGACGGTCGCCGTCCCCACGACTCCTATCGGCTTTGCGCTGGAGTGCCAGAACAGCACTCCGTCGCCGGGCTTGATGTCGTTGCGCAGCCAGTTGCGCACCTGGAAATTGCGGACGCCGTCCCACTCTGCGACGCCGTCGCGCACGAGGTCGTCGTAGGAGTACGTCGTCGGTTCGGACTTGAACAGCCAGTAGCGGGGCATCTGCTCGTCTCTCCTCTGCCAGGGCTCGCCGGGCGTCTATGCGAACTGCGGAGCGACTTCCTGCGCGAATCGCTCCATAACGCGTGCGTCGAACGGGCGGGGCGTCATCAGGATGAAGTGGTCTATGCCGGCGTCCACCCACCTGCCCAACTGTTCCGTGATCTCTGCGGGTGAACCGAGCAGCATACTGTCGCGCACCTGGTCCTCCGGCGTCGCGTAGTAGGACGTCTCCTGCGTCGCCAGCGTTGCGCCTCGGGCAACGGTCGCCTCGATATCGGAGGCGTCGTCGCTCAGCTTGATCTGCATCTGCACGGAGTGACGCATGCCGGAGAAGTCGCGCCCGGCCTCGTCGCAGACCGCCTGCATCCGGCCCAGGTTCACCTTCGCCTCTTCCAGGGGCGCGATCTGGTTGTAGTCGGTGGCGTGCTTCGCCGCGATCTGCATCGTGCGCTGCCCGCGCCCCCCCACGATGATGGGCGGGTGCGGCTTCTGCACCGGCTTCGGCATCTGCGGCGCCTCGTCCAGCGAGTAGTACGTGCCCTGGAACGAGGCGGGCTCCTCCGTCCATATCGCCTTGATGACGGAGAGCGCCTCGTCCAGCCGGTCGGCGCGCTCCTTGAACGGTGGGAACGGTATGCCGTGGACGTCGAACTCATGCTTGACGTTGCCGCTGCCGATGCCCAGCTCCGCCCGTCCACCGGACGCATGGTCGATCGTGTTGACCATCTTTGCCGTTATGACGGGGTGCCGGAAGTTGTTGTTCACCACCAGCATGCCGAGCCGCAGGTTCCTCGTGTGGCCGGCCATCGCCGCCATGACGGTGAGGCCCTCTAGCCGCGCCGGGGTAACGCCCCTGCCCGCGTTGATCTGCATCAGGTGGTCCGACGGATAGAACCCGTGGAACCCGAGTTCATCGCAGGTCTGGCATATGTGCAGGAAATCGCTCCACTCGAGCCCGGAGCTGCCGCCGACGCTGAAGAGAACCTTACCCATGTGCGCCCCCTCTGGTGCGTGTCGGGTGCATTGTACCCGCTCACCGACCGGAGGGGCGCGGCGTGCGTCGGAGGACGCGCCTATACCGCCATCGCCCCGACGCCGGCCGTAACGAACGAAGCAGACACCCAGCGGGAGCGCCCTTCGCGCCTGCCGAGCACTGCTCGCACGCTCATCCCGCTCGCCGCCACCCAGAACAGGAGCAACACCGGCCTCGTCGACATGACCGCCGTGCTCAGTGACACCGGGCCCAGCTCGAACGCCATGAACGACACCATGAACGCGAACAGGATCACTGCCTGCGCCACGCCCGTGGAGATGAGCGCCGGCCGCGAGGTCAGGGCCTGGTAGAGGCCGCCGCGGTTCCCCAGCAATGAATTACCCATCAGGAGAGGGATGGAGAACGCCCAGGAGACCGCATACATCTGCAGGATGGACATCTGCCCTACCACTGCCTTCGCCAGTACGGAGTAGAGTGCGATGCAGAGGGCGGACCCGAGGATGGCGAGCAGCGAGCGGTTCAGTTTGATACGCGCGCCCGGCAGCGACTGGTGCCACGACGCGACCATCACGCCCACGGTCACGAGGAGCGCCGAGGCCGCCTTCAGGGGTGTCAGCGACTCCCCGAGCGCCACCACCGCCATGACGAGCACGAACAGTGGGTACGCATCGAAGATGGGGACGATGCGGGAGATGTCGGCTTCCCTGCGGAACGCGTAGCTGCTGAGCAGTTGGATGGCTGCGTGCAAGGTTCCCGCCACTGCCATGGCGAGGACGGGCCACGAGAACCAGTCCGGGGGAGTTGCGAGCAGGATAACGCTTGCGACCAGCGCGTGAGGGACGCACGAGAGCGCCGCAAAGGTCGCCGCCCCGTCTACATAGCGGTCCAGCACGCGCTTCTGGATCACCGAGTATGCGGTGAAAGCCAGCGCGCTAGCCAACGATAACACTACCCAATCCATCTCTGTTCCTTCTCTCTCGCTTGGGCTGTGCTATGCGCTGAGCCAAGTACGGGCACGCCGTTCAGGGAATGAACGCATGCCCGAGTTGGGGCGTCCGCCCAGGACTGGAGCGGACCGGCGGGATCGCGATAGGTCCCACCGGAGCCGAGGCGCCAAAGCGTTATTCTGTTCCTTCCTCTTGCTCCTCGCTGTTCGGGTTCTCTTCCAGAGCCTCGGCTTGCACCAGGGCTTCCAGGTCAAGTACCTCTCGGATACCTGCGTAGTTGACGCCTTTGTCGGATAGCTCCGCTATGCGTATCACCAGACCCACGTCTACGTCCGAATAGAGGCGCGTACCTCCCTCCGTACGCTCGGGCTCGATGAGCCCTGCCGATTCGAACGCGCGAAGCCGGTGTTCCGGCACGCCCGTGAGCCTCGCGACCACGCTGATGGGGTACTTCCCCGTGTTCTCATCCGCGTCGACCACAAAGGTAATCTAACAGCGCCAGGGAGATTATGCAATACTCACTTTCAGGATTTCAGCCGGTTAGTCTTACGTTAATCTATCGGTTACAGCAAGGTTACATCCCTGTTGCAGTCAGAACGCATTCGCCCTGGACGAGACCGCTGCATGCCTCGCTGAAGGTGAAGCCCACACGCGGTACACTTGGAGCATGACCGCCCACGTCCGAACAGAGCCGCGCGCGCCCGAGTTCGCGAACCGCCTCGGCGCCCTGCCCGCACAGCCCGGCGTCTACCTGATGAAGTCTGCGAACGGCGGCATCCTCTACGTCGGCAAGGCCGCCAGCCTCCGCAACCGCGTGCGCTCCTACTTCCAGACGCCGTACGGCAAGGAACCCCGCATCCAGGCGATGGTCCGACACATCGCGGACTTCGAGTTCATCGTCACTGAGTCGGTGCAGGAGGCGCTGCTGCTGGAGAACCTGCTCATCAAGCAGCACAAACCCTTCTACAACGCCCGGCTCAAGGACGACAAGACCTATCCCTACATCAAGATAGACCTCGCCGAGGAGTTCCCGCAGGTCTACTTCACCCGTCGGGTGCTGGCCGACGGCGCGCGCTACTTCGGCCCATTCGCCAGTGCCGGCTCCGTCCGCAAGACGATGGACCTGCTCAAGAAACTCTTCCCCTACCGCTCCTGCACGAAGACCATCACCGGCAACGACGAACGGCCATGCCTGGAGTACTACATCCACCGCTGCGTCGCTCCGTGCATCGGCGCGGTGGACGCGGGCGGTTACGGCGAGGTCATACGCCAGGTGCTGCGCTTCCTGGAAGGCGATTCCGAGAGCGTGGAGATGGAACTGCAGGTGAACATGGAGCGCGCCTCCGAGGCGCTTGAGTTCGAGCGTGCAGCGGTCCTCCGCGACCAGCTCCGTGCCATCGAGTCCGTCTCGCAGAACCAGAAGGTCGTCTCCGATAGGAACGAGGACTCCGACGTCATCGCGCTCGCCTACGACAAGGGCGAGGCGTGGGTCGAGCTCTTCCGGGTGCGGCGCGGCAAGCTGATCGGGCGGGACCACTTTGTGATGGAGGGCGGCGAGGCGGAGGACGAGCCCGCCCTGCTGGAGCAGTTCGTCCAGCAGTTCTACGAGGCGTCCACGGACGTTCCTGGAGCGCTCCTCATGCAGCACGACATCGAGGACGCAGCCGCGATCGCCGACTGGCTGAGCGGCAAGCGCGGCAGGCGCGTCTCCATCTACCGCCCGCAGCGTGGCGAGAAGCGTCAGCTCGTGCAGATGGCGGCTGCCAACGCCGTGGAGGCGCTGACGCAGCGTCGCATCCAGTGGCTCCACGAGTCGGACAAGGTCCTGCAGGCGCTGGCGGAGTTGCAGGAGGCGCTCAACCTGCCGGAGTTGCCGCGACGCGTCGAGTGCTACGACATCTCGAACATCCAGGGCACGAACTCGGTCGGCAGCATGGTCGTCTTCGAGAACGGGCGCCCGAAGACGGCGCACTACCGCCGGTTCCAGATAAAGGGCGTGAGCGGGATCGACGACTACGCCTCGATGCAGGAGATGCTGCGCAGGCGCTTCCGCAGGCTCGGCGAGCAGCGGCGAGCGGAGGCGGAAGCCGCTGCAAGCGCTCCCCTGCCCGCCGCCCGCGACGTTGCGGGCGAGCCCGAAGCGCCACCGGACGACGGACGGAGCACGCAGAACTCCTTCGGGTACGTGCCGGGGCTCGTCATCATCGACGGGGGAAAGGGGCACTTGAACGCGGCGCAGCAGGTGTTCCTGGAGTTGGGGTTGACGGATATCCCCCTCTGCTCGCTGGCGAAGCGGGAGGAGGAGGTGTTCCTGCCCCACGTGCCGGAGCCGGTGCTGCTGCCGCGCAGGTCGCAGGGGCTCTACCTCGTGCAGCGCGTCCGGGACGAGGCGCACCGCTTCGCCATCACGTACCATCGGCAGCGGCGCTCGCGGGCCGCGACTCGTTCCCGGCTCGACGACGCGCCCGGCATCGGCCCGAAGCGCCGCCGCGAGCTGGTACGCCGCTTCGGGAGCGCCGCGGGCGTCCGCGCCGCGACCGTCGAGGAACTGGCGAGCATCCGCGGGATGAGCCGCGCTACGGCGGAGCAGTTGAAGGCGTTCCTGGGAGGAGACGATCCCCTTCCGCAGGGACCGCAGTCAGAGGAGACGGAGCGATGAGTACAGAGCAGAACGAGAGCAGGCCGCCGGTCTGGGTAGGACACGTCAGCATGGCGACCGCAAACCTCGCGGACTCTCAGACGTTCATGGAACAGTTGGGCATGCGGCCCATGTTCCGCAACGAGTCCGTCGCCATCTTCGAGCTGCGCGGCGGGACCCACCTCGTGCTGGTCTCGGACGCCGGCGCGCAGCCGAGCGACGCGCCGTTCGACCTGATGGTCGAGGACCTGGACGCCACGCACGCCGAGTATGCCGGGCGCGGACTGTCACCTTCTCCTATCGAACGCGGGCGCATCCACGCCTCGTTCACGGTCACCGAACCAGGCGGCGGACGCATCACCGTGAACTCGACGCACGTATCCAGCCTCCCGGTCTAGTGGCCTGATCCCCTCTCCTGAGGGAGAGGGTGCCGCCTCAAAGAGAGGCGGCGGGTGAGGGCCCTCAGCGGATGGGCGTGGTTGGGGTGTTCCGTCATTCCCGCACCGGCGGGAATCCAGAGTGCGCGGGCAGCGCACGCGGTGGGGCTGGTGTGGAGTGGCCTTGTCATGTTGAGCGGAGCCCGCGCTTTAGCGCGCAGAATCCCCTCAGGAATCTCCCCCTCATGTCGAGCCTGTCAAACCATCCTGCGAGGGGTGGCGCTTAGCCCGCAACCTCCTGGCCCACCTCTCCCTGGGGGAGAGGTCGCCGCGCGGCAGCGTGGCGGGTGAGGGAGGCCGAAGGTCACACCTACCCGCGCTTTACGAGCGTCTCCCGCGTGGCGAACGCCAGCAGCACGCCCGCGATGAGGAGGACCGGAGCGTAGGCGAGGAACGGCGCCGTCGGCCCGACCGTGTCGATGAGGACACCGCCGAGGAGCGGCGCGCCGACGCCCCCGACCTCCGCGGTCGTTCGGCGGAACGCCTGCAGGCGGGCCCGTACGTGGTTCGGGAGAACGTCGTAGGTGCTCGCCGCGAGCGAGCCGAGCGATAGCCCGTTGCAGACCGCCATGACGCCCACGAGCACCACGACGTGCGTGTACGTATCCACGAACGGCATGAGCAGGAATGCGATACCCGGCAGGAACGTGCTCGGCACCGTGGCCCACTTCCGGCCCAGTTTGTCGAGCACGAACCCCGCCGGGAGGATCATCGCGAACACGACTCCGCCCGATATCGAGAAGAGCGCGCCGATCTGGGTGGGAGTGAGGCCCAGCGCCTCGTCCGCGTAGATCGGCAGCACGCTCTGCAGGGTGATGCGGAACATGAACCCCGCGAACGTCGCAAGGACGAACACCCAGTAGCTCGTGCGCAGGCCGGGGTCTATCTCTTTGAACAGGTCGACGAGGTCCCGTATGCGTCCGCCTGGCCCGGTGCGGACAGGAGCACCCGGGGGCCTGGCAGCGGCCTTCGGGGACTGGGCGTCATGCGCGAACAGGCCCAGGGCGACCGCGACGGCGGTCAGCGCGGCGAAGCCCACGAACGTCGCGCGGAAGTCGATAGTCTCCGCCAGGAATCCGCCGAGCAGCGGGCCGATGGCCAGCGCGCCGGAGTGCATCCCGTGAAAGCCGCTGAGCACCCTGCCCCGCTGGTCCAGGCGGACGAGGTCGATGCCGGCGACCTCCCGCCCGAGCGCCCAGAGGCTGTCGCCGATGCCGACGAGGAACGTGGCCAGCAGGATGGGCCAGAACCACGGCGTGATCGCGCCGACGAGCGCACCGAGCAGAACGAGTCCCGGCCCGCCTACGAGCATCCTGCGGGTGCCGAAGTGGTCGATGAGCACGCCCGCTCCGGGGATGCCGAAGAACCGCCCCAGGGCGTAGGCGGTCACGACCTGCGCCGCAGTGCCGAGGGTCACGTCGAAGTGCGCGGCGAGCACCGGCGTGATCGGCAGCACCATCGCCCAGCCGGAGCCGGAGACGAGCGTTCCTGCGTACAGGTTGCCGAGTCCCCGGGCCGTGGGACTGCGGAGCAGCGCCGCCGGTGAACCCCTCACCGGCGGCCTCGGTCATTCCATCGGCGTCCGGTCAGGAGACCGCCGCTTCCTGCCAGGGCGGCGCGTCCGCCCACGGGCGGAGGAACTCCTCCAGCCGCTTGATGTGCTCCGGGCTCTGGCCCGCCTGCGAGGGCGCGTATTTCGCCATCCGCGCCGGGTTGCTCAACGCCGGCCACTGCTCCAGCGGCAGCTTGATGCACTTGTTGACTTCCTCGTCCCGTACCACGGCCATCGGCTCCCCGCCGTCGGCCACGATATCCATCTGCTCCATAAGCAGCTTGCGGTAGAAGATGACGCCCCGGTCCGACTCTCCGAGGTGCTCGCGGTGACGCGGCGGGATGACGCCCTGCGTGATCCACGCGACGAAGTCCTGGTGGTTGACCAGGTCCTCGATGAGGCGGCCGTCGTCGCCGTAGAGCGGCACATGGTAGTACGGGATAGTCTCCTGGGGTACTACCGGTTGCCCGGGCGCCGTGCGTAGGAAGAACCACGTGAGGTGCAGGACGTTCTCATCGTCGATGGGTGTCCGGTACTGCAGCGAGCCGCGCACGGTGCTGCCCACGAACAGGATCTGCGGGAACATGACCGGGTGTCCGATGGCCCAGTCGTGGTCGTCCTCGGTGGTGCCCTCGACGATGCGGCGCTTGATGACGCCGTAGTCGAACAGGTCGAAGCCGATCTTCTGGTGCGGCCTGGGGATCACACCGAACTCCTCAGCTTCCGCCAGACCGAGCCGCACCGCCTTGTCGTGCTGCTGGCGGACGCCCCAGTAGCCGTGCAGCCACTCGAGGTGCACCGGGTCCAGCGAGTTCTCCTGGCACTGCAGCCAGTTGCACGGCAGCGGCGCGAGCGCGACCTCGCACCAGATGTCGTCCCACGTGAAGGGTTCCCACATCGGCAGGAGCGGCACGGGCTGCGGGCCCATGTACGCGAACACCATACCCCTGAGCACCTGGACGGGGTAGGCGGCGACCTTGACCTTCTCCTTGAAGCGTCCGTCCGGGTGAACGGTCTCTTCGAAGGGCTGCTCGATGCACTGGCCGGTCTCGTCCATCATCCAGCCGTGGTACATGCAGCGGAGGCCGTTCTCCTCGGGGATGCCGTAGGAGAGGTCAACCCGCCGGTGGGGACAGAACCGTTCGATGAGGCCGATAGTGCCGGACTTGTCCTTGTAGAGGACGAGGTCCTCACCGAGGACGCGCATCGCCTTGGTGGGGCGCTCGTCGAGCTCGCCGACGGCGGCGATGGGATGCCAGTAGCGGCGCATGAGTTCGCCCATCGGCGTGCCCGGGCCTACTCTCGACAGCTTCTCGTTCTCCTCGATGCTGAGCATGCTCTACCTCCGTGTGCTCGATGCGCTTCCGGGCCTTCTGGCGGGATTGTACCGCACTTGGCAAGTGGTGGGCGCGCCTGCCATTTCGAGCGGAGCGCAACGGGTCCCCGTCATTCCCGCGCAGGCGGGAATCCAGCATGCCCGTCAGGGCACACGGGAGGTTGGGAGGAGCGGATGGGCTTATCCCCTCTCCATCGTATCTGAACTATGACATCCACCCGTTGCGCGGACGATAGACCCCTTCCTACCATGTCTCCATGACTGCCCAACCCGCGACTTCACTCACCCCCACGCCTCAGGAAGAGGCCTACATACGCCGCCTCGGACGTGCCCTCCGCTGCGGCAAGCCGGACTGCGGCTGCGCTCCTGTGCCCGCTGAACGGCTCCATTGTCCCGTGCACCGCAACCCCTACGTCCCCACGCTCAGGGCCTCCTACGAACCGGGCTTCGGCTTCTCTTTCGTCTGCTCTTCCGGGTGCCCTTCGTACAAGATCGAAGAGGCCCTCGCTCGGCGTGGACTCCCTCCCGCTTCCGCGCTGCAGACCGCCACGGGCGCCCTCGCCGCAGGCCTCAGTCCGTACGAGCTCCTCATCTCTCAGCCCTCCGACTGGCTCTGGCCCAACCGCATCCCCATGGGCGAGCTCACCGTCGTCGCCGGCTACCCGGCATCGGGCAAGACCGCCGTCGCCCTGGATATCGCCGCCCGCGTCTCACTTGGCGCGGACACCCCTGACCAGCCCGGTGCCGCATTCGTCAGGGCGCCGGTAGTCATCGTTGCTCCGCTCAGGAATCCCCGTGCCTCCCTCCTCCCTCGGTTGAGGGACCTCGGCGCGGACCTCAGCCTCGTCTATCACGCCGACGTCCTCGCTCCCGTCCACCTCGTCGACTTCGCCGAAGAGGACGGCGTCGAGGATCTGGAAACTGTATCGGAATCCGCGCGCCTGCACGATCGCTATGAACAAGCGCCCACGTTGCTCGACCCCGACGCGCCCCCGCCGCCTCCGCCAACGCCCCAGGAACCGCCTCGTGGCCCATCGCTCCCTGTCGTCATGAACCGGCTCGCCAACTTCATCACTCGCGGAAGTGCCGCGCTCCTCGTCGTCGATCAGATCGAGCACCTCGCCCTCATCCACAACGTCAGGGTCGCCCGCGTCGCCGGCATGCTGAACGCGCTCGCAGCCAGCACCGGCGCCGCCGTCCTCGCCCTCGTTCACAACCCCGCCCACTCTCTCGAAGCAGCCGCCCGCTACATGCAGCCCCGCCTCGGCATGGCAGGCGCCGTCTACACCATCGCCCTCGTCGGCGAGGAACGGGCCCGCTTCCTCATCCCGCTCAGCCCGCCTATGCACGACGCTCTGCCGCCCATCCCCTTCAACTTCCACGAGGCCCCGCCCATCGCCTGGCGCGACCCCATCCCATATGAGCGCCTCCTTGCCCTCGGCAACCCCAGACCGCCCCGGCGCTTCGATTGGACCGCCTATGCCTCACGCTTTCTCACCGACGCCCTCGCTCACGGCTCCAGGCCTGCCGCCGAACTCGCTGAACGCGCTGCCGCGATGGGCATCTCCAAGCACCACCTCTATCGCGCCCGCGCCGCCTGCAACGTCACTACCACGCGCATCGGTGGCAGGAGTGACTCCGGTGGCCCCGCTTACTGGCTCTGCTCCCTCCAGCGACATGACACACGCGCCCCCGCGCCGGATCTTGGATCTTCAGGCCAGGACCAAGGCAATGGCCTGCTCCGTCGAAGTTCCGAAGATCAGAACGACCCCGCCTTCTACGAGTACAGGTCTGATCAAGAAACGGAAGAACAGCGGACTGATGATGACCGGACTGACCTCGCCCCATCGGAGTGCGGGGATGAGGTCCGCGCATATAATCCGGCGCAGACGGTCTGAGAGGAGGGCGTGATGCCACTCGACCCTGACGTGAAGGCGGCGCTGGACAGGAGGGCCGCGGCGGGAGGACCCGCGCAGTACGAGATACCTCCGGCGGAGTTGCGCGCGAGGCAGGAGGCATTGCAGCGCAAGCCGGGGCCGGAGATCGCCGCGGTGAGCGATCACCTCGTGCCCGGGCCGCATGGCGACGTCCCTGTGCGCGTCTACGTCCCTGCGACGGACGAAACGGGGCCTTTCCCCGTGTGCATGTGGTTCCACGGCGGCGGCTGGATCTACGGCAGTATCGACTCCAACGACGCGAACTGCCGCGAGCTGGCGAACAGGGCGGGCGTCATCATGGTATCGGTCGACTACCGCCTCTCCCCGGACCACAAGTTCCCCATCCCGTTCGACGATTCCTACGTGGCGACGGCGTGGGCCGCGGCGAACGCGGCGTCGTTCGGCGGCGACCCCTCCAGGGTGGGCGTCGCGGGGATGAGCGCGGGCGGTAACCACGCGGCAACGGTAGCGCTGCGGGCGCGGGACGAGGACGACGGGCCGGACCTCGTGCACCAGGTGCTCATCTACCCGGTGCTCGACCGCGACTTCGAGCGCCCGTCGTACGCCGAGAACGGCGCCGCCTACTACAACCTCTCCCTCGAGATGGTGCGCTACTGCTGGGACTGCTACCTGGCGGACGAGGCGGACGGAGACAACCCGTACGCCAGGCCGATGGCGGCTGACGACCTCTCCGGCCTGCCGTCGGCGTTCGTGCTGACGGTGCAGTACGACCCGCTGCGCGACGAGGGCGAGGCGTACGCGGAGCGGCTGCGCGCCGCGGGCGTTCCGGCGGAGGTGTCGCTATACGACGGCGTGGTGCACGGGTTCTTCAACGCGGGCATCCCGTTCGAGCGGACGTGGCAGGCACTCGACGAGGTAGCCGCCGACCTGCGGAAGGCATTCGGGACAGCGTAGGCGCAGCGCTGCCCAACCCCGCATATAATCCGGCGCAGCCGGTACGAAGGAGGCGCGTCATGCCGCTCGACCCTGAAGCGAAGGCGTCGTTGGAGAAGCGTATCGAGATGGGTGTGCTGGAGCCACACGAGTCGAGCCCTGAGGAGGCGCGGGCGCTGCAGGCGGCCCGGGCGAACCTGCCGGGGCCGGAGATGGCGTCCGTGAGCGACCACCTCGCGCCGGGCCCGCACGGCGACGTGCCGGTGCGGGTGTACGTGCCGGCAACGGACGACGCGGGCCCCCTGCCCGTCTCCATGTGGTTCCACGGCGGCGGGTGGGTCATCGGCAGCGTCGAGACGAACGACGCCACGGCTCGGGCGCTGGCGAAGGCGTCGGGCGCCATCGTCGTATCGGTGGACTACCGGCTCGCACCGGAGCACCGGTTCCCCATACCCTTCGACGATTCCTACGCCGCAACGGTGTGGACAGCAGAGAACGCGGAGGCGATGGGCGGCGACCCGTCGCGGCTCGCGGTCGCGGGCGCGAGCGCGGGCGGAAACCTCTCGACGACGATAGCGCTGCGGGCGCGCGACGAGGACGGGCCTGCAATCGTCCACCAATCGCTCATCTACCCAGTGACCGACCGGGACTTCACGCGACCGTCGTACAAGGAGAACGGCGAGGGCTACGGCCTCTCGTACGCCTCCATGGTCTGGTTCTTCGACTGCTACCTCTCCAGCGAGGCCGATGCGTCCAACCCCTACGTTGCCCCGATGCTCGCCGAGGATTTGTCCGGCCTGCCGCCCGCGTTCGTGCTGACCTGCGAGTACGACCCGCTGCGCGACGAGGGCGAGGCATACGCGAAACGACTGCAGGAGGCGGGCGTCCCAACGAAGCTGAGCCGCTACGACGGCATGATCCACGCGTTCTACAACGCGGGTATCCCCTTCTCGCGCACCTGGGACGCCATAGACGAAACAGCGGGAGAGATGCGGAAGGCGTTCGGGACGGCATAGGGACCATGCCGCTCGACCCCGAAGTGAAGGCGTCGCTGGAGAAGCAGGCCGCCCTCGGCCTGCCCGCCCAGCACGAGGTGAGCCCCGAAGAGGCGCGGGCGATGTCGGAGTCCCAGCCGCACATACCTGGGCCGGAGATGGCGTCGGTGAGCGACCTCGCAGCGCCGGGGCCGCACGGCAACGTGCCCGTTCGGGTGTACGTGCCGGTGAGCCCTCACCCCCATCCTAACCTTCCCCCATCAAGGGGGAAGGGATCCGATGCGCCCGCAGGAACGACGGGGTTGCCCGTGTGCGTGTGGTTCCACGGCGGCGGCTGGGTGGTGGGCAGCATCGCGACGAACGACCCGACGTGCCGGGCGCTGGCGAACGCGGCGGGGACCATCATCGTCTCGGTGGACTACCGGCTCGCGCCGGAGCACCGGTTCCCCATCCCATTCGACGACTGCTACGCAGCGACGGAGTGGGCTGCCGCGAACGCGGCGGCGTTCGGCGGCGACGCTTCGCGGCTGGCGGTCGCGGGATCGAGCGCCGGGGGGAACCTCGCGGCGGCGGTGGCGCTGCGGGCGCGCGACGAGGACGGGCCGCGGCTCGCGCACCAGTCGCTCATCTGCCCGGTGGTCGATACCGACCTCCAGCGCCCGTCCTACCTCGAGAACGGCGACGGCTTCGGACTCAACTACGACACGATGGTCTACTTCTTCCAGTGCTACGTGCGCGATGAAGCGGACGCGTCCAACCCCTACGTCGTCCCGATGGCGGCGGACGACCTGTCCGGCCTGCCGTCCGCGTTCGTGCTGACGTGCGAGTACGACCCGCTGCGCGACGAGGGTGAGGCGTACGCGGAGCGGCTGCGGGAGGCGGGCGTGCCAACGACGCTGAGCCGCTACGACGGGCAGGTCCACGCGCTGTTCAACGCCGGCGTTCCGTTCACGCGGACGTGGGACGCCATCAACGAGGCGGCCGACGAGCTGCGGAAGGCGTTCGGCGCTGCGTAATTCCGCGAATACCAGTCCGCACCCGCCGGGGATACCGCGCTTCTGGCCGGCGCACCGCGTCTACTACGGGTGGGCAATCGTCGGCGCGGCGTTCGTCGCGACGTTCGCAGAGGTGCCGGGGTTGGGGCCGGTGCTCACGGTCTTCGTCAAACCGATCCAGGACGAGCTGGGCTGGTCGTACAGGGTGATCGCGCTGGGGTTCCTCATCGGGAGCGCGTCGGGGGCGGCTGCGTCGAGCGTCACCGGGTGGCTGGTTGACAGATACGGGCCGCGCGTGGTGGTGGCGCTGGGGGGCGCGGCGCTCGCGGGTGCGCTGTTCGGACTGTCGACGATACAGGAGCCGTGGCACTTCTGGACGTTCTTCGGGCTGGCGCGAGGGTCGGTGATGGCGGGCGTGGAGATCGGGGCGTCGGTCGCGATAGCGAAGTGGTTCGTGCGTCAGCGCGGGCGGACGCTTGCGGTGAAGGCGATGGGCCATCGCGCCGGACAGGTGGTGCTCCCCATCGTGAGCTTCCTCATCATGGACGCGTCGGACTGGCGCACGGCGTACGTGGCGCTCTCCGGGTTCGCGTGCGTGGCCATCATCGGGCCTGCCCTGCTGCTGATGCGCAGCCAACCGGAGGACCACGGGCTGCTGCCGGACGGCGCGACTGACCTGCGCAGGATCAGGCGAGACGGAGGCGAGGTTCCTGCCTCCGCAGGAACGACGGGGGTCGTCGAGGAGGAATCCTGGTCGCTGCGCGAGGCGAGGCGCACGCGGTCATTCTGGCTCATCACGGTCTTCCTGGTCTGCACACCGTTCGTGCAGGGGGCGACGAACCTGCACATGGCGCCCATCTTCCACGACCGCGGGTTGAGCGAGGGGCAGGCGGTAGCAGTAGTGGCCATCTTCGGGATGTCGTCGGTGTCGTCCATCCTGCCGACGGGGTTCATCATGGAGCGCGTGCACGTGCGGCTCGGGGCGATGGCGCAGGCCGTGCTGGTGCTGACGACGATGATGCTGCTGCTGGTCCCGGTGGGCGGTTTCCCCCTCGCGGTGCTCTGGGCGGTGCTCTTCGGCGTGGCGGCGGGGATGCGGAACATCATCGAGGTGCTGCTGCTGGCGAACTACTTCGGAAGGGCGTCGCTGGGAGCGATCAAGGGGTTCACCGCCCCGTTCCGCATGATCAGCCCGTTCGGGCCGTTGCTCGCGGCGCACATCCGCGACGAGACGGGCAGCTACACGGGGGCGTTCCTGCTGTTCGCGAGCGTTGCGGTACTCATGCTGCTGCTCATGGTGTTCGCAACGCAGCCGGGAAAAGCGCCGGCGGAGCCGCAGCCCACGGGCGGCGTAGTATAGTTACCGGCGGGCGGGGCAGGACCGAACGCCCTCACCCGCCGCTGCGCGGCGACCCATTCGGCAAGCTCAGGGCAGGCTCTCTCCCACGAGGAGAGGTTATCCAGGGGTTGGGGATTTTGCGTAAAGGAAGGTCAGAGCGATGGCGAAGTTCGGTGTGATAGACGCTGATACGCACGTGGACGAGAACGAGGCCACGTGGCAGACCATGGAGGAGGCGGGCTCCAAGTTCGTGCCCGTGTCCATCTCGCCCGACGCGCAGGTGAACGCCGCGGTCGCCGACCGACCGGAGGCGCCGGGAGTACGCATAGCAGGCGCGCTCGGCAACCGCTGGTGGCTGGTGGAGAACCGCCTGCAGCCGCGCATCATCCGCGACGAGGTACACCACCCGCTGCGCGAGCACCGGGAACTGGACGACGCCGCGGGTGTCGCGGGGCGCCTGAAAGACATGGACAAGATGGGGGTGGATGCCCAGGTCATCTTCCCCACGTTCTTCATCCGCTACGGCGCGCAGGACGCGGACGCGGAGGCGGAGCTCACGGGCGCGTACAACCGCTGGCTCGCCGACCGCTGCGCGATGAGCGACGGACGCCTGCGCTGGGCGGCTGTGCTGCCCCTGCTCGACCCCGACAAGGCGGTCGCGGAGCTGCGCTGGGCGAAGGAGAACGGCGCGTGTGCCATCTTCAAGCGCGGGTTCGACCTCGACAAACCCGTGAGCGACAAGCACTTCTTCCCGGTGTACGAGGAGGCGGACTCGCTGAACATGCCGCTCTGCATCCACACCGGCCACCCCCTGCCCGGCCGCGAGTGGGACAGAGGCTTCCCGGTGATGGCGGCGTTCATGGCGGTCGTCTCCAGCAGGCTTCCGAGCAAGTTCCCGAACCTCAAGTTCGGGTTCATCGAGGCGGGCGGAGCGTGGATCTCCTATGCGCTCTCCAACCTGGGGATGGTGCAGCGGTCGCTGGCGCTGCACGACCGCTCGGCGGCGTTCGATCTGCAGCGTGACCTCTTCAAGGAGGACCGGCTGTACGTGACGATAGACCCGATGGACCACATCGAGCACCTGCTGGACTTCGGCACCGAGGACAACCTCATCATCGGCACAGACTACTGCCACTCGGACCCGTCCGCGAACCTCGCCGCGCTCGACGAGGTCAAGAAGTGGGCGAGCGAGGGGCGCATCAGCGACGCGGTCGCGCGGAAGATCCTGGAGACGAACGCGAAGGAGTTCTACAACCTCTAGGGGCGCAGGGCACCCACGAGGGGAGCCCCTACACCAGACCGCCCGAGAGATTCCTCGGCTTCGCTCGGAATGACAATGAAGGGGCGCCCGCTATGGGCGCCCCTTTATATACGTCTCGTGGTGCGCGGCCCTACTGGTTGAGCGTGGCCTGCGCCTCCGTCCAGGGCTTCTCCCCTGCCCACGTGCTGAGCACCTGCTCAATGGTGGAGACCAGCTCGGCCGGCTCGCCCTGCTGAAGCGGCATGTAGCGCGTCATCCACGTCACGTCGGAGAGCGCCTGCCAGCGTTCGAGCGGCAGGTCGATGCGCTTGTTGACCTCCGGGTCGCGCACAACGCCCATCGGGTCGCCGCCGTCCTCGACGATGCCGGCCTGCTCCTTCAGCACCTTGCGATAGAGGATGAGGCCGCGGTCGGACTCGCCGAGGTGTTCGCGGTGGCGCTCTGCATTCGGTCCCTGCGTGATCCACGCGACGAAGTCCTGGTGGTTCACGAGGTCCGGGATGAGCGTGCCGTCAGGCTCGTAGAGGTTGACGTACCAGTACGGCACCTTCTCCTGTTTCGGCGGCTCGGCGCCCTCTGCGGCGCGGTAGAAGAACCACGTGATGTGCATCGTGTGGGTGTCGTCCACCGGCACGCGGTACTGGAGCGTGCAGTTGACGATGCTGCCGACGAAGAGCACGTTCGGGAACAGCACCGGATGCCCGACCTTCCAGTCGTGGTCGTCCTCGGTGGTGCCCTCGACGACGCGGCGCTTGATGAGGCCGTAGTCGAAGACGTCGAACCCGATCTTCTGGTGCCTGCGCGGCACGGTGGGGAAGGAGTCGGCCTCGGCGAGGCCCAGCTTGACCGCCTTGTCCTGCTGCTGCCGGACGCCCCAGTAGCCGTGCAGCCACTCCAGGTGCACCGGGTCCATCGAGTTCTCCATGCACTGCAGCCAGTTGCAGGGGAGTTCGACGATACCGATGTCGCTCCAGCCGCCCTCCCACTCGAACGTCTCCCAGTGCGGGAGCAGCGGCGCGGGCTGCGGGCCCATGTAGGCGAACACGAGGCCGCCGTAGGACTCGACCGGGTAGCCCGCGATCTTCACCTTCTCCTTGAAGCGTCCATCCGGGTGCACCGTCTCCTCGAAAGGTTGCTCGATGCACTGGCCGGTCTCGTCCATCATCCAGCCGTGGTACATGCAGCGCAGACCGTGCTCCTCCGGTATGCCGTAGGAGAGGTCGACCCGCCGGTGGGGGCAGAAGCGTTCGATGAGGCCCAAGGTGCCCGACCTGTCCTTGTAGAGGACGAGGTCCTCGCCGAGGACGCGCACCGCCTTCGTGGGGCGGTCGTCGAGTTCGGCGGCAGCCGCGATGGGGTGCCAGTAACGCCGGAACAGCTCGCCCATCGGCGTGCCGGGCATCACACTGGTGAGGTCTTTGTTCTCCTGTGCGGTAAGCATGAGGCGAAACCTCCTTCGGCTCTATCGGGCGGTAGGTCGATCTGGAGAGATTGTAGCGCACACGTACGGGTATGTGCGCGGCCAGGAGGGACGGCTATGATGCGGCAAACGAGTTAGGAGCAAAGGCGCGCAGCATGCCCGGCAACCTGCCCTTTGTCGTCCTCGGCGTCGTCGGATGGTTCGTCGGCTATGGCGTCGGCTTGCTTTTGGAATGGGTCGGCGGCCCGGACTTGAAACTGCCTCTGGCGATCGCTTTCGCCGCGCTCGGCGCTCTGTGTGGCCTTCTGTCCATGGAGGCGGAACACATCTGGGACCTCCTCTCCGCGGCGGCGGGCGCCGGGCTCGCTGCCGGGGCGGTCTGGCTGGCAGGGCTCACGGGCTGGGAGCCGTTGGGCAGGGACTCCGTACTGCAGGCCGCCATCTACGGCGCGGTCGCCGGATACGTCGTTCGCAAGTTCGTGCAGTGGTGCAGTAAGCGGGCGCGAAGGAAGGCCATAGAGGCGGCAGGAGGGACTGTGGACGAGGGCCTCAAGCCGACCAGGGCCTCGTATCTCGTCTACTTCCTCGTCTGTTTGCCCGCCTACGGGCTGATCATCTACTGCTTCTACGTGCAGTTGGTCGAGCCGTAACGCGGACAGGCCGGACGCGGTGCGGGAGTTATGGAGGCGCATGTCTCAGGGCACCCGACTCCAGATCGCCGAGGATGGTAACGATGCTGCTGCTCGCTACTGCATAGCCGGTGCCTTCCACGGATATCCCTCCCGACCGCCGTATCACGCTGGTCGGTATGCCAACAACTTCTCCGGTTGACAGCGATACGAGAGGTCCGCCGCTGTTCCCGGGGTTGAGCGGTGCGTCAGTCTGCACGATGTGCGCCCCGTGGTCATCATCGAAGAAGGTCCGCGACACGATCCCGCTCGTGATCACTGCATCGTTACTCCCGAGCGGGAACCCGACGGCTATGACCCGCGTTCCCGAAAGAGGCTGTTCAGGGCTCATCGCGAGGTAGTCGAACGACGACGAGCAGCACACCCGGAGCATGGCCACATCTTTCTCAGCGTCGTAACCCAGCACAGTCGCATCGTAGGTTTCTGAACCGACAACAACCCTGACGTTGTTCAGGCTGGAGTCGATGACGTGGTAGCTGGTCAGCACCAGCCCGCGCTGACCGTTGACGCCTACGAAGAAGCCTGACCCTTGCGCCCGCTCTGTCTCTACCTTCACGACCGCCTGTTTCGTGATGGCAACGTAGTCCGGCGTGGGCGTGGGTGTGGGCGTTGGGGGCGGCCTTGGTGTCGCGGTTGGCGTGGAGGTTGGGACCGGCGTCGGGGTCGGCGTGGGAGTGGGGGTTAAGGTTGGAGTAGGCGTCGGCGTTGAAGTTGGAGTTGGAGTCGGCGTCGGAGTCGCTGTTGGGGGCGCTTCCGTCGGCGAAGACCCGGGGCCGGACCAAGGGCCGGGGCCGACGCCGCTCAGCGCCCGGACCTGTACGACGTACATCGTTCCTGGTGTCAGGCCGACGATCCTTACGCTGCGCTCTACGTGGCCCGTGTCCAGTACTTCGACCCATGGCCTGGATTCGCTACGAAAGCGGTACTCATATCCGCTAACCGGGCGCTCGCTGTCCGGTTCTTCCCACGACGCCTCGATGACGGTGGCACCCAGGGACTTCACTGTTGGTGCGGCAGGCGCCTCCGGTGGAGCGGGGGTAGGCGTTGGGGTCAGCGTCGGAGTCGAGGTTGGAGTCGGGGTCGGAGATGCGCACGCAGCAAGGAACACAACCGCCAAGACTGCCATCGGCAACGAAATCTGCTTGTATCTCGCGTCGCGGTTCTTCATCCCTTGTTGAGGCGGTGGGAGGGCATACACCTGAGATTATAGCCAATCGAGACCTGCTCACCTTCCATAGCCAGGGGACTGCGGCTCCTTCCTGCACCGCTGTCGCCGCGGTTGTTCTATAATCCGGCGGCTATGCACTGGTCCGACGTCGTTGTAGAGAGCCTGCGCGAGCACGAGGTCTGGCACGCCACCTACGTGCCTGACGCCATCAACTGGCAGGTGCTCTCCAAGCTGGAAGCCGACCCCGCGTTCACTGTCGTGCCCGCGTCGCGGGAGGAGGAGGCGGTCGGCATCGCGGCGGGCATCTACGCCGCCGGCGGCCGCGCGGCGATGTTCATGCAGAGCAGCGGGTTCGGCAACACGATCAACGCGCTGGCGCAACTGCTCACCGGCTACCGCATCCCCGTTCCGCTGTTCATCGGGATGCGGGGTGGGCTGAGCGAGTTCAACGAGGTGCAGGTGACGTCCGCGCGACCGATACCCGCGATCCTCGATACGCTGCACATCCAGCACTACGCGCCGCAGCGCGAGGACGAGGTGCAGAAGTACGTCGACGGCGCGATAGAGCTGGCGTACGCGAGCAGGATGCCGGTGGCCATCCTCTGGTACGCGCAGCTGGTGGGAGCGAAACGTGCTACGTCGTGAGGGCATCGCCGCGCTGGTGCGCAGGGTCGACAACGAACCCATCATCGCCAACCTCGGCCCGGCGACGTTCGACCTCTTCGCGTCCGGCGACCGCGACGCGAACCTTTACACGTGGGGCGCGATGGGACTGGTGTCGTCCATCGCCCTGGGCGTGGCGATGGCCGCGCCCGACCGCAAGGTGTTCGTCATGGACGGCGACGGCTCGCTGCTGATGAACCTCGGCTCGCTTGCGACGATAGCCCGTCAGGCGCCGCCGAACCTCGTGCACATCGTGTGGGACAACCAGATGTGGTTCGAGACGGGCGGCCAACCGACGCACACGTCCACCGGCACCGACCTCGGAGGGGTCGCGCTCGCCTCCGGCATCAGGAATGTCGTGCGGGCGTCCACCGTCGAGGCGTTCGAGGAGGCGCTCGATCAGGCGATACGAGAGCCGGGGCCATGGTTCATCCACGTCGATATCGAGGAGACCGGCGAACCCCGCCAGCGCCCGAAGGTCGTCGTGGAAGAGAACCTCGTCAAGTTCCGCCGCACCTTCACCGGATAGGCGACCCACCCTCCACGCTGACGTTCGACCGGTGCTCCGGAACGCCCGCCACGCCAGGGCGGAATGCGAAGAGCGCCCCGCCTTCCGGACCGATCTCCTCGCCCGGCACGGACTGCCTGCTCGACGAGGTGACGTACGCGGTGGAGAGGTCCCCGTCCCCGAAGCCGATGCTGGTTATCTTGCGGGCGGGGAACTCCACCCGCGTCACCTCCGCGCCTGAGGGGTCGTACCGCACGACGGACCAGCCTCCCGACAGCGCGACCCATAGGCAGCCGTCCGCGTCGAGCGTGATGCCGTCGGGCGAGCCGCCTTCCCCGCCGGAGAGGTCGATGAAGACGCGCTGGTTGGAGACCGTCCCTGAGTCGAGGTCGTAGTCGAACATGGCGATGCGCCTGCCTCGGGTCTCGGCGACGTAGAGGAGCCGGTCGTCGGACGAGAAGGCCATGCCGTTGGGCATCTCGATCCCGCTCGCAAGCTGAGCGGCTGACCCGTCCGGCCCGATCGAGTAGAGCGAGCCGGTCCCGCCTTCGGACGGTATGACGCCCGCCACGACGCGCCCGGACCGGTCAGCGACGACGTCGTTGAAGCGGGCCTCTCTCTCCCCCGGCAGTCCATCGATGACGAGCCTGACGGGTCCGCCGGCCTGTGCCACCCCTACCCGCGTGCGGTCCATGAACAGCAGCAGCGAACCGTCCGCCTGGAGCGTGAACGCGTAGAACGGATGGCCCTCAACCACCGTCTCGACCGCGCCGGTCGCCGGGTCCAGGCGGTGTACGCGCAGCGACCGGTTGTCGGTCCAGTAGAGGCGCTGGTCGTCGGGGTTCCATAGCGGGTTCTCCCCGACGATGTCCGGGTTCCTTGCAACGATTGCTACTTCTTCGGTCGCCATTGCGTTACTCCCGATGGATGAGTATGCGAAGGAGCCGTCCGGTTGGACGGCTCCTTTCATCGTTTACCGCATGGTCTGTCGACGCGCGGCTACTTGGCCATGGCCACGTCGCCCACCGTCTCCATGATGAGACGGGTGACGGTGTACGGGTCCATGTTGGCGTTGGGCCGACGGTCTTCGATGTAGCCCTTGCCCTCGACCTCGACCTGCCAGGGGATGCGGACGGAGGCGCCGCGGTCGGAGACGCCGTACTTGAACTCCTTGTAGGAGGCGGTCTCGTGAAGGCCGGTCAGGCGCTCCTCGATGCGGTAGCCGTAGTTGGCGATGTGGAGGTCGTGGCGCGTCTTCAGCGCCTCGGCGGCGTCGATGTTGGGCTGATAGCTGCTGCGCATGGCATTGGTGGAGAAGTTGGTGTGCGCTCCTGCCCCGTTCCAGTCGCCGCGCGCGGGCTTGGGGTCCAGCGTGGCGTTGATGTCGAAGTCCTCGCCGGTGCGGTAGAGCAGCCAGCGGGCGACCCAGAGCTGGTCGGACACGTCCAGCGCGCCGAGCGGGCCGACCTGGAACTCCCACTGTCCCGGCATGACTTCGCCGTTGATGCCGGAGATGCCCAGCCCCGCCTGGAGGCAGTTCTCGAGGTGCGCCTCAACGACGGGGCGTCCGAACACCTCGTCCGCGCCGACGCCACAGTAGTAGCCGCCCTGGGGGGGAGGATAGCCGCCCTCCGGGAAGCCGAGCGGGCGGGTGCCCTTGAAGAACGTGTACTCCTGTTCGATGCCGAACCAGAATTCGAGGCCCGCGTACTTCTCGGCGGCAACGGCGCAGGTCGCGCGCGTGTTCGTGGGATGGGGAGACATGTCCGGCAGCAGCACCTCGGCCAGGACGAGGATGTTGTCCCCGCCGCGGATCGGGTCGGGGCAGCAGAAGACGGGCCGCAACACGCAGTCGGACGCATCGCCGGGGGCCTGGTTCGTCGAGGAGCCGTCGAATCCCCAGATGGGGAGGTCCTCCAGCTTCTTCGTCTTCTCGATGACCTTCGCCTTGGAGCGGAGCTTCGCCGTAGGCTCGGTGCCGTCTACCCAGATATATTCCGCACGTATCATTGCAGTGACCCTCCTCTTCTTCTCTTGCTTCTCGTTCGATCCCTGCGCCGGCCTGTCTCGAGGCACGGCGGTACTGGTTACTCTTCGGTGATCTCGATCGTGTGTATGGCGTCGCCCGGCGTCTGTGCCGCCTGGGGGTCGCGAACGCTGATGGACATCAGCACGTCCAACCCCTCCGTCACCTGCCCGAATACGGCGTGGCGGTTGTCCAGGTGCGGCGTCGGGCCGTGGGTGATGAAGAACTGGCTGCCGTTCGTGTTCGGCCCGGCGTTGGCCATGGAGAGGATGCCGGGCTTGTCGTGCCTCAGGCTGGGATGGAACTCGTCCGCGAACCGGTAGCCCGGCCCGCCCCGGCCCGTTCCGGTCGGGTCGCCACCCTGCGCCATGAAGTCCGGGATCACGCGGTGGAACGTCGTGTTGTCGTAGAAGCCATCGCGGGCGAGGAAGACGAAGTTGTTGACGGTGTTCGGGACCTTGTCAGCAAAGAGCTCGATGACGATGTCTCCCTTCTCGGTCTTGAAGGTTGCGGTGTAGCTCTTCTCCGGGTCTATGGTCAGCGCCGGGGGCGCGTCGTACTGCTGCGGCATCGGTACTCCGTTCTTCGTATCGGACACGGTGGGGGTCGGCGTGGGAAGCGGGGCCTCCTCAGCGCTGCATCCCGGCAGGAAAGCGGTCAGCGCAGCCAGCGCAAGAAGTATGGGAAAGAGGCGTCTTCTCATCGTCCGGCGGCACACTTGCCAAGCATCCCAACGTGCGGGGTTTAACAGAAGCCTATGCGCTGGAACGCGGCGAGGCAAGGGGAGAAAGCGGAGCGCAGGGGAGGCGTAACAGAATCGTAACGAAGTTCCCGCACGGGTGCGTAGATGCCTCAATCGAGGCGGTAGAACGCCGCGGCGGTGCCGCCGAGCACGTCGGCGAGCTGAACGTCAGTCATGGGCCCCGCTGCTTCGATCGTCGCCTGCAGCACCTGTTCGTAAGATGCAACGGACAGGTGGTTCGGCCAGTCGCTGCCGAACATCATGCGGCGGTAGCCGAAGAGGCGCACCATAGGCTCCACGAACAACCTGAGGTGGGCCGTGCTCCACGGCTCCGTGTCCAGTGTCACGAGGCCGCTCAGCTTGACCGAGACGTTGGCGCAGGGCGCGAGGTTGAGCATGTGTACGCCCCACGGCTCCCGCTCGCTCCGAGCGATGAACGGCGAGCCGATGTGCGCCAGGGCGATACGCAGGTCCGGGATCGCATTGGCCAGATCGCGCACGGAGGGTACCTGGCGCGGTTCCACGATGACGTCGAGGCTGAACCCGTGTTTCGCCGTCTCGCGAAGACCTTCCAGTACAGCGGGCTGTGTCAGCCAGTGGTTGTCTTCCTCGCGGTATGCCGGGAGGAAGACTCCCCGTACCTTCTTGTTGCGCTCCAGTTGCTTGAGTGTCTTCCCGATGTCCCGCGACGTTACGTCCACCCACACGGTGGCAGCAGCTACGAGTTCGTCTTCGGCTGCAGTAGCAAGCGCCGCATCCGTGGCGTCGTTGGAAGGCTCCGGCTGCACGAGCACGGTGCGCTGCACGCTGGTGGCAGCGAGGAGCGCGGCGAACTCGCCGGAGTTGTCCGGCGTTGCGGCATGGCGGTGAGCATCTACGGCAGGAGGGAGGTCCATGGTTCCGTTGGGGCCGGTTGCTCTGTGAGCAGACAGGCTCGCACTATCCTAGCATGGACGAACCAACGTATGGAGCCACGAAGCGACCGTTCGGCGCCTCCGTCGACAGCCGGATGGTGCGTTCCTCATCTTGTGTAGTCCGTCCATTACGCATCACGTGTGTCGAAGCGCATTGTTCCCGGTATCATATGCCCTCCCCCACGCGGTACAAATGCGCATGCAACGCGCGCCAACAACCCACCACGACTTAACGTTATGTCAGGGTTCATAGCGTACAGACCTTGCTATCGAAACTGACACTGGACTTATCGGATTCGGCGCGTTATCCTGCCCGTGCAACGGGCAGTGATTCGACACAGCTGCCGCATACAGGAGGTAGTGGAATGCCCACTTTCGACATCGTTTCGATAGGCGAAGCCCGCGCGAACAGTGCAACGGGTAAGCGCGCCGCACTCTTGCAGGAATACATCGGCTACATCCAGCGCGTGGCTCCCGGCGAGGCGGGCAAGCTGGAGGCCGGAGAGGGCGAGACGACACAGGCCATCCGGCGAAGGCTCAATGCAGCGGCCGAGGCGTTGGGCAAGAAACTGGACGTCCGCCGCTCCGCCACCACCGTCTATTTCTGGACGTCGGACGGACGCCGCCGAGGCAGGCCCCGGAAGAATCCCGTCGCATAGCACCCTTTTTCCTGGCCATTTCACACGGCATCACGACCGCTCCGGTGAGCGGGTTGCGGTGCCGTGTGTTGTTAACGTGGATTTATCTCCCGCCGGGGCGTGGGTTTTGCGGGCCGCACGGCGACCGGCTTATGCGTTGCGTAAGCCTTCGCCCGATGCAGGTGCGCCACGTTCGTCCGTATGGACGTTAACCCCCGCGCAGGCCGGACTGCTGGTACGATAGGGGTGCAGGCGTGCGATGCCGCACGCGTAACAGACGGGACCGACAGGAGCCGCAGTGCGCCTAGCCATAGCAGCCGATCACGCAGGGTTCGCACTCAAGACCGACGTTGCCGCGATGCTCACGGCATGGGGCCACGACGTGCTCGACCTCGGCGCGCACGAGTTCGACGCGGACGACGACTACCCCGACTTCGCCGCGCTCGTGGCGCGCGCCGTCGCGGGTGGGGATGCGGAGCGCGGCGTCATCGTCTGCGGCAGCGGCGTCGGCGCGAGTATCGCGGCCAACAAGGTGACCGGCGTCCGCGCCGCGATGTGCCACGACACGTACTCGGCGCACCAGGGTGTTGAGCACGACGATATGAACGTGCTCTGCATCGGCGGACGCGTCATCGGGCCGGAGACCGCCCGCGAGGCGCTCGCGGCCTTCCTGTCGGCGCGTTTCACCGGCGAGGAGCGCCACGTCCGCAGGCTGGAGAAGGTGAAGGCGCTGGAGCGCGACGCTGCAGCGAGCAAGTGAGATCAGGAGGCAGCACCATGGAGAACACTATCCGCCGCAACCTTGCGCTCGGACAGTCCACCTGGGTGGACTACATCAGCCGCGATATGCTGGTGAACGGCGAACTCGAGCGGCTCGTGGAGGACGGCGTCACCGGCCTCACGTCCAACCCCACCATCTTCGAGAAGGCCATCTCCGGGAGCCCGGACTACGACGCCTCGCTCGCCGCGCTGTCGAGCGAAGGAAAGTCCCCCACACAGATATTCGAGGCGCTCGCGGTCGAGGACATCCGCGCCGCCGCGCAGGCGCTCCGCCCCGTCTACGACGCCTGTGGCGGACGCGACGGCTTCGTCTCGCTCGAGGTCGCCCCCACCCTCGCCTACGACGCCGAGGGCACGGTGCGTGACGCGCGCCGCCTGTGGGAGGCGGTGGGCGAGCCGAACGTGATGATCAAGGTGCCGGGGACGCCCGAGGGCCTGCCCGCCATCACGCAACTCATCGGCGAGGGCATCAACGTCAACGTCACCCTCATCTTCGCGCTCGACGCCTACCGGCGCGTGATGGACGCCTACGCCAGCGGCTTGCAGACGCTCACACGGAGCGGAGGACCGCTCGGGCGCGTGGCGTCCGTGGCATCGTTCTTCGTGAGCCGCGTGGACACGGCCGTCGACAAGGCGCTCGAAGAGAGCGGTGCCGATGCGTCGCTGCAGGGGAAGGCGGCGATAGCGAACGCGCGCGCCGCGTACGCACTCTTCGAGGAGCGGTTCGCACGGGACGACTTTGCAGCGCTGCGGGCGCAGGGCGCGCAGGTGCAGCGTCCGCTCTGGGCCAGCACGAGCACCAAGAACCCGGCCTACCCCGACACGCTCTACGTCGACAACCTCATCGGCCCGGACTCCGTGAACACGATGCCGCCGGACACGCTGCAGGCCACGCTGGACCACGGCGTCTCCGCGCTCACACTGGAGGGTACGGAGCAGGAGGCCAACGCCACGCTCGCCGCGCTGAAGGACGCGGGCGTGGACATGGACGCCGTCACCGACAAGCTGCTCAGCGACGGCGTGGATGCGTTCGCGGGCTCATATCGCCAGTTGCTGGAGAGCATCGAGGCGAAGTGCGGCCTGCTGGCGCAGGCGCGCAGCTGACACGGCGCGGGACCCCTTATCACAGGAGGAAGGCTATGGACATCGGCATGGTGGGGCTGGGACGCATGGGAGGCAACATGTCCGAGCGCCTGCGCCGCGGCGGGCACCGCGTCGTCTCCTATGACCGCGACCCCGACACGCGCCAAGCGGCCGCCGCATCCGGTTGCGAGGTAGTGGACTCCCTTGAAGGGTTCGTAGAGGCGCTGCCGGCCCCCCGCGTGGTCTGGGTGATGGTGCCGTCAGGCAACCCGACTGAGGCGACCGTCGCCGCGCTGGGCGACGTGCTGGAGTCCGGCGACCTCGTGGTGGATGGGGGCAACTCGAACTACAACGACTCGATGCGGCGCGGCGAGTCCCTGCGGCGGCGCGGCATCGAGATGGTGGACGCGGGCGTCAGCGGCGGCATCTGGGGGCTCGCCGAGGGCTACTGCCTCATGGTGGGCGGCAGCGAGGAAGCCGTCGCGCTGGTGGAACCGGTGTTCCGCACGCTCGCGCCGACACCGGAGACGGGCTACGCCCACGTGGGGCCGCTCGGCGCGGGACACTTCGTGAAGATGGTCCACAACGGCATCGAGTACGGCCTCATGCAGGCGTACGCCGAAGGCTTCGAACTGATGCGCGCCAAGCAGAGCTTCGACCTCGACGTCGGCCAGATCGCGGAGATATGGCGGCACGGGAGCGTCGTGCGCTCGTGGCTGCTCGACCTCACCGCCGCAGCGCTGGACGAAGACGCTTCGCTCTCCGGCATCGCGCCCTGGGTTGACGACTCGGGCGAGGGGCGCTGGACGGTGGAGGAGTCCATCGAACTCGCGGTGCCCCTCCCGGTGATCTCGATGGCGCTGCAGGCGCGCTTCCGCTCCCGCGACGAGAACCAGTTCGCCTTCAGGCTGCTCGCGGCGATGCGCAACCAGTTCGGCGGCCACGCCGTGAGGCGGCAGTCCTAGCGCACCATGGCGGACGTGCGCGTCTTCCCCTCTCCCGCCACGCTGACGCAGGCCGCGGCGGACCTGGTTCTGGCATCGGCGCAGGAGGCCGTGCGGGAACGAGGGCGCTTCGTATGGGGGCTGTCCGGCGGAAGTACGCCGGAGGCGCTCTATCGCAAGCTCGCCGAGCCGCCCTGCTCCAACGCCATGCCGTGGCGCGCCACGACCGTGTTCTGGGGCGACGAGCGCTGGGTCCCCTCGGACCACCCCGACAGCAACCAGCGCACGGCGAACGAAGCGCTGCTCTCCCACGACCCCGCGGCGCAGGCGAGCGTCATCCCCATACGGACAGAGGGTACGACCCCGGAAGAGTCAGCCGGAGTCGTGGAGGACGCGCTGCGACGTCTGTTCGGCGACGGACCCGTGCGCCCGGACCTGCTGCTGCTCGGCATCGGCCCCGACGGACACACGGCGTCTCTCTTCCCGGACACCAGCGCGATGGAGGAGCAAGAGCGGCTCTTCGTCGCCAACCGGGTGCCGCAGATGGATGCCTGGCGCATCACAGCCACGTTGCCGCTCGTCAACGCCTCGCGGCGCGTCGTCTTCCTCGCGCAGGGACGCGACAAGACGGATGCAGTGCGGCTCGCGCTCCATCCCGCCGCCGACGGACCTCCCCTGCCCGCCGCGCTCGTCGCGCCGCACGACGGCACGCTGACGTGGCTGCTGGACGAGCAGGCCGCATCCGGGTTGGCCGCGTACTCCAACTAATCGTCATTCCGAGCGAAGCGCAGCGGAGCCGAGGAATCTCTCCGGAACGCTCGGTGTGCTCCAGCCCCTCAGGGAACTACTCCGGGTCCGACCCCTGCGTGCGCCGGCGCGCCCGCCGCTCTGCAGCGCGTGATCGGGCAGCCGGTTGCTCAGCCGGCCTGCTGTCGGCCCGGCGGGAGTCCTCCCTGCCGGACTCGAGGTATGGCGGCCTGCGCCACAAGACGAGCGCAAGCAGAGCGATGACGACCATCCCGGCGGAGACGAGGTGAGCAACGGGCACGTCGCCGACCTTCCAGTTGCCGCTGCGCAGGAGCTCCAGGGCGGAGCGCTCCAGCGCGTACCAGATGAGGTAGAGGAAGAGGATGTCCCCCTGCCGGAGGACCCGGGCGAAGCGGCGGCCCATCCATAGCAGGACGATGACGCCCAGCAGGCTGAGCAGTGATTCGTAGAGGAAGAGGGGATGGAAGTACGCAGCCGCGCCTGAGTCCCACGGGAAGTGGTGGTCCGGGCCCACGGGGATGCCCCAAGGCAGCGTTGTCTCCGGCCCGTATAGCTCCTTGTTGAAGAAGTTGCCCCACCTTCCGACGGCCTGGCCTAACAGAAAAGCGGGCGCTCCGATGTCGAACCAGCGGAACGCGCGGATGCGCTGCCCCCGCCCTGCCCGCGCCCGGCTGTTCACCCACCGGACGTAGAGCGCGAGTGCGAGCGCCGCGCCCGCTATCGCGCCGAAGATGCCTATGCCCCCGGCGCGAAGGACGAATATCTGGCCGGGGTTCTGGGAGTAGAAGCTCCACAGGTCAATTACGTGGTAGAGCCGCGCCCCGATGAGGCCGAACACGACGCCGAGCACCGCGATGTTCAGGACGTGGTCCGGGTTCTCGCCGAGGCGTTTCGCCTCCCGGTGCGCCAGCACGATACCCGCGAGCAGCCCCGCGAGGATCGCCAGCGAATAGAAGCGGATCTCCAGACCGAAGAGGACGAGGCCGCGAAACGTGATGTCGAATTCCACAGACGGCTCCTGGGATACCAACTCACGCCGCCTGGCGCGGGCCGGATGAGGACTCGCGTCATTATAGCCCGCGGCGGCGTGGGGACTGAACGGCGACACTGCCTGATAATGTGACCATGGTCATTGACTATGGTATGCTCGGCAAGGCATAGAGGAGGAACCTATGACTGCAAGCGACGAGACCACGCTTGGCGGCGTCCGGACCATCAAGGCGTCGGAGTTCAAGGCAAAGTGCCTCAAACTCATGGATGAGGTCGCGGAGAGCGGCCAGGAGATAGTCGTCACCAAGAACGGTCGCCCCGTCTCAAGGGTGGTCCCGTACCATGAGAAACGGAAACTGGTCTTCGGCGAGTACCGGCACCTCATGAAGGCCTACGCGGACATCGTCGAACCGATGCCGGCGGAATGGTTCGAGAAGGACGGCGGCGACGAGGATGACCTCTTTTGATACTGCTCGACACGCATGCGCTCTGGTGGCAGGGCGAAGGCAGCCCGAAGCTGGGCCCACGCGCCCGCCAGGTAATCGAGCAGGCATTCGAAGAGAACGAAGCAGCCGTCTCCACTATCTCCTTCTGGGAGATCGCCATGCGCGTTCAGAAGGGACAACTCGATCTCCTCTCCGACGTCGCCTCTTGGCGGCGTGACCTGATCAGCCGCGGGTTGAACGAGATCCCCGTAGACGGCGGCATCGCGGTCCGCGCGGGTCTGCTTCAGGATCTGCACGGCGATCCTGCGGACCGTCTCATCGTGGCTACAGCACTCGAAGGTCACCAACTCCTGACCGCCGACCGCCTCCTCCTAGGATGGAGCGGCCCTTTGAACCGACTGGACGCCTCCGAGTAACCGCCCTTTGGCGCCCCTGCCCCACGCTGCTATAGTCTGACGTACCATCCCGTCTGCCGAGGTCGATTCGCGCCCATGGGCGTCCTCTCGTCGCAACAGATACGCGCCATGTTCTCGGATACCCCGCTGCTCATCACGGGGTTCCTTGACATCGACGAGCAGTTGCAGCCCAACGGTTTCGACATGACGCTCGAGTCCATCGCCACGTTCACAGGCGCGGGCCGTATCGGCGTCAGCAACAGCGACCGTATACTCGCCGAGACGCAGGACCTGGCGTTCGACGAGAACGGCTATGTGCACCTGGAGCCGGGCGTCTACGCGGTGCGCCTCAACGAGACCGTCGCCCTGCCCCGCCACGTCATGGCGCTCGCCAAGCCGCGCTCCACGCTGCTCCGGAACGGCGCGGCGGCGCACAACGCCGTCTGGGACGCGGGCTACACCGGCAGGTCGCAGATACAACTCGTCGTCTACAATCCACACGGCCTGACTCTCGCCCGCAACGCCCGCATCGTCCAGATGGTCTTCTTCACCCTCGACGACGCGACCGAGACGCCGTACGCCGGCATCTACCAGGGTGAGGCGGTGACCTCCCCATGACCACCAACGGGACCGCGGACGTCGTCGTCGTGGGCGGCGGGGTCATGGGCTGCGCCACTGCCTGGTTCCTCGCCTCGGAGCACGGCATACGCTCCGTCATCGTGGAGCGCGACGCCATCGCCAGCGGCGCATCCGGCGGCGCGGCGGGCGAACTGGGGGCCGTCGGCAGGCACCGCTACTCCATCGAGTACACGCGCTTCCTGCTGGACGCCATCCGCATGCACACGGAGATCGCGGAGACGCTGGTTGCCGAGTCGGGTGTCGACTACCTCTTCTCAGACATCCCCATCCTCCGACCCGCGCTCGACGAGGAGGAAGCCCATGACCTGCAGGCGCAGATGGGCTGGCAGCGCGAGATCGGCATCGAGGTCGAGTGGCTCGACGAGACGCAGGTACGCTCACTCGGCACCTGGCTCACCGAGGAAGCGCTCGGCGCGGCATACACCACCGAGAAGCAGTTGGAGGCGTACCCGTTCGCCATAGCGCTCGCGCAGGCGTGCGAGAAGCGCGGCGTGTCGATACGCACCGCCGAGGTGAACGGCGTGCTGCGCGAGGGCGGCCGCGCGTGCGGCGTGACTCTCGCATCAGGCGAACGCATCGAGGCGGGCGCGGTGCTCGTGGCGAACGGCCCGTGGTCGCAGCACACGGCGGAATGGCTGGGCATGGAGGTGCCGGTCGTCCCGCTGCGCGGGCAGATCGTGCACGTCTCGCCGCCGGACGGCGTGCCGATGCCGACGCACTCCATCTTCCACGAGACCGGCTACGTGCTACCGAAGGCGGGCGGCGACCTGCTTGTGGGCACCACCGAGGAACTGGTCGGGTTCGACCCCTACCCTACGATGGAGGCGCAGAACAGCATCCTCGAAGCGGTGATACGCATCGCGCCGAACGTTCTCGACGCGCCGATACGCGACCTCACCGCCTGCCTGCGCCCCTACTCCCCTGACCAGATGCCCATCCTCGGCCCAGTGCCAGGGACCGAGTCGCTCTACCTGTCGACCGGCCACGGCTACAAGGGCATCACGCTCGCGATCATCTCCGGCAAAGCGATGGCGCAGCAGATAGCGACCGGCGCGAGCGACATAGACATCGCGCCTTTCTCCATAGCCCGCTTCGCGGAGGTGTCGTAACCGTATGGCGGACGCAGACCTCACCGGGTTCACCGCCTCCGAGCTGGCAGGCCTCATCCGCGAGCGGCAGGTCTCGCCCGTCGAGGTGACGGCCCACTTCCTCGAGCGCATCGCGAAGTACGACGGCGAGCTGCGTGCGTTCATCACCACTGTGCCGGAGCAGGCGATGGCCGAGGCGCACCGCGCCGAGGCGGCGGTCATCGCGGGCGAGGAGTTGGGCCCACTGCACGGCGTTCCGTTCGGCATCAAGGACCTCAACGCCACGAAAGGCATCCGCACCACCTTCGGCTCCCTCCTGTTCGGCGACAACGTCCCGCAGAACGACGACATCGTCTCGGAGCGCATACGCGCGAGCGGCGCCATCGTCGTCGGTAAGACGAACACGCCCGACTTCGGCTGGAAGGGGACGACCGAGAGCACGATCGCGGGACCGTGCTTCAACCCGTGGGACACGACGCGCACCTCCGGCGGGTCCAGCGGCGGCTCCGGCGCAGCGCTCGCGGCCCGGCTCGTGCCGCTCTGCAATGGCGGCGACGCGGGCGGCTCCATCCGCATCCCCGCCAGTTTCTGCGGCGTGTACGGCATCAAACCCGGCGCGGGACGCGTGCCCGGCGACTACACCGCGAGCACGACGTGGGGAGGGCTCTCGCAGAACGGCCCCATGTCCACCAACGTGCGCGACTCCGCCCTGCTCCTGAGCATCCTCGCCGGGCCAGACGCGCGCGACCCGCGCTCGCTGGGGCAGCCCGAAACTGACTACCTCGCGGGGGTCGAAGCACCGTCCGTGGACGGATTGCGTATCGCGTGGGGCGGCGCGATGGACGGCCAGCCCGTCGACCCGCAGGTGCTGGCGCTCGCACAGGCGGGCGCGGAAGCGTTCGCTGAGCTGGGCGCCGGCGTCGACGAGGATATGCCCGCCGTCACGACGGACGACGCCATCTGGGCGTTCGTGACGTTCATGCTCACGGACCTCTGCATCACCTTGGGCCCGGCCATCGAGGGAGGCCAGGGCGACTTCCTGCCGTCGATGCTGCTGAAGTGGCTCACCGACGCGAAGGCATGGCCCGCGTCGCGCTACGCCGAGGCGCTCCATATGCGAGAGTGGCACCGCCGCTGGTTCGACGAGCTGTTCGAGCGGTACGACCTGCTCGCGCTCCCGACGATGGCCGTGCCCCCGTTCCCGGTGGAGCGCAACCCGAAGACCATCGACGGTCGGGACGTGCACCCGTCCTGGGGCTTCACGCCGTTCTGCCTGCACGCCAACCTTACTGGAAGGCCCGCAGCCAGCATCCCGTGCGGCTTCACCGCCGAGGGCCTGCCCGTCGGGCTGATGCTCATCGGGCGCATGGGCGAAGAGTCGACGGTCCTCCGGGCCTCCGCCGCGTTCGAGGCCGCGCACCCGTGGGCGGACCACCACCCGCCAGAGTTCATGTAGCGCGCCCGCGCCATCGTTCCTACGCAGGCAGGAATCTTGCAGCCCACCTCGCCCCTTGGGAGAGGTCGCCGCGCAGGGCGCGGCGGGTGAGAGTGAACCGGCGGAGGAGTGTGGGGGCAGAGGTCTGGCCCCCTCTCCTGAGGGAGAGGGTTGGGGTGAGGGCCCTTGGGGCTGGGCGGCGGGAGCCCCTATTGCCCAGGCTCCCCACCCACCACGTGAACGTGGCCGTGCAGCACGATCGTCGGGCCGGGTTCGACCGCACCCATCTCCGATTCTACGCTCACGCCAAGCATGCTCATGTCCCCTGCGTACCCGATCAGCCGCACCCACGCATAGCCGTGGTCACCCACCGTGAACACCGCGGCGCTCTTCGTCTGGTGTTGCTCGTCCCACCACCACGCCCGGTAGATGAAGCCCGGCTCCAGCGCACGGAGCCCCTTCACGACCAGCATGCTCTGGCCGTCCGGCCTCGTGATGAGGATCCCCCGGGCGTGCCTGGCGCTATTGCGGACCTCCTGCTCCTTCGGCGCCGCTTCGGCCTGCGCTATGGGTTGCGCGGGCGTGAGCGCTGTCATGGCCACGCTATCGGCGACGTGGTCGGTAAGACCCATGAGGTCGCTGCGGACCACCTCCGCCTCTGCCGTCATCACTTCCACCTCGCCCTGCAGCTGCACCACGCGCTGCTGCTGCACCGTCGAGAACGCGCCCAGACCCACCACCGCCATGGCGAGCACGGCCGCGACTCCCAGCAGCGAGAACGGGACGCGCGGCGCGGGACGCGCAACCGGCGTGGAAGCCATGGGGCGCACCCGCCCCATGACCCGCTCCCGCACCGCAGAGCTTGGGACGGCGAACGCGTGAGAACCGGCGAGCGCGGCAATGCTCTCCAGGTGCTGCTCCAGCATCTCCCGATAGCGGGGCTCGCGGTCGAGGGCGCGCTCGACGACCAGCGCGTCCGCTGCGTCCAGCGCCCCGAGGGCGTAGGCCGGTAGCAGGTCGGCTATCTCGTCGTCAGCCCCCTCCGTCTGCGGCTCCAACGGCTCGTCGGCCATCACGCTCCCTCCGCGGCGGGTGCCTGCATCGCTTGCCTCAGCTTCTCCAGTCCCAGGCGCAGGCGGGTCTTCACCGTGCCGAGGGGAGTACCCGTGCGCTGCGCTATCTCCTGTTGTGTGGCGCCCTCGAGGTACGCCATTACGATGACCATGCGCTGCTCCTCAGGCAGCGAACGCAGGGCTTCCCGCGCCTCACCGGCCAGCACAGCGGTGATCGCCTCGTCGGCGGTGTCGCCGGAGGAGACCAGACCAAGTGTCGCGTCCTCGGGCGCTCTGTTCGCGTCCATCAGCGCGACACGGCGTCTCCGGCGTACCTCGTCGATCACGCGGTTGTGCGCCAGGTGCAGGAACCAGTGACGGAAGACGCCTTTCGCCGCGTCGAACCGCCCTGCCCGTGTCCAGAGAGCCACGAACACCTCCTGCGCGAGGTCCTCGGCCAGTGCGTAGTCCTTCAGTATCCCGTACGCCATGCTGAACACCTGCACGCCGTAGCGGTTGTAGAGCTCTTCCAGCGAGTCCGCGTCTCCCGTTGCGACGCGAGAGGCCAGAACGGCGTCCGGTTGCGCAGTCAGAGTGAGGGACACGTTCTCACCGCTCGCCATAGCGCGGCACTCTTTCTCTACGGGAGGTACTACGATGGACGGGAGGGTTCGGATTCATGGGTCGCTATCCGACCTAATTGTAGCGTGGAGGACGGGAGCGTGGGAGAATCCCCACCACCCCACACGAGAACGGAGGCAGGCGCGCGCATGGGCAAACACCAGGTCGCAGTCATACGCGGAGACGGCATCGGGCCGGAAGTCATCGAGGAAGGCATCAAGGTGCTGAACGCCGCGCAGCGCAGGTTCGGCGTCGAGTTTACGTACACGGAGTTCCCTTGGGGCTCCGACTACTACTTCGAGCACGGCAGGATGATGGACGCGAACGGGCTGGACACGCTGCGCGGGTTCGACGCCGTCTTCTTCGGCGCGGTAGGACATCCGGACATCCAGGACCACGTCACACTGAACGGCCTCCTGCTCCCGATGCGGCGCGGCTTCGACCAGTACGTCTGTCAGCGCCCCAGCATCCTCCTGCCGGGCGTCACCTCCCCGCTGCGCGGCATGGAGAGCGGCGACATCGACATGGTCGTCATCCGCGAGAACACGGAGGGCGAGTACGCCAACGTCGGCGGCTTCCAGTACAAGGGCTTTCCGGAGGAGGTCGCGGTGCAGACGTCCGTATTCACGCGGCGCGGCATCGAGCGCGTGGTGCGTTACTCCTTCGAGCTCGCCCGCTCGCGCAACAAGCAGCGGCGCGTCGCCTCCGTCACGAAGTCGAACGCGCAGGGCTACGGCATGGTGCTCTGGGACGAGGTCTTCGACCAGGTCGCGGCGGAGTACCCGGGCATCGAGACCGAGTCGCTGCTCGTGGACGCGGCGTGCATGAACTTCATCCGCCGCCCGCAGTCGTTCGATGTCGTCGTCGCGAGCAACCTGTTCGGCGACGTGCTCACCGACATCGGGGCCATCATCACCGGCAGCATGGGACTCGCGCCGAGCGGGAACATCAACCCGGAGCGGGTGTTCCCCTCCGTGTTCGAGCCGGTGCATGGCAGCGCTCCCGACATCGCGGGCAAGGGCATCGCGAACCCGATGGCAACCGTCTTCTCCAGCGCGATGATGCTGCGCCACCTCGGCGAGACCGAGGCCGCGGACGCCGTCGACGCCGCCGTCGAGAGCGTGCTGCGCGACGGCGAAACGATGCCGGTGGACCTCGGCGGCTCAGCCTCGACCCAAGCCATCGGCGACGCCATCGTCAACTCCCTGGAACGCGCCTGATCCATGCGAGATTCCGCTTCCTCCACCCTCGAAGGGTCCATCGACGCCGTCGTCTTCGACTACGACGACACGCTCGTAGACACCTTCCCCGCCCGCGTCGAGGCGATGCGCTTGACGTTCGCAGAGGTAGGGTTGCTTTACGACCCGACTGAGTTCGTCGAGACGATGCGCGGCTCCCCATTCCGACCGGCCTTCGATGAGATAAGCGACGCGCGGGGTTGGAAGCTGGATCTCATGGGCGTCTACCTCCGTCACTACTGGAGCAAGGGACCCGGCTTCGTTTACCTGTTCGATGGTGTGCGTGAGATGCTCGACACCCTGAAACAGCGTGGCATGCCCATGGGCATGCTCACCTCGAAATCGCACGACATCCTGGTCGAGGGTCGGCGCGCCGGCGCAGTGGTCGAGGCGGAGCAGCTTGGTATCGGCAGCCACTTCCCGCATATCGTCGGCTTCGAGGATGTTACCCACCACAAGCCCCATCCCGAAGGGCTGGAACGCCTGATGGCCCGCCTGGGCGCAACCCCGGACCGGACCCTCGTGGTAGGCGACAGCTGGTCGGACGTTGAGGTCGCAAAGAACAGCGGCGGCTGGAGTTGCCTCGCAACGTGGGGCCTCGACGACCCCACCGAGCAGACCTCCCGCGCCACCCCCGACTTCATAGCCGAAACCCCGGCGCAACTGCTCAGCCTGCTCGCGTGAGCCACCCTCTTGTTGACTACTCTCGGTAGGACGTGTCCTGCCGGTCGAGCTTGCGCAGCAGCCACTCCCATTCCATCGAGCCGTGGGTCATCTCCAGCAGTGTGGCGGCCTTCTCGATGGAGGGCATCGGGGCCTGGTGGAGCGCCTGTCCAGTGGACTGCGCGAGCACCTGCACCATGCAGGCGCGCTCCAACTGCCACATGAGCGTCCACGCCTCCGCGACGGTGCGGCCCGCCGTGAGCAAGCCGTGGTTCCGCATGATCATCGCGTTCTTGTTGCCCAGATCGGTGACGAGCCGCTCGCACTCGTCGGTGTCGACGGCGATCCCCTCGAACTCGTGGTAGGCGACGCGGTCGTAGAAGCGGTACGTGTCCTGCTGCAGGGGCAGCAGCCCCTCTTCCAGCGCGGAGACGGCCATCCCGTAGGGCGTGTGCGTGTGCATCACGCAGTTCACGTCGTGCCGCGCGCCGTGGACAGCGGAGTGGATGACGTAGCCGGCGATGTTAATGCGGGGGTTCCCCTCCCCCACAACGTTGCCGTCCAGGTCGATCTTCACGAGGTTGGAGGCCTTCACCTCGTCGTAACCGAGGCCGTACTCGTTGATGAGGAACTGATCGTCGGCGCCGGGCACACGCATGGTGATGTGGTTGAAGATGAGCGTGGTCATGTCGAAGAGGTCAGTCAGGCGGTAAGCGGCGGCCAGATCGACCCGCGCCTGCCACTCCGCATCCGAGTAACCATTCCCGTTTCCGGCCATATCAGTTCCTCCTATCGCCGCCAGTTGGTCACCGGCTTCTCCAGTTCTTCTCCGTCCACGCGGATGGCGTCCACCCGCTCGTTGAAGAAGCACACCAGCCCCGCCACACCGACGCTCTCCATCGTAGGGTACTTGTAGCACCATGCGGCGTCTTCCAGCAAGCCGCTCTCCGTCTCCACAGAGTAGTAGTTCGCTTTGCCCTTGTACGGGCACCGGCTCTCCGTCGCGCTGGGGATGAGCAGCTCCATCCGCACGTCCGTCTTCGGCAGGTAGTAGCGAAGCGGATGCCCCGGCTCCAGCAGCACCACCGGCGAAGAGCTGTCCGCCACCTTCTCGCCCCCGGCGTCCACCTCGACGCGGCGCGCCGACCTGAACGTCTCGATGCGTTTGAACGGGTCCTTCGCGTGGACGAACACCTCCTCTTCTTCCTCGTACCAGGCGTCCATCTCGCCCCACCGGAACGAAAGCATCCCCGCGAGGAATGGCACGTCGTCTGCCGTCTCGGTGTACTCCCACGCCGCACCTTCAGCGGAGCGCTCCCCCACCCGGACGTCGTACAGCGCCATCGTCCCGCGAGCGTTCGTCTCGGTGCGCCCGGTCGCGGTGAGCACGCCCTGCCGCACGTCGTCCCTGGAGAAGTAGTAGACCGGCGGGCCGCCTCCCCGGAACAGGTTCGCTCGGATGGAGTCGACGATCGGTTCGCCCCCGAAGAACACCCGCAGGCGCTTCGGGCTCGTGACCCAGCGCGGTTCCGGCGCCGCGATCAGCCGGTTGTTCTCATCCAGGTAGTCCATGGCGCTCTCCTCCTCAGGTTGTGGTTGACGGTGCCGCTTGCGCAGGCTCCTCCCGCCGCAGCGTCTCCGGTATCACCGATATCACGATAACGGCGCCCACGAGGGCTGTCGCGGCCAGGAACCCGAATCCCACCGTGGCAGTGGAGATAGCCGTGAGCCAGCCGAAACTCGCCGGGCTGAGCACCATCCCACCCTGGGCCACGGTGCGGGACACGCCGAAGAACTTGCCGCGCGCTTGCGCAGGCGCGACGTCCGTCCCGAGCGTCTGCATGTTGCCGGAGATGATGTTCGCAGACATGTGTATGGCAATGAAGCCCGCAACGAACCATGCGTAGGAAGCTTCCGTATAGGCGATTGCAGCCAAGAAGACCATCGAGGCCCCGGAGAGGATGAGGCCGGGGACGATGGTGTACTTCCGCCCGAACCGGTCCATCACGTACCCGCCGGTGAAGACGATGGGGATGGCGACGGCGGCCATCGCCCCGCGCAGCACGCCGAGTTCGTCCGGCTCCAGCCCGTAGGCGTACGCGGCGTAGACCACGATGACGCCTCCGCCGAATACGCCGCCGCGTGTGACGTTCGCGAGGAACTGCACCGTGAACACGGCGGGGATCGGCGCGGCCATCATGTGACGCCAGACCCCCTGCGCTGGCGCGCCGGAAGCGGACGCCTGCCGCGGGCTGGTCTGCGGCGCAGTCTCCCGCAGCAGGTAGAAGCTGGGGATGAGCGCAACGAGGACGATGGCCGCGTGCATGACGAACGGCGCCCACAGCCCCAGCAGCACCGCGGCGAACCCGCCGACGATCGGGCCGGAGAGGTTGCCGATCTGCTGCACCCCGAACATCTGCGTTACCTGCTTGCCGCGCTGGTTCGTGGCGCCCGTATCCGCGATGACGGTGATGCGGCTCATCATCCACATCTGCTCGCCCCACCCCGCGATGAAGCGGTAGATCAGCAGTTCGATGTACGAACCGTCCGCGCCTTCCAGCGCCACCTTGGCAACGAGCAGTGAAGCCACCGCAGTGATGATTGGCCCCGCCAGCAGCACGCGGCGGCGTCCGAGCTTGTCGATGAGGAATCCCGTGGGCAGGGGCGCCGCGAACGTCCCGAGCAGTTGAAAGACGAAGACGAGCGCCGCGCCTTCCAGGTCGACCCCCATCTCCTTGGCCAACTCCGGTATAACAGGCACGGTGAGGCCAAGCCCCAGGCCCATGGAGATGGAGGGCAGATGCAGCGTGAGCAGCAGGTACGTCAGGTTGTTTCGCGGTGCCTGTGGGCTTTGCGCCGAGCCGGATGAAGCCATCCCGTCTCCCGTGGGTCTGCTCACGGCAACCTACGCCCTCCACGCGGGCAGGTCAACGCACGGATTGTCATTCCGAGCGGAGCCGAGGAATCTCTCGGGATGCCTGGTCCTCTCTCCTGAGGGATAGAGCGGCGCACTTCAGCGCGCGGGTGAGGTCCTGCCCCTTTAAGGACGCGGCCCCCGATTCCCCGCGCCGCGGCGTTTCGCTTCGGCGTCGATCTGGGCTGCGGCGCGGTCATACAGCTCTTCTTTCGAGAGGGTGTCCGCCAAACGCAGCGCCATACCGCGCGCATCGAAGTCCTCGACCACTTCCCGCAGGAGCCTGCCGCGTCGTTCGCCCGTCGTTTCAGCGCGCGCTTCCTCTGCCTGCCTTATGGCGAGTAGTCGCAGATACTCGCGGACCATCGCCGACACGGACGTGTCTAATTCCGCCGCCCGGATACGCGCAGAACGATAGGTTTCGTCGTCAACAGTCACAGTGATGTTCTTCATCGCACCACAACTCCACAGCAACTGTGGAACACAGTCTAACGACATTTTCTCGCTTGTCAAACCGCACAGTCGGCAGCCCGCGGTTTGCACGCCGATTTTCGTCATCCCAGCACCAACTGGGATGCAGGGTGCGCTGCCCGCGCACGACGCCCCGCGAAGCGGGCGCGGGGAAACCGGAGCGGGGCGTGGGAATGGCTTGTCATGCCCCATCCTCCCTACGATGGTCTCAGCTCTCCGCCGTACTCCGCCCACAGGGCGTGGTACTCCGCCTCGACCGCCTCGGGCTGGTCCACCAGGAACGGGAAGCGCGGCGGATGCCGCGTCGGCGCGAACTGCCCGATCTCGGCGCGGATGCGCGGCAGCGGCACCATCACGTTGCGGCCCGCGTCGCGCAGGATGCCCTTGGGATCGCCGCCGTCCTCGACGACAGCGAGATCGTCCATGAACTGCTTGCGCAGCATGATGACGCCCCGGTCGCTCTCGCCCAGGTGCTCGTTCCAGCGGTCGGAGACGCTGCCCTGCCCCAGCCACGCGATGAAGTCCTGGTTCATGATGTGGCTGGCGATCCAGCGGCCCGTCTCCTTGTCCACGATGGGCGAGTGCCAGTACGGGATGCGCTCCTGCTCGAACGGCTGCTCGCCGGGTATCGGGTCGATGAACCAGCCCACGCTCATCGTGTTCTCGTCGTCTATCGGAACGCGCCACTCGAAGTGGCCGGTGTACAGCGCGTTCGGCCACAGGCAGACGCGCCCCACCTTCCACAGCTCGTTCTCCTCGTCGGTGTCCGCCCGGATGCGCAGATAGCGGATGCCGAACTCGAACTCGTCGAATCCGATGCGCGTGTGGGTCGGCGAGTAGTCGGGGTCGCCCTTCAGGCGGAGCGACTGGTTGGAGTGCAGCCACTCGAAGTGCACCGGGTCTATCGAGTTCTCCTGGCATTGGAGCCAGTTGCACGGGATCTCCGAGAACACCACCTGCTTGTAGCCGCGGTCGTAGAAGCGGTCCCAGTCCCACAGCTCAGGCACGGGCTCCTCGCCGGTGTACGCCCACAGCAGCCCCGCCTTCGCCTGCACGTGGTACGCCGTCGCCCGCACCTTATCCTTGAAGTTCGCCTCCGGGTGGACGATCTGCTCGTACGGCTGACCGATGCATCGGCCGGACGTGTCGAACAGCCACCCGTGGTAGCTGCACCGCAGCCCCCCGTCTTCCTCCACCCAGCCGTACGAGAGGTCGGCGCGGCGGTGGGGACAGTGACGCCCAAGCAGCCCGTATTCCCCGGACACGTCCTTGAACAGCACGAGGTCCTCGCCCATGAGCCGGATGGGTTTCACCGGGTTGTCGTCCAACTCCCCGACGGCGGCGACCGGATGCCAGTAGCGCCGCATCAGGCGCCCCATCGGCGTCCCTGGTCCCACCTTGGCGAGCAGGTCGTTCTGGTCAGGCGTCAGCATTGCAGGCGGCTCCTCATCATGGCGTCGTGGGCAGGCGTAAGGTAAGCCGCACCCCGCAGGGTGTCAACGCGACGGCTTAAAGCCTCCCGAAGAACTCCCAGATCGCCTCCGCGCCCGCGAAGCCCGCGCTGCCGTCAGCCGTCGGCCACTCGTGCCCGAAGTTGTCGACCTCGTAGTACCACACCTCGTTGCCGTCCGCGCAGTCGACGTGCCGGATGCGCGTCGTGTTCGCGTTGAGCGTATCCGTCTCCGCGGTCGAGCAACCGTTCCTCTCGCTCCAGTACGCGATGATCTCCTCGTGAGCGGGAGCGCCCTCCCCATCGCTGGGGTCGACGATGCCGGCGACGGGCACGACCGTGTCGTCGAGCCCCGATATCTGGAGGAGTGGGAACGGAGCGGCGCTGTCCCGGTCCTCCCAAGCGCTGCCCCACGCCGCTCCCACGACCGACGCCGCACCCCGGAAGGTGCTTGGCGCCTCCATCGCCAGCAGGTAGCTCATCATCCCGCCGTTCGAGAAGCCTGCCGTGAAGGTGCGCTCCGGGTCGAGGCCATGCTCGGCCTGCAGACTCTGCGCCAGCGCGCTCAGGAAGCCGATGTCGTCGTCGACGCCCGGGAACGTGTGCGCGTTCCAGTACGGCGTGCCCTCGTAGTTGCCGCTGCCCTGCGGATAGGCCACAGCGAACCCGTTGGCGTCTGCGACACGATCCAATCCGACCCACGCGCGGGTCTCGCCCGCGTTGCCTCCGTGACCGTGCAGGAGGAACACGAGCGGAGCGTTCGCCGGCAGGTCCGGGGGCGCGTGGAACAGGTAATGCCGGGTGACGCCGTCGTGTTCGAATGTCAGCAATTCACTCGTATCGAGGGCAGTCTTCCCCCCATCGACGCTCGGCTTCTCCTCGCAGAACCCCTGGCACGCCGACTCGCCGCCGCCCTTCGAGACGCACGCCTCATAGCACGCCTCGGGGCCGCCGCCCGGGGCCTTTATGTCGTCCTTTGCCTCGTCCTTCGCCGGAGGCTCGACCGTACCGCCCGCGCAGAATGTCCTGCAGTTCGCGTCGCTGCCGCCCTTCGCGATGCACGTCTCGTGGCACGCCGCGAAGTCCGCGCCGGGCGCCTCCGCTGTCGGCTCGGCACTCGCCATCTCTGTAGTCGCCGTCGGTTCCGGTGCGTCGTCGCAGCCGAGCGCCCCGACCAGCATGAGGGTAGTGACCGTGCAGAGAACAAACAGGACAGATCGGTTCATGGGGTCTCTCACAGGTGGTTGCGCAGGAAACCACGACACACGCAGCCCACTGGATCCGCAGGTGCGTCCCCTACCCAACCTCACCCAAAACTACGCCCCGTTGTGCCCGTTCGCGGCGCTCCGTGCCGCCAGCACCTCGGCGTTGCGCTTCCAGACGGACGACCACTCCTCCGTCTTGGGGATGACCTCCTGCCACGCGCCGATGTGGTTGAACACATTGGCCGACGCCTCTCGGACCACGTGCGGGGCCTCCGCTCCGTCCTGCACCTGCCGCGCTGCCTTGAGCAGCAGGCGCCGCGAGAGCGCGACCGCCTTGTCCGTGTAGCCCAGATGCTCCGTCGTCCGGTCCTGTATGACGCCCTCCCCCTCCGTCGCCCACATGTCGTGGACGGGGAAGCTCGGCCCCATGCCCAGGAAGCTGCGCGTCCGCATCTCCTCGCGGTCCTGCAGGTAGCGGTTGCGCAGGTTGCGCTCGTTCGTGTAGTCCGGTTGCATCCCCTCGAACATCGTGAGCCCGAGCGCGTTCTTCGGCAGCGGCCCCTCTGAGCGCACCATAAACATGAACTTCCAATGGTGCGTGTCGTCTACCGGCACATGCCAGTTGACCCCGTACACGCCCGGGAACGCCGGGAACGACGCCAGGTTCGGATAGATGAAGTTCGTGATGCGCACGTAATCGTCGCCGTCGTTCGTGTCGCGCACTGCGTAGATACGAATGCCGTAGTCCGTCTCCTCGACCTCGATCGTCGGCGACGGGTCATCGCCCATCATGCGGTTCGACGTGGCGTCCCCGCCCTGCACGTTACCGACCGCGACCCGGCTCCCGCTGGCCTCCTCGCGGATGAAGAAGTGCAGGAACGAGAGGTGCTGCGGATCGATGTTCCCCTCGTTCCCCTGCTGGTAGTTGCACTCGTGGTACATCTTCGAGACCACACGGTGCTCCGGCGCGATGTCCAGGAACTCGTACGCCGGCAGTAGGGGCGGCTCGCCGGGTCCCAGATAGCCGAAAATGACGCCTGCGCGCTCCTGCACCGGGTACGAGAGCAGCTGTACCTTCTCCTTGAACGTGCTGCCTTCCGGCTCACCCGGCTGCTCGAGGCAGTTCCCGTGGACGTCGTACAGCCAGCCGTGGTAGAGACAGCGCAGCCCGCCATCCTCGATGCGCGCGTAGCTCAGGTCTGCCGCGCGGTGCGCGCAATGCCGGGCCACGAGCCCGAGGCGATCGTACTCGTCGCGGAAGAGCGTCAGGTCCTCGCTCAGGACACGCACCGGAAGCGGGGCGCTCCCCGGCTCGATCTCCTCCGCAAGCGCGACCGGCTGCCAGTAGCGACGGAGCAGGTCCCCCGCCGGGTCGCTCGGTCCCGTGCGGCAGAGCAGTTCGTTCTCCTCCCTCGTCAACATCGCGCACACCTCCGTCCTGAAGGTCAAGCGGAGTGTAAGGAGCACGCCGCCCTGCGGTCAACGCCGCTAGTACAGGTGACACGCCACGAAGTGCCCGGGCGTCTCCTCTTTCCACTCCGGCGCGACCTCCGCACAGACGTCCTTGGCGAACGGACAGCGCGGGTGGAACCGGCAGCCGGACGGCGGGTTGAGCGGGCTCGGCACCTCACCCTGCAGGATCATCTCGTCGCGCTGCAGCGCCGGATGTGCCGGGAGCGCTGCGGAGAAGAGCGCCTGCGTGTACGGATGCAGCGGATGCTCGTACAGGTCGTCCGTCTCCGCCCGCTCGACGATCTCGCCGAGGTACATGACTGCGACCTCGTGCGCGAGGTAGCGGACGGTCGCGAGGTTGTGCGACACCATCAGGTAGCTCACGTTGTGCTCCACCTGCAGGTCGCGCAGCAGGTTCATGATCTGCGCCTGCACGGACACGTCGAGCGCGGAGACTGGCTCGTCGAGCACGATCAACAGCGGCTCCACGCTGAGCGCGCTCGCCATCGCGATGCGCTGACGCTGGCCTCCGCTGAACTCGTGCGGGAAGAGGTCGGCCTGCTCGGGGCGCAGGCCCACGTCGTTCAGCAGCTCCAGCACGCGCTCGCGCGCCTCCTTGCCGCTCACGTTCTTGTTCACGACCAGTGGCTCCGCGATGATGTCCCGTACCCGCATCCGCGGACTGAGCGAGCTCCACGGGTCCTGGAACACTGCCTGCACCTGCGTGCGAAACTGCCGCAGCTCCTGCCCGCTCAGCGCGTGTATGTCCTGCCCATCCATCGAGATGCTGCCGCCCGTCGGCGTCTCCAGGCGCAGCACGAGCTTGGCTGTCGTCGTCTTGCCGCAGCCCGACTCCCCGACAAGTGCGAGCGTCTGGCCGCGCCGCACCTCGAAGCTGATGCCGTCGACGGCGCGCACCCAGCCCACCGTCTTCATCAGCACCAGCCCCTCGGTCACGGGGAAGTGCTTCTGCAGGTTCTCGGCCCTTACGAGGACGTCGGCTTCCACTTCTCCTCCAGCAGCCAGCAGGCGGCGGTGTGCCCTTCCGTGCCGGTGAACTCCGCCGGGTATGTCTCCTCGCACCGGTCGTGGACGTGGGGACAGCGCACCGCGAACCGGCAGCCCTGCGGCAGCGCGAACAGCGCGGGCGGCTGCCCCTCTATCACCGTGAGCCGGTCCACTCGCTCCTCCATCCTGGGGATAGAGCCGAGCAGCGCCTGCGTGTACGGGTGCGACGGATTGTCGAATATCTCGTGGATGCCGCCCTGTTCAACGATGCGCCCTGCGTACATCACCGCGACCCGGTCGCACATGCGCGCCACGACCCCCAGGTCGTGCGTGATGAACAGGATGGCCACCCCCGTCTCGCGCTGTATCTCCTTCAGCAGGTTGAGGTACTGCGCCTGTATCGTCACGTCCAGCGCCGTGGTCGGCTCGTCCGCGATGAGCAGCCGGGGTTGGCTCTCGATCGCGATACCTCCCACCACGCGCTGCTTCATCCCCCCGCTCATCTGGTGCGGGAAGTCGGCGAGCCGCCGTTCCGGGGCCGCGACCCGCATCATCCGCAGCACCTCCATCGCCCGCGCCTTCACCGCCTCCCGTGTCCTGTGCCCGCCGTTCCGCCCGCCGCGTGCCGCGATCGACTCCGTGAGCTGGTTGCCGATGGTGAACACGGGGTTCAGCGCCGTCTGCGGGTCCTGCAGGATCATGGATATCTTGCGTCCCCGCATCCGCCGCACGTCCGGCATCCGCATCCGCACAATGTCGTCGCCGTCCAGCAGGATGCGCCCGCCCACGATGCGCGCGGCCTCCGGCAGCAGTCGCAGCAGCGAGAGTGCCGTCATGCTCTTGCCGGAGCCGGACTCCCCCACGAGGCCGAGCGTCTCTCCCTCGCGGATGCGGAAACTCACACCGTCGACGGCGCGCGTCACCCCCCATCTGGTGAAGAGATGGGTCTGCAGGTCCTGCACGTCCAGGACGACGTTGCCGCCGTGCCCGGCGCCGTTCACGCTGTCAGCCACTCACGCAACCCCGACCGCGAACCGCTCTTCCAGCGGGCGCTCGATCTTCCACGAGGTGTCTGCCGGTTGCACGTACGCGTCGGAGCAGATCAGTTCGTAGTCGCCCTGCTCCCACACGCCGGGCGGGTCGACGCCCTCCTCCGCCAGCGCGATGGCCGCCTTGATGTACAGCTTGCGCGCCTTGATGATGGCCGCGTCCGTCGTCCCCAGGTGCTCGGCAGTACGGTCGACGATGGGGCCCATGCTCTCCTGCACTGCGTTGTCCTGTACGAACAGCCCGCGGATGCCGGACCAGCTCTCCTTCCGCATCAGTTCCCGGTCCTGCAGCCACATGTTCTGCGGCCCCGCGTCCTTTATGAACGTCTTTGGGTCGAACGAGTAGTAGCCCCGGTACTCCTTCAACTGCTCCTTCAGGTCGTCGGACATCGGCGTGTCCTGGTTGAAGCACACGTCCCAGGCCCAGCAGGTGCCGTCGTCGCGCGGCACCCACATGTTCCAGATCCGGTTCTCCCCCCTGGCGAACGGCGGATACGACGACGCAGGCATGATGTGCGGCGTTATCCGGATGTACCGCTTGTCCTCCTCGGGACCCCGGCGTATCGCGGCGTAACGGAACCCGTAGGTCGTCTCCTCTATCTCCAGTTTCGGCCTCGTGTCGTTGAACATGAGATTGTTGCCGAGCCGCCTGCCGGGCGCAGCCATCGGCCCCTGGGCGGTGTTGTGCAGGAACGACGCATGCACCGTGTCGATGCCGCCCTCCAGGCTCTGGAGCCAGTTCGCGTCCTGTATCCACTTCGCCATGATCCGGTTCGATTCCGGCATCGTCGTCCACAGGTAGACCGGGAACGGCGGCTCGTTCTCGGGAGCGCCCATGTACACCCATATCGCGTCCCCGTGCTCCCGCACCGCGTACGCCCCTGCCCGCACCTTGTTGCGGAAGCCGCTCTCCACCGGCTCGGTCGGCATGTCCACGCACCGGCCGGCCACGTCGAACTTCCAGCCGTGGTACAGGCACCGCAGGCCGTTGTACTCGTTCCGCCCGAGCGCCAGTGACACCCCTCGGTGCGGGCAGTACTCGGAGATGACGCCCACCTCGCCGCTCGTGTCGCGGAACGCAACGAGGTCCTCGTTCAGCAGGCGGAAGCGCACCGGCGCGCCGTCGGCCTGCAATTCGCTGGAGATCAGCGCGGGCAGCCAGTAGCGCCGGAAGAGCGCGCCCATGAGCGTGCCCTTCCCCGTGCGGGTGATGAGCTCGTTGTCGGCGTGGCTCAACATGCGGCGCCTCCTTCCTGTCGTTGGCGCAACCGCGCCTCATGCGTATAATGCGCCCCACTCTGCAACCGTCCGCCCCCATCTTAACGAGGCTGGCCGGTTCCGCAAGAGCATACGCCTGTAAGCGTAGGGAGGCACGCCATGCGTATCGTCGGACATCACACCCGCCTGCTCGTGCTGGTGGCGCTGAGCGCGCTGCTCGCTCTCACCGCCGTGGCCTGCGGCGACGGCGACGACCCCACCGCCACGCCCACCAGTCCGCCCGCGCCTTCCGGCACGACGCCGGACGCCCCCGCGCCTGACCCCACGGCCACCCCCACTCCTGAACCCATGGGGCCTGCGGTCGACCGCGTCATCATGGCTGTTGCGTCGCCGGTCGACTTCAGCAACATCCGGCGCATCCCCGGCCAGTCCAGCAACTGGTACATCCGCCCGCACTACGAATACCTCGTCGGCTTTGACAAGACGAACGGCGAGTACGTGCCGCAGCTGGCCACCGAGTGGGGCCTCGAGCCCGACGGCCACTCGTGGCGGTTCAAGCTGCGCGAGGGCGTGCAGTTCCACAACGGCTTCGGCGAGATGACAGCCGAGGACGTACGCTTCTCCTGGCTCATGAACATCCTGCCCGACGACGTCGGCAGCGAGGCGCGCACCATGCGCGACATCGTCATCGACGTCGAGATCGTCGGCCCCTACGAGGTCGTCTTCCGTACCGGCGCCCCGAACGCTGACGTCCTGGAAGTCATCTCGGAGATCCAGGGCGGCATGGAGATCGCCAGCAGGGCGGACTTCCTCTCCCGCGGACCCGGCATGGTCTCCGGCAAGCCGTCCACGGACTGGATCGCCTACGTGGACGACCTCCGGCTCGGCGACCTCGTCTGCATGAACCTCGCCGCCGGAGGCACCGCCTGCGGGACCGACCTCATCAAGTTCATGCTCGTCCAACTCGGCGTCATCCCAGCTGATCAGGCGGAAAGCGTCGACCTCGCAACCCTCCTCGCCGGCTTCGATATCAGCCAACTCGACCTCTCCGCGTTCAGCAGTGCAGGCGAACTTCTCCTCGGACGCGACCCGACCGCTGGCGAGGTCCCCCTCGCCGGAACGGCGCCCTACACCATCATCTCGATGGACGAGCAGACCGGCGTCGTCTACCAACGCATGGAAGACCACTGGCGCAACACGCCCGACTTCCCTGAGTTCGAGTTCCAGTTCGTCGACGAGGCGTCCACCCGCCACGCGAAGCTCATCGCGGGCGAGGTGCACCTCGCCAAGCTGCCCCAGGAACTGCTCGAAGACGCGGAGGCACGCGGTTACGTCACGCTCACCGCGCAGGTACCCGCGAACCGCTACTTCCTCGCCTGGCAGGGCGTCTACGTACCCGCCGGGCCCAACAAGGCGAACGACCGCCACGGCGAGTGGAGCGGCGACCTCGCCCAGAAGGAGTACCCCGCCTACCCGAACACCCCGCTCGCCAACCTGAACGTCCGCAAGGCGCTCAACAAGGCCATCGACCGCGACGCCCTCAACGACGCCTTCTTCGCGGGCAAGGGCCTCACCATGTACAAGAACCACTACCTGCCGGACAACGCGCAGCGCGTGGGTTGGAACCCGGAGTGGGTCACCCGCTTCCCGGACGAGTACGGCTACGACCCGGACGCCGCCGCTGCCCTCCTGGAACAGGGTCTGCAGGAGCTCGGCATCGACGAGCTGCAGACAACCATCCAGCTCACCAACCTTCCCGGCGTGCCCGCCGGTCTGGACGTGATGCAGGCCATCGCGAACTTCTGGCGTGACATCGGCGTGGACGTCGTCGAGCAGAGCGTCGACCCTGCCGAGTACCGCACCAAGCAGCGCGAGATGCGCTGGGACAACCACGTTGTGCCGATCAACACGAGCGGCGCACAGCTGGTGACCGTGCACGTCTACGGCAGCTCTCTCATACCCGTCCTCTACATCGGCCTGCAGGACCCCGATGCCGAGGCCATCATGCGCGAAGCCCTCAAGACCAACACGCCGCAGGACCGGGACGACCTCTTGCGGGTGCTCGGCGACACGTACTACGACCTCCACCAGGACATCCCGCTCTTCTACCTCCCGAACGAGGTAGTTGCGGACCCCGAGGTAGTCGCGGACTTCATCTACTCCGGCATGGTCTCCGGCGCGCCGGTCGACCACCTGGAGGGACTCGTCGCCAAGTAACGATTCACAAGGGGCGGGCTCCGTTCTGGAGCCCGCCCCCCTTCTCTCCACCAGTCCCGTCGTTCCTGCTCTCTTCGTCATTCCCGCGGAGGCGGGATATCGAGAAGCGCGCGCAAGCGCACACAATGGGGCTGGAGGGTGTGGGGTGTCTGGTCCCTTCCCCCTTGATGGGAGAAGGCTAGGATGGGGGTGAGCCGGCGGGTGAGGGCGACCCCACAAGGAGGCGCGCCATGACGACATCGGACGCCGCAGGCGAAGCAGCCTACGAGAAGACGATCAAGGACCCTACCCCGCTCGATCCAGAGATCGCCGCAGCGCGGCTCAAGGAAGTGAAGCGCATCTTCGACGAGCAGGGGATCAACTTCTGGCTCGGCTCGGGCACTCTCTTGGGCGCCGTGCGCGAGGGACGCTTCATCCCCTGGGACGATGAGATGGACACCGCGGGCGTCATCGGGATGCACGGCCTCGATATGGACACCATCTACCATGTTGGAGAAGCCTTCCGGTCGTACGGCTTCTACCCGCGCATAAAGCCTAACGTCCGACACGTCAGCGTCGCCCTCATCAAGGACGGCATCCGCACGGACTGGACGTGCCACAAGATCATCAACGGCAGGGCGTACGAGTTCCCCGGCGTCGAGTTGCCGCTGCACCTCTTCGAACGCCTCGGAGAGATCGAGTTCATCGGCGAGCGCTTCCGCACCCCCAACCCGCCCGAGGAGTACCTGCGCCGGAAGTACGGCCCCGATTGGCGCACGCCCAAGGGGCCCGGGTTCGAGTCCGATGTCGTCGGAGAGGTCGGGGAAGACGCGCTGCTGGACCGCGGACCCAGGCTCTTGCGCAGGCTCTCCCTGGGCCTGCTGCCGCGCCCCAACGTCAGCGTGCAGGTCTTCGACCGCGACGACGGTCCCGTGGCAGGTGCGGAAGTGGCCGTCGCGGGTCTTGGCCGCTCGAGGACCGACGGGCGAGGCGTCGCGCGGCTCTACGTGCCGGGCTTCGCCTGCTACGCCATGACTGTCACGTACCCCGGGCACCGTGAGCTGCTGTACGAAGAGTTCCTCACCCCCGACGCCGAGTACACCTACCACCCCGGCCCCATCGTCACGCCGGAGGAGCACTACAAGGCAGGCGTCCGCGCCATGGCCCTCGTCCGAACAGACGATGCGCGATAACATAGCCGCCTGATGCAACGCTACATCCTCATCCGGCTCTTCCAGGCGGTGCTCGCGCTCATAGGCGTGAGCATCATCGTCTTCACGCTCGTCCGCATCACCGGCAGCCCGCTCGACGTGCTCGCCCCCGCCGACGCGACGGAGGAAGACATCGCCCGTGTCGAGGCCCTCTGGGGTTTCGACAAACCGCTCCACGAGCAGTATTTCCTGTTCGTCGGCAACGCGCTCCGGCTGGACTTCGGCCCTTCCATCAAGTTCCAGGGCCAGAGCGCGATGAACCTCATCGGCGGCGCCATCCCCAACAGCCTGCAGCTCGCCGGTTTCGCCATGCTCATCAGCGTGCTGATGGCCGTGCCTATCGGCGTCGTCTCGGCGGTGAAGAAGGGCACCCTCATCGACATGGCCGGCAAGATCATCGCCCTGCTCGGGCAATCGCTGCCGCCCTTCTGGCTCGGCATCGTCCTCATCTGGATCTTTTCAGTAAACCTGGGCTGGCTCCCGGTCTCCGGCAAGGGCGGCTTTACGCACATCATCCTGCCCGGCATCGCACTCGGCTGGTTCTCCGTGGCCGCGTTCATGCGCCTCACCCGCTCAGCGATGCTCAACGTGCTGGACAGCGAGTACGTGAAGTTCGCGCGCATCAAGGGAACGGCGGAGTGGAAGGTCGTCTGGAAGCACGCGCTCAAGAACGCCGCCATACCCCCGCTCACCCTGTTCGGCATCATCGCCGGCATCATGGTCACCGGCGTCGTGACGCTCGAGACGGTCTTCGCGTGGCCCGGCATCGGCCAGCTGGCCCTGACCTCCGTCCGTGCGCGCGACTACTCCGTCGTGCAGGGGCTCGTCATCCTCATCTCCGCCATGTTCATCACCATCAACCTCATCGTAGACATCCTCTACGCCTACATAGACCCGCGCGTCCGCTACGGCAGGAGGGGCTGACATGGCCGTCGCAACCTCCCCTGCCGCAGTCGCACGCATCCCCGGGGCCCGCGCCGTCGGATTGGTCTGGGCGTTCCTGCGCCGCTACCCCGTCATACCCGTCTCGGTGCTGCTCATCGTCCTCGTCATCCCCGCGCTCTTCGCCGAGCTCATCGCGCCGCACGACCCCATAGACGGCAACCTGCGCGCGCGGCTGCTCCCGCCCGCATGGACAGACGGCGGCGACTGGAGCTACCCGCTGGGCAGCGACCGCCAGGGACGCGACATCCTGAGCCGGATGATCTTCGGCGCGCGCACGGCCGCCCTCGTCTCACTCGCCGCGCTGGCTGTCGGCGCCACCATCGGGTCGTTGCTGGGCCTCGTTGCGGGCTACCTCGGGAGCTGGTGGGACCACATCATCATGCGGCTGGTCGACATCAACCTCTCGCTGCCGCTCATCCTGCTCGCGCTCGTGCTCGTGGTGCTCTTCGAGCCCGGCACGGCCACGACGGTCGCCGTGGTCGCGCTGCTGCTCTGGTCGCGCTACGCGCGGCAGGTGCGTGCCGAGGTGCTGACGCTCAAGGAGATGGACTTCGTTGCGCGCGCCCGCGTCGCGGGGGCCTCCAACCTGCGCATCATCTTCCGCCACATCCTCCCCAACGTCTTCAACACCATCATCGTCCTCGCGACGCTCCAGGTCGGCAACGTCATCCTCCTGGAGGCGTCGCTCAGCTTCCTCGGAGCGGGCATCCCGCCGCCGAACCCGGCGTGGGGCGTCATGGTGGCCGAGGGGCGCGACTTCATCGTCACCTCGTGGTGGCTCTCCGTCATCCCCGGCCTCGCCATCATGTTCACGGTGCTCTCCATGAACCTGCTCGGCGACTGGCTGCGCGACTACCTCGACCCCAAGCTCCGCCAGCTGTAGGGAGCTACGCCGCGGCGGGCGTGCGCATCCCGTACATCCGCGCGGCGTTCTTCCAGAGGATCGCCTCCAGGGCGTCGTCCGGCACTTCTTCGTTCTCGACGAGTTCCCGTATCTCCAGCGCGCACGTCTCCACCGTCACCTCGTGCGGGAAGTCGCTCGACCAGATGAACGGGTCGCTGCCCACCGTCCGGATCGCGTGTCCAAGGTCCGGCTCGTCACCCTCGATGCCCACGAAGATGCGTCCGTTGCGCACGTGACGCAGGATGTTCTCCCGCACGCTCTCGTCGTCGCCCAACTGCAGGAAGCGCCGGTTCGGGTCGAGCGGCGTGAACGAGTTGTAGGAGCCGTCGCCGCGTTCCAGCGCCATCAGGAACCACGCGACGCCGCCCTCCATGAAGCCGTAGCGCACGTTCGGGAACCTGTCGAAGATGCCGTTGAACAGCATGCCCATGAACGAGATCATGATGCCGAACGGGTGCCCCATCGCGTGTATCGCCGCGAAGATGTTGAGGTCGTGGAAGCCCAGGTCCGGGTACGAGCCGCCGTGCACGGAGAGGCAGCAGCCCAGCCGGTCCGCCTCCTCGTGTACGGGCCAGTAGTGCTTCGCGCCCAGGTGTCCCTGCAGGCCGGTGGCGGGCAGCATCCCGCCGCACATGCCCAGCTCCTCCACCGCGCGGCGCAACTCCTGCGCAGCGAGCTCCGGCTCCTGCATCGGCAGCAACGCCACCGCCTGCAGGCGGTCATCCTTCTGCAAGTACTCCTGGTACACCCAGTCGTTGTAGGCCCTGGTCACCATCTCTATCTGGTCGAGGTCGACCATCCGCCCCACCGCGAGCCCGTCGGTCGGATAGATCACGGCTCCACCGATCTTCAGCTCGTCCATAAATCGCGTCCACCCGCGCACCTCCTCCGGGTTGGAGAAGGAGCCCTCTGGCGAGATGCTGAGCAGGTTGTGGTAGTTGTCCAGCTCCGGAAAGATGCCACGCCTGCGCATCCGGTTCACCGCCCGGCTGGCCTGCAGATCGGTCGGCATCCGGTCCATAATCGCATCCTTGTTCTCCAACACGTGACCGTCGCCGTCGTAGATCGGGCCGTTGTACGTTCGAGCCATCACACGCCTCCTTTGCCTAGTCGTACCACTGTCCCGTTACCGTCTTGCCGTCCGCGACGTCGGGGTCGACGATGGTCGTCTTGAACGGCGGGAAGAGCACGTCCACGATGACGCGCGGCGCCGGCGCGGGGCGCGTCCGCTCCGCTACGATCTCGTCCACCCGTTTCACGTGCGCTTCGAGCACGTTCGCAACGAACCGCGCGAACTCCGGGTTGCCGGACGCTTTGATGGCCTCCTCGTCTATCAGCCCCTCCACCGCGGCCTCCACCGGGTTGGCGGGTCCGGGCACGCCGCCATGCACCATCCCCGGCGGGTTCCACGTCACTTCCGGCCGCATCTCGTCCGAGAAGTGGACAGACAGCTCGCCCGACTCGTGCGAATGGCGGATGCCGACCTCGCCGGGGATGAGCAGCAGCGCCGTCACGAGGCACTTGTCGTTCTCGACGAGCGTGAACCACTTGCGCTTGTGCGCTCCGGGGATCGACTCCCCGCGCCAGCCCTGCAGGTCAGGGGGAAGCGTGTACGGATTGATGGCCATCGGTGCTCCTTTCGTTATGCCCCGCGCTGGCGCTCAATAGAGCCGTTCGCGGTTGGCTTCATCCTCGTCGGCGTCTATCTCCTCGGCATCCGCTCCGGCGATCTGGTCGGCGAGCACCTGCCCGTACGTCGGAAAGCAGGAACGCTCGATGCGGGCGTCAGGTTCCCACAGGCGGGAGCGGATCAGCGACCTGCCGCAATGCAGGAACGCCTCTTCCACCATCACCCGCAGGCCGGAGAGCGGGGCCCTCCCCTTGAATGACAGCGGAGCGAGCAGCTCATCGTCGGTCACGATCTCCGCAGTGCCACTCACCCGGAGCGTTTCGTTCATCCCCGGCACCAGGAAGAGCAACCCTACCTGCGGGTTCGTGAGGACGTTCTGCAGCGAGTCCACCTGATTGTTCCCCGGCCGGTCGGGGATGAGCAGCGTCCGCTCGTCCAGCACCGCCACGAACCCGGGAGGATCGCCTCTCGGCGAAGTGTCCATCAGGCCGTCGGCCCCAACAGACGTGAGTATGCAGAACGGCGAGAGCGCGATAAAGTTCCGGGAGTGCTTGTCCAGGTGACCGAGCACCTTCTGCCCCGCCCGCTCGTTCGGCTCGCGGTAGGCCGTCCGCAGCCCGGACATATCCGTTATGGCCATACCTCCCGTCTCCTTGCTCCCCGGTGTTCTGTTCGTGCGCCCCTGCCCTCTTGAAGCCGGAGCGATACAGCCGCCACAATGGCAACTGCAACGACACGGCTATAAGATAGCGCGGAATCGGAGCGCAGTCCAAGCAGGACACGGAGGACCCGCAATGCTGAGCACCGCAGACAACGAGATGTTGACGCAGGTGGGCAAGGGAACGCCGATGGGCGAACTCATGCGCCGCTACTGGCTCCCCGTCATGCCCGTCGAGGAGCTTGGCGGCCCCGACTGCGACCCGCAGCGCTTCCGCCTGCTGGGCGAGGACCTCGTCATCTTCCGCGACTCCAAGGGCGACGTGGGCGTGTTCTCGGAGACGTGCCCGCACCGCGGCGTCTCGCTCTTCTACGGCCGGAACGAACAGGGAGGCCTCCGCTGCGTCTACCACGGCTGGAAGTACGACGTCACCGGCCAGTGCGTCGACATGCCCAACGAGCCCGGCGACAGCAATTTCAAGGACAAGATCCGCGCATGGGCGTATCGCGGCGCCGTCCACGGCGGCGTCGTCTGGGCGTACCTCGGCGAGGGCGAGCCCCCGGGACTGCCGGACTTCGAGTGGACCGTCATGCCGGTGGAGCAGCGCAACTTCGCGCTCGGTCAGCGCGCCTGCAACTGGATGCAGGGGCTCGAGGGCGACATCGACACCAGCCACCTCTTCTTCCTCCACGGACGGCTGGACCCGGACGGTTCCGGCAACATCGGCGTCTGGCACGACGACAAGCACCCGACACTGGAGGTCGTTCCCACGAAGTACGGCGTCGTCTACGGCGCGAACCGCGAGGAGAGCGAAGAGACCACCTACTGGCGGATAACGCAGTTCCTCTTCCCCATCTTCACGTTCTTCCCAGCAGCCCCGGACGGCACCGTTCCCGGGCACATCTGGGTGCCTATGGACGACCACCATACGATGGTCTGGACGGTGTCCTGGCATCTCAAGAAGAACATGGCCGACAGCGCGCGGTTCGGCACTCTGGGCAACGCGGGCAACCCTGCCGGCGAGCTACTGCCCGACACCGCGGGCCCGCTCGGACGCTTCCGCCCGCGCGCCAACAAGACGAACGACTACGAGATAGACCGGAACACGCAGCGCACCGAGACGTTCACCGGCATCTCCACCGTCTTCCTCCAGGACCAGGCGGTCACCGAGAGCATGGGGCCCGTCCAGAACCGCAGTATCGAGCACCTCGGGCGCTCGGACGGCATGATCATCCAGGTGCGGCGACGACTCCTGAACGCGGCGAAGGCCCTCTACTACGACAACGTGACGCCGCCGTGCGTCGAGAACCCGGAGTGGTACCGCGTGCGCTCGGCGATCGGCACGCTCCCGAAGGGCGAGTCCTGGTACGAGCACATGCACGACTGGCTGTACGCCAAGGTGGACGAGCCGCCCAACCTCGAACTGGCCATCCCGCGTTAGCGAGCGTCAAGAGGGCCTGTAAGCCGGATTCTGTACCTCGCTTGCGAGGCGGCGGCGTTCTCCACTGGAGAGGGAATGCGACAGGCGCCGTGCTAGCATGGACACATGCCAAGCAAAGCGCGAGCCGCGGTTGCCCTCCTCTGCGCAATGGCCATCGCTCTGTTGCCGGCGTGCACGGGCACGCCTCCCACGGCCACTCCTACGGTGCCCCCTGCGCCTACCCCAACCGCCACCGCTGCGCCAACGCCGACGGCGACTGCCACGGCTACGGCCTCACCGACGCCGACTCCGGCGCCCAGCGCTGCTGCAACGCCGACACCGCTCGCGGCTCCCACGCCAATGCTCGAACCGGCGCCGACGCCTACGGCCCAGGAGGCAGCCGCCGCGCGCCTGGCCACCGTCGTTCCATGGTTCAGCACCCGGCGTGATGGAGATCACCTCGCAGCAGGCCAGCTACTGACACGGCTTTGGCTGCTGGACGCCGGGATCGGAGAGGGGGTCGCTCGTTTCCAGTGGATACAGGACGGGATAAACACAGGGGCGGCTTCTTCGTCCGTGTACGAAGTACTGGCGCTGCAGTCGCTCGTAGCGATCGCTGAACAGAACGTCCATGTGGGACGGGCGGTCATACAGATCGGATGGCTCAACGACGATCTGACGAGCCGGGAAGACACGCAGTTGTTGCTGATCCGGTCCGCCGTCGAGAGCGACCCCGGAGTACAGGATCTCTTCCAGTCCATATACACTTCAGGCAGTGAGTCCGCGGGTGACAACCTCCTCAGACTCGCCCTGCTCAACCGGGAACTGGCTACTGCGATCGTCGATCATGGCGACCAGTGGGGAGACGGGTTGATGGAGCGCATCGCGTGGTCGATCAACCAGTTGAGCGACACGGGCCAGCTCGGCCTCTTCACTGCCCAACCGTGGTTCACCGACGGGTTGAGCGCTGAAGAGATCGTCTTCATGGCCATGTTTCACAACAGCAAGACCGATGTCCCGGTGGCTTCCATCCCCGGCCAGCGAGACTTCGTGCAGCGCCGCACCATCTCTCTGCCATTGAGCGGTCAGGTCAGGATATGGGCGTTCTACGACACACAACGGACGGATACGCCGATAGTGGGGATGGTGGAAGACAGCCTCTCGGAGATTGAGAGGCTCCTGCAAGCCCCGCTGCCCCTCAATGACATCGTGATGCTGGCGGCAACCCGTTCATCCTTCGGCAGTGCGGCCGGTTCGCACTCGACCTCTCGTTTCACGGTTAATCTTAGTTCGGACTACCGGAAGGCGATCCCGCATGAAGTAGGTCACTACTACTTCAGCAACGGTCCCCTGTGGTTCGTTGAGGGAGCAGCAGAGCTGATGCGGGCGTACGTTCACGACCGTTGGGGAGTGGAGACGATCGCCGCAAGGTCATCCGCTGTGGCCTCTTCACTGGCGCAGCGATGCATGAGCATAACGAATGCACCAATAGAGAACATATGGCATTACCGATACGTCGAAGAGCACTGGCCCTCGGTACTTCCGATTCCCCCAACCTGCGTATATCCCCTGGGAGAGAATTTCCTGCTCACCGTACGGTCACTGATCGGGGACGAAGCCCTTTCGTCGGCGCTCAGCGAACTCTACCTGTCCAGAACGGAGGGCGAGGCCTTCTCTGAAGAGAAGATCTTCGAACTGCTCCTGAAGCATACGCCTCCGGATAAGCAAGCTTCCTTCACGGAGATATACGACCGCCTGCATGGCGGGCCGTTCTCAGACCCGACCCGCGAAATCGCAGACGACCATAGCGACCTGTGGATCGCCGCGACTCCCATCACGCTGAACGAGGAGGCCCATGGGACATTCGACTACAGGGCCGACCTGGACCTCTTCAAGTTCCAGGCGGAGGAAGGTCGCAGGTACAGAGTAGTTCTTCAGCATGAGTCGGTGGGCGCCTCCGGTATCTCACTGTTCAGCTCGGACGGCTCTACTCTGAGATCGCTCGACACCAACACGGCCTCATACTTCATGCTCACTTCCTCAGGGCCGCAGGCGCTGCTCCTCGTGGAGACCTCCGGTGAACACTACCTCTCCATTCAGAATTTCAACGGAGCGACCGGCGGGTACCGCGTGCAGGTTTCGCGGGCTGACATTCCGGGGGACTCGGGCAACACGCCTTCCACCGCAAACGAGATCTCCGTCGGAACGGCAGTCCAGGGAGCCATAGACGATGTGGTCGATGCTGACTACTTCAGATTCTCGGCGGTTGAAGGTCAGCGATACCGCATAGAAGTTGCGTACCACGCCACTATGCCTTTCCGCATATTCAGGCTGGATGAAGGCAACAACCGGACCAACTTCTCCGTCTTCTACGATTCCGGTTCCTGGACGCCTTCCGACGCGGGAACGTACTATATCCAATTGCGCCCGGGAGACGTCCGGGGACGGGCACAGTCGTATACGCTCAGCGTAACCCTTGAATGATCCGTCAGAACCTCGCTTGCAGCGAACGAGTGTCAAGAGGGCCTGTAAGCCGGATTCTGTATCCCGCGAGCGGGACGGCGGCCATCTATCTGGTCCCCCCGTTGCCGGAAGGGATCGTGCGGCCTACCCGGGGACAGCAGCCGGGCGCTGCGCTCCGCAGGGCGGAGACGTCCCCCTATTTGGCCTTGCTCCGGGTGGGGTTTGCCAGCATCCCGGCTTGCACCGGGACCTGGTGCGCTCTTACCGCACCGTTTCACGCTTGCCTGTCCCTCGCATCAGCGAGGCCATCGGCGCTGTGGTCTCTGTGGCACTTTCCGTCGCATCGCTGCGCCTGGGCGTTACCCAGCACCCTGCCCGGCGGAGTCCGGACTTTCCTCCCCGGCGACGCCGGAGCGGCCGCCCGGCCCTCTTGACGCAACCAGTATACGCCCCTCGTAACACCCTCACCCGTCGCTGGCGAGGCGCCCGCTTCACGGGCGTCGTGCGCTGCCCGCGCACCCTGGATTCCCGCCGGTGCGGGAATGACGAGGTGTCTAGCGGAGGGTGACCTCCGGTTTGCCGCGCTTGATCGTGACCTTCGCAACGACGGAACGGAGCAGGTCACGGCGCTCGGCGTCCGGGAGGTCGTCCCACTCGTTGAGTATCCTCGTGACGTTCGTTTCCACACGGGCCTGCACCGCAGCACTGTCGGCGGCCTGCCGCACCTGCTCGCCCAGGTCCTTCTTGATGACGCGCAGCTGCTCGAGGCCGCCGCGCAGCGTCGACAGCGACATCGTTCCCTTCGCCGCGCGCTGCACGCCCTCCATGAACTGCCTGTCGAGCGAGTGCATCGTCGCCTCGGAACGCGCCTTGTCGCCCGCCAGCCACGAGACGTCGCCGGGGTCGTCGCCGCGTTCGCCCGCCACGAGCCGCTCGCGCACGATGCGCACCACCTCGTCCTCCAGTTCGCCGGCCCGCATGGTGCGGTAGCCGCACTGGTTGCGGTTGATGCGCGACTGGCACTGGTAGTAGCGGTACTCTGCGCGCGCACGCTCGCCGTCCTTCCGGTGCCACGTCTGGCGGCGCACGATGCCCATCATCCGCTTGCCGCAGTGACGACAGTAGAGCACGCCCGCGAGCAGGAACACGGGCGCGGGGCGCGAGGTGCGCTGCGACGGGCCCCGCTCCTGCAACCGGTCCTGCGCCCGGCGGAAGTCCGACGCCGAGACGATGGGCTCGTAGCTCCCGGGGATGCGCATCCCGAACCGGTGGTACGTTCCGATGTACGCGGCGTTGCGCAGCACGTCCCGCACCGTCACGAGGCTCCAGCGTCGCCCGCTCCTCGTGCGCACGTTCCGCGCGTTCAACGCCGCGGCGACCGAACGCACGCTGCCCCCGGACGCCAGGTAGAGGCGGAAGATCGTCCTGACGACCTTCGACTCCTTCGGCGAGACGTGGAAAGCGCCGTCCCCTGTGACGTAGTAGCCGTACGGCGGTTTGCCGAGGGCGAGGCCCCTGGCGGCCTTCGCCATCATCCCCGCCCTGATGCGCTCGCTCCGCTGCGCCGCCTTCCGGGAGCCGCTCAGCGCATTCTGCAGCGGGTCGGGCAGGTCGAGGTCGTCGCAGACGACCTTCGAGGAGAGCGCGTCCATCTCCAATATGCGCTCCACCTGCTCTTCCAGCGTCGCGCCCAGGTGTGCTGCGTCCGGCGTGACGACAAGGTAGCCCTGCCGGCTGTCGCGGATGAAGTCGGCCATCTCCTGCCAGCCTTCGCCGCCGCCCTCCCCCTTGAGGTCGGCGAACGTCCCGTGCGGGATGTGCCGCCCCGCCTGGCAGAACTCCTGGAACGCCTGTGAAAGGCTCTCAGCGGACGAACCGCCGTTCCGTATCTCCGGGTCTATGGTGAAATAGCCTATCGCTCGCATCGTTCTACTCCGGAAGCAAGATCCGCCCGCAGTTGGGGCACCGAACCGGGACCGGGGAGGTGCGCACCTCCTGCGCCGTGCGCATCGGGACCCCGACGCGGCACGCGTTGCATGCGTTGTTGTGCATCTGCGCCACGGGGCGCACGTGATTCCTGCGCACCTGTTCGTACAACGCCGTCTCGGTCGGCGGGATGCGGGCGACCGTGTCCGCCCGGCGGCGTTCCAGATCGGAGACCTCGGTCTCCAACCGCTGTTGCTCCTCCGTGAGCGACCGCTGCTCAGCAGCCCACGACACCTTCAGCGACTCCAACTCCTGCGTTGAGGCGTCCCGCTTGCCGCGCGCCGTGTCCAGCTCCACCATCACTTCGAGCAGCGCGTCCTCCTCGTGGCCCCGCTGCCGCTTGAGCATGTTCACGTCGGCCTGCAGGTCCTGGAGCTCGCGGGGATTGACGACCACGCCGCTGTACAGCCTGCCCTCGGCCGCGTCCACGCGCTCCGTGAAACCGGCTATCACCGAGTCTAGGTCCTGCTGCCTGGAGAGCGCCGAGTCGACTTCGGCCTGCTCCGACGCCAAGCGTTGAGCCAGCGCGCGTAACGCCGAGTCGTCGCCGAGCAGCGGCGCGATCTCGACCAGCCTCGCGCGGCGGACGGCAAGCTCACCGTCCACCGATTGCAGCGCGAGCAGTTCGCGAGTCGCGGGCATGGAGAAATTCTAGGAAGCGCCGACCTGCCTGTACATGAAAAAGGGTTGCGCGTTAGGAGCTAAGCCGGGCGCCATGCGATGCACAGTTCAGCGCCGAGCGCTTCCGCAACGACGTACGCCGCCTCCTTCAGGTCCGGCGTGTTCCCCATCCCCAGGAGCGCGTTCAGCGACGTCACGGGCCTGTCGCCGATGCCGCACGGCACGATGGCGTCGTAGGCGCGCAGGTCGGTCGCGACGTTCAGGGCGAAGCCGTGCATCGTGACGCCGCGCGAGACCTTCACGCCTATCGCCGCGATCTTCCCCGCGTCCGTCCACACGCCCGTCAGCCCCTCTTCGCGGCGCGCCTCGACGCCGTACCCGGCCAGCGCGGCGATCAGCGCGCGCTCGACAGCCTCCACATACCGCCTGGGCCCGAGGCCGAGCTCCGCGAGCGAGACGATGGGATAGCCCACGAGCTGCCCCGGTCCGTGGTAGGTCGTCTGCCCGCCCCTGTCGGTCTCGACGAGCGGCGCGTCGAGCTGCGCGAGCACGTCCTCCGGCACGGAGCGCCGCCCCGCGGTGTAGGCCGGCGCGTGGCCCAGCAGCAGGAGGGTGTCCCCGCGCTCACCGGCAACCCGCTCCTCGAGCAGTTCGCGCTGGAGGTCCCACGCCCAGGCGTAGTCGATGCCCTCGCCGAGCCAGTGCATCGCGCCGTGGCGGGAGGAGTCCATGGCTCCGCTACACCGTGAACCGCATCAGGTCTTCGCCGAAGGTCAGCGTCCTGTCGTAGTTGGCGCTGATGACCTCACGCGACCACGGCTCGTCCACGTCGCCCATGTGCGTGGCGACGACGTGCGGGACCTCTGACCTGGCGGCGACCTCCGCGAGCCCGTGCGGGCACGTGTGCGAGTTGGCGACGCGCCGCCTGAACTCAGTGAGGCTCTCCCTGTCGATCTCGTGGTAGTCGCGGCCGTCCGGTGCAAGCCCGCCGCGGTGTGGCTGCGTATCCATCAACTCGTGCAGCAGCAGGTCCGCTGACGCGGCAGCATCGACGATGACGTCGCTCACAGCAGTGTCGCCGGAGATGACCAGCCTGCTGCTGTCCTCCTCGAACACGAAGCCCAGCGCAGGCTTCACGTAGCCGTGCTCGACCTCGAGCGCCGTGACGCGCCAGCCGTTGCCCTCGACGTGATCACCGTGGTCCACCTCAACGACGCGCACGTTCATGACGTCCTCGCCCACGCGGTCGTGGAGGCGGCGGATGCGGATGTCCTCCTCGAAGGCGTGGACGAGCCGGTCGACGAAGTCTCTCGTGCGGGCAGGTCCGACAACGGTGAACGGTCGCTTGCGGTAGCGGATCCAGCCGGTGATGAGCACGTGGGCCAAGTCGATGGTGTGGTCGGAGTGCATGTGGGTGAGGAAGATGTAGTCGAGGTCGGTGGTGTCCTCCCCTATCTCGACCATGCGGCGGACGCAGCCGGTGCCCGTGTCGACGAGGACGGACTCGCCGCCGATGCGGAGGTGATTGCTGGGCCCCGCGCGCTGCGGGCTGGGCTGGGGCGTGCCTGTGCCGAGCAGGGTCAGTTCCATTGGGTGTTGCCTCCTGCCGGTGCGGCTAATGGTGGAAGAGGCGGACGCCGCTGAGCGCCATGGTGATGCCGTACTCGGCGCAGGCAGCGGCGACGTCGTCGTCGCGGACGGAGCCGCCGGGCTGCACGACGTACTTCACGCCGCTCATGGCCGCGCGGTCGATGTTGTCGCGGAACGGGATGAAGGCGTCGGACGCCATCGAGACGCTCGTGAGTTGATCGAGCCACGCTCGGCGCTCCGCGGGCGTGAGGCGTTGCGGCGGCTCCGCGAACGCGGCACGCCACACCTCGTCCTCGGCGGGCGCGAGGTCGTCGCGCAGGAAGCCGTCGACGGCATTATCGCGCTCCGGACGCCCGATGCCCTCCCTGAACGGCAGCCCGAGCGTCGCGGGGTGCTGGCGCAACCACCAGGTGTCCGCCTTGCTCGCAGCGAGCCTCGTGCAGTGGATGCGCGACTGCTGCCCTGCCCCGTTGCCGATGACCTGTCCATCCAGCGCGAGGCACATCGAGTTAGACTGCGTGTACTTGAGCGTGACGAGCGCAACGATGAGGTCGCGCCGCGCTGACTCCGGCAGGCCGTCGGCGGCGCCGGTGACACTGGACAGTTGCGCGGCCCAGTCGGAGGCGTCGTTGCGGCCCTGTTGCATCCGCACGCCGAACACGGTGCGCGTCTCCTCGTCCGGCGGCTCGTAGTCCGGGTCGGCCTCCAGCATGCAGTAGCGTCCGCCCTGCTTGGCGGCGAGCAGTTCCGCCGCCTCGGGCGTGAAACCAGGCGCGATGATGCCGTCCGACACCTCCCGGCGTATCAGGCGCGCCGTCGGCTCGTCGACCACGTCCGACAGGGCGATCCAGTCGCCGAACGACGAGACGCGGTCGGCCCCGCGGGCGCGGGCGTAGGCGGCGGCGAGCGGTGAGAGGGATGCGCCGTCGACGAAGTACGCCTGCGCGAGGGTGTCGCTGAGCGGCACGCCGACCGCGGCACCCGCGGGGCTGACGTGCTTGAACGACGCGGCGGCGGGCATGTCGGTTGCGGCGCGGAGCTCGCGCACGAGTTGCCACGAGTTGAGCGCGTCCAGCAGGTTGATGAAGCCGGGCGAGCCGTTGCGGACCTCGAATGGGAGCGCGCCCTGCTCGACGAACGCTCTCGCCGGGGTCTGGTGGGGGTTCATCCCATAGCGGAGCGCGATCTCGGACTCAGGCATCGTTACTCCTCGTCTCGTTGTCCAGAGTACCCCTCGCAGGGCCCTCACCCACGCGCTGAAGCGCGTTGCCCTCTCCCTCAGGAGAGAGGAGCAGGCAGCGCGCCCTGTTCCATTCCGCCGCGTGCGCTGCCCGCGCACTCTGGATTCCCGCCGGTGCGGGAATGACGAGGCTTGCCATGCGCGCGCCCTACCCCAGCCCGATACTCTCGTCGATGACTTCGAGGCGAGCCTTGACCGCGCTGAGGAACGCAGCAGCCTCCGCGCCATCGCAGACGCGGTGGTCGAAGGTGAGGCAGAGGTTCATCATGGAGCGCACGGCGATGGCGTCGCCCTCGACCACAACGGGGCGCTTCACGATGGCCTCGGTCGTCATGATCGCGGCCTGCGGATGGTTGATGATGGGCACCGAGACGACGGAGCCGAGCGCGCCCGTGTTGTTGAGCGTGAACGTTCCGCCCTCCACGTCAGTGATGGCGAGCGTGCCCGCACGCGCGCCGTCGGTCAGGCGGCGCAGCCCGCCGGCGACGGCGGCGATGCTGAGGGTGTCGGCGTCGTGCAGCACGGGCACCATCAGCCCGGCCTCAGTCGCGACGGCGACGGCGAGGTTGACGCGGTTGTTGAGCGTGATGTGGCCATCGTCCCAGCGGGCGTTGAGGCGCGGGTGCTCGCGCAGGGCCGCCGCCACGGCGGCGGCGGCGAACGGCAGGTAGGTGAGCGGGAATCCGTGCCGCTCCTCGAATGCCGCCTTGAGCGCATCCCGCGTCCGCACGAGGCGGGTGACGTCAACCTCGACCATCGACCACGCGGCGGGTATCTCGCGGGAGGAGCGCGCCATGTGCTCGGCGATGATGCGGCGGACGGGCGTGAGCGGCATCACGGAGGTGTCTGCGGGTGCTGCCGCAGCAACGGGTTCCTCGATTGGTTCTGCCTCGACAACCTCTTCTGCCACCGGCGCTTCTTCCTCTGTCGGTTCCTCCTCAGCCTCGGCTTCCGCAACCGCTGCCGCTTCTTCCTCAGCAGCGTCCAACGCTTCCTCGATGTCCTCCTCGAACAGAGGCTGGTCCTCCGCTTCCATGCCCTCCACCAGGCCCGCTTCCTCCTCGTCCGCTGCCCGCGCACCCTGGATCCCCGCCTGTGCGGGGATGACGGGACTTGCCGTCTCAGCCTCGGTTCCCGCTTCCTCAGGGGCAGCTTCCGCTTCAACCTCACCTACCTCTTCCACTGCCGCCTCTTCCCCGGCTTCTTCTGCAGGAGCCTCAGCCTCGACTTCCGCCTCTTCCGGTGCTTCTGCTTCCGCCTCCTGCGGTCCGGCGGTCAGCCGGTTCACGGCTTCGAGGAGGTCCTTGCTGGTGATGCGGCCCCCTGTGCCGGTGCCCCGGAGCGTCGAGAGGTCGATGCCGTACTGCGCAGACAGCCTCGCGACGAGCGGCGAGATGACGTGGCGGCGGTCCGGCTCTGCGGCGCTCTGCGCCTCGCTCTCATGTGCACCGTCCTCCTCGTGTTCCGCGATCGCCTGCTCCTGGAGTGCGTCGCGGCGACCCTCCCCGCCCTCGCCGGAGCCCGTCGGGCCGACGCTGCGCACGCTGTCCATGAACTCGAACGCGTGCTGCTCCGCCTCCTCGCCCTGCTCGCCCTCCTGCGCAGCCGCGCCATGCGATGCGGGCATCGCCCACGCGCCGCCTACCCGTCCGGAGTCGTCGTCCTGAGCCGACTCGTCTTCGATAGGCGCCTCTTCCGCATCATCCGCTGCGGGCTCGCCCTCACTTTCGCCCTCTCCCCCAAAGAGAGGAGGAGCAGCAGGATCAGGCTGCGAGGTTCCTGCCTCCGCAGGAACGACGGGAGAATCTTCGTCATCCACTTCCATCTCGCAGATCGGCTGGCCCATCGGCACGGTCTCGCCCTCTTCGGCCAAGGCACGAACGAACACGCCCGTGTACGGCGACGGCGCTTCCATGCTCACCTTGTCGGTAACGACCTCAACGAGGGGGTCGTACTTCTCGACATGTTGCCCCGGCTCCACCAGCCATTTGCCGATGACGCCTTCCGTCACGGACTCGCCCACCTGCGGCAGTTCGATGGTCCTGATCATGCTCACCATTTCCTCTGCGCTACCGGTTCACAATCATTCCTAGTAGGCCGCGAGTTCCCTGAGTTTCGCGGCTATCTTCTCGGCCGTGGGCATGTAGGCCGCCTCCAGCGTGGGCGCGAACGGCATCGCCGGTATCTCCGGCCCCGCGCAGCGCATCACCGGAGCGTCCAGGTACTCGAACGCATGCTCGGCGATGAGCGCGCTCACTTCGGAGCCAACGGACACCGCGGCATTGTCCTCGTGCACCACGAGCACTTTGCTCGTCTTCTGCACCGACTCCAGCACCGTCTCCGTGTCGAGCGGCCGGAGCGTGCGGAGGTCGACGACCTCGACGCTCACGCCCTCGTTCTCCAGCTCGGCTGCCGCCTGCATGGAGTAGTGGAGCGTAAGGCCGTAGGTGATGACCGACGCGTCGGTTCCCTCGCGCTTCACCTCGGCGGAGCCGATGGGCACGACGTAGTCCTCGTCCGGCGTCTCGCCACGCACCGAGCGGTACGTCCGCTTGTGCTCCAGCACGACGACGGGGTCGTCGTCGCGGATGGCGGCCTTCAGCAGGCCCTTCGCGTCGTACGGGGTTGCCGGGGCAACGACCTTCAGGCCCGGCGTGTGGGCGAAGTAGGACTCGACGCTCTGCGAGTGGTAGAGCCCGCCGCGCACATGCCCGCCGTAGGGGGAGCGCAGCACCATGGGCACGTTCAGCTTGCCGTTGGAGCCGTAGCGCATGCGCGCGGCCTCGCCGATCATCTGGTTCACGGTGGGCCAGATGAAGTCCGCGAACTGCACCTCTGCGATGGGGCGCAGGCCGGAGAGCGCGGCGCCGACCGCGATGCCGGCTATCGAGGCCTCCGCCAGCGGCGTGTCGATCACGCGCCCCTCCCCGAACTCGTCGAGGAAGTCCTTCGTGGCGAGGAAGACGCCGCCGCGGCGCCCCACGTCCTCACCCATCACGAACACGGACCCGTCGCGCACCATCTCCTCGCGCATCGCGTCGCGTACCGCTTCTATGACCGTGACCATTGCCATCGCTACGTCTCGCTCGTCACGTGCCGGAACACGTCCTCGTCGCCGGGGAACGGCGCGGCCTCGGCGGCATCGGTCGCCATGTTCACCTCGTCCCTGGCGCGCTTCTTCATCGCCTCGTCGCGCTCCTCGGAGAGCATCCCCGTGCCCGACAGCAGCGCGTGCAGCTTCTCCAGCGGGTCGCGCTTCTTCGCTTCCTCGATCTCCGCAGGGTCGCGGTAGACGGTGTCGTCGTCGTCGCTCGTGTGCGGCAGGTAGCGCTCGACGTCGAACTCGACGACGCTCGGCCCGCCGCCCATCGCAGCGAGTTGCACGGCGGCAGCCGCCGCCTGGTACGCGGCGCGTACGTCCGTGCCGTCGACGGTCGTGCCGGGCATCGCGTAGCCGCCGGCCCGCAGCGCGAAACGCTCGATGGCCATCTGGCGGGAGAGCGGCACGGAGATGGCATACTTGTTGTTCTCCACGAAGAAGACGATGGGCAGCCGGTGGATGGAGGCGAAGTTCATCGCCTCGTGCACCTCGCCCTGGCTCGTCGTGCCGTCGCCGAAGAAGCAGGCAACAACCGTGTCCTCGCCGCGCATCTTCACGCCGAGCGCCCAGCCGACGGCATGGGGCACGTGCGTGCCGATGACGTTGGAGTGGTTGATGAATTTCAGTTCGGGCGCGGCGCCGTGCTGGGGGAACTGGCGCGCGCCGGAGAGCGGTTCGCCATCCCGTGCGAGGAAGCCGCGCAACGACTCCTCCGCCGTGAGGCCGAGAGCTGTCGTTACTGCAAGATCGCGGTAGTAGGGGAAGCAGAAGAAGTCCGATGCGTTCTTGCGGAGGGCCCAGACGGCAGCGAGCTGCGCGCCCTCGTGGCCCTGGCTGGAGGCGACGATGGCGGCCTTGCCCTGCCGGTTCATCGCCCACACCCGCTCGTCCAGCGTGCGGACGAGGAGCATGGTGGCGTAGATGTCCAGCAGGTCTTCAGAGGTCAGCGAATCTGCCGGCGCATCCGGGAGGTCGGTCTGCAGTTCCGCATCTGCCATCTCGGTACGATTATCCCACACCGGCTGCCCCGCGCCACGCGTGATGCGGGACGTTTTCGGCGCATTCAGTACTTCTGCCCGCTACAATCCCCCTTTGACAGGAGGGTCAGGGTGCAGCAGCCGCGCGACGTCCTCGTCCGGTTCCACGAGATCGGACTGAAGGGCAAGAACCAGCCGATGTTCGTGCGACGCCTCGTCGAGAACCTCGAACGGGCGACCGCCAGGCTCGGGGTCGAGCGCGTGTGGGCGTCGCGCATGCTGGTGCGGATGCGCCTCGCACCGGAGGCCGACTGGGACACGGTCCGCGCCCGCACGGCGACGGTGTTCGGCGCGGTCAAGTTCAGCCTGGCCGCCCGCACCGAGCCTGAGTACGCCCACATCTCCCTCCTACTCCACGAGACCGCGCAGGCGCACTCCTTCTCGACGTTCCGCATCTCCGCCAACCGCACCGACAAGACGTTCCCCCTCACCTCGCACGACCTCAACGTGCGCCTCGGCGACGAGATCCGCGAGGCGACCGGCGCGCGTGTCGACCTGGGGCGTCCAGAGGCCGACTTCCGCGTGGTGGTCGGGCGCGACGACGCCTTCGTGTACGCCGACGACCACCGGGGCGCGGGGGGCCTGCCCGTCGGCACCGGCGGGAAGGTCGCAGTGATGATGTCTGGGGGCATCGACTCACCTGTCGCGGCGTGGCGCATGATGCGGCGCGGGTGCAAGGCGGCGCTCGTCCACTTCCACGCGTTCCCGCTCGTGGAGGGGCGCTCGCGCGACAAGGCGAAGGAACTCGCGGAGTCGCTCAACGCCTGGCAGTACGACACCCGCCTCCACCTCGTGCCGTTCGCCGACGTGCAGCGCCGCGTGATACTGGAGGTCCCGGGCCCGCTGCGTGTCATCGCCTACCGGCGCTTCATGGTGCGCATCGCGGAGGCGATCGCGGCGCGTGAGGGCGCGCAGGCGCTCGTCACCGGTGAGAGCCTCGGCCAGGTTGGCTCACAGACGCTCCGCAACATCGCGACAGTGGACGAGGCAGCGTCGATGCCGATACTGCGCCCGCTGGTGGGGCTCGACAAGAGCGAGATCATCGACCAGGCGCAGGCCATCGGCACGTACGAGACGTCGATCCTGCCGGACGAGGATTGCTGCACGCTGTTCGTCCCGCGCTCTCCGGCCACCGCCGTCAGGTCGGAGCAGATCGCGGAGCACGAGGCGCGGCTGGACGTGGGCGCGCTCGTGGCGGAGGCTGCGGCGGCAGCCGAGGTGTTCGAGTACCACGCGCCTGTTTGACGCGTCACGCAACCGGTGATAACAAGCGGTGGAGTCTCAATAACCACCGGAGGAGCCCCATGTCACGCGAACTCGACGAAGTCAAACGGGAAGTCGCCATCGCCAACCGCATCCTGGCGGAAATGGGGCTCGCCACGCACATCCTTGCCTCGCTCGGACACGCCAGCCTGCGCGTGCCCAACCAGCCGGACCTCTTCGTGGTGAAGGGGCGCGGCTACGAGACCGACGCTCTCCACATCGCCCGTCCCGAGGAGATGATCGTTGTCGATACGGACGGCAACTTCGTCGACGGCCCGAAGGGCACCTCACAGTGCTACGAGGTGAAGATGCACTCCTGCATCTACCGCGAGCGCCCGGACGTGCTGTCGATCGTCCACACGCACCCGCGGTACACGAACGTCCTGGGTCTGAACGACGTGAAGCTCAAGGCGATGTCGAACGAGGGCCACCAGTTGGTGCGGAACGACATCCCGGTGTTCCCGCACTCCAAGCTCATCATCACGGAGGAGGACGGCATGCAGGTCGTCGAGGCGATCGGCGGCAGCCCCGCCCTGCTGCTGCGCGGGCACGGCGCGGTGACGACGGGACGCAACCTGGAGCAGTCGGTGATGAACATGCTGCACCTGGAGGAGCAGTCGCGCCTCAACTGGGTGGCGCTCACCGCGTTCGGGCCGGACTACAAGGGCATCCCTGACGAGAGCATGGATGAGTTCGCGGCGGGACAGGCGGCGATGCGGGAGGCGCCGCACCTCGCGCGGCCGCTCGCCAACATGCCGCCGGTCCTGATCGGCGGCGTCTGGAAGTACTACACCGAGGTCGTCAGCAAGGACCTGTAGGGTGCGAGGCCGATGGCCGCTATACTTGCGTCCCATGAGCGACAAGGTACTCGTCGAGGTGAAGGACGGCGTCGGCACGATCACGCTGAATCGTCCCGGCCAGCACAACGCCATCGACTTTGAGATGTGGGGGCTGCTGCGTGACGCGGCGTTACGACTCGGGGCGGACGACAGCGTTCGCGTGGCCGTGCTCACCGGCGCGGGGGAGAAGGCGTTCTCGGCAGGCGCTGACATCAAGGACTTCCCGGCACACCGAAGCAACAGCGACCTCGCCCGCGCGTACGCCGAGGCCTTCGAGGGGGCGCTCGACGCCGTCGAGCAGATGTCGAAGCCGGTCATCTGCATGATCCGCGGGATATGCGTCGGCGGGGGCTGCGAGTTGTCGATGGCCGCGGACCTCCGCATCGCGGCGACGGGCAGCACGTTCGGGGTGCCGGTCGCGAAGATCGGCGTTCTCGTGGGCTACAACGAGATGCGGCGACTCTTACACCTCGTAGGACCCGGACACGCGGCCAACCTGTTGCTGACCGCGCGGCGCATCGACGAGCAGGAAGCGCTGCGGATCGGGCTGGTGAGCGAGGTCGTCGAGGCCGATCAACTGGTCGAGCACACGTACGGTCTCGCAAGGGAGATGGCGACCTACGCGCCGCTTACACAGTCCGGCCACAAAAACATCATTCGCACAGTTCTGGCGAATCCCAGTCTCACAGCCCTCACCGATGAGGAGCGCGAACTGCCGCTCTCCATCTTCGACACAGAGGACGGGCAAGAGGGCTACAGGGCCTTCATGGAGAAGCGCCCGCCGCGCTTCCGGGGGAGGTAGCCGATGACCCCGATGCCGCTGGAGGGCGTCACCGTCCTCGACTGCACGCAGGTGATGGCGGGGCCGTTCTGCACGATGCTCCTCGCGGACATGGGGGCGGACGTCATCAAGGTGGAGAAGCCGGGCGGCGACGACTCCCGGCGCATGGGTCCCCCGTTCATCAACGGCGAGTCCGCGGCGTTTCTCGGCATCAACCGCAACAAGCGGAGCATCGTCCTCGACCTGCGGAACGAGGTCGACCGGAGCGTCTTCCGGCGCATCGCCCAACAGGCCGACGTCATCGCCGAGAACTTCCGTCCCGGCACGATGGAGCGGCTCGGCCTCGGCCCTGTGGAACTGTGCAGGGAACACCCGGAACTGATCTGGGTCTCCATCTCCGGCTTCGGGCAGACCGGCCCCTACGCAGCCCGCCCCGGCTACGACCTGTTGGCGCAGGGAATGTCCGGCATGATGAGCGTGACCGGCTACCCGGACTCGCCGCCGGTGAAAGTCAGCATCCCGCTCGCGGACCTGAGCGCAGGGCTGTTCGCCGCGAACGGCGTGCTCGCCGCGTACATCCACCGGCTCAAGACGGGCGAGGGGCAGGTCATCGACACGTCGCTGCTGGAGGCCGCCATCGCCCTCACGGTGTGGGAGGCCGCCGAGTACTGGGGCTCCGGCGCCGTCCCCGGCCCCAAGGGGTCAGCGCACCGGCTCGTGGCCCCGTACCAGGCGATGCAGAGCGCCGACGGCTACTTCAACATCGGCGTGGCGAACCAGGCGAACTACGAGCGCCTCTGCGCAGCGCTCGAGCGTCCCGACCTGCTGGCCGACCCCCGCTTCGCCGCGAACCCGGACCGCGTCCGTAACTACGAGGCGCTGGCTGAGGAGATACAGCGCACGACGCGCACGCGCACGTCCGCCGAGTGGCTGGCCGTGTTCGAGCAGGCGGGCGTCCCCGCAGGGCCGATCTACGGCATGGACGAGGTCTTCGCGAACGAACACGTGCTCGCACGGGGGATGGTGGCGCCGCTCGAGCACCCCGTGGCGGGCGTGGTCAACAACCTCGGCATACCGGTCAAGATGTCGGCGACGCCGGGCCAGGTGCGGCTGCCCGCCCCCACCCTAGGCCAGCACACGGAGAGCGTGCTGCGGCAGTTCGGGGTGCCGGAGGAAGATGAGGGGGCGATCCTCTCCCGTCAGTAGGTCCGCCCTCACCCGCCGCGCAAGCGCATCGACCTCTCCCCCAGGAGAGGTGGGGAGGCAGGGCACCCACAAGGGATGCCCCTACACCAAGCGAGGTTCCTGCCTACGCAGGAACGACGAGGCTCCGCGCCTCGTCCGCAGTACCCTCTCCCTTAGCCCTCTCCCCTTGTAGGGAGAGGGGAACTTAATCCTCCACGATGGCGAGGGCGCCGTCGCGGACGGTGACCTGGCAGCCGGAGAACTCCATCCCGGCCTGTGCCGCGAGCACGTAGCGGTCGCCGACGGACTCGATCTGCGCGGGGCGCGGAGACTCGCGCGCCCACTGGGGGCTGTCCTCGGTCACGATGCCGCCGCCTCCGCCGGGGATGCCGGGCCCGGTCTCGCGCGGGCGCTCGTCCCCGCCGCCACTGCCCGGTCCCATGCTGAGCACGCAGATGTTGAACTCGCGCTCCTCTTCAGCAACGTACTTCGCGAACGCCCGGATCGAGAGCTTCGAGACGGCGTAGACGCAGGTGCCAATGTTGGGTGTGGCATCCGGCCGCACGCGCAGCGCCCCCTGCCCGAAGTGGATAACGTGACCGGCGTTGAGCGACTCCATGTACGGGAGCACGTGCTTGGTGCAGAGGAACGTGCCGCCCAGGTTGGTGCGCATCACCTTGTCGAAGAACGCCTCGTCCATGTCGCGGATGCGGGGCCAGCGGGGCGCGCCCTCGTGGAAGTGGGTGACGATGGCAGCGTCGTTGATGAGGACGTCGATGCGCCCGTAGCGCCGGTAGACCTGGTCCATGAGCGAGCGCACCTCGTCCTCGACGCAGACGTTGGTGCGGACGGCGATCGCTTCGGCGCCGAGCGCCTGCACCTCGCCCATCACCGTGTCCATGGGGGCGACGTCGGCGATGGCGAGCCGCGCGCCTTCCTTCGCGAACGTCCTGGCCACCCACCGACCGATGCCCTTCGCACCGCCCGTGACGACGACCACCCTCCCTTCGACCGACATGCCGCGCCTCCTTCGTGTTGCGTCAAGACATGGCGCGAGTCTATCCGAGTGTGAGGCCGGCGGTGTCTCAATGTTGGTGTCTCAATTTGGACCAAGACACCATGCGGAGGTACATCTTTTCTCCGATGCACAACGTCGCTGTGATAGGGTGCCTACCAATCAAAAGGGAAAATGTACCAGCGAGCCCAACGAAGGAGTAAACCGAAGATGAACCAGACAGGGTATGCGTACCGGCGAATAGCAGGAGGCCTCAGCACTTTCTTCTCTCTGCTCGCCCTGCTCTCCTTAGCGCTATTCGCAGTCGCCTGCAGCGGCGATCCCACCGCAACGCCGACTTCCACCCCGGCACCGGAACCGACCGCCACTCCAACGCCGGAAATCATCGAGTCGGACGACGCCCTGACCCGCGCTTACGTGATGGAGGCCATAGACTTCTACGAGAAGAACGGACTGGACGCTACTGCCGAGTTCTACAAGTCTGAGATGAGCAACGAAAGCGGGCGGGTCCTGATCCTCATAGACAAAGCCGAAAGCACGTTGCTGGCGTACAGCCCCATAGCCGCCCTGGCGGGCCAATATGTCGGCCCGGGTTCGCGATTCTCCGCCTTCGGGGAATTGATAAGCCTTGCCACTGAAGAGGGCGCCTGGGCTACGACCCGGGGCATCAACCCGGTCACTCGGCAGGAAGAGCCACGGCGAGTATTCGCCATCCTGCACGACGGCCTGGTGTTCTCTGCCGGCCATTCAGCCCTGGTAGAAGACATCGCGGATTCCACCAAAGGCTACGTGAACAAGGCCATCGCCAAATACGAGAGCGACGGCCTCGACGCCGTCATCTCCTACTACAACAGCCAGGACAGCCTGGACGGACAGTTCTACCTGTTCCTCATCGGCGAGGACGACAACTACCTGGCCCATCCCATCTTCCCCCACCTCATCGGCACCGACATCAAGGATGTGGTCGGCTCCGATGGGCAGGAGCTGGGCAAGGAGATAGCCCAGGCCACCGAGGAAGGCGTGTGGGTCGAGTATTTGTGGCCACATCCTGATACCCGGAGGGAACAGCAGAAGGTCACCTGGGCCGTCCGGCACGACGGGCTGATATTCGCCTCTGGCTACTACGCAGGCGAACCCGAAACCGGCACTCCCGCCTGGCGGGACGCCGATCCGATGGAATACACGGTGGAGTACGTGAACCGGGCCGTGGAGCGCTACGAACGCGACGGTCTGGAAGCGATGCTCAACTACTACAACAGCGTCGCCAGCTTCGAGGGCGAGTGGTACCTCTTCGCCACCGACGACAAGGACATCTATCACGTCCACCCACTGTTGCCGCACCTCATAGGAACGGACATCAAGGACGTGATCGGTTCGGACGGCTACAGGCTGGGTGAAGAGTTGGCCAAGGCTACCGAGGAGGGGGTCTGGGTGGAGTACCTGTGGCCTCACCCGGTAACGCTGGAAGAGGTCCCCAAGGTGGGGTACGCGGTGCGCCGTGACGGGATGCTCTTCGCTTCCGGCTACTACGTGCCGGCCGAAGACCCTGTTGGCCAGACCAAGGCGTACGTGCAGCAGGCCATCGACTACTACCGGGATAACGGACTGGAGGCCACGATCGCCCACTACAACAGCAAGGAGAGTCTCGACGGGCAGTGGGGTCTGACCCTGGCTGATGAGAACGATACCCTCCGCATCGCTCCACTCGCCCAGCATCTCATCGGCACGGACCTGAAGGGCCTTGCCACGTTCCGCAAGCGGGAGATCGGCAAAGAGATGGTGGCGGCCACGGAAGAGGGCCTCTGGATCAGTTATGTGTTCCCGAACACGAGGTCCTCAGAGACACTGTACGCGCACACGTGGGCCGTGCGCTACGACGGACTGCTCTTCATGGCGCGCTACTACGACGACCAGCCCGAGCTGACCCTGGTACCCGCTGCACCGAACGACGACGACCTGAGCAGAGCCTTCGTAACGAGCGCCATCGAGTACTACGGAGCGAACGGGCTGGACGCTACTGTGGAGTTCTACAAGTCCGCAGCGAGCATCAAGAACGATCGGACACTGATCCTCATAGACAAGGCCGCAAGCGTGCTACTGGCGTACCAACCGGTACCCGCCCTGTCGGGCCAATACGTCGGCCCCGGCTCGCGATTCAGTGGCCTCGGTGAATTGATAAGCCTTGCCACCGAAGAGGGCGCCTGGGCTACGAGCCGGGGCGTCAACCCGGCTACCAAGCAGGAAGAGCCCCGGCGATTCCTCGCCGTCCTGCACGACGGCCTGGTCTTCTCCGTCAGCCATTCAGCCCTGGTGGAAGACATCGCAGATTCCACCAAGGCGTACGTGAACAAGGCCATCGCCAGGTACGAGAACGAGGGGCTCGACTCCGTCGTCTCCCACTACAACAGCCAGGGCAGCCTGGACGGACAGTTCTACCTGTTCCTCATCGGCGAGGATGACAACTACCTGGCCCATCCCATCTTCCCCCACCTCATCGGCACCGACATCAAGGACGTGGTCGGCTCGGACGGACAGGAGCTGGGCAAGGAGATAGCCCAGGCCACCGATGAAGGCGTATGGGTCGAGTACCTGTGGCCCCACCCGGTTTCTCGGAGGGAGCAGCAGAAGGTCACATGGGCCGTCCGGCACGACGGGCTGATATTCGCCTCCGGCTACTACGCGGGCGAGCCCGAGACCGGCGAGCCGGCCTGGCGGGACGCCGACCCGATGGAGTACACGATCGAGTACGTGGACCGTGCCATAGAGCGCTACGAGCGCGACGGTCTGGACGCGATGCTCAGCTACTACAACAGCGTCGCCAGCTTCGAGGGCGAGTGGTATCTCTTCGCCACCGACGCCGCCGACATCTACCACGTCCACCCCCTGCTGCCGCAGCTCATAGGAACGGACATCAAGGGCGTGGTCGGCTCTGACGGGTACGAACTGGGCAAGGAGTTGGCCAAGGCCACCGAAGAGGGAGTCTGGGTGGAGTACCTGTGGCCTCACCCGGTAACGCTCAAGGAAGTCCCCAAGGTGGGGTACGCAGTACGACGGGACGGGATGCTCTTCGCCTCCGGCTACTACGTGCGCGCCGAAGACCCCACGGGCCGGACCGTCGACTACGTGCAACAAGCCATCGACTACTACCAGGCCAACGGGTTGGAGGCCACGGTCGACCACTACAGCAGCGAGGGCAGCTTCGACGGGCAGTGGAACCTGACCCTGGCCGATGAGAACGACATCCTCCTTACCTCTCCCCTCACCCCACACCTCGTGGGCGTCGACTTGAAAGGCGTCGGCGCGGGCAGCATCCGGAAGATCGGCGAGGAGATGACGGCGGCCACGGAGGACGGCATCTGGGTCAGCTTCGTCTTCCCCAACACGAGGTCATCGGAGACGCTGTACGCGCATACGTGGGCCGTGCGCCACGACGGGTTGCTCTTCACGTCGCGCTACTACGACGACCAGCCCGGCGACCCCGCTACGCCGTAGGGAGTCCAACGCAGGACCGCGTTCGTAGCACTATGAGAGCGGGCCCCAGCAGGGGCCCGCTCCTGCAATGCCCGCAGGGTGGCTATCTGTCCACGCGGCAGCTGACGACGTCTATGCCGTAGTACTTCCGGTGGTGTACCGACGAGGCGTAGTGGCGCAGGATGCGGATGGACAGCTCCTGCTCGTCTTCCAGCGCCTGGCCCTCGTCCAGATAGGCCATGCGGTCCTCGATATTCCCCTGGATGACGTCGTCCGAAGCGACCACGATCTCGAGCTCGGCGGAGCCGCCTTCGGGGCGGACCGTGGCGACCAGCCTGCGCGTCCGACCGTCCGGGCCGCCGTTCTCCTGTTCCAGGAGGCTCAGCATCACCTCTTCTCCAACCAGGCGCAGACGGCCCTTCCCCTCCTCCGTCCAGGAATGCCTGTCGGCGAACCGGCCGAGGAAATCGTCAACGGCAGGCAAGGAGGACTGGGCCAGGTCGATCCGCAGTTTCCGAGAGCGAGAACTCGATAGTTCGGCGAATACGGTCATGACTATGGCCGTCATCCCGCCGAAGAAGAGCGTATTACCCACCAGCTGACTGGTGGTCCCCTCGACGAACCCGCTGAAAGCCCCGGCGGACAGGCCCAGGACCATCGAGACCCCGGCGATGGTGGCCTTCTTCTGGTCAACCCGGCCCGTGAAGACAGTCTTCGCGCCTTCGACGAAGAGCATTCCGAAGATGATGACATACACCGCGCTGACCACGGGGCTCGGAATGGCGACCAGTACGGCAAGCAACTTGGAGAAGGGGGCCACCACCATGGTTAACAGCCCCAGGTATATCCCAACACTCTTCGCAGCGACGCCGGTAAAGCCGATATAGACGACGGTGGCCGCCCACGGCGCGGCGACCGGCAATGTCCCTACGAATCCCGAGAGTAGGGTGCCCAAGCCGTACACGCCCAGACCTCCCTGCACTGAGCGGAAGTCGATGGCCGAAGGGTCGCGGTAGGAAGCGCGGTAGATTACCGACAGGTCCCCCACCGCTTTCATGAAAGCGGTGAGGTTCACGAACACGAATGCCGGAAGCAGGGCCCAGAAGTCCGCGTCGAAGGTCAGGTCCAGCCCCGGCCACCCGAAATCGGGCAGGCTCACCCATGGAGCGTCGACGATGATGCCTGCGTCGTAGTAGCCGAGGGGTACGGCCACCACCAGCCCGGCGGCGACGGTGGCCGGCAAGATCCACATGCGCCATGCCGGGGTCCCTTGCAGGGAGATGAAGGCCCCGACGGCCAGGGCAGCCACCCCCGGCGCCATGAAGAGCACAGTCGATGCGCCTTCCGGCGGAACGACGGCGGTGCTTACGACGAAGGGCATGGCCGAAACCGCCACCAGCATGATCACTACCCCGCTCACCGTTTGTGTAAACACCCGGCGGAGGGAGGCAAGCCGCAAGGTCAGGATGATCTGAAGCAGGGTGGAAGCCACCAGCAGGCTCGCCAGCAGACGAGGCCCCCCGGCTTCGAGGGCCAGGGCGCAGATGGTCAGGAACGGAACGTTGAAGTTGGTGACGACGAGGCGGCCCGAACCGAAATACCAGAACCGGAGGGTCTGCAGGACCATGCCGGCCCCGGAGACCACCAGCGCGGCAAATATCGCCCACCCCAGGTAGGAGTCGGACTCGCCGGCTGCCCGTATCACCAGCACCGCCAGCATGACGAGTGCGATGGTGTTGGGTACGAATATCTGTGCCGCCGAAGTTACCGCCACTGATGGCGGACACTTCTCATCCGGTTCGTAGCGAATCGCGACTCACCTCAGGGTTTCTCCCTCACCCGCCCTACAGCACCTTATACATCAGGATGCGGTTGCCACACGTGTCGTCGAAGATGGCCTGCGCGACGCCCCCGGCTTCTACCGGCTGTCCCGAGAACACGACGCCCAGCCCATCGAGGCGCTCGTACTCAGCCTGCACGTCGTCAACGGCGAACGCCGCGTGCGGGATGCCCTGCTCGAAGAGCGCCTGCTGGTACGCCTGCGCGGCAGGGTTGTCGTTGGGTTCGAGGAGCAACTCGACGGCGTCCGGCGCCTCGGGCGAGACGACGGTCAGCCACTTGAACTGTCCGACGGGGAAGTCCTGCTTCTTCACGAACCCCAGGACTTCGGTGTAGAACGCCAGCGCCTTGTCCTGGTCGTCAACGTGGATGCTGGTCAGTTCGATCCGCATGGTGATCCTTTCTCTGGGTGGGTGGGTCAGAGTGTACTACGACGAAGGGCGCCCACGATGAAGGGCGCCCACAAGGCTCTCACCCGCCGCGCAAGCACGGCGACCTCTCCCTCAGGAGAGGTGAGATGCGAGCAGGGCGCCCACAGGGGACGCCCCTACACCCGAGCACCATCCCACAGCCCCGCCGCGTGCGCTGCCCGCGCACCCTGGATTCCCGCCTGTGCGAGAGTGACGGCGATATGGGCGCGCGGGGTTTGCTATGCTACGCGCCGCCATACACCACGACGGCAGGAGTAGAGAGCATATGACCACCGCACCACGCGTCGTTGGCGCGCCCGTACCCCGTATCGACGGACGCGACAAGGTAACCGGCGCGGCCAACTACGGCGCCGACTTCGAGATTCCGGGCACGCTCTGGGCGAAGACCCTTCGCAGCCCCTTCCCGCACGCACGCATACGCGGCATCGACACTTCTGCCGCGACGGCGCTGTCAGGCGTCCACGTGGTCCTCACCGGCGACGACATCCCCGACAACATGCGCTGGGGACGCCGCATCGTCGATGTGCCTGTGCTGGCGCAGGGCGAGGTGCGCTTCGTCGGCGAGCAGGTCGCGGCGGTGGTCGCGGACGACGAGGAGATCGCGCAGCGAGCGCTCGAACTGATCGAGGTCGACTACGAGGAGCTACCCGCCGTCACCGACCCCGAGGAGGCGATGAAGAACGAGATCCTCGTGAACCCGGACATGCACGGGTTCAAGGGGCTGCTGTACGAGATCGAGAAGCCCACGAACGTGGTCGTCCACTTCGAGTGGGCCAACGGCGACGTGGAGGCCGGCATGAAGGAGGCCGACCTCGTCGTCGAGAACACGTACACGACGCCGTCGCAGCACCAGACGTACATGGAGGCGCACAACGCCACGGTACGCGTCAACCCGGACGGCACCGCCGAGGTGTGGACGCCCGGCAAGGCGCCGTACGCGGTGCGCTCGCAGATCTCAGGGCCGCTGGGCGTCGAGCCGGAGAGCATCGTCTTCCACCCGGTTACGATCGGCGGCGACTTCGGCGGCAAGGGTTCGCCGATGAACGTCGCGCTCGGATACGTGCTCTCGAAGGCGGTCGGCGGCAGGCCGGTGCGGATGGTGTTCGACTATGCGGAGGAGTTCCTGGCCGCGAACCCGCGCCACTACTCCAAGCTGCGGATGCGCACCGGCGTCAAGAAGGACGGCTCGATCACCGCGCATGACGTGGCCATCGTGTTCGACAGCGGTGCGTACGCAGGGTTCAAGCCCGCGGGGCACCTCGGCGGTGCGAAGGCGGCGGGCGGACCTTACCGAACGGAAAACGCGCGCGTCGTTGAGGACATGGTCTACACGCACAACACGCCGTGCGGCCACATGCGCGGGCCCGGCGAGCCGCAGGCCGTCTTCGCCCTCGAATCGCACATCGACGAGGTTGCGAAAGCGCTCGGCATGGACCCCGTGCAGTTCCGGCTGATGAACCTCGTGGAGGACGGCGAGCCGACAGCGCTCGGCGACGTGTTCGTCGAGAACCGCGCCTCCGAGGCGCTCGAAGTCGCCGTCGAGGCGTCGGGCTACAACGCGCCGAAGGCGTCCGGGGTGGGACGCGGCGTCTCCGTTGGCGAGCGCCCGCCCGGCGGCGGCCGCATCAACTCGCAGGTGTCGATGGAGGCGGACGGCTCGGTGCTCATCACCACTCCCCTCTTCGAGCAGGGCGCGGGCGCGTACACGGTGCTGCAGCAGGTGGTGGCCGAGGACCTCGGCCTGCCCGCCGACGCGGTTCGGATGGTCGTCGCCGACACGGGCCTGTTCGACATGGACCAGGGCGTGGGCGGCAGCCGCGTCACGAACCTTGGCACGGTCGCGACACACGACGCGGTCGGGCAGGCGCAGGAGGAGCTGTTCAAACTCGCGGCGGAACTGCAGAACTGGCCGGAGGAGAAGCTCGTCGTGCAGGGGCAGATGCTCGTGCGGACGGACACGGGCGAGTCGCAGCCGTGGAGCAACCTCATCGCCCGCGTAGGCACGCCCGTCGTCGGACGCGGCGTGGCCTCGGGCGGCTACGAGAACCCAGTCACCGGCTACTGCGCCCAGGTCGCAGAGGTGGAGATCGACGCAGAGACCGGCCAGATACGGCTGACGAAACTGACGACGGTCCACGACACGGGCACCATCATCAACCCGATCGGCCACCAGGGGCAGATCAACGGCGGGGCGATGATGGGGATCGGCTTCGGGCTGCAGGAGGAGCTGGTGCGCGAGAACGGCTTCATCTCGACGCTCTCATTCGCGGACTACAAGATACCGAACATCGCCGACATCCCGGAGTTGACGACGGTGGTGCTCGACACGCCGGGCCAGGGCGTCGGCCCGTACAACATCAAGGCGATCGGCGAGAGCCCCAACGCTCCGACGGCGGCGGCCATCGCGAATGCCATCGCGGACGCCTGCGGGGTGCGCGTGCGCGACCTGCCGGCAACGGCGGAGAAGGTCTACGAGGCGTTGAGGGATGCGTAGGTGCAGGCACAGTGCCCTCACCCGCCCCGCTGCCGCGCGGCGACCTCTCCCCCAGGAGAGGTGCATATGGGCGCTCCGCGCGCTGGATTCCCGCCTTCGCGGGAATGACGGGTAAAGGCAGGAATGACGGATAGGGATATGGACGAACTACGGCCCATAGGCGAGGTGGCGCGGGGTCTCGGGATCGCACCGAAGCACCTCATTCCGTTCGGCGACACGAAGGCGAAGGTGTCGCTGGAGGCAATGCGCCCGGAGCAGAAGGGCAAGCTCATCGTCGTGACGGGCGTGAACCCCACGCCCGCAGGCGAAGGCAAGACGACGACGAGCGTTGGGCTCACGCAGGGGCTGGGGAAGATCGGCAAGAACGTCGTAACCACGCTCCGCGAGCCGTCGCTCGGGCCGATATTCGGAATCAAGGGCGGCGGTACGGGTGGCGGCATGGCGCGCGTCATCCCGGAGGACGAGATCAACGTCCACTTCACCGGCGACGCGCACGCGGTCTCCTCGGCGCACAACCTGCTCGGCGCACTGGCGGAGAACGTCATCTACCGCGGCCTCATCGCTGACGCGAAGCCGTCCGACATCACCTGGCGGCGCGTCGTCGACATCGAGGACCGGGCGCTGCGCAGCATCGTCTCCGGCCTCGGTGGCTCGGCGAACGCCCCGCTGCGCGAGACAGGGTTCGACATCGTGACGGCGTCCGAGATCATGGCCGTGCTCGCGCTCTCGTCCGGGCTGGACGACCTGCGGGCCCGGCTCGGCAGGATCACGGTCGCCACGGGGAGCGGCGGGGCGCGCGTGACGGCGGAGGACGTGGGGGCGGTCGGGTCGCTCATGGCGCTGCTGCGGCATGCCATCCTCCCGAACATGGTGCAGACGACCGAGGGGCAACCCGCGTTCGTGCACACGGGGCCGTTCGGCAACATCGCGCACGGCTGCAGCTCAGTCGTCGCGGACCGGCTGGCGCTCGGCTACGCGGACTACGTCGTGACGGAGGCGGGGTTCGGCGCGGACCTCGGCTTCGAGAAGTTCATGCACATCAAGTGCCGCACGAGCGGGTTGCGCCCGAGCGCGGCGGTGCTCGTCGGCACCGTCCGGGCCCTCAAGAGCCACGGCGGCGTCCCCACCAAGGACCTCGAGCACCCCGACCCGCTATCGGTGCGCATCGGCTGCGCGAACCTGCAGCACCTGGTCGGGGTCGTGCGGAAGCTCGGCCTGCCGGTCGTCGTAGCCATCAACCACTTCCCTTCCGACACGCCGGAGGAGACGGTGGTGATGCAGGACGCGGCGATCGAGGCTGGAGCGTCGCAGGCGGTCGTCTGCAGCGGCTTCGAGGACGGAGGAGAGGGTGCGGTCGAGCTCGCGGAGGCGGTCGTGCGGACGGCGGAAGCGGGCCCGCCACGCGCCAGGTGGCTCTACCCGCTGGACGCCCCGCTGCGCGAGAAGGTGCGGGCGCTCGCGGAGACGGTCTACGGCGCGTCGGACGTGCGCTGGAGCGCGCAGGCGTCGCGGCAGCTGGACCGGTTCGAGGAGCAGGGGCTCGGCGGGTTGCCGATCTGCATGGCGAAGACGCCGCTCTCGCTCTCGCACGACCCGTCGCTGAAGAACCGGCCCACCAACTACACGTTCGAGATATCGGACGTGCGGGCGTCGACGGGTGCGGGGTTCGTGTACCCCATCGCGGGCAACATCGTCACGATGCCGGGCCTGCCGGGCAAACCGCGGGCGTTGGACGTGGACAGCAAGGGCAACATCACGGGGCTGTGAGCCCAGCCTCGGCCGCACAGCCGAGTCGCCGAACCACTCAGCACCTGACTACTTCTACAGAGCCGTCCTAGGTCTTGACACGCCAGCGTCACTACGAAATGCTATACCCCAACACACCGCCACTGCCGGAACAAAGGCCCTTGCGAAGATACACGCTGATCTCCATCCTGCTTGTCCTGATCGCGGGCTCGCTCGCCTGTTCATCCAGCCAGGACGGCACCCAACAGACTGACGACACTCCTGTACTCCCTACATCGTCGTCCCCGACTCCCACCGCCACGGCGGCCCCGTCCGTAGCGCCGACGGCCACTCCTGTTCCCAAACCCTCACCGACCCCCACGACCACCGTCGTTCCCACACCCCCGGAGGACGAGGCAAGAGTCGAAGACTTCCTCGAAAACTTCATCAGCATCTCGTACGAGGCTTCCTTCGACATGCCCAACGAGTTCACCGAGAGCGACTACCCCGTCTCAGCCACCGTGGACGGATGGATGACCATAAGAGCAGAAGGGGGCTCTTCCCAGTTCTTCACGAAGATAGCTATGACCGAGCCGATCGAGCGCTCTATCGAGGTCGTCAGCCGCCCTGGCAGCTTCGACGTGTACCTGAACGACCTCGATGCAAACAAGTGGTACTCCGTCCCCGAAAACTCATCCACCGCCGATAGTGGACCGCTGGAAGACATCCATCACCTCTGGAGTCTGGGCATGATCTTCTCCACCCTCCCGCGCGAGGACATGCAGCAGGTCCCAGACGGATACGTCTGGGAGCTCGAAGACCCGACCTACGGCTCAGCCATAGCCACCTACGACCAGGCTTACACCCTCGAAACCTACGCCCACACCGCTCCCGACGGCAGGCAAGTCCTTCGCGTACGCTTCTTCGACCTCAACAAATCCCACAGTCTCGTCCCCTACGAGGAGGTAGAAGAGCTGCTTCCCGCCACCTACTGGGGATCCGAATAGCAGACATCCAGGGTAACTGGTGGGCCGGACAGGTCTGGGCCCCGGCAACCAAGGTCACCAGTTCCAGTGATGGAATCTCGGTTGACAGTGACAAGCGGCGGCGCCTACACTCGCATATCGATACTATATATCGATATTTGCATTACTTATACAGGTGAATCGGCGACACTGAACTCTATCTTGTTTGTACTGCATCCCAATAAATCCTGAAAGGAGGTCCCCTATGGACACATCGCGCAGAGTACCTGTCACCATCCTCACCGGCTTCCTCGGCTCCGGCAAGACGACCCTGCTCAACCGGATCCTGACTGAGGAGCACGGCAAGCGCATCGCTGTGATCGAGAACGAGTATGGGGAGGTCGGCATCGATCAGGCGCTCGTCATCAATGCTGACGAGGAAGTCTTCGAGATGTCGAACGGCTGTATCTGCTGCACGGTGCGCGGAGACCTGATCCGGGTGCTCAACAATCTCAACAAACGCCGCGACAAGTTCGACTACGTGTTGGTGGAAACCACGGGGCTCGCCGATCCCGGTCCGGTCGCCCAGACGTTCTTCATGGACGACGACCTCCGCGCTGAATACGCGCTCGACGGGATCGTCACGCTCGTCGACGCGGCCCACATCGAGCAGCAGCTCGGTCGAAGCGACGAGAGCACGGAGCAGATCGCGTTCGCAGACGTTCTCCTCCTCAACAAGACGGACCTGGTCAACGGCGAGGCGCTCGACAGTCTCGAAGCCCGGATCCGAGGCATGAACCGGATGGCGCGGGTCATGCGCAGCGAGCGAGCCAACGTACCCGTCGACACCGTACTCGACCTCGGCGCCTTCAATCTGAACCAGGTACTCGAGCGTCGTCCCACCTTCCTCGAACCGGAGTACCCCTTCGAATGGACCGGGGTCTACTCGCTCGATGCCGGCCGCTACGAACTCAACCTCGCCGACGGACCCGACCCGGCGATGTCGGTCGTCGTCGTGCCCGATCAGGGCACGGATGACGCTGCCCTCCGGGAGAGTGCGGAGTGGTGCGTGCGGCAGTACGCCGAACCTGCGGAGATCATTCATCCGGGGGGAGAGATCCCGATCGGGAAGCATGCGAACCTCCGTATCGATTCCTCAGGGCGCAAGTCGTTCTTCTTCGAGGTCGATGCGCCGAGACAGGTTGGCCTCTACTCCCAGCACCTCGCGGAAGAGTTCGACCTCCAACTGCGGAACGCGGATGGAGCGGTGGTCCCCGCCGGGGCCGAGCGGACCTGGGTCGCACAGCACGAGCACGACGACGAGGTGGGATCGATCTCCATCGAGATAGACGGCGACGCCGATCCCAAAAAACTCAACGCGTGGCTTGCCAAACTGCTCCGTGAGCGCGGCGTGGACATCTTCCGGATGAAGGGTTTCATCAGCATCGCCGGGGAGTCGCGCCGCTACGTCTTCCAAGGGGTCCACATGCTCTTCGACGGCCAGCCGGACCGCGAATGGGGTGACGCGCCCCGCCGCAATCAACTCGTTTTCATCGGCCGCAATCTCGATGGAAAGAGTATGCGGAAGGGGTTCGAGGCGTGTCTGGTCTAGATGCCGACAGCCCGCAGGGGGTTCTTCGCCGGGGTTGGTCTGCGGCGGTCGGCGACTACGCCATCGCCGGTGGTTGGACCCTGCGCGGCGAGGCGCTGATGGTCGGCGATACCGAGGGCGGCGTCTACGCATTCCACGGCAGGTCCGGAGCAGCCGTCTGGGAGCGGCGCGGGATCCATGAAGGCGGTGTGCTCTCGATGGCGGTCCACCCGGGCGGAAGCGTGTTCGCTACGGCCGGACAGGACGGCCAAGTCTTGATCTGGAACGCCGCCGAAGGCCAGGTGATCCGGGCTATCGACGTCGGCAGCGGTTGGGTGGAGAACGTGGCGTGGTCGCCGGACGGCCAACGGTTGGCGGCCTCCTGCTCCCGGCAGGTCCGCGCGTATGACGCGGACGGCGCGGAGGTCTGGCGGACTGATGATCATCCCAGCACCGTCAGCGCCATCGCCTGGTCGAGTTCAGGGGAGCTGGCGACGGCCTGTTACGGTCAAGCGACCTTCTTCGACGCGTCCACCGGCGAGCCTCGCCAGAAGCTGGAGTGGCAGGGGTCTCTGGTGTCGCTGGTACTGAGTCCGGACGGGGGGATCGTGGCCTGCGGCAGCCAGGACAACACGGTGCACTTCTGGCGTCGCTCCACGGAGGAGGACTCCATGATGTCAGGGTATCCGACCAAGCCGTCGGCCCTGGCTTTCGATGACACCGGCACCCTTCTGGCCACCGGCGGCGGGGAAGCGATAACGGTCTGGAGCTTCCATGGGAAGGGTCCGGAAGGCACGGAGCCCGGCGTTCTGGAATTCCATAACCAACCCGTCACGGCCCTTACCTTCGCTCCCGGCGCGATGCGCCTGGCATCGGGAGGGCGCGATGGCGCCGTGATTGTGTGGTCGCTTCGGAGAGACGGAGCAGGGGGGCCGATAGGGGGCGCGGCTGTGGCGAGCGCCGTGGCCGAACTGTACTGGCGGCCTGACGGGCGCGGGCTTGCCGCGCTCGACGCGCTGGGTGGCGTGACGGTCTGGCGGAGAGCATCGAAAGGCCGAACAGCCCGCGTCCGCCTAGGTCCGGTTGGTGGGCCGGGCAGGACTTGAACCCGCGACCAGACGATTATGAGTCGTCCGCTCTGACCAACTGAGCTACCGGCCCCGGGCACTAGTATATGCGCTGCGGCTAGTCGGCTTCGGCGGGCATCTGGCGCATAACGGAGGCAACGCGGTCAGAGGTGACGCCGGAGCTGTCGAGCAGCTGGCCCGCCACGTCCTCAGGGTTCTCGACCAGCGCAAGGAGCAGGTGCCCGGTGCCGACGGTGCGATGCCCGCCGTTACGGGCTATGCGCACCGCGCGCTCGATGACCCGCTGGCAGCGCTGGGTCATGCTCGCTGCTCCGCTGAAGAGCGCGCCGCGCCTGCTGACGATGTTCTCTATCTCGCGCCGGATGGACGCCGGGTCGGCGCCCAGCTCCGTGACGATCCGCACGGCCTGCGACCGGGAGTCGCTCAGCACGCCGAGCAGGAGGTGTTCCGTGCCCATGTTGGACTGCTCGAACCGCCTGGCCTCCTCCTGCATGAAGGAGAGCGCCCGCCACGCGAGGCCCGTGAAACGGCCGGGGGCGGCAACCGCACCCGTGCTGCTCGAGCGTTGCGTCAACGCCGCCGCCGCGCCTTCGTCCGCCGGGGCCTTGAAGAACACCCGCAGGCCGAGTGTGCCGAACAGCAGCGCACCGAGCGATGTGGCGATGACCATCCGCCCGGGGATACCCACCAGGAAGCCGGGCAGTCCGAGGAACGTGCCGGCGTTGAAGCGCTCCAGCGGGATGAGGAGCATGAGCACCAAGGGCGCAACGACGAAGACGTAGATGAGCCAAGAGTACCGCGCACCGAAGTGAGCGCTGCCCCGCACACCCACGATCATCGCTGCGCCAACGATGATCCCGAGCACTCCCACGAGCAGTGTCCGCAGGTAAGCGGCCAAACCATTGAGCGCGCTCGGCAGCGGCCCGTGGCCCAATGCGCGGTCCGTGCCTTCCACGAACCACGCGACGAGGAGTACCAGTATCCAGAGACCTATGGAGGCGCCGATGACAGACGTTGCTTGCCGCGCCGGAGATCTTTCGGTCATGTTCACACTGCAGACGGCCTGTGCCGCGAGGTATTGTCAAACATTTACTTTACCCGCTCGTACCTGTGGGGAGAAGGCGTTGCCCTTCCCTGTTTGGGGCTATTGGGGGCGCCTCATCTGGCAGCAGCGGAGCGGCGGCGATAAGATGGTGCACCGACACAACAGCCGGCGGCGGTGGCCGCCAATCCCAAGGAGCCGATCGCCAAGATGACCGAAACGAGAGCGTCCCGGATCGAGAAAGACACCATGGGGGAGATGGAGGTGCCCGCGGACGCCTACTGGGGCGCGTCCACGCAGCGCGCCGTACTCAACTTCCCCATCAGCACCCTGCGCTACCCTCCCGCGTTCATCCACATGCTCGGCCGCATCAAGCGCGCCGCCGCGCGGACGAACGCATCGCTTGGCCTGCTCGACCAGGCGGTCGCCGACAGCATTGAGGCCGCTGCCAATGAGGTGATCGACGGGAAGTGGGACGAGCATTTCGTCGTGGACCTGTTCCAGACCGGCTCCGGCACGTCGACCAACACGAATGCGAACGAGGTCATCGCCCGCCGCGCCCGCGAACTGACGCCCGGCGTGAACGTTCACCCGAACGACCACGTCAACATGGCGCAGTCGTCTAACGACGTCATCCCGACGGCGAGCCACCTCACCGCCGCCGAGGCGCTCAACGGCGAACTGGTCCCGGCGCTGGAACAGGCGCGGGCGGCGCTCGCGGCGAAGTCCGGGGAGTTCTGGGAGATCATCAAGACCGGCAGGACGCACCTCCAGGACGCCACGCCCATCCGGCTCGGGCAGGAGTTCGCCGGGTACGCCAGCCAGCTTGAGCTGAGCATCGCGCGCCTGCGCCCGCACGTCGAGGCGCTGTGCGAGGTCGCGCTGGGCGGCACCGCAGTCGGCACGGGCATCAACGCGCACGAGGAGTTCGCGACGCGCACGTGCGCGTCGCTCGGTGAGGAGCTGGGGCTGCCGGTCACGGAGACGACGCACCACTTCCAGGCGCAGGGCACGCAGGACACGATGCTCGCGGCCAGCGGGGCGGTGCGGAGCGCGGCGGTCTCACTGCAGAAGATCGCGAACGACCTGCGCTGGCTGTCGTCCGGCCCGCGCGCGGGGCTGGCGGAGCTGGAGCTCCCCACCGTGCAGCCGGGCTCGTCGATCATGCCGGGCAAGGTGAACCCGGTGATACCGGAGTCCGTCGTGCAGGTGGTGTGCCAGGTCATCGGCAACGACGCAGCGGTCGCGGCTGCGGCGCAGGGCGGCTACCTGGAACTGAACACGTACTGGCCGGTCGCCGCGTACAACCTGCACCAGTCCATCACGCTCCTCGCCTCCGCAACGGCGAACTTCGAGGAGCAGTGCCTGCGCGGCATAAAGGCCACGAGCAAGGGGCCGGACATGGTGGAACAGGGGCTGATGATGGCCACCGGCCTGACGCCCGCCATCGGCTACGACAAGGCAACGGCTATCGCCAAGACCGCGGCAGCACAAGGAATCACGATTCGGGAGCTGGCAAAGACGGAGGCCGGACTCACCGACGAGCAACTCGAGGAGCTGCTGGACCCCGCGCGCATGACGGCACCCGGCATCGTGGAGGGCGCGTCGGGCGGAGGGGGCTAGTCAGGAGGTCGACGTGGACTTCGGCATCCAGATACGGGAGATCAAACCGCAGAAGATCGCGGCCATACGGGCGAAGACCACCATCAACAAGGTGACGCCCAAGGTCGTGCAGCTGCTGCAGGAGACGGCGGACTACCTGGAGTCGGTGGGCGTGCAGCCGACCGGCCCCGGGTTCGGCGTCTACTACGAGGTCGGCGCGTTCCTTGTGGACGTGGAGGTGGGCTACCCGGTAGACGTGGAGGTGGAGGGCAACGGGCGCGTGCTGCCGAATGCGCTCCCCGGCGGGAAGTGCGCCGTCGCGCACTACTCGGGCCCGCACGAGCAGATGGCGGAGGCGCACCGGGCGGTCCACACGTGGATGCACGCCAACGACGTGCAGGCCTCCGGCGAGCCCGCCCGCGAGGTCTACCTGACCGACCTCCGCGGGATCGGCGAGGGCGAAACGTGCGAGGCGGAGTCGGTCTGGCCGATCATCCACGAGACCCGTGCCGAGCGGCGCCGACAGCAGCGGGCGAAGGCCTAACACTACGCAAAGGCAATGACGATGCAGAAAGCGATTACCGACCACGTAGACAGCCATCTGGACGAGACCATCGAGGGGTTGAAGCGGCTCACCCGCCAGCCGAGCGTGAGCGCCCAGCGGCTCGGCGTCATCGAGTGCGGCGAGATGGTGGTGGAGATGCTGCGCGACGCCGGTTTCGAGGCGGGCCTCGTGCCCACCGCCGACCCGGGCTACCCGGGTATCATCGCGGAACTGAAGGGCGCTTCGGACAGGTCGCTGCTCTTCTACAACCACTACGACGTGCAGCCGCCGGACCCGCTCGACGAGTGGGAGACGCCGCCGTTCGAGCCGACGGAGCGCGACGGCTACCTGTACGGTCGCGGCATATCCGACGACAAGGGGCCCATCGCCGCCCGGCTCGCCGCCATCAAAGCGGTGCGCGACACGACAGGCGAACTGCCCATCACGATCCGCTGGTGCCTGGAAGGCGCGGAAGAAATCGGCAGCCCCGGCTTCCACGAGTTCGTGGAGCAGAACGCGGAGCGCATCAAGTCGGACGTCTGCATCTGGGAGGGCGGCGGCGTCAACTGGGACGGGCGTCCGATGGTCATGCTGGGCGTGAAGGGGCTACTGTACGTGGAGCTGGAGTGCCGCTCCGCCAAGACGGACTCACACTCGTCGTACGCACCCGTCGTGCCGAACCCGGCATGGCGACTCATCTGGGCGCTCAACACCCTGAAGGACGAGAGCGAACGCATCGCCATCCCCGGTTTCTACGACCGCATACGGCCGGCGCTGGAGAACGAGACGAAGGCGATCGCCGCCCTGCCCGACACGTCGCGCGAGTTCCTGCACGACCTCGGGGTCGAGATGGCGGTGGGCGAGGCGTCCGGCTACGAGTTCCGCCGTAGGCTCATCATGGAGCCGACAGCCAACATCGCGGGGTTCGGCGCGGGCTACACCGGCCAGGGCGCGAAGACAATCCTCCCCGCCGTGGCGCGCGCCAAGCTCGATTTCCGGCTCGTTCCGAACCAGGACCCGCAGGAGATCCTGCAGAGCCTGCGCGAGCACCTGGACCGGCACGGGTTCAGCGACGTGACCATCTCCAGCCTCACATCGGAGCACCCGGCGCGCACGTCGATAGAGGACCCGTTCGTGCGGCAGGTGGCCGACTCGGCGCGCCGTGTCTATGAGAGCGAGCCGTACATCGTGCCGAGCATGACCGGCACTGGACCGCAGCATCCAGTGCAGCACATCCTCGGCGTTCCCGTGGCCTCGTGCGGCATCGACTATCCCGGCAACCGCATCCATGCGCCCAACGAGAACATCCGGCTGGACTACTTCCGGCTGGGCGTGCTCCACACGGCGGAGCTCATCACGGAACTCGGCGCGTAGCGATGGACACCCTCACCCGCCGCGCTGGCGCGCGCCGACCTCTCCCGTCGAGAGAGAGGTGGGGACTGGATTCCCGCCTGCGCGGGAATGACGGAGAGGGCAGGAATGACGGGACCACCCGATGGTGACGGACGCCGAACAGCAGATAGCGGAGCTGGCCAGGCGCTTCCTGCCGGACGTGGAGCGCAGCCTCCGCGAGGCGGTGGAGGCGGGCGGTGAACTCGCCCCGATGCTGCGCTACCACATGGGCTGGGAGAACCTGGAGGGCGCGCCGACCCGCGGAGGCGGGAAGGCGCTGCGCCCCATCCTCTGCCTCGCAGCCTGCGAGATGTCGGGAGGCGACTGGCGCAACGCCCTTCCCGCGGCGGCGGCGCTGGAGCTCATCCACAACTTCTCGCTCGTCCACGACGACATCCAGGATGGCGACGAGACCCGGCGCGGGACGCCGACGCTATGGAGCATCCACGGCGTGCCGGCGGCGCTCGCCGCGGGTAATGCCATGCGCGTCGTCGCAGACCGCACCGCAGATGCGCTCGGCGCGGCCGGCGCAACGCCGGACGTGGCGCAGGGCACCATCGCGGAGCTCACGCGGCGGTACCTCGAGATGATCGAGGGGCAGTACCTCGACCTCTCATTCGAGACCGCCGAGCACGTCTCCGTCGCCGACTACCTGGACATGATCGGGCGGAAGACCGGAGCGCTGCTGGAGAGCGCGATGCACATGGGCGCGCTCGTGGCGACCGGCAACCAGGCAACGGCGGAGGGTTTCGGGGAGTGCGGGATGCGGCTCGGCCTTGCTTTCCAGGTGCGGGACGACTGGCTCGGCGTCTGGGGCAACCCGGCTTTCACCGGGAAGGCGGTGGGGGCCGACATCCGCCGGAAGAAGAAATCGCTCCCGGCGGTCTACCTGTTCGACAACGCGCCGGACGAGGAGCGCGCGTGGCTGGAGGAAACATACCGGGCCGAGGAGATCGAGGGCGAGCGGCTCGACGGCGTGATGGCGATGCTGGAACGCCTGGGGGGCGACCCATACGTGCAGCACATCGCGGAGGAGCAGGCCCGGCTGGCTGCCGCCGTGGTGGAGACGCTCGCCATCCCGGAGGAGTCGAAGCAACTGCTCGGCGCGGTCGCCGAGTTCTTCGTGACGCGGGATATGTAAGGGCGCCTGCGAAGTGATACACTTCCGTGCCACGCGGGTATCACCACCGCGCATGAAGGAGCGAACATGAGCATCGACCTGGGAGCATTGAACTGGCTGGCCGTCGTCGTGACGGCAGTCGCCGCCTACGCACTGGGCGCCGTCTACTACATGGCGCTCGCGAAGCCGTGGATGGCCGCGGCGAAGCTCACACGGGAGCAGATAGAGGAGAGCAACAACAAGACGGCCTACGGGCTTGCGGCGCTCGCCTCCATCATCGGAGCTGTGGTGCTCGCCATCCTCGTCCAGGCCACTGGCGCGGGGAACGCGGCGGAGGGGCTGCTGCTGGGGCTCGTCGTGGGCATCATCGTTGCGGGAGTGGGGCAGATCCCCAACTACGCCTTCCAGTACCGTGGCGCGAAGCTCTTCGTTATCGACGCGGGCTACCCGCTGCTGCAGATGCTGCTGGGCGGCGCGATACTCGGGGGTTGGCAGTAGGGAGGGCGCCATCTGCGTCGCTGTCTCAAATATCCTGACGGGGCCGCTAAGGCATTGACTCGGGATGCCTTCGATGCTACGTTGCTAGGGTCGTATCAACTCCGGTCGTTCCCGTTGCGGAAGGGCCGTACCCCGGGGGACCGAACGCCATGACGAGCACCACCGTAACCCGCCTGCGCATAGAGACGAATGCCGCTCCCGAGTTCTACGACATCACCGAGAACGTGCGGTGGGCGCTTGCGGACTCACGAGTGCGCGACGGGTTGCTGTGTGTCTACTGCGCGCACACCACCGCCGCCATCGTCATCAACGAGCACGAGCCGTTGCTCATCGAGGACATGAAGCGGTTCCTGCGCAACATCGCGCCGGAAGACGCCTACTACGCCCACAACGACTTCGCCATCCGCACCGTCAACATGACGCCGGACGAGGTGCCCAACGGCCACTCGCACTGCGCCCACCTGCTGCTCCCGTCCAGCGAGACCATCCCCATCATCGACGGCGAGCTCGCGCTCGGCACCTGGCAGAGCGTGTTCATGGTCGAGCTCGACCATCCCCGGACGCGAGAGGTAGTCATCAGCGTCTACGGAAGCTGAGGCCCCGCATGGCGCTGTCCCATGCCTCAGCCAAGCCCCCTTCCCTCGCCGAGTCCTACGCCTACTGCGCGGACCTCGCTCGCTCGCATTACGAGAACTTCACGGTCATCTCCCGGTCCACGCCCCGGCAGCACCGGCCCGCGCTCGAGGCCGTCTACGCCTTCTGCCGCCACACCGACGATCTCGGCGACGAGGCCGAGGGAGACCGACTCGCGCTGCTCGATGAGTGGGATGCGGAGCTTTCGCTCGCGTACTCCGGAGAGCCGACGCACCCCATCATGGTGGCGCTGCAGGACACCATCCGGCGCTCGCAGATACCGGAGGAGCCGTTCCGCAAGCTGATCGAGGCGAACCGGATGGACCAGGGGTCCGGGCGCTTCGAGACGTACGCAGACGTCCTCCACTACTGCGACCACTCGGCCAACCCGGTCGGGCGCATGGTGCTGTACGTTCTCGGCGAGGCGAGCGAGGAGAACGTGCGGCTCTCCGACGCGACGTGCACCGCGCTGCAACTCGCCAACTTCTGGCAGGATGTGGCGCGCGACTACGCGATGGGCCGCATCTATATCCCGATGGAAGACATGCGCGCGTTCGGCTGCACGGAAGAGCAGATCGCCAACGGCATCGCGGACCGGGCGTTCCGGGACCTGATGCGGTTCGAGGTCGACCGCGCGCAGGCGCTGTTCGAGGAGGGGCTGCCGCTGGCAACACGGCTCAGCGGACGCGCCCGGCTGGCCATCGCCCTTTTCAGTAAAGGCGGCATGCGCGTGCTGGACGCCATCCGCAAGCAGGACTACGACGTGCTGAGCAGGCGTCCGGTCGTCACGCGCTCCCGGAAACTGTGGCTCATCCTCTCCACGGCGGTCCGGTTGACGGTGCTGCGCCGCCCATGACGACCTCGACGGACAACGCCGCGCTCGACGCAGCCTACGAGGAGTGTCAGGCCGTCACGAAACGCGAGGCGCGCAACTTCTACTACGCGTTCCTCACCCTGCCCCACCCGCGCCGTCGCGCCATCTACGCCGCCTACGCGTTCAGCCGCCTCGCCGACGACATCGCCGACGGCGACGGCGCCCCGCCGCAGAAGCGGAGCGAACTGGCCGCGCTCCGCGAACGGCTGCGCAACGCCTACGCCGGACGCCCGGACGGCCCGATACTGACGGCGCTGGCCGACGCCGCCGCTACGTACGACATCCCCGAGTCGCTCTTCCAGGACATCGTCACGGGCGTGGAGATGGACCTGGAGCCGCGGCGGTTCGCCGACTTCGACGAACTGCGCCACTACTGCTACCACGTCGCCTCGGTCGTGGGGCTCGTCTCGATCCGCATCTTCGGCTACCGGGACGTGCCGCTCGCGCAGGAGACCGCGGTGGACTTCGGCCTCGCCATGCAGCTGACGAACATCCTCCGCGACCTGCGCGAGGACATCGAGCGGGACCGCGTGTACCTCCCGCTCAACGAGATGGCGCGCTTCGGTTACACGGAGGACGATCTGCGTGACGGCGTCGTCCACGCGCGGTTCCGGGCGATGATGCGCTTCCAGGCCGACCGCGCCCAGCGCTACTTCGACTCGGCGTCACGGCTGATGCCGCTGCTGGAGCCGGAGTCGCGCGGCTGTGCGGAAGGGCTGCACCACCTCTACAATCGCCTCCTGAACAGGATGGAGTCGCGCGACTGGGACGTCTTCTCGCAGCGCGTGAGCCTCTCGTCCTGGGAGAAACTCAAACTGACATGCAGACTCTGGACAACGGCCCGGCTGCGCAGCGTCCTGAAGCGCTGACCTCCGTCGCGGTGCTCGGAGGCGGGCTGGCGGGCATGGCCGCGGCGTGGCGGCTCGTCAACGCGGGCTACCGCGTCACGCTCGTGGAGCGCAGGCCGTACCTCGGCGGCAGGGCGTACTCGTTCGTCGACCGCGAGACCGGCCAGGAGGTCGACAACGGCCAGCACGTCTTCCTCGGCTGCTGCGACGCCTACCGCCGCTTCCTCGACGAGATCGGATCGCTGGATCTGACGAGCCGCCAGAAGCGGCTGCGCGTCGAAGTGCGCGCGCCGGGCGGCAGGCGCGGCATCCTCTCCGGCCTCCCCCTGCCCGCACCGCTACACCTGCTGCCGTCGCTGTTGCGCTACCCGCACGTCAGCATCGGCGAGCGGCTCCGCGCGATACCCGCGCTGCTGCTCATGTGGCTGGAGCGCAAGCGCGACCGCCCCGCGCTCCGGCGGCAGTCGTTCCACCGCTGGCTGCGGTCACACTGGCAGTCGGAGCGTTCGATCAATGCGTTCTGGGACCTGCTCATCATCCCGGCGCTGAACGACTCGGCGGAGGACGTCTCCGCGAGCGCCGGGTTCATGCTGTTCCAGGAGGCGCTGCTGCGGGACAGGAACGGGGGCAATATCGGCTTCGCCAGGGCGGGGCTCTCCGCCATCATGGGCAACGCCGTGCGGGATCGGCTCGCTAGCGCGGGCGCCGAGGTGCTGCTCGACAGGACGGCGGACGCGCTCGTCGTGGAGGACGGACGCGTCACCGAAGTCCGGTTCACGGACGGAGAGAAGCTGCCCGTGGACGCCTGCGTGAGCGCGCTGCCGCCGGACGGCCTGCTGCGCCTGCTGCCAGAGGAGTTGCGCGAGCACGCCGCGTTCGCGCCAGCCGCAACGCATACGTGGTCGCCCATCGTGAACCTGCACGTCTGGTACGACCGGCAGATCGCCGAGTTCGACTTCCTCGCATTCGTGGACAGCCCGGTCCAATGGGTGTTCAACCGCACAGCCATCGCGGGGCTGGAAGGGCCAGGGCAGTACATCACCGTGTCGCTCTCGGGGGCGTGGGAGTTCTGGCCGATGAGCAAGGAGGCGCTCCGCGAGACGTTCATCCCGGAATTGGCGCGGCTCTTCCCCGCTGCGAAAGAAGCGGAGATCACGCGATTCGTCATCGTCAAGGAGCAGCGCGCGACGTTCCGCTCGCTTCCCGATGGGCCGGAGAACCGCCTGCCATCGGCGACTCCCTTGCCCAACCTCTTCCTCGCGGGCGACTGGACGGACACCGGATGGCCTGCAACGATGGAGAGCGCCGTGCGCAGCGGCAACATCGCGGCGGAGGCCGTGGGGGAGGGACAAGGCGCGCGATGAACACGCTGGTGCTTGCGCCGTTCTCCGACGACGGGCTGGCCCGTCTCTCAGCGCTGGGCCGCGTGGTCCACGAGCCATGGACCGAAACGCGCACGCTCTGGGACCCAGAGGAGCTGGGCGCGCGGCTGACAAGCGAGGGTTTCGACGCCCTCGCGGTGGAGGCCGACTTCCTCTTCGAGGAGCTGTTCGACACCGCGACCGGACTGCGCATCGCCGCCATCTGCCGGGGAGACCTCCACCACGCCGACCTCGAAGCCGCGACCGAGCGCGGCATCGCCGTGGTGCGCACACCCGCGCGGAACGCACAGGCCGTCGCCGAATTCGCAATCGCGCAGATGCTCGCACTGGCCCGTCACACGAGCGCGGGGGAGCGGTACGTGCGCGAGGGGCAGTGGGAAGACCCCACCGACCCGTACATCCGCTTCCGGGGGCGCGAACTCGCCGGAGCGACGCTGGGCATCATGGGCTTCGGCGCGATAGGGCGCGCGGTTGCGCGGATCGCCTCCGGGTTCGGGATGCGCGTCCTCGCATACGACCCGTACGTCGGTGAGGCCGAGGGCGTGGAGATGACGGGCCTCGAAGCGCTGCTCGCCGCGTCGGACTTCGTGTCGATGCACGTGCCGGACACGCCCGAGACGATGGGGATGCTGGACGAGGCCCGCATCGCGGCGATGAAGCCGGGCGCGTACCTCGTGAACGTCACCAACTCGTCGGTGGCGGACCGGGCGGCGCTGGCAGCGGCGCTCGTTGAGGGCAGGCTCGCCGGGGCTGCGCTCGACGTACACGAGGCGCACCCCATCCCGCCGGACTCGCCGTTCCTCGGGCTGTCGAACGTGCTCCTCACGCCCCACATCGGCGGCGCAACGCAGGAGACGATCGAGCGGCACTCGGCGATGGTGGCCGAGGACTTCGAGCGCTTCGCGCGCGGCGAGCAGCCGCTGCGGCTGGTCAACCCGGACGTGTGGGGGCGGTTGCGGGGTTAGGACTCCAGGGCATAGAGGCGCGCGCAGTTGTCCCAGAGCACCTTGCGGCGGGACTCGTCCGGGAGGTCGAGCTCGAAGAACTCATCCATGGCGTGGGGGAAGGCGCTGTCCGGGTGGGGGTAGTCGGTGGAGATGACCATGATGTCGTTGCCATAGCGCTCCATCACGTCCGCCGCCAACTCCTCGTCCGCCTCCATGGAGAGGACGCACTGCCGCAGGAAGTACTCGCTCGGTTGCAGCGAGAGGTCGGTCTCCATGTACTTGGCATGCTGGTCGTCCAGCCGATAGAGGAGCCAGGGGAGCCAGCCGCAGTTGGCCTCCAAGAAGGCGACGCGCAGCGCGGGGTGGCGCTCCAACACGCCCGTCATCGTGAGGCCGGCCATCGCGCTCATGATCTGCGTCGGGAAGCTGAGGGCGTGTGTCATCGTGCGCGGTGACGGGTGCCGCAGGAATTTGCGGCTGATGTCCTCGCGTCCCGGCGCGGTCGACGTGCCGTGGAGACAGACCGCGGCTCCGAGGCGCTCGACCTCGGTCCAGAGCGGCTCCACCTCCTCGTCGTAGAGCAGGCGTCCGTTGACGGGCTCCGTGTGGACGGTGACGCCGACGAAGCCGAGCTCGGTCACGGCGCGGCGAGCCTCCTCGATCGCGAGGTCGAGCGCCTGCAACGGCAGGAGCGCGATGCCCTTCAGCCGGTCCGGGTCGGTGGCACAATAGTCGCGCATCCAGTTGTTGTAGGCGCGGCAGAGGGCCGCGGCGTAGTCTGGTTCGAGGTCGTCCAAGCCCACGATCCACGTGCCGCCGTTCGTGCGGAAGAGCGCGGCCACGTCGACGCCCTCGATATCCATGGCCTCGAGGGTGGTCGCGGCGTCGAAGCCGTGCTCGAACGCCTTCACCTGGAACGGTGTGCGCTCCTTCTTCGTTTTCAGCAGCGCGTTCGCCTTGGCGAACTCCGGCCACTCGTTCCAGAGTGGGAACGGCTTGCCGTCGATGACCCACGTGTCGACGCCGGTGACATCGCTGCGTTGCATGACGGGCATGCGTGAGCGGAACGGCGCTTCGAGGTAGTCCTCGAAGAGGCTCGCCGGTTCGATGACGTGGATGTCGCTGTCCAGGACCTTGAACCCGTTCTTCATGGCGTCTTTCTACCGGAACCGGGGCGCGGCGGTCAATGCGGCACCAGCGGACGGGTGGTAGGCTTCCGCGCGTTATGCCGTCCGTAACGCTCGTGCTCGACCTCGGCAGCAGCCGCCTGCGATGCGCGGTCGTCCCGCTCGACGGCGGCGACCCCGTCGAAGCAGCGCACGCGTCCTACCCCGTCAAGAACGAGCGCGCCGGAACGCTCGCCCACGCCTACGACCCACGGCTGCTGCGAGCGCGGCTGCTGCACGTGCTGGCGGAGGGGACGCACGCCGCCGGACCGGGCAACGTGGCCGCGGTCGCCGTGACGGCGCAGCGATTCGCGACGTGCTTCTTCGACGCGGACCTCGCGACGCTGAGCGCGGGGGCGAACAACGATACCCGCGCAGTCTTCCAGGGCGGCGCGATGGACGACGCGCACGGACCTCTCATCCACCGGACGACGGGCCACCTGCCCTCCATGCTGTTCGCGCCGGCCAAGTACGCCTGGTGGCGGGAGAACAGGCCTCGCACGGCGCGGCGCATCGCGAAGACGGCTGGGCTCGACGCCTGGGCCGCGCTGCAACTGACCGGAACGCTCGCCGAGACGCAGCCGGGACTCGCAGAGTCCGGTCTGTTAGACGTGACGTCCGGCAACCCAGCGGAAGGATTGCTGGAGCATCTCGGCGTGCCGCTCGACCTGCTGCCGGACAAGGCGGCGCCCAGCGCAGCCATAGGCCAGCTAACGGCGGAGGCCGCTGAGGCGACTGGCCTGCCGCGCGCGACGCCCGTCCACATCGCCGGGCCCGACTCACACGCCGCGGCTGTCGGCTGCGGCGCGGCGTCGGATGGGGCGGCGATCTGCGCCGCCGGGTGGAGCTCGCCGGTGCAGGTGACGACGGCGTCGCCCCTCTTCGACCCACAGGCGCGAACGTGGACGTCGTTGCACGGCGCGGGCGGCAGGTGGACCATGGAAGCGAACCCCGGCGAGACCGGGCGGATGCTGTACGCGGTGCGGCGGCTGCTCGCGCCCCGCGCATCGCTCGAGCGGTTCGACGCGCTGGTGCGCTCCGCATTCGAAAGTGGCAAGCCGGTCGCCGCATTCCTCGGCCCGCGCGCCATCGACCTTTCCAACCCAGCCATCACGATGGGAGGCGTCCTGTTGCCCGCCCCCATAACGCAGGAAGGGCTGGACGCCGCAGACCTCGCTCGCGCCGCGTACGAGAACGCCGCGTTCGCCATCCGGGAGAGCCTGGCGCTCGCGAGGGGCGGCGCGGGGGCGAAGCAGGGAACGGTCGCGCTCACCGGCGGACTGGCGGAGAGCGCCGTGTTCCCGCAACTGCTGGCCGACGCGCTGGGCGAGCCGGTGCGGGTACACCGCAACGCAACCGCGACCGGCGCGTCGGCGCTGGCGACGACGCCCGCGAGGGAACTCGCGTCGCGCTGCGCCGACCTCGCCGCGAACGGCGTCAGCGTCGAGCCGGGGCCGCGCTCGCGGGAGTGCGAGGAATCGTACGAGCGCTGGCTACGCCTCCGGGAGCGGCTGGATGGGATGACCGAGGAGCTTTAGGGCACCCTCACCCGCCGCGCAAGCGCGTCGACCTCTCCCCGAGGGAGAGGTGGGGCAAAATAACCTGTCCCCGCATACCCACAGGGCTGCGAGGTTCCTGCCTACGCAGGAACGACGAAGGCGCTCCCACACGCGCGGTGTGCGCTGCTATGCTTAATCCAGGATGACCTCCAGCGGAACGACATACGAGCAGTTGCGTCTCGAGGTGGTCGAGAGCGCGCGGGCGATGCACCGCAGCGGGCTCGTCGTGGGCTCATCCGGCAACGTGAGCGCTCGCGTCAGGGGCGAGGAGCTGCTCGCCATCACGACGGCGGGCAAGGACTACGAGACGATGGGCCTCGACGAGGTGGTCGTCACCGACTTCGAGGGCGACGCCGTCGAAGGCGACGGGCTGCCGTCGACCGAGATGCTGATGCACGTCGCCGTCTACCGCGCCCGCCCCGACGTGCGCGCCGTGATGCACACGCATTCGGTGTACGCGAGCGCGCTTGCGGTTGCCGGAGAGCCACTTCCGCCGCTGATCGACGAGATGGTCATCGTGCTGGGCGACAGCATCCAGGTGACCGATTACGCATTCCCCGCTACGGAGGAGTTGGGTGACGCGGTCGTCGCGGCACTCGGCGAACGGAACGCCGCACTGATCCGCAACCACGGCCTGGTGGGCGTCGGGAGCAGCCTCGCGGAGGCGCTGCACGTCTGCCAACTGGCCGAGCACGTGGCGCATATCTACGCGGCGGCGAAGACGCTCGGCATGCCCAAGACGTTGCCGGAAGAAGCTATCGCTACTGAAACAGCGCTCTTCCGGATGAGCCGGAAGGTGGAGAGCGCATGAAGGTCCCCCCGTTCCTGCTCCGCAGGCTGTACGTGAAGGGCAGCTTCACCGCAACGGCGGACGGATTCACGTTCCAGCTGGAGAACCGCCTCGGCTCCGGCTACGCGAAACGCATGCTCCCCCTAACGCTGGACGGCGAGCCGCTGGACCTGGCGGCGTCCTCGTTCGAGATCGACGGCGAGGAGACCACGTTCGACGCCGTGTCCGAGAGCGTGCCGTTCACCCTCGCGATGAACAAGACGACGATCATCGCCTATCGCGGCGGGGCGGTGACGCCGGGGTCGCACAAGGTCGGCCTGGGGTTCGAGGTCGCAGGCCTCGGTGAACTCGGTTTCGACTTCACGGACGAGGTCGCCGCGGGTTGAGCGCACCGCGCTCCATCGCGGTCACCGGCGCGTCGGGCTACATCGGCACCCGCCTCATACGGCGACTCCTCGAAACGCGGGATATCGAGCGCGTCACGGGCGTGGACGTGCGTCCCTCGACGATAGAGCACGAGCGCTACACCCACGTCCGGCAGGACATCACCGCTCTGCTCGACGACGCGTTCGCAGGGGCCGAGGCAGTCGTCCACCTGGCGTTCGTGCTGCGGCAACTGCGGAACCGCGCGGAGGGGAGGCGCATCAACGTCGGCGGTGCGGAGAGCGTGCTGCGCGCCTGTGCGAACGCGGGCGTGGGGCGCATCGTGCTGATGTCGAGCGCGACCGTGTACGGCGCGCACCCCGACAACCCACCCGCGCTGACCGAAGAGGCTTCACTTCGCCCACCCAGCGGGTTCGCCTACGCGGAGGACAAGGCCGCGTGCGAGGCGCTCTTTCAGGCGTTCGCGGAGGAGCGCCCGGAGACGTGCGTGTCCATCCTGCGCGGGTGCGTCGTCATGGGGCCGAACGCGGCGAACTTCATCACCGCCGCGCTGGGCAAGCCGCTGCTCATAGGCGTCCGGGGCGACGATCCGGAGATGCAGTTCGTCCACGAGGACGACCTCGCGGAGGTGCTCCTGCGGTTCGCAACGGAGCCGCACCCCGGCGTGTACAACGTAGCCGGAGCCGGCAGCGTACGCTGGGGAGAGGCCGTGTCGCTCGCTGGGAAGCGGCTGGTCCGGCTCCCTGCCCCGATCGCCTCGGGGCTGGCGGAGGTCGCATGGCGCGCCCACCTGCAGAGCGATTCGCCGTCGTCCGGTCTGGGCTTCATCCGGTGGCCGTGGACGGTGAGCACGAAGAAGCTGACGGCCGAGACGGGCTACGCGTTCCGGCACACATCCCGAGAAGCGTTGGAGGCGTATCTCAACAGGGCGCGTGAGCGTGCCCGTCCTTGACAGGAGAGGGTGGCGACCATAGGCTATTGTTGACCGGAGAGGTCGACAATAGGCAGGAAATCCCAAAGCAGAGGAAATGACGAACCGCACCGTTCAAGAACTCGCCGAACAGTCCTACAAGTACGGGTGGACGACCGAAGTCGAGGAAGAGTCCGCGCCGCCCGGCCTCAGCGAGGAGATCGTGCGGTGGATATCGGAGCGCAAGGGCGAGCCTGAGTGGCTGCTGGAGTGGCGGCTGAAAGCATACCGGCACTTCATGCGCCTGCTCGGCGACGCGCAACTGCCCACCTGGGCGAACGTCTACCACCCACCCATCGACTTCCAGGCGATACGGTACTACGCCGCGCCGAAGCCGAAGCTGGAACTCGAGAGCCTTGATGAGGTCGACGCCGAGATCCTGAAGACGTACGAGAAGCTCGGCATCCCGCTGGAGGAACAGAAGCGGCTCGCGGGAGTCGCGGTCGACGCCATCTTCGACAGCGTGAGCGTCATGACCACCGCGAAGGAGACGCTGGCGAAGTACGGCGTCATCTTCTCGTCGGTGTCGGAAGCGGTGAAGGAGCATCCGGAGCTCGTGAAGAAGTACCTGGGCTCCGTCGTTCCGCACTCGGACAACTTCTACGCGGCGCTGAACTCGGCGGTGTTCTCGGATGGCTCATTCGTCTACATCCCGCCGGGCGTCCGCTGTCCGCTGGAACTTTCCACCTACTTCCGCATCAACGCGGAGGGGTCCGGGCAGTTCGAGCGCACGCTCATCATCGCGGACAAGGGGTCGTACGTGAGCTACCTGGAGGGGTGCTCCGCGCCGATGCGGGACGAGAACCAGTTGCACGCGGCGGTCGTGGAACTCGTCGCGCTGGACGACGCCGAGATCAAATACTCGACCATCCAGAACTGGTATCCGGGCGACGACAACGGCAAGGGCGGCATCTACAACTTCGTCACGAAGCGCGGGAAGTGCGCGGGCGACCGGTCGCGCATCTCCTGGACGCAGGTGGAAACCGGCTCCGCCATCACGTGGAAGTACCCGAGCGTGCTCCTGCAGGGCGACCACTCGACAGGCGAGTTCTACTCGGTGGCGCTCGCCAAGGGACGCCAGCAGGCCGACACCGGCACGAAGATGACCCACATCGGGAAGAACACGTCCAGCCGGATCATCTCCAAGGGCATCTCCGCCGGGCACGGCAACAACACGTATCGGGGCCTCGTGAAGGTGATGCCAAAGGCGGAGGGCGCAGTTAACTTCACGCAGTGCGACTCGCTCCTCATCGGCGACCAGTGCGGCGCGCACACCGTGCCGTACATCGAGGTGCAGAACCGCTCCGCGAGCGTGGAGCACGAGGCGTCCACGACGAAGGTGAGCGAAGAGCAGCTCTTCTACTGCCAGCAGCGCGGGCTCGCACGGGAGGACGCGCAGTCCGTCATCGTCAACGGCTTCGTGCGGGACGTGGTGAAGCGGCTACCGCTGGAGTTCGCGGTCGAGGCGGACCGGCTGCTCGAAGTCAACCTGGAAGGAGCGGTCGGCTGATGCTCGAAGTACGCGGCCTGCACGCCGAGGTGAACGGCGTCGAGATACTGAAGGGCGTCGACCTGAGCGTCGGCGCGGACGAGACGCACGCCATTATGGGGCCGAACGGCTCCGGCAAGAGTACGCTCGCCTATGTGTTGGCGGGGCGTCCGGGCTACGAGGTGACCGCGGGCAGCGTCACGTTCGACGGAGAAGACCTGCTGGCCCTGCCCGCCGAGGAGCGCGCCCGGAGGGGGTTGTTCCTCTCGTTCCAGCACCCGGTGGAGATACCGGGCGTGCGGATGGATCACTTCCTGCGCGCGGGCTACAACGAACTGCGCAAGAGCGCGGGCGAGGAGCAACTGGACCCGCTGAAGTTCGACCGGCTGATACGCAGCAAGGCAAAGGCCGTCGAGATGGAACCGGCGATGACCAAGCGCGCGGTGAACGAGGGCTTCTCCGGCGGTGAGAAGAAGCGGAACGAGGTGCTGCAGATGGCGGTGCTGGAGCCGCGCCTGCGCATCCTGGACGAGATCGACTCCGGGCTGGACGTCGACGCGCTCCGCGAGGTCGCGAGCGGCATCACGGACCTCAGCGTCCCCGGCACGTCCACCATCCTCGTTACGCACTACGACCGCGTCCTCTCCTACCTCGAACCGGACCACGTCCACGTGCTCATCGACGGCCGCATCGCGCGCTCCGGCGACCGGGCGCTCGCGAAAGAGATCGAGGAGCGCGGCTACGACTGGCTCGAGGCCGGGGCAGGCGTCTGACGCTCCGATGACCCAGCACGCGACGACCGCCGGATCCTGGTCCGAGCAGTTCCACCGCTTCGACCGGAACGGCGCGGAGACCGGCCCCTCATGGCTGCGCGACGTTCGCAGGGGCGCGTTCGGCGATTTCGAACGCCTCGGCTTCCCGACAGCCCGCAAGGGCAACGAGCCGTGGAAGTACACGAACGTCCGCCCGATAGCCGACGCGGCGTTCGCGCTGGCGGAGCACGCGCCGGAAGCGGGCGCAGGCATCGACTACCACGCGTACGAACTCCCCTGCCCGCGCGTCCACCAACTCGTGTTCGTCAACGGCCACTACGAGCCGGGCCTCTCTACCGAGCCGGTCAGCGAGGCCGGGCTGCACAGCGACGTGCTGGGACGCCACGGCGACGGCCCTGTCGTGGGACGGCTCGCCGACGCCATCGAGTACCGGGTACCGCTCGTGCGCGAGCACCTGGGGCAGATCGCCCCGACGTCGGGCAACGCATTCACCGCGCTCAACACGGCGTTCCTGCGCGACGGCGCGTTCGTGCAGATACCGGACGGCGCGTTCGTTCCTGAGCCGATCTACCTGCTCTTCATCTCCACCGGCGCGGAGGCCGTCGTCACGCACCCGCGTGTGCTCATCGCCGCGGGCGCGGACAGCAGCGCCACCGTGCTGCAGAGCTTCCACAGCCTGGATGGCGGCACGTACCTGACGAACGCGCTGACCGAGGTTGTGACCGCCCCCGGCGCATCGCTCCGCCTCTGCACGCTCCAATGCGAGAGCGACGATGCATTCCATATCGCCACGACGCGCATGGAGCAGGCGCGCGACAGCAGCGTCTCGTCCGTGGCAGTCGACCTCGGCGGGCGGCTCGTGCGCCGCGAGGTCGCCACGCTGCTCAGCGCGTCCGGCGCGAGCGTCAACCTGTGCGGGCTCTACTACGGCGCGGGCGAGCGTCACGTGGACAACCAGACGTTCGTGGACCACGCCGCGCCCGGCGCGTCGTCCAACGAGGTCTACAAGGGCATCCTCGATGACGCGTCACACGGCGTGTTCGCCGGGGGCGTGCTCGTGAGGCCGGACTCGCAGCAGACGGTCGCGCACCAGGTGAACAAGAACCTGCTGCTCTCGTCCGACGCCGAGGTGGACACGCAGCCGAAGCTCGAGATATACGCCGATGACGTCACCTGCACGCACGGCGCGGCGGTCGGGCAGTTGGACGCCGACGCGCTCTTCTACCTGAAGAGCCGGGGCATCGGCGAGGACGTAGCGCGCAACCTGCTCATGCACGGCTTCGTGAGCGAGGTGCTTGACGCGATAGAGGACGGCGCGGTGCGGCAGCACGTCGAGCAGGCCGTCGACGGGTGCCTGCACAGGGGCGGATGATGTACGACGTCGCGCAGGTACGGAAGGACTTCCCCATCCTCGACCGCATGGTCAACAACGTGCCGCTGGTCTACCTGGACAACGCGGCCACGTCGCAGAAGCCCGCGTCCGTCATCGCCGCGCTCGTGGACTACTACGAGCGGTACAACGCGAACGTGCACCGCGGCGCGCACACCCTCGCGATGGAAGCCACCGTGGCCTACGAGGAGGCGCGCGAGAAGGTCGCGGCATTCATCAATGCGCCATCGCCGGAGAACATCGTCTTCGTGCGCAACACGACGGAGGCGATCAACCTCGTGGCGCACACCTGGGCGGCGGAGCGCGTCGGCGCGGGCGACCGCATCGTCACGACGGAGATGGAGCACCACTCCAACCTCGTGCCGTGGCAGCACGTCGCGCGCGTCAACGACGCGGAGCTGCGCCTGATGGCCGTCGGCGCGGACTACACGCTCGACCTGTCGGACCTCGACGAACTGCTGACTCCCAGCACGAGGCTCGTGGCGCTGACCCACATGTCCAACGTGCTCGGCACCATCACGCCGGTCAAGGAGATAACGGAGGCGGCGCACCGTGTCGGCGCGCGCGTACTCGTCGACGCGGCGCAAAGCGTCCCGCACATGCCCGTGGACGTGCAGGAGATGGGCTGCGACTTCATGGCGTTCTCCGGCCACAAGATGGCGGGCCCCACCGGCATCGGCTGCCTCTACGTCTCACCCGACGTCATCGACGAGGTCGAGCCGTTCCTGCGCGGCGGCGAGATGGTGCTGGAGGTCACGTACGAGAGCGCGACGTGGAACCGTCCGCCGATGAAGTTCGAGGCCGGCACGCCGAACATCGCGGACGCCATCGCGCTCGGCGCGGCGGTCGACTACCTGAGCGGCCTCGGCATGGAGCAGGTCCGCGAGCACGAGATAGAGCTCACCAGCTACGCACTCGAACGCTTCCGCGAACTCGAGGACGTGGAGACGTACGGCCCGACCGACCTGTCGGTACGCGGGGGGGTCGTTTCGTTCTACATGAGCGGCATCCACCCGCACGACATCAGCCAGGTGCTGGACAGCTTCGGCGTCGCGATACGCGCGGGGCACCACTGCGCGATGCCGCTCGTGCGCAGCAAGCTGCACGTTCCGGCTACCGCGCGGGCGAGCTTCTACCTCTACAATACGGAGCAGGAGGTGGACGTGCTCATCTCCGCGCTCAGGCAGACGATGGAGTACTTCGGCGATGCAGATGCCCGACAGGCTCGATGACCTCTACAAGGACATCATCCTTGACCACTACCGCCGCCCGCGGAACGAGGGCCTGCTCCCCGACCCGGACCTGCAGTCGACAGGTTTCAATCCGTTCTGCGGCGACCAGGTCTCGCTGACCATCAGCCTGGACGCCGACGGGCGTATCAGCGGGACCGGCTTCGAGGGCGAGGGCTGCTCGATCAGCCAGGCGTCGGCGTCGATGCTCACGACGTACCTCGGCGGTCAGACGATCGAGGAAGCGGAGGCGCTCGTGCAGACGTTCAAGGGCGTCATGCAGGGCGAGGAGCTCACCGAGGAAGAGGAGGACGCCCTCGGCGACATCGTGGCGCTGCAGGGCGTGCGCGAGTTCCCGATCCGCATCAAGTGCGCGCTGCTCGGCTGGACAACCCTCCAGGACGCCATCGCCGACTATCGCAAGGCGCAGGCGGGCTGACCTACGCCTCGTCCTCCACGACGACCGCAGTGCCGTACGACAGCAACTCGGACGCGCCCTGCATCACCATGGACGTGACGAACCGCATGCCGACGACCGCGTTGGCGCCCATGCTCTCCGCCTGCTCCACCATCCGCATGATGGCCTGCTCGCGCGACTCCGACATGAGCCGCGTGTACTCGGTCACCTCACCGCCCACGATGTTGCGGAGGCCCGCGACGATGTCGCGTCCGATGTTGCGCGCGCGGATCGTGTTCCCCTGTACGAGGCCCTTCACCTCGACGATGCGCTTCCCTGGAACCGAGTCGGACGTGGCAAGGATCATCGGTCAACCTCCTCGAATCGTTCGCTCTTGCTTTCGCGTACCCGGTCGCGGACGACCGAGGCCATCAGCACGACGAACCCGACGATGACGGCGGCGATGGAGAGCCTTATCAGGAACGGGACCTCGTCGGCAGCGAACAGCTCCCGCAACGCGTAGTAGACTCCGACGCCGAGCAATCCGACAAGCCCGAGCAGCAACAGCCCCAACCCCATCGTCTGCATCTCGCTCACCCCCTCATGGCGGTGTCGTCCTGTTCCAGTATAGCGGTGAGGCTGTGCAACTGTGTGGCTGCGTGGGCCTACCGCAACTCCACCTCGGTCGCGCCGTCCCCGCCCCGCTCACGCGGCGCGAAGGCGTATGACCCCACCACGCTGCTGTCCGCAAGACGCCTCCAGACCGCGTTCCGCAGCGCCCCGGTCCCCTTCCCGTGCACGATACGAACCTGTGTAAGACCATACGCGATGGCGCTGTCGAGGTAGGCGTCGAGCCGTTCGACGGCCTCGTTGGCACGCTCGCCGCGCACGTCCAGTTCGATGCCGGGCGCAGGCGTGGAGAGCGGCATCGAAACGCCGGGAGGGGCGGGACGCTCCTCTTCGACCGGCTCTCCCGCGCGGCGCAGGCGCGAGACGTTCATCTGCAGCCGTGCCGAGCCCACGAGCACCTCGACGCGTCCCGCGCTGTCGGGCTCGGTCAGCACCGCGCCTCTGATGCCCAGCGCGCCGACCTCGACCGTCTCCCCGACCGCAAGTTTCGTCTTACGCGATGTCGGAGCAGATGCGGGACGCTTCCCCCAAACCCGCGAGCGGAGCACACGCTGCACGTCGGCCACGTCGGCGGACGCTGATTCCAGGATGCGCGGGGGCGGCGGCTCGCCACGGAACGCCTGCCACTCCGCAGCCGACTCCGCCTGCCGCAGCTTCGCCCGGACACGGTTCGCCTCCTGCCGCAACTCTGCCCGCACCTCCTCCACAGCCGACGCCTGCGCGGCCTCCAGCGCCTCGACCTGCCGCGCGAGTTCCGCCGACAGTTCCGCCGCGCGGGCACGCTCCGCCTCCGCCTCGTCGAGCTTTTCGCGGGTCAGCGCGCGCTCCCAGCGGATCGCCGTCAGCAGCCCTTCGGTCTCGCGGTGCACCGGGCCGAGTCGCTGCTGCGCGGCCTCGACGATCCGTGCGTCCAGCCCCGTCCGGGCCGCGATGTCCATCGCGTAGCTCCGGCCCGGCAGTCCCATCGTCAGCTTGTACGTGGGGCGGAGCGTCTGTGGGTCGAGTTCCACGCTGGCGTTCTCCATCGCCTCGTGCTCCTCGGCGAGCGCCGCCAGCGGCCGGTGGTGTGTCGTGACGACGCAGGGCACGCCCTGCTCTGCGAGGTGCGCCGCGACCGCGCAGCCGAGCGCTGCGCCCTCCTCCGGGTCCGTCGAGGTGCCGAGCTCGTCGAACAGGACGAGCGAGCGCGGGGTCGCGTGGGCCAGCACCCCGGCGATGGCCGTGACGTGGGAGCTGAATGTGGAGACGGCGTGCTCGATGCTTTGCTGGTCGCCGATGTCGGCGTAGACGCCGTCGAAGAGCGGGAGCGACGTCTGCGGCGAACAGGGCAGCAGCAGCCCGCTCTGGCGCATGAGCGCCAGGAGGCCGAGCGTCTTGAGCGCTACGGTCTTGCCGCCGGTGTTCGGGCCTGTCACGACGAGCACCGTAATGGGGGGTTCGAGCGCGAGCGAGACGGGGACCGCGGCGCCGAGCAGCGGGTGGCGCGCCTCGACGAGTTGCACGGAGTCGCCCTCCGCTACCGCCACGCCACGGTATGTCCGGGCGTAGCGCGCCTTGGCGAGCGCCGCGTCGAGCCGTGCGACCATCTCAAGCGCGTGCATCGCCTCCGCCGCGCGGCGCGCGACGCTCACTGTAAGGCGCTGCAGGATGCGCCGCACCTCCTCCTGCTCCGCGTCGCCCGCTTCGCGCCAGCGGTTCGTGCGGTGCACGTTCGAGAACGGCTCGATGAAGAGCGTCGCGCCGGAGTCGGAGGAGCCGTGGACGATGCCGGGCATCCGGCCCTTGAAGTCGGCCTTCACCGGCAGCACCAGCCTCCCGCCGCGCACGGTGTAGAGCCGGTCCTGGAGCACCTCCGCGCCCAGGTCGGAGTCGACGTATGCCTGCAGGCCGCCCGTCGCCTGGTGGTAGGCGTCGCGGCTCTCCGTTCGGAGCTGGCGCAGCAACGGGCTGGCGTCGTCCTTCATCTCGCCGGCGGGCGTCAGCTTCGCGCGCAGTTCGCGCTCGAGCGGACGCATGTCAGCGATGTTGCGCGTGAGGCTGCGCAGCAGCGGCGTCCGCGAGCGTGCCGCGCCGCCGAGCGCCTTCGCCGAGTGCGCCGCATCGAGTCCGTCGGCAACGGCGATCAGTTCGCTGCCCAGAAGCATGCCGCCCATCGCGGCTCGCTGCACGAGCGGTCGCGGGTCGTGGGAGAGCGAGAGCGACGGCGACTCGTCGAGCAGCAGCGCGGCCTCCGCGGTCTCCTGCTGCAATTCGGCGACCGCGGCGGAGTCGTAGACGGGTGTGAGCGCCAGTGCGCGCTCGCGGGACATCGGCGTGCGGGTATGGCTCGCCAGCGCCTCACGGATGCGGGGGAACTCCAGCAGTTCCAGCGTCCGCTCGCGCAGTTCAGGCCCCGTCGCAGAGGCGGGCCGCACGTCCGGCAGGTTCGTCATCGTTCGTTCGATTCTACAGGGGGCGAATGGTTAACGTGTACGCACGCTTGTGCGCATGCTAAACTCAACCATTGCGCTATCGCCCGGGAGGGCGCAGCGCAGAAACGGAGGCTCCGGGGCAACGTGCGGGTCATCGGGCTGACGGGCGGGATCGGCGCCGGCAAGAGCGAGGCTGCGAACATCCTCGCGGAACTCGGCGCAGTGGTCATTGACGCCGACGCCGAAGGACACCGCGCCTATGCGAAAGGGACCATCGGCTGGAGGCGTCTCGTCGAGATATTCAGCAGCGGCATACTGAACGACGACCAGGAGATAGACCGCGCCCGCCTCGGAGAGCTCGTCTTCGCCAACCCGCAGGCGCTCGCTTGGCTCAACGCCGCGATCCACCCGCTGATACGTCAGCAGGTGGCGCGGGCGATAGCGCAGCACCGGCAGAACGGCGAGCACGCCGTCGTCATCGACGCAGCGCTCCTCTACCAGGCGAAGTGGGACGACCTCGCGGACGAGGTTTGGGTCGTCTCCGCCCCGCCCGCCACGGTGCTGGAACGCCTGCAGCAGCGCGGGCTGACCGCGGAAGACGTGCGGCGGCGCGCCGGGGCGCAGAGCGGGGCAGAGGCTGCGCTGAGCAAGGCAGACGCTATCGTCGAGAACTCGGGTTCGCCGGATGACCTGCGGGCGCGCGTTCAGGAACTGTGGGAAGAGAGAATCCTGTCCGTAAGGTAGTACGACACATGGCGAACCAGACCACCCAGCTCTACCAGCAGCACAACATCGAGGAGTACTTCGTCGAGGAAGAGCCGTTCTACCTCGCCGTTTCCGACGAGGTGGACATCTTCGAAGCGGCCTATGCGCAGCGCGTCCCCATCCTCCTCAAGGGGCCCACCGGCTCCGGCAAGACGCGCTTCGTCGAGTACATGTCGTGGCGCCTCAACAGCGCTCGGAAGCGCGACGGGCGCGCCGACCAGATATCGCCGCTCGTCACGGTCGCCTGCCACGAGGACCTCACCGCGAGCGACCTTGTGGGACGCTACCTGCTGGAGCCGGAGGGCACGCGTTGGATAGACGGCCCGCTCACCCGCGCGGTGAAGTACGGCGGCATCTGCTACCTGGACGAGGTCGTCGAGGCGCGGAAGGACACCACGGTGCTCATCCACCCGCTCTCGGACCACCGCCGCCTGCTGCACATCGAGAAGATCGGCGAGGTGCTGGAGTCGCACCCCAACTTCCTGCTCGTTATCTCCTACAACCCCGGATACCAGAGCGCGCTGAAGGACCTGAAGCACTCGACGCGCCAGCGATTCATCGCCATCGAGTTCGATTTTCCGCCGCGCGACCTCGAGGGGCCGATCATCGAGCACGAGAGCGGGGTCGACCGTACGACCGCACAGCAGTTGGCGCTGCTCGGCGAGAAGATACGCAACCTCATCGGCCAGGGCCTGCAGGAAGGCGTCAGCACGCGCCTGCTCATCTACGCGGGCAAGCTCATCGAGCAGGGCATCGCGCCCCGCAGAGCGTGCGAGGTCGCCGTCGTGTGGGGTCTCACCGACGACCACGAGACACAGGCGAGCGTGATGGAGATCGTGACCTCCATCTTCCCGTAATGGCGGCCACCTTGCAGACAACGCCGGTACCGGCTGAAGCAGCCTCCCGCATCGAGGCGCTGCGCGCGGCGCTTGCCTCGCGCAAGACACTCGCGTCGCCCGACGCGGACGGAGCGCGGCCCGCAGCCGTCCTCATCCCATTGCACTACCACGACGGTGAGTGGCACGTCATCCTCAACGTGCGCTCGCAGTTCGTCGGCATGCACCAGGGGGAGATCGCCTTCCCCGGCGGCAAGTACGAGCCGACCGACCCGGACATGCTTGCGTGCGCCCTCCGCGAGACGCACGAGGAGATGGGCATCGCCCCCGGGGACGTGGACGTCATCGGCTCGCTGGAACCTGTCCTTACTCGAACGGACTACCTTGTCTGGTCCACCGTGGGGGTCATCCCGCACCCGTACCGGTTCGAGGTCGACGAGAACGAGGTCGCGGAGATCATCGAGATACCCCTCGACCACCTGCTGACCGATGACGCCGAGCGCCATGAGGCGCGGCTGAACCCGGACGGCAGCCTGCTGCAGCGCAAGGCGTACGTCCACGGCCCCAACCTCGTGTTCGGCGCGACGGCATGGATACTCGCGCAACTGCTGGACCTGCTGCGGAGCCTCCGCTCCGGTGACGAGGAGCGGGAGAAGGAGACCTCGTGACGAGCGAGCACGACAGCGTCATCGAGGAGCTGAAGAAGCACCCTTCCGCCTTGATCGCCGCGTACGAGGCGGTCGCCGACGAGGTGTCGGAAGCGCTCGGCCCCGCGCCCGCCCTCCGCTGGGCGCAGCAGGGCGTCCGCATCGCGTCGCAGGGCCCACGCGCATGGGAAGCGGCAACGGAGTACTTCAAGGCGTCTCCTCAGGTCGTGCAGACCATCGGCTTTACCCAGTTCGAGCGCTGGGCGGAGAGCGGCATCGAGCTCACTGCTGAAGCCCCTGTCATCGCGGCGTCGTTCTTCCGCGCAAGCCCGCGCGTCCTCCCCACCCTCGCGCCGCGTCACATCGCCGGCTGGGCCGGGCTCGGACGCGGGCTCTCCAAGGGCACCTGGAAATCGTCCAGCCTCGCCGCGCGTTTCTTCGACGTGAGCGACGACCTCGTGCAGCAGGTGAACTTCCACGAGTTGCAGCTGTTCGTCTCCCTAGTCCAGACGCTCGCGAGCCGCTCCTACGACCTCGCCGCCGAGGCGCTCGTGCTCGGCCAGCGGGTCCTGCCCGCCGTCAGCGAGCGCGAGGAGTTGATCTCGCTCGCCAAGGTGCTCGCTGAGACAAGCTGGCGCGAGGTGCGGGGCTCGTTCGAGGCCGCGACCCGCGTCGGCAACAGCGTCGACCGCCGGTTGCGCCCGCGCTACTTCGCTCTCAGCGAACGGCTCGCACGGCAGGGGCTCGGCAACGTCTCCGCCTTCATGGTTGAGAGCGCGCAGTCGCTCGGCGTACTCCCGCAGGAGTTGCAGACCATGGTGCTGGAGCGCGCGGAAGACCTCGCGGACACCTCCGCCGAGGCGGTGAGCGCATTCCTCCGCACCGCACCCAACGTGCTCGACCGCATCAGCCCCGCCCAGTTGGACACCTGGTTCGGGCGCGGCCTCGAGTTCCTGAAGGAGAACCCGGACGCCGGCATCGCGTACTTCCGGCTCGAGTCCGCCCGCGCCGAGACGCTGCTCGACCAGCTTTCGTCGAGCATCGAACTGGAGAAGGTGCACGGACTGCTGCGCATGTACGCGAACGCGCTCGCCGGCTCCGAGGTCGAACTACAGGAGTCGAACGACATCACCCACCGCAACGTCGGCTGGGTCTCCGTCGAGTTCGCCACGACCGACGGCAAGAGCGTCTTCCTCCCGCCCACGGTCGACCTGCGCGACACCAAGAGCGAGAACTTCGCCTGGCTCAAGGTCGTCACCACGCACCAGGTCGGGCACCTCGAATTCCAGAGTTTTGACTTCGACTTCCACACGCCCTCGGCAGGGTTCAACGACTACCGCGAAGGCATCGCGGAAGGGCTGGGCGCGACTCCCGGCACGACCGAAGTCGCCTCGTTCTTCGACCTCTTCCCGGTCCGCGCGATGGCCGCCGACCTCTTCTCCACCACCGAGAGCGCCCGGATAGACCACCGCATCGTGGAGCAGTACCGGGGACTCGCACCCAGCTACGAGCGCGTGCAGAGCGACGCACTCGAGTCGCGCGGCCCCATCGAGATGATGCCGGCCCAGCAGGCGCTCATGGAGATGCTGGTGCGCCAGAGCCTTGGACAGACCAACGCCCGCATCCCCTCCACCTACGCCGCACAGGCGCACCAGCTCGCCGGCCTCATGCGCAGCGTGCGCAACCGCGACGCCACCGTAGAGGACTCCGCCGAGGCGGCGCTCCGCATGTACTACACGCTCTCCCAGGTGCCCAATGCATTCGTGCCGCCGGACGACTGGGAGGACGTCGACCTCAGCAAAGCAGGGTTCGAGGAGCCGACGCTGGAAGATATCGTGGAGCGCCTGCGCGCCGAGGCCGAGGAACAGCAGGAGGAGGCGTCGGGCGACGAGTACGAGTCGCCGGACGACGTCGACTACCGTGGTGACTTCAAGCCGGAGATGGTGCAACTGCTCGCCCAGATGCGCGGGCAGGCCGAGCCCGGCGAGGAAGACGGCTCCGAGAGCGCGCAGGGCATATCGCAGGCCGAACTGGAGCAGGCGCTGCGCGAGTCCACCGAGATCGACTTTGCCGACGACGCCGAGGTGACCACCGTCGCCGCCAACATGATGAAGGAGATGGGCGCAGACGCCCCGCAGAACCCCGCGGGCTCCGGCTACAACCAGATACCGCACGTCGACGAGGAAGGCGGGCCACTCGAAGCGCTCGAGCCTCGCTCCTACGCCTACGACGAATGGGACTTCCGCGCCAACGACTACCGCCCGCGCTGGTGCATCGTGCAGGAGCGCCTCGCCGTCTCCGGCGAGACCGCCTTTTACAACGAGACCATGCACTCCTACGCCGGGCTCATCGAGCAGATCAGGCGGCAGTTCGAGTCCGTCCGCCCGGAGATGTACCGCAAGGTGAAGCGCCTGCCGGAGGGCGAGGACGTCGACCTCGACGCCGGTATCGAAGCGCTCATCGACCTTCGGAACAACATGACGCCGGACGAGCGTATCTACTGGCGCCGCAACAAGGACGAGCGCGACGTCGCGGTCGTCTTCCTCCTAGACATGAGCGCCTCGACCGCGGAGGCAGTCGAGGAGAGCTCACGCGAGTCCGACTGGAACGCCCCCGGCGACCCGGTCGCCTACACCGCGTGGCTCCGCGCCCGCAGGGGTGAGACCGCCCGCCGCCCCTACAAGCGCATCATCGACGTGGAGAAGGAGTCGATGGTGCTGCTGATGAACGCGCTGGAGACCATCGGCGACCGCTACGGCGTCTACGGCTTCTCGGGTTTCGGGCGTGAGAACGTCGAGTTCTACGTCATCAAGGAAGTCGAGGAGCTCTTCTCCGACCGCGTGAAGCGCCGCATGGACAAGGTCGCCCCGCTCCACGCGACGCGCATGGGCCCGGCGATACGCCACGCGACCACCAAGCTCGCCAACGTGGACGCCAAGACAAAGTTCATGTTCGTCATCAGCGACGGCCGCCCGCAGGACCGCGGCTATTCACGCGAGGGCGTCGAGAAGGAGTACGCGGTGCAGGACACGCGCATGGCCCTCATGGAGGCGCGCAACATTGACATCACGCCGTTCTGCCTGACCGTCGACCGCAACGGCCACGATTACCTCCGCACCATGACCGGCGACCTCAACTACGAGGTGCTGCCGGACATCATGGAGCTCCCCCGCCGCCTGCCGCAGCTGTACAAGAAGATCACGCTGTAGGGCGGGATTTGCCCCGGGCATTCGGGCGGCGCCTTCCCACCTCTACCATCTGCTAACATCCGCCTGCCATGGACTTCGAGCTCGAATGGACGCCTGAGCAGGAAGCGTTCCGCGCGGAGGCGCGCGCCTGGATAGAGGCGAACGCCCCCCGCATCCCCGACCACCCCGACCCGGCGAACCTCACCCGCGAGGAGTACGAACTCCAGCGCGAGTTCGGACGCAAGCTGGGCGCGAAGGGCTGGCTCTATCCCACGATGCCCGCGGAATACGGCGGCGGCGGGCTCTCCATGGAGCTCGCCATGGCGCTCGAGGAGGAGCTCGACCGCTACAACATGCCGCTGCCGCCCTACTACGACACCGGCGGCAAGCTCGGCGGGGTCGCCATCCTCGTCTGGGGCACGGAGGAGCAGAAGGCCCACTTCCTACCCATGATCCTGCGGGGCGAGATCCGCACATGGCAGCTGCTCACCGAGCCCGAGTCCGGCTCCGACCTCGCGAGCGTCCGCACGACCGCCGTACGCGACGGCGACGAGTACGTCGTTAACGGCACCAAGATATTCGTCGGCAGCAGCCACGGCGCCGAGTACTCGTGGATGATCGTCGTGACCGACCCGGACGCCCCGCGCCACGAGAACCTTGGCTGGCTGATGATGCCGATGGACCTGCCCGGCGTCACCGTCGAGCAGATGGACCTCCTCTTCGTCGGCGGCGAGCGCGGGGCCGCCAGCGGCATCAAGAACACGGTCTACTTCGACAACGTCCGCGTGCCCGCGTTCAACCTCGTCGGCGGCGAGGGCAACGGCTGGAAGGTGGCCGGGACGCACCTGGAGATCGAGCACGGCCTGCTCCGCAGCGCTGTCCGCGACGACCCGCTCACCGAGCGCGTGTTCGACTACGCCCGCAACGCGAAGCGAGGAGGCAGGCCGCTCCTGGACGATCAGGACGTGCGCGACCGCCTCGTCGATTTCTACGTCGACGCTGAAGTCACGCGCCTGCTGCACTTCCGCAACTACGCCTGGCGCGGTCAGGGCAGGCAGCTCACGTACGAGGGCGCGCAGGCGTACCTCTACCAGAAGCGCGGCCAACTCTCCAAGGCGCGCGCCGTGCTGGACGTGATGGGCCCGCAGGCGCTCGTCGAAGCGCCGGACGAGTGGGCAGTCGCCGACGGCCACGTCGAGGTGCACCAGCGCGGCGCCATCGTCGACCAGCACCCCGGCGGCACCGCCGAGATCCAGCGCGTCATCATCGCGCGGCGGCTCGGCATTGGGCGCGACATCCGGGAAGAGCCGGGAAGGCTGCGCTAGCGATGGACCTGCTCCTGAACGAACAGCAGCGCATGCTGCAGTCCACCATCCAGGATCTGCTGCGCCGCGACTTCACCAAGGAAACGCTCGTCTCCATCGACGCCGGAACCTTGGACGTGGCGCAGGGATGGTCCGCCCTCGCCTCCACCGGCCTGCTCGGCAGCCTCGTTCCGGAGGAGCACGGCGGCGTTGGCGGTTCGTTCGGCGACGCGGGCGTGCTGTTCGAGGAGCTCGGCAGGGGCCCGGTGCCCGGCGCGCACTTCTCGTCTGGGGTCTTCGCGACGCTCGTCCTGCGGGAGTGCGGCAGCGACGAGCAGCAGGCCGCCCACCTGCCCGCCATCGCGTCGGGCGACGAGGTGTTCGCCGTCGCCGTCACCGAGCCCGAGTACGGCTGGGAGCGCGGGGACGTGCAGATGACCGCCGAGCGCACCGCGGGCGGCTACACGCTCGCCGGCGTGAAGCTCCACGTCCCGGACGCCGCGCACGCGACGCACCTGCTCGTTGCAGCCCGCACTGGTGGGGAGAACGTCGGCCTCTTCGTCGTGCCCGTGGACGCGACGGGTGTTGCGTGCAGAACGCTCAGCGGGCTCTCGACCGGCCTCGGCGAGGTGCGGCTGGACGGCGTCGCCGTCGGCGAGGACGCGCTGCTCGGCGGCGCGGCGGACGCCTGGGACGCGTTCGAGCGCGCGATGCTCGAGGCGACCGCCGTCCTCTGCGCGTACCAGGTCGGCGGGTTGGAGAGCGTCTTCCAGATGTGCCTCGAATACAGCCGCACGCGGCGCCAGTTCCAGCAGCCCATCGGGCGCTTCCAGCGCGTGCAGGACCACATCATCGACATCGTGAACCACCTCGACGCCGCGCGCTGGACGACCTACGAGGCGCTCTGGAAGCTCGACACCGGGCGCCCCGCAGAGAGTGGCGTGCACATGGCCGCCGCCCTCGCGAGCGAGGGCTACTACCTCGCCTGCAACGCCGCGCACGACGTACACGCGGGCGTCGGGATCGTCCGCGAGTACGGCCTCACACTCCACACCCGCATGTCCCGCACCCTCTACCACCACCTCGGCAGCCCCCGCTACCACCGCCGCAGGCTCGCCGGGGCGCTCGGCCTCCAGCCGGACTCATCCTGACGATGCTTTCGCCCTACCGCGTCATAGATCTCGCCGACGACCGGGGCATCTTCTGCGGGCGCGTCCTCGCAGACCTCGGTGCCGAGGTGATCAAGGTGGAGCCGACCGCGGGCGACCCCGCGCGGCGCATCGGCCCCTTCCACCACGACGAGCCCGGCGTCGAGAACAGCCTCTTCTGGCAGCTCTACGCCGCGAACAAGAAGAGCGCGGCGCTCGACATCGAGTCGGACGCCGTGCGCGACGCCCTGCGCAGGCTCATCGCCTCCGCCGACTTCCTCGTCGAATCGTTCCGCCCGGGCTACCTCGACGCGATCGGTCTCGGCTACGAAGACGTCCGCGCGCTCAACCCCGCGCTCGTCTACGTCTCGATAGCCCCGTTCGGGCAGGACGGCCCCTACCGCGACTTCGCGGCGACCGACCTCACGGGCTCGGCGCTGAGCGGCTTCGCCTACCTCACCGGCGACCCCGACCGCCCTCCGCTGCGCGTAAGCGTGCCGCAGTTCTGGACGCTGGGCGGCGCGGCAGGCGTGGCAGGCGCGATGGCGGCGCACGCGCACCGCATCAACACCGGACGCGGCCAGCGCGTCGATGTCTCGTGCCAGCAGGCGCTCACCCGCACGCTCTCGCACGCTCCCCAGTTCTGGGACATGAACGAGATCATCCTCAAGCGCTCCGGCCCCTTCCGCCCCATCGGCGACGGACGCAACCTCCGCGTGAACTTCGAGTGCGCCGACGGCTACGTCAACTACATCCAGCCCGGAGGCGCGACCGGCGGTCGCGGCATGGCCGCCCTCTGCGAATGGATGGACGAGCACGGCGAGGGCCACCCGCTGCTCAACGAGACCGACTTCGGCGCCTACGGCTTCGGCCAGCTGCCCGACGACGTGCTCGACGCGATGAGCGAGACGCTCGAGGCATTCTTCCGCTCCCGCACGAAGCACTACCTCTCCGAGGAGGCGATCAAGCGGCGCGTCCTGCTGTTCCCCGTGAACGATCCCGCCGACGTCTGCTCCTATCCCCAACTCGCGGCACGCGGCTTCTTCCGCGAGACCGAGGCGCCGGACGGCGGCGCGATGACCACGCTCGGCCCCTGGGTCAAGTCGAGCGAGCGCCCCCTGCAGCTCCGACGGGCGCCGAGGCTTGGTGAGCACACGGAGGAAGTGCTGACGAGCGTCGGCCTCTCGCCGGACGAGATAGCGGACCTGCGCGCATCGGGAGCGGTGCGATGACCCAGCCTTCCGCTCAGCCATTCGAAGGCCTGCGCGTCCTCGACTTCTGCTGGGTCGTCATCGGCCCCATGACGACGCGCTACTTCAGCGACTTCGGCGCGGAGGTGCTGCGCGTCGAGTCGTCGCTGCGCCCCGACGTGATACGCCACGGCCTGCCGTTCGCAGAAGGCCGGCCGGGCACGAACCGGAGCGGCTACTGGGCGAACTACAACAGCGGCAAGCTCGGCCTCGGCCTCAACATGGGCGACGAACGCGCCCGCAACCTCGCCTTCCGCCTCGCCACCGAGTGGGCGGACGTCGTGACGGAGAACTTCACGCCGGGCACGATGGAACGGTGGGGGCTAGGCTACGACACGCTGCGACAGCACAACCCCGGCCTCGTCATGTTCAGCGCCTCGATGCTCGGGCGTGGCGGCCCGTACGACTCCCAACCCGGCTTCGGCCCCGTCCTCACCGCACTCTCTGGACACACCAACTTCACCGGCTGGCCGGACCGCGTGCCCGTCAGCCCCTACGGCGCGTACACGGACTTCCTCATCCCGCACATCGCGTTCGCCGCCGTCTGTGCCGCGCTCGACCACAAGCGGCGCACCGGCCAGGGGCAGTACCTGGACCTGTCGCAGTTGGAGGCCGCGCTCTACTTCGCGGGACCGCCCGTGCTCGACTACCTCGCGAACGGGCGCATCCAGACGCGCAACGGCAACCACGACCCTGGCATGGCCCCGCACGCCGTCTACCGCTGCGACGGCAACGACCGCTGGTGCGCCGTCGCCTGCGCCACCGACGCCGAGTGGCGCGCGCTCGCAGGGACGATTGGCCGTCCCGACCTCGCCGACGACCCCACCCTCGCGACCCTCGACGGGCGCAAGCAGCGCGAGGCCGAGATCGACGCCGCCATCGAGGCGTGGACGATCGATCTCTCGCCGGACGAGGTGATGCACGCCTGCCAGGCCGCCGGAGTCCCCGCGGGCGCGGTGCGCGACTGCCGCGACCTCTTCGACGACCCGCAAGAGGCGCATCGCGGCCACTTCGTGTTCATGGACCACCCGGAGATGGGCCGCTACGCCTCGGACGCCAACTGCTTCCGGCTCTCCGAGGCCGCGCCGGAGTACCGCCGCGCGCCTCTGCTCGGCGAGCACACGGAGTACGTCATGCGCCAACTGCTCGGCATGGACGAGAAGGAGTACCGCGCCTTATCGGACGAGGGCGTGTTCCAGTAGGCCGACCGCTACCCGCCCCTCACTGTCCGGGCGAAATGACCGGCGGAGAGCACGCCTCCCACCGCGCCCGCGGCCAGACCCGCCACTCCCATGAGCACGACAGTGACCAGAGTCGCGTCGGTGTCCCGCAGTCCCGCTTCGCTGACCGGAGGCCTCACCAGCAGCAGCGCGACCGTCCAGAAGACCACCCCGATTCCGGCCCAGGCCTTCGCTAGAGCCCACGTCCAGTCCTGTGACCACTCTCTCTGTCCCATTCTCAGCAATACGCCCATAGTGCCGCCCGCCACTACACCAGCCGCGCCACCGGCCAACGGAAACACCGGGACTAGTACGCCCGAAGGGCAGACGTCCTGCCCCCCAACCACACACACCGCGCCGAGGGAGAATGTCCATATCGAGGCAGCCATCAGCCCGGCGAAAGCGCCGACAGCAGCGCCGATGGCAAGACCCAGCATCGTCATCGCCAGCCACCACGTAGCTCCTGGAACGAACGCCCGCAGCACCAGATACTGCGCCAATAGCACGGGAGCGCCGAAAGAGAACCCCACCGGTATCTGCCAGCGCGGCGAGAAGAGGAGATTATGCAAGCCGCTCTCATGCGCCACAGCGCTGCTTACGACCTCGGCCAACCCCGCCCCGACTCCCAGCCCTACAGCCGTGCCGGACACCCAAAGCAGCCACAATCGCCTCTGCATGGCTGTAGCATAGTCCAGTCAGCAGTAACGCAGCCCGGAGAGACGGCATGAGCAAGGAGACCTTCAGCGAAGCGGTCGCGTTCTTCCTCGACACGGCGTCCCGGGTGCCTGATGACGCCTGGACGAACGAGGCGCTCGGCGTCTGGAACGTTCGCGACCTCGTCGGCCACACGAGCCGCGCCATCCTGCTCGTGGAGGAGTACGCCACCGAGGGGGCGACGCGGAGCGGATTCGGCACTCCGGACGAGATCGCGGAGCGCGGACGGCAGGCGGGGCGGGCGCTCGGCGACGACCCCGTGGGCGCGCTGCGAACGCTCGCCGACCGGGTGCTCGCGCTCGTTGAGCGCCTGCCGGACGACCACCCCATGCACACCCCGGGTGGCGTGCGTCCGCTGTCCCGATACCTCCCTACCCGCGTCGCCGAGTTGACGATACACACCGTCGACCTCGCCAACGCGCTAGGGATGGACGTGGAACCGCCCCGGGAGTGCATGCGCGCGACGCTCTACACGCTTGCAGACTACGCCGTACGTGCGGATAAGGCCGTAGAGGCAGCCTTCGCGCTGACGGGACGCACGCCGTTGCCTCCCGGCTTCAGCGTCGTGCCGTAGCCCGCGAGGGGCCGCTCCGTGATAGGCTTGCCCTGATTCCCCAACGATGGAGGACTGCATGGCGGATAAGCCGCTGGACGGCAAGGTCGCGCTCGTGACCGGCGCAGGCAGCTCGATGGGTATGGGACGCGAGATGGCGCTCGCGCTCGCGGAAGCCGGAGCGCGCGTCGCCCTCATGGACATCGACGCCGACCAGTTGGAGCGTAACGCGAACGACGCCCGCGAGGTCGGCGGCGACGGCTGCGCGCTCCCCGTCGTCGGCAGCGTCAACAGCTGGGACGACGCCCAGCGCGCCGTGAGCGAGACCATCGCGAACCTCGGCGGCCTGCATATCGTCATCAACAACGCAGGCGTGCCCAGCCGCCGCCCCGGAGGCTTCTGGGAGTTGCCGCCGGAGGAGTGGGCACACGCGCTCAGCGTCAACACCAACGGGCCGTTCTTCATGGCGCGCGCCGCCATCGGACACCTGCGCGAGCAGAGCTGGGGGCGCATCGTCGGCGTGACCACGAGCCTCGACACCATGATCCGCAACCTGCCCTACGGCCCCTCGAAGTCCGCGCACGAGTCGTTCATCGCCATCATCGCCAAGCAGTTGGACGGCTCTGGCGTCACCGCGAACGTCCTGATCCCCGGCGGGGCCACCAACACCAACTTCATCTCGGACGCCGACGCGCGCGACCGCGACGCCCTCATCCAGCCGGACGTGATGCGCGCGCCCATCGTCTGGCTCGCATCCGGCGAGGCAGACGGCGTCACCGGACGCCGGATCATCGCCTCGAAGTGGGACGAGAGCCTGCCCATCGAACAGCGCCTGGAGGCAGCGGCGGCACCCGCCGCATGGCCCCAACTCGGACGCCCCGCCGGCGAACAGGGGCCCTAGGAGAGCACGACATGACCACCAACCCGCACGACGAACTGCAGGACGCCGCCCTCAACCACCTCTGGATGCCGACCCAGGACTGGAGCGACCTCGCCGAGAACGGCGTTACGTTCATGGACGAGGGAGACGGGGTCCGCATCAGAGACGGCAGCGGCAGATGGGGCTACGACGGCATCGCCGGGCTGATGCTCGTGAACGTCGGCCACGGACGACAGGAGATCGTGGACGCCGTCGCGGCGCAGTTGGGCAAGTTGCACTACGCCAACACGTTCAAGTACGGCTCCGAGCCTGTGGCCCGCTTCGCCGCAAAGGTCGCCTCGCACACGCCGGGCGACCTCAACCGCGTCTACTTCACCAGCGGCGGATCGGAGGCGGTCGAGACGGCTCTCAAAACCGCCTACCGCTACCACTACAACAGGGGCGAACCAAGCAGGCGCAAGTTCATCGGGCGCGAGGGCTCCTACCACGGCTCCACGCGCGGCGCGCTCAGCGTCTCCACCTCTGCCGTCCTCGACCGCCCCGCCTACGACGAGATCCTGCCCGACAACTTCCGCATGGCACCGCAGCCCGCCTACTACCGCCGCGGGGACGAGTCGCTCTCGCCGTCGGAGTTCAGCATCCGCTGCGCGCAGGCCGTCGAGGACATCATCCTCGAGGAGGGGCCGGAGACCGTCGCCGCCGTCATCGCGGAGCCCGTCTCCTTCTCCGCCGGCGTCGCCATCCCCGCCGCCGAGTACTGGCCGATGCTGCGCGACATCTGCGACCGCCACGGCGTGCTGCTCATTGCGGACGAGGTCATCACCGGCTGGGGACGCACCGGCAGGTGGTTCGGCATCGAGCACTGGAACGTCGTGCCAGACATGATGACGATGGCCAAGGGCATCACCAGCGGCTACTTCCCCGTCGGCGCGTGCGTCGTGCGGGACGCCGTCTTCGCGGAGTTCCAGGGCGGGCCGGAGACGACCTACCGCCATGGCATCACCTACGGCGGGCACCCCGCGGGCGGGGCCGCCGGCCTCGCCAACGTCGGCATCATGGAGCGCGAGGACCTCATCGGAAACTCGGAGCGCATGGGCAAACGCCTCCTCGAACGGCTCGAAGCGCTCCGCGACCACCCCACCGTCAGCGACGTGCGCGGCCTCGGCCTCATGTGCGCCATCGACCTCGTCTCCGACAAGCAGACGAAGACGCCGCTCGCCGACACGCCGGGCGCGGTGGAAGGACTCAACCAGCGGCTCATGGACGGCGGTCTCTACACCCGCGCGACCCGCCAGGTCTTCTTCGCGCCCCCGCTCTGCGTCACCGCGGAGGAGATCGACGACATGGTGGACATCTTCGAACGTTCCCTCACCGCGACCGAGAAGGAGATCGGCCTGGCGTGAACCGCCCGCGCCCCCTCGCGCGCAGGCTCACCGGACTGGCGGCAGTCGCGTGCGTCGTTGGCGTCTCGGCATTACTCGCCTGCGAATCCGCGCCGATCGCCACTCCTATCGCAACGCCTGCGCCGTCCCCTGCGCCGACGGCTACGCTCACGCCTGCCCCAACCACGGCCACTCCCACACCGGACGACCCCACCGCCGAATTCCTGCTCGACGCGCTGCTGACCGTGTTCGGCTACCGGCAGGACGGCACAGCAGAGGTCGAGTTGTCCATCGAACTCCGCAACGACGGGGACACTCCCGCGCAACACTCCCCCACCGTGACAGTGGAATGCACGCTGAACGGCGAAGCGGTGAGCGGATGCGGCGGTCCGCTGGACGGCCTCGTCCTGCCGGACGGCGTCGGTCGTGAGGAAGCAGTCATGCTCCTCCGAGCGCCCATGGGCACGGGGCTGCGCGCCGTGCTGGACGACGGCACGGTCTCGAATACGGTCGTGGTGCCCGAGCGCATCATCGGCGTCGAACGCGACGTCTGGGCGTGCTTCAGCGACAGGCCGCGACGCGACGCGTCATACGAGAACGACTTCCTCGGCGGGTGCGGCGGGTGGACGTCGGGGACCGTACTGAAGTGGAACCCGGACGAACCGGTGCGCGTCTGGGCAGACCCTTCCGGCGACACGCGCTACGTGCGCATCCTGGAAGAGACGCTGAACGAACTCGCCCCGATCTTGAACATCGAGATCGAGTGGGTGGAGACGGAGGATGAAGGGACGCTGAAGGCTTATGTTGGCGTGCCGTCTGAACGGGCCTCGAGCATCGACATCGACGCGTTCTGCCAGGACACCGTCGGCTGTGGCGGGCCCGATTCCTTCGATGATGACGCTATCACAAGCGCATCCATGAGCGTCTGGCTGAACAGCCCGCAGGAAGCCCCACTGACTGAAAACGAGATCGCGCACGCAACGCTGCACGAGGCCCTGCACGCGCTGACCGCGATGCACCACCGTCCCGCCGCAAACAGCGTCATGTCGGTCAACGCCGCACTCCGTCTGCCCGCGCTCAGCGATTCCGACGAAGCCTTGCTGCGCCTGCACTCCCACCCGCTCGTCCGACCCGGCATGACGATGCCCGAAGTGGAGCGGCTCATCGTCTACGCCGACGAATTGCTCGACCCTCCCCCTGCTGCCGCCAGCAACGACGGCACCCGGCTCGCCGAAAGCGCCTACGCCGCGCTGCTGGAAGCAGGCTCGGCCCACTTCGACGTTCGCGGCGGTTGGCCCGACCGGGGCTGCGAGCGGACCTTCGCCGGCAGCCACGCGATCGGGCGGTTCACACGCGGCTACCCCAGCCTCGTCCGCTTCGACGGCAGGCCGGGCGACGTCGTCCTTGTTCACTCAGAGGCCGCAGGCTGGCGGGGCTGGCGCCGGATGTCCGGTGGATGGGCGAAGGGCAGCCTCGAACAGGTGTACCAGGCAACTCCCTGGCGCCTCGCATTCGCCGACCCCGTTGAGATGCTCCTCAACGTCATCGCCCACACTGACCCGGGAGACATCGACATCACTCGGTCGCAAGGTGCCGTCACCCTCGACACGACCCTGCGCTACGCTCCGGCGCTTGAATGGACGAACGGCGTCACGCTCCGCGTCAGCATCACGCTCGATGCGGAGACGCATCGCATCTCGGCCTACGACATGCACTGGGACTTCGACGCCCCCGAAAGCACTATCTGCACACGGTACGAGGTGCGCGCCACGAACGGCGAGTACGGCGTGGAGATACCCCTGCCCTCCGCCATCTCCGGGCGCTGACGCCGCATCCCACCTCTCCCTCGGGGAGAGGTCGCGCTGAAAGCGCGGGTGAGGGCTCTCGTTCCTACACCCCTCTAACGCCTCGCCAATTCAGCCACTGCCGCGACCGCGCGCTCCACGTCGCTCTCGTTGTTGAACGCCGCCGTGCAGATCCGCACTCCGGGGGGATGCGCAACGTGACGCGCGACGATGCGATGCGTCTCCCACAACGCCTCGACGAACACCGTCGCCTCCCACCCCTCGACGCTGATCACGGTGATGGCGCACGCCGTCGGACCTTCCAGGGGCCCGTTGATACTGACCCCGGCGATGCCGGACAGCTCCCCGCGCAGCGCCGTCGCCAGCTTGTGAGTGTGCTCCTCCACCCGCTCCGGACCCAACTCGCGATTGATGCGCACCGCCTCGGCGTACCCGGCGCGCTCCGCAACTCCCTGCGACGCCAGCGCGTACTGTGCCAGCCCCTGCCGAAAGCCCGTGCCGGACAGCCTGAGTAGCGGCTTCAGCAGTTCCCTCCGGTCGGGCCGCACGTAGAACGCTCCGCTGCCCGTCGGCCCCAGCAGCCACTTCTGCCCCGACGTGGCGTAGAAATCGACGCCCATCGCGGCGAAGTCCATCGCGACGTGGCCTCCCGTCTGCGCGCCGTCCAGCAACACCAGTGCGCCCGCCTCGTGCGCCGCCGCCACGATCTCGTCCGCCGGGACACGCAGGCCCGTGGTGAACATCACGTGGCTGAGCGCCGCCACCTTCACGCGGGAGTCGAGGCCGGACCGTATCGCCGCGATGCACGCATCCGCCGAAGCGTCCGGCGGCACCGAGACGCGCCTCACCTCCACGCCGCGCTCCTCCAGCACCGCAACCGGCGAGTCGATGCCCGGGTGTTCCAGGTCCGTCGTGAGCAGCACGTCCCCCGGTTGCCAGTCGAGCCCGAACAGTGCGATGGCGACACCCTCCGACGTTCCGTGCGTGAGTAGCACGTCCGCCGGGTCGACATTGAACAGGCCGGCCGCCTCCGTGCGCGCCTCCTCCTCCACCGCCGACGCGAACGCCCTGCCCTCCGGGCCCGCGGGCCCCGCCGCGCTCTCGCGCTCCCCGGCCTCCCGCATGCGCTCCACCACCCGCGACGGGCTCGGACCGGCCCACCCCGCGTTCATGTAGGTCATCGACTCCATGCAGGCGATCGAGTCACGCAGCGAGGCGAAGTCCATCTGATACCCCCCGGTTCTGGAGTCAGTATCCGTATGCTACTCCACGCCGCCTGCTAGAATCCGCACATCCTGCCCGCAGGGAGTACGCCATGGCGAACTACATCCTCCTGATGAAGCTCACGCCGGAGGGACAGCACGCCATCCTGGAGAACCCGGACTCCATAGCGGAGGCCGCCGCCGAAGTGCATGTGCCGGAGGTGACCGGCCTCGGCCTCTACGCTGTGCTCGGCCCCTACGACTTCGTCAGCATCATCCAAGCCCCGGACAACGAGGCCGCGGCCCGCTACTCCGTCCGCCTCGGCGTACACATCGGGGTGAGCATCACCACCCTGCCCGCCGTCCCCATCGCCCTCCTGCACGAGCGCGACGACCCGGACATAGACTCCCTCCTCGCCGGACGGGAAGCGCCGCTGGGCGAACCCGCCGGCCCCGACGGCCCCACCCGCGTGTGACCTGCTAGAATCCGCGCGCACGAAACCGCGATAATGAGACATCGCCACCGGGAGGAAAGCACATGACCACGAACCTGGAGATCATCGTCGACGGCGACGGTCACATCATGGAGGACATCCAGGCCATGGCCCAGTTCCTCCCGCCCAAGTTCCGCGACAACCCCGCGCGCCAGCTCAACTCGTCCCTCTTCCCACCGCTGGACCACCTCCACGCCGGGCACTTCGTCGAGACCCCCGGACGCCGCGACCGCAAGGGAGCGTTCGTCGGCCCGGACGGCTGGGAAGTCTTCCTTACCGACGTGGGCATCGACGCCACCGTCCTCTACCCCACCACGGCGCTCTCCTACGGCAAGATCGTCAGCCGTGACTGGGCCATCGCCACGGCGCAGGCCTACAACGATTGGCTCTACGACACCTACTGCAAGCGCGACGCCCGCTTCCACGGCGTCGGACTCATCCCCATGCAGGAGCCCGCGGAGGCCGTCAAGGAGCTCCGCCGCTGCGTCGAGGACCTCGGCTTCGTCGGCGCGATGCTCCCCTCGTTCGGCCTGCCGGACCACCTCGGCTCGAAGATCTACTGGCCCGTCTACGAGGAGGCCGACCGCCTCGGCTGCGCCATCGCCGTCCACGGCGGCGCGCACAGCGGCATCGGGCTCGACCACATGAACGTCTACGCCCCGATCCATGCGCTCGGCCACCCCGCCGGACAGGCCATCGCCCTCGCGGGCATGGTCTTCAACGGCGTCTTCGAGCGCTTCCCCAACGCCCGCTTCGGCTTCCTGGAGGGCGGCATCGGCTGGTTCGTCATGTGTCTGGAGCGCTTCGACCGCTCGCACAGCACCCACATGGAGTACCAGTTGCGCGACGACGACATGATGGGCCCCAAGATCGGCGACAGCGTCCACGAGTACATCCAGCGCCAGATCGACAACGACCGCCTCTTCATCGGCTGCGAGGGCGAGGAGCCCGCCATCGCGTTCGCCGTCAGCCAGGTCGGCAACAAGCCGTTCTTCTTCTCGACCGACTTCCCCCACGAGGTCACGACCGAGACCTGCCGCCACGAGTTGCAGGAGCTGCTGGAGAACCCCGACCTCACCGACGAGGACAAGGAGGCCATCCTCCACAAGAACGCCCGCCGCTTCTATCGTCTCGGCGGGGCGTAGGCCGCAGCCGTACAACGAACGACTTACGAGGTGTAGGAGAACCATGATCCCCAGCCACGTCAACGAGGAACTCACGCAGGTCAGCGCGGGCACGCCGATGGGCGAGCTCATGCGCCGCTACTGGCATCCCATCGCCGCAGCCGGCGAGCTCATCGACCGCCCCACCAAGGCCGTCCGCATACTCGGCGAGGACCTCGTCCTCTACAGGGACAGGTCCGGCACGTTGGGGTTGATCGAACGGTTCTGCCCCCACCGCCGCGTCGACCTCTCCTACGGCATCCCTGAGGAGCACGGCCTGCGCTGCATGTACCACGGCTGGATGATGGACGAGACCGGACAGTGCATCGAGCAGCCCTTCGAGGAGACGGTGCACCCGGACGGGCGTTTCAAGGAGAAGGTGAAGGTCGCCGGCTACCCGGTGCAGGAGCTCGGGGGCCTCATCTTCGCCTACATGGGCCCGCAGCCGGCGCCGCTGCTCCCCCACTGGGAGCAGTTGACCTACGACGACGCGGTGCGCGACATCGCCATCTCCCACCTGCCCTGCAACTGGCTCCAGTGCCAGGAGAACTCCGTCGACCCCGTCCACACGGAGTGGCTGCACTTCTACTTCGGCAACTACGTTCGCTCGGGCGTCGCCGTCGCGCCGGAAAGCCAGCCCAAGACCATCAAGATCGCGTTCGACGCATTCGAGTACGGCATCATCAAACGCAGGCTCCAGCTCGGCTTCCCGGAGGACGGCGAGGACTGGGCCAAGGGCCACCCCATCATGTTCCCCAACATCCTCTTCGTCGGCGACCAGGTCCGCACCACCACCCAGTGGCGCGTGCCCATCGACGACGAGAACACCTACCACGTCTCCTACTACGTCTACCGCGCCAAGCCCGGCACCCCCGTGCCGCAGCAGGACGTCGCGGCCTACCGCTACGTGCCGCTCTACGAGCCGGACGGGCGCTTCTACACCGGCGTCACGTTCAACCAGGACTACATGTGCTGGATCACCCAGGGAGCGATCGCCCAGCGCGACAAGGAGATGCTCGGCCAGTCCGACGTCGGCCTCATCCTCTTCCGCAAGATGCTGCGGCAGCAGATGAAGGTCGTCGAGGATGGCGGCGAGCCCATGAACGTCTTCCGGGACCCCGCCGTCGCCAACCACATCGCCTTGCCGATGGAGAGCGTCAAGCACGGCATCAAGCCGGACGGGCGCTACCGTCCCGGCGAGGGCGGCGACAGCCCCATCGTCCCCATGATCGAGGAAGTGCTCCGCACCTGGGTGCCGGAAGAGGTCGAAGCCCACAAGGACCTGCACCTCTTCTAGTCCAGTGCCCCTGAACCTGACCGAACGCAAAGGAGGCCCCGATGTCCCGTGAGATCGACGAGATCAAGTACGAAGTCGCGATGGCGACCCGCATCATCTCCCACATGGGCCTCGCCACCGGCGTGACCGCCGCCCTGGGGCACGTCAGCATGCGCGTCCCCAACCAGCCGGAGCTGTTCGTGGTCAAGGGCCGCGGCTACGCCATCGACGCCCTGGAGGAGATGCAGTACTACGACATGATCGTCTGCGACCTGGACGGCTACAAGGTGGACGGCCCTGCCTGGTCCACCCAGTGCTCGGAGGTCAAGATCCACTCCTCCATCATGAAGGCGCGACCGGACGTGAACTCGGTCGTCCACGTGCACCCGCGCAACGTCGTCCTGATGACCGTCCTCGAAGAGCCGATCGTCCCGATGGCGCAGGAGGGCTCGCAGATGGTCATGGAGCAGCCCCACCCAGTCTACCCCCACACCAAGACCGTCTGGAGCCACGAGGAAGGCCTGGAACTCGCCGAGTGCCTCGGCGAGCACAAGTTCGTCCTCATGAAGGGGCACGGCGCGTCGATGACCGGCAAGGACCCCCAGGACTCCGTGGTCAGCATGCTCCAGCTGGAGGAGCAGGCGCGCATGAACTACTGGGGCCTCGTCGCCAAGGGCTCCGACCACCCCTACCTCTCCGACGAACTCGTCATGGAATCGTCGAACCGCCCGCCACAGCACGAGTACCCGCACTTCAAGGAGCTCATGCGCAGCATCGGCGGCAACCCGCCGCGCGACGGCGTCTGGAACTCCTACAAGAAGAAGGTCTCCGGCAACATGGTCGCCCCGTAACCTGATGCCATAGCGCCCTCTTGCAACGCTGTGCTATACTGCCCCGCGAGATGAACATCGCCGTCACGATGTGCGCTTGTTGTTGTCGACCATAGGGCCGACAGTTCTCGCACGCCGTCAAAACTGCGCCCTTCTCAGCAACCCGGAGAAGGGCGCTTTGCTATACAGAAGGAGACACCGATGACCAGCACCGCTCCCCGCCCCATCATCCGAGGCACCAAGACCGTCGAGGAGAAGCGGCAGTACGACTACTCCAAGGGCGTGCTTCCCTACATCCCCGAGGAGGTCGACGACTTCGAGACGGAGGCGACCCGCTACCTCAACGGCGAGTGGCCGACCGAGGAGCAGTTCATCATGTACCGCCTCGTGCGCGGGGTCTACGGCCAGCGCCAGCCGGACGTGCAGATGATGCGCATCAAGATCCCCGGCGGCGCGCTCACCCCCGAGCACCTCGAGGCGTTCGGCGACGTCGTCAGCGGGTACGCCCCGCTCAAGAAGGGCCACATCACCACCCGCGAGAACCTGCAGGTCCACTTCGTCAAGCTCGCCGACACCCCGCACGTCATGCGCATCCTCGGCGACGCCGGGCTCGTCACCCGCGAGGCGTGCGGCAACACCGTCCGCAACGTCGCGGGCGACCCGCTCTCCGGCGTGAAGCTCGAGGAGCCGTTCTACGTCGCGCCCTACCTTGCGGCCTACGCCCGCTACTTCGTCCGCCACGAGTACACGCAGGCGCTCCCGCGCAAGTGGAAGACCTCCTTCTCCAGCGGCGGCAACGACGACGTGGTCGCCGACATCCACGACCTCGCCTTCATCCCGCAACTGCGCGACCGCGAGGACGGCGGGGAGCCGGAGAAGGGCTTTGAGATCCGCATCGGCGGCGGCACGTCCATCATGCCCCGCATCGCCTGGACGCTCTTCGACTTCGTCCCCGTCACCGAGTACCTCAAGGCCGCCGAGGCCGCCATCCGCGTCTTCCACCGCACGGACGAACTGCGCAAGAACCGCATGCGAGCACGCATCAAGTTCTACGTCGACCGCATCGGCATCGACGCCTTCCGCGAGGAGGTCGAGGAGGAGATGAGGCAGGACTGGGCGCAGGCTGACTTCGACCCCACGCCCTGGATGGAGCTTCCGCCCGAGATGATTGACGAGCCCCCTGCCCTCGTGCCTGTCGAGGCGCACGACGATCCGGAGTTCCTCACGTGGCGCGAGTCCAACGCCCATCCGCAGCAGCAGGAGGGCTACTACGCCGTCTACGTCGCGCTCCCGCTCGGCGACATCTACGCGCACCAGTTCCCCGTCCTCGCCGACATCGGCAGGAAGTACGCGGGCGGCATCCGCGCGACCACCGAGCAGAACATCCTCTACCGGTGGGTGCCCGAGGGCTACCTGTTCGACGTGTGGGCCGCGCTCAAGGCCACCGGCCTCGCCGAGGATGGCGCGAACTCCATCACGGACGTCGTCGCCTGCCCCGGCACCGACAGCTGCAAGATGGGCATCACGTCCTCGATGGGGGTCGCCGAGGCGCTCCGGAGCAGCATCCGCAGCCACGGGACGGACGACCCGGGCATCAAGGACCTCCACGTCAAGGTCAGCGGCTGCCCCAACGGCTGCTCCCGCCACCACATCGCCAACATCGGCTTCCACGGCGCGGCAACCAAGGGCGACGGCAATCAGGTGCCTGCCTACGAGGTCTTCCTCGCGGGCAACTACGGCAACCAGGACCCCGTCCGCTTCGGCCACCGCGTGAAGGCCAAGGTGCCCGCCAAGCGCGTCCCCGCCTTCATGGACGGCATACTCTCCCACTACCAGGACAACCGCGACGACGGCGAGTCGTTCAACGACTTCGTCGACCGCGTCGGCACCGCCCCGTTCGAGGAGCTCGCCGGGCAGTTCCGCGAGGTCGGCGCCCTCAACAAGGAGAACCTCGACACCTACATCGACTGGGGCAAGACCATCCTCTACAAGCTGGAGCGTGGCGAGGGCGAGTGCGCCGTCTAGCGGCGCCTGTCATTCCTTCTCTGGTAGAGTCAGTGCGTTAGCCACGTCTGTACGCGGGAGGGCAGCCATGTCGGTCGAGGGCAGGGTCGTACTCATCACCGGAGGCGCGCGCGGCATGGGGCGCGAGATGGTCCGCGCGTTCCTCAACGAGGGCGCCAAGGTCGTCGCCACCGACCTCTCCTGGGTCCCCACCGGCGTCTCCAACGACGACTACGACTTCGCCGCGGAGCTCAGGGACAACCCCAACGCCCTTGTCTGCACGATGGACATCACACTCCAGTCGCACGTCGACGAGGCATACCGGAAGACGATCGATAGGTTCGGCACCGTCGACGTCGTCATCAACAACGGCGGCACCCGCCAGCGCGACCTCTACCTCGAGACCCACGGCAGCATCACCGTCCTCGAGACCGACATCAGCGAGTGGGAGAAGATGTTCAGCACGCACGTCTTCGGCAACCTCCGCGTCATCAAGCGGTTCGTGCAGCCGATGATCGAGAAGCGGAGCGGCAGCATCATCAACTCCTCGTCCAGCCAGCTGCTCAACGCCCACGCCTCCGGCCAGGGCGAGCCCGTCTTCTACGGCCTCAGCCGCGAGGGCGCGTACCAGCCCGCCAAGGCCGCCATGGGCTCCATGACCATCTACCTCGCGAAGGAACTCCAGCAGTACAACATCGCCGCGAACGTCATGCTCCCCGGCCACACAGCAACCACCGGCTCCGACGAGCAGGAGCAGGTGCGCCATGAGATACGGCTGAAGCTGGGGCAAGACACCTCCGGCTGGATCCCGCAGCGCGTACGCGCCGACAACGTCGTGCCGCTTGCGCTCTACCTCGCCGAGCAGGACGGCAGCGGCGTCACCGGGCGCTGGATCAGTTGCATGGGCTTCAACGAAGAGCAGGGCCTCGGCGGGTTCGAGACCTGGGGCCACCCGGACGACGTCGCTGCCCACCGCGCCGCCGGCAGGCTCTAGGCCGACGCGACGCATGGCGCTCTCGCGCACGAAAGCGCTCGACTACGCGGAGCGCCTCATCAACCGCCCCCGCGGCGACACGCCGGTCACGCTCCGGCGCAACAAGAACGGCTACACCCTGCTCTACAACCGCCGCGCGCTCACCAAGACCCACGCCTCGGGTGTCGGCGCATTGCAGGCGCAGGCAATGGCCCTCGCGCTCGGCGTAGACCTCCCGCAGGAGATCGGCGATGAGGTGAGCACGAAGGTCGGCTCCGGCGTGCTCTACCGGGCGATCGGCGCGTCGTCGCTGGACCTGCGCCGCCCCGAGGCGCATGTCGTCCTGGAGCAGCTCCTCGCCACCGCCGCCCTGCAGCGCGGCGTCTTCCGCACGCTGGAGATCGGCTAGCGTGCCGGACTCCCGACGGACTGACGGTCCCAACCCTGTCGATTTGCCACGCCCCCATTCGTCGTATCGATGAACTGGCCGAAGGGGCCAGCAACCAAACCCCAGGAGGGACGCTATGAAGTACATGCTGCTGATCTACGATGAGGAATCCAGGATGATGAACATGTCCCCGGAAGAGATGGAGTCCGACATGCAGACCTGGTTCGCCTTCGATGCGGAGACCAGGACCGCAACCACCGTCCTCGGCGGCGAGCCCCTGAATCCGACTTCGACCGCCACCACCGTTCGCATGAGCGGCGGCGGCACCGTTATAACCGACGGTCCGTTCGCCGAGACCAAGGAGCAGTTGGGCGGCTTCTACCTTATCGAAGCCGGGAACCTCGACGAGGCCATCGCCATCGCCGGCAAGATGCCGAACCTCCCTTCAGGCGGATGCGTGGAGGTGCGCGCCGTCATGGAGATGCCCCAGGCGTAGCCTGGTGGGCACTCACCTCCCCCAGCCGGCGACCGAGGTATGCCAGCTCAGCCGCGTTCTGAGAGAGCGCGATCGCCCGCTGGTATGCCTCGGCCGCCTCGCTATACCGCTCGAGCCGCCTCAGCAGGTCGGCGCGCGCTGAGTGCATCCATCGGTAGCTCTGGAGTTGCCCCGCCACCTCCTCGCTGTCAATCAACGCCAGCCCTCTCGCGGCCCCCTCCGCCATCGCGACCGCCACGGCACGGTTGAGCGAGACCACCGGCGACGGCGCTCTTGCCGCCAGGTCTGCGTACAGCCGTGCTATCTCGCGCCAGTCCGTGTCCTCTGCTTTGGTCGCTCGGGCGTGTACCCCGGCGATGGCCGCCTGCGCCGTGTACGGCCCGCCACTCCCGATCTCTCGCGCAGCCTCGAGCTCCCGCTGACCCTCCTCGATGCGGCCCGCATCCCAAAGCCCGCGGTCCTGGTCGCCGAGGAGCACCGGCTCGCCTCCAGCGGTCTGCCGGGCATCGCGGCGCGAGTCGTTCAACAGCATCAGCGCCAGCAGCCCGTGCGCTTCGGCTTCGGTAGGCATCAGCTTCGCCAGCACGCGCCCCAGGCGGATGGCCTCCGACGCAAGGTCCACGCGGACGACCGTTTCGCCTGCGCTTGCCGAGTACCCTTCGTTGAAGACGAGGTAGATCACTCTCAGTACGCCCGCGAGACGCTCCCCGAACTGGTCGGCCTGCGGCACGGCATACGGGATGCCTGCGTCCCGTATCTTCCGCTTGGCGCGCACCAGCCGCTGGGCCATCGTCGCCTCCGGAACGAGGAACGCCTGGCCGATCTCCGGCGTCGTCAGCCCGCACAGCGTGCGCAGCGTCAGCGCCACCTGCGCCTCCAATGCCAGCGCCGGATGGCAGCACGTGAAGATCAGCCGGAGCCGGTCATCCTCGATCGGCTCCTCTTCGCCCACCTCGTCGAAGGGGTCATCCTCATCTACCTCGAGGTTCGCGACCTCCTCGTGCTTCCGTCCGCGCGCCTGATCGCGGCGCAAGCGGTCTATCGCTTTGCGCTTGGCCGTCGTTGTGATCCAGGCGCCGCGGTTACCGGGTATGCCGGTCTGCGGCCAGTGCTCCAGCGCGGCGATGAACGCTTCCTGGATGGCCTCTTCGGCCACGTCCAGATCGCCGAACGCGCTCATCAACGCCGCGATCACCCTGCCGTACTCATCCCGGAATACCTGCTCGGTTGCGTCATGTGCATCAGCCATCAGGCGCAGAGGCTGTCACGCCTCGTCTCCTGGCGCAAGTAGCTTCAGGCAGTGCCCGTCACCGCCGCCCTGCAGCGCGGCGTTTCCCGCACGCTGGGGACCGGCCGGCGCTACTTCCCGGACAGCCGGCGGAGCGCCGTGCTCTCGATGTCGGGCGTGCCGTCGTCGTTCAGTACGACGCCGTAGGTGTCGAGCGCCGTCTCGCCGCTGATGTAGCCGCGCGCGACGTCACGCGCAACGAGGTCGGGGTGGCGGTCGAGCGGCTCGCCGTAGCCTCCGCCACCCGGACTGCGGATGACGACGCGGTCGCCCGCCTTGAACGGTACACCAACCTCCTTGCCCAGCAGCGGCGGACGCACTCCTCCCCCCGTATGGAGTTCGGACTCCGCTGGTTGCCCTGCCTGCCCTGCGCCGACGCCGTCCGGCCCGTGCTTCAGCGAGTCCATCGTCACCGACGCGGCTCCCGCAGCCCACGTGAACTCGAGGTCGATCTCCGTGCCATGCCCGCCCGGGTGTTCCCCCGCGCCTGCCGAGTCTTCACGTATCGCATATCTGCGATAGCGGACCGGGAAGCGCTGCTCCATCACCTCCAGTGACGGCATCCGCGCCGACCCGACGCTGATCGCTCCGTTGATGAGTCCATCCGCGTCCGCGCTGCCCCCGTAGCCGCCGCCGAGCAGCGCTACGATGCCCGCCTGGTACTTGCCCGTGTCCGGGTTCCTGCCACCGAAGAGCGCGAACGGCAGCGTCGTGAACGGCCCGCCGGACGCTAGCTGCGGCACGGCCTGACCCATCGCGTTGAGCAGCGCCGCGGCGATGTTGAGCGCTGGCTCCAGGTAGAACTCCTGGCTCTTGCCGCGCGGTGAGTTCACCAGCGACGCCTCCGGCAGCACGAACGCCAGCGGCTTGAAGCAGCCCGCGTTCAGCGGCACGTCAGGGAAGAGGTGCTTAAGCGCGATGAAGCACGCCGCCATCGTCGTCGGCGCGGCGATATTGAACGGGCCGTTGCACGCGTCCGAGGAGCCGCTGAAGTCCAGCGTCATCGAGCCGCCCTCGACGACGGCGGCCAGCCGGATGGTGAGTGGCGCATCGGTCAGGCCGTCGTTGTCGATGTGCGCGCTCGCCTCGTAGCGACCGTCCGGTATCTCCCGGATGTGCGACCTCATCTGCTGCTCCGACCGCAGGATCAACTCGTCCAACGCCTCGCAGAACCCGTCGGCCCCGTACCGCTCGATCAGCTCGCCGATGCGGCGCCCGCCTGCGTCGAGACATCCCGCCATCGTGAAGAAGTCCGCGGTGTTCTGCTCGGGCAGCCGGGTGTTCGCGATGATGAGGTCGAAGAGGGAGCGGTTGAGCGTCCCCGCCTCGTACACCTTCGCTGGAGGGATCACCAGCCCCTCCTGGATCATGTCGGTCGCTTTCGGGTTGTACCCCGCCGGCACCGCCCCGCCGATGTCGAGCCAGTGCGCCACGTTCGCCAGGAAGCAGATGAGTCTGCCGTCGTGGAAGATCGGTTTCACGAGCTTCACGTCGTGCAAGTGCGTGCCCGTCCGCTGCGTGTCGTTCAGGATGAACACGTCACCCGGCTCCACGCCAAGTTCGCGGCAGCGCTCGATGACCGCCAGCACCGCGAACTGCATCGTCACCGCGAAGATGGGCAGCCCCGTCTCTCCCTGCACGATGATCTCGCCCGTCTCCGGATGGTAGACCCCGCTCGCCCGGTCCAGCGCCTCCGAGATGATGGGCGAGAACGCCCCGCGCACCAGCAGCACATCCATCTCGTCCGTCACCGAACCGAGCTTCCCCTGTAGCACCGCGAGCGTCGTGGCATCGATCATAACAACGGCTCCAGTATGAGGTTCCCCTGCGGGTCGACGTACCCCTGCCAGTCCGGGTCTACCACGGTGGTCGCGTCGGCCTGCTCCACGATGGCCTGTCCGCTGATGCGCGCCCCCGGCGGCAGCGCGTTCCGCTCGTACACCGCTGTATCGAGCATACGCCCTCCGAACAGCACCGGCCTCGACGCGGGCGCCGCCTCCACGCCGTTGACCTCGAACGCGAAGCTCACGTCGAGTTTCGGGCGCCGTCCGATGACCGCCGTACGCACGCTCAGCACCCGCACCGGGTAGTCGAGCAGGTAGCCGTACTGCGCGTGGTATGTCTCGCGGAACGCTTCCGTGAGCGCTTCGCGGGACAGCCGCGCGCCCGGCAGCGTCACATCGACAGTGTGTATCTGCCCCTCGTACCCCATCGCGGCTTCGTGGACCGTGACGACGCCCTCAACCTCCTCCGATTCTCTCGTGATGAGCCGTTCTCCGGCGGTACGTTGGCTGTCCAGCGTGGACTCCAGCGCCTGCATGTCCAGTTCGCTCACCGCCTCGTTGAGCGTCTGCACGAAGTCGTGGCGCAGGTCCGCCGCAACGCACCCGATGGCCGACGTCACTCCCGGGAACGGGGGCACGAGCACGCGCGGGATGCCGAGCTCGCGGGCGAGCGCTATCGCGTGGAGCGGGCCGCCTCCCCCGAACGCCACCAGTACGAACTCGCGCGGGTCGTGGCCGCGTCCCACCGAGATGAGTCTGATGGCGTCCGCCATGTTGCTGTTCACCACGTCCAGCACTGCGGAGGCGGCCTGGTACGCGTCGACCCCGAGCGCAGGGCCCAGCGACGACTCGATGGTCGCCCGCGCCGCGTCCGCATCGAGCCGCGCTTCGCCTTCCCGTCCGATGGGACGCTCCCTGTTGATGCGCCCCAGCACGAGGTTCGCGTCCGTCACCGTCGGCTCGCTTCCGCCCTGCCCATACGACACCGGCCCCGGGTTCGCCCCGGCGGACCGCGGTCCGACGCGCAGCAGCCCGGCGCGGTCTATCCACGCGATGCTGCCCCCGCCCGCGCCTATCGACGTTATGTCGATGCTCGGCAGTCGCATCGGCAGGCCGTAGTCGATCTTCCGCTCCTCAACGTACGACGCCTGCCCGCCCGCGATGAGCGACACGTCGAAGCTCGTGCCGCCCATGTCGCAGCAGATGGCGTTATCGAACCCCGCGGCTTTGGCGATGGCGGCTCCCGCCACGACACCACCCGCAGGCCCGGAGAAGAGTGTGCTCACCGGCTGCTCGATCGCGCGGTCCGCCGACATTACGCCGCCGTTGCACTGAAGCACCATCAGGTCCGAGCCTGCGTACCGATCTTCTGCAAGCCGCGTCTTGATAGTGCTCAGGTAACGGGCCATCACCGGCTGGATGAACCCGTCGAGCGCCGCCGTGCTCGTCCGCTCGAACTCCCGTATCTCCGGCAAAACGTCCGACGCCGCGATCACCTTCAGGTCAGGGCGCCGTTCGCGTATGAACGCCGCCGCCGCGCGCTCGTTCTCCGGGTTGGCGTACGCGTGCAGGAACGAGACGATGACGACCTCGACGCCACGGCCCTGCACCGCATCGAGGAACGCCACCAGCCCTTCCTCCGAGACCGGTCCGAGGACGTTGCCCCTGAAGTCGGTCCGCTCTGCGACCTCGAACCGCAGGTCACGCGGGATGATCGGTTCGAACCAGCCCCGCAGCCCGTACATGTTCGGCCTGTCGCGGCGGCGCAACTCCAGCACGTCGCGGAAACCCTCCGTCGTGAGCAGCGCGCAGCGGGCGCCCTTGCGCTCCAGCACGGCGTTCAGTCCCACCGTGGTGCCATGGACGACGCCCGACAAGGACGACATCGGCTCGCCGGTCGCCTGCAACGCCGCGATGAACCCCACGGACTGATCGGCGGGCGTGGACGGCACCTTGAGCGCCTGCAGCGAGCCCGTCTCGCCGTCCACGAACACGAGGTCCGTGAACGTTCCGCCCACGTCGATGCCGGCTAGCCTTGCCACGGTCTGCTGCTGCCTCCCGCTCCTCTGGGTCGGACGGATTCTCACGGAGTGAGGTGCGGTGATGCAACCGGAAATCACCCGGCATCCCCGCCTGCCCCCGTCTGCGGTATCATCGCCGCACCCTGCCCGTGCGGAGGCTCGCCATGCCCGACCTCGAACTCTCGTTCGCCATCACCGCCTACGACCGCGTGATGCCCATGATCACCGGCGAGGTGAAACCGGACGGGCTCACCCTCGACTACCAGGGGATGCCCGGCGCCGTGCCCCGCGTCTTCTACGAGCAGATCAAGTACCACCGCTACGACGTCTCCGAGATGTCGATGTCGTCCTACCTCCGCATGCGCCCGCTCGGCTTCCCGTACCGCATGCTGCCCGTCTTCCACAACCGCACCTTCTCCTACACCAACGTCTACACCCGCAAGGCGTCCGGCATCCGGCAGGACCACCCGGAGGACCTGAAGGGCAAGCGGTTCGGCATCGGGGACTACCAGCAGTCCGTCGGCCTGTGGACGCGCGGCATCCTGAAGCTGGAGTGGGGCATCGAGCCGCAGGACATGACGTGGTTCATGGAGCGCAGCGAGCACTACAGCCACACCGGCGCCTCGAAGGACGCAGGGCTCGGCCTCCCCGAGGACCTCGACCTCCGGCACGCGACGACCGACTTCAGCTCGATGTACCTGGACGGCGAGCTCGACGCCTCCATCGGCATCGGCTCCATACGCGGCTCCGGCATCGACCGCCAGCAGAGCGTCAACCTGCTCGACAACCCGGACTTCCCCACCCTCTTCTCCGACCCGAAGGCCGAGTCCGTCCGCTTCTTCCGCAAGCACGGCGTCTTCCCGCCGCACCACGTCACGGTCGTGCGCGAGAGCATCGTCGAGGAGCACCCGTGGGTCGCCGTCAGCCTCATGGAGGCGTTCGAGGCGTCCAAGCGGGCCGCCATCGACCGGCTGCGCTCCATGCCGCCGACGCTCCTCGTGTTCGGGAAGCAGTTCCAGGAGGAGGTCGACGGCGTGTTCGGGCGCGACCCGTTCGCCTACGGGATCACCGCGAACGCCAAGGCGTTCGACATGGCGCAGACGTTCTCGATGGAGCAGGGGCTCAGTGCGCGCAAGCAGCCTTGGGACGAGATCTTCCCGGAGGAGGTCTTCTACCGGGAGGAGCGCGCCGCCTCATCGTCCGGCGGCGGGCACTAGGGAGGGCGTCAGTTCCCCGCGAGCCTCAGCACGGCGAGCACCAGTCCGGTGATCGCCACCATCCCGCCGGTCGTCCAGCCTGCCATCCAGCGCAACAGCCGACTCTCCATCTGGTGCATGGACTGGTGCAGGTCGGCCTTCAATTCAGCAAGGTCGGCCTTGGTCGCGTAGTGGCTCAACTCTTCTCTAAGCTCAGACCGCGTGATGGGTTGTTCGACTGTGGTCATGGCCACCCGGCTACCTCGTGTCAGAGGTTAGCGCAGTCATACCAATAGTGCAATACCGCCGTGTCACTGTGCCTCGGCATTCCTTCAATGAGAGTGGCCGTGCCCGTCTTCGCCGAATACCTCAGGGTAGACGAAGGCAGCCAGCTCCTCGACGGCATCCATGAAATGGTCGCTATCCATGCTGAACGAATGGCCTTCGCTCAATACGAAGATATGGTGGTCGATATGACTTACGTCCTGTACGAGATGCAGCCCCGATAGTTCAGGGTCCGATATCACGCTCAACACCGAGTCCGTGATGATGATGTCGGGTTCGAGCGCGACTACCACTTCCGGGCTGAGCAACTGGTAGCCGTCGTGGGTGGCTATGTTATCCATCTTCAGCAGCTCGAAGATGTCGTTCATCAGCGTGTTTCCGCCAGGCGTCACCCAATCCTCGCCATGGACGTAGACCGTCCACACCGGCTCGACCGGCTCCATCATGGTCCGGATAGCGTCGAGGCGGGCGCCGAGGCCGCTTGCCATGTCCGCATCGCCCATCCGCGGAGGCAGAGGGGTCGCGGTAGGCGTCGGCGTCGCCGTTGGCTCAGGTGTGGGGGTGGGCGTCGCCGTTGGTTCCGGGCTGCCGCACGCAGCCAGCAGAAGGAACAACGCCAGGACCACTCCCGTTCTCACTACACCCTCTCTCCTCATCTCTTATCGCCGAACCCTCACCCGCCGCTGCGCGGCCTCCCTCTCCCAGGGGGCGAGGGGTCAGACAGGGTGCCCACGAGGGGTGCCCCTACTCCAGGCGAGGTTCCTGCCTCCGCAGGAACGACGGGGGCTGCGCCCCGCGTCAGGTCACCCTCACCCGCCGAACCCTCACCCGCCGCTGCGCGGCTTCCCTCTCCCAGAGGGCGAGGGGATCAGACCCCCCGAGAGATTCCTCGACTCCGCTGCGCTCCGCTCGGAATGACAACCCCCGCCCTCACTCGGACTGGAGGGCGCGGATGAGTTGGAGGAGGGCGGCGGTGACGGCGCGGTTACGCACGAGCGGACGCCGCGACGGGAACTCGTGGCGCACGACGCTCGCGCTGCCGGGCGTTGAAACGCCGATGAAGACGGTGCCCGCCTTCACGCCGTCCTGGTCGCCCGGCCCGGCGACGCCAGTGACGCTGATGCCGCAGTCGGCGTCGTAGGTGCGGCGCGCGGCGTCGGCCATCGCGCGGGCGGTTTCCTCGCTCACCGCGCCGTGGGCATCGAGCGTTTCCTGCGGCACGCCAGCCTGCGCCTTCATGTCGTCCGTGTAAGTGATGGCGCCGCCCTTGAAGTAGTCGGACGAGCCGGGGATCTCCGTGAGCGCCGCGCCGATCATGCCGCCGGTGCACGACTCCAGCACCGCGAGCGTGTAGCCCTTCTCGCGCAGCAGGTCGCCGACGCGCTCCGGCGGGTACTCCTCGTCGGTGCCCCAGATGTAGTCGCCGAGGGCCTCGCGCACCATCGTCTCGGCGCGGAGGAGGGTCGTGAGCGCCTCGGCCTCGGTGTCGGCCTTCGCGATTCCGCGCAGGTAGATGCCGTCCTGCTTCGCGTAGACGCCGAAGTCCATGCCGGGGACGTCGTAGACGTCGCGCACCATCTCGTCGACCGCAGCCTCGCTGAGACCGATGGTCTTGAACGTGCGGGCCATGATCTTCTGACCGGGGAGCCGCTCCTTGAGGCGCGGGGCGATCTCGGTCGTCCACATGTTGGTCAACTCGCGCGGGGGGCCGGGGAGCGTGATGAGAATCTTGTCGCCCTTCTCTATCCACCAACTGGGCGCGGTGCCCATCGCGTTGCGGATGGCGTCGGCGGACGGGATGATGCCGGCCTGTCTGTAGTTCTGCTGCGGCATGGGGTTGACGTTCCGACGCGCGAAGTTGTCCTCCAGCCACACCTTGAGCTCCGGGTCCGTCGTGATCTGCTCGCCGAGCATGTTGGCGATGCCGTCGCGCGTCATGTCGTCGAGCGTCGGCCCGAGGCCGCCCATCGCGATGACGACGTCCGACCTGCGCCACGCGCGGTCGAGCGTTTCGGTGAGCCGCGTGAGGTCGTCGCCGACGATGGTAACGAACTTGAGCTCGAGGCCGAACTCCGGCAGGCGCTGGCCGAGCCACGACGAGTTGGTGTCCTGCGTCTCGCCCATGAGGAGCTCGGTGCCGACGGCGATGATCTCAGCGTTCATGTCTCTCCAGCCCTGAGTGGCAGTCCGGCGAGTATAGCCGGGAATCAACATCGATGGACAGGATGGACGGGATAGGCAGGATGGGGCCCGCCGTTCCTGCGGAGGCAGGAACCTCGTAGCCCTGATCAAGGGGGCCAATGCCCTCGAATTCTGGCCCCCTTGATGCCCGATCCACGAGTGAACCGTCGACCTCATCTGGCCCCCTTGAGACCCTTGACCGGAGCATTTCCGTGGCCGTGGCCTGCTTCCCAGTCTCCAAAGCATCAAGAATCTCAAGGGGGCCATCGAATTCAAAAGTTGCCGCCGAAGCCATAGGTCCCGTCGATAGGTCAGCCTGCGAGCTATAGATGCGGTCTATGGGTGCTGCCGGTACGACGGTCATGGAACCAGCGTACGCGGTCGACCCCCGACCGCGTAAGGGGCGGGTGTCACACGTGGTCATTCCGAGCGAAGCGCGGGGGAGCCGAGGGATCTCTCGGACAGGGGCCGCACCCCCTGTGGTATAGTCGCGGTGCTACGACCCTCTAACCTCGCTCTACCAAGCAGCGCGGGATATATGGGCTTAGGCGTGGACGCCCCGCGCCCCCTTGTCGTCCCGCGTTTGGTGAGGGTCGTAGCAGTCCCGCCTGATGCCAGACAAGGGGGTTCCTGCTATGGCCCGCGTGACGCGGATGGTCTCCCGCTACTGGCATCCAGGCTAAGAGAAGGGAGACCTGATGAAAGTAGCAGTATGGATCATCGCAATATGCCTGCTCCTTATGGTTGGAGCCTGCGCACTGTTCGCACTCGCCGTGGGAGACGCGGCGAATGAGGTCAGCCAAGAGTTGGACGAAATCATCGCTCCAACATCCGCCTTGGAGTTCGCAGGGGACATCGAACTGCGCCGCAGTCAGTTGGGATTGGAGGCGGTAGGCAACATCCGCAACAAGTCCGACCAGTACGTGGGCTACGCGCAGGTGTCCTGCCAGCTCTATCAGTCCGGTGTCCAAGTAGACGACTCGCTGGACAATACCAGCGGCATCGCTGCCGGAGCGACGTGGAGGTTCCGCGTCTTGTTCCTACAGGACCACGACGGGGCTGACTACAACGTCAGATGCCGACTCTGACGGCGGTCATGACCTGGGCAAGTCGGTAAACTACCCAACGCCTACGCTCGCCTCGCGGCCACCTGCGCCGCTGGGTGCCCTGTGCAGTCTCACCACGGCAACCAGCGTACGCGGTCGGAGTGCGTCGGCGTAAGGGGTGGGTATCACACGTGGGGAGGGGAGGCGGGGGAACAGTCTTGAGGCAACGCAGGCGGCAATCTCAATGTGGTAACTCAGTTATTTGATTTCTGGTATATTCTCCATGTGCTACTCGATCGCACGGAGTAATCAGAATGAGTACCCTTCAAGAAATACTAGATTCAATTCAGGGTCAAGTTACTTTCGACCTCGGGCAAACTACCATACGGGATGGAGTTGTCATTTCGAGATCATATTCTTCCAATCCTAATGAGATTATAACCCTGGAGCAACTACGAGATATTTTCCGCAACCAAAAGGCTGACAACCCTGAAGTTGAACAAGCAAGGGCAGCTGTGTTAATTGTTCCTGATAAGCTAAGGAAAGAGCTTGTCAATCACTTGCGGGCACTCCTGGTGGATTATATCGACAACAGAACAGATCGCATCGGCTATGCAATGCCTACATTCGATAGCGGAGGATACCAACGGCATAGAGGTCTTCTGAATGGGTTGTACAGCATTTCATCAATTTCGAACTTGAGTGTCTTCGCTGAGGGGCTACTCCGGGGAACAGCGATGCTCGGAAGCCAAACAGTAGCCCGCTACCTTTCGCAATGGATAGAAGGGCAGCCTCTCAAATACCGCACTTCAACTTTGCTAAACGGGCTCACCATAGAACAACCCGTGACGATAACAGATGGAATTCGCGTGAATCCACTTCCTTTATCGACGGACCAACTCCCCGCGTATCTACCCAAACGCAATGATGTGTCAGCCCGAGACTACTTGGGGCATGCCGTGTTATCTATCGATAGCACGGCATCACCTGCACTATTTAACCCGGGTGCCAATGAGGCAGTGCAACAGGTTGATGTGTCTGCCGTAGACAATGCTGATTTCAGCATTATATGTGAAACTCTTTCTCTAGAGAGTAATCGCAATGTCGAGCCCGCGTTCTATTGGAATGACTATGGAGAGCTAATGTCGTATGCTCGAACTAATTCTATTGAAAGTTGGTCGACCGGCAGCACAAAGCTCGAGCACTCTTCATACGCAGGTTGGTCGACGCATACAGATCTTGCTACAGGTGTGACAACCCTTACACTAAACAGTAATTCAATAACTAGCCTAAGTAAACATGAAGTGCAGACCACGCTAAAGGCACTTCAAACACTTACTCCGCAGACTCGTACAGCCGTCTCACGTTGGATGAAGTCAAAGAAATCTGGTGACGGTATCGTAGACAGTTTTATTGATTTACGCATTGCACTTGAAGCACTCTACCTCAAGGATTTTCTTAACGAGTACAGTCAAGAAATGAGATTCAGGCTTGCTCTGTTTGGAGCTTGGCACCTAGGTAACAGCTTCAATGAACGGAAGGGTATTCGTAAGACTCTCCGCGACGCCTACGACAGGGCATCACAGGCAGTACACGGTGACGACATCGCCTTCTCCACAGAGAACCGACGGCTGCTTTTTGACGCACAAGCCTTGTGCCGTCAAGGCATTCTCAAACTGCTTAGGGAAGGATTCCCTCAGGACTGGGGGGACTTGGTGCTAGGCATTGAGGACGACTGCTAACGCCATCCACTCCGTAACCCCCACCTCCACCCCTACTGTACACTACACCCCTTGCACGGCACCCCATGCTATCTGCCTTCAACATCAGCAAGGCCTACTCGACCAGGACTCTGTTCAGCGGCCTCACGCTCAACGTCGACGCCGGGGACCGCATCGCGCTGATCGGCGCGAACGGCTCCGGGAAGACGACGCTCATGGACATCCTGGCAGGCGATACGCCGCCGGACTCAGGGAACGTGTCCACGCGGCGCGACGTCTCCATCGGCTATCTCAAGCAGGAGCCCGCGTCGTTCAACGGCAAGCCGCTCCTCCAGGAGGTGCTGGACGCCAGCGCAGAAGTGATCGCGCTCGCGGACGACATCGCCGCCACTCGGGAGGCGCTGTCGTCGGAGCCCGATCCGGATAAGCAGGCTCGGCTGCTGCAACGCCTCAGCGAGCTCGACATGGCGCTGGAGGCCGCGGGCGGGGACGACCGGGAGTACGAAGCGAAGACCATCCTCTCGGGCCTCGGGTTCAAGCAGACGGACTTCCTCCGACCGATGAGCGAGTTCAGCGGCGGCTGGGCGATGCGGGCAGGCCTCGCCCGGCTGCTGTTCCGGAATCCCGCTCTCCTGTTCCTGGACGAGCCGACCAACCACCTCGACCTCGAGGCGAACCTGTGGTTCGAGAAGTACCTGGCCGGGTTCCCGGGCGGGGTGCTCATCACGTCGCACGACCGCGCCTTCCTGAACCAGGTCGCGACGAAGGTGCTCGCCATCGAGGAGGACGAAGTCGTGCTCATGAAGGGCGATTACGACGAGTACGTCGTCGCCCGCGAGCAGGCCCTGGCGGTCAAGATGGCCGCCGCAGCCAGACAGGAGCGCCGGATGCAGAAGCAGATGCGCTTCGTGGAGCGCTTCCGGTCCAAGGCGACGAAGGCCACGCAGGTGCAGAGCCGCCTGAAGCAGCTCGAGAAGATCCAGACCATCGAGCTGCCCCGGACGACGAAGAAGGTGCGCTACTCGTTCCCGGAGCCGCCCCGCAGCGGCGCCGAGGTCATATCGCTCGTCAACGTCAGCAAGTCGTACGGGGACACGAAGGTGTACCGGCGCGTCAACCTGTCGCTGTCGCGCGGCGACCGCGTCGCGCTGGTGGGGCCGAACGGCGCGGGCAAGACCACGATGCTGAAGATTCTCGCTGGCGTCCTCCCCATCGACGAGGGGGAGCGGAAGACCGGCCACAACGTCGTGAGCGCCTACTATGCGCAGCACGTGCTCGAACTCCTCGACCCAGCCAACTCGGTCCTCGACGAGCTCCGGCACGCCGCGCCGGACGTGCCGGAGCAGACCCTCCGCACCACGCTGGGCGGCTTCCTGTTCAGCGGCGACGACGTCCGCAAGCCGATATCCGTGCTGTCGGGCGGCGAGAAAGCGCGGGTGGCGCTGGCCAAGCTGCTCCTGCAGCCCAGCAACCTGCTCCTCATGGACGAGCCGACGAACCACCTCGACATCGCGTCGCGGGAGATACTCGCGGACGCGCTCGGGGACTACAAGGGCACGCTCTGCCTCATCACGCACGACCGGACGCTCATCCGGCAGACCGCCAACAAGATCATCGAGATCGACGCCGGAGAGCCCACGGTGTTCCTCGGCGGCTACGACGACTACCTGTACCGGAAGGAGACTGAGGCGGAGAACGAGGTCGCCGCGCCCGCGGTCAACGGGGCGGTCAACGCAGCCCCGGAGCGAGGCCGGAGCAGGAGGCGCGGGCGGCCGCTCGGCGACGCGGAGATCGAACGGCGGTCGCTGCGAAGCGAGGCGCGCAGGCTGGCGATGCGGATAGAAGAGGTCGGCGCTTCGCTGTCCGACCGCGAGTCCCGCATCACGGAGCTGGAGGCGATGTTCTCGCAGCCCGACCGGTTCGACGGCCCGGCCCACCTGGTCTCGGCGGGAGAGGAGTACGGCGTGCTCAAGCAGGAGGAGGGGTTGCTCTGGGAGGAGTGGGAGCGGCTGTCGCTGGAGGCGGAGGCCGTAGACGGGAGGCTGGAGGGGCTGGGGGTGCGGTAGGGGGTTCACCCTCACCCGCCGCTGCGCGGCTTCCCTCTCCCAGAGGGCGAGGGGATCAGACAGGGCACCCACAAGGGGTGCCCTTACACCGGACGGGATTCCTGCCTTCGCAGGAATGACGGGGGCTCTACGGGACGAGCGTGCCCGGCTCGGACGACCAGACCCAGTAGCCCTTGCCGTTCAGGATCTCGGGGGCATCCCCGTCTGCGCCGGGGATGCTCCGCACCCACTGGCTGCGCACCGTGTCGTAGCCGTAGGCGAGGCTCCATGGGATGCTGCCGAAGTAGTGGTCGGCCTCGCTGTCGCCGCCGTTCGGGCCCGGAGGCGTGCCCGCCGGATTCCGGAAGATGTCTATCACGCCCAGCAGGTTCCAGCCGTGCCGCACCGGCGCGGTCGGAGGTGTGGTCGATTGCTCATGCTCCGGGATCAGCGGGTTGAGCGTCGCGTACGTCGTCGTGAACAGCCAGTAGCCGAAGCCCGCCTCGAACCGCGTCAGGTTGCCGCCCCACTCGCCCTCCTCGTCCACGACCGCCGTCAGCCAGTCGCCGTCCTGGTACGCCAGCACGGGTGAGACGCGCGCGCCGGACGGGACCACGCTGCCGAGCGACGGGTCCTGAGGGGTGCCGGGGAAGGAGATGAGGTTCCAGCCGGGCACCACGTCCAGCTCGTACGGCTCACGCTCGATCACCGAGAACGTGAACTCGAACGTGGCCACGTTGCCGGCGTCGTCGACCGCCATGTACTCGACCTCGTGCTCTCCCAACGCCAGATCGCTGACGAGGAGCGCGAACTTCGAGGCGTTCACCCGTGCGAGCTGCGCCAGCGCGTCGTCGCCGTCCAGCGCGACCGCCGCGATGGTCACCCTGGCGTGCGAGTCGGAGAACTCCGCGTCCGGGTTGCCGTTCGCCTCGCCGCAGCCGCCCTCCGGGCAGACCGCGTACTCGTCCACCTCCGCCGGGAAGCTGATGCTGATGATCGGGGCGGAACTCTCCGTCTCGTCGTTCCGCTGTCTCCGCGTCGGGTTCAGGGCGAACTCAGGCGTTGCGCCGCCGTTGAACTCCTCGTCCAGCTCCAGCAGCACTCCGGCCTCGTGCATCTTCGTGAGGTCGAGGGCGTCGTCCGGCTCCGGCGGGCCTATCTCCGGCGTTCGCTGGTGCCTGGGCGGCGTCCAGCCGCGCGATTCGCCGATGTTGTCCTCGTAGTCGAACCCGTACACCACCAGTCCGAACAGTTCGCCGAGCCCGGTGAGGTCCGACGCCGGGTACGTCCCGGCCCAGTGGGCATCGTCGTCCTGCACCGTGAGCGAGCGGCCTGTCTGGAGGTCGCCGATGCTGTAGCCGTACGCGTCGGCGCCGTTCACCGTCACCTTCGCGGCACCGATGCCGGTGAAGTAGACCGTCGGACGCCGCCGCAGGTCCTCGTCCGCGCGCACGTCCACGACGTACTGGCCGCGAGCGTTGGCGACCGGCCGGTCCTGCGCGGTTGCCGTCATGGTGACGGTGAAGCGCGGAGCGATGCCGTCGTACGGGGTGATGGCCTCGGTAGCGCTCGCGTTGCCCGCGAGGTCCAGTGCGCCACCGGCGAAGATCGTCACCTCCGGCGTCTCGTCTGCCTTCAGTTCGCGCGCCAGTTCGATGTAGATGCGCGTGCGCGTGTCCTCGATGAGTTCGCCGTTGATGTCGATCGGCCAGTATCCCGCCTCTGCCAGCGCCTCTTCATGGGTGAGGCCCGTTATATCGACGAGGTCGACGGCGTTGTTCCCCCCTCCCAGAACGTTCGAGACGGGCCAGAGCCGGAAGCTGAACGCGTCGTTCCCGGCGAGGTCCTGGATCGGGTCCGTACCCGGCTTCGTGTAGCTGATCGTAACGCGCTCTCCGGTTACGACCGGCGAAACCAGCGTGAGCACCACCTGCCTGCCGCTCACCAACACGTTGCTGATTTCACGCTGCACGCCGTCCACGAGGACGTCGAACGCATTGCTCGCCGGCGTCGAGCCCCCATCCAGCGTCTCGTTGTAGGTCAGCCTGAGCGTCGTGCCGCCGACCGCTGCCGACTCGAGCAGCGGCGGGCTTCTGTCCACGTTCGGGTTCGTAAGCGTACTGCCGGTGCACCCGACGGTCCGCACCGCGCCCGCTAGCCTCCTGCCGTCCTTCTCGTAGACCGCCACGACCTCCGCTTTTGCGTTGTACACCTCCGGGCTCGAGTTGTAGTAGTGCTGGAAGCTGCCGCTCGTCTCGAAGCCGTCCGCCCCGACCGCGGTGTACTCGAAGAGGCGGTCCAGTCCCACGTTGTAGTCCGGCGGATAGAAGAGCTGCCGGTAGTACCCCACGAGCGTCCACCCGCCGACCGTGGCCGGCCTGTGCGTGAAGGAGAGCACGACTTCATCGTGGGGCGGGTCCGAGGTCGTGAACCTGCACACGAGCGAGGTGTCGTCCGCCCGGACCGCCGGCAGCACCGCAGGGGCCGACGCCGGGTGCAGCAGGAACGGCGCAACCACGCCGCCGGTCACCGCCGCTGTTGGCGCTGTCAGGCCGGCGAGGTCCACGGTCGTGGTTGCCATCCTGCGCCCGAACTTGTCGGTGCCTGAGCCTACGGAGGCATGTCGCAGTGCGACCAGGATGGTCAGGTCGTCCCCATCCGCGTCCCCGATGTCGGCCTCGATGTACCGCCCCAGTTCGGACGCCCTCGGTATGCTGAAGGACGAGGTCGTCCGCGGCAGGTCCTCGATGAGCAGCACCCTCTGTCCCGCGAGGATGCCGAGCCGGTAGCCGTCGCAGTCGGCCGTGCTGAGCCGGTTCCAGGAGATCGTGGCGTCGCCAGTGGCGCCGCTGTAGGTGAACCTGAGGCCGCTGATCCTGACATCCACATCCAAGGTGTCCGCGCAGGTCTGCGCCTGGGGCACGAGCGAGGCGCCGGCGCGGAGCGCGGACGGCGCGAACGTCACCCGCTGCGTCCCGGGCAAAGGGTTGCTGGTCCGGCCCAGGACAGTCCTTGCGAACGGCGGTGCGTAGTTCGGCTGGTAAACGTTGACCACCTCGTGGCCGGCGACCCTGATCCGCTCCGGGCTGATCCCCGGGCGCACCGGCTCGGTCATCTCCACCATGATCCATGAACGGTCGGCGACCTCCCCGCCTACGACCTCGCCCATCAGCTCGAGGCCCGGGTCGTACGCGATGCCGGTCCACGACTCGACGGTGGCCGGGTCGGTGTCGTCCACCGTGAACGCGTACGGGCCCGGATTTTCGTCGTCCGGCGCTTCGCTCACCGTCCGGTTGCCGACGCGGTCGACGGCCGTTATCTCCATGAAGTACGCACCCTCGTCCATGCCGGCCCCGTCAGCCGAGAACGAATACGCCACGCCCGGGCGGTCTCCCAGGAGCGTCCACTCCCCCGTATCCGTGATGTCGTCGGCAGCGTTGGGGTCAGCCTCCTCGGCCCACACCTTCAGGTCGATCTCCGCGGCCTCGCCGTTCACGGTGATCTGCCCTCCAGAGGCAACGGAGAGCGGCTCGCCGGTCGTGTCGTGGTCACCGTCCCTGTTCACCTCGGTGTAGTCGCCGTCCTGCGTGATGACCGATTCGCCGTCGTGCCGGAGGCCAGCGTCCTCATCGCGCACGACGAACGAGTACTGGAGGCTGTTGGGACGCAGGTAACTCTGGTCCTCCGGCGTGATGCCGGTCACGTCCGGCCCCTCGCCGTCCACGTCCACCGTCACCTGTCCGGCGCCGGCGACTTCGATCACGAGGCGGTCGTCGTGCCGGGCGAGGGTACTGGCCGAATCTGCGTGAGCAACGCCCGCAGGGTAGGCCGTGCACAGCGGGCCGTCGCTAGGCGTGTACAGCGGGTCCCCGTTCGCATCCAGTGCACGCGAGTCGAGGACGCGCACGAACGCCTGGTAGTAGCTCTTCATCTGGCCCGACGGGCCGGTTGGTGCGGAGAGGGCCATCTGCACCGTTATGGAGCTGTCGGCGCGGGGGTTCCGCACCGTCGCGACGGCGCAGTCGCCCCCCGGGTCCGGTATGCCGGTGCTCTCCACCGTGATGAGGATGGTGTTGTAAGCCGCAGGGTCATTGGAGGCCCAGAGCGTGCCGTCGAAGAAGGTGTGCTGCGGCGATGCCAGACCATTCGCCAGGTAGGCCGTGTCGTTCGTGGAGAGTGAACCGGCTACGGTTCCGAGGGTGGGGGCCGTGGGAGGAGTCAGCGCGGGGAGGTAGACCGTCTCTCCGTCGTAGGTCGTCTCCCGGTTCTTCGCGAGCTGGGCGTCCTTGACGTCGTCGAACACGCCGACGCTCAGGGCGCCGATGCTGATCTTTCCGTCGGTGCGGTCAAAGGTCGCCTGACCGGAGGCGGGCAGCAGCAACAGCAATGCGAGGGCTGCTGCCATGAACGCTGCGGGAACTATGCGGGTCGCGGTACACGGGACGGATACGGTCAGATATCTCACGCTGCTCCTGGGGACATGGAACTCGCGTCGGGATCGTGTGCTCCGGTCCGCTTTGTGGGGACTGGGCGAGCCGGGAGTGATCCTTGGTTGGCAACCGATTTTCTGGCACCGAAAAGCGTTCCTCAATGCGATAAGCGTGCGAGCAGATGGGAGTGCGGGAACGACAGGTGCTACACTCGCGGCGCGAGAGGCCGGTGAGCGCGGAGAGCAGCGAAGGGAGGATGGCGCCATGACCAGTTCCGAGTCCCGGAGCGAGCAGGTGGTCGACGACTGGCAAACGCGGAAGACGCCGTACGAGAAGTGGGTCCACCGACAGGGCATCCCCGTCATCGAGGGCTACGGCGTCGCCGACCCGTTCAGCCAGGAGTTCGGCCACTGGGAGCGTATCGGCGCGGACGCCTACTTCGTCATCATGAAGGGCATGGAAGGGATCACCGGCCAGTACGCCGTGCGGCTCCCTGCCGGCCAGAGTACGAAGTGGGAGAACCACCTCTACGAGAAGGTGATTTACATCTACAGCGGCAGAGGCGCCACGTCGGTCGAGGACGCGACCGGCAAGCAGCAGCACTTCGAGTGGAAGGAGGGCAGCGTCTTCGCCATCCCCCTCAACACACGTCACTCCATCACCGCGGTGGAGCCCTGCGAGTACGTCGCATGGACGACCGCGCCGATGGTCTTCGATCTCTTCTACGACGAGAACTTCGTCTACGGCAATCCGTACGCGTTCCGCGACCGGTTCGACGGGCAGGACGACTACTTCAGCAAGGAGACGCGCGAGGACAGGTACTGGGAGACGAACTTCATCGCTGACATCCGGATGGCCCGCATCGACCCGGCGGACTGGCGCGGCGCGGGGACGAACCTCTCGATGTTCGAGATCGCGAACAACAGCCTCATCTGCCACCTCGCCCACTGGCCCGCAGGCCGCTACATGTTGGCGCACTACCACGGCGGCGGCGCCATCCTGCAGATCGTCGAGGGCGAGGGCTTCAGCCTGATGTGGTCCAACGAGTTCGGCGAGCGCCCATTCGAGAACGGCTACGGCGACAAGGTCGTCCGCATCGATTGGAAGGTGGGGAGCTCGTTCAGCCCGCCGACCAATTGGTACCACCAGCACTTCAACACCAGCCCGCACGCAGCGCTCCAGCTGGCGCTGCGGAACGGCAGCATGAAGAACCCGCTGGGCATCAGGCACGCGCACGCGGCGGCGTTCACGTCGACCATCCCGCTCGAGCGCGAGGACCCGGCGATACGCCGGATGTACGAGGAAGACGTCGCACGAAAGGGCGTCGCCTCAACGATGCCGGACGTCGGTTAGCCCTCACGTGGTTCGGATGTAGGGGCGTCTCTTGTGGGCGCCCCGGGCAGCCACGAGGGCTGCCCCTACACCAGACAGGGTCGCCTTGTGAGGGGCGCGGGCGGCGTGCTATCCTTCCGGAGGCGTCCCGGAGTGCGGGGCGCTGTTATTGTGCAGGGAGAATCATGCACCTGGTGATCGACGGACACGGCTGCGACGCCGCGGAGCTCTCGGATGCGGAGCGGGTGCGGCGGTTCCTGGACGAGTTCCCGGACCGCATCAACATGACCAAGATCACGCCGCCGGCCGTCTACACCTACCACGGCCCTACGCCTGAGGACTGGGGCGTCTCCGGCTTCGTCATCATCGCGGAGAGCCACATCAGCGTGCACACGTTCCCGGACCGGGGCTACGTCAACATCGACGTCTTCTCGTGCAAGGAGTTCGACGCGGACGACGCCATGGCGCAGGTCGGCGAGTTCTTCACGATGGCCGAGGTGCGCAACTGGGTGCTCGACCGCGGGCTGGAGCACCTCGACCCCGCGACGGCCAAGGCAGTGGTGGAAGAAGAGCGGGAGACCGTCCGCCAGCGCGTCTAGCCGCACAGGAGAGCCGCATGACCGGCAACGAGCGGCCCGCCCTACCCGACACGTTCCTCATCCTCGACCCGGACGAGCACACGCTCGACCGCTCGCGATGCGTCGTCCTGCCCGTCCCGTACGAGGCGACGACGAGCTACCGCAAGGGGACGCGTCGCGGGCCGGAGGCGATCATCCGAGCGTCCGCCGAGATGGAGGACTACGATGTCGAACTCGGCTGCGAGCCGTGCGGCGTCGGCATCCACACCGCGCCCACACTCGAACCCCTGTCCCTTCTCGAATCCAAAGGGGGCCCGGAGGCGATGGTCGCCCGCGTCCAGGAGGCCGTGGCCTGGTACGTACGCCAGGGTAAGCTCGTGGGCATGCTTGGCGGCGAGCACTCGATCACGTCGGGAGCGGTCGCGGCGCACGCCGAGCGGCACCCCGGCCTGAGCGTCCTCTTCTTCGACGCGCAGGCCGACCTGCGGGACGACTACCAGGGCTGGTCGCACAGCCACGCCTGCGCGGCGCGGCGGACGCTCGACCACGCGTCGAGCCTCACGCTCGTGGGCGTGCGCAGCATGACCGGCGAGGAAGCCGCGTTCGCGCAGGCCAACGGCGTCGCGCTCTTCTCTCGCGGCCCGGAGCCCATCACGGACGTCGACGCCATCGTGGCCACGCTCGGCGAGAACGTGTACATCTCGTTCGACCTCGACGTGTTCGACCCGTCGTTCATGTCGGCGGTCGGCACGCCGGAACCGGGCGGCATGGGGTGGTGGGAAGCGCTGCGCATCCTGCGCGCCGTTGGTGAGCGCCGACGCATCGTCGGTTTCGACGTGGTCGAACTCGCCCCGGACGAGGGGCCGGAGGCGTGCGCCTACACCGCGGCGAAGCTGGTGTACAAGCTGTTCGGGTATGCGACGGCGCGCTTGTAGGAAAGCGTATGCTGGACACCGACGCGATGGATGGAGCACGCACGAGATGACGCCTGAGCAGACGGTCTACATGGACCACGCGGCCACCACGCCGGTGCTGCCGGAGGTGGCCGAGGCGATGCGCCCGTTCTTCACCGAGCGCTACGGCAACCCGTCCAGCATCTACGGGCTCGCGCAGCAGGCGCGGCAGGCGCTCGACGAGGCGCGAGAGCGGTGCGCAGGCGTTCTGGGTGCGCGTCCGGGCGAGATCGTCTTCACGAGCGGCGGCACGGAGTCCGACAACGCGGGCATCATGGGCCCTGCCCTCGCGCTCAAGGAGCATGGGCGGCACGTCGTGACAACTTCCATCGAGCACCACGCCGTGCTGCACGCCGTCGAATTGCTGGAAAGCCTCGGCTGGGAGGCGACGTACGTCTCGCCGGGCCGCGACGGCATCATGCGCCCGGAGGACGTCGCGGACGCCGTCAGGCCGGACACGGCGGTCGTAAGCGTCATGCTGGCGAACAACGAGATCGGCACGCTGCAGCCTGTTGCGGAGATAGCGCGGCTCGTCAAGGAGCGCGCGTCGTCAGAGCGTCGCTTCATCGCCGTGCATACAGACGCGGTGCAGGCTGCGGGCGCAGCGCCGGTCAAGGTCGACGACCTCGGCGTCGACATGCTCTCGCTCTCGGCGCACAAGTTCGGCGGGCCGAAGGGCGTCGGCCTGCTGTACATCCGGCGGGGCACGCCGTTCGCGCCCACGCAGGTGGGCGGTGCGCAGGAGCGCGAACGTCGCGCAGGGACCGAGAACACGGCGGGCATCGTCGGTATGAGCGTCGCGCTGGAGCACGCCGAACGCGAACGCGAGTCCAACGCCGCAGCCTGCGCCGCGCTGCGCGACCGCCTGCTGAGCGGCATCCTGGAGCGCATCGCGCGTGTCGAGGTGAACGGCGACACGGACGCGCGGCTGCCGGGGAACGTGAACGTCTCGTTCCACGGCGTCGAGGCGGAGCCGCTGCTGATGGGTCTGGACCTCGCAGGGGTCGCGGCATCGAGCGGCAGCGCCTGCACAGCGGGGTCGCTGGAGCCGTCGCACGTGCTGCTCGCGCTCGGGCGCTCGAACGAACTGGCGCGCAGCTGCGTGCGGTTGACGCTCGGGCCGGAGAACACAACGGATGAGGTCGACTACGTCGTCGAGACGATGGCGGGCCTCGTGCCCAAGCTGCGCGCGCTGTCGAAGGCCGGCTCCCGCTAGCAGGTTGCGATGAAGCTTCCCGAGCCGGTAGCGGAGTTCCTGTACGAGCCACCGGTGGCGCCCACGCTCTGGCCGCGCCGCGTCTTCCACCTGGTGGCGGGATCGACCCTCCCGCTCGGCATCCTCTTCCTGCCCCCCGACCTGACGGAGTGGCTGCTCATCGCGGGGAGCCTCGGCGCGGTCGCGCTGGAGGTGCTGCGCGGGCTCGTGGGCGGCGTCAACGACTGGATGGTGCGCACGGTGCCCTTCTTCAAGGCAGCCGAGGACCGCCAGGTGACCGGCGCGACGTTCATGTGGCTCGCGGCCACGTTCCTCGTCTTCGTGTTCGAGAAGGAGGTCGCGGTGCTGGCGATGCTCTTCCTGTCGGTGGGCGACCCGTTCGCGGCGCTCATCGGCGTGCGCGACCACCGCACGCGGCGGTTCGGCAAATCGCTCGCGGGAACGGCCGCATTCGCGGTCGCGGCGCTGGGCGCGGGGCTGCTCGCCACGCTCCACCCGGACGTGCCGCTCGCATGGTGGCTCGCACCGGGCGCGGTCGTGGCCGCGCTGACGGAGCTGGCGCCCGTGCCGCTCGACGATAACGTCACGGTGCCCATCGTCGCGGCGGCGGTCATGGCCCTGCTGGCGATGGTGTAACGTAGGCAGGCCATGCCTAACCGGCTCATCAACGAGACCTCCCCCTACCTGCTGCAGCACGCGCACAACCCCGTCGACTGGCACCCGTGGGGCGAGGAGGCGTTCGAACGGGCGAGGGCCGAGGACAAGGTCGTGCTCGTCTCCATCGGCTACGCGGCGTGCCACTGGTGCCACGTCATGGAGCGCGAGTCGTTCGAGGACGAGGCGACCGCCCGGGTGATGAACGACCTCCTCGTCGCCATCAAGGTGGACCGCGAGGAGCGCCCGGACGTGGACGGAATCTACATGAGCGCGGTGCAGCAACTCCACGGCCACGGCGGCTGGCCGCTCAACGTCTTCCTGCTGCCGGACGGGCGCCCCTTCTACGGCGGCACCTACTTCCCGCCCGCGGACCGGGCCAACATGCCGTCGTGGACGCGGGTCGTCGCTGCCGTGGTTGATGCCTACCGCACCCAGCGCGAGGCCGTGCTGCAGAACGCGCAGGTGCTCACCGGTGCGCTCCAGAACGCATCGAACATCCCGCTGGCGGACGACGAGATCGACGGCGGCATACTCGACGAGGCGAGCGCGGGCATCGTCGCGCTGCACGACGCGGAGCACGGCGGCTTCGGCGGCGCGCCCAAGTTCCCGCAGTCGATGCCGATGGAGTTCCTGCTCGCCCGCAACGCCAGCGCCTCCGACCCGGACGCCCTCGAAGCGGTCGAGACGTCGCTGGCGGCGATGCACAACGGCGGCATCTACGACCACCTCGGCGGCGGCTTCGCGCGTTACTCGACCGACCGCTTCTGGCTGGTGCCCCACTTCGAGAAGATGCTGTACGACAACGCGCTCCTCGTCTCCGCCTACACCCAGGCGTTCCAGACGACCGGCGACCCCCGCTACCGGGAGGTCGTCGAGGAGACGACCGCGTACCTGCTGCGCGACCTGCGCCACCCGGACGGCGGCTTCTTCTCGTCGCAGGACGCCGACAGCGAGGGGGTCGAGGGGAAGTTCTACGTCTGGACGCCACAGGAGATCGAATCCGTCCTAGGCGCGGAGGATGCCCGGCTGCTCCGCCGCTACTACGGCGTGGGCGTCCACCCGAACTTCGAGGGACGCCACATCCTGCACGTTCGCGACAGCGCCGCGGCGGCCGGGCGCGAACTGGGCATCGACGCGGGCGAACTGCTGGCACGGCTGCGGCCCATGCGCCGCGCGCTCCTGGAACACCGGGCTGGGCGCGTGCCGCCTGCCACCGACGACAAGGTGCTGACCGCGTGGAACGGGATGGCGCTGCGCGCGCTCGCCGAGGCCGCCTTCGTACTCGACCGGCCGGACCTGCGCGACGCAGCGGAGCGCAACACGGACTTTCTGCTGAGGGAGATGCGCCAGGACGGGCGGCTGCTCCGCACCTGGAAGGATGGCAGGGCGCACCTGCTCGCCTACCTCGAGGACTACGCGTTGCTTATCAATGGGCTGCTGTCGTTGCACACCGCGACGTTCGCGCACCGCTGGCTCCACGAGGCGCAGGCGCTGACGGACGAGATGTTGGCGCTCTTCTGGGACGACGAGGACGGAACGTTCTACGACGTGGGCGCCGACCACGAGGAGCTGATCGTGCGTCCGCGCGACCTGACCGACAACGCAACGCCGTGCGGCAGCTCGGCAGCGGCTGAGGCGCTGCTGCGGATGGCTGTACTCACTGGAAAAGAGTCGCTCGCCCACAAGGCGGAGCACCTTATGCGAGGCGTCGCACCGCTCGCGGCGCGCTACCCGCTGGGGTTCGGCAACTGGCTGCGCATCATCGAGCGCCACGTCGGGCCGCCAACCGAGATCGTTGTCGTCGGCGACCCCTCCGACGAACGTACACGAGCGCTGCTCGAACCGCTGCGCGGGCTGCTCCCGTCGTTCGCATTCGTCGGGTTGGCCCCCGGCGAACCGTCGCCGTTTCCTACTCCGCTACTGGAAGGACGCGCCGGTACAGAGGCGCCGACGGCCTACGTCTGCCACGGGTACGTGTGCGACCTGCCCGCCCACAACCCGGCAACACTCGCACGCCAACTCACTGGCAGCCCATGACGGAACCTCTGGCATAATTCACAACGCAGACCTGCCGCATCGCCAGTCTCACCGGAACGAGTAGAATACCGCCGGGCAACACATGCTTCAGAGCAACTTCTGGTTCAGGACAGCCGTCGTCGTCATCGCGTTCAGCGCGATCATCTTCCTCGTGGACACCATGCGGCGGGTCTGGGACTTCCTGGGCGACCTGATCCTCATCCTCTTCCTCGCCTACCTCGTCGGCTCGCTCATCATCCACACCGTGCGCTGGCTCATGCGCATACCTGGCATGAAGCGGCCGCTCGCCATCCTGATCGTCTACCTGGGGCTCGGAACGATCGTAGCCGTGCTCGGTGCGCTCGTGATACCGGCCACCATCACGCAGGTCGTCGACCTGGCGCAGGACATACCGGGCTACGTGGACCGCATCCCTGAGTTCATCACGGCGGCGGAAGAGTACCTCGCCAGGTTCGACATACAGGTGGACCTGACGACCCTGCTCCAGGTCAGCCAGTGGGAAAGCATCGCCGCGAATGTCCAGGAGAGCATCACGAGCAACGCGATCGGGCTCCTGGGGAACATCGTCTTCGTCATCTTCGCCGTCTCGTTGATAACCGTTCTCTCCTTCTACGTCGTGCTCGACGGCGGACGCCGCCTCAACGAGGCGCTGAAGGTGCTCCCTCGCCGGGCGGAGCGCGAGACGCGGTACGTTCTCAGCGTCATAGATGAGACGTTCCGCAGCTACCTGCGCGGCATGATGCTCATCTCGCTGATCTACGGCGTGGGCACGGCCTCGGTCATGCTGGCGACCGGCCTGCCGGCTGCGCTACCCGTGGCCCTCGTCTCCAGCCTGCTGCTCGCTGTGCCGTTCGTGGGAGACTGGCTCGCCCTCGCCCTGCCGCTCACCATCGCGGCCCTCTCGGGCGACTTCATCAAACTGCTCACGGTGCTGCTGGTGCTGCTGTTCATCCAGCAGGTCATGCTCAACCTCCTCAGCCCGCGCATCCTGGGGAGCGCCGTTCGGATGCCCGCCATGCTCGTCGTCATCGCGGTAGTGCTCGGCGCGCGTCTGGCGGGCATCACGGGAGCGCTGCTCGGCGTGCCGACCATGGGCGTCATCTACACGCTCGCGGTGCACTACGGCATGGTCATCCGCCAGCGGCGTGAGGCGGAAGAACAGGCACGTGTCCTGGAAGGCAGGGCCGAGTCCACCAGGGCAGCAGCGTCCCAGGTACAGGCCGAAGAGGAAGCGCTTGCGGCGCTGGAAGCGATGGAAGCCGTGGAGGCGCTCGCCGAGTTTGAGGCTGCCCAGACCGCCGCAGACTCCGAGTCCCGGGAGCATCCTGAAGACGACCCCCTGCGCAGCCCTGAAGAACACCCGGAACAAGCGCCTGTGTCCGACGACGCTCCCCCACGTGCCGCCGAAAACGGCGCCACGCCCGACGCCGAAGACGATGCCGGTCCCGGCGGCCAGTCCCAGCAGCAGAGCATCTCCCGCTAGCGAGGACGCCGGAACGCCTGCGGTATCCTGAACCGTGATGAACGCGGGCGACTTCCTCGTGCTGGACGTCGAGACGGCGGGCGGTTCCATGCAGAACTTCCCGGAGGGCTTCCGGCTGCTCCTGACAGGCACGCGGCAGGGCGCGCTCTACGGCATGTACACCGCCGATCCCGCGAGCCTTGCCGAACTGCACAGCCTCGTCGTCAACTTCGACGGCCCGGTCGTCACCTTCAACGGAGCGCGCTTCGACATCCCCATCCTCGACCGCTGGATGCGTGATGCGTTCGGACTGGGCCTCACCGTGCAGCGGCACTACGACCTGATGATCGAGATCGTGCGGGCCGCAGGACGACGCATCAGCCTAGACCGGCTCTGCTACTACACCTTCGGGGAAGAGAAGGTAACGTGGGACCACCGGCAGAACGCGCGCGCATGGACCGAGGCCCCACAGCGGCTGGTCGACTACAACCGCGTAGACCTCGACCTCACGCACGAGCTGTTCATGCGCGTGCTGCGCGGCGAGCCGCTCTTCCTCGGCGACGCGACCGTGGTGTTGTCGCCGCCGGACTGAGCGTTATCCGGCGACGTTGATGATGATCGTCACAACGATGGCGATGACAACGAGGCCGATGATGATCTTCTTGGCGTTCATGCGACACCTCCCATAAGGGTCAGCCGCTTGTATCACCCCGTTACCCCGTATGGAACGAGATACGCAGGCGCGTTAATGCAGAAGAGGCGGCGCCGGTGCGCCGCCTCTTCGATGGGAAGCCTCGTAGATGACGAGCCTAGAAGCCGTACATGTCCACGGTGCGCTCTCCTTTGTGGAGGCGGGAGATGGTGTTCGCTTCCTTCTCCTCACGCGCCCGCGACTTCTCGAGCACCTCGCCGATGCGCTCCTGGGGCACGACAACGACACCGTCCCGGTCGCCGACAACGAGGTCGCCCGGGTTCACCCAGATCTCGCCGATGCGGATGGGGATGTTGATGGCGCCGTAGGCCTCCTTGTCCTTCGCGGTGCCCCGGATGCAGAGCCCCGCCGAGAAGACGGGCATGCCCAGCTCCTCCAGGATGGAGCCGTCCCGTACGCAGCCGTCGATCACCAGGCCCGCTATGCCGACCTGCTGGGCGGCGTGGGTCATGATCTCACCCCAGTAGCCGGCCTCGTGGAAGCCGCCCGTGTCCACCACCATCACCTCGCCGGGCTGCGCGTGGTAGATGCCGCGGTGCAGCCAGAGGTTGTCCTTCGGCGGCGAGAGCACGGTCATCGCTGCGCCGCACACGTACCAGTCCTGCGAGACCGGCTTGATGTAGGACGGCAGCGCGCCTATCTGGCCTCCGGCCTCGTGCAGCGTCGCGGTCCCGATTCCCCGGACCGCGTCTACCAGCGCGGCGTCCGGGCGGTTGGTCGTCTCCGTCATTGCTTCTCCTCCTAGCGAGCGAGCATCTGCTCGTAGTTGATCCCCATCACTTCCACGACCGACTTGCCGTTCATCACGTCGCGGGCCATCGCCTGCTCGCGCGCGACGATGCTCTCCGCCTCCGGCACGACCTCCTCGACGCGGTCCTGCGGTACAACGACGATGCCGCTGTTGTCGGCGATGATGTAGTCGCCGGGCGCGAGGCTCACGCCGCCTATCTCGATGGGCTCGTTCGTGGACTCCTCGACGACGCGCCCGCGCGCCGTGAGTGGCACCGCCGCCCGCGCGAACAGCGGCAGGCCGAGGCCCTTCGCTTCGTCGACGTCGCGCGAGGCGCCGTCGATGATGACGCCCGCGACGCCGCGCGTCTTCGCCGCCGTCGAGAGGATGCCGCCCCACCCTGCCACGTCCGTCCTGCCCCGGTGATCGCAGACGATGATGTCGCCCGGATCGGAGGCCTCGACGGCGGACGTGCCGAGGTGGCGCGTCGTGGTCTCGTTGCCCTTCGTCTTCAGCTTGAACGTCACGGCGCGTCCGGCTATCCGCTCCGTCTCGTACAACGGCAGGATGCCGAGCACGGTGCCCTTGATGCCGAGCTTGTCCTGCGCGTCCGATACGGCGCAGGTGTCCAGCTGGCTCAGCCGCTCTACCCACGTGTCAACTGCCATCGCTTCCCCTCCGCCCTGTTGCGGCGTCTATCCGCCGACGTACGCGATGAACTGGATCTGCATCTCCATGCCGCCCGCGAGCGCGTCGTACTGGATGGTGTGACGCGTCGGGCGGTTCTCCTCGTCAGGGAACATGGCGACCCACTGCTCGTTCACGAGCGGCCGGATGTCGCGGCTCTTCACGTAGACGTTCATGTGGGCGATATCCTCGACCGTGCCGCCGGCCTCGGTCACGATGCGGCGGACGTGCTCGAACGCCCAGCTTGCCTGCTCCGCAAGGTCGCTCGGCATCTCGTTCGTGTCCGGGTTGAGGCCGCTGACGCCGCCGGACGTCACGATGGGCCCGGTCTTGGTGGCCGGGGGGATGGGCTGACCGGCGTGCCAGTTGCCGGGGATGTGGATCACCTTCCTCGCCATGTGTGCACCTCTGTCGAATGGGATTCGCGTTGGTTCCGGCCGAACGCTGAGCGCCGGCCGCGCGCCGCAGGCGAGTATAGCAGGGCGGAACGCGGGACGGGGTGTGCATCTACGCGGGTGATCGACTATCTGTCCAAGGGTTGTACAGTTCCACACCGAACCGCGAAAAGTCGCTCGTGTTGCGGGTGACCACCGTCAGCCGGTGCACAATGGCCGTCGCCGCGATCATGGCGTCTTCACTCATGGTGTCCGACCTCCGGTGCATGAGGCGCGCCCACTCCCGGAAAGCTGGCGCGTCCATCGGTAACACGCCGTAAGAGGCCAGTACCTTGTCCAGCCAGGCTTCGATCTCCTCTGCCTTCGGCTCATCCTGTTCGCGGGTTATCTCGAGCCCAGCCTGTATCTCTCCGACCGTAACCGCAGAAACGAAGAGTTGGTCAGCCGGTACGCTTGCAATCCAATCCAGGACGGCACCATGAGGACGGGGACGGCGCAGCTCCGAGACGACGTTCGTGTCGAGGAGGTGCACCGACTTACTCCACAGCCTGCGGTGTGCGGTGGAGAAGACGGCGGCGCGGCGGCGTGAGGTTCTCGGTACGTGCGTCTGATGTCAGGAGCAGGTCCTTCAAGTCCGGCTTGGTCATCTGCTCCAGCCTCCGCCATCGCTCGATCGGGAGGAGCACGGCGGTTTCCACACCCCGTTTGGTCACGATCTGAGGCCCTTCGGCACAGGCCGTTTCGAGAAGCTCACTGAACCGCGCCTTGGCATCTTGTACAGGCCACCTCTTGCTCATAGTCCCTCCGGCTACCATCGGATATGACTAGTTATCAGACTAGGTTAACCTGTCATCAACGTCAAGATGCACAGGGGAGGACAACTCCACCTTCGCTCAAGTCGAACGTGGGCGGGAACGGCGTGTGCCCGCGGGTGCTTGAGAAGGTAGGATTCGTCCACGTGCTAGCGAGGTAACCACCATGCCCGACCTGAAACTGACGATGGCGATGACCCCATGGGACCGCATCGGCCCCCTTCTGACCGGCGAGGTGAAGCCCGAGGGCATCACGCTGGAGCATCACGACCTCCCCCTGCAGGACATCTGGCGCCGCCAGCTCAAGGGCGACGAGTTCGACATCTCGGAGATGTCCATGTCGTTCACGCTGCTGGCCATCCCCCTGGGCTGGGACTACCGCGTCCTGCCCGTCTTCCACAACCGCACCTTCTCCTACGTGAATACGATGATCCGCCTCGGCTCAGGCATCCGGCAGGACCACCCCGAGGACATGACCGGCAAGCGCATCGGCGTCGTCGATTACCAGATGACGGCGGCACTCTGGACGCGAGGCATCCTGGAGCACGAGTTCGGCGTAGCCCCGCGTGCCGTCGAGTGGTTCCAGGGCAGGCCTGACCCCGCCATCCCCAACCAGACGGAGCCCTTCCGTCCGCCGGAGGGAGTCGTGATCAACCCGCCGCCCAACGGCCTCGAACAGATGATGGCCGACGGAGCGCTCGATGCGATGTATACGGTCCATCCGCCTACGAGCGGACCACTGGCCGACCGCTCACGCTTCGTTCCGCTGTTCGCGGACGGCGTCGCGGAGTCGGAGCGTTACTACGCCGGGACGGGCGTTTTTCCAGCTCATCACGCGACCATCGTTCGCAGGAGCATGCTCGACGCGCATCCGTGGGCGGCGAAGAGCCTGCTCGATGCATTCGTCGAGGCGCAACGGCTGACGATGGAGCGCGCGATGAAAGAGCCGCCGTCGGCCCTCGTCTTCGCGCGGGAGATGATGGAGCGCCAGCGCGAGACGTTCGGCGACAACCCCTACGCCTACGGCCTCGCGGCCAACGCGACGACGATCGACCTGGTCCAGACCTTCGCCGTCGAGCACGGCATGACGCCGCAGAAGCAGCCGCTCGAGGGGTTCATCGCGACAGGAGCGCTGGATAGCTGAGCGACACCCTCGTTTACTCGCAATATGGGCTTCTCTGGTACCCCCGACAGGGCTCGAACCTGCAACGCCCGGGTTAAAAGCCCGGCGCTCTACCATTGAGCTACGGGGGCATCCCCTACAGGCTACCGCAAAACGCCTGCGGGTGAGGGTTGACCCGCTAGAAGAAGCCGAGCCGCTCCAGCGGCCAGTAGCCGAACCAGAGCTGGCCCACGATGTTCTCCTCCGGCACGAACCCCCAGCGGCGGGAGTCGTCGCTCTGCGCGCGGTTGTCGCCCAGGACGTAGTAGTGGCCCTCCGGCACGACGCGCTCGATGATCGTCTCGCCTGACATATGTTCCACGTACGGCTCCACGAGCGGTTCGCCGTTCCGGTAGATCTCGCCCTGCTCGATCTCGATGGCGTCGCCGGGCTTGCCGATGATGCGCTTGACGAAGTACTGCCGCTCGTCCCTCGGCCATTTGAAGACGACCACGTCGCCGTAGTCCGGCTCACCGAACGGGCGCCACACCTCGCCCGGCGCCGCGCCCAGCCCCGGTATCCACCTGGCGACGTGCTCCGCGTCCACGGTCTCGTAAGCGAGCTTGTTGACGAAGACGCCGTCCTGGTTCTCCATGAGGGGGACCATGCTGGGGCCCTCCACCCTGTAGTTCTGGACGGCGCCCTGCAGCAGGAACATGAAGAATGCGGCGAGCGCGATGGTCTGGATTGTTTCACGCAGGATGGAGCGCATGGCGAGGGAACGAACGCGCCGGTCTGCGCGTACTCTCTAGTATACGGACTGATACGCCGAGGGGCACTACGAACAGCGGCAGCCTCCCGCACGCTATCCTTATCGAGGCCCCGCCGCCGATCGCCCGGCAGAACAGGAGAAGAACGATGCCCACCATCCCCGCAACTCATGCAAGGAAGACCGTCCTGCTGCTGATCGCCGCTCTCTCGGCCTTCGCGCTGTTCGCAGCCTGCTCCGGCAACGGCGGCGCCGACGGCAATGGCGACGGCCCCGCATCGACCAGCCTGCGCAGCGGCAACAGCACGATCGTCTACGACACGAACAGCGGCATCCACGCCGCGGGGGTCGGAACGGTCTCCGGCGAGCCGGACATCGCGGTCATCTCGCTGGGCGTCGAGGCGCTGCGCGACACTGTAGGCGAAGCGCGGGGCGACGCGGCGCGCGCCCTGGCGGCCATCGTTGAGGAACTGCGCGCGGCGGGCGTCGCCGAGGATGACATCCGGACGTCGTACTTCTCCATCAACCCGCGCTACGAGTACGTGCGCGACGGCCAGCAGCAACTGCTCGGCTTCCAGGTCACGAACACACTCAACGTCACGCTGCGCGACCTGAATGCAACCGGCGACGTCGTGGACCGTGCGGTAGCCGCGGGCGGCGACCTCACCCGCGTGCAGGGCGTCAGCTTCCGGATCGAGGACACGAGTGCACTGGAGGAAGAGGCGCGCATCCTCGCCATCAAGGACGCGGTCGCGAAGGCGGACCTCTACGCGGAGCAGCTGACGGTCGTTCGCGGCCCGCTCGTTTCGATAGCGGAGAGCAGCTTCGACCCGTACCCGGTCGCCGAGGCCCGGTTCGCGCTCGCGGCGATGGACTCGGCAGGCCCGCCGACGCAGTTCTTCGGCGGCGAACTCGAGGTGAGCGTGCGCGTGCAGGCGGTGTTCGCCATCGAGTAGCGCCTGCGCCTACACCTCCAGGGGCGTATCGTCGCGGTTCGCCCACTCGCCCATCGAGCCGTCGTACATGCAGACCGACTCGTGGCCGATGAGCGTGAGGGCGACCATGGCGTGCGACGCACGCACCCCGCCCTGTCAGTAGATGTGCACCGTCTTCTCCGGCGTGATGCCGAGTCCGCGCGCTATCTCCTCGATCTCCTCCGCGGACTTGAACGTGTCGTCCTCCGCCACGAGGTTCACCCACTCCAGGAACGCGGCGCCGGGCACATGCCCCACCCGGGCGTTGCCGCGCGAGTTCGCGCCCGTGTACTCGGCTTCAGTTCGCACGTCCCAGATGACGGTGTCGTCGGCGCCGACAGCCGCCTTGAGCTTCTCTACGGTCGATTCGATGGCATGATTGAGCTGCGGGGTGAACGTCACGCCGCCGCCGGCAACCTGTGACGGGCCGGTCTCTACGTCGCGCCCCTCCGCGATCCACTTCGTCCATCCGCCGTTCAGGACGCGAACGTTCGTGTGGCCGTAGTAGTTCAGCACCCACCAGAGCCGCGACGCGTCTCGGCTGCGGAAGCGGTCGTACCCCACGACGAGTGTGTCGTCGCCGACGCCCACGGACTCGAACCACGCCTTCGCCTCGTCCGGCGGCGCGACGAGCCGCTTATGCTCCGAGCCCTTGACCTGCCACGTCGGCGAGAGCGCCGCGCCCGGGATGTGCCCGGCCTCGAAATCGCTGCCATCCTCCGCCATCTCGATGATGCGCACGTTCGGGTCCGTCAGGTGCTCCGCGAGCCAATCGGTCTCGACGAGCAGGTCGTTCCGGGGATAGTCAGCCATCGCACACCTCCGCGCGGAAGGTTACGAGGCGGCAGGCACAGCGGCAACCGCCAACCGCGCAAGCGCTAGGACGGATCAGCCGGAGACCACAAGCGGCACTATCGTGTGCTTACGCTGCGTGGGGTGCGTGGTGCGGGTCGTCCGCGTCCGCGCAGTGCTTCTCGCCGTGCTGGTGGCAGTGCGTGTCGCCGTGCTCGTCGAACTGCTCGGCCCCGCCGATGGATGCGCAGGCCGCGTCGCCGTGCTCGTGGCAATGGCCCGCGCCGTGCTCGTGGCAGTGCACGTCGCCATGGTTGTGGCAGTGCTCCCCCGCATGCTCGTGGCAGTGCTCAGCATCTTCGGTGTGTTCGTGCGTATGGGCGTGAGTCGTCATCTTTCCTCCCTGGCATTCGTCCGTGGTCGGGCTGTCCCTATCTGTGGAAATTGTTGCCTGTACAGGCGTAAGTGTCAATAAGATGCCGGTAACTGATACATGGTTGCGATTATCAGGGTGCAGGTATCACTGGCATGCTGCCTCATTGCCGCAGGACGGGACGGCGCGCGAGCAGCGCACTGAGCGCTCCCACTCCCAACACGGCGCTGAAAACGACCAGCGCCACGGTGTACGCCCCGGACGTTTCGAACACGTATCCCGCGAACACCGGCCCGACCGCGTTCGACGCCACCACCGCCGGGTGCGCGATACCCCGTATCGTTCCGAGCGAGTCCCTGCCGAAATATTCCGCGTAAACGACCGGCAACATCGCGAAGACACCGCCGAAAACCATTGACTCCGCGAACGTGAACACCGCCATCGAGACGCCCGGTGGAACGGACCCTGCTGCCGCCATCGCCGCGGACGCCCCCGCCATGCACCCCGCTATCACGACGCGGTAGGACGTGCGCCCCATGAACCACGCGGCAACGAAGCCGCCCACGAGCATGCCCACCGCGTGGAACATCAGCACCGGACCCACCCAACCCTCGGTCAGCCCACGATCGAGGAAGAGCGGTATGCGGTGCAGGCCGTAGCCGCCGCCCGCCACCATCGCGCCCATGTGCGCGAACAGCAGCAGCCAGAACGCCCGTGTCCGCACTGCCTCCCGCGGACGCCACTCGTGCTCCGCCCTCGCCTGGCGGGTGCGGCCCTCCTGCGAACGCAGCGGCGGACGGCCGTCCGGGTGCAGCCCCACGTCCTCCGGCTGCCGCGAGACGATGGCCACGAGCGGGAAGAAGGAGAGCAACGCCATCAGCGCGCCCACCATCCACAGCGCCTCGCGCCAGCCCATCACGGCGATGAGCGCCGCCCCGAGCAGCGGCCACAGCCCCAGTCCCAGGCGGCTCCCGTTCACCGCAACCGCCGTCGCGAACGCCCGCCGTTGCACGAACCAGTTGGCGATGACCGTATGCCCGCCCAGGTTCTGGATGCTCATCAAGGCCGTGCGCGCGACGACGAGCGCCGCGTAGAGGCCGACCAAGCTCCCCACGAACCCCAGTCCCGCTACGGACGCAGCCATGAGCAGCCCGCCGCCGCCCATCACCCATCGCCCGCCGTACCGGTCGAGCGCCCTCCCCACCAGCGGTCCTGCCAGCGCGGCTGCGACCGTTCCGAAGCTGAACGCGCCGGAGATCGCCGTGCGCGACCAGCCGAACTCCTCCGTCCACCGCGGGATGAAGACGCTGAACATCGGCGCGGCGACGGCCCCGCTGATCATCATCGTCATCAGCACTGCGGCGGCCACCACCCACCCGTAGTAGAACGGCGTGCGCTGCGCGAGACCTCTCAACACGGAAAAACCGGGCCTATGCCGCCGCGGTCGTGGGACGCTTCACCAGGGTCTCGCGCGCGACGAACATCAGCAGCGCCCCGGCGATGAGCAGCACCGGCGCGTAGACGAAGAACGCCACGCCCGCCCCGAACTGGACCGCCAGGAAGCCGCCGAGCAGCGGGCCCGTGATGGCGCCCACTTCCGCAACCGTACGCCGCGCCGCTTGCAGGCGCGCGCGCACCGCGTCCGGCGCGACGTCGTACGTGGACGTGGCGACCGACCCGAGCGACAGCCCGTTCGCGAAGCCCATCAGCACCGCTATGGCGATGAGCGGCCCGAAATCGCCCGTGAGCGGGATGAGCAGGAACGCGATGCCCGGTATCGCCGTGCTCGGCACCGTTGCCCACTTCCGCCCTATCTTGTCCACGACGAACCCTGCCGGCACGATCATCACCAGCGAGCCGAAAGAGACGACGAGGAAGAGCGTGCCGATGTCGCTGGGGTCCAGGCCGATCTCGTCCATGCGAAGCGGGAGGATGGCCTGGTACGCCATGCGGTAGAGCATCATGCTCGCCGTGGCGAAAACCAGCACGAGGTACGTCGCCCTCAGCCGCGGGTCTATCTGCAGGTAGAGGCTGCGCACGCGGTCCATGCGGCTGCCCTCCGCCGGAGGCGCCACGGAAGCGGCCGCGGGAGCGGCCGCAGGCCGGTCCGCGCTGGGGATGAGCACGCTGATGAGGAAGACGAACGCCGCGATGCCCGTGTAGATGGTAAACACCACCGCCGTACCCATCTCCTCCCCCACGGTGCCGCCCAGCCACGCGCCGAGGCCCATGCCGACGCCGTGGAATCCCATGAACCCGCTCATCAGCCGCCCGCGCTGGTTCGGCTTCACGAGGTCCACACCCGCCACCTCGCGCCCCAGCATCCACACGCTGTCCGCCGCTCCTGCGATGAACAGTCCGATGAGCAACGGCCAGAACCACGGTGTCACCATGCCGATGGATACCGAGAGCCCGATGACCACCGGTCCCCCGATGACCGCCGGTTTCGTGCCCAGCTTGTCTATCAGCGTCCCGCCGACCGGCTGCCCGATCAGCCGTCCCATCGTGAACGCGGTGACGACCTGCGCCGCGAACCCTCCGGATATCTCGAACTCACTGGATAGGACGGGAATGATGGGTGGCAGCATCCCGTGCGCGAACCCGAGCAGGATCGTCGTCAGGTAGAGCATCGTCAGCCCACGGACAACCGGGCTCATCGCTCCTCCGCTCGGGGCACGGGAATGAGGCCACTATACCACCGCGTTCCACGCAGCCCCGCCCGCGCTTGCGCGGCGGGTGAGGGTCCCCAGGCGTCCGCTATACTTGTGCGGACACGTCCCCCACCTCCAGGAGAGAACCGATGGCCCAGCCCGACCTCGCGAAACTCGTCTCCCTCGCCAAGCGGCGAGGCTTCGTCTTCCCTTCCAGCGAGATCTACGGCGGCATCGGATCGAGCTGGGACTATGGCCCGCTCGGCGTCGAACTCAAGCGCAACGTCAAGGAGGCGTGGTGGCGCGCGATGGTCTACGACCGCGACGACGTCGTCGGCCTCGACAGCGCCATCATTCAGAACCCGCAGGTCTGGGTCGCCAGCGGCCACGCTGCCAACTTCACCGACCCGCTCGTCGAATGCCCGGGGTGCCGCAAGCGCTTCCGCCCCGACCATCTGGACGACCCCACGAAGTGCCCGGACGACGGCACAGCCCTCTCTGACCCGCGCATGTTCAACCTGATGTTCAAGACGTTCGTGGGGCCGGTAGAGGACTCCGCCAGCGAGGTCTGGCTGCGCCCCGAGACCGCGCAGGGCATCTTCATCAACTTCGACAACGTGCTCACCGCCGCGCGCTCCAAGCTGCCGTTCGGCATCGCCCAGATAGGCAAGTCGTTCCGCAACGAGATCACTCCCGGCAACTTCATCTTCCGCACCCGCGAGTTCGAGCAGATGGAGATGGAGTTCTTCGTCAAGCCCGGTGAGGACGACTACTGGCATCGCCACTGGATAGAGCAGCGCTTCAACTGGTACAAGGACCTCGGCATCAAGGAGGAGAACCTCCGCCTGCGCGACCACGACCCGGACGAGCTGGCGCACTACGCCAAGGCGACCGCGGACGTCGAGTACAACTTCCCGTGGGGCTGGGGCGAACTCGAGGGCATCGCCAACCGCACCGACTTCGACCTCAGCCAGCACGAGGCCGTCTCCGGCAAGACGATGAAGTACTTCGACCAGGAGGCGAACGAGCACTACTTCCCGTACGTCATCGAGCCCGCCGCCGGGGCCGACCGCGCCGCGCTCACCTTCATGTTCGACGCCTACGACGAGGAGATGGCCCCAACCGGCGAGGGAAAGGAGGAGGTCCGCACCGTCCTCCGCTTCCACCCGGACATCGCGCCCGCGCAGGTCGCCGTGCTTCCGCTCAGCCGCAACGCGAAACTCACCCCCACTGCGCGCGACGTGCACGCGCAGGTACGCCGCGTCTTCCGCGCCCAGTACGACGACGCGCAGTCGATAGGCCGCCGTTACCGCCGCCAGGACGAGATCGGCACGCCGCTCTGCGTCACCGTCGACTTCCAGACCGTCGAGGAGGACAACGCGGTCACCATCCGCAACCGCGACTCGATGCAGCAGACGCGCGTCCCCATCGCCGACCTCCCCAACGCCCTCCGCTCCGCCCTCCGCGACATGGGCAGCACGCGGGTCTGACCTCATGCGCCTCCTCCACCTCTCCGACATCCACGTCGGCGTCGAGACGTACGGACGCCCCGCCTCCCAGACCGACCTCGACGCACTGCCGGACTGGTTCGCGCCGGGCGTGGACCGCGCGGAGTATCTCGGCGTCAACACGCGCCTGCTCGACTTCCTCGCTGCGATGGACTACGCCGTCGACTACGCCATCTCTCAGGACGTCGACCTCGTCCTCTTCGCGGGCGACGCCTACAAGGCGCGCAACCCCACACAGACGCACCAGCGCGAGTTCGCCCGCCGCATCGCACGCCTCTCCGCGGCAGGCATCCCCACCTTCCTCACCATCGGCAACCACGACCTGCCGCACGTCGCCAACCGCGCCACCGCGCTCGAGATCTTCCCCACGCTCAGCGTCGCCAACGTCACCGTCGGGCAGACGCTCGGCACGCACCGCATCGCCACCAACGCCGGAGACGTGCAGGTCGTTGCGCTGCCGTGGGTTCGCATCGGCCAGTTCATGAACCGTGAGGAGACGCGCGGTAAGACGCTGGACCAGATCAAGCAGGAGGTCGAGGCAGGGCTCGTCACGTACCTGCAGGAAGAGGTCGACAGGCTCGATCCTTCCCTCCCTGCCGTGCTCTGCGCTCACGTCAACATCGCCGGAGCGAAGACCGCCTCCGAGCAGTCCATGATGCTCGGCAACGACCACGTCCTCAGCCTCGGCACGGTCGCCATACCGCAGTTCGACTACGTCGCGCTCGGCAATATCCACAAGCACCAGGTGCTCACGGAACATCCCCCGGTCGTCTACGCGGGCAGCATCGAGCGCGTGGACTTCAGCGAGGAGCGCGAGGACAAGGGCTTCGTCGTCGCGGAGGTCGACCCCGCCCGACCGCAGGGCGAGCGGCTCACCGGCTACGGGTTCGTGCCGACCCCTGCCCGTCCCATGCTCACGATACGCGTCGCTACGGGTCCGATGGAGAACCCCACGGAGGCGGCGGTGCAGGCCGTTGCCGCACACCCCGAGGAGGAATTGGCGCGCTCCATCGTCCGCCTGCGGATCGACATGCGCGCCGAGCAGGAGCCCGCGTTCCGCGAGGCGGACGTCCGCGCGGCGCTCGCCCCTGCGTTCTTCGTCGCGGGCATCGAGCGCCGCGTCGAGCGCGAGCGCCGTACGCGCCTACCGTGGGAGGACGCCGAGCGCATCGAGCCGCTCGACGCCCTGCGCCGCTATTTCCAGTCGAAGGCCACGCCCGACGACCGCGAACAGACGCTGCTCCGCTACGCCGAAGACCTGCTGCACGAGGAGTTGGCAGAGCAGGAGGGGTGAGCGTGGCGCTCTTGCGCGCGCGGGTGTATAACACTGCCAAAAGCCCCACGTGGCGCATGAGTGGGGAGATTACGTTGGCAGAAGGAGAGCGATATGACCACAAAGCGAACACTTGGCGTGGCGATGGCGGGCATCGGTGTGGGCGGCACGGAGATGCTCCCCGCCTTCGAGCAGATGGAGGAGATCGACCTCATCGCCGGGGCGGACATCAACCCGCTGACGCGGGAGCGCTTCCAGGCCCGCTACGAGGCGAAGGCCTACGCGAGCATCGAGGAGCTGTGCGAGGACGACGACGTCGAGGCGGTCTGGATCTCGACGCCCAACAAGTTCCACGCGCCCATGACCATCTACGCGCTCGAGCACGGCAAGCACGTCGTCGTCGAGAAGCCGATGGCGCTCAACCTCGAAGAGGCGCAGGCGATGTGCGACGCCGCGAAGCGCACGGGCAACGTGCTCATCGCCGGCCACACGCGCTCGTTCATCCCGCCGTTCCGCAAGATGTACAGCATCATCGAGTCCGGCCAGCTCGGCGCGGTGAAGGCCATCAACTTCATGGCCTACACGGACTGGCTGCTCCGCCCCCGCGTCAGTGAGGAACTGGACCTCGCGCAGGGCGGCGGCCTCGTCTACCGGCAGGGCCCGCACCAGATCGACACCGTGCGCCTGCTCGGCGGCGGTATGGTCAAGAACGTGCGCGGCGTCGTCGGCCAGTGGATGCCGGAGCGCTCCATCCCCGGCTACTACTCTGCGCTGTTCGAGTTCGAAAACGGCGCCGTCTCCACCATCATCCACAACGCGCACGGCTACTTCATGGGTGCTCAGCTCGTTCCCTGGGGCCACGACCGCCAGCGCTACGACGAGGCGGAGCGCATACTCGTGCGCGACGGCATGATCAGCGGCACACGCGACGAGGAGTCCGACAAGCAGGCGATCCGCATCGGCGGCGAGCGCGAGGTCGAGGTGTTCAAGCGCGAGGGACAGAACCGCGACCCCGGCGGCGAACCGTGGGTGCCCGCCGAGCCCGGCTTCGTGGTCGTCTCCTGCGAGCGTGGCGACATCACCCGCTCCGCCTACGGCATCACCATCTACGACAACGAGGGCCACCACACGATCGACCTGAAGCCTCCGTCCGGATGGGCGATGAACCGCCGTGCCGAGCTCAAGGAGCTCTACGACGCAGTCGTCAACGGCGCGCCCGTCTACCACACGCCCGAGTGGGGCATGGCGACGCTTGAGGCGACGCTCGCCGTCATCGAGTCCGGGAAGACCGGGAAGATGATTGAGCTGCAGCATCAGGTGCCCGTCCACCCCCAGTACGCCAACGCCAAGATATTCGACCAGCTCCCGTCCGAAGCGGGCATCCTGGTGGCGTAACCGGCAACCCCCTCCTTATCGATACAGGAGTTATCGATACAGAGGTTGCAACCGGCGGCTGGAAGGACTACCCTCCGCGCGACGTAACGGCGCGACACAGACGAGGGATGACTTCCAGCCGTCGGCGTCTCACTAACACAGCCGCTCTCGCAGCGGGTATCAGGAGGGGGGACATGTTCAAAGGCACGAAGGTTTTCGACGTCCACGGCCACGTATCGGCGCCTGAGTCGGTGCGCACGTGGGTAGTCGGAGGGTTCTCCTCCGGCCACCTCGGCGACAGCCCGCTGAAGAGCGGCTCCGGCTCCGGGGCGTTCAGCGACGAGGCATTCCTGAAGACGAATACCATGCACACCGAGTACATGGACGAGCGCAACATCGACGTCCAGGTCATCGGCCCCCGGCCATTCACCATGATGGGCTGGATGCCCCGCAACCTGTATGGCCCGTGGTGCGAGCTCACCAACGACACCATCAAGAAGCAGGTCGACAACTTCCCGACGCGGTACCTGGGCGCATCCATGCTGCCGCAGATCGCCGAAGCGCCAGACCTGAGCAACTGCCTCCCGGAGTTCGAGAAGGCGGTCAAGGATTACGGCTTCGTCGGCACGTACCTCAGCCCCGACCCCGACGGTCGCCACAACTCTCCCGGCATGCACGAGCCGTACTGGTACCCCGTCTACGAGAAGTGCCAGGAGTGGAACATCCCGGTGTTCATCCACGGCACCAACTGCCTGGACCCCCGCATCGGCCACATCCCCGGCAACTACCAGGTCGGGTTCGTCGTCGAGACGTTCCTCGCGACCCGCATCCTCGCCTACAGCGACATCTTTTCGAAGTTCCCCGGCCTGCGTATCTGCATCGCCCACGCCGGCGGAGCGCTGGACCGGTTCATCGCCTCCTCGCGCCATCGCGGCAACTGGGAGGGCGACAACCTCTTCTTCGACACCTGCACCTACGACATCGATTACTTGGAGCTCGCCATCAAGCAGTGGGGCGTCGCCAACATGGCATTCGGCACCGAGGCGCCCGGCTCAGGCCGTAACGTCCGCCAGGAGAGCGACCACCCGTCTCACACGGGCGTCGGCCTCACCTCGGACAACCTGCTCCCGGTGATCGACTACCTGCCCATACTGTCAGAGGAGGACAAGCTCACCATCGTCAACAAGAACCCGCTGAAGGTCTTCCCGGCGTTCGCCAACGTCCCCGACTAGGCAGAGACCCGACAGCACCGGAACGAGAGAGGGGCAGGAATCCTGCCCCTCTCTTCATTGTCCGGGCACACGGTGCCCCTTGTCATTTCGAGCGAAGCGCAGCGGAGCCGAGAAATCTCTCAGGGATCGCCCGCTCATGGTGAGCCCCTGTCAAGTCCGCCCACGGTGGGCTCCTGTCAAACCCGCTCATGGTGAGCCTGTCGAACCACCCTCGTCGTTCCTGCGAAGGCATGAACCTCGCTTGGTGTAGGGCCGTCCCTTGTGGGCTCCCTTCCTCCACCTCTCCCCTTGGGAGAGAGCCTGCCCTGAGCTTGCCGAACGGGTCGACGCGCATGTCGCGGCGGGTGAGGCCCCTACTCGCTCTCAGCAGCCCCGTGCGAGTGCCCCATGTCCAGGTCGAGCGCCTTGTAGACCGGCTCGCCGTGGTCGAGCCTCCCCACGATCTCGTCCATGTGCTCGTTCGGCTCGTCGTCGAAGGCGCTCCCCATCTTGCGGAAGAACTGCGCCATCGAGGCGGGGTTCGTGTAGTCGACGCCATCCAGCAGCTCCGCCTTGTTGAGCTGGTCCGGACCGGGACGCGGCATCCGCACTTTGAATGTGGAGAACAGCCGCCGCGTGTCGGCGCTCCCGCAGCGGCCGCAAGCCGCCGCCGCGTCCGAACGCATCGACCGGAAGAAGGCCGACGACTTCGCGTCGCACGCATTGCATCTGAACTCGTAGATCGGCATGTCTTCGGCCCCTACGCCCGTTCCGTCTGCCTGCGAGCGGCCTCGAACTGCCGTGCGGCGACCTCGCCGCCCATGTACCGCGGCAGGCCGTCCGGCGGCCCCTCGCGCATCGTGCGCAGGCCCACGATCTCCCGGTAGAACACCGCCGCGGGCTGTCCCTCGCGCTTGAGCATCCGCGCTCGCAGCACCTCCTGGAGCGCGCGTTCGATGTCGTCCGCCACCGTCCACGCGGCGCGGTACGCGACGCGTCCCGTGTGGTCGACGATCCACGACATGTTCGATACACCCCCGAACACTCGGTGCACCTTCCCCTGCACCGAGTCCACGAGGATGGTGCGCCCTATCCCCAAACGCTCCCTGAACGAGCGCGCGTGCAGCACCTTCTGCTCGTAGTAGTGGATGGGCGGGTAGTACTCGCCGGGATGCGCCTCCCGCGTGTAGACGAACAGGAAGTGCGCGTCGTCCGCGTACCTGCTCGCGAGGTCTTCCATGGACGGAGACTCCGCCACGCATGGCGGTCAGGTGACGGAGCCGAACTCGATCATCACCGGCTTGCCGCGCAGCGACGACAGCGTCAGTTCACCGCCGTCCAGCACCGGAAGCGTGAAATCGGGCATCGGCTCGCCGGCCCTGGGTGCGTTCTCCTGGAAGTGCCGGTGCTCCGCGTCCTTCGGATGCCACACGGAGAGGTTGTACGGCCCGCCGAGGAACTCCTCCGGTTCGTCCAGTTCCGGGTGCAGCGCGAACTGTTCCGCAAGGCTCATCTCCGCCTTGCCGTTCGCCTTTGACTCTGGCACCATCGCGTACCTCCCGCGCTGCTCACGTCTCAATAAGGCCTATTCTAGCCGCCACGCGCAAGCTCCGCTTGATCTCCCGCCCGCCAGGACAACCGGAACCAGTCGGCGTTCTCGATCTTCGCGAACGAGGCGGTGAGGATGCCTATCTTGAACAGGTGATACGGTTCGCCGCCGTCTTCCGGAGAGAAGCCCATGTGTTCGAGGAGCGCCGCAGACCATGCCTGGCGCTCGGCGTCGTCGGTCACCTCGGTCGCGATGCCGGACATCTTGAACTCGCCGTCCTTCAGCATCCGGTCGTGCACCGTGTTCATCACCATGCACCGGGGGTCGCGCTGGAGGTCCAGCGCCTTGAACGACTGCCAGATCATGCCGAGGTATAGCTCGCCCCCGAAGATGAAGAACTCCACGGGACTGATGCGCGGGGAGCCGTCCCTGCGTACCGTCCCCAGTATCACCAACCCCGTCTCGTCGAACAGTCCCCGCCCCAGCCGCGCCAGCTCCGGCGATGCCTCCTCGAACGCTCCCCACGAGGCTGTGTTCACCTCACTCCTCCCCCGCCTGCTCCCGCAGTTCCGCGAGCTTGTCCAGCGCCTGGCGCGGCGTGAGATTGTCCAGGTCCAGCTCACGCAGTTCAGCGAGGATGCGCGACGCCTCCGGTGAGACGCCACCGAAGAGCGGCATCGCGCTCTGGGGAGGCGCGCCCGGAAGGGGACGCTTCCCTCTCGTGCCACGGCCTTTCGCAGGCGCGCTCTCGTGCTCCGCGAGCAGCTCCTCCGCCCGCGCGATGAGCGGCCTCGGCAGGCCCGCGAGTTGCGCCACGTGCACGCCGTAGCTCCTGTCCGCTCCCCCCTGGATGATGCGGTGCAGGAAGACCACCTCGCCGTCGCGGTCAGAGACGGCAACGCTCAGGTTGCGGACGCGCGGCAGGCGGTCGGCCAGCGCCGTCAGCTCGTGGTAGTGCGTCGCGAACAGCGTCCGGCAGCCGAGGCGGGACGCGTCGTGGATGTGCTCGGCGACCGCCTGTGCGATCGAGAGCCCGTCGAACGTCGAGGTGCCCCGGCCTATCTCGTCCAGTATCACGAGCGACCGCCGGGTGGCGTGGTGGAGTATCGCGGCGGTCTCGACCATCTCGACCATGAACGTGGACTGCCCCGATGCAAGGTCGTCCTGCAGGCCGACGCGGGTGAAGATACGGTCGACCAGTCCGACGTGCGCCTCCGCCGCAGGTACGAACGAGCCGATCTGCGCCATCAGCACGGCCACCGCCACCTGACGGAGATAGGTGGACTTCCCCGCCATGTTCGGGCCCGTGAGGATCACCAGTTGGTTCTCGTCCGTTGAGAGCTCGGCGTCGTTGGGAACGAACGCGCCGCTGGGCAGGAAGCGCTCCACGACCGGGTGCCGCGCGTCGCGCAGCACGAGCCGCTCGCCCTCGTCGAGCACGGGCCGCACGTAGCCGTAGCGCACCGCGGACTCGGCGAGCGACAACAGGGCGTCGAGCGTCGCGAGCGCTGCGGCGGTCGCGAGGATCGCCGTGGCGTGCGCCGCGACCTCGCGGCAGACCTGCTTGTAGATGGCCGTCTCCAGCTCCTGCAACCGGTCGCCCGCGCTCAGCACGCGGTTCTCGTGCTCCTTCAGCTCCTGCGTGTAGAACCGCTCCGCGTTGACGAGCGTCTGGCGGCGGACGTAGTCGTCCGGCACGCTCCCGCTATGAGCGTTGGAGACCTCCAGGTAGTAGCCGAACACCTTGTTGTAGCCGACCTTCAGGTTGGGAATGCCGGTGCGCTCGCGCTCCTTCCGCTCCAGCCCCGCGATGTAGGAGCGTGCGTCCTGCGCCGCCATCCGCACCTCGTCCATCTCCTCGGAGTAGCCCTCGCGGACGACCCTCCCTTGCCCCGCGTCGCCCTGGGGGTCGTCGGCGATGGCAGCCGCGATGCGCTCAACCGCGCTCGCGCACGGGTCCAGCTCCGACGTGAGCCATGCCAGGTCGGCCCCGGCCTCCTCCGTCAACGCGCGCAGCGCCGGAACGCGCTCCAGCGAGCGCCGCAGCCCCACCAGTTCGCGCGGGAAGGCGACGCCAGTGCCGATGCGTTGCATCGCACGCTCCAGATCGGATACCTCGGCCAGTTCCGCCCGTATCCGCTGGCGGCGGACGTCCGAGGCGTGCAGCCACGCGACGGCGTCAAGACGGCGCTCGAGCTCGGCGAGGTCGAGCAGCGGCTGGCCGAGCCAGCGCCGGAGCAGCCGCGCGCCCATCGGCGTCTCGGTGTGATCGAGCACACTCAGCAGCGACTGCCCCTTCGCCCCCCAGCGTCCTCCCTCGAACAGTTCGAGGTTCCGCCGCGTCTGCGGGTCGAGCGCCATGAAGGCGTCGGTCGAGTACGTCCGCAGGCCGGTCAGCAGGGGCAGTGCGGCCATGTGCGTGCTGCCGACGTAGTCCAGCACCACCGCCGCGGCGGCCGTCGCGAACTCCAGCCCCTCGCATCCGAAGGCGTCGAGCGAGCGCACGCCGAAGTGGTCGAGCACGCGCCGTCGCGCCGCGTTGGGAGCGAACGCTGCACGGTCCACCCGCGTCACCTGCCACTCGCCCCCTACCCCGTTATCCTGTCCATCGATGTTGAGTGCTCCCTCCGGCAGCAGCAACTCGGACGGAGCAAGCCGTGCGATCTCCTGCGGGACCGCGCCGGAGGGCAGCTGCGTCACCGCGAACTCGCCGGTGGTGATGTCTACGAACGCGATGCCGGACTGCGCGCCGCCCTGCGCCACGGCGACGAGGTAGTTGTTCGCGCCGGAGTCGAGCATCCCCGGCTCGATGACGGTGCCGGGCGTCACGACGCGCACCACGTCCCTGCTCACGAGCGTTCTGCCGTCCGGCTCGCTCGTCTGTTCCGCGATGGCGACGCGATGGCCCTTGCGGACCAGTTTGGCGAGGTAGCTGTCCAGCGCGTGGTACGGGATCCCTGCGAGGGGAACGACCTCACCCTGCCCCATGTCGCGCTGCGTGAGGACTATCTCCAGATCGCGCGCGGCGAGCCGGGCATCCTCGTCGAACGTCTCGTAGAAGTCGCCCATGCGGTACAGGAGCAGCGCATCCGGGTAGCGCGACTTTATCTCCAGGTACTGCTTGCGGACGGGGCTGGCCACGGAACGATTCTAGTCAGCCAGCCCGACAAACGGAAATGCGCACCTGTCCCCGTCGTTCCTGCGAAGGCAGGAACCTCGCAGCCCTGTCGGGTCCCTTCCCCCTCGATGGGGGAAGGTTAGGATGGGGGTGAGAGCGCCCCCTACCGCAGCGCGGGCCGGAGCGGGACCTCCTGCGCGAACTCCTCGCGCCACGTCTCCGGCTGCACGTCGATGTACAGCTCGATCTCGTTGCCGTCGGGATCGAGGATGTAGAGGCTGTGAGTTTGGCCGTGGTCGTTCGAGCCGACCACGCGCACTCCGGCCTCTTGCAGCTCGGCGAGCGCGTCCCTCAGCTCCTCGTCGGTCGTACCGATCTTGATGCCAATGTGATACATCCCCAGACGCTTCCCCTGCGGGATGGGCTGCGCGTCCTCGCCCACCTGCATCAGGTAGAGCTCGTGGTGGGTGCGGCCCGTGGAGTACATCGCCGTGTTGGGGCGCTGGCCCTCGCGGCGTATCTCGCTGAAGCCGAGGACGTCCGTGTAGAAGTGGCGCGAGCGCTCGACGTCCGCGACGAACAGGACAACGTGGCCGAGTTCCTTGACTTCCATGGGCTGCTCCCTCCGCGAGTGTGCACCCGCAGTTTACTCGTCTTCCTTCCAGAAGCGTTCCTCGTAGAGGTGCCAGTCCTGTCCCGCGAGGCGCTCCTTCACGTCCTCGATCATGCCGGGGTTGCCGCAGAGGTAGATGGCGGTGTCGTCCTTCGGCAGGCTCCACCGCTTCATGTACTCCTCGACGAGCGTGTTCACCCTGCCGGTGGGACCGTTCCAGCTACGGTTGCGCTCCGCCTGTGGACGGCTCACCGTCGTCACGAACGTGACCAGTTCGGGCAGGCGCTCGGCGAGGCGCTGGAGCTCCGAGTCGTAGACGAACTCGTCCTGGTGGCTCGCGCCCTCCATCACGTAGAAGTGGTGGCCGCGGATGTTGTCCTTCAGCGCCTGGCGGATCATGCTCACGAAGGGCGCGACGCCCGTCACGGTGCCCAGCATAAGGTGATGGTGGAACTGCGGCTGGAAGACGAACAGTCCCTTGGCGCGCGGGCGCATGGAGACCGAGTCTCCCACGTGCAGGTTCCACAGCATCGGCGTCAGCTTCCCGCCGTACTCCGGCAGCACGTACTCGATGAACAGCTCGATGAGCGACTCGTACGGAGCGGACGCGATCGAGTATGGCCGCTCGATCCCGCCCGTCCCTATCGTGATGTACTGGCCGGGCTTGAAGCGGAACGGCTCGTCGGGGCGGAGCCACATCAGGAAGAGGTCTTCCGCCACTTCCTGCTTCTTCGCCACGTATGCGCGCGGCAGATTGGCCAGACGGTCCTGCGATTGCGTCATATTCCTCCGTCAGTCGGCTGCGCGGGCGATCCGGGCAGGCGCGGCGTTCAGCCGCGCGATGTGGTTCATGGGATCCGGGCGTTCCGAGGCGTCGACCTCGACCGCCAGCTCGCCGAAGAGCGTGGTCAGCGACACCACGCCCGCGGGTACGGCATCCGAGAGCGCGACCACGCCGCGACGCTCGGCCCCGTCAGCCGTCGTCACCGAGGCCGTGTCGCCCTCGCCGAGTCTGGCGGCAGCGGCGTCGGCGGGATTGAGCACGAAGCGCTCCTCCCGCTCGATGCGGTTGCGCTTGCCGACCACTGTGACGTTCGGCTTGCGGCCCGGCTCCAGCAGCACTCGCCCGTGCGCCAGCATGAGCGGGAACTGCGGGTCGACCGTGGGGCGCGGGTGCCACGCGACCGGCTGCAGCCGCGCCTTGCCATGGCGGAACCGGCTGTTTGGCTCCCTCTCCCCCTGGGAGAGGGCTGGGGTGAGGGTGCTCCCCTGCGGCGCACACGGCCACTGCAGGCCCGTGAGCACGTTGCCCGTGTACATCACCTGGGTCGGCTGCGGCTCGTCGCTGGGAGTGGTCACGATCTCCAGCCGCTCGCGCAGCAGCCGCTCCCACGAGATGCCCGCGTACTCGGGCATGACCTGCGCTATCTCGTCGAGCACCTGCGGCGGGCTGTCCCAGGAGAAGCCCTGAGCTCCCATCGCGCCGGCGATCGCGCAGAGCACGTCGAGGTCGCTGCGGGAGTCCACGCGCTTGTTCTTCGCCACTTTGCGAAGCGGCTGCACCCGGCGCTCGATGTTGGTGTACGTACCCGTCTTCTCGGCCCAGACCTCCGCAGGGAAGACGACGTGCGCCCGCTCCGTGATCTCGGACGGGAACGCGCTCGTCGCCACGAGGAACTCGAGCGCGTCGAGCCCGCCCATCACGTCGCCGAGCGTACCGTCCTCGTAGTGGACATGGTCGCCCAGCATCACCATCGCCTTGATGCCGCCGTCGCGCGCCCGTGTGAAGATGCTGCGGTTGCCCGGGTTGCGCTCGTCCGGAACGGGAACGCCCCAGAGCTTGCCGAAAGCCTCGCGTGCGCCTGCGTCGTCCAGCAGGTTGTGGCCCGGCAGCGATGCGGCCCAGGCCCCCATGTCGAAGGCGCCCTGCGCGTTCGCACCCTGGTACAGCGGCATCACGCCCGCGCCATGCTTGCCGACGTTCCCCGTTGCGACGGCGAGCGCGGCCACCATCCGCGACATCGTGCGGCGCGTCCCGCCGACCGTGCTGTCGCCGGCGAACAGCAGCGCTGCCGACGACGCCTCTGCATAGATGCGCGCCGCCTGCTCGATCTGTTCGGCGGGTACGCCGGTCTCGGCAGCGACAGCCTCCAGCGTGAATGGTTCGAGGCAGGCCACGAGGTCGTCCCAGCCCTCCGCGCGCTCGTTGACGAACTCCATGCCCGCCAGCCCGTTGTCGACGATGCAGCGCAGCAGGCCGCCGAGCAGGACGGAGTCGGTGCCGGGGTACGGCCTCAGCCAGAGCGTCGCGTAGCGGGTGAGCTCAACCTCCCGCGAGTCGACGACGATGAGCTGCTGCGTACCGGCGCGGACGGCGCGCTTGATCGGCACGCCGACGACATTCTGTTCTTCAGTAAGGTTTGCACTGACCACCATGACGGCGGCGGAGTCCGCGAGTTCCCATATGTTCATCGTTCCGGCGAAGTAGCCGAACGTGTCCTGCAGCCCCTCGATGATGCCGGGGCGATCGTTCGACGCGACGTCGACGGCGTTCGAGCCCATCGCGGCGCGGGCGAACTTCTGCGCCGCGTACAGCTCTTCGTTCGTGTTCCGCGGGTTCGCCATCAGCGCGAACGCGGGACCCCTGTGCTGCGCCAGACCTTCGGCGGCGGCGGCTATCGCCTCTTCCCACGAGGCCTCCTGCAGTTCGCCGTCCCGGCGCACGAGCGGCTTCCGGATGCGGCGCTTGTCGTTGACGTACTCGAACCCGAACTTGCCCTTGAAGCACGCCTGCCCCAGGTTGGCCGGAGCGTTCAGCTCCGGCACCGCGCGCACGACACGCTCCCAGTGGTTGACCTCGTACGTCATCGTGCAGCCCACCGGGCACTCGGCGCAGACCGACTGCTCGACGCGCGCGGGACGCTCCCACTTGTAGGAGGTCTCGGTCAACGCGCCGACCGGGCAGACGTCGATGCACGCGCCGCAGAACTCGCAGCCGGACTCCAGGAGCGAGTCGCCCATCACCGTCCCGACGAGCACCTGCCCCGCGCGCTCCGTCATGCCTATCGCAACGTCGCCGCGGAGCTCGTCGCACGCCCGCGTGCAGCGCGCGCAGACGATGCAGAGGTTGTAATCCCTGTCGTAGAAGGGGTCCTTCGTCTCCACCTGCAGGTTGCGGTACTGGTACGTGAGCGGGGAGACGAGCTCCTGCGTGTGGAAGCGCGTGGTGTCCTTCAGTTCGCAGCGCTCATTCTTGGGGCAGGTGACGCACCGGTCGACCACGTCGACGTGGCGCAGACAGATGTCCTGCGGGCCGCAGAGGTCTATCCGGTGGCACGTGAGGCATCCGTGGGGGTGCTCCGACAGCAGCAGGTCGAGCGTGGTGTTCCGCACCTGCACGGCCTCGCCGCCCTTCGTGTTCACCACCATGCCGTCGCGCACCGGCAGCGTGCATGAGGCGGGCGTGCCGCGCTGGCCCTCGACCTCCACGACGCACATGCGGCACGCGCCGTACGGCTTCATGCCGGGGTGGTAGCAGAGGTACGGGATGTAGATGCCGGCGTCGTTCGCCGCCTGCACCACCATCTTCCCGGGCTCGGTCGTGACCTCCTGCCCGTCTATCGTGATCGTGATCTCGTCTGCCATGTCCTGCCTTACTCGGTCTCCAGCTCCGTCGTTCCTGCGAAGGCAGGAACCTCGCCCCTCTTGCCTGTCATTTCGAGCGAAGCGCAGCGGAGCCGAGGAATCTCTCGGGCGTCTGATCCCACCTCTCCTGGGGGAGAGGTCGCCGCGCAGCGGCGGGTGAGGGTGTCCCTGGACGTCGGCCGCTTAAGCAACGCTTCCCTCCCGTGCGACGGGCTTAGCCTCGATCTGCATCACGAAGTCCGGCTTCACCGACGCCGTCGGCGTATCGCCGGACATCTGCGCGCCGCGCCGCGTGGACTTCGGTCCCACGAACGATGTGAGCGCTGGCGCGCCGTCCTCCAGCTGCGCCTCGAACTCGCCGCCGAAGAAGCGCACCGCGCTCGCGACGGGGTTGTAGCCCAACTGTCCGTGGCCGCAGAGCGAGCCGCCGCGCATGTTCACGCCGACGCGCTCCATCAACTCCATATCGCCGCTCCTGCCCTTGCCGCCCGCGATGCGCTCCAGTATCTCCAGGATGTGGCTCATCCCAAGCCTGCACGGGAAGCACTTGCCGCACGACTCCATCTGGTCGAACGCCACCAGCGTCCGCGTCAGGTCGACGACCGAACGCTCCTCATTGCAGACGATGAGACCGCCGGAGCCGAACATCGCGCCCGCAGCGACCATCTCGTCGAAGTCGAGCACCATGTCGAACTGCTCCGCGGGGAGCACGCCACCGAGCGGGCCGCCGGTCTGCAGGAACTTCAGCGCCTTGCCACCCGGCTCGCCGCCGCCCATCCCCTCGATGACGTCACGCACCGTCAGCCCGAACGGGACCTCGACGAGACCCGGATAGCGGATGTCGCCGGAGAGGCAGGCGATGGCGGTGCCCGTGCTCTTCTCCGTGCCGATGCTCGAGAACCACTCGGCGCCCCGCCGCACGATCTCCGGCGCGTAGCTGAGCGTCTTGATGTTGTTGATGTTGGACGGCTTGCCCCACACGCCGTAGGCCGCCGGGAACGGTGGGCGGAAGCGGGGCATGGAGCGCTTGCCCTCTATCGCCTCCATCAGCGCCGTCTCCTCGCCCGCGACGTACGACTCGCCGACGAGCGAGACCTCCATGTCGAACGAGAACTCGGTGCCGAGGACGCTGCTCCCGAGCACGCCATTGTCGTAGCACGCCTGTATCGCGGCGCGCGTGCGGTCTATCGGCGAGTCGTGCCCATGGCGGATGAAGACGATGCCGTTGCTCGCGCCGGTCGCGTATCCCGCGATGATGCACCCTTCGATGAGCGTGAACGGGTCGGACTCCAGGATCGTCTTGTCGTTGAACGCGCCGGGGTCGCCTTCCTCGCAGTTGCAGAGGATGTACTTCTGCGGCGCAGGGTTGCCTGCGAGGAAGCCCCACTTCATGCCGGTGGAGAACGCCGCGCCGCCGCGTCCGCGGAGGCCGGAGTTCTTGATCTCGTCGAGCGTCTGCTCCGTCGTGAGCGACGACAGCGCCTTGTCGAGTCCGGAGAAGCCGCCCCGCGCGACGTACTGGTCGATGTCGGTGGGGTCGATCTCACCCGCGTTGCGGAGTGCGACGCGCACCTGGCCGCGCATCATCGGCAGGTCCTCGAGGCGCGGAACGCCTGCCACGTCCGAGTCGACGCTCGCGAGCGCCAGCTCCGCCACCGGCTCGCCGCCAACGACGTGCCGCTGCACGATGGTCTCGACCTGCTCGGGGCGGACGTTGCCGTAGAGGACGCGCGGGGCGTTCGGGACGTGGACGTCCACGATCGGCTCCGCGTAGCAGAGGCCGGTCGTTCCGACCTCGGAGAGCGTCGCCTCGACACCCGTCCGTTCGACGGCCTCCCGGAGCGCCGCGAGCACTTCGAGCGCGCCCACCGCCTCGCCCATCAGCCCGGTGCCGACGCGCACCCACGGCCTGGCGTGCAGTTCGTCCCACCGCGCCGCCGCGCGCTGCACCAGGGCATCGTACGCCTCCGTCACGCTTGCTGCTCCCCTGCGCCGTCGGCCGCCCGGATGCGTTCGACGCGGCTGACCGCCTCGTCGAGCGACATGCGCCCGGCCAGTTCGTGGTCGAAGCTCATCGCCGGGGCGTGCGGGCAGACGCCGAGGCAGGTGTTGTACTTCAGCGAGATGCTGCCGTCCTCGGTGTCGCCCTCCCCGTCGAGGCCGAGGTGGTTCACGAGGCCCTGCAGGATGGGCTGCGCTCCAAGGACGTGGCACGTCGGCCCCCAGCAGACCTCGACCGAGTGGCGCGCCGGGGGCGTGAACCGGAAGTTGGGGTAGAACGACGCGACCGCCCACACCTCGTTGACGCTGGCGCCGGTGCGCAGCGAGACCTCGTCGACGGCCTCGTACGGGAGATAGCCAAGCTCGTCCTGCGCGGCCAGCAGCGACGACAGCATCGTGACCGTGGGCGAAGGCTGCTCCGCGACCGCCCGGCGAGCGCGTTCGCGCAGGGACTCGGACGAAGCGGGGCCGGGGGCGCCATGCGGTCTGGATGTGGTCGTCATGGGCAGCGTCTGTTCGTGAAATTCCTAACGAACGGTGTGCCGCATCGTAGCACGCGGCCAGAGCACGGACAAGAACGCCGCAGCCCCCTACGTCCCCCTGAGCCGCGGCTGCACCGGCTCCGACGTCTCGTACGTCACGAGCCGCGCGGTGGTCATGCCCTCGATGGCCTTGATGTCCCTGAGCATCTCGTCCGTTACGGGGTCGTCGAACCCCACGATCATCGTGGCAGCCCCCCGCGGGGCCGCGCGCCCCACCTCCATGAAGGAGATGTTCGCATCGTGTTCGCCCGCTATCGTGCCGACCTTGCCGATCATGCCCGGCTGGTCGGTGTGCGTGGTGAAGAGCATGTAGGGCGCGCTCGGGTCCATGTCGAGGGTGAAGTCGTTGAGGCGGTTCAGGTGCACCGTGCCGTGCACCGACGTTCCCGCGATGTAGACCGTGCCGCCGGTCGAACGCACCTCGACGCCCACCAGGTTCAGGTACTGCTCGGCCCCTTCCGGGTCCTTCTCCTCGACGATCCTGATGCCGCGCTCCTGCGCCATCGCCTGGGCGTTCACCAGGTTGATGCGCATGTCGGTAGCGACACTGAGCACTCCCACCAGCGCCGCGGACGCGAGTATCTCGATGTCGTGGTGCGCGATCTCCCCAGCGACGCGGACCGCGACGGTCTCTAACTGGCCGTCGGCGAGCTGGATGGCGAGTCGTCCCATCGTCGTTGCGACGGGCAGATAGGGGCCGAGCGCTTCCATGACCTCTTGCGGAACGAACGGCATGTTGATGGTGTACTGCGCCGCCCCGCCGCTCAGGACGGAGAGCAACTGATCGACCACCTCCAGCGCCACCTCCACCTGCGCCTCCTCCGTGGATGCGCCCAGGTGGGGCGTGAGCACCGCGCGCTGCTCTTCGCGCAGCGGCAGGTCCTCGGGCGGCTCGACGGGATAGACGTCCAGCGCCGCGCCGCCGATCCTGCCGCTCGCCAGCCCTTCCTGCAGCAGGCGCTCGTCCACGAGGCCGCCGCGCGCCGCGTTCACGATGCGGACGCCTTCCTTCAGGAGCGCGAACTCCGCCTTGCCGATCAGGCTCTTGGTGCCGGAGGTGAGCGGCGTGTGGATGCTGATGAAATCGGACTCGCGGAGCAGCCCTTCCATCGAGACGGACTCGACGCCGAGGCTCCGCGCGCGCTCCAGCGAGATGTAGGGATCGTACGCAACGACGCGCATCTGGAAGGCCCGCGCCCGATGCGCGACCTCCGAGCCGACGCGTCCCAGGCCGATGATGCCGAGTGTCTTGCCGCGCAGTTCAACGCCCATGAAGCGGGAGCGTGTCCACTCGCTGCGGCGCATCGAGGCGTCAGCCTGCGGGATGTTCCGGGCGAGCGAGATCATGAGAGCGAACGCGTGCTCGGCGGCGGCGATGGTGTTGCCCGTGGGCGAGTTCACGACCGCGATGCCGTGCTGCGTGGCGGCGGCCACGTCGATGTTGTCGACGCCCACGCCCGCGCGCCCGATGCCCACCATCTTCGTGGCGTGCTCGATGATGCGCTCGGTGACCTTCGTCTCGCTGCGGACAACCATCGCCTCGTAGTCGCCGGCGATGGCGCACAACTCGTCCTCGCTGAGTCCCTTGCGGACGTCCACCTGGTGCCCGGCGGCCTTCAGTCGCGCAACGCCGAGTTCGTCGATAGGGTCGGCTACAAGGACCCTGGCCATGCCAGCCTCCGCCGGGTCACGCCTGCCCCACCGCCGACGCCTGGCGCCCGAGCTTCGGCAGCGCGTCCTTCAGCGCGCCGAACACGTCGTCGATGTCCTCCTGGTTCACGTAGCCCATGTGGCCGATGCGGAACACACGCCCCGTGAGCAGGCCGCGACCCTCCGCCGCGATGATGTCGTAGTCGTCGCGGAGCATCGCGAGCAGCGCCTCGTCGGTGATGCCCTCCGGCACCCAGGCGGCGGTCACGGTGTTGGACGCGAAGCGCTCGTCCTTCGCGACGAGCCCGATGCCCATCGCCTTGAGGCCGTCGCGCGTGTACTGGGCGATCTCCTGGTGGAAGTCGTACACGGCCTGCATGTCGCCGCGGGCGAGCATCTGCTGCACGGCGTAGTCGAGGCCGAACAGGAGCGAGATGGCGGGCGTCCACGGCGTCTGCCCCATCTTCAGCGACTTCTCCGCCTCGGTCATGCTGAAGTAGAACTTCGGCATCTTCGACGTCTCGGCGGCCTTCCACGCGCGCTCGCTGAAGCTGATCATGGCGAGGCCGGGCGGGCACATCCAGCCCTTCTGCGAACCGGCGACCACCACGTCGAGGCCCCACTCGTCCACCGGAAGCCTGATGGAGCCGAGCGACGAGATGGCGTCGACGAGGATCATCTTGTCGAACTCGCCCTTCACGATGCCCGCGATGGTCTCGAGGTCGTTCGTGATGCCCGTCGACGTCTCGTTGTGCGTGACCAGCACCGTCGTTACGTCCGGGTCGTCCTTCAGGGCCTGCCGTATCTGCTCCGGGATGGCGACGTCGCCGTCCGGGAACTTCAGCTCGTTGACGCTGGCGCCGTAGGCCGATGCGATCTTGAGGAAACGGTCGCCGAAGTTGCCGATGGTGACGCCTAGGACGCGCTCGCCGGGCGAGAGCGTGTTGACGACGGCGGCCTCCATCGCTCCGGTGCCGGAGGACGTGAGGACGTAGAGGTCGTTTTCAGTCTGGAAGGCGCGCTTGAGATTGGCCGTCGTGCGGCGGAGCATGTCAGCGAACTCGACGCCGCGATGATCGATCATCTGCTTGCTCATCGCCTCGTAGACGTCTGGCGGGACGGGCGTGGGGCCGGGCAGTCGCAGGTTGGCCATCGGTGCCTCCTCTTGGTGCGTCCTCTTACGCCGTTCCTGAGGTTTCGTCGTTCCTCCGGAGGCAGGAACCTCGTTCCCTTGCGAACGGACAGCGTGGACGCGGGGGTGCGTAGAGAGCAGCGGCCCGAACCCGAACCGCCTCCACGATTATAGGCGTTGGGCGCCCCTCGCGACAACCATCTGTGCGCCGTTTCACAAGCGCCCCTACCCCTCCAGTGTCCCCTCCGCCTTGTACTCCTGGCCGAGTTTGACGTACTCGTCGGCGTTGAACTTCACGAGCTCGTAGTGCTTGTCGGTGAGCGGGCCGAGCACCTTCGCCGGAACGCCCGCGGCGATGGAGCGGTCCGGCACGTTGCGGCCCTCCAGCAGCACCGCCCCCGCCGCGATGATGCACCACGAGCCTACGGACGACTTGTCGTTGAGCGTGCAGTTGTTGCCGAGCAGGCAATGGTCGCCCACCGTCTCGGCGTGGCAGATGACGGCGTGGCCGAGCGTCACGTAGTCGCCGATGGTGAGGTCGCCGTCGGCGTGGCAGATGGAGCCGTCCTGGATGTTGGTGCCCTCGCCGATGGTCATGACGCCGCGGTCCGAGCGGAGCACGACGCCGGGCCAGATGGAGGCGTACGGGCCGATGCGCACGTCGCCGACGACGTAGGCGAACTCGCTCACGAACGCGGTGGGGTGGACCTGCGGGCTCTTCCCGCCGAGGCTGCGCAGCATGGGAGCTCCTTCCGGCTACGCCCGCCCTCGGACAGGCGCGTGCGCCCATCATACGCGACCGCCTCAGGTCCCTTCCCCCTCGATGGGGGAAGGTTAGGATGGGGTGAAGGGAGAGGTCGACGCGCCTGCGCGGCGGGTGAGGGGCGACCTCTGCGCTCCGCTCAACCTCGCTATCGTATAATCCTCGCCCATGACCCTCTACGACCGGAAAGCCACGAAGAAAGCGCAGGAAGCGGAGCTCGCGTGGGAGCACGACGAGTTACGCAGGACGCTCGAGCGCGCGCCCGAGTCGCAGGAGCGCTTTCTCACCGTCTCCGGGCGTGAGATCGACCGCATCTACACCCCCGCAGACGCGCCCGACCTCGACTACGCAACGGACATCGGTTTCCCCGGCGCCTACCCGTTCACGCGCGGCGTCTACCCCACCATGTACCGCGCCCGCCAGTGGACGCGCCGCCAGATAGCCGGTTTCGGCACGGCCAAGTCCACGAACGAGCGCTACAAGTACCTGCTCGCGCACGGGCAGACCGGCCTCTCCACCGACTTCGACCACCCCACCCTCACCGGCTATGACTCGCTGCACCCCCTCTCGGAGGGCGAGGTCGGCAGGCTCGGCGTCGCGATCGACACGGCGCGGGACATGTCCGACCTCTTCGACGGCATCCCCATCGACAAAGTCAGCATCTCGCTCACCATCAACCACCCGGCCATCGTGCTGCTGTCATTCCTGCTCGCGCACGCGGAGAAGGTCGGCGTGCCGTGGGAGACGCTGCGCGGCACCGTGCAGAACGACTCGCTCAAGGAGTTCCACGGCCAGAAGACGTTCGCCCTGCCGCCGCGAGGCGCATACCGCATGACGATGGACGTGGTGGAGTTCTGCACCCACAACGTGCCGAACTGGAACACGATCTCCATCTCCGGCTACCACACCCGCGAGGCGGGCTCGACCGCGGGCCAGGAGGTCGGCTTCACGCTCGCGCAGGGCATGGCCTACGTGGAGGGCGGGCTGCAGCGCAGCCTCTCGCCCGACGAGTTCGGTCCGCGCCTCTCCTACTTCTTCGGCGTCCACATGGACTTCTTCGAGGAGGTCGCGAAACTCCGCGCGGCGCGGCGGCTCTGGGCGCGGCTCATGAAGGAGCGCTACGGCGCGACCGACCCCCGCGCGATGCTCTGCCGCTTCCACTCCCAGACCCTCGGCTCGACGCTGATACGCGAGGGCGCGCTCAACAACCTGATACGCGGCACGACGCAGGCGATGGCCGCCGTGCTCGGCGGTACGCAGTCGCTCCACGTCAGCGGCTACGACGAGGCACACGACATCCCGTCCGAGGACGCGATGCGGATGTCGCTCAACACGCAGCGCATCATCGGCAACGAGACCGGCGTCGCGAACACCATCGACCCGCTCGGCGGCTCGTTCTTCATCGAGAAGCTCACCAACGAGATCGAGGAGGAGGCGCTCGCCTACATCCGCACCATCGAGGACATGGGCGGCGGCGAGGGCGTGCTCGCCGGCATGTTCGCCGCCATCGAGAACGGCTACATCGAGCGCGAGATCTCCGAGGCCGCGTTCGACTACCAGGAGCGCATCGAGGAGCATGCCTACAAGGTGCTCGGCCTCAACGAGCACGAGGAGGACTCCGTCCCGCCGCCCGAGCTCTACGAGCACGACGACGACGAGGAGGAGCGCCAGATAGAGCGGCTCGAAGCCGTGATACACGACCGCGACTCCGCTCGCACCGAGGCCGCCCTCGAGGCGCTGCGGGGGGCCGCGCGCGGTACGGAGAACACGATGCCCTTCATCCTGGACGCCTCCCGCGCCGACGCAACCGAGGGCGAGATCATGGGCGCCCTGCGCGACGTCTTCGGCGACCACGAGGACCCGGGCATCTTCTAGCCATGACCACCTCGAAGCCCACGAAAGTCATCCTCGCGAAACTGGGCCTGGACGGCCACGACCGCGGCGTCAAGGTCATCGCCAAGGCGCTCGAGAAGGCGGGCATGGACGTCGTCTACATGGGCATGCGCGTCACGCCCGAGCAGGTCGTCGACCGCGCGCAGCAGGAGGACGCCGACGTCATCGGCATATCGCTCCTCTCCGGCGCGCACAAGCCGCTCATGACCCGACTGATGAAGGTCGTGGACGAGCGCGAGATGCGCGGCGAAACGCTCATCCTCCTCGGCGGCACCGTCCCCGACGGCGACCGCGAGGCGCTCGAGGAGATAGGCATCGACGGCGTCTTCCCGGTCGGCTCCAGCCTGCGCGACATCGAGGCGTTCATAAAGAAGCGCCTCGCCGACGGAGCGGACTAGCCATGGCGCTCGAGTGGCCCCCCCAGTACGACCCCTCCTACGTGCCGCCCGCTGACCAGGAGTACTGGGACCCCGAGCTGGAGACGATGCCGGTCGAGGAGCGCGAAACGCTCATCGTGGCGAAACTCCAGCTGCAGGCCGCGTGGGCGTACGAGCGCTCGCCGTTCTACAGGAAGCGCTGGGGCGAGGCCGGGTTCCACCCCGACCAGTTGAAGACGCTGGACGACGTGCAGCGCATCCCCATCATCACGAAGGAAGACCTGCGCCAGGACCTGCTCGACAACCCGCCGTTCGGCAGCAACATCTGCGACGACTGGCAGAACATCCTGCGCATACACGGCTCCTCCGGCACCACCGGCATCCCGACCGTGATCGCCATCAGTAAAGGCGACTGGGAGCGCATCGGCGAGGCGCACGCCCGCGTCGAGTGGGGCGCGGGGGTGCGGCCCAGCGACACGGTGTTCATGGCCGCCCCGTTCAGCCTCTACATGGGCGCGTGGGGCATGCTCGTCGGCGCGGAGCGGATGGGCGCGAAGTGCTTCCCGTTCGGCGCGGGCGCGCCGGGGCAGACGCGCATGGCCGTGCGCTGGTGCCTCGCGACGAAGCCCTCCGTCTTCTACGGCACGCCGTCGTTCTGCCTCTACCTGGCGGAGACCGCGCGCGAGGAGGGCGTCGACCCGAAGGAGTTCGGCTTCCGCACGCTCTTCTTCTCCGGCGAGCCCGGGGGCTCCATCCCCGCGACCCGCAGAACGCTCGAGGAGGCGTACGGCAATCCGATCATCGTCGACAGCGGCTCGACCGGCGAGATGTCGCCGTGGATGAGCAACGGCGGCTGCTGCTACGCCAGTGGCATGCACCTCTGGCAGGACATGGTCTTCACCCAGCTCATCGACCCCGCCTCCCTCGAAGTCACTCCGTACGGCGGCGAGGGCGTGCCGGTGTACACGCACCTGGAGCGCACCTCCCAGCCCCTGATCCGCTTCTGGTCCGGCGACCTCGCCAGTTGGACGGACGAGCCGTGCGCCTGCGGGCGTACCTACCCCTCCATGCCGCGCGGCATCTACGGCCGCGTCGACGACATGGTCGTCGTGCGCGGCGAGAACGTCTACCCGAGCGCGGTCGAGAACGTCGTGCGCGCCATCCCTGGCCTCACCGGCGAGTTCCGCATGGTCGTCTCCCGCGAGCGGCAGATGGACGAGTTGACCGTCCTCGCCGAGTACACGCCGGAGGCCGCTGCCGCCGAGGCCGGCATCGACGCGGTGAAGCGCCAGCTCCAGTCCGACCTCGGCGCGACGCTCGGCATCCGCTCGAGCGTCGAACTCAAAGCCCCCGGCGAACTGGAGCGCACCCAGTTCAAGGCCCGCCGCGTCATCGACGAGCGCGACCTGTACGGAGAGTAGCGCAGCCTCCGTCGTTCCCGCACCGGCGGGAATCCAGTGTGCGCGGGCAGCGCACGAGGGGTGGGGCCGGTGGGAGCCGGGGATGTCATTCCGAGCAAAGCGCAGCGGAGCCGAGGAATCTCTCAGGAGACTCCCACTGCAAGCGAACGCTCCCGAGAGATGTTTCGACTCCGCCTCCGGCTCCGCTCAACATGACAACACACGCAGGCGTCAAGTCGTGCAGGACGGGAGCGCGGCACAGTATCCTTGAGAGCCCAAGGAGAAACAACTGATGGCTGACGGCAGGATACTTTCGGGGATGCGCCCGTCCGGCAAGCTGCACCTCGGCAACTACTTCGGGGCGCTGGAGAACTGGGTGCGCCTCCAGGACCAGTACGAGTGCTTCTACATGGTGGCGGACGTCCACGCGCTCACCACACTCTCAGGCGGGGACGAGGTGGGCACCATCACCAACGACACGCAGGAGATGGTGCTCGACTGGCTCGCCGCCGGGCTGGACCCGGAGCGCGCGGTCATCTTCGTGCAGTCCCACGTGCCGGAGCACCTCGTGCTGCACGGCCTGCTCAGCATGTGTACGCCGCTCGGCTGGCTGCTGCGCGTGCCGACGTTCAAGGAGCGCCTGCGCCAGATGGGCGAGGACGAGGAGCACGTGCCGTACGGCCTCGTCGGCTACCCTGTACTGCAGACCGCGGACATCATCATCTACAAGGCGGACAAGGTGCCGGTGGGCATCGACCAGGCGTCGCACATCGAGATCTCCCGTGAGATCGCGCGCCGCTTCAACCGGCTCTACGGCGAGACGTTCCCGGAGCCGCAGGCGCTGCTCACCGACCTGCCGATGATCGTCGGCACCGACGGCTCGAACAAGATGAGCAAGAGCCTCGACAACCACATCGAGTTGGCGGCGACGGACGAAGAGACGACGCAGCGCACGATGACGATGGTCACCGACCCGCAGCGCGCGCGCCGCTCCGACCCCGGCAGGCCGGAGGTCTGCAACGTGTTTGCCCTGCAGAAGGTCTTCAACCCGGACAAGACGGACGAGATACACCGGCTCTGCACGACCGCGGGCATCGGCTGCGTCGACGACAAGCGCGACCTCGCCGAAGGCATCAACCGGTACCTGCGCGAGTTCCGCGAGCGGCGCCGCGAGCTGTCCGAGCACCCGGAGCGAGTGCGGGAGATCCTGCACGAGGGCGCGAAGCGCGCGCAGGCCGTTGCGAACGCAACCGTCGAAGAGGTCTACGTCCGCATGGGGCTGCGGGAGGCATGACGGAGCGCCCCGCGCTGCCGGTCGCTCCGGACGGGAGCGATGCGCTGCAGGTGGCGGTGCGCGTCGCGGAGGCGGCGGGCGCGGAGATCAAGCGGCGCCTCCCGGACACGCTCGGCGCCGGCGCGAAGGAGCGGCTGGGGCTGCGCACCAAGGGCGGCTGGAACGACCGCGTCACGGAGGTCGACAAGGCGGCGGAGGACGCGGCGCTCGCGGTGCTCACCGGCGCGTTCCCCGACCACGATGTCTTCGCGGAGGAGTCCGGCGCGCACGGCGGCGGCTCCCCGTACCGCTGGTACGTCGACCCCATCGACGGCACACGGAACTTCGCCAGCGGGCTTCCCCACATCTGCGTGAGCGTCGGGCTCTGGGCGCACGGCGAGCCGCTCGTGGGCGTGCTGCTGGACCCCGTGCGCGAGGAGACGTTCACCGCAGCCGCAGGGCGCGGGGCCGCCCTGAACGGAACGCCGGTGTCGGTATCGGACGAGGGCCGCATGGAAGAGGCGCTGCTCGGGTTCGACATCGGCTACAAGGGACCGGAGGGCAAGCTGCTGCTGGCGGCGGTCGCCGACCTCTGGCCGGGGTTCCAGTCCGTGCGGATGATGGGCTCAGCCGCGCTGGGCATCACCTACGCGGGCTGCGGCCGGCTGGAGCTGTACGCGCACCACTACGTGCAGCCGTGGGACATCGCCGCAGCGATCGTTGTCGTGCGCGAGGCTGGCGGCGTCGCGACGAGCCTGAACGGCGGGCCGCTCACGCCGGAGACCGGGAACATCGCGGCGGGCGCGCCGCGCATCCTCGAGCAGTTCCTCGCGGCGACGGCCGGATCGTCGTGGCGCGCGAGCGTGTGCTAGAGGGCACCCTAGGCGCTCTCGTCGAGCAGGTTGATGACGACGCCGCTGGGGAGTTTGGGGAAGAAGTAGGTGCTCTTGCGCGGAAGCCGTATCCCCGCCCCAACGACGGCCCGGAAGACGTCCGCAGGGAGGCCCTTCACGAAGAAGGCCACCTGGCCCTCGCCCCGCTCCACCATCGCCATCGCCTCCGCGCCGTCGTGGACGTACTCCACGTGGTCGGGGAAGGCGTCGCCGAAGACGGGGCGGAAGAGCATCTCCTGGAGGACGAAGGCCTCGACGGAGCGCACCTGGGTCTCCGGGGGGTCCTCCGGGTCCGGCTCGGGGATGATGTCGTTGGCGGGGGTGAGGAGCTGGGGGGGCTTCCCCTGCCGGACGACGCCGAGCACGGTCTGGCCCTGTCCAAGCGTGGCGACGACCGCGTCCAGCAGCGCCGGTTCGCCTTGGGGCGTCCCGGATGGACGCGACACGAAATAGAACGAGAGCAGTTGGTCGAGTTTCGCCATCTGCGCCTGCGACGCGCCGTGGACGACGCGGTAGTAGGGCTGGATGAGCAGGCCGGGGTCGTCGAAGGCGACGATGCCGGTGAGCACGAAGTCCGCGCCGTTCTGGGCCCCGCCCTGATAGACGAGCGAGGTCTCGTAGCGGTGGTGTCCATCGGCAACGTACAGCTTCTCCTCGGCGAGCGCGCCGGAGATCGCGTCGACGGCGGAGGAGTCGTGCACGAGCCAGAGGGCGTACCGCTCATCGCCTACGGTGAACTCGGTGGCGGGCGGCGCGGCAGCGGCCTCGGCGAGTGTCCGGGTGATCTCGCCTGTGGCGTCGCGGTAGAGCATGAGGATGGGGCTGAAGTTGGCGTGGGCCGCCTGCATGAGCGCGAGCCTGTCCTCCTTCGGGCCGGGGGCGGTGTTCTCGTGCGGCAGCACGCCGTCACCCAGCTCCTCGAGGCGAAGAGCGCCGAAGAGGCAGTGGCGCTCGCGCTCGACGCCGCCGGCGGAGAAGCGCTGGCGCAGCAGGTAGTACGCCGGGGCGTCGTCGCGGGCGAGCACGCCGTCGTCCAGCATGGATCGGAGGGCGGCGGCGGCGTTCTCGTAGCGGTCCGGTGGCGGCGGGCCGTCAAGTTCCGCGAGCTCCATCCGCACCATGTTGTGGGGGCTGCGGTCGAGCAACTCGCGCTCGGCGGCCGGGGATATGACGTCGTAGGGCGGGCAGATGAGGTTGTCGAGCGGGCCTGCGGCCTCGGAGTAGCGGACGGCTCTGAAGGGGCGGAAATCTACCAAGCGTTCTCTCCTGATGCGGTGGCGCGGCTACTCCAGAGTATAGCGGGCGGAGGGTTGCGCGAGGGGGTACAATCGCAGCGGACGGGAATATCCCAACACCGGAGGCGCGTATGGCTACGCAGAAGGCAGACGTTTACTACGACTTCCGCTGACCGTTCGTTTTCAATGCAGCCGTGTGGCTGGATAAAGTGAAGGCCGCGATGGGCGAGGCGCCGCTCGAGGTGACGTGGAAGCCGTTCTCGCTCGCGCAGGTCAACCAGAAGACGGGCGACCCGGACTACAGGGCGTGGAGCGAGCCGGACGAGAGCCTCGACCAGAGCCTGTGGGGGCTGCGCGCCGGGCAGGCCGCGCGGCGCCAGGGCGAGGACGCGCTCCGGGCGTTCCTCCCGCTCCTGCTCAACGCCCGCCACCAGGAACGCGCCGAATTGAACGACACCGCCCTCCTCCAGCGGCTCGCGGGCGATGCAGGCCTCGACGTAGACCGCTTCACCGCCGACCTGAACGACCGCTCGACGCTCGACGAGATCGCCGAGAGCCACACCCACGCGGTCGAGGAGTTGGGAGTGTTCGGGACGCCGACGTTCGTATTCGAGGGCGGCGGCTCCGCGTTCCTGAAGCTGATCAGGCCGCAGGAGAACGAGCAGGCGCTGAGCGCGTTCAACTCGCTCCTGGGGCTGATGCGGGACGAGGTGTTCGTCGGCGAGGTGAAGCGTCCGCAGCCCCCGTGGCCGAAGGGCGTCTTTGACTAACGAGCCAAGCGAGCACCCGAGCAGGACGCCCGGACATCCAGGCGAGGTTCCTGCCTCCGCAGGAACGACGGAAGGGGCAGGCGCCGCGCTGGAGCGGGCGCTGGGCGTCCGCTTCAAGGAGCGCGGCCTGCTCATACAGGCGGTCGTACACGGCTCGTTCCTGAACGAGCAGGACGACCCCGCGCTTGCGAGTTACGACCGGCTGGAGTACCTCGGCGACGCCTTCCTCGGTTGGGCAGTCGCCGCCGAGTTGTACGCGCGCTACCCGCACTACGACGAAGGCGCGTTGACCCGCGCCCGCGCGGCGCTCGTGCGCGGCGATACCCTCGCGGAGGTCGCGCGCGGCATCGGACTGGGGGAGCACCTGCTGCTCGGCCAGGGGGAGGAAGAGAGCGGCGGACGCGACCGCAGCCGCAATCTCGCAGGGGCGCTGGAGGCTGTGCTCGGCGCGGTGCTGCTGGACCAGGGTGAGGAGGCGGCCCGGTCACTGGTCCTGCGCTGGCTCGGCCCTCGCATGGAAGCGCTGGGGGACGCCGTCGCTGCACGAGACGCGAAGAGCGCCTTGCAGGAGTTCCTGCAAGGCCGGGGGCTTCCCCTGCCCGTGTACGAGACGGTCTCGGATACAGGGACGCTGGACGATAATCGGTTCACAGCGCGCGTGCTGGTGGACGGTCGCGCGATGGGAGAGGGTACAGGCCGCAGGAAGGCGGACGCGGAACAGTCGGCGGCGCAAGAGGCGCTGATGGGGCTTCGCTCGAAATGACAGGCCCGCCCGCCCACAGGCTGCGAGGTTCCTGCCTCCGCAGGAATGACGGGAACCCTTCCCAGCCCCAGCCGCTGTGCGCTCCGCTGTCGCGCACGCTGGATTCCCGCCTTCGCGGGAATGACGGAGGAAGGCGCGGGAATGACGGGATACGCTCCCGATGCGACCCTGCCGTATTGTGAGCGGAATCCCGGCGTTGGTACCATGAGCCTGCGAGGCTCCCGCAGCGCCCGAGGAGCAGCGAACCGGACAAGGAACGATCCGCCCACGTGGTTTTCAACTTCCTCCGCCGTAAGGACAAGACGACACACGCCCTGGCCAAAACACGGAAGGGCTGGGGCGGAGGGCTGGCGTCGTTGTTCCAGGGCGCGACGCTCTCGGACGAGCGTCTGTGGGAAGACCTGGAGGACGCGCTCATCTCTGCGGACGTAGGCGTCGAAACGTCGCTGGGAGTGGTGAACGGCGTCCGTCAGCGCATCCGGGAGGAGGGCGTCAGCGACCCGGAGGAGGTCGTCGAACTGTTCAAGGAGGAGCTGGCGTTCCTTCTCGACCCGGAGGACAAGAGCTTCTGGGACTGGTACGACCGGGAGGACCTGGCCGCCAAGCCGTTCGTGCTCATGATCGTCGGGGTGAACGGCTCCGGAAAGACGACGAGCATCGCCAAGATGGCGGCGCACTACCAGCGGATGGGCAAGTCGGTGCTGCTCGGCGCCGGGGACACGTTCCGGGCCGCGGCGATAGACCAGTTGAAGGTATGGGGGGGCCGGCTGGACACGGACGTGGTCGCGCACCAGCCCGGCTCCGATCCCGGAGCGGTGGCCTACGACGCATACGAGGCGGCAGCCGCTCGAGGAGCGGACGTGCTGCTGTTCGACACGGCGGGCAGGCTGCACACGAAAGCCCCGCTGATGGACGAGTTGCGGAAGGTGCGCCGCGTCTTCGAAGGCCGCGCGCCCGGGGCGCCGCACCAGACGCTGCTGGTGCTGGACGCGACGACGGGACACAACGGCGTGGAACAGGCGCGCCTCTTCCAGGAGGCGGTGGGCGTTGACGGCGTCTTCCTCGCGAAGCTGGACGGCACGGCCAAGGGCGGCGTCACGGTCGCCATCGCGCAGCAGTTGCGCCTCCCCGTGGTGTTCATCGGGACGGGCGAGGGCATGGACGACCTGACGCTGTTCGACACGGACGATTTTGTCGACGCGCTCTTCAGCGACGAACCACAAGGGTCCGGCCGATGTTGATCTTCGACACGGCACTCTGGTTCCTGATGCTGGAGGCGTTCTCCATCGCCGTGTTCCCCATCGCTTTCCGGGCGTTCTCGCGCATGCCGGACAGGGGATATGCCTTCGCCAAGCCGCTGGGCCTGCTGAGCGTCGGTTTCACGGCGGGGCTCATCGGCATGAGCCGTACCATCCCGAACTCCAACCTCTCAGTACTGGTTGCGGTGGCAGTCGTTGTCGGGCTCTCAGCGTTCGCGGGTCGGCGCTGGTGGAGCGAGATCGGGGCGTTCCTGCGAGGCAACTGGCGGCTCGTGCTCCTGATCGAAGCCCTGTTCGCGCTGGTCTTCGTGTGCATGGCGCTGTTCCGGGCGACGGTCCCGAGCATCACGACCACAGAGCAGCCGATGGACCTGATGTTCCTCAGCTCCACCGTAGCCAGCATGTACTACCCCCCCATGGACGCGTGGTTCGCGGGCGAGCAGGTCTCGTACTACTACCTGGGATACCTGCTCATCGGCTCGGTAGCGTTGCTCACGGACACGACAACGCCAGTGGCCTACAGCCTCGGGCTTGCAACCTACGCAGCGATGGCGGCTGTCGCAGCGTTCGGCCTGACGTTCAACCTCGTGCGCCTGTCGAGGGGGTCGCTCACAGCGAGCGCGTCGGCGGGAGCAGCATCGGTCTTTCTGCTGCTCGTAGCGAGCAACGTGCTGGGAGTGCTCGAACTGGCGTGGGCGTCCAATGCGGGCACAGCGGCCTTCTGGGCGTGGATAACGCCGAACGCCGACTGGTACACGGATGCCCACGCGTCGGCTTCCTGGCGCCCCGAGGGTTTCTGGTGGTGGTGGCGCGCGTCCCGTGCAGTGCCCGACGCCATCACCGAGTTCCCTGCTTTCAGCTTCCTGCTGGGGGACATGCACCCGCACGTGATGTCGATCGGGTTCGTCCTGGTGACCGCAGGCACGGCGGTACAGATCTACCTGCGGCCGGGGATCATCCAGCGCGACACGATCTGGCGGCACCTTCCGCTGATCCTGGTAACCGTGCTGAGCGTCGGCGCGTTGGGAGCCATCAACCTGTGGGACCTGCCGCTGGGCCTGACCCTGATCGGCGGAGCGGTGCTCCTGAACACGGCGCGCAACGAGCGGCGCATCCAGTTCGGGCGTTCGCTGGCGTTCACCGACCGTTTCCTGATCATCGGCGCGGCTGCCGGACCGCGCGCCGAGCAGGACCTCAGCGCGGCCTGGCTGTACGAAAAGCAGGGCAAGAGATGGCGTCTTGCTCATACGATAGAGGCGCGGGGACTCGGAACGGGCGCAGACTTCGGCGCATCGGTGGCGGCCCACGGCAACATGGTGGCTGTGGGCGCTCCGAGGGCGCACCTGGGCGGCCTCGTTCAACTCTACTCTTTCGACGATGAGCGCTGGGCGCACGCGGCGACGCTCCGACCCGGCGACGACGAGGGTGTCGTCGGTTTCGGGCAATCCGTGGCGATCTACGACGACACGGTCGTGGTCGCATCGCTGGAAGCGGTCTACGTCTTCAGCGGCGAAGGGCACGACTGGACGCTGACCGCGCGACTGTATCCCTCCGGCGAGGACGGTCTGCCGACCCAGGTGGCGGTGGAGAACGACCTGCTGGCCACCGGCATCCTCAGTTTCGACGGCTGGCTGGTGGACGTATACAAGCGCGTCGAGGGAGAGTGGACGCATTCGTCGGCAATCCATCCTTCATTCACCGACCCGAACCGGTTCGGCAGGAGCATATCGCTCGACGCCGGGCGGCTGGCGGTGGGCGGGGACGCGGTGGTGACGATATTCAGCGAGGCAGAGCGGGGCTGGGTCCCCGTCGCAACGCTTGGGTGCCCCGTTTCCTCCGCGCGGGAGTCGTTCGGCTCGGCGGTCGCTCTCAAGGACTATTACCTGATCGCGGGAGCGCCCGGGGGGAACGGTCCGGCGCCGAACGCGGGATGCGCATTCGTTTTCCACGAGACCTCAAGCGGCTGGCGCTTCCAGACAGAGTTGACCGCTGAGGACACCAGCATCAACACGGCGCTGGGCAGCGCAGTCGCGATCCAGAGCGACACCGTCGTGCTGGGCGCACCGGGCGGCGGCCAGGGCGGCGTCTACACGTTCCACCGGACCCTGGAGACCTGGACGCCCGAGCCGAAGATCACGGGCCGGCGGCGCCTGAGTCGCGCCCTGATCACGACAGCCCTGCTGCTGGGAGGCTCGCTGGTCGCCGCACTGCCCTTCCTGTTCAATTTCGAGAGTTCGGCAAAAGGGGTCGCCCCGGTCCAGGAAGTGATGACGCGTCCGGCGCACCTCGTGCTGGTATGGGGCGCCCTGGGCGTCCTGACCGTTCCCTTCTTCATCGTGACGATGCGGCACGTGTTCCGCCACGGAAACTGGAGCCTGCTGCGCTTCAGCATCCCCATGCTCATCGCGTTCTCGCCAACCCTGCTGTGGCTATCGTGGTTCTGGCTCGGCATCGCGATCCTGGGGGTAGCGGCACTGCTGTTCGCGTTCCACCAGATGGGCTTCAAACAGCCGCGCGCGGACGAGGCGCTCTTCGCATTCAATCCGCGTGCCCTGCTCATCGCGGGCAGCATCGCGATGCTGTTCCTCTTGCTGTGGGACGGCATCGTGAACGGCGAGCGGAGCATATACGGCGAGTTGCTGGCCATCGACCGGCTCATACCGGTGGTCCCGCTCGCCATCATCGCAGGTCTTGCGTTGTACGGCGCCTGGACGCTGGCGCACCGCGACAGCGAAACGATGCGCCTGTCGGTGGACCGTGAGCGAGCCGCGGAGTGGAACTCGATAGTCCCGGGCCTTTTCCTGTTCGCCATCGCGGCCATCCTCGTGATGGGAGCGGAGTTGTTCCACGTCGTCGATATCTTTGGCGGGAACCTGCGGCGGATGAACACCATCTTCAAGCTGTACTACCAGGCGTGGCTGCTCCTTGCCGTGCTCGGGGGGTTCTCGATCTGGTTCATAACGACACGGTGGGACATGAGCCGCACCGCCGGACGCCTGGGAGGCAACGCATGGCGGGTGATGCTGGTGCTGCTCTTCGTGCTGACCGCCTACTACCCGATAGCAGCAGTGGCCACGCGTACCATGGAACAGGACGGACTCACCCTGGACGGCCTCGCCTACCTGGAAACGTATTCCCCGGCGGACGCCGCGACGATACGGTGGGTGCGCGAGAACACCCCCCGCGACGCCGTCGTGCTGGAGGGATCGCTCGTGCCGTGCCCGGAGAACCCGGACGGCTGCAACGACTGGAAGCCGGAACTCGGCCGGATCGCGTCCGCCACCGGACGTCCCACCATCCTGGGCTGGGAGTGGCACGAACGCCAGTGGCGCAGTAACGAGAGCGCGGACTTCGAAGGGCGTCAACGCGACGTACGCCTCATCTACGAGACCGACTCTCCCGCTCTCGCCACCGGCCTGCTCGACAAGTACGGCGTAGACTATGTGGTAGTGGGGCCGAGGGAGCGCGAGATCTACGGAGACGCAGGCATCCCGAAGTTCTCGGCACTTGGCTCCAGCGTTTTCGCAGAGGGGGGAATCACCGTGTACCGCATCGACGCGGAGGGAGCGGCGTAAGTGCAGGTCGTGAAGGGCGTCCCGGCGAAGCTCGGGGCCATGAAGGGCGCTCCCGCGCAGGTCGGCAGACGCATCGCCGGCATCCGCCCACCGAGGACGTGGGAAGGATGGGCAGTGCTCGCGCTGATCGTCCTGGCCCTTGGGACGCGGTTGTGGGACCTGGGAGGCCGCGCGCTTCACTACGACGAGATACTCCACGCCTGGTACTCGTGGCTGTACGCCAAGAACCTCGACTACATCCATAACCCGCTGACCCACGGCCCGCTGCTCTACCACGTCGGGGCCGCGACCTATGGAATCATCGGCTCAGGCGAGTTCGCGGCCAGGCTGGCGCCGGCGCTGTTCGGAGCGGCACTGGTGGGGATGCCATGGCTCTTCCGCAAGGAGATGGGGCGCTACGGAGCGCTTGCCGCCTCGCTTTTCCTGCTCGTGTCGCCCACTGTCCTGTACTTCAGCCGCTTCATGCGGAACGACATCTACATGGCCGTCTGGGCAGTCGCCTTGCTGGCAGTGGCGTTGCGCTACATGGAGCGCCCGCGCACATGGATGCTGTTCGCATGGGCGGCGCTGTGGGCGCTCACGTTCGCGAGCAAGGAGAGCGCCTTCTTCCTCGTCGGCATGTTCGGGCTCCTGCTGTTCGCGAGGGCTGCCCCCGCTCTCCTGGAGTGGGTCAGGAACCGGCGACGGCTCTCCGAGACAGGCCCGTCGTCGGATCTGCTCATAGTGATGGGAACGCTCACCCTGCCGATGTGGGCCCCCATGGCAGGGTTGGTGCAGAACGTGTTCGGCTTCATCCTCGTGAACCCGGACGGGAACCACCCGCTGGTGCAGAGCGGCGAACTGTTCCGCGCCGATGCGCCAACAGGCGCGCCCGTCGGGGGCGCGCTGTACATCGCCGCGTTCATCGTGCTGTCGCTGGCGGCGGTATCGATCACGCTCGGCATGAACTGGGACAGGCGCCGGTGGCCGCTGTTGTTCGGAACGTTCGCGGCGGTATGGCTGCTGCTGTTCACCAGCCTCTTCACGAACTGGCAGGGCTTCTTCACCGGCCTGTGGGGCTCGCTCGGCTACTGGATAGCGCAGCAGGGCGTCGAGCGCGCCAACCAGCCGTGGTACTACTACACCATCGGCCTGTCGGTATACGAGTTCGCGATAGCGGCCCCTACCCTCGTGGGGAGCGTCTACCTGCTGGCGCGGCGGCGCAGCACGTTCGACATCGCCATCGTGGGATGGGCGTGGCTCTCCTTCGCCATCTACTCGTTCGCGGGCGAGCGCATGCCCTGGCTGCTCACGGGGATAGCTGTGCCGTGCGCGTTCGTCGCGGGGCGGATAGCCGGGATGCTGGGGGAGCATGTGGTTGCATCCGGCCGCACCACCCGCGCCGTCGTCACCGGTTACGCCGGCAGCATCGCCCTGGCCGCGGTCGTTGCATTCCTGGCGGTACGCTTCATGCTCGCCGACGGTTCGCTCAGGGTGGAGGCCCTGCTTGCGGGCATAGGAGGCATCGTCCTCGCGGTGGCGCTGATCCTGGCCCTCCGCCCCGGCAGCAAACGGGCCGAAGTACCTCCCGAGGCCAGCATCGCACCAGACGCGCCGACGACGACGCCCCTCTTCGAACTGCAGGAGAGCCGTGCGGAGCGAAGACGGGCCTCGCGAGGCGAGCGTCGGCGCAGACTCGGCGTATCGATCAGGCATCTGCTCGTATCGGCGCCGCGCATCCCCCTACGCCTAGCAGCGCGAGGGTTGCGAGTACTTCTATCGCCATTCTCAGGCATCACGCCGCAGCTGGCGCTCGTGACCCTCGGCATCCTCACCGTGGCATTCGGCATGACGGTGTTCATCTCCGCCCGCGCGAGCTACTCCTACGAAGGGTTCGAACGCCCACGGGAACTGCTCGTTTACTCGCAGACCGGGCAGGAGACGCCATACGCCGCCGAGTGCATCGAACGCTTCGCAGCGAGCGCCGGACTGGGACTGTACAGCGCCCGCATCCTCGCCGACGAGCACGACAACTTCGCCTGGCAATGGCGCTGGTACCTGCGGAACTACCCTTGGGTGACTTACCGCACGCTGAATACCGACCCGCTGACCGAACCGCCAACAGAACACCTCGTGATGATGAGCATCTGGTCGGAGGACGCCAACAGGGAGCACCTGGGCAACTACACCAGGCTGGGGGAACTGCACACGCTCTGGTGGTACCCCAACTACGCCTACGCCGACCTCACACCCTCTGACGTGTTCTCCGGAGCAACCTCCAGGGAGGGCTGGCGCCTGATGGTGGACTACCAGTTGCGCCGCGAAGTCGGGTCCGCGATGCAGCACTCGCGGGGCGTCATCTACGTGCGGAAGGACCTCGAACAGCACACACAGGGGTGCGATTCGTTCATCAACGCCCAGCCTCCTGGGGACGAGGCGGCAGCATGAGGCCTCCCGCCACGACAGACCGCGCGCGGAAACCGGCGATGTCGAACGGAACGCGGCTTCTGCTGGGGCTGGCCCCCGCCGCAGCCTTCCTCGCGCTGCTCTTCTTCCTGTTCGTCCGCAGCGACTACCGGACGTGGCTGGACGCGCTGTCGGACGCGAACTACGCGTGGCTGGGGCCCGCCATAGCGGCGTATTTCGCGTCGTTCTACTTCCGGTCGCTGCGGTGGCGGTTCCTGCTGCGCCCGTTCGCGGAGACGAGGACCGCGCGGCTGTACCCGGTCGTCATCGTCGGGTACATGGCGAACAACATCCTGCCGCTGCGGGCGGGCGAGTTCGTCCGGAGCTACTACCTCTCGCGCCGTGAGCCGATAAGCGGCGCGACGGCGCTGGCGACGATCGTCGTCGAGCGCGTGTTCGACGGCCTGCTCATGCTGATGCTCCTGCTGGCCGCGTTCCTGTTCCTTCCGTTCTCCGGACTGCCGGAAGGCGTGCGCGACGTCGTCGACATCCCGGTGTGGGCGGCCGCGGTCATCATGGTCGTACCGTTCGTCGGCGGATTCACGGTGATCGTCCTGGGGGCGCTGCATCCGCAGAAGTTCCTGGGGATGGGCAACCTGCTCGCACGGCGGCTCCGCCTGCCAAGGCGTCTCCGCGCCCTCGTCAGCGCATTCAGCAAACGCTTCATCGAGGGCTTCGCGGGGCTGCACCAGCCGGGACGCCTCGCCAAGGTGGCGGCGCTGACCGTCCCCGTGTGGGTCATGGAGGGCGTCACGTACTATCTGATCGCGCTCGGGTTCGATCTGGACGCCCACCTCGGCAGCCAATGGCTCCTGGCCGGCTCGATGCTGCTCATCATCTCGCTCGCGAACCTCGCGATATCGGTGCCCCTGTCGCAGGGAGGCGTCGGTCCGTTCGAGATATTCGCGGCGCTGGGGCTCGTCGTGCTGGGCGTGGAGTCCGTTCATGCGTCGGCGTACGCCATCGTGCTGCATGCGACCCTGCTGCTGCCCGTCATCGCCGTGGGATTGCTCTACCTGGGGATGCGCAGCATCCCGCTGGGTGAGTTGCTGCAGACCCGCAACGAACCGACCGCGAAAGGAGCATCGTGAGAGCAGGCATCATCGGCGGCGGCGCGGCGGGACTCGCGGCTGCATACGAACTCGGACTGCGGGGGCATCACGCGGAGGTGTTCGAGGGCGCGCCGTTCCTCGGCGGGCAGGCGTCCACGTTCCCGGTCAACGGCGTCCCGCTGGAGCGCGGCTACCACCACCTCTTCCGCAGCGACGCCGCGATGATCGACCTCATGGGCGAACTCGGCCTCTCGCACCGGCTGAAGTGGATCGACTCCAACGTGGGCTACTACGCGCAGGGGCGGCTGTGGAAGTTCACCTCCCCGTTCGACCTGCTGCGCTTCCGCCCGCTGCCGATGCTCGACCGGGTCCGCCTCGGCCTCGTCACGCTCGGGCTGCAGCGCCGCAAGGAGTGGGCGTCGCTGGAAGAGATGACGGCGACGGAGTGGACGCGCCGGAACGCGGGCAACCGGGTCTACGACGTCATCTTCGAGCCGATGCTGCGGGGCAAGTTCGGGCGCTACCACGACCGGATCACGATGGCGTGGCTGTGGAACAAGTTCGCGCTCCGCACAGCGTCACGCGGCAAAGGGCTGACGGGCAAGTTCAAGGAGCAGCTCGCCTACCCCACGGGTTCGTTCGGCGAGATATTCGACGTGCTCGGGGAGCGCGTGCGGGAACAGGGCGGCGAGGTGCACATCTCGTCCGCCGTGCGCCGCGTCATCGTCGAGAACGGGCGGGCGCGCGGGCTGGAGGTGAGCATCGCCGGCGGGGAGCCGGAGCGTCGCGAGTACGACCAGGTGCTCTCCACGACGCCGTCGTACATCTTCCCCCGGCTGGTGGAGCTGCCCGAAGACTACCTCGGCAAGCTGACGGACAAGGTCTATCTCGCCGCGGTGCTGGTCATCCTCGTGATGAAGCGCTCCCTCAGCCCGCACTACTGGACGTACGTGGGCGACCGCTCGCTGCCATTCCTCGGCATCATCGAGCACACGAACTTCATCCCGCCGGAGCACTACGGCGGCGTGCACATCGCCTACCTCACCAACTACCTGGAGCGCGACGACCCGCTCTACCAGATGTCGCCGGAGGAGTTGTACCGCGAGTACGTGCCGCATTTGCAGAAGATCAACCCGGAGTTCGACGAGTCGTGGGTGGTCGAGTACCACCACCACAAGGTGGACGCCGCGCAGCCCATCGTGACGCGGGGCTACTCCGACCGCATCCCGGACCACCGCACGCCGATACCCGGCCTCTACCTGGCGAACACGACGCAGATCTACCCGGAGGACCGGGGCACGAACTACTCCGTGCGCATGGGGCGGCAGGTGGCCGCACTCATGGACGAGGACGGCAGGGGGTAAGCGACGCTCACCCGTCCCCGCTCTGCGTGGGTTTCACCGGCGGTGTGGCGAAGTACATCGCGACCGTCATCACGATGAAGACGGCGGTGAAGATCAGGAACGGCACGGTGTAGGAGCCCGTCCACTCGAACAGCAGGCCGGTGAGCACCGGGCCGGTGGGGCTGGCGATGCGGAACGGCGCGCCGAAGCCCCGTATCGCCCCCAGGTGCTCCCGCCCGAAGTAGTCCGCCCACAGCTGGTTCTCAATGATGTTCCCCGCACCGATGGCGACCCCGAAGAGCAGAGCAAACAGCACCGCCAGTGCGTAGTTGTCCGCTACGAGCAGCACGAGCATCGAGAGCACGAGTAGCCCGCTCATGATCATCGCCCCGACCCGGATCTGCAGGTGCTCGAAAACGAACCCCCACGGCAGGCCCGTGAGGGCGGAGGTCGCGGCGAAGATGGAGAGGGTGCTCACCGCGAGGCCCTGCGCCAGCCCCCTGTCCTCGAAGTTGATCACCATGTGCAGGTTGACGGAGCCGAGCGCGAACCGCTCCACGATGACGAAGAAGAGCAGCAGCCAGAACGCGCGGGTGCGCTTCGCCTCAGCGAGCGTGAACGACACGTCGCCCACCTGGCGCGAGAGCCGCCCCAGCGCGCCGCGCCTTCCTCCGCCGCTGTTCATCTCCGCCAACTGCTCCGGCGTCATGTTCTCCAACGTCATGCCGAGGTCCTCGGGGCGGCGTCGGAGATAGAAGAGCGCGGGCAGGATGATGAGCACGGCGGTGACGCCGGCGAGCGAGAGGAACGCGGCGCGCCAGCCCGCCACGGCCATGATGGCGAAGATCGCCATCGGCATGATCGACTGCCCCGCGCGCTGCCCCATGCCGCGGACCGCTATCGTCCGTCCGCGCCTGCGGATGAACCAGTTGGAGAGGGCGACGCCGGTGCCGACCTGTATGCCTGCGAGTGCGGAGCCTCTGCCCGCGCCGAACGCCAGCCAGAAGTGCCACGGCTCCTGCATCCAGGAGAGTCCCACCATCGCGAGCGCGATGATGATGCCCGCGGCGACCACCACCATCCGCGCGCCGTAGCGGTCCAGCAGCCGCCCGATGAGGAACTGCATCACCGATCCGGTCGCACTCCCCAGGGTGAACGCCAGCGAGATGGTGGCCCGGTCCCATCCGAGCTCCTCCTCGATGGAGGAGAAGAAGACACCGAGCACCGGCCCGAACATCGGCGCCATGCCGAACGCTGCCACGGTGGACGCCCAGACGATGGCCCAGCCGTAGTAGACGCGCTTGAACGGCCAGAGCCGGGGGATGCGAGGAGATGCTGCGGCGGGGGGTTCCATGGAGATGCCCGCATCATACGCCCCCACGTAGCAGACCATGCCCACGCCCGCCTCGTATACTTTGAGCGAACGGAGATGCAGCAGCAGATGGCCGACGCCCCAACCACCGAGCGCGTACAGGAACTGCGGGAGCAGTTGCACCGCCACAACTACCTCTACCACGTCCTCGACTCCCCGCTCATCACCGACGCCGAGTACGACGCGCTCTTCCGCGAACTGCAATCGCTGGAGGAGGCGAACCCCGGCCTCGCGGACGCCGGTTCACCAACCCAGCGCGTCGGCGCAGCGCCCGCGCCCCAGTTCGACGAGGTGGCTCACCCTGTCCCGATGCTCAGCCTCGGCAATGCGTTCGACGAGGAGGAGTTCGAAGCGTGGCGCAGGCGCGCCGCAGGAATGCTGGAGCGCGACGATTTCGCGATGGTCTGCGAGCCGAAGATAGACGGCCTCGCCATCGCGCTCACTTACGAGGCGGGACGGCTGGTCCGCGCGGCGACGCGCGGGGACGGCGTGCGCGGCGAGGACGTGACCCTCAACGTGCGCACCATCAAGTCGGTGCCGCTCGTGCTGCAGGTGGGCGCGTCGCCCCCGTCCCGCATGGAGGTGCGCGGCGAGGTCTACTTTCCGCGCGACGCCTTCAGCCGCATGAACGAAGAGCGCGAGGCCACGGGGGAACCGCTGTTCGCGAACCCCCGCAACGCCGCCGCGGGCTCGCTGCGCCAGCTCGACCCGCGCGTCACGGCGTCACGGCAACTGGCCATCTGGGTCTACCAGTTGGGCTGGGCGGAGGACGCGGAGACGCCCCCAACGCACTGGGAGACGATGCAGTGGCTGCGTGACCTCGGCTTCCGCGTCAACCCCGAGATCGCACGGTTCGACTCGACGAGAGACATCGCCACTTACCACGACCGCTGGGTGCGGGAGCGCGCCGACAAGAACTACCAGACTGACGGCGTCGTCGTGAAGATAGACCGACTGGACTACCAGCGGCACCTCGGGTTCGTCGGGCGTGAGCCGCGGTGGGCCGTCGCGTGGAAGTTCCCGGCAGAGCGCGCCGTCACGCGCCTGCTGAACATCGGCATCAACGTCGGGCGCACCGGCGCGTTGAACCCGTATGCCATGCTTGAGCCGGTGCAGGTGAGCGGCGTCACCGTGCGACAGGCAACGCTCCACAACGAGGACGACATCCGCCGGAAGGACATCCGCATCGGCGACCACGTCGTCGTGGAGCGTGCGGGCGAGGTCATCCCGCAGGTGGTCGGCCCCGTCGCGGAGCGGCGCACCGGCGAGGAGACGGAGTTCGAGATGCCGACGCTCTGCCCGGCGTGCAACACCGGCATCGTCCGGGACGAGGGCGCGGCGGCGCACCGCTGCGTGAACGCCGCCTGCCCCGCACAGCAGTACGAGCGCATCAAGCACTTCGTGTCGCAGGCCGCGATGGACATCGAGGGGCTCGGCGAGAAGCTCGTGGCGCAACTGCTGGAGACCGGGCTCATCAGCGACCTCCCGGATATCTACGCGCTGACTCGCGAGCAACTTGTGGCGCTCGAACGCATGGGCGAGAAGTCCGCGGACAACCTCCTTGAGTCCATCCAGGCGAGCAGGGAGCGCCCGCTCCCGTCGGTCATATCGGGTCTGGGCATCATGCACGTCGGCAGCGAGACGGCGGAACTGCTCGCGCGACGGTTCGGGAGCATCGAGCGGCTCAGGTACGCAACGAAGGAGGAGTTGGAGGCGGTGCCCGGCATCGGACCTATCGTGGCCGCGGGCATCGCCTCGCATTTCGCGAACGAGGGAAACCGGAGCATCGTCGACCGTCTCGGCGACGCGCTGAACACGCCCGAGGGAGGGGACGCCGCGCAGGCCGACGGGCCGATGCCGTTCGAGGGGATGCGGTTCGTCGTCACGGGGCGACTGGAAGGGTTCACGCGCTCGCAGGCGGAGTCGTTCATCAAGGAGCGCGGCGGACAGGTGAGCGGGAGCGTGAGCAAGAAGACGAACTACGTTGTGGTCGGCGAGGAGCCCGGCTCCAAGCGAGACGACGCGGAGCGGCTCGGCGTGGCCATCCTGTCGGAGGAGGAGTTGACGGAGCTGGCAGAGAGCGGGACGGCACCGGGGGAGGCGGGGGATGCGTAGCGGGCTGCTGGGCCGCCTTATGCGGCGTAAGACAACGGAGCGCGAGCCGACGCTCGTCATCGTGGGGCTCGGCAACCCGGGCCCAAAGTATGCCGGAACGCGCCACAACGCGGGTTTCATGTGCATCGACCGGCTCGCCGAGCGCGCGGACATCGCGCTGAACGACAAGCGCAGGTCGGCGCTGCTGGGCGAGGGGCGCATCGAGGGCAAGCGCGTCGTGCTCGTCAAGCCGCGCACGTTCATGAACGTGTCGGGCGAGGCGGTGCGCTACGCGATGGACCGCTACCGGGTGCGCGCGGAGGCCGTGCTCATCGTCCTGGACGACCTCGACCTGCCGCTCGGCACGATACGGATGCGCGCGAGCGGCGGCTCCGGCGGTCACAACGGCCTCAACTCCATCAACGGCGCGCTCGGCACGCAGGACTACGCGCGGCTGCGCATCGGCATCGGCAGGCCGCAGGGCGAGACGGTGGGCTACGTGCTCGGCGCGTTCACGCGGGAGGAAGCGCCGGAGGCGGAGGCTGCCATCGAACGCGCCGCCGACGCGGTACAGGCGTGGCTCACGTACGGCGTCAACTACGCCATGGACAACTTCAACTGACGTGCGCCTGATCGCCTGTATCGCTCTTGCCGCTCTGCTGCTCGCCGCGCCCGCCTGCGCGGACGCCACACCAACGCCCAACTCGACGCCCACCCCAACGCCCACGCCCCACTCCACTGCGGCGGCGGTACCCCCGGACACTCCCGTCCCAACGCCTGCTCCTTTCGTCAGCATCCCGGACGCTCCCGAACGCGACGACTTCGCGCTCGCTCAACTCTTCTCCGGCGTCACGGCCAGCCCCCTGCCCGTCGAAACGCTCTACGCAGACGAGGAGGCCGGCTTCACCCGGCGGTTCACCGGCTTCGACCTCATCACCAACAGGACGTTCGGGTTCGACGCCACCGTCAGGCTCGTGAGCGACAACGCCGTCTGGTACTCCCGGACGGACGTCGAGGTGGACGCCGATGCGCTGGCCGAGGCCGCGGACGAGTTCGAGCGCCATATCCTGCCGGGTGTGCTCGACCTCGTCCTGCCGGGTCGCACGCTCCCCGGCAGGATCGCCATCGTCCACGGCGCGTTTCCCGGCGTCGGCGGCTACTTCAACGGTGGCGACGTGTTCCCCGTTGCCGTCCGCGCCCACAGCAACGAGCGCGTCGGCCTGTACATGAACGACGACCAGCCCATCGGCGGCGACATCTACCTCGCGGTGCTGGCGCACGAACTACAGCACCTCGTCCACTGGCTCGCCGACCCCACCGAGTCCGCCTGGGTGCAGGAGGGCTTCTCGGAACTCGCGGCGCGCAGCCTCGGCTACGATGGCATCCCCTTCTTCTACTACCGCAGACAGCCTGAGGTCTCGATACGGGACTGGCCCCCGCTCGACGAGGACCCGCTGCCCAACTACGCCGGCGCCGCGCTCTTCTCCGCCTACCTCGCGGAGCGGCTCCACGAAGACGCCATCGCGCAGATCGCGGCGGAGCAGACCGACGGCGAGGACGGCGTGCAGGCCGTGCTCGACGCCACGCTCCCCGGAACGGACCTCGAAACGCTCTTTGCGGACTGGCTCACCGCGAACGCGTCCGGAGGCTCCACCCCACCCTACGGCTACGCTCACGCATCGCCCACCGTCCACGCGACACGCACACTCACCGGGCCGGGGCACGTCGGCGGCGAGGTCACCCAGATGGGCGCCTGGCTGCTCGACATCGACGCGAGCGTCCCGCTCGACGTGACGTTCACCGGCGAGGGCGCAACGCCGCTCCTCCCAGTGGAGCCGTTCAGCGGGGAATCGTGCTGGTGGAGCAACAGCGGCGACTCGGTCCACGCCAGCCTGACCCGCGCGGTAGACCTCACGGGCGCGGACGGCGCGACTCTGTCGTTCCGGGCGTGGTGGGAGATCGAGGAGCACTGGGACCGCGGCTACGTCTCCGCTTCGACCGACGGCGGCGCGTCGTGGCGCATCCTGGACGCCACGAGCACCACGACGCACGACCCGTTCCAGGTCGCGTTCGGGCCGTCCTACACCGGCGCGTCGCGCGGCTGGCGGCTGGAAAGCGCCGACCTCACGCCGTTCGCAGGGCACGAGGCGCTGCTGCGTTTCGACTACCTCACCGACGACTCGACCCACGAGAGCGGCTGGTGCATCGATGACATCGCCGTCGACGAGGTTGGCCTGTTCGACGACGCGGAAACAGACGGCGCGTGGGAGACCGACGGCTTCGTGCGCATCGGCGGCGCGGGCGTCGAGCAGCGGTTCGTCATCCGGCTGGTCGAGGGCACGGGAGACGCGGCGACGGTCACGCCGGTCACCGTAGACGGCACCAGCGTCGCGTCGTTCCGCGTCGACCGCCCTGCTACGATGGTCGTCACCGGGTTCGCGGACAAGACGTCTGAGCCCGCGCGGTTCGAGGTGCGCGCCGTGGAGTCCACGAACGAGAGCAGCGGATGATCCCGCAAACCACGTCCAGCCGGTGGCTCGCCGGGGCCGTGGTCGTCGTCGTGCTGCTCATCGTGTTCAGCGTCGCCATGGCCGTGCTGAACCGCGACCGCCAACCCGACCTCCTGCCCGAGGGATCTCCGGGGCGTGCGGTGCAGGACTACATCCTCGCAGTGCAACGGGAGGACCCGAACGCCACCCTCTCCATGCTGAGCGAAGAATTGCGCGAGCAGTGCGACCCGAGCGCCGTCTACGACGGACACTTCTCGCTCCCCCGCGACTCATTCAGCATCCGGCTGGAGCGCACGGACGAGGGCGACGACGAGGCCGCCGTGACGATCGAAGTCACGGAAGTGGACGCGCCGGGTGAGGTTCCGCTGTTCGGAGGGTCGGTCAACAACTACGATACGACGTACCACCTCGTCCGCGAGCAGGGCGAATGGCGGCTGAGCGACCCCGGGTGGCCGGGCTGGTGGTGCCCGCACAAGCCCACGCCCGTCCCGACGACGACGCCCGCAGAGGAGCCGTGACGATGCTGTTCTCCGATTTCGACTTCCTCATCATCCCGATCTTCGCGATGCTGCTCCTCGTCGGAGGAGCGGCGAGCATCATCGCACTCGCACTCCGGTCTCGAAGCGCGGGCGGCGATCCCGGCATCGGTACGACGCGCCGTGTCTTCCTGTACGGCCTCGCGTTCGCCGCGCTCCTCACCGGGGCAAGCGGGCTCGCCCTGCTCACCGCAGCCCTGCTCACCGCGGTCTCCGGCGACGTGATCGCAGGCGACGGGGCAAGCGCTCTCGCGTTCGGCATCGCCGCAGGAGGCGTGGGGTTCGCAGTGTGGGCCCTGCTCTGGCGAGCGGCGCAACGCTCCGTGGAGCGCCATCCCGCCGAGGCGGGAGCGCTGGGCCGCAAGGTCTACGTCTACCTCGTGCTCGGCGCGGCGGCGATAACCGTCGCGTTCTCGCTGACGCTGTTCATCAGCGACCTGCTGGGCAACCGTGGTCCGAGCCTCGGTGACCTCGCCGTTCCACTCGTCTGGGCCGCGGTCTGGGCGTTCCACTGGCGCTTCGAATCGGAGGAGGGGCAACCCTCTCCGGCAGCAGCCACGACCAGGCGGATATACCTCTATACGCTCTCCACATACGGACTCATCCTCCTCGCCGCGGGAGCCGCGATGATCGGCGGCGCGCTGCTGGACGCCGGATACCAGACCGCGTTCGACAACGGCGGCACGTCGAATAACCTGCCGGAAGGCTGGAGTTTCGTCATCGTCGGCGCGGCGCTGTGGGGCACGCACTGGCTCCGGCTCGCGCGGGGCGACGCCTCCGGTCTCCGGCAGGCCGTGCTCTACGTCGTGGGCGTCTTCGGTGGCACGGCGGCAGCGATCGGCGCGCTCTCCACGCTGCTCGTCACCTTCATCAGTTGGCCGCTGGACCCCGCGCCGGGCCGCGTGCGGCTTGACCACTTCGACCCCGTGCCCGAGACGCTCGCAGTGCTGCTGATCACCATCGCGATCGCCGCCTACCACCGGCGGACCGCACTCGCAGAGGCCGCCGCAGCCCCCGGGCAGGGCGTCCGCGCGCAGCGCGCCTATCGCTACCTCTCCGCTGCAATCGGCCTCGGCACGCTCTGGGTCGCGCTGACGCTGCTCATCGCCATCGCCGTGGGGCTCGCCGTGCCGAGCGCGCAGGGCTCGTTCACCGGCGAGCGCTGGTGGGGCATGCCGCTCTCTATCGGCATCACGCTCCTCATCGTCGGCGCGGGGCTCTGGGGCTGGCACTGGCCAGGACTGCTCCGGGCGGGGCGTGGGGACGCGGACGAACGCGCGTCGCTCTCCCGGCGCGCCTACCTCTTCACCGTGTTCGGCGTCTCCGCGGCGGCGGGGCTCATCTCGCTCATCGCCCTGCTGTACGGCGTGCTCGAAGCGGCGCTGAACGGCGAACTCTCCACCGCCGTGCTGGACGGCGGCAAGTGGGCGCTGGGCGTCGTGGTGACCGCCACGGCGGTGAGCGTCTACCACTGGCTCGTCCTCCGGGAGGACGCAGCAGCAGCGCCGCCTGCACCGGAGCAACCGTCCGCGCCGGAGCCGCTCCGCAAGCGCGTGACCGCGCTCATGAGCGCGGAGGGCGCCCCGCTGATCGAGGCGCTGGAGCGCGCGCTCGGCACGAGCATCGTCCGCCGCATCCGTGCGGACGCCGCAGGCGCGCCGACGCTGTCGGACGACGAGGCGTCGGCTCTGGCAGAGCGCATCCGCGAAGCGCCGGGGGAGGAGGTCGTGCTCGTGGTGGACAACGAGGGCGTGCGCGTCGTGGCGCTGTAGGGGGACACCCTCACCCCCAGCCCCTCTCCTAGGGGGCGAGGGGAGCCCGAGAGGATGCTGCGCGCTAAAGCGCGGACTCCGCTGCACTGCGCTCAGCATGACAGGCCCCACGCCGCAGCCCCGCCGCGTGCGCTGCCCGCGCACCCTGGGTTCCCGCCGGTGCGGGAATGACGGAACGCTCCAGCCACGCCCCAGCCGCAGGCTGCGAGGTTCCTGCCTACGCAGGAACGACGGAACCAAGCGTTTGGGGGTGATACCCTTCCTTCATGGCCCTCGTACCGCTCGACGCCGCGCTCGCCCCGGACGATCTCGCACTGTTGCGCCGCCTCGGCGATGCAGCGGCGGATGAGGGCGTCGAGCTGTGGCTCGTCGGCGGGCCGGTGCGCGACGCCCTGCTCGGGCGCCCCGTGCTCGACCTCGACCTGACGTCGGAGGCGCCCGCCGCCGAACTCGGGCCCCGGCTCGCGAGGCGACTCGGCGGGACGTGCGGCGCGCGATCGGCGTTCGGGACGGTCAAGCTGCGCTTGAACGGCAGGACGCTCGACCTCGCCACCGCCCGCGCCGAGGCCTACCCCTACCCTGCGGCGCTGCCGGTCATCGTGGCGAACGCCGACATAGCCAGTGACCTCGCGCGGCGCGACTTCGGCATCAACGCGATGGCCGCTTCGCTCCACCCGCGATGCTTCGGCGAGTTGCTCGATACGCAGGGCGGCACTGCCGACCTCGAAGACGGCGTCGTGCGCGTGCTGCATCCGGCGTCGTTCCGCGACGACCCCACGCGGCTGTTCCGCGCCGCGCGCTACGTCTCACGACTGGGGTTCGTGATGGACGCTGCGACGCGCAGGCAGTTCCGTAGCAATCTGCGGCACGTGGACGCCGTCTCCGCCTCGCGGGTCCGCCGCGAGATCGAACGGCTGCTGGCCGAGGAGCACGCGGCGCGCGCCCTGCTCACCGCGATACGGCTCGGCGTCCTGTCCGCGGTCGAGGCGGGCCTTGCCGCTCCCGATGTCCGCGTCGCTCTGCGGCGCGCTGATGCACGCGGCCTCCGCGGGCTTCCACTCCTCGGGGTGTTGACCTATCTTCTGCCCCCCGAACGCGCCGACGCCTTCCGCGAGCGCATCGGCGCGACCAAGCGGCAGTCGCAGGTCATGCAGGCTGTCGTGCGCCTGCGCCAGGTGGAAGCACGGCTGGCCGCAGCAACGCGTCCCAGTCGGGTATCACGCGTTGTCGGTGTTGCGCCCCGTGAGGCGGTGGAGGCAGCGTCAGCCGCGGCCGCGAGCGCGGCTGCGCGTCGGAACCTCGCGCGCTATCTCGACGCATCGGGCCGCCGTTCGCCGCTCGACGGCCACGATATGCTCGCCCTCGGCGTGCCGCCCGGCCCGGCTGTCGGCGGGATGCTCACCACGCTCCGCAACGCCGTGTTGGACGGCGCGGTGCGCAGCCGCGGCCAAGCGGAGCGCTTCGTGCGGGAGCGGCTGGCCTAGGCGTACTCGTCGTAGATGCTCTCGAACTTGCCGAGCTTGAACTTCGCCATGTTGCGGCAGACGGCGCGCACGCGCTCCTGCTCCTCGTCCGTCACCGCGAGCTGCGCTATCGCGTTCGCTGCGCGCTCCGTGTGCTCGATGTCTGCGCCCTTGTGGACGATGAAGAATTCCATCGCCTCCTCCGGTATGCCGTAGGAGCGCAGGTGGTTGTCGAACTCGGTCGAGTAGCGCTGCACCATCGTCTCGTTGGAGAGCGCGTTGGCGCGCATCTGCGCCGGGGTCGCCAGGTACATGTCGTGCAGGCAGGCGGCAGTGTGCGCGAGGCAGCCGTAGGCGGGCAGCGCGTTCTCGAAGTCGTCGTCGCTCAACCCGAGCGCGAACCCGAACTTCTTGCACATGTCCGGGTGGGTGATCTCCTCGTTCAGCCCGCCCGCGTAGACGCGGAAGAGGTCGTTGCGAGGCGCGGCCTGCACCGCGAGCAGCGCGAAGCCCTTGAGGATGGCCATGTTGTGGCGGTAGTGCTGGATGGCGAACCCCTGCATGCGACGCTTCGTGAGCGTACCCGAGCGCAGGTCGGCGAAGTAGCGGCTCTCCAGCAGCCGCTTGACGCCGGGCTCGATGATGTCGTTGATCACCTCGTCGACGAATGCCTTCGCGGGAGCGTCGGTGCTCATGGCCTGCCTCCTGCCGGACGACTGCGGACGCCCGCATTGTGCTGGCGCAGGAGCGACGGGTCAACAAGACACCCACTCCTTGCGCGACAGGCGCGCGCTCCCGTACCGTGCAGCCGATGACCGAGTCCACCTACCGCATGCGGCTGCTGAGCGTGCACCCGCTCGACGCACCGGTCGTCGCGCTGGCCACGAGCATGACCGCGCCCGTCAGTGACCGGGCGCGCCTCACCGCCGTCGGGGCCGTGAAGTGCCACGGCCCCCGCGAACTCGACACCTTCCACGCCGCCGACGCCACTGCGATGACCGAACTCGCCGGTTTCGCAAGCGGCGCGCCCATCGTGGCGTACGGGCTCGCGGACGCCCTCGGAGAGGACGCGGCATCGACGCTCAGCGCGGGCGTATGGGACGTGCGTGAGTTGGCCGAGCTGCTCATGCCCGCGAGCGCCGACGATTCGCTCGCGCAACTGGCGGAGCGGCTCGGCCTGGGGGAGCCGGACCACCCCCATCCTGACCTTCCCCCATCGAGGGGGAAGGGACCAGAACACCCTGCCGTTGACGACGCGCGCCTCACGTACGCCGTCTACCTCGCGCTCGTCGAACGGGCGCAGGGGCTCGGGGCAGGACTGCTGCGACGCCTCGCCGACCTGCTGGCGCGGGCGCACAGCCCGCTCGCCGACCTCGTCTTCGCGCTCGCCGAGTCCCCCGCCGCGGCCGACGCCGGGCCCATCGGCGGCATCGACCCGCAGGAGATCGCGCGGCGGCTGGAGCGTCCCCGCAGCCTCGGCATGCCGAAGCCCACGAAGGCCGTGATGCCGGACGAGGTGCGCCGCCTGCTCGCGAACGACGGCCCGTTCGCGCAGCGCTTCCGCCGCTACGAGGCACGGGACGAGCAGGCGGAGATGGCGGAGGCCGTCGCCCGGGCGTTCGGCTCATCGAACGCAAACGCGGAGCCGCACCACCTGCTCGTGGAGGGTGGCACCGGCATCGGCAAGTCGGTCGCCTACCTGCTGCCCGCCGTGCTCTTCGCGCTGCGCAACAACGTCCGCGTCGTCGTCTCCACCAACACCATCAACCTGCAGGAGCAGTTGGTCGGGAAGGACATCCCGGACCTGCTGGACGTGCTGAACGGGGTGCCCGGGCTGGACGTCGCCAACTTCCGGTACGCCCAACTGAAGGGCAAGGCGAACTATCTCTGCCTGCGCCGGTGGGAAGCGGCGGCGAACAGCGACACAGCGTCGCCCGACGACGCCCGCACGATGGCGAAGACGCTCGCCTGGCTCCGCGAGACGCGCACCGGCGACCGCGCCGAGTTGCGGCTGTCGGGCGCGGAACTGGCGTCGTGGGACCGCATGAGCGCGAGCGGGTTCGCAGCCTGCACCGGCGCGCGGGAGGGCGCGTGCTTCTACCGCCACGCCCGCGAAGAGGCCACGTCGGCGCACCTGCTCGTCGTGAACCACTCGCTGCTGCTCTCCAACCTCCAGGTGGGCGGCTCGCTGCTGCCCGACTACGACTACCTCATCGTCGACGAGGCGCACAACCTCGAAGCCGAGGCGACGCGCCAGTTCGGTTTCCGCGTCTCGCAGGCGACGGTCGAGAACCTCGTCGAGCGGCTCGGCGGCGTCATCCACGGCTTCGGGACGGTCGTGCGGGCGAGCGCCATCGAGGAGTCGCGCAAGGAGAGCGCCGAGCTCCGCCGTGACGAGGCGCAGATGCCGCTCTACAAGGTGCGCGACGAGTGGGCGCAGCTGACGGCGGGACTCGCACAGTTCACCGCGGAGCAGCGCGAGTCCGACGAGGGCGAGATACGTATCACGACGGCGGAGCGTGCCCAGCCCGCGTGGTCGGTGCTCGACATCGCGTGGGACGGCTTCGAGCGCAGCGCCGCCGAGGCCAGCGAACGCGCCGACGCCCTGCTGCGCGAGATGGAGAGTCTGCCGCCGGAGACCGCGCCCGTGCTGGAGCCGTTGAAGGGAGAGCTTACCGAGTGGCTCGTCGACCAAGCCGAGGCGCGCCAGAAGATACGCAGCTTCGTCTCCGAGCCGGACGCCGACACCGTCTACTGGGTGGGGCGCGGCGACAACCTCTCGCTCAACGGCGCGCCGCTCGACGTTGCGCCGCGCCTGCGCGAGGAGCTGTTCGCACCGAAACCCACCGTCGTCCTCACGAGCGCGACGCTCACCGTGGCGGGCGGCTTCGCGCACGCCCGCACCCGGCTCGGCGTCGAGGAGCCGGGCGAGGTCTGCCTCGGCTCGCCGTTCGACTACCGGAACGCCGCCCTGCTCTGCCTGCCGACCGACGTGCCGGAGCCGAACGACCCGCGCTACACCGACGCCGTCGCGAGCGTGCTGGAGCGTCTCGCGCACGTCGCCGAGGGGCGGACGATGGCGCTGTTCACGTCCCACGCCGCCATCCGCGCAACCGCCGCGAGGCTCCGCCGGGCGCTGCCGAAACGGGGCATCGGCGTACTCGCGCAGGGGGTGGACGGCACGCCGCAGCAACTGCTCGCGCGCTTCCGCGCCCAGCGCAGCGCCGTCCTGCTCGGCACCGCGTCGTTCTGGGAGGGCGTCGACGTCGGCAACGAGACGCTGAAGGTGCTCGTCGTCGCGCGGCTGCCGTTCAACGTGCCGACGGAGCCGATCTTCGCGGCGCGCTCCGGCCAGTACGAGCAACCGTTCATGCAGTACGCGGTGCCGCAGGCCGTCCTCCGCTTCCGCCAGGGGTTCGGGCGGCTCATTCGCAGCAAGGGCGACCGCGGCGTCGCGGTCGTACTGGACAGCCGCATCACGTCCAAGGCGTACGGGCGCATGTTCCTGAACTCGATGCCGCCCGCCACCATCGTCAAGGGACGCTTCGACGAACTCGCTCCGGCGGTGGGCCGCTGGCTGGCGCTGCAGCCGTGACGACGCCCGTCACGATGCGGGTCGAGGAGCCGCTCGACCTGCAGAGCTCACTCACGTCCGGCCAGTGCTTCCGCTGGCGCGTCGACGCCGACGGACGGTGGACCGGCGTGTTGAGAGGCAACATCGTCCGCCTTGAACGGACGCGCGGCAACCTGCGCGTCGCGAGCGCCCCTGTCCCGCCCGATGAGACCGCGCATGCCCTGCGGGCCTACTTCCGCATCGGCGACGACCTGCGCGCCGTCCAGCAGCGCATCGCGTGGGACGACAACGTGCGCGCGGGCATCGCTGAGTACCCCGGCATGCGCATCCTCCGCCAGGAACCATGGGAGACGCTCGCCGCGTTCATCCTGTCGTCCACGTCCAACATGGTCCGCATCAGCCGCACAGTGGAACTGCTCGCAACGACGTTCGGCGAGCGGCTGACGCTCGACGGCGCGGTGCGCCACGCCTTCCCGGACGCGGCGCAGCTCGCGGAGGCGGGCGAGGCGCGCCTGCGCAAGCTCGGCTGCGGCTTCCGCGCGCCGTACCTGGCGCAGGCGGCGGAGGCCGTCGCGGACGGTCGGCTGACGCTCGACGCACTGCGTGAGGCGTCCTACGACGAGGCGCTGGCGGCGCTCACGGCGCTGCACGGCGTCGGCGAGAAGATCGCCGACTGCGCGATGCTCTTCTCGCTCGAGAAGCCCGAGGCCTTCCCCGCCGACCGCTGGGTGCTGAAGGTGCTGCGCGAGTGGTACGGCCTGCCCGCGAACGCGAAATACGCGACGGCGCGCGAGTGGGCGTGGGAGCGCTTCGGCGCGGACGCCGGCTACGCCAACCAGTACCTCTTCTGGCGCATCCGCCAGTCCACCCGCCCCCTCCGCTCTATCGCCTCGTTGTGAGCCCCGTCTGGTGTAGAGGCGCCCCTTGTGGGTGCCTAATCTCAGGCTCCCCTCGCCCCCTGGGAGAGGGGTCGGGGGTGAGGGTGGCCATGCTAGACTCCCCCAATGACCACCCCTGACCTCGCTGGACAGGTCGCCCTTGTCACTGGCGGCAGCCGCGGCATCGGACGGCAGCTCGCCCTCGCGATGGCGCGCCACGGCGCGACCGTCGTCGTCACCGCGCGCAACCTCGACTCCTCGCCCGGGCGCAGCGGCGATACGCTGCGCGGGACCGTCGAGGCGATCGAAGCTGCGGGCGGAACCGCGCTCGCTATCCCGGCGACGATCACCGACCCCGCGGACGCGGCGCGCCTCGTCGACGAGACCGTCGAGCGCGCCGGACGGCTCGATGTCCTCCTGAACAATGCCGGCGTTTACCCGGAGGCGCTCATCGCCGAGATGTCCGACGAGGACTGGCACGACAACATGGACGTCAACATGAACGCCGTCTTCTACGTGACGCGCGCGGCGCTGCCCGTGATGGCGCGTCAGGGTGGCGGACGCATCTACAACGTGTCGAGCGACCTCGCGATCAGGTTCGCGGCGGGGCGCGTCGCCTACTCCGCGTCGAAGGCTGCGCTCGACGTCTTCTCGCAGGCGCTCGCCCTCGAGGTGCGCGGCCAGAACATCGAGGTCGTCTCATGGACGCCGGGCCACGTCCAGACCGACATGAGCTGGCCCCGCGCGAAGGAGGGCGTCGAGACCGTCGAGCCGTCGTTCCTCTGGATGCTCGCCCAGCCTCCGATGGCCCTCACCGGCCGCGTCCTCCCCAAGAACGACTTCGGCAAGTCTTGGGGGGTGTGAGGGAGAGGCATTTGCGTCTGAATAACCTAGTACTTAACCTGAAGCCATACACCAAAGAGATGCGTGACAGCATCCGCTGTGGGAGAGACCCATGTACCAAGAGCATCCTTCATTTACCCCGCCACCACCTAATGCAGTGCTTTGGAGATACCTAGACTTCACTAAGTTTGTTTCGTTGTTAGACAGAAACGCTCTGTTCTTTGCCAGAGCAGACAGGCTAGGAGATCCATTTGAAGGATCTTATTCTAAGTTGAACAAGGTATTACGCCCAGCGATTTATGGAGATTCACTGCCACCTGCTACGATTCAAGCGTTCTCAAATTTTACCAAAGAAGCACGGCGCTTCACGCTAGTCAACTGTTGGCATTGTAGTGATTATGAATCGGCTGCTATGTGGAAATTGTATTCAAGAGAACGCGATGGGATTGCAATCAAGACCGACTTCAAGGCAATGAAGGACAGTCTTACCTGTCACGAAAGCGTATATGTCGGGACAGTCAGGTATGTTGACTATGAGAATACTTTCATAGATGAAAGTAATATATTCTCTGCCTATTTAAGTAAGAGGAAAAGTTTTGAACACGAATCTGAAGTGCGTGCATTAATTCAAGATATACCTTCCAGCGATGGAGCGGTCGACCTGTCTAGAGATATCCATGAAATCGGAACCTATCTATCTGTGAATATCTCTGCTCTGATAAAGGAGGTAGTGATCGCTCCCTACGCTGAAGATTGGTTCATCGAACTTGTGCAGTCGGTTAGCAATCGCTACGGTCTTGAAGCACCTATCCGAAAATCGTCTCTATCCGAGACACCCACTTGGTAGTGAGTTATTGGCAACGATTGCCTTGTTCAAGAATGAACTCCTCACCGGCTTGCCCGTGCGCTTGGCAGAGTCCCCGCTGTGACACGCGCCCATTGCGCGGACGATGCCGCGCTTCCTACCATGTTCTCGTGAGCGCTCCGCCCGGCTGCCACCACGGAAGAAGCGTTCTCGGAGGGGCTGGCGGAGGGGCTCAGAAAGGCTCAAAAGGGCTCAGCCTTCCAGGGGAATGAGCCCTTGGAAGGCTCGCCGGAGAGGCCGGATCTACGAGTGAAACCCGGCGGATGAGCCCGAATGAGCCAGTTTTCCCGCGAAAACGCGCCCGCCGCGGCCACGTCACCCCCATCCTGGCCTTCCCCCATCGAGGGGGAAGGGATATCAGCCGTCGGTGAGGCGGGGCCGGCGCGCCATGAGGATGAGTGTCCCGCCGACAGCGCTCAGCACCGCACTGATCGTGAAGACGAGTATGTAGCTGCCCGTGACGTCGTGCGACCACGCCGCGGCCAAGGGCCCCATCGAATTGCTGAACATGTGCACCGGCGACACCATCCCCCGTATCCCCCCGATGGAGGCGCGCCCGAAGTAGTCCGCCCAGATGATGTTCATCACCGTGAAAAGGATGCCCGTCGCCGTCCCGAACAGCAGTCCGAACGCGTACGACAGCAGCGCGTTGTCCGTGAACAGGAACAGCGCGATGCTCGCCGCCATGAAGTAGTAGCTCACTGCCATCAGCCGCTGGACCGGCACCCGCTCGGCGGCCAGCCCCGCCGCGATGGAGACCGGCATCGAGATCAGCGGCGAGAGCGACAGCGATATGACCGCCGCCTCGCTGGAGACGCCCACGTCGGTGAGATAGGAGTACCAGTGGAAGTGGATGCTCGTGGTCACGAAGCTCTGGATGCTCACCGCAGCCGCGATGAGGTAGAACGCGGCCGAACGCAGCGCCATCCGCCGGTCGAACGCCACCTCGACGGGCGCCGCGCGCCTCCCGGACCCGCGCCCTGCGTCGCGGATGTCCACACCGTCCGGCAGCATCCCGTGGTCCTCGGGCTGCCGCCTCAGGAACAGCAGCGCAGGCAGCAGCGACGACGCCCAGACCGTGATGCCCATCGCCACCCATGCCGTCCGCCACGAGCCGGTGACCAGGATGCGCTCCACCATCACCGGGAACGCAATCTGCCCCAGCCGCTGGCCGAGGTTCGCAAGCGCCCCCGCCCTGCCCCGCATGACGATGAACCACTTGGGGATGACGACGCCGATCACCATGAAGAACGTGGAGGCGATGACCGTCCGCCCGAGTATCTGGAGCGCGAAGTGGTGCCACAGCTCCTGCACCGCGCCCATCAGCACGAACGTCAGCCCCATGAGCGCGATGGCCACGGTCATGATGATGCGCGAGCCGTACCGGTCCATCAGCGGCCCGACGACCAACGAGGCAACCCCGCCCATGAACGAGCCGATGGACATCGGGAGCGTGTAGATCGCGCGGCTCCAGCCGAACTCGTCCGTCATCGGCCCCTGGAAGACGCCGAGCACCGGGTTCGTCTCGACGCCACCGGCGAACGATATGACCGAGAGGACTATGACGATGGTCCAGCCGTAGAACCACCGCTTGCGCCGCCGTGTCGGAGGCCGGTACCCCTCAGTCTCCTGCATATCAGGGCACGACGACGATGAACTTGCCGAAGTGCTCCGACTTCTCCATCTCCTCGTGCGCCGTAGCGGCCTCCGACAGCGGCACCGTCGTGTGGATGGCCGTGCCTATCTGCCCTTTGCCGGCGGCGTCAACGATGCGCCGCAACTCGTCCGTCGAGCCCATGAACGTACCGAACAGCCGCAGCTGTTTGCTGAACAGCTGCCCCAGGTGTATCTGCGCCTGGTAGCCTGCTGTGACGCCGCAGATGCCGTACCTGCCGCCGCGCGCCAGCGACGCGTACGCGTCCTCGAAGAAGGCTGCGCCGGTGCTGTCGACCACGAGGTCGACGCCGCGCCCGCCGGTCAGCTCCTTGATGCGCTGTCCGAGGTTCTCCACCTTGTAGTTGATGGCGTAGTCGGCGCCCAGTTCCTTGGACTTCCGTACCTTCTCGCCCGTACTCGTGGCCGCGATGCACGTCGCGCCGACGACCCCCTTGATGAGCTGGATCGCCGCAGTGCCGACGCCGCTGGACGAGGAGAGCACGATAGCGGTCTCGTTCGGCTGCAGCTGCCCCTCGCGCACGACGATGCCCCACGTCGGCAGGTAGATGGTCGGCAGCGCGGCGGCCTGTTCGAAGGAGAGCGAGTCCGGTATCGGCACCACGTTCCCCGCGGGAACGGCGACGAACTCGGCGTTCGAGCCCTGCCGGTTCGTGCCGAGCATCGAGGGAGGGGCCGTGCCGCAGAGCGGGTTCACGACCACGCGCTGCCCGGCGCTGAAGCCGTCCACGCCCTCCCCCAGCGCAGCGATCTCACCCGCGCAGTCGCCGCCGAGGATGCGTGGCATCTCTTCCGGCGCGACCTTCGTGCCGCGCAGTCCGGCGCGCGTGTAGAGGTCCAGTCGGTTCAGCGCCGACGCGCGCACGCGGACGAGCACCTCGCCCGGCCCCGCCTCCGGCTCCGGCATGTCGCCGTACTGGATGGCGGAGGGCCCGCCATGGTTCCGTATGAATGCCGCTTTCAACGCTCGTTGCCCCCCTAGCTCAGGTGCTTCGCGTAGAAAGCAAACACCTTCTCCCAGCCGTCCTTCGCCTGCTCCGGACGGTGGGCCTGGCCGCTCCAGTTGAAGAACGCGTGCCCCGCGCCGTCGTAGCGGTGGAACTCATACTCCTTCCCGTGCTTCTGCAGCTCCGCCTCGATGGCGTTCACCTGCTCGATGTCCGGGTTGCCGTCGTCGTTGCCGAACAGGCCGAGGACCGGACAACCCATGTTCGGGGTCATCTCGATGACCGGCGTCGGCTGGTTCTCGTTGATGCGGTCGGGCGTCGGGATGACGTTGCCGCCCCAGCAGTCGACCGCCGCGTCCAGCTCCAGGTTGCAGCCCGCCATGTAGGCGACGCGCCCGCCGGAGCAGAAGCCGATGACGCCGACCTTGCCTGTCGCGTCGTCGCGGTCGCGGATGTAGTCGAGCGCGCCCTGCAGGTCGCCGAGCACGAACGCGTCGCGCTGCCCGCCGTCGTCCCGGATGCGCTCCGACATCTCGGCGGGTGTGCCGGGCCCCATGCGGTGGTGCAGGTTCGGGCAGACCGCCAGGTAGCCGTGGTGGGCGAACCGGCGCGTCACCTCGATGCACCACTCGTCCCATCCCGGCATGTGGTGCGCCACGAGCACCGTCGCGAACGGGCCGGGACCCTCCGGCCTGGCCACGTAGGCGTCTATCTCGTCGCCGTTGTGCCCGGTGATCTGGACCGTCTGCGTCGTCATCCCCGGGTGCAGGACCGTTACTGCTGCCATGCTCTTCCCTCCTCTGCGTTACTGCTGTGTATCCTACTCCACGTAGGCAACCGCCTCTATCTCCAGGATGAACTCAGGCCTCGCCAGGCCGGAGATGATCAGGAGCGTGCTCGTCGGCGGCTTCTCGGGACGGTACTGCGCACGCGCCGCGCGCACCGCCTCCACGTGCTCCTCTCCCACGACGTACACCGTCGTCTTGACGATGTCCTCGAATTTCCCCCCGACCGACTCGCACGCGAGGCGCAGGTTCTTCATCACCTGCCTCACCTGCGCTGCGGGGTCGCCGATCCCCACCACGTCGCCGTTCTCGTCGGAAGCGGTCTGCCCCGCGATGAAGACCCACGGACCGACCTTCACGACGTGCGTGTACCGCCCCCCGTTCGGGGACATGCCTTCCGGCTGCAGATGCTCTACATTCGCCATTCCCTACCCTCCTGTCGCGTTCGTGTTACATCCGGATACCGAGTTCCCGCAGAGCGGCATCCTCGCCGGAGGAGAGCGTCAGCCCTTCGGCCACGCCCCGCGCGAGAGCGTAGCTCAGGGCTCCGAGCATCTCGGCAGATGGCGCCTGGCCCTCCGCGCGGTGCGCCGCGGCCTCGGCAAGCGTCTCGTAGGAGCGGTCCAGGCTCCAGCAGAAGGAGAGCAGGCGCGCTGCTTCCCACTCGGAGCGCGGCGGTGGAACGTCGCTCACATCGAGGAGGGCGTTCACGACCTTCGTGTAGCGCAGGATGCCGGTGCGCTCGTTCTCCGGCGAGCCGTAGAAGCGGCGGTAGCGCAGCGCGTCGATGCGGCGGACGTAGTCTTCCTCGCCGTAGACGTTGCGCGGCAGCCACTCGGCGCGCAGGTCGAGTACCTCGTTCCCCGAGGCGTCGGTCACCGCGGCGGCGACCTCGGAGCCGATGTAGGGGTCGTACTCGTACCTCGCCGCATTGCGGAGCACGGCCTCCTGCAAGGCCAGCGTCACCTCGCGCGGGATCTTGCGGTACAGCCGTCCCTCCGCAGCGTCGTTGGTGTCGGCGCCGAGGCCGCCGGTGTTGAAGGCGTAGAACTCCTGCCGGACGCCGTCCGCCTCCATCCGGCGGAGGATGTCGTACAGCAGGTTCGCGTTGTCGTCCTCCAACCCGATGATGAACGGGTCCGAGAAGTATTCGACGTACGGCCTGCCGATCGCGCCCGCGGCCGCGCCCATCTGCACCGCCTCGCCGTACATCAGCACCCGGACGTACTGCTCGAGGGTGAGCCTGCGCAGCGGCGGGATGACGGTGTTCTCCCGCATGACCGCCTGCCAGACGATGCGGTGCATGTGCCCCATCGGAACGTGGGCGGCCTCCGTGAGCGCACCGCCCGTGACGCGGCTGATGACCTCCGCGACGCCCTTGCGCCGCAGCAGCCTCCCGCGGGAGAGCACCATGCGCATGTTCCGCGTGGGGTTCTGCGAGAAGTCGGGCTCGCCGGTCGAAGGGTCGGCGACGACGTTCTCCAACGTCTCCTGCGGGTTCGGTTCGCCCGGGGCGCCGCGCACGACGTCGTAAGTCACGGGGTCGTCCTCGCGGGTGAGGCCGGACGGCACGGCGTAGAAGTTGTTCTCCGTGCCGTCGATGCCGTAGGCGTACGAAACGCGCTGTCCGTCCAGTTCCGCCGCGACCGGTTCGGCTAGGGGCTGGAGCAGGATGATGTCGTCGTTCATGGGGTAGACCCCTTCCTCGGGGTCGGTCTGGAGCGAGAGACGGGAGGCGAGTTCGCTGTTCGCCAGTTCGATCATGATGGTGAGCGTGCTCTTGCCGTGGAGAGACGGCCCCGTCGTCACGACGGCGGCGTTGTTCATGCTGCCGTCCAGCGCGCGGATGCGGGCGACGCTCAGCGCGGCCTGCAGCGCAAGTCCGCCGTTCATCTTCGTCTGGTGCATGGCGATGCTGAGCGGGCCCATCTTGTGTTCACCCAGGTAGTCGAAGCCGAGGTGGAGCGACAACCCGCGCGTCGGCGCCTTGAACACGAGCCGTGTGAGGCTCTGCGCCTCTATCTCGCCGCGCACGTCGGCAGGCAGGTCGAGTATCTCCAGCCACTCCGGTATGGAGAACTCCACGATGTCCGGCTCACTCGAACGCTCCTGCTCGGGGAGGTCGAAGGTGAGCTGCCGCCACATGTACGGCAGTTGCGGGTAACGCGCGCCGACGACGAGCTGCCGCGCATGGAACGAACGGCCCGGCGCGTCGCATATCCGGCGGTCGGACTGCACGACGGTCTCGCCCGCGTCGAGCCACTCGCCGAGCCTCTCGGTGATGACCGGCAGGATGCGGCAGAAGAGCCGCTGGTCGTCGTGGCCGAACTCCAGGGAGTCGCGGTTCGGCGTGAAGCCGTCCATGAGGTAGCGGGTGAGGTGGGGCTGGCGGGCAACCCCGCGCTGGCTGTAGAAGGCGAAACCGCCGGAGTTGAGCCGCACGACAGTCTCCGGGCCTGCGCGCCCCGCCGCCCTGCCCTCCGCGTTCGCGGCCGCAGCCTCCTCTGCGATGCTTCGCCACTCGTCGAGCGCCGTGCCACGCTCGGCGTCGGGCAGTCCGCCGATCTCCCGCATGCGGGAGACGAGCCAGTCTTCGCTCGGGTTGAAGAGTTCGCTGCCCGAGGAGTGGCCGCGCTTCGTGAGGGCGATGAGTTCGTCGAGCGCAGCGCTGAACTCGGGCAGCACCTGGGGCGGGGTCTGGTCTGTATGGCTCTGGGTCACGCGTTCTCTCCAGAAGACGAGGCCTGAGGACGGTCGTGGTGGTGTGCGCCCCATACCCTACTACGTTAAGCGCGCCGGTGTGTCCCAAGATGCATAACTGATACCCGGACACGAGAGGAGCCCGGCGCGGATGCCGGGCTCCTCCAAGGCGATTCCGGTTGACGAGGCGCCAGGCCTACCTGGCCTGCGCCTGCTCCACCGCCTCCTCCATCTTGCGATGGATCTCGGCGGCCAGTGGGATGGCCGGGCCGTAGCGGTCGGACTCCCAGACCGCGCCTCCCTTGTGGTACTGCGTGCGCGTGTTCCGCGTGAGTTCGGGAACGTCCCTCGCCCAGTCGGGGTTGAGCCATGCGTCAGCAGGCCTGCCGCCGCCGTACAGGATGGGTATGTCGCCGTCCTGATGCGGGAGAGCTTCGATGTCTGCCTCGTCGCGGAAGACGTTCATGGGATCACCGCCGTCCTCGACGATGCGTATCTGCTCGTCGAGCTGGCGCCGGAGGAAGACGACGGGGATGTCGGTGCGCCCGAGGTTCTCCGCGCTGCGGTCGGTAAGCGGGCCCTGCGCCCACCAGCCGATGAAGTCCTGGTTGAGGATGCAGTCCAGGACCGGCTTGCCGTCCTCGTCGTAGATCGGCACCTCGTAGTAGGGCACCTTGTCCTGCTTCGGGGCCTCGACGCCCGGAGGAGCGGCGTAGGTGTTGTAGGAGATGTGGTAGGTGTGCTCGTCGTCTATGGGCACGCGGATCTGGAACTCGCTCCAGGGAGCGCCTGCCGCGTTCTGCTCGGTGTAGAAGGGGAAGATGACGGTGGAGTGGCGGGACTTCTTGTCCGCGGGAGCGCCGAGCTCCTTGGAGAAGATGACGCCCTTCTCCATGCCGTACTCGGTGGGGTGGACGTACAGGTCCTTGATGCCGACCCCCTGTTCCATGAACCCCTTGCTCATCCGGGCGAGACGGTCGTGGTCGCCCATCTTCTCCAGGATGTACTGGAACTGGTAACCGTGCAGCCAGACGCCGTGCGTGGGGTCGCCGGTGTTCTCCTGGCACTGGAGCCAGTTGGCGTTGAGGACGGCGATGCCCATCTGTCGGACGGAGTTGGGCCAGACGAAAAGGTCCCACGGCGGCAAAAGCGGTGTGGGCTGCGGCCCCATGTAGGCGAAGAGCAGGCCGCCCATCTCCTTCACCGGGTAGGCGGCGACCTTGAGCCTGTCCTTGAACATGTCGCGCCGGGCCTCGAGGGGCGCGTCAACACATACCCCGGTCTCGTCGTACATCCAGCCGTGGTACGGGCACCGGAGGCCGTTCTCGTCCGGGATGCCCCACCGGAGGTCAACGGCGCGGTGCAGGCACCTCTGGCCGATGAGGCCAATATTGCCGGACTTGTCGCGGTAGCAGGTGAGGTCCTCACCCAGCAGGCGGACGGCCTGCACAGGGTCTTCGTCGAGCTTCGCGCTGGGCAGGAACGGCACCCAGTACCGGCGCAGCAACTCTCCCCCCGGCGTGCCGGGGCCGACACGAGCCAACCGTTCGTTCTGTTCCCTGGTCAGCATATGCACCCTCCCTGGCGGGCTTTTCGGCGCAAGCATACCACTCCGCGCACGCAAGCGCGCGCAAACCATGCGGCGAGAAGCCGTTTCTTACGGAAACAGGGGGCGCTCTGGAGGAAGAACTGGTCGGGGAGCCGGGATTTGAACCCGGGGCCTCTACGTCCCGAACGTAGCGCGCTACCGGACTGCGCTACTCCCCGACGTGGGAAGCGGCCTCACGAAGGCCGCCTCTCGATTCTAGCACAGCAAGGCAGCCGCGCCGCTCTCAGCACATGCGTGCCAGACGCTCCCCCGCCTCCCGCAGGTCCTTCTGCGACTCGACGGACTTCCAGTACGCGGCGCTCTCGAAAGCCGCCAAGCGACCCTCGGACGCCAGCGCGGGGAACGTGTCGGTCTCGTGGTCGCCCACGTCCGGGAAGCGCTCGATGGTCTCCCGCGCGAGGACGTAGACCCCGGCGTTGATCCAGTACGGGAGCGGGGGCTTCTCCCTGAAGCCGGTCACCAGCCCGCCGTCCGTCTCCACGATGCCGAAGGGGCTGATCATGGGAGTGAGCAGGACGGTCGCCAGTGCGCCGGTCCGCTCGTGCGCCTCTACCAGCGGGGCGAGCGGCTGGTCCGTGAGTACGTCGCCGTTCGTGGCGATGACAGCCGCGTCGGATATCCCCGCCTCCCGGTAGCCGTTCTTGTACGCACCGCCCCGCCCCAGCGGCGAGGCTTCGGCGATACACCGCACGTCCAGCCCTTCGACGCGCGGCACGGCGAAGTGCTCCGCTATCACCTCGTACATGTAGCCGGTGAGCAGGAACGCGCGTTCGATGCCGTTCGCCCGCAGCCAGGAGAGGTGGTGCTCCACGATGGGTCTGCCGTTGACCTCCACCATCGGTTTGGGCCTGTCCTGCGTGAGCGGCCAGAGGCGTTCGCCCTTGCCTCCGGCGAGCACCAGCGCGGTCTTCGGTTGGGCTGTCGTACTCACGCCGCGTAGTCTATCGGCGGGCGGGCGGCGGGTAAACGCGGGTGTATACTCCGCGCCGGAACCTGCCGTGGCCGCCGTACCCGAACCCCTGCTCTCAGTCATCCTGCCGACGTACAACGAGCGCGAGAACGTGTCCGTGCTCGTGCCGAGGCTCCTCGGCATCCTTCGCGATGTCCGCTACGAAGTGATCGTGGTGGACGACGGCAGCCCGGACGGCACGGCCGATGCAGTGCGGGAGATGGGAGCGTCCGACGCCCGCATTCGAGTGGTGGAGCGTCCCGGCAAGGCGGGACTCGCGAGCGCAGTGTTCGCGGGAGCGGCGGAAGCCCAGGGACGGTTCGCCGCCGTCATGGACGCCGACCTCTCCCATGACCCGGATATCCTGCCGGAGATGCTCGCCCGCGCCGAGGACGGCTGCGACGTCGTCATCGGCTCGCGCTACGTGCGCGGCGGCGCGTTCGCCCACCAGCCCCTGGTGCGACGGTTGATCAGCCGGGTGCTCAACACCGGCGTCCGCGTGATGCTCATGCTGCCCCAGCACGACGTGCTGACCGGCTACGCACTCTGTCGGCGGGAGCTGCTCACACAGATGCCGACCCGGTACTCGTCGCGGGGGTTCAAGTGGCTGCTGGAGTTGCTGGCCGTGTACGGGGGCCTGCAGGTGCACGAATCGCCCATCGTGTTTCAGAACAGGTACGCAGGCGCGTCCAAGGCAGACGCGCGAGAGGCGCTCGCGCTCGCAGTGCTCTGTATGCGGCTGGCCCCCCGCCGGTTGCGCCGCGTAAGTACTACTTCCGCATCCGCCACCTGACGCGGAAGGTGGCGAGGAACGTCGCAGGCGCATCGCGCCACGGCTGCACCTTGGAGCCCTCCGCGATGTGCTGCCAGCGCACCGGCACGTCCACTATGGAGCAGCCCAACCGCTGGGCCTGACCCAGCAAGTCGAGGTCGAACGCCCAGCCGTTCTCGCGGATGTGCGGGGCCATGGTGCGCCAAGCCTCGGCGCGCAGCGCCTTCGCCCCGCACTGCGTGTCGGAGTGCGGGAGGCTGAGGAAGCGGCGCACCCAGAGCCGGTTCGCCTGGCTGATGAGCCGACGCAGACGGGGCTGGCTGTCATTCTCCTCCTCGCCGTGGAACCTGTCGCCGATGGCGAGGTCGTGCGTTTCGAGGGCCTCTACCAGCTTCGCGGACTCCGGGGCGCGCACCATGTTGTCCGCATCGACGAACATGAGGAGCGAGCCCTCCGCCAGCGCCAGTCCCTCGCGGAGCGCCCCGCCCTTCCCGAGCGGATCGGCGAACTCGGCCAGACGCACCTCCGGCGCGGACGCCGCGACCTCCTCCACTACGCCCCGCGTGTTATCGCGGCAGCCGTTCAGCACGACGACGATCTCGAAATCGCCCTGGTACCATCCGCGGAAGTGCTCGACGTACTCCTCGAGCGTGGGGCGTATGCGCTCCTCCTCGTTGTAGGCGGGGATGACGATGGAGAGCAGCGCGGTCACGAGCGTTGCACCCCTTCGAGCTTGCCGTAGCTGTGCAGGATGCGCTTCACGCCCTGGTTACCGGGGAACGCGACTGTCACCTCGTAGTCCCCGGGACGCGGACTGCAGTCCACGACGATGCCGAGTCCGAAGACCGGGTGCGTCACCTTCTCTCCCGTTCTGAACGGGGGCGCCTGCAGCGGAGCACCGCCGTCCGCTCCCACTGCAGCGAGGTCGCGCTGCATCCTGTCCGTCCCGCCGTTCCCGAAGCGCTGCCCGCGCTCCGGCGCTTCGATCAGGTCGAACGGGATGTCCTTGAGGAAGCGCGACCGGCGCGACGCGCCGAACGAACCGAACATACGCCTCCGCAGCGATCGGAAGAGATAGAGCCGTTCGCGCGCTCTCGTCATGCCCACGTAAGCGATGCGCCGCTCCTCCTCCAACTGGTCGGGGTCATCGATGGAGCGCATGTGCGGAAGCACGCCCTCCTCCATGCCGGTGATGAACACCACGGGAAACTCCAGCCCCTTGATCTGGTGGAGCGTGATGAGAGTGAGGTACTGCTGCTCGTCCTCGTCGAGCACATCCTGGTCCGACACGAGGGCTATACGTTCCAGGAAAGCCGAAAGGCTCTCTTCGGCGGGCGCATCGCTGAACTCCGCGCTCAGCCCCCGCAGTTCCCGCAGGTTCTCCAGGCGGTCCTCCGCGTCCGGGTCGTCGGACTCGCGGATGGACTGACGCAGGCCGGACTGCTCCAGCACCTCGTCGACCAGTTGCGGCAGCTCCATCTCAGGCTTGAGTCCGCTCAGCCCATTCAGCAGCGAGAGGAACGCCGTGAGTTGCCGCTTCTGTCGCAGGTCGAACGGCGAGGGGCGCTCGACATCGTCCTGCAGCAGTTGCAGCGCGGTGTAGGCGGGAACGTCCAGCGAGTTCGCCCACCCGAGCAGTTCGTCCACCGTGCGCTTGCCGATGCCTCTTGCCGGGACGTTGATGACGCGGGTGAGGCTCACCTCGTCGAAGGGGTTCTCCAGGAGGCGGAGATAGCAGATCAGGTCTTTCACCTCGCGCCGCTGGTAGAAGCGCACGCCGCCCACGATCTTGTAGGGCACGCCGTAGCGCAGACACGCCTCCTCCAGCGCGCGGGACTGCGCGTTCACCCGGTAGGTCACGACGCAGTCGCGCAGCGACACGTCATCTTCGCTGGTGAGGCGCTGCACCTCCTGGAGCACCTGCTGCGCCTCTTCCTCTTCCGAGTACGTATCCGCGATCCGGATGGGAGCGCCGTCGTCGTTCTCCGTGAACAGCTCCTGCTCGATGCGCTGGCTGTTGGCGCGTATGACGTGCCGCGCCGCATCCAGGATGGTGCGCGTGGAGCGGTAGTTCTGCGAAAGCGCAACGACCGTCGCGTCCGGGTAGTCCTTCTTGAAGGAGAGGATGTTGCGGATGTCGGCGTTGCGCCACGAGTAGATGGACTGGTCCGGGTCGCCCACAACGGCGAGGTTACGGTGCTTCCCTGCGAGCAGGCGCGCTATCTCGTACTGCGCGGTGTTCGTGTCCTGGAACTCGTCCACCATGAAGTGGATGAAGCGCTCCTGCCACCTGTCGCGCACCTCGGGCGCGCGCCGGAACAGTTCAACCGCCTTGCTGAGCAGGTCGTCGAAGTCCACGCCGTGGCTGCGCGCCAGCGATGCCTGGTACGCGGTGAATACCTGGGAGACGAGTTTGTCGTACGGGCCGTCGGCTTTCGCGGCGAGGGCGTCCGGTCCGAGGAGTTGCGATTTCGCCCTGCTTATCGCCGAGAGCACGGAGCGCGGAGGGAAGCGCTTGGGGTCCAACTGCAACTGCTCCATGGACTGCTTGATCAGGCTCATCTGGTCCTCGTCGTCCATGATGACGTAGTCCGGCGGAATACCGATGACCTCGCCATCGCGGCGAAGGACCGAGGCGCAGAGCGCGTGGAACGTCCCGGCGGTGAGACGCTGCGCGCCGTCGCCCATCAGCGCGGCGAGCCTGTTCCTCATCTCCCGCGCGGCGCGGTTCGTGAACGTCACCGCCGCGATGCGTCCCGGCCCTATGCCGACGTGCCGGTTCAGGTAGGCGATGCGGTGCGTGATGACGCGCGTCTTGCCGGAGCCCGGTCCGGCCACGATTAGCAGGGGCCCTTCCACGTATTGGACGGCCTGGCGTTGAGGCGGGTTCAGCCCTTCCAGCAGTGCGTCGGCGCGCGTGGTCATGAGCTATGAGGCGCCGCGGAGGACGTGAAAATCGTCGCTGGGAATCTTGTCGATCAACGTGCGCACGTGCGGCATTGTAAGCCAGCCATTACGGGGATGCGCGCCCCTCGTGGCAGCCCCGCGACATGACATCCGCCCATTGCGCGTTCGTCACTCTGTTGCACAGCATAAGTGTGCTACACTACTTTCTGCGGGAGTGAACACCGTGACCACACAAGCACAACCGACGACGGAAGAACGGCTCAGCAGACTTGAAGGCGCCTACGAACAGGTGAACGAGCGGCTGAACGATCTCACCCAGGCCGTCAACAGCCTACGTTCTGATACCAACGCCCGCTTCAACAACATGTACATCATCATGGGTGGGTCATGGGTGTCGCTCATGGCCGCCATCATCGCTTCCAACTTCCTGGACTGACGCCACTCCTGCCCTGCGACGCACTTCGCTTGACGCACCCGCGCTCCCTCCCTACGATAGGTTGACAGACGGATCGCCATAGCCGAGGACGCTGACATGACCACGACGCAACAGCCCCTGACGATCACCATCACTGAGAACGGCGCGAAGCACGTGCAGCAGTTCATGTCTGCCGAGGGCGTCGAGGACGGTATTCTGCGCGTCGCGGTGAAGGGCGGCGGCTGCTCGGGTCTCACCTACGTGCTCGACCTCACGAACGAGGCGCAGGAGGGCGACAAGGTCATCGAGCAGAACGGCATCAGGCTCGCCGTGGATAGGAAGAGCTACATCTTCCTTGCCGGAACGGAACTGGACTACTCCGGCGGTCTGAACGGCAAGGGGTTCGTCTTCAACAACCCGAACGCCAAGAAGGCGTGCGGGTGCGGCACCTCGTTCTCCGTCTAGGCCCGGCGACTCCGCACTTGCCCCACCCTGCTATGCTCATCCCATGAGCACTGATCCAGCATCCCTTATCTCGCTCACGGAACGCGCCGGGTTCACCGACCGCAGCGACCGCGGACGGCTCCGGATCACGGGCGCGGACGCGCTCGATCTTCTCAACCGCCTCACGACCAACAATCTCGAAACGCTGCCCGAGGGCGCGGCGCGCTCGACCGTCCTCACGAACGGCGACGCCCGCGTGCTGGACCACTTGCACCTCGCGGCGGTGGACGTCGGTTTGTGGTGCCTCACCAGCCCAGGCAGAGCCGGGGACGTGACCGACTGGATCGACCTCTACACGTTCGGCGAGGACATAACAGTCGAGGACGAGAGCGCAGGAACGGCGCAGTTCACGGTCGTTGGGCCGCTTGCGGCGGACGCCCTCGCAACTGCGGGCTTCCCCTCCCCACCGCTCAACACCGTGCTCGCACAGGACGGCGCGATGGTCGTCGCCTCGCCATTCGGAGCGCACCCCGCCTACGACGTGCTGCTGCCGCTCGACGAAACGGAGCGCGCCAGGACGACACTGCGTGAGGTGGCGCGCGAGGTGGACGCGGCAACGTTCGAGGCGTACCGCATCGCGCAGGGCGTGCCCGCCTACGGCGCGGAGTTCGGCGCATTCAACAACCCCTTGGAGGCACGGCTGCTCGGCTCCATCAGCGACGACAAGGGCTGCTACACCGGGCAGGAGGTCATCGCACGGCTCCAGACGTACCGCAAGGTGCAGCGGTTGCTCATGTCGTTCACGTCCGACGCCCCCGCAATGCCGGGAGACACACTGGAAGCGGAGGACGGCTCGCCCGCGGGCGCCGTTACGTCGGCCTGTGCGGTCCATGGACGCACGCTGGGGATAGCGCTCGTTGCGGCGAAGCACGCGGCTGCGGGTTCGTCGCTGCGCCTCTCAGACAGCGGCTCCGTGATGCTGTCGGAACCTGCGTACGCGTTGGCGACAGAGCCGGTGGAGGCGTAGTACCGCCGCTGGCAAGTCGCTTATGCGCTCCGCCTGAACCAGTGCACGCCCATCCGGCCGAGCGTGTCGCCCTTGCCCAGTTGGTAGCGGACGACGCCCACGACGTGGACCACCAACAGCGCGATGAATAACTTGGAGAGCAGGTCGTGCGCCATGCGGGGTGGCACGTTCTCGATGTCCGCAGGGACGATACTGCCTGGAACGAGCGCTATCCCGCTCAATGCCAGCATCCCGATGCCGCTCGCCAGCAGTCCGATGAGCAGAGCGTACAGCAGGACGTGCGTCCCGATGTACGCCCTCTCGTTCGACGGTGAGAGCCCGGGCGGCGGCGCAGGCCATCGGTGCACGGCGAGCGCCACGAGGCGGACGGCGGTCAGCGCGAGCGTTCCGAGCCCCATGCCCACGTGCACGTTGTACAGCGCCTCCTGCGCCTCGCCCTCCCCGATGCGCGTCATCGCCAGTCCCGCCCCCAGCATGCCAAGGATCAGCAGCGCGCTCGCCCAGTGCACTATCTGCGTGATGCGGTTGTAGGACTGGGCGCTCTTGCTCATCACGTCCTCTACCCCAGGTAGAAGTACTTGAACGACTCCGCGTAGGGGATGCCCTTCTGCCCCCCGCGCTCCTTGAGCCAGCCACGGAGCCGCTCGCCGAACTCCCGCTCCTCGTCGGATGGCTTACCACTGCCGTTAGCCGGGGTGAAGCGCATCTGGCTCGCGTGCGCCTTGAGTGCTCTGATCTTCGTATCCACCGTGTCCGTCACGTCGAAGTACACGTCGGCGATGTCGTCGCGCGCGCCAAGGTAGACGTGCTCGACGATGTGCGCCTCCAGCCCCTCGTTCAGCGCAAGTTCCGGGAACATGTGCACGTCGCGCGCCGACGGGAACACGGCGTCGAGCGTCGCGTCGCCCGTGTTCCGGTGGTCGGGGTGGTTGATGTAGTGGCCGGACCAGCGCACCATCGGGTTCTGCGTGATCACCGCGCTCGGCTTGTGCTTGCGGATGAGGCGGACGATGTCCTTCCGCAGTTCCAGCGTGTTCTGCACCATCCCGTCCTCGTAGCGGAGGAACTCCACCTTCTTCACCCCGAGGATGCGGCACACCTCCCGCTGCTCCTCCTCCCGCAGCGCCGCCAGCTCGGACGGCACCACGCTCGGATCGGATGTGCCCTTGTCGCCGGAGGTCACCAGCGCGTAGACGACCTCCTTGCCCTCGGACGTCCATCGCGCGACGCTCGCGGCGCACATGAATTCGGCGTCGTCCGGGTGCGCGACGATAACGAGTATCTTGTGTCCCGGACCTTCGTGGTCTTCCGGCCAGTCCGTCATTACAGTCCCAGACCTCCGTCTATGCTCAGCACCTGCCCGGTGATGTACGCGGCGTCCGCACTCACCAGGAAAGCGACGCAGCCCGCGACGTCCTCCGGTGTGCCGAACGATCCGAGCGGGATGCGCTCGCGTATCTGCGCCTGCAGGTCCTCCGGTATCGAGTCCACCATCTGCGTCGCGATGAAGCCCGGCGCTATCGCGTTCACCGTGATGCCGCGGGAGGCGACCTCCCGCGCGACCGTCCGCGTGAAGCCGATGAGTCCCGCCTTCGCAGCGGTGTAGTTCGCCTGGCCCGGATTGCCCGTGATCGCCACGACCGACGACATGTTGACGATGCGTCCTGAGCGCTGGCGCAGCATAGGGCGGATAGCCGCCTTCGTGCAGAGGAACGCGCCCTTCAGGTTCGTGTCGATCACGGCGTCCCAATCGTCCTCGGAGAGGCGCATGAGCAGGTTGTCGCGGGTGATTCCTGCGTTGTTCACGAGGATGTCCACTCCGCCCAGCGTTGCCACCGCCGCGTCGACCAAAGCCTCGGCCTGCGCAGCGTCCGCGACGTTCGCCTGCAGCGTCACCGCGCTGCCGCCCGCCGCGGCGATCTCACCCGCCACGGCCTCCGCCTCATCCCGGCCTGAGTTGTAGTTCAGTGCGACGCTCGCCCCCTCCGAAGCGAGCCGCAGCGCAACGGCGCGGCCGATGCCCCTGCTTGCTCCCGTAACCAGCGCACGCTGACCGCTAAGCCTGCTCACTGCCGACCTCCGCGCGGCCGAGCGCCTGCGCGAGGTCGTCACGCATCGTCTCCACCAGATTGCGGTCGAGCGCAAAACACGCCAGACCGACGGAGCGCGCGATGCTCTGCGCGCCCGAACGCCCGTGTCCCACAATGACGACGCCGTTCACGCCGAAGAGCGGCCCTCCACCGCCTTCCGCCGCCGATGCCAGGCCAGCTATCGCCTGCACGGCGGGACTGTCCGGCCCCAGCCGTGACGCGAGGTAATGTCCCGCAGCAGCAGCGAGGCCCTCGGTGTACTTCAACAGCACGTTCCCCACGAACCCGTCGCACACGAGCACGTCCGCCTTGCCAGCGAAGATCTCGTGCCCTTCGACGTTCCCCACGAAGTTGAGGCCGCTCGCGCGGAAGAGCGGGAAGGCGTCCTGCACCTGCTTGTTCCCCTTCCCGTCTTCCGATCCGACGCTCAACAGGCCGACGCGAGGGGATTCCTTGCCATGGTAGATGCGTTCGAACGTCGCCCCGAGCGCCCCGAAACTGAGCATCTGCGCTGGCTTGCAGTCCACGTTCGCGCCGAGGTCGATGATCGTCGTCTCCGGCGCGAGTCCGATGAACGGCCCGCCCAGCGTCGGACGCTCCAGCCCCGGAAACATCCCCAGAGCAAGGACGGCAGCCGCCATCGTCCCGCCGGTCGAGCCCATGCTGATGGCGGCGTGCGCCTGTCCGGCCTTCACCATCCCGACCGCCACGGCGATGGATGCCCGCGGCTTGCTCAGCAGCGCGCGCGCCGGGGCCTCGTCCTCCGAGACAACCCCCTCGGACGGCACGACCTGCACCGGAAGGCCGTTCGTGTCATGCCTCGCGAGTTCCGCCGAGACTGCCGCCTCGTCGCCCACGAGCGCTATCGCAACGTCGTGCTCGCGGGCCGCGATGACCGCGGCCTCCACCGGTACTGCGGGGGCAAGGTCGCCGCCCATCGCGTCCAGTGCGATCGTGTACTTCGCCAACTCCACTCCTCCGTCGCTCAGGCGTTCAGCGTCACCGACGCGTCGCCCGTTATCACGTTCTCACCGTCCTGGTTCGCAACCGTCACTTCATAGGTGGCAGTAGCCTCATTCGACGCTTTCAATGTTCCGGTCGCGCGGACGGTGTCTCCCGGAAAGACCGGCGCCCGGAAGCGCGTCTTGAGCCTTCCTCCACGCAGCCACGATCGTCCGAACGAGCCCGTCATCAGCTCCGAGACCAGCGCCAGCACGAGCATACCGTGCGCGATGGTCCTGCCGTAGGGCGTGCCCAGCGCGAACTCCTCGTCCAGGTGCAGCGGGTTGTGGTCGCCGCTGGCATCCGCGTACTTTATCAACTGTTCCTGGGTGATGCGGCGCTCCACGGCCGGCAGCGTCTCCGGCGCGCCGCTCATTCGTCCCCCTCCGGGATAGCGAGTGCCGCCCGGCCTTCTACCGCCGCCTCCCCGTCCAGCTCGCCGCGCAGGTCCAGCGTCAGGAAGCGCGTCCCGCGGCGCACGCTGTTCGCCGCGACAATCGCGAAGCAGCGCACCGCCGAGTCCGTCGCAACAGGTCGGGAGAACGTCAACTCCTGCCCGGTATGCACCGTCCCGGCAGGCAGGCTCACGGCGTCCATCGCCTCGGCCATCACCAGCGCGGCCACCGCCATCGGCGGCACGAGTCTCTCGTCGGCGTACAGCGTGCACCCATCGCCAACGGCGCGGACGTAGGCGTCAGCCATTGAAGCGGTGATGACGATCTCCCGGTCGGCCAGGGCGTGACCGGGTTCAAGTGTGTTCAAGTCCATCCCTGTATGCTTCCTGCGCCATGACCGGTAGTGCACGGCGGTTGGCAGATTATAGAACGCCCTACAAGTACGCGTTCCCCTCGCTCCGCTCGCCCGCCTCCGCGTTGACGGGGCAACGCCGCGTCCCCTACCCTTGAGACGTGGCCCGCTAGCTCAATTTGGCAGAGCAGCTGACTCTTAATCAGCGGGTTGTGGGTTCAAGTCCCTCGCGGGTCACCAGGTTCACTCGTAATCAGCCGTACAGTCCTCCCTACTACTTTCGTTACCCGTAACTGACGATGCGAACCAACACCACCAGGGCCAAACTCGAGGAAGGCAGGGTCGTCTTCGGGGGTATCGTCACCCGATACGCTCCGGACGTCGTGGAGATCCTCGGCGCTCTCGGGTACGACTTCGTCATGATCGACTGCGAGCACGGCCCCGCAAATCTTGACCAGGTCGAGCACATGGTCCGCGCCGCCGAATCCTTCGGCATCACTCCCATCGCCCGTATCCCGGACCACTCCGAGCACACCATCCTTCGGTTCCTCGACTGCGGCCTCCAGGGGATCATCGTCCCCCACGTCAACACGGGAGAGCAGGCCGCCGCGGTTGCCCGTGCCGCTCGCTACTACCCTGACGGCTACCGCAGTGTGGCCAACGGCCGGGCCCATGACTACGGCATCGGCGTCCCCCGGAGCGAATCGACCGCGTGGATCAACTCCCAGGTACTGGTGATCCCCATGGTTGAAGACGTCGAAGCGGTCCACAACCTCGAAGACATCCTCCAGGTTGCCGGCGCCGACGTCCTTCATGTGGCGGCTTCCGACCTGGGCCAGAGCCTGGGCAATCCCGGTGCATCCGAAGTCCGCCGGGTGATGAGCGAGGTCATCCCGCGGGTCCGGGCCGGCGGCAAGTTCGTTGGGGTTGGCGGCAACGACCCTGCCGACACTGCTGGCGTCGCCGAGTTCATCAGGCAGGGCGCGAACTTCGTGACTGTTTCAGCCTGGGGCCTGCTCCGGATCGGCGCCGAGGACTTCCTCAAGAACGTCAACGCGGAACTCTGATTCTCCGATCCAGGCCAAGGGGGAACCAGCCCCCTGACAAAGCCTGTATGCCGGTGCTACGCTGCCCCGGTATCCCCCTTCACCTGCGCGGGCTTGCGCAAGGAGGCGTAACGTGGCCACCGTCAGACTCGGATTCCTCAGCGCGAACTCGCGGGGCCACGGCGCCCACTACGACGACTTCCTGCGCCTGCTGCCGGACGAGGCCGACGTGCGGATCGTCCCGCTCGGCCTCTGGCAGAACTCGCTCTACGACCTGGAGGGCAAGGCCCGCGAGCACACCGAGCGCACCACCTCCCTCGTTGCCGAGCACGGCTGGGACGGCATCGCGCTCATGGGCGCGCCGATGCAGGTGCAGAACCCCGGGCACGTCGAGCAACTTCGCTCCCTGCTGAGCATCCCGGCAACGACCGCCCTGGAGTCCGGCGCAGCGGCGGTCACGGCGTTCGGCGCGAAGCGCATCCTCCTGCTCACCCCATTCGATGACGGCTTGAACGCCATGCTGCGCGAGTTCCTGACCGCCCAGGGGCTGGACGTCACCGTTCCCCAGACGGACCGCACCGACACCAGCCGCGAGGACGTGACTTCCACAGAACAGAAGAGCGCGGACGAGGTCCACCGCCTCGCCGTGGACGCATTCGCGAAGTCGCCGGACGTGGACGCGGTCTACTTCCAGGGCGCGCCGCTCAACCCGCTGCTCGTCGTCGAACGGCTGGAGGCCGATCTCGGCGTGCCGGTCGTCGCCAGCAATCCGGCGATGTTCTGGCATATCACGTCGCTGCTTGGCCACCGCCTGCCCTCGAACGTCGAGGGCTGCGGCAGGCTGCTGCGGGAGTGGCCCCAGCGCGCCTGATCGCAGCCCTCCGGCCGGGCGTGTTGCGTTACCGGCTGTACCCCGAATCGTCCGGCGGGACGTACGGAACGCTCATGAGCAGCGCCTCCAGCACGTAGGCAAAGTCCCTGAACGCGGCCAGATGGCCCAGTTCGCTCTGCAGGCCATCCACGAGGCCCTGCAGGCTCCACAGATCACGGCTGGCAGCGTACGGGTCTCGGTTGCCGTACAGCGCGCTGTACCTGTCCGCCGTCAGCGCCACGACCGCTCCGAACGACAGCAGCGGGTCGGCGTATGCGGAGTCAACGCGTCCGTTGCTCACCACGTCGGTGCTCTGGCTCCAGCCGCGGCCGCTCTCCGGCTCCACCCAGCGCAGCTCCACCTGTCCCAGTGCGCCCTGCTGTCGGAAGCCGGGTTGCAGCTCCAGTTCGTAGAAGACCGTCGTGGCCGCGCCCGAGTAGATCTCGGCGAACTCCTTGCGGTCCTGCGTGAACGACTCGGCGGACGTCACGCGGTTCTCGTAACCGACGATGCGCCACGCCTTCACTGCGTCCGGGTCCCACGTCACCTGGGCGCGCGTCTGGTCGGCGACGGGCGAGGCGAGAGCCAGCCAGTTGTCGCGGCGGAACGTCGCGCGCGCCTGCTCCTCATCGAACAGGTAGCGGTACCACCCGTTGCCATGCTGCGCCAACTGCTCCAGCAGGTGGTCGTTGTAGTTCTCGATGCCGACGCCGATGGTGACGAGCCGTAGCGGGTTCGCCCCGTCCGGAGCGGACGTGGACTCGAGGATCGCGAACGGGTCGGTGGCGTCCACGTTCGCGACGCCGTCGGACATGAGGATGACGTAGTTGAGCGCGTCGGGACGCTCCCACCGCATGGTGTCCGCGTACTGTACGCCGAGGTCCAGCCCAGCCTGCACGTTGGTGCTGTTGTGCGGCGCGAGCCGGGCGATCGAGTCGATGACCTCACGGTCGTCCGGCGAAGCGTACTTCACCGTGTACTGGTGGAGCACGTCCGTGGTGAAGTGCACGACGGATATGCGGTCGTCCGCATCGAGGCTTCGGCGGATCGCCTCGGCAGCCTCACGCGCGATAGCCACACGGTTGCCCTCGCGCATCGAGCCGGAGGCGTCGAGCACCAGCGTCACGTTGAGCGGACCGTCCTGCACCACTTCCGGCGCCTTGAACGCCACGCGCGCCATGTACCTCCCGCTGTCCAGCGGGTGCGCGATCAGGTCGGACGTGATGGCGAACCGGTCGCTTACGGCGGGCGCGGCGTAGCCATAGTCAAAGGCGTTGACCCACTCCTCCGCCCGCACCGACTCGGGGTCCACTTGGTAGCCGGTCCGCGCCCAGTTCAACGCAAGTTGGAACGACGTGCGGTCTGCATCCAGGCTGAACGTGGAGACGTTGTCTTCCCGCGCCTGGGTGAGCGGCTGACGTTCATAGTCCTGGAACGTGGTCGCTCCCGGCTGGCCGGTCGAGCGCTTCTCCCAAGACCCAGGGAGCATTAGCCAGCCATCCGACTGCGCCTCTGCTCCAGCCGACGGTGTAGCCCTCGGAGGATGCGGGGTCGCCGTTCGCGCGGACCGGTTCTCCATCATCGCCATAGGAGTCGGAGTCGGCGCGGCGACCCCAGGACTGCCCGGTATGCTCGGCAGGCCGGTTGGGCCGGGTACGCCATCCGACTCTTCCCCGCCTGCCGACCCAGTGGGGGCTTGGGGGCCGGCAGCCTCCGTCATCGCGGGCATAGGCGTGGGCGTCGGCAACGCTGATACCACTACCGCAGGCACACCCCCACCGCCGCCGGTGCCGACCGCGAACCAGGTCGAGCCGCCCGCGACCGCGATGACCGCTACCGCCGCCGTTGCCGCGAGCGCAGGTGCGAAGCGGAAGCCGTCAACCGGCGTTCCGACGTCGCGCAACACCGCCCAGAGCGGCTTCGGGTCCTGCTCGCCAAGGCGGGACTCCAGCATCCCCCAGAGGTCGGGCGTGGGGGGGACGTTGGACGTGCCGGAAGAGAAGTGCTCCTCCAGCAGGCGCTCCATCTCCTTTTCGTTCGGATCGTTCCTGTTCATCGCTGTCCACCTGCTACTTCCTGCTCGTCGCTCAACCGCTGCCGCAACGCCTGGTGCGCCCGGTGCAGGCGCGACTTCACCGTGCCTTCGTTCAGCCCCGCTGCCCGCGCCACTTCCTGCACCGACATCTCCGCGAAGTACCGCAGCGTCACCACCTGCCGGTGCTCAGGGCTCAGCCCCGCTATCGCCTGTCGCAGCGTCTGCCGCTCCAGCCGTGACTCCAACGATGCCGCGGGGTCTTCCGCGTCGCCCGGCCAGTCGCCACCCTCGATCGGCGTCGTGACGACGTACCGCCTGCGCCGCTGGCTCATCACCGCGTTCACGAGGATGCGCATCAACCATGGCTTGAACGGGCGTCCTCGCCTGAAGGTGCGTATACCCTTCCACGCCGAGAGGAACGCCTCCTGCGCCAGCTCCTCAGCGATGGCGCGGTTGCCGGTCATGTTGTACGCCGTGCCGAAGACGACGCCCTGGTAGCGCTCCACGAGGTAGCGGAAAGCATCGCGATCGCCGCGCTGACAACGCTGGACGGCCTCGTTCTCGGTCATGCCTGCTCCCGGATGCGGCTCCCGGATTCGTGATGCGAGCGCGCTCTACCGGATACTATGCGCGGTCCGCCGGAAAGGTTCCCTACCTCTGGCTAGCCGTCGACATGGGGCCCGGCGAGCAGGAGCGAGGCGAGCGTCTTCGCGTCGTTCAGTTCACCCGCGCGGGCGAGGCGCACCGCCTCTGCGAACGGCATGCGCTCGAGGGTGATGCGCTCGTCGTCGTCCGGCGCAAGCGGGCTGGCGAACAGCCCCGTTGCCAGGAACGAGAAGAGTTGCTCGGTCATGGAGCCCGGCGCGGGGAAGAAGTTGCCTAGTTCGACCAGTTCCGTGGCGTCCAGCCCCGTCTCCTCGCGCAGTTCGCGGCGGGCGGCGTCGAGCGGCGATGCGTCGTCGTCGATCATGCCCGCGGGAAACTCCAGCAGTTCGCGGCCGGCAGCCTTCCTGTACTGACGCACCATCACGACGATCCCGTCGCTCTCCAGTGGAACGATGACGACGGAACTGGGATGCTGCACGATGTCCCGTATCGTCTCCGTCCCATCCTGCAGGACGACACGCTCGACGCGTAACGTAACCCGCCTTCCGGCGAGCTCACTCTCGACCGCGACGGTGCGCTCCGGCTCGTCAGCCAAGGCGCGCCTCGTCCGCGGCCAGCCGCCGCGCGATGTGCACGGACTGCTCGGCGCCGCGACGCAGCCGGTACACCAGCGTCTCGTAGAAGCGATCCGGCGAGCCCGCGCGCAGGAACCGGGCGCGGTAGGGGCTGCGCGACACCGTCACTCTGTCGCCCTTCCCCATCGGCACGTCGACAAACCCGTCAGCCGTCATGACGGCGTCGTGGTCGCTCTTGATGGTCAGTTCCACCGAGCAGTCCTCTGGTACGACGACCGGCGCGTCGAGGTCGCCGTGGGTGGCGACGGGCACGATCACCATGTCGCCCGACGCGGGGTAGAGAATCGGCCCGCCCGCCGCGAGCGCGTACGCGGTGCTGCCGGTCGCGGTCGAGACGATGACGGCGTCGGCCTGGTACGTGGTGAGTTCGACGCCGTTGACGGACACGCCGATCTGGGTGAGATGGGCGATGCGCCCCCTGCCCACGACGACGTCGTTCAGGACGGCGGCGGAGCCGCCGCTCCCGCGCCCGTCGTTCTTGAACGCCTGCACCATGCGGCGCTCGTCGGCCCACGTGAAGCCGCCCTCCAGGTACTGCGGCACGAGTTCAAGGGCGTCTGCGGCCTCGATCTCCGTGAGGAAGCCGAGGCGCCCGAGGTTCACGCCCAGGAGCGGAACGTCGGCCTCCGCGGCCATGCGCGCGGCGCGGAGCAGCGTGCCGTCGCCGCCGACGGTGATGAGGGCGGCGGGGGCGAGCTCCGCGAGCGTCGCTTCGCCTGCGGAGGTGGAGAGCAGCGGGTGGTGCGTCCCAAGAGCGTTTGCCAGCTCCTCGGCGAGCGGCTGTGCGCGGTCGGAGACGGCGTTGTAGAGGATGGCTGCGTTGCGGGGGTCGATCTTCACGATGTGCCTCGCAGGCCATTATACGGGGCGTTCGGCAGAACCGCCGCCACGCCATCGGATACGCCACATGGCCTGCGGGTTGTGTAGAATCAGCAGGCGCCCTGTGCAGCCCACATCCCATAAGACCAACGCCCTGAAGAACCCTTGTACACCCGGAGCGACGAGATGCCCCTGTATGAAGAGTTGAAGGTATTCTCCGGCAACTCCAACCCCGCGCTAGCCGCCGAGATCGCCGGCTACCTCGGGCTGCCGCTCAGCGAACTGGAGGCGTTCAAGTTCAGCAATGACAACACCTTCGTCCGCATCAATGAGAACGTGCGCCAGCGGGACGTCTTCCTCGTGCAGTCGTTCTGCGTCCCGGTGAACGACAACGTGATGGAGATGCTCATCATGATCGACGCCGCCAAGCGGGCGTCCGCCGGGCGCATCACCGCCGTCATCCCCTACTACGGCTACGGCCGCACGGACAAGAAGGACCAGCCCCGCGTGCCGATCACGGCCCGGCTCATCGCCGACCTGCTCACCACGGCGGGAGCCGATCGCGTGCTCACGATGGACCTGCACGCTGGGCAGATACAGGGTTTCTTCAACATCCCCGTGGACGAGCTGACCGCGCTGCCCATCATCGTTGACCACTTCACCGCGATGGGGATTGAGAACCCCGTCGCCGTCGCCGTGGACATCGGCGGATCGAAGCGGGCGCGCGACATGGCCGAGGAACTCGGTGCGCCACTCGCCATCATCGAGAAGCGCCGCACGGGGAACAACGACAGCAGCGAGTTGCTGAACATCATCGGCGAGGTGGAAGGCAAGACCGCCATCCTGATGGACGACGAGGTGGACACGGCCGGCACGATGGTGAACGCAGCGGTTGCGCTGGAGAACGCCGGTGTGCAGGCGGTCTACGCGTCCTCCACGCACGCATTGCTCTCCGGCGGCGCGCCGGGACGGCTGAAGGGCAGTCCCATACGGGAGTACGTCTGCACGAACACCATCCCGATACACCCTGACAAGATGACCGACCGTTTCAAGATCGTCTCCGTTGCCCCGTTGCTGGGCGAGGCGATCCACCGCATCCACACCGGAACGTCCGTCGGCGCCATGTTCCAGAAACGGGCCCATGCCTGATGACCGCGCATACGCGCGGCACGACCTGGGCGTCTGCGCCTTCGTCGAGCCGGAATCGGTCGGCCCGCCGGGCCGCCGTTTCTTCCGCCTGCGCGCCTCCGGCGAGCGCGGCTCCGCTCTCCTCTGGCTGGAGAAGGAGGAGTTGCACGAACTGGCGCTCACCATCAAGCGGCTCCTCCGCACCGCCGTCCGCGTCACCGGAGAACCCGTCTCCGCAGCGAGCGCGGACACTCGCGCCGACTACGACCACAAGGTGTTCGCGCTCTCACTCGGCCACGACCGCTCCACCGGACGCTACATGCTGCTGGCACAGTGCTCCGAGCAGGAAGACGACGCCATCGCCCTCTGGGTCGAGCACGACTCGCTCGACTGGCTCGCCGACCGCGCGTTCGAGGTATGCGACGCCGGACGTCCGCGCTGCGCGCTCTGCGGAGGAGCAACGCCGACCGACGAGACCCACGCCTGTCCGCGCGCGAACTGAGCCATGCCCCTCTACGCTGACTACCCTCACGCCGAGATAGCGGCGGGACGGCACGATGTGCCGCCGTCATCGCCCGACGCTGAGCGCTTCGTTTGCGAGGCGGAGATCGGCGACGGGTGGCTCCATCCCTACGCGTCGAACTACACGTTCGTCGTAAGCCTCTCGTTCGGCGACCGGGAGGGCTACGGCGTCTACAAGCCGCAGGCGGGCGAGCGTCCGCTGTGGGACTTCCCCACCGGTACGTTGGGCCGCCGCGAGTGCGCCGCATACGAGTTCGCGAAGGCGCTCGGCTGGGGTCTGATCCCGCCCACGGTCCTCCGCGAGGGCGAGGCGGGCGAAGGGTCGCTCCAACTCTTCGTCCCCCACGACTCCGACTCGAACTTCTTCACACTGCGCGACGACCAGCCGGAGGAGGCGTTCCGCCTGGCGGTCTTTGACGTGTTGGCGAACAACGCGGACCGCAAGGGCGGGCATTGTTTCGTGGGGCCGGACGAACGCGTATGGGCCGTGGATAACGGGCTGACGTTCCACGAGGACCACAAGCTGCGCACGGTGATATGGGACTACTCTGGCGAGCCGGTGCCCGCCCCCCTGCTCGCGGACGTTGCACGGGTCGCGGACGACCTCGACTCGAGCGCTCCCTGCACCAGGGCACTCACGACCCTGCTGGACGACGCGGAGGTCCAGGTGCTCTTGGAGCGGATGCGGCGCGTGCTGTCGGAGGCGGTGCTGCCGTCACCCCGCACTCGCCGCGACCTGCCGTGGCCGTGGCTGTAGCGTGAACTTGGCCGGGACAAAGCGAAGGGCGGGTCTATAGCCCGCCCTTGCCGGTTGGTCTCCCGTAGCCCGTGGGTTACGAGCAAGCCGCCTGTCCAATGGCATAATGGCACTGGTATGCCCTCGTGTCAAGGGCATACGCCCAGTGCTTATTCGTACGTCTTATGGGCGGCTCCTGGGGAGGGATTCGAACCCCACGACCATCCGCTGGACAGGCGGCTGTTCTACCACTGAGCTACCCAGGAGCCATGTTTAGACTAGCACAGCGTAGCTCAACCGGACTAAAGCTGCCCCTCTCTCCGCGGAGCGGCGGGAGCGGACTCGGACGGCGGGCTCTTGCCCAACGCGCGGGCGACGCGCTGCCGCAGTTGGCGGATGGGGTACGTCTTCGGCGAGACGCCGGACGTGATGCGCTCCACCGTCTCCCGCCTCCCCAGCACGAGCGAACCGCGCCAGCGCCGCAGTTCGCTCGGACGCGGGCTCATCCCCGGTGAGGCCGCGAACGTCTCGAACGGCGTCCACTCCTTCCTGCGGAAATCGCGGAGCATCACCAGTCCACCAGCTTCCTGCACCGCGAGGTTGCCGGTCGCAAGATCCCAGACCCACGGCCCATTGAACACCGTGTAGTCGAAGACGCCGCGAGCGGTCATCGCCATCTCGTAACCTGCGCTGCCCGTGTTCCGCAGGTCGCCGAGGCGGCGGCGCATGTTCCGGCGGTGCGTGAACATCCGCAGGAAGTAGCCGGGGACCGACGCCATCCGCCGAGGCGGGTCGGACGCCTCGATGGTCAGCAGACGGTCATCCTCGAACGCTCCGCCACCGCGCCGCGAGTGAATCACACGCCCGTCCGAACTGCCGATGTGCGGGATGTAGATGGCCCCGGCCACCGGCGCGCCGCGCTCCAGCGCGCACACCATGCACGCGAACATCGGCAGGCCGTGTAGGAAGTTCGTCGTGCCGTCGAGTGGGTCCACCACCCAGGTGACTTCCTTCGCCTCGTCGTTCTCCGACTCCGTCTCCTCGGTGACGATGCCGTGCTCCGGGAAACGCCGTGAGAGTTCCCCGCGGAGATACTCGTCAGCGGCGTGGTCGGCATCGGTAACCGGGTTGCGGTTGTTCGCGGACTTGTAGTCGATGCTCAGGGGTTGGTCGAAGTAGCGGAGAAGGATCGCGCCCGCCCCGCGAACGAGGTCGCACGCCTGTTGTTGCATCTCGGTGAGTTGCGCGTCGTCGAGCATGCCGCCTGCGCGCGCCCTGCAGGAGGACGCGGGAACGAGATTGGCCTGCGTGATGCGGGCGCGGTCATTGTACACGCGTCGGCTTGGGCCGCCGCGTTGATATACTCGGATGGCATGGCAGACCCCACTGGCAAACGCGAGCACAACGTCGTCATCATCCCCGGCGACGGCATCGGCCCCGAACTGACGGACGCGGCGCTGGCCGTGCTGGAGGCGGTGGAGGAGGCGTCGGGCAGCTTCCACCTGGACCTGGACGTGCATCGCGGCGGGGCGGCGCTCTACCGCGAGACGGGCGCGAACCTCTCTGCGGAGTCGCTCGCAGCTGTGCGGACCGCCGACGCCACGATGAAGGGGCCGGTGGGGCTGCCGGAGGTGCGCCTGCCAGACGGTACGGAGGCAGGAGTGCTCGGCGGCGTGCTCCGCACCGGGCTGGACGTATACGCCAATGTGCGCCCCATCTGCCTGCTGCCGGGAGCGGAGGCGCCCATCAAGGCGGAGCCGGGCGAGGTGGACTACGTCATCGTGCGGGAGAACACGGAGGGGCTCTACCTCTCGCGCGGTAAGGGCGTCCAGACCAACGATGCCGCTGCGGACACGCTGCTGATCACGCGGAAGGGAACGGAGCGCGTCGTCCGGAGGGCGTTCGAGATCGCGCGGCAGCGGAACGGCTCGCCGTCGGACGGCGTCCGTCGCGTCACGTGCGTGGACAAGGCGAACGTACTGCCGTCCATGGCGTTCTTCCGCCGCGTGTTCGACGAGGTGGCCGAAGAGTACCCGGACGTACAGGGCGAGCACCTGTACGCTGACGCCGCAGCGCAGGCGTTGGTAGTGCGTCCGCAGCACTTCGACGTACTGGTGATGGAGAACTTCCTCGGCGACATCCTGAGCGACCTCGGCGGCGGAACCGTCGGCGGCATCGGCCTCTGCCCGTCCGGCAACATCGGCGACGAGCACGCCTACTTCGAGCCGATACATGGCTCCGCGCCCGACATCGCGGGGCAGGACAAGGCGAACCCGGTCTCGCAAGTCCTCACGCTCGCGATGATGCTCAACTACCTCGGCGAAGGTGCGGCGGCAGAGCTGACCCGCCGAGCGGTCGAGGAATCGCTGCAGAGCGGCGCCCTCAGCATCGGAGACTACGGCCAGCCGGTCGGCGGCACGCGCGCCGCGGGCGAGGCGATAGCGAAGGCCGCGCGAGCGCTCCATGGCTGACGACGCTCCCGCTCAGCAGACGTACGCGTCCTCCGGCGTCGATACGGACGAGGCCGCCCTGGGGCTCTCCGGCTTGCTGCGATGGGTGGCGGAGACATCCGCGTTTGCGGACGGCATAGGCGCTTCGCCGGTCCCCGGCGGCTTCTTCGCCGCAGTCCTGCCGCTCGACGAACGTCTCTCCCTCGCGATCTCGACGGACGGCGTCGGCTCCAAGAGCGTTCTCGCCCAACTCACCGGCGACTTCGAGTCGATCGGCTGGGACTGCGTCGCCGTCAACGTGAACGACATCATCTGCACGGGTGCGCGCCCCATCGCGCTCGTGGACTACGTCGCGCTCCAGCGCCCCCACCCAGAGATGCTGACGGCGCTCGGAAAGGGGATGCGCGACGCTGCCGAGCGCGCCCGGGTCGCCATCGTTGGCGGTGAGCTTTCGCAGCACCCTGACACGCTCACGGGCCCCCGCGAGGGGTATGCGTTCGACATCTCCGCGACGTGCGTCGGCGTGCTGGAGGACGGCGCGGCGCCCATCACGGGCGCGGCGATACGGCCCGGCGACGCGGTCATCGGCATGGCGAGCAACGGCGTCCATGCGAACGGGCTCACGCTCGCGCGCAGCGTCCTGCTGGGCGAGGACACACACGAGACCGTTGGCCTTGTGCTGCCGGAGTGCGGCCGCACTGTCGGAGAGGAACTGCTGCGCCGCACGCACGTCTATGTGCCGGAGGTGCTGGCGATGCTGCGCGCCGGGGTCGACGTGCGCGGCCTCGCGCACATATCCGGCGACGGCCTGCTGAACCTGCTGCGCCTCGACGCTGAGGTCGAGTACCGCCTGGATGCCCTACTCTCCCCGCAGCCCGTGTTCGACGTGATCCGCCGCGATGGGAACGTGGCCCTGGCGGAGATGTACCGCGTCTACAACATGGGCGTCGGCTTCTGCGCCGTCGTGTCCCAATCGTCTACCGGGGACGCGCTCGCGGCCATCGCCTCAGTGGGAGGCGATGCGTCAGTCATCGGAACGGTCCGGGAAGGCAAACGCCGCGTCGTGCTTCCGCAGCAGCGGCTCGTGGGAGAAGGCGGCGCGTTCGCGCAGATGTAGCGCTGCGCTGGTATCATGGACGCATGCAAGTCCTGCTGGGTGCGCCAAGGGGTTTCTGCGCGGGCGTCGTGCGCGCGATAGACATCGTGGAACTCGCGCTGGAACGGTTCGGCGCTCCGGTCTACGTGCGACATGAAATCGTCCACAACAAGTACGTCGTGGACAGCCTCCGCAGGAAAGGCGCCATCTTCGTCGAAGAGGCCGACGAGGCTCCGAACGGTTCGACCATCATCTTCAGCGCCCATGGCGTCGCGCCCGAGGTCTGGAAGGCAGCCGGGGAGCGCAACCTGAACGTCATCGACGCCACGTGCCCACTCGTCACCAAGGTGCACATGGAGTCGAAGAAGTACGCCCGCGAGGGGTACTCCATCATCGTCGTCGGCCACGAGGGACACCCGGAGGTCATCGGCACGCTCGGCCAGTCTCCCGCCGAGTCGCAACTCGTCGACAACGACGAGGACGCCAGGAGCACAGCGGTCACCGACCCCGACCGCGTCGTCGCGCTGACGCAGACCACGTTGAGCGTGGACGACACGCACGACATCATCGGGACGCTGCGCGAGCGCTTCCCGAACATCGTCGCACGGAACGACATCTGCTACGCGACGACGAACCGGCAGGACGCGGTGAAGGAGCTGGCGCGACAGGTGGACGTGGTGATTGTCGTCGGAGCGCAGAACAGCTCCAACTGCAACCGGCTGCGGGAGGTCGCGGAGCAGACCGGCGTGCCGTCCTATCTCGTGGACGACGCCTCGGCCATTGACCCGGCATGGCTGGAAGGTATCGAGCGCATTGGCATCACATCGGGCGCGTCGACGCCGGAATCGCTCGTGGAAGGCGTCATCGACCTGCTGCAACCCGACTCCGTCGAGACGGTCGAGGTGACCCGGGAGGACGTGGAGTTCGTCCTGCCGAAGCAGTTGCGGGACGGCCCGGAGCAGCCGGAGCGCCGGACCAAGATCAGGGGCGGCGCAGCCTAGGCCGCTTCCCGCCTACCCCACCATCAACGCGTCCGCGCCCCTGCGGTAGACCTGCAACGACTGTACCGGATTGCGGTTCACCAGTTCGCGAGCGTACATCGGGTGCGCCATGCTCCGCACCTCGTGCTCCAGTTCGTACAGCGTCTCGCCTGTCTCGGGGTCGGTGATGTTCACGAACCGGTACTGGGAGGCGTTGCTCTCCTCCGTGATGAGGTCCATCTCCTGCAGCGCCTTGTGCGGGCCGGAGAAGTCCGCGATGTAGACCGCGATGTGGTGGTTGTCGTAGGTCCGCGTCTCCTCCGGGTCCTCGCGGAAGAGGAGCGCCTGGTGCCAGCCCGCCTGCACACGCGCGGTCGGGGCGCCGCGGCGCTCCACCACGTCCGCCGTCGCGCCCATGACCTGCCCGTAGAACCGGGCGATGCCCGGCGCCGTGCCTGCGGGAACGTTGAGGATGAGGTACTCCAACCCGAGGTTGGCGCCGCCCAGGCGTTCGCCGTCCGCAGGGTGGCAGCGGATGCGGTTTCCCCATGGACAGGTAACATCCAGGTTGTGTCCCTCCCGCTCGACGGCGAACTGCGTCCCCTCGAAGCGGGGCGCCATGCTGTCGAGCCGTTCCTCCAACCCGTCGACATCCGGCGTGACGAGGCCGATGCGCCCGCGTAGCACCTGCGCCGAGTCCCGGGTCGGCAGGTGGAACTGCTCTCTGCCTATGTTCACCCACATGTTCTCCAGCCCTACCGTCATGTAGGGGTCGCGGGTGTGGCCCATGCCGACGATGTGGAAGAGCGTCGACATCTGCTGGTCCGGCACGGTCAGGTTGACGTGGTCGAGGGAGACGATGTTCCCGAAGTCCTGGGTGGTGCGGTCGTAGTCCGTCATCTAACGCCTCCTTAAGCGTTCGCTAAGGCTCTGCTTGAATGGCGCGATTATAGGACGAAGCAGGGCAGGTTGTGTTGACCCCCTTCGAGAGCCTCCCGGATAATCCCACGGAAGCGGTGCGCTGACTGAGGGCGTACGGCGTGTAAGCAGCAGGCGGATGTTTGGAAGCGTCGCAACCAGCACACACTCCATAGACGAGTACGCCCAGTTCGTCGGCGAAGCGGCCATCGAGTCGCTCAGGGCTACAGCGGCGCCACTGCGAGGCGCCCGCGTGCTCTACCTCTCCTCTCCCGCGGCGAGCGGCGCCGTGCGCAGGCTGCTCCAGAGTTCCGTCCCCCTGCTGGCGGACCTCGGCCTGAACATCCAGTGGCAGCAGGTGCGGATAGCCTCCGAGTACGTGGAGATGGACCGGGCGCTCCGCAGGGCGCTCTCCGGCTACGCCGCGGGCTGGCACGACCACCGCGAGAGCGAATGGCGGGAGTTCAACCAGGGCAACGCCCAGATGTTCGACGAGGAGTTCGACATCGTCGTCGTGCATCACTCCGCCTCGGTCGGGCTCCACGCGGCGCTCACGCAACTGCACGGGCACGCCCCTCCGGGTGTCTGGCTGTGGCATTCCCATCGCGACTACCGCAACGCGACTCCGCATGCGTGGTCGCTCATCCGGCAGCACGCGGACGACTTCGACGCGTCGGTCTACGACTACAAGCCGTTCATCCGGCCCGACGCCCCGACGCGGCGCACGTTCGTCGTCGCACCGGGCGTCGACCCGCTCAGCCCCAGCGCGCGCCCCGTGTCCGATGAGGTGCGCGAGACGATCCTCGCCCAGCGCGGACTGAACGTGAACCTTCCGGTCATCGGCCAGATCGTGTTGAGCATGCGGGAGGACGACCCCGAAAGGGTGCTGGACACGTTCTCTCTCGTCAGAGAGCACCGTCCGGACGTGCAACTCGTGATCACGAACCTCGTCTCCGACGAACCCGCGAAGCTCAACGCTCTGCGCGAACGCGCGCAGCGGCTGGGCGGCGTCCTCGTGCTTACGGAGATGGACCGGGTCGGCAACGTGGAGCTCTCCTCCCTGCGAGAGGAGGCTACGGTGCTGATCCACGAGGGCTACCCGCGCGGCATCTCCGTGGAACTCCTGGAGGAGATGTGGCAGTCCCGCCCCATCGTCAGCGCACGCAGCTCGGTTGCGGAAGCCCTGCTCATCGAAGGCAGGACCGCCCTGCTCGCCGATAGCACGGAAGAGCAGGCGGCAGCCATCGAGCGGCTGTTGAGAAACCCCCGAACGGCAACCCGCATCGGGCAGGCCGCTCACCGGCACGTCGCGCGGCGCCACCTCATCACGCACTACATCGCCAACTACCTGAAGGTTTTCCAGCAGATGCTGAAACGGCGGCAACGGTCGTCGAGGCGCTGATGCCCACACCCGTCCCCATCACCCCCAAAGCGCTGCACGAGTACGAGCCGCACGTTGGCGAGGAGCGCATAGCGGAGCTCCGTAGCCTCGCCGCGCCCCTGAAGAACGCCCGCGTGCTGCACCTGAACGCGACCGCGTTCGGCGGAGGAGTCGCGGAGATACTCAACAGCTTCATTCCGCTCCTGCGCGACGTGGGCATCGACGCGCACTGGCACGTGATGGAAGCTTCCGCGGAGTTCTTCAACGTCTCCAAGAGCATGCACAACGCCCTCCAGGGCATGTACATACCCTGGAACAAGGCGATGGCAGACATCTGGCGTGAGACCAACAAGGCGAACGCCGATGCGATGGACGGGCAGTACGACTTCGTCTATATCCACGACCCTCAACCCGCCGGCATCCTGGAGTACCTGCGCGAACGCGACCCGGGCATGCTCGGCGCGAAGTGGGTCTGGCGCTGCCACCTCGACACGACGGAAGCGCTCCCGGAGGTGTGGGGCTTCCTGCGAAGCTACATCTCCGTCTACAACGCCCTCGTCTTCACCCTCGCCGAGTACGTGAAGGAGCCCATCACCGGCCCCCAGTTGGAGATCATCTGGCCAGCCATCGATCCCACCAGCACGAAGAACTCCAGGATCTCGCCCGCGGTCATCCGGGACATCCTCGCTCGCTACGAGATCGACCCGGACAGGCCCATCATCGCGCAGATATCGCGGTTCGACCCCTGGAAGGACCCGCTCGGCGTTCTGGACGTCTACAAGACGCTTAAGGGCGAGTATCCCGGCCTGCAACTGCTCATGGTCGCCGCAATGGCGAACGATGACCCGGAGGCGTGGTCGTTCTACGAGCGCATCGTGCGGAAAGCGGGGGAGGACTACGATATCCACGTGCTGACCAACCTCAACGGCGTCGGCAACCTGGAGGTGAACGCCTTCCAGAGCGCCGCTGACGTGCTCCTCCAGAAGTCCATCCGCGAAGGGTTCGGGCTCGTCATCTCGGAGGCGCTCTGGAAGTCGAAGGCCCTCGTGGGAAGCCCCGCCGGCGGGATCCCGCTCCAACTGGACTACGGCAAGGCCGGCCCCGTGGCAGGCACGACGCAGGAGTTCGTCGACGCGATCCGCACGCTGTTGGAGGACAAGGAAGCGCGCAGGAAGGTGGGGAGGCTCGGGAAAGAGCACGTCCGCGAGCACTTCCTGACGACCCGGCTCCTCAAGGACCACCTCCGCTTGATGAACTCCCTCGCCGGGGTAACATAGCGGCGCGATGACCGCTAACGACGCAGTTCTCGGCATAGACATCGGTGGCACGAAGATACTCGCGCTCGCGGCGCGGCCCGACGGCACAACGCTCGCCTCCGCCGTGGCTGAGACGCCCTCGCGGGAGAGCGCGGAGCGCATCATCTCCGCCATGGCTGAGGTTGCCCGCGCGGCGATGGCGAATGCGGGCCTGAGTGCGGACGCCATCGCCTCCGTAGGCGTGGCCGCTGCCGGGGCGATAGACGCGCGCGCCGGGACTATCGTGCACTCCCCGCACCTCCCCGCGATGGACAACACACCGGTTGCCCCGATGCTCAGCCAGCGGCTCGGTATGCCGGTCGTCTTCGGCAACGACGCGAACGTCGCCGCGCTCGGCGAGCAGCGGTACGGCGCGGGCAAGGACGTGCAGGACCTCGTCTTCCTCACCATCAGCACCGGCATCGGCGCGGGAGTCATCATCGGCGGCAGGCTCTTCACCGGCTCGGCCGGGTACGCCGGAGAGGTCGGTCACATGACCGTGGACGCTCACGGTCCCTACGGCGCAAGCACGGTGCCCGGCGCGTGGGAGTCGCTCTGCTCCGGCACGGCGCTGGCGCGCATCGCGACTGAACGCATCACTGCGGGGGAGCGCTCCTCCATGAGCACCACGCTGCACGACACCAACCTGGAGGGGCTGACCGCCCGCGACGTCTTCGCGGCCTGCCGCTCGGGCGACGTGCTCGCGCGGGACATCGTCACTGACGCCATCGTCTACCTCGGCGCGGGCCTCACGAGCCTCGTGAACCTGCTCAACCCGGCGAAGATCATCATCGGGGGCGGCCTCTCCAACGAGTGGGACGCCTACATCGCCCCCGCGGTCGCCCTGATGCGCGAGCAGTCGTTCGCCGGCATCGGCAAGCTCACGCCTGTCGTCCCGCCCGCGCTCGGCGCAGAGGCGGGCGCCCTCGGGGCGGTCGCTCTCGCCAGCGACGCGCTCTTGTCATAGCGCGCCGCCTGCTCTGCTATACTGCCATCCGGCCTGCGCCCGGCTGCGGCGCAGGCCGGTAGTGTGTTATCGGGACGTTCCCCTGGAACGAGCAAGGAGTGTTGCGATGCCCGCTTACGGCATCGTCGGCGCCCAGTGGGGCGACGAGGGCAAGGGAAAGGTCGTTGACTTCCTCGCGGAGGAGGCAGATGTCGTCGTCCGCTACTCCGGTGGCAGCAACGCGGGCCATACGGTCATCAATGAAAAGGGCGAGTTCGCCTTGCACCTCATACCGTCCGGCATCTTCCGCCCGCACGTGGACGCGGTCATCGGCCCCGGCGTCGTGCTGGACCCCGTCGTGCTGCTCGGCGAACTGGAGAGCCTGAACGAGCGGGGCGTCGATACCAGTCGCCTCTTCATCAGCGACCACACGCATATCGTCATGCCCTACCACATCCTGCTGGACCAGTTGGAGGAGAGGGCCCGCGGCAGCAAGGCCATCGGCACCACCGGACGCGGCATCGGCCCCACCTACGTGGACAAGGTCGCCCGCACCGGTATCCGCCTCGGCGACCTGCTGGACGAGACGTATCTCTCCTCTCGTCTGGAGAGTGTCGTCGCGCAGAAGAACCGCCTCCTCACCAAGGTGTTCGACGCCGACCCCATCGACTTCGACGCCCTGTACGCGGAGGTGCGCTCGTGGGGCGACGCCCTCCGGCCGTACGTCGCATCCGTGGAGCACCGCATCCTGGACAGGCTGGCGCGCGGTGCCCGTGTCGTGCTGGAGGGCGCGCAGGGCGCGATGCTCGACCTCGACCACGGCACCTACCCTTATGTCACCTCGTCGTCCGTTTCCATCGGCGGCGCGTGCACCGGCCTCGGCATCTCCCCGCGCGAGATCGTCGGTATCATCGGCGTGTTCAAGGCGTACTCCACCCGCGTCGGTGCAGGACCCATGACCGCCGAGCTCGACGACGAGGTCGGCCACGACATCCGCGAACGCGCCTGGGAGTACGGGACGACGACGGGACGCCCCCGGCGCGTCGGCTGGTTCGACGGCCTCGCCGCGCGCTACTCCGCGACGATCAACGGCTTCACGTCTGCCGTACTCACGCGGCTCGACGTGCTCGACGGCATCGACCCCGTGAAGATATGCACCGCCTACGAGGCGGATGGCAAGCGCATCCACCGGTTCCCCAGCGAGCCCGGCCTGCTGGAGCGCGCCACTCCGGTCTGGGAAGAGATGCCCGGCTGGAGCGCGCCGACTGCTGGCATCACGGACCTGTCACAGCTGCCCTCGGAAGCAGCGGCCTACGTCCGACGCATAGAGGACGTGATAGGCTGCCCCATAGACCTGATATCCACCGGCCCGAGACGCGACGAGAGCATCGTCGTGCGGCCCATCATCCTGCGGTGATCAACGAGGAGAGGCGCGCATGAAGATCGGCTTTTTCAACGACTGGACGCTCGGCGTCGTCAAGAACGACACCCACATCGTGGACGTTTCGGAGGCGCTGGAGGGCGTGCACGCCCACGGCGCGCAGGAGATGATCAAGCTCGTCATCTCCCACTTCGAGCAGGTCCGCGACCCCTTCCAGAAGCTCTGCGACGTGTCGGAGGGCGTGCCGTTGGAGAGCGTGCGCATCCGACCGCCCATCCCTCGCCCGGACCAGATCTTCTGCATGGCCGTCAACTACCTTGAGTTCGGTCAGCGCCCCATGCCGGAGATCGACTGCTTCCAGAAGTCGTCCGACTGCGTCATCGGCGACGGCGACACTGTCCACCTCAGCCCGGACTGCCACGCCACCATCTTCCACCACGAGGCCGAGCTCGCCGTGATCATGGGCTCGGACGCGAAGAATGTCTCGGAGGACGAGGCGATGGACAAGGTGTTCGGCTACACCGGCTTCATCGACGTCTCCGCTCGCGGCTTTGAGCCCGGCGGGCGCACCAGCTTCTTCCAGGTGAAGTCCTGGCCCACGTTCGGGCCTATGGGCCCGTTCATCGTCACGAAGGACGAGGTCCCCGATCCGCACGACGTGAGCCTGCACATCACGAACAACGGCGAGGACCGCCAGGCGTTCAACACGGACGACATGGCGCACAAGATCCCCGAGTGTATCGAGTTCATCTCCCGCATCGCCCACCTGCGCGCCGGAGACGTCATCAGCACCGGCACCAACCACCAGGGACTCGGCGCCCTGCAGGACGGCGACCGCATCGAGTTCACCGTCGGCGGCATCGGCACCCTGCGCGTGAACGTGGAAGACCCCGCGAAGCGCGAGTGGCGGCGCGGCGTGGACACAGAGATGGCGCAGCGGATGCGCGAGGCGGGCGGCACGTCCATGGGGATGGGCCCGCGCTCCTGAGCCTGCAGGGCAGCGGAGGAGTCGTATGACCACGACGCCCCTCATACGCGTAGCGGTGCATGGCGCGGCGGGCCGCGTCGGACGCGAGGTGCTCCGCGCCGTCGCCGGAGCGCCGGACATGGCGCTCACCGCCGCCATCGACCGCATCCCACCGAGCGAACTCGCGGCGCTGCCGGTCGACGTCCCCTACTACACCAGCGTTCAGGAGGCGCTGACCGCGCATCCGTCGGACGCCGTCGTCGACTTCAGCCTCGCGCAGGCCACGCTGGAGATGCTCCCACACGCGTTGGCGCTTGGCGCGAGGCCCGTCATCGGCACGACCGGGTTCACGCCGGAGCAGGTGGAGCGCATCGCCGCGCTCTGTGGCGAGCACAACCTTGGCGGCTTCCTTGCCCCGAACTTCACCATCGGCGCGGTGCTGCTCACGAAACTCGCGGCCATCGCCGCCCCGTACTTCGAATACGCCGACATCGTGGAGGAACACCACGAGATGAAGGTGGACGCGCCGTCCGGCACCGCGCTCGGCATCGCGAAGGCGGTGCACGAGGCGCACCCGGAGCGGTTCGCCCACAACGACCCGGAGCGCGAGCCGCTGGCCGGCACGCGCGGCGGCGACTACGAGGGCATCAGCATCCACGCCGCGCGCATGCCCGGACGCATGGCGCACCACCAGGTCACGTTCGGCGGGCAGGGGCAGACCCTCTCCCTCCGTCACGACACGACGGACCGCGAGTGCTACATGCCCGGCGTCCTCATGGCCGTCCGCAAGGTCGGCGGCCTGTCCGGCCTCACCGTGGGCCTGGACAAGCTCATGGGGCTGTAGGGCCTCTCAGTCCCTCAACCTCACTCTGGTATTATCTAACGAGTACGTTCGCGCCTCGCCCTAGGGCGAGGTGAAGGAGACACCGCCGTGGCCCACCCGAGAGTAACCATCGTCGGCGCCACCGGCGCGGTCGGCAAGGTTGCCCTGGCCGTGCTGGAGGAGCGCGCTTTCCCCATGGAGAGCCTTAGGCTCACCGCGTCCCCGCGCTCCATCGGCAAGAAGGTGCTCTTCAAGGGGGAGGAGCTCACGGTGGAGGAGACGGCCCCCGAGGTCTTCGCCGAGTCCGACATCGCGTTCATCTCCGCCAACGACGACATCAGCCGGGACATGGCGCTCGCCGCGAAAGAGCGCGGCTGCGTCGTCATCGACGACAGCGGCGTCTGGCGCATGGACCCGGACGTGCCGCTCGTCGTGCCCGAGATCAACGCCGACGACGTGGACGCGCACGCGGGCATACTCTCCATCCCCAACTGCTCGACCACCCCGCTCGTCATGGTGCTGGACGCCCTCCGGCAGGCGAGCCCCATCCGGCGCGTCATCGCCGCCACCTACCAGTCCGTCACCGGCACCGGCACCGCCGCTCTCGCCGAGCTGGAGGAGCAGTCGCAGGCCTTCTTCGCGGGCAACGAGGCCCACACAGACCAGTACCCGCACCCCATCGCCTTCAACCTCCTCCCGCACGTCGGCTCCTTCCGCGACGGCGGCCACACCTCCGAAGAGATGAAGATGCTGAATGAGTCGAGGAAGATCCTGCACGAGCCGGACCTGGCCCTGTCGGCGACCTGTGTCCGCGTCCCCGTACGCGTGTGCCACAGCGAGGCCGTCAACGTCGAGTTCGAGCGCGCCATCAGTCCCGGGGAGGCGCGCGAACTGCTCGCGGGCTACCCCGGCATCGCCGTCGTGGACGACCCCGCAACCAACGCCTACCCCATGCCGCTCGACGGCGAAGGGCGGGACGAGGTGTTCGTGGGACGCATCCGCGAGGACGTGGCGCTCCCGAACGGGCTCGCGCTCTGGCTCGTCTCCGACAACCTCCGCAAGGGCGCAGCGACCAACGCGGTGCAGATAGCGGAGGAGGTCGTGGCCCGTGGCCTCTGGCGCAGGGGCAAGGCCCGCTCGACAGCGGGAGCAACCGCCTAGCCCAGCAGCACCCGCTCGTCCCCGACGCGGCGCGTCACCTTCTCGTCGTCCAGGTGCTCCAGCAACGCGAGCGTGTACTTGCGCGACGTGCCCAGCAGGTCTCGCACCTCCGCCACTGTCACCCTACCCTGCGCGCGCAGCAGCGAGGTCACCTCTCCCGCGATGCGCTCGTACGTGGCGGTGTCGAATACGACGCCCTGCGACGCTCGCACTACGCGCCCCTGCTCCGCCAGCAGCGCCAGCAACTCCGGCGCGACCGTTGGCGCTTCCTGCGGGAACGGATCGCGCTCCAGCGACGCGACGTATGCGTCCATCGCCGCGCGCTGCTGTGGCGTTACCGCGACTCTGTGTTCCGGAAGCCGCAGCATGCCTCCCGACGCGCTCACGACCCCGTCCGCGACCAGCCGGTCGAGCGCGGGCTGTGCTGCGTTTCCTCGCAGGCCGAGCCTGCTGCGCAGCTCCTCGCGCGTCATGCCATCGCGCAGCGGGTGCTCTCGGTGGAACGCCCCCAGCGTTGTACGCGCGCTTCCGCAGAGCCGCGCCCACCCTGTCGCCGTGTAAAGCTGAGACCCCGCCGTTATGCCCTCCCCGCCAAGCGCGAGCGCTGAGCCCTCCGCTACCGCCTCCTGCGCCAGCGCGAGCGCCTCAGCCTCCGAAACGTTGGCGCGGCGCGCGAGCGCTCCCACGCTCGCGGGCTCCTGGTCCTCGAGCGCCGACAGCAACTGCGCCGTGGGGCTCCCCTCCGCGAGGCGCGACAGCCGCTCGAACAGCGGTGTGCGGCGGCGGCGGTGGCGCTTCACGTCCACGTCCACGACCGTCCCGCCGCCGAGCGTCGCGTCCGCCGAGCGGAGCACGAAGTGGTCGCCCCGCACGACGGCCACCGGCTCCTCCAGCCACACCTGCGCCCAAGCCTCGCCGCCCGGCGCGAGCTCGTCGTCTTCCAACAGCCGCACCTTGGCCGGGGCCTCGGCGGCGAACGCGTGGAACGTCGCGGGGAAATTGTGGCGGATGCCGTGCGGCGCATCGCTCAACAGGTGGAGACGCACGTCGACCGCGCGCGTCGCCCGCAGCCAGCCCGGCTTCGTCAGCACCCCACCCCGGTCTATCTCCTGCGCGCTCACTCCGCTCAGGTTCACCGCGACGCGGTTGCCGGGCGCGGCCGCGTCGATCTGCTGCCGGTGCGACTGCAGCCCGCGGATGCGCGCCTGTACGCCGCCCGGCACGATCTCCACCGGCTGCCCCGCCTCCAGCGAGCCGTCGATGAGCGTGCCCGTGACCACGGTGCCGAAGCCCGCGACCGCGAACGAGCGGTCGACCGGCAGGCGCGGACGCCCCACGTCGCGGCGCTGCTGCGTCTCGTCCAGTGCGGCGTCGATCGCTGCGGCGAGCTCCTGCACACCCGCGCCCGTCGTCGCGGAGACCGCGTGCACCGGCGACCCCGCGAGCGTCGTCGTGGCCAGCAACTCCTCGATCTCCAACTGGACGAGCGCCAGGATGTCGGCGTCGCCGAGGTCGGCCTTCGTGATGACCGCGAGCCCGCGCCGCACGCCGAGCAGGTCGAGTATCGCCAGGTGCTCGCGCGTCTGCGGCATAACCGACTCGTCCGCCGCGACGATCAGCAACGCCAGGTCGATCCCGCCAACGCCCGCGAGCATGTTCTTGATGAAGCGCTCGTGGCCCGGCACGTCCACGATGCTCACCTCGCGTCCGCTGGGCAGCGTCACCCACGCGAAGCCGAGGTCGATCGTCATGCCACGGCGCTTCTCTTCGGCGAGCCGGTCCGGGTCTATGCCCGTGAGCGCCTGCACGAGCGTCGACTTGCCGTGGTCCACGTGGCCTGCCGTGCCGATGACGTACATGCCGCGAGCATAGCAGGCGCCGCGCAGCCTCCGTCATTCCCACACCGGCGGGAATCCAGGGTGCACGGGCAGTGCACGCGGTGGGATTGGTGGGGACGGGGATGCCCCTCGCCCTGCTATCATGCCTGAGGCCCCCGCGACCCCAACGGCGGCTCTCGAAGACATTCCCATGGCAAGCGACGCATCAGCACTCCCCGGCTCCCGCTCATTCCGCGCGGCCGGGCCGACCTACATCGGTACCATCGCCCTCGGCCACGGGCTCAAGCACTGGTACATCGCCGCCTTCGCTGTCTTTCTCCCGCTCATCGTCGAGGAGTACGAACTCACGGCCACCGGCGTCACCGCCATCGCCATCATCAAGCAGTTCGGCGGCGGCTTCCCCAACTTCTTCGTCGGCTACGTCTCGGACCGGCTCAGCGGCTACTGGCACTGGATACTCCCGCTCTCATTCTTCTTCGCAGCACTCTTCATGATGCTCTCCGGCCTTGCGCCGTGGGTCTGGCCGGTCGTCGCGCTCGCCTCTATAGGCGGGCTCGCTGCTGCATTCTGGCATCCTCCGGCTATCTCCATGCTCAGCACCCGATTCCCCGACCGCAAGGGGATGGCGATCGCCTACCACGGCTCCGGCTCCGGCGCGGGAGAGGCGCTCGGCCCGCTTGGCGTCGGTTACGTCCTCGCCTTCTGGCTCGCCGACGACTGGCGGCTCTACACCCTCCTCAGCTTCTTTCCCGCTGTCATCATCTCGCTCGGCATGTACTGGCTCCTCTCGGGAGCGCCTCGGAAGCAACCGGACGCTCAGGCCCAGCTTCCCCGGCTGTCAGACCCCATCCGCCTGCTCAGGTACCCCGTCTACGTCAGCCTTGCCTACGCCAACTTCACCCGCTCCTTCTCCCACTTCGGACTCGTCAGCTTCATGCCGGTCTACCTCGATCAGAAGGACGGGCTGAACATGGACAGCTTCGGCATCGGCTTCCACGTCGGACTGCTCACACTCCTGGGCGTCGTCTTCGGGCCGCTCTTCGGCTACTTCTCTGATCGTATCGGACGGCGGCTCCCCATCGTCGCTGCCATGTTCGTCATCGGCGCGGGCATGTTGGTCATCGCCGCGATCGGGGAAAACAGCATCGTGCTCGACCTAACCTTGCCGTTCACATCCCTCCACCTTCAAGCGGAGGTTCTTGTCCTCACGCTGGCCCTCGCCTGCATCGGACTCTTCCTCTGGTCGAGCCAGGACGTCGTCAACGCCACCGCAATGGACGCCTCGCCGCCCGGACTGCAGGGATCGACGGTAGGCATCATGTTCCTCAGCAGCCTCACCGGCGCGACCGTCGGCGCTCTCGTGATGGGGCTCGTCGTCGGCCTTACAGACTCGTATCGGAGCATCTTCTGGCTCGGTGGCGCAGTTGCCCTCCCCGGCGCGCTCATATTCCTCTTCGCTCCACTCCGCCGGCGCTGAGCCTGACCTCCGCCCCCCTTCTGTCATGCTGAGCGAAGCGCAGCGGAGTCGAAGCATCTCTCAGGTGAACGTTGGTGTGCACTGGCGCGTTTCTCGAGAGATTCCTCGGCTCCGCTCGGAATGACAACCTCATCCTGTTCATCCTGTCCATCGATGTTCCTCTTGTCCGTCCGTGGTAGCCTGCGAACGCACCAAACGACACGGAGGCATTGCCATGACGTCTGACAAGGCGCGCACCGAACGCATCCAGCGGGTCTACGATTCGAAGGACTACGACGAACTGACGACCGAGTACGACGGCTGGGCCACCGACTATGACGCCGACCTCGAATCGCTGGGCTTTATCGGCCCCCGCACCGCCGCCGAGACGCTCGCCAAGTACATCTCCGACCCCGAAGCAAAGCTGCTCGACGCGGGCGCGGGCACCGGCATGGTCGGCCAGGAGCTCGCGCGACTCGGCTTCAAGCGCATCACCGCGCTCGACCTCTCACCGGGCATGTTGATGACCGCCAACGAGAAGTTCGTCTACGAGGAGTTGGTCGTCGGCGAGCTCGGCAAGTCCCTCTCCTTCGAGACCGGCGCCTTCGACTCCACGACCTGCGTCGGCACGTTCACGTTCGGTCACGCCCCGGCGGAATCGCTCGACGAGCTCGTCCGCATCACCAAGCCCGGCGGCTACGTCGTCTTTACCATCCGCACGGACTACTACACGGACGCGGGCTTCGACGTGAAGCAGAACGCGCTCGCGGAGGCGGGCAAGTGGGAGCTCGTTGAGCAGACGGACCCCTTCCAGCCCATGCCCAACGGCGAGCCTGACATCTGGTACTACGTCTGGGCCTACCGCGTCTTGTGATCCCTATCCTGCCCATCCTGTCCATCCATGTGAGTTTGTCCGGTAAGGCCCCCTGCTAGAATCTCTCCGTGGGCCCCATCGCGATCATAGACTACGGCGCGGGCAACCTCCGGAGCGTCCAGAAGGCGTTCGAGCGCCTCGGGTACCCCGCGCAGTTCGTCTCCTCTCCCGGCGAACTCGACTCCGCAGCCGCCGTCGTCTTCCCCGGACAGGGCGCCTCGCCACAGGCCGTCGCCGCGCTCAACGCCCACGGCATGGCCGACCCCATCCGCGATTGGATCGCCGACGGTCGGCCCTTCTTCGGCGTCTGCCTCGGTCTGCAACTCCTCCTCGACCACTCCGAGGAGGGCGACACTCCGGCCCTCGGTGTGGTGCCGGGCTACGTCAGGCGTTTCGAGCCGGGGCTGAAGGTGCCCCACATGGGTTGGAACTCCGTCGCCCTCAGGCAGCCGCACCCGCTGTTCGACGGCGTGCCCGAGGCGAGCTACTTCTACTTCGTTCACTCCTACTACGCAGCGCCTGACGACCCCTCCTGGATTGCGGGCGAGACGACCTACGGCGTCGAGTTCACCAGCTTCATCGCGAGGGACAACGTCGTCGCCACCCAGTTCCACCCGGAGAAGAGCGGCGCCGCGGGCCTCATGCTCTACGACAACTTCGTCAAGCGCATCGTCCGGGGGGGTGCCTGACGCCATGGAGGTCATTCCCGCCATAGACCTGCGCGGCGGAGCAGTCGTCCGCCTGTTGCAGGGCAACTACGACCGCCAGACCACGTTCGGCGGCGACCCCGTCGGCGTCGCGCGAGGCTTCGAGGCCGACGGCGCGCCACGCATCCACGTCGTGGACCTGGACGGCGCGCGCGAGGGACGACGCACGCAGGCCGCCGAGGTGCGCTCCGTCGCCGCAGCGGTCGGCATCCCCATCGAGCTCGGCGGCGGCCTCCGATCGCCTGAGGACATTGCAGAGGCACTCGCCGACGGTGTCGACCGCGTCGTGCTCGGCACCGCCGCGGTTGAGCAGCCCGCGCTCATCGAGCAGGCCCTCGTGGCTCACGGCCCGGAGCGCATCGTCGTCGGGATCGACGCCCGCGACGGCATCGCCTCCGTCTCGGGGTGGACCGAGAGCGGCTCTATCCCTGCGACCGACCTGCTCGACCGCATGGCGGATCTGGGCGTGCGTCGCTTCATCTACACCGACATCACCCGCGACGGCACGCTCACCTCGCCGAACTTCTCCGCGGTCGGCGACATGGTGGAGCGCGCCGAGGCCGCAGGCGGCGCGCGCGTCATCGCCTCCGGCGGTATCGCGGAGATCGACCACCTCCGCACGCTCGCCAACCTCGGCGCGGAGGGCGCGATCATCGGCGTCGCCATCTACCTCGGCACCCTCGACCTCGCCGCAGCTGTCGCAGAGCTGGGCTAACCGGATCCCGTCGTTCCTGCGTAGGCAGAAACCCCGCAGCCCAACCTCGCCCCCTGGGAGAGGTCGCCGCGCGGCGGCGTGGCGGGTGAGGGTGAACCAGGATGCCCCGCACCCGTCGCGCCGTGATAATCTAGCCGTATCCACACTCGTACTGCGGAGGATGATTGCACATGGCGGCTCCCCTGGTTGATTCCACCCCAGCATTCGTCGAGGAGGCGTACCGGAAGATGGAGCAGCGGCTCCAGGCCGTGCGCGACCGCCTCGGACGACCGCTCACCTACGCCGAGAAGGTACTGCTCGGACACCTCGACGACCCCGGCGACGCCGACCTCCTCCCCGGCGAGAGCTACCTCAACCTCCGCCCCGACCGCGTCGGCCTGCAGGACGTCACCGGCCAGATGGCCATCCTCCAGTTCATGCAGGCCGGCAAGCCCACCACCGCCGTCCCTTCCACCGTCCACTGCGACCACCTCATCACCGCCTTCGAGGGCGCGCTCGCCGACACCAACCTCGCCAAGAGCGAGAGCCGCGAGGTCTACGACTTCCTCCGCTCCTCCGCCGCGAAGTACGGACTCGGCTTCTGGGGCCCCGGCTCCGGCATCATCCACCAGGTCATCCTGGAGAACTACGCCTTCCCCGGTCTGATGATCATCGGCACGGACTCCCACACCCCCAACGCGGGCGGGCTCGGCGCGTTCGCCTCCGGTGTCGGCGGCGCTGACGCCGTCGACGTCATGGCAGGATTCCCGTGGGAGGTGCTCTACCCGCGCCTCATCGGCGTGAAGCTCACCGGCTCCATGAGCGGCTGGACGGCCCCCAAGGACGTCATCCTCAAGCTCGCAGGCATCCTCACCGTCTCCGGCGGCACCAACGCCGTCGTCGAGTACTTCGGCCCCGGCGTCCGCTCCATCAGCGCCACCGGGAAGGCCACGATCTGCAACATGGGCGCCGAGCTCGGCGCGACAACGTCCATCTTCCCCTACGACGACCACGCCGCCGCCTACCTCCGGGCGACCGGCCGCCCCGAGCTCGCCGACCTCGCCGACAGGCACGCCCACCTGCTCGCCGCCGACGCCGAGGTCGAGGACGAGCCGGAGAAGTACTTCGACCGCATCGTCGAGATCGACCTCGACACGCTGGAGCCGCACGTCGTCGGCCCGCACACGCCGGACCTCGCGCGACCCATCTCCGAACTCGCCGACGCCGTCATCAAGGAGAACTACCCGGACACCCTCTCGGCCACGCTCATCGGCTCCTGCACCAACTCCTCCTACGAGGACGTCTCCCGCGCTGCCAACGTGGCGCGGCAGGCCGCCGAGCACGGCGTCTCCACTGCGGTCGACTTCCTCGTGACGCCCGGCTCGGAGGCCGTCAACGCCACGATCCAGCGCGACGGCCAGATGGCCGCGCTCGAGTCCGTCGGCGCGAGCGTCATGGCGAACGCTTGCGGCCCCTGCATCGGCCAGTGGAAGCGCCCCACCATCACCCCCGGCGACGTCAACTCCATCGTCACGTCGTTCAACCGCAACTTCCCTGCCCGCAACGACGCCAACCCCTCCACGATGAACTTCATCGCGAGCCCGGAGATCGTCACCGCGTTCGCGCTCGCAGGCCGCCTCTCGTTCAACCCCATGACCGACACCCTCACCGGCGCCGACGGCCAGCCCTTCAGGCTCGACCCGCCCGGCGAGGCGCCCGAGGTTCCGGAGGACGGCTTCGCGGGGCGCGGCTTCGGCTACGAGCCCCCCGCCGACGACGGCAGCGCCATCGTGGTCAACGTCGACCCCGAGTCGACGCGCCTGCAGGTGCTCTCGCCCTTCCCCCGCTGGGACGGCAGTGACTTCGAGCGCGTGCAGGTGCTCGTGAAGGCGAAGGGCAAGTGCACGACCGACCACATCTCGCCCGCCGGGCCGTGGCTGCGCTTCCGCGGCCACCTGGAGCGGCTGAGCGACAACGCCTTCCTCGGCGCGGTCAACGCCTTCACCGACGAGCGCGGCGAGGGCCTGAACCAGGTCACCGGCGAGCGCGCCCCCTTCCCGCAGGTCGCCCGCTACTACAAGGAGCACGGCCTCGGCTGGGTCGCCGTCGGCGACTTCAACTACGGCGAGGGCAGCTCCCGAGAGCACGCCGCGATGTCGCCGCGCCTGCTTGGCGCCAGGGCCGTCATCGTCCGCAGCTTCGCCCGCATCCACGAGACGAACCTCAAGAAGCAGGGCATCCTCCCGCTCACCTTCAGCGACCCGGACGACTACGACAAGATCTTCGAGGCCGACACCATCAGCATCACCGGCCTGGACGAGATCGCCCCCGGCAAGCCCGTCCGCGCCGTCATCCACCACTTCGAGGGCGGCGACGAGGAGATCGAGCTCACGCACACCATGAGCAACGAGCAGCTCGAGTGGTTCCGCGCCGGCGCCGCGCTCAACATCCTGGGCAAGTAGGGGGATGAACCGCTTCCCGTCATTCCCGCACCGGCGGGAATCCAGAGTGCGCGGGCAGCGCACACGGTGGAGTGGGGCTCGTGCCGGGATCTAACCCCGACCTGCGTTTCGGCATCGCCATTCCCCAGCGGTTCCCCGGCGAGATCGATGTCGCCGTGCTGCCGCCCTTCTTCGCGGCGGTCGAGGAGTTGGGCTACCACAGTTGCTGGGTCGTGGAGCAGGCCATCAACGCCCACAACGACCTCGCCCCCATCCCCCTGCTCTCCTACGCCGCCGCCCTCACCGACAGGGCACTCCTCGGCAGCTCCGTCCTGATCAGCGTCCTGCGCAACCCCATCAACCTCGCCAAGAGCCTCGCGACCCTCGACCGCCTCTCGAACGGACGGCTCATCGCGGGCGTCGGCATGGGGAACGCGACCGGCGCGCCTTTCTCCGAGGCGTTCGGCGCCCCGGCGGCGGGGAAGGCCTCACGCTTCGAGGAGGGGCTCGTGCTGATGCAGCGCCTCTGGTCCGGCGAGCGCGTCACCTTCGACGGGCGCTTCTGGCAACTGGACGACGCCTTCATCAGCCCCACGCCCGTCCAGCAGCGCATCCCGCTCTGGTTCGGCGGGCACGCGCCCGCCGCGCTCGACCGCGCCGCCCGCATGGGCGACGGCTGGATGGGCGCGGGCGCCACGTCGACGGCCCGCTTCCGCGACGAGCAGGAGGCGATGCGCGCCCGCCTCGAAGCCCATGGACGCGACCCCGCGACGTTCACGACGGCGAAGCGCGTATTCGTCGGCGTGGAGGACGATGCGGAGACGGCGCTGCGGCGGATGCAGCCCTGGTTCACGATGCACTCCGGCAGCGGACAGCGCGCCGAGCGCGTCGGCGTCTACGGGACGCCAGAGCAGTGCGCCGAGGGCCTCGCCGAGATCGCCGAGACCGGCCTCGGCCTCATCGCCCTCAACCCCGTCTACGACCACGAGCGTCAGGCCCGCCGCCTCGCGAACGAGGTGCTGCCCTTCATGGGCCTCAGCCTCTAGCCCGATCCCTTCCCCCTCGATGGGGGAAGGCCAGGATGGGGGTGTCCGTCTGGTCCCCTCTCCTGAGGGAGAGGGCAACGCGCTTTAGCGCGCGGGTGAGAGCCCTACCCTACCCCTATCGCGTCCCGCCCAGCTTGTGCAGCTCGTCCGGCAGCGTGGGCAACTGCACGGCGATGACCGCCGGCGAGCCGTTCCGCACCTCGGCGAGCCCTCGCCTGAGCGCGGGACCAACCTCCGCGGCGTCCGTCACCGACTCGCCGTAGCCGTTCGCCGCCTCCGCCAGCTTCGCGAAGTCCGGCGGCGGGTCGAACAGTCCGCCTTCGTAGCCCGCCGACGCCGCGTAGCCGCCGGGGTACGCACCGTCCACGCCCGCCGTGCCCGTGCTGTACGACTTGTTGACGAACACCACCGATAGGAACGGCGTCTTGTAGTGCCCGGACGACCAGAGCGCCGCGAGCGGGCTGCCGAACATGAAGTAGCCGTCGCCGGTCACGAGCACCACGTCCCGGTCTGGCGCGGCGGTCTTCGCTCCGAACGCCGCGCCGGTGCCCCAGCCGCCCGCGCTGCCGCCGCTCTTGAAGTACGAGCCCGGCTGGCTGCGCCCGTGGTACGGGCGGAACGCGGCGGTCGAGCTGAGCGTGTCGTCCAGAACGATCGCCTGCTCCTCCAGCACCTGCCCTATCTGATAGCCGACCCATCGCGGGCTGATGGGGTCGCGCGTCGCCACCCGCATGGCGGCGTCCTCGTCCTGCTTCCGTATCTCCTGCTTCCGCTGCGCCAGCCGCTCGCGACGCTCCTCGATGCGGCCCATGTCCGCCTTCGACAGCATCCCCGTGGCCTGCTCGTAGACCGCCTCCGCGAACGGGCCCGCCAGCACCGGCAGCCACACGTCCGCGTGGAACTCCATCGTCTTGTAGCGCGACTGCACCGGGTCCGGGTCCACCCACGCGATCTTCGTGCCGGGACGCGGCGCGTTCGCCGGCATGTATGGCACCGGCGTCTCGATGACGACCACCACGTCCGCCTGAGCCGCGGTCGGCCCCGTGCCGGAGAGCGGGTGCGTCGTCGGGAAGTTCATCGTCATCGTACGGTCCGAGTCCATCATCGGCAGCGCGAGCAGCTCCGCCAGCCGCACGAGCGGCTCGACCGACCCGCTGTTGCGTCCTGACTGCCCCAGGATGACCACCGGGTTCTCCGCCTTCACCAGCCACTCCGCGACGCGCTTTGCGTCCGACGGGTCCGGCCAAGCGGGGCGCGCAACGCCCAACTCGTCACGGGTCGGGAAGCGCGTCTTGCCCGGCAGCGGCAGCATCGCCGCCTCCTGCGGCACGGTCATGTAGACCGGCCCGCGCGGCTCGCTCATCGCGACCTGCAGCAGGCGGCTGACGATGAGGCCGGGGTTGTCCGTGTGGTCGAGCCGGTGGTCGATCTTCGTGTACTGCCGCACGATCTCGCCCTGGTCGCGCGGCTCCTGCACCCACTGCACCGTGTTGGTGCGCGAGCCGCGCATCGAGCCCGGATAGGCGCGCGGCCCGGCGCCCGCCGTGATGAGGACCGGGTAACTCCCGCGCCACGCGGTGTGCAACCCCGCGCCGTAGTTGAACGTGCCCACGTCCACGTGGGCCGCGGTCGCCGCAGGCTGCTCGCGCACCATCGCGCTGCCGAGCGCGGCGTTCAGCGCCGACCCCTCGTGCGTCACGGTGAGGAGGCGCGGAGCGGGCCAGCCCTTCACGGCAGCGCGGGCGACGGCCTCCTGGTAGAAGCCGATCTCGGAGCCGGAGACGAAGAAGAAGTGCTCCACCCCGCCGAGCTTCATCGCCGTGGTGATGGCGTCCGCCCATTCGTCGGCGTCGTGCTCGCTCCAGCTGGGGTCTGCTGCGATGGTGCGGTCTTCTACCATGACGGTCTCCTCTGGTGGGTGCTGCGGGCGCAACGATACGGCGCGGGCGGCGGCGTGGCAAACGGCGCGATGGTAGAGTGAGCGGGATGGCGACCGAACGACAAGGGGAGGAGTCGAGCACGCCGGACGTTCCGCTGGGAAGGTGGGGCGCGCTCGCGGTCCGCGACTTCCAGCTGTACTGGACCCAGGGTCTGATGCAGGGGCTTGCGCGGAACATGCGCGACCTCCTTCTCGGCTTCCTGGTCTTCGACCTCACCGGCTCCACGCTGGACCTCGGCATCACCGGGGTATTCATGACGATGCCGGTCATCGTGCTCGGCCTCCTGGGCGGGGCGCTCGCGGACGCCGTGGACCGGAAGAAGCTGCTGGTCTACACGCACACGGCGAACTTCGCGGGGATGGCCCTGCTGCCCGTGCTGATATTCACGGGCGCCGTGCAGGTGTGGCACCTGTGGCTGCTCGCGAGCTTCTGGTCCGGCATGAGCATCCTGGGGCGTCCGGCGGAGCGGGCGTTCCTGCCCCGGCTGCTGCCCAGGAGCCACGTCATGAACGGCATCACCTGGTTCGGCGCGCTGAGCCAGGGCACGCTGTTCGGCGGGCCGCTCATCGGCGGCGTGCTCATCGCGCTGGTGGGCGTGGGCTGGGCGTTCGTGGTCAACGCCGCGCTCATCTTCCTGGCCATCGTCGCGACGATCGCGATCCGCACGTCCGGCGGGCAGATCGGGGAGGCCCGCCGGGTATCGCTCGCGGCGATATGGGAGGGCGCACGGTTCCTGAAGACCAAGGAGGTGCTCTGGGGCGCGTACCTCATGGACTTCGGCGTCATGTCGTTCGGGTTCTTCCGCATCATCATGCCGGCGCTGGCGGAAGACGTGTACGGCGTCGGCGCGGTTGGCCTGGGGATGCTCGTTGCGGCGCCCGCCGCGGGCTCCTTCCTCGGCACCGCCGTCCTGCTCCGCATGGGCGACCCGCCCCGCAAGGGCGTCATGATCGTGCTCGCCAACGTGGGCTACTCGCTGGGGCTCGCCATGCTGGGACTCGCAGCGCTGGCGTTGTCGCCGTGGTTCTTCGTCGCGCTCGCCGTGCTGGCGTTCCTCGGCCTGATGGACGTCGTCAGCTTCACCGCGAGGCAGGCGCTCATCCAGCTCGTCGCGCCCGACTACTACCGGGGCCGCGTGGGCAGCTTCTCCTCGATACTCGCGGGGCTGGGGAACGGCACGGGCTCGGCGGTCATAGGCGGAGTCTCATCGCTCGCCGGGGTGCCAGGAGCGTTCATCATCAACGGGTGCATCTGCCTGAGCATCACTGCGGCGTCCGGGTTGACGTGGCGGGGCATCTGGCGCCACGACCAGCGCACCGAGGCCCCCGCCGACTGACCGGCGCCCTGCCCTACGCGGACGCCCTGCCCTGCGCCGCGACGGCGGCCACCGCCGCCTCGACCGCGGCCTGGTCGCCGAGGTAGCGGCTGCCCTGCGGCGTGAGGTCGTCCGCGAGGTCGTACACGAGGGGAACGCCGGTGGGGATGTTGAGGTCGATGATCTCGGCGTCCGAGATGTTGTCGAGGTGCTTCACGAGCGCGCGGAGGCTGTTGCCGTGGGCGACGATGAGGACGCGCCTGCCCGCGCGGATGTCCGGCGCGATCGTGCTCTCCCAGTACGGCACGAAGCGCGCGACCGTCTCCTTGAGCGACTCGGTGAGCGGCATCTCGCTGGCGGGGACGGACCCATAGCGCGGGTCGCGCCCGGGGTGGCGCTCGTCGTCCGTCGTGAGCGCGGGGGGCGGGACGTCGTAGCTCCGTCGCCAGAGGAGCACCTGCTCCTCGCCGTGCTCGGCGGCGGTCTCGGCCTTGTTGAGGCCCTGGAGCGCGCCGTAGTGGCGCTCGTTCAGCCGCCAGTCCCGGACGACGGGTATCCACATGAGGTCCATCTCGTCGAGGACGAGCCAGAGGGTGCGGATGGCGCGCTTGAGGACGGACGTGTAGGCGACGTCGAAGGTGAAGCCCTCCTCGAGCAGCACCCGTCCCGAGCGTGCGGCCTCCTCGCGTCCGGTGTCGGTGAGGTCGACGTCGGTCCAGCCGGAGAAGCGATTGGAGAGGTTCCAGTCGCTTTCGCCGTGTCGCAGGAGCACTACCTGGGGCATCGTTCATCCTCCGCGCGGGTTGTCGGTTGCATTGTGCCACAAGGGACGCGCCTGGGGGCGCCGTGCACCAGCGATGAGCGCCAAACGACCGCGAATGAGCGCGGTCTGCGCGCTACTGAGCACGGATGGCTCTGGATGGACATGTCGTTCCACTCCTGCCGAGGGCGTTCCCAGAGGCGTTGGGGGAGTTCGCCCGAAAAAAGTGTCTCATTCAGACTCATTCTGACTCATTTCACTCCTGCAGCCGCCCTCCGCTCCACCGCTCAGGGTGTGCCAAAGTGTGCCATTGTGCGCCACGCCACTCCTGACGACCCTACCCTGAGTCAGGGCAGGCCTCGACGGCCGCGCGCCGCCACCGACCAGCGTACTCGCCCCTGCCGCGACCGCGAAAGGGGCGCGTGTCCGAGGTGGCTACTTCAACCTGGCCCAAGCATCGTATTCCGGCAGAGGGGCGCGTTTGCGTATAGAGAAGCTAGCGGCCTGGCGCCTTCCGGAGTTCGCTGAACCTGCGGGAAGGAGAGTCTTCAGTCGCCATGGTGAATCAGCGAATGATTCTTTGAGTATAGAAACAGGGTTCGCAGATCGCTCAGATACTCCCCCAAAGCGGACAATCATTTGGGTGGTGTCCGTAGAGACCTTTGCCATGTTTTGCCAAACCTTCCGCAATTGCTCTGCAAAATAATCAGGGCTGCTATGCTCTAGCTGGCCTTCGTATGAATACGCAACGCTAGCGGGACCACCCACGAACCAATTACGTAACCATTGATCCGGTATGTAGGTACGCATACCATAGTAGGGGGGCGATGTGATAATCCATTGTGCTGAATCTGTTCCTAGATAATCCGCCATTGAAATCGTTCGGCTATCATGATGAATAGCATACCCGGCGCTAGGAATCTGTCCGGCGTAGTATTTTTCGGCACGTTTGCGGATTACCCCTAGTATATCGATTTTGGGAGGGCATTCCAGGTTATTACGCTTCCAAAAGCGAATCGCATAATCAGGTTTCGGTGCGTAACTGCGCACACATTGGTTTGATAGATACGATTGCGTTTCCTTGCCAATAGGTCCGTGGAGCGCACCCAGTATTATACCACGAAGAGCTCGACGAACGTCTGATTCGCAATCCTGCAGCAAGCCTTCCCGGATAGAGCAGATTGAGCGGAGTACGTCCTTATCGAAGGCAAGTGACCAGAATTCACCTTCCGGGATTTCGGTCGCTTGGTACGAGTCAAGAGTTTCCTCGGCGCACTCAACGATTGAAGATGGAGATGCGTTCGCGAGCTTGGCTGCAGTGAGAGCGTGCGCTATTGGGCTACTGTCAATGCCGATTGATGGCAATTCGGTGAGGCGTGCAGCATAGTTCGTTGTTCCTCGCCCCGAGAATGGATCTACTACCCAGTGGTGTGGCTGAGCTCGGCGTTGTAGTATTTGTAGAGGAAAATCCAATGGGAACATCGTAAAGTAAGCGCAAAGCCAATGCAGCTGTTTGTTACCAGTTATCTTCATTGTAGTATACGGACATAGGTTGTGTTACGATCTTCATTCTTGTATGACTCCCAAGCCTCGCCTTGAGGTCCAAGAATTCTATTGAGAGCCTTCGGAACGGTGTGGTATGCTTGAGCTTCACGATCTAAGAAACTTTCAGGGAATCTCTCTTTGACAAACGCATTCAGGCTACCCCAAGCAACACCAACATCGCTTCGTATTCTTCTCATTAATTCTGCGTCATCGCTCAATTCACGGATGGCTTTTTCCGCATAAGTCTCAAGAACGTCTATCTCGTCAGTGGTGCCAACATCATCGTCGTCATCGTCATCATCACTACGCTTTTCAACGACTCTGTGCGCTGCTTCTACTGCGCTAATTTCCTGCTGGAATCTGCTCCTTATGACGCTCGCGAAAGTATTGGCGGGGGTACCGTTGTAGTCAGGGTCCACCAACTCAAACATCGCCTCGAAAGACAACACTCGAATTGGTATAGGGTAAGGAGAGTCATTACTGGAACTCCAAAATATACCATGCCCAGGTATAGGTTCATTCAATAAAGCACTGAGTATGTCGTTGCTAAAGTGCGCATTGGCATTGCGTATATTATTCAGATCTGTGCCAGATAGGAGATGGAACACGAACCAGTTGTCCCCTTGGCTGAGAATTTCCATGGGAATACTACCTGGTTGTTGTGTTATCAGTAATGCACCTAAATCGTACTTCCGTCCTTCTTTTACCCAAGCGATATAGGGATCTGCTGCGGATGCTCGTTCATTCAACACAGCTTGAGCTTCCTCGACTACAGCGATGGTAGGTATGGTGCTAACAGTGGCTTCCGTAAATTTCTCTTGATTATGGTCAAAGATCTTGCGAAGAATTATTCCCGACAATATTAAAGCTTGTCCGCTACGCATCTGTGACACGTCAACAACACAGAGTTTCCCTTGTTGTAGTGATTGAAACAGCAGATCCATCAATTGGCTACTGGGGTCATGCAGCATACCGACAATCTGCGTCATGTTGGCACGGGCCGCAAGTGCCTCGGCTTCTTGGGCTCTTTCCAAATCGAGGGCACGATAGACCTCTTCTAGAGGAGCTTGATTTCCGTACCTATGAATGAGGTTCACTAATTCTTCCCACCGTTGTTGGGAAAGTGCCCGCAGTTTACGTACATTCTGTTGGTCCTGACGGTCGGGGCTCAGCGCTATGGCGACAACGTCACTTGGTCGTAGCCTCCGTAAATCAAGTCTGATACCTCCCGCTACGAAAGACTGGTAGAATTGGCTAGGGCTTTTCCGTTGTGTAAAGACGACAAGTTTATCTTCCATACCGGGTACGTCGGCAAGCCCAGGGCGCCCTCGGTCGTCAGGCCAGAAGTATTCGCCATCGGGATCAAATATGATGGTTCCGACTGGCATTTCAATGTGTCCGCGCTTCGTTACAGTCGGCGTTCCATCTTTGTAGAGTAAGCTAAAGAGGAGTTTATTGAGGTTAGACTTTCCGAAGCCGGCGCGTGCAAATATAAAGGAACGCCTGGAGACAAGGGCTTCGATAGGAAACTTGACTTCGATAGCCGGATCTATAACCTGCAAGCGTTTATCATCAATTAATTGATCCGCATAGACACTATCTTTCGCGTAGACATATTCTCCCAATGCGAACATTCCGATAGGCGCACCTTCATTGTTATGTCCCGAAATCTGCTGTAATGCTTCCCAAGAAGGGAAGGCCACTTTACTGCCTACGTGCGGTAGTCGACGTTGTGAGGGCACAAATCTTATGATGTTGTCTTCACGCCTGACTAATCCCAAAACGCGGATATTCACGGCGTATCTGAGGTACTGTTCCCGCAAGTCTTCGGGTATAGGTCTATCTTCTTCAACTGCTCTGATATTGAACTCCTCCCCACTTCCGCTGGAGAGTCGACCCTGTGATGTGAGTGCTGTGATTCTCCCGAGGACAGCCTCATCTGGCGTTTCCAGTTGTACGAGAAGAAATTGACCATGCATTGGAATGCGTTGAAACTGATTTTGATAGGGAAGCACGACGTCCGCATGGAATTCAAGGCCGCCCTCGCGGAATCCTCGGAATACCCCAATGACATCTGATTTGTTGAATAGGTCCATGAGTTTCTCACCTGTATCTTTGGCTTGAAGGGTCAGCGTCTTGTAGGCGGAAGGTATCGAGGACAGGCGCTTGTGCGCCTAGGGCGTCGCGGATACCCGAAAAGATTTCGTCTTGCAACACGGCAAAATCAAAATCGACAAGCGCTGCATTCTCATGTGCTTTTTGTAAACACCTAGGATACAACGGCACCGGGAACCCCTCTATCGCATCGTTGAGCAGGAAACCGAGTATCGCCTGGGCGTCATCTTTCTGAGGTACTAGTATGTCGACTGGCCAGATGGGATCTTGGGAACGACTGCCGAATTTTACGAGGAACATCTTCCCGCCAACAAACTTGTTAATCTCGCCGTCAAAGTCTTGGTCGTCTCCCCTTGCGTACTCTGACCATACATATGCTTTTTCTTCAATCTCTCTCGGTACTTCCAGGTAAGCAGGGTAATCAGTGTTTAGGATTCCTTCAATTGCCATAGCGAGACGATATCGCTCAAGAACCTTGCTGTGTTTGGCTAGGCCAACGATGTAGATATGCCGTCGGTCTTGCTGCCTATGCCTGTCGATGGCTTGATGCAGCAGGTTCAGGTAGCGACTGAACAAATCCGTAGAGAACACTTTACTTCGCAAAAGGCCGTCGAATACAATGAGCGTGTCTGTGCCAAACTGTCGTTCCCGCAACAATGCATACAGAATGCTCCACTCGACAAGTTGTCGATACACTTGTACCCAAGTGGGACTCTTGGGCACATTATCATCAGTCGCTCTAATCATGTGGCTTAGGCGAGGAAGAGTATCTACGCCCAAATCCCGCATCATTACACCCAATGGTGTCTTGGGTGCTCCAGTGGAGTCGAACTGGTCCCTTGAGAGGGCGGTGACGTTTGTGGAAGGTGTGACAGCGTTCAGGCAGTATTCGTTGTTGCTTGAATCCACCACACGGACCAAGTGGACCAGAAACGGGTCAAACTGTAAGGAATTGTTACCTCCGTCCGTTCCGACCAACGAGATTGACGAGGCAGATCGTGGCTGAATCCGCCTCACTTGGGAGCGGAGTGGTCTTATCTCTGCTCGTAGTGCATCTAGTATATGCTTGTCTGCCCCTATGCGGCTGCTTACTTCACGCCGGAGCTGGTTGTGGCTTTCTGGGTCTATCATGGTGCTGTCGTTAGCCGAACCTATAGCTAGGCGGTGTCGCTGTACCATAGCAAGCGGTACCTATGTAGCCTATAGCCCCCTTGTGTAACACCCCAACCACTGACACCCGCCCCTATCGCGGTCGCGCCCTGCCCGCGTACGCAGGGGTTGGTTCGACAAGCTCACCATGAGCGGTCGGGCATGGGCCCCTGGATTCCAGCCTTCGCTGGAATGACGGAAGAAGGCGGGCACGACGGAGGAGCGCTTTGACGCCGGTGGGCGGGGGTGCTATACCGCCCCCGTATACGCGAGGAGGTAGACGCCATGGCAAGCAAGTTGCAGGTCGTTGACGGAGACGGGCACCTGGTGACGGACATCGCGGCGGTGGCGAGCCGCATGCCGCAGCACTTCCTGAACCGCGCGAGCGGCAGCAGCCTCGGCAACATCTTCCCGCCTATCGACCACCTCCACGCCGCTCAGCCGGTCGCCACGCCCCCGGGGTCGTTCCCCAAGATCGGGGTCGAGGAGTGGCTCATGTTCATGGACGAGGTGGGCATCGACTGCGCGGCGCTCTTCCCGACCGGCGGGCTCTCCTACGGGTACATCGTCAATCGGGACTGGGCCATCGCCGTGTGCCGGGCGTACAACGACTGGCTGTACGACACCTACGTCAAGAGCAGCCCCCGGTTCGTCGGCCTTGCGCTCATCCCCATGCAGGAGCCCGAGGAGGCCGCGCGGGAGCTGCGCCGTGCGGTGGAGGAGTTGGGGATGGCGGGGGCGATGCTCCCCACGCGCGGGCTCCCGAACCACCTGGGCGCCAAGGAGTACTGGCCCGTCTACGAGGAGGCCGACCGTCTCGGATGCTGCCTCGCCGCTCACGGCGGCTCCCACAGCGGGATGGGCTTCGACCACCTGAACGTCTACGCGCCCGTCCACGCGATGGGACATCCAGTCGGGCTCATGGCCGCCTTCGCGGGCGTCGTCTTCAACGGCGTCCTGGACCGCTACCCGAACGCGCGCTGGGGCTTCCTCGAGGGCGGCGTCGCCTGGTTCATGCTCTGCATGGAACGGTTCGACCGCTCCTACGAGACCCACGTCGACCTCGACCCACGCGGCGAGCTGCTGCAGCTGCGCGAAGGCGAGCGCGTGAGCGACTACATCCTGCGCCACATCCACGACGGACGGCTGTTCGTGGGGTGCGAGGGCACGGAGCCGCTCATCTCGGAGGCGCTACGCCTGACCGGCGGAAAGTGCTTCGTCTTCTCGTCCGACTTCCCGCACGAGGTGAACGCGGAGATCTGCAAGCACGAGCTCAGCGAGATATTCGAGAACGCGAAGATCACCGGCGAGGAGCGGGCAGGCGTGCTGTCCGAGAACGCCCGCGCGCTCTACGGACGCCCCGTCGCCGCGGGCCTCGCTTCTGCATAATGTCATGCTGAGCGGAGCGCAGCGGAGTCGAAGCATCTCTCAGGGTGCTTGATCCCCTCGCCCCCCGGGAGAGGGAAGCCGCGCAGCGGCGGGTGAGGGTGTACGAAGGAGGCAGCCCATGTCAGTCATGGTGACGGGAGGATGCGGCCTCGGCGGGTCGTTCGCCGTCCGCTACGCGCTCGACCAGGGCGAGGACGTGGTCGCGTTCGATATCGCGATCAAGACCGAACTGCTCGACGACGTGAAGGACCGGGTGCGGTTCGTGAAGGGCGACATCTCCAACGCGTCCGAGGTGTTCGGTGCGGTCGCGGACAACGGCGTGACGCGCATCCTGCACACGGCCAGCTTCCTCACGGGCCCGGCGTACGACCGCCCGCTCGCGGCGGCGCAGACGATGGTCATCGGCACCCTGAACGTCCTGGAGGCGGCGCGCGCGCTGAAGGTGGAGCGCGTGGTGCACGTGAGCACCGGCAAGACCGTGCCGACCGCGCGCCAGTTCGCCGAGGCGGCGGGCTCCGGCAACGTGAAGATCCTGCCGGACCCGTACACCAGCCATAAGGTCGCCACGGAACTGCTCTGCAACGACTACCGCGGCCTGTACGGCATGGACGTCGTCGTCATCTATCCCGGCCAGCTCTTCGGGCCAGGCTACGACTTCGCGGGCGGCTTCGGACGCGCGCTCAAGCCCATCGTCGAGAAGTCGCTGCGCGGCGAGCCAGTGGTGCTCGACGCGTGGGACGCGGCAGCGGTGTCGACGCCCCGCGAACTGAACCCCACGCCGCCCATCCGCACGGTGCCGGTGATGTACGCCTCCGACGCGGGCCGCGGCGAGATGATGGCGGCGCTCGCGGGCGACCTGCCGTCCAACGTCTACCGTCTCCAGTCGAAGGAAGAGCTGACGATGTACGAGATCACGCAGGTCATCATGCGGCTCATCCCCGGCTCCTCGATCGAGGCCCCTGAGCCGGAGGTACGCGGCGGGCCCGTCGACCCCGACTCGCCCGCGAACCGGGACTTCGGCTTCGCCCCTGAGTACGACATGGAAGCAGGCCTCCGCGAGTACATCGACTTCCTGCAGACAGGGAGGTACCGCCGCCTCCTGGGCGCCTGACCGCCAGCCGTGAAGCCAGATGGATAAGGCACAATCGCCAGGGGGACAGGAGACCGAGCGGACGCCGGGGCTGCTCAGCAAGGAAGCGCTGCCGGTCTTCTCGGCGTTCTTCCTGTGGGGCTTCGGCACGGGAGCGCTCTGGATGGCGCGTCCGCTCCTGGCGTTCGACCTCGGCGGCGGCTCGTTCTTCCTCGTCGGGCTGGCCTCGGCGTTCAGCGCAGCCCCGAGGATGATCGGCGGGCCGGTGGCGGGGAGCATCGCTGACAGGCTGGGACGGCGTCCGGTGGTGGCGGCTGGCGCCGTGCTGCACGGGGGGGCGGCGGCCATGCAGGCGTTCACGGACAGCTACGCGGTGTTCCTGGGCCTCGAGCTCATCTCCGGCCTGGGCGTCGCCGTGTGGATGACGGGCTCAGCCGCTCTGCTCGCGGACTTCACCCGGGTGACCAACCGGGGCCGCGGGGTCGCCCTGCGGAACACGGCCATGCGGCTGGGGATACTCGCGGGCCCGGTGGTGGGAGGCGCCATCGCGGCGGCATCCGACATCCGCGCCATCTTCATCTTCATCGCGGCGACCAAGGTCTTCATCGTGGCCATCGCATGGCTCCTCATACGGGAGACCCGGCAGGCCCCGGCCCCTGCCCGGGAGGCCGACGGGGAACGCCCGCGCCGCCGCCCGCGGGTGGACTTGTCGATCTTCAGGACACGGAACTTCGTCACGCTGAGCGTGGTGACGCTCGCGGTGGGCCTCGTCACGGCGGGGCCGGGCGCATTCCGGACGTACTTCCCCGTGCAGGCCGAGGAGGTGGGCCTGAGCGTGGCGGACATCGGGATCGCTATCAGCCTTTCCGGCGTGCTCGCGACGCTGGCATCGATGCCGGCGGGCGGGCTCGTGGACTGGTGGGGACGCAAGCCCATGCTGCTGGTCGGGCTCGCGACGATGGCCGCCGGGATGTTCCTGGTCTACGGCATGGAGGCGCTGCTGATGGCTGTGGTGGTGGCGAGCGTGTTCAGTATCGGCGAGGTGACAGGCACGAACACGCTGCAGACGTATGCGATGGACCTCGCGCCGGTGGACAGGCGGGGCTACTTCCTGGGGACGTGGCAGGCGACCATGGACTTCGGTCACCTGATAGGCCCGCTCCTCGTGGGCGCGCTCGCCGTGGCGATGGGGCTCCCGGCTGCGTTCGCGACCATCGGAGTAGTACTGCTGCTGGCAGGGGCGTTCCTGACGCTGTCGAGGACGACCTCCGCTGCAGGTCCTGTCACGGAAGGGACCGCCCCTCCCCGGTGAGCAGTCACGCTCCCGCGACGAAGCGGGAGAACGCCTCGTTGCCGAGGAGGCGTCCGCCCTCGGTGAGGCGCAGCGCGCCGTCGGCCCACTCCAGCAGGCCGAGGTCGACGCACTCCGCCGTGGGGCCGGGGAAGGCCTCGGCGATGCCCTCGCCGAAGCGCTCGCGGAACGCGGCGTCGGTGACGCCGTCGTTGAGGCGCAGGCCCATCATCATCGTCTCGGCCATGGCGTCACGACGGGTCACGGTCTCGCAGTGGCCGGTGGCGGCAGCTCGGGGGATGGCGTCGGGGGACAGGGAGCCGCTCGCTGGATTCCCGCCTCCGCGGGAATGACGAGAGATGGTCCAAGCGTTGACGCGCTCCATGTACACGCGCGGAGGGTTGACGTTGGCGAAGCGCACGCCGAAAGCGTCGAGCCCTCCGACGCCGTAGAGGTAGCTGTGCGCGCCGGGGCCGACCCCGAGGTACGGCAGGCTGCGCCAGTAGGCGAGGTTGTGGGCGCTCTCCCTGCCCTGCCTCGCCCAGTTCGATATCTCGTACTGGAGCATGCCCGCCTCCGAGAGCGTGCTCTGCGCACGGAGGTACATCTCCGCGGCAAGGTCGGGGTCGGGTTCCGGCGTCCTGCCGAGCCGCACGTCGGCCTCCAGCGGCGTGCCGGGCTCCAGCGTGAGGGAATACGCGGAGAGGTGGTCCGTGCCGAGCCGGACGGCCTGCTCGACGGAGTGCTCCCAGGTCGCGACCGACTGCTCCGGCAGCCCGAACATGAGGTCGATGCTGACGTTGCCGAAGCCCGCGCTGCGTGCGTCGCGCACGGCCTGCGCAGCGCGTGCGGCGTCGTGGCGGCGTCCGAGCATCGCGAGCTCGGCGTCGTCGAACGACTGTACGCCGATGGAGATGCGGTTGAACCCGGCGTGGTGCATGGAGGCGAGGCGCTCGGGGGTGCAGTCGCCGGGGTTCGCCTCCAGCGTAGCCTCGGCCTCATCGGGCAGGTCGAACGCCGTGCATATCGCGTCCGTCAGGCGCTGGAGGTCGCTCGGCGGAAGGTAGGACGGCGTGCCGCCGCCGAAGAAGACGCTGGTGAGCGTCGGCCTGTCGAGCCAGGCGCCCCACTGCTCGATCTCGCGCTCGAGCGCTGCAACGTAGGAGGGCATGAGCGGCTCGATGCCCGCGTAGGTGTTGAAGTCGCAGTAGGGACACTTGGACTCGCAGAAGGGGATGTGGACGTAGAGCGCAAGCCCCCCGTTGTGCGCTGCTCCCGCCTCACTCACTGCCCTGCCCTCCCCGCTAGACGTTGAACAGGAAGTTGACGACGTCGCCGTCGCGCATGACGTAGGTCTTACCCTCGGTGCGGAGGAGCGCCTGCTTGCGCGCCTCGGCGATGCTGCGCGTGCGAGCGAGGTCGTCGTAGGCGACGACCTCGGCGCGGATGAAGCCGCGCTGGATGTCCGAGTGTATCTTGCCCGCCGCCTCCACCGCGCTCATGCCCTTCGTGATCGTCCATGCGCGGGTCTCGTCCTCGCCGGTCGTGAGGAACGAGACGAGTCCCAGGAGGTCGTAGGAGAGGTTGATCATGCGGTCGAGTCCGGGCTCGCCCGCGCCGAGCGACTCGCGGAACTCGGCCTCGTCCTCCGGCTCCATCTGCGCGAGGTCCGCCTCCAGCTTGCCGCAGAGCGCCGCCGCGCCCACGCCGGGCCGCGCCAGCCGGTCGCGCATCTCCGCTTCAAGCGCAGGCTCGTCAGTTATCGCGTCCTCTCCGATGTTGAACATGACGATGAGCGGTTTCGCCGTGAGCAGCTGGAAGTTCTCCAGGAAGGGCTTCGCCTCGACGGGCAACTCCTGCTCGCGGACGGGGACCTCGTCCTCCAGCCCGGTGCGGATGAGGCCGAGGATGTGCTGCTCGCGCGTCAGCAGGTCGCGCTCCGCCTGACGCGCCGAGCGCAGCTGCGAGGCGATGCGCTCCTGGCGCCGTTCGAGGATCGCGAGGTCGGAGAAGGTGAGCTCCAGTTGCAGCGTGGCCGTGTCCCGGTAGGGGTCGACCGTCTCCTGCACGTGCGGCACCGAGGGGTCATCGAAGGCGCGCGCGACGAGCAAGAGAGCGTCGCAGCGCTGGAGGAGGTTGAGGTACTCGCCGCCGATGCCCTTCGTCTTCCCGAAGCCCTCCGGCGCGGCGGGGATGTCGATGTACTCCACCTCCGCGTGGACGACGCGCTTCGGCTTCGATATCTCGGCGAGCACGTCGAGGCGGGCATCGGGCACCTTGGCGACGCCGATGTTGGGCTGGGACGAGCCGCTGCGGAACGAGGCGGTCTCGGCGTGGCCGCGCGTCACGGCGTTGAAGATGGTGGTCTTGCCGGAGAGCGGCAGGCCGAATATACCGATGGCCATCCTGTCCCGCCCTACCCGCCGAGCGCCCCGGCAACGAGGAAGACGACCGCGAAGGTGAGCAGCACGGCGGCAACAGCGATGCCCACCGGCGGGCGCCCGAGGAACGCGAGCGCCTCGTCCGGCCCACGCTCACGTGCGTAGGCGCTCAGCCGCAAGAGGCGCGCCCAGCCTGTCGCCGGGGCAACGGCGAGGACGGTCGCGCGCTTCGCGACCCCGCCCACGAGACGTTCGCAGAAGGTGAACACGGCTTCGAGCGGGGTCTGTATCAGGAGGCGTGCGAACGGCCCGGCCTTCCGGTAGAGCCAGTCGGTATCGATGGTGATGGTCGCCTCGCCTCCGAGCCTCCCGCGCAGCAGCCAGAAGCCGACCGCCGTGAAGCCGAGCATCTGGAGCGTCCGCACGACGTGGTCGGCGTAGTACGGCTCGTAGGTGTTCAGGTAGGGCAGTTGGTCGTACAGCGCGGTGGGGTAGACCCCGATCCCGATGCACAACGCAGCGGCCAGCACCATCGCCACGATCATCCCGCGGGGCACGGGGCCGACGTGGATGTCGTCCCGTCTCGGCCCGAACCAGGTGAAGTACGGGAGCTTCAGGCCGGTGTGCAGGAACGTTCCCACCGACGCGAGATAGAGCAGTGCCACGGCCCAGTAGATGTGCTCCTTCTCCGCCGCGTAGACGACCAGCGATTTCGAGACGAAGCCGCTGAACAGCGGGAACGCCGAGATGGCGAACGCGCCGACCATGTAGAGGACGACGACCAGCCGCATGCGGTCGGATATGCCGCCGAGGGCCGTGAGCGTGCGGCGTCCTGTGGCGTAGACCGCGGCGCCCGCGCCCATGAACAGCAGGCCCTTGTAGATGACGTGGGCGAACGCGTGGGAGACCGCCCCGTTGATCGCGATCTCGGTGCCGATGCCCACGCCGGCCACCATGTACCCCACCTGGCTGATGATGTGGTACGCGAGCAGGCGGCGGATGTCGTTCTCCAGCACGGCGAAGACGACGCCGTAGAGTGCCATGACCACGCCGAGGAAGATGAGGACCTCCCACCCGGCGAAGCCGCGCGCCAGGACGTAGACCGCCGTTTTGGTGGTGAATGCGCTCAGGAACACGCTGCCGGTGACCCCGGCCTCCGGGTAGGCATCGGTGAGCCACGCGTGCAGCGGGACGATGGCAGCGTTGATCGCGAATCCTCCGAGGACGAGCCAACCGGCGACCGTGCCGTCGAAGAGCGAGAAGTCGAGCGAGCCGCCCGTGCCCAGGTGCCACAGGATGCCCGCCAGCAGTGTGCTTCCCCCTACCATGTGCACGAACAGGTAGCGCATGCCCGCGCCGCGTGAGCCGGGATAACCGCCCGCCCAGACGAGGTAGGCAGACGCAAAGGCCATCAGCTCCCAGAAGAGCACCAGCGTCAGCAGGTCTCCGGCGAAGACGACCCCGATGGACGTACCGGCGTAGGCGAGAGCGGCCGCCTGCTGGGAGCGGTCCTCGAGGTGCCAGGCGTAGATGCCGCCCAGCCCCGCCGCGATCGCGAACACGTACCCGAACACGATGCTCAACTTGTCGGCGCGCAGCGGCTCCAGTTCCAGCGAGAGCCAGGTGAGCGTCATCGAGTCGCCTGCCTCGAGGCCCCATATCAGCTGGGCGAGCACGAGCAACGGAGCGCCGACCGCGATGGCCTTACGGACGATGCTCACGGGGATGAGCGCGACGAGAAGCGCCGCGACGACCATGATGAGGACGGGAGGGAAGCTAGCCATCGCGGTGCTCCCCCGGCTCAGCTTCCACGTGCTCGCCGGTGTACGGGTCGTCGTGCTTCATCAGGAAGGTGTGGCCTACCCACTTGGAGATGACAACGATGCCAACGCAGCCAACGAAGCCGAAGCCGACCCAGAACAAGAGCAGGCCGCTGCCCGCAAAGAGGTACTCCTTGTCAAAGAAGAGGTTCTCCTTGTGATCGAAGAAGTACAGGTCGGCCAGGGCCGACAACGCGACGCCGATGAGGATCACGAGCGCGGTTGCGAGGCGAGGGCTGATCTTCATGGGGTGCCTCCCGCGAGGGCTACCTGCGGCGCGAAGGCGTCAGCGGCAACGGTCGTCGCGAGTTCGAAGAAGCCGAGCGGCAGATCGGGCGCGATACCCCAGACCAGCGCGAGCACGGCGGTCAGGGCGATGGGCGCAACCATGCGCACGTCGGCCTCGCCGTACCGCGTGTGGTCGGGCGAGGAGCGCAGGAACGCCCGGATGACGATGGGGAAGAGGTAGGCCGAAGCGATCAGTCCGCTTGCGATGTAGACGATCAGGAATATCTGCTGACCGACCTCCACCGCGCCCCATCCGAGGTAGAGCTTGCTCGTGAACAGGATGAACGGCGGAATGCCCACCATGCTGAGCGATGCAAGGGCGAAGGAGCCCATCGTGACGGGCATCTGACGCCCGATGCCGTCCAGTTCGCTCACGTTCTCCTTGTGCGTCCGCACGTGGATCGCGCCAGCCACGAAGAACAGGGTGATCTTGGTGACGCCGTGCCCCACGATGTGGAGCAGCGCGCCGGTGAGGGCAATCGGCCCGATGAGCGCGACGCCGAGCACGATGTAGGAAAGGTGGCTGATGGTCGAGTAGGCCAACCTGCGCTTCAGGTTGTCGTGCCGCAGCGCGAGCGTCGAGGCGATGAGCAGCGTACCCGCGGACATGACGGCGAGCACCAGCCATGCGCCCATGTCGTCCAGCAACGTCGCGCCGAAGACGAAGACGCCCACCCGCACCATGCCGAACACGCCCGCCTTGACGACGGCGACGGCGTGCAGCAGCGCGGAGACCGGCGTCGGCGCGACCATCGCGCTCGGCAGCCAGCTGTGCAGCGGCATCACCGCAGCCTTTACCCCAACACCCCCCGCGAGCAGCACGAACAACCCCCACTGCGTCGCGTCGTTCAATCGCGCCCCGTCGAGGAACCCGCCCGCCTCGAACGTGGCGTCCACGCCCAGCACGTGCAGCCAGGCCGTCGCACCGATGAGCATCAGCCCGCCGGAGAGCGTGTACGCAAGGTACTTCCGTCCGGCGACCAGCGCGGTCTCCGTCTCCCGGTGCGTCACCAACGGGTACGTGAAGAGCGAGAGCAGTTCGTAGAAGAGGACGAACGTCAGCAGGTTCTCCGCGAGTGCCACGCCCGCGGCAGCAGCGATGCTCAGGGCAAACGCAACGAAGAAGCGGGTCTGTTTCTGTTCGTGCCCGCCGCGCATGTAACCGACGGCGTAGACGCCCGCAAGCACCCAGAGCACGGAGACGAGCAGGCCGAAGAGCATGCCCGCCGGGTCCGCGCGCAGCGCGACGTCGATGCCGGGCGATAGCTCGAGGAGGACCGTCCTGTGGATGCGCCCGTCCAGCGTGTCGGTGAGCATCACGACGGCGATGGCCACCATCGCGATGCCTGCGACCGTTGCCCACGTATCGCGCAGGTTCGGCCAGCGTCCCGTGGTGAGCGCAGCGAGCGCGGCAGCCGCCACAGGGACAAGGACGGCGGCGAGCGGGAGGGCGGATGCGGTGGTCTCGTTCACGACACCCCCGGCAGTAGGACGTCGTCACATCGCGCATCATCCAGATAACGACAGACTCCGGGCTCCAGGACATTGTCTAGGATGATGACGTTGAACACACCAAGCGCGATGGTCGCGGCGGCGAGCAGCACGAGTGGGAGCCAGACGTCCAGCGGGGCCTCACGCGCCCGCTCCACCACGGGGCGCACGGCCTGTTGCTCGACCGGCTGCGGTGCACTGTCCGCTGACGCGTCGTGTTCGTCGTCATGGTGGGCGGACGGTTCAGGTTTCGCAGGGCGCAGGTAGGCCTGTTCCAGCACTTTGAAGAGGTAGACGGCAGTGAGCAGGCTGCTGATGAGCACGACGGCGACCACTATCCACTGGCCCTCGTCGACGCCCGCCTGCACCATGTACCACTTGCTGAAGAAGCCCGCCGTGGGCGGGATGCCGACCATCGCCACCGCCCCGACGGCGAACGCGCCCATCGTCAGCGGCATGCGCGGGCCCAGCCCGGCGAGGTTATGGGTGCGCTGCAACCCTACGCGCAGGCGGATGGAGGACGCAGCCAGGAAGAGCGTTGCCTTCATCGCCGCGTGGTTCACGACGTGGAGCAAGGCAGCGGCGAGCGCAAGCGGCGTGCCCAGACCGATGCCCACCGCGATGAACGCCAACTGGCTGATGCTGCTGTACGCCAGCATCCGGCGGATGTCCGTCTGCCCTGCCGCCGCGACGGAGCCGAACACGATGCCGATGAGGCCAAGGATGAGGAGAGCGTCGGCAACCGGGACGGCGCCTGAGAGGTACCCGGGGGGAAAGATGGTCAGGAACATGCGGAGCATCGCGTAGGCGGCAACCTTGGTCATGACCGGCGCGATGAGCGAGTTCACCGAGGAGGGTGCATGTTCGTACGCGTCCGGCAGCCAGAGGTGCATGGGGACGAGCGCCATCTTCAGGCCAAGGCCGGTGAAGATGAACACCGCGCCCACCTGCACGGCCCTCACGCTCTCGGCCTCTTCCAGCAACTGGCGCGCCTCGATCATGTTCAGCGTGCCCGTCGCAAAGTAGATGAAGCCGACGCCCAACAGGTAGAACGCCCCGCCGATGGAGCCGATGATGAGATAGCGGAAGCCTGCCAACATCGCCCTGCGTCCGCCGATGAAGACGAGCGCATAGCCGGCGAGCGACGCTATCTCCAGGAAGACGAAGAGGTTGAACAGGTCGCCGGTGATGACGATGCCGGTAAGCCCCGCCAGGAGCAGCAGCACGAGCCCGTAGAAGATGCCCGGGCGGTCGCCCGCCTCGCGCTCGGCCCATCGGCGCGTCGAGACGAGGACGAGGAGTGAGACGCCTGTGACGACGAGGCTGACGAACGCCGACACTTCGTCTATCACGTACTCGATGCCGACGGGCGGCTCCCATCCGCCCAGGTAGTAGCGGAACGTTCCTTCGCGGAGCACCCGCTCCAGCGACAGCGCCGATGCGACGGCGGATACGGCCACAGTGGCCACTGCAAGGATGAACGCGCTGTGGCGCCAGATACGTCCAAGGACGGGAACGACGACCGCGAAGAGCAGCGGCGCGCCGACGATGAATGCGGGGAGTTGCTGCTCCACGGCTACTTCCTCATCTCGTCCAGCAACTCACGTTCGTCGAGCGTCCCGAACTCGCGGTAGATGGAGACGAGGAAGCTGAGCGCGACGCCAGTGATAGCCACGCCCACGACGATAGCCGTGAGCATGAGCACGTGCGGCAACGGGTTCACGAAGTCGTCCGGGTCCACGTGTCCGCTCGGGTCGTGCACGCTGTGGAGGATGGGTATGGTCGCCCCTTCCAGGAGTGAACCGCTGATGAAGAAGAGGATGATGGCCGATTGGAAGATGCTCAGGCCGATCACCTGCTTCACGAGGCTGCGCTTGCCGACCATGCCGTAAAGGCCGACGACGAGGAGTACTGCGGTCGCCCAGTACGGGAAGCGTGCTGCGACCTCGTCGATCATTGGCGCGTGCTGCCCGCGATGAGGTCGTAGATGAGCACCAACACGGCTGCGACGCCGAAGAACACTCCCACCTCGATGATGAGGATGCCCATCGCGCGGGGGGTGCGGTGCTCGCCGGCGAACTGGTTGTACCACTCCACGGGGATCCGGGCGTAGTCCAGGAAGTTATCGCCCAGGAAGAGCGGCAGGATGCCCCCGAACATGTAGATGCCGAGGCCGATGCACGCCAGCCAGACCAGGAGCCCCTGCGGTATCCGCAGCGCCGCCTGCCGGTTGCCCAACGCGAGCCGCACCAGCAACAGCGCGGCGGCGACGATGGCCCCGGCCTGAAAGCCGCCGCCCGGGCTGAGCTCGCCATGCAGCAGCACGTAGACCCCGAAGACGAGGATCAGCGGCACCATGAAAACGCGCACGATGAAGTGCAGGAGCATGCTGTCGTACCGGTCATTCATCCCCGCCCTCCTCCTCCGGGACCCGGCGGCTGCGTTGCAGCACGAGGACGACGGCCAGTCCGGCGGTGAAGATGACGAACGTCTCGCCGAGCGTATCGTAGCTCCGGAAGTCGGCCAGGATGGCGGAGACGAGGTTCGGGATCACGACCTCAGACTCCGTCATCTCCGTCAACTCAGGGGAGAGGTGCTGGTTCGCAGGCGCGCTGGGGTCCGCGCGGTCCGGCAGGTCGGCCGACGCCCAGACGAGCAGGGCAACCAGCCCCGCAAGGAATGCCAGCATGAGCAGCTTCAATCCGGGGTCCTCCTGTCCACGATGCTGATGGCGGCTATCACAAAGACGCCCGTCACCCCCGCACCCAATGCCGCCTCGGTCAGCGCGACGTCAACCGCCCCCATCAGCGCAAGCAGCACGGCAACCAGGAAGCTGTACACGGACAGCGTCGCCACCGCCGCGATCATGTCCCGGACCGAGAGGGCGATCAGCGCAGCCACCACGAGCAGGCCGAACAGTGACAACTCAAGCCACCAGATCATCCGCCTCCTCCTCTCTTCCAAGGCGCCTGCCCCGTACGCAACGCCGCTCGGGTGAGCAGGTGTGCGCCAACGGGGTTCGCTATCGCGACGAACACCAGGATGAGCGCGAGTTTCAGGCTCACCAGCGTGGCGCCTTCATGCAGGATGAGGCCCAGGAGCACGAGGGCGATGCCGAGCGTCTCCGACTTCGAGACCGCATGTACACGGGAGTAGAAGTCGGGCAGACGCATCAAGCCCAAGGCCGTGATGACCATGAACGCTAGGCCGAGTCCGATGAGCACGGTGCCTGCAATGCTCACGCGTCTTCCTCCTCCACACCCCGCATCATCGACCACAGCTGATGCTGGCGCGTCTCCAGGTACTTGCCCACTGCGACCGTACTGATGAAGTTGAGCAGCGCATAGCTCAACGCAAGGTCGACGAACATATCGGGCCGTTCGAACACGAACCCGGTGAGCACGAGCAGGATGACCGCGTTCGTGCCTATGGCTGCGGCGGCCAGCAGGCGGTCGAATGGGGTGCGGCCAACGAGAAGGCGGTAGAAGAGCGCCGCGTTGATAGCCGCCGCGATAGCAAGCACGGTCACGAACAGCACGCTCACGGCAACTCCTGTTCGATGGCGACGACATCGGTCAACGGCACGCTGTGAGGCGCAGTCTCACTGAAGATCCCGGCCACCTTGCGCTGGATGCTTCCCTCCTCCATGCCCTGCCTGCTCCTAACTGAGAGGCAGTGCACTATGAACCTCCCATCCGAAACGTCCATCGTCACCGTGCCGGGCGTGAGCGTTATGGACTGCGCGAGCAGCACCTGCGCGGACTCCGAATGCAGAGACGTCTCGAACTCCACGAGGCTCGGCTCCACCGGCAACCGGGGGTGCAGCACAAGGTAGGCCACGTGCAGGTTGGAGAGCGCTATCTCCCAGAGCAGCCACAGGGTGTAAAGGATGGAGCGGAGGAAGCCGCGGACGAACCACCCGAACGGATATGGAACGTGCCGGAAGCGCAACTCCTGGTCGCCCGCGAACAGCCAGTGCGTGAGCGCAGTTCCGGCAATCGCGACGACCGCGCCCACTACGAGGAATTCGATCTCGGTGTGACCGGAGAACGCGAACCAGACGCCGAAGAGGGCAAGCGTCTGCACTGTCCACCTGAGCGTCTGCCGTATCTTGGAGGGCCGGACATCCACCTGACGGGGTTCGTTGCTCATTCGACCAGGATCCGCATTACGCTCATGTTCGTCGCCTGAAGGCAGGGTAGCAGGCCAAGGTAGCAGGCTACGAACGGCGTGTGAGGGCTGTCAAGGAGAGAGGCTGTCAAACACCGGCGGCGGTCAACGCTCTCACGGCGTCCGGGAGTGGCTCGCACGGGTCCGCGAGAACCTGTAACCTCTCGCAGGAAGGAGGCGTCCGTGGCGCTCACGTTTGAGATCGGCGACGAGTCCCGCCCGAAGGGACACGCGCTGCTCTACTTCGGCAACCCGCAAGCGGGGCTGCTGGCCACGTACGTCGTCCTCCTGCCCGTGAAGATGGACATGAGCAAGTATCTCCCGCCGATGCTCACAGCGCAGTTGGGTGGGCTCGCAAGCGAGGTGATCGGCGACGGGGGCGGTAGTTTCGCCGCACCGCCCATACCGGAAGAAGTGGAGTCGATCGAGCCGCTGCGTCACCTTGCAGAATTGCGCGGCGACGACTTCGTCTGGGGAGGGGACATGGTGCTTGGCGACATGCAGGCGGCGATGCGCCAGGCCACGGAGGCCGTGCACGAATACGAGACGCTCTACCAGCGCTACCTCGACGCCAACCCCCGGCCCACCCCATCCGCCCCGGAACGTTCGCTGCCCGGCGACGGAGGGGACACGAGCGGCAGCGTGCAGCAGGTGGTCTACGGACTGATGAGCGACCGCGACCGACTCGCGGAGCTGTCGAAGCTGGTCGGGACGATGCGGTTCGCGCTCGAGTCACAAGACGATGGACTCATCGAGGAGACTAGTGTCTCTCTCCGAGCGTTGGGACAAGCGTTGCCCGAACGCTTCTGGGCCGATCGCGTACTCCGGGCAGCGGGGGACCCCTCCGATGCGGGAGCGCGGCTCGCACAGCTATACGTGGAACGTTGCTACAAGCTGCTGGAAGAAGATTTCACCGCGGTGCAGACACTCGAAGAGCAGATCGCTTCGCTTGCGGATGAGACTCCACCCCGGGGAGACCTCCGAGGCTAGCGCCGTGCCGCCGCGTCACTCCGCGTAGGTCATCGAGGCCCATGTAGGCCCGGTCTTGATGTCTATCTGCACCGGCACGCTCATCTCCAGCGCGGTCGGCATCACGTCCTGCAACATCGTGACCAATGCCTCCTCCTCCTCTACCGGCAGCTCGAACACGAGTTCGTCGTGCACCTGCAGCAACATCCTGCTGTGGAAGCCGTCTCCTTCCAGGCGGTGCTGGATGGCGACCATCGCTTCGTTGATGACGTCGGCGGATGTGCCCTGCACCGGCATGTTGAGCGCGATACGTTCCCCAGCCTGCCGCACCGGGTAGTGCGGAGAGCGCAACTCGGGGATGTAGCGCCGGCGGCCCAGCAGCGTCTCCGCGTAGCCGTCGACCTTCGCCCGCTCCACGGTATCATCGAGGAAGGCTTTGACGGTTGGGTAGGTGCCGAAGTACGACTCGATGAATGCGGCGCCCTCCTCACGGGTGAGTTCGGTCTGCTGCGATATGCCAAAGGCGCTGAGCCCGTAGGCGACCCCGAAGTTCATCACCTTGGCAAGGCGGCGCATGTCCCGCGTCACCTCACCAAGCGGCACGCCATAGATGAGGGAGGCCGTGGAGGAGTGGATGTCCTCCCCGCGCTCGAACGCCGCCATCAGCGCCGGGTCCTCCGAGAGGTGAGCGAGCACGCGCAGGTCTATCTGCGAGTAGTCGGCGCTGAGCAGCGTCCATGCAGGCCGTTGCTCGGCGATGAACGCCTCGCGGACGCGCAGGCCGAGCGGCGTGCGGATGGGGATGTTCTGCAGATTGGGGTCCGCGCTCGCAAGTCGGCCGGTTGCTGAGCCAGCCTGGTTGTAGGTGGTGTGGATGCGTCCCGTGCGCGGGTTCACCTGCTGCGGAAGGGTGTCCACGTAGGTGGACTTCAGTTTCGTGAGCTCCCGGTACCGCAGAACGTGATCGATAACGGGGTGGTGGTCCCGCAGGTTCTCAAGGATGGAAGCGTCCGTGGAGTAGCCCGTCTGCGTCCGGCGGCCTGACGGCAACCTGAGTTCCTTGAAGAGCAGGTCCCCGAGTTGGGCTGGAGAGTTGATGTTGAACTCGTGGCCCACGGCCTCATAGGCAGCTCGCTCCTCGATCTCTATCTCCCCTGCTATCTCCTCGTTGAGTTCGGCGAGCACCCCGCTGTCTATGGCAACGCCATGCGTCTGCATGCGAGCGAGCACCGGCACCAGCGGCATCGCATGCCTATCGTGATAGGCCGTGAGATGGTCCCGCTCCATGTCTTCGGCAAGCGCACGCTGCAGTTGGAGCGTCACCGCAGCCGCGGTGGCGGCATATCCCGCGGCGTCGGACACCGGCACGGCGTCGAACGTGATCTGCTTGCGCCCGGTGCCGGTCAGGTCGGTCAGCGCCTGCAACTCCACGTTGAGCCGGTTGAAGGCGAGCGGTTTCAGCGACAGCGCCTTCTCGCCCGTGAGATGCGCCGCGATCATCGTGTCGAACGCGACGGTTACCGCGGTCGGCGACAGCCCGTAATTCGAGAGCAGCGTGAGTGTGAAGTTGAGATTGTGGCCGGAGACAGGCCCGCTCTCGAGCACAGGCAGGAGCGCGGTCAGGACCTCTTCAGTGGCGAGCTGCGTACCTTCCGCATGGCCTACGGGGACGTAGAAGCCCTCGCCTTCCTCCACGGCGAACGCTAACCCGACGAGTCCGGACTCCATCGCTCGCGGAACGGCGGCGTACGCTTCCACGACGAATGCCGATGCTTCTCCCAGTCGTTTCACCAGCGCATCGAGCGCAGCAGGCGTGTCCACAACGCTCACGCGGGCATCCGCCTCGAACATCGACTGCGGTTCGGCGGCAGCGGCGCTTACTACGGACTGCTGTTCGCCGGGGGGCAACGGGATGCGCGCGACGAGGCTGCTGAACTCCAGCTCGCGGAACACGTCCAGAACGTCGTCGCGGGAGAAGCCGCCGAACACGGACTCGTCGAAATCGAACCCGGTCGGCGCCGCGGTCTCGATGGTCACGAGGTGCTTACTCTTCAGCAACTGTTCCGCGTGCTCCCGCACCAAGCCCTGGATGCGTGGCGGGGTCACTTCGTCAACGCGCTCGACGAGCGACTCGGCGCTGCCGAACTCGCCGATGAGCTTCACCGCTGTCTTCTGACCGATGCCGGGAACGCCCGGAACGTTGTCGGACGTGTCGCCGGTGAGCGCTTTCACGTCACGCTGCTGGGCAGGTTCGAGCCCCCCATAGCGCTCGCGCACGGCGTCCTCGTCGTAGATCCGCGTATCCCCGAAGCCGGTAGTGAGCAGGACGCGCACGTGGGGAGAGACGAGTTGGAGCGTGTCGGTGTCTCCGGTGGCGATGAGTGTCTCCACTCCGTGCTCCGTGCTCCATGCCGCGACCGTGCCGAGCACGTCGTCGGCCTCGTAGCCCGGCGATTCGAGGACCGGAACGCGAAAGGCGTTCATCACCTGTTTCACTCGTTCCACGTTTCGGGTGAGCTGCGGTGGGATCGGCGGACGGGTCGCCTTGTACTCCGGATACAGTTCGTCACGGAAGGTGCGCCCTGGTGGATCGAAGGCGATGGCGACATGCGTTGGCCGGTGGTCGGCGAGGGTCTTGAAGAACGTCGTGGTGAAGGAGTAAGCCCCGCTTACGTCTTCTCCTGTGGAGCGAATGGTGAAAGGTTGCGCCGATTGGAGCGCGAACCATGCCCGGAAGACCATCGCGTGGCCGTCCATGAGCAGCAGCAAGGGCGTTTCCCGCTGCGCGGGCGCAGGCTCCGGTTCGCCGAACATGGAAGGGGTACCTGCCGAAGGAGGCTTGCGGGCCACGGTTATACGCCTCGCAGAGGTCTGAAGAAGCTGTGCAGGAAGTTGCGCTGGTGCGCCCAGCGGTGCGTGCGGCGCACCGCATCATCGGAGAGCACGCCGGTGGCCGTCGTCACCTTTATCGCCTTGTAGCCTTTCGCCGGCAGCAGCGGCGCGTCGTCCGACACGGTGACGGAGTAGCCCTGCTCGCGGAGCCAGTCACGCAGCGCCTCAAAGCCCTTCGCCTTGCGGTTCGGGGTCACGTAGACGTAGAAGTCCTTGGAACCCGCCACCTCGTGGAAGTGCTCGTCGGCGACCTCAGTGCCTTTGCCGGAGCCCTCCCGCAGCTTCGCGCGGTTCATGCCCTGCCTGTAGACCATGCGCCGATTCTAGCAGGGTGTACGGCACGGAGAAGGCCACCAACGGACCTCAGCGAACAGCACTGCACTATTTGCATAAGCGTGCAGCAGATCGAACACTGGTGATTGACAAGAGCATTTGGAGGCAGGTAGGGTTACGCACTAGTCTGGCGAGTGCTGCTCCCTAGGCTTTGTTCGTATCGCCTGTAGACACCTGTAGACAGATGACGGGAGGTTCTCGGGATGGTGAAGATAAGTAGGAAACTTGGAGCAATCGGGGCGGTCAGCCTCGTACTCGCCGCAATCCTCGCTGCCTGTGGCGGCGAAGACCCAACGCCCACGCCACGCCCCGCTGCGACACCAACGCCAACAGCGATGGAGGCAGCTCCTACGCCAACGGCGATGATGGAGGAAAAGGCAACGCCTACCCCCCTGCCGCCGGGCGCCACGGCAGCCCCCGCAACGCCCACTCCAACAGCACGCCCCACGGCGACTCCGTTGCCGGTCGACCCCGGCTTCGATGCCGAAGCGCACTTCAGGGGCAAGACGATCAGCCTGATGGTCGGCTTCAACCCCGGCGGCGGCACGGACGCACAGGCGCGCTACATGTCCCGCGCATGGTCGAAGTTCATCCCCGGCAACCCGCGCATCGTCGTCCGAAACTTGACCCCGGTGGTGGTGGAGCGGAACTTCGTCTGGAACGCGAAGCCGGACGGCCTGACTATCGCCATCGAGGCGACGCCGGGCGTCGCGGACATGTTCACCCCGCAGGCGCAGTTCGACATGCGTGAAGCAACGATGATTGGCGTCACCTCCGGCGGCGAGGGCGCTTGGTTCATCCGCGGCACCCTGCGCTACGACTGCATTGACGAAGCTTTCGGCGCGACCGACCCAGCGCTGACCGTGGGCTGGAGTGTTCCAACGCCCGCCGACCTGAGTTCCAACGTCTCCATCGGCTGGCTGGCCGACAAGTTCAACGTCCCGCTGGAGATCCGGAACGTCTCCGCTGCAGGCTCCGCCGAGCAGTACATCATGATTGAGCGAGGCGACGTGAACTCCTGGGTCTCCGGCACGCTATGGGACCAGTTCCCGGTGAAACGGCCCGGATGGATTGCAACCGGTTTCCTTCGCCCGTTCGCCGATCTGTCTGTCCCCGGATTCGACATCGGCAACAACGGCGAAGCCGACTTCCACTGCCCGAATTTCCACGACACCTACATCGAGGACCAGGCGGACCGCGAACTGTGGGTTGCCATGCGGCCCAGGGCCACCATCGCGAAGAACATCTGGGGCCCACCGAACATGCCGCCTGAAATAACCCAGACGCTGCGGGACGCCCTCGAGAATGCGATGGCGGATGAGGAGTTCGCCTCCTCCATGCAGCAGTTCACGGGCATCAAGAACCTGTTCACGGACGGCGCCACCGCCCAGCAGATCGTCACCGACATGGTGAACGGCTTCGAGGCCAACCAGGGCAGGATCAACGAGTTGCTCGAGATCGTGCACGCCAAGTACGTACGATAGAGCAGCAGTGAGGGTGGCCTGATGGTTGTCAGGCCACCCTCACTGTGCATAGAATCCGCCCGCCTCTATGGTCAGGAACGGCCATGGGGCGGGCGGTTCGTGTTTCAGACACGGACCAGCGCAACGGCGCTTAGGGAGGGCAACCCTTGGGCGAACTGTACAGCGAACTCGGACAGGCGCTGGGATACTTGAATGACCCTGCCTACTGGATCGTCCTGTTCATAGCGGTCTTCATCGCGGGCTTTACCGGCATGGTGCCGGGCGCGTCCGGTGTCATCATCATGGCGATCTCCATCCCGTTCATCGTGGAGTTCTTCGGGCGTGACCGCGGCGGGCCGAACGACATGCGTGCCATCGGCCTGGTCGCCCTCGCTTCGATGACGGGTGTGAACAACACGCTCGACTCCATCCCCGCCGTCCTCTTCGGCCAGCCCTCCGCCGCAACCCAGGTGACGTTCCTGGAAGGCCACCAGTTGGCGCGCCAAGGCCGCGCAGCGCATACGCTCGGCGCAGTCTACGCTGTCTCCGCCATGGGCGGCATCATCGGCGCGACGGTACTGGCGCTCCTCATACCGATCGCCAAGCCCATCATTCTCAAATTCAGCTTCCCCGAGATCGCAGCGGTGGCGTTCTTCGGCATCGTCATGATTGCAGCGCTCAGCGCAGGCGCAATGGTGAAAGGACTCGCTGCCGGAGCGCTCGGCGTGCTCCTGGGCACCGTGGGCATCAATCCCATCACCGGCGACGTGCGGTACGTCTTCGACCAGCCGAGCCTCTGGGAAGGATTGCCCATCGTCGTCGTGACCATCGGTTTCTTCGCGTTGCCGGAGATGATAGACTTGGCCATCGCCCGGCGCCCCGTCGCTCCACCGGGCTCGGTCGTCAATACGCGCGAGGTGTGGCGAGGTTCGAGGTACGGCTTCACGCGGTGGCCGATGGTGATACGCCAATCGGTCTTCGGAGTGATACTCGGAGCGATCCCCGGCGTCGGAGCCGCGGTCATAGACTGGCTCTCCTACGCCTTCGGCATCTTCTGGACCAAGGACAAGAGCCAGTTCGGGAAGGGTTCGCTGGACGGCGTGCTCTTCGCCGAATCGGCACAGAACTCGAAAGAAGCAGGGCAGGCACTCCCCACGCTGACGCTGGGCATCCCCGGCGGTCTGGCGTGGGTGCTGGTCTACGTGGCGATGCAGGCGCTCGATATGACGCCCGGTCCGAGGCTCCTCGGCGACCAGGCAGACGTCATGATCCTGTTCGTATTGACGCTGGCGATCGGCAACCTCATCGTCACGATGATCGGCATCGTCGCCACCGGCCAGTTGGCGAAGCTGACGCGCATCCCCTATCCCCTCATTGGCGGCATTTTCATCCCTATCGTCATACTCTCCACGGTTATGAACTGGACCTCGTGGCTTGCGTTGCCAGTTGCAGCGGTCTTCATGGGCATCGGCATCATGATGAAGCTGTTCCAGTGGCCGAGACCGCCGCTCCTGCTCGGCATCATCCTCGGCCCCATCATCGAGGAGAACTTCCTCTCCGCGCTGAACGTGGTGGACCCGTTCACGATCGGAGGATTCGAGAGTGAAGTGCTCGGCGTGCTGTTCCGCCCGCTCACCATTGCACTTATCCTGATCGCGCTGGCCACCGCCTACTTCTTCTCCCGAGCCGCGGGAAGCCAGTCGCTTTCGGCCGCTGCGTCCCAGCCTCCAGCAGGCGGGTCGGGCACTGGCCCGGGGGAGCGGCCCAGCCTCGGGAAACGGCTGGTTGAGGTCCGCAACTTCCCCATCTACCTGCTCATCGCCGGAAGCATCGCGTTCTGGTGGGGTAGCCTGGGTTTCGAGGCTGCCGAGTCCTGGTTCATGACGCGGCTCATGGTGGTGTTCGTTGTCCTTCTGTCCCTGGTGCAGCTATTCTTCCACTTGCGAGAACGGGGACGCCGCCACGTCGACATCATGGACCTCGGCATGCACAGCCTTGCGCTGCCCGGTGCGAAGCAGGCGATCTGGATCATCACCGCAGGTTTCCTGATGTTCGCCATGCTGACCGGCACCATCGGCTTGCGGTGGGCCATCATCGCTTTCGCCGGCTATCTCCCCTTCACGCTGTTGGCAGGGACCAGCTTGCCCCTGTCCAAGGGCATCGTCGTCGGCTTGATCACCGGCGCACTCGCCGGCATTGCCGCAAGCCTCATCGGCATCACGGGCGTATCGGAAGTGTTCGCCAGGGACACCGATGCGGTTGCCGACCTCGGACGCATCATCGGCGCGAGTGCCACCGTGGCAGTTGCCATGACCGTCGCGGTTTCAGTGAACGCACGAGGAGTGGGCGGCATGCCGGGGGCGCCTGGAATCATGGGAGTGGCCGCTCTGGCGTTCATCGTGGCCGTAGCCATCTCGGTTGCCATGACAAGGGGAGGCTTCGCTGAGACTCCCCTGTTGGCGGCGCTCGGAGTGCTTACGCTTGGCTTGCTCTTCATCCGGCCGATCAGGCACTACCAGCCTCCGCCGGCGCTGGAGGGACTCTTCGCGTGGCGCATACTCGGCCCCATCATCACGATGTCCTTCGTGTACCTGTTCATCTACGGCATGGCGGACAACGTGCTGAGCATCATCTGGCCCCAGGCTGCCCTGCTGGAGTGGATCGGCCGGGAGATCCTCGGCACCGGCGCCTAGCCAACAGGCGATACTCATGAAGCGGCGGCTGGTGAACCAGCCGCCGCTTTGCAGTTGCCACGCCTGCTGCGCTCTGCTACCTTGCATCTGTGGCTCGACGACGCGGTTCGTCCGCATATCCCAGACGGTCCGGCAGACCCAGGACGGGCGGAAGGCAGCGGGGGCAGCAGTCCCCGAAGTTCCGGGCGGCGTTCTGCGCCACCTGTCTCATCGACCAGTTCTACCCGGAGGTCGGCGTAGCAGCCGTGAAGGTGCTGCGGCGCCTCGGAGTGGACGTCTCGTTCCCCCAGGACCAGACCTGCTGCGGGCAGATCGCGTTCAACGGCGGCTTCCGCTCCCAAGCTGCCGACGTGGCGAAGCACTTCCTCGACGTGTTCGAGAACGAGGAGCAGGTCGTCGTCCCTTCCGGCTCGTGCGCCAGCATGATCAAGGTCTACTACCGAGAGTTGTTCGAGGACGACCCCGAGACGCTGGAGCGCGCACAGGCGGTCGGCGAGAGGACACGCGAGTTCTCCGACTACATCGTCAACGTCGTCGGCACGTCGGACGTCGGAGCGGCCTCGGAGGGACTGGTCACGTACCACGACGCCTGCCACCTGCTGCGTGAGCTGCGCATCAAGGAAGCGCCGCGCGACCTCATCGGTGGCGTTCGCGGGGTCGAGCTGCAGGAGATGGAGGACTCGGACGCCTGCTGCGGGTTCGGGGGCCTCTTCTCCGTGAAGTTCCCAGAGATATCGACCGCCATCTTGGACGAGAAGCTGAGCAACATCGCGGAGTCCGGCGCTGGCGCCGTGGTCGCGAACGACTGCGGGTGCCTGATGCACATCCGCGGAGCGATGGCGCGACGGGGGATGAACGTGCGCGCCATGCACATCGCCGAACTGCTGGCTGAGGACGGGGCTGATGGCTGAGGTCAAGAGCGCCGAATTCAAGAAGGCGTCTGGCAGGGCGCTGCGCGACGAGAAGCTCCAGCACGCGCTGGAGCACGTCATGGAGCATTTCGTCGGCGCGCGCGCCAACATCATCGAGAGCGACTTCGGCGACGAGAGTTGGGAGGCGATGCGCACACGCGCCGCCGCCATCAAACAGTCCACCCTGGAGCACCTGGACTACTACCTGGACATGGTGGACAAGAGCGTCAGGCGCAACGGCGGACACGTCTACTTCGCCGACGACGCGGCACAGGCGAACGCCATCGTGCTCAACATCGCGAAGCGCAACGGCGTGAAGACCGTCATCAAGAGCAAGTCGATGGTCTCCGAGGAGATGGGCATCAACCACATCCTCGAGCGGGAGGGCATCGAGCCGGTCGAGACCGACCTCGGCGAGTACATCATCCAGCTGGCTGGCGAGACGCCGTTCCACATCATCGCGCCCGCGATGCACAAGACGCGCCAGGAGGTCTCCTCGCTATTCCAGGAGTGGCTGAAGACCGCCCCGACGCAGGACATCAAGCGCCTCTGCGTGTACGCGCGGGACGCCCTGCGCGAGAAGTTCGCGCAGGCGGAGATGGGTATCAGCGGCGCAAACTTCGTCGTCGCCGAGACCGGCACCGTCTGCCTCGTCACCAACGAGGGCAATGGGCGCATGACCACGTCCGCGCCGCGCATCCACGTCGTCCTCGCGGGCATGGAGAAGATCGTCCCGGCCATCGAGGACCTCGCGCTCTTCCTTCGCCTCCTGCCACGCTCTGCTACCGGCCAGCGCATCACCAGCTACAACACGTTCGTGGGTGGCCCGCGCGCCCCGAGCGACGAGGACGGGCCCGAGGAGTTCCACCTCGTGTTCGTGGACAACGGACGGCTCAACCTGCTGCGCGATGAGGTGATGCGAGAGGCGCTGCGCTGCATCCGCTGCGGGGCGTGCCTGAACCACTGCCCCGTTTACCAGAAGATCGGTGGCCACGCCTACGGCTGGGTCTACTCCGGCCCCATCGGCGCGGTCGTGACGCCGCCCATGACCAACATGAAGGTCGCGCGCGACCTCCCTTACGCGTCGACGCTCTGCGGCACGTGCAAGGACGTCTGCCCGGTGAAGATAGACATTCCCCGCTTGCTGCTGCACCTCCGGCACAAAGTTGCGGAAGGCGCGCTCGGCGAGCGCAGCACGACCTGGATGGAGCGCCTGTTCGTTGGCCAGTGGCACGGCGCGATGCGGAATCGCAAGGCGCTCGAAGGCAAGGCGAACCTCGGCAGGCTGCTCACGCGCCCCTTCACGCGCGGGGGGAAGGTCCGCAAACTGCCATTCGCCCCGATGGTGAGCGGCTGGACGGCGAGCCGCGACTTCCCCGCGCCCGCCCAGAAGTCGTTCGCGCGCCTCTGGCGTGAGGAGCTCGCTCAAGGCGGCTCCACGAACAACGGCACGGAGCAGGGGTAGGTCATGCCGCCCACACCGGAAGAGCACTCGAACAAGGCGGCTTTCCTGCTGCGCGTCCGCGGGGCGTTGGGTCGGACCGAGCCCATCGTCCACATGCCGGACCACCCCTCGCTCAAGTCGAACACCGCGCGCCAGCAGGAGAAGGTGCGCACCATCGTCGCACGGAACGAAGCGCGGCGAAGCCGCAGTCTGGACCGTCTCGCACAGACCGCCGCTGCCGCCTCGTGGAACGTCCGCAGAGCAGACGATGTGGAGGAAGCCGCGAGTATCGTCGCCGAGATCGCGCAGCAGGCGGGCGTGAAGAGCCTCGTTCGCTCGAATGAGGACGTATTCAAACGGGTGAACATAGACACCGCGCTCCGCTCCGTAGGCGTCTCGCCCGCCATCCTCGCGTCCGGCAGGTCGCGGAGCCGGGGGGCCCTGCGCGACATGGCGTTCCGCGCCGACATGGGCGTCACGGGCGTCTCCTACGCAATCGCGGAGACGGCCAGTTGCGCCGTGACACCGCGCAGGGGTGTGGCCCGCCTTACCTCGCTCGCACCGCCCAGGCTCGTGCTGCTCATCGAGCGGGAGCAGGTGCTCGAAACGCTGGACGACTTCTTCGCCATCACGCGGCTCAATCGTATGCAGGCGCGCGGGCGGACAGCCAACTACTTCAACTTCATCTCCGGGCCGTCCCGCACGGCGGACATCGAACAGACACTCACCATCGGCGTGCACGGTCCCGGTGAAGTGCACATGGTCATCCTGGGCTGACCGGGGCTGACGGAGGAGGCGGGAGATGCGCCTGGAAGGCAAGGTCATCATCGTTACCGGCGCCGCGCGCCACCTGGGGCAGGCCTACGCCGTGCGGCTGGCGAAGGAGGGCGCAAAGCTCACCGTCGCCGACGTGCTCGACTGCTCGGAGACGGCGCGCCTCTGTGAGGCCGAGGGCGCCGAGGTGCTCCCGCTCAACGTGGATGTGACGAGCGAGGAAGAGACGATGGCGCTGGCGCGCCGGACCGTCGAGCGTTTCGGGCGCATCGACGGCTTGCTGAACAACGCCGGCCTCATGCGCAACATCACCGGCCCCTCGCTCATGGACGTCGACCCGGACTGGTGGGACAAGGTCTTCTCCGTGAACGCCCGAGGGACGTTCCTCTGCGTGCGCGCCGTCTTCCCCTACATGCGCGACCAGGGCGGCGGGAAGATCCTCAACGTCGGCTCCACCACGATGCTCCGCACGTCCAACAACGTGCGCGACAGCAACCCGCACTACGTCGCATCCAAGGGCGCCGTGATGGCGTTCACCCGCGCCATCTGCCGCGAGCTCGGCGAGCACAACATCAACGTCAACACGCTGGCGCCCGGCGGCACTGACCAGGACCCGTCGCTCTCGGGTGACGAGGCCACCGAAGAAGCGTCACGAGCGTTCGGGCGCCGCGGCGTGCCGAGCGACCTTGCAGGCACCGTCGCGTTCCTCTTCTCCGACGACGCCGACTTCATCACCGGCCAACTCATCGCGGTCAACGGCGGCAAGGAAGTGTCCTAGGGCTACCCTTGCCCGAACTCCGGCATAGGGCTGCTCCGCGAAGAGCGAGAGCTGCTCCTTGAACTGCTCGGCGGGCATGCCCTCCGGCCAGCGGAACATCACCTGGTCGAGGCCGGGGAACTCCGCCTCGTACGCCTTCAACTCGCGGATGACCAGCTCCGGCGGGCCGCACAGCCACGCGCGCTGCCTCACGCCCTCCTCGATCGTTGGCACCCTTGCAGGCGCCCCGGGCGTGCCCCACGGACGACCGTCTTCGTCGACGTAGCGCACGAACCCGAACGGTGCGAACCACTTGTACGCCTCGTCGTGGTAGGGGCGCACCTTCTCGACCGCCTCCTCCGGCGTCGGCGCGATGGACATCGCGACGCCGAGGCAGAGGTCCTCGCCGAGCTCCAAGTTCCTGCCCGCCTTCGCGGCCTCCTCCTGGTACGTGTGGAATATCTGCCGCGCCAGCCGGTCGCCGTTCTGCGTGATCATCCCCTTGATGCCGTTCTGCGCCATGAAGGGGATGGACCTGCCGTGCCATATCTCAACCGGTTGATGGATCGGACGCGGCACCAGCGTCACCTCCGTCGGCTCGTAGCCGCGGAACTTCTGCGCCGCCGGGATGGTGTAGTGCTTGCCGTGGTGGCTGAACGAGTCCTGGTGGAACGCCTTCATGATGACTTCCATCTGCTCCTCGAACAGCTCGCGGTTGGCGTCCTGGTCCAGCAAGGGAGCGCCGAGCGTCTCCACCTCGCGCGTCTGGTAACCGCGCCCCACGCCGAAGACCACGCGGCCATCGGTCATGATGTCGGCCATGGCGAAGTCCTCCGCCATCCGGATCGGATGCCAGATCGGGCTCACGTTGAACGCGCAGCCGAACTTGAGGCGCTCCGTCCGCGCCGCCAGGTACGTCCCCCACAGGATGAGGTTCGGGATGACCTCGTAGCCTTCACGCTGGAAGTGGTGCTCCGCACCCCAGAGCGTGTCGAACCCGAGCTTGTCCATGTGCTGCGCCACGTCCAGTGACATCTGGTACGCCTTCACGATCTGCTCGTTGGAGAGGTGCCGCTCGTCCGGCGGCGTGCCGCCCAGCCCGACGTTGTCCAGTTCCGTGAAGCCGACGTAGAGGACGGAGAACTTCGTGATCATCGCCACCTGCCTCGTAGGGGATGCGTCTCGCAGGATAGCAGCGCAGCGCGGGTTTGGGGCTACAGGCGCGCCAACCGCGGTGGGACGCGCTGCCGCTCCCGCTCGATGACAGCCATGACCTCGTGCGCAGCTTCCTCCAGCCCCCCTGTCTCGTTGACGACCACGGCGTCGAACCACGCGGCGTCGCGCATCTCCTGGCGGGACGTCTCGACACGCAAGGCCGTCTCTTCCGCCGATTCCGTGTCGCGGCTGCGCAGGCGGCGTTCGAGCTCCTCCAGCGACGGCGGCGCAACGAAGATGAGCAGTGCGTCCGGCGCGAGCGAGCGGATCGAGGCCGCGCCCTGCACGTCCGTCCGAACGATGGCGTCCCGCCCCTCGGCGAGCGCCTCGCGCACCGGCGCCTTCGGTACACCGTAGAGGTTGCCGTACACCTCCGCGTGCTCCAGCAGTTCGCCGCGCTCCAAGAGTTCGAGGAACTCCTCCCGTGTATGGAAGAGGTGATGGACGCCGTGCTCCTCGCCGGGACGCATCTCCCGGGTCGTTGCTGTGATGGCCCAGAACACCTCTGGGCGCAGCTCCCGCACGCGGGCAAGCATCGCATCCTTGCCGACGCCGGACGGCCCGGAGACGACGACGAGGAGCGGGTGCGGTTCGGCAGCGCTCACGGTGAACGGCGCATCACGGCTATGCGCCCTCCCCCAGCGATGCGAGGTCGTCCCAGAACGTCGGATAGGAGACCGACGCCGTCTGCGCTGACTGGACCGTGGTCTCGCCTGCGGCGACCACCCCTGCGACACCCATCGTCATCGCGATGCGGTGGTCGGCGTACGTCCGGTGGGTAGCCCCGCTCAGAGCACGCCCGCCGGTGACACATAGGCCGTCGTCCAGCTCCTCGACCTGCGCCCCCATCCGGGACAACTCCACGCGCGACGCCATGAGCCGGTCGCTCTCCTTCACACGCAGTTCGGAAGCGTCGCGGATGACGGTCGTGCCCTCCGCGAAGCATGCGGCGAGCGCGAGCACAGGCACCTCGTCCACGAGGCGCGGGATGAGGTCGCCCCCGATCTCCGCTGCGCGGAGGCTGCTCGACCGCGCCACGAGGTCGGCGACGGGTTCGCCGCCCTCGGTACGCTCGTTTTCGACGCTCACGTCCGCGCCCATCATCGCCAGTGCGTCGAGGATGCCGGTGCGCGTGGGGTTCACGCCCACGTTGCGCACGCGCACCTCCGCGTCCGGGTGGCAGACGCCCGCAACGAGCCAGTACGCCGCCGAGCTGATGTCTGCGGGGACGGTCACGTCCATGGCGCTGAGCCGTCCGGGGCGCACGCTCACGGTCAGCCCGTCCTCGGCGACCTCAACGCCCATCGAGCGGAACATCAGTTCCGTGTGGTCGCGGGAGACGGCGGGCTGCTCCAGCGTGGTTTCGCCCTCCGCGAACAGCCCCGCGAGGAGGAGCGCGCTCTTCACCTGCGCCGACGCGACAGGCATCCGGTACTGGATGCCGTGCAGGCTGCCGCCTCGGAAGGTGAGCGGCGCAAGCCTGCCCCCGTCCCGTCCGTCCACCTCAGCGCCCATCAGGCGTAGCGGGTCCACGATGCGCGCCATCGGACGGGAGCGTATCGATCGGTCGCCCGTCATCACGGACATGAACGGCTGGCCCGCAAGCACGCCCGCCATCAGGCGCGTCGTCGTGCCGCTGTTGCCCGTGTTCAGCACATCCGACGGCTCCGTAAGGATGCCGCCGCGCACCGTGAACGCGCCGTCGTCGTGCCGGTCGATATGCGTGCCGAGGCCGCGCAGTACGCGGAGGGTGGAGGCAAGGTCGGCGCCCGTGCCGTAGTTCTCGACGCGCGCCTCGCCCTCTGCGATGGCGTTGAAGATGGCCGCGCGGTGGGAGATCGACTTGTCGCCCGGCGGAGTCACGTCGCCGCGCAGGCGCTTGGGCCGCCGCACCGTCATCTGCATGGGGACTCGCTCCTCGCCGGTAGGTGAGGCCATTCTAGCATCGCCCGGTGCTCACCCATGGCCATCGATGGCCTGCTCGATACCCTCTGGCAACGTGAACCGGCCCGCGCTGTCGGTCTCGATCGGGAGCACGACGACGACGGCTGCGCGGTCTATCGGCCCATAGACGTGCGGGAACGTCTCGCCGTGCGACTCCTCCTCACGCACCTCCGAAGTGAGCAGCGCCGGGTCAACCACCAGCAGCACGAGCGCCCGGTGCCCGGCGAAGTGCCTGCCGAGCACGCCACGCAATTGCTCGGAGCGGCAGTTGTGGATGAACCCTTCCGAGGCGAGCGACTCCGCCTCGTAGTACGGCGTGTCCGCCGCCCGACGCCACGCCTCCGGCGTCGTCACGTGCAGGATGCGGCCTTGCGCTATCATCTCTGGCAGTCTCCGCTCCGAGGTTCCGTCATGGCGCTTACGACACCTACCGACCGCGCGCTCCTCAACGTCATCGCGGCGTACGAGCGCGAATTCATGGGCCCGAAACTTACCATGAACCAGCTCACGCGCATCGCCGAGTCCATGAAGCGGATGATGGTCGACGAGATCCATTCGGCCAAGTCCGCGCGCTGACCCTCCCTACGCCTCCGCCATCCTGCCATTGTCGCCCCCATCGCCGTACCCCTATCCTGTCGCGACTCCGAGCACAGCCGGAGTGATCCCAGGAGGTGTGCCAGGTGCAGAAGTATCTTGTCCTCTACTACGCGTCGGCGGCCACTATGCAGGCGATGATGGACTCCACGCCGGAGGATATGCAGGCCGTCATGGGAGCGTGGAAGGCGTGGGCCGACCGCTGCGGCGACGCTCTGGTTGAGATGTCCCCGTTGAGCCCGGGCGGGAGGATGACCGCGGCGGGAAGTTCCGCGAACGAGATGGGAGTGGTGACCTACTCTGTCCTCCAGGCGGAGGACCTGGAAGCGGCGCAGGCGCTGCTCGCGGACCATCCCCACATGGGGACCGTGGGCTGCGGGATAGAGGTCTACGGGACGATGTCGCTGCCCTGGCAGTGAGTCTCGACCCTCAAACGCCCCTGAGCGCGTCCGCCACCGCATAGACGGGGCGGAAGACGTACCCCAGCGGGTTGATGTCCGTCAGGAACGTCAGCGCGATGAGCGCCACAAGCACGATCGGCCCAAAGCGCTGCAGTTGCCTGACCGCAGGCCACAAGCTCCGCGGCGCGATGCCCTGGATGATGCCGCCTCCGTCCAGCGGTGGGAGCGGCAGCAGGTTGAACACGGCCAGCAGCAGGTTCAGCGCAACGCCGTACCACGCGATGAGGCTCGCCCACGCCATCGGCGACAGCGACTGCAGCTCATCGCGCGTGATGCTGGTGTCGAGCACACCGATGCGGAAGAGCAGCGCGAACCCGACCGCAAGCGCGACGTTCGCCATCGGTCCGGCGGCGGAGACCATCGCCATCCCCGTCCTGCCGGGCCGCAGCCGGTACGGGTTCACCGGCACCGGCTTGCCCCATCCGAACCCGGCGATGAGCAGCATGACCGTACCCGCCGGATCGAGGTGACGCTTCGGGTTGAGCGTTACCCGGCCCAGCCGCGCCGCCGTATCGTCGCCGAGTCGCAATGCGGTGACGGCATGCGACGCCTCGTGGAACGTGATGGCGATGAGGAGCGAGGCCGCGATGGCGACGAACCATACGAACGCTTGGAACGGATCGTCGAAGAGACCGGTGATTCCCGCCAGCAGCATCGCGCCCTAGTCGTCGTCCCAGTCGTCATCGTCGTCGGGCGGAGGCGGGGGCGCCGAGCGGGCGGCTCCGAACGACGGCTGCGGGACGGTCGCGCCGGAGCGCTCGCGGTCACGCTGACGGGGAGACCTGGGCGGCAGTTCGCGCAGCATCGCGAGCGTCTCGCGGAAAGCGTCGGCGGTCTGCCCCGCCGTATCCACGACGAGGGCCGCTGCTCCGGCGTCGCGCAGCTGCTCGGCGTCCGCCTTCGCGGGCAGCGTGCCCAGGTGCACGAGGAGCCGTTTCGACGTGGCCCCGCGCACGCGGGCCAGCCGCATGAGCTGCGCGACGGTGAGCGGCGCGTCCAGCGCAACGAGGAATCCGTCCACCGGCAACTGGTCGATCGTGCGCAGCAGGCTGTCCGGCAGGTCGGGCTGCACCTGCATGACGAGGGTGCGGCCTTCGCCGGTGAGTGAGCCCGCGGGAGTCGCGTCGGACGAGAACACCTGGAAGTCCGCGCCGCCGGCCTCCTCGGCCTGCCCCTCGTCCGTCCACACGCCGAAGAGCGTGTCCTTCAGCGCCTTGGTCGTGCTGTTCAACGCCGTCTTCTTGGCGCTTCCCGCGCCGGCGATGAGCGCGCCGTCGATCTCTGACGCGGTCACGATCCCGGCCTGCGCAGCGTCTCCGGCAGCGACCGCGCCCAGCAGCAACAGCGGCGCGATGGACTCGCGCTTCGCGGCGCCGCCGAACCCCAGCGGCTGGCCTGCGCCCTTCTCGGCGCGCTCGAGTTTGTCTGTGAGTTTGCCCATGGAATTGCCTCGTCCCTGCCCCCTCCCCGGAGGCGCGATTCTACCAGCCGCCCCCTGCCTGTGCTACCCTCACTCCATGGTCAGCAGCCCGCCATCCCGCGCTCCGTCCATGCCGCTGGTGAAGCGTCTCGTTGCCGGAGGGGCGGGCTCCCGCCGCCGCGCCGCCGCCCTCATCATCTCCGGCGCGGTCTCCGTGAACGGTCAGCCCGCCACCAGCCTGAACCATCCCGTGAGCGCGTCCGACGCCGTCTCCGTCAACGGTGAGCCGCTCGCGCAGGCGGAGAAGCGCACCGTCTATCTGCTCCTCAACAAGCCGCGGGGTTACCTCTGCGCCGTGAGCGACTCCCGCGGACGCCCCACCGTGCTCGACCTCGTGCCGGATGCACTGCGCGTCGCCGGGCTCGTGCCCGTCGGACGGCTCGACGCAGACAGCACCGGGCTGCTCCTGCTGTCGAACGACGGCACGTTCGTAGAGCGCGTCACGCATCCGCGCTACGGCGTCGTGAAGGAGTACGACGTCCTCCTGGACAAGCCGCTCTGGCCGCGCGACCAGGCCCGCCTGCTGGACGGGGTCGAGATTGAGAGCGGCGTTGCTCGGGCGCTGTCGGTTGAACCCGTACGCAAGGGAGAGGCGCGGTATGCCGTGGAACTGGCGGAGGGGAAGAAGCGGGAGGTGCGGCTGATGATGCGCGCGGTCGGACGGCGCGTGCTGCGGCTGACGCGCGTGCGCGTCGGCGGATTGCGGCTCGGCAGGCTGCCGTCCGGCAGCGTTCGTGAACTCTCTGCGCAGGAAGCGCGAAAGGCGTCGCATGGCTGACTCGGGAAGGCTCGTCTGGATCGACATGGAGATGACCGGGCTCGACCCGGACCGGCACGTGACGCTGGAGATAGCGACGCTCATCACCGACGCGGACCTGGAGGTGCTGGCGGAGGGGCCGGTCATCGCCGTCGCGCGCACCGACGAGGAGATGGCGCGCATAGACGACTGGAGCCTGCGCACGCACACGGACTCCGGCCTGCTGGAGCGGGTGCAGGCGTCCACGGTCGGCGTCGAGGAGGCGGAGCGGCTCACGCTGGACTTCGTGCGGGAGTGGGTGCGTGAGAAGAAGGCGCCGCTCTGCGGGAACTCCGTGCACCAGGACCGGCTCTTCCTGCGCGCCGAGATGCCCGACCTTGAGGCGTACCTGAACTACCGCATCGTGGATGTGAGCACCGTCAAGGAGCTCGTGAAGCGCTGGTATCCGGGCTTGCAGCCCTACCGCAAGCGCCGTGCCCACCTCGCTCTGGAAGACATCCGGGAGAGCATCGAAGAACTGCGCTACTACCGCGAGCACATCTTCGTGGAGTAAACGTCAGCCGCCGACCTTCTTGGTGAGGTTGCGCCCGAACTCCTGCATGATGCCGTCCGTCTTGCGCTTGATGATGCCCTGGCCGAACTCACCCAGCTTGCCCATGATGTTTGCATCCGAGCGCACGACGAGGTTACTGCCGCCGTCGCCCGCATCCTCGACCGCCATGTCGATCTTCACGCGCACGTTGCCCGGCACCTTGCGGTCCGCGCCCTCGCCGGTCATAGAGACCCGCATCGCCGCGTCGTCCCGCGAGTCCACCGACAGTTTGCCCACGAGCCCCAGCGCGACCGGCCCGACGCGCACCTTCACCGTGCCCGTATACGTCCCGTCCGCCTCCGCAACGTCCGACGCTCCGGGGATGCACATGCCGACGGCAGGGATGTCCGTCACGAACGCCCACAGCGCGTCCGGCGAGGCGTTGACCTTGTAGGTGTAGTTGAAGTCCATGCGATGCCTTTCAGAGAGGGAGTCGCCCCGCAGCCGGGACGGTTCCATGATAGCGCATGGCGGGCAGTGCGCAGGGGAGCAGGCCGAAGGCTCGTGGTAGGCTGGCCTCCCATGCGTGCTCGCAGGCCCTCGATCAGGCTACTCCCGCTTGCCATTCTGCCGCTCCTTATCGTCGGCGCGCTGGCTGTCGCCGAGGCGTCCCCCAACGCGGCGCTGCCCTCACTGGAGCTGGAGCGCGTCTTCCCCGCGCTCACGTTCGAGCGGCCGGTGCTGCTCACCCACGCTGGCGACGGCTCGGGGCTGGTATACGTCGTGGAGCAGCACGGCGTCATCCACCGCATCATCCCCACCGCGCCTGATCGGACGGACGTGTTCCTCGACATCAGCGCCCGCGTGAGCCGCCGGGGCAACGAGGAGGGCCTGCTCGGACTCGCGTTCGACCCGGGATTCGCGGAGAACGGACGCTTCTACGTCTACTACAGCGCTGCGTCGCCAAGGCGGTCGGTGCTCTCGCGGTTCGAGATGGGGCGCGGCGGGGTGGGCAACCCCGCCTCCGAGTCCGTGCTGCTCGAAGTGCCGCAGCCGTACCGCAACCACAACGGCGGCATGATCGAGTTCGGGCCGGACGGCATGCTCTACATCGCACTGGGCGACGGTGGCTCGGCGGGCGATCCGCAACGGCACGGCCAGGACCTCGGGACGCTGCTCGGGACCATCCTCCGCATCGACGTCACGCAACCGCAGGGCGGCGCTCCCTACGCGATACCTGCCGACAACCCATTCATGGGACGCAGCGACGCTCGCGGCGAGATCTGGGCGTACGGGCTCCGCAACGCATGGCGCTTCTCGTTCGACCGGGAGACCGGCGACCTGTGGACGGGTGACGTCGGCCAGAACGCGCTGGAGGAAGTGGATATCGTCCGGCGGGGCGGCAACTACGGATGGAACGAGATGGAGGGCTCGCGCTGCTTCCGACCAGCATGCGACCCTGACGCCTTCGAGCCGCCGATTGCGGAGTATGGCCGCGACGCGGGATGCTCCATCACCGGCGGCTACGTCTACCGCGGGCAGCGCCTGCCGGAGTTGCGGGGCGTCTACCTCTACGCGGACTTCTGCTCCGGCCGCATCTGGGGACTGCGGTACGACGGCGAGCGGGTCACGGAGCAGGCGCAGCTCGCCCGCGCCGAGTTCCAGATACCGTCGTTCGGCGAGGACGAGGCGGGCGAGGTCTACGTCCTCGGCTTCGACGGCGGCATCTACACGTTCGCCGGGCCACCGGGCCAGCCTACGCCGCAGCCCGCACCCATCCTCACGCCGACGCGGACGCCAACCCCCGCTCCCCTGGCGACGCCCGCGACCGCTACCCCAGCAACGCCCATCGGCACGCCCGACACCGGCCCCACTCCAACGGCGGAGCCCGCAGGCGGCGCACACATGCCCTCGATGTCGTCCGGCGGAGGCGCCGGAGCGGCCGTGGTAGTGGTCGTTCTGGCTGTGCTCGTGGGCGCGCTCGTCTACGCCGGGCGGCGGTCCCGGAGGAGGTAGCCGCCGTGCAACCCTCACCCCCGCGCTGGCGCGCGCTCCCCTCTCCCAGGGGGCGAGGGGGGGCAGGCCGCCCGAGAGGATTCTGCGCGCTAAAGCGCGGGAATGACGAGGATCAGGCCGCCGCGCCCCGGCGGAACATCTCAACGACCTCATCCGCGGTCCGGACGCGCGCGAAGATGGGGAAGATGCGCTCCATGAACATCGTGAGGTTGTCGTCCGGGCCGGAGCAGGCGTCGCTGACGACGACGATGTTGAAGTCGAGGTCCCGCGCCGAGTACGCCGTGCTCGCGACCCCGATGTGGATCGCGCCGCCGAAAAGGACGATCGTGTCGATGCCGCGCGTGCGCAGGCTCAACTGCAGGTGCGTCTGGTGGAACGAGCTCCAACGGTGCTTTGGGATCAGGTAGTCGTCCGGCCCCGGCGCAAGCTCGTCGATCACCTCGGAGCCCCAACTCCCGTGGGAGACGTTGCGATACGCCGTCGTGAACCCCTGGTCCGGGTCCTCCCAAGGTTCCAGCGCGTAGTTCGTGTCCGAGTAGATGTGCGCCGAGTCCGACCCGTCGGGCCGATGATCGGCCTTCGGATAGAACGACGGGACGCCGAGCGCCGCGGCCACCTCCCGCACCTTCACGCAGTTCGCCACGATCGGCTCCATCCTGCGCTGGTTCTCCTCGCTGGAGCCCCGGAAATAGACGTTGAGCATGTCGAAGAACACGAGTCCGGTCTTCTTCGGATCGAGCGCGTCGTACGGCATCACAATCCTCCTTTGAGCGGGCGTCGGGGACGGTCGTAGGCTATGGTTGGCCCGTCGCCGCGTCAATGCGGCACACCCTCACCCGCCGCTGCGCGGCACCCTCTCCCAGAGGGAGGGGGACCAAGAAGTACAGGAGGCCGCCATGAGGACCACCACACGCCTGCGCGAACTGCTCGCCGCGCCGGGGATCGTCCCCGCGCCCGGCGCCTACGACTGCCTGAGCGCCGCCGTCATCGAGCGGGCCGGGTTCCCGGTCGTCTACATGACCGGCGCGGGCACGTCGATATCACGCACCGGCTACCCGGACATCGGCCTCACGACGATGAGCGAGATGGTGGCGAACGCGGCGGCCATCGCGCGGACCGTGAGCGTGCCCGTCATCGCCGACGCGGACACCGGCTACGGCGACGTGCTGCAGGTGCGGCGCACGGTGCGCGAGTACGAGCGCGCGGGCGTCGCGGGCATCCACATCGAGGACCAGGAGTCGCCCAAGCGCTGCGGCCACCTCGACGACAAGCGCGTCGTGCCTCCGGAGGAGATGGTGCGCAAGCTCCACGCGGCGCTCGACGCCCGCGAAGACGACGACTTCACGATCATCGCCCGCTGCGACGCGCTCGCCGTCACCGGCTGGGACGACGCGCTCCGCCGCTGCGAGGCGTACGTGGAGGCGGGCGCCGACGTACTCTTCCTTGAGGCCCTGCAGACGCAAGAACAGGCAGCCTACGTAACGGGCCGGTTCGACGTGCCCGTGCTCTACAACTACGTCGAGACCGGGAAGTCTCCCCTGCTGCCGGTCTCCGAGTTGGAAGCGTTAGGGTTCAAACTCGTGATATTCCCCATCAGCGCGATGCTCGCCGCGCTCAGGACGATGAGCGATCTGATGCGCGAGCTGCGCGAGACCGGCACGACAGCCCACCTCGTCGCCGACCGCATGGTCAGCATCCAGGAGTGCTTCGACACCGTGGGGCTGTCCGACATGCTCGAACTCGACGCAGCCTACGCCGGGTGAGCGCCGGGGCGCACTGAAAACTGCTGCGCGGCGACATATTCCTGCCACATTTCACCCCTACCGTGAGTGATGTCACGGATCTCTCACGAAGGAGGTGAAGCGATGATCCGCATGAAATCAGTGACGAAGAGGTTCCTGGTCTGGATAGCGCTGGGAGTCATGCTCTTCGCGGCGATACTCACCGGCTGCACGGGCGAACGGGGGTCGGAAGGCCCCGAGAACGGCGAGCGCTCCACGGCGAGCGAGAGCGTCGAGCGGAGCGAGGGCTCCGGCGGCGAGCACGGCTCCGGTGGCGAAGGCTCCGGCAGTGAAGGCGGCGAGTCCGGCGCTTCCGGCAGCGAGGAAGCCAGCGCCGCCACTCTCGCGCCCAACGAGACCTTCGACTCGGTCCGCGGCGGTGCCCGGCTGGTCATGAACTACGACGCAGCGAGCAACGCCTTCGTCGGCACCGTCGAGAACACGACCAACAGCGCCCTGACCAGGGTCAGGATCGAGGTTCACCTCTCGAACGGCACCGAGCTCGGCCCCACGACACCGGTAGACCTGGCCCCCGGCCAGGTGGTGCCAATCACCCTGGCCTCGACGCAGGCGCCGTTCACCGGGTGGATAGCGCACGCGGAGGTCGGCAGTGGGGAGGGTTCCGGCGGCGGGTCCGGCGGAGAAGGCGGTAGTGAAGGCGCCGGCGGCGAAGGCCACGGTCCCGGCGGCGAAGGCGGCAGCGAGGGCGGCAGCAGCACCGAGATCGGGGAAGCGGCCATGTCCAGCCCGATCATCCCTCTAGGCCAGCCGTGGAACGGCGTTCTCGGAGGGCTGGCGGTCTCCGCGCGGTACGACGTGGCAACCCAGTCCGCCCAGGCGACGGTTCGGAACACCACGTCGCAAACGCTCTGTTACGTGCAGGCCGAACCGCACCTGAAGTCCGGAACAACGACGGTGGGCGAGCTCGGCCCTGACAAGCTGGGTAACCTCGCTCGCGGCCAGCAGGCGACGTCGAGCGTGCCGCTCTCCAGCGAGCCGAGCCTCGCGGGAGTCTCGTTCGACGGGTACGTCGTCCACATGGAAGTGTTCGACTGCGCCGGCCCCGGCCCTGTGCCGCACACCGGTGGAGAGGGTGCTGAGGGCAGCAGTGAAGGCGCCGGCGGCGAAGGGCACGGCCCCGGCGGCGGAGGCGGCGGCGAGTCCGGTGGCGAGGAAGGCAGCGGCGCCATGCTCGCGCCGGACCAGACCTTCGACGCGACCCGCAGCGGCGCGCGGCTGATCCTGAGATTCGACGCCGCGAGCAACGCCTTCATCGGCACCGTCGAGAACACCACCAACAGCACCCTGACCAGGGTCAGGATCGAGATCCACCTCTCGAACGGCACCGAACTCGGCCCGACGACGCCGGCGGACCTGGCCCCGGGCCAGGTGGCGATGGTCATCCTGCCTTCGACGCAGGCGCCGTTCACCGGGTGGGTGGCGCATGCCGAGGTCGGCGGCGGCGAGGGTGGCGGCGAGCACGGCCCTGGCAGCGGCGGCGGAGAAGGCGGGGGTGAGCACGGCAGCGGCGGCGAGTCCGGTGGTGAGCACAGCTCAGGCGGACGCGAAGGGAGCGGCGGCGAGCACGGCTCCGGCGGCTAGGGCCGGACCGTGGCCGGTATAATCCGGCCGCGGAGGCACCCCGCAGACGGACGCGGCGCCTCTTTCGGGCGCCGCGTCCAACGTGCTCCGAGAGGACCAGCGATGAGCGGCACCGTACTGATCGTCGAAGACGATACGAGGATCGCGCACTGGGTCAAGGTGTACTTCGAGCGCGCCGGGTTCTCCGCCGAGGTCACCCACGATGGGGTATCCGGCCTCGAGTTGGCCCGCGACCTGGCGCCGGACCTGATCATCCTCGACCTGATGCTTCCTCGGCTCGACGGGGCGGAGCTGTGCAGGACCCTGCGCCGGGAGTCGGACGTGCCGATCATCATGCTGACGGCCAGGGAAGCCCCCGTCGAGCGCATCGCCGGACTGGACAGCGGCGCCGACGACTACATCGTCAAGCCCTTCGACCCGGACGAGGTCATCGCACGAGCCGAGGCGGTGCTCCGTCGTGTCAAGGGGAAGGTCCAGCAGGTGCTGACGCGCGGCAACATCACCCTGAACGAGACCACCGGGGTCGTGACGGTCGACGAGGAGCCCGTGACGCTGAGCCAGGGGCAGATCGCCCTGCTGTCGACGTTCATGCGCCACCCCAACCAACTGCTGACCCGCGATCAGCTGATCTCGCTGGCCTTCAACGACGAGTTCGAAGGGTTCGACCGCGCCATCGACAGCCAGGTCGCCCGCTTGCGGAAGCAGATCGATCGGGACGGCAGGCAGCCGATCCAGACCGTCTATGGCGGGGGCTACCGGTTCGTGACGGAGGACGCGTGATGTCGTTGCGCTGGCGCATCATGGGCGCGACGGTATTCATCGTCGTCCTCACCGTGCTGATCAGCGTCGGCGTGGGCTACTACGCCACCCAGTCACGCCTGGACGTGTTCGTGGACCGGATAGGCAACGACGAGGCGGCGCAGCTGGCGCGGGACCTGAGCCGGGAGTACACCGAGGCAGGCGGCTGGGGAACGGTGGACAGGGCGCTGTCCGAGGCCGGATACGCCTACGAGGGAGCCAGGGAGAGCGAGGGGCACCGAGAGAACGAAGGGGAATCCTCGGAACTCTTCCATAACGACCAGATACGAGTCGTCGTCGCCGACGCAGACGGACGCGTCATGAGAGATAACTTGTCCGTCCTCCCTCCCGGCGCCGCTGCGTCCGACCTGGCAGGTCGCCGGGAGACGGTGTTCGACCTCACGGCGAACCGGCCCGTGGGCCACGTCTACGTGGACGTGAACCGCGCGTTTTTGTCGACCGAGTCGCACGGGTTCCTCAACACGCTCCTGTACATCATCCTGGCCGGCGGCGCGCTGACGGTGGGCGTCGCCATATTGCTGGCCGCCTGGCTGTCGAAACGGGTTACGGCTCCCGTGACGGCACTGACGGAAGCGACGGAGGCGATCGCGCAAGGGGATACGGCCCGGCTGCCGGTCACGTCATCGGATGAGTTGGGGAAGATGAGCACAGCTTTCAACCGGATGACCTCCTCTCTGGAAACCCAGCGCGAACTACGCAGGCGGCTGATAAACGACGTCTCCCACGAATTGAATACGCCGCTGAGCGTGATCCAACTCGAGGCTGCAGGGCTGCGCGACGGGCTCCAGAGCGCCGAGAGCGCGTCCGGCCACATCATCCAGGAGGTGGAGCGGCTGCGCGGCCTCGTGACCGACCTGAACTGGCTCGCGGAGACCGACCACGGCGAGTTGCGGCTCACGCTGGAGGCGGGTTCCGTCCGCGAACTGCTCGTCGCGGAGGCGGAGCGCTGGCAGCCGCAGGCCGAGGCCCGGCAGGTTTCGCTGTCGCTGGAGGCATCCGAGGACCTCCCCGAGATGAACTTTGACCGGATGCGCATGAGCCAGGCGCTGGGGAACGTGCTGAGCAACGCCATCCGTTGCACCGGGGCCGGGGGGAGCATCGTGCTCAGGGCGGGGTTGGAGAGCGGCGATGCGCTGGCCGTCTCGATCGCCGACGACGGCATCGGCATCGACGAGGCGGACCTTCCGCACGTCTTCGACCGCTTCTACCGCACGGACGAGTCGCGCAGCCGCGGGATAGGAGGCACCGGCCTGGGGTTGGCCATCACTCGAGCCATCGTCGAGGCGCACGGGGGAACGGTTTCCGTGGCAAGCGACGGGCCCGGACAGGGAACGACCGTGACCATACGTCTTCCCCTGAAGTGACAACGACGAACGGCTATACTGCGCCCGACCCCGACGCGACGCAGAGGAGGCTGGGCGCATGGCTCCCTACAAGCGAATCTCCGGAGACTCCCACCTGGAAGTGGCGAACGAGCGGTGGACACACCGCATCGACCCCGAGTTCCGCGACCGCGCTCCCAAGACCGTGAAACTCGAGACCGGCGCGGACGCGACGCAGTTGGAAGATCTGCCCCCCACTCAGAACCCGATGGACCTCTACGGCGGCAAGGGGCGCGACATCTGGTACCCCGGCGGGCAGACGTACGAGTCCACTCCCGGCACCGGCTCCCCGCAGCAGCGCGTGCAGGAGCAGCAGAAGGACGGCCTCGACGCGGAGATACTCTACCCGGCCGTCGTCTGCGGCCCGCGTCTCTGGATGCAGGTGAAGGACGACGCCCTCCACCGGGCGCTCTTCCGAGGCTGGAATACCTGGCTCGGCGAGGAGTACTGCTCTGAAGCGCCGGACCGCCTGCTCGGCATCGGCGCGATCCCCGCCACCGGCATCGACGACGCCGTCGCCGAGCTGGAACACTGCAAGTCCGTGGGACTGACCGGCGTCCAGCTGATGACGTTCCCCAACGGCGGCGGCAAGCCCCTGCCGGAGGACGACCGCTTCTGGGCCGCGTCGCTCGACCTTCAGATGCCGGTCTCCATCCACGTCGAGCTCGACCGGACCGGCAAGCGCGGCGGGAAGATGCTCGATTACCCCGCTGAAGACGACCGCGTAACCACGGAACTCGCGTTCCAGGTGCAGCGGTTCGCCGCACGGGGCGGCGGCACGAACGCTGTGCAACTGCTGCTCTCCGGTCTGTTCGACCGCTTCCCCGAACTGCGCGTCTGCCTCGCCGAGACCTCCATCGGCTGGGTGCCGTTCTTCCTGGAGATCGCGGACGTGCGCTACAACCGCCACATCCACTGGGCGCAGACGATGAACGGCTTCACCCCTCTCAAGGCGATGCCGAGCGAACTCATCAACGAGTACTTCTACTGGGGCTTCCAGCAGGATCGCTCCGGCGTCGACCTGCGCCACCACATGAACGTCAACCGCCTCATCTGGGCCGCGGACTTCCCGCACCAGGAGTCGGACTGGCCGAACTCGGACATGGTGATGGAGCACAACTTCTCGGGCGTTCCGGAGGACGAGGTCTACAAGATGATCGTCCAGAACGCCGTGGACTTCTTTCACCTGCCCGAGCGGAACTGAGGCCACGCCCGAAGAGCGTAACTGAGCGGAGGACCACCGTGAGCGAGACCGACGACCTGCAGAACGACCTCGTGACCGCGTCCACCATCATTGAGTGGGAGTTCGGCGACATCATCGGGCACGTTGGGGTAAGGCTGCCGAACGACGAGGGCATCGCGGTCAAGATGCTCCGCGCCCCCCAACTCCCCGAGGCGGAGAACTGGATGATGCAGTTCGACATGGACGGCAACAAGATTTCCGGCGACGGCACCGTGCCGGGCGAGGCCGCCATCTACACCCGCATCTTCCGCGCCAAGCCGGAGGTCAACGCCATCGTCCACGCCCACGCCAACATGTGCATCGTGCTCGGGCTGGCCGGCGTGCCGATCGAGGGCGTCCACCTCGCCTCCGCGAAGTTCGCCGACGGTCTGCCTGTCTACCCCGTGCCCACCTACGTCTCCGACGACGAGGACGGCGACGCCATCGCCCGGACGCTCGGCGACGCACCCGGCCTGACCATCAACGGACACGGCATCGTTACGGTCGGAAAGAGCATCGACGAGGCGTGCTTCACCGCAGTGCACATGGAGCGCACCGCCAAGATCATCCAGGCCGCGCGCCTGCTGGGCTTCGAGCAGCCGGACGGCGCGTTCCGGGAAGAGATGGCCGGCAACGCCCGCAAGATGAGCGAACGCCAGGCCTCCATCAACCGGCCGAAGGTCGAGCACTCCGACGACTGGCGCTACTACACGAGGAAACTCGAGCGCGGCGAACCGTGGAACCGTGGCTGGACCTAGCCTGATCGCCCCCAGGCGACGCAGGCGCGCGAACCTCTTCTGGCCGTTCGACGCCTACTACGGCTGGGCAATCGCGTGGACGGCGCTCATCGTCTCCTTCGCGTCGTCCGTCTTCTACGGGCCGGTGCTCAGCGTCTGGTTCGAGCCGATCCGCGAGGAGACGGGCTGGAAGTCGTGGGAGATCGCGGCGTCGTTCACCATCGGCAGCTTCTCCGGCTCCATCCTCACCGCCGTCATCGGCAGGGTGATGGACCGCTACGGCACCCGCACCATCATGGCGCTCTCCGGCATGGTGCTCGCGGGCTGCATGGTGGGGCTGGCGTTCATGCAGGCCCCGTGGCAGATGTGGCTCTTCTTCGGCACCGGGCGCGCGTTCGCTATCGCAGGAGTGCAGGTCGGCACCACGGTCGCCATCGCCAACTGGTTCATCCGCAAGCGGGGCAAGGCGACCTCCTTCGCCGGGTTCGGCCTGCGCGCGGGACAGGCCATCGTGCCGCTCGCGGCTGCGGCGATCATCGTGCTGCTCAGCTGGCGCTGGGCCTACGGCCTCCTCGCCGTCTCCGCCATCCTGCTCGTCACCGCGCCCGCGCTCGTCTACCTCAGGCGCAGACCGGAGGACTACGGCCTGCTGCCCGACGGCGAACCGCCCCCCGAGCCGGCAGGGGACAGCCGGAGCGAGACGAGCGAGACCGAGGCCCAGTGGACGACGTCCCAGGCGCGGAAGACGCTCGCCTTCTGGCTCATCCTGCTCACCACCTCCATCATGTTCTTCGCGCAGACCGCCACGAATCTCCACGCCGCGCCGCACTTCCAGACGCGGGGCATTCCGTTCGAGAACTCCGTGGTCGTCGTGTTCATATTCGCCGCCATCTCGGCGGTGATGACCGTGCCGTGGGGTTGGGTGATGGACCGCATCCACGTGCGGTTCGTCATCGCGATGGTCTCGCTTATCTACTTCGCTTCCATGCTCGTCATCATCAACGCGCACACCTTCACGGGCGCCGTCCTCTTCGGCGTCGTGTTCGGCGTCGCGCAGGGAGGCTGGACAGTGAGCCAGCGCATCGTGGTGCCGAACTACTTCGGACGCCGTTCAGTTGGAGGCATACGCGGTCAGATGGGGCTGATGACGGCGTTCATCAACCCGGTGGGGCCGCTCGCCGCCGCCTGGATACGGGACACGACCGATAGCTACGAACTGGCGTTCACCATCTTCGCGTTCCTGTTCCTCGCGGCCATCGTCATGATGCTCATCGCCACGCCGCCGGTCCTGCGCGCCGCGCCGGTCCGTCGCACGGTGCGCAGCGCACTCCTGCTGTGGGCGGTGCTGGTCGCCGCATACGCGGTGGCCCGTCACCTGCTCCGCAACCGCGAGGACGAGTAGGCCGCATCCCGCCTGGTGCTAGAATATTCCCTGCGCCTTCTCGGATGGGCGCTCCCCAAAGAGCCACCGTAGCTCAGTGGCAGAGCAGCTGTTTCGTAAACAGCAGGTCAACGGTTCGAATCCGTTCGGTGGCTCCAGCGCCTTACTCCCAACGCCTTGCCACACGGCACGTGAAACCGCCCACCCCTCCGTGACGTATCATCCGGTGCATGGACGATAACCCCAGCCCTGCCCCCGTACGCGGGGCGCTGCTCGCCGGAGCGCTTGCCGCCGTCGTGGCTGCGCTCGTCTCGCTGCCGCTGCACTCGCCGCACGACGCCCTCCTGAACTCAGCCAGTGTCACCTGGGGCGTACTGCTGCTGGCGCTCGTGAGCGGCCTCGCCTGGCGGCGGCTGGGCCGTGGGCCGAACGCGGCACGCCGCTTCGTCCTCGTCATGGTCGTGGGCTTCCTCGTCTGGGTGGCTATCGCGTTCGCCGTCGGAACGATGCTGACGCGGATGGTCTCGTTCAGCGTGCCGCTCGCCGCGATAGCGTTCGGCGGCATCGCCGTGCTCACGCCCCTGCTCTCACACAAGCAACTCGTCGCGCGATGGCCGGTCGTCGTCGTAGCGCTCGTGGTCGCGGCTGCCGTCGGGGTGGGCCTCGCAGGTCAGGGCGACCAGGAGAGTGGACGGCTGGAACTGCCGCCACGCGCCGGACACGACGCGGTTAGAATCGACGCATAGCACTCCAGGAGTTTGCCGATGCCCGCTTTCGTCTCACGATGCCCGAAACTCATCCTTCCGCTGATGATTGCCGCACTGCTCACCCTCCCCGCCTGTGGCGCCGACCCCACTCCGACACCCGTTCCGACACCCACCGCTAACGTAGCCGCGGTCATCCCCACCCCGGCCCCTACCCCAACCACTGCCTCGACGCCCGATTCCACACCAACCCCTATGCCAACCGCCAGGCCGGAAGCCCCGTCGCCGGATGCCCCCACGACGGCCCCCGCTGAGCGCTCCACCGGGCAGGTGGACGGCATCGTCTTCGTCGTGTCGGAGGACTCCGAGGCGACGTTCTCCGTCGGCGAGGTGCTGGCGAACGTTTCGATCCCGAACTACGAGGCCGTCATGCGCACGACCGGACTCACCGGAGAGGTGCGGCTCGACGGCGGCGCATCGCTCGTCACGGTCGACCTGCACAGCATGGAGAGCGATGAACCGTTCCGCGACCGCTACGTGCAGAACCGGATGTTCCCGGGCCAGCCGTCCGCAAGCGTCTCCTTCGGAGACCTGACGCCACTGCCGGACGGCTTCACGAACGGCGACCCCGTGACAACCGAGGCCACCGGCACGCTTCGGATCAACGATATGGACGTGCCCCTCGCGTTCGAGATCGAGGCCCGCGACGACGGCCACACCGTCTTCGTTGTCGGACGCTCCACGTTCACGTGGGACCAGATAGGCGAGCCGGTGCCGTCCGCGCGGGTCGTCGTCAGCGTCGAGGACGAGGTGCGCGTGAACGTCCTGCTCGCCCTCAGGCCACAGTAGGCCGGTCCCCTCTCCGCGCCCGCCTTGCGCCGAGACACGCCGTAGCGCATCATTGCGCGCGCACCCGATGTGATGGAGGGAGTCATGGCCGCACCCAAGGTCGTCGTCTTTGCGCCCGGAGATGAGAAGAGCTACCGGCGGTTCGAGGAGGCTGGCTGCGAGATCACGCTCGGCAAGGCATCCTGGGCCGACCCCACCGGCAACACGACGGAGGAGATCGCCGCGATGGCCGTCGACTCCGACGCGCTCGTCGGCACCTCCATCAAGGGCGGACGCATCGACCGCAGCGTTATGCTCGCTTCGGAGCAGCTCCGCATCGTCGCCAAGTACACCGTCGGCGTCGACGAGGTCGACACCGATGTCGCCACTGAACTCGGCATCATCGTCACCCACGCGCCGACCGAGGCGAACTGGGGAGGCGTCGTCGAGACCACCATGCAGCAGATGCTCACCCTGCTGAAGAAGCCCCGCCAGCGCGACGCCGCGATGAAGCACGGCACCGCGTGGCGCACGCCGGAACTCACCGCCACTCACATCGGACGCCGCGAGGACGGCTACGCCGGCCTCACCGTCGGCATCGTGGGACTGGGACGCATCGGCGGGCGGCTCGCCCAGATGCTCGCGCCCTGGCGCGTCCGCATGCTTGCCTACGACCCCTACCAGCCCATCGACCGCTTCATCCACGCCAACGTCGAGCGCGTCGACCTCGACACCCTCCTGCAGGAGTCCGACGTCGTGACGCTCCACGTCATCCTCACGCCCGAGACGCATCACATGATCGGCGAGCGCGAGCTCGGCCTGATGAAGCCGTCCGCCATCCTCCTCAACACCTCGCGCGGGCCGGTCATCGACGAGAAGGCGCTCGTCGCCGCCCTGCAGAACGAGACCATCGCAGGCGCTGGGCTGGACGTGTTCGAGGTCGAGCCGCTGCCGATGGACAGCCCGCTGCGGCAGATGGACGAGCGCGTGCTGCTCTCGCCGCACGTCGCCGCGCACAACCACGGCGCGGGCATCGGCCCCGGCATCGAGTGGGGAACGGAGGACGTGCTGCGCGCCCTGCGCGGCGAGGTCCCGGAGCACGTCTTCAACAAGGACGTCATCCCCCGCTGGCGCGAGCGCTTTGAGGGCCGCGCCATCATCTAGTACTGCATAACCCCTGGGAGGGAGCGCATGACCACGAACGGGCGCATCAGCAAGGCCGAGTGGGGCTCCGACGTCATCGTCGAGACGCTGCGCGGCCTCGGCATCGAGTACGTCGCGATGAACCCCGGCGCCAGCTTCCGCGGCGTCCACGACTCGCTGGTCAACTATCTCGGCAACGAGCGCCCTGAGCTCATCCTCTGCCCCCACGAGGAGATCGCCGTCGCCGTCGCCCACGGCTACGGCAAGGCGGCAGGCAAGCCGATGGCCGCCTATGTCCACAACGTCGTCGGCCTGCTCCACGCGACCATGGCCATCTTCAACGCGTCCGCGAACCGCTCCGCCGTCCTCGTCCTCGGCGGCACCGGCCCCATGGCCGCCGACGAACGACGCCCATGGATCGAGTGGATACACACCGCAAACGTCCAGGGCAACGCCGTCCGCGACTACGTGAAGTGGGACGACCAGCCCGCCAGCGTCGGCGCGTCGGTCGAGTCGCTCGTCCGCGCCTACCACATCGCCACCACCCAGCCGGAGGGCCCGGTCTACGTCAACTTCGACGTCTCCACACAGGAGCAGCAGCTCACCGAGCCGTTCGAGATGCCGGACTTCGACGCCTTCCCGAAGCCGACGCGCTTCCAGGCCGACCCCGACGCGCTCGACCTCGCAGCCGGTCTGCTCGTCGATGCGCAACGCCCCGTCGTCCTCGCCGACTTCCTCGGACGCTCGGAGGAAGCGGCGAACGGCCTCGTGCGGCTTGCCGAACTGCTCTCGCTCCCCGTCGTCTCGGGCGGCGACCTCTACAACTTCCCGTCACGCCATCCGCTCAACGCCACGAACTCCAAGCGGCAACTGCTGCAAGAAGCCGACGTCGTCCTCGCGCTCGACGTGTACGACCTCCAGCAGGCGCTCACAGGGCAGGACTACCGCGCCCGCCAGTTGCAGCACCTGCTGCCGCCCGGCGCGAAACTGATCGACGTATCGCTCCGGCAGCTCGCCGTCCGCAGCTGGACCGCGGACTACGGCGGCCTCTACCCCACATCGCTCTCCGTGCAGGCCGATACCGCGCTCGCCATCCCCGCCCTCGCCGACCTCGTCGAGCGCCGCCTGAACGACGGCCCCGACCGTTCGGGCGAGCTGCGCGAGCGCCACGCACGCGTCGCCGCGCTGCACGACGCGGCGCAGCAGCAGGCGGCGAAGGTTGTCGCGAACCGCTCCGGCGAATCGCCCATCGCCCTGCCCTTCCTCGCGGCGGAGATGTGGGAGGTCGTCAAGGACACGGACTGGGTGCTCGGCAACGGCAACCTGCGCGGCTGGACGGAGCGGCTGTGGGACTACAACACCCCGCACCAGGTCATCGAATCGCGCGGCGGCGGCGGGCTCGGCATGGGCTTCGGCCACGCGCTTGGCGTCGCGCTCGCGAACAGGGACAAGGGACGGCTCACCATCAACATCCAGTCGGACGGCGACTTCCTCTTCACCCCCGCAGCCGTCTGGACCGCGGTCCATCACCGCATCCCCATCCTCGTCGTCATGTACAACAACCGCACCTACGGCAACGACCTCGGACACCAGGGCTTGATGGCGGAGGTGCGCGGCAGGCCCATCGAGAACAGGACCATCGGCATCGATATCGACGACCCCTACGTGGACTTCGCGGGCATGGCGCGCTCCTTCGGCGCGTGGGCCGAGGGCCCCGTCGACAACCCCGCCGACCTGCGCGGCGCCCTCGAACGCGCCAAGCGCGAGGTCGTCGAGAACGGCCGCGTCGCTCTCGTGGACGTCGTCACCGAGGTCGGCGAGCGGTAGGAGGAACTCCCATGGCAGAACTCAAGTACATGCGGTTCGGCGAGCAGCCCCCCATCTCGCGGGGTAACGGCGCGATGACCTACCCGCTCGTCGGCGGCGCGGACGGCACAGACGCCTTCACCGCCGGCATCAGCCACTTCCCGCCCGGGCTGCAGGTGCCCATGCACTCGCACAACGTCGAGGAGATGGTCACCGTCCTCGAGGGTTCCGGCGAGTGCGAGATAGACGGCGTGGTCAGGCCCGTCGGCCTCTTCGACACCACGTTCATCCCCGGCGGCGTTACGCACTGCTTCCGCAACACCGGCGACGTGCCCATGAAGATCATGTGGGTCTACGCTTCGACCAGCGTCACGCGCACCTTCGCTGACAGCGGACAGACCGTCGAGCACCTCTCCGGCGAGGACCTCATCGGCAGGTAACGCTGTACCCCTACCTCCCGATCCCGTCGAGCACTCTGCTCGCGACGCCGGTGCCCACCCAACTCTTCCACTCGTCCGAGTTGCGCAGCCACGCGAAAGCCGCCTCCCGGTACTGGTTCTCCCGCAGCACGAAGGAGCGGAAGCGCCCCTTGTACGCAAGGAGGTTGTTCAGCCCCTCCGTACTCAGCGTCCATTCCTTCAGGAACGCCACCACACCGGGCGCGAACTCTTCCAGTCCGTTCCTCACGGCGATATGCGACGACGAGTTGGGGTATGCGCACGCCTGGGTGACGCTCGCAGCAGAGGTCGCTGCCAGGTGGTCCCAGCAGCTCTGCGTCCACGTCGACTCCCTCAACCGCTCGAAACCGTCGAACTCCTCTTCGAGGGTTGTGGCAAGCGCCGACGGCCACCAGTAGTAGAACAGGATGTCCTCCTGGTTCTCGAACGCGGACAGTATCTCGTTGTACTGCGCTTCGGAAGTGCGGGGGTCGACCAGCTCCACGAAGCCTTCGAGGTCGTATCCGTGGACCTGCTTCTCGTTGATGCCCGCGCACTCCCACTCTGTGACGCACGTGATGAGCCTGGCCCTCCCGTTGCCGTCGGGTCCGGCGAAGAGTCGCTGGAACTCTGCTTCCTCCAGACCTTGGACCCTGAACAGGCCGGGGTGCGCCCGTGCCGTGTAGTCCGGGATCAGGAACGCGCTCTGGGAGACGACGCCCGCGAAACTGTCGCCGAGGTTCAGCAGGTTGCCGCCTCCGAAGGCCTCGTCCCAGGCCGTCTTGAACGCCGGGAGCCGCACTTCCATGTGGATATTCGTCTGCCCTTGCGCCAAGTTCTGGATCGACTGGGTCTCCGTGCCGGACACGCTTTGCGTTCGATACCCGTAGCCGTACTCCAGGATGGTCCGGGCGACCGCGTTCTGGAGCGACGTGGTCTCGACGCCCGGGTCCGAGAAGATCAGCAACTGCTCTTCCTGGACGGTCGCCGCTGGCGGGAACAGCGTCTGCATGCTGTTGGAACTCGACCACTCACCCGGCCCTCCCTGATTCACCGCCCGCACCTGCACGTCGTACGTCGTGGCGGGTGTCAGCAGATCGATCTCCACCTGTGTCGCCGTCTGTATGGTGTTCGTCACCTCCGTCCATGCGCCGTCGAGGATGCGCTCGCGGTAGCGGTAGTCGTAGTCGTTCACCGGCTGCGGACCGGACGGCGCGTTCCACGTCACCACGATGTCGCTGAGACTCGTGGCCTCAAGCCTGGGTGCATCGGGCGCGGAGGGTGTGGGGAACGGCGTGGCGGTGGGAGTGGCGGTGGCTGTGGGCGTAGGCGTCACCGTGGGAGTAGCGGTCCCGGTTGGCGTCGGCGTAGGGGTCAGCGTCGGAGTTGGCGTGTGCGTCGGCGTCGGCGTCAGCGTGGGGGTTGGCGTCGCGGTTGGGGTTGGCGTCAACGTGGGAGTCGGCGTCACGGTTGGCGTCGGCGTGGGGGTTGGCGTGAGCGTGGGGGTCGGCCTCGCCACGAAGACGGGGACGGGCGTCGGATCCGAGCATGCGGCAAGGGACAGGAGAACGAGCGCCAGGAGGGGGACAGTCCTGAGCAGGGGACGAGACATGCGGCAACTACCTCACAGATGGGACTACCATCAGTATACCGGAGGCGGTACTGCCACCCGCCTCCGCAACCCGGCTCTGACGATACACAGGGGCAACATCACGAGAGGCTGGTAGAATCCCTCACCGATGGCGCTTTCGAAAGAAGACAACGAACTGCTCACGCGCGTGGGGCCGGAAACCCCCATGGGCGAACTCTTCCGACGCTTCTGGACGCCCATCCTCCTCGCGAGCGAACTGCCGGAGCCGGACTCGCCTCCCATCCGGGTCAAGCTCTTCGGCGAGTTCTTCGTCGCCTTCCGTGACACGCAGGGCAGGCTCGGCCTGCTGGACGCCCGCTGCCCCCACCGCGGCGCCGACCTCTCGTTCGGCCTCGTTGAGGAAGGCGGCATCCGCTGCGGGCGCTGCTACTGGAAGTTCGACGTCGAGGGCAACATCCTGGACATGCCGCTGGAGCCGCCGGACAGCCCGCTCTGGACGGAGGTGAAGGCGCCCGCTTTCCGCATCGCCGAGTTCGGCGGCCTGCTCTGGGGCTACGTCGGCCCCCAAGACGACGTGCCGGACCTGCCGGAGTTCGAGTGGACGCGCGTCGAGCCTGACCACCGCTACCTCTCCCGCTTCCTCGTCGATTGCAACTACATGCAGGCCGTCGAGGGTGGGCTGGATGCCGCGCGCGTCGCCGCGCTCCAGAAGGCTGGAGCGCTCGGCCCGGACGACCCCATGGGCGAGGAGACCGCGCACACCGTGCAAGCCCGCGATACCGAGTACGGACTGCTTGTCGGCACGGCGGTCGAATCCGACTCGCGAGACGCGGAGATGTCCGTCGCCCAGTGGCTCATGCCGTTCTACACCACGCTGGCTTCCGGCAGGCGCGGCATCTTCGAAGGCACGGCATGGGCCCCGATAGACGACGAGAGCACGATGGCGTTCGCCGTCACCTACAACCCCCGCAAACCGCTCAGCAAACGCATCCTCACCGAGATACGCCAGGGCAAGCGCATCCACCCCAAGCTGCAGGAGGGCGCATACCGCCGCGAGCGCAACCGCGAGAACGCCTACGTGCCGGAGGGCAAGGAGCGCCCGCCCGACTTCGCGTCGCGGTTCGAGACCTCGTTCGAGATGGCGCTCGCCTGCCAGGAGAGCATGGGCGCGATCGTCGACCGCTCCCACGAGATGCTCGGCCCGAACGACGGCGCGGTTGAGGGCGCGCGCCGCATCCTCATGCAGGCTGCGGTCGACCTGATGGAGGGCACCATCCCCGTCATCGTCCACAGGGGCGAGGCCTACCGCGTCCGCGCCTACGACGCGCACGTCGCCGAGCCGGATGCCTTCGACGACGACGAGCGCGTCCGCAAAGGCATCGTCCCCGAAGTCTGATCCGTGGTCGGCTACTCGGGCACGCCGCTCCCCCGCAAGCTCGGCATCAAGCCGGGCGCAACGCTCGCCGTCGAGGATGCCCCGCCGGGATTCGACGCTACGCTCGGTGAGTTGCCGGACGGCGTGCGCCGCGCCGGTGATGCGGAGTCCGGCGTCGACGTGCTCGTCGCGTTCCACGTCAGCCGCCAAACGCTGGAGTCGGCATTCCCTGCGCAGGCGAGGCGTATCGCGCCGGACGGCGGCTACTGGATCGCGTGGCCCAAGCGCTCCTCCGGCGTGCCGACAGACCTCACCGAGGACATGCTGCGTGAGGTGCTACTGCCCACCGGACTCGTCGACAACAAGGTCTGCGCCATAGACGAGACCTGGTCCGGCCTGCGGTTCGTCGTCCGCAAGGAGCGCCGGGCTGCCTGGCCGCTGGGCTAAGACTCGGTCAGCAGGGGACGCAGCACCGCGGTGGGCGTCGAGTCGAGAGCGTGCACCGCGGCAACCACCTCGCGGGCGCGCTGCTCCCCGTAGACGCCGCCGATGAGGTCCAGCGCTTTCTCGTCGACTTCCTCCGTGGTCATGGGGTTGTCCGCCGTGCCGTGGACTGCGGGCACATGCCGCTCCAGGACGCCGCTCGCGGTGTGGATGCGCACGGTGGCGGGCCGCTGCCGCTCCATGCCCGCGAACTCGGGATTCCCCTGCAGGCGGACCTTCGCCATGAGCTCGACAACGTCCGGGTCGCTCATACGCTCATAGGTGTGCGTCGCCTGGAAGGTGAGCCTGCCGCCGTCCAGCGCGATGACGGCCATGCAGTACTGGAGGTTCACGTCCGGCATGTGCCGACCGTTCACGATGTTGGCCCCCTGCGGAGGCAGCAGCGCCTCCACCTCCCGGATATCGGACGGAGCGACGCCGTGCTCGGTGACGAGCGATGACATCGCCTCGGCTGCAGCCTGGATCGGCGAGCCGACCGAGAACTTCTTTATGTTGGTGAGCGTGATCTCGTAGTGGTCGCCGAGGCTCGACACCCACTGGGGGAACTCGTCCCGGCGGGGGCAGAACACGTCCAGGAAGCCGTTGTCTCCCTCGAACGCGTCCTCTTCCCCTGTCATGCCGGACGCGACGAACAGCGCGGAAGTGACGCCGGAGCGTGCGCCGTTCCCGCCAAACACGAACGACTTCTCGACGTGCTCGGAATCGCGCGCCCAGGACGTGATGCCGGAGGCCTGCTGCGCGGTGTACGAGAGCGCGTAGCGGACGCCTTGCGGGTCGAGTCCAACCAGGGCTGATGCTGCGGCCGCCGACCCGAACATGGGACCGATGGTGTGCGTGGCGTGGCCGTGCCAGCCTCGGGCGTCGATGCCGCCCATGAGCCGTGCGATGCGCGAGCCGACGTCGTAGCCGAGCGCCACCGCGCGAAGGAACGCCTCGCCGGAGGCATTCTCGCGTTCGGCCACCGCGAGTACGGAAGGTACCACGGCGCAGCCGGGGTGGGTGAGCGACGGCGCGTGAGAGTCGTCGGTCTCGTCCGAGTGCGCCAGCATGCCGTTCGCCATGGCGGCGTTGATAGCGGTGGTGACCACGTTCGAACCCACGACTGCCGCCTCCGGGACGCCTCCCTGGGAGCGGACGAAGTTGATGGCGGCCTCGCCGGGCTTGAGCCGGGAGCCGGTGACCATCGCCGCGATCGTGTCCAGGACGTGATGCTTCGTCTTCTCCAGCACGGCGGGCGGAAGGGGCAGGTCGAGGGCGCCGGCAACGTAGGAAGCGAGGGTATCGAGTGGGGATCGCTGGGTCATAGGGTCTCCTCGTTGGGTGTTACTGGAGTATCTCTCCGCCGTTGATGTGGAACGTCTGGCCCGTCACATAGCCCGCGTGCTTGCTGCAGAGGTAGACCACGAGCGCCGCAACCTCCTCGGGCTGGCCGAAGCGCGGGATGGGCAGCCGGGGGTCGATGCCGGAGACGTCGACGTCCCGCTCGGTGCCGGGGTCCCGCTCGCCCTCGATGGAGGCGGGGGCGATGGCGTTCACCGTGACGCCGTGCTTGCCGAACTCGCGCGCGAGCCCACGGGTGAGGCCGACGACGCCGAGCTTGACGGCGGCCTTCAGGGCAGTGCCGCCCCTATAGGCGGAGACGCCGGAGTAGTTGACGATGCGCCCCCACCCGCGCTCCACCATCCCGGGCAGCACCGCGCGGCTGGCGAAGATGGGGCCGTCCAGGTTGGCGGAAGCAGTGGCCCGCCAGTCCTCGTTGGACTGCTGGAGGAAGGGACCCGCGACGCGATTCGTCGCGTTGTTGACCAGGATGTCGACGCCGCCGAAGGCGCGCTCTGCCATCCGCACCGCCGCCTGCACCTGCTCTTCGTCGCCCACGTCGCAGAGAGTGGTGACGACCTCGGCGCCTGCCGCTCGGCAGGCACCCGCCGTCTCCTCCAGCGGCCCGCTGCTCCGGCGCGTGGAGAGAACGAGCCGCGCGCCCTCCGCAGCGAACGCCTCGGCGGTCGCCCTCCCGATGTTCCTGCCCGCACCCGTGATGAGCACGACCTTGCCTGTCAGACCCATGTCCATGCTGCTCTCCCGCGCCTCCGGGGTCATCGTCATTCCTGCTCAGGCAGGAATCTCGCAGCCCCAGCTTCCGTCATTCCCGCGAAGGCGGGAATCCAGATGACCGGCAGGTCGCACGTGCGCTACCAGCGCACGCGGCAGGAGGTACCGAGCGCCCTACCCCTCGATGGGGTACAGCTTCCGGACGTTCGTGTTCACCAGCTTGTGGATCGTCTCCACCGGCAGGTGACCGAGGTTCTCCGCGAGCACCCGCCGCGAGTTCGGCCACGGCGAGTTCGGGTGCGGGTAGTCCGTGGACCACATGCAGTTGTCCTGCCCCCACCAGGAGAGCAGCTGACCGCCCACGTAGTCGTTGAAGAACGTCGCGTAGCAGTTGCGGTAGAAGTACTCGCTCGGCAGCATCGTCATCGGCATCGGCCGTGAGTCCTTGAACCGCTTGTAGTAGTAGTCCCACTGCTGGAGCACGAACGGTATCCAGCCTATCTCGCTCTCCACCACCACCATCTTCAGGCGCGGGAAGCGTTCGAAGACGCCGGTGAAGATGAGGTCGAACAGCGAGTTCGTGACGCTCTGCAGCTTGAGGTTCACGGAGCCGCGATGCGCGAGCAGCGGGTCGCCCTTCCGCTCGCCGAAGTTCATGTGGGCGCTGTAGTCGAAACCCGTCAGGATGTGCAGGTGCAGCGGCACGTCCAGCTCCTGGGCGGTGGCCCAGAGCTTGTCGTAGTGGCCGCTCGTGAACTGCAGGTCCGGGTGCGGCACCTGCCAGATGAGCGCGCCGTACAGCCCGCCCTCGTGCGTGCGATGCAGCTCCGCGACGGCCTTGTCGATGTCGTAGGTCGCGATGCACGGGATGCCGACGAGCCGCTTCGGTGCGACCGAGCAGTACTCCATCAGCCAGTCGTTGTAGATACGGAAGCACGCCTCCTGCGCCTCGGGGCTCTCCAGGCTGAACAGGCGCAGCCCCAGCGTCGGGTAGAGCACCTCGGCGGAGACGCCGTCCGTCTCCATCTCGGTGATGCGATGGTTCGGGTCGTAGCCGCCGGGGCGCTGGTCGTCCATCTCCGTGCCCGTCTTGGGCCGTGGAGGGAATTCGGGAACGTCGCCCTTCAGGGTGTCGGGCAGCTTGCTGTGCCAGAAGTCCGGCTCCTCCATGACGTGGGAGTCGGCGGAGATCAGCACCTCACCGGAGAGGTCGAGCACACCGGCCGGAGCATCCTGCGTCGTCGTCATCGCGAACCTCCTCCAATACGCTTGAACGCTGGTGCGAGAGTACGCCCGCCGGGGCCGGGCGTCAAACGCTCAGCGCGCCGTCCACGCGAGGTCGATGTTGTACGTCGCGCCGGTGAGCGCGCTGCCCGCGTCCGACGCGAGGAACAGCGCGAGCTCCGCCACCTCCCGCGGGTCGATGAACCGCTTGACCACCGCCTGCGCCAGCACCACTTGCTCCACCACATCGTCGACGCTGACCCCCGCCATCCGGGCGAGGTCCGGCAGCTGGTTCTCGACCAGCGGCGTTCGCACGAACGACGGGCAGATGGCATTCGCGGTGATGCCGAACGCTCCCGCCTCCACCGCCGTCGCCTTGGTCAGCCCCACGATGCCGTGCTTCGCCGCGATGTACGCGGACTTGTTCGGGCTCGCGATGAGGCCGTGCACCGACGACATGTTGATGATGCGCCCCCATCCGCGCTCCTTCATCGTGGGCAGCAGGTGCTTCGTCAGCTGGAACGGAGTGGTGAGCATGATCTGCAGCATCCGCTCCCATTCCTCCTCCGGGAACTCCTCGATGGGCGAGACGTACTGGACGCCCGCGTTGTTCACGAGGATGTCCGCGCCGCCGTGCTCATCGAGCACCTGATCGGCCAGTGAGCGCGTCTGCTCCATGTCCGCGAGATCGGCCTGGATGAACGACCCGCCGATCGCCTCCGCGACGTCGCTGCCGGACTCGTTGATGTCGTTGATGACGACGCGCGCCCCCTCCTCCGCGAAGCGCTCGGCGATCGCCTTCCCGATGCCGCTCGCCCCGCCGGTCACGAGCGCCGTCTTCTCTGTAAGCGTTGCCATATCAGAGGTACTCCCTCCCCCACTGTCATTTCGAGCGGAGCCGAGAAATCTCTCAGGCCCTCCCGCTCATAGTGAGCCTGTCGAACCATCCCGCACTTTAGCGCGCAACCTCGTCCCACACCTCTCCCAAGGGAGAGGTCGGCGCGCGACAGCGCGGCGGGTGAGGGCTACGCCTCCGCCGAGCGCCGAGCGCTCCGGACCCGCACGCCCACCGGCAGCGCCATGCCGCCGAGCACCGCGCCGAGCGCGGCGAACGGCCCCGCCAGCATCCACCAGTCGCCGTTAACCGGGGCGTCGCGCAGCGGCATCGCCGCGAACGCGTACAGCGGCGCGATGACGACGATGACGCCTATGGCCGCTCCCGTGAGCTTGGCAGGTGCGTTCACGCCGATACGATGGCCTGCCGCCATGCCCGCGACCCACGGGAAAAACATCGTGGCGCAGGTCCAGAACAGCGCCGCCCAGTCCCCCAGCCAGTCGCGCAACGCGCCCAGCGATACGAGCGTCGCGGCTCCAAGTACCACGATCGCAAGCGACCGCGTAACGAGCGTCGTCGTTCCCATGGTTGGCCGGCCTCCGCGTGCATGGTACCATCCAACTTCCGTGGGAGGCCCATCGCGCCTCGGCCCGCTGACCGGCGTACCGCCGTCGCGGGTTCGATCACTCATTCATTCGAGGAGCGATGGCAACGCAGACGGTTCGTAGTTCCACCCAGGCGGTTATCGAGAAGGCGCTGGCAGGCGGGAGCCTGACACCGGACGACGGCTACCGCCTGATGGCCTCGCACGATCCCGCCGACCTGACCGCGCTCATGGCCGCCGCCTGCGGGTTGAACGACCGTGCCCGCCCCCACCGCCGCGTCACCTACTCTCGCAAGGTCTTCCTGCCCCTCACCAACCTCTGCCGCGACCGCTGCGGCTACTGTACGTTCGTCAAGGGCCCGCGACAGCGCGGCGCGCACACGATGACGCCAGACGAGGTGCTGGCAGTCGCATGCCGCGGTGCGGAACTCGGCTGCAAGGAGGCCCTGCTCAGCCTCGGCGACCATCCGGAGGAGCGCCACCCGGAGATGCACGAGACCCTGCGCGGACTCGGTTTCGACTCCACGCCGGACTACGTCGCAGCCATGAGCAGGCTCGTGCTCGAGGAGACCGGCCTGCTGCCGCACACCAACTGCGGCACGCTCGACCGCGACGAGATGGCGGCGATAGCCCCATGGAACGCCAGCATGGGCATCATGCTGGAGAGCGCCAGCCTCCGCCTGCACGAGCCCGGCGGCCCGCACCACGGAACGGTGACGAAACGGCCGGAGCAACGCGTCGCGACGCTGGAGACCGCTGCGGAACTCGGCGTCGCGATGACCACCGGCATCCTCATCGGCATCGGCGAGACGGCGGAGGAGCGTGTCGACGCGCTGCTCGCGATACGGGACGTGCAGGAGCGCTGCGGCAACGTCCAGGAGGTCATCGTCCAGAACTTCCGCGCGAAGCCCGGAACACGGATGCGCGGCGCGCCGGAGCCGTCGGCCCTGGACATGCTGCGCACCCTCGCCGTCGCCCGCCTGCTGCTCGGCCCCGATATGAACATCCAGGCTCCGCCCAACCTGCAGGCGGACGGCTACGAGACGTACTTGCTCTGCGGCATCAACGACTGGGGAGGCGTCTCTCCCCTGACTAAGGACTTCATCAACCCGGAGGCGGCGTGGCCGGACACCGACCGGCTGCGCGCCCTGACGGACGAGGCGGGCTACGAGTTGCGGGAGCGCACCGCACTCTACCCCTCGTACGTCCTCGATGGCGCGTGGACGCGCTCGCCGCAGGTCGCATCCCGCCTCGCGGAGTTGACTGACGACGACGGCTACGTGAGACCCGAACTTGAGCGTTGGAGTTGCGAACAGTGAGCACATCGAACGGACAGGCGGAGCACGGCTGGCGAGGGCTGGAGTCGCTGTTGAGCGGCGTTCCCCGCGACATCGCCCGCATCCTCGCGAAGCCCCTCGAGGGTGGCGAGGTCACGGTGGAGGAGGGCACACGCCTTTTCGAGACCGACGGTGCGGCGCTCCTTGCGCTGATGGCCACGGCGGACGAGCTGCGGCGGCAGGTCAACCGCGACCGCGTCACCTACGTCGTCAACCGCAACATCAACTTCACGAACGTCTGCATCAAGCGCTGCGGCTTCTGCGCATTCAGCCGCGACTTCCGTGAGGAGGAGGGCTACTTCCTCCCGCTCAACGAGATCCTCCGCCGCGCCCGGGAGGCCGCGGACCTCGGCGCAACCGAGGTCTGCATCCAGGCGGGACTCCCTCCGAAGATGGAAGGCTCGCTCTACATAGACCTGACCCGCGAGCTGAAGGCCGACCTGCCTGACATCCACATCCACGGCTTCTCACCCGAGGAGGTGCTGTACGGAGCCGTCCGCTCCCGCGGCTCGATCGAGGATTACCTGCGCGGACTCCGCGACGCCGGTGTTGGCTCCCTCCCCGGCACGTCGGCGGAGATACTCGACCAGCCCGTGCGTGACCGCATCGCGCCGGGACGCATCACCGTCGACCAGTGGACGGAGGTCATCACCACCGCGCACCGGCTCGGCATCCCCACCACGTCCACCATCATGTTCGGCCACGTCGAGACCAACGAACACCGCGCCGCCCACCTCGCCTACCTGCGCGACATCCAGAAAGCGACCGGCGGCTTCACCGAGTTCGTGCCCCTGAGCTTCGTCCACGCGGAAGCGCCCATGTTCGTGAAGCAGATGTCGGACGAGATGCGCCCCGGCGCAACCGGCGCCGAGGTCGTGCGGATGCACGCCATAGCCCGCATCATGCTGCATGGCTGGATAGACAACATCCAGTGCTCCTGGGTGAAGGAAGGGCCGAAACTCGCCCAGCTGCTGCTGACGGCGGGCTGCAACGACGTGGGCGGCACCCTCATCAACGAGAGCATCTCCACCGCCGCAGGCGCGTCCTACGGCCAGCTCGTCCCGCCGTCCGAGTTGCGGCGCTGGATCCGCGACGCCGGACGCCTCCCCGTCGAACGGACGACGCTCTACGAGACGCGCCGCGCCCACGAGGTCGAACCCGACGAGCCGGAGCCGCTGGACGTCGCTGCCGAGCACCCGGAGCGCTTCGGCTCCTACCGGGAGCTCATCAAGCTCGAGGCCTTCCGCTACGAGGGACAGCGCGCGCCCGACCTGGAAGGCCCCACGTTGCCTGAGGCGCTGGCTCGGTCATCCTGAGTAGAGTGCGAACCCTTCCCGCTCGAAGTCATCATCGAAGAACAATCCGTGCGTCAGCCCGTAGCTGCGCATGACAACGAAGCTCGCGCAGTCCACGAGGCTGAGCCCCCGCCGGTTGCGCGCTGCGAGCAGGGCCACCGCCTCGGCATGGTCGCTCGCGTCTATCCAGTGCAGCGTGAAGTGGGTGAGGCCGTACAGGAAGGCAAGAGCCGCTTCCGTTCCCAGCCGGCGCCGCATCAGGTCGGCGGCTTCGGAGATGACGTACGAATGGACCAGGAGCGCCTCGTCGTTGTCATTCGCGGTTCGGAAGAGCGAAACCGCAGCGGCATGGCGCGGGTCGTCTGCATCGATGAGTGCGTAGATCGCTGAGGTGTCTACAAAGATCACGAGCGGTTCAGCCCGTGGCGGCGGCTGAACTCGTCCGCCTTCTCCTGCATCTCCGCATACGTCGCGTCCGCCAAGGCTTCGTCATGCCGCTCGGAGACCGGCGCGTAGTCGGACTGGTCGCTCCTCCCGATCCCGATGAATCCGAAATCAGCAAGCGCCCGTTTACGCCGCGGCGCCTCGGCCAGGTACTGTCCGACTGCCTCCCGCACGACTGCCGCCACAGAGACACGGCGCTCATGCGCTCTCCGCCGCAACAGTTCGTAGCTCTTTTCGTCCAGTTGAACCTGCGTGCGCTTCATGTAAGTATGATGTCATGCTTACAATCGTCCTGCAAGCCCCCGTCTCAACTCCTCGCACCGCTACAATGGCCCCGCCATGCCACGAGTGCTCGCCATATCGGGCGGTGTCGGCGGCGCGAAGCTCGCCCTCGGCCTGTCGCGCCTCCTTTCACCGGACGAACTGACCGTCGCCGTCAACACCGGCGACGACGAGACGTTCCACGGCCTGCACGTCTCCCCGGACGTCGACACGGTCGTCTACGCGCTCGCCGGGCTCACGAACCCCGAGACCGGCTGGGGCGTCGCCGGCGACTCGTTCCGCGCGCTGGACGCGCTCGGGAGGCTCGGCGGCGAGACGTGGTTCCGGCTCGGCGACCTTGACCTCGCGATGCACCTGCGCCGCACGGAACTCCTCGCGGCGGGGTGCACGCTGACCGAGGCCACCCGCGCGATATGCGATGCCCTTGGCATCCGCCACCCCGTCGTCCCGATGTCGGACGCCCCCGTCCGCACGATCGCCCGGACGGAGCACGGCGAGATGGCCTTCCAGGAGTATTTCGTGCGCCACGCCTGCGAGCCGCGCATAACCGGCGTCCGGTTCGCCGGGGCAGACGACGCGCCTCCCTCCCCTGCCCTTGCCGACGCGCTGGCAGACGCGGACGCCGTCGTCTTCTGCCCCTCCAACCCGCTCGTAAGCATCGAGCCCGTGCTCGCCGTACGGGGGGTGCGCGACGCCATCGAGCGCTTCGCCGGAGCGCGCATCGCCGTCAGCCCCATCGTCGGAGGGCGGGCGCTCAAGGGCCCCGCCGCGAAGATGATGGCCGAGCTCGGCGAGGAGGTGAGCAACGCCGGTGTCGCGCGGCGCTATGCGGGGCTCATTGACGTGCTCGTGCTCGACGAGAGCGACGCCGCCGATGCCTCTGCGGTCGAAGCGCTCGGCCTCGCGGCCCACGTTGCCCCAACGATCATGACGACGGACGCCGACAAGACGGCCCTCGCTCGCGAGGTGCTGACCGTCGTGGAGCGCACCGCGCATCGACGGAGTGCACGGTGACCGTCGAACTGCCCCATCCGCTGCGGACCATCGTACCGATGAAGCCGCTGGCCGAGGCCAAGACGCGCCTCTGGAATGACCTCCCGCCGCTCGAACGACAGGCCGTCGTGCTCCTGATGCTGGAGCGCGTCGTCGCTGCCGCGGTGACCGCCACGGCGCAAGGAGCGTGCGTGGTCGTGGGCGGCGACGAGGCCGTGCGCGGAGTTGCTGAGTCGTCCGGAGCGCGCTGGGTTCCTGACTCCGCCGTCGGCCTGAACGCGGCGCTCTGGGCCGGTATGCAGGCCGCGTACGTGGACGGAGCGGCAGCCGCGCTCTTCCTGCCCGGCGACCTGCCCCTGATCACCGGCGACGATGTGCATGCCTTGGTCGCAGCAAGCGATGGCTACGCCGCCACGGTCTGCGTCCGTGCATCGAGCGACGGCGGTACGAACGCACTGCTGCAACCCGCTGGCACTGCGTTCGAGCCGCTGCTAGGAGAGCAGAGCTTTCAGAAGCATTGTGAGGCCGCGACTAGAGCGGGAGCGGCGCTGGTCACTCCCGACCTGCCGCGCGTCGCGTTCGACCTCGACACCCGCGCCGATTACGAATGGGCGAAGGAGAACGTCGCCGGGTTCGCGCAGAGCGTCTACGATTGGAAGGCTTGGCTGAACAGGAGCGATAGATGGCGAAACCGAAGATAGGTTTGCTGCTCGGAACGAGGGGCATGGTGATGCGCGCGCAGCGCGAGGGCACCCCCTACTCCGCCGACCCCATGCTGAACCTCGCGGAGCGCGCCGAGGCCGCCGGGCTCGACTCCGTCTGGGTCGGCGACAGCCTCGTCTCGAAGCCCCGGCTCGAACCCGTGACCGCGATGTCGGCCATCGCTGCCCGCACCTCCCGCGTCCGCATCGGCACCGCGGTGCTGCTGCCCGCGATACGCCCTCCGGTGCCGCTGGCGCACAGCATCGCCACCGCGGACATCGTCTCCGGTGGACGCATCGTCATCGGCGCGGGCGTCGGCGGCGCGTTCAACGACGACCAGCGGCAGGACTGGATAGCCGCGGGCGTCGCGCCGGAGACGCGCGCCGGGCGCTTCTCCGAGACCGTCCGCCTGATGAAGCGGCTCTGGACGGAGGACAATATCTCCTTCGAGGGGACGCACTTCCAATTCGAGGACCTCACGCTCGACCCCAAACCCGTGCAGACCGGCGGCGTGCCGATGCTGCTCGCGACGCACTACCGCACCGGCTCCGAGGCCCAGGTGCGCCGCGCCGCCCGCCACGGCGACGGCATCATCGGCATCACCGACTCGCCGATCCAGTACGCAGAGACGATCGGGAAGGTTGACCTGGCCCGCGTGGAAGAGGGGCGGGACAAGGAGTCCTTCCAGTACGCCTACTACCTCACCGTCAACCTCGGCGCTGACCGGCAGGCATCGGAAGCCGAGGCGCACGACTTCCTCATCAACTACTACAAGGTCGCCCACTGGGGCAGCTCCTGGGGGCCGTGGGGAACGCCCGGAGAGGTCGCGGAGCGCATCCAGGAGTTCGCCGACGCGGGCGCGGACACCGTCATCGTCCGCTTCGCATCGTGGGACCAGGCCGGACAGTGGGAGCGCTTCGAGCAGGACGTCTGGCCCGCGTTCGCGTAGTATCCGGCTGCCTGGTCCCCTCCCCCTTGACGGGGGATGGCTAGGATGGGGGTGAACGATGGCCTGGAACGAACTGACCCCGATGGAGCGCTGGGTGATCGAGCAGAAGGGGACGGAGTACCCCTTCTCCGGCGAGTACGACGACTTCTACCAGCCCGGCACGTACGTCTGCCGACGCTGCGACGCCGAGCTCTACCGCTCCGTCGACAAGTTCGACGCCCACTGCGGCTGGCCCGCGTTCGACAAGGAGGTCGAGGGCGCGGTGGTCCGCCTGCCGGACCCGGACGGCATGCGCACGGAGATCGAGTGCGCTGGCTGCAGCGGACACCTCGGCCACGTCTTCATGGGCGAGGGCTTCACCCCCACCAACACTCGCCATTGCGTCAACTCCCTCTCGATGCGGTTCGTACCGGCCACATGATCTCCCGCGTCGTTTCTGCGAAGGCAGGAACCTTGCCACGAGGAGCCTTATGAAGATCGACGTCCACACCCACACCTACTTCCAGGACTTCGCCGACTACCTGGCGACGCGCAACGAGTTCCCGAACGTCGTCATCAGGGACGGCCAACTCATCACCGCGTGCTCGCCGGCGTACAGCATCGTCTCCCCGCCCGGACACCGCGAGATCGAGGCTAAGCTCGCGGCGATGGAGACCATGGGCGTGGACTTCTCCGTGCTCACCCACGGCATCCCCGGCCCCGAACTCCTCGGCGGTGACGAGGCCGACGATTGGGCCATCCGCATCAACGACTTCCTCGCTCGCGTCGTCGAGCAGTACCCCGGAAAGTTCGCGGCGATGGGAAGCCTGGGGTTCGGCGACCCCGACCGGACCATCGCGGAGGCCGAACGCTGCGTGAACGACCTCGGCTTCAAGGGCTTCCAGCTCTTCTCGAACACGTACGGCAAGCCGCTCGACGCCCCGGAGTTCATGCCGGTCTACCAGCGTATCGCCGCCCTCGGTTACCCGCTGAACCTGCACCCCACCGCTCCCCTCAACACCGCCACCATCGACGGCACGCTCATGCCCGGCATGGGATTCCTCTTCGATACCTCGCTGGCCACGGTGCGCCTCATCCAGTCCGGCATCTTCGACTACGAGCCCGGCTTCGAGCTCATCGTGCCGCACATCGGCGGCGTGCTGCCCTACCTGGGAGGACGCATCCGCGCCAACGTCAATGGCAACCTGAGGCCGGTGAGCGACTACTTCACGCGCCTCTACGTCGATACCGTCGCCCATAACGACGACGCCCTCGCGTACTGCTACCGCGTCGTCGGCGCCGACCGATTGCTGCTCGGCACCGACCACCCCTTCGCCGACGGCCACCACATCGGCATGGTCGACCGTCTCGACTGCACGGACGACGAGCGCGAGGCGATCTACCACGGCAACGCCGAACGCCTCCTGCGCCTGTAAAGGAGTAACAACCAATGACGACGAAGGCAGCGAACACCCCGTTGAGCGGCGGCACGCCCAGCGCCGCGGTCTACGGTTCCGACTACATGGTCGAGGTGCTCCGCGCCCTCGGCGTGAAGTACATCGCCCTCAACCCCGGCGCCAGCTACCGAGGCCTGCACGATTCCATCGTCAACTTCGGCTCCGGCGGCCCGGAGATGGTCCTCTGCACCCACGAGGAGATCGCCGTCGCCGTCGCCAATGGCTACTTCCGTGTCACCGGCGAGCCCATCGCCACCGGCCTCCACAACGTCGTCGGCCTGCAGCACGCATCCATGGCCATCTTCAACGCCTGGTGCGACCGCTCCGCCATCATCAACCTCGGCGGCGGCGGACCGCAGGACGCCAACCAGCGACGCTCCACGGACTGGGTGCACTCCGCGCTCGTCCAGGGCAACGCCGTCCGCGACTACGTCAAGTTCGACGACCAGCCCGCCAGCATCGAGGCGATGCCCGAGTCGCTCCTGCGTGCCGTGCGCACCGCCATGACCGACCCGAAGGGGCCCGTCTACATCTGCCTCGACAGCACCATCCAGGAGCAGCGCATGGAGGAGACGCTTCCCGTGCCGGACGTATCGCTCTTCCGGCCACCCGCGCCGCCCGCCCCGAACCCGGATGCGCTCGCGAAGGCCGTCGACGCGCTCGCCGGAGCGTCGTGGCCCGTCATGGTCGTCGGCGAGGTCGGGCGCAACCCGTCGGCGCTGCCCGCCGTCGTCGAGCTGGCCGAGACGCTCGCCTGCGCCGTCGTCGACGCCGAGGGACGCTTTGGCTTCCCGAACACCCACCCGCTCGACCTCACCGGCGTCCGCGAGCGCGCGCTGGCCGACGCCGACGTGGTGCTCGCGCTGGACGTGCCGAGCCTCGGCGTACCGCTCGGGCCGTCGGTGCGCGAGCGCGGCGCGCTGCAGCTCGCTGTGCCGCGGGGGACGCGCCTAATCCACGTCACGCTGCTCGACCAGGAGCGGCAGAACTGGGTGACCGACAACCAGTGGCTGCTGCCGGTGGAGGTCCCCATCGCGGCGGACACGTCGCAGACGGTCCCGCTGCTGGCGACTGCGCTCCGCGAGCGCCTCACGAAAAGCGCTGCGGTCGAGGAGCGCCGTGCGCGCGTTACGGCGATGCACGACGAGATGCGCGCCGCCTCGGAGAAGTGGGTCAGCGACAACTGGAACGCCGCGCCCATCTCCGCGGCCCGGCTCTACGGCGAGATCGCGGAGCGAGTGAAGGGCACCGAGTGGGCGATGGTCAACTCGCACGGCCGCCGCGTCCGCGACGTGCTCGAGATCACTGAGCACGCCCACGAACTCGGCGGCGGGCGCGGCGCCGGAGTCGGCTACGGCCTGCCGTCGTCGGTAGGTGCGGCGCTCGCCTACAAGGGCACCGGACGCCTGTGCGTGAGCGTCGTCGGCGACGGCGACTTCCTGATGACCTCCAACGCGCTCTGGACCGCCGCGCACTGCGGCATCCCCCTGCTCGTCGTCGTCTTCAACAACCGCTCGTACTACAACGACGAGGAGCACCAGGAGCGCATGGCCCGCTGGCGTGACCGCCCCGTCGAGAACAAGGGCATCGGCATCCAGATCACCGACCCCGCGCCGGACTTCGCGACGCTCGCGCGGGCGTTCGACATAGCCGGGTTCGGGCCGGTGGCGGAGCCGGACGCGCTCGGCCCGGCGCTCGACGAGGCGATCGCGAGCGTCCGCTCCGGCAAGCCCGCCGTCGTGGACGTGCTGACTCAGCCCCGCTGATCCCCTCTCCTGAGGGAGAGGGCAACGCGCTTGGCGCGTGGGTGAGGGCCATCCGGGGGGGCGGGGGTGGAGCGGGGTGTTCGGCCCCCTCTCCTGAGGGAGAGGGGAACGCGCTTCAGCGCGTGGGTGAGGGCCCTGAGAGGTGGTGCGGCGTCGCGCCAGCCGGGCTAGGCCGGCCGCACCCAGATCCGCGCCGCGACGTCCATCCCCAGCGAGACCTGCTGACCGCCGCGGCTGACGTCGACGACACCACGGTAGTCCGCGATCTCCTCGACGACGATACGCTCGCCCGGGAGCACGTCGCTCTTGACCAGGTAGGTGAGCAGCGGGAAATCCTCGTCCGGGATGCGCGTCACGACGTAGGCGGGGCCTTTCTTCGCCTCGCTCAGGCGCAGCGTGCCGGGGTCGGACGTGCGCAGTTCCGTGTCGTCAGCGTTGTAGATGGGGCGCCCGTAGGGACAGGTCTCCGGGTGGCCGAGCCGCTCCTCGATGCGCGAGAGCAGGTTGGGCGAGATGCCGTGCTCCAGGCTGTGCGCCTCGGCCTCTGCCAGCTCCAGCGGCACGCCGAGCACGTCCACGAGCAGCCGCTCGGCCAGGCGGTGGCGGCGCACCACGTCGCGGGCGCGGGTGAACCCCGCCGGCGTGAGGTCTATCCGCTTCTCCTTCGTCACCTGGAGCAGCCCCTCCTTCGCCATGCGCTGCACCATGCCGGAGACCGAGGCGAGCGTCGTGCCGACCTCCTCCCCCTCCGGGATGCGGCGCAGGTAGGAGGCCAGTTCGCTCATGTGCGGCTTCAGCCCGTCCTCCTGGAGGATCGCGAGCGAGAGCAGGTAGTTCTCCGCCGTGTGGGAGATGCGGGTGGAGCCGGTTGAGCGGCTTCGTGTCCGTGTCGTCATGCGGGTATTATCTCACACGAGGAGACACCACATGCCCATACTCAACGGCCCGTCCCGCGGACCGCACGCGGGCGGCGCGCCCGACTCGCTCGGCATCCTGCTGCACGGCCTCGGCGCCGACGGGAACGACCTCATCGGGCTCACGATAGCGCTCGGCCCGCGCTTCCCGCACATGGCCTTCCACTCGCCGGACGCGCCCAACCCGTACGTGGAGGCCGGCTTCGGCCTGCGCTGGTTCCCGCTCGAACCGCCGGACGAACGGATGGCGGGCCTGCGGGAGGCGGGACGCATCGTCGAGACCTATGTCGGCGAACTGCTGGACGAGTACGGCCTGACCCCTGACCGGTGCGTGCTCATCGGCTTCTCGCAGGGGTGTATGACCTCGCTCTACGCTGCGCCCCGCATGGAGCGCCCGGTGGCCGGTGTCGTCGGGCTCAGCGGATCGCTCCTCTTCCCCGAGTGGCTGGCCGACGAGGTCCGGCAGAAGCCGCCCATCGTCCTGGTCCACGGCGAGCAGGACACGGTGCTGCCCCCGGAGTCGACGGCGAAGGCGGGGCAGACCCTCGCCGACCTCGGCTTCCCGGTCGAGGCCTACTTGCTGCCGGGCCTCGGCCACAGCATCGACGTGCGTGGTCTGGAGATAGCGTCCCAATTCATCGAGCGCGTCCTCGCCCCGCCGGACGGCGCATGACCGGTGTAGGGGCATCCCTCGTGGGTGCCCTTGCTCGATCCCCTCTCCTGGGGGAGAGGGCAACGCGCTTCAGCGCGTGGGTGAGGGCCCGCCCGGCTCAGAGCCGCCTAAGTCGTGACGGCGTACTCGTGGTACTTCCCTTCCTGGCCTGAGCCCCTGCCGAAGTAGTTCCACTGCGGGAAGTTGAAGTCGGACGTGATGGACCGGGGCTGGAGGAGCGCCGTCTTCAGGAAGGCCTTCAGGTCCGGCACGTTGTAGACGTTGGTCTCGAACCCCCACGAGTTCAGCTGCTCCACCAGCCAGCCCATCTGCGGCTTATCCCACTTGACCGATAGCCGGGTGATGCCCCAGGAGCGCAGCTCCTCCAGGCACTCCAGCCCCTCTTCGGGCCTGTTCAGCAGGATGGGCACCATGGCATCGATGGGGACCTGGAAGATGGCCGAGGGGTAGGCGTCCTGTAGGACCGCGAACCCCTCCTTTCCCAGGACGTTGGCGTTGGCGTTGAACCAGATCCGGGGATCGTCGAAACCGGCATCCCGCAGGGCCGCCAGACTCTCGTGGACCACGGAACCGCCTTCCTTCAGGTCCAGCTTGATGGACTTGCCGGAGGCAGCCACGCACTCCAGCATCTCCTCCAGCGGCAGCAGGTCTTCCTGGCGGCAGGGATGAGCGCCGTCCAGCGGGTCGTGCCGGAGCACCAGCTGCTCGGACGCCGGGTGCAGCCGCACGTCAGCCTCACCCCATGCCACGTTGGACGCCAGGAACAGGCGCAGGTTGCGCGCGTCGTTGATCCCGTGCCACACGAGCTGGACGTGCCGCGGCAGGTCCGTCTCCTGGGCCAACTGCGTGAGGTCGAACACGTCCCCGCTGACGGAGCGCGGCGGCAGCGCCTTCCGCTGGGACTCGAAGATCGTGTCGGCGTGAAGCAGCATGACCTCGTGGGAGGGGTCCACCTCGGCGATCGCTGCCAGGTTGGCCGGCTCGTTGTCCACTGCGGCGAACACGCGGTATCCCGCTTGCTGGAACTGCAGGACCCCGGCGGCCTTCACCTGCGGGACGTTCCCGTCCCGGGGGCCTGGGTTCATGTGCAACAGGTCGCTGGTGAACCGGACCTTGTACTCCCTGCCCAGCTCATTCAGACAGTCCAGCGTCTCCTCGCGGATCGCCTCTGTCCTGCTGGTATTCAACCCCACGAACGTATCGGGCTGCATCTGGAACCACCGCATGACTTCCATGACCCCGGAGAAGGGCCGGTGCGCCCACAGCACCGCATCCGGCGACCAGTACGCGCGCTCATACCACGCCGCGATCCGTTCGAGATCGGCCGTGGGCAGCCCGAAACGCGCCAGGAGTTCCCGGACGTTGTCCTCGTGCGTGGTTATTTCCGGAATGCGAAGGTCCCGGAAATAAGACGTTCCGTGGACCGAATCGTAGGAACGAAGAACATTCAGGGTCAGGTAACGCGTGTCCAGTATCGTGCCGTCGATGTCGAACAGGATGATCAGTTTCTCTTCGGGGTACCGGCTGCGCATCACCTCGTAGTGCGAGGCCAGCCGTTCCATCCAATTGACCGGATCCATCCAGTTCTCCGACCCGATATCGAACTTACGATGATTAAAGCATAGCAGGTTTAGCACCGGGTTCCCGAACCATTAACGACGACGGAATTCGCGCAGATTCGGCGAGACAGTGAGCTGCGCGCCGGTGACGGCCTGTACGTCCTCCGGCGTGTAACCGGGCGCGATCTCGGTGAGCAGGAAGCCCTGCTCCGTGATCTCGAACAGGCCGAGGTTCGTCGCCACGAGTTTGACGACGCCCACCGCCGTAACCGGCAGCGCGCAGCGCTCCACCAGCCGCGGTCTCCCGTCGCGCGTCGTGTGTTCCAGCGCAAGGAAGACGTTCTTCGCGCCGACGGCCAGGTCCATCGCGCCGCCGATGCCGCCTCCCTTCGCGCCCGCCACCTTCCAGTTCGCGAAGTCGCCGTTCGCGGCGACCTCGTACGCGCCGAGCACCGTCACGTCCACGTAGCCCGCCCGGATAAGCGCGAACGAGTCCGCGTGGTCGAGTATCGCCATGCCCGCCATCTCCACCACGTACTGCCCGCCCGCATTCACCAGGTTCGGGTCCTCCTCGCCCCGCTCCGCCAGCGGGCCGTAGTTCACCAGACCGTTCTCTGACTGGAAGACGATGTGCCGGTCCGGGTGCACGAAGTTGGAGCAGAGCGTCGGGATGCCGATGCCGAGGTTGACCACCCAGCCGTCGTGGAACTCCATCGCGAGCCGGTTGGCCATCGTCTGCCGGTCGAGGGGCTGCTTCTCCGTCGTCATCGCTCGGGCGGCTCCTCCTGTATCCCGTCCGGCCGGACGACGACGATGCGGTCCACGAACAGCCCCGGCGTGTGGACGTGGTCCGGGTCCATGTCGCCTGCCTCGGCCACCGGCTCGTCGACCTCGACGATGGTCACCTTGGCGGCGCGCGCCATGACGGGACCGAAGTTCCGCTGCGTGCGGTGGTACTGCAGGTTGCCCATGCGGTCGGCGCGGCGCGCGCGGACGAATGCGTAGTCGGCGTGAAGCGCGGTCTCCATCACGTACTCCCTGCCGTCGAAGACGCGCGTCTCCTTGCCGTCCGCCATCTCCGTCCCGACGCCGGTGGGCGTGTAGAAGGCGGCGATGCCCGCCCCGGCGGCGCGGATGCGCTCCGCAAGCGTGCCCTGCGGCATCAGCTCCGCCTCGATCTTCCCCGCCTCGTAGAGGTCCGTGAACGGCGACTGCACGGACGGGTGCGGCGACGCGGTGAAGGCGGCGTGTATCTTCGCGACCTGCCCCGCCTGCACGAGCATCCCGACGTCGACGCGGTCGTCCTGCCACCGTCCGGGCGTGTTGGAGATGAGCGTGAGCCCCTTCGCGCCCTGCCGGAGCAGCGCGGCGATGAGGTTGCGCGCGGTGCCGGGCCCGGCGAAGCCGGAGAGCATGATGGACGCGCCGTCCGGGATGTCGGCGACCGCGGCGTCGAAGTCGGGGTAGACCTTGTCGCGCATGGGGATGCTGCCCTCACAGACCGTAGAAGGTCTTCGGGTTGTCCTCCAGTATCTTGCGCTTCGCGGTCTGGCTGAACTCGCCCTCATCGGCCCTGCGCCGCAGGATGTCGATGGCCCCGATCTCCGCCGACAGGTCGGCGTGCGAGTAGTCGGTGCCGATCATCAGATGGTCCTCGGTCCCGAACGTCAGCAGGTACGGGATGTCCTCCTGCGACTGGCAGGTGACGTAGAGCCGGTGCTCGTGGAAGAGGTCGCTCAGGTCGTCCGTGTAGGTGAACGACCGGTATGCCCAGGACATGCGCTCCCGGCGGGCGTAGAGCCGGTCGACCACGAACGGGATCCAGGACGAGCCCGCCTCGATGAAGCCGAACCGCAGCCGGGGGAACCTGAACGCGAGACCGGCGAAGACGATGGCGTGGAACGCGTCGATGACGTTGGTGCCGGTGACGCCATCGCCGAGGAGCGGGGCGCTGCTGCCCTGGGGCGGGTCGCCCGAGCCGGTGTGCATGCAGAGCGGGAGGTCGAGGTCGTTCGCCTCCTGGTAGACGGGGAAGAAGTAGGGGTCGGTCACGCGCCTGCCCATCTCCGTCGCCAGCTTGAAGACGCCGCAGGCGCCGTGCTCGCTCGCCCAGCGCATCTCGTCCACGGCGGCCTCGATGTCCAGCATCGGCAGGACGGCCACCCAGCGGAGGCGCCCGCTACTCAGGGCGGACCTGTCGGCCATCCAGCGGTTGTAGCTCCTGCAGATGGCGGTCTGGGCCTGCGGGTCGCTCGTCAGGTAGGTGAGGAACATCGTGGGGTACATGACGTGGACGTCAACGCCCATCTCGTCCATGTGCTGCAGGCGGGTCTCGACGTTCCTTAGCTCCCGGGCGTCGATCGTCGTGCCGGTGCGGGCGTCGTCGCGGATGCGGCGGATCGAGAGGTTGCTGCCGATGAGCCAGTGCCGCGTGTATCCGGGGGCTGGAGCGCCGTCGCCCATCTCCTCGGTGGGGACGACCGTCACCGGCCTGTACCGCGCGTCCTCGGGCGGCATGAACCGCCAGGTCTCTTCGCACTCGTCCACGTGCGTGTCGGCATCGATCACAGCCATCGGCTTCACTCCTTCCCGGACCCGGCTCGACACTCAGCGATCAGCGCGAGCATAAGCCGGGCACCCGGCTGTGTACAGTCCCGCACCCTCCGTCATTCCAGCGAAGGCTGGAATCCAGAACGACCGCTGAGTTTTGCGCGGCGGGCGCTTGTCATTTCGAGCGGAGCGTAGCGGAGTCGAGAAATCTCTCGGGCTGCTCAGCGTAGGGACGCCCCTTGCGGGTGCCCTTCCCCCGTCATTCCCGCGAAGGCGGGAATCCAGGGTGCCCGTCAGTGCACGCGACGGGGCAGGATGTAGGAGGGCTTTGGTCCCTTCCCCTCGACGAGGGAAGGTTAGGATGGGGGTGAACGAGGGCGGCAGGGTAGCGTGGGTATTGTCATTTCGAGCGGAGCGCAGCGCAGCCGAGGAATCTCTCGGGCGGCTTGGTGTAGGGGCGTCCCTTGTGGGCGCCCTTGCCTCCGTCATGCCAGCGAAGGCTGGTATCCAGCGTGGGCGACTGCGGAGCGCACACGGGCGGAGCGTAGTGTAGTGGGGAGCGCTTGATTCCCGTGTATCATCGGCCAGAAGGAACTGGCCATCATCCGGCGGGCATTGAAGTCGCCAATGGCTCGCGCACCCGCTACCCGGCTGCCCTGAATGGCCACACCTAGTTATACGCGGTAAACAGGAAGGAGAACCCACACCCGTGAGTACAGGACAGCCGTGGGGGGTCGTGGTGCCGTTCACGTCCGAAGAACTCCCCTATGTGAAGTGGCACGGGCTACGTGCGCTTTGCGGGCTTCTGATGGACCGCCACTCAGCCTGCACCGTATGCCCGTTTTGCGGTGTCCACGACCCCAATGACGAGGCAGACCTAACTCAGGTCATCGTCCAAGCAATCTGCCAACAGGACATGAACACAGGCGCACCCGTAGTCGCGCTCTACTTCTCTAAGGCCATGATGCCCGAACCCGGTGAGCCGGAGTCGGCTCCCCGTCGTCGTGCGCGGCGATGGTCGGAGACGCTTCGCCCTCGTCGCAAAGAACCTACGCCGGAACTCCCCGAGGTCGACGTGGTGAGCGGCTGGGGATTCCGTGTGAGGTTCACGGAGGACGTGCCGTCGAGGAAGGCAGTTGTGGCATTGCTGGACAACGGGCGGTACTACACCGAGTACGGCCCTATCGCCAATCCCACTCGCGGGGACTACTCGTCGGGCGCGTTAGACCGCACGGCGTGGACGCTCGCATACTACTGCGACCCCGAACCCACCTACGCCCAATGGCATTACTGGGACAGCCAAATCACGGAAGGCCAAGAGGTTGTCCCTGAATTCTTGTGTCTGCGGTTGCGCGGCGAGTGGTGGATTCTCGACAGAGACCGTAGGCGCGGTATGGTTCAACAGGTCGCCGCCCTGGCCGTTGCGGACAACCCCGACCACCCCATACAAGGACGAGAGCCTATCCATTGGGCGTGAGGCCGCGAGCGACTTTTCGGGCAGGATGCTGACTTTTCGGGCAGGACGGACTTTTCGGGCACAGCCGCCTCGCCGCAATTACTACACCGATCCACTCGGGACACAAGACATTCACCAACTCAGCGACTGGTATTGCTTGTCGTCCATCGGCCTTACAATGCCTAACCTCGCACGCCCCTCTTTCCTCACCCCGTCGATTCACTGACACGCGCCCGTTGCGCAGTCGACGCACCTCTCCCTACGATGGGTGCATGACTACCCAACCCGCGCCCGCGTCCGACAACTCCATAGCCCTCAACACCCTCTCGCCGCAGGATACGGCCTACCTCGACCGCCTCCACCGCGCCCTCCGCTGCGGCCTACCCGGCTGCGACTGCGCCGGTGGCCCCATGGTCCACTGCCCTTCCCACAGCCACGCCGAGGCTCCGACCCTCGACGTCTCCTACGACCCGGACCGCGGCTTCTCATTCAACTGCTTGAGCTGTCCCCCCTCCCGGATCTACGACGCCCTCGCAAAGCGCGGCCTCATGCCGGAACTGAAACTCTACAACGCCTCCGGCGCGCATGGAGCGGGACTCCAGCCGTTCAGGTTCTTCATCCAGCAACCCCCCGACTGGCTCTGGCCCAACCGCATCCCTCTCGGCAAGCTCACCCTCATCGCTGGATACCCCTCTTCCGGCAAGACCTCCATCGCACTCGACATAGCCGCCCGCGTCTCACGAGGCGCACCCGCGCCCGACCAGCCCGACGCCCCCTTCCCCTCCGCCCCCGTCGTCCTTGCGCTCCTCGACGACAACCCGAAGGCCGACGTCCTCCCCACGCTCCGCCTCTTCGGTGCCGACCTCGACCGCATCTATCTCGCCGACCTCCTCTCCCCGACGCACCCCGTCGACTACTACCCCGACGACCCGCCCAACGACGAGGACGACGGGTTTGTCTACCAGGACGACGACGATTTCGATGATGAGGACGACGATGAGTACGGGTTCGACAACGACGGCAATGAGATACGCCTTCCCCGCCGCAGACCCGTCGGCATACGGGCGCCCGCGCGGGACCCGTTCTGGTCGCCCCCGGCTTCCGGCTCGAAGCTCGTTGCGCCATGGCCCAGCCTTGACAAGGTCATGGGGCGGCTCGCCAACTACATCGCTGAGGGAATGGCTGCCCTCCTCGTTGTCGACCAGGTGGAAGACCTCGCTTCCATGCACCGCGCCCGCCTGTCAACCGTCCTCGGCATGCTCAAGGCCCTCGCCGCACGCACGGGCGCAGCCGTGCTCGCCCTCACCCACAACCCCGAGTCGAACTACCCGCGCGCCGTCACCGCCATGCAGAACCGGCTCCCCCTCGCATCCGTCGTGTTCACCACCGCCGTCGTCGGACCCGGCGAGAAGCGCTTCCTCGTCCCGCTCCGTCCTGCCATGAGCGACGACGCCCCCGCCATCCCCTTCGTCCTGTCCGCTCCCGAAGACGTCGCCGTCGCCTGGCGCAAACCCGTCTTCCCCGCCCACGTCAAGGCTCTCGCCGAACCCCGCCCCAACGACGGCGCGAAGGTGCGCGCAGCGCAGGCCTTCCTCACACGTGCCCTGGCAGACGGGTCGAGGCCTGCCTCGGCTGTCGAGCGAGAGGCTGCCATGCACGGCATCTCCAAGGGTACTCTCAAGCGTGCCCGTGCTCTCTGCCGAACAAAGGCCACACGCGCCAGCGAGCCCGGTGGACCGAAAGGCGTGGGCGCTTGGCTCTGGTCCCTCCCAACTTGAAAACCATTGCACCCCTTGGTCTCTTGGTCGCGGGGAGCAGGCCGTGGCCTTGCAAACGCCTCCGACCAAGGAACCAAGAGGCTCAGATCAAGGGTCCCGTTTACTCGTAATCTCAGACCAAGGAGTTCAGATTCGACCATCGGTTGGACGCCTTGGTCGCATAGGCCGCTGCCACAGGTCTGGCTCCCCTCGCCCTCTGGGAGAGGGCAACGCGCTTCAGCACGTGGGTGAGGGCCCTGTGAGCGCGCAGCACATACAATACGCGGCTACATGGAGGTGCAGACGTTGGGAAAGTTGGACGGGCAGACGGTGATCGTGACCGGGGCGAGCCGGGGCATCGGGGCGGAGATCGCGCGGGTGCTCGCGGCGGAGGGCGGTCGCGTGGTGTGCGCGGCGCGCACGCTCCACGAGGGCGACCACCCGCTCGAAGGCTCGCTCGAGCATACGGTCGCCGGCATCCGCGACGCGGGGCACGAGGCGGCGGCGGTCGCGGTGAACATCTCGGAGGCCGACGAGTGCGAGCGGCTCGTGCAGGAGGCGCGGTCGCTCTACGGGCCGGTCGACGTGCTGGTGAACAACGCGGCGCTCTCGTACTTCCTGCCGGTGACGGAGTACGCGGTGAACCGCTGGATGCGCTCGTGGGCGGTGAACGTCCACGCGCCGTTCATCCTGAGCCGCCTCGCACTGGAGGACATGGTCCCCCGCCGGAGCGGCCGCATCGTCAACATCTCGTCGGTCGCGGCGATCGGGCCGGGGCATGGGCCGTACGAAGGCGAGGGCGCGGAGGAGTACCGGCTGAAGGGCGGCACGGGCTACGGCGCCCAGAAGGCGGCGCTGGAACGCTTCTCCCAAGGGCTCGCGTCGGAGGTGTACGCGGACGGCGTGGGCGTCGCGGCGGTCGCGCCGTCGCTCATCGTGCCGACGCCGGGCACCGTGTTCCACAACCTCGTGACGGGCTACGACGACCCGCGCGGGGAGCACCCGAACGTGCTGGCGCAGGCCGTGCTGCTGCTGGCGACGGAGCCGCTCGACGCGGTGAGCGGTCGGGTCTGCTACAGCCAGCAACTGCTGCGGGAGTTCGGGTGGACCGAGGGCGGCAGCGGCCCCGGCATCGACGACGACTGGCCGGTGAGCGGGTTCTCGCTGCGGTAGGGGTTCAACTCATATCGATAGACAGGATGGACAGGATAGGGCCAGCTATTGTCATTCCGAGCGCAGCGCAGCGGAGCCGAGGAATCTCTCAGGAGACATCCCGGTTGTGAGCGAACGTTCCCCCGAGAGATATTTCGACTACGCCTCCGGCTCCGCTCAACATGACAAGGCCCTCACCCGCCACGCTGTCGCGCGGCGACCTCTCCCCCGAGGAGAGGTGGGTATGGCTCCCCTCGCCCTCTGGGAGAGGGGCTGGGGGTGAGGGTTGGGCGCTGCGATGGAACGTTGAAGGAGACACGAAATGACGACGTGGGGAGCCAGGTTCTACGGAGACCCGTGCCGGGAGTGCGGATACTCGTGGGCGATATCGCCGAAGGAGGCGACGGCGCTGATACTCGACGCGCCCCGGCGGTACGCGGAGCTGCTGGACGGCGCGGACGGGAGCGCGCAGCACCCGGACCTGACGTGGTCGGTGAAGGCGTACGTCTCCCACGTCGCCGACAACCTGCGCACCTGGGCCGAGCGCATCGTGAGCGCAACGACGGCGGGGCAGACGCTCGTGCGGCCGTTCGAGCAGGACGACCTCGCGGAGGTCCGCGGGTACGAGCACATGGCGCTGGAGACCGCGCTGTGGTCGCTCGGGCACTCGGCCCGCATCTGGGCGGACGCGGTGGCGGGCATAGACGACCTTGACCTCGTTCTCGAACACCCGGAGCGGGGCATGCTGTCGCTGGCCGAGGTCATCCTGACGGTAGCGCACGACACGGCGCATCACGAGTGGGACATACGGCGGTCGCTCACTGGCTCGTAGGGGGCAACCCTCACCCGCCGCGCTGTCGCGCGCCGACCTCTCCCAGGGGGCGAGGTGGGGATGCGAGGTTCCTGCCTGCGCAGGAACGACGGGACTAGCGCCCCGTCCGAGGTTCACCCTCACCCACGCGCTAAAGCGCGTTGCCCTCTCCCAGTGGGCGAGGGAGCCAGGCAGGGCACCCACAAGGGGAGCCCCTACACCGAACAGGGCTGCGAGGTTCCTGCCTACGCAGGAACGACGGTGGCTGCGCGCCCCCGTCCGGGGTTCACCCTCACCCGCCGCGCTGTCGCGCGCCGACCTCTCCCAGGGGGCGAGGTGGGGGCTGCGAGGTTCCTGCCTACGCAGGAACGACGGAGGCTGGGCTACTTGGGTGGGAGGCTGAGGGCGTAGGCGGCGCCGGTGGCGACCCAGTCCTCCAGGGAGGCGTCGTCGTCCGTGGCCTCGGGTCCGACGACGACCCAGCCGCGCATCGGCCTGCCGGTGAAGTCCATCTCGCGGACGTGGGGCTGCGCCAATGCCGCTGCCTGTTGCTCCTTCCCCACGCGGACGATGAGGTCGTTCTTGAGCACGCCGCAGGCGAGGTTGCCCTGCAGCATGACGGCGACGCCGCCAAACATCCTCTTCTGCACGAGCGACGGCTCCGCGCCGAGGATGTCGAGCACGCGCTCCGCCAAGCGTTCATCGTAGGCCAAGGGGTGTCCTCCTCACTCCTGTCGCGCCCGCTCCTGGTCGATGAGGACGCGCCGCAACAGTTTACCGGAGGCGTTCTTGGGGATGGCGTCGATGAACTCGACCTCGGCCAGCTGCTTGAAGGTGGCGACGCGCTCGGCGACGAACGCCATGAGTTCGTCGGCGGACGGCGCATCGTCCGCCTTGCGAACGACGAACGCCTTGGGCACCTCGCCGGCCTCGTCGTCGGCCTTCGGGATGACGGCAACGTCGGCGACTCCGGGGTGTTCGAGCAGCAGGCCCTCCAACTCGGCGGGCGCGACCTGGAAGCCCTTGTACTTGATGAGCTCCTTCTTGCGGTCGACGATGCGGACGTAGCCGTCCTCGTCCATGCTGGCGATGTCGCCGGTGTGAAACCAGCCGTCCGGCGTGATGGCCTCCGCCGTCGCCTCGGGCTGGCGGTAGTAGCCCTTCATCACCTGCGGGCCGCGGACGAGCAGTTCGCCGAGTTCGCCGGGAGGCATGTCGCGCTCGCCCGATTCGAGGTCGACGACGCGTTCCTCGGTGTCGGGCAGCGCGGGGCCGATGGTGCCGGGCCTGCCGCGCTCGTCGGTGAAGTCGGTGTTGGTCATGGGGGCGGTCTCGGTGAGTCCGTAGCCCTGGATGACGGCGCAGCCGAGCCGGTCGGCGAGCCGCGACTGCATCTCGCCGGAGAGCGGTGCCGCGCCGGTGAGCAGGAAGCGCAGCGACGACACGTCGTACTCGTCGAGCAGCGGCGTGAGCGTGAGGCCGAGGCAGACGGGCGGCACGGTGTAGAGCACGGAGACGCGGTGCTCCGCGATGAGCGACAGCATCTCGCGCATGTCGAAGCGGCCCATCATCACCTGCGTCGCCCCGGCGGCGATGGCGCTCAACTGGAGGACGGTCATGCCGTAGATGTGGAAGAGCGGCAGGTGGACGAGCATGACGTCGCCGCGGCGGACGACGCCCTCCTCGCCGGAGCGTCCGAGGTTCTGCCGGACGTTGGTGTGGAGGTTGGCGTGGGTGAGCATGACGCCCTTCTGCAGGCCGGTGGTGCCGGAGGAGAAGGGCAGCGCGGCGACGTCGTCGTATGGGTCGAGCGCGGGCTCGGTCGGCGGGCCGTCCTGCGCCTCGATGAGCGACCAGAACGAGGGCGCGTCATCCGGTGTCTCCGCGATGAGGATGCGCTCCCTCACTCCCTCGACCCCGGAGAGGGCGAGGTCCGCGGCGTCGGCGAGCGTGTGGTGGACGATGAGCGCCTGCGCGCCGGAAGCCTCCAACTGGTAGGCGATCTCGCGCTCGCGGTAGCCGGAGTTGACGGTGGTGACGGTCGCGCCAGCCCTGAGGATGCCAAAGAAGGCGATCTCAAACTCGGCGCAGTTGGGGGAGAGGATGCCGACGATGTCGCCTTTGCCGAGACCCGTCGCCGCGAGCGCGGACGCGAACCTGCCGGCGTAGTCGTCCAGCTCCGCGAACGTGAACCGGCGGTCGCCGTCGACGATGGCGGTCTCGCCGGGCCACCGCCCGGCTGCCTGCCGCAGCAGGCGCTGCACGGGCTCCGGGTTGTAGGGGGCGAGGGATGGGCGGTTCATGGTTCGGCGTGAAACTAACCGACGCGCCGGTGGGCGTCAACGCGGGGGGCAACCCTCACCCCCAGCCCCTCTCCCAGAGGGCGAGGGGAGCAAGGCAGGGCACCCACAAGGGACGCCCCTACACCAGGCACGCCGGAGGCCCTCACCCGCCAACCCTCACCCCCAGCCCCTCTCCCAGAGGGCGAGGGGAGCAAGGCAGGGCGCCCACAAGGGGAGCCCCCCTACACCAGGCACGCCGGAGGCCCTCACCCGCCAACCCTCACCCCCAGCCCCTCTCCCAGAGGGCGAGGGGAGCAAGGCAGGGCGCCCACAAGGGACGCCCCTACACCAAGCCGCCCGAGAGGATTTCGCGCGCTAAAGCGCGGGCTTCGCTCGAAATGACAACCCCCTACCCAACCCCGGAGTACCCTCTCCCTAACCCTCTCCCCTTGTAGGGAGAGGGGACCAAGGCCTGCGCGAGGGAGAGGAGGCAAGGCAAGGGGCCAGGGTTGCAAACGATAGCGAGCATGGTGCGCGCGTACCCATATAATGCGTTTGTCAGTCGGTGACCCGGCGCGGGTCAGAGGGGGAAGGCGATGGCATCCGAGGGGAATGGGCAAGCGCACGAAGTGCAGCCCGCTGAGCCGATAGCGGTGGTGGGGATGGCGTGCCGGTTCCCCAGCGCCACGGGACTCCCGGCGTTCTGGCGCCAGCTCGAAGCGGGCGAGAGCGCGGTCATCGAGGGCGTTCCGGGCTCCGGCGTCGGGCGCGTGGGCTACCTGTTCCCCGACCCCGCGGTCCAGGCCGAGGCGTGCCGGTTCGGGGCGTACATCGACAACATCGACCAGTTCGACGCGGGGTTCTTCCGCATCTCGCCGGTCGAGGCGCAGCTGCTGGACCCGCAGCAGCGGCTGATGCTGGAGACGAGTTGGCGCGCGCTCGAAGACGCGGGGATAGACCCGGACACGCTGAAGGGCAGCCGCACCGGGGTCTACGCGGGGATCAGCAACAACGAGTACCGGGGGCTGATCCTGGGCGTCAGCGACACCGCCGACCCCGCGGCGAGCCTCTACACGGTCACGGGCACATCGTTCAACACGGCGATCGGGCGCGTCGCGTTCGCACTCGGGCTGCAGGGGCCGGCGATCGCGGTGGACACGGCGTGCTCCTCGTCGCTCGTGGCGGTGCACCAGGCGGTGACCGGGCTGCAGCGCGGCGAGGCGGACCTCGCGCTCGCGGGGGGCGTGCACGCCATCCTCTCCGGTCGGCTGCTGGAGCTGCGGGCGAACGCGGGGATGCTGGCGCCGGACGGGCGCTGCAAGACGTTCGACGCAGCGGCGAACGGGTACGTGCGAGGCGAGGGCTGCGGCATCCTCGTGCTGAAGCGGCTGAGCGAGGCTGAGGCGGACGGCGACCGGATATGGGGCGTCATCCGAGGCTCCGCGCTCAACCAGGACGGGGCGAGCCCGGGGCTGACCGTGCCCAGCGAGCCCGCCCAGGAGCAGGTGATCGAGGCGGCATTGCTCCGGGCCGGGCTGGAGCCGTGGGAAGTGGACTACGTGGAGGCGCACGGAACGGGGACGCCGGTGGGCGACCCGATCGAGATGCAGGCCACGGGGACTGTGTACAGCCGGGGGCGCGATGCGGACCATCCGCTGCTGGTGGGGTCGGTGAAGACGAACATCGGCCACCTGGAGTCCGCGGCGGGCGCGGCCAGCCTCATCAAGGTGATGCTGGCGATGAAGCACCGAGTCATCCCGAAGCACCTGAACTTCAGCACGCCGAACCCGGAGATCGAGTGGGAGCGGCTCACGGTTCGGGTGGCGTCGGAGACGATGGAGTGGCCCGTCGTTCCCGACCGTCCGCCGCGCGCGGGCATCAGCGGCTTCGGGTGGTCCGGCACGAACGCGCACGTCATCGTGGAGGGGTACGGCGAGCCCATCGCCGCAGGCTCGGAGAACGGCCTGCCCGCGGGACCTTCGGTGGCGATCGCCGTTGCGGTGCCGGAGCTGGTAGCGGAGGAAGCAGAAGAAGAGACTGGCGCACGCGGAACGCGGCTTTTGCCGCTGTCGGGCAAGTCGAGGCAGGCGCTGCGGGAGCAGGCGGAGCGGTACATCGCGTGGCTCGACGAGCATCCCGGGCAGTTCCCGCCCGACAGCGCCGCCGGCGACGCAGCGCTCTCCGACACAGCGTGGACAGCGAGCGTGGGGCGGAGCCACTTCCCGCACCGCGCGGGCGTCGTGTTCCGGGATGTCGCGTCGCTGCGCGAGCGACTGCGGGAGGTCGCGGAAGGCGACGCGACGCCCGATGGGCCGGAGCCACGAGCCGCGTCCAAGGTGGCGTTCGTCTACACGGGCCAGGGCAGCCAGTGGGTCGGGATGGGAGCGGCGCTGTACGAGAGCGAGCCGGTGTTCCGCGCAGTGCTCGACCGGTGCGAGCGATGGGTGCAGGAGCACCGCGGAGCGTCGCTGCTGGACGTGATGTTCGGCAGGCCCAGTGCGGCGGGCAGCCTCGACGACCCCGCATGGACACAGCCCGCGACCTATGCGCTCCAGTGCGGGCTGACGGCGCTGTGGTCGGGCTTGGGCGTGCGTCCGGACGTGGTGATGGGGCACAGCCTCGGAGAGATCGCGGCGTCGCAGACGGCGGGCGTGTTCAGCCTCGAGGACGGGCTGCGGTTCGCGTCGACCCGCGGCGAGCTGATGGCGTCGCTGCCGGTGGCGGGAGCGATGGCGGCGGTGTTCGCGCCAGCTCCGCAAGTGGTTGCGGCGCTGGCGGAGTGGAACGCGGCGTCCGAAGGGCTGGGGCTGAGCGTCGCGGCGGACAACGGAGCGCACCAGGTGGTGAGCGGCGAGGCGGGGGAGGTCGAGCAGATCGTGCAGCGGTTCGAGGCGGAAGGGCTTCGCGTGAACCGTCTGCGGAGCAGCCCCGGCTATCACAGCGTACTCGTGGAGCCGGCGCTGGACGACCTTGCGGCGGTGATCGAAGGGATCGCGGTCGCGACGCCGTCCGTCCCGCTGGTGAGCAACGTCACCGGCCAACTCATCGAGCAGGGCAGCGTGCAGGACCCGGCGTACTGGCGTCGGCACGCGCGGCAGCCGGTGGCGTTCCGGGGATGCGTCGAGACGCTGGCAGAGATGGGCGTGGACGCGGTAGTGGAGCTGGGGCCGCACGCGGTGCTTGGGCCGATGGCGAACCTCGCCTGGCCGGAGTCGAGCGCCGTCCCTGCCGTGCTGTCGAGCCTGCACCGACCACCGCGGGACCCGGACGAGCCTATCCCGGACTCGACCGGCGGGTTCGTCGAGGGGGTCGCCGCAGCGTACGAGGCAGGCATCCCGTTCTCGTTCGCAGGGCTGTTCGCGGGCGAGTCGCGGCGACGGGTCGCGCTGCCAGGGTACCCGTTCCAGCGCCAGTCGCACTGGGTCGACGAGGCGAGACGTCGGCGGCGAGCGACCGCAGGGCATCCGTTGCTGGGGACGCGGCACGAGTCGCCTCGGGGCGAGACGCTGTTCGAGACGGAGCTACTCCCGACCGATCCAGCGTGGCTGAACGACCACCGGGTGTTCGGACGGGTGATCGCGCCGGGCGCGCTGTACGGGGCGATGGCGGCGTCGGCGATCCCGGGTGAACCGGGGCCGGTGGCCGTGGAGGAGATGCAGCTGGTGGCCCCGCTGGTCCTCCCCCAGGACGCAGAAGACGGGAGTGCACAGCAGGGCCGAAGCATCCAGGTGGTGCTCGATGCCCAAGAAGGGACGTCGCCGCGCGGGTTCGAGATATTCAGCCGCGGCGACGGGGAAGAAGGATGGACGCTGCACGCGCAGGGACAGGTGTCGCCTGGGACGGCAGGACAGTCGCGCGAGCGGGTCGACGTCGATCAACTCAAGGCCGGCATGTCGAAAGAGGACGTCCCAGCGTTCTACCGGGCACGCGCCGAGACGAACATCGACCTCGGCCCGCTGTTCCGCACGCTCCAGGGGCTGTGGTGCGGGGAAGGCGAGGCGATCGGCGAGATAGCGCTTTCGGAAGCCGTGGACGGGGCAGGACTGCCGGTGCACCCGGTGCTGCTGGACGGCTGCTTCCAGGTGATGGCGGCGGCCCGGAACCGGGCGGGACTCGAAGACGGAGCGACCTACCTGCCGTTCGGGTGGGAATCGCTGTGGTTGGCAGAGCAGCTGCCGGAGCGGGTGATCTGCCACGCGCGCATGCGGGAGAGCGGCAGCGACGGTGAGTCCACCGAGCCGAGGGAAGTGTTCGCGGGCGACCTGCGCTTCTACAGCCCGGACGGGGTCGAACTCGGCGGATTGAGCGGGTACACAGTGAAGCGGGCGACGCGGGCAGCCGTGCTCTCGGGGACGGAGGGCGTGAACGACCTGCTCTACGAGGTCATCTGGCGGGACAAGCCGCTCCCGGAGGGGATGCCGTCCGCGGACTTCCTTCCGGGGCCGTCCACGATCGCGGCGGGTTCCAAGCCGTTCTCCGAGTACCTCGTCGCGGAGGGTGTCGAAGCCGACGCCCGGACGGCGCTGCTGACGGACCTCGAGCGGCTGTCGTGGCGGTACGCGCTCGCGGCGCTGGAGCAGTTGGGGTGGGAGCGCAAGGTCGGGGAAAGGGTCGAGCCGGAACCCCTGCGAGAGCGTTTCGGAGTCTCGGTGGAGCACACGCGCCTGTTCCGACGGCTGTTCGAGTTACAGGCAAGGGCGGGCATCGTGGAGGCGCAGGGCGACGGCTTCGTCGTACTCGTTGGAACCCACGACCCGCTGCCGGAGGCGGTGCCGAGCGACCCCGAAGCGTTCGCTGACGAGATGGCGTCGCGCTATGCGCACGGCTCGGTCGAAGTCGGGCTGTTCCGCCGGTCCGCGAATGCGCTGGCAGGCGTGCTCGTCGGGCGCGCAGACCCGCTGACGCTGCTGTTCAGCAGTGGAGAGCCCACCGCCGCCGACCTGTACATGCGGGCGCCGGTGGCGAAGGCGGCGAACCGGATGCTTGGCGACGCCGTCGCGGCGCTCCTCGAAACGTTCCCCCAGGGACGGCGATTGCGTGTGCTGGAGGTCGGCGCCGGCACGGGGTCGGCGACGGAGCTGGTGCTGCCGGAGCTTCCGGCGGGCCGGTTCGACTACGTCTACACGGACATATCGGCGGGGTTCTTCGCGGAGGCGGAGGGGCGCTTCGGCGGCAGCGAAGCGTCGATCGAGTACCGGGTGCTGGACATCGAGAAAGACCCGATCGCGCAGGGCTACGACTCGCACGGGTACGACCTCATCATCGCGTCGAACGTGCTGCACGCGACCCGCTACCTCGAAGAGACGCTCGGGCACTGTCGCGACCTGCTAGCTCCGTCGGGACAGCTGCTGGCGCTCGAGAACCTTCGTGGCCAAGGCTGGCTCGACCTGACGTTCGGTCAGCTGGACGGCTGGTGGCGGTTCGCGGACTCCTACCGTCCGCACCATGCGCTGGCGAGTCCCGCGGTGTGGCGGCAGGCGCTCGGCGACGCAGGGTTCGTGGAGACGGAGGTGCTGGGGGTGGAGGCGTCCGCGTCGGCGGAGCCGGATAGGGGCGTCATCATGGCGCAGGGCCCGGCGGAGGTGTTGGAACCGGCAGGGGTCTGGGTCCTCGCGGGCGACGACAACGGCGTGGCGGATGAACTCGCAGCGGTACTGTCGGCGCGCAACCAGACCGTGGTGACGGCGGGAACGGAGGCGGAGCCGGAGAACCGCGAGTCGTGGCGCTCCTTGTTCGAAGGGCTGCCCGCGGACGTACCGCTCAACGGCGTCGTGCATCTCATGGCGCTGGCCGGGCACGGACAGGACGCCACCGCCGACGAGTTCGCACAGGACGTAAGACACGCGGTGGGGAGCGCGCTCGCGCTCGCGCAGGGCGTGACCGACGCGGACGTAACTCCCGCGAAAGGCTTCTGGCTGATCACGCGAGGCGGCCAGGTGCTGGAGAAGGAGCACGGCGGGGAGATCGCCGGCGCAACGCTGTGGGGCTTCGGGAAGGTGGTGGCACGGGAGGCGGCGCACCTCCAGCCAAGGATGATCGACCTGGACCCGCGAGCTCAGGCCCCACTGTCCGACCTGGTCAACGAGCTGCTGTACCCGGATGCGGAGACGCATATCGCATATCGCCTCGGGTACCGCCAGGCAGCACGGCTCGTGCGGGCCGGAAGCGCGACCGAGCGGCTGACGTTGGCGGAGGACTCGGCCTGGCTGCTGGAGCCAGATGCGGGAGGCGCGCTCGAAGGACTGCAGATCGGGCGCTTCCCTACCCGGCCCCTGGAGCCGCGAGACGTCCGCATAGCGGTCGAGGCTGCGGGGCTGAACTTCTGGGACCTGTTCCGAGCGCTCGGCCTCATCGACGAAGGGCTGCTGGGCGGCGAGTTCTGCGGCCGCGTGCTCGAAGTGGGCGCCGACGTAACCAGCGTCTCGGTGGGCGAGCGGATCGTCGGGCTGGCGTTCGGCACGTTCGGCTCCGAGGCGATCACACGTGAGGAGATGGTGTCTCCCGTCCCGCCGGGGTTCCCGGTATCGGACCTCGCCACTATCCCGACCGCGTTCGTCTCGGCGGCGCTGTCGTTCGATCTATCGGGGCTGAACCCCGGCGACCGGGTGCTCATCCACTCGGGCGCGGGAGGCGTGGGGCTGGCCGCCATCCAACTGGCGCAGGCCGCGGGAGCGGAGGTGTTCGCGACCGCGAGCGCTCCGAAGCAGGCGTATCTCCGCTCGCTGGGCGTGCAGCACGTGTTCGACAGCCGCTCGACGAAGTTCGGGCAGGAGATACTCGACGCCACGGGCGGCGAGGGCGTTCACGTGGTGGTGAACAGCCTGACGGGAGAGGGCTTCATCGACGCAAGCCTGTCGTGCCTGGCGCAAGGCGGACGGTTCATCGAATTGGCCCGGCTGGACATCCTGTCCGAGGAGGAGATGGCGGCGGTACGTCCTGACGTCTCTTACGCGATCCTGATGCTGGACGTTCTGAAAGAGGACGACCCTGCGACGCCCGGGAACGCGCTGCGGCGCGTCATGCAACAGCTGGCGGCGGGAGAGGTGAGGCCGCTCGTGCACAGCCGTTGGTCAATGACCGAAGCCGGTCCGGGGATGAAGTTCATGCGGGCGGCGCGGCACATCGGGAAGATCGTGTTCACGACGTCGCCGGTAGAGAGCGGACGGCTGCGCGAGGACAGTACTTACCTCGTGACCGGCGGGCTCGGGGGCATCGGTTGCGCGCTCGCGGAGTGGCTTGCCGAGCGGGGCGCGGGCGCGATCGTGCTGAACGGGCGCCGCCCTCCGGACCCCGAGGTTGCCGAGGCGATCGAGACGTTGCAGAGACGCGGGGTCACTTTGCAGGTGGAGATCGCGGACGTCACGGACGCGGAGGCGATCGACCGCATGCTGGAGCGCATCGACGCGACACTGCCGCCGCTGGCAGGCGTCATCCACAGCGTGGGCGTGCTGTCTGACGCAGCGTTGACGAACCAGAGCTGGGAGCGGTTCGAGGAGGTGCTGTGGCCGAAAGTACTGGGGGCATGGCACCTGCACCGCGCAACCATCGGACGGGACCTGGACATGTTCGTGTTGTTCTCGAGCGTGGCGGGCGTCCTCGGCAATCCCGGCCAGGCGAACCACGCCGCGGCCAATGCGTTCCTCGACCAACTCGCCGGTCACCGGCGCGCGCTGGGGCTCCCCGGCCAGACCATCGCCTGGGGCGCGTGGTCAGGGCTGGGCGAGGCGGAGGAGCAGCGGGAGCGCATCGCGAGGCAGTTGGAGGCCGCGGGAACGGGTTGGATAACGCCGGAGCAGGGACTCAAGGCGTTCGACCAGATGCTGCGGCAGGACATGACCGCCGGGATGGTGGCGGCAGTGGACTGGCCGACGTTCGCGAAGAATCACGAGGAACGCCCGTCGCTGCTGGAAGACCTGCTGGTCAGGGACGAGGACGGGGCCGCTGAGGCAACGGCCTCGCCGGGCGACGTGCTTGCCGGCCTCCTGGACGCGTCGATGGAGGAGCGCGAGCAGATGCTGGCGTCGTTCCTGCAGCGAGAGCTGCAGGCGGTGATGCGCCTGCAGACGCCGCCGTCCGCGTCGGTGGAATTCTCCGAACTGGGGATGGACTCGCTGATGGCCGTCGAACTGCGCAACCGCCTGAACCGCGCATTCGCCGGAGAGTACGTGGCGCCCAACACGGTGGTGTTCGACTACCCGAGCGTCACAGGGCTCGCACGTCACCTGGCCGGAGAACTCGGGGAGCCCGTGGAAGCGGCGCTCCCGGAGCGGCGAGCGCCCGAAGTACAACAGAGTTCCGACGTGAAGGACGGCATCGCGATCATCGGGATGGCGTGCCGGTTCCCCGGCGCGGAGGACCTCACCGACTTCTGGCGCCAGTTGATAGCGGGCGAGAGCGCGATCGCGGATGGGCGTGTGGGCTCAGGCGACTGGTATGGCGCCGTAGGCGACCCCGCGGCTGAAGATTCCACCTTCCTGCGCGGAGCGTTCGTGAAGGACATCGACCTGTTCGACTCCCGGTTCTTCCGCATCGCGCCAATAGAGGCGCGGATGATGGACCCGCAGCAGCGGATGATGCTGGAGACGAGCTGGCAGGCGCTCGAGGACGCAGGCATAGACCCCGACCGGTTGCGGGGCAGCCGCACGGGAGTGTATGCCGGAGTGGGCGGCAGCGAGTACCGGGACATCATCCAGACCAGCGGCAGGTCCAACAGCTACCTCGGCACGACCGGCAGCGTGACCGTCGGCCGGGTTGCGTTCGCGCTCGGCCTCGAGGGGCCCGCGATGCCGATGGACATGGCATGCGCGTCGTCGCTGGCCGCGGTACACCAGGCAGTTGCAAGCCTGCAACGCGGCGAGGTGGACATGGCGCTCGCAGGCGGCGTGAACGCCGTGTTGTCCACCCAGGTCACGAGGTTCATGGGGGAGCTCGGCATGCTGTCGGCGAACGGCGAATGCAGGACGTTCGACGCAGACGCGGACGGCTACGTCCGGGGCGAGGGTTGCGGCATCGTGGTGCTGAAACGGCTGAGCGACGCAGAGGCAGACGGCGACCGGATATGGGGCGTCATCCGCGGGTCGGCGGTCAACCAGAACGGCGCAAGCATGGGGTTGACCGTCCCGAAGGGCCCGGCGCAGGAGCGCGTTATCGAGGAGGCACTCGCCCGTGCTGGAGTCGAACCCTCGGAGGTGGACTACCTCGAGGCGCACGGCGTCGGGTCGAACCTGGGCGATCCCATCGAGGTGCGCGCAGCGGCGGCGGTGTACGGCAGGGGGCGCGAAGCAGACCGCCCGCTCCTGGTCGGGTCGGTGAAAACGAACATCGGCCACCTGGAGTCCGCTGCGGGGATAGCCGCCCTCATCAAGGCCGTGCTCGCGATGGAACACGGCGTGATCCCGAAACACCTGCACTTCGACAACCCGAACCCCAACGTGGAATGGGAACAGCTCCCCGTGCAGGTGACCACAGGCACGACCGACTGGCCGTCCGTCCCCGGTCGTCCGCCACGTGCGGGGGTGAGCGCATTCGGGATGTCGGGCACGAACTCGCACGTCATCGTGGAGGGCTACGGCGAACCCGCGAGCGCCAACGGAGAGAACGGCTGGCCTGCCGGGCCTTCGATGCCGATCGCCGTTCCCGCGCCAGAACCTGTTCTCAATGGAGCGTCAACCGACCGCGGGACACGCCTGCTTCCCCTTTCGGGGAAGACAAACCGGGCCCTGCGGGAGCTGGCGGCGCGCTATCTCTCGTGGCTTGACGAGCATCCCGAACAGTTCCCACCCGACAGCGCCGCCGGCGACACAGCGCTGTCCGACATGGTGTGGACGGCGAGCGTGGGCCGCAGTCACTTCCCGCACCGCGCGGGGGTGGTCTTCCGCGATGCCACGTCGCTGCGCGATGGGCTACGGGCGGTTGCAGAACGCGACGAAACGCCTGAAGAGCAGGAGCCGCGAGCCGCGTCCAGGGTCGCGTTCGTCTACACAGGCGATGGCGGCCAGTGGATGCGGATGGGAGACGAGCTGTACGAGAGCGAGCCGGTCTTCCGCGCGGTGCTGGGCCGGTGCGACGCGGCGCTGAGGGAGGTCCGCGGCTCATCGCTGCTGGACGTGATGTTCGGCCGGCCCGGCGCAGCGGGCGGCCTCGACGACCCCGCGTGGGCGCAGCCCGCGGTCTACGCGCTGGAGTGCGCGCTGACGGCGCTGTGGTCGAGCGTGGGCGTACGTCCGGACGTGGTTATGGGGCAAGGCGCAGGTGAACCCGCGGCTTCGTGGGCGGCAGGCGTGTTCAGCCTCGAGGACGGCTTAGGCGTGGCTGCAAGACGTGGTGAACTGATGGCATCAGGCGTGCCGGATGGCCTAGAGACGGCCCTCGACGGAATCACGGTTGCTTCGCCGTCCATACCCCTGGTGAGCGACTTCTCAGGAGAGACCGATGTCGACCTCGTGGTCGAACTGAGCCTGAGCAACGGGTTCGCTGAGGCGGTCGGCGGGGCATACGAGGCCGGGCTCCCGGTCTCGTTCCCGGGGTTGTTCGCGGGCGAGGCCCGACGGCGGGTCGCCCTGCCGGGCTACCCGTTCCAGCGCCGCCGTCACTGGATCGAACCTGTGGAGCGGCTGGTGCCGGGCTCAGGTGGATGTTAAGGGGTTCAGATTGACACTCAGATGACCCCTTGCTAGGGTGTTTGGACACTGGGGCGCAACCCCATACACACAAGAGAGGAGTTACCTAATGGCCACCACCGAAGAACGCATCAGGAAGCTGGTCGACGAGAACCTGGAGATCGAAGGCCGGCCGCTGGGCCGGGAACTCGACCTCAACTCGAGCCTGCGGGACGCCGGCGTCCCCTCGGCAGACTTCGTTGCCTTCACCAAGGTGGTCGCGGAAGAGTTCAACCTCACCTTCACCCCCGAAGACTGCGTTAAGTTCCAGAGCCTGGGAGACCTCGTAACGCATCTGGACTCCCGCGGCTAGTCCCCTGCGATCCGGCAGCAGGCAGAGGCTCTCCGGAGAGATGCGGGCATGATAATGGTTGCCCAGACTCCTCCTGAGAGCCTTTCGCCTGTTCCCGGCCCCTGGTGGAGCCCGTTCACGACCAGAGCCGGCGTGCAGATCTTGCACGTCGCCCTGAGCCCCGATCCGGCCCGCGAGGCCGAAGCGTACGAGTGGCTGGACAAGACGGAGCGGGACGCATGGGGGAAGTATCTGCCCCAGCCGCGTCGTCAGTTCACCCTCTGCCGCGCCGCACTGCGCGCTATCCTCTGCGAACAGTTCGGCTGCCGGAACGACCAGCTTTCATTCGGCGCAGCCCGTCACGGGAAGCCGTTCGCCATGGCAGAAGGAGCGCGCCTTCCGCTCAACTTCAACGTCAGTCACAGCGGCGGCCACGGCCTGATCGCCCTGTCGGCCACGGGACGGTTGGGGGTAGACATCGAAGAGCGCATCCCGAGACGCTACCTGAACGAACTGATAGAGGCAGTCATGGGACCGGAAGAGCAGACGGAGCTCGCCGCTCTTCGAGAGCCCGCCAAACTGCGCCTGTTCTACCGCCTGTGGACGCTCAAGGAGGCGCTGATCAAGGCGCTGGGCACGGGGTTCTCAACTGACCCCTCCCTGTTCCAGGCGCCTCCCGCGATGCGCAGGGGCGGCATGGCCGGCGTATTCAGCTTCCCGCACCTGCCGTCTGTCGCCTGGAGGCTGGAGGACATCGGGGACGAGCGGTTCGCCGCCGCCCTCGCCTATGAGTTGGAGAGCCCGTAGATTGGCCGATAATCCGCAACCTCTCTGGAATATCCCGGAGCCTGTCTCGGTCCATGAGATAGAGATGGCCGATCGGACGCGCATCTTCCTGCGGCGGCACGGCAACCCTGACGGCCCCCGGCTGGTGCTGAGTCACGGCAACAGCCTCGCCATCGATCTCTACTATCCCTTCTGGTCGCTGCTGACCGGCGACTTCGACGTCGTGGTCTACGACCTGAGGAACCATGGCTGGAACGCCGTAACGGACCTGAAGGAGCACACCATCCCCACGCTGATCGACGACCACGACATCGTCATCGATGCGATCGACCGCCACCTGGGAGATAAACCGAAGATAGGGGTGTTTCACTCGTTCTCGTGCCTGGCGCCGCTGTTGTCGCCCACCGAAGGCAGCAGGTTCTCGGCCCTCGTCCTGTTCGATCCTCCGCTGTGCAAACCAGGCGAGAGCTATGAGGCGTTCGACGCAGCGGTCAAACGCGCGTCAGCGTCAGCCCGGCGCCGCTCGCGCCGGTTCCGCAACCGGGGAGATTTCGCCGAGCTCCTGCAGATGTCGCCGGTCTTCAGAAGCGTTGTCCCGGGAACGCACGATCTGATGGAGAGGACGACGCTCCGCGAGGAGACCGATGGGGATGGCTACGTTCTGCGGTGCCCTCCCGAGTACGAGGCCCAGATCATGGACTACGCCAGGCTTTTCGCAGTGTCGGTGGACCTCGGGGCGCTCCGATGCCCGACGAAGGTGATCGGAGCGGACCCAACCCTTCCGTTCTCATACCTCCCGACAATGGACCTCAGCGACATGCTGAGCGTCGACTACGATTTCCTGCCCGATGCGACGCACTTGCTCCAACTGGAGCACCCGGAGGAATGCGTGGCGAAGATGCGCGAGTTCATCGAACTCGTTTCCGGCTGAGGCCGCGGACGCCCTGCCCGACGGCACCGCGGTTGCCGTCCCTAGCATCCCGGCATCGTCAAGCGTCTATAATCCCCCCATGCAGCAGCAAGAAGTCCGCCTCACCAGTCTGGCCACCTGCGCGGGTTGAGCCGGTAAGTTCAGCCCCGAGGACCTCGGCGAGGTCCTGAGCCACCTCCCCCACGTGCAGCACGACGACCTGCTCGTGGGGTTTGACACGAGCGACGACGCGGCGGTCTACCGCCTGACGGACGACCTCGCCGTCGTGCAGACGATCGATTTCTTCCCACCGATCGTCGACGACCCGTACGACTTCGGCGCCATCGCGGCAGTGAACGCGCTGAGCGACGTCTACGCGATGGGCGGGACGCCGCTGCTTGCGCTCAACATCGTCTGCTTCCCCGAGGACCTGCCGAAGGAGGTGCTCGGGCGCATGCTGCTCGGCGGGATGGACGTTGCGAAGGAGGCTGGCATCGTCATCGCCGGGGGGCACACGGTGAAGGACCGCGAGCCGAAGTACGGGCTGTCGGTCACGGGCATCGTGCGTCCCGACCGCATCGTCACGAACGCCGCAGCAGCGGTCGGCGACGACCTCGTACTGACGAAGCCGCTCGGCTCGGGAATCATCACGACCGCGGCAAAGGCAGGGGTCACTGACGACGCGACCCTCGGGGGCGCCGTCGCAACGATGCGGCAGTTGAACCGCGCCGGCGCCGAGGCGATGGTGGCAGCGGGGGTGAAGTCCGCGACGGACATCACCGGCTTCGGGCTGGCGGGACACATGCTCGGCATGCTGAAGGCGAGTGGGACCGCGGCGAAGGTCCGCTTCCCGGATGTACCGCTCCTGCCCGGCGTGCGTGACCTCGCCGAGCGCGGCGTCGTTCCGGGCGGCACGCGGAACAACCTCGACGCGTTCGATCCACAGATCGCCTGGGGCGACGGCATCACGGACGAGGAGAAGCTCATCTTCTGCGACGCGCAGACGTCGGGCGGCCTGCTCATTGCCGTGCCGTCCGCGGCGACGCAGGTGGTGCTGGACGGCCTCGCGCAGCGTGGCGTTACAGGAGCAGTCATCGGACGGGTCGTCGCCGAGGAAGACGCGGCCAACACAGTCGAGGTCACGGCGTAGCAGCGGGGCATCTGTTCCATGAGCGCTTTCGATCTGCCACCCGCACCCTCGCGCAGAACAGACGACCTCGTGGCTGAGGCCCTGGACGCGGTCGAAACGGCGCTCGCCCTGACCGCCGACTTCGACGCCAGGCAGCAGCAAGGCCCCATGATCCCCATCGTGAACCCGGCAATCTGGGAGGTCGGCCACGTGGGGTGGTTCTTCGAGAAGTGGACGCTGCGCAACCTCTACGAGGCGCAGAGCCTGATCCCTCATTCCGACGCGCTCTACGACTCGGCGGCCATCGCCCACGACACGCGCTGGCGACTGAGCTTCCCGTCGTGGGAGGAAACGCGGGCGTTCGCACTGAAGGTGGCCCGGGATGCGACGGGCCGTCTTGGACAGGGAGAGCCGGACGCGCTGGAGCAGTACTTCATCCAACTCGCCACCCTCCACACCGATATGCACGCCGAGGCGTTCACGTACACGCGGCAGACGCTGGGCTTCTCCGAGCCGGCGCTGCCGTCGCCGGCACCCCCCGCGCCGCAGCCCGACTTCGAGCCACACGACATCGCCGTTCCCGGCGGGACGTTCACACTGGGCGCAATCGAGGGCGAGTTGCCATTCGTGTTCGACAACGAGAAGTGGGGGCACGAGGTACACGTCGAGCCGTTCACGATGGCAGCCACGGCGGTGAGCAACGGCGAGTTCCTGCGCTTCGTAGAGGCAGGCGGGTACCGGGACCGCTCGTGCTGGACGGACGAGGGATGGTGGTGGAAGCAGGCGCTCGGCGCAGAGCACCCCGTCTACTGGCACCGGGAGAGCGACGGCAAGTGGCTGGTGAGGCGCTACGACGCCTGGGCACCGATCGACCTGCACGCCGCGATCATCCACGTGAACTGGCACGAGGCGAGCGCTTACTGCACCTGGGCAGGCAGACGGTTGCCGACGGAGGCCGAGTGGGAGCTGGCGGCGGCGGGCGGCGCGGACGGCGCTCTGAAGCGCCGCTACCCATGGGGCGACGAGCCGCCGACACCCGAGCGCGCGAACCTCGACTTCAGAGGCCGGGGCACCGTCGACGTGCGGGCGCTCCCCGCGGGGGACACGCCACTGGGCTGCAGGCAGATGGTAGGCAACGCCTGGGAGTGGACATCGACGGAATTCGGGCCGTACCCGGGGTTCGTGGCCGACCCGTACAAGGAATACTCCGTGCCAGCGTTCAGCGGTCACAAGGTGCTCCGGGGAGGAGCGTGGAGCACGCGGAGCCGCCTGATCCGCAACACCTGGAGGAACTTCTACCCGCCCGACCGGCGCGACGTGATGTGCGGTTTCCGCACCTGCGCGGCCTGACCCGGAGGTAACGCTCGTGTACATCGGCCTCGTGACGCCAGCCCCGCCATACAGCCGGAACGGCAACCGCGTCACGGCGAACCGCTGGGCCGGGATCCTGCGGAGCCTGGGCCACCGGGTCACGATCAGCCAGGACTACGGAGGACAGGACTTCGACCTGCTCGTCGCGATCCACGCGCTGCGGAGCGCACAGTCCGTCGCGGCGTTCAAGGCCCGCCGACCGGACAAGCCTGTCGTCGTGCTCCTCGCGGGGACGGACGTCTACGGGCCGCTCTACGAGGAGGGCGGCGGGGCCGTTCTCGACGCGGCGGAACGCTTGGTCACGCTGCAGCGCCTCGCCGTCGACGAACTGAGGGGAGAGCACAAAGCGAAGGTGCGGACGATCGTACAGTCCGCGAGGCCCACGCCCACGCCAGGGCCGTCGCCGAACGCCCGTCACTTCGACGTGAGCGTCGTGGGGCACCTGAGGCCGGTCAAGGACCCGTTCCTCACGGCCGACGCAACGCGTCGCCTCCCGCAGGAGTCGCGCATCCGGGTGCTGCAACTCGGCGACTCGATGGGCCGCGCAATGACCCGCCGGGCCAACGCACTCACAGCGAACCATCCCCGGTACGCATGGCTACGCGGGCTACCGTCGTGGCGCGCCCGCCGGTTGCTCAAGCGGTCCCAGGTGATGGTGATCTCGTCGCTATCGGAAGGCGGGGCCAACGTGGTCTCGGAGGCGGCCGTCGACGGCGTCCCGATACTGGCGTCGCGCATGCCCGGCAACGTGGGGCTGCTGGGCGACGACTATCCGGGGTACTTCCCCGTGGGGGACAGCGCGGAACTGCGGCGTCTGCTGCTCTGCTGCGAGAGCGACCCCACCTTCCTCGACTGCCTCCTGGAGGCCGAGGCGCCGCTCCGCTCGCTGCTCGATCCCCGGCGCGAGTGCGCCGGCTGGGCAGCGCTGCTCGACGAGGTCGCGCCAGGCGTTCGCTAACGCGCCATTCACCCCCATCCTAACCTCCCCCCATCAAGGGGGAAGGGACCAGCGTATCCCTAGCGCGCGAGACGGCGCATCGCCGCCGATACGAGGTCGACGCCCAGCACCAGCAGCAGGTACCAGATGAGCAGCAGGGTCACGGTGGTGTAGTGGAAGTGGCTGAGGGCGAGCCGGAACTCCATGCCGAGGCCACCCGCCGCTACAAGTCCGACGACGAGCGTCGTGCGGATGATGACCTCCCAGCGGTAGAAGAGATAGGTGATGAACCGAGGCAGGGCGGCGGGGAGGATGGCGTAGGCGATGACCTGGAACCAACTCGCGCCGGACGTCCTGAGGGCGCGGGCGGGTCGGGTGTCGAGGCCTTCCACGACCTCGGCCGTGAGCTTTCCGAGGATGCCGAAGTTGTGGATCGCGAGCGCCAGAGCTCCCGGAAGGATACCGGGCGAGAAGATGAAGACGAGGAGCATCGCCCATATCAGCTCCGGCACGGAGCGGCTGAGCGCGTAAGCAAGCCGGACGACCGCGAGCCACGCCGTCCATACCGGGCTCCGGTACGGGGCCAACTCGCCTGCCATCACATTGCGGGCCGCGAACATGAACGTGAGCAGCGCCCCAACAGCGGCGATGCCCGCCGCGATGACGCTCATCGCCAGGGTCGCCAAGGCCAACCGCCCGGCCTCGGCCCACTCTGCTCCGTTCAGGTACGCAGGCGTGCCCTCGCGGCCCACGCCCCAGAGGTCGCGGAGGAAGGACCACGCCCGCGACACCGTCTCGCCGGAGAAGAAGCCATGGCTCGGCCACGACTGGCCGAAGGCGATGTACGTCCAAGCAGCGAGCATGAGCACGAGCATCGCCAGCACGGAGCCCGACACGAAGGTCAGCCTCGGGCGCCTGTTCTCCGTGGCGTAGGCCGTAGTTGGCGTCGAACTCACGGCGCAAGCCTCCGCCGGACCTGGGAACTCCAGAGGTCCACGAGCACGACCATGACCACCAGTACCCAGAGGAATGTCCAGACGCGGGAGTAAGCCAGGTCTGCCAGTGCGATCTGTACCTGGAACCCCAGCCCGCCGAGCCCGACCCAACCGAGAACGGCCGCCGACCGGATGCCGCACTCCAGCCGGTAGAACGTGTAGGAGACCATGTCCGGGAGCGCCATAGGCAGACGTCCGAACAGGAACACCCGCCACTCCGACGCCCCGGAGCGTCGCAGTGCGTCCAGCGGGGCCTGCGGCACGTCCTGCAACAGCTCCGAGTAGATCCGTCCCAGAATCCCCCCGTAGGGAATGCCCAAGGCCAACACGGCAGCCATCGGTGAGAGGCCTATGGCGGCAACAAGCAGGAGCGCCCAGACAAGTTCATGGATGGCCCTGAAGAAGGCGAGAGCCGCCCGCGTGACCCCTATCTGGGTAACGGCGCCGGCGCGCGACCGCGCTATGGTGCCAGAGGCGATAACGCCCATCGGCACACCGATGAGCAAGGCGACCGTCAGCCCCGCGACGGCGTAGACCGCCGTCTGCCACGCGGCTGCCATCGCAGTCCTGATCAGGTCCGGCGAGAGGTCGGGCCGGAAGAGCGCGCCCAGCGTGTCGCCTATCGCGCTCACGCCGCGCGGTCTGAAGACGCCCTCGCTCCAGTCGACCCCGGCAAGGCTCAGCGCAAACGCGCCGAGGAGGATGAGCGTGATGGCCCGCCGGCTCTCGATCGCGCGGGGTCGTGCCAGGGTTGCGGACGGCTCAGACCTCACTCCGCAGCCCCTCGATCTCGTACAGCTCCTCGAGCATGTGATCGTGGACGCTGAATGTGGGCACGTCAAACTGCACGAGCCCGTTCCGCAGTCCCACGATGCGTTCGAAGTACTCACGCGCGAGGTCGAGCGAGTGGATGCTGGCGACGAGCGTTTCGCCCTGCTCCCCGGTCACGTCGGTGAGCAGGCGGACCACCTCTCTTGCCCGCGCAGGGTCGAGGGAGGCCACAGGCTCGTCCGCGAGGACGACGGTAGGACGCTGGACGAGCACGCGCGCAATCGCGACCCGCTGCTGCTCGCCGCCGGAGAGGCGTCCGGCGCGCTGGTGCACAAGGTGCGTGACGCCGACCCGATCGAGCGCCTCGAACGCCAGCCGCTGCTCGCGGGGCCAGACCAGCGAGAGCAACGACCTACCGAAACTCCACTCGCCGAGCCTTCCAGCCAGCACGTTGTGCAGCACCGACAGGTTCGGGACGAGGTCGAACTGCTGCGCGATCATGCCAACGAGGCGAGCGAGGTCGCGACCGGGCCGCAGGCTCGCGACGTCCCTTCCGTGCAGTTCTACGCTCCCGGTAGACGGGGCCATCGCTCCCGCTATGAGGCGCAGGAGCGTCGTCTTGCCAGCGCCGCTCGGCCCGATGAGCGCCACCCGCTCTCCCGGCTCGACAGCAAGCGAGAGCGGTGCGAGCACCGTCGTATCGTCGTAACGCTTCGACACGCCGTCGAGCCGGACGGCGGGGGCCGACATCGCTGCGACGGACGCCTCGCTACTCGATGATGCCGAATTCACGCGCAGCATCCTCAATCGCCTGGTACCTGTCGTTGCTCGTGCGGACGAACCGTTCACCGTTGAAGGACTCGGCGACCTCCTTCGCCTGCCCGCCCCGGTCAACGTCGACGGTGAGCAGCGCGTCGGTGATGTTTTCCAACGCGTCCTCGCCGAACACGTCGCCGATCGAGGGGTGTGCCACCCAGTGGTAGTTGACGTACGCCGGCGTTCGGTAGAACACGTCGACCTTGGACGTGTCGACCTCGCCGTTCGCAACGCGTCTCTCCCAGACGGCCTCGCTGAGCGCGCCAGCGTCAAACGAGCCGGCCTCCACGAGCTTCCACGTGCGGTCGTGTGAACCGCTGAAGCTGATGGCGCCGAGCTCCGTCTCCGTGTCGACTCCCGCCTGGCTCAGGTAGTAGCGGGGCATCAGGTGCCCGGAGGTGGAGCTTTCGGAGCCGAACGTCACCGTCTTGCCGCGCAGGTCATCGAGGCTGCTGATGCCCGAGCCGGGCGCCGCGACGAAGACGGAATGGAACTCGCCGTCCCGCTGGCGGTGCACGATGGCGTCGGCTTCGGGGACGGCGATCCGCGCCTGCACGCCGGTGAGTGCGCCGTACCACACGAGATGGATGTCGCCCTGCTTGAAGGAGGTGACGACGGCGGCGTAGTCCGCCTGGGGCACGTAGCGGACGTTCAAGTCTGTCTCCTCGGAGAGGTACTCGGCGAGGTTGTTGAATCGCGCTTCCAACACGCTCACGTCCTGGTCCGGTATCCCGGCGATGAGCAGCTCTTTCTCTTCTCCGCTCGAACATGCAGTCAGTGCGGCCAGCATGGCAGCGGCCATCAGTATCACGATCTTTCGCATAACTCTCCGTCAGCCTCGTGTAATGGGATGCGGCCATGATACCGTCCCGTGATGGTTGGCGTAAGAACCGATTACAAATTATCATCAACCGATGGACGTGAGCGCGCTGAGGAGCTTCGTTGCCATCTGCCAATCCGGCAGCTTCCGGGAGGCTGCCCGCGAGCGGCACGTGAGTCAGCCGGGTGTGAGCCGGCATGTGCAGCGGCTGGAGGAAGAGCTTGGGGTAGCCCTGCTGGTACGAAGCCGGAAGCGCGCGGTGCCGACCGCCGCCGGCAGCAGGCTCTTCGCCTATGCCATGGACACGATAGCCGCGCACGACCGCATCATCGAGTCCCTCGCGCGCGATGACGCGGCAGTGGAAGGCGAGCTCCGCATCGCGGCTAGCACCGCACCGGGGGAATACCTGCTGCCCGGTCTCCTGTCGCAGTTCACCGAGATCTATCCACGAGTGCGGCCCCGCGTCGCCGTGACGGACTCGGCATCGGCAATCGCACAGGTCGCGGACGGCCACGCCGACCTGGGGTTCACCGGGATGAGAGCGGGAGGCCCATCGCTCGAATGGACGGTCGTCGCCGAAGATGAACTGGTGCTCGCGGTGCCCGGAAGGCATCCGTTCGCAGGCAGGTCGTCGGTTGACGTGTCCGAACTGAAGGGCCTGCCGTTCATCGAACGGGAACCGGGGTCCGGCACCTGGACCGGGCTTCGGCGCGCATTGGACAGAGCGGGAGTGAAAGAGCCCGGATACACCCCGGTCATGGTCGTCAACTCGACGCACGCCACGCTGGCGGCCGTCAACAACGGCTTCGGGTTCAGCATCGTGTCGTCACTCGCCGTCCACGAGCACGAGTTCGAGCAGGTCTACCCGGCGCGGCTGACCGGCCTGGACACGACGCGCAGCCTGTACATGGTCAGACAGACCTCACTCGACTCATCCGTCGCCCAAGCCTTCGGGAACTGGGTACTGGCCCGCCTCGCCAGGGGGCGCGAGACCATCGAAGAGAAGATACCCAGATGACCGGTTCATTCAACGTCACCGTCCGCACATCCGCCGAAGAAGAGCGCATCCTTGCGGTCCAGGAGATCGTCCGGGGCCTGACCTCCGAGCCGAAGACGCTGAGCCCCAAGTTCCTCTACCACGAAGATGGCTCCGGCCTGTTCGACGAGATCACGCGGCTGGAGGAGTACTACCCCACGCGTATCGAGCGTTCGCTGCTCGAACGCTTCGGGGTCGAGATAGTCCACGACGTCCGACCCCACGAGGTCGTCGAGCTGGGGCCCGGCAACAGCGCCAAGAGCGGGACGCTCCTCGGCCCCGCCCTGGACGCCGGAACACTGAAGCGCTACATCCCCTTCGACATCAGCGAGGCGGCACTCCGCGAGGGCGCGCAGGCGCTGTTCGACGCGTACCCGGACCTCGTTGAGATCGCCGCCGTAGTGGGCGATTTCGAGCGCCATCTTTCCTCCATACCCCGGCCGGAGGGAACACGGCTCATCGCGTTCCTGGGTTCGACGATCGGGAACCTGCACCCGGACGAGCGGCACCGCTTCCTGACGGAGGTGCGACAGATGATGCCCCGGGGCGATGGCGCGCTGCTCATGGGGGCGGACCTCGTCAAGGAAACCAGCATCATCGAGGCGGCCTACAACGACGCCAAGGGCGTGACCGCCCTGTTCAACCTCAACTCCCTGAAAGCTGTGAACGATCTGCTGGGCATCGACATCGACATCAGCCTGTTCAAGCACCGCGCGTTCTTCAACGTCGAGCGCTCGCGCATCGAGATGCACCTGGAAGCGCAGGCCGACGTTGCATTCACGCTGCCCGGGAGCAACGACATCGTGCGGGTCCAGGCCGGAGAAACGATCTGGACCGAGAGTTCCTACAAGTTCACCAGGGAGGGCTTCGCGGAGACGCTCCATGACGCGGGCTTCGGCAGCGTCCGCTGGTTCACCGACCCCGAGGAGATGTTCGCGCTGGTGCTGGCGCGCCCGTGAGCCAGCGTCATCCGCCGGCGGATGTCTGCTTGAGCCAGTTGTAGGCCGCGACCACCGTCTCCCACGCCACCTGCGCCTGCTCCGAGCGAATCGCCGTCATCTGCTCGCCTGCGCGGTAGCACCACGTCGATACGTTGGCAATCCCGGCTGCAGCCATCGACTCCGCGGCCTGGGTGATCTCGCTCTCCCGGCTCGCCGGGATCGAGAACGCCTGCAACCAAGCCATGGGCTCCTGCCGGGATCCACGGCATGCGGCGACAACCGCCTCACACGCGTCGTACACGTATGGGGAGACGGGTTGTCCATGCGCTCGCCACAAGGGCGACACCGCGACCACGTCAGCCGCGCGGGCCGCTGCCAGTTGCTCCGAGAGGCCCGGCCCCGGGAGCACTCCGACTGCGGTACGCAATCCGAGTTCGCGGGCGCTGCTGCACGCGTCCTCCATCAACCGACCGAGACTCCACTGCTGAAACGTCTGCCCATCCTGCGCTTCGAGGAAGGCCGGTTGCGCTTCCCGGCAGTCACTGCAAGCACATGCCACCTCGGCAGGGGCCAATGGGTCATCGAAGAAGACAGCGTCAGCTCCTGCGCCGGCCGCCGCCTCGATCCAGGTCCGGAGCAGTTCACGAAACGCAGGCACGTTGGGGCAGGCCACGGGGACCCGCTCGCCATCGGGCCGGACCTGCCAGGACTCGGGATGCCGGAGCAGGAAATCGCTGAACGCTTCGCCGGCGAAGAGGCCGCCCAGCCCCCAGCAGCCCAACCAAGCCTCGAGCCCGGCCTGGCGAGTGGCATCCACCAGGGCTCCGATCTCGCCAGAGTGAAACGCCAGGTCATACTCGCTGAACGTGTGAACGACGTAATCGCATCCGGCCGCGGCGATCTCGGGAAGGTCACGTTCCGTGTAGTGCCGGACGAACCGATTGCCCAGGTACGTGACGCCCAGTTTCATACGCGCGCAGTACCGCCCGGCTCCGCGCTACTCGACGGTGACGCTTTTGGCGAGATTACGCGGCTGGTCCACGTCGTTGCCCAGCAGGTCCGCAGTCCGGTAGGCGAACATCTGCAGCGGCGCGACAGCCACCATCGGCTGCAACAGAGGCGGACACTCGGGCACCCACAGCACATCGTCCGCATACCCCGCGATCTCGACGCTGCCCGATGTGGCTACGGCGATGACCTTCCCGTCGCGAGCGCGCACCTCCGACATGCTGATCAGCATCTTCTCGTAGAGCGCATTGCGGGGCGCCACAGCGACGACCGGCGTCTCAGTGTCTATGAGCGCGATGGGGCCGTGTTTTATCTCGGCGGCGGACATGCCCTCCGCGTGGATGTAGCTCGTCTCCTTCATCTTGTACGCGCCCTCGCGCGCGACCGGCTCCATCAGCCCGCGGCCCAGGAAGAGGAAGCGCCGCGCGTTCATGTGCCGCCGCGCGATCTCCTCTGCATCGCGTCCCGTCATCTCGATCGCGGCTCCCAGAAGGGCGGGGAGCCGCGTGATCTCGTCCACGCAGCGTACGACGCTCTCCGGGCCCAGCGTCTCGCGTTGCTGTCCCAGGGCGCACGCTGCGAGGTACATCACAACCATCGAGTTGACCATCGTCTTGGTCGACGCAACGCCGACCTCGTGGCCCGCGTGCATGAGCAGGGTGTGTTCCACGGCGCGCGTGGCCTCACTCTCCGGCACGTTGGTAATGACGGCGGTCCGGGCGCCACGGGCGCGAGCCTCGTGGAGCGCCTGCAGCGTGTCCGCTGTCTCGCCGGACTGCGTGACGCCGACGACCAGCGTGTGCCTGTCCAGCACCGGGTCGCGGTGAAGAAACTCAGCGGCGTTCTCAGCCGATGCCGGGATGCGGGCGAGCAACTCGACGTAACGAGCACCCACCAGACCCGCGTGAACGCTCGTGCCCATACCGAGGAAGACCACGCGCGTCAGCGCCTTGGCCTCCGCGTCGGTGAGCGGCAGCAGCTTCTCTTCCAGTTGGGCCTCGCCCTGCGAGAATGCGATGCGTCCGTGCAAGGCGCTCATCGCGGACTCGGGCTGCTCGTGTATCTCCTTCAGCGTGAAATGCTTGTAACCACCCTTGGCCGCGGCCCCGCCGCTCACTCCCACGGGGTGCAACGCGCGCGTGGACGGCTTACCGTCCAGCGTGCGCAGGTCGAACCCTTCCGGCCGCACGACGGCGGACTCCCCCGGTTCCAGGAAAATCGCCGTCGGCGCATAGGGCGTCAGCGCGGGAAGGTCGCTCCCGATGAGCGTCTCGCCCTCACCCGCGCCCACGGCGATGCCGCCGGCATTGCCGATGCGCGCGACGACGAGCATCTCCGGCGTACGCGCGTGCATGCAGGCTATCGCGTGGGCCCCCCGCAGCCGTCCTACCGCCCGGCGAACCGCCTCTTCGAACGCCAACCCACCGGCCAGCAACTCTTCTATGAGGTGCGGGATGATCTCGGTATCCGTCTGCGAGTGGAACCGGTGGCCGTTCGCAGTGAGCCGCGCCTTGAGCTCAGCGTAGTTCTCCACGATACCGTTGTGAACGACGACCACCTCGCCGGTACCGTCCGTGTGCGGGTGCGCGTTCACGTTGGAGGCGGGGCCGTGCGTGGCCCACCGGGTGTGGCCGATGCCCTGCCTCCCGCTGACAGGCTCGTTCTCAACGAGCCGCCGGAGGTTGTCCAACTTGCCTGCGGCGCGCCGGATCGAAAGGTGCCCGAAGTCGTCCGCAACGGCAAGGCCGGCGCTGTCGTAGCCGCGGTAGGAGAGGCGCGTCAGCCCGTCCAGCAGGATGCTGGGTGCCTCACGGGGGCCGGTGTATCCAAATATCCCACACATAGAGCAGGAAGGAGTGTAGCACTGCGCCCGCCCTCCTCACAGACTCCTGATACAAGGATGTGACATCTACCTCTTTCGCGATCGAGCACACGCTTCCTACCCTCTTTACCGACCCGCCTATGGGAGTCAATGCGGGCGGCGAAAGAGGTGAAGAGATGCTGACCAAGGTGAACACGTGTGCGCTGACCGGACTGGACGGACAGATCATCGAGGTGGAGGTGGACGTTGCGCCCGGCCTTCCCCATTTCGTCGTGGTGGGACTGCCGGATGCAGCCGTACAGGAGTCCCGCGAGCGGGTGCGCTCAGCGATACGCAATTCCGGGTTCGAGTTCCCCATGCGCCGGATAACGGTGAGCCTCGCACCCGCCGACATCCGCAAGGAAGGGCCCTCGTACGACCTGCCCATCGCGGTCGGCATCCTCGCCAGCAGCGGGCAGGTCGACATCATGCTCGGCGAGACGGTGCTCATCGGTGAACTGTCGCTGGAGGGCAACCTGCGGCACACCGACGGCATCCTCCCGATGGTCGGCGTCGCGCGGGACCGGGGCATGCGCACGGCGGTCGTACCGCAGACGAACGCGGACGAGGCCGTGCTCGTGGAGGAGGTGGACGTGCTGGGAGCACGCACGCTCCGCGAATTCGTCGATCACATCAGGGGCGACGCTCCCATCCTGACACACACGCCCACCGTGGAGATGTCCCGTATCACACCCGAGGAGTACGCCATAGACATGGCGGACATCCGCGGTCAGGACCAGGCGAAACGCGCACTGGAGATAGCCGCCGCCGGAGGGCACAACCTGCTGATGACCGGCCCTCCGGGCAGCGGGAAGACGCTCCTCGCACGCGCCATGGCCTCGATCCTGCCGCCGCTCACTCCCACCGAAGCGCTGGAGACGACGAAGGTGTACAGCATCGCGGGGATGCTGCGCGACGACACACCGCTCATTTCCACACGCCCGTTCCGCGCCCCACACCACACCATCTCTCACGCGGGACTGGTCGGCGGCGGACGGATACCCAGGCCGGGAGAAGTGTCGCTCAGCCACCGGGGCGTGCTCTTCCTGGACGAACTGCCGGAGTTCGGGCACAGCGTCCTAGAAGTGCTGCGGCAGCCGATAGAGGACAAGGTCGTCACGATCAGCCGGGCGAACGGCTCCGTGACGTATCCGGCAAGTTTCATGCTGGTGGGGGCCATGAACCCGTGCTTCTGCGGGAACTACGGCGACCCGCGGAAGGCATGCACATGCTCGTCGCAACTCCTCAGTCGCTACCAGAAGCGCATCTCCGGCCCGCTGCTGGACAGGATGGACATCTTCATCGACGTTCCGCGTGTGGAGTACGACAAGCTGACAGGCGACGCGACGGGAGAGCCGTCAGCACGCATCCGCGAACGGGTCTGCCATGCGCGACAGGTGCAGCAAGCACGGTTCCGCGGGTCGTGCGTGCAGTGCAACGCGGACATGGGGCCGTCGGACGTATGGAAGTACTGCCGTCTCGATGACGAAGCGGAAGGGCTCGCGCGCGCCGTGATGGAGCGCATGCACTTCTCGGCCCGGGCGTTCCACCGGACACTCAAGCTCGCGCGGACCATCGCCGACCTCACCGGCGAGGACGTGATCGGCATGCCGCACCTCGCGGAGGCAGTGCAGTACCGCCAGCGCGGGGCCGAGTAGGCGTCGTACCCGCACACGCTAAACTGTGCGGCATCCCGACGGTCCGCCGTGACAGGAGGAAGCGTGAGGATAGCCGTCTGCGTGAAGTGGGTGCCCGCGATATCCCGCATCCGTCTCGACCCGGAGACGAAACGCCTCGTCCGGGAGGGCGTGCCGAGCGAACTGAACGCCTACGACGTGCTCGCGGTCAACCGCGCGGTGGAGTTGAAGCAGGCGCTGGGCGGCAGCGTGGCGGTCTACACGATGGGACCACCGGACGCACGGCGCGGCCTCGTGCGCTGCCTGGCGATGGGGGCGGATGAAGCGTTCCACCTGAACGACATCGCGTTCGCAGGCGCGGACACCCTTGCCACCTCCCGCGCGCTGGCGCTCGCACTTGGACGCGAGGGCTACGACCTCGTCCTGTTCGGCAACAACAGCGTCGACGCGGAGACCGGGCAGGTCGGGCCGGAAGTCGCGGAGATGCTGGGCATCCCACAGATCACAGCCGTCAGCCGTCTGGAGGTCACGGCAGACGGCACGGTCCGCGCGGAGCGCGCGCTGGAGAACGGCGCCGAGGTGGTGGAAGGCGCACTGCCCCTACTGGTGTCGGTCACGGAGGGTATCGCGCATGACGCGCAGGCCTCGCGCGACGCGGTACGCGAGGCCGAGGAGTGCGAGGTCACCGAGCTGACAGCCGCGATGCTCGCCGACGACGTTTCGCAGTTCGGCGCGACGGGCTCGCCGACGTGGGTAGCGGAGGTCCGGCAGATCAAACCGTCCCGCGAAGGCAGGCGCATCGAGGAAGGCAGTGCAGTGGAGATGGCGCGGGAAGCAGTCGTGGCGCTCGCGGAACGGGGCGCGCTCGATGTCGAGGGCGATATAACGGACGCCTCCGACAGAGCAGCCGACACACCGCGCCCCGCCGGTGGGCTGGAGCTGTGGGTGGTCGCGGAGGCCGACGAGAGCGGACTGCGACCTGTCACGTTCGAGATGCTCGCAGCGGCGCAGCCCGTCGCGGACGCGCTGGGGGGACGCGTTGCAGCGTTCGTCATCGGAGGAGAAGAGGCTGCGGGTTACGCGGCAGCCCTGGGACATGCGGGCGCCGACGTGGTCATGGTCTCTTCAGTCAACGGGCTCTCGGCGTACTCCACGGCTGCGTACACGGTGGTGCTGACGGAGGCCATCGCCGAGCAGCAGCCGTACGCCGTGCTGCTGCCGTCGACACCGAACGGGCGCGACCTCGCGGCACGGGCCTCGGCACGGCTGAACCTCGGACTGACCGGCGACTGCATCGGTCTGAGCGTGGACGACTCCGGACTGGCGCAACTCAAACCGGCGTTCGGAGGCAACATCGTCGCTCCCATCTACTCGCGCACGCTCCCGAACATGGCGACGGTACGGCCCGGCGTGTTCAGCGCGCTGAGCCCCAACCCGGCCAGGAGCGTGCCGGTCGAGGCGGTGAACGCAGCAACCATAGCGGGCGACAGTCTGGCGCGAGTGGAGTTCCGGGCCGCGCCGGACGACGATGCGGCATCGCTGGACAAGGCGCGCGTGGTCGTGTGCGTCGGCATGGGCGTCGGCGGGCCGGAGCGCATCAGCGAGTTGGACGAGCTTCGGGCGACGCTCGGCGCGGACCTCATCTGCACGCGGGACGTGGTGGAGGCGGGATGGATGCCGCGGCAGCGGCAGGTGGGACTGACGGGGCGATCCATCGCGCCACGCCTGTACGTCGGTATCGGCGTGCGGGGCGACTTCAACCACGCGGTGGGGATACAGCGCGCGGGCACGGTGCTCGCGGTCAACAGCGACCGCCGCGCCGCGTTCTTCAGAGGTCAGGCTGACGTGGGCGTACTGGCGGACTGGCAGGAGTTCATCCCCGCGTTCGTGGAGGAGCTGCGGCGCCATCGCAACGGCGGGTGATGAAGCTGCGCCTGTTCGCATCCGCCCTCCTCGCTGCCGCCGTGCTGGGCCTCATCGCGGCGCTGGATGCGGCGGTTGCCGAGCCGCAGGCAGAGCGCCTCCCCATCGTGCCGTCCGAGGATTCGCCTCTCGCTACTCCGGAACTGCTGCGCGAGTTCGCGGGACTGGCGTATGCAGACCTCACCGAAGAGGACTGGGAGAGCCTCGCTCTCTCTCTACTGCCGGGCAGCGAGGCGGCGTGTGGACCTGAGTCGCTCGCAGCGCACGCGGGAGCCGCACAGCGGAACGCCGCGGAAGCCATAGAGGCTGCCATCGTTAGCGGGGACGCAGCACGCGTGCAGTTGGTCCGACTACCCGCCGTCGAGTGGCGCATCGTTGGCATCGACGTGGAGGGTGGTGAGGCCACGGTGCTGCGCCGGGCCCATGCGCTCGGCAGGGACAGCATCCCTGCGCTGACGCGGGAGGACCGCTGGTCCGTCGCGAACGGTGCATGGTGGCTGGATCCCACGAGTGTTGCGCCCGGTTGCGGTGAGAAAGCATCCGCGGAGGAAGACGCCCCTCCCCGCTACGTGGCGGAGGAAGGTGGTTCCTTCGAACGTCCACTCACGCCTGGAACGCCGGTAAGCGCGGTCTCTCCGGAGGGGCGCGCGTTGACCGTGACGCTCATAGAAGCAGAGCGAAGCGTCAGTCCCGCGCCGCAGCAGGAGGAGTACGAGGGTGTCTTCGCCGAGATCCGGGTGGAGTCGGCGGACGGCTCGCAGTTGGGCCTGCCGCTGAGGTTCCACGCCGTATCGTTCGACGGCTGGTTCCTGCGGGAACCGGACGCAGTGAGCACCGACGTCTGCCCCGGCACGGAGCATACGGGTGTCACATGCCAGCTGGTTACCGGCCGCTTCCTCGTTGCAAGGGACGACCCCGCTCCGCGGCTCGCGTGGACGCTCACCCAACCCGGTGAGCGCATCGAGGCCCTGGCGTGGTGGCGTCTGCCGACGCTCGAGCGTGATGGCGAACCGGTCGTACGCGACCTCACGCTTCAGGAAACGACTCGCTTCCTGAACGAGGCATCCATCTCGCAGGACGCGTGGCGCACCGACTTCTCCCGTGTGACGGCGGACCTGAGCGATGCGGTCGTGGTTGCCGAGGGACGCGGACCGATCCCTGTCATCAGGGAGCCGCGTCACGAGACGATCGTGCAGGCCGATGAGTGGCTCAGCCACAACGAACCTGTCCTGGCAGCATCCGCAGGCGGTGAAGCACGGGCATACCCGCTGCGGCTCCTGCTCTGGCACGAGGCGGTGAACGACTGGCTCGGCGGCTCGCCGCTGCTGGTCACGTACTGTCCACGCTGCAACAGCGCAGCAGTGTTCGAGCGCACCATCGGGACGCTGACCCTGGAGTTCGGCGCCGCCAGCGTGCTGCGCTCCGAGAACCGCGTACTATTCGACGAGGCGACGGAGTCGTGGTGGCAGCAGGCGTCAGGCGAGTCCATCGCCGGCGGGTTCGCAGGACTCCAGCTGCGGCCTGCCACGAGCGCCCTCATCTCCTGGGACGACTTCAAGCAGGCCTACCCCGACGGAACCGTGCTCTCCCGATCGTCGGGCTTCGACCTCGACTACAACTTCAACCCGTACTTCAACGTCGACTTCAGCCAGCCGCCCCCGTCCGCGGGAGAGGTCGACCCGCGTCTGCCGCCCCGCGCACGAGTGGTAGGGCTGCTGAGCAACGGCGATGCGCTGGCAGTGTCGTTCTCGGCACTGGACCTCTCCCCAACGGCGAACGTCACAGTAGGAGGCGCGCCGGCCGCCGTGTTCTGGCAACGAGGAACCTTGTCTCCGCTCAGCAGCGCGAATGTCGCGCGGGGGCGGGACGTCGGAGCCGCCGTTGCATTCGACGCACGACTCGATAACCGAACGCTCTCGTTCCGAGGGGAGAGGGGCGCCTTCGTCGACGAGCAGGCGGGCTCGACGTGGAGCATCACGGGGGAGGCGCTGAGCGGTCCGCTCGCAGGCAGCCGCCTGAGCATCTTCCCGCACGTCAACAGCTTCTGGTCGTGCTGGTCGGCGTTCCAACCGGCGACGGCGGTATACGAGATCAGCTGACGCTCCGGAATCACTTCTGCACGGGTGGATTGCGACGATAACCACCGTATCCAGATATACAACGACGAGATTCGCCGGATGTATCGCCTCCGTTTGACCAGAGCGCTTCCGTTGGGCTATAAGGTCGAGAGGCAGATACAGCAACGGCATACCGGCCACCGGCAGAAGAGGAGGGGGTATGGGAGCGGTGCTGGCGATCGGCTGTACACACGGCCCACACGTTGGGATGACCGACGAGACGATGGCCGATGTCTACTTCCGCCGGAACCTGGCGGACCCGCGTACACCGGCACGATGGCAGGACCGCGCGAACTGGCCCGCCCCCATGCGCGAGGAGTGGGGAGACGATGAGGGGGCAGCGGCCGCGAACAAGCATCGCACCACCGTCCTGAACGGCTTTCGGGCTGCCCGCGCTGCCATCAACGAGTTCGCCCCGGACTTCGTGTTGATCTGGGGCGATGACCAATACGAGAACTTCAAAGAGGACCTCCTCCCACCGTTCTGCATCTTCGGGCTCGACCAACTGGTGTGCACGGGCGGCCAGCGCCTGCCGAACATCTGGAACGAGGGGCCGGATATTGAACGGGTCATCAACGGCCACCGGGAAGCGGCCAACCACCTGGTGCGCGAGCTGATTACGGAAGGGTTCGACATACCGAGCGCCTGGGGCCTGTTGCACGCGAAACGGCTGGGGCATGCATTCCTGAGGACCGTGGACTACCTAGACCCCGACCGAACCGGATTCCCCTACCCGATCATCCCGTTCCACGTGAACTGCTACGGAAGCGACCTCCGGATACCCGGCGCCGGGAACCAGACGGAAGTGGGCCGACTGCAGGAGCAGATGCCCAACATCCCGCCTCCCTCCCCAAGCCCGTGGCGTTGCTTCGACGTAGGGAAAGCGGTGCGCCGCATCGTCGAGGACAGCCCCTGGAGAGCGGTTCTGGTAGGGTCTTCGAGTTGGTCGCATGCCTCGCTGACGAAGAAGCATGACTACATGTATCCCGACGTGGAAGAGGACCGGCGGCGGTACGAGGAACTCCGCGAGGGCAGACAAGGGCTCTGGCGAGACCTCGATCCTCAACAGCTCCGGGAATCAGGGCAGAACGAGCTACTGAACTGGGTCTGCCTCGCCGGCGCAACCGAAGGCCAGGTCCCCGAAGTGCTTGCGTACTCGGAGACATACATCTTCAATTCGAGCAAGGCCGTCGTGCTGTTCAGATAAGCGACCCCGGGTGTGGGGAGATACGCGATGGTTGAAACCACAGACCGGCCTCTGGAACCGACCGATCAGCCGGAGCGACCGCAGCGACCGAAACGCATGTCGGCGAGCGACATGCGGTCGCTCATACCCAACCTCGGTCTGACGGAGTACTGGTACCCCGCGCTGGAAGGCAGGAAAGTGAAGGGCAAGCCGGTCGGAGTCAAGATCTGCGGGGTCGACCTGGTCTTCTTCCGTGGCGGCGACGGCCAGGTGAAATGCCTCTGGAACGTCTGCCCTCACCGCGGCGGAAGCCTGATGCACGGGGACTGCCACTTCGAGGGAACGATCTCCTGCCCCTACCACGGCTGGACATACGACGGAGACGGCAACGTCCTCGCCGTGCTTCCGGAGGGGCCCGAATCGCAGGTCCCCGGGAAGGTGAAAGCCCGCGTCTATCCAACCCAAACCTACAAAGGGATGGTCTTCGTGTGGATGGGCGAAGGCGACCCTGCGCCGATCGAGGAGGACGTGCCGCCCGAGTTCTTCGACGATGTCTCGATGGTCCTCTTCCACACCGAGTACTGGCCGGTGCAGTGGAACGTCGCGCTAGAGAACGGGGGAGACGCCCATGTTCCCTACGTCCACCGCAACTCCTTCCGCCAACTGCAGAACCGGATGATGTGGTCTTCTCCGACAGGCTCGCGCCAGAAGATCATCAATGGCCGGGCCGTGGTGGCCATAGGGGGACCGCCAAACAGGAGCAGGTCGCCCGGGGATGATGACTATCGAAAGTACTTCCCGCTGCTGGATGCTAGGTGGCCGAAGCACAGCTACCGCCTCTGGTGGACGTGGATATGGAGCATCAACAGGAAGCGCGTGGCGAAGCTGCCGCTGTGGGACTGTCCGGAAGAGTGGGCCAGCGGCCATCACCTACCGGGGATGTACCGCGGCGACCACCGCACCAACCTGTACACGCGGAACTGCGTCCCCGTGACGGAGAACCTCTCGCGTCAGATCTACTACAAGGCAGTGCGCCCGAAGAACTGGATCGGCCGGGCGTACGAGCGCATCTTCTTCAAACTGTACTGGCGCTGGGCGATGTACATAAACTTCTCGACCCAGGACTTCAAGGCAGTCAACCCCCAGCGCTACGACACCCCCGAGCATTTGTCTGCGACCGACCTGCACCAGGTGTACTGGAGGCGGCTGGTGCTGCAGGCTCGGGGGATGAAGCCTCCCGAGGAAGTGGAGGCGATACCCCGGACGGAGGCCGAAGACCTTTCCTTCCGGTACATGGCCGACGCGGAAGCGTACGCAGCGAGCAAGGAGAACGGGGCAGCCACGCAACCTGAACTACATTGATGGAGTACCGATGACGCAGAGCAACGGCGCGGAACGCAAGAACGTGAAGGATCCCGATTTCGACAAGTGGTACGTGGCGAGCGCGTACCAAGACTTCGTTCGCCAGGAAGGCGTCCCCCTGTACCAGGGCAGCTACCTCGAGGACCTCACGACGCTGGAGTTGGGCAATTGGGAACGGCGAGGCGGCAAGGCCGCTTATACACGCCTCGGAGACCAGGAGACCAACAATCTCCAGATCGTCGAGATCCCGCCCGGGGGACAGCTCAAGCCAGAGCACCACATGTACGACGCCGTGATGTACGTGCTGAAAGGACGCGGAGCGAGCACGCTCTGGCAGGAAGGCGGACAGCAACACGCCGTGGAGTGGCACGAGGGCTCCCTGCTCGCCATTCCGCTGAACGCCTGGCACCAGGAGTTCAACGGCTCGGGGAGCGAGCCGTGCCGCATCATGTTCGGGACCAACATGCCCGAGATCATCAGGCACTTCCACAACCTAGACTTCGTCTTCAACTGTCCTTACGTGTTCGAGGACCGGTTCTCGTCCTCTCCCAACTACTTCTCAGGCGAAGGCAAGAAGTGGAACCTGAGGCTCTTCGAAACCAATTTCATCCCCGATGTCAGGAACTTCGAGCTCGACGAATGGCCCGAGCGTGCAGAGCGGACGTACATCATGCGCCTCGCCATGGCCAACACCAGCCTCGGACTGCACATCCTGGAAGTTTCCGAGGGAACGTACACGACCGCCCACCGACATGCTGCCGGGGCGCACGTGATCGTCGTGGACGGGGAGGGTTACGAACTGTTGTTCATGCCGGGCGACGAGATGAACCCGGAGAACCGGACGAGGGTAGAAGTCCAGCCGGGGTCAGTCATAGCTCCCATGGCCGGCGAGTTCCACCAGCACTTCAACGTGGCGAGGAAGCCGTTCCGTCAGTTGGCCGTCCGCGGAGGCCCGGCAAAGTACGGCTCAGGTTCAAACTACGACCCGCGAGGGGCTGCAAGAGGGGATAACCCCAACGATGTGCAGTACAAGCTGAGCTTCACGCTTGAAGACCCGAACATCAGGGAAGAGTACTACGCCGAACTCGAACGGCGCGGCATCGATCTGCGGCTGCCTCCGGTCGACCAGTAAACGGCGCTCTGAGTGCACAAGCGGCAGGGCGACTAGCTGACGCTCCAGCCAGCGTCTACCAGCAGGTGATGGCCGTTGACGGCGCCCGCTTCCCTGCTCGCCAGGAAGACCACCGCTCCCGCTATCTCCTCCGGCAGCAGCCGCCTGCCGATGGGAGAGTGGCGCAGGAAGTCGGCATCGTTGCGGGCGGAGTCCGGATTGCGCGTCATGGGGGTGTCGGTCGGGCCGGGACCGACGGCGTTGACGGTGATGCCCTGCGTGGCCCATTCCGTGGCCAACGACTTGGTGAGCGCAACGACACCACCCTTCGCCGACACGTAGACGGCGCGGTTCGGCCCTGAGGTCACGACCAGTTGCGACGCGATGTTAACGATACGTCCATAGCCCGCGTCCAGCATGTGGCGCGCCGCCGCCTGCGCCGCGAAGAACACGCCCTTCAGGTTCACGCCGTGTACCGCGTCCCAGTGCTCCTCCGACACGTCCAGGGCGCTCAGGCGGGAACTGACGCCGGAGTTGTTCACGAGGATGTGCAGCCCGCCGAGGTCGGCGGCGATGGCGTCGAAGACCGGGGCTATGCCGGATGTGGCGGTCACGTCGAGGTCGTAACCGCGCGCCCTGCCTCCTGCAGCCTCGAGTCCCCGCACGAAGGCGTCCACATCGGGACGCTTGGCCGGGAGGTTGGTGACGGCAACGGTGGCGCCTGCCTGCACGAGCGCGGTGCTGACGGCCCCGCCTATACCCTGGCTGCCGCCGGTTACGACGGCGACCATGCCGTCCAGTCTGAAGGGCCCGGTGGTCATGGGCGGATTATAGGCGCTGGGATGCGCCCCGTCCTACACGTAGGTAAACCCGGCCGGGAGCGAGGCGTGGCCGCCTCCGTGATCCTTCTCCTGGGGAACCGGGTTCCGCAATTCGTCGCGGGTCAGGTAGTTGTAGGAGATAACGCCAATGGTGGTCGCGGCCACGATAGCGGCGAGCAGTGCGAGGATGATGAGCGTGAGGTATACGAGGCGAGCGTTGCGCGGCGCGGCGCTTGCTACGGACATGGGTGATCGGGCCTCCGGCGGAGCATCGGTATCGTATCGAACCGTCCCGGTAACGCTACTATAGGCGACGGCGCGCCGCAAGGCGTTGAGCGTCATACGCGGGCCGCAGGTTCCGCGGAAGGCCGTATCATTACCATCTGCACGGGGCGATATCCGGAAGGTATCGTTTACAAAGCAACTCTGCTCCGGGTGAGACGTGCCTCTCGATCCGCTGACAACCGACCTCCACGCCCAACGACTGATCGCCGGCGGCGTCTTCGTCGCCTCTATGGTCATCGCGTTCGCCTTTCTCTTCATCACGCGCTTCATCACCCGCAAGTACCTTACCGGGGTCAGCGAAACCGGGATCATCGAAACCGGGATCAGCGAACGCACCTACCGCCTGGCGCACTCCATCATGCGCGCCACCTCCAGACCGGGAGCTCTCTTCCTCCTCATCCTGGGAGCGATGATCGCCCTGCTCCTCTGGCCGGATGCGGAACCCTGGCACGGCGAGATCACGACCATCGGCGGAGCCGCCCTCGTTATCGTGGGCGCCTTCGTCCTGTCCAACATCTTCCTGGCCGTTGCGAACTGGTACAGCCTCACGATCGCGATATCCACCAAGACCAACCTGGACGACCGGATCCTGCCGGTAGCGAGACGCGTAATCCCGCTGACCGTCTACGCCATCGGCGGCCTCATCGTGCTCGACATGCTGGGCATCAGCATCAGCCCGCTGCTCGGCGGTCTCGGCATCACCGGTCTGGCGGTCGCGCTGGCATTGCAGCCGACGCTCAGCAACTTCTTCGCAGGGACGAACATCCTCTCGGAAGGAGTGTTCACGGAGGGGGACTACATCGAACTACAGGGCGGTCCCGCGGGTTATGTGCAGTCGGTGGGACTGAGGAGCACGAAGATACGCACCTGGCTGAACAACGACGTCATCATCCCCAATTCCGTGTTGTCCAGTTCGATCATGGTGAACTACAGCCGCCCCGACCCACGGATGAACATCCTCGTCACCTGCGGCGTGAGCTACGACAGCGACCTGCAGCGTGTCAACGATATCGCGCTGGAGGTCGCCCGCGAGACCATCGCCGCGAACCCCGAGGCGGAGAAGGAGGAGCCGTGGTTCGGGTTCGAGCGGTTCGGCGACTCCAACATCGACTTCTGGGTCTTCCTGCAGGCGAACGACAGGGTCGGCTCGTTCATCGTCACGAACGACCTCATCAAGCGGCTGCACGCCCGCTTCCAACAGGAAGGCATAGAGATCAACTACCCCGTGCGCAAGGTGGTGTTCGACTCCCCTGCCCCACCTGAAACGACGCCGGGGCAGGCGGGCCCGTGAGCGACCGGCCGGACCTGCTCGCGCACCGCAATGAGGCGCTCGCGCTCCTGGCGCACCGCCCCGCCTGCATCTTCACCGACATAGACGGAACACTCTCCCCCATCGTTGCCGACCCTGCCGCCGCCACGGTGCCGGCTGCGACCCGCGCCGCGCTGCAAGCGCTTGCTGAGCGGGTCGCGGTAGTCGCGCTCACCGGGCGAAGCGTCACACATGCACGGGCGATGGTCGGCCTCGACACACTGGTCTACTCCGGCAACCACGGGGCCGAATGGTGGGAGGAAGGAGTGGTGCGCATCGAACCTGCGGCGGAACCGTACCTCCACCGGGTGCGGGAGATCGGGGAGGCGATCGAGAATGGCATCGGCACCCCCGGCGTCCTGCTCGAGGAGAAAGGGGCCAGCCTCTCCGTGCACTACCGGAACACAGCGGAGCCCGCCGCCGCCCGGTCAGCCATCCTCGACTTCGTCACAACGCACGCGGAGGGAATGACTATCCGCGAAGGGAAGATGGTGGTGGAGATACGCCCACCGGTCGCGCTCTCCAAGGGCGAGGCGGTGCGCACGTTCATCCACCGCAAGGGGCTGGCGTCGGCGCTCGTGCTCGGAGACGACCTGACGGACGCGGAGGCATTCGCGGTCGTTCGGGATATGCGCGCGGCGGGCGAAGTCCGGGGACTGTGCGCCGCGGTCGCCACGGCAGACGCCCCTGTGGAACTGCTGGCATCGGCGGACTACACGCTGCCGGACACGGAGGCAGTGGGACGGTTCCTCTCCTGGCTGGCGTCGGAGTTGTAGTCGAGGCGTCAGCGTTCCCGGCTCGTAGGCCTAGAGGCTGAGCACGCTCGGGGCGAAGAGGTCCTCCACCCTCGGTTTCTCCTCGATGAGGTGCTGCTCGTGGAGGAAGTCGATGACAGTGGAGAGCATGGGACGGTTGGCTTCCACGCCGTAGACGAACGGGTCGCCGTCCAGCAGTTTCCGGGTCTGCGCCATGTACTCCCGGCCGAACACCATGAGCGAGGGGATACGCTCGTTGACGGTCTGCTCCGCGCGCCGCTTCGCTCCCAAGAAAGCGTCGTACAGGTTGAACGCGGCCCAGGGGTACTTGTCGTAGGTCGACCTCCGTATCGTGTACATCTGGGTCGCCGGGATGAAGCCGTACTTGGCGTAGAACCGCGCTCCCTCCTCGATGAGGCTGGGGAAGAGGGGCTTCACCATGCTCCAATCGCCACTGCCGCGTATCCGGGCGGAGCGGTCTATCACGTTGCCCTGAACGCCCGCTCCCGCTCCCAACCCTGACACCGCATCGAGCTGGTTGCTGAGGAGCATGGACGCAAGACTCTCGGTTTCGGGGATGCGTGCGAACGAGATGCCCTCCGGCGGCTCGAAGCCGGTGACGCCACCATGACTGAACTCCTCGCTCCGCTCCATGAACCAGTGGATGTCGTACTGGGAGACTCCGAAATCGTGTTCGAGGACGCCGCGCAGCCAGACGGATGCCGTCATCTGATACTCGGGCACCCCGACGCGCTTGCCCTTCAGGTCAGCAGGAACGCTGATACCGGAGTCCGCATGGTGCCGGAGTTCGGCATGCATGAAGCGGCGCGACGCAAACACCGGCAGCGCCACGGCGTCGTAGCCTCTGCTCCGGGCGATGATGTACGACGCCACGGACAGCGACGAAACGTCGAACTCGTTGAACGTGAACTGACGCCAGTAGCCGGTTGAACCGTCGGCGCGCGTTACCGCGAGTTCTATCCCCTCCGGTTTGACCTCTCCGTCGAACAGAGGGTTGACGATATCGGCAGGGCTTCCGATCAGGCTCATCCGGACGTCCGCCATGGAAGCACCTCCTAGTGAGCGAGGTCAGGGGGCACCGGCACCTGGCGCTCCAGCAGAACCTCGCGCCGCTCGCGGGCCGACTGCATCAGAGCGAGTTGCACTTCCAGCGTGGCCATACCCCAGCGTCCGTCGTGGAAGATGGGCTTGCCGTGCACGATGCCGTTGTACGCCTCCGCTATCGTCGGGTCGCCGCCGCCCTGCTGAACGGTGATCGGCTCCTCACGGAGACCATCGTCGTTGTAGACGTAGATGCCGTTCGGGGACTGGCGCAGCAGGCCGCGTTCGCAGGTGACCATGAGCAGTCCGAGGTCGCTCTGGAAGCGCTGCCGGGGAGGACCGGAGCCGCCGCCATCCGGGGCACGTTGCCCCTGCATGCTCGCGGTCCGCATGTCGTCCTTGGCCCGGGCCTGGTCCCACGTCCCGGTGTTGATGCCGTTCCTGACGCGGGCGCGGTCCTCCGCACGCGCGCCGGCCTCCATCTCCCACGGCAGCAGTTCGTCGGCCATGAAATAGCCGTAGGCGTTGTAGGCGATGGTGGCCGGCGTTCCGTCCTCGAACTCCAGATAGGCCGCGTAGTACCCGGGAGCCCCGGAACGTCCTTCCATCCAGATACCGGTCGTGCCGCGCACGCTCCGGATGAGCCCGCCGCCGAGGAACCGGAGCGAGTCGATCTGGTGCGGCGCCTGCCGGAAGGCGACGCCGCCGCCGCGCTCGACGTCCACCTCTTCGGGCATGCGCGGGCGGAGCATCCAGTCCGTGAACGACATGACGTTCATCGCCTTGATGGCGCCGACCTCGCCGGAGCGGACGATGCGCCACATCGTCTGGACGGGCGGGTCGAATGCGCGTGTGTGCCCCGAGAGCAGTTTGACCCCGTTCTTCTCAGCCGTCTCAACCATGAGGGAAGCCTCGTCCAGCGACAGGGCCATCGGCTTCTCGAGGACGATGTGCTTTCCGTGCTCGGCGGCGAGCACCGTGTGCGGGCAGTGGTAGTGGTTCGGGGTCGCTACCCAGACCACGTCCACATCCGGGTCCCGGCATATCCCCTCGACGCTGTCGTACGTCTTCCCGCCGAAGTCGCGCTGGAATGCCTCGAGGGCCTGCGGACGGACGTCGGCCGCCGCCACGACTTCGATGTTCGGCTCCTGACGCATCATGTGGAGCACCCCACCACCCGCGTTACCGACGCCGATGACGCCGAACCGGAGGACCGGTTGTCCGTTCGAAGAAGAGCTGGTCGCAGTCACGATGGCGCCTCCGTTCGTTGGCTCATGCCGCGTCGAGGGAGTTGAGGTCCAGGAGTTGGCGGCGAAGCCAGTCCGTGATGTCTTCGCGTTCGATGCACTCCCGCATGAGGTCGGCCCTGCGCTTGCGCTCCTCCGGCGACATGGAGAGCGCCTCGTCCAGTGCGCGCGCCGCGCCTTCCACATCGGCGGGGGCGACGGGGAGTGCGCCGACGCGGAGTTGCGCATAGGCCCCTGCGGACTCGGAGAGGATGAGGACACCGTCCTTGCGGTTGACGATGGGGCCTTCCTTGGCAACGAGGTTCATGCCGTCTATGACCGCGTTGACGAGCAGCACGTCGTAGAGGCGCATGCCCGCCATGGCCTGGGTGTAGTTGTTCTCGTAGAAGACCTCGATGGGGATCCAGTCGTCGGTTCCGAACCGTTCGTTGATCCGCCTGATCGCTCCGTCCACCTCCTCGGTGTAGCGCTGGTACTGGCGGATGTGCGTGCGGGAGGGGACGAGGAACGCAAGGAAGCGCACGTTGCCCCGCAGATCGGGACGCCTGTCCAGCAGGGTCTCGTAAGCCGCGAAGCCGCGGACGATGTTCTTGCTGGGCTCGGCGCGGTCGACGCGGACGATGGTCTGCTTGCCGAGGAGCGGAGAGAGGCGTTGTGCGTACTCGTCGGCACGCGGCGAGTTTGCGATCTCGCGCACCTCGTCGACATCTATGGAGATGGGGTAGCAGCGAACGAGGGTGGTGCGTCCCTTGTAGTGGACGCACGACCCCGAGCGGTCAACGACAGCGCCATCGAGAAAGGCGTCGCAACTGCCGAGGAAGGACCGGACATCGCGCGGCGCCTGGAACCCCACGATGTCGGCCTGGCAGAGGCTGTCACAGATAGCGGTGCGGATCATGGCCGGCAGGAGCTCCCAGTAGCTGGCGGTGGGCCACGGGATGTGGACGAACTCGTGGATGCGGGCGTGCGGCAGTCGCTCCCGCACCATGCCGGGCACGAGGTAGAGCTGGTAGTCGTGCACCATGACGAGCGGGCGGGCGTCGGTCCGGGACGCTTCGTCCACGACAGCGTCGGCGAACTCGCGGTTGACGTGGACGTAGCCGTTCTCCCAGGCGTCGTAGACAGCGGCGTCCACACGAGGCGTGTACGGGGAGCTCCACATGTAGTGCTGGATGAACCAGAGGAGAGGATTGCAGATGATGTTGTAGTGCTTGTGGTAGGCGCGGCGAGGGGTGTTGATGAACCTGACGGAGACGCGCTGGCCGGGGAGCGGCGACGGAACCGCCCTGCCCTCGTTCGCCCGCGCCGCGCGGCGGTCACCATCGCTCATGGCGGAGGCGATCCAGGTGAAGTCGACGTGGTTGGTGAGGCCACTGAGGGCGGTCACGACGCCGCCGCTGCCTCGCCGCGCCTGCAACTCGCCGCCGGGCGCAACGTGGTACTCCATGGGGCCGCGGTTGGAGACGAGGATGAGGCGCTGGTCCTGGAGCAGGTCGACGGCGAGGGCTTCGAGGGAGTCGCGGGGGTTGGTGGGGCCTTGCATCGGTAACCTCTCCTCCGCGCGCCACACGCGCCCGAATCACCGCCCATTACACCAGGGTCTGCCGGAGGAAGGGTCGCGGAACACGCCTCGCAGGCCGGACGAGCGGCCCCGGTGGAGCGGCCCGTCCCAGACGCGGCCACGCTACCATACGGCATAGGGAGGGTCAAACGAGAACTCGCCCTCACAGGATGGTTCGACAGGCTCACCATGAGCGGACATCTCCGAGAGATTCCTCGGTTCCGCTGCGCTTCACTCGGAATGACATGCCACCGGGAATGAGGGACTTACCCCTCAGACTGACCCCAGTCAGTGCGCATGTCCCCACCAATGGTTATCCAGACCAATACCTTGCTCGCAATCTAATCCGTTATTGCCTCGATAAGGGCGATGACCATCTGCAGGGCTAACCACGCTGCGATGATGCGCACGGCTAACTTCAGCCGACGATTCTCTGCAGGCAGCTTGTTCGAGGCGATCCACAGAAGATAGGCGGCAGTGCCGAAGATGGCCGTGTAGAAGAGCACTGCGACGGCCCATAGGGAGAGCGCTACGCCATAGGCATAGGACCCCGACCACCCCAGTATGGCTAGCAGCAGGAACAAGGCGCTCAGGGCAATCGCCCCGGCGGCTATCCAACTGTAGCCTCTGCGCCCGGCGATATACCCGTAGATGAGCAGCCCCACGGCGAAGACCACAAGCCCGAATAGCAGGATGCCCAGCATCTCACCTTCCTTGATTGGCGGCACAGCCTATGGTCAATTACTTCTAACACAAGACGAGACCCATGACAGTGGCGCCTCAGTTTGAATCCCGCTGCCGGACCTTACCGCCCACTTCCACCTCCCCACCCGCGTGCCCTGGCGGGCACCCTGGGTTCCCGCCTTCGCGGGAATGACGGGGCAGGGGCTGCGCGGTTTCCTGCCTCTGCAGGATGGTTCGACAGGCTCACCATGAGCGGGAATCTCCGAGAGATGCCTCGGTTCCGCTGCGCTTCACTCGGAATGACATGCCACCGGGAATGACGCTTGACGCGCCTGCGCGGGTGTACGATAATCTTCTATCGGACAGGCCTGCGGGCCGTCTTTTTTGGTTGAGGCGAATGCCGTCCCGGCCCGAGTGGCGCAACGGCAGCGCAGCCGATTTGTAATCGGCAGGTTGTGGGTTCGACTCCCTCCTCGGGCTCCAGTCTCACCGGGAGAGGGCCCTGAAGTGTTAGGATACGTTCACCGGACGGGCGCACAGCCCCCCGTGGAGGGATGGGAGAGCGGCTAAATCCATCAGACTGTAAATCTGACGCCCTCAGGGCTACGCAGGTTCGAATCCTGCTCCCTCCACCACGCCGCGCCATACACACAAGCAGACGCATAGCACGCCCACATAGCTCAGGCGGTAGAGCACGTTCTTGGTAAGAACGAGGTCATCGGTTCAAGTCCGATTGTGGGCTCCAGCAGGAAACAAGGGAACCAAGAGAGAACAGCAGGAGGCAGAGGGTTAGATGGCAAAGCAGAAGTTCGAGCGGACCAAGCCCCACGTTAACGTGGGCACGATCGGGCACGTTGACCACGGGAAGACCACCCTCACAGCAGCGATCACGAAGGTGCTCGCGCTGGGCGGCGGCAGCCAGTTCCGCGCTTTCGATTCGATCGACAGCGCTCCTGAGGAGAAGGCCCGCGGCGTGACGATCAACATCGCCCACGTCGAGTACGAGTCGCCGAACCGGCACTACGCACACGTCGACTGCCCCGGCCACGCCGACTACATCAAGAACATGATCACCGGCGCGGCGCAGATGGACGGCGCGGTGCTCGTGGTCTCGGCGCCTGACGGCCCGATGCCCCAGACGCGAGAGCACATCCTGCTTGCGCGGCAGGTGGAGGTCCCGCGCATCGTCGTGGCCCTCAACAAGGTCGACATGATGGACGACGAGGAGCTGCTGGAGCTCGTGGAGCTGGAAGTCCGCGAGCTGCTGAGCAAGTACAACTTCCCGGGCGACGACACTCCCATCGTCCGGCTGAGCGCCCTGCAGGCGCTGGAGTCCGACAGCGCGGACCCGAACGCCCCCGAGTATGCTGGCGTCCAGGAACTCGTGAAGCAGCTGGACGAGTACATCCCCGTTCCGGACCGCCCGCGCGACGGCACCTTCCTGATGCCCGTGGAGGACGTGTTCTCCATCAAGGGCCGGGGCACCGTCGTCACCGGCCGTGTTGAGCGCGGCGTCGTCCACCCGGGCGACGAGGTGGAGATCGTGGGGATCAAGGAGACGCACAAGACGACCGTGACGGGCGTGGAGATGTTCCACAAGCTGCTGGACGAGGCAGAGCCCGGCGACGCGGTCGGCACGCTGCTCCGAGGCGTGGAGCGCGACGAGATCGAGCGCGGCCAGGTGCTGGCCAAGCCCGGTTCCATCAAGCCGGTCAAGGAGGCGGAAGCCGAGGTGTACGTGCTGGCGAAGGACGAGGGCGGCAGGCACACGCCGTTCTTCAGCGGCTACAAGCCACAGTTCTACATCCGCACGAGCGACGTCACCGGCGAGATCGGTCTGCCCGATGGGGTGGAGATGGTGATGCCGGGAGACAACACGCAGATGCACATCAAGCTCATCAGCCCCATGGCGATGGAGCCCGGGCTGCGGTTCGCCATCCGCGAGGGCGGCAGAACCGTTGGCGCGGGCGTCATCACGAACGTCTCGTAAGGAGCGATCGTGGCGAAGAAGCGAGGAGACGTCCGCCAGTTGATCAACCTGGCATGCACCGAGTGCCGCGAGCGGACGTACCACACCGAGAAGAACCGGCGGAACGATCCGAACCGGATGGAGTTGAACAAGTTCTGCCCACGCTGCAGGGGGCATCGCCTCTACCGCGAGGTACGGTAGCGTGGCGCAAGCGCGAGGCCGGAACCCGCTCCGCTCCATGATGGACGAGGGCCAGGCGGTCCGTCGCCGTGGCAGGCTGGCGTTCATCGGCGAGGTCTGGAGCGAACTGACGAAGGTAACGTGGCCTTCACGAGAGGATGCCGCACGCCTGACGCTGCTGGTGTTGGGGGTGTCCGCCGTGGTGGGAGTGTTCCTGGCGTTATGGGACCTGGGCTTCAGCGAAGTAGTGCAACGGGTATTCCTGTAATGACACAAAAGTCCGTCATACCGGAGGTCGAGTCTCACTGGTATATCGTGCACACGTATTCCGGGCAGGAAGACCGTGTGAAGAAGAACCTGGAACTGCGAATCGAGTCCATGGACGTAAAGGACAAGATCTTCAGGGTGGTGGTGCCGACCGAAGAGGAGATCGAGATGAAGGAGGGGAAGCGCAAGTCCGTCCAGCGCAAGATATTCCCCGGCTACATCCTGATCCTGATGCAGATGGACGAGTTGAGCTGGCGCGTGGTGCGGGAGACGCCGGGCGTGACCGGCTTCGTTTCATCGGAAGACGAGCGCGAACGCCGTCAGAGGCCGGTCCCGCTGGAGGACCGGGAGGTAGAGCACATCCTGAACCGCATGGAGGAGCCCACGCCGCGCATCAAGGTGGGGCTCGCCGCCGGCCAGATGGTGCGGATCACCAGCGGACCGTTCGCCGATTTCATGGGCTCCGTGGACGCGGTGGACGAGGACAAGGGCAAGGTGCGCGTGCTCGTGTCGTTCTTCGGGCGCGAGACGCCCGTCGAGTTGGACTTCCTGCAGGTGGAGAGGGCATAAGTGGCGAAGCGAGTAAAGGCCGTCCTGAAACTACAGCTCCCGGCCGGGAGCGCGACCCCCGCGCCTCCGGTGGGGCCTGCGCTGGGTCAGCACGGCATCAACATCATGGGGTTCGTGAAGGAGTACAACGCCCGCACCGCGAACCAGGTTGGAACGATCATCCCCGCCGAGATAACGGTGTTCGAGGACACATCGTTCACGTTCGTCACGAAGACGCCCCCGGCATCGGAGCTCATCCGCAAGGCGATGGGTTCCGACAAGGGCTCCAGCCGCCCGCGCCACGAGCGAGCAGGGTCGCTCCCCCGGTCGGCCATCCGCGAGATAGCCGAGACGAAGCAGAAGGACCTGAACGCGGCGAACGTGGACGCGGCCATGAAGATCATCGAGGGGACGGCTCGCAGCATGGGCGTTGCCGTAGAGGAAGAGTAGGCATGGTGAAGCACGGCAAGCGCTACCGCGCCGCGGCAGAGACGGTAGACCGGCAGCAGCGGTACGAGCCCGCGGCGGCGATCGGCCTGCTGCGGCAGACCGCCACGAGCAAGTTCGACGAGACGGTGGAGTTGCACCTGCGGACGAACGCAGACCCGCGCCACGCCGACCAGCAGCTGCGGGGCGTCGCCTCGCTGCCCCACGGCCTGGGGAAACCCGTGCGCGTGGCGGTATTCGTAGCCGGCGAGCGCGCGCTCGAGGCACAGGACGCGGGCGCCGAAGTGGTCGGCGCAGACGACCTGATCGAGCGCATCGAGGGCGGGTTCCTGGACTTCGACGTGGCGATCGCCACGCCTGACATGATGGGCAAGATCGGGCGTCTGGGCAGGGTGCTGGGCCGCAGGGGGCTGATGCCGAACCCGCGCACGAACACCGTGGTGCAGCCGCAGGACATACCTGAGGCCGTACGCGAGGCGAAGAAGGGACGCGTGGAGCTGCGGATGGACCGCACCGCCATCATCCACTCGCCGGTGGGCAAGACGAGCTTCCAGGACGAGCAACTGCTGGAGAACGTGGCCTCTGTGATGGACACGGTGAACCGCCTGCGCCCCACCGCGGTGAAGGGGCAGTTCATCAAGACGGCGTATCTCACGACAACGATGGGGCCCAGCGTCCCCCTGGACGTGACCTCGACGACCGCAATGAGGGTGGAGTAGACTACAGGCGACAAGCGACAGCCGAGCCGAAGACCGTGGGTCCCCGCATCGCGGGGTTAAGCCGGAAGGGCCCACCGAGGCGCGTCCAACCGATCCTCCATCCTAGTGAGGAAGCAGGGCCCGCGTCTTCGGAAGCGGGTCTTTTCTTGTGGAGAGGTGAACCAGTGCCAACGGAAGCGAAGAGAGAAGCAGTCACCGATCTGGCGGAGCGCCTGAGCAAGGCGGCCATCATCATCGCGACGGACTTCTCCGGTCTGAAGGTCAACCAGATGACCGAACTGCGGCACCGGCTGCGCGAGCAGGGTGTCGAGTACAAGGTGGTCAAAAACCGCATCGCGTCCATCGCGGCCGGAGAGTCGGGGGTCGAGGCGTTCCGGGAGATCCTGGAAGGCACGACCGGCGTGGTGCTGGGCTACGACGACCCGGTGGCAGCGGCGAAGGCCGTGAGCGACTACGTGCGGCAGAGCCGCGCGGAACTGAAGGTGCGCAAGGGCGTGATGGACGGAGCGCTCATCAGCGAGGCGCAGGTCGTCGCGCTGGCTGCACTGCCGGGCAAGGACGAACTCGTCGCCAAGCTGCTGGGGCAGATGAACGCGCCCATCAGCGGCCTGGTGAACGTGCTGAGCGGCCCGACGCGGGCGCTCGCCATCGTGCTGCAGCGCCGCGCAGAGCAGCTGGGCGCCGCAGGATAAGAACAAAGGAACGCAACGGAACAGGAGGACCACGTGGCAACCAAGGAAGAACTCATCGAGTCGATCAAGTCGCTCTCCGTGCTGGAGCTCTCGGAGCTGGTGAAGGCACTGGAAGAAGAGTTCGGCGTGAGCGCAGCCGCACCGGTGGCGGTCGCCGCCGCCCCTGCCGCAGGCGGGGATGGCGCAGCGGAGGCGACGGAGGAGCAGTTCGAGTTCACCGTAACGATCACGGACGTTGGCGCGAACAAGATCAACGTCATCAAGACGGTGCGCGAGCTGACGAACCTCGGCCTGCGCGAGGCGAAGGAGCTCGTGGAGAGCGCACCGGTCGCCGTGCGGGAGAGCATCAGCAAGGAAGAGGCCGACGACACGAAGAAGAAGCTGGAGGAGTCCGGCGCGACGGTTACGGTAGCGTAGCGTGCGCTGCCCGCGCACCCTGGATTCCCGCCGGTGCGGGAATGACGAGACTTGCCGCACACGGGTTACGTAAGGGTCTCATCACAGGAGAAGGAGGCTACCGTGTCGTCGTTGGGACAGGTCATCAAGGACGCGCTGAACCGGAACGAGGAGTACATGCTGGCGGCGGTGGAAGGGCTCTCTACCGAGGAGCTGCACCAGCGCCCGGCGCCGGAGTCCAACCCCATCGGCTGGCTGATGTGGCACCTGTCGCGGGTGCAGGACTTCGCGGTGTCCAGCATGGGAGGCCAGGAGACGGTCTGGGTGCGCGACGGGTGGCACGAGCGCTTCGGCATGGCGCCGGACCCGGCCTACCGCGGCAACGGAGACACCAACGAGCAGGTGGACGCATTCGCGTCGCCCCCGGCGGAGACGCTCCTGGACTACTACAGGGCCGTACGGGCCAACACGGACGCTTTCCTCGACTCCCTGACCGAGGCCGACCTCGGGCGCATGGTGCCGCCCGTGCGCGGGACGGAACTCGTGCCGCTGCGCGAGCGGCTGCCGGGCATCATCGTGGAGTCGATCCACCACGGCGGGCAGGTCTGCTACGCGCGCGGCGCGCTGCAGGGCCGGGGGTGGCTCAACAGGTAGGGGGCCGTCACCCTACACAGTCACCCCCATCCTAACCTTCCCCCATCAAGGGGGAAGGGACCAGGCATGGGCACCCACAAGGGATGCCCCTACACCCGACATCCCCCCAACCGCACCCCTCCAAGTACCCTCACCTTAGCCCTCTCCCCTTGTAGGGAGAGGGGTGTGCCCTGCCGGGCACGCTGGATTCCCGCCTTCGCGGGAATGACGGAGGAGTCACCCGCCCCAAGACTCGTAGTGGGTGACCTCGGAGACAGGTCTGCGCCGCGCGCCGCCGAACCGCTCGCCCTCCGCCGGGTAGCCCATCGCAATCATGCAGGCGGTGGCGTACTCATCCGGGATGCCCAGCAGCGACTTCACTTCCGCTTCCCATCTCAGATGGAACGTCGTGATGACCGTGCCGATGCCCAGGGCCGTGGCAGCGAGCATGAGGTTCTGCGCCGCCGGATAGATGGACGACCCCGACTGGAAAGCCGTCCTGTGGACCCCTCCCGCAGCGATGCAGGGGAAGATGAGCACCGGCGTCTCGGCCATGTGCTCGGCGAGGTACTCGGCGGAGCGGTAGACGGCGTTGCGCGGGCGGTTGGGATCGGAGGCGTACAACGACACCCACCCCTCGTGGTACCACTCCGCGATGCGCTCCTTCTTCGCCGGATCGGTTACGACAACGAACGCCCACGGCTGCCGGTTGCCGCCGGACGGAGCGTGCGTCGCGGCCTCGATGATGCGCTCAACGACCTCTCGCGGTACGGGGTCGGGCTTGAAGCGGCGTATCGCCCGCTGAGCGTAGATCGTCTCGAAGAGTCCCGGTTCCGACATGCAGTCCTCCTTAGCCTTCCGTAACCCGTCCACCCTGCCCCGGTTCACCCCCATCCCCGCATCAAGTACGGGGCAGGCTCTAACCTTCCCCCATCAAGGGGGAAGGGACCTGACGCACGTCACCAGCGCTCGGTGCCCGGCTCGCCCTTGAACGGGCCCACGACGCTGGACGTTACCCAGCCGCCGTAGTAACCGCCCGGCTGCGGGGCCGCACGCTCGTCACCGACGTAGCAAGCGTCCGCCCTTCCCGCGTGGAAGGCGAGCCATCCGGCTATCGCCTCGTAGCCTTCGAAGGGCGACGGGTAGCTCCACGCAGCAGCCTGGGCCTCGCGTCCGCGCACGCTCAACGTCCAGTAGGACGCAACGCCCTTCCATTCGCAGAGCGTCGTGTGGCTCATGGGCTGGAGGAACGCACGCTTCACGTCTTCCGGCGGGAAGTAATAGACAGGGGCGCCGGACGTCTCGCAGACGCGCATCCCGCGCGCTGTCTCCGCAATGGTGACGCCCGCAAACTCGACGCGCAGCGACGCCGCGACCGGTTCCACGAGAGGCGGTCGCGGGTAGTCCCACACGGACTCCTGGCCGGGGGCGGGCGTTTCGACGTTCGCCGGGCGTTCGCGCGGGAACGCGCGCCAGTAGGCGACCTCTTCTGCTGTTGTTCGTTCCACCATCGTGTGACACCAGCCCGTAGCGAAGTTGTGTTTCGCTCCCGGATGATACCCGCGATGAACGACCTGAACGCAACAACGACCGCCGAACGGATACTGCAGGAGCCGCGGGCCCGCCCCGTGCTGATACGCGACATGCCCGGCGAGCAACGGCCCCGGGAGCGCCTCCGCGACGCCGGGCCAACCGCGCTGAGCGACGCGGAATTGCTCGCGATCCTGCTGCGTACGGGCACGAAGGCCGAGAGCGCCGTCACGCTGGCGAACCGGCTGCTGTCGGAGGCGGGCGGACTGGAACGCCTCGCGCGGGTGTCGTACGGCGAGCTGTGCGCGTTCCACGGCTTCGGCGAGGCGAAGGCCGCGCACCTTCTGGCGGCACTCGAACTGGGGAGGCGCATCGAGGCGCTGACAGATGAAGAGGGCCCACCCGTGCTCCAGACGTCGATGGACGTAGCGAGGATGATGAAGCCGCTCATGGAGTTCCTACCGCAGGAGCAGCTGCGCGTGCTGTCGCTCAACTCGCGGAACCAGCTGCTGGCCACCTCCACGGTGTTCGTGGGAACGGTGAACAGCGTGAGCGTTCGCGCGGTGGAGGTCTTCCGGCAAGCCGTACAGGTGAACGCGCCCAGCGTCGTCATGGTGCACAACCACCCGTCCGGAGACCCCGACCCGAGTGCAGCAGACGTGGCGCTGACGAAGGAGATAGCGGCGGTGGGCAAGACGCTGGACATCAAGCTGGCGGACCACGTTGTTGTGGCGCGGGACGGCTACGTGAGCATGCGCGACAGGGAGATCATCAAGTAGCCGCGTACGTGCGAAAAGCGTTCTCGCCAAACGGAGGCGAGGGCGCGAGTTAGCGTATCCTTGAGCACGATGGCGCAGCCATCGCCGGCGCGCCCGAAGGAGAGAGACTGATGGCAGAAGTTTCCCAACACGAGCCAGGGATGTTCAACTGGGTGGACCTGATGACCACCGACGTCGAGAAGGCGAGGGAGTTCTACTCAACGCTGCTCGGATGCGAGACGGTCGATAACCCGGTGGGCGACGATTTCGTGTACACGCTCTTCAGCCGGAACGGAAAGAACCTGGCTGGGATGTCCCCGATGATGCCGGACATGCTGGAGCAGGGGGTGCCTCCCCACTGGAACTCCTACGTCGCAGTTGCGAACGTGGAGGAAGCGGCAGCGAAGGCGGCCAGCCTGGGCGGAACGATCATCATGCCGCCGATGGATGTGATGGATTTCGGACGGATGACCAGCATCATCGATCCGACCGGCGCCGTCCTGAACCTGTGGGAGGCGAAGGCGCACATCGGCGCGGACCTGATCGGGGAAGCGGGCGCCTACTGCTGGTCCGAGTTGTACACCCACGACACGCAGGCTGCGAGCAGCTTCTACTGCAGTCTGTTCGGGTGGGAGGCAGAGCAGGTCCAGGGCGCGGGCGGCGTGCCGTACACCCTGTTCACGAGCGGAGGAGCGCCCGCGGCGGGCATGCTCGCCATCCAGCCGATATGGGGGGCGGTGCCGCCGAACTGGACGGTCTACTTCGGAGTGGAGGACCTGGACGCCGCACTGAAGCAGGCGGAGGCGATGGGCGGCAGCATGCAGGTGCAACCGATGTCCATACCGACGGTAGGACGGATCAGCCTCATCAGCGACCCGCAGCACGTCTACGTGATGCTCATCGAGTTGGAGCAAGCGGCCTGATAGCGCGATGGAACTTGGTACCGAGCTGTTCGACGACATCGTCGTCATCCTCGTAGCGGCGGGGGCCGGCGGGCTCGGCGCGCGCCTGTTACGGCTGCCTCCCATCATCGGGTACCTCGTTGCGGGCGCGATCGTGGGGCCGCACGCGCTCGCGCTGGTGACGCAACTGCACGACGTGCAGACGCTGGCCGAGTTCGGCGTCATCCTGCTGCTGTTCGCCGTCGGGGTGGAGATATCGCTGACCGACCTGCGCCGCCTCGGATGGCGGGTGCTCGTAGCAAGCGCAGGACAGATAACGCTGACGATAGCCGTGGGCTACGGCATCGGCACGGCACTCGGCTGGGACGCGCGCGCCTCACTCGTGGCGGGCATGGCGCTCTCGCTCAGCAGCACGATGGTGGCGCTGAAGACGCTGAACGACCGCGGCGAGTTGGGAACGCTGCACGGGCGCATGGCGGCGGGGATGCTGCTGGTGCAGGACCTCGCGTTCGTGCCGATGATGGCGGTCATCGCAGCGCTCGGGGGAGAGGGCGATTCGCTGGTTACGGAGCTGGCGATCAGCGCAGCTAAGGCGGCGGTCATCCTCGTGGGGGTGTGGTTCGTCGGCTCACTCGGCCTCCCCTGGCTACTCAAGCGCGTGGCGCTGGTGGGGGCCCGGGAATCGTTCGTCGTCACGGTGATGGCGGCGGCGCTCGGCGCAGCGGCGCTCACGTCCTGGGCCGGGCTTTCGGCGCCGCTCGGGGCATTCCTGGCGGGGCTGGTGCTGAGCGAATCGGACTGGGCCGGACGCCGGGCATTGTCCGAAGTCATACCCGTCCGCGACGTCTTCGCAGCCCTGTTCTTCGTATCGCTTGGCATGCTGACGGACGTCGGGTTCCTCACCTCGCATCTGGGTGAGGTAGGGCTCTTCATCGGCGCGTCGATCGTGGTCAAGTTTTTCCTCATCCACACGCTCGTGCGCGCGCTGGGCTACCTGCCGGACACAGCGGCCCGCACCGGGTTCATGATGATCCAGATAGGCGAATTCAGTTTCATCGTCGCAGGCGCGGCGGTCGCGATGGGAGTAGCGGGAGACGAGGTGCTGCCGGTCATCATCACCGCAGCAGTGGTGACGATGGGCATCACGCCCGGGTTCGTGGCCGGGGCATCGCGGGCACTGACATCCCTGCGGGCGCGTTCCACCTTCTTCGAACGGCACCTCGCGGGGGCTACGGGGGCGGAATCGGCACTGGAGCGCGGGCCCGCGTTGCGGGACCACGTCGTCATCGCAGGCTACGGGCGCGTGGGAGCGTTCATCGTGCAGGAGATCAGGCAGCTCGGGCTGCCCTACGTCGCTATCGAATCGGACCCGGCGATCATCTCGCGGGAGATCGCGGAGCACGATTCGCTCATCTACGGAGACGCGACGAACGACGCGGTGCTGACAGCGGCGGGGATACAACATGCGCAGCTGTTCGTCGCGGCGCTCCCGGAGCACGTGTCGGCGCTCGTTGCGGTGCAGCACGTGCGCCGGCTCAACCCGGAGATACGCATCGTGAGCCGCGCCGGGCGGCACGAGGAAGTGCGCGCGCTGGAAGAGACCGGCGCGGACGCAGTCGTCTGGCCTGAGTTGGAAGCAGCGCTCGAGATGATGCGCGTCTCGCTATTGGACGTGGGCGTGGCGAAGCCAGTGGTGGAAGAGCTCGTGGAAGAGGCCCGCGCCGAGCTGGGGGAGTGGGCCTCAGAGAATGATCCCTTCCACTTCGGCGACGCTTAGGGTTCGTCCGTGTAACCAGCCATCTGCGAGGCCGCGCCGCGCTTGCCCAACTCCTCTTCGAAGTGTGACCGTATGGCCGGGTCCTCTTCCTTGAACTGTATCTGCGGCCCGCCGGTGTTCTTGTAGCGCGCACCGACGTATCCCGCGTACCTGGGGTTGCCGTAGCGCAGCACGAGATAGCGGATGGGCTCCGCGCTGCAGTTGAAGTGCTGGTGGTAGCCGGTGCCGGGCGACATGAGCGTACCGGCCCTGTAGTCCAACTGCTCCCATTCGGTGCCGGGCGATGGGTAGACGCCCTCCGGCCACTGGAGGTCGTACCCCTCCCCGCTCAGGAAGAGGTACGCGACGTCGGAAACCAGCCCCGCGCGCTTGCGGTTCGCCTCGCCGGTGTGCGCCTTCTTGTACGTCCCCGCCGGGAACTCGGAGAGGTGGCATATGAAGTGGCCATTCGCCATGTTGATCATCATGTTCTCGCCGGGGCCGCGGGCGGTCCACCTGTCCAGCACGACGTTGTGCACGTTCGGGATGAAGTTCGTCTCCATGAACCGGTCCTCGATCTTGGACGACTTCCCACTGAAGTAGAGCTCGTCGGTGGGGTCGAACCGGTCGGGGAAGGTCATGGGGCAGTCGAAGATGAGCTCCGGGCTGCCATAGAGGTTGAAGGCAGTGGGAGCGTTGGTGGCGCCGTACAGCCGCACCGTCTCCTCACCGCTGGCGTTGTAGAGCTCGTGCCAGGCGTTGAGGGGGATGGAGAAGACGCTCCCCTCCTGCCACTCGAAGGTGTGTTTCGGTTGGCCCTCGTACCAGACGGCAGTCGCGCCGCGCCCCTTCAGCACGAAGAATATCTCCTCGTACATGTGGCGCTCGACGTTGAACGTCCCGCCCGGCGGTATCTCGCAGACGAAGCGTATCGTCCCTTGGTTGTTCACAAGTGCCCCGTCGAGCGGGTCAGCGGTGAGGTCGAGCAGCGCCGCCTTCGTGCCGGTGCGCTCCCATGGCTCGACGCCGACGGTGTGGATGTCCTCGACGAGTTGCTGCGTGTGCACCTGCAGGCCCTCATCGGTTACCCACTTCTCGTAGGGGGTCAGCTTCCAGGGTTCGTAGCGATCCGTGATAGAGACCATACGCGCCTCCCGTGTCTCGTCCGGTTGCGGGGAGTATACGCCTGCGCTAACCGGTGCGCGCGGCGCAAGGCGGGAGGTGCTACGCTATCGTCGTCAGACGCAGGGTCAGCGGCGGAGGAGCCGCTGAGGAGGGCAAGGAGGCCAATATGGTGCAGCAAGCGGAGAAGTTGCAGATCAAGACGACGGGCATAGACCACGTGGTGCTCTGGGTGAACGACCTTCCCCGCGCCAAGCGCTTCTACATCGACGTGCTCGGCATGAGCATCGGGCACGAGAGCGACTGGCAGTGCTTCCTGCGGTGCGGCGAGCACGACCAGGTGGCGCTGTTCGACGCGGCACGCATCGACGGGGCGTCCAGCGGGCGTGAGTTGAACCACATGGCGCTGCGCATGGAGCCCGCGAGCTACGAGGAGACGAAGGCGCGCATCGAGGCGGAAGGCATCGAAGTGCGGGGCCGAACCGGGGACCCGACGTGCATCTACTTCAACGACCCCGAAGGCCACACGCTGCAACTGCTCTACAAGGGACACGACCACTGATGGCAGACGTGAAAGAGGCCGCGCGAGCCGCCGTTGACGCGTCGCGCGACGAGTTGACCGCGCTCAGCCGCCGGATCCACGCGAACCCGGAACTGGGCTACGAGGAGGAGCAGGCGTCGGGCTGGCTGGGAGAGATGCTGGACGCGGCAGGGTTCGCCGTCGAGCCCGGCATATGCGGCCTGCCGACGGCGTTCCGCGCAACGAAGGGCTCCGGCCCGTTGCACGTCGTCGTCTGCGCGGAGTACGACGCGCTGCCCGGCATCGGCCACGCCTGTGGGCATAACCTCATCGCAGCAAGCGCGGTTGGGGCAGGCATCGGCGCGGGCGCGGTGGCCGACGACGCAGGGTTGACCGTCACGGTGATGGGGACGCCCGCGGAGGAGGTGCTGCGCTCCGGCGGGAAGATACGCCTCCTGGAAGGCGGGGCATTCGAGGGCGCCCACGCAGCGATGATGACACACCCCGCACCCTGGGACGTGGCCGTCTGGCCCATCGTCGCGGCGTCGTTCTTCGAGGTGCACTACGAGGGGAAAGCGGCGCATGCGTCCGGGTTCCCGGAGCAGGGCATCAACGCGGCCGACGCGCTAACCATCGCACAGGCTGCGATAGGGCTGTTGCGGCAGCACATCCGCTCGACGGACCGGGTGCACGGCATCGTGACGCACGGCGGCGACGCGTTCAACATCATCCCCGCCCACGCCTCCGCAGACTACGCGGTCCGCGCCATCACCCTGGACGACCTCACGGAGGTCTACGAGAAGGTGATGCGCTGTTTCGAAGCAGGCGCGCTGGCCACGGGCGCAAAGCTCAGCGTGATCGGCGGCGACAGGCCGTTCGCACACCTCGAACACGACCTGGAGATGGCAGCGGCGTACCAGCGGAACGCAGAGCAACTGGGACGGCGGTTCCCCACTCCCGGCGAGCCGAGCCCGGCCACACCCGTCTCAACCGACATGGGGAACGTGTCGCTCGCCCTGCCCTCGATCCACCCGGCGATAGGGGTCGAGTCGCTGCCGGCGGTGAACCACCAGCCGGAGTTCGCGGCGGCCTGCGCCACGCCCGCCGCCGACCAGGCGCTGTACGACGGCGCGGTCGCGATGGCATGGACGATGCTGGACATGGCGGGCACGCCCGCGCTGCGGGAGCGTCTGCTGGCGAGATAGCCTGCCCGTGAGGAAGTGTGGTTAACGAGAGAGCGGGGGCCTGAGACCCCCGCTCTCTGCTCTATCCATTGCAGCGCAGTCTAGAAGGCAACCGCGACGATTACGGCCAGAACGACCGTGATGATGATTCCGGCGGCCACTGTGCCTTTGACGGTGTCGAGCGGGTTCTTCATGGTATCGCTCCTTTCTCGTACGTGGCTTACTGCCAGAGGATAGTCAGGTGCACCGCAGCCACCATGAAGAAGAGCATGGGGATGGAGAGCATGGTGTTCGTGCGGGAAGCCAGGAGAGCGGTCCGCGCCCACTTCGGCTGTTCGGCAGGAGCGGGAGTCCCGTTCTCCAACGTGTCCTTCACGGCGGCGATGATCTTCTGCTGGTTCGGCCAGATGATCATCCAGACGTTGTACGCCATGATGATGCCGAGCGTGCCACCGATGAGGATCGACTTGCCACGGTCACTCAGAAGGTAAGCGCCGTCAAGGTTGAGGTTCCCCACTCCCGCCTCCGCACTGATGATGAAGAGGAGGCCGAAGAGCAAGGTAGACAGCGAAGCCCAACGAAAGACGTTCAGTGAGAACGGCAGGATAGTCGTCTGGTAGTGAGGTCGGGCTTCTGCCGGCATGCGTGGGAGAGCGATCGCCTGCACGAAGTTGTAGAAGTACAGCAGGCCAATCCAGAGTATGCCGCTGAAGATATGCCCGAAACGCACGAGGTCTAAGTAAATCTGTTCTGCGTCTGACATCGGTTGCTCCTTTCCCGGCGGTTTGTCCGGCGAGATTACTCCACGACGGTAATCTTGCCAACCATCCCTGAACCTTCGTGTCCGGCCACCGTGCACACGAGCCGGTAGGTCCCAGCCTCGTTGAAGGTGAAGGTCTCCACCTGGGGCTCCTGGTTCTTCGGCACGACCCAGTTGATACCCAACTCCTTCACCGTAAAGGTATGCGGTTCGTCCTCGGATATCAAGCGGAATTCGACCGTCTCACCGACCTTGAATTCGAAGGACCGAGGCTCGTAGACGTAGTTCCGCATGTCGACGTCCAGCACGCCGTCGACAGGCACAGCAGGTGTCGGGGTGGGCCCGGAGGGACCGCATCCGGCAAGGGCGCCAAGCGCAAGAATAGCCACTGTGAGATAGATGGCCAGGGTAGAACGTATCTTCACGGCTCTATCTTACAGCGACGACATCGCGTCCCGCGCCTGCTCAGCAGCGAAGGCGATGTCTTCCGGGGTGTGGGCCAGCGAGACGAACGCCGCCTCGAACTGGGACGGCGCGACGTAGACCCCGCGCTCCAGCAGGCCATGGAAGTACCCAGCGTACCGGCCCGTGTCCGAGGATGCGGCTTCTTCCCACGTGGTCACCGGGGGCTCGGAGAAGAACGCCGTGAGGGCTGAGCCGACCCGGTCCACCGTCACCGCCACGCCCGTGGCATCCCCCGCGGCGCGCAGACCAGCCTCAGCTTCGGCGCCAAGCGCTTCGAGCGCTTCGTAGACTCCCGGTTTCGCGAGTTCCTGCAGGCAGGCGATGCCCGCAGCCGTGGCGAGCGGGTTGCCGGAGAGCGTTCCCGCCTGGTAGGCAGGGCCCAGCGGCGCAGCCATCTGCATCACGTCGGCGCGACCTCCGTAAGCGCCCACGGGCAGGCCGCCGCCGATGATCTTGCCGAGGCAGGTCAAGTCCGGCCGTATGCGATAGCGCTCCTGCGCTCCGCCGTACGCCACGCGGAAACCGGTGATGACCTCGTCGAAGATGAGCAGCGCGCCGTTGTCATCGCACAGCCTGCGCAGACCGGCCAGAAAGCCGTCGGCGGGAGGAACGACTCCCATGTTGCCCGCGACCGGCTCGACGATGACCGCCGCTACCTGGTTCACGTTCGCATCGAAGAGTGCTTCGATGGAGGAAAGGTCGTTGTACTCGGCAACAAGCGTCTCGGCCGCGTAGCCCAGCGGGACGCCCGCGCTGGTGGGAACGCCGTAGGTCGCTGCGCCGGAGCCGGCCTTCACGAGGAGGGCGTCCGCGTGGCCGTGGTAGTTGCCGTTGAACTTGACCAGCTTGCTGCGTCCGGTATAAGCGCGGGCGATACGTATGGCGCTCATCGCGGCCTCGGTGCCGGAGTTCACGAGACGGAGCATCTCGATGGACGGCATGGCACGCGTGATGAGTTCGGCCAACTCCAGCTCGCGCTCCGTCGGCGCACCGAAGCTCGTGCCGTCCGCCGCAGCGCGCTGCACAGCCTCGACCACTGCCGGATGCGCGTGGCCGAGCACCAGCGGCCCCCACGAGCCAACGAAATCGAGGTATTCGTTGCCGTCGGCGTCGCGGATACGCGCGCCGCTGCCGCTGACGATGAACGGGGGCGTGCCGCCGACCGCTCCGAACGAGCGGACGGGGCTGTTGACGCCGCCGGGGATGAGCCTGCGAGCGCGGGCGAAGAGCCGTTCCGAGTTATCGAGCCGCATCAGAGCATCGCTATCCTGACCCGCAAGGCCAGCGGGTCGCTCAACGTGGAGCGGTACTCGGAGTAGTTGGCGATCAGCGCCCACCGCTCGCGGTACACCGAGAGCCGGTCGCTCAATGGCTCTTCGGGTGGCGCGTCGAGGTGCAGGACCCACTCGGGTTCACCGGGCGCGCCGGTCGCGAAGCGCTCGAACACCCCGGACGGCACCAGCCATGCTTCCGGCCCCGGAGCGACGCACAGGATGAACAGGTGTTGCCGCGGACGGAAACGGGGCATCAGGAAGGAGCGGCTCTCCTCGTCGGATACGGGCTCCTTGACGATGACTTCCACGTATTGCCCATCGCCCGTCCTCACGGCGAGGTCCACGTCCGCGGAGCTGCGGACAGGCTCGAACACGGCTGCGTGCCGTTCGATGAGGTTGTCTACAACGTGCTGCCTGGCGCTTGTGCCGGTCATAGGGTCAGGAGTTGCCCTGAAGGAGCCGGGCAGCGTCCTTCGCGAAGTAGGTGATGACGATGTCAGCCCCGGCCCGCTTGATGCTCGTAAGCGTCTCCAGCATGGCGGAGCGTTCGTCCAGCCAACCGTTGGCCGCCGCAGCCTTGAGCATCGCGTACTCGCCGGAGACGTTGTAGGCCGCGATGGGGAGGTCGAAGGCCTCCCGCGCTCTGGTAATCACGTCCAGGTAGGCAAGCGCAGGTTTCACCATGAGGACGTCAGCGCCCTCGGCGGCGTCCTGCTGCAGTTCGCGCATCGCTTCCCGCGCATTGGCGCCGTCCATCTGGTACGCCTTCCGGTCGCCGGACTGCGGCGTGGACTCGGCGGCGACCCGGAACGGCCCGTAGAAGGCGGACGCCATCTTGGATGCATACGCCATCACCGGCACGTCCGTATGACCGGCGGCATCGAGCGCGGCGCGGATAGCACCCACCTGCCCGTCCATCATCGCCGACGGCGCAACGACGTCCGCCCCGGCATCGGCCTGCGAAACCGCCGTGCGAGCGAGCAGTTCGAGCGTCGCGTCGTTGTCCACGGTGCCGTCGTCGAGCAGCACGCCGCAATGACCGTGGTCCGTGTACTCGCAGAGGCATACGTCTGCGATGACGACCACCTCGGGGAGGGCCTGCTTCAGCGCGGACGCAGCCTGCTGGACGATGCCGTCCGGGTCGTAGGCGCCTGTGCCGAGTCCGTCCTTGGTCGGCGGCAAGCCGAACAGGAGTACGGCACGGATGCCGAGCTGTGCCGCTTCCGCGGTTTCCTGGATGAGGTTGTCTATGGAGAGCTGCGCGTGCCCGGGCATAGGGTCGATGGGCACTCGCACATCCCGTCCGTGCGTCACGAACATCGGATAGACGAAGTCGGCAGGGCGCAGCGTCGTCTCCCGCACCAGTTCCCGGAGGGCGGGGGTGCGACGGAGCCTGCGCGGGCGTACCACGGGAAACCCTGCGTTTCGGGCTGGGGCCGACCGTCCGGTCAGAAGCTCACTCATCGCCCAGAACCTCCAACACGGCGTCTGCTACGCCGCGCACGGTGTGCTCTGTCGCCTCTCTGTCCACACGCACTCCAAGCTCACTTGCAGTCTTGCTGGTCACCGGCCCGATGGTCACGACTTTGCTCTCGTTGATGGGCGCTGGCCCCCCGAGCAGTTGCACGAGGTTCCGTACCGTTGAGGAACTCGTGAACGTCACCGCGTCTATCGTACCAGAGGCGAGCGTTTCACTCGCGACCACTGCCACATCCTCGGGCGCGACGGTGTGGTAGGCGCTGATCTCCGTAACGAGCGCTCCCATCTCACGCAGGCCGTCGGGCAACGTGGGCGGCGCGATGTCCGCTCGCGGTAACAGGATGCGGACGCCGCGGATATCCAGCGATGCGAACGAGTATGCGACGGAACGCGTCGTGTAGGCCGCAGGCATGAGGTCGGCGGTGATGCCGTGCTCAGCGAGCGCCGCCGCCGTGGCTGGCCCGATAGCCGCCACCCTGGTCTGTGAGAACGCCCTCGCATCCTTCCCGGCTGCCGCAAGGCGGTCGAACACCACGTCCACGCCGTTCTTGCTGGTCAGGATTACCCAGTCGAAAGTGGTGAGGTCGGCCAGCGCGGCATCGAGTACGGATGTATCGGCGAGCGGCTTCACCACTATCGTCGGCAGTTCCACCGCCTCAGCACCTTGCGCGCTCAGCAGAGCGCTGAGCGTGCCCGCCTGGGTACGCGAGCGGGTGACGAGCACGCGCTTGCCGAATAGCGGAGTACGGTCGAACCAGCGCAGCGCGGGCCGCAGGGCAGCCGTTCCGCCGATAACCGTGACGACCGGGGACGTGATCCCTGCCGCCTCCCCTTTCTCCACGATGTCCGCAAGCGTACCGCTCACAGTGCGCTGGTTCGGGAGCGTGCCCCACTGGGTCACCGTGGCAGGCGTATCCGGCGAGCGTCCTTCCGCAAGCAGCGCCTGGACGATAGCAGGAAGACTCTGCCATCCCATCAGCACCACGAGCGTTCCGCCCACGTGAGCGAGCGCCTTCCAGTCCACCTGGGGGTCCGGCTTGGCGGGGTCTTCGGACCCGGTGACGACCGTGAACGCCGCCGCGATATCCCGGTGCGTCACCGGCACTCCCGCGTAGGCAGGCACCGCGATAGCGGACGTAACGCCCGGGACGACCTCGAACGGCACACCCGCCTCCGCGAGGGCCATCGCCTCCTCGCCGCCGCGCCCGAATACGAACGGGTCGCCGCCCTTCAGCCGAACAACGGCCCTGCCCTCTCGCGCATGGGCCGCGAGCTGTTCGTTGATGAACGCCTGGAATTCACCCGGGGTGTCGGGCTCCTTACCGACGTAGATAAGTTCTGCGCCCGACGCCAGCGCGAGCAACGCGGGTGAGACGAGCCGGTCGTACACGACCACGTCAGCCTTCCGCAGGAGCTCTGCACCCCTGGCCGTTATCAAGCCGGGGTCTCCAGGGCCGGCGCCGACGAGGTAGACGGTGCCGCTCGCCGTCATGAGCCCGTCTCCTGCAGCAGCGCCGACGCCCCCTGCTCCAGGAAGGCGTGGTAGGCGGCCCTGCCCAGAAGCTCAGGCTCGGACGCGTTGCCCGTCACCTCCACGCGGTAGCTCGTGGAACCGTCCGGCGGCGTCACCGTTGCGAACAGCCGCAACTGGTCCCCCTGCACCTCAGCGAACGCCCCCAAAGGGAGGCGGCAGCCGCTGCCTGCCGCGCGGAGCAGGGCGCGCTCCGCCTCGACCGCGGCCTCGGTCGGCCCGTGCACGAGTTGCCGCAGGAGCGCGAGCACTTCACGGTCGTCGGAACGCGCTTCGGCGGCGAGCGCGGCCTGTCCGGGGGCGGGCGTGCAGACGTGAGGAGAGAGACGCTCCGCTATGCGCTCGGTCATGCCGAGGCGCTCGACACCCGCCGCCGCGACGATCACGCCGTCGTAGTCCGGTCCCTCCGACTTCCGGATGCGCGTCTCCACGTTGCCACGGATAGGGAGCAACGAGATGTCCTTCCTTCCATGAGCGATCTGCGCGGCGCGGCGGGGGCTGCTCGTACCGATGCGCGCCCCTTCCGGCAAATCCAGCAAGCCGACGCTCCAGCGGTCTACCAGGACGTCGCGAGCGTCCTCCCGTTCCAGCACCGGAATGGCAGTCAACCCTTCCGGCTGGCTCGTGGGCAGGTCTTTCAGGCTGTGTACGGCCACGTCTATGCGCCCGTCGAGCAGCGCTTTCTCTATGGCGGACGTGAACACACCGAGCCCCAGCGACTCGATGGCCGCGTCCGGCTGCTCGTCGCCTGCCGACGCGATCGTCTCTATCCGAGTGGCCACGCCAGGCGAGAGAGCGGCGAGTGCGTCGGCGACCGCGTGCGCCTGCACGAGCGCCAGTTTGCTCCCGCGTGTCCCGATGGTGACCGTGCGCGGCATGGCCGGACGCGCTACTCGTCCAGCCCGAAGAGCTGACGAGCGGACTGGGTCACGGACTCGTCGTTACGCTCGCGCAGGTGCGCCGTCGGGTTGTGGAGGAGCTTGTTCACCAGCGCCCTGGTCATCTGCTCGATGCGGCGGGCGTCCTCCTCCGACAGTCCGTCCATGCGTTCCACGGTCCGGGCCACTTCGGCTGCGCGTATATCTTCGGCCTCGTGGCGTATCGCCGCGATGGTTGGCGTGACGCCGCGCGCCTTCCACCACTGCCGGAACTTCGCCGTCTCCTCCGCGACGATGGTCTCCACGTGACGCGCCTCAGCCTCGCGCTGCTGCCGGTTGGCTTCCGCGAGCGATTCGACGTCGTCCAGCGTGTAGACGTGGACACCAGAGGCTGCCGCAGCGGCAGGGTCCACATCTCGCGGAACGGCCATGTCCATTATGACGAGCGGCTCCCCGTTCCTCCCGGCTACCGCTTCCTCGATAAGCGACGCCGACAGGATGAAGTCCGGGGCCGCGGTGGCGGTAACGGCCAGATCGGCCTGTGCGAGCAGCGAGGCGAGGTTGTTCAGCGGCGCCACCTCCGCGTCCAACTCGAGCGCGAGTTCGGCAGCGTTCGCGGGAGTCCGGTTTGCAATGACGATGCTCGCGGCTCCGGCGTCCCGCAGGGCGAGGCCAGCCAGGCGGGAGGCTTCTCCCACGCCGATGATCAGGACACGCTTGCCCTCCGTCGTCCCGATGGCCCGTCGCGCCAGCGCGACACACGCGCGACTCAAGGAGAGCGCGTTCCGGCTGATGGCCGTCTCTGTGCGGGCCCGCTTGCCAGTGCGTAGCGCGCTGTGGAACAGGTGCCCCATGACCCCGCCGGACCCGCCCACCTTCCTCGCCGCACTGAAGGCATCGCGCACCTGTCCGAGCACCTCCGACTCCCCAAGGATCTGGGAGTCCAGCCCGGAAGCGACGCGGAAGAGATGCGCTACCGCCTCGCTCTGCTCCAGGGTGTACAGGTGCTTGCGGACCGCCTCGACTTCCAGGTCGAACTGCTCTTCGATGAACCGCTCGATGGCATGCTGCCCGCGTTCCAGGGACGGGGCGAGCGTGTATACCTCGGTCCGGTTGCAGGTGCCGACTATCACGCCATGTCCCGCGTGGCGCTGGAGCGTTTCGAGCGCGGCGGGCAGCGTCTCGCTCGTGATGCTCAACCGCTCCCGCGTTTCGAGCGGCGCAGTGTGATGGCTCAGGCCAGTCATGACGATACGCATCGGCCTAGGCCTCCGCACCCGAGAGCAGCGCCGCGCGCAGCCGTTGCCTGGCCTCGTCGCTCTTCCCGGCTCGAACCAGCTCGAGAAGCTGTTCGTCCATCGCGTCCTGCCAGGCCTCAGGTGGAGCGTTCCTGCCCTGGGCCTTCAACTCCGCACGAACGCCCGTGAGCGCGCCCGCCGCGTCCGCCCATTCGATGCACCGGCAGAACGCGTCGTGGTCGTAGTGCGAGGGGTTCTGGGTCCCGCCCATCAGCTCGCGTATCTTCCGCGCGAGCGCCGGGCTCGCCCCTCCGGTGGAGACCGCCACCGTAACCGGCCCACGCTGCACCACGGACGGGGCTATGAAGCCGCACAGGTCCGCCACGTCCACCACGTTCAGCAACGTCTTCTCCCGCTCAGCCTCCGTGTGGACGCCGCGATGCACTTCGGTATCGTCCGTCGCGGCGATGGCCAGCCATGCTCCGGCCAGGTCGCCCGGAGCATACGCACGGCGTATCCAGCGCACGCGGCCCTCCGAGGCGAGGCGCTCCAACTCCGGTGTAGCGTCCGGACTGACGAGCGTAACGTCCGCACCGGAGGCGAGCAGTTGCGCCGTCTTGCGTTCGGCCACCTCACCTCCGCCGACAACGACGGCACGCCGTCCCGCGATGTTCAGATAAGCAGGGTAGTACTGCGTCAATCAGCGCCTCTGCGATCGTTCTCAGGGTATTAGCGTACAGCACCGGACTCCCTGCGCGCACGGCACCGCCCGTCCGGAGCCCGCGCCGTCCGCGCGCCACCAGGCCAACGCCGTTTGACGCATCCGCCCTCGTGCTCTATATCATTCGCTACAAATCGACGATTGCACAGGAGCGAACGTTGGTAGATTCCACGCGTCTGGACACAGACCGAGCACGAGAAGTCGCCGAACGACTGTTGGACAACCTGGGAAAGGTGATCCTCGGCAAGGGGGAGGAAGAGCAGCTGGCGGTGATGGCGCTGATGTGCCGCGGCCACCTGCTCATCGAGGATGTGCCCGGAGTGGGCAAGACGATGCTTGCACGGAGCATCGCCAGGTCTATCGGCGGGACCTTCCGCCGCATCCAGTTCACGCCCGACCTGCTCCCCGCCGACATCACCGGCGTCTCCGTGTTCAATCAGAAGAACGCCGAATTCGAGTACCGACAAGGGCCCATCGCCGCGCAGGTGGTGCTCGCAGACGAGATCAACCGCGCATCGCCCAAGACCCAGGCGGCGCTCCTGGAGGCGATGGAAGAGCGACAAGTCACCGTGGACGGCGTCGCACACCCCATGCCGGAGCCATTCATCGTGATGGCGACGCAGAACCCCATCGAATACGAGGGCACGTTCCCGCTGCCGGAAACCGAGTTGGACCGGTTCCTCGTCCGACTACACCTCGGCTATCCCGACAAGGAGGACGAGGTGCGGGTGCTGGAAGCACAGCAGTACGGTCATCCGGTGGAGCAGTTGGAGGCCGTGGTCGACCAGGACGACCTTCTGACCCTGCAGAAAGCGGTCCGCACCATCCACGTCTCGGACGACGTGAAGGAGTACATCGTCGACGTAGCGAATGCGACGCGGAACCACGAGAGCCTCTACCTGGGCGCCTCGCCCCGGGGCTCGCTCGCGCTGTTCCGGCTCGTGCAGGCCAAGGCGCTGCTGGAAGACCGGGAGTATGCACTGCCGGACGACGTGAAAGCGCTCGCATATCCGGCCCTGGGGCATCGCATCATCCTCAGTTCGGCAGCGCGCATCCAGGGCACGACTGCGGCGGACGCGGTAGCTGAAGTGCTGGAGCAGACGCCTGTAACCGGAGCGTTACCCGGCGCGTGACGCGCCGGACGGCGGCTTCCAGCGGAGATACGGCATGAACGCGCGTGCATTGTGGATCGCGGTGGCGCTCCTCCTTCTTTTCCTGGCGCTCTCCACCGGCGCCGCGTTGTACTACCGACTCTTCCTGGGCCTCCTCGCAGTGCCGGCACTCGGGTTCCTGGCCAGCGTGCTCGCCGCACGCCGCATCGAGGGCGGCGTGCAACGGCTCACCGCCTACCTGCAGGTAGGGGACGACGTCGAGGAGCGCATCGTCCTGCGCAACACGCACTGGTGGCCGAAACTGTTGCTGGAGGTGCAGCACGACACCCACCCGTTCGGACGCGCCGGACGCATCGCAACCCTCTGGCCCTACGGCTCGGCCACCTGGACGTCGTCCAGTCACTGTGAGCGCAGGGGCATCTACCGGTTCGGCGAGCTGGAGATAACGAGCCGGGACCCGTTCGGCCTCTTCAGCAGGACGATGCGCCTCGGGAGTCAACAGACCGCGCTCATCTATCCCGCCACAGTGGACATCTCCGGTTTCTTCGTCCTCTCCGGCAGAGGCTGGACGGAGGGTGTTGTCCAGGGACGCACCTTCACGCCCAGCCCCATCGCCTCCGGGGTGCGGGACTACACCTCACGCGACGCGGTGAGCCGGGTGCACTGGCCCGCCACCGCTCACACGGGCAGGCTCATGGTGAAGGAGTTCGACCGCGAACCGTCGGGCCCCGCCGACGCCATCTGGGTCGTGCTCGACCTGGACGAGCGCATGCAGGAGGGAGAGGGCAGCGAGAGCACCGTGGAGTACGGCGTAACGACCGCCGCATCGGTGGCCAAGCGCTTCCTGGACTCCGGGCGAAGCGTGGGAGCGGTTATCTCCGGTGCAGAGCAGGTCATCATCCCTGCGGACTCAGGCATCACGCAGTTGGGGCGCATCTTCCAGGCGCTGGCGTTGATCGAACCCGGCAACGCGGGAGGCGTGCAGGAGACCTCCGATGCCGTGAAGAACCAGCTGAGTTCGGGCGCCAGCATAGTGCTCATAACCGCCGCGCCTCCTGCCATCGTCTCTTCCGCCCTGGATACGCTGTGGGCCACCGGCGCATCGGTCGTGCCGGTGCTCCTGGATGCACCCAGTTTCAAGGAGGGAGTCCCTGGCGCAACGCGAGTGAGCGGGTTCGACGCTTACGTCATCCGCATGGGCGACGAGATCGGGAACCGGCTGGACTACCACTCCGCGCCTCCCGGCCTCGCGGTGCCCGCGCAGGAACTGCAGAGAGCGGCCCGATGAGCGTGTTCCCAGCGCGCCTCCGCTACGTAAGGGCGATACGGGCCATACCCCTGTGGGAACGGTTCATCGGCGGCAACGGGCTCACGCTCGCGCTCGTGGCGTTCGTACTCTTCACCGTCGTCATGCCGGTGCAGGAGGGCAACTGGGCGCCGGGCATGCCGGCGCCGGTCCTGACCGGACTCCTCGCAGGCGTCGCAGGCTGGGCGATGTACCAGCGCAGCTGGACGACCAGGCGCACGGTACTCGCAACCCTGGGGGCAGGCGCGTTGCTGACGGCGTACGCAGGCGCGTCCACAGCAGAAGGATTCGCCATCACCGCACGCGCCGTCAGCGCCATCGAAGACATCGCGAGCTGGATAGCCGCCGTCCCGACGGAAGAGACCCACCCGGGCATCGTCGAGTTCGCCATGTTCCTGACGCTGTCCGTCTGGCTGCTGTGCGTGTTCGGCGTCTCGCTCGCTCTCCGTCGTGCGCACGGATGGACCACCGTGCTGTTCGGGGGCGTTGTGCTCGCTCTCGCAATCTCCAACCTTGCGGGAGGACTCGGGTGGCGTCTGGGTATCTTCATGGCGGCCAGCGTCATGCTCCTGATACACCTGAGCACGGTGCGCCTGATGACCGGTTGGAGCGGACGCGGCGCGGTGTTCGACTCCCGCACCGTGCTTGCGCAGTCCGGCATCGTACTCGCTCTCGGACTGCTCGTTACCGCGATCGTCGCGGCACTCCCGACTCCGGCCATCGCGCCGCTGGGGGCCGTATCCCGAGCGCTGGACGACACGACGCAGCAGATCGGGACCCACTTCAGCAGGCTGTTCAATGCGCTTCCTTCCCGCAGGTCCTACGAAACGATCACGTTCGAGGATGCAACCATGCTCCAGGGCAAACCCGAACTCACCGACACGCTGCTCTTCACCGTGCAAGGCCCCAGGAACTACTGGCGGGCGCGCTCCTACGCGGTGTACACCGGCACCGGATGGGAGACTGCCGATGATCCTGAGTTCGTTCCCTTCGAGGAGATCGCTCCGCCGGAAGACCTCAGACGCGTGCCCCAGCGGAACGAGTTCCGCGTGGCTGCGGCGACCGACACGCTCTTCACGGCCGGACAGCCCGGAACGTTCGACGAGCCGGCAGAGGCGCTGACCACTGCCGTATCCGGGCCCGATGCAGTGCAGGTCCGCTTCACCACGGGGCGAGAGTACTTCCCCACGCGCGTCAACATGCGATACGTCGGCACAGGGCTGGTGTCCGCAGCGATCCCTCTCGATCTGCGCCGCGCGGGTGAGGACTATCCGGAGTGGACGCGGGCATACCTCCAACTGCCGGAGACGCTGCCTGAGCGGGTACGCACGATCGCGGAGACGCTCACCGTCAACGAGCAAACTCCCTACGACAAGGCGATGGCCATACGCAACTTCCTCATCGGCATCCCCTACAACCTGGACATCGAGGCCCCTCCGGAAGGCGCCGACGGGGTAGACCACTTCCTCTTCGAGACGCGAGAAGGCTACTGCGACTACTACGCCTCGGCAGCGACGGTGCTGATGCGTGCAGCAGGCATCCCCAGCCGCTATGTGCTGGGCTACGCTCCCGGACGCCTGAACACGGCCCTGGGTGTGGCCGAGGTGTTGGAGCTCAACTACCACAGCTGGGTCGAGGGGTACTTCCCGGGCTACGGCTGGATACGCTTCGAGCCCACGCCTCCGGACGCCATCGAGTTCGGCGGCGAGGGGCTCAGCTTCTCGCCGCTCCCGGTCGAAGACGTCAACATCGAAGAGCTGGGCGAGATCGTGGAAGACGAGGAGGAAGACACCTTCGACGTGGACTTCACGCCGCGCACCGAGCTTCCCGGCTGGCTGGTCGCCGTGCTTGCGCTCCTCGGCGCGCTGGTGGTCGCGGCGCCTGTGCTGATCTGGCACCGATGGTGGTGGAAGCTGGGGTCACTCCCCCGCCCTGACGAACTGTTCGCGAAGATGTGCCGGCTCGGCTCGGCGCTCGGCCTGAGGAAACTGCCCGAACAGACCCCGATGGAGTACGCGGCAATGTTGGCCGAAGCGATGCCTGGGCAGCGCCGACAGATCCTGCGCGTCACACACGCCTACGTCCTGGCGCACTACGCCCCCGGCAGGGTGCCGCTCAGCGACCTGCGGGACGCGGAATGGTCATGGGGCAGCCTGCGCTGGGCCATGATCAAGCGCTTCTTCCGCGTGCGCCCCGCCTAGAGAAGACCGGTTCACCCCCATCCCAACCTTCCCCCATCAAGGGGGAAGGGGACATTCAGGGCAGCCCTAGGTCTTCGCCGTCTCTCCCACGTACCACGACTCGACGGCGTAGCGGATGTCGTCCTCCGCGCCGCTGATGCCGGCCTCCAGCGGGATGAACTTGATCCGCGGCACCTTGTCCCTGCCGAGCGCCATGTGCTCCGTCGGGACGTTGATGGTCTCCGCCGCTTCCCTGCTCCGGAAGACGTTCATCGGCTCTCCGCCGTCCGCGACGATCTGCATCTGCTCGGTCAGCAGCCTGCGGTAGAGGATGATGCCCACGTCGGACTTGCCGAGCCGCTCCAGGTAGCGCTTCGCCACGGGTCCCTGCGTCTCCCAGGCCATCTTGTCCTGGTCCACGGTGAACGTGGTGTCGTACCGGCCGGTCGCGTCCCGGTGGGGGACGTACTTGTAGGGGATGCGCTCCTGCTTCGGCACCGGCTGTCCCGGCGCGACCCGCCACGAGTAGTAGATGAAGTGCAGCGTGTGCTCGTCGTCGATCGGCACGCGGTACTGGAGCGTCTTGGACTGGAACCCGCCCACGTACAGGATCTGCGGGAAGAGGATGGGGTGGCCGACCTTCCAGTCGTCGTGCTCCCTGGTGTAGCCCTCCAGGACGCGGCGCTTGATGATGCCGTGGTCGAAGACATCGAACCCGATCTCCTGGTGCGGGATGCGCGGCGGCATGGTGGCGATGAGGTCGGGCGAGATGGCCTGCTGGTAGTTCGTGTAGAAGCGGTGTAGCCATTCCACGTGCACCGGATCCAGCGAGTTCTCCATGCACTGGAGCCAGTTGCAGTCCAGCGTCGTGATGCCGACGTCGTGCACGGCGTCGTCCCACTGGAACGGGTCCCAGACCGGCAGGAACGGCGCAGGCTGCGGGCCCATGTACGCGAAGATCAGTCCGCCCATCTCCTGGACCGGGTAGCCCGCGACCTTGACCTTCTCCTTGAAGCGCCCGTCCGGGTGGACGGTCTCCTCGAAAGGCTGCTCGATGCACTGGCCGGTCTCGTCCATCATCCAGCCGTGGTACATGCAGCGCAGGCCGTGTTCCTCCGGTATGCCGTAGGAGAGGTCGACGCGGCGGTGGGGGCAGAACCGTTCGATGAGGCCCAGCGTGCCGGACCTGTCCTTGTAGAGGACGAGGTCCTCGCCGAGGATGCGGACGGCCTTCGTGGGGCGGTCGTCGAGCTCCGCCGTCGCAGCGACGGGGTGCCAGTAGCGGCGCATCAGTTCGCCCATGGGCGTTCCGGCGCCGACCTGCGTGAGGCGTTCGTTCTCCTGCTGGTTCAGCATGACGCGTCCTCCTCTGCCCTCCCGGATGGCGGGATTGTAGCACCGCCAGCCCCATCAATCTGCGTCCGCCCGGCGTTTACGGCTTGAAGGCGACAGCCTCACCGAAGCAGATCGCCCCGACCGCGCCGGGGTCGGCCTTCCATCTGTCGAGAGCCTCGCGGGCCGTCTCGAACTCCTCGTGAGTCGCCACCCCGTACGTCGTGGCCTTCTCGATAACCCCGGGTGAGAGGAACCAGCCCCCGGCGAAGGAGTGGAAGAAAGCGACGTCCTCCGCGGAGCCGAAGAACTCGAAGGAAGCGCCCGCCCGGACTTCAGTGAAACCCGCCTCGATGAAGACCGCCTTCAACTCCTTGCCCATCTGGGGATGGCCGCCGTTGGCCGAGACGAGGTTCGCGAACGTGACCCATGCATCGCTTGCGCGGTAGTCGGGCTCCAGGAACGAGGACGCGATGATGGTCTCGCGGCTGGCGATCATCCCGCCGGACTTCAGCACCCGCTTCACCTCCGCAAGCACTGCCTTCGTATCGGGAATGTGCATCAGCACCGCATGGCAGTGGGCGACGTCGAACGAATCGTCCTCGAAGGGCAGCGCTGTGACGTCGCCGACGTGGAACGTCGCGTTGGCGTGTCCCCCCGCTTCGGCAGCTGCGCGCGCCATGAGGATCTGCGACTCTTCGAGGTCGACGCCGTGCAGTTCGCCGGGCTCGACAGCCCGCGCGAGGCCGACCGAGATGGTGCCCGGTCCGCAGCCGAAGTCCAGCAGGCGCATGCCAGGTTCGAGGTGCGGGAGCAGGTACGCAGCGTGGCTCTGCGCGCTGCGACGGTGCAGCATCTGCAGGAATTCCTCGCTGTAGCCCATCGTGTATTCGGGGGTCTGTGGGTCGTCTGGCATCTAACGTGCTCCTTCGCTGGTATTCACCCATCACCCTCACCCGCCGCTGCGCGGCCTCCCTCTCCCAGAGGGCGAGGGGAGCGAACTGGGCGCCAGCTCAGCCGGTTCACCCCCATCCTAGCCTTCCCCCGTCAAGGGGGAAGGGATCGAACAGGGCGCCCACTAGGGACGCCCCCAGGCCGGGCGAGGTTCCTGCCTTCGCAGGAATGACGGGGGCTACGCCCCGCGTCCGGGCCACCCTCACCCGCCGCTGCGCGGCTTCCCTCTCCCAGAGGGCGAGGGGATCAAGCACCACTCCACCCCACCGATTCACCCTCACCCTAACCCTCTCCCCTCAAGGGAGAGGGACCAGACTCCCTACGCGTCCTCGACGTCGATGCGCAGGCGCTTGTTGATGCGTCCCTTGCTCTCGTGGCCCACGACGCGGATGCGGCCCACCTCCGACGTGTCGGCGACGTGCGTGCCGCCGTCCGCCTGCACGTCCAGCCCCGCGATGTCCACCACTCGCACCTCGCTGATGCCCTCCGGCAGGAGGTTGATCTTCGTGCGGATCAGGTCCGGGTGGGCCATCGCCTCGTCGCGCGGCAGGAAGCGGATGCTGATCTCCCGCGCGAGGTCTATCTCTGCATTCGCCAGTGCTTCCACCCGCTCGGCGAAGTCCACGCTCATGCTCTCCAACTCGAAGTCCATCCGAGCGGCGAGCGGGGTCATGTTGCCGCCCGTGACGTGCGCGCCGAAGTCGCGCCAGATGACGCCGCAGAGGATGTGGAGCGCCGTGTGCGTCCGCATCAGCTGGTGCCGGTGCTGCCAGTTGAGCGCGCACATCGCCGCTTCTCCGACGGCGGGCGTGGAGCCGTCCAACTCGTGCCAGATGTCGCCGTCGCGGCGGCGCACGCCCACGACATGCCGCTCGATGCCGCTTTCGCACGCGATGGTTCCCACGTCACACGGCTGACCGCCGCCTCCGGGGAAGAACGCCGTCTTGTCGAAAGCCACCGCGTTGTCGTCCGACGCGGTGACCTGAGCGTTGAACCTGCGCACGTATGCGTCGTGGTGGAATATCTCTTCGGTCATCGGTTATTCCTCCGCTTTCGCCATCAGGCGCGCCACCTGCTCGACGTTCGGGGCCGAGTCCAGCTCCCACACCGCGCCGAGCAGCTCCTCGACCTGCGATGCCGGGAGCGCCTCTCCAGCGAGCGAGCGATACTTCGCCTCCAGCGTCGAGTCGGTCATCGGGTTCTCCGGCGAGCCGGTCGCGTGCTCCACGTAGATGGAATGCACCTCCCCGCTGCTGAGCGTGATGGAGAGGCGCACCTCGTCCTCGCGCATCGCCTCGTCCACGGTCGCGCTCACCAGCGAGCGCACAGCGCTGATGACCGGGTCGGCGACGCGGGCATCGGAGAACTGCGCGTCATGCCCCGCGCCGTCCACCAGCGCCGCGGCGGCGCAGTGCTGGAACGAGAACTTGCCTTCCAATCCGCGCCTCGGTTCGGCTCGGTTCATCAGCTCCAGCACCAGCGGGTTCACCTCCGCGTTTATCGAGGCGACGTCCTCGGGCGCGATGCCGTGCTCGTTGCGCAGTGTTATCACCGCGTCCTGTATCGGGTGCGAGACGACGCCGTTGGCGTACGGCTTGAGGCCGTTGTTGCCCAGCTCCCAGCGCTCGCCGATGCCGCTGAGCAGCGCCGCCTCGTCGTGACCGTTGGGCGACAGCACCTCCCAGAAGCCGCGCCGGCCGCCGAGGATGTCATCGGCGCCGGTGAACCCCTGCGCGGCCAGACGAGCCGACTGCACGCCGTTACTCGCCGCCTTCGCGGGGTGCATCGCCTTGGCGTGACTTCCGAACACCTCGCGCACGCCCGCAGCGAACGTCCCCGCGATGCCCATCGCCATGTTCGTCTCGTCGGCGTCGAGGCCGAGCACCCTGCCCACTCCCGCCGCCGCACCGAAGACGCCCGCAGTGCCCGTGATGTGCCAGCCCATGTCGTAGTGCCACGGGTGCACCGACATCGCCACGCGGCACGCCGTCTCCGCGCCCAGCACGAACGCCGCCAGCGTGTCCTTCCCGGATGTCCCGCACTCCTCCGCGACAGCGAGCACCGCCGGCCACACCGGCGCGGTGGGGTGCAGCACCGTCGGGAAATGCGTGTCGTCGTAGTCCTGCAGGTGGGCGAGGAAACCGTTGACCATCGCCGCATTGAATGCGCTCGTGCGCAGCGACGAGCCGACGACCGACGCCTTCGGAGCGGCGTCTTCTGCACGCGCCCAGTCGATCAGCGCGTGGCTGCCGGAGTCGGCGGAAGCCGACAGCGAGACCGCGAGTATGTTAACGAGCGTGCGCTTCGCCTCGTGAAGCGTCCAGGGCGGAAGGTCGTCCGTGTTCGCGTTCGAGACGTAAGCGGCCAGGGACCTGGTGGCAGACATGGATGCTGAGCCTCCGTACGAGAAGTGCGGAGGAGAGTATATCGGGTCAAATCAACATGGATGGACAGAGGCTCAATCAGCGCCTCTCCAGCCCTCACCCGCCGCTGCGCGGCTTCCCTCTCCCAGAGGGCGAGGGGATGGCTCACCCCCATCCCACAATCAAGTGCGGGAACGACGAAACCCAGCCGCGCCGCCCCGGAGGGTCCTCACCCTAGCCCTCTCCCTCAGGAGAGGGAACCAGACACAAACGCGCAGCGCCCTCCCTGCCGGGTAGGCGGGGAAGGGCGCGCGTTCCGGTGAAGGAGAGAGTCGCTTAGCGGGACAGGCTGACCGCAGGCAGCAGCGCGCGCTGGCCGGCGTGGATCTCGTTCAGCATGTTGGAGACGTGCTCTTCCAGCGTGTGCAGGCAGTCGCGGCTGTAGTCGTCCGCGCCGTCGCGGCGCCGCTGGGCCTCCTGCTCCGCCAGGCTGATGATCCGGTCCGCCTTGCTATTGGCGTCCTGGACGATCTCCTCGGACCGCTGCTGGGCGGCCTTCACCAGCTCCGTCTCGTCGACGAGCAGGCGGGCGTCCCCCTCCGCGGTGGAGCGGATGCGGCGGGCGTCGATCATCGTCTGATTGACGATCTGCTCGCGCCGCTCGATCAACTCCTGCGCCTCGTGGATGCTGCGCGGGACGGCAACGCGGAGCTGGTCTATCAGGCCCAGCATCTGCTCCGTGTCCAGCATGGACATGCTCGTCATCGGCATCTTCTTGGCCTGAGCCGCCATGTTTTCCAGCCTGTCCACCAGATCCAGCAATTCCATGATTCCCTCCTTGAACTCTCGTCCTGGGTTATCTCACTGTCCGAAGCGCTCCGCGAGCGCTGCGATAACGTTGTCCGGTGCAAGTCCTCGTATGTCGCCACCGAGCATGGCCACTTCCTTGAGCAGGGAGGCGCGCACGAACTGGTAGCGTCCGTCCGTCATCAGGCAGACCACGTCCACGTTGGGCGCGAGCTTCCGGTTCATCAGCGCCATCTCGAACTCGGACTCGAAGTCCGCGTGCATCCTGATGCCCCTCACGATGGCCGTCGCCCCCTGGGCCTGCGCGTAGTCCACGACGAGTCCGCTGAAACTCCGTACCTCCACGTTCTGCAGCCCGGCCGCCGCGTCCTGTATCAGGTGTACGCGCTCCTGCGTGGAGAACATCGTCTGCTTCTCCGGCGCCTCGAACACGGCCATGATCACCTTCTCGAACAGGTACGATGCCCGCTGGAGGATGTCCAGGTGGCCCGCGGTGACCGGGTCGAACCGGCCGGGGTAGACCGCCGTCGTCATGCCGCAGCCTCCGCCTGGCTGTAGAACGCCAGCGATACGTCGCCGTAGCGGCGGTCGTCCCATTTCGCGAGCGTGCCGCAGCGGTCGTCGGCGGGCGTGCGGCTGGAGTGGCCGCAGACCAGGATGCCTTCGTCGCGGAGCAGCCCGGCCTCGCCGATGCGCGTGATGAGCGTTGCAGGGAACGGCTGGGTGTACGGGGGGTCCATCAGCAGGAAGTCGCAGCGGCCCAGACGGTCGAGTGCGTCCTCGGCGCGCGCCGCGTGGACGTTCGCCCTGTCCGCGAACCCTGTTGTCTGCAGGTTGGCCCTGATCACTGCTATCTGCCTCCGGTCTGCCTCGACGAAGCCTGAATGGGCGGCCCCCCGGCTGAGAGCCTCGATGCCCAGCGAGCCGGTCCCCGCGAAGAGGTCGGCCACGCAGGAGTCCTCCAGCCCGTACCGGGCAAGGATGTTGAACAATGCGCTCCGCACCCTGTCGGTCGTGGGCCTCACGCCGGGCGCTCTCGGCGAACTCAGCGGTACGCCTCTTGCCATTCCGCCCGTTATCCGCAGCGCCGCTCCCTTGTCCGGCAGGTGTCCTGCCGTCTTGAAACTCTTGCACAGAGTCTAGACTTTGTTTGAATCTCTGTTCAATGAAACTAGCTCGCCGGTTAGCGGCTTTTCCCCTGTTGGCCTCGGCACAGCGTAGTTCTTCCCACCCACCCGCCCGAACGCTTGTGGGGGACACCCCCACGCCCCCGGCAGAGGGGACTTCCCTCTGCACTCCCCTGTTCCGCACAGGGTCCGTGGTCCAATCAGGTCCACCACGACGGCACGCAGGTTATGCAAGGGTCCCGCAGCGGGTAATCTATCGAGATGACTGAGCTGCTCATCTCACCCATCCGCGCCGACCAGGTCGCGGATGCCGCGCGTGCCATGGCCAGCGCCTTCGTCGACGCTCCGCGTTTCAGGTTCCTCGTTCCGGGCGATGCGCAGCGTCAGGCGAAACTGGAGTGGTACTGGGCGGCGAGCATCCGCGCCTGCATCCTCGCGGGCGGAGTCGTCCATGTCGCCCGGGAGGGGCCCGGCGGCCTCGTGCTGGGCGCAGCGCTATGGGACTCTCCGGAACAGGGGCCACACAGCCCGGTCACGCTCCTGCGGTCCGGCCTGTGGGCCGCTCCCGTCCGGCTCGGCGTACCGGCCTGGCGCCGGCGCCGCTCGCTCGGTGTCGTGCTTGCCGCGCTGGAGTCGCCGCGTCCGTGCTGGTACCTGAACGCCATCGGGGTCGATCCTGCGGCGCAACGCGGCGGCGTGGGGAGTGCGCTAATCAACCAGATGCTCATCCGGATCGACGACGACGCCCTGCCCGCGTTCCTGGATACGTCCGCTCCGGACAACCTCAGCTACTACGAGCGGTTCGGCTTCCGGGTGACTGCGGAGTCGACGTTGCCGAACGGCATCCCACTCTGGGGCATGACCCGGCAGCCAGGTCCGCGCACAGAGGCGCAGGGATAGTGAATATGTACCGCCAGCGTTTACTTACCCACGGGCTACGGGTAGAATAGGCAGGCCGAGCGCCCCAGCGAGATGTTCACTGGGCGCTCGGCCTTCTCCTTCACCTTGGAGGGTGTTGCATGGCCTCAGAAGGCACATACCTGACGACCGCGGGGCTGCACGAGCTCGAAGAGGAGCTCGACCAGCTCCGCAGCGTGCGCCGCCAGGAGGTCGCGGAGCGCATCCAGGACTCCAAGGAAGTCGGCGAACTGGAGAACGCCGAGTACGAGGAAGCGAAGAACGAGCAGGCGTTCGTCGAGGGACGCATCCAGGAGTTGGAGATGATGATCGCCAACGCCGTCATCATCCCCGACCACACCAAGGCCGGAGCCAGCTCCGACGTCGTCGAACTCGGCTCCATCGTCGCCGTGCAGATGGGGAGGGGCAAGAAGGCCACCTATACCATCGTCGGCAGCACGGAGACCTCTCCAACGGACGGGCGCATCTCCAACGAGTCCCCGCTCGGCAAGGCGCTCCTCGGCAAGAAGGCGGGGGAGAAGGTGGAGTTCAAGACGCCTTCCGGCTCGCAGTCCATCACCATCGTCTCCGTTCGGTAGAACGGGACGCGCTCCACGGAGACGCTCATGCCCCAACGGGGAGACGAGTTGCTCGCCAGCCGCCGAGCCAAGCTGGAGCGGCTGCGCCAGCGCGACATAGACCCCTACCCCGCCCGCTTCCACCGGACCCACACGACGGCTGAAGCCGCGCACGCTTTCACCGAGGCCGAGGCGGCGGGAGGAGAAGGCCCTGCCGCCACGCTTGCCGGACGCATCGTGCGCCTTCGGCGGATGGGCAAAGCCTCGTTCGCGGACATCGAGGACTCGGAAGGCCGCCTGCAACTGTTCATCCGCAGCGACGCACTCGGCGACGACTACGCGCTGGTGGACGACCTCGACCTCGGGGACTTCGCGGGCGCGTCCGGCACGCTGGTCCGCACGAAGATGGGCGAGATATCGCTCGCGGCGGAGAGCCTCACACTGCTGGCGAAGGCGCACCGGCCCCCGCCGGAGAAGTTCCACGGCCTGCGCGACGTGGAGCAGCGCTACCGGCAGCGCTACCTGGACCTGATCTCCAACCGCGAGGTGCACGAGACGATGCGCGCCCGCAGCCGCATCATCTCCGCCATCCGCGCCTTCTTCGACGCGCGGGGCTTCCTGGAGGTGGACACGCCGGTCCTCGTGCCGGTGCCCGCCGGAGCGATGGCCCAGCCGTTCGTCACCCGCCACAACGCGCTCGACCGCGACCTCTACCTACGCATCGCGACGGAGCTCTACCTGAAGCGCCTCATCGTCGGGGGCATGGACAAGGTCTACGAGATAGGCCGCGTCTTCCGCAACGAGGGCATCGACGCCAACCACAACCCGGAGTTCACGCTCCTCGAATCGTACGAGGCGTACGCCGACTACAACGACGTGATGCGGCTCGTGGAGACGCTGGTGCCGCAGGTGGCGCTCGAAGTCACCGGCGGCACGAACATCGAGTACGGCGGCGAAACCATCCGCCTCACCGGCCCGTGGCCGCGTGTGTCCCTCCACGACGCCATCAAGCAGTACGCAGGCGTGAACCTCGACGACCACCCGGACGCCGCATCGCTCGCGGACCGGATGCGCGCCATCGGCGTCGCAGCCACCTACGCCGAGAGCCGTGGCAGGCTCATCGACAAGCTCGTCGGCACGTTCGTGGAGCCGAAACTGGTGCAGCCCGCGTTCCTCGTCGATTACCCCGTCGAGATGTCGCCGCTCGCCAAGGCGAGCCCGGACAACCCACGCTACACGGAGCGCTTCGAGGCGTTCGCCGCGGGCATGGAGATCGCCAACTCGTTCACGGAGCTGAACGACCCGGACGTGCAGCGCGAGCGGCTCGCCGAGCAGGAGGAGCTGCGGAAGCAGTACCAGGGCGAGGACCTCGACCGGATGGACGAGGACTTCCTCACCGCGCTGGAGCACGGCATGCCGCCGACCGGCGGACTCGGCATCGGCATCGACCGGCTCGTGATGCTGCTCACCGGCCAGACGACGATACGGGACGTGATGCTCTTTCCCCAGGTGCGCCACACGGGAGAGACGGATGCTTAGCACGAACCTGCTGCGCCGCAGCCCGGAGACCATCGTCCGCTCGCTGGAGCGGCGGGGCGAGGACTCCTCCGTGGTGGCCGACCTGGCGCGGACGGACGAGCAGTGGCGGCAGGCGCTGAGCGAACTCGAAGAGTTGCGCGCGCGGCGGAACGAGGCCAGCAAAGCGATAGGCGACCTGATGAAGAGCGGGGCGGGCGAGGAAGCCGACGCCCGCAAGGAAGAGGTGCGCGTCCTCGGCGAGCGGCTCAAGACGCTGGAAGACGAGGCACGCACGCTCGAGACCTCATTCCGCGACACGATGCTCACGATCCCCAACCTCGCATCGGACGGCGTGCCGGACGGCGAGGACGAGACCGGCAACGTGGTCGTGCGGGAGGAGGGCGAGAAGCGCTCCTACGACTTCGCACTGAAGCCGCACTGGGAGCTGTCCGAGTCGCTCGGCGTCACGGACTTCGAGCGCGGCGCGAAACTCTCCGGGCGGATGTTCTACGCGCTCGGCGAGACGGGCGCGCGGCTGCAGCGGGCCGTCGTGCAGTGGATGCTCGACCTGCACCGGGAGCATCACGGCTACGAGGAGCGCGGCGTGCCGTTCCTCGTCCTCGGACAGACGCTGGTGAACAGCAGCAACCTCCCGAAGTTCGCGGACGCGCTCTACCACGACGCGGAGGAGGACCTCTGGCTCATCCCCACGGCGGAGGTGCCGCTCACCAGCCTCCACGCCGACGAGATACTGGCGCCGGGATCGCTGCCCATCAAGTACATGGCGCACACGCCGTGCTTCCGGCGGGAGCGCGCGGCCGCGGGCTCGCAGGTGCGGGGGCTCAAGCGCCTCCACCAGTTCGAGAAGGTCGAGATGTACCAGCTCGTCGAGCCGGAGCGGTCGCCCGCCGCGCTGGACGAACTCGTGGAGCACGCGTCGGACATCGTGCGCGGGCTGGGCCTGCCGTTCCGCATCCTCCAACTGTGCAGCGGGGACCTCGGCTTCGCCTCAACGCTGAGCTACGACGTGGAGATATGGACTCCCGCCAGCGAGGAGTGGCTGGAGGTGAGCTCGTGCTCCAACTGCACGGACTTCCAGGCGCGGCGCGCCAACATCCGCTACCGGAAGGAGCACGGGGCGCGGCCCGCCCTCGTGCATACGCTCAACGGCTCCGGCCTCGCGCTGCCCCGCGTGCTCATCGCCCTGCTCGAGACGTACCAACAGCCGGACGGCTCCGTCCGTCTGCCGGACGCACTCGTGCCCTACATGGGCGGCCAGCAGACGCTCGAACTGCGCTGACGCGCGCCGATTGTCCCGCCCCACAACCCTCGTATAGCATCGAACCGAGGAGGACCGCTTGTACGAACGCACCACCCTGCCGAACGGCCTGCGCGTGCTCTCCAGCACGATGCCGCACGTCCGCTCCGTCTCCACCGGCATCTTCGTCGGCGCGGGCTCCCGCTACGAGGACGACGACGTCGCCGGGGCGTCCCACTTCCTGGAGCACATGCTGTTCAAGGGCACGGCGAAGCGTCCCGACCCGCAGATGATCTCCCGCGCCATCGAGTCCGTCGGCGGCATCCTCAACGCCAGCACCGACCGCGAGGCCACGCTCTACTTCACCAAGGTGAGCCGCGACCACTTCGACATCGCGCTCGACGTGCTCGCCGATATGTACAACGCGCCGCTCTTCGAGCCGGACGAGATGGAGCGCGAGCGCGGCGTCATCCTCGAAGAGCTGGCGATGACGTACGACCAGCCCGACTCGCTCGCCGACCTGCTCATCGACCACGCGCTCTGGCCCGACCAACCGATGGGGCGCGACGTGGGCGGCACGCGCGAGTCGGTCGGGGGCATCACGCGGGAGCAGCTCGCCGCCTACCACGCGCGGCAGTACGTCCCCTCGAACACTGTGGTGGCCGTCGCGGGCAACATCGAGCACCACGAGGTCGTGGAGAGCGTCGCGGCGCTGCTGGGGGACGGGCAGGCGGGCGAGACGCTCACGATGCGCCCGGTGCAGCGGGACGGCGACGGCGGCGTGCGCGTTCGGGTCTCCAACCGCAAGACGGACCAGGCGCACCTCTGCCTCGCCGTCGACGGCCCCGCCGCCGACTCTGAGGACCGGTACGCCGTGGACATGATGAACACGGTGCTGGGAGAGGGGATGAGCAGCCGGCTGTTCGTGGAGTTGCGCGAGCGGCGCGGCCTCGCATACGACGTGCACAGCAGCGCGATGCACTACCGCGACTGCGGCGCGCTCCTCGTGACGTGCGGCGTCGACACGACGAACGCGACCGAGGCGGTGCAGGCGGTGCTCCGCGAGTGGCACAGCATCCAGCAAGGCGTAACGGAGGAGGAGTTGTCACGCGCCACCGAGTACGCGGTGGGGCGACTCGGCCTGCGGCTGGAGGACACCCGCGCCGTCATGGGGTGGATGGGCGGCCAGGAGTTGCTGCGGAACGAGGTGCTGACGCCGGAGGAGGTCGTAGACAGCATCCGTGCCATCACGACGGATGACGTGACGGCGGCAGCGCAGCGCTACTTCGGCACTGGCGCGTACCGGCTGTCCGCCGTGGGGCCGTTCCGCTCGCAGGCGCGGTTCGAGAAGCTGCTGGCGGCGTAGGCCACCCTCACCCGCGCGCTGAAGCGCTTTGCCCTCTCCCTAACCCTCTCCCACGAGGAGAGGGGACCAGGCATGCCGCACCCAGCCCCGCCGTGTGACCTGCCCGGTCACGCTGGATTCCCGCCGGTGCGGGAATGACGGGGGCAAGGGCGCCCACGAGGGACGCCCCTACACCAGGCAGGGCCCGCGTCAGGTCACCCTCACCCGCGCATTGTAATGCGCTCCCTCTCCCGGGGGGCGAGGGTTCAGCCACCACCCCAGCCCCGCCCTCCCCGTGCCCTGCGGGCACCTGGATCTCGCCTGCGCGGGAATGACGGGTAAGGGGGCAGCACCCTACACCACCCAGTTCACCCCATCCTAGCCTTCCCCCATCAAGGGGGAAGGGATCAGAGGAGGCGGAGGCCGATCTCCACGAAGAGCCAGATAAGCGAGGTGATGCCCGCGCTGCCGCTGATGATCATCAGGTCGCGGCGGTGCAGGCGCCAGCCCTCGTAGACGTCTGAATCGTGCGCGGGCGTGTCGAGCAGGAAGCGCTCGATGCCCCGCAGGCGCGCGTCTATCGCGTCGAGCTTGGCGGACCAGACGCGCTCCGTCAGCTCGTGCTCGCGGATGTGCGCCTCGCTCTCGGCCTCCAGCGCCGCCAGCCGTTCCTTCTGCGTCAGCATCGCGGTCATGCCACACCTCCCGCGCGGTATGGCTCCAGCAGGAGACGCACGTCCGTATCCAGGTCAGCGTCGACGTAGAACGGCTCGAACGCGGGCGCGCGCGTCCACATCCGCGCGGCGTTGATGAGCGCCGCGTGCTCGATCGGCGCGGGCCACCGCACGACGAGGAGCGTCGCGTTGAGCGCGTGCCGTTTGGCTTCCGTCCCGTTCAGCCCTCGGGTCACCGTGAGGCGGTTGGAGGAGATGGCGCGCACGAGCATCCGCTCGGAGCCGACCGCTATCGTCTGTCCCACGGCGAAGCCGGCGCTGCTGCTCACGTCCAGCAGGGTCGTCGTCTCCAGGGTGCCGCTCCGCAGCCGGGCGCCCGCGTACTCCAGCCGCTCGCCGAAGCCCCACCTGCCTTGCACCTCGTACCGGGCGGGTCCGCGCTCGAACCGCCGGTCCGCCGCGTTCCCCCGCGCCCGCAGCGCGTTGTACGGCCTGCCCCAGTGCTCCTCCGGCGAGGCGTTCAGCGGCAGCAGCTCATACTCCGACGACGCCCACGACGTCCGGTAGCGGCCGCTCTCGTCGTCGTCCGACCGGAGCGACGAGACCGCGATCGTGTCCGGCAGCGGGAGCACGGCCTCGCCGGGGCCGTCGAAGCGGCGCGTCTCGGTGAGCGCGTAGAAGTGGCGATTGCAGTGACGGTCCACTGCCTCCGACGCCGCGAGCAGCAGGCTGAACAGCGCGCGGTCCGCGCCGCTACCGCCCGCCGGGTTGTCCAGCAGCGATGCGTCCTTCAGTTTCGTGAGGTCTCCGTACAACGAACGGTATGCTTCCATGGCTAGCGCTCCTCCGTGTATTCGACGATGAACTTGTGGGACGTGGTCGGCCGCGTCACCCAGCGGACGCTCAGGGGCTCGTTCCGCTCTCCCGCCGGGCCCGCTCCCCGGCCCCAGGTGCGCGTGGAGCCCTGGCTGTGGTCCGCGACGCGGACGTAGCCGATCGCCTTCCGGCGGCTCGACGCGATGGTCGCGCCGGTGCCGAAGTAGACCTCGCAGAAGTGGAGGTTGTCGGACGTCGGCTGGTAGACCGTGAGGTTGATGAGGCGCAGCCGCTTGCCGGTGCTCGGACGCACCAGGGTGATGCGGTCCGTCGAGCGGGCCGAATCGCTGTGGAACATCGTCTGCGTGTCGGAGAGGTCGACCAGATAGCCGGGCGTGTAGCGGCGCAGCCCGTCCTGCCGCGCCGCCCTGGGACGCACCGTGGGTGCGTAATCGCTTCTCCGCCGTTGCTCGTCTGCCATCGCTGCTCCTCCCTTCTGGACCGCGCCAGAGACGCAGAAAGCCCCCGGTCTCGTCTGATGACCGGGGGCTCGTCCCCTCGCGCAGTCCGTGGGGCTCATCCCCACTCGATAGGTTGTGCAATCAGCCTACACTCGCCCTGCCCGACCTCGTAAGGGGCGCGTGTCACAAACCTCCAACTCACACCGATGGGCAGGATGCACAGGATGAGGGGTCAGTGGCCCGCGCGACCAAGGCGTCGTTCAAGGCGTCAGTCCTACGAGTGAGAGCGGGTGCGATCCGCCGCCTTGATGCCTTGCTCCCCAAGGCCGTGGCCTGCTTCCCGCATCAAGGCATCAAGACGGCAAGATGGCGCGAGGGTGTGCAATCATCGACGCGGCGGGTGGGGTACGCTCGTACAGCGGAGGCTGACTGTCGCAACCAGCGTACGCAGTCGCGGGGCGATGGGGGAAGGGGCTGGTGTCACGAATCTCGGGTTGCGAGGTTGCGCGCTAAACGGGGGTAACCCCTACCCCACGCTCACCCGGTTCACCCTCACCCTCACCCTCTCTCCTCAAGGGAGAGGGAATCAAACAGCCCCAAACCGGGCGCGGAGGTCGTTCTTGAGAACCTTGCCGAGGGCGTTGCGGGGGAGTTCGGCCACGAAGGCCACCTGCTCCGGGCGCTTGAAGCGCGCGAGGGTGTGGCACGCGTCGAGCAGCGACGCCTCCGACGGCTCGGCGCCCGGCGTCGGGACGACGACCGCCATGACGCGCTCGCCCCAGGTCTCGTCCGGCACGCCGATGACGGCGCACTCCTCGACGCCGGAGCAGGCGTGCAACAGCTGCTCGACCTCCTCCGGCGCGACCATCTCGCCGCCGCGCTTGATGAAGTCCTTCGCGCGTCCGGTGAGGTAGATGTAGCCGTCCTCGTCCATGTAGCCGAGGTCGCCGGTGAAGAGCCAGCCGCCGTGCACCGCTTGAGCCGTCGCCTCCGGCTGCCCCCAATAGCCGCGCATCAGGCGCGGGCCGCGCGCCGCGATCTCGCCCTGCTCACCCGACGCCAGCTCGTTGCCGTCCTCACCGACGATGCGCACCTCGACGTCCGGCAGCGGCCTGCCGATGCTCCGCAGGTGGCGGCGGCGCTTCTCGACGACCTCCGGCGGGCCGTCGAGGACGTGGTCCTCGGGCGGCACCATCGCGATGGTCGAGCCGGTCTCCGTCTGGCCGAACGCGTTGATGAACTGCACGCCCGGCATCGCCGCGACCGCCCGCTCGATCACGGGCGGCGGCATCGACGCTCCGCCGTAGGTCAGCAGGCGCAGGCTGGAGAAGTCGTGCGCCGGGAACTCCGGGTGGTCGAGCAGTTGCTTGAGCATCGTAGGGACGATGAGCGCGCGCTCGATGCGGTGCTCCTGCACAAGCGTCATCCACTCGCGCGGCTCGAACTGGCGCTGCAGCACGACGGTGCGTCCCCCGAAGACGCCCGCGAGCGCGGCCTGCAGGCCCGCGATGTGGTAGAGCGGCAGCGTGAGCAGCGTCCGCTCCTCCACGTCCGGGTCCGGGGGCTCCATGTTCGCGAGCATGAACGACGTGAAGCTGTCGTGGGAGAGCATGACCGCCTTCGGCTGACCGGTCGTTCCCGCCGTGTAGAGCAGCACCGCGGTCTCTTCCGGTGAACCCTCCGGGAAGCGCATCTCGTCCGCGTCGCCCTCCGCGAGCAGGTCCTCATAGGAGCGCCAGCCGTCGAGCGGCGCGTCGGAGTCGACGGCGAGAACGCTCGCGGACGCGGTGTCGGCACCGAGGCCGGCGATGAGCGGCGCATACCGCTCGCCCGCGACGATCACTTTCGGCGATGCGTGCCGCAGCGGGTAGCCGACCTCCTCGCCGTGGCCGCGGAAGTTGAGCGGCACGTAGACGGCGTCGAGCCGCGCTGCGGCGAAGTACGCCTCGAAGTGAACGGGCGTGTTCACGTCCATGACGGCGACGCGATCGCCCGATCCGACCCCCTGCGCTGCAAGCGCGTTGGCGAGCCGGTTGGCGCGGTCCGCGAGCCCGGCGTAGGTGAGCGTTGTCCTATCGTGAATGAGCGCGGCGCGCTCCGGCACGATGGCGGCGGCGATGGTCAGGATGTCATGGGTGTGCAAGGCGGGGGTCTCCGGCGGGCTAGCGTAGCCGAGCGGCGAGCCGCCGTTCAAGGCGCAGGCCGTCGGCCAAGGTCATGTCGGCGCCCTCGTTGACCGCGCGCTTCGCCAGGGCGAGCGCCTCGGCGGGCGCGGACGCGACGTCGCGCAGGCGGGCCTCAGCCACCACGTGGAGTTGCTCGCGCGGCACGAGCCAGTCGACGAACCCCGCGCGCACGGCCTCACCGGAGGTCATGCGCCTGCCGGTGAGCGCGAGCTCCATCGCGCGCGGCAGTCCGACGATGCGCGGCAGCGACTGCGTGCCGCCCGCGGCGGGCATGAGGCCGAGCGACGCCTCCGGTAGCGCGAAGACGGCGTCCTGCGACGCGATGCGGAGGTCGCAGAGCGCGGCGATCTCCAGGCCGGAGCCGAAGCAGTAGCCGTGCACGGCGGCCATCGTCGGCTTCGGCAGCTCGACCAGCGCGCTCCAGAGGTCACGAGCCCACCTGACGTAGCGGGCGACGGCCTGGGACGGCGCGGTCCCGAACTCGCTGAGGTCGGCGCCCGCGCAGAAGCCGCGCTCGCCGTCGCCGGCGATGAGCAGGCCGCGCACCTCGTCGTCGTCGCGCGCCGCACCCAGCGCCTCGGAGAGCTCGTCGCGCATCCGGACGTTGAAGGCGTTCACCACGTCAGGTCGGCACAGCATGACGACCGCGATGCCGTCGCGCTTCTCGTAGCGCAGCGTGTCGAAGCCGCTCATCGCCCGTCGAACCGGGGCCTGCGCTTCTCCGCGAAGGCGCTCAGCCCCTCGGCGCGGTCGGCGGTCGAGTGCAGCAGGATGCTCAGGTCGGCCTCGAGCCGCATCCCTTCGCGCAGCGGGAGGTCGGCGGACGCGGCGATGGCCTCCTTCACGTACTGCGCCGCGATGGGGCCTGCGTCGGCGATGGACGCGGCGAGTTCCTCGGCGTCTTCCGGATCGCCAACGTCGTGTACGAGCCCGACGCGGAGCGCGTCGGCGGCGTCGAGCGTCTCGCCGGTGAGCAGCAGGCGGAGCGCCTGCCCCCGGCCCAGCGTGCGCGTAAGCCGCTGCGTGCCTCCGTGCGACGGGATGCGCCCCTCGCGAACGTGGCCCATGCGGAATGATGCCGACTCTCCGGCGATGCGGACGTCGGCCGCCAGCGCAAGTTCGAGCGCCTCGTCGTGGCAGTCGCCGTCCACCCACGCGACGACGGGGATGCGGAGCGCACTGAGGGCGGCGATTGGGTCGTCGGCACCCTCGCGCAGTGATGCGCCAATGGCGCTCCAGTCGCCTGAGAGCAGCAGGACGTGGGCCTCGGGGTCAGCGTCCAGCGCAGCGAGCGCGGTCGTCAGGGCGGCGGCGTCCGCGTCGAGCGTGAGTCGTGCGATGTCGTCAGGGTGTTGGGTAGTCATACCGTCCTCAACCACATTCTACGCCCATCCCTGCCACGCGAAACTTGACAGCCTGCGCCGGTTGCCCGTACGATGCGCGGCGGATTAGCAGTCAGGCCAACCGACTGCTAACAGACGATTAAGGCGAGTGCTAGCAGATGCACCCGCCGAATGCCGAGAAGGAGGTAATCGTGGCGCGAAATCTGCAGCCCTTGGGCGACCGCATCGTCGTGAAGGCGGTGGAGCAGGAGACCCAGACCAAGAGCGGTATCTACATACCGGACAGTGCGAAGGAACGCCCCCAGGAGGGGAGTGTCATCGCGATAGGCCCCGGCCGTATCACGGACGACGGCAACCGCATCGACATGTCCGTCGCGGTCGGCGACACCGTCATCTACTCCAAGTTCGCCGGGACCGAGTTCGAGGACGACGGCGAGGAGTACCTGATCATGAGGGAGACGGACATCCTGGCCAAGGTCGGCTAGGCCCGTGCAACCCGCGCCCCATCCGGGCGCGCATCACAGAAAAGAGGAGTCAATCACATGGCAAAGCAGATCCTTTTCAGCGACGAGGCGCGAAAGTCGCTCAAGGTCGGCATGGACACGCTGGCCAACACGGTCAAGGTCACCCTCGGCCCCCGCGGCCGCAACGTCATCCTAGACAAGAAGTTCGGTCCCCCGAACGTCTGCTCCGACGGCGTCACCATCGCCAAGGAGATCGAGCTCGCGGACCACTACGAGAACATGGGCGCGCAGCTCCTGAAGGAAGCCGCCACGAAGACCAACGACGTCGCGGGTGACGGCACGACCACGGCCACCGTCCTCGCGCAGGCCATGATCGCGGAGGGCTTCCGCAACATCGCCGCCGGCGCGGACCCCATGGCCATCAAGCGCGGCATCGAGTCCGCCGTCGGGGCTGTTCGCGGCAGCATCTCCTCGCAGGCCAAGGAGGTCAGCGGCAAGGAGCAGATCGCCCAGGTCGCGTCCCTCTCGGCCCACGACAACGAGATGGGCAACCTCATCGCCGAGGTCATGGAGAAGGTCGGCAAGGACGGCGTCATCACGGTCGAGGAAGGCAAGAGCCTCGGCTACGAGACCGAGTACGTCGAGGGCATGCAGATCGACCGCGGCTACATCTCCCCCTACTTCCTCACCGACTCGCAGCGCATGGAAGCGGCAGTCGACGACCCCTGCATCCTCATCACCGACAAGAAGATCTCCGCGGTGAGCGACGTGCTCCCCGCCCTGGAGAAGATCCTCCAGACCACGAAGAACCTCGTCCTCATCGCCGAGGACGTGGAAGGCGAGGCGCTCGCCACGCTCGTGGTCAACAAGCTCCGCGGCACGCTCAACTGCCTCTCCATCAAGGCGCCCGGCTTCGGCGACCGCCGCAAGGAGATGCTGCAGGACATCGCCATCCTCACGGGCGGCACCGTCCTGAGCGAAGAGGTCGGTCGGAAGCTCGACTCCGCCACCATCGAGGACTGCGGGCGTGCCCGCAGGGTCGTCTCCACCAAGGACGAGACGACGTTCGTCGAGGGCCACGGCACTGAGCAGGCGATCCAGGACCGCATCGCCCAGATCAAGGCCCGCATCGAGGAGACCACCAGCGACTTCGACCGCGAGAAGCTCCAGGAGCGGCTCGCCAAGCTGTCCGGCGGCGTCGCCATCATCAAGGTCGGCGCGGCCACCGAGGTCGAGCTGAAGGAGAAGAAGGCGCGCGTCGAGGACGCTCTCTCCGCCACCCGTGCGGCGGTCGAAGAGGGCATCGTCCCCGGCGGCGGCACCGTCCTCGTCCGGGCCTCCGAAGCGATCGGCGGTCTCTCGCTGGACGGCGACGAGCTCACCGGCGCGGCGATCGTACGCCGTGCATTGGAGGAGCCGATCCGCACCATCGCATCCAACTCCGGCCACTCCGGCGACGTCATCGTCGCCGAGGCGAAGAACTCCCAGGACGACTGGGGCTTCGACGCCGACGCCGGCGTCTGGGGCCCGATGATCGAGCGCGGCATCGTCGACCCGGCCAAGGTCACGCGCGCAGCGGTCGAGAACTCGTCCAGCGTCGCGGCCATGGTGCTCACGACCGAGTCCGTGGTGACCGACATCCCCGAGCCGCCCGCGGCCGCCCCCGGCATGCCGCACGGCGACCACATGGACTTCTAGTCCGACGCCAACACGGCTCACGTGAAGAAGCCCCTGCGCTCGCAGGGGCTTCTTTGCGTGATGCTACACTCCCACCACCCTAGGACGGAGCAACGTCCCCTTGCGAACGACCGCCCTCCTCGCCCTCACGCTCCTCACGCTCGTCGCCTGTGCAGACGCGACGCCAACCCCTGCGTCCGCTCCCATACCCACCTCGACGCCGACCGCGACGCCAACGCCAACAGCCACGCCGACTCCCACGCCCACCGCCTCACCTACGCCGGCGCCCACTGCAACGCAGACACCTACGCCTGCAGCGACGCCGACTCCGGCGCCCACATCGACTGCAACACCCAGCCCGACAGCGACGCCCACTCCGATTGTGATAAACGGCCACGGCGAGCGCTTGCCTGCTGATCAGTTCTTGGTCAGGCTCTTGGCGAATGGCATTGTCTGGACAGGCGCGATCATCAGCGAAAGCGGGGAGATACTCACCACATCACAGACACTCGGCAACGCTCCTGTCGTCGACATCGAACTAGGAGGAGGTACACATGGCCAGGCATGTGTCATCGGTCGAGACGACAGCATCGGGCTTGCTCTGCTCAAGCCGCTCTTGCAGCCTCGCACCTATCAATTCGCCGACCTCTCCGCCGCGGTTCCGGCGCTAGGCGACCAACTCGGGCTGGCCCAGCACTCAGCGTCTTCACCCCGTGTGGACCTGCGGGTTGCCACGGTATCGGGTTACCGGGAGGACGACCTCGGGTACGACTACTTCCGGATACAGGCTGCCGACACCACCTCCGACGGAGCAGTGCTCATCAACGAGCGCGCCGAAGTTCAGGGCATCCGCATGCCTCCCTTATGGCTGCTGGAGCACGAGATCGGCGACCCTAGCGAGGTGTGGGCAATCGACGCCCAAGACGTAGCAAGCATCGCGCTCCCCATCCTGCGCTCCGGGCGCATGCACATCGAACCTATACCGAGGGAGTGGAACTATCCACCGGATGCCTGGAATGCCCTCTACATGGGCACCGTAACGCTCGACGGCGCTCCCCCGCCCATCGGCACAACGCTGCACGTGAGGTTACGCAAGGCAGGGCAACCCGACCACTGGGATTCGACAACTCTCGACAAGGACGGATTCTTCTCCATGGAGATACTCGTCGTTGATTTTCAGGGAGCAGCCATGGAGTTCTGGGTGGATTGTCGACTCTCTGCCACAACGACTACTTTCGAGTACAACTTCTTCAACCCTTCGTGGCTAGACCTCGCCTTCTAGCCCACGGATGAATCTCTCGCGCCCCCGAATCCGTTATCCTGTATGTATGGACGTATCCCTACCGAAACGCGCCCTGCTGGTCATCGCCGCGATGGCGGTGGTGCTGGCGCTCGCGGCATGCAGCGGCGGCGACGAGCCAACCGCGCCTGACGCCTCGGGAACCGTCGCGCTCGGCGTGCCGGACATCGAGATCAGCGCCTACCAGGGGCAGGAGACGCTCGGCGGGGACACCACGACGCTGTCGGCGGTCGTCGGACAGGGCAAGCCCGTGGTGCTGAACTTCTGGGCCGCGCTCTGCCCTCCCTGCCGCGCCGAGCTGCCGGAGTTCGAGCGCGTCCACGAAGAGCGGGGGGACGAGGTCACGATCCTCGGCGTCGACATCGGCCCGCAGCAGTTCCTCGGCACCCGCGAAGAGGGGCAGTCGCTCCTCGCCGAGCTCGGCGTCACCTTCCCCGCAGGCACGACCTTCGACGACACGGTCGTGCGCGGGTTCGAGGTCTTCAGCATGCCGACCACGTTCTTCATCGCAGCGGACGGGAGCGTGATGCGGAAGTGGAGCGGCATACTCGACGAGGCGAAGCTGAACGAGCTCATCGACGAAATGCTGGGCGGCGCGCCGGTGGCGTCTGAAGACGCGAGTACGGGCAGTCTGCCTGACGACGATTTCGTGTGACCGTTCGAGGATGCGGCCGTGACGCCGCTTCAGGAGACGTAGCGATGAGCGATATGCGCGCCGCCGACGGCGACGGCCACGTGCTGGAGAACGCGAAGCGGATCGCCGAACTCCTCGACGAGCCGTACCGCAGGCATCGCGTCGGCAGCAACGCCTCGCCGGACGTCATGCCCATCGAGCCGCTCGTCCCACTGGACGGCATGCCGCGCAGCCTCGGCGCAAGCCGCGTCGGCGGACCCGCCTACTCCGCCGAGGACTGGCTCGCAGCGCTGGACCGCGGCCCGCTGGAGTGGTCTGCGGTCTACCCCACCCTCGGCCTCTACGCAGGCTACGTGAAAGACCCCGCCTACCAGGTCTCCCTCTGCCGCGCCTACAACGACTGGCTCGCCGAGACGTTCTATCCCCACTGCGACGGACGCATCCTCGGCGTCGCCCTGCTCCCGACGCACGACCCCGACGCCGCGGCAGCCGAGCTGCACCGCGCCGCTGGACTCGGCCACGCCGGCGTCATGTTCCCGGCGGACGGCCCCCACCTTCTCGGTCACGCCCGCTACGACGTCGTCTACGAGGCGGCGCGAGAGGCGCGTCTCCCCGTCGCGGTGCACGCCTCCGGCTCGCCGTTCGCACCCGGTGCGGAGATATTCCCCACGTTCATCCAGGCGCACTCCGTAGCGCACCCGTACGGCATCATCCGGCACTTCACCAGCATGATGTTCGAGGGCGTGTTCGAGCGCTTCCCGGAGGTCAACTTCGGCTTCCTGGAAGCGGGCGCGACGTGGCTCCCCTGGTGGCTCGATCGCATGGACGAGGAGTACGAGGCGCGCGGCGCAGCCGAGGCCCCGCTCCTCACGCGTGCGCCAAGCACGTTCGTCCACAAGGGCGGCAACGTCTTCGTAGGATGCGAGCCGAACGAGCGCATGCTCGGGCAGGTGCTCGATCTCGTCGGCGACGACGTGGTGATGTACGCGTCGGACTACCCGCACTGGGACTCGGACTACCCGGAGTCGCTGCGGTACATGCGCTCCCGCGAAGACCTCACCGACGCCCAGCGGCGCGGCGTCCTCTACGACGCAGCCAACCGCTTCTACTACCGCTCCTAGCCCACGTCCGCGAACCGTTCCAACGCCCACCGCGCCTTCTCGCGCGGGACACCGCACCGCGCCGCGAGCCGGACCTCGCCCACCCGCGCCATCGCCTGCGGCGGCAGCAGGAGCCCGGCGGCGAACTCCTCCGCCTGCCGCTCAGCCTTGACCCGGTTCACCCACTGCCACGACGCCAGGTAGAGGCTCGTGCCCGTGTGCAGCGCGTGGTGGCCGATGGCGTGCGCGGTGAGCCACCGCTGCCAGTTCTCCGGCAGCGACTCGTCGATGCCTATCGCGCCCTCGAAGATCATCTCGCGCAGGCGGCCCCGGAAACGCCACGGCACGACCTCGAGCCCGAGGCTCTGAAGCAGCGGACCCAGGTCGCCGCCGGGTTGGATCGCGTGGCGCTCCGCAAGGTCGCGCCCCAGCCGGAATGCGCGCATGGCGACTCCTCCTGCGAGGGGGATACGCCCTATTCTCGCAACCCGGCATCCCCGGTCGCGAGGGGCGCGTGTCAGCGCTTCGGTGTCATTCCGAGCGAGGAGGAGAAGAGTCGAGGAATCCCTCGGGAGGCGTTACGTGAGCGGGCGCGGCTTCCGCTTGCTGCGCACGTAGCGCGCGAAGTCCCGCACCTGCTCCCATTCATCGGGGTCGAGGTCGCCCACCTCGTAGAGCCGCGCGAGGTCCGACTCCTTGATGGGCGTCTCGTACTCTTCCTCGTTCAGGTGCCCCGCGAGCACGAGCAGGCGTCCCAGGGGCACGCCCATCGCCTCCGCGATCTTCCGCAGCGTCGAGGGCATCGGGACCGTCCCGTGGTTGAACAGTACGCTCAGCGACGCGTGGGGCACCCCCGCGCGGCGCGCGAGCGCCAACTGAGAGACCTCGCGCTCCGTGAGCCAGCGCCTGATGTATGCGGCGAGCGTGTCGCCCGGCTGTACCGTCGTCATGGCCTGATTGTACACGCTGATGGCAGCGCCGGGCATGATTCCTGTGACACTGCCCCGTTGCACTGTTGACACTCGTGCCATCATCATGTCGTTATACAGACATTGTTATGACGCTGTAGCGTCAGACAGGAGGAGAGCGACGATGGCAGAGCCGGTTGTGCACGAGCAGGTGCGTTGTCCGCGATGCGCGGCGCGCGGGATGCGCGAGTTGACCAGTCTCCCGGAGGAAGGGCACCCCGTCTTCATGTGCCCGTTCTGCAGGCACACCTGGTGCGAGCGGGGGCGCATCCGCTCGTCCCGTCCCGCAGCGCCGCGTTCGTCCGGCGCACGGCCGGCGCCGTTCTCGGTGCGGGAGTAGGAGGCATCCCATGAAGAAAGCGCTGTCGGAACTGGGCGTGGTATTCGCCGCGCTGGGGATGTTGCCGCTCGCCCCGGTGCTCGCCGCAAGTTACGCGGGCCTCGCGTGGGAGGCGCTGGCGATGGCCGCAGCGTGGGGGCTCAGCTGGTACGTCTGGCTCGCCTCCCGCCTCCGCCGGGAGTGACCCCTCTTGCGCGCCATACTCGCCTTGACCAGCGACCGAGGCGCTGCTAGCCTTCCAAGGAAGAAGTCCGCCACCAAGGAGCAGACGGCATGACGAACACCATCCCCAACACCGGCGCGGCAGGCGCAGAGACCGGCGAGCCCACCATCACCGTGACCGACCTCGCGGCCGAGAAGCTGGCAGAGGTGCTGGCTGAGGAGGGGCAGCCCGGTGCCGCCCTCCGCGTCATCGTCGTTCCCAACGGGCACGGCGCACAGTACATGCTCTCGCTCGAGGACACACTCGCCGAGGATGACCTCGTGCTGTACGAGTCCGGCATCCGCGTGATCGCCGACGAGGACAGCGCCACACTCCTGCACGGCGCGTCCATCGACTACTCGGAGGGGCTGATGCGCAGCGGGTTCGTTATCGAGAACCCCAACATCGCAGCTACCGGAGGCGGGTGCGGCTCTGGCGGGTGCGGATGCGGCTCCGGCGGCGGTGGTTGCGGAGGCGGCGGTTGCGGATGCGGCTCCGGCGGCCAATAGCCGCTCTGCCTGACCTTGCGTACATGCGAAGCGCCCCGTAATCGGGGCGCTTCCGCTATCCGGCGCTATCGCGGGGGTGCGTCGAGCGACCACACCCAGAACTCCTCGTAGGCGGTGCTCTGTCCCGGCAGCCTCCCTCCCTCGAAGAACCCGGACGCTACTGAAACGCTGCCCTGTCCCGACCCCTCACTCAAGTCCAGCTCCCGGACGAGATCGCCGTTCAGGTAGAACAGCCCCGCCTGGCCAACCACCACCACCATCAGTGTGTTCTGTCCCTCCGCCCTGGTGTTCAGCCTCAACACTCTGCCTGACGTGCTGAATACGGACTGCCCTCCTCCTGTCCTCAGGAAGTGGCTCCACTCCCGATTGCTGGTGACGTACAGCCCGTGGTAGCTGTCCGGGCCTGAGCCGCGGAAGGTGAACCCGTAGTCCCACCATCCCGCGTTGGCGGAGTTCGGGTTGGTGAACGTCGCCGTGGCGATGAAGTCGCCCACAGTCCCTCTGGCGAGCGACCGCTCGATGAACCCGTCCTCCGTGTGGTCGAGCGCGCCGGCCCTGTTGCCGAGGGCCTGAGGCTCGTGCACTGCGAACTCCCGGAACCGGGTCCGCCGGCCGGCCAGTTCATTGCCGTCGTGATAGCCCGTTATCGCGGCGATGTTTCCTTCTCCCGCACCGCCGGTCAGGTCCAGTGTCGCGATCGGTTCGCCGTTGAGGAAGAGCCAGCCCTGCTCTCCGACCGCGACGAGCCGCAGGCGATTCACTCCGTCCGAGCCGAGCCACAGCCCGGATGCCCTGCCGCTGTCGACAAGTCGTCCCTCCTCCTCGCCGTCGCGCAGATAGTGGAACCACATACCGGTGGTGTTCTCGACGACGACCGCGTGGAAGTTGTGCTGACCGGCGTCGCGGAAGAGGAAGCCGTAGTCCCAGCCTCCCACCACGCCGGGGTACGGGTTGTGGAACTCCGCTTCCGCAACGAAGTCGCTGCGCAGGACCCCCGCGCTGTACTCCTCGATGAACTCGTCCTCGTCGTGTTCCAGGTAGCCGTCCACCGGCCCGAAAGGTCCGGGGGTGTCGGTCGCCGGATTTCGCCCTCCGCTGGGGTCGTCGACCCGCGCGCCCGCCTTCAACGTGGGCAGCAAGGACAGCACCGACTCCGAGCCAACCGCGAACCCGAACCCTTCGACCGGTACTCCGGAAGCCGACTCCCGAATGACGAACGTGGTGATCCCCACGACCGAACCGTCGGCTGTGAACAGCGCCCCGCCGCTGTTGCCGGGGTTGAGCGACGCGTCCGTCTGCAACTCCCACCGGTCCAGCTCCGCGTCGAAGCTCGCGCCGGAGACGATGCCCCGCGTCAGCACCGCCGAGTCGCTGTCGAGCGGGTAGCCCAGCGCAAACACGTCGGCCCCCTGCCCCGGGCGTGTTTCGCTCAACCCCGCCGCCCGGAACGACGCCGAGCAGCAGATACTCAGCGCGGCGAGGTCTGCCGAACCGTCCGAGCCCAGCAGCGTCGCCTCGTAGGCACTGCCGTCCTCGGCAAGCACCCGGATGTTGGCGGAATCGCCCTCGATGACGTGGTAGTTGGTCACGACCACCGCCTTGCCTTCGTCCGCCTCCACGATAACGCCGGAGCCGACGGCAGTGTCCGTGCTCACCTTGACGATGCTCGGGCGCACGAGCGCCGCGAGCGCCACGAGATCGATAGGCTCCGGGGTCGGCGTGGCCGTCTCTTCCGGCGCAGGCTCAGCCGTCGGGGTTGGAGTCGGAGTCGCGATGGGACGCGGCGTCGGCGTCGGTGTGGGGGTCGGCGTTGCCGTCGCCGTGGGCGTCGGGGCGGGCGGCACGGGAGTCGGTGTCGCAGTGGGTACGGGCGTAGGAGTGGGTGTAGCCGTCGCCTGCGCCGGGGTGGGCGTCGCCTGGGGCAGTTCGCCGCCGAACCCGAAGTAGAAGACAGCTGCGGCCCCACCTGCGCCTGCGGCAACCACGAGCCCGACGATGAGCAACAGCAGCGCTATGGTCCGGCAGCGTCCATGGGAGCGGCCTCGCCCGTCTCCGGGTCCTCCGTCGCCGTCATCCTCGCCGGCGCTGCCGTCGTCCTCACCATCCCCGTCCGACCCGTCGCCGGAGCTGGCTTCTGCAGGCCTCCCGGTCGCCGCTCGAAAGCGGCTCTCCTCGTACTGCCTCGCGCGCTCGATCTCCGCGCGCCGGCGCTGGTTGAGGTCCTCTTCCTCCTCGGCCCGGCGGCGGGCCACTCCCTGCTCTATCTCCCGACGCATCTCCGAGCGGCGCCGGTACTCGGCCAGCTGTTCCCGTTCCACCCGGCGGTGTTCGATCTCGAGCATCTCTTCGTCCAGGTAGCCGGTGCCCATGCACAGGGAGCAGCGCTCCCACCGCGTGCCCCTGGACTCGGCGGCGTCCGGGTCCGACGGCGCAAGCTGCCCGTAGCCGCCGCAGACGTTGCAGATGCCGCCGTCCACGAACCGGATCTCGTGTCCCCGGCGGTGGCGTTGCACCAGGTGCGTGCCGCAGAACGGGGTCACCCCTCGCATGGCATACCCGGCTGCCATGCGATCGCAGCCGGACTCAACGCAGCGCGCGTGGTCGGCGCTGTGCACGTGCGCCCGCCAGAACGCCAGGGGAATCTCCCTGTCGCAGCGGGAACAGGTGATGATGTGCCCTCCGCTCGACGTCATGCTCCTCGCTCAGTCCCTCCGCGCCAAAGGAGTGCCTATCGCAAGACACCAGCGTTTAACGCTATCACGCGCCCCATGGTTTACTGACCGAGGTTCACTAGCAGAAGTTCTGGGTTACGGAGAGTTGGATGAAGGACTAGTCCAACGACCAAGCCTGGAATTCGTCATACTCCGTGCTGTATCCCGGCATCTCATTCCCCTCGTAGAAGCCGGTAGCCACCGCAATATCCCCGCTAACTGTGTTGCCGCTGAGGTCGAGTTCCGCCGCCTTGATGCCATTGACATAGAGCACGCCCGCGCCGCCCATCGCGAGGAGCCACATCGTGTTCTGTCCACCTGCTCCGAGGTCCAGCCACACTGTCCCTGACCGTTCGTAGACTGGATCAGTCCCGCCTTGGCGGAGGAAATGTTCCCATCTCCCGCTGCTGTCGACAGTGACCGCGTGGAACCAGTCCCCGCCCGCATCGCGGAACCCGAACCCATAGTCCCACTCGCCGGTACGAGCCGAGTATGGATTGGTGAACGTTGCTATAGCGATGAAGTCGCGCGTATTAGAGCGCAACCCCTCCCATTCGATGAGGCCATCATCCTCGTGCTCCATCTCACCGGAGCGCTCGTCGATGAACCACGGTTCGCTGACCGCAAAGTCTGTGAAGCTTGTGGAACGTCCGTCGATCTCACTACCGTCGTGGTAGCCGGTTATCACGGCCACATCTCCTTCGGTGTCGCCGCCGCTCAGGTCGAGCGTTGCCAACAATCGATCGTTGACGAAGAACCACCCGAGTTCGCCGCCAGCGACGAGGCGCAGTTCGTTGGACCTTCCTGCTCCCGCCAGCAGGGAAGACGCCCTGCCCTCTGCTATGGGGTCTGCGTCCCTGTCGGCGATCCCTTCGCGCAGGTAGTGCAGCCACCGTCCATCATCGGTTACGACGACGGCATGGAACCTGTTCTCCTCTTCCGCACGGAAGATGAACCCGTAGTCCCACTCGCCCACGGAGCGTGCGTACGGGTTCTCGAATGTGGCGCGCGCGGTGAATTCATTCAGGTACACGCCGGCGGAGTACTCCTTGATATACCCGTCATTGTTGTGCCGCAGTACGCCGTCCTGCGGCCCGAAAGCGCGGGATGAGCCGCGCCAGGGAGTCGGAGTCGCTCCGGGCGGTGGGGTCGGCGTCGCGACGAACGAACCCTGTCCCTGTTTCAACACCGCTAATACACTACGCACCGTCTCGGCAGCGACAGCAAAACCGAAACCTTCCACGGAAACGTCGCTATCCGATTCCCGCACCACGAAGGTGTTGATTCCGACAACCTTGCCGCCCATGCTGAACAGTGGCCCGCCACTGTTGCCCGGGTTTATAGGCGCGTCTGTCTGTACCATCCAAGCGTTTTCCGACGACTCGTAGAACACGCGCGAAACGATGCCACTCGTAAGCACCGAACTGCCTACCCCCAGAGGATAGCCCATCGCGAATACGTCCGCCCCTTGTCGCACGCGCTCACCGGACAACTCCACCGGTTGAAACGACGGAGAACAGCAGATGGAAAGCACAGCGAGGTCGCGCACACGGTCAACGCCGTGAACTGTGGCATCGTACCAGTTGGCATCGCTCACCAGCACGCGAACATGGGACGAGCCTTCTATGACGTGGTGGTTGGTCACGACCCAGGCCGTACCGGAAGAGACCTCGAAGATGACGCCAGATCCCGAGCTTGCTCCGATTGTGATCTGCACAACGCTGGGACGCACGCGGGCGGCGAGTTCTTCCAGAGAACCTTGCAAACCTCCCGGCGGAACCGGCGTGGGCGTCGCTGTGGGACGCAGGCGCGGTGTCGGCGTGAAGGTCGGACGTGGCATGGGTGTGGGAGTAGGAGTTGCCGTTGGAGGCTTCGGTGCGGCGGTCGGACAGATCGGCGCATTCGTCATACCCACAGGCACGGGCGTGGGGGTCGCGGTGGGCGGAGCGGGAGTAGGTGTAGGTGTTGGGGTAGGCGGGGCGAGCAGCCTTCGGCACTCCGTAACGGGCGCGTGGTTCTGCACTGCCTCGGCGAACAGGCCGCGTTGGTGGCGCAGCCATATCGTCCAGGAGAGAGCGGCGCTTTGACCAGGGACGGTCTCCCGTCCCAGCCGGTGCTCGCTCACCAGGTGCTCCGCTATCTCCAGGCGTCTCTCGAACTCAGCGGCGCGGCGGCACGCTTCGGATAGCGGCATGCCTTGCAGGTCGTCCAGCCCTGCGTCGAAGACCGCAAGGCTCTCGGCAAGGGCGGCATCCACCTGCTCCCTGCCCCAGTCGCTCGCCCGCTCGCGCCACTCGTCCAAGAGCGGTTCCGGCGCCTCCCAGGCAGGCGTTGGCGTCGCCCCGGGAGCAGACGAACCCGGCGGGGTTGGCGTTGTGCCTGGAGCGCCAGGCGTGGCCGTGGGGTCGGCGCACGGATACGGCGTCGGCGTGGGTGGCGCAGGCGAGGGCGTGGGAGTCGGTGTGGGCGTCCCTTCCTGCACAGCCTGGGGTGCAGGCGTTGGGGTCGACAGGAACTCGAGTTCGAATGGCAGCTCGTGTTGCGTATACCAGTAGTACCCACCTCCGCCAACCGCGATCAGCAGCAGGAGGAGAAAGAGCCAGCAGCATCCGTGTCCACCAGGCGAGCCTCCCGCGCCGGGACTGACGGCGGTGGATACACGACCTCTGCCTCCTCTGCGCACTGAGCCTCCCTGCGTCCGGGGAGCAGTCCCCCAACGCTCTCGGTAGTAGTCCCTGTCCTGGATCGGCATGGATGTTGCCCGATCCCTCTACCCCAACGACACCCGCGAGCCCGTGCGTGCCGACTCCACCATCGCGAGGGTGATCTCGACGACGCGCAGGCCGTCGAGGCCAGTGGCGAGCGGCTCGCCGTTGCCCTCGACCGCTTCGTCGAAGGCCTCCACTTGCTTCGTGTAGAGCGAGAAGGGGTGCTCCGGGTAGGTCTCGTCCTCTGTCAGGGCGTCGGTCCGGACGGCAAGCGCGCCGGCCTGGTTCATGTCGATGCTGGCGCTCAGCCCCGCCCGTCCGAGCGTGCCGTAGACCGTGACGTCATTGCGCTCGTAGTCGGGCGTACGACGGCCCGTCAGCACGGTCGCGATGACTCCGCTCCTGAAGCGGAGCGCCAGCGTCACGAGCTCCTCCAGCGGCTTCTCCGGCGTGGCGTCGCTCACGGCGGAGACCTCCACTACGTCGTCGTCGAGGACGTAACGGAGCAGATCGGCGCAGTGCACGCCCGTCGCCATGAACGCGCCCGCGCCGATGAGCGACGGGTCGTCCCACCACGCCTGCAGGCCGGAACGCGGAGGCGGCGCCTCCTGGCCCCGAACGCCACGGCACCAGTCCGCGTGCGCGAACGACACCCTGCCGAGCGCGCCGTCGGCGACGAGCGACCGCAGACGCCGGTGCCCCTCGTGGGCACGCAGGTGGAAGCCGACGCCGAGCCGCACGCCTGCTGCCTCGCATGCTTCGATCATGCGCTGGGCGTCGTCGACGGAGAGCGCCATCGGCTTCTCGACTAGCACGTGCTTGCCCGCCTGCGCCGCGCGGACGGTCTGCTCCGCGTGCAGCGCGTTCGGCGACGCGATGTAGACCACGTCCACGGCGGGGTCGCGCAGCAGCGCGTCGAGGTCGTCGTATGCGGTGGCGGCGCCGTGCTTCTGGGCGAACGCCTCGGCGCGCCCGATGTCCCGGCTCATCACGGCGGCGAGCGTTGCGCCCTCCGCCTCGTTGATGGCGGGCGCCATCTTGGTGTCCGGGTGCCTCCCTGTGCTGACGATGCCCCAACCGATGGTCATGCGTGTGCCTCCTGCGCGTGTGTGGGAGGCAAGGATAGCAGGGGCGGGAGCCGGGTTAGACGCCTAGCCCTCGATGTAGCGGTAGGCCGCGAGAGCGGCGGCAACGCCGTCGCCGACGGCGTTGGCGAGCTGGCGGTCCGAGAACTGGCGCACGTCGCCCGCAGCGAACACGCCCGGGACGTTCGTCTCCATCTGGAGGTTGGTCAGCACGTGACCGGCAGCGTCGAGCTCCAGCACGCCCTGCATGAACTCGTTCACCGGGTGGAAGCCGATGAAGATGAAGACGCCCTGCGTGGTGTGCTCCGTGACCTCGCCGGTCTTCAGGTTGCGCAGGACCGTGCTGTTCACGTCGCCGTTGCCCCTGATCTCGTCGACGACCGTGTCCCAGACGAACTCCATCTTCGGGTTGTCGAACGCCCGCTGCTGCAGGATCTTGCTCGCGCGGAGCGCGTCCCGGCGGTGCACCACCGTCACCTTGTTCGTCATGCGCGTGAGGTAGAGCCCCTCGTCTATCGCGGCGTCGCCACCGCCGACGACCGTCACGTCCATGCCGCGGAAGAAGTTGCCGTCGCACGTCGCGCAGTAGGAGACGCCCTTGCCCCAGTACTCGACCTCGCCGGGGACGCCGAGCTGGTTGTGCTCGCCGCCCGTCGCGATGATGAGCGCCTTCGCCGTGTACTCGCCGTCTTCGCAGACGACGCGCTTCACGTCGCCTGCCACGTCGAGGCTGACGACCGTGTCGTACTCGAACTCGACGCCGAAGCGTTCGGCCTGTTTCTCGTAGAGCATCGCCAGCTCGGGGCCGTCGATCGGCTCCGGGAAGCCGGGGTAGTTCTCGATCTCGCCGGTGAGCAGGATCTGGCCGCCCACAGCCTTCTTCTCGATGATGAGCGTCTTGAGCATCGCGCGCACCGAGTAGATGGACGCGGCGAGGCCGGCTGCGCCCCCGCCGATGATGATGACGTCGTATTGCGGTTCGTCGGACATGACAACCCTCACCCTCCGTGTCATCGTGCGGGCCCTACGCGAGCCCGCTGCATAACCTCATCACGTACCCACCCAGCCCTGCCGGTTCACCCTCACCCTAGCCCTTTCCCTGAGGGAGAGGGATCAAAACTAGACGCGGTAGCGGTAGCCCCCGGCCAACTCGTCGCGGTTGAGGCGGCGGTTCAGGTGCAGCCCTTCGAGCACGAACTCGGCTGCGGACGCCGCCTCCGGTCCGCTCTTGCCCGCGCCGAGCTTGCTCAGCGCGCCCGCGAACCCCTCCAATTGCCCCATCTCCTCGAGATAGATGCTGGACGGCAGGTCCACGCCGGTGTCGAACGTCTGCCCCGCCTCGAACGCGAACACGAGCTCGTCGAGTTCGTGCGGCTCGAAGTGGCGGTCGAACACGTTGAGCAGCGCGCGCTTGATGAGCTCGTCCACGATCTTGGCCTCGCGCCCCTCCTCCATCGTCTCCAACTCGACCTTGCCGAGCGTGGAGGCGATGATGAACGCGAAGTCGGTGATGCGCGGGACGGCCTGCTCCTCACCGGTCGAGATGGCGCGGCGCAGCGCATTGGCGGACACCGTCTCGTAGTTGGCGATGGAGACGCGCACGCTGACGCCGGAGCGCTGGTTGATCTCCGGGTGACGCCGCGCGAGCGATGTGAACTCCGCGATGAGCTCCTTGATGTACGCCGGCACGACGATGGGCTCCGCCGCGCCCGGGAAGTCGTTCCGCTCCACGTCCATGATGGAGATCTCCTGCGCGATCTCCCGAGGGTAGTGGGTGCGTATCTGCGCGCCATACCGGTCCTTCAGCGGGGTGATGATGCGGCCGCGGTTCGTGTAGTCCTCCGGGTTGGCGCTCGCGACGACGAGCACGTCGAGCGATAGCCGCACGAGGTAGCCCTTGATCTGGACGTCACGCTCCTCCATGAGGTTGAAGAGGCCGACCTGGATGCGCTCCGCGAGGTCCGGCAGTTCGTTGATGCAGAAGATGCCCCGGTTGGTTCGCGGGATGAGGCCGTAGTGGATGGCGAGCTCGTCCGAGAGGTATCGGCCCTCCGCGATGCGGATGGGGTCGACGTCGCCGACGAGGTCGGCGATGGAGATGTCGGGAGTCGCGAGCTTCTCGCCGTAGCGGCGGTCGCGCCCGACCCACTCGATGGGCGTATCGTCACCCTCCTCCTCGATGAGCTCGATGGCATAGCGGGAGATGGGGGCGAGCGGGTCGTCGTTCACCTCGCTGCCCTTCACGATGGGGATCTCGTCGTCGAGCAGTTCCACGAGTGCGCGGATCATGCGCGACTTGGCCTGCCCGCGCTCGCCGAGGAGGATGATGTCCTGTCCCGCGAGGATGGCGTTCTGCACCTGCGGGATGACGGTGTCCTCGTAGCCCACGATGCCGGGGAAGACCGGCTCGCCGTTGCGCAGGCGCTCCATCAGGTTGTTGCGCAACTCGTCGCGGACGGAGGTGACAGCGTAGCCGCTCTCGCGCAACGCGCCGAGCGTTGCGGGTCGCTGTGCAGCCGTCCCGTTGCGCCTCCCGTTCTTCGAGGTCCTCCGGGTCGTGGGCTTCTTTCGAGAGGTGGTCATGGACGCTCCTGGCGGGGATTGCGCCGGGGCCCGGCGCCTACTTTCATTCTACACAAGCGAGGCGAAGGAAACCGCCGACACTACCCGCCGCTGGGCGGGAAGGGGTCCTGCTCGCTGGCGAACGCCTGCGATTCGAGAATGGAGATGCCGCGGCTCGTCTTGCCGTCCCAGAGGCTCTTGACGTAGGTGAGCACCGCGACGATCTCGTCATGGCTGAACCGCTCCCCGAAGGCCGGCATCGCGCTCTTGAAGCTGCTGAAGCGCGGGTCTTCGAACTCCTGTCCGCCATTCTTGACGATGCGGTACAAGAGGCCGTCGCCGTGGTGCCAGGTGTGACCTTCGCCGTTCAGCGGCGGCGGAGGCAGCGTGCCATCGGCCTTCGTGATGTGCCAGTTGGGCTGGCCCTCACCTCCGGCGCCGTGGCAGGTGGCGCAGTTCGCCGCGAACAGTTCCTTGCCCCTCGACACGACCGCAGGGTCGAACGGGAAGGATGACGTGCAGGAGGTCAAGAGGAGGAAGGAGAGCAGCAACAGGACGAATGGGGCGGAGCGACCACGAGTGACTCGAGTCAATGCCGACCTCGTGCCCTCTACACCTTCGAGACCATGTACTCCTGGCCGCCTTCCTCGATGGCGACCGCCTTCGGGAGCACGATGTCCAGCGAGCGGACGCGGAATGCCCCGCCGTTGCGAGCCTCCGGCGGCTCCTGTCCCTCCATCAGCTGCCGCACGGAGCGCATGAGCCGCCGCCGCACCTGGATGATGGCGGTGTCGCTGCTCACGAGGTGCTCGCGCGTGCGGTCGGTCACCGGCCCCCCGTGCTGCACCTCCGTCACCGCGAAGTCCTGCGCCGGTATCGACTTGATGCCCGTGAACGAGTAGGTCCGCTGCGTCGCGCGGTCAAGCAGGTAGTCGTTGGCCCTGTTCTCCTTCGTGCGGAAGGTGCCCGGAATCATCTCCGGGAAGAGAACACCCTTGTCCCGGTAAACGGATATCTCGTCCGGCGTCAGCGGACGCTCGGCGTGCCACCGCACGCGGAACGCCACGGCGTGCTCGTCGTCCACTGGCACCTTCACCTGGCAGAGGACGGGGTCGCCGGGGCGTGCGGCAATCATCGTGTAGAACGGGAGCATCCACTGGTTGATGCGCCAGTAGTAGTTCTCTCCGGCGTCGCGGCGGGCTGTCAGCATCACGCCGTACTCGGTGTCACTCACCGTCCAGACGGGCGCTTTGTCCGCCGCCGTCAAGTCCTGGATGCCGTTCACGCGTCCGTCTATCACCGTGCCACCCTGCACGTAACTGTGCAGGAAGCCGAGGTGGCTGGAGTCGATGTCGGCCTCCAACGTCTGCAGGTAGTTGCAGTCCAGGAACATCTTGGAGATGTAGCGCTGGTCGTTGGGGACGCGCGTCCACTCCATCTCCGGGAACTCGGGCACGCCGTTCTCGCGGGGGCCGAGGTACGCCCAGATGATCCCGCCGCGCTCCAATGCCGGGTACGCGCGGGCGCGTATCTTCTCCTTGAACGTCGCGCCTTCCGGCGCGTTCGGCATGTCGACGCAGACGCCCTCAATGTCGTACTTCCAGCCGTGGTAGACGCAGCGCAGCCCCTCCTCCTCGTTGCGCCCGAAGAAGAGATCGGAGCCCCGGTGCGGGCACCACGGCTCCAGCACGCCGATGCGGTTCCTGCTGTCCTTGAACGCGACGAGGTCCTCGCCGAGTATCCGCACGCGGACGGGCGCGCAGTCCGCAGCGGGCAACTCCTCCGCAAGCAGGATGGGCGTCCAGAAGCGGCGCGCGAGTTCGCCCATCGGCGTGCCCGGCCCCACCTTCGTGATCAGTTCGTTCTCTTCAGCGGTGAGCATCGCAGTCCTCCCAGCGTTCGCTGTGACGCTGGGACGCATTGTAGCGCGCGGGGCAAGGCTGCGGAGTGCGTGATACGCTCACCCCAACCCCGGAAGGCGAGGAGGCGCACGATGGGAGAACTCGACGTGCTCCGCGTGGACCACATCGGCAGCCTGCGCAGGCCGCAGGCGCTGCTCGACCTGCGGGCCCGCGTCGACGACGGCGAAGCCCCGCCCGACGAACTGACGGCGCTGGAGGACGACCTGATACGGGAAGTCATCGCGCAGCAGGAGCGCATCGGCTTCCCCATCGTGACCGACGGAGAGTTCCGCCGCAGCAACTTCCAGGACAGCTTCGGCGCGTCCGTCTCAGGCTACGACACGCCGGAGGGCCGCGAGGAGTACCGGCGCTGGCAGCAGGGCAACCGCTCCGACCAACAGCAGCGCGTCGAGTCCGGTCCGCAGGTTGCCGGGCCGCCCGTGGTTACGCGCAGTCCGGCGATGGAGCGCCTCGCGCTGACGCGCAACCTCCCGCTGGAGGAGTACCGCTTCGCCGCGAGTGCCGCCCACACCACGGCCAAGGTCACGCTCATCGGGCCGGACCGGGTCGCACAGCGGTTCGACTGGCAGGCGTCGGAGGGCGTCTACGAAGACCTGGACGACTTCAGGAAGCACGTCGCAGAGATACAGCATGAGATGGTGCGGCAACTGGTCGACGCGGGCTGTTCGTACATCCACATCGACGCGCCAGGCTACACCGCGTACGTGGACGAACCGTCGCTGGCGGCGATGCGTTCGCGCGGCGAGGACCCGGCAGAGAACCTGACGCGCTCCATCGCAGCGGACAACCGCGTCATCGAAGGTATCGAGGCCACGTGTGGCATCCACCTCTGCCGGGGCAACTCGCGCGCCATCGACCCGCTCACCGGCAGGATGGTCGCCCAGTGGCACCGTGAGGGGCACTACGACTCCATCGCCGAGCAGCTCTTCACCCAGCTCAACCACAAGCGGCTGATGCTGGAGTACGACAGTGAGCGCGCCGGGAGTTTCGAGCCGCTGCGGTTCGTGCCGAAGGACAGGATCGTCGTGCTCGGCCTCGTGACCACGAAGAGCACGGACGTGGAGACGATGGACGACCTGAAGCGCCGGATCGACGAGGCGGCGCGCTACATCGACGGCGACCAACTGGCGCTCAGCCCGCAGTGCGGGTTCGCGAGCGGCGGGGGTGGCGAGACGGTGCCGGAGGACGTGCAGTGGCGCAAGCTGGACGTGATCCTGGAGACCGCGTCCCGCGTGTGGGGCTAGGCCCCGAAGACCTCCGCAACTTCCTGGTGCGGGGCGTCCATCGCCTCCTCGCGGTAGAGGTTGAGCGCCAGCAGGACGGGGCTGTCGTTGTAGGAGAAGAGGACGGCCTCCTCGTCCGCGGCGTGCTCGTGGAAGTACCACGAGGGCACGACGAACGTGTCCTTCGGTCCCCAGTCGAACCGGGTCCCCGCGATGATGCTGCTCCCGCTGCCCTGGATGACGTGGTAGATCGTGCCGCCGACGTGCCTGTGCGCTTGCGTGCGCTGACCAGCACGCAACAGCGTTGCGAAGCACGCGATGGTCGGCATCGCGGGCCCGCCGTTCAGCGGGTTGGTGTACTCGACAGTGACGCCGTCGTACGGGCTGCCGTCCGTGTCTTCGGCCAGCGCCTTCAGCGCCTCATAGGTGCGCTCGAACTTGTAGTTGAGGATGGGGGAGTTCGGCGAGTTCCGCTGCTCCCACGTGGGCTTGAGGCTCCCCGCCCCGAACATGCGAAGCGAGAGGTCGTCCGGCTTCGTGAGCGGGTGGGTGCTGTCCGGGTGCTGCTCGTAGAAGTTGGCGTCGAGCGACTGCACGATCGGTACGTCGAGGCCGTCGAGCCACACCATGGGTGCGTCGCCCTCGTTGCCGTGGTCGTGCCACGTCCAACTGGGCGTCGTCACGAAGTCGCCGGGGTCCATGTAGCTCTTCTCGCCGTTGACGGCGGTGTACGCCCCCTGCCCTTCTATGACGAGCCGCAGCGCCGCCGGGGAGTGCCGGTGCGAGGGCGCGATCTCGCCGGGCTTGATGATCTGCAGGTTCGCATACAGCGACGACGTGGCCGAGTGCTTGTCGATGCCGGGGTTGCTGAACACGAAGACGCGCCGCTCCGCAAGCTCCATCGGCACGAGGTCGGCGGCGCGGTAGAGCAGGTCGCGGTAGTCCAGGTAGCGCCAGAGGAACGGCTGCACCGTGGGCCGCCCGCGTTGCGCATTCACCTCCCACAGGGGCATCGCGTTGCGGCTGCGGACCTCCTGCAGCAGCAGGTCCATGTCCTCGATGCGGCTCTCGCTCCCTGTGTTCGTCATCGCGCACCTCCGCCGGTGGCCGCAACGGTACGCCGCGTGACGAATGGGGTCAAACGGGCGACAGTCCTTCCGGGGTATCGCCCCGGGCGAGCAGGTAGACGTTGATCGCGATCGCGCAGATGACGGTGAGCGCCGCTACGACCGCCAGCATCACGAACACCCACGCAACCCCCGGCCCATCCGCCAGCAGCCCTCCGCCGATACCGGCAAACGCACCGATGCCGAAGCCCGAGAACGAGGTGAGACCGTACATGCGGCCCTGCAGGCGCTCCGCCGCGTAGTCCGAGATCATCGCGACTGCCGTCGGCTGCGCCAGGAAGTTGAAGAAGACGAACGCCGATGCCCCGACGAGCAGCAGCCAGCCTTCCCACAATCCCATGACGAGCAGGGGAGGGACTGTCAGCGCCGCTGCGGGCACGAGCAGCCGCTCGCGTCGGAAGCGCTCCCCCAACTCGCCGCCTGCGTACTGGCCCAGCACGCCGAACAGGAGAGCTATCGTGGCCGCTGCGCCCCCGATCACCACAGGCTCGAACCCGAGCACGTCGAACCCCAGGTTCTCGCCCAGGTGCAGCGGCAGAAACAGCGTGAGCCCCCGGAAGACGAACCCGAAACACGCGTTGATGACGAACATCAGCGCGAGCGGCACGAGCAGGCTCTGCGCACGAAGACGCGGGCGTGGACGTTCGCTGCTCCCTCCCACATCGTCGGGCGGAGACCGGAACGCTGTGATCGAGACGGCGATCGACAGCACGGCGAACACGACGAATGCTGCCCGCCAACTCCAGGCTCCCGCGATGAATGCCGCGATCACGGGGGCCAGGGCCGTCCCCAGATTGCCTCCCGCGCCATGAACACCCAGCGCCCGTGCACGACTCCGCACGCCGCGTGTGATGAGTGAGAGACCCGCGGGATGGTACAGCCCGCCCAGTATCCCTATGAGCACGAGTCCGGCGCCGAGGACCCAAACGTTGGGGGCCGCCGCCGCCATCAGCGCGGCTACTCCTGCTCCGCCCATCGAGAGCGCCACGGTGCGCTGCGAGCCGAGCCGGTCGGCCATCTCTCCAGCAGGTATGGCCGTGAACGCATAGGCCAGCCAGGAAACCGTCGCCAGCGCTCCGAGCACGGCATTGGTGGTGCCGAACTCGATCAGGATGACGGCGAGCACCGCGCCGTAAACGAGATCTATCGAGTGATTGAGCCCGTGCGCGACGCCGGTGGACGCGACGATGCGGCGCTCCTCCGGAGTCATGCGGTCTGCCGCTTCGGTGTGGGTCGCCATGCCGTTCAGTATGCCACGAGCCGCGCCGAGGTCACACCATGGAGCCTATGCACGAACGGCGCTGCCCGCAGAGCAGCACAAGGTGCGCATACGTTGACTTGCACCGCACGGAGTGTTAGCGTCCGCGCGCCATGTATACGTGCCGATAGTGTGGCATTTTCACTGCTATTGGTTGCGGAAAACGGAAGTGGGAGGATAGCCATGCGCACACTCCATTTGGGAAGCAAGCGAGTCTGGCCGGTTGTGGCTGCTCTGGGACTCTTGATCGGCCTGGCGGCCTGTGGGTCGGATCCCACGCCAACGCCGGTGCCTCCCACAGCTACCCCGACGCCGGTGCCGGCCGGCGCCACGGCTGAGCCAGCCCCGGCGCCCGACCCCACGCCGACGCCCGACACGTCGTTCGAGGCGCAGTGGGCACAGCTGGTGGCCGACGCACAGGCCGAGGGCGAGATCGTGATCAGCCTGGGCGGGACCGACTCCCGGCACATCCGGGACACGCTCGCGCAGTTCCAGAAGAAGTTCGACATCAGGGTCATCGCGAGCACCGGCAGCGGGAACGCCAACACCACCCGCATCCTGGCCGAGCGCTCCCGTGGGCGCTACACCGTCGACTACAGCGTCGCGGGCACCTCGTCGACGCAGCGGCTGATCGACGCCGAGGCGCTGGTCCCCGTCGAGCCGCTCATCATCGAGCCGACGATCCTGAACCGGACCTCCGAACACTGGCACCTCTCGCCGAAGGTGTGGTGGTCCGACGTCTCGGCCACGTACTCGATGTCCGACCAGCTCTCCATCCAGAACTTCGAGGACATCTGGTACAGCACCGAGCGGCTGACCCCGGCGGAAGCGGCCGAGATCACGTCCTGGTGGGACCTGGCCGACCCGAAGTGGGCCGGCGAGATCGCCATGACCGGCTACGCGACCCAGGGCACCGGAGCAACCGCCCGCGTACGCATACACCGCGGCGTGGGACAGGAGTTCTGGGAGGCCGTCACCAGGAACGCAGCCGTCGGCAACAACGTCCTGGACTTCTCGGCAGCCGACGGCTGCGCCGACCTCGTCGCTCGCGCCGTGGTCAGCATCGCCGTGGGCTGCGACGTGGCCCTGCGTCCGCTGGCGGCATCGGGCCTGCCGGTCGCCTCCATCACCGACAACATCATCATGGATGAGGGCCTGTCGGCGGAGGTCGGCGGCACCGGCACCGTGCTCGACAGGGCGCCTCACCCCAAGGCTGCCCAGCTCTTCCTGAACTGGTGGTACAGCCAGGACGGCATGGAGACGGACATCAACTTCACCCGCAACCTCTCGCCGTCTCCGAAACTGCGTTCGGACGTTTCCCAGGGCAAGGTCCCGGACACGCTGTGGAACCGCGTAGGACAGCTTCAGGACCTGCTCGACGAGGGCAAGGTGTTCGTCGTTGACCAGGGCGTTCCGGAGTACGATGACGACAGGACACTGTCGCTCAACTACCTCCAGGCGCTCTACGACGAGCTCGGCATCCTCTACACGGCGAACTAGCGAGCCATGACGCCGTTGCGGCGGTCGGGGAGAGGCGGGCAACGCCTCCCCTGGCCGCCGTGATGGCGTCACGCTGATACGGCAACCCACCGCAAGGGACAACGGGCACGAGGGACCAGAGGAAGTGATGACATCGCCTGCGACGATTGCACCCGCTCCTACCCTGAGGAGATTCTTCAGGGCAGAGATGGGCACGTTCATCATGGCGCTGGTCATCATCTCCCTCAGCGTCTACCTCATCCTGCCGATGCTGATCCTCTTCTGGTTCAGCTTCGACGTCTCCAAGGACGTGTTCGTCCCGCCTCGCGAGTTCGGCTTCGCCAACTGGACCAGCGCGTTCGACAACCCACGCATACCGACGGCGTTGTGGAACTCCTTCCTCGTCTGGTTCTTCGTGATGATTATCGCGTTCCCCATCTCCGTGGCGATCTCGATGGTCCTCGCGCGCACCAAGATCCCCTTCTCCCAGGGGCTGGAGTTCTTCTTCTGGATCGCCTACATGTTCCCTCCTCTCGCAAGCACCATCGGCTGGATGATGATGCTCGCCCCCACCAGCGGCCTCTTCAACGTGGCGCTGGAAACGCTCCCGTTCGTCGACAGGGGCCCCTTCAACATCTTCAGCCTGGAGGGCATCGTCTTCGCCAGGATCATGGCGGACGGCATCGCCTACAAGGTGATCCTGTTCACGCCGGCCTTCCGCAACATGGACCAGGCGCTGGAGGAGGCGGGGCGCGTTTCGGGAGCATCCAAGCTCGGCACCATCATGAAAGTGACGCTGCCGGTGATGGCGGCGCCGCTGATGCTGGTGTTCGCCCTGCACCTCATCCGAGTGTTCCAGGGGTTCGAAACAGAATGGCTGCTGGGCGCACGGTGGGGGTTCTACGTCTACTCCACCCTCATCTACCTGGACGCCCAGGCATTCAACTACGCGCCTGCCGTCGTTACCGCGAGCCTGACGCTCGTCGTCATCGGCTTCATCTTCCCGATACAGCGCTGGGTGACGCGCCGCCGGCACTACACCACCATAACCGGCAAGTTCAGCCCAGGGTTGATCGACCTGGGCCCGTGGAAGTGGGTCTTCTTCTCGGCGATCCTCGGGCTGCTCATCGTGCTGACGGCGCTGCCCATCCTGGTGCTGGTCGTCGGGAGCTTCATGAACCACGTGGGCTACTTCAACGCGATACCCACGTGGACGTTCGATCACTGGCGCGACACCTTCTCCGATGAACTCTTCTTCACCGGGCTGCGGACCACCATCACGCTTGCCGTCGTGGCGGGCGTCGGCAGCCCCTTGCTCTTCTCGCTCATCGCCTACCTGATCGTGCGCAGCAAGTGGCGATTGAGAACGACGCTGGACTCCATCATCTGGGTTTCGGCGGCCTTCCCCGGCATCCTCTCCTCCCTGGGCCTGTTGATGCTCTTCCTGAGCGTGCCCGGGCTGACGTGGCTGTACGGCTCCATCTGGGCGCTGGTCCTGGTCGTAATCATCTCGGGCAACACCACGGGCACCAACATCTTCAAGGGCGTGCTGGTGCAACTGGGGGCCGACCTGGAAGAGGCCAGCCGCGTTTCAGGGGCCGGGTGGTTCCGCACCTACTTCCGCATCGTCATCCCGGTCATCATGCCGACGATGGTGCTGATAGGGATGCTGAACTTCATATCGGCCGCGAACACCACGTCCAGCATCATCCTGCTCGCCTCGCGGGACACGATCACCCTCTCCATCCTTGCGCTGGAGTTGGGCTCCTCGGACCTCGGCCAGGTCGAGCGGGCAGGGATCATCACATTGGTGATCATGACGATGACAATGGGCGTGGCGCTGGTGATGCGGGCGTTCGCGCTGCGCGTAGGGCTCCGGCAGGACATGCGCGCCCGAGACGTCCAGGGCAGATCGGTCGCCGCGCCGGAGAGGGCGTCGGCATGAGTGGGAATCTACAGACGGACGGTCGGACCGAGGGGCGCACGATGTGCGTCGTCGGTGCGCCGGGCCGTCCCCCAGTAACGCATGGAAACCAGGAGGTGCTCCGATGAGCAAGGTATTGACTATCACATGGTTGCGTTCGAGGAGGCTGCTGGTGAGCGCCATCGCGCTGCTGGGGCTTGTCGCAGCGATACTGGCGCTGCAGCCTGCGTTCCCGGCAAGCGGGTCACCGGACGCCGCAACGAGGGGCCAGATGATGGAGGAAGGATCGAAGGCCGGTGTCGTCTTCCAGGTCCACCCCACCTTCATCAAGTACCCGGAGGACCGCATCCGCGACCACGGGGTCTGGTTCGTCGGCGCCGGGCTCGCGCCCGAGCAGGAAGTCAAGATCCGCATGGTCTGGGGCGCCGCAGGACTTGAAACCGACGTCACCTCCGTCCTGGACGTTGGCTATGACGAAGACCTCGGCGGGCTCTTCGCCAATGTGCACGGCGCATTCGCAGTGGCGTTCGAGCGCGGCTTCCGAGGCACCTCCAGGGACTTCGTCTTCTACGGCGAATGGGAGGCCGTTTCGTTCCGCCTCCACGACGCCGTCTCCGGTGAACTCCTGGCGGTCGCCCCCGCGGTCCTCTGCGGTCCCGCGCTGGAGGAGCCGTGGTGCAACGTCTCCTCCGAACTCGTTCCTATCGAGTGAGGTCGTGACTTAACGTCCCTACCGGGGGCCGGCTATACGTGCCAGCCCCCGGTAGGGATACGTGACGCAAACTCAGGAGGTTCGCGTCACGCTCGCGGAGGAGGGTTGTCATGACGACGGCGCCTGCAGAGAGGAAGTCCACCAACAGTTGGTGGCAGTCGCCCTACGACCGCTGGCTCGTTGCGCAGGATGTGCCGGTCTTCACCGGATACTACGTCGAGGACCTGCGGACGATCGAGCTCGGCTGGTGGGACCTGCGCGGCTGTCCCGGCGCAGTGCTCAACCTCGTCGGCCACCAGGGCGTCACCGAGGCGCACATCCTCCAGGTCCCTCCCGGCGAGACGATCCCCCCCTTCCGCATGGCCACCGAGGAGATCGTCTATGTCGTCGAGGGGCAGGGCCTCGCCACCGTCTGGGCGGAGGGCCACCCGCAGATCAACTTCGAGTGGCAGAAGCACAGCCTTTTCCGCATCCCGTCCAACTACTACTACCAGTTGAGCAACGCGCGGGGCGACCAGCCCGCGCTCACGCTCCACGTCAGCTACCTGCCGCTGGCCATGGGCATCCAGCCGCGCGAGGAGTTCTTCTTCAACAACTCGTTCGTCGACCCCACCGAACTGTACGGCAGCGAGGGCAACCCGTTCTCCTCCGAGGCATACGCGGTCAGCGAGACGGTGGACCGCGGCGGTGTGAAGCACCAGACCCACCAGTGGCACGCCAACTTCTTCCCGGACCTCAACGTCTGGGACAAGCTCACCGCGTATGGGAGCAAGAACCGCCGCGCCTTCGGCGCCGGCATCACCTTCCCCAACTCCGCCATCCGCACCGGGATGATGGTGCTGCCGCCCCAGCGCTACCGCGCCGCACACCGCCACGGCCCCGGCGTCACCATCGTCGGCGTCGCGCCCGGCAGCGGCTTCGCCGTCATGTACCCGGAGGGCGGCGACAAGATCGTCTGTCCGTGGACGGAGGCGAGCGTCTTCGTTCCGCCGAACAACTGGTTCCACCAGCATCTCAACCCCGGCGGCACGCAGAACCGGCAGCTGCGCGTCTTCCCACCCAAGGCGCTCATGGGCTACGACGGCGGGCTGAACAAGGAGATACCTTTCTTCGAGGAAGACCCGTGGGTGCGCGAGCAATTCGAGGCCGCACTCGCGGAGAGCGGGTTGCCGTCGCTCATGCCGCCCCAGATCTACGAGGACCCGGACTACGTCTGGGACGACCCGGAGATGCGGGACAAGGACTAGCCCCTACCCCGCCGCAGCCTCCAACTCCTCCCCCGACACCGGCGAGCCGTCGCGGTAGAGCACGCTGTTGCCCACCACCGACGGTACGCGCTGCCCAGGCGTGAGCACGCCGACGAGGTTCAGGGGGTCCGACCCCGATACGCGCACGACCTCGCCCGACAGCGCCCGGCGGTGCACGGCACGGAGCGCGTCGACCGCCTCCGGCAGCGCGAACTGCTCCCCCACCAGCCCGGCGACGAACCGTCCTCCGCGCACCTCGCCCCGCGCCTCGGCGCGCCGGTACGTCCGCACGAGCGCGCCCCACGGCGGGGCCATCGGCTCACGCGCCAATAACTCGCGCAGCATCACACCGTATCGGCGCAGCAACTGCGCAGCGCGCGCCTCGACCACGTCCTCGTCCGGCTCGGCGACGGGCGACTGCAGCAGCGACCACCGGCTCCCCGAGCGTCCGAGCGCCGCTTGCGCACGCGCACGCGAAGTTCTCGCGAAGCGCGACCGCTGCACGCGCTTCGCGACGCCGGAGACGAGCCCGCGCAGCGCGCCGAACCCGTCCGCCGTCACGCGCCCCGCCGCGACCAGCAGCCACAGCGCTTCCTCCACCTCCGACGGCAGCCGCCTCGACCCCCGCACGATGTCCGGCATGAACGACGCGCCGCTCGACTCCAGGTACGCCAGCACGTCCGCCGCGGCGCCGGTAAACGCGGTGTCCGGGTCCGGCGGGTCGAGCAGCCACGGCACGTCCTCGCGCACCGCCAGGGTCACCGGCCCATTCCGCGAGAGCGCAGCCGAAGGCGGAGGCCCGGCGCGCCGGGCGAACCGCCCCCACGCCAGCTCGCCGCCGAGCGTCAGTGCGTCGAGCGTCGATGCATGGAAGTCGGTCAGCCGGTTCATCAGCAGTCCGCTCTCCCACGCTGCCGCGGCTGCCTCGAACCCCTGCAACTGCTCGACGACCTCGATCAGCCCCGCGTCGCCCGCGAGGCGTGTTCCCGGCGTGGCGTGCTGCCACTCCAGCAGGAAGCGTATGAAGCTCGCGACGGGCACCGGCTCGATCTCGCGCCGCAGCCGCCCGATGGTGCTCCGGTGGATACGCGCCAGTATCCGGCGGTCGCAGAACTCCTCGTCCGTCGCGCCCGGACGGAAGCGCCCGCGCAGCAGCACACCTTCCGACTCCAGCCTGATCGCGGCCTGCGACACCACGCTCTCGGGCAAGGCCAGCCGATGCGCCAGCCCGTTCACCGTGAACGGCCCGGACGACTCCGCCCACCCCCGCACGATCTCCGCCACCGCCTCGACGTCGCCGTCCTGATACGCCGCGCTCACGACCTCCGCACGCTCGACGGCGTACCAGAGCGAGCGCCCTTCGACCTCCAGCGTCCGCGCTCTGCCAGCCCCGGCCAGCGACGTGTACCACTCACGCCACGACTCCGCGTCGTCCGGGTGCTCCGCAACGTCGTCCTCCGTCAGCACCACGAGCGACAGCAGCGCGTCGTGCAGTTCGTCCGCGTCGCGTATCGCGGGCCAGGCGTACGCCTCCTCCTCGGCGATAGCGTCGGGGCTGAGCGCGCCTAGGTCCCGCGCGTCCTCCGGCAGCGCGCGCCGGAGCGTGACGGCGCGAGCGCGGCGCTCCTCCAGCGGCGCGTCGTCCAGGAACGCATACGGCATCGCGTTCAGCAATTGGTGGGAGAACGCCGACGGCTGCAGCGTGTCCTTGCCGAACACCTCTATCTCGCCGCTCTCGATGGCCTGCAGCACGCCCACCATACCCTCGGCGTCCAGCGCCTCGGTGAGGCAGTCGCGCAGCGTCTCGAACACGAGCGGGTGGTCCGGCGGCTCGACCCTGCCGCCCACCGGCATGTTGTCCTGGCAGGCCGCCGCCGCAGGGAACACCGCCGCGAGCAGGTCGTCGGAGCGCATCCGCTGGATCGGTGTCGGCACGCGCTTGCCGCCGACCTGGCGCAGCAGCGCGAGCGACCGCGACGCCGTCCACCGCCAGCGCAGCGGGAAGATGGGCGACTGCAGCACGGCCTGCGTCAGCACGTCCTCAGCCGTCGCCGGTTTCAGGTAGTTGAAGACCTCCTCGACCGGGAACGAGTGCTGCGGTCCGAGCGAGATGTTGATGCCTTCGTCCGTCGCCGCCGCCTGCAACTCGAAGTTGAACCCCGCGCAGAACCGCTTGCGGAGCGCCAGCCCCCACGCGCGGTTGATGCGGCTCCCCAGCGGCGAGTGCACCACGAGTTGCATCCCGCCCGCTTCGTCGAAGAAGCGCTCCGCCACGATCTTCTCCGCCGTCGGCACGATGCCGAGCACGCGCTTCCCCTCCTCCACGTACGCCACCACCTGCTCCGCGGCTTCGGACGATACTCCGCTCTCCATCACGAGTGCCAGCGCCGTCTCCCGCGCATGCAGCCGCTCGTCGACGTCGCGCCGCAGCGCCGACACCTCGTGCGAGAGCTCGACCGTGCGCCCCGGCGCCTCGCCCAGCCAGAACGGGATAGTCGGCGGCTGGCCCTGCGCCTCCTCGACGCGCACCGTCCCTTGCTCGATGCGGCGTATCTTCCATGGCGTGTTGCCGAGCAGGAAGATGTCGCCCGCCATGCTCTCGATGGCGAAGTCTTCGTTCACCGTCCCCACCATGGCGCCGTCCGGCTCCGCGATGACGCGGTAGTCCGCCGTGTCCGGTATCGCCCCGCCGTTGGCGACCGCCGTGATGCGTGCGCCGCGCCGCGCCTTCACCTTCCGGTTGACGCCGTCGCGGTGCAGGTACGCCGTCGTGCGGCCCCAGCGCCCCGCGACGCCCTCCGACAGCATCCGCACCACGTCGTCGAAACGCTCGCGCTCGAGTTCGCGGTACGGGTACGCCTGCGTCAGCAACGCATAGAGCGCGTCCTCGTCCCACTCCTCCATCACGCACGACGCCACGACCTGCTGCGCGAGCACGTCCAGTGGCCACGGCGGGATGCGCAGCGCGTCCAGCGCCCCATCCCGGATGCAGCGCAGCAGCGCGACCGTCTCCACGAGCTCGTCGCGGGTCAGCGGGAAGAAACGCCCCTTCGGTGTGCCGCCGAGGAAGTGGCCGGACCGTCCCACGCGTTGCAGCGCGACCCCGATGTTGCGCGGCGACCCGATCTGGCAGACGAGGTCGATGTCGCCGATGTCTATCCCCAACTCCAGCGACGCACTCGCGACGCACACCCGCACGCGGCCTTCCTTCAGGCGCTGTTCCGTGTCGTACCGCGTCTCACGGGAGAGGCTCCCGTGGTGCGCGGCCACGTTCTCCTCGCCAAGCCGGTCCGACAGCAGGTGCGCGACGCGCTCCACGAGGCGGCGGGTGTTCACGAACACGAGCGTCGTCCGGTGCTGCTCCGAGAGCTCGACGACCTGGTCGAGCGTCTGCGCCCACTGCTCGTGCGTCGCGATGGGCCCGAGTTCGAAGTCGCGCGGCAACTCAATGGCGATGTCCATCGCCCGCCGGTGCCCGGTGTCCACGATCTCGCACTCTCCCGTCGTTCCTGCGGAGGCAGGAACCTCGCCTCCTTGTCCGCCCGTCAGAAGGCGCGCCATCTCCTCGATGGGCTTCTGCGTGGCCGACAGCCCGATGCGCGTGACCGGCCCCTCGGCCAGGTGGCAGAGACGCTCCACCGACAGCGCGAGGTGCGACCCGCGCTTGCTCGGCGCGACCGCGTGCAGTTCGTCGAGGATCAGCGTGCGCGTCGTCCTGAGCGCGTGCCGTCCGCGCTCCGACGTCAGCAGGATGAAGAGCGACTCCGGTGTCGTGATGAACACGTGCGGCGGCCTGCGCGCGTGGAGCGTCCGCTCCTTCTGCGGCGTGTCGCCCGTCCGCACCGCGACGCGTATCTCCGGTAGCGGCTGGCCCATCTCCTCGGCCAGCGCGCGTATCTCCTCGAGCGGCGCGAGCAGGTTCCGTTGGATGTCGTTCGCCAGCGCCTTCAGCGGCGACACGTACACCACCTGCGTCTCGTCCGGTAGCCCGGCCTCGTCCCCGCTCTCATCTTTGTCATTCCCGCGAAGGCGGGAATCTCGTCCCTCTGCCTCCCCAAGCGCCTGCTTCACGAGCATGTCGAGGCCCGTCAGGAACGCCGCGAGCGTCTTGCCGGAGCCGGTGGGCGCGGCGATGAGCGTATGCCGTCCGGAGGCTATCGCCGGCCAGCCGAGCGCCTGCGCGTCCGTCGGCGCGCCGAACCGCCGCTCGAACCACGTCCGCACGATGGGATGGAACGCATCGAGGCTCATGCTTCGCATGCTATCAGCCTCATCACCCGCGTCTATGGGCAGATGTCACAAAGTGATGGTAGAAGTTGACCGGTCACCCATCACCTTCATAGAATCACAGCGCCTCGACTCATTATTCGGAAGAACGCACTCCCTTGGTAAAGGCGACTTGGCAATTCGAAACGGATCATCCGCGAGGAGGAGCAGCCTCTGGCGCTTGGAGCAACCAGCTCACAGGCGCTGAACTTTCGGCAGAGACTATCCTCGCGAGAGAAGCCATTCAGAACAGCACAGACGCAGAACTGCCTGGAAGCAAGGTTAGAATTGACTTCACTCGGTATCGGCTGAGCCCTGCTGAACGTGACAGGCATGCGAAGATTCTTGATTTCGCAAGTGGTCCACTTCCTCGACTTGCCCAACTTGGTCTATCTCCAGGCAACTTCTATGACCTCGTGCAGCAGGGAAGCAACCAGCCTGCCGGGGCGCTGCTCATTCAGGATTTCCATACTCTGGGCCTCGGAGGAAGGCTCCATGAGGGCCACGAAGAAGATGACCGGTTCCGAAGGTTGGTCTTCGTCCTAGGTGCTGAAGGCACCCCTCACGAAACAAGAGGTGGCTCCTTCGGATTCGGAAAGACAGCGTACTCAGGAGCCTCCAACGTCAGAACCGTTATCTACTACTCCAGGTTTGCATCAACAGAGGCCACTCAAGACGTTTCCGCACGGTTGTTTGTCGCTTCCTTCTTCCGTGACCATAAGGTGGACGGCACCAACTACACAGGTCGCGCATGGTTCGGCGCGGTAGACGAAAACGGCGAACCGTGGCCATTCATAGACGATGACGCTCACGCGATGGCAGAAGAACTGGGTATCCCTGTCCGTTCATCGGACGCCACCGGAACTTCGGTCCTTGTACTCGGCAACGACTACGACTTGGACGACCTTAGGAAGGGGATTGAAGATTATTGGTGGCCCAGAATCTTGGAAAACAATCTTGAAGTACACCTTATGGACGGCGATGAAGAAGTTGAACCACCCAATATTCGGACGCGCACGGATCTCAGGCCGTACATCCATGCTTACGAGATGGCAGTGGGACGGGCACAGCCTCAAGGAGACAATGAGCGCTGCACGGACATGCGGACGTACCCGTTCCAAGGTAAGGACGTCAAACTAGGGAAGTGGGCGGCAGTCCAGATTGAAGAGGTTCTTGAACAACCTGCTGACCCAGAAGAAGATAGTGAGGACACTCTCTCTAATGCCATATGTCTTATGCGCAAGCCTCGAATGGTGGTTGAGTATATGGCACCATCCCACAACACTATCCCTATTGCCGCCGTTTACGTTGCCGATGAGGCGATTGACAATGCGCTCAGGTTCTCAGAACCTCCGCCTCACCACAAGTGGGACTACAGAAGCGACCGTCTCAAGAACATAGCTGATGGTGCCAATCTCGTACAAGGCCTCCTAAAAAGGCTGCGGTACCAGATAACAGTCTTCCAAAACACTCTCATCCCAGCTCCTCCACGACCCTCGTTGGAACCACTCAACGTGCTAGGGCGCATACTAGCCGATCTACTAGGCGGCACGAAGCCAAGCAAGCCTGGCCCTATCCCTCGACATCCTGACCCTTTTGAGATCAATGTTGAACAATCGCGGCACACTTCCACGAGTGGTACCCACATTCACGGAGCATTTAAGCTCGGTCTAAAGGCGGACCACGCCGAAGAGATGCTGCCCGTAGACGTCGTAATCACGGTGAGTGTCCTCGCAGAAGACAACGCACAGCATGATCAACTAGTCAGCCTCCAGTCCCTCAGCCTGGAAGGCAAGGCCATTGATGCCAACCCTTTGCGAGTGAACCTTCTCAAGGACAAGCACATCCATATTGAGGCTCAGTCTGACCCTATCAATCCTGAATGGCAAGCAGAATTGTCTATCGATGTCACCGCAGCTGCTACCCAACCTGAACTTACATAGGACGCCAACGATGAGTAATATGAATTGGAGGCGCCGAGAGAAGAGAGTTCTCCCACCGTTTGCCACCAGCGACCGTGCATTTGACAACGTACGATTCGCACCCACAATTGACTCACAACTCTCCAATGCTGACAAACACTATGTGGATCGGGCGATCTTGGAGTCTGGCCTGCAGCCCAAAATCAACTTTAGCTTTGATCCTGCCGTGCTAGCTAAAGACACCTCTCTTAACTCTACCAGGATAAAGCTAGCGATTTCTGCAAGGGATTTAGCCCGGCGTCAATACTCTGTTCTGAAGCAGTGGCAAATTGAAGATGTTCCAGCGAACTGGTATTCGGATTCCATTCTGTCCAGCTACGAAGGAATAGACTTTCAAGTCATCGCGTTCCTTGCACACTCAGCAACGAACACGCCTGGTCAGGCCTGGCGCAAATCATCTATATTAGCGAAGAAGACTTTTGCGGTGAAGCCTCGCGTCCTACATGCGCTCTTTCCCATTGTATCTGCTGATTTTGGGGACGACGAGCGGTTATATGAAGTACGATGGTTGACGGATTCCTCGCTTAATGACAACGCAGACCGAGTACTTGAACTAGAGATTAATCACTCCTGCTATCAACATGTTCAAGCCTTGGAGTCATCCAAAGAGGGACATGCCTTCCTCAGGTTACTCACCGCGCGAGTATTTGAGGAGGTTGCGCAGCGTGTCCTTGAAGAATATACGGATGCTATAGACCTGGAATCAAACGAAGACGGACTACTTACGAAAGTGATAAGACTTTTGGAGGAAGCATCCGGATATACACCTGAAGAGATCAAGCGCCGGGCTTCCGAAGAGCCGGGTTTTCTGCGTACGCAGTCGCAACACATCGTAAAAATAGTAGACTCTGTCAAGGGCATCCAAGTCAAGGGGTGACAAATAGAATGCCGCTCAAGATGTTATCAGCCGGTGATGCACACTACCTCCTCTCTTGTTGGCAACATGACCAAGAAGAAGAGGCTGATATATATGGCCGAGAACTGAGCAGTATCAGCCCTGCAGAAAGTGTACTAGATGAAGCCATTGATGCAATAGATGCGCTGCGCTCAGCGGATTCGTATAAACGCCTAAGAAACCTTGCATCTTTCGACTGTGAAGCTGCTGTCCTTCTCCATTATAAGGTGCAGGAATTGCCTCCTGCGATTGAAAGCAATACGGAATTCTGGTATTGGTTAGCTATCTTCAAATTCTTTGAGATCATAGAGTGGCGGCACGCACGGAAGGATGAAGGCGCGCACCCGAACAACTACGGGCTTGGATCCCGGATGGGGAACTATCCACTTCGGTTATGGCTAAGGGCCTCTCTCTCGTACGATGAGAACGCCGGCGATCCCTATGCATTGACGCGGAAAGGGACTATTGATTTCTGGGAGAGTGGGATACTCCGTCCACGATACTCATCGTGCAGGGCTCTCGTGAAGAGCTTTATTCGCTATCAATATCCTGATAACGCTCCACGTGGCTATCTCCATCCCACAGATCCTCAGGGCGTCCGTATGCTCTACAAGAGAATCAAGCGCATGCACACTACCCTCGCGCTCGAGCTCCTTGACGAGAATGAGACGTACGAACTCCTAGAAGACTTGGGAGCGGACTTAATGAGAGCATGACCACCAGCGTCGTCAAGCCAGCCGCCACTGACGAGGCAACGCGGAAGCGCATGGCCTCTGTTCGCCGCGAGCGTACTAAACCCGAGCTCGCCGTAGCGTCCGTGCTTGATGACCTCAGCCTTGTCTACACCTGCAACGATGGATCGTTGCCCGGCCATCCCGATTTCTATCTTCCGCAGTATGGATTAGCAGTATTCGTGCACGGTTGCTTCTGGCACCGACACAAGGGCTGCTCCAAAACAACGATGCCTAAGTCAAATATCGACTATTGGACAGTGAAATTTCAGGACAATCAAAATCGAGACAAACGCCTCGCTAAGCAACTAAAGAAAGCCCGCGTTCACATCTTGGTTATATGGCAGTGCCAAACCGAACAGCCAGGTTTCCTTCGAAAGCAGTTACGCAGAAGGTTGTCTTCCATACACCAGAGGGAAGCCCAATGAATGCAAGCCATGTTTGTCAGGCCTTTCATATCACGGAAGGCCGACTCAACCGTCGTGTCAACGCAGGGGCATGGCATGGCATCTCATCGATAGCTTGGGATGGTGTGACTCATGATTCATGGGATTCTGCGGTAGCTCGTGGAGCAGTAGTCCAGCAGAGTCCGTCTCCTACACCGCTTCGAATCGTCGACCTCTTCTCGGGTTGCGGGGGCCTAACCAGAGGTCTCTTTGATGCAGCAAGATCCGTTGGCCTTAACCCATCTGTTGAGATCGCGGTTGATTTCGATCGCCCTACAGCAGAGGTGCACACACGGAACTTCAACCCGAAGCGCTCACTAATCACTAATCTTTGGGAAGTAGTAGATGTCAACATATCTGGCCGTGGTTCTCCTGCGCAATTTGCAGGACAACCAGCGATCTATTCGCCAGAAATCATGGATCTCCGTGGCAGTGTAGATGTCATTGTTGGAGGCCCTCCCTGTCAAGGACGCTCGACGGCAAATAACCACACCCGATTTGACGATTCGCGAAATGTGCTCTACCTCGTAATGCCGGCAGTGGCAGTGGCTCTTGGTGCGCCAGTTCTCATTATTGAGAATGTCATGAACATCTACAGGGACCAGAGCCAAGTAGTGCAAACTACCCGTGCAGTGCTAGAAAAGGAAGGGTACGAAGTCGTTGACTCAGTAGTGGATTGCCTCAGAATCGGAGTGCCGCAGACCCGCAAACGTCACATACTCGTCGCTGTCAAGGGCCATAGGCCCCTGCTGGAAGAAGCTCTAGCCGCACTATCTGAAGAGCCACGGAGTGTGGGTTGGGCCATCAAGGACTTGCTCGGCATAAAGGAAGAGACCATCTTTGATAGGCCTGCGCAACTGTCTCCAACGAACCGTGAGCGTATCAGATACCTCTTTGACCATGCCGCGTACGAGATGCCCAACCATATCCGTCCGGATAGCCATAAAGATGGACATACCTACCCGTCTGTGTACGGCCGCCTCCGCTGGGACCAGCCAGCCGGCACGATTACGACAGGCTTCCACACTCCAGGGCGAGGGCGCTATATTCATCCGCTGGAACAGCGGACCCTCACGCCACACGAGGCCGCGCGCATCCAAGGGTTCCCTGATTCCTTTAAATTCCGCTTGGCAGACGGTTCCACTCCTGCGCGACAGCTACTGGCGCAGTGCATAGGCGACGCAGTCCCGCCGAAGCTTGGCTACGCGGCAGCACTTGCTGCGCTAGCTGCCCTTGACCCTGCGCAACTCAGCAACGCGCCTGTGCCCCAACCCCCTCCCCTGCGTGTACGGCGGCGTCTCCCCGCGCTCTGCTAGCATCGGCTCCGTGACGCCCCCGAACGTAACCCTCATGCCCGTCGACGGGCTGCCTGAGGTCGCCGACGGCGACGACCTCGGACGCCTCATCGCAGACGCGTGCAGCGCGCAGCGAACGCTGCTCGCAGACGGCGACGTGGTCGTCGTCACGCAGAAGATCGTCTCGAAGGCGGAGGGGCGCATCACTGACCTGCGCGGCGTCGAGCCATCGGCGCAGGCGCGCGACTTCGCCCTGACGTGGGAGAAGGACGCGCGCGCCGTCGAGGTCATCCTGCGCGAGGCCGTCCGCGTCGTCCGCATGGAGGGCGGCGTGCTCATCACCGAGACCCGCCACGGCTTCGTCTGCGCCAACTCCGGCGTCGACGCCTCGAACGTCGGCAGGGGCGGCGACTACGTCGTGCTGCTGCCACTCGAGCCCGACGCCTCGGCGCGACGCATCCGCGATACGCTCCGCGACACCACAGGAGCGGATGTCGCCGTCATCGTTTCCGATACGTTCGGACGCCCCTGGCGCGAGGGCGCGCTCAACGTCGCCATCGGCTGCGCCGGCATCGAGCCGCTGCTCGACTATCGCGGAGACGTGGACAGCGACGGACGGGAACTGCGCTCGACCGTCATCGCGGTAGCAGACGAGATCGCCGCGGCGTCGGAACTCGTCATGCACAAGCTGCACCGCGTGCCGGTCGCCATCGTGCGCGGCTACCCGTACGCGAAGGGCGATTCGGGCATCCGCCCCGTTATCCGCGAGCGGGGCAAGGACCTCTTCCGCTGACCCGTCTCGCACGGCGCGGTATCATATCTCTCATGACGACTGACGACCGCCTCCGCATAGGCGACTTCTCCTTCACGTCCCGCCTCCTAGGTGGCACCGGACGCCACCGGAGCAGCGAAGAGCTGCTCGCCTCCATCGAGGCCTCCGGCGCCGAGGTCGTCACCGTCGCCATCCGCAGGCTCAACCTCAACAACCCCTCCGAGCCGACCATCCTCGACCTGCTCGACCCCGACCGCTACACCATCCTCCCCAACACCGCCGGGTGCGCGACCGTGGAGGAGGCGCTCATGGTCGCGCGCCTCGCCCGCTCGCTCGGGCTGCCCAACTGGGTGAAGCTTGAAGTTATAAACGACCCGAAGTACCTCCTGCCAGACCCCATCGGCACGCTGGAGGCCGCGAAAGCCCTCATCGCCGACGGTTTCACGGTGCTCCCCTACATCCAGGCGGACCCGGTGCTCGCGAAGCAGCTGGAAGAGGTCGGCTGCGCGACCGTCATGCCGCTCGGCTCGGCGCTCGGCTCCGGCCAGGGGATCCACACCGCCGAGGAGCTCACCATCATCATCGAGCAGGCGAGCGTCCCCGTCGTCGTCGACGCCGGGCTCGCCGTCCCCTCCCAGGCGTCGCAGGCGATGGAGATGGGCGCGGATGCCGTGATGGTGAACACGGCCATCGCCCGGGCGCAGGACCCTGCGCTCATGGGCGAGGCGTTCAAGCTCGGTGTCGAGGCCGGGCGCAAGGCATACCTCGCCGGACGCATCCAACCCCAGCCCTATGCCCAGGCCAGTAGCCCGCTGGAAGGCGTCATCCGATCAACCTAGAGAAGGACTCCCTTGAACAACGCTTCCACCTCCGCACTCCCTCGCCCCATCGTCGCACTCGTTACGGACAGGAATCTCGCAGGAGGACCGGACGCGCTGCTCAACGCCGTCGCGCAGGCCGTCGACAACGGTGTGAACCTCGTACAGATGCGCGAGAAGGACCTGCCGGACGCTATGCAGCTCGCGCTCGCACAACGCCTACGCGAGGTCACGAACGGCAAGGCGCTGCTCTTCGTCAACGACAGCGTCAGCATCGCCGAGGCCTCCGGCGCGGATGGCGTGCAGCTTACCGAGAACTCCCGCAGCATCGCATCCGCCCGCGCCCGCATGGCCCGGCCGCTCCTCATCGGACGCTCCGTACACGGTGTCGACGCCGCGCGGGAAGCGGCGTCACAGGGCGCGGACCTGCTCGTGGTCGGCACGGTGTACGACTCGCCGACGCACCCGGACCAACCCCCTGCGGGCGTGGGACTCATCGGGTGGTGCGCGCAGCCCGGCGTCCCCGTCATCGGCATCGGCGGCATCACCGCCGAGAACGCCGGTGCGGTCATGCAGGCAGGCGCGTCCGGCGTCGCCGTCATCAGCGCTGTGCTCGGTCTTGCCGACCCCGGCGAAGCCGCGTCCCGACTCGCCGACGCCGTCGGCACTGCTGTCCCCTCTGCCTAGCCTGCCCGACGCGATAGCGCGACATCCTTCCAAGCGTTACGCTAGTGGATGAAGGCTGTCGCCATGATCACGCTCACCATAAACGGCGCGACCCACGAACTCGACGCGCCCATCACCATCGCGCAGTACCTCGACACGCTCGGACTCGCGGGGCGCTACGTCGCCGTCGCCCGGAACGGCGACGTCCTCGAGCGCGACACCTTCGCCAGCGTCACGCTGGAGCACGGCGACCGCGTCGAGATCGTTCGCCCCGTCGGCGGCGGGTGAAACCAACTCACTTCTCCCCTTGGGAGAGGTCGACGCGCAGCGGCGGGTGAGGGCGGTCACCCCACGCTCAGCACGACCACGCCGCCCACGATCATCACGACCGCGAGCGTCTTCAGGCCCAGTGTCTCCCTGTCGAGCGGTTCGTTCAGCACGTTCCAGAACCGCGTGCTCAGCGCCACGCCGAGCATGAGCGTGAACAGCGGACGCGACGCCGACAGAACGCTCACCGACGACACCTGCCCGAGGTCCAGCGCGATGATGAAGGCCAGCGCGGCCAGCGGCGCAAGGATCCCCTCCGCCAGCACCAGCATCCAGAGGGTGTAGAGGTCCCGCGACGCGGTGGTGAACTGGCGCACCGTCACGGGGCGCGCCGCCATCATGAACATCGCAATGCTCATCGTCCCGGAGCGCACCGCCTGGATCGCCCACACGTTCATCTCTCGCGTCGCCTGCTCGCTCACCACGAACGCCATCCCCAGCGAGAAGCTCCCGCCCAGCAGCAGGAAGAACGCCCGTCCCCGCGCGATGCGGAACAGCCCTTGCTCCGGCCTCGCCGACACCAGGATCGCCCCGAGGACCACCACCAGCACCGCTGCCCACTGCAACGGCGTCAGCACATCGCCCAGGAAAAGCACGGCCACGATGGCCGCGAACACCGGCGCCATCTGCTGCACCGGCACCGCACGCGACATCTCCTCCAGCCGCAGCGCGTGGAAGAAGAGCGCCAGTCCCAGGCCCCACAGCACGCCGCTCGCCATCGCCCACGGGACCCCAGAGCCGCCGTCGAATCCCACCAGCGGTATCACGAACGCGAAGTAGATGAGGGAGATGCTCGCCTGCATCACCCCGAACCCCACGTTGAACGCGCCCGCGCTGGGATAGAGATTGGTCGTCAGGCGTTTGTCCAGCACCGTCACGATTGCAAAGAGGATGGTGCTGGCCAGCGCCGCCGTAACCCAGGTCATGCGCTACTCCGGTGAAGGGTCGGCCGCGGACGTGTCGGCAAAGCCATGCCTTGCTCTCACGCGACGGCGCCATCGGCCATGCTACCACGCCCACCTCCCCATCCCGTGCATCCTCGCCACCCCTGTGACATACTCCCCGCAACCCCACCCCGGACCACGGAGATACCCCATGCGGCAACGACCGTTCGGCAAACTCGGCTCGGCGAGCGCACTCACCCTCGGCGGAGGCGGCATCGCCGGCATATGGGGCGAGACCACCCGCGAGGAATGCGTCGCCACCGTCCGCGAGTCCGTCGACTCCGGCATCGACGTGCTCGACCTCGCGCCCTCATACGGCAACGGCGAGGCCGAGGAAGTCATCGGCGAGGCTTTCGGCGGCGCGCTGCCCGACGGCGTCCGCGTTACCACGAAGTGCCGCGTCGGCGACACTTCGCCCGCCGAGGTCTACGACCACCTCTCTGAGAGCCTGAGCGGCAGCCTCGAACGGATGCGGCTCGACCGCGTCGACGTCATGTTCGTGCACAACGCCGTCACACTCGGCAGCGAGGGCCACGAGCGCCTGACCCCCGCATCCGTCGTTGTCGAGGCCGTCGCTCCTGCGTTCGAGCGGCTCATCGCCGAGGGACGTGTCCGCCACTGGGGGCTCACCGGCATCGGGGAGCCCGACGCACTCATCCACCTGCTGAACAACGGCCCGCGCCCGGACTACATCCAGTGCATCGCCAACCTGCTCGACTCTCCCGGCGGCCTGCTGCGCGGCGGCATCGCCGCACGCCCGCGCGACATCATCGCCGCCGCCAACGCCAACGGCGCCGCCGTCATGGGCATCCGCGCCGTCCAGGCCGGGGCCCTCACCGACGCCATCGACCGCCCGCTGCCCGACGGTCACACCGAGGTCGCCGACTACGACCGCGCCGCCCCGTTCCGCGTCATCGCCGCCGAGGTTGGCAGATCTGCAGCGTGGCTCGCTCACTGCTATGCGCTCTCGATGGGCGGCATCGGCACCGTCGTCCTCGGCGTCAAGAACCGGCAGGAACTCCGCGAGTGCATCGACGCCGAGTCCGCCGCCCCCCTCGACGCCGCCCTCATCGCCCGCATCGACGCAGCCGTGGGCCGCACCGCCTGATCCCTTCCCCCTTGATGGGGGAAGGTTGGGATGGGGGTGGATGGTGCGGTGGGATGAGGGGCGGTCTGCTCCCCTCGCCCCCTGGGAGAGGGCAACGCGCTTCAGCGCGTGGGTGAGGGTTGCCCTTGTGACACGCGCCCATTGCGTGGACGAACCCCCCTGCCTACTATGGCTCCATGAGCAGCGTGGGATGTGGCACTGGCCATCTCTCCCACGTAACCCTGTGCAACAGGATGAACACCGGATGATGACAACCAGACTTGAAACGGTTGCACCCCTTGGTCTTCTTGGTCGCGGGAAGCAGGCCGTGGCCTTTGAAACGCCCCCGACCAAGGAGACCAAGAGGCTCAAATCGGCGCCCTCTTCCACTCGTAATCTCAGACCATGGGGCTCAGAATTCGCCACTGCTTGGACGCCTTGGTCCACGCCCTATCCTGCCCATCCTGTCCATCGATGTGAGTAGAACGTGACCGCCAACCTGCCGAATCTCAACATCAACCGCCACCGCCTCGACGCGGACCTGAAGCGCATCGAGCGATTCACCGACCCGGACCTGCCGTACACGCGGCGGGCGTTCTCGCCGTACTACGAGGCCGCGCGGGAGTGGCTCGCGGAACGCTTCCGCGACGCCGGGCTCGACACCCGCGTCGACCCCGCAGGCAACCTCATCGGTCGCCTCGGCAGCGGCGCGGGGCCCGTCCTCATGCTCGGGTCACATACCGACACCGTCGAGTCCGGCGGGCGGTTCGACGGCATCGTCGGTGTGCTCGGCGCACTGGAGGTTGTCCGCTGCCTGCGCGAGTCCGGCGTCACCCTCTCGCGCCCGCTGGAAGTCGTCGACTTCGTCTGCGAGGAGCCGTCCGTCGTCAATCTCAGCCCGCTCGGCAGCCGCATCATGGCCGGCGACGTGACCGCTGACATGGTGGCGCTCGCCACGACGCCGGACGGCGGCACGCTCCCCGACGCCATCGTGCGGCTCGGCGGCGACCCGTCCCGGTTGCACGAGGCGCGCCGGAGCCCCGGCGACATCTACGGCTACCTGGAGATGCACATCGAGCAGGGCCCGGTGCTGGAGCGCGCGGGCATGGAGGTCGGCGTGGTCACCATCGTCGCCGCCCCGTGCCGCGCCGTGGTATCGCTCACCGGCGTTGCCGACCACGCAGGCGCGACCGCCATGCCGGACCGGCGCGACGCCCTCGCTGGGGCGGCGGAGCTCACGCTCGCCGTCGAGCGCACGGTCAGCACCCCGGACATCGTGCAGGAGAGCGTCGGCACCGTCGGCTTCCTGCGTGTCAGCCCCAACATGGTCAACGTCATACCGGGCCGCGTCGACCTCACCGTCGAGGTGCGCAGCACCCAGACCGAGGCGCTGCTGTGGGCGCGCGAGGAGATCGAGCGCTCGCTGCGGGAGATCGCGGCCCGGCGCGGGCTCGGCGCAACGCTGGAGTGGCAACACCTGGAGGAACCCGTCCCCATACCCCTCCATATGCAGGACGTTGTGGCGGAATCCGCCGAAAGCCTCCGGCTCCGGACGCTCCGCCTGCCGAGCCGCGCGTCCCACGACGCCGCGCGCCTCGCGCCCGTCGCGCCCGTGGGAATGGTGTTCATCCCCTGCCTGGATGGACGCAGCCACTGCCCCGAGGAGTGGGCCGAGTTGGACGATATCGTCACCGGCACGCAGGTGCTCGCAGGGGCGCTCCTCAGGCTCGATAGCCAGTCCTGACACAGCGTTAAACTGGACTGCACAGATTCGTAACAGAAATGCTTGATTCCGCCATAGTTGTGTCGTATACTGTCACCGTCGGCTGAATCGTGGCGCCACCAGAGGACTGCCGGAAACCGAGATAAGCGCACAGCGAAAGGGCAAGGTAAGAGAGATGTTTGGAGTGATTACAGGACTGTACCGCGCGATGGAACAGGGAGCCGCCCTGGCGCAAATTGCAGAGCGCCATGCCGGCAACCCCGCCACGATGGCCGACGCTATCCGCGCTGCACTCTCCTGGCGAGAGGTGGCCGTAGCGCCGGTGATGCTCACCCCGGCCCTCGAGGTCGAGGAGCGAGTGGCCGCCTAGGCCCCGCTCCGCAGGGTGACGATTCGATAAGGAAGGAGGGCGAAAAATGATACTACTCAGGGCATGTGCCAACTGCGGCGGCGACGTTCAGTGCCGCAACGACATCGATGGCATCGAGTGCCGCTGCCTCCAGTGCGGCCGCTCGCTGGACCTGAAGACTGCCGCCGCCCTCATCATGGAGCAGCGCAAGACCGCTGCGTAACCGGCACGCACATACCGGAACCGGGAGAGCCGGGGCGTTGCCCCGGCTCTCTTGTTCTTGTCATCCTGCTGCTTCCAGCAAACGCCGCAGGTCATGCTTCGCCTCGAGGATGTCGCCCCACAGGTCGCCGACGTCTGCCAGCCGCTGGTGCACGGTGTCGATGTTGAAGTCGCTCGGGTACACGTCGGGCAATTCGTCCCATCGAAGCGGCACGGACACAGGCGCCCCCGGCAGCGGTCGCAGCGAGTACACCGACGCCATGTTCTTCCCCATCACGTTCATGTTGTGGTCCAGGAAGATCTTCCCCGCCCGCTTGCTCACGCTCCACTCCATCGTCAGGTCGCGGGGCCGCTGCCGCAGCAGGAACTTCCCGATGAGTTCGCACGCCTTCCGCGTCACCGTGTAGTCGTACTCCCGCAGGATGGGCACGTAGATGTGCAGCCCCGTCTTGCCCGACGTCTTCAGGAACGACGACAACGACAACTGGTCCAGCAGGTCCTTCAGCGCCAGCGCGACCTCCGCGCCTTTCGCGAACGCCCGCCGGTTCAGCTCCGGCTCCTCGCCCGCCTTCTCCTCGCCGGAGTAGATGTACGGGTCGAGGTCGAACACGATGAAGTCCGGGTGGTTCAGCACGCTCTGCCGCAGTTCGTCCTTCGAGCCGGTGAAACTCTCCCGCAGGTGTGCTGCGTCCGGCTCGACGGCCGTGCGCGACAGCCACGGGTGCAGCTCGAGGTCGGCCAGTTGCGCCAGCCAGACAAGCGTCGGCAGGTTGTTCACGACGAGGTAGTCGACGTCACCCTCCGCCGCCGACGAGAAGAGCCGCACCGTCTCCGCGAACGGCGGCAGGTCGTGCTCCCACCGCTTCTGGTAGAAGCTGCCGCCGTCGATGCCGTTCGGGTAGCGCGTCATGGTCAGCGGTCTGTCCCGGAGGTGCGGCAGCAGGTAGGGTGCAACCCGCGCGTAGTAGCGGAGCATGTCGCCCTTCGTCACCGCCGCGCGCCCCTCTGTCTCCGGCCAGAACACCTTGTCCATGTTCGTGACCGCGAACCGCTGTCCCCCGACCTCGACGTGGCCGTTCTTCCAGATGCGCGCCAGCTGCTCGACCACGTCGCGCGACTCCGCGTGCGCGTCCGGCGGCGCCGCCTCCTCCGTGAACGACGCCACCGGCTGGGGCGTCTCACGTACGACGGCGCGGGGCTGCACGTCGTCGCGCAGCCCGAGGAAGACAGGCGCGCGCAGCACGTTCTCGCCCGTCCACTGGGAGAACTTCACCTGCGCGACCCACTCCGGCTGCACCCACGTCACCTGCGCAGGGTCGATGTCGGCGGGTACGGCGGCGAACGGGCATGCGTCGGTCTGCAGCGGCTCCAGCGCCGCGAGCGTGCTGCGGAGCGTCTGCTGCGTGAAGCCGCTCCCGGCGCGCCCCGCGTAGGTGAGCGTCCCGCCGTCGTAGTAGCCGAGCACGATCGCGCCGAACGTCTCCGAGCGTTCGCCCTCGCCCGTCGTGTACCCCGCGATGACGAACTCCTGCGCAAGCACCTGCTTGATCTTCAGCCAGTCGCGTGAGCGCTCACCCGCGTTGTAGCGCGAGTCCCGGCGCTTGGCGACGATGCCCTCCAGCCCCAACTGCTCCGCCACACGGAAGAACGCCTCTCCCTCTCCCTCCACGAACTCGACCGAACGGATGCGTTCGCTCGGCGACACGGCCAGCCGCAGCGCGTGCTTGCGCTGATGCAATGGCGCCTGCCGCAGGTCGCGGCCGTCGAGGTAGAGGATGTCGAACGGGTAGTAGGCGATGGGGGCCGACTTCGCAGAGGCGTTCTCCGCTCCGGGTACCTTGTACATGCCTGCGTTGTTCTGCAGCAGCACGAAGTCCGGCAGGCCGTCCTCCCCCAACGCGACGACCTCGCCGTCCAAGATCATCTCGCGGTGCGGCAGCACCGACAGGTCGTCGGCGACGCCCCGGAAGTTCTTCGTCATGTCCTTGCTCGTCCGGCTGATGAGCCGCACGTTGCCATCCTGCAGGAACGCGAGCGCGCGGAAGCCGTCCAGTTTCGGCTCGAACAGCCAGCCGGGCGATGAGAAGACGCCCTCCACCGCATGCGCCAGCATCGGCTTGAGCGTTCGCGGCATCCGCGCGGGCTTGCCGAACGAGACCGCACCAGCGGCGAGCGACGGGTCCGGCAGCCTGCCGGACTGCAACTGCTCGATGGTGAGCCCGCATACGACCGACCTGCCGTCGTCGAGGATGTCGTGCTCCTTGTCGGTGTGGGCGTCCCTGTGCTTGATGAGCAGCCACTCGTTCGAACCCCGGGTCGTGCGCACGAGCGTCCACGAGCCCTGCAGCTTGTGCCCGCGCAGCGTGAACGACAGCTTGCCCGCGTCGAGGCCGTCGAGCATCCGGCGCTCCGCCTCGTCCCGGTCGTGCCAGCTGAGCCCTCCCTCGTCCGGTGAGTAGATGCCCATGTCCCAGACGATGACCTGCCCCGCGCCGTAGTTCCCGTGGCCGATGACGCCCTCGAAAGAGGCATAGTCCAGCGGATGGTCCTCGACGAGCACGGCGAGGCGCCTCTCGCTGTTGTCCGCGGACGGTCCCTTCGGCACGGCCCACGACTTGAGCGCGCCGCCGAACTCGAGGCGGAAGTCGTAGTGCAGGCGGGAGGCTGCGTGCTTCTGCACGACGAACGTCAGCGCGCCCGGCCGCAGTTCCTGCGCGTGAGGCGCGGGTTCGTTCGTCCCGCTGAAGTCGCGTTTCTCTTCGTATCGTTCCAGCGTCATGGGGGCATAGGGAGTTCTAGTATTCAGCTATCGCATCCAGTTCCACGCCAAGTCGACTAGCCAGCGTCAAGAGAGTGTTCCGATGCGGTTTGTTAACCTCGCCACGCTCAATGCGGGCAACCTCTTTTGCACTGAGGGGTGAGAACTGACTTCGACTCAGCCCACGCTGCAAACGGAGGCGACGAAGCGCACCACCAAAGGAGTCGTCTTTCTCCAAGAGCCGTTTCTTCGCCTCCCGACGAAAGATGGGGTCGAAATCGTACAGAATGGCATCGGCTGCAACTTCGTATTCGCCCATACGCAAGGTTTGGCCATAGTCCGTAACTTGGAATCTTGCCCAATCCGGCGACCCAACAGCCGGACGCGGTTCGAACCACACCAAGGGAACCAGGAGGCTGGTGAAGTCACCGCGGTAGAGGATTAGGGCCTCGTCTTCCGGGTCAACGACTCCCCCGATGAAGAGATTCTGCCGGCTGGCTGCGTTCATTACTTCGAGCAGGTCCGGCAAGTCCAACAACTCTACTCCCGCAATGACACTCTTGAACAAGTGTTGCAGGAGCAGAAGCCGATATGGCGCAACCGGCTCCAGCGCCAGTAGATGAGCATTCTTTGTGTCTGAAGCCGAAGGGAAGATGGATTCGAAGAGCGGCCAAGGATGTTCCCCCGCACTCTCAGTTTCAAACGTTGCCGCACTCCTGCCAGGCATTGAAAGCCAACGGACGTTCAATGACTTGAACCGCCTAGCTGCTGGGGAGTCCAGTACAAACAACTGATCAGTCATCCCCATCCTCCACACTCACCGGGTTCTCCGGGTACATCTTGTCCCATTGAGCGCAAAGAGTCGCATGACGGTTCATCAAGACCTCCAGCACCTCGTTGGGTACTTCTCTGGGGTGAGGCCGACTGTCCATGAACGAACGCGTTCGCAAGTTCCAGCGCCACGACTCCGTCCTCCTGAGAACCGTCGCGTGCGGCGGTTCGAGTCTCTCCTTGTCTCGTATCTTCACTTTCCAGCCCTGTGCCTGAACCCCAGAAGGTAATGGAAGGTCATATGACATATACTATATGTCCTCTCTTTGCAATACAAGGACGTAGGACATTTCTAACTCAACTCCGTCACGAACCTTGGCGCCAAGCAGCCTATCCGCTCGTCGCACTCCTGCGCCAGCGGATAGCCGGACGCGCGCCGCTTGCGTCGGGTGCGCCTTCTGCCTAAAGTATGCATGCCCGCTATGGCTTGTGAGGTAACGTCTCGATGAGTGGTCGCACGCTCGCTATCACAGCCGCTATCTGGCTGTTCCTGGTTATCGTCCCTTATCTCCTCGGGGTCGTCTGGCTCGGAAGTAAGCTCGACAAGAGCTACGCCGTTGCGTACATGATCTGGTTCGTCATCGCCGCGACGCTCTCCGCGGCGGCATACGTCATGCACGTCCGGGAGTCGCAGCAACAGCACTGACACGTACTCGTCCCTCAGGGAGGCTGACATGCTCACCCAGGAGATGAACGACCGCATCACCCGCGTGGGGCCGGGAACGCCGATGGGCGAACTCATGCGCCGCTACTGGCACCCCATCGCAGGAAGCGTGCAGTTGGACGCCGACAACCCCACGAAGGAGATACGCCTCCTCGGGGAAGACCTCGTCCTCTATCGCGACGCCAGCGGCACCGTCGGCCTCATCGAACCCTCCTGCGCGCACCGCAAGGCCAACCTCTCCTACGGCATCCCCGAGACCCAAGGCATCCGCTGCGCCTACCACGGCTGGGTATTCAACGAGACCGGCCAGTGCGTCGACCAGCCGTCCGAGCCGGAGGGATCCAAGTTCAAGGAGAAGGTCCACATCAAGGCGTACACCGTCCAGGAATATGCAGGCGTTATCTGGGCGTACATGGGCCCCGACCCCGCTCCGCTCCTCCCCCGGTGGGACGTCCTGGAGTGGGAGGGCCACAAGGAGTGGCAGCTGCACGACCTGCCGTGCAACTGGCTCCAGTGCCAGGAGAACTCGCTCGACCCGCTCCACTTCCAGTGGCTCCACCGCTACTTCGGTGGCTGGATGATGAACCGCGGCAAGCCGCCGGAAGAGCGCGACGCCTGGAACGCCATCACCGGCGCGAAGGGCCGCGAGCACAAGAAGATCGGTTTCGACACCACGGACTACGGCGTCATCAAGCGCCGCCTCGTCGGCGACGAGACTGAGGAGGACGAGTTCTGGCGCATCGGCCACCCCGTCCTCTTCCCCAACATCCTCCGCGTCGCCCACGGCATGCAGTTCCGAACGCCCGTCGACGACACCCACACGCTCCACGTCTCCATGACGTTCCGTCCGCTCGGGGAAGACGAGGAGCCCCAGGCCGAGACCCCGTTCACCGAGATGCCGGTCTTCGACGACAACGGAAAGATCCGCTACGACTACGTCCTCGCGCAGGACCAGTTGGCGTGGATCATCCAGGGCCCCATCTCCGACAGGACGACGGAGCGCCTCGGCGTCACCGACGTCGGCGTCATCATGTACCGTCGGCTGCTCGACGAGCAGGTCCGCGTCGTAGAGGAGGGCGGTGAGCCCATGAACATCCACCGCGACGAGGCGGAGAACGAGATCATCATCCTGCCCTGCGAGTACTTCCAGTATCCCGGCTACGAGGGCACCGGCGGGCCGTTCAAGAACCTCCGCCCCGCCCCTGCCGAGGTCGAGGCCGTCCTCTCCGGAGAGGGCGCCGCGCTCAGCGAGTGGGAGGGCGTGCGCACGCTCTCCGGCAAAGAGCGCTACGCCTTCAGGTAGACCGCCGGGTGGCCCTCGACGCACCGCAGGCCCGCGAGCGCCCCTACGTCTGGGTGACGTGGCTGCCGCGCCTGCTCTCCGGCAACAATCGCTGCGAGTGGGCATCCTGGTTCAAGGCACAGCACGAGGGCTCCAGTTGGCAGCGGGCGCCCTCGACGTTCGACCACACGCGCTGGGCGCTCGACCACACCGCGCTCCTCCGCGACGAGCAGAAGCGGCTGGAGGCAGACGGTGCGACCGTGAAGACGGAGCGCCAGAACCAGTTCAGGCTCAGGGGCTGGTACGCCACGCTCTCCGGTATGCCGGACCTCGTGTCGCTCCAGGACGGCCACGTCGTCATCCACGACGTGAAGTCCGGCGAGCCGCACGCCTACCACGCCATACAGGTGATGCTCTACATGTGGGCGTTCCCGCTCGCGCGGCGCGAGTACGCGGGCATGCCCGTGGCGGGACGCGTCGTCTACGAGGGCCACGCCGTCGACGTACCAGCCTCGGCCATCGACACGACGTTCATCGACCGCGTGGCGAACCTCATCAAGCGGCTCGCCGATGTGGAGCAGGCGCCGCCGAGGACCCCGAGCGCATCCGAGTGCGCTTTCTGCGACATCACGTCCGCCGACTGCCCGGACCGCATCGAGGAAGCAGAGGAAGAAGGCGAGACCGAGCTGTTCTAGCCCTGCGCCATCCGGAAGAAGCGCGCCATGTTGTCGCCCAGGATGTCGCGCTTCGCCTCGTCGCTGAGTCCCTCCATCGTCTCGATGCCTGCCGCCGTGTTCGGGAACGTGGACGGCGGGTGCGGGTAGTCGCTGCCGACGATGAAGTTCTCGCTGCCGATGGTGTGCACGGCCCCTACAATCGCCTGCTCGTCCGGCTCGACCGCCACCATACAGCTGCGCGCGATCAACTCGCTGGGGGGGTCGTCGCAGCGGGCGCACTGCGGCTCGATCTGGTAGACGCGGTCCAGCGTGTACATCACCCACGGCAGCCACGAGCCGCCGGCCTCGAAGAACGCCATGCGCAGGTTGGGGAACTCCTTGAGCACCCCGCCAAGTGTCAGGCTCGCCATCGCCACCATGTACTCGAACGCGAACCCGAGGTAGTTGCTGATGTGCATCCGCCGCATTCGCTCCCAGCCCAGCGTGAAGTTGGTGGGGATGTGGTCGTTCACCTGGCACTGGAACGGGTTGCCGTGCACGTACAGCGGAACGTCCATCTCCGCGACCGCTTCCCAGAACGGGTAGAGCTCGATGCTGTCCCAGTTCTTCCCGCGCCAGTTGCTGTTGATGGTCAGCGCCTGCAGGCCCAGCTCGGTAACGGCGCGGCGCGCCTCTTCGACGCACGCCTCCACCGACTCCGTCCCGAACGGCACGACTCCCGTCCCTATCAGCTGGTCCGGGTACTGCCGCTGCGCGTCCGCCGTCGCGTTGTTGTAGCCCATGCAGAGCGCCAGTCGCAGACCGGGGTCCCATTCGCGCTCGATCGGGGAGCCGAACGGGTTGCCGTAGATGCCGTCCGGGATCAGCACCTGCATGTCGAACCCGGTCTCCGGCAGCAGCTTCACCCGCTGGTCCGCGACCCCGTGGCCGAGGGGCCCGCGACTCTGCCCCGTGGTTTGCGCCGTGGGGTTGACCGCCCCCGTGCGCTGCCCCGCCGCCGACGCGCGGAAGCCGCCGCGCCGCGCCTCCCGGTCGGAGAAGAAGAGCGCGTCGCGCAGCAACATGTCCAGCGCCTGCTCGGAGACGCCGATCGTCTCGCTCACGCCGGTGAAGTCCGGCGGCGGGAAGAAGTGGCTGTCGCCGTCTATCCTGCGGACCTTCGTCTGCTGAGGGGCTGTGTCGACCATCGCTGCTCCTCCGCCTGCGGGTGTGCCGCGCCCTATCTTACTCCGCCTGTCGATGCGGGGCGTCCGCTTACTCCCGGACGAGCGCATACAGGAACAGGTCTCCCGTCTTGCCGTCCTTGGTGAAGCTCCGCCGCAGCCGCCCTTCCAGCGTGAACCCGCACTTCTCCAGCACATGCGCCGAAGCCGGGTTGTACTCCTTCACGAGGGCGTAGAGCCGGACCAGGTCGAAGGTGACAAAGGCGTACTCCGTGATGGCTCGGAGCGCATGGGTGGTGATGCCCTGCCCCCAGAACGGCTCCGCCAGCCAGTACCCCACTTCGGCTGACCGCCGGTGCACGTCGCCCTGCGGCCTGAGTCCCATCCCCCCGATAGCTTCATCGGCATTCGCGATGGCAAACTCCGTCTGGGGGTCGCGGTCCTTCTGCAACTGGACCCATGCCACGGCGTCCTCCATCGTGTAGGGATGGGGGAAGACGTCCCCGACATTGATCCAGATATTGCGGTTGTTGGCGTACTTCGCCAGCGCGGGCTCATCGCCTTCGCGCCACGGACGCAGCACCCAGTCCCCTGCCGGTATCTCCATGATGCACGCTCAGAACCCGGCCGCCATCACCTCGACGACGCGGTCGTACAGCGCGTCGGGGTCGTGGCCAGCGGCCTGCAGGTGACGGCGCGTCATCCGGTTCACGAACGAGAACGCCGCCTGCATCACCAGCATCCCCTTGCCGTTCAGCGCCTTGCGGCCCGACAGCCGCGCCTGGCGCAGCAGCACCGTCTCGTCCGGTGAGTACACCGCGTCCACGAATGCCGCGTCCGGTTTGCACATGGCTATCGCCGCAGCCGAACGCGCGTTGTTCTCCGCTATCGCCCCCTGCGACCGCTTGAACCACTCACCCCAGAACGACGCTCCACCGCCGTCCTCCGGGACGATCGTGGGTGCGGCAGGCGCGAGCGACGAGAACGCTTCGAGTGACGTCGCCTTGCCGTTGCCGAGCCGACGCACGCCGGACTGCCCCACTGTCGAGGCGTTGACGATGACGTCCATACTCCAGACTGAATCCAGGGCAAACTCCTGGCTGGTAGCGGTTACCTTGGCGCCGGTGGCCGCTGCCGCCTGCTTCGCCAATTCCTCCGCGCGCTCCAGCGAGCGGTTCGTGAGCAGCACCGAGCCGTCGCCCACCTCCTTCGCCAACGCGAAGGCCGATGCGCGCCCAGCGCCCCCCGCGCCCAGCAGCAGCACACGCTTGCCCGCGAGCGTCGGCAGGAACGGCTCCGACTGCCCAGGCAGCGTCCGCAGCATGCTCGCGATCAGCCCGTCGGCATCGGTGTTGAAGCCGACGAGCCTGCCGTCCTCCGTCTGCATGAACGTATTGACCGCGCCGATCTCCCGCGCGATGGGGTCTATCTCGTCCAGCAGCGGCATGATGGCCAGCTTGTGCGGGACCGTCACGTTGGAGCCCATGAAGCCGGGGTATGCCCGGGCCGCCTCCACGAACCCCGCGAGGTTCTCTGGGCGCACGTCGAACGGGCAGTGCACCGCGTCGAGCCCGATCTCGCCGAACGCCGCGTTCCACATCGCCGGGCTGCGCGAGTACTTCGACGGCGACTCACCCATCGAGCCGGAGAGCAGCGCGCGCTCCGCCACGTCCGGGGTCAGCGGGTTGTCGAGGTAACGTTGCAGGTCGTCGAGGGTGGTCATGCGTCGAGTCTAGCAGAGGCCTCCTCAACCTCCGTTTCCCCACTCCCGTACATGCCCTGCAGCAGGTCCAGGAACGCCGTCACTAGCGGGCCGTAGGACGACGCCTTGCGCACCATCACCGCCGTCGGCAGCGTGATGCGGTGCCCTTCTTCCAGCTGCACGTGCGCCAGCGTGCCCATCCGGAACTCCCGCTCCACCGACTTGTAGGGCAGGAAGCTCACGCCCAACCCGCGCTCGATCATCCGCTTGGTCGACTCGATGCTGTCCAGGTCCATCGCGATGTTCGGCACGATGCCCGCCTCGCGGCAGACCCGGTCCATCAGCACGAAGTACGTGCTCTCCTTGTCGTAGATGATGAGCGGCTCTGACCCCACCTCGTAGATGCTCGCGTGACCGTCCTTCGTGAACCGGTGTTCCGGGTGCGTCACCAGCACGATCTCCTCGTCGTACAGGTGCGTCGTCTCCACCTCCGGGTGGTTCAGTTCCCGCGACACTCCCACCTGTATCTGCTCCGACAGCACCCACTCCAGCACTTCAGACGAGCGCCCCGTCTTGATCGCCACGTCCACGGCAGGGTAACGCTCGTGGAACGTCTCCAGTATCCCGGGCAGCACCGCCGACGATATGCCGCGCGCCGCGCCGATATGCAGCCGCCCCGTCGCCGCCGTCCGGCTCGATGCGACCGTCTCCTTGCCACGCTCCAGCGTGTCGAGCGCGCGCTGCGCATACGGCATGAACGCCCGTCCCGCGTTGGTCAGGCGCACGCCCCTGCCCACACGGTCGAACAGCGGCTCGCCAAGGTCGTTCTCCAGCAGGAGGATGCGGGTGCTGAGCGTCGGCTGCGTGATGCCCAATGCCGACGCCGCACGGCTGAACGAGTGCAACTGCACCGCCGTCAGGAACGCCTCCAACTGGCCTATCTCCATGCTCTTCCTCTGCGCCGCGTCGTCTGGGCAGAGCGACAGGATATAGTAACCAAGCGCCGCGCCGGTCTGGGAGTCTGATCCCTCTCCTGAGGGAAAGGTTAGGGTGAGGGCCCTGAGTGCGTGGGGTAGAGCGGCGCAAGAGAGGAGCACCATCGATGCCTGTACTCACCAAGATAGGCCTCATCACGTTCGGAGAGAGCGCGGCGGTCACGCTCGCACGCGCGGGCGGCCTCTTCGAAGCGCAGGGTATCGAGGTCGAGGTGACGCGCACGCCGAGCTCCACCGAGCAGATGCGCGGCCTCATCCAGGGTCGCTGGCAGATCGCCTCAACCGCCTTCGACAACGTCCTTGCGTGGTCGGAGCGCGAAGGGCCGGAGGTCGTCGCCGTCGCTCGTGCAAGCTCGGGGGTGAACCTGCCAGTCTACGTGCGGCCCGAGGTTCGGACGTGGGACGACCTGCGCGGCAAGGCGCTCGCGGTCGATGCCGTGGACACGGCCTACGGCCTCGTCCTGCGCCGCATCCTGCAGGAGCACGGGTTGGAGCTGGACCGCGACTACACGTTCGTCCCCGCCGGCGCGACCGGCTACCGGCTGGAGTCGATGGAGAAAGGTGAGACGTTCGCGGGCGTCCTCAACCCGCCGTGGAACGCCCGCGCCGAGGAGGCGGGCATGCGGCTCATCGCCCGCCACTCGGACGTCGTTCCCGGCTATCCGGGCGGCGTCTTCGCCGTCAGCCGTCCGTGGGGGGAGGCGAATCGCGGTGTCGTCGTCGGCTTCCTCCGTGCCCTGCTCGACGCGTCCCGGTGGGCAGCCGACCCGTCGCGGCGGAGCGCGGCGGCGGCGCTCGTCGCTGGCGCAACGGAGCTCAGCGAAGAGCGTGCCGCGCGCGCCCTCGACGACACCCCGGACCCCCTGCGCCCGGAGCCGGAGACGTTCGCCATCCCGCTGGACATACGCCTCCGCTTCGGCCTCACGCCTCCCCACGGGCCGGACATCGCCTCCTACCTCGACCACTCCTACCTGGAGGAAGCGCAGGCAACATGATCCCTTCCCCCTTGATGGGGGAAGGTTAGGATGGGGGTGAACTGCCGGGCTACGGCCATCCTGTGACATCTGCCTCTTACGCGAACGCCCTGCACTCCCGTACGCTGTTCTTCGAACGGCCTGCGCTGGCCCTGTCTCCCCTCCGCGTAGGGTGCCGCAGATCGTCGCATTTTGTCGTTTCACTGTTGAATGATGTACTGATTGCCGTGGCGGAACGGATGACAATTGTGGCGCATCGAAAAGCGGTTCCCGAGTGAAAACGACAAGATGCAACACTTTCGAGAAAACTCCTGCCCGGAGATACGTCACTCACTCCCCGCAGGGTTGCCCAACCGGCGTGCCATTCTCCCGTTGACCCGCCGCACCCGGCACACCTAGACTGAATCCGCTCAGGGGGTGCGCATGGCCCGTGCGATATGGAAAGGCGCGATAAGTTTCGGGATGGTCGCCATCCCCATGAAGCTCTATATCGCCACCGAGAGCAAGGACATCGGCTTCGTCCAGTTGCACGACTCCTGCCACACCCGCCTCAAGCAGAGGCGCTGGTGCCCCTACCACGAGGAAGAGGTCGAATACAGCGAGGTCGTCCGTGGGTTCGAGTTCGCCCGCGACGAGTACCTCGTTATGGAGGCGGAGGACTTCGACAACCTCCCGCTCAAGACCACTCACACCATCGACATCCTCCGCTTCGTGGACATCGCCACCATCGACCCCGTCCACTATGAGAAGAGCTACTACATCGAGCCGGAGAGCGTCGGCGTAAAGCCGTTCGTCCTGCTCAGAAGGGCGCTGGAGGAGACCAACCGCGTCGCCGTCGCCAAGGTCGCCCTCCGCAACAAGGAGCACCTCTGCCTCATCCGTCCCTATGACGACGGCCTCATCATGGAGACGATGTACTACCCGGACGAGATACGCGGCACCGCCGAACTCGACCTGCCCGGCGACGTCGAACTGAGCGATGCCGAACTGCAGATGGCGGTCATGCTCATCGACCAGCTCACCGGGGAGTTCCAGCCCGGCGAGTACCGGGACGAGTACCGGGACGCGCTCCAGCAGGTGATCGAGGCCAAGCTCGGCTCCGGCGCGCCCATCTCCGCGGCCCCCGAGGCCCCGCAGGGCAAGGTGCGCGACCTCATGGAGGCCCTGCGTGCATCCATCGAGGCGGCCCGAGCCCCCACGCCTGACGCTGAAGCCGAGGAGCCTGTCGCCGCCGCACGCAAGACGAGGAAGGCCTCCTGACGCCATGGCGACGACCTCCCACGCCGGCCACGAACGCTCCGCTCTCGCTCTCGGCATGGTCGAACCCATGATCCCCACGCCCTCCCCCGAGCCCACCGACGCGCCCGACCGCCTCTACGAGATCAAGTGGGAAGGCATCCGTGCCATCTCCATGGTCAGCGGCGACGACGTGCGCATGCACACGCGAGGCGGGACCGACATCACCGCCGCGTTCCCCGAGGTCGCCGACGCTCTGCGGAACGCCGTCGGCGGCGCGAGCGCCGTGCTCGACGGCGAACTGGTGGCGCTCAGCGACGACGGCATCCCGGAGCGCTACGCGGTCGTCGAGCGCTGGCTCGCCGGAGCGGACGCGTCGCGTCGCACCCCCGTCAACTACGAGGTGTTCGACATCCTCCACCTGAACGGCGGATCGCTTCTGGACAGACCGCTCTACGAGCGCAAGGCCCGCCTCCACGACGCGCTGCGCCCCAACGCCACGGTCCATGTCTGCCACTTCGAGGAGGGCGAGGGGGTCGCGATGTACGCCGCCGCGAGGGAGCTCGGCCTCCACGGCATCGTCGCCAAGGACAAGCACAGCCTCTACGAGCCGGGCAAGCGCTCCCGCCACTGGCTCTCCACCAAGCACTCCCGCACCATGAACCTCGTCGTCGGGGGCTACACGTTCGGCGGCAGCAGGCAGCCCTTCGACTCGCTCCTGCTCGGCGTCTTCGAGGACGGACGGCTCCGCTTCACCGGCGCAGCGGGCGCGGGCACAGCCCGGGGCGACCAGCGCCTACTCCACCGGATGCTCTCCCAGCTGCACACCGATCGGTGCCCCTTCTCCCAGGAGCCGCACGTCAGCCTCTTCTCCCACTGGTGCAAGCCGTCACTGGCGGTCGAGGTCGAGTACGGCGAACGCTCGCCGGACGGCACGCTCCACTTCCTCGTCTTCAACTCGCTCCGCCCGGACATCAACCCGCGCGACTGCGACGCACTCTCCCTCGCGTCCTAGGGGCAGACGTAGCCCGCCCCCCTTATGGGGGAACCCTTGCGAAAGGATTACATGCAGTTTGCCCTCTTCAGCGGGCAGCCGGGCTTCTACCGGGGCTTGGCCATCAGCCGAGCCTCTCGACAAGGTAGAAGGTAGAGCCGCCGACGATGACCACCATCGCCCCCAGCAACTTCCAGAGCAATCGGTTCTCTGCCTGGATGATGCGTTGGCCGAGTTCACCATGCTGCCGGGCATTCTCCTCCCGGAAGTCGCCGAACTCTCGATGAGTGACGGGTGAATCCTGCGAGGCCATCGGGCCCTCCGTCTACCAAGGTCACTCCATGATAGGCGGACCGGCTGGAGAACGCAAACGTGCTACCGATAGCAGATGCTTGTCAGTGCAATGTTCTGTCCATCAGATACCCCCTATAGCCCGCCCAGCCACTCCTCGAGCACGCCCGCAGCCTCCGCCCACACGTCCTCCCGCGAGCGACCGCTCGACTTGAGTGTCGCGAAGCCGTGGTCCGCGCCGTCGAGCAGGTGCACGCGCGCGTCTGGCACCAACGCAGCAACGGCGGCTAGTTCATCCGGCGAGGCGAAGGGGTCGCGCGTCCCGGAGCAGAACAGCGCCGGGCAACCGATGCCTGGCAGGTGCGCCGTCCGCAATTGCTCCGGCTTGCCCGGCGGATGCGCCGGATAGGCGAACAGCGCCAGCGCGTCCACCGCCGCTCCTTCCGACGCCAACACCGATGCGATGCGCCCACCCAGCGACCTGCCCCCTATGGCCATACGCGCGCCGCCGGTGCGGGACGATTCCAGCACGGCGCGCCACGTCGCGAGAAGCGTAGCCGGGCTGTCCGGCCTGCGGAGCCCTGCCTCCTGGTACGGGAACTGGAAGCGCACGAGCGATATGCCTGCCTCCGGCAGACGCTCAGCGAGCCGCTGCCCGAACGGGTCACGCAGGTTGGAGCCTGCACCCGGGGCGTAGATGAACGCCCACTCCGCTCCGTCGACGGCGTTCCGCAGAACGCTCACCCCGCCGGCGCTGTCCTGCGTCTCACCCACCGGATTCGCCTGCGTTGCCACGCTGGCGACCGCCGCCCTGGCCACCGCCGAACAGCCCGCCCCCGAACCCTCCACCTCCTGCGCCGATACGCACGCTCGCCGCGGACAGGCTGCCGTCTGCCTCGCGCTGCACGAACGCCGTCACGCTCACGCCTGCCGTCACCTCGGATGCGGCTTCAGCCGCCGTCGTCGTGATGCGCACCGGCACATCGTCCGCCACGGCGAACTCCGTCGGGCCGTCCGCTGTCTCCAATGTGAGCACACCGTCCGCGAACGACGTGATCGACCCTATGACCACCGACGCAAGTCCGCCGAAGCCGCGCCCCCCGCCCACGCCCTCCGCGGAGCCTACGATGATTGCCGCAGCCGCCAGGCCGCCCGAGTCGTCCGGACGCGCGATGACCGACACCTCCGCCCCTTCCGCCAGGTAGGACTGCGCGTCGCCCGCGGCCGTCGTCACGTTCACCGGCGCGTCGTCCGGCACGGCGATGGTCGCCTCCCCGTCCGGCGTCTCCAGCCGCAGCGTCCCGCCTCCGAACGACACCACGGTGCCGGTGAGCGGTTCGGCGTTCCGCGCGCCCGGGTCCGCGTCCTGCGCTCCTGTGTCCGGCACGCCCGCCACTCCTCCACCCGCCAACCCCTGCAGTACCTCCGGCGGTATCTGGCCGGAATCGATAGCCATCTGTATCTGGGCACGCGCCATTGCCGCTGCTTCGGGATCGTTCTCCAACTGCTGGCGCATCTCCTGCGGCATCGCCGCTATCACGTCGTCCGCTGTGGGCTGTCCGCCGGTCTGCCGGGCGCGACCAGTCCCGGCGCCGGCCCCTGTACCCGCATCTGCGCCGTCTGCGCCCGGCGCGATGAGGTCCGCCGTCACGGGCGCCTGCTCCTCTTCGTCTGCCGGAACGAGTTGCGCAACGCCGTAGCCCGCGCCTGCTCCCACGAGAGCGAGCAGCAGCAACGTCAGGATGAACCCCTTCGGAGCCATCAGCGTGAACCTCCGTTACTCATGCCGCAGCGCCTCTATCGGATGCAACTGCGCGGCACGCGCCGCCGGGTAGATACCGAAGAACAGCCCTATCCCCGCCGACACCACCAGCGCCAGCACCGCGATGTCGCCGCTGAACACCGTCGTCAACTCCGAGCCCGCAAGATTGAACCCGTCCAGCACCCGGGAGGCCACCACGCCGGCCCCGATGCCCAGCAGTCCGCCGCCGATGCTCAGCAGCACCGCCTCCGTCACGAACTGCGCGAGGATGTCGCGCCGCTTCGCGCCCAGCGCCTTGCGGATGCCGATCTCCCGCGTGCGCTCTGTCACCGACACCAGCATGATGTTCATGATGCCGATACCCCCGACAACCAGCGAGATGCCCGCGACCGCGCCCAGGAACACCGTGAACGTCTCCGTCGTTTCGCTCAGCGCGTCGATCACCGATTGCTGCGTGTCGACCGTGAAATCGTCCGCGTCCGTGATCTCGTGCCGCAGGCGCAGCACGATCTCAGCCTCCTGCTGCGCCTCGTCGATCCGCTCGCCGTCCGCCTGCACGTTGATGAGGTCCACGGTCACCGCGCCCTCCGCCGTGCGCTGTCCGCTCAGCCGATAGAACGCCGTCGTCAGCGGAACGAGCACGCGGCTGTCCTCGTTCCCGAAGGCGGTCGCACCCTTGCTCTCCAGCACGCCGATGACCCTGAACCGGATGCCGGAGATGGCGATGTCCACGCCAATCGGATCGCGCTCGCCGAACAGGTCCTCCGCTGTCTGCGAGCCCAGCACCGCCACGTTCCTCCTGCTCTGCACGTGCGCGGGAGATATGAACTCGCCCGACGCGACCTCGAAGTTCCGCACGTCCGCGAACTCTGGGGTGACGCCCGCAACCTGTGCGAACGTCTCCGTGGCCAGGTACGTCACCGCGCCGGCGGTGGACACCTCCGGTGCAACGCTCACGACTGACGGCGCGAACACCGGGTCCACCAGCGCCAGCGCGTCATCCAGCGTCAGGTCGCCGTCCAGCGGCCGCACGTACAGCAGGTTCGAGCCGAGCGATTCGATCCTGTTCGTGATGTCTTCCTGCGCCCCGCGTCCGATGGACATGAGCGCGATCACCGCCGCCACACCGATGATGATGCCCAGCAGCGTCAGCCCCGTCCGCAACCGGTTCCCCCCGATGGACGACCACGCCGTGCCGATGAGCGCGAAGGGCGTCATGCCGGTGCGCCTTCCGCCGCCTGCGCCAGCAGCGGCTCGGCAACCGGCTCATCGCCCACGACCAGCCCGTCGCGCAGCGAGATCATGCGCCGCGTGTGCCGCGCTATGTCGGCCTCGTGCGTCACCAGCGCGACCGTCAGCCTTTCCTCGCGGTTCAACCGCTGCAGGATCGCCATGATCTCGGCGCTCGAGCGGCTGTCGAGCGCGCCCGTCGGCTCGTCCGCGAGCACGATAGCCGGGTCCTTCACCAGCGCCCGGGCTATCGCCACGCGCTGCTGCTCGCCGCCGGAGAGCTCCAGCGGACGGTGCTTGTAGCGGTGCCCCAGCCCCACCGACTCCAGCGCCTGTAGCGAGCGGGCGCGTGCGTTCCTCCGGTCACCGTACTGCAACGCCAATTCCACGTTGGCCAGCGCGGAGAGCCGCGGCAGCAGATTGTACGTCTGGAACACGAACCCGATCTTCTGATTGCGCACCGCCGCCAGGCGCGCATCGCCCCAGCGGCTCACCTCCTCGCCTTCCAGCAGGTAGCTGCCGGAGGTCGGTGCATCCAGGCAACCGATGATGTTCATCAGCGTCGACTTCCCGGAGCCGGACGGCCCCATGATGCAGACCATCTCTCCGCGCTCCACGCTCAGGCTCACGCCGTTAAGCACCGGAACGTCCAGCGCGCCCAGGCGGTACGTCTTCCGCAGGTCGGTCACTTCTATGACAGCGGGCATGGCTATCCGCCTCCGCCGCGGATCCGCCTCGCCCCGCCGCCGAACACGGCCCCGAACGCGCCGCCGCCGCCCTGCCCAACGGATGCGGGTTCAGGCATCACCACCTGCTCGCCCTCGGACAACCCTTCCAGCACCACCACCCAGAAATCGTCGCTAGGACCGAGGGAGACGCTTCGCTCCTCGATCGCACCATCGACCGACACGCGCACCACCGGCGAGATGATGCTGCCGGTCACCGCCGACGTTGGGATCAGCAGCTCGCCGGGGTACTGCGCCAGCACGATCTCCGAGATCGCGGTCAGCCCGTCGCGCAGCGTCAGGCCAGCCGGAACGTCCAGCCGTATCGTCACCGGGAACGTCACCACACCCGTCTGTCCGGACGACGACGCGCCGATCTCGACGATCTCGCCGGTCAGCGTCTGTCCTTCCAGCGCGCTCAGGCTCACCGCCACCGGCATCCCCACCGACACCGCAAGCACGTCGATCTCGTCCACCGAGCCGTCGACGTCCACCACGGACGGGTCAAGGATGGTGATGGTCGGCGCCTGCTGCCCACCCTGCTCCGACAGGCGGTCTCCCGCCTCCATCGAAACGTCCTCGACGATGCCGGACACCGGCGCGGTCAGCACCGCGTTCCGGAGGTCCTCCTGTGCCTCGGCGAGCGCGTGCTCTGCCACCGTTACTTCAGACCTCAGCAGGTCCACGTCCAGCGATGCCGTTTCCGCGACCACGTCCTCCGCCGCTTCCTCATCCGTCGCCAGCGCGCTCTCAGCCTTCTCCACCGCCTCCTCAGCTGACAACACGTCCCGCGCCGCCTTCGCGAGCGTGTTCTCCAGCGCCGCTCGCGCGTCGTCCACCGTTGCCCCCGCATCGTCCACCGCTGCTCGGGCGTCTTCCAACCCGGTCCACGCCTCCTCCATCTCGTGCTCCGCGCACCGCCCCTCGTACGGAGGGCCGTCCGGGCACGTCCCCGCCAGCCTGCCGACGTACAGCGTCTTCCAGGAGAAGACGACCAGTTCGTCCCACAGCGTCGCCGGGTCGTCGTCGGGCGGTTCCATCCATGAAAGATCGTGGTCCAGCACCTGGCGGTCGTCGAACAGTGCGTCCAGGTCCAGCTCCCACCCCTCGAGCACTTCCGAGGGGCTCTGCTGTGTGTTCACCTCGGATGCAGGGACGCCCAGCCACTGCGTGAATACCTCTGCGTACGCTTCCGCCCTCTCGTCCACCACTTCGAGCGCATCCTGGACCACGTCGAGTGCGTCCTGGATCGCATCGTGCGCATCGGCCTCGTCCCTGGCCGCGTTCTTCATCGCGAGCTCGAGGTCCGCATGCGCGTTCTCCAACGCGCGGCGGCTGAGCGTCACAGCGTCGCTTGCCGCCACAACCTCGGACGCATCCGGCAGGCCGAGCGCGTCGGCCAGCGCGTCCTGGGCGTCGCGCAGGTCCACCTCCGTCTTCGCCACGTCACGCTCCAGCGACGCGGTCGACGCCGCGTCAAGCCGCGCGAGCACATCCCCTTCCCGCACGACGCTTCCCACGCTCACCAGCACGTCGCCCACCTCGCCGGCAACTGCGAATGAGGCCTCCTCGCGCAGGGGGAACACCACCGTCCCGCTCGTTGCTATGGCGTCGGTCAGCGTCCCGCGCTGCACCGGCACCAACTGCTCATCCTCGGCAAGCCCTCCGGGCGGGGTCGTCAAACGCTCCGGAGCGTAGAAGAAGGCTGCCAGCCCTGCCCCGACGAGAACGGCAAGCAGCACCGGGTATTGCCAGACGTAGAAGGGGCCCGCCTTGACGGACAAGAAACGCATGCCGATGCTCCTCAGGAACCTGCGCGGAGGATGATACCCGTCCCACCCAAGCTCAGATACGAGAGCAAGGACGGACCGGATTCATCCGGTCTTGAAAGGCAGTATCGGGGGCTAGTATTCCGCGTCCGACAGCAGGTGCGGCGTCCCTTCATCCGGCGTGACCGCACCCGCGTTCAGCACGCACGCCAGCATCGAGTAGTAGCCCGCCGTGGCCGTCAGGTCCGTGACCGTCCTCGTCCCGAACCGCTCGTGCGCCTGCTGGAACACGTCGTCCGGCACGCGCCCCTTCTCCAGGAGTGAACTCACGTACCGGAACACCAGCGCCTCGTCGCCGGAGAGCCCGTCCGGAGCCGTCCTGTCGCGAACCGCCGCGATGGTTGCTGCGCTCAGCCCCTCGCCCTCCCCTATCGGCTGATGGGCTGTCCACTCGAACTGGCAGTTCCACTCACGCGCGACCGTCAGGATCGCCAGCTCCCGCAGATCGCCCGGAAGCGTGTTTTCGAATCGAACGTACGTCCCTACGTACGCGATGCGCTGCGCGAGGTCGGGGCTGTTCAGCAGCACGGTGAACGGCCCGACGACATGCCCCCTGCTTCCCGCTATGTAGTCGTAGTGCTGTTGGTGCTCAGGGGACACTTGTTCGCGGGCTGTGACCCGTGGAAATCGCGCCATGACGTGCTCCTTGTCTGTTCGGGCTCTCGCGAGGCGGTGGGTGCCTACAGGTAGCCCAGCTCCATCGCCCGCTCCTCGTCCAGCAGGGCCTCGGACACCTGCCTGCCGGAGCGTTCGTCGTGGAACGGCTGACGGTACAGCACTCCCTCGTCGCACAGATCCCCGATGGCGTCCCGCTTCTCTTTCGCCGTCCCCGGAATCGCCTGCCTCGGGTCCTGGCACCAGGAATCGATGATGCGCAGGCTCCAGTAGTGCAGAGGCGAAGGCCCGCGCTGCACCATCGCGACGATGGCCGCCTTCAGCTCGTCCGGATCGACACTCTCGACCTCCGGCGTCTCGTAGTGGTCGGTCTCGTTGCCCGCCGCCGCGACGAGATCGTTGCTCACGCTCTCGGGCACGCTGCAGATGATGACGCGCTGGCCGAACCGGTTCTTCACCTGGGTCACCAACCGCATGTAGTCCGCGTCGCCTGACACCATCAGGAAGACCTTCTCCTTCCCGCCGGTGTCTGTATCGAACGCCTCGACCATCATGTCGAGCGCCAGCGCCATGTCAGCCGCGTTCTTCACACGCTCTATCTGCTGTCCGCCCTTCGTGACCAGTGAACGCTTCACCGGGATATTGATCGCCTCGATGCCGCACATGGACAACTGGCGCGTGATCTCGGACGGGTGCTCGCTGAAGTCAGCGTAGGCGCGCATCAGCGTGGGGCGTCCGTACTGCTGCGCCTTCTCCACTATCTGTCGGAAGTCCGGCTCCATGCCGTAGTGATTCAAGAGGCCGTAGCGCAGGTTCTCCAGATCGATGAAAACAGCTACTTCTCCAGCCATAGAACAATCTCCTTTCGCTCATTCCCTTGGTACTTGAAAAGCCAACCTGCTCAGAAAGCGCGCGCATTGTACGACACCGGAGCACGCATGTGTCATGCGGTGAGCCGGGCGCGGGCGCTCATGCGGGCCTGCCCGCGCTATAATGCGCCTGCCACGCCCCGGAGCGTGGTTATGCGCGCCCGCGCGCAGGAGCAACACCCATGCCTGAGATGACCGGAGGACAGGCCCTGATCCGCTCCCTCTACCGCGAGGGAGTGCAGGTCGTCTTCGGCATCCCCGGCGTCCAGATGTACCACGCCGTCGACCCCATCCTGAACGAACCCGGTATGCGCTTCATCACCGTGCGCCATGAGCAGGCGACCGCCTACATGGCCGACGGGTTCACCCGTGCGGGCGGCGGCACCGGGACAGCGATGGTCGTTCCCGGCCCCGGCCTCCTCAACGCCTCCGCCGCCATCGGCACCGCATACGCGGCCTCCTCGCCCATCCTCGTCGTTTCTGGGCAGGTCGACCGCGACCTCATCGGAGTCGACCGCGGCATCCTCCACGAGGTCAACGACCAGATGGACGCCATCCGCCCCGTGACCAAGGCCGCCTACCGCGTCCTGAACGCTGCGGACGTGCCCGCCGCCGTCCACGAAGCGTTCCGCCAGCTCCGCACCGGACGCCCGCGCCCCGTAGAGATAGAGATCCCACCCGAAACGCTCGCCGAGACTGCCGACATCGACCTCGTCGAGCCTGGCGACTATCGCCGCGAGGCCGCGTCCGATGCCGACGTCGAGCGCGCCGCCCAGGTGCTCGCGCAGGCGAAGAACCCGCTCATCTGGGCCGGTGGCGGCGTCATGTCTTCCGGGGCCTCTGGCGCCCTCCTCCGCGTGGCCGAGCACCTCCAGGCCCCGGTGATGACCACGCACGAGGGCAAGGGCGCCATCCCGGACTCCCACTACCTCAGTATGGGCTCCCTGAAGTCCCGCGGCGACGATTTCCGCGAGCACCTCAAGCACCACGACGTCTTCCTCGCCGTCGGCACTCGCTTCGCTACTGCGATGCTCACCCACGACGCGCAGGTCGTCCAGATAGACGTCGACCCGGACGAGATTGGGCGCAACTTCGCCAACACGGTTGGCGTGCTCGGCGACGCTAGGGGCTCGCTGGAGAAGCTCGCGGCCGCCCTCGCTGATGCGATGCCTCCCACCGAGAGCAAGCGCGAGATGCTGGAGAAGCTGAGGGCTGCACGCTTCGGCCCCGCGCTCCGCATCGAGCCGCTCGACTCCTACATGCACGCCGTACGCGCCGCCATCCCGCCGGACGGCATTCTCGTCGCGGGCGTAACGCAGCTCGGCTACTACAGCAGGCTCTTCTACTCGGTCGAGCAGCCCGGTACCTACCTGACCTCCTCTTACTTCGGCAACCTCGGCTACGCCTGGCCGACCGCGCTCGGCGCGAAGGTCGCCCAGCCGGACAGGGCCGTCGTCTGCATCTCCGGCGATGGCGGCTTCCTTTTCAACTCCCAGGAGCTCGCAACCGCCGTGCAGTACGGCATCAACGCCATCGCTATCGTCTTCAACGACAACGCCTACGGCAACGTCATGCGCGACCAGGCGGACCGCTTCAACGGACGCGTTATCGGGTCGCAACTCCACAACCCCGACTTCATGAAACTCGCCGACGCATACGGCGCGCGCGGAATCAGGGTCGACAACGCTCCCGCCCTCAAAGCCGCCCTGCGGGACACCATCGCATCCAACGACGCCCCAACCCTCATCGAGGTGCCCTTCGGCCCCGTCGCCTCGCCGCTCTAGCCTCATGCCGCCAACCCAGACCTCCATCGACCTTCCGAACGTCAGCATCGCCGCACTCCGCGACGGAAACGGCCCGCGCCTGCTCTTCATCCACGACGAGCTCTCTTCCGCGTGGACGCCGTTCCTCGACCTGCTTGCCGAGCGCTTCGAGGTCATCGCCCCTGAACTGCCCGGCTTCGGATGCAGCGAACGCCCGGAATGGGCCGACACGCTCGACGACCTCGCATTCACCGTCGCCGACCTCGCCGACGCCCTCGCACCCGCTGCCATCGTCGGCGCGAGCCTCGGCGGGTGGCTCGCGGTCGAGGCCGCCGTACACGGCGCGCCCGCATCAGCGCTCGTCGCCATCGGCGCGCCCGGCATCGATATCCCCGGCGACCCACCCGCCGACTACTTCGTGCTGCGGCAGGACGAGCGCCCCGCCCTCTTCTTCGACGACCCGGCCCTCGCACCGGACGTGGACGAGGACTCCGCCATCCGCAACGAGAGCATGACGGCGCGCTTGGTCTGGCAGCCGCGCTACGTCAACCCCGCGCTTGCCGGGCGCCTCCACCGTCTGCGACCCCCGACGCTCGTTGTCTGGGGCGCGAACGACCGCTTCCTCTCGCGCGCCCACGGCGAGGCGCTCGCGAACGGCGCGCCGGACGGTCGGCTCGCGGTTGTGGACAACGCTGGCCACTTCCCCGCCCGCGAGCAGCCCGAGGCGACCGCAGCACTCGTCACCGGGTTCCTGCATGAACTCCCCTCTCCCCGTGGGAGAGGGAAACGCACTTCAGCGCGTGGGTGAGGGTTGATGCAGTTCGTCTACTTCCACCTCATGCCGTGGCCGCACCTCAACGAGTCGTTCGAGAGCGAGCGCTCCGCGTGGGTCACCTACTCCAACGCCCACTTCGACCCTGAGCGCGGTGCCCAGGTCTACGAGCAGTACCTCTCCCAGCTCGTCTATGCCGAGGAGCTCGGCTTCGACGCCATCGCCGTCAACGAGCACCACCAGACCGCCTACGGCCTCATGCCGTCGCCGGACGTCATCGCCTCGTACCTCGTCGCCCGGACGCAGCGCGCGAAGATCGCCATCCTCGGCAACGCCACCCCGCTCCGTGATCACCCCCTGCGCGTCGCGGAGGAGGTCGCGATGATGGACGTCATCAGCGGCGGCAGGGTCATCTGCGGCTTCGTCCGCGGCATTGGGCCGGAGTACCACAACTTCACCATGAACCCGGCCACCAGCCTGGAGCGCTTCCGCGAAGCGCACGACCTCATCGTCGAGTCGTGGACGCGCCCCGGTCCGTTCCGCTGGGAGGGGAAGCACTACCGGTTCGAGTACGTGAACCCGTGGCCACGCCCGCTGCAGCAGCCGCACCCGCCCATCTGGATACCGTCGCAGGGCAGCGGCGAGACCATCGGCTGGGCGGCGGAGCGCCGCTACACTTTCATCGTCACCTTCACGCCGTTCCGCAACGTCGCCCGCTTCATGGGCCAGTACCGCGACGCCGCACGCGAGAACGGCTACGACGCCGCGCCGGAGCAGATGGGCTGGGCGCTCCCCGTCTACGTCGGCGCGACCGACGAGGCCGCCATCGACGAGGCGAGGCCGCACGCCGAGTACCTCTTCAACCAGCTGGTGCGCCGCCCGCTCCCTGTCTTCTTCCCGCCCGGCTACTTCTCCGAGGACTCCGCGAAGAACGTCCTGCGCGCCTTCTCCGCCATCGGGACGCAGCGCACAACCATCGAGCAGTTGGATGGGAACTCGCAGATCATCATCGGCTCCGCCGAGACCGTGACGCGCCGCCTCCGCGAGTGCATCGACGAGTCCGGCATCGGCACGCTCGTCCTGCTGCCGCAGTTCGGCTCCATGCCCCACGAGCAGGCGATAGGCAACATGGAGCGCATCGCCGAGCAGGTCATGCCCGCCCTCCGCGACCACGTCAGCGCCGTCTACCGCTAGGCCCGCCTGCGCCGCCCGTTCAGCAGCGTCCCCACCGGCGTGTACCGCACGCCCCACTCGTAGACGACCAGCAGCACGCCCGTTGTCACCGCGATCAGCAGCAGCAGCTTGACCACCGCCGGCAGCGCCCACTCGAAGGACAATCCCTGCAGCGCGATGATCAGCGGCAGGTGCATCAGGTAGAGCCAGTACGAGGCGTCCGACAGGTAGCGCACCCGCGCGTTCCCCGTTCCCAGCACCGCGCGGAAGAGCCCCATCAGCCCCAGCGCCATCATCCAGGCGTAGGTGGCCTGGAAGAACAGCGAGCCCCAACGTGCCCCTCCCTGCGCCGTGCCGCCCTCCTCGGGGAAGGTCAGCACGACGCCGACCAGGAACACGACCAGCGCGAGCGGCAACGTCGCCTGCCACCAGCGCCCGATGCGGGCCCCGCCCTCGTTGCGGCCGAAGTAGGCGGCGCCGAACCCGAAGAAGACGCCGTAGTAGACCAGCACGTGTGGCGCCGGGAGAAGCCCCGTGTAGGTGTCCGCACCGTACGCCGGGAAGTGGCCTTCGACGCCCATGAAGTACTGCGTTGCCATCGTCACCGGCACCGCCCACAGGTAGAGCGCCGGGGTGACCACCAGCCGCTCCGGCAGCCGGGAGAGGCTGAGGCCCAGTCGTCCCGCGGCCCACGCGACCAGGGCGAACCCGCCCACCAGCCAGACGAGATACCAGAGGAACCAGAGGTGGCTGAAGACGTCGTAAGTGAACAGCCCGCCCCAGTTTCTCGCATACACCCCTTCCCAATACCACGGCACGAGCAGGCCCGTGCCCTCGTCTACGTCTGCGTGGGGGTCGTCGCGGTACGGCGCGACTCCGCCCGCCGCGTCGGTCCGCTCCCCTGCGGCGTCCGCCTCCTCGTCTGCCCCGGCTGCGTCCGCCGCCTTCGGCTGCTCCATCGCTTCGGTCAGGAGTTGCACGACCTCCTTGCGCCCCGCATCCAGCGCCGCCTGCTCGTACGACAACCCCAGCAGGCCCACGTAGTACGCAGTCGTTGCCGGGTCCGCGAGGCTGCTGTGGATCGGAAGGGCGCCGTTCGGGTGCCGGGCGTGGGGGTCCCCGCCGCGCTCCAGCAGCAGCCGCACGATCTCCGCCCGGCCCATGAACGCCGCCGAGTGCATCGCCGTGCTCCCGTCGCCGTTGAGCGTGTGCACCCCTGCGCCGTTGTCGAGCAGCCACTCCGCCACATGCACGTGACCGTGCAACGCCGCCCAGCCCAGCGGCGTCGTGCCCAGGGCCGGGTCGGGAACGTCCAGCGGCGCTCCCTCTGCCACGTGGCGCTCCAGCGCGGCGACGTCGCCACGCGCCGCAGCCCTCCACACGTCGTCCTCCGGCACGGTCTCCGCTTCTTCCGCGACAGCGCCGTCGTCGACCGCCTTGAACGCGTTCTCCGCGTAACCCCATGCGGCCCACGTCAGCGGGATCACGACGATCATCGCGAGCACCAGCGGCAGCAGGACCCGCCGCGCCCGGTGGGTCACCAGCGCCTGCAGTCCGCGCTGCCGCCACAGCATCGCCGTGAAGAAGCCGCTCATCAGGAAGAAGACCGGCATCCGGAACCCGTGGATCGCCGCCACCAGTACGGCGTATGGCGTCCCGTCGCCCTCGACCGACGCGTCGCTGACCGCCCACCCGCCGGGGATGAACGCCAGCGCCCCGTGCAGCACGATGCCCAGCAGCATCGCGAACGCCCGCAGCGCGTCCAGATCGTGCCGCCGCTCGATACTTCCGTTTGCCTGTTCAGCGTTGGTCATGCCGCCTCCTGTAGCCCGCGCATTTTACTCAATCCAAATTGTCATGCTGAATGGGCGCGCAACTCCACCCCTTGCCACTCCAACCGCCCCTCCATACACTTGCGCCTGCCCCATACACACAGGGCCCTCACCCTAGCCCTCTCCCCCAAGAGAGGGATCAGAATTGAAGAGGCGCGACATGACGATGCAACGCCACGAGACCATCACCAAACCCTCCACCTCCCGCGACGATCCCAACCTCGCCGACTACGCGGCCACGCGGGCCTCGTTCGACTGGGACGACGTCGAGAAGGAGATCGACTTCCTCCCCGGCGGCGGGCTCAACCTCGCCTACGAGGCCATCGACCGCCACGTCGTCCGCGGCAACGGCGACAAGCCCGCGATGATCTGGGAGGGCAAGAACGGCGAGAAGGAGACCTACACCTACGACGACATGCGCCGAGAGACCAACCGCTTCGCCAACGTCCTCGGCGCGCTCGGCGTTGAGAAGGGCACCCGCGTCTTCACCTTCATGGAGCGCGTGCCGGAGATCTACTTCACCGTCTTCGGTACGCTCAAGGCCGGCTGCGTGATCGGCCCCCTCTTCTCCGCCTTCGGCCCCGACCCCGTCCGCGACCGCATGGAGGACAGCAGCGCGAAGGTGCTCGTCACCCAGCCGGACCTGCGGAAGAAGATCGCGGAGATACTCCCGCAGCTCCCGGACCTGCAGCACATCATCGTCGTCAACAAGAACGGGCGCTCCGCCGAGCCCCTCGCCGAGGGCGACCTCGATTACTACGCCCTGATGAACGAGGCCTCGGACGACTTCGGCCCCATCGCCACAACGCGCGACGACTACTCCATCATGCACTACACCTCTGGCACCACCGGCAAGCCCAAGGGCGCCGTCCACCGCCACAATGCCGTCATCCAGCACTACCTCACCGGCAAGTGGTGCCTCGACCTCCACCCGGACGACATCTACTGGTGTACCGCCGACCCCGGATGGGTCACCGGCACCTCCTACGGAATGTCGGCCCCGTGGACGAACGGCGTCACGCAGGTCATCTACGAGGGCGGCTTCAGCGCCCGCAAGTGGTACCAGATACTGGAGGACTACAACGTCACCGTCTGGTACACCGCCCCCACGGCAATCCGCATGCTCATGAAGTCCGGGGTCGAGCTTCCGAAGACGTTCGACCTCTCCAACCTCCGCTTCGCCGCGTCCGTCGGCGAGCCGCTCAACCCCGAGGCCGTCGAGTGGGGCGTCGAGGCCATCGGCATGCCCTTCCACGACAACTGGTGGCAGACCGAGACCGGCGGCATCATGATCGCCAACTACGCCTGCATGGACATCCGCCCCGGCTCCATGGGCAGGCCGCTCCCCGGCATCAACCCCGGCATCATCGACGCAGAGGGCAACGAGAAGCCGGACGGGACGGAGGGCAACCTCGCCGTCCGCACGCCCTGGCCCTCCATGTTCCAGACCTACTGGCAGCAGCAGGAGCGCTACGACTCCCGCTTCGTCAACGGCTGGTACATCACCGGCGACGAGGCCGTCCGCGACGCCGACGGCTACTACTGGTTCATCGGGCGCTCCGACGACGTCATCAACACCGCCGGGCACCTCGTCGGCCCGTTCGAGGTCGAGTCGGCCCTCATCGAGCACCCCGCCGTCGCCGAGGCCGGCGTCATCGGCAAGCCGGACCCCATCGCGATGGAGGTCGTCAAGGCGTTCGTCTCCCTCAAGGACGGCTACGAGCCGAGCGACGAACTGCGCCGCGAGCTGATGGGCTTCGCGCGCCAGAAGCTCGCCGCCGCCGTCGCCCCGCGCGAAATCGAGATCATCCCCGGCCTCCCCAAGACGCGCAGCGGCAAGATTATGCGCCGCCTCCTCAAGGCCCGCGAACTCGGCCTCGACGAGGGCGACACTTCGACGCTGGAAGAGGACTAGCCCCACTCCGTCATTCCCGCGAAGGCGGGAATCCAGCGTGCGCGACAGCGGAGCGCACACGGGGCTGGTGTGCACGGGTGGACCGCCTTGTCCCCTCTCCTGAGGGAGAGGGCAACGCGCTTCAGCGCGTGGGTGAGGGCCCTGCGGTGGCGGGGTGGGCTTGTCATGCTGAGCGCAGCGCAGCGGAGTCGAAGCATCTCTCGGGCGACGCTTACTCACCTCTCCTGAGGGAGAGGGCAACGCGCCTCAGCGCGTGGGTGAGGGCCCCGCAGCGCCTATAGCGCCTCTGAGTCCGGTTCACTCGCCCGGCCGTCCTTCGACGACGCCAGCCCCCACCCCAGCAGGACCATGTAGACGATCCCGATGACAGGCATCGCCGCGAACGCCGGCGCGAGCGCCAGTTCCAACTCGTTCGAGTGCCACGCGACGATGAACACCACCAGCGAGGCAACGGCCAGCGCCGCAAAGACGACGTTCACCACAGGGGGCAGGCGCAATGGTTCGGGCCGGAAGGCGAGTCCAAGCGCCATGACCGCCGTCCCGGTAAAGCCGGCGACGCCGGAGGTGAAGTGGAACCCCCACACCACCCGCTGTAACTGCACCGCCGACCGGAGCCACTCCTCCGACTCGGCCCCGCTGCTCTCCAGCGACGCCACTCCCATGCCGGTGATCATGTAGTCGAAACCCCGCATCACCATCTGCAGCGCGAGGGCGATGACCAGCGCCAGGAGGCCGAGCCGCGGCACGGGGGCCGCATACCGTCGCAGGGTCAGGAGGCCGTGGAGCATGAGCACGGCGCCGAAGATGATGACGATGGGCACGGTGTAGGACAGCGCCTCGTTGCGCGCCATCGCCAGCGTGAGGGCGCTGAGGCTGGTGGAGGGCACCGTGTCCACCGCGCCGCGGCCCGGCGAGAGCGCATAGCCGACCGCCACCGCTGCGGTCCCGACCAGCAGTGACCAGCCGCCCAGCCGCTTCTCCGTCCAGTGCATGACGTTTCCCACGTGTTCTGTCGTCCCTTCACAGTCGCCGGGGACCCCGGCGGACTACCTCACTCAGCAACCCGGTTGCCCGGGATTGCCGCAGCACTCCTGCCCCTCCCCTCCTCGCACCTTCCTCCAGTAGTTGGAGCCTGCGACGAGGAGCCTCCTGTGCCACGGCAGGTCGCTCTCCCGGAAGTTGGCCAGGGTCATGGACCAGGCCTCGGGCGAGAAAGCGTCTCTCCACCCCCGTCGCCGGCGGTGCTCGTGCTCGCCATGATGGTCGTGGTGATGACCGTGGCCGTGATTGTGATCGTGGTCGTGCTCGCCGCTCATCCGAACGTCTCCTGCCCGCGCCACTCTAGGCAGCCGGGATAGCCAGCGTCAATGACTCCTCTGAGCCGCCTGCCGCTCCGCCATCCCCTCACGACGCCTTGTGTAGAATCAGCCCATGACCGACCTCCCTGCCCCGCTCAACCTCCTGCTCTTCATGGACACGGAGGGCGCTCCCATAGCCGAGCTGGAGGCCGTCGCGCCCGGACGCCTCAAGGTCACCGCCGTGCCCGCGCAGGCGTTCGTGGACGACGCGGGTATGCTCCCCGCGACCACCGGCCTCTGGAAGCCGCGGCCCTGGAGCACCGGCCTCACGCCGGAGCAGTGCGAGCAGACCCTCCGCGACACCCACGTTCTCGTGCTCACCCTCCCCTATCCGAAGCGGCTCCTTCCCCGCATGCCCAACCTGCTCTGGGCACAGTACCTCTGGGCCGGCATATCCGACCTCCAGCACTCCGACCTCTGGGGCGGGCACGTCCGCATCACCTCGTCCCGCGGCTACGTCGACACCACCCCCATCGCGGAGATGGTCATGGCCGCCGCGCTCCACTTCGCCAAGGACCTCCGCGTCGCCGTCGACCAAGCCGTCGAGGGCGGGATGGACGCCTCCGGCTACGACCTCCGCATGCTCGCGGGCAGGACGATGGGCGTCGTCGGCCTCGGCGGCATCGGTCTGGAGGTCGCGCGGCTCGCGAACGCCATGGGCATGCGCGTCGTCGCTTCCCGCCTCTCGATAGCCGAACGGCAGCCCGGAGAGAACGGCGTCGAGACCCTCTACCCGCCGCACGAGTTGCACGACATGCTCGCCGGGTGCGACTACGTCGCGCTCACGACCGCCCTCACGGACGAGACGCGCAACATGATCGACGACCGCGCCGTCGCCGCGATGAAGGACGGCGCGATGCTCCTCAACGTCGGGCGCGGCGAGCTGATCGACGAGCGCGCCCTGAAGGACGGCCTGCGCTCCGGCAAGGTCGGCGGGGCGTACCTCGACGTCTACGTCGACGAGTGGTTCCGTCCGCCGGACCCCGAGCTGCTCGCACACCCACGCGTCCTCATGACGCCCCACAACTCCGGCCACGTCGACGTGGCGTCCTCGTTCGCCATGGACGTGCTCAAGCGGAACATCGCCAGCTTCCTCGCGGGAGAGCCCCTCATCAACGAGGTCGACTGGCAACGCGGCTACTAGAGCGAAAGGAGGCCCCATGCTCATACCCGTGAAAGACGGCGAAGTGAACGTGACCGCCCGAGGCGACGGAGACCTCGTCGTGCTGGTCTCCTCGCTGGGACGCGGCATCGGCGACTTCGACACACTCATGGCCGACCTCGACGCCGCCGGCTACCGCGCCGTCGGCGTGAGCCATCGAGGCATCGACGGCAGCTCCCCCGCCCTCGACGGCCTGACGCTCCGCGACTTCGGTGACGACGTGGCCCGCGCCATCGAGCACATCGGCGGAGCGCCCGCCCACCTCATCGGCCACGCCTTCGGCAACCGCATCGTGCGCTGCCTCGCCTCCGACCGCCCTGACCTCACCCGCAGCGTCACGCTCATCGCCCCCGGCGGCCAGGCGCCTCCCGCGCCGGACATCCCTCCCACGCTCATGCGCATCTTCGAGCTCGACCGCCCCGCCGACGAGCGCCTCGCCGACGTGCAGCGCGTCTTCTTCTCGCCCGGTCGCGACGCCTCGATCTGGCTCGACGGCTGGTCGCCCGAGACGAAGAATATGCAGTGGAGCGCGCGCGACTCCGTGCCCTACGCGGAGTGGGGATACGCCGGTTCCGCGCCGGTGCTCGCCATCCAGGGCCTCGACGACCCCATGGCCACGCCCGAGAACGGCTACGTCCTCCGCGACCAGTTGGGCGCCGACCGGGTCGAGATCGTCGACCTGCCAGACGCGAGCCATGCGCTGCTGCCCGAGCAGCCGGAGGCCATCGCCCAAGCCGTGCTCGCCTTCCTCGCGAAGCACTAGACCATGCAGCTCACGCTCAGCGTCACCGACCAATCGCCGATGCGGCGCGGTGAGTCGCCGGCTAACGCCCTCCGCGACACCGTGGCCGTGGCGCAGGCCGCCGAGCGCCTCGGCTACGCCCGGTACTGGGTCGCCGAGCACCACAACACCGGCACGTACGCGGGCACCAGTCCGGAGATACTCGTCGGCCAGCTCCTCGCGAACACCTCCCGCATCCGCGTCGGCAGCGGCGGCGTCATGCTCTCCCACTACTCCGCGCTCAAGGTCGCGGAGCAGTTCTCCATCCTGGAGTCGCTCTACCCTGGGCGCGTCGACCTCGGCATCGGACGGGCGCCCGGCAGCGACCACACCACCATGTTCGCGCTCGCCTACCCGAAGCGCCCCGCCGACATCGAGACCTTCCCCCAGCAGGTCGTCGACCTCATCGGCTACCTGCATAACGGCCTCCAGCCGGACCACCCGTTCGCCGCGGTGAGGGCGCGACCCGGCCCGCCGCCCGAGTCCACGCCGGAGGTATGGCTGCTCGGCTCCAGCGACTACTCCGCCAACCTCGCCGCCTACGTCGGCCTGCCGTTCGCCTTCGCCGACTTCTTCGGCCACACCGGCAAGCACGGACCAGCCGTCGCCGAGCTCTACCGCCGCAACTTCCGCCCGTCCCCGCTCTGCCCCGAGCCGCGCGTCAACGTCACCGCGCAGGTCGTCTGTGCCCCGACAGAGGAGGAGGCCCGCTTCCTCGCGTCGAGCCGCAACCTCAACCGCGCGCGGCGCGCCATACAGGCGCAGGGCGGCGAAGCGATGCAGGGCCTCGCTCCGCCGGAGGAGGCCTCGAAGGTCGACCTCGGGCCCGCTGCGGTGGAGTACGTCGCGCAGTTCACCGAGGGTTACATCGACGGCGACCCCGCGCAGGTGAAGGAAGCGCTGCTCGCGATGGCCGAGCGCTACGAGACCACGGACGTCGGCGTCGTGACCATCACCTACCGCGTGGAGGACCGCATCCGCTCCTACGAACTCGTCGCCCGCGAATTCGGCCTGTAATATTCCCTGACAACCAACAGGAGACGATCCCATGGGCAGACGGCAGACGATCCACATCCCCGGCGTGCAGCACGCCGCACCGATCCCCTACGGAGCGCGCGTCGGCAACGTCGTTTACAGCTCGGCCATACAGGGCATCAACGCCGACACCGGCGAGCTCTCGGAGGACGTCTACGAGCAGGCGCGGCAGTGCTTCCGCAACATGCACACCTTCCTGCAGCACGCGGGCGCAACGTCGGACGACATCGTGCGCCTCACCTGCTTCCTCGCCGACCTCGGCGACCGCCAGGCGCTCAACGAGCCCTGGCTCGAGCTCTTCCCCGACGAGAACGACCGCCCCTCGCGCCACACCTCCAAGTACGAGCCGCCCCCCGGCGGCATGAAGATACAGATAGAGGTCGTCGCCGTCGTCGAGTAAGGAGGACCAGGCCATGGTCATGCAGGGCACGGACATGAAGATCGCGGAGACGCCCGACGATCTCAGCGAGTACCAGGTGCAGGACGCCTACGCCGACTGGCTGGCGCGGGAGGGCGTGAAGGTCATCACCGAGTTCGCGTTCGAGGACCTCGGCGACGTCGAGCTCGGGCCGTGGGAGCGCAAGGGCGGCAGCGGCGCCGTCGTCAACATCCCCAACGACCACCTCACGAACGACTCCCATCTCGTCGAGATCCGCCCCGGCGGCAAGTCGGAGCCCGAGCACCACATGTACGAGGAGTTCGTCTACGTCATCTCCGGCAGGGGCGCGACGACCATCTGGTTCGACGAGAGCAACAGGCAGACGTTCGAGTGGAAGGCGGGCAGCCTCTTCGCGCTGCCGCTCAACGCCTGGCACCAGCACTTCAACGGCAGCGGCGACGAGCCCGCGCGCTACCTCGGCGTCACCACCGCTCCGCCTATGATGCGCCTCTACAACGACCTCGACTTCATCTTCGACTCGCCCCACGCCTTCACCGGCCGCTTTGACGCGCAGTCCAACTACTTCAGCGGCGAGGGCAAGCTCTTCCAGAGCCGTGTGTGGGAGTCCAACTTCATCCCCAACGCGCCGGACATGGCGCTCTACGGCTGGAAGCAGCGCGGCGCGGGCGGCATCAACGTTATGCTGGAGATGGCGAAGAACAACAGCCGCGCCCACATCTCCGAGTTTCCCGTCGGCACCTACAAAAAGGCGCACCGTCACGGCCCCGGCGCCCACCTCCTCATCCTCAGCGGCGAGGGCTTCTCCATGCTCTGGCAGGAGGGAACGGAGTACCGCAAGGCGCCGTGGAAGGTCGGCGGCATGGTCATCGTCCCCGGCGACGACATGTTCCACCAGCACTTCAACACCGGCGCGACCCGGGCCCGCTACCTCGCCATCTACAACGGCACGATGGGGCTGCACAAGCCGCGCGCCAACCGCGGGTGGCTCGCCGACAAGAGCGTGAAGCAGGGCGGCTGGCAGATCGAGTACGAAGACGAGGACCCCGTCATCCACGAGGTCTTCGAGGCCGACCTCGCGAAGGCCGGCGCGACCTGCCGCATGAAGGCCTTCATCCCGTACTGCACCGGCGAGGTCGGCCCCACCAGCGAGCGCGACACCTAGTAGATATCCAGCGTGAATCTCGGGCTCGGCACGCCGCTCGTCTTGTAGTCCAGCACCGCGTTGGCCAGCCCGTCCGCGACGATCTGCTCGACGACGAGCACCGTCGCTCCCGCGTGCGCGTAGGCCACGTCCGCAGCGCCGCGCTGGTCGATCACGATGCCCCAGTCGCCCTGCCCCGTCCATACCGGCGGCACCGCGAGGCGCAGCAGCCTGCCGGGCTCCAGCGCCCGTGCATCCGCCACCTTCCGCAGCTCGGCGAGCGCCGAGTCCGTCACCGTCAGCATCGCTACCGCAGCACCACCAACTCGCCGTCCTGGTAGTCGAGCAGGTGGCCCGACAGCTCCATCGACGCCTCGGCGGCGAGCAGGAAGCGCGGCCCCGCGTAGTCCGGCCCCGGCATCCGGTTGCGCGCCTCCTCCGGCGCGTCCTCCGTCGCAATGGCCGCGCCCGGCGAGATGATGACCACGCTGATGTTGGAGTCGCGCACCTCTTCCGCGTGGAACTTCGTGAACGTGATGAGCGAGTCCTTCGCCGTCGCGTAGGCGAGTGCGCCGGGCGGGGTGAGGCCGCCGCCGCCGTGCAGGTTCACGATGTTCCCGCCGCCGCCTGCCTCCATGTACGGCACCGCGTGCTTGGAGGCGAGGAACGAGCCGAGCAGCGCCACGCCCATCACCGTGTCCCAGAACCACGTCTTCTCCATGTCCTGGATCTTCGGCCAGCGCGGCTTGTCGTTCCAGTTGAAGTGCGGCACGATCGCGGCGTCGTTGATGAGCACGTCGATGCCGCCGAAGCGCTCGTTCACCTGCGCCATGAGCGACCGCACATTCTCCTCGTTCGTGACGTCGGTGGGGACGGCCATCGCCTCTGCGCCGAGTTCCCCCAGCTCGCCCAGCGTCTGCTGCAGGCGGGTCTCGTCGACGTCGGCTATCGCCACTTTCGCGCCCTCCTGGGCGAACCCGTGGGCGATGTAGCGTCCTATCCCCTTCGCGGAACCCGTGATGACCACGGACTTGTCCTTCAGCATCGCGCGCCTCCATATTCGAACATGCTCCCCTCGCCCCCTGGGAGAGGGGCTGGGGGTGAGGGTTGCCCCGCAACCTATGGGATACGGCGCAGGGGGTCAAGGGATGTGTCTCCGTTCAAGATCTGTTTCAAGATCCGCGCGCTACGAGTGAAGGAACGGCGTTTCTGATCTTCAGATCTTGATCGGCAAGGCCGTGGCCTGCTTCCGTGTTCAAGAATCCAAGATCCGCGCCGGGAGGGGGTGTGCGACCCGTTCGGGGGGAAGGTCGTACCCACGGCTATTCTGAGTGCCGGGGTTCCAGTTCTATAGGTTGGGAAGGTGCGCGGGGTCACCGAACCAGCGTACGCGACTACAGGGCGCCGGCGTAAGGGGCGGGTGTCAGTAGTTCACCCGTCGTTCCTGCACAGATGGGAACCTCGCAGCCTTACTGCCGCTTGTGGTGAGCCTGTCGAACCACGGACAAGAGCGTCTTCACATGCGCGCAAGAACGCTAGTACCATCGCCTCATCTCTTGAAGGAGACTCGCCCTGGCTACGCCACATCTATCTGCCGCCGACTTCGCCGCCAAGTGGCAAGCCAACACACGCCGTGAGAGAGCCGCGTCGCAGGAACACTTTATCGACCTCTGCCATCTACTCGGCGTGCCAACACCAAACGAGGCAGACCCCATCGGGGATTACTACTCGTTTGAATACGGTGCAACCCGAACCAGTACTGGCAATCGAGGCTGGGCGGATGTCGGAAAACGCGGCTTCTTCGCGTGGGAGTACAAGGGCGACCACTCCGACCTCGGCGAGGCTTACCGCCAGTTGCTCGATTACCGCGAGGCTCTCGAGAACCCACCGCTACTCGTCGTCAGCGACATGGACCTTATCGAGGTGCATACCAACTTCACCAACACTCGCTCGACCATTCATAGAATCACCCTCGAAGACCTAGCTGAGGGAGGTGAGCGCACAGCAGGGAAACTGCGGGTGCTTCGGGCTCTCATGCTTGAGCCTGAGGCACTCCGCCCTGAACAGACACCTGACGATATCACCAAAACCGCTGCCTCTCGCTTCGCGCTGATTGCACGTTCGATGCAGGAACGTGGATACGACCCTGAGGCAGTTGCGCACCACCTGAACCGAGTCGTCTTCTGCCTATTCGCGGAGGATGCACGCTTACTGCCTCCTGGCATATTGACCGGCATGATCGAATCGCGCCGCTCTGACCCTGACGAATTCGCCCGTGGTCTGTCCGACCTCTTTCGTCTCATGTCGGAACGAGAGACAGGCCGCTTCTTCGGCAATGAAAGGGTTGAGTGGTTCAACGGTGGACTCTTCGACGGCGCTGACGTAATCCCCTGCACAGGGGAAGAGTTGACTGCGATGCACGAAGCAGCCCGGCTCGACTGGTCAAGGATTGAACCAGCGATCCTTGGTACGCTATTCGAACGAGGCCTCGATCCTGAGAAGCGAGGCCAACTGGGGGCTCACTACACTGACTACACGAAGATCATGATGGTCGTCGAACCAGTTGTTCTCGCTCCCCTCCGCAGCGAGTTTGCTGCAATGCGCAAGCGGATCGAGGAGCTCATTGCTGGACGAGAGCCAAGTCCACTCACTCTGGAAGGCAGACGCCGCGAACGGCTGCCAGCATGGGAGCGGGATGCCGAGAACGAATGGCGCTCCTTTCTAGGGCGGCTGCGAGCAATACGAGTCCTTGACCCTGCATGCGGGTCAGGCAACTTCCTCTACGTCACGCTACAGACGCTCAAGGACCTCGAGCGTGAGGCCATCCGGTGGGGCGCAGAACAACTTCGCATCACGGGGGAGTTCCCCCAAATTGGTCCTGAGAACGTCTTGGGCATTGAAATAAACCCTTACGCTAAGGAACTGGCCAGCGTTTCAATCTGGATCGGGCATATCCAGTGGATGCTTGACCATGGCTACGGTTTCGCCCGTGACCCTGTGCTGCACCCACTCGACAACATTGAACTGCGTGACGCCATCTTGACGCACCGCGCTGACGGCACTCCAGTGCCGGCAACATGGCCACAGGCGGAATTTGTCGTAGGTAATCCTCCGTTTCTCGGAACAAAGCAGTTGCGAAAGTATTTGGGCAATGAGTATGTCAACGATTTGTTCAAAGCATGGAATAGAGCGATACCTCGCCTCTCAGACTTGGTTTGCTATTGGCATGAGATTGCCCGGCGACAAATTGCCAATGGTGCAACGAAACGCGCTGGCCTACTAGCCACAAACTCCATCCGTGGTGGCGCGAACCGAGAAGTTCTCCAGCGAATCAAGGCTAGTGGAGATATCTTCATGGCCTGGTCGGATGAGCCTTGGGTAGTCGAGGGTGCCAATGTTCGTGTCTCGATTGTGGGGCAGGACAATGGAACCGAGACTCAGCGGATGCTCGACGGAGAGCCAGTGCTCGCGATTCACAGCAACTTAGAAACCGGAGTTGACATAACTGTAGCCAACGTGCTCGTGGAGAATCAAGGCGTTTCCTTCATGGGAGATACCAAGGGTGGTAACTTTGAGATTCCCGGAGATGTGGCGCGCAACATGCTTTCTCAGCCAACTAATGTCAATGGGCGTCCCAATGCCGATGTAGTCCTACCTTGGGTAAACGGGTTCGACATCACTCGACGTCCGTACGACCGGTTCATCGTTGACTTTGGTACAAGCATGTCTTATTCAGAAGCAGCCGCATACGAGACCCCTTTCTACCATGTTGAGCAACACGTTCTACCTGCGAGGACGAGCAACAACAGAAAGGCTTATCGCGAGCGTTGGTGGCGGCATGTTGAAGCGCGCCCTGCTATGCGAACTGCGATGGAGTCCCTCTCCCGCTTCATCGCAACGCCGACGCTGACGAAGCATCGGCTGTTCGTCTGGCTGTCGACTTCGACTCTTCCTGATCACCAGTTGATCGCGATTGCGCGAGCTGATGACTATACGTTTGGCGTGCTGCACTCCAAGTTGCACGAGATCTGGTCCCTACGGAAGGGCACGAGCCTCGAAGACCGGCCTCGTTACACGCCGACAGAGACATTCGAGACCTTCCCGTTCCCTTGGCCCCTAAACACACCAGATAGCGCGCTGACCACAGAGCAGCGAAGGCATCGTGACACAATCGCGAAAGCAGCACTGGAACTCGATACTGCGCGCCGGCATTGGCTCAACCCACCTGAACTAGTGCGAGAGGAGCCTGACGTCGTGCCTTCGCTGCCTACACGGTTACTCCCCATCGGCGAGGAGGCAGAAAGCCAACTTCGCAAGCGCACCCTCACTAATCTCTACAATGCTCGACCGGCTTGGCTCGCCAACCTTCATGCCACTCTCGACGCTTCCGTTTTCGCCGCCTACGGCTGGTCAGACGACCTCGACGACGAGGAGTTATTAGAGAAGTTGCTTGAGCTCAATCTTGAACGTTCCCGCCTGCTCAGCGTCTAGTCCGTACGACCAGTCGCGACTGACACCCGCCCCTTCCACCATCGCACCTGCCCGACCTACCATGGTTCCGGCGACTACTACTCCCCCACTGCAAGGCGGCAGCCTCCCCTCGCCTCAGGAGCGCAGTGGCACCGAATGGCACCAAATGTCACCGCTGGAAGGACTAGGGGCGATTCAGCCCTGTGCAGGAGACGTGGCTGTAGGAGTGCATTGAGACCGAATGAGACCAGATGAGACCGGGATTTTCGCGTCGTTCCCTTGCCAGACCTGCCCGTACGAGTGATTCCGCCCAGCACATCCTGTCCATCCCGTACTCATCCTGTCCATCCATGTTGATTAGCGGCCCGCAAGTTGACACGTCACCCGCCCCGTCATAGTGTCGCGGGCGTGGGGAGAGGACTGGGAGACACCTGAAGGAGGGCGCACATGCTGGAAGGAAAGGTTGCCATCGTATCGGGCGCGGGCCCGAACATCGGACGTGAGATAGCGGGCACGCTCGCCCAGAACGGCGCGAGCGTCGTCTGCCTCGACATACGACGAGATGCGGCGGAGGCCACCGCACGCGAGGTCGTCGACCGCGGCTACGAGGCCATCGCCGTCGACGGCGACATCACCAAGCCGGAGGACATGGAGAACCTCGTCTCCCAAGCGCTCGCGGCCTTCGGCCACATAGACATCCTCGTGAACAACGCGGCCATCACCAGCACACCCGGCCTGCTGGACGAGGACCTCGGCACGTTCCGCAAGATCGTGGACGTCATCCTCGCGGGCACGTTCAACTGCACGCAGCACGTCGCGCGGCAGATGGTGGCGCAGGGCACGGGCGGCGCCATCGTCAACGTCGCCTCCACGTCCGGCCACCGCGGCAAGAGCGGCGCAATCGCGTACCAGTCGGCCAAGGCGGGCATCCTCAACTTCACCCGCGCCTGCGCGATGGAGCTCGCCCCGCACAACATCCGCGTCAACTCCCTCACGCCGACCCAGACCGGCATGCCGGTGGGCGGCAAGCCAGCGCGCCCCGACGACGAGGTGCCCGCGAGCGTGCCGCGCGGACGCTGGGGCAGGCCCCGCGACCAGGCGCAGGCCGTCCTCTTCCTCGTCTCCGACAACGCGGACTTCATCACCGGCGCGGACCTGCCCGTGGACGGCGGCAACCTCGCCATGCGCCAGTCGGGCTGAGGCGAGGGCTATGACCACGCACCAGCACGAGCATCGCGGCCACGGCGAGCACGAAGGGCTCCGCTGGGGCCACTCCTGGCGAGAGGAGGACCGCGTCGCCGACTACGTCGAGCGGATGGACGAGCAGCAGGACGAGCGGCAGGTCGTCTTCGACCTGCTGACGCGCCTCGTGCAGGCTGAACCGGAAGCGCCGCTGCGCATCCTCGACGTCGGAACCGGCTATGGCCCGGTAGCGACGGCCTGCCTCGACGCCTTTCCGAACGCCACGGCGGTAGGCATGGACGTGTCGGAGGCGATGATGGAGGCGGGCAACCCGCGCATGGCCCGGTTCGGCGAGCGCTTCGCCTACATGCACGGAGACTTCGCCGACGGCGTTCTGCCGCAGGACGTTGTCGACGCCGGGCCGTACGACCTCGTCGTCTCGGCACGCGCCATCCACCACCTGCCCGCCGAGCTGATGGCGAGCCTCTACGCCAGCGTCCACGGCGCGCTCAACACCGGAGGCGCGTTCTTCAACCTCGACACCGCGTCGCCGGAGACGGACTTCCTGCGCAATGCCATGCGCGGCGCACGACGCCGCGACGAGAACCGTCCGCCCCGCGAGGAGCGCCGCACGCCGGAGCAGATGGCCCACGACGCGCTGCACCACCACCGGAACGCCACGCTCATCCGCCACCTGGAATGGCTGCGCGCTGCCGGCTTCACCCACGTCGAGTGCTTCTGGAAGAACCTCTCCCTCGCCCTCGTCGGCGGCTACAAGGTGTAATGGTCGAGAACGTGACGCACAAGGGTGCTGGCATCAAGGGGTTGAATAGCACAGAGTAGTCATGCTAGGATGGAGCCAACGCAAGTACGCATGAGGGATCGCTCAGGTGGCAACGCAGACACCCGGTTCTCTTGAACAACGGACGAGCAGGCTGGAGGGTTCACACGCGCAGATGAACGAGCGCCTGGCCGACCTAGCCAGCCTGCGTCCCGAGATGAACAGCCTGCGCGCCGAGATGAACGGCCGGTTCGCTGAGATCGACCGCCGGTTCAACTCATTGAACGTCCTGCTGTACACGCTGGGCGCGGGCATCATCGGCGTGCTCATCGCGCAGGTGTTCACCCTGCTCCAGGTTGTCGCCGCCGACTGACGCCGCACCTACACCCCGGCAAGCTTGCGCACGGCGTCGCCCACCCGGATGATGCCGGACTGCACAACCTTCGTGTTGATGCCGCGAAGGCAGAGCTCCTGCCCGACCGGCGAACTGACGAGCCGCAGTGCGTCCGTCCCGAACCGCCCGCTGAACTTCGCGCAGCCCGTGTGCGGCTTAACCGACACCTCCAGCACCGCAGACCCGATGGCGAGCCGCGTGCCGGGCGGCAGGTTCTCCCTGCCGAGGTCGAGGTCAACGAACAGCTGGTCGCCCGCCAGGTGCCAGCGCTCCCTGCTACCCGCTACGAGGTCGGCGGCGCGGGAGTTCATGAGCGTCAGTTGCATCTCGGGGTCGGCCAACCCATCCGGCGTGACGGTGCTGCCGCGCGTCAGCCAATTGTCTCCCACCAGTCCCACGGCTACGTCGAGCCTGCCCTCGTCCACGAGTTCCCGCTCGCCGCGCTCAGGGCGTTGCACGATGAGCTCCAGAACGCCGTCGTCCTTGGGCGACCGCCGGACCTCATCGAGTCCTGCTTCCAGTTCCGCCATCTTCCTGTGCTCTGCTGATGTCGTCACGACGCGCTCCTCATGCCGGGCTACCTGCCTCATTCTAACCCGATACAATCGCCCCGCTGGATTCCCGCCTGCGCGGGAATGACGGGTGAAGACGGCATGACGGAGGGAAGGAACGCGGCATGACCACCACCGGAGAGCGGGACGTCGTCGTCATCGGCGGGGGCATCGCGGGCATCGGCACCGCGTACTACCTCGCGGCGATGGGCGTCCGCAGCACCGTCATCGAGCGCGACGGCATCGCGAGCCACGCCTCCGGGTTCGCCTACGGCGGACTCTCTGGCGGCGTCACGAACGGCCCGCACGCCAACACCCCGCTCATCGAGTACAGCATGTCGCTCTACCCCGCGCTCGCGGGTGAACTGACCGCCGAGACGAACGTCGACATCCAGTACCAGCCGCGCCCGCTGCTGCGCCTCGCCCTCTCCGACGACGAGTCCATTGCCCTCACGCAGCACCTCGACTGGCAGCAGACACGGCCCGGCTACACCGTGCAGTGGCTGACACCCGACAAGGCGCGCGCGCTGGAGCCGCGCATCTCGCCGGAAACCGTCGGCGCGCTCCACGTCGAGGGCTCGTCGGACGTCGAGCCGTACCGGCTGACGCTCGCGTTAGGCCAGGCCGCCGAACAGCGCGGCGTGACGCTCCGCTCCGGCGAGGTCACCGCCGTGCACCTGACCGGCGGGCGCGTCGACGGCGTCAGCATCGCGACCGGCGCGGGGAGCGTCGAGCGCATCCCCTGCGATACGGTCGTCGTCGCGATGGGGCCGTGGACCGCGCAGGCGTCGGAATGGTTCGGCGTGCCCCTGCCCGTCCACCCGCTCAAGGGACAGATCATCCGCCTCCGGGCGCCGGGCGCCCCGTACGCAATCAGCGTCGGCCATCTCAAGAACTACGCCATGACCAAGCCGGCCGACGGCCTGGTCTGGTGCGGCACGACGGAGGAGCACGCCGGTTTCGACGAGTCCCGCACGACGGAGGCGCGCGACGTCATCATCGAGTCGACGCTGCGGATGCTGCCGTCGCTGGAGGACGCGGAGCTCGTGCTGCAGACGGCCTGCCTGCGCCCGGTCACGCCGGACGGAGTGGTGATGCTCGGTCCGGTCCCCGGCGTCGACGGCGCGTACGTCGTCACCGGCGGAGGACGCCAGGGCATCATGCTGGGGCCGGGCATGGCGAGGGCGACGGCTGACCTCATCGCCGGAGGCGCGGCGGCGCTCGACCTCGCGCCCTACGCGCCGGCCCGCTTCTCCGCATGAGCGCACAGGCGCAGGGACAACTGGACGCGCGCACCGAGTCCCGCGCCATCCTGCTCATCTACGGCGCAGCGTTCTCGTACCAGATCACGCTCGGCCTCATCCAAGTGCTCGTGCCGCTCTACGCGCTGCACCTCGGCTACGACCTCACCACGCTCGGCGTCATCGTGGCGTCGCAGGCAGTGTTCGGACTGCTGCTGCGGCTGTTCGCCGGCGCGATAGCGGACCAGTTCGGCGAGCGGTGGGTGCTCTGGGCGAGCTTCATCACCATGGTCTCCGGCATGGTCTTCTTCATCGCCTCCGGTTACTTCTGGATGCTCATCCTCGGGCAGTCGTTCGTCGGCTACTCGCGAGCGACGTACTGGACGGCGACGCAGTCGTACGCGAGCCGCATCAACCCGGAGCGCTCCGGCGAGATCTACGGGCGCGTCACCGGCTCCGGCAACACGGGCGGCCTCATCGGCGCGGGACTCAGCGGCGTGCTCGTCGCCACGCTGGGCTACGGCGCGGCGTTCGGCATCACCGGCGCGGTAGCGCTCGCCGGGTTCCTGGGCAGCCTCGCGCTGCCGCCGCTGGCGGCCCGTTCGGCGCGGCGGGGCTTCCGCACCCCGCTCGGGCAGATACCGGGCATCGCGCGGCACCGCGGCATGGGCCTCGGCGGGTTCGGCGCGTTCGCCGCTTCTACCGCGATGATCCTGTCGAGCGTCCTCTTCATCCCGTACCTCCGGGAACTCGGCTACAGCGAGGCCGTCAACGGCGGCATGCAGGCGATCGGCGTCGGAGCCAGCGTTGCAGTCGGGATGGTGTTCGGCCACATCCTTGCGCGTCTCGGGCGCCGCACGACGTACACGCTGGCGCAGCTCGCGGTCGGACTCGTGGTGCTCGGCATATCCATGGGCGCGGGGGCCTACGCGACGCTCGTGCCGCTGATGTTGATGTACGGGTTCTCCCGGGCATCGCTCGGCATCCTCTACCCGATCGCGGCGGCGGACCACAGCGCTGCGACCCAGCGTGGCATGGCGATGGCCTACGTGGGGCTGTACTGGGGCACGGCGCAGCTCGTCGTGCCGGTCGGGTTCGGCGCGCTGGCGGGGGCGGTCGGTCTGCAGGCGAGCCTCTGGGCGGCGGGGGTGCTCTTCCTCGTCGCGGGCGTGTTCTTTCCCATGCTCTACAGGTGGTTCGTCCCCGGCGCGGAGCAGACATTCGGCGAGCGGCCTGACCGCGCGGTCGGTGCATCAACTTGACGCGGCCTGTCCGCTGATACACGATTGCCACGATCCTGCGGTCCGCGCACGAGCGGAGCATCGGGCAATGACTGATTACGACTACGACATGGTGGTCATCGGGTCGGGGCCGGCCGGTCACAGGGCCGCCGTCCAGGCCGCGAAGATCGGCAAGAGCGTTGCCGTCGTCGAGCGGCTCCCGCACATCGGCGGCCTCAACGTCACCACCGGGACCGCAAGCAAGGCGCTGCGCGAGGCCGCGCTGCACCTGAGCGGCTTCAGGGAGCGCACCCTCTACGGCGAGTCGTATACCGTCAAGCAGAACATCACGATGAGCGACCTCATGGTCAGCACCAACCACGTGATGCACCAGCAGGCGGAGATGCTCCGGAGTCAACTCGCCCGCAACCGGACGGACATGTTCCACGCGGAGGCGTCCTTCGTCGACCGCCACACCATCAACATCGCCACCGGGGATGACCCCAACACCACCATCACCACGGACAAGGTGATCATCGCCGTCGGGTCGCACTCGACCCAGCCCCCGACCATCCACACGGACGGAAGGCTCATCTTCCTCAGCGACGACGTCATGGACCTGCCGGACCTGCCGCGCACCCTGACCGTGGTGGGCGGCGGTGCGATCGGGTTGGAGTACGCCAGCACGTTCGCGGCGCTTGGCGTTCGGGTGACGCTCGTCGACAGGAGTCCGCGGCTGCTGCCATTCGCGGATGACGAGATCGTCGACGCGCTCGTCTACCACCTGAGGGAGAACGGGGTGACGTTCCGTCTGAGCGAGGACGTCTTCGATATCGAGTACCTCCCCGGCGAACGGGGCAACCATGTGCGCGTGCTGCTGAGAAGCGGCAAACAGATCATGAGCGACGCGGTGATGTACTGCGTGGGGCGCACCGGCGCTACCAGGGGGCTCAACCTCAAGGCCACAGGGTTGGAGACTGACGAGAGAGGGCGCATCAGCGTCGACGAGCACTACCAGACGAGCGTGGAAGGCATCTACGCTGTGGGCGGCGTCATCGGCTTCCCCGACCTGGTGTCGACCTCACAGATGCAGGGACGGCTGGCCGCGTGTCATGCGTTCGACATCCCCACCAACAGCGTCCCCGGCCTCTTCCCGTATGCGGTGAAAACGACTCCGGAGGTCGCGATGGTCGGCAAGACGGAGTCCCAGTTGACGGATGAGGGCATCCCCTACGAGGTAGGCAGGGCCCAGTACCGGGAGATCGCGAAGAGCGTCATCGAGGGTGACGAGTCCGGCATCCTGAAGCTGCTGTTCCACATCGAGACGCGGAAGCTGCTCGGCGTCCATATCGCGGGCGAGGGCGCCGCGGAGTTGGTCCAGATAGGGCAGGCGGTCATCGCCCACGGCGGAAAGCTCGACTACTTCGTGGAGTCTGTCACCAGCTTCCCGACGCTGGCGGAAGCCTACGTGTCGGCTGCCCTGGACGGGTTCAGCCGCCTCGAAGAGTGACCATTCAACCCAGCGCCGCGACGACCTCCTCCGTCGTAACGACCTGCGCGAACGTGCCCATGTTCAGCAGCGACGCCTCGTGGTTCTCGGTGCGCCCGTTGCAGGCGTCGCCGACGACGATGCTCTCGAAGTCCCGCTCGCGGGCGTCGCGCACCGTGCTCTCGACTCCTGCCTGCGTGGCGATGCCCGCGACGATGAGCGTCGAGACGCCGAGGCGCCGCAGCCACTTCTCCAGTGCCGTCCCGGTGAACGCGCTCATCCCGCCGCCCTTGCGGATCAGGAACTCGCCGGGCTGCGGCGCCAGTTCGTCGATGACCTCCGCGCCCCACGTGCCGTCGCGCAGCGAGCCCAGCGAACGGGCGCGCCCGTGCCGCGCGGCGTCCAGGTAGTCCTCGCGCAGGAAGTGGCCGGTGAAGAAGACGGGCAGACCGGCGTCGCGGGCCGCCGACAGCAGTCGGACGTGGTTCTCGATGAGTTGCGACGCTCGCGGATCGCGCCCCGCCTCGGGCGTGCGGCCTCCCTCTTTCAGGTAGTCGTTCTGCATGTCATGACAGACGTACGCAAGCGTGTCCCGCGCGGGTAGTTCGAGCATGGCGCACCCTCCGGTATTCGCTGATGCGCGCATTGTAGCCGCAGGCTCCGCCGGAACCGGGCCATCGCCTTTGACACTCAGTCCGCGCGGTGCTACTTTCCCACCTGTCGAAGTATGTAAAACCCGCCCACGAGGCGGACGCCGTGAACGACGGAACGGGAGGAGGTCAGTCATGCCGGTTATCGACTCAGACGCGCATGTGGTTGAGACGGAGCAGACCTGGGACTACATGGACCCCGGGGACGAGAAGTACCGCCCGCAGGTCGTGGACGACGGCACCGGCGCGAAGTTCTGGAAGATAGACGGCGAGATACGCGGACGCGCGCGTGGCCCCGTCGCCGCCTTCGGGCTCTCCGACAAGGTGAAGCGCAACATGGTGACGGACGACTCCAAGCGCTACATGGAGGACATCCCCGGACGCGTCGCCCACATGGACGAGCTCGGCATCGACGTGCAGGTGCTCTACCCCACCATGTACATCGGGCGGATGTGCGAGAACCCGGATACGGAGGTCGCGCTGTCGAAGAGCTACAACCGCTGGCTTGCCGACATCTGGGAGCAGAGCAAGGGACGCCTCCGCTGGACTTCCATCCTGCCGCTCGCCACGATGGACGAGGCGCTGGACCAGTTGCGCTGGTCGGCCGAGCACGGCGCATGCGGCGTCACGATGCGCACCATCGAGGACGAGCGGCTGCTCATAGACGAGTACTTCTACCCGGTCTACGAGGAAGCCGCGCGGCTGAACCAGCCCATCGCCATCCACATCGGCAACTCCAACGCATACATCCGCAACCTCATGGCCAACGACGGCATCGGCGGCACCTTCGGCGGCCTGCGCCTCATGTCCGTCGCCAGCTTCCACCAGCTCATCACCACGGCCACGCCGAAGAAGTTCCCGGACCTGCGCTGGGGCTACATCGAGGCGAGCAGCCAGTGGCTCCCCTACGCCATCCACGACCTGCGCCGCAGGCTGGAGACGCGGGGCCGCGAACTGGAGGAGGACGTGCTCGGTGCGTACAACATCTGGGTCACCGCCCAGACCGACGACAACCTGCCGGACGTGCTGAAGTACGTGAACCACCGCCACATCCTGATCGGCACCGACTACGGCCACCAGGACCAGTCGAGCGAGATCGAGGCGATGCGCATCATCAGGGAAGAGGGCGGCCTCGCACCGAACGTGATCGATGACATCATGGGGCAGAACGCCCTCGACTTCTACGGCATCACCGTCGAGTCGCCCGTTCTGGCCGGGACCGCTGGATAAGAACACGATCGAATCAAACTCAACCAGGGAGGAAAGCCGATGCTGACCGCTGAGCAGAACGACCGCCTAACCCGAGTCGGGGCTGGAACGCCCATGGGCGAGCTGATGCGCCGCTACTGGCACCCCATCGCCGCCGTCGCCATGATGAACGACCGCTCCACGAAGCCCATCCGGCTCCTCGGCGAGGACCTCATCCTCTACAAGAGCAAGCAGGGCGTCTTCGGCCTCGTGGACAACTACTGCCCCCACCGCCGCATGGGCATGGTCTACGGCATCCCTACCGACGACGGCATCCGCTGCCCGTACCACGGCTGGATGTTCGACGAGACCGGGCGCTGCCTCGAACAGCCTTACGAGGAGACCGAGGCCCCCGACAACCGCTTCAAGGACAAGGTTCGCATCAAGGCGTACCCCTTGCAGGTGAAGGCGGGCCTCATCTTCGCCTACCTCGGCCCTGCGCCCGTGCCGCTCCTCCCCAACTGGGACGTGTTTGCGCTCGACAACGTCGTGCGGGACATCGGCTACACCGAGCTGCCGAGCAACTGGCTGCAGTGCCAGGAGAACTCGCTCGACCCGGTGCACTCCGAGTGGCTGCACGGCGAGTGGGCGAACTACGTCCTGGAGATGCGCGGCGAGGGCGACAAGGTGCGCAAGCGCTACGAGAACGAGCGCATCGGCTTCGACAAGTTCCAGTACGGCATCTACAAGCGCAGGCTCGTCAAGGGCGGCAGCTACGAGGACGGCGAGTGGGCGCAGGGCCACCCCATCGTCTTCCCCTACTTCCTCCGCCAGGGCGGCAGCGGCACTGCCATCGACACATGGGACGGCAGGCGCGGCGGCGGCAACGCCGGCGTCGGCCCGTCGTTCCAGATCCGCGTACCGCTGGACGACACGCACACCGGCCACTGGTGGGTGATGTGTCACCCGAAGCTGTCGCCGGACGACCCCGAGCAGCGCGACGAGGACGTGCCCCTCTTCTTCCCGCCGCTCATCCAGTTGGCCGAGGACGGCCGCGTCCGCTTCGAGATACTCGACTCCAACTCGGCGCAGGACGTCGCCGCGTGGATAACCCAGGGCGCCATAGCCGACCGCACCAAGGAATCGCTCGGACGCTCCGACAAGGGCATCATCATGTTCCGGCGCATGCTGGAGGAGAACGTCCGCATCGTCGAGGACGGCGGCGACCCCATCAACACGTTCCGCGACCCTGCGTCCAACGTCTACCTCGGCATGGACACGGAGCACAAGTCCCGCCGGAACGAGCAGTACCAGGAGCGCGGCGAGGGAGAGAAGGGCATCAGGCGCCAGGGCATGGCGAGCAAGTACAGCCCCATCCTGAACCAGCGCGGCGTCGAGGGCGGTGCGGACTCGATCGAGCGCCGCAAGATGGTGGGCCAGAACGTCTAGCGCACGCCGGAGGAAGCGTCATGCTGACGAGAGAGGACAACGAGAAGCTCACGCGCGTTGGGCCGGGCACGCCCGGGGGCGAGCTGCTACGCCGCTACTGGCATCCCATCGCCATCGCTTCCGAGATCACGGAGGAGCGGCCGACGAAGGCCGTCCGCATCCTCGGCGAGGACCTCGTTATCTTCCGCGACAAGTCCGGTCGGTGGGGGCTGCTCGCCGACCATTGCGCACACCGCAGCGCGTCGCTCGTCTACGGCCGCGTCGAGGAGCGCGGCATCGCCTGCGCCTACCACGGCTGGCTGTACGACACGGAGGGCAACATCCTGGAGACGCCGCCCGAGAAGAACGAGGCGATCATGCGCTCCGTGAAGCAGCCCGCCTACGACTGCATGGTCTACCTCGGCGTCGTCTGGGCGTACATGGGGCCGAGGCCCGCGCCCGTCTTCACCCCGTTCGACACCCTCGTGCGGGAGGACGGGCGGCGCAAGATACTGGTCCACCCCGTGCTGGACTGCAACTGGTTCCAGGCGATGGAGAACTCCATGGACCCGGCCCACCTGCAGATACTCCACCAAGAGTACTACGCGCGCGGCCAGCGCGAGCCCGTCAACACCACGCGCGGCTTCACCGACGACGTCGACTCGTTCGAGTTCTACACGACCAGCTACGGCATGATGAAGAAGCGCACCTACACCAACGGCGTCGTCGACGAGCACCCCGTCCTCTTCCCGTCCATCCTCCGCCAGGGGCCGAGCACCCAGTTCCGCACGCCGATAGACGACGAGCACACCTGGCACGTCCACATCAACTTCTGGCTCACCGAGGACGGCCAGCCCAACGAGACGACGTGGGACCCGCCCGTCGAGTACATCGAGCCGTACAAGGAGCCCGCGGACAAGAGCCACCCGCACGCCTGGTACGACCGCCGCTCTGTCCTCTCGCAGGACCACATGGCCTGGGAGACGCAGGGCCCCATCACCGACCGCTCGGTCGAGCACCTCTCGTACTCGGACCGGGGTGTCGTCCTGCTGCGACGCACGATGTTCGAGCAGATGGAGCGCGTCGCCCGCGGCGAGGACCCCATGGGCGTCATCCGTGACCCGGACCACCCCATCGTCGACACCAACATCGACGAGGACGTCTGGCAGAAGCAGCCCACACACCGCTGGACGGCGCCCGGCGCCACTCCCACCCGGGCGTAGGAGAGCTGCAAAGAGGAGCGGCATGCTCACAGCAGAGGCCAATGAGCGGCTGGCTCGGGTAGGCCCGGGAACTCCGGGCGGCGAGTTGCTGCGCCGCTACTGGCTGCCGCTCAGGCCCTACGCCCAACTCCTCTCCGAGCCGGTCATGAAGGTGCGCCTGCTGGGCGAGGACCTCGTTCTCTTCCGCACGCTCAACGGAGAGATCGGCCTCATCGGGGACAGGTGCGCACACCGCTCGATGGGGTTGGAGTGGGGCATCCCGGACGAGAACGGGCTGCGCTGCTCGTACCACGGCTGGCTCTATGGCGCCGACGGTCGCTGTCTCGACACCCCGCTGGAGGCGCGTGACAGCGCCTTCACGGGCCGCATCAAGCTCAGGGGCTATCCGGTCCGGGAGATGGGCGGCCTCATCTGGGCCTACCTTGGCCCCGAACCTGCGCCGCTCCTGCCGCCCTGGCCCGTCTTTGTATGGCCCAACGCCATCCGCCAGATCGCCTGCACGGTCCTGCCCTGCAACTGGCTGCAGAGCTGGGAGAACACCGGGGATCCCGCTCACAACCCGTGGCTGCATGGTGAGCTTTTCAAGTACACGATGGAGAAAGAGGGGCTGCTGGAGGACCGGGTCCCGGACGAAGGGACGCACCGGGCCTTCACCTCCATCCGCTCGGGCGTCGGCATAGCGGACCTCTACGCCCGGCCCACACCCTACGGCATGGAGAAGGGGATCACCTACTCCAAGGCCCTCGGCGCCGATTTCGACGGAGAGGCGGGGCACTCGACCGTCATCTTCCCGGTCATGACCGGCGGCGAGATCGGCAACACGATGTACAACCGTACCCAGGTGCGTGTTCCCATCGACGATACCAGCACCTACTACATCCACTACGAGATAGCCGCCGCCCCGAAGGGAGTCGATGCGCCCGTGCAGGAGATCGTCCCCTTCTATGAGGTCCCTCTCTGGGACCGTCAGGGGAAGGCCATCCTCGACCATACCTTCACCCAGGACATGATCGCGTGGTGGTCGCAGGGCGACATAACGGACCGTACGGCCGAGAACCTCGGCCGCACCGACATCCCCATCGTCTTCCTCCGGCGTCAGTTGGAGGAGAACATGCGCATCGTGGAGGACGGCGGCGACCCCCTCAACGTGTTCCGCGAGCCTGAGCACATGGAGGAGATCGTCTCGTTGGTCCGCTACCGGGATGAGGACGAGGCCCTCCGGCGCATCGGCAGCAGGATCGGCGGCTACCGCGAGCAGTACCATCGCGGCTACTGGCGCGACGACGTGGGCCGTTACGCTCCCGCCAATGAGCTCGTGCAGGAGTTGCACCGGCGGGTCGAGGAAGTCCACGGCGCGGTCCGTTGAATCGGTCGTCCTCAAGAGGAAGCCAGCCCATGCAGAAGGGGCCCAGGCCGGTCATCGCCTACGCGTGTCCTCGCTGCGGGGAAACGGCCGTGACCCAGCGCGAGACGGAGCCTCGGCAACTCCTGGACTGGGAGAACACGCTGTGGGTCGAGCTGGTGTTCGAGTGCACCGGCTGCGAATGGTCCCAGGTGGTCGCGAGGTACCCTGCCGGAATCAGACCCACTTCGCGGCGGTAGCGTAGTGGGAGTGTGGTTACCGCCATTCCTCATAGAGCGGGTCCTCGTCCACGAACGCGCGGCCTACCCGATGTGTACGTACTGCACTACGGCACTCGACCCCAGTGCTCGCGCAAGGCGGCCATCAGCAGTGATGAGCGGGAGTTGGTACAACTGTGCAGCAGCCACATAGAAGGCGTCGTAGGCGCTTATGTTCCTGTGGTGTTCCCACGCAAGGGGAGCGAGCACGCGGTGAGGGATCCTCTCTAGGGGCCAGGCAGACATCACCTCGATAACCGCCCGGGCCTTAGCTGGGTTGAGGCGTCCACCCAGGACCTCACGGCGCAGCACAGAGAGCACCTCGGCATCCACCAACTCTGGAGCAGCCAGCCAAGCGTCTTCAATCATGCCGCCGATGGCCAGGCCTCGCGGGGTCTTGAGGAAGTATTCGACGGCGACCGATGAGTCTACGACGTAGCTGCTCACTCCGTGCCCAGGTCGGCGGAGAGCTCACCTTCGCGAAGGCGGCGTTCTGCGGCGATAAGGGTGGCGGCCGCCGCGCCGAGCTGCGTCTCAGGGAGCTCAGCGTACCGTTCCTTCCATTCGCTCATCGCCAACTCGCGCTCGATAGCGGCAAGCACCGCCGCGCCGATGGTGCAGTTCCTCCGCTGCGCGTAACGGCGCAACCGGTCATGGAGAGCATCGGGGATGTTCTTCACTTGCAGGTTCGTCATTGCATGACGATAGCATGCTGCGGGCATGCTGACAAGCGGGCCACCGCCTCCTCACCCCCCTACCGCCACTCCTCGTACAGCGGGTCCTCGTCCACGAACGCACGCACGATGCCGTCGTAGACCAGCCAGAAGACGTCCAGCGTCGCGTTCAGCGACTCGCGCACCGACTGCTGCTCCAGGTCGCTCACCGCGTACTTCTCGATAACGTACGGCCCCACCTTCATGTGCTCTTCGTCCACCGACATGTGCAGCGTCCAGTAGAGGATGTCGTCGCTGTCGCGCTCGAAGCCGTAGTGGTTGACGAGGCCGTTGACGACGCGGTGCATCCGCCCGCTGGCCGTGCCCTCCAGTGCGAGCCCCTGCGATGCGTACAGCTCCAGCCACGAACGCTGACCGATGAGCAGCTCCCGCCAGTTCAGCAGGCCGCGAGTCTCGGGCAGCGGCTGGGTCGCGTTGAGTTCGTCGCGCGGGATGCCGGCCGCCTCGGCGAACCGGATGTACAGCTCCTTGTGGCCCGCGGTGCCGGTCTCGCCGCCTTCCGCCTCCTCCGACAGGTTCTCGAACCACATCCTTTCCAGCTCCGTGTCCTGCGGAGCGCGGGCGAACATCGCCGCGATGGGCTTCGGGAACGGCTTGGGGAAGAGCAGGTAGAACTGCTTGATGAAGCCATTGAGCTGGGGGCGCGTGAGTTGCCCCTCCTCGATCATCTCGAACAGCGGGTGCTTGCGACTGTGCTTCCGCTCCTGCAGCTGCTGCATCTCGGCGAGAAACTCTCTGGTATCGAGCGCCATCGATATGCCTCCGTGTGATGGGGATGCGGGCGAGAGTATACGCGCCCGTCCCCGTCTCCTGTACCATGCGCCTCATGATCGAGTTCGGCGTGTCGCTCCCCACCATCGGCATGGACGACCCCTCAGCCGTGCGGCTCGTCGCCGAGCAGGCCGAGGCGTCCGGCCTCGACTCGGTCTGGGCAGCCGATCACGTCGTCCTGCCGACCAGCCACACCTCCACCTACCCCTACAGCGCGGACGGCGAGTTCCTCATCGCGCCCGGCCTGCCCTTCCTCGACCAGTTCACGACGCTCGCCTGGGTGGCGGGGTTCACGTCGCGGGTGAAGCTCGGCACCGCGGTCACGCTGCTGCCGCTGCGCCACCCGCTGGCGGTGGCAAAGACGACAGCAACGCTGGATGTGCTGTCTGGCGGGCGCAGCATCCTCGGCGTCGCGGCGGGTTGGCTGCGCGAGGAGTTCGAAGCGCTCGGCCTCGACTTCGACCAGCGCGGCGCCGTGCTCGACGAGAGCCTGCGCCTCGTCCGCGCGGCGTGGACGGAGCAGGAGGTGCGGTTCGAAGGGCGCTTCTTCGACGTGGGCGGCGTCGAGTCGTACCCCCACCCGGTGCAGACGCCGCACCCGCCCATCTGGGTGGGCGGCCACACGAAGCCGGTCATGCGCCGCGCAGCGCAGTTCGGCGACGCCTGGTTCCCGCCGCTGTTCGCCACGACGCCGCAGGCGCTCGCGGAGGCGCGCCGCGCCATGAACGAGGCGGCGGCCAGGCACGGACGCGGCGACAACGCGGTCGCGCTCTCGCTCCGCGTACTCGTCGACCTCCGCAGCGAGCCGGACATCGCAGGCGCCGAGAAGCGCGGGGCGCTCACCGGCGAACCGCAGCGGATCACAGCAACGCTCGCGGAGTACGCGGAAGCGGGCGTCAGCCACTTCGTCTTCCTGCCCCAGGCGCGAAGCCTGGCCGACGTGCAGCGGACCATCGACCTGCTCAGCACGAAGGTCGTGCCGGAGTTGCGGGCATGACGCAGAGCGACTACCAGACCGGCGCCATCGAGGTCGCTCCCGGCGCGTACGCTTTCATCCAGGCGGGCGGCGCGACAGACGCAGGCTTCCTCGTCGAGGAGGAGGGCGTCGTCATCATCGACACGCTCATGACGCCAGCGCTCGCCGAGCGGCTGCTGGCCGAGGCGCGCCGCGTCACGGACAAGCCGGTACGCTACGTCGTGAACACGCACTGGCACGGCGACCACCTCTTCGGCAACGCGCTCATGCCGCAGGCCCCTATCATCGCGCACGACACCTGCCGCGACGACCTCGCCACCGAGTGGGATACGCACCGCGCGTTCCTGCGGAATCTCTATCCCGCGATCTACGAGGAGTGGCGCGACCTGCCGCAGACGCCGCCCAACCTCACGTTCAGCGACACCCTCACGCTCCACCTGGGCGAGCGGCCCGTCGAGCTGCGCTTCTTCGGCAGGGCGCACACGCGCGGCGACGTCGCCGTCTACCTGCCGACGGAGGGCGTCTTCTTCGCGGGCGACCTCTCCTTCCACCGGTACATCCCGAACGCGCGGGACGGCTTCCCGCTCGCGTGGGCGGACGCCGCCGGGCGCGCGGCGCAGGTCGAGTGCGACGTCGTGGTGCCCGGGCATGGGCCATTGGGAACGCGCGCCGACATGGACGAGATGCGTGAATGCCTGTTGCGCATCACCGCGCACGGCGAGCGCAGCTTCGCTCAGGGGCGCTCCGAGGAGGAGGCGCTGGCAACGCTGGACCTCGGCCCGTTCTCGGGCTGGGGGCGGCAGGAGGACCGCCTCCCGCCGCTCATGTCCCGCCTCTACCGCGAGTTGCGCGGCGAGTTCTCCGAGTAGCCGCTTAGTCCCAGCGGGTGTTCGGCTTCTGCTCCAGTTCGCCGTCCACGTACACGTCCGCCTTGCCCTGCGGGAAGCAGACGTACCCCGCGACCTTCGCCGACTCCGTCGTCGGGTCGCGGTACGTCCACGCGACGTCCTCGAACGTCTCGCCGCCCACCTCAGCGTGGAAATAGCTCGCCATCCCCTTGTAGGTGGAACCCAGCACGCGCTCGCTCGGGCGGAGCAGGTCCTTCCGCACGTCCTTGCCGGGGATGTAGTAGCGGTGCGGCAGCCCTGTCTCCAGCAGCATCACCGGCTGGTCCGTCTCCGCGACGGTCACGCCATTCAGCTCGACGCGGACGTGGCGGGAGCTCTGCAGGCAGTCCACACGGGTGTACGGGTCCTTCGGGCCGATGAAGACCTCTTCCTCCTCCTCGAACCAGCCGTCCATCCTGTTCCAGTAGAACGACACGTAGTCCCGCGCGTCCACGCACCCTTCCAGTGGCTCCTGGTACGCCCAGACCGCGTTCTCCTCCACCCGGTCGCCGACCTTGACGCTCCAGTACTGAGCGTCTCCCTTGATCGGTCAGAAGGTGCTCTTATCGGTCGCCTCCAGCAGGTCCATCCGAACGTCGGCCATCGGGAAGTAGTAGACGGGCTGGTGCCGCGTCTCGTACATGATGACCGCGTGCGTCGTGTCGACGATCGTCTCGCCGCCGAACGTCGCGCGGATGCGCTTGGGCGTCGCCTCGAGGAAGGAGACGTGCTCCTCGATGTCCTTCGCCGCGCCGATCGCGTAAGCCCTGAACGCCTGCGTCATGCCGTCCTCCTTTCGCCGCTCACGTCCCTAGTTCCAGAGCGTGATGCCCATGAGCACGTTGCCGTGGTGTACGTCTTCGATGGCCTCATTGATCTGCTCGAACCCGTAGCGCTTCGTGATGAACGATCCGAGCTCGATGCGTCCCTGTGACACGAGGTCCAGTACCTCCGTCACGTCGCTCGTCCTGCGCATCGCCACGCCCGTCACCTTGATCTCCTTGAACGGGAAGCGCGAGTCGTTGATGGTGATGGGGCCGGGAGGCATCGCGCCGACGATGGTGGCGGTGCCCGTGGGGCGCGTCGCACGCACGATCTGGTCCGCGGTCACCGGGTTGCCGATCGCCTCGAACGTCTTGCGCGCGCCGCCCTTCGTTATCTCCTTCGTCGCCTCGACCGGGTCTTCGGAGCTCGCGTTGACGATGTGGCTTGCGCCGTAGGAGATCGCCGCCTCCAGCTTGCTGCCGACCACGTCCACCGCGACGATGGGGTACGCGCCGAACAGCCGCAGCATCTGGATGATGTTCAAGCCGACGCCACCGCAGCCGATGACCATCGCCGACTCGCCCGGTGCCAGGTGCGCGCCGTTCTTCACCGCGTTGTAGGCGGTCGTTACCCGACAGCCGACGATGCACGACTCCTCCAGCCCCACACCGTCCGGCAGGTGGAAGACCATGTATGCCGGGACCGACAGCAACTGCGTGAACCCGCCGACGTTCCAGCGCGTCACCGTCTCTCCGCCGGACTTCCGGTACGGCGAGCCGAGCGGCATCTGCTGGCAGAGGTTCGACAGCCCGGTCATGCAGTACTCGCAGCGCCCGCAGCGGTATCGCATGCCGACGGTGACGTTGTCGCCGTCCTTGAAGTGCTCGCGCTGGTTCTTGCCCGCCCCCACGACGACGCCGGAGACCTCGTGCCCCAGCACCGCGGGCAGCGACGTCGGTATCGAGCCGTCCTGCACCTTCAGGTCCGTGTGGCAGACGCCGCACGCCGTCACTTCCATCAGCACGTCGTCGTCGCCAACGTCGGGCGTCTCGAAGTCCTCGATCACAAGGTCCTGGTCGGCCCCCTGCAATACCGCTGCCTTCATACGCTTCCTCCTCGTACTCAGGATGGCGGGATTCTAGCGCAACGCACCGGGCCGTGCGCCTGCCGATGTCATTTCGAGCGCAGCCGAGAAATCTCTCGGGCTGTCCCCCGCCTCTCCCCTTGGGAGGGGCCGACGCGCAGCAGCGGGTGAGGGTGAACCGTGGCGTGGTGTAGGGCAGTAGAATGGCCGAGAACCTCCCCCGAACGGATCGGGCGTTGATGCCCGCCAGGAGAAGTCATGCCGCGTATCGAGATGATTACCGACAAGGCCCAGATTCCGGAGGACCGGCACGCTGAGTTCGACGCTATCGTCGAAACGCTTCACGGGGTGCGTGGGCCCTTCGCCGTCCTCATGCACAGCCCCGGCCTCGCCCGGAAAGTCATGGAGGCCGGCGCGCAGGTCAGGCTTGGCTCGACCCTTAGCCCGGTCGAGCGCGAACTGGCCATCATCGCTGTCGCCAGGGAGAAGGACGCGACCTACGAGTGGGCCGCGCACGTGAGGGCCGGACGCGCTGCCGGCATGCGGGAAGAGGCCATCGAAGCCGTCAGGCACAGGCAGGACACCAGTGGCCTCGAAGAGGACGAGCGCGACATCATCGAGTTCGTACGGCAGCTCCTGCAGCGCAACAAGGTCGAGCAGGACCTCTTCGACGCGCTGGAGCACCGCAAAGGCGTCCGATGGCTCGTCGAACTCGCTGCCACAGTCGGCCAGTACCAGTACATCTCGGCGATCAACACCGCGTTCGGCGTCGTTGCAGCCCCGGACGCCGACCAGCTCCCCGTCTGACCCTCACCCGCCGCTGACGCGGCGACCTCTCCCTCAGTTACCCCAGACCCCGCCGATGGCGCGCGGCGGCCCGAGATGGCACACTTAACCGGCGACCACTGACAGGAGAACCCCATGTCCCTCCCCCTCGAGTCCAAAGTCTTCCCCATCACCACAGCTATCAACGACGACGACCACCTGGAGATCGGCGGCTGCGACGTGACGTCGCTCGCCCGCGAGTTCGGCACGCCGCTCTACGTGTTCGACGAGGCGACGCTCCGCAGCCAGGCGCAGGGCTTCCTGAACGCCTTCCGTTCCCGATACGCCAACAGCCGCGTCGTCTACGCCTGCAAGGCGTTCATCAACGTCCCGCTCGCGCGCTACCTCGCCAACCTGGGGCTGGGGTTCGACGTCGTGTCCGGCGGCGAGGTTGCCGTGTTGCGCGCCGCGGGCGTCGACCTCGCCACCGTCGACTTCCACGGCAACAACAAGACGCCGGAGGAGATCAGCCAGGGCGTCGCCTGGGGCGTCGGGAACTTCGTGATCGACAGCTTCCACGAACTGCGCCTGCTGGAGGAGGCTGCGGCGGCGGCTGGACGCACGCAGCCCGTGCTCATCCGCGTCTCCCCCTCCATCGACCCGCACACCCACCGCCTCACCACCACGGGTGTACTGGACAGCAAGTTCGGCTTCCCCATCGAGACCGGCGACGCCGAGGAGGCGGTGCGGCAGGTGATGGCTGCGCCCAACCTGGACATGCAGGGCATCCACTTCCACCTCGGCTCCCCCATCTTCGAACTGGAGCCGTACACCGAGGCGATCGAGCGCGTGCTGCGGTTCGCGGCCCGCATGGGCGAGTACGGGATGGAGATGCGCCGCTTCAGTCCCGGCGGCGGTTTCGCCATCGCCTACACCGAGGACGACGCACCACCCTCGATAGACGGATACGCCGAGGCCATCGTCGGCGCGCTCACGGACGGCTGCGCGGCGAACGGCCTGCCCCAGCCCGAACTGACCGTCGAGCCCGGACGCTCGCTCTCCGGCCCCGCCGGCGTCGCCGTCTACACCGTGGGCGCCATCAAGGAAGTGCCCGGCGTCCGCACCTACGTCTCCGTCGACGGCGGCATGGGCGACAACATCCGCCCCGCCCTCTACGGCTCGCGCTACATCGCCATCACCGCGAACCACGCCAACGACGCGGCCACCGAGACCGTCACCATCGCCGGGAAGTACTGCGAGTCCGGCGACGTACTCATCCACGACGCGTCGCTCGCTCCGGTGCATGCGAACGACATCATCGCCATCCCCGCATCCGGGGCGTACGCCCCGTCTATGGCCAGCGTCTACAACATGAACGGCCGACCCGCCATCGTCTTGGCCGCCGACGGCGCGGCGACACTCATGCGCCGCCGCGAGTCCTACGAGGACCTCATCGCGCAGGACGTCGTCTGACCCATGCTCCGCCTGCACGGTCAGCAACTGCCCGTCCAGACCCTGGAGCGCTCGCTCGCGGAGGGCCGTCTCCACCACGCATACCTCTTCACCGGCCCGGCGCACCTGGGCAAGAGCACGCTCGCAGTCCAGTTCGCCCAGGCGCTCAACTGCGACAGCAACGCTCCTCCCTGCGGCGTCTGCACCAGCTGCATACGCATCGCCGAGGGCAACCACGCGGACGTACGCCTCATCAGCCTTGGCGAGAACGCAGCGTCCATCGGCATCGAAGCGGTGCGCGACATCATCAACTCCGCCCACCTGCGCCCCTACGAAGGGCGCACTCGCGTGTTCGTCATCACCGAGGCCGACCTGCTCACCCGCGACGCCGCCAACGCACTGCTCAAGGTGCTGGAGGAGCCGCCGGACGACGTGGTGCTCATCCTCGTCGGGACCAGCGCGGACAACCAGCTGCCGACCGTCCGCTCCCGCTGCCAGACGCTCGATTTCCGTCCTCTGCCCGTGAGCGAGGTCGCGCGCATCCTGCGGGAGGAGCACAGCGTGAGCGAGGAGCAGGCCGAGGTGCTCGCTCGCCTCTCGCGCGGCTGCATCGGCTGGGCCATCGCCGCGACCGGCGACGACGCGCTGTACGCGTCCGTGCACCAGCGGGTGGAGCAGATCGTCGACGCCATCGAGGGCGGGCTGGAGGAGCGGTTCGCCTACGCCGGCGAACTCGCCCGGCGTGTCGACCGCGACCGCGGCGCAGGGCGGGAGGAGCTCTTCCTGTGGCTCCGGTGGCTGCGGGACGTCATGCTCATCCAGCAGGGCCACGGTGGGAGCATCGCCAACCTCTCATGGAGAGAGGTGCTGGAGCGGCAGGCCGCCGCCCTGCAACCTGCGGACGTGGTCCGCTGGGCGCAGAACGTAACCCGCACCATCGAGGCGCTGGAGCGCAACGCCAACGTCCGGCTTGCACTGGACGTGTTCATGCTGGAAGCGCCGCCGCTGGCGGTACGGGCGTAATCACGCCCTGGCGAGCGCCTCGAACCCGCTCTCCGTGCGCTGGCGCTGCTGCGCCTTCCACGGCAGGTAGATGCTCCACTCGTCCGGCAGGCTGCGGTGCATCAGGTGGTAGTACGGGTTCGCCCTGGGCGGCGTGGGGTCGCGCAGCAGCCGCATGTTCGCCTGCGCCGGCGTTCGCCCAGCCTTGCGGTGATTGCACGGGACGCAGGCCGCAACGACGTTCTCCCAGCTATGCGGGCCGTTCAGCACGCGGGGCACGACGTGATCGAGCGTCAACTCACGGGTCTGCCTGCCGCAGTACTGGCACGAGAACTGGTCCCGCCAGAAGACCTCGCGGCGGGAGAGACGGCGCGTGAAGAGCGGCCGCTTCACCATGTAAAGCAGGCGGATGACCGAGGGGATGGGGAAGTTCTGCGACACGGAGTGATACTCGCCGCTCCCCAGCTCCAGCGGCTGCGCCTTCTCTCCCAGGACGAGGAGCAGCGCACGCCGCACGCCGCAGACGTTCAACGGCTCGTAGTTCTGGTTCAGGATGAGAACCGCCTCGCTCAGAGCGTCCTCCCTGGCGAGCCTGCCATCCGTTCACTGGCCCGCCCGTCCAAATCATAAGAGCGAGGTGAGCATCCGGCAACCTGTCTCCGTTAACCTGTCTCCGTTAACCCGCTGTCGGCCTACGCGCTTCCCGTACCGCCGAACAGCGGACCCCGCACGTCGAACTCTGACGGCATGAGTCCGCGCAGGAACGATGTCGCATCCAGCAGGATATCCGCCAGCAGCGACTCCTCGAGCGCCTGCTGCGCCTCGTCCACCGGTATGGCGTGCACTGCCAGTACCACCGCCGACGCGCCGAGGAGCCCGACGACCATACCGATCGCCATTCCCGCGCCCCGGTCGACCCAGCCCAGCATCAGGATGCTCAACATCGTCTTGATCGCGCGGCCCAGCATCCACGCCCCTATCGATGCGGCGGCGACGATGAGAACGAATATGACGAACTGGCGCATCCCGTCGCTGTCCACCATCGGGACCGCCCAGTCGAGCGTCTTGTAGAGCCTGCTGGCAAGAACGACGCCCACGATGAGCCCCAGGAAGGTGAACAGCCACTTCACGACGCCGTTCACCCAGCCGAGGAAACCTCCGCCTACCACCAGCACGAGGACGAGCAGGTCTATCGCGTTCATCGGACCCCACTATGCACGGCGGCACTTGCGCCTTCAACGACGTAGCGCTGCGTGCTTCGCGGAACCCGCTGGTCCTGACGATGAATCCGCATGGCGCTTGGGCGCGTAGTGCCGTGTAGCGCGCGCAGAACGACACCACAGATGTAATGTGAGGAGGCATCCATGCGCAGAAAGAGGGTACTGATCCCGGCTCTCGCAGCCCTGCTCCTGACCGGAGCCATAGCAGGGACCGCGTTCGCTCATAGCGGATCGTCCGACGACGATTCCACAGTATCCCGCTTCGTCGAGGTCCTCGCGAGCAAGCTCGGCATCGGCGAGGAAGAACTGCAGACCGCCCTGGATGAGACGAAAGCGGAGTTGCAGGCCGAGCGGAAGGCCGCCCGGGAACAGCAGCTGCGCGACAAGCTGGCAGCGATGGTCGAGGAAGGCAAGATCACGCAGGAGCAGGCGGACGAATACCTGGACTGGTACCTGGACCCTCCGGAATTGGCGCAAGGTAAGTTCGACAAGAAGTCCGGCTTCGGGCGCGGCCACCACCGCGGCAAGAAGGGTGGCTTCTGGGGACGCGGCTGGAAGTAGGCGGCCCCTAGACCGCGTAGATGGGGTTGTCCCGCGTGATGGTGCGCGTCTCCGTGGCGACCGCCTCACGCACGTACTTCGGCAGGCCGAACATCCCCTGGTGCGCCTCGCCGTCGTAGAAGCGCAGCGGCGACGCCACGCGCTCGCGCACGCGCGCGTCCACCTCCGGTTCGCTCATCGCGCCAACGTCAGGCGCATCCGCGCCGCCGCAGGCGATGAACCCCCACGTCATCCCGAAACTCGGGATGTGAACGTGATAGCCGGACGTATGGTCGAACACCCGCTGCATCGTCCGGGCGATGGCCGTGAAGACCTCCCGCACGTTGGTCGGACCCGTCGGGCCGGACTGCGCGACCATGAGCCCGCCGGGTGCGAGCCGGGCCCGCACGAGTTCGTAGAACTCCACCGTGAAGAGCAGGTAGGCCGGGCCGCCTTCCAGCGGGTCCGGCACGTCGATGATGATGACGTCGAACGGCGTCTCCCGCTGCTCAAGGTACGCCAGTGCGTCCTCGTGCAGCAGCGTCACGCGAGGGTCTTCGAACGCCCCGCAGTGATGCTCCGGGAGATGCTCCTTGCAGAGGTCCACTACGGCCCTGTCGAGGTCGACCATGACGACCTCCTCCACCGAGCCGTGGCGCAGCACTTCGCGGATCGTTGCGCCCTCGCCGCCGCCGGCCACCATGACGCGCCGGGGGTCCGCATGCGCAACCATCGCGGGCTGGACGAGCGCCTCGTGGTACACCCACTCGTCGGCCTCGGACGACTGCGTCTTGCCGTCCAGCACCAGCATCCTGCCGAAGGAGCCGGTCTCGAGCACCTGCACATGTTGATAAGGGGTGTCGCCTTCGTAGATGACCTGCCGGACGCTGGAGGCCTGTACCAGGTCGGGGCTCAGGTGCTCCAGGTACCAGAGCGTCCGGGGAGAGAGCCCGTTCATGTCAAACGGGAGTGGCGGCGGAGAGGATGTCGATGCCGCGCGGGACCTCGGTCAACTGGGCATCGCTCGATTCGAGGCCTTCGATGATGAGCCGGGCGGCTTCGGTGGGGTCGAAGTTCTCGCCGCAGGTGAAGATGTCCACGGCGGCGTAGGAGAATTCGGGCCAGGTATGGATGCAGAGGTGGGATTCGGCTATCGCGACGACGCCGGTAACTCCCTGGGGACTGAACTGATGGAAGATCTTGCCTACCACCGTTGCGCCGGTTTCCTCGGCGGCGCGCAGCATCATGCCTTCCAGAAATGGAAGGTCATCGAGTGATGCGGGATTACAGGAGCGGAGCTCCAGCAGAACGTGGCGACCCAGCGCTTCCAATCAAGCAGCCCCCCTTTCAGGAAAGTACCGCTTGCGGAGTTCCCCTGTCGGAACAAGCGGACACAATAGCGCATGCTAGCACCTGCCGAGTACGAGGTGCAAGCAGCGGAGGTTCGTCGGCATCCCTGCCCCTTACGGCTTCCCGGAACGAGGCTTGACGCTCACCTGCCAACCTCCATAGCATGAGGCCATGGAAGACTACCTGCGGCAGTACGGGCTCGTCCTCATGCTCTCCGCGGTTGCGGTCGTCATCCCGGCAAGCGTGCTCGTGCTCTCCCAGGTAAGCACGCGGATCAAGGCTCGACCGTTCCGGCCCAACCCCATCAAGTACACCCCGTATGAGTGCGGCATGGAGCCGGAGCGTGGGCGCTGGGAGCGCTTCAACGTGCGGTACTACCGGTTCGCGCTCCTCTTTCTCCTGTTCGACGTGGAGGTCGTCTTCCTGTTCCCGTGGGCGTCCCAGGCGGGAGCCCTGGGCTGGTCCGCATTCGGCGCCGTCCTCTTCTTCACCGCCGTGATGGTCGCAGGCTGGGCCTACGAGTGGAAGCGCGGAGGCATGGAGTGGGACGAGTCCCTCCCTGCTGCATCGTCTCCGGATGCGAGCGCCGACGCCGCCGACCCGGTGGCAGCGTAGCCTCCTCGCCAGCCGCCAACCTCAGACGCCGGCCTCGGCTTCCTCCAGGAGTCTGGCCTGCTCATCCCGCAGCAGCGCGTCAACCACTGCGTCTATCTGCCCGGCCATGATCTCCTGCAGCCCGTGGACAGACATGCCGATGCGATGGTCCGTGAGCCGGTCCTGCGGGAAATTGTAGGTGCGTATCTTCTCCGAGCGCTCCCCGGCCCCCACCTGGGAACGCCTCGTTGCGGAGGTCGCGGCCTGCTGCTCACGGAGCTGCTGTTCGTAGAGACGTGAACGGAGCACCGCCATCGCCTTCGTCTTGTTCCGCAACTGCGAGCGCTCGTCCTGCGAGACGACCACGATCCCGGTGGGGTTGTGCACCACGCGCACGGCGGTGGCTACCTTGTTCACGTTCTGTCCGCCCGGCCCGCCTGAGTGGAAGATGTCCACCCGCAGCTCTTCCGGCTTGATCTCGACGTCCACCTCGTCTGCCTCGGGCAGCACGGCGACCGTCGCGGTGGAAGTGTGTATGCGGCCCTGCGCCTCGGTCACCGGGACGCGCTGTACCCGGTGGACGCCGCTCTCGTGCTTCAGCAGGCGGTACGCCTCGGCTCCCTCGATCTCGCAGATGACCTCTTTCAGCCCGCCCTGCTCTGTCTCACTCGTGTTGACGATGTCGACGCGCAGGCCATGGCGCTGCGCATAGCGCTGGTACATGCGGAAGAGGTCGCCCGCGAACAGCGCCGCCTCATCGCCCCCTGTGCCCCCGCGGATCTCCATGATGACGTTCTTGTTGTCGTTGGGGTCTTTCGGGAGCAGGGCCTCGCGCAGTTCCTGGTTCAGCCGCTCCACCTCGGCGGAAAGGCTGCTCGCCTCCTCCTCTGCCAGCGCAGCCACCTCCGGGTCGGGATCGGAGGCAAGCTCGCGCGCATCCGCGAGTCCGTCCTCGGCCGCCTGGAGCCGCTCCCAGGCGCTCACGACCGGCTGCAGGGACGCCCGCTCCCTCCCGAGCTTCGTGAGCTGCTCCGGGTCGGCGACGACTTCCGGCGAAGCAAGGAGCGTGTCTATCTCCTCACGGCGCTTCAGCAGGTTGTCGAGCCGTTCGAACATCGCGGGCAGTCTCAGGTGGAACCCCGAAGGGACGGGAAACGTAGTAGTCAGCATAGCATAGCGTTCATGCCGGACCTTCAGCGCCGGTACCGTTCCAAACAAGCAGCCCTAACTCGTTGGAGGCGCACTCCCGCAAGCGTAGAATCACTGCATTGTCCGCACTGTGGACGATAGAGCTTGCTACCGCGTGAGGCCTATGCGGATACCTCTGGTTACTCCCGCCTTCGTCATCCTCGCCATGGCGCTCGCCATGACGATCAGCATCGCATGCGAGAGCCAGCCGGCGGTCGTGCCTGTTGTCGCGACGCCCACGCCGCTGCCCACGGCTACTCCCACGCCCACCGCGACACCCACACCGACGCCTACGTCCACGCCTACGCCCACGCCCACGCCCACGGCAACTCACACTCCCACGCCTACGGCAACGCCCACGCCGTCCGACACCCCAACCCCAACCCCGACGCCGACAGCCACGGCAACGCCGCGCCCCGAAGAGGTCATCGCCTTTTCCACCAAGGCGATGGTCAGGCTGATGGGGAACGACACCGTCTGGACCGGCGCCGTTATCAACGAGAACGGCGAGATACTCACCACGTCCCTCGCGCTGGGGAACGCCCCGCTGGTCGATTACAGACTGGCCAATGGCGCCGAGGGTCAGGCATGGGTGACCGGCAGAGATGACAACGTGGGACTCGCCCTCCTACAACCCATCAACCCCACTCCTCCCTATGACTCCATCTCCCTCTCCGGCCAGGCCCCGACCATCGGCGACCAGCTCGGGCTGCTCCAGCACTCAGCCTTCTCGCCGGACATCGACCAGCGCATCACCAGCGTGAGCGGATACCAGCCGGGCGGCATCGGGTACAGCTTCATGCAGGTACGGGCCGCCGACAACACAACGTCGGACGGCGCGATGCTGATCAACCAGGGCGGGAGGATCCAGGGCATCCGCATGCCGTCCCTGTGGCTCCTCAATCACCAGATAGGGAACCCGGGCGAGGTCTACGCCGTGGACGCGGCGCAGGTCGGCGCAACCGCCATCCCCAACCTCAGGAGGGGGACCATCGTCATAGACAGCCGGCCGTTGTCTACCGGCAGTCCCGATGACCCTCCCCCGGCCATCCCCGTTATCTTCATCGGCAACATCACCATAGACGGCTCGCCCGCCCCGGAGGGGACGCAGGTATACGCCAGGTTGAGGAAGTCCGGTCAATCCGACTACTGGGAATCGGACCCGACGAATGAGACTGGGTTCTTCCTGCTGAACGTCTCTGCCCCGGCCAACGCCTACAACGGCGCCACCATAGAGTTCTGGTCCAACGCAAAGATGGCTGCGGCGACGTCGACCTACAATACTCAGTCGAGCGGACTCGGACAGACAGTCGAACTGGACCTCGCGTTCTGAGACCTGAGCGGCCGGGCCGCCGTCGCAGAGTTCAGGAGCCCCTCCATATAGACCATGCGGAACTCTCTGCGCATCCCAACCCTCATCATACTCACAGCCGTCTTCGTGCTGGCGCTTGCCATCGCCTACGACGACTCCGGGGAAGAGCCGATCGCGCCCGAACCCACGCCCACGCCTACCCGGGTCCCGCCTACTCCAACGGCCACGCCCATCCCGGAACCAACGGCAACGCCAACGCCAACGGCCACGGCGACACCCACGCCGACCGCTACCGCAACACCCACGCCGACCGCTACCGCAACGCCCACGCCAACGCTCACGCCCACTCCCGAACCCACGCCGACACCCATGCTCACGCTGGAGGAGGCAACCGCCCAGGCGTCAGGCTCGGTGGTGAAGCTCACACTCGGTGAGACGATCTGGACCGGCACGGTCATCAGCGAAAGCGGCGAGATACTCACCACGTCCACTCCGCTGGGGAACGCCCCGCAGGTGACCTTCACTCTGGCCGATGGCACGGAAGGGCTCGCGTGGGTAACGGGCCGGAACGACGGTCAGGGTCTGGCGTTGCTCACTCCGCTCGACGGACCGGACGCTTACGACTTCCTGTCACTCTCCTCCCGCATCCCCACCATCGGGGAGCGGATGGCGCTGGTGCAGTACGACCCGGCCAACGGAGCGCTGGACCCGCGCCCGGTGAACGTCAGGGGGTTCACCACCACGTCCTTCACCGGGTACGGCTACATCCAGCTGCACATCGGCGAGAGCTCCGCGTTCGACGGCGCGGCGCTGATCAACACGGATGCGAAGCTGCAGGGCATCCGGATGCCTGCGTCATGGCTGCTCGAGAGGGACATCGGCGAACCGCGCGAGGTCTACGCGTCCTCCACCGACCAGGTCGGAGGACGGCTCATCCCGGAGCTACGCAACGGGTACGTCCAGATCATCCCGCCCGCGCCGGACACCTCCGGCCCGGTCGGCCCGCCGCCGCAGATCCCGATCGTGTTCCTCGGCGATGTCACGGTGAACGGCCAGCCCGCTCCTGTCGACTCCCGGCTGTATGCGAAGGTGAGCAAGGAGGGACGTCCAACCCTCTGGTTCACCCAGCAGGTCTCGACTGCGGGCGAGTACGACATAGCGATATCGCTGAACGTCTCCACCTACCTGGGGGCCACCATTGAGTTCTGGATGAACGCGGAAGCTTCTCTCGTGACCGCCGAGGTCGCCCGCAGAAGCAACAACATCAACTCCCTCGACCTGGCCTTCTAGCCCCCTGCGGCATCCGCCGCCTGCGCCGCCGGCACCTCGCGCTGCTCGCTCGTCGCCATGTCCCGGTACATGACCGTGCCGTTCTCGAGTTCGGCGTCGCCCAGGATGAAGACGCCCCGCGCCCCGATGGCCGACGCGTAGCGCAGCTGCGCCTTGAGGCTGCGCGGAGGCGCGACGACGACCGCCGCCTCGGAGGCAGCGCGGAGAATCACGGCGAGGCGGACGGCCTCCGCCTTGGCGCGCTCCCCGCGGTATGCCATCACCAGTGGGGCGGACGCCGCGTCCGGCGGCTCCGTTCCCTGCTCGCGCAGGTTCAGGATGAGGCGCTCGATGCCTGCCGCGAAGCCGATGCCGGGCGTGGGGCGGCCCCCCAACTGCTCGATGAGGCCGTCGTAGCGCCCCCCGGCGCAGACCGCGCTCTGCGCGCCCTCGCGCGCCGGGTGCACCTCGAATACGGTGCGCGTGTAGTAGTCGAGCCCCCGCACGAGCGTGTGGTCGAGCCGGTACGGGATGCCGAGCGCGTCCAGATACCCGAGCAGCTCCTGCCAGTGCTCGCGCGCCTCGTCGCCGATGTAGTCCACGCTGCGCGGCGCCGACGCCATGAACGACTCCCCCGCGAGCTCCTTGGAGTCGAGCAGTCGCAGCGGGTTAGTATCGAGGCGGCGGCGGTCGTCCTTACCCATGTGAGCGGCGTGGGGGCTGAAGTGCTCGCGGAGCGCCTCGACGTAGCGCGGCCTGTCGGCGGCGTCGCCGATGTTGTTGAGCACCAGCGCCATGCCGCCGAGGCCGAGTCGCTCCATGCTCTCCATCGCCAACTGCAGCACCTCAAGGTCGACCGTCGCGTCCGAGTCGCCGATCGCCTCGATGCCGAACTGGTGGAACTGGCGGAAGCGTCCCGCCTGCGGGCGGTCGTACCGGAACATGGGGCAGAGGTAATAGAGGCGCACCGGCAGGGGCTGGTTGTGGAGGCCGTGCTCCAGGTACGCGCGGCAGACTGCTGCCGTGCCCTCCGGGCGGAGCGTGATCTCCTGCCCGCCCCGGTCCTGGAAGCTGTACATCTCCTTCTGGACGATGTCCGTCTCCTCGCCGACGGTGCGGGCGAAGAGAGCCGTGTCCTCGAAGATGGGCGTGTCGATGCGCGCGTAGCCGAACGCCCGGGCGGCCTCGGCAACCGTGCCGTGCACGAACGACCAGTACCGCTGCTGCTCCGGCAGGATGTCGGCGGTTCCTCTGGGGGCCTGGTACATCTGACTTCTCGCAAGGGACGGGGTGCGGTCATTATAGGAGGTCTCAATTAACGAAGGCAGCACGTATAATGCGGGTGTGCATAGCCTTCTCGAAAAAGTGCGTGGCTACCTCCCCGACGACCGCGCGGGGATGATCGAGCGGGCGCTCGATTTCGCCGCCGACGCGCACGAGGGGCAGAAGCGCAAGTCCGGCGAGGACTACATCGAGCACCCCATCTCCGTCGCCGAGTACCTCGCCGACCTCAGCCTCGACGCCCCGACCATAGCCGCGGCGCTCCTCCACGACGTTCTCGAAGACTGCGACGTCTGCCTGGACGACCTGCGCCGGGAGTTCGGCGAGGACGTGGCGAACCTGGCCGACGGCGTCACCAAGCTCACCCGCATGGACACCATCACCGGTGACGCCCAGCCGCTCGTCGCCCGGAGCGACGGCGAGGCCGAGAGCCTGCGCAAGATGCTCGTCGCGATGGCGAACGACATCCGCGTCGTCCTCATCAAGCTGGCGGACCGGCTGCACAACATGCAGACGCTCCGCGCGCTGCCGCCGGACCGGCGCGTCGCCATCGCGCAGGAGACACTGGACATCTACGCCCCGCTCGCGCACCGCCTCGGCATGGGTGAGATCAAGTGGCAGTTGGAGGACCTCGCCTTCCGCTACATCCAGCCGAACCAGTACCGGAGCATCTCCAGCCTCCTCTCCACCAAGCGCACTGAGCGGGAGTCGTACATCAAGCAGGTGACCGGCGTGCTGCGGGACGAACTCGCCGAGGCTGGGTTCGACGCCGAGGTGACGGGACGGCCCAAGCACATCTACAGCATCCACCGCAAGGCGCAGTCGTACGCCGCGCAGGGGAAGCAGATGAGCGAGATCTACGACCTCTTCGCGGTGCGCGTTCTCGTCCCCACGGTGCAGGACTGCTACGGCGTGCTCGGGCTCGTGCACTCGCTCTGGCGCCCCGTCCCCGGCCAGTTCGACGACTACATCGCCAGCCCCAAGGAGAACATGTACCAGTCGTTGCACACGACGGTGCGCTCCATAGACGGGCTGCCGGTGGAGGTGCAGGTGCGCACGTACGAGATGCACCGCATCTCCGAGTACGGCGTCGCGTCGCACTGGAGCTACAAGGAAGGCGGCGCGCGCAGCAGCCAGTTCGAGGAACGTATGACGTGGCTGCGCCAGCTGCTGGAGTGGCAGCGCGACGTGAGCATGACGGACGAGTTCCTGGAGAACGTCACCGGCGACCTCTTCAGGGACCAGGTGTTCGTCTACACCCCGAAGAACGAGGTGCGCGAACTGCCGGCGGGCGCCACGCCCATCGACTTCGCCTACCGCATCCACACGGAGATCGGCCACAAGTGCATCGGCGCGAAGGTGAACGGGCGGCTCGTCGCGCTCAACACGCCGCTCAAGAACGGCGACACCGTCGAGGTGCTGACCAGCAAGGTGGCGCGCGGGCCGAGCCTGGACTGGCTGAACCTGCACCTGGACTACGTCAAGACCGCGAGCGCGCGGCAGGCGATACGCTCGTGGTTCCGGCACCAGGAGCGCGGCGCGAACATCGAGCGGGGCCGCGCCATCCTGAAGAAGGAGCTGAAGCGCCTCTCCGCCCAGGTGGACGAGGCCGAGGTCGCGCGCTGGTTCCACTACGAGGCGACGGACGACCTCTACGCGGCGATCGGCTCCGGCCTCGTGACGATAGCGCAGATCGCGGGGCGGCTCTCCGCGGCGCAGGCAGCGGCGGAGAAGGCGCTTCCGCGGGAAGCGCCGGACATGCCCGACACCCCGGTCCTCGGCAGCGTCAGCGTCCTCGGCGTCGGCGACCTCCTCACCCGCATGGGCGAGTGCTGCAACCCGCTGCCGGGCGACGAGATCGAGGGCTTCATCACCCGCACGCGGGGCGTCACCGTCCACAAGGTGGACTGCCCGAACGTCCGCAGCGTCACGGAGACGGACCGCATCGTGCCGGTGACGTGGGGGCAGAGCCGCAACGTCTTCCCCGCCCGCCTCGTCATCGAGTGCTTCGACCGCGTGGGGCTGCTGCACGACATCACGGGCGCGACCTCCGCCGAGCACGTGAACATCGCCGGTTCCGCGACGGACCCGATGGAGGGCGGCATGGTCGTCATCCACCTGAACGTGCAGGTGACGAGCATCGAGCAGCTCTCGCGGCTGTTCACCCGGATCGAGGGCGTGCGCGGCGTCCGCGGCGTGAGCCGCACGTTGCACAAGCCCCCGCCGAAGTCCGCCCCGCGCAACGGTGCCGCCCCGAAGAACGGCGCGGCTGCGCGCAATGGCAAGGCCACGGCTCGCCGTGGCGCCCGCTCCCCGCGCGGCTAGCGCTCATTCCCGTCGTTCCTGCGGAGGCAGGAACCTCGCAGCCCTTTCCGGCATTCCCACACCGGCGGGAATCCAGAGTGCGCGGGCAGCGCACGCGGGGCGGGGCATGGGCGGGGGCTCTGTCATGTTGAGCGGAGCCCAGAGGCGAAGCCGAGGGCGTAGTCGAAACATCTCTCGGGAGACGGCACGGCAGTTGGTGGCGCACCGCCTCCCGGCTTTCATTCCCTGCACAGCCTGACAATGCCCCTGCGGCATTCCCGCGCAGACAAGAACCTCGCAGCCAGGGAGCGAGGGCCGGAATGCGCGAGGACAGCGTACGCGGAGGTCGGGCGACCGCCAAGAGCCGCGTGTCACCAATCGGACAAGGGCAGAAGGGACAGGATCAGGCGGCGAACTTCCTCACAGTTCCATATCCGGCACACAGCCGTTCTTCGAGTGCTTGTCCTTCTCCTTACCACCGATATAGGTCTCGTCGACCTCCACGGGGGCCGGAGAACGGTCCATCCCCTTCGCCTGTAACGTCTCTCTGATGTGGTGGGGCAGAACAGGTAGAAGGCGATGGACCACGCGAAGAGCGGGAGCTTCGAGCCGTGCATGATGGTGCAGTCTTGACGGAGAAGTCCTCCCTACAGGTACGGCAGGTATAGGGCTGGGGCTTCCGTTCTTCCGCTTCGACACGCCAGCTGGACTACCGCAGAACGCGCAGGACACGCCATCTGACCAGTGGGTCGACACGAACCACCGTTCCGCTTCGGCTTCATCAGAGAACCGGCGAACGGCTTCTACTAACGAGATCCCCGCCGATATGCCTTCCCTGGTGCTTTCATCGTGATTTTACTCCTGAAACTATGGTAGGAGTTCACATGAATCGGGTCTCCGATGTCAGTGGTTCCGTGTGGTAGAATGGGTCGCAAGGATGGTTGGCAGTAGTTCTGCGGTGGTTCCCCTGCGAAATTGAGGGGGTTGACGGACTGGCTAAACCAGCCGTACCATGCTTGCTGAAGGGTAAGAAGAACCCTCGCCGACCTGCTTGCTGGCACCGACGGCGAGGGCCTGATAGGAAGGAGCGGGTCGCCAAGTGGTCCAAGGCACCGGTCTGGAAAACCGGAATCGTGGGTTCGAGTCCCACCCCGCTCTCCTGTTCAGAAGGATACCAAACTTGCTCCGAGGGGTGCAACAGCACAAGGAGGATAGGAGGAATGGCATGAACACGGAGGCATGGAGAGTCGTACTCCGAGAATCGCAGGATAGGCTGGAGGCAGCCCGAGCTTACCAAGAGAAGCTACAGCGCGACTGGGACGAGAACGCTGCCAAGATAGCTGACCTGGACAGCTTGGTCGAGACGGTGTCACGGCAGCTGGATGATGCTCCAAGGAGTGCCCCTCAACGGCCCATCCACGAAGCCGTCGAAGCGATGCTAAGACAGGAACCCGACCTGACCAGGGATCAAGTGATCGAGAAGCTGGCGATCAACTACAAGGAGTTTCGCGGCCTCGCGGATAAGAAGATGCGCGTCAGCGCCTCCCTGTATATGAGCTATGCAAGGCAGCGCCTAGGCGACGCGCAAACAGATGGAGACACAACACCGCTCTCCGAGTGGGGCTCGGAGAGCGGCATGGAGAGGGGGTGAGATCCCGTGTCAGAAAACCCCGTCCCTCGCTGGCGACTGTGGGTGAGTATGCCCCGCTTGTTACAGGCCGGGCATATCCTCTTGGCTCGCTCAGTATAACCTATCACCCGTCAAGGCCTGCCCTCGCCTTGGCGAACGCTTCTGCTTGCACATGGGCGTCTGCTTCTGTCGCTCCACCGGCTATCGCTGCTGTGTACGCTTCTTCGTAATCTTCGGCGTAGGACCGGGGGAGCTCCACGCCGAGCAGCTTAGCTTCCGCGTAGGCAGTGGCGAAGATGTCAGCACGGTCCTGACTCCACCCGCGAATCACGCGTTGGTCCCAGTAAGCTGAATAGTAGTCCCAAGCATAGTCCTCGGGCTCACTCGGTGCGGGTTCACGCTCATTAGCCGCGTTGACGCCTCTGTAGAAGGCATCCGCATTGAGGTAGGCGTCTTGGTCGCTGAACCCCCTGTCCACCTTGGCACTCGTGAAGATGATGGCGTATCGGTACGCAGCCCATTGGGGAGCCTCCCATCTGTTTGCTCTGGCACGGGCAAGTGCTTGAACGTAGGCCCTCGCGTAGATTGTCGCCCACGAGTCCACCTTGCGCTCTTCTGTGTAGCCCTGTTCAGGATTGGCACGCCACAGCGCTTCGGTGTACCCCTCCAAACTCGCCCCCACCAACTCGATCCGCTTGGCGAATGGCTCCCGAATGTCGTAGTTCCGCCACGCGACGCGTTCCCAATCGGACGCCTCTGTGTCACTGAGGCCCAGAAACCTGCGACCCGCATAGACCGATGCTCTTAGGTGGCCCAAGATTCCGCCGTCGTACTCGGCAAGCTTTGCAGCGTAGTGTTCAATGTAAGACTCCCCGGAACCTTCACCCTCAGAGAAGGGCCACCAGTCCAGGGCCTTGCGAACCGACTCACTTACCCAAGCCAGAGTTTCGGATGGGGATCCATCGGGGGCCCGCTGAAACGCTCCTGAGTAGGCGGCTGCCGTGATTGCTCCGTCTGTAATCTCCACGTGGTACATGAGCCCCGCTGAATAGTCTCGCGCGTAAGCACTTGGCAGGCCGAGTGCTACGGCTCCCGCATAGTGACGTGCGTAGGTGTCTGCATCATCGTCGTCAAGATCCTCCGCTCTGGCATAGCCCAAGCCAGCGGCTATATCAGCTGGATTGACGGACGGAGTCGGTGTGGGCGTAGGCGGCCTTGGGGTGGGAGTAGCCGTTGGGCGTGGCGTGGGAGTAGGCCGTGGGGTTGGTGTCGGCGTTCCCGTTGGTGTCGGCGTGTGAGTGGGCAGCGGAGTCGCTGTAGGTATAGGCGTAGGAGTAGGCACCTGTGTGGGTGTGGCAGTCGGCATCGGCGCGGGTGTAGGTGTCGCAGTTGCAGTGGGAGTCGCCGTGGGTTCTAGTACAGCGGTCGCCGTCGCCGTTGGGTCTGGAGACGCGCATCCGGCAAGTGCTAGCAGTACACCGGATGCGGCTAGGCATGAACGGAACAACATGGTGCCCTCCTGTTGCATGGAGTCGAAGGTACTTGCAACAGCGCGCTTCGTGCACCACGTGAGCCAGCAGGAGGGCTTGGAGACCTCTCCCATGCTTGAGACGGCTCACGCTGCTACGAGACGCCGAGGGTGTGCATAAGCACGCTGTTGCCCTATGAACTGTATCGGGGAGCGCGGTTAGGCGCAAGGCGAGTGTGGTATCCTCAGCTCAGACTGGGACGGCCTTCTCTGTCATCCAAAACGGCCACGAGTACTTCATCACAGCCAAGCATGTCATTCCCGACGCTAAGGAGATGCTCCATATCTCCAACGATGGGAAGTGGCTGGAGCTGCCTGTAACAGGCGTCTATCCGCACCCCACGTCCGATATCACTGTGTTCACACTCGCTACACCAATCCTAGGATCGACGGACATACCGCTGACGATGGACGAGATGAGTCTGGGAGAACCATCGCTCATACTCGGCTTCCCGTTCGGTTGGGCACCGGATTACGGTCTCAGCAACGGGTATCCGACACCATTCGTAAAAGCTGCGATAGTGTCTGCCGCATATACCGATGGGAAGGTTGGGTCAATTTACCTTGACGGGCACAACAATCCCGGATTCTCTGGCGGACCGATCATCATAGAGATACAAAACAAAGAGCAGATTATCGGAGTCGTGTCCGGCTACCCCTACGATTGGACCCCGCCCCCCTCTACAGCGGGGCTGATCATCGATGGACTGCCCGTAGCCGATGACCACATCCACCCTGTCAACTCTGGGTTCATCCTAGGTTACGACATCAAGTATGCTGTCGAGATAATCGAGGCGAACCCTCACGGTGCTCTGGTCCACTAGGTGGTCGTCGCGCTTATATCAGAACCTACCGCCCCTCCCCGCCGTACCCGCCGAGGCGCTCCTCCAGGCGGCGGAGCGTCTCCTGCGTCGTGCGCAGTTCGCGCAGGAGCTCCTCGCGCGAGGGCGGCTCCTCCAGCGTCTTCAGCTGGTCGACCTTCGCCTTGTCCAGGTTGTTGATGACGACCGCGATGAAGAGGTTCGCCACGACGAACGTGCCGCCGACCACGAAGCTGAGGAAGTAGAGCCACGCGAGCCCGTGGTGCTCCATCGCCGCGTACATGATGTCCGTCCAGTCCTCCAGCGTGATGACCCGGAAGAGCGACAGCAGCGAGATGCCGAGGGTGCGCCAGTGGGTGGGGTCGGCCTCGTGGAAGAGGTGGTAGCCCACGATGGCGTAGATGTACACGACGATGCTCATGAGCATCATGATGTTGGCGACGCTGGGGATGGAGCGCACGAGCGCGCCGACGATGAGCCGCAACTCCTTGATCGCGGAGATGAGGCGCAGCACCCGCAGCAGCCGTCCGAGCCGCGCGACCATAGCGAACGAGCCGGTGGCCGGCACGAGCGCGAAGAGGATGATGGCGAAGTCGAAGACGTTCCAGCCGTCCCGGAAGTAGCGCTGGGGAGTCGGGGCGAGCGCCAGCATCTTGAGCGCCGCCTCCACGATGAAAACGCCGAGGATGACCCGGTTGCCCATCGCGATGGCGTCGCCGTAACGGTCGACGATGTTGGGCGAGGTGGCGAGTCCGAGCAGCGCGCCGCTCGCGAGGATGAGCGCGATGATGGCGTACTCGAATATGCGCGCGCCGACGATGCGCTGCGCGATGTGGGCTGTGCGGTCCATCGGTCTCGGCCTCCGTGGGGTGGTTCCGGTCGCGCGGGAATGATAGCAACTGTCATTCCGAGCGGAGCCGAGGAATCTCTCAGGGACACACCGGAAACGAGTGACACGCGGCGGTCGTTGGAGCGGATACCCGTTGCTATAATCGCCCCGCACGGAGGAGTCGCATGAGTTCACCCGACCGCATGGAGATGCACGCCAGGGCCATAGCCAACCTCGTCCAGGCGATGGACCGGATGGAGGCGGGGCAGCAGGCGCAGGACGAACGTCTACAGGCGCTCGAGGACCGCTCGCGGGCGCTCGAGGAGTGGCGGCAGCGGCACGAAGATTGGCGGCGGGCGCATGAAGAGTGGCGGCGAGCGCATGAAGAATGGATACGAGTGCACGAGGAGTGGATGCGAGGAAGCGAAGAATGGATGGACGCGCATAACCAGTGGGCGCGGGGCGCCCAAGCGGACAGTAGGGAGAACCGCGCGCGCATCAGGGAGATCATCGGCAGGCTCAACGAGATGCAGGCCGACATCGCGCTGCTGGACGCCGCATCGTGAAGTTCGGCCTCTCGCTCTCTGGCCTCCTCCAGCATTCCGGTGACGGTGACATGGTCCAGCGGTTCGCCGACGTGCTGCACCTCGTGCGCGTGGGGCGCGAACTGGGCTTCGACTACATCTACGCCGGGCAGCACTACCTCTCGCACCCGTTCCAGATGCTCCAGCCGCTCATCGCGCTCGCGCGCATCAGCGCCGAGACCGGCGACATGGACATGCTCTCGACCGTCCTCATCCCCCTGCAGAACCCGGTGCAGATGGCCGAGGACGTCGCGACGCTGGACGTGCTCACGAACGGGCGCGTCATCATCAACGCGGCGCTCGGCTACCGCGACGAGGAGTACGAGGCGTTCGGCGTCACGCACGAGGACCGCATCGCGCGGATGTTCGAGAACCTGCGCCTCGCCCGCCAGCTCTGGGCCGGCGGCGAGGTGACGTTCGAGGGACGCTTCACGAAGGTCACCGGCGTGCACATAGGCGTGCGCCCCATCCAGCAGCCGCACCCGCGCATCTGGATCGCCGCGAACGGCGACGGCATGGTGCGGCGCATCGCCCGCAACGGCGAGACGTGGTACCTCAACCCGCACGCCCCGTTCGACACGCTCGCGCGGCAGGTGGAGCTGTACAAGACGGTGCGCGCGGAGCACGGCCACCCACCCGTCGACACGCTGCCGATGTCGCGCGAGACGTTCGTCGCCCCGACGCGGGAGCAGGCGATCGCCACCGCGCGCCCGTTCCTGGAGGGCAAGTACAAGGCATACGCCGCGTGGGGACAGGACAAGGCGTTGCCCGGCGAGGAGGACTTCACCGCGCCGTTCGAGGAGCTGGCCGCGGGGCGCTTCATCGTCGGCAGCCCGGACGACGTGACCGCCGACCTCCAGCGCTTCGCCGACGTCGGCGTCACGCACGCGTCGCTGCGATTCGGATGGCCGGGCACGCCGCGCGACGTCGTCGAGGGCGCGATACGCCTCGCCGCTCGCGAAGTGCTCCCCGCGCTGCGGTAGGCGCCCCTACCCTCTCCGCGCGTCGAGCTCCTTCACCAGCGTCTTCGGCGCGACGGCGCGGTAGCTCTCCTCGATGCACTCCAGCAGCAGGTCGAGCGGTGGCGCGTCGGCGTCGTCCTCGGTGAACGTCATCTCCACCCAACCGCTCCTGCCGAGGCCGTAGCCCGCCGGACGCGCGAACGGCATCGAGAGCAGCGCGCCGGAGGACTGCGGCAGCTTCACGCCCATGCCGAACCCGGCGCCCGGCACGCCGAGGAACGCGAACACCTTCTTCCCCACCTTGATCGCGCTCTCGCCCCACGGGTGGTCCTCCCACGCGCCGGGCAGCCCGAGCGCGTACTCGCGCACTGCGTCCTTCAGCGAGCCTTCCACTGTTCCGGGCCTCCCGCCGTTCGTGGCCACCGAGCATAGCACCCGGCGCCGCGCCCTCCGCGTTATCCTATGCGGACACCCGACCGAGGAGCCGCGCATGACGCTCGTCTACGATGGCCCGCATCTCGTGTTCAAGGTCGCCGGCATGGGGCCGTACGACAACAACGGCTACGTCATCGCCGACCCGGCCACGAAGGAGGCCTACCTCGTCGACGCGCCCGCGGAGATCGAGCGGCTGCTGAGCGAGGCGGACGGCTTGCAGGTGAAGGGCGTCATCGTCACGCACACGCACCCGGACCACGTCGCGGGCTACGCCGACCTCAAGCGGCTCACCGATCTCCCCGTCTCCGTGCACGAGAGCGACGCCCGCAGGCTGCCCGGCGAGCCGGACGCGCTGCTCGCCCACAACGACGAACTCAGCATCGGAGCGTCGCGCATCCGTATCCTGCACACGCCCGGCCACACGCCCGGCGCGCTCTGCCTCTTCGCCGACGGCACGCTCGTCTCCGGCGACACGCTCTTCCCCGGCGGACCGGGCCGCACGAACACCCCCGACGACCTCCGGCAGGTCGTGCAGAGCATCGAGGAGCGGCTGCTGACGCTGCCCGACGGCTCGCTCGTCCTCCCCGGCCACGGCGGGGACACGACCATCGGGACGTCGAAGGCGGAGTTCGCGGTCTTCAGGAGCAAGCCCCAGCCCGACGACCTGCACGGCCACGTCTCGTGGACAGCGTAAGTCGCTCCGCTCTCAGGGCGCGTCCGTTATCCTGTTAGGGCTATGCTCACCAAGCGCATCATCCCGTGTCTGGACGTCACCGGCGGGCGCGTCGTCAAGGGCGCGTCGTTCGTCAACCTGCGCGACGCCGGCGACCCCGTCGAACTCGCCGCCTTCTACGACCGCGAGGGCGCGGACGAGCTCGTCTTCCTCGACATCACCGCCAGCTCCGACGGGCGCGACACCATCATCGACGTGGTGGAGCACGTGTCGGAGCAGGTGTTCATCCCGCTTACCGTCGGCGGCGGCGTGCGGACGGTCGAGGACGTGCGGAAGCTGCTGAACGCAGGCGCGGACAAGGTGTCGATGAACACCGCGGCCGTGCTGGACCCGGACGCGTTCGCGGCGGCGACGGCGGCGTTCGGCAACCAGTGCCTCGTCATCGCCATCGACGCTCGGCGCATCGCGCCGGACAGACCCGCGGCGGACCCCTCGCTGCTGCCGGACGGACACCCCGGCAAGGGGGCGTTGGCTGTCGGCCCGGACTCGCGGTGGGAGGTCTACATCCACGGCGGGCGGACGCCCACGGGCATCGACGCGGTGCGATGGGCCGAGTACACGGCGGAACTCGGTGCGGGCGAGGTGCTGCTCACAAGCATGGACGCCGACGGCCACCAGGACGGCTACGACCTCGAGCTCACCCGCGCGGTGGCCGACGCCGTCCCCATCCCCGTCATCGCGAGCGGCGGCGCAGGCTGTATCGAGCACCTCGCGCAGGCGGTGACCGACGGCCACGCCGACGCGGCGCTCGCGGCCTCGATCTTCCACTACGGCCAGCACGTCATCGCGGACGTCAAACGTTCGCTGGCGGCGCAGGGCATCCCCACGCGCGAGGTCCACTGAACGATGACCGACCTCCGCAACATCGAAGTCGTCGCCTTCGACATGTTCAGCACGCTCGTGCACAACGACACCGCGGAATGGCAGATGGCGCACAAGGCCATCGTGGAGCAGCAGGGCCTGCCCGTGGACGCCCTCGCCTTCTGGAAGGAATGGGCCACGCGCGACGTGCAGTTCCGCAAGACGCGCACGAACATGGCCGACCCGGGAGCGAGTCTGCCCTTCCGAACGTACTGGGAGGCGTGGCGCGACGCCTTCATCGGTACGTTCGAGGCGATGGGGCTGGACGGCGACCCCGAGGCCGCGGCTTCCCACTGCATCACCGCGCTCGCCGCCAGGCCAGCGTTCCCCGAAACGAACGACGCGCTCGACGCGCTGGGGAGGACGCGGACGCTCGCCGTGCTCTCGAACGCGGACGACCGCTTCCTGTTCGGGACGATCGAGCACAACGCCTGGGACTGCTTCGCACGAGTCCTCTCGTCGGAGGAGGCGCGCGCCTACAAGCCGGACCCGCGCATCTTCGCCCGCTTCCTGCGGGACATGGACGTCGCGCCGGACGCCGTGCTGTACGTGGGCGACGCTCCGTACGACGACGCGCACGGGGCGAAGCTCGCCGGCATGCACACCGTGCTCGTGCAGCGGACGCAGGAGACGCCGGGGCGTACGCCGCCGCCTGAGAACGGCGCGCTGCTGCCCCCGGACCACATCGTGAGCGATCTGTCCGAGATCCCGGCGCTGCTGGACTGACGCGCCGCGAACGCGGGAGGGACCCGATGACGACCGCAGAGGACCCACGGATACAACTCGACACCCAGGGGCTCGTGACGGCCATCTGCCAGGACGAGGCCACCGGCGAGGTGCTGATGGTCGCGTACATGAACCCGGACGCGGTCGCGCGCACGCTGGAGTCGGGCGAGATGCACTTCTACAGCCGCTCGCGACAGGCGCCCTGGCACAAGGGCGAGACGTCCGGCGCGTTCCTGCACGTCTCCTCGGCGCAGGTGGACTGCGACGGCGACGTGCTTCTGTTCAAGGTGCGCGCGGACGGCCCGGCCTGCCACACGGGCGAGCGCTCGTGCTTCTTCACGCCGCTGCCGGAGCAGCCGGAGTACGAGCGGAGCGACGCAGGCCCCGGCGTGCTCTCGGAGGTCTTCCAGGTCATACGCCAGCGCCAGCAGGAGCGGCCCGAGGGCAGCTACACGACGTCGCTGTTCGAGAGCGGCACGGCCCGCATCGCGCAGAAGGTCGGCGAGGAGGGCGTGGAGGTCGCGCTCGCCGCGACCACGAAGGAGACGGCGGAGCTCCCCGGCGAGGTCGCCGACCTCCTCTACCACACACTCGTCCTGCTCGCCGACGCGGGGCTCTCACCCGACGACGTCTGGGCAGAGCTGCGCAAGCGCCGCGGGTAGCCCTGCACCCCACGCGGGGGTAGACTGCGCCCACCCCTTCCAGGAGGAGGACGCATGGCGCTGACCGCGACCGCTGACCGGCCGTACGGCTGGCGCGCCCGGTGCGGGTTCATCACCCCGTCGCCCGCGCACGAGAACAACTCGTACGAGTTCTACCTCATCGCGCCGGAGGGCGTGACCATCGTCATGACCTCGCTCGGCGTCGTCCTCGCCGAGGGCGAGCGGTCGTACGCCGACGCCGTCGAGCGCCTGCCCGCCGCCACCGAGGAGATCATGACGCGCCGCCCGCAGTCGATCATGCAGGCGGGCGTGCCCATCATCGCGACGCGCGGCTGGAAGTTCGAGGACGAGGTGCTGGCCCGCATCGGCAGCGTCACCGACACGCCCGCGGCGACGGACCTCGGCTCGTGCATCAAGGCGATGAACGCGCTCGGCATGCGCCGGGTCGCCATGCTCACGCCGTTCGACGACAAGACGCACGCGCAGCTGGCGGAGTACGTCGCGAACGCCGACGTCGAGGTCGCGAACGCGGGCTCGGTGGTCGGCGAGGTGGCGGGGGGCGAGCTGCGGGCGTACGAGGTCTCGACGATGGACCTCGGCATCGTGCGGCGGATGGCGGCGGACCTCTTCCGCGCGACGCCGAACGCCGACGGCGTCTGGATCACCGGCGCGCTCATGCCGAGCGTCGCCGTCGTCGAGACGCTGGAGCAGGAGCTCGGAGTGCCGGTCGTGAGCAGCATGCAGGCGATGGCATGGCAGTCGCTCCGCCTCGCCGGAGTGGACGACGAGATACCCGGCTTCGGCCGGTTGCTGCGGGAGTTCTAACCATGTTCGAGACGAAGAGCATCGGCCTCGAGGAGGCTCTGAAGGCGAAGGAGGCGATCTTCGCCGAGTTCGCCGACGGCACGGACAATCCCGGCGCGCTCTGCATCACCGACGCCAACGGCGAGGAGGTGCTCTGCGCCCGCGTGGACGGCGCCCCCGCCCGGATGCTGGGACGCGCCCGAGCGAAGGCGTACACCGCCGCCCGCGTCGGCATGAACACCGTCGACTTCCGCGACCACGTCGTGAAGGCGAACGCGCGCACGCTCGACGACTGGGGCGACCCGAAGCTGACGACGCTCCAGGGCGGGCTCGCCATCATCTCGGGCGGGCAGGTCGTCGGCGGGATAGCGATGAGCGGAAACTCGACGATACGGGACGAGGCGCTGGCGCGCATCGGACTCGAAGCGATGGGGGTGGAGTGATGGCTGCCTATCTCATTGCGGACGTACAGGTACACGACCCGGACACGTTCGCGACGTACAGCGTGCAGGTCGCCCCGACGCTCGATGCGTATGGCGGGCGCTTCCTCGCCCGGGGCGGTGCGACCGAGGTGGTCGAGGGCGAATACCAGCCCAGCCGCATCGTCGTCATCGAGTTCCCGGACATGGCGTCGCTGAAGGCCTGGCACGACTCCGACGCCTACCAGGCCATCCTCCCCATCCGCCTGCGCTCGGCAACGACCTCCGTGATAGCGGTCGAGGGGATGTAGGCGATGCCCGCGAAGGAGACCATCAGCCTGGACGACGCCGAACGCGCCGTGGGTGCGGCGATCGCCGCCGCACGGTCCTACGAGCGCCCCTTCGCCGTCGCCGTCGTCGACGAGAGCGGCGCGCTCGTCTACAAGGTGCGGCGCGACGGCGCGTCCGGGACCGACGTGCGGAACGCCGAGCGCAAGGCGTACACCGCCGCCTTCATCGGGCGCGACACCCTCATCTACCGCCAGCAGATATCGCACGACGGCCGCACCGTCGCCGACTGGTCGAACGACGGCATCACGACGCTGCACGGCGGGCTGACGCTGCACCGGGCGAGCGAGGTCATCGGCGGCATCGGCGTGAGCGGCACCGGCGACGAGGACCGCGACGAGCGGCTCGCGCTCGCGGGCGCGGAGGCGATGGTCAAGCCCGCGGGCGACGCCCGGCTCGCCAACGCATCGCTCCGACCGAAGTTCCGCAGCAAGCCCGGCCCCGCGCTCAGCGACAAGGGCGCGCCCGGAAGGCCGAACAAGCGCACCTCCACGCGCCTGCCCGGCCTCAGCGCGCCGGACGCCGCGGTGCCGGACCTCGTGCAGGTCGGCGGGATGTTCTTCACCTCCGCCGTGCGCGGCATCGACCTCGAGACCGGCGTCATGCCGGACGACCCCGCGGAGCAGTTCCTGAACGCGTGGCGGAATCTCAGAACGCTCGTCGAGGCCGCCGGGCTCTCGACCGACGACATCGGCATCGTCACGAACTTCATCGACAGCCAGGACTTCCGGCCGCACATCAACACCGGCTGGCTGGAGCTCTTCCCGGACGCTGACAACCGGCCCGCGCGCAAGACGACGTCCTACCCGCTGCCGCCCGGCGAGGGCGTCGAGCTGCAGGCGATCGGCGTGGCGGGGCAGAAGCGGCAGCGCATCGAGGTGCCCGGGCTCACGCACCGCGACCCGCTCCCCAACGGCGTGCGGATGGGCGACTACGTCTTCTCGTCCGTCATCGTGCCGTGGGACCTCTCGACCTCCCTGCCGGTCGTCGGCGAGGACGCGCAGACCGACCAGTGCTTCGACAACATGCGCGTGTTCATGGAGCACGCGGGCGGCACCGTGGACGACGTGGTGCTGCAGTGGGTATATCTGAACGACTTCGCGTACCAGCCGTACATGGTGGACGTGTACCTGGAGGCGTGGCCCATCGGCCAGTACCAGGCGGCGCGCAAGACGTACCGCTACCCCATGGGCGGGCAGATCCAGATGCAGGTGATCGGCAGGCTCGGCGGCGAGCGGACGAACCACGAGATCGAGGGGCACGGCCACCACGACCCGATCCCGATGGGCGCGCGCATCGGCGACCTCTTCTGCTCGGGCGGCGTCTCCGGCGTCGACACGGCGGGCCCGGACAAGCTGGAGCCGGTGCCGGGCATCGAGGGCCAGGCGCACCACGGCATCCGCAACATCCGGTCGCTGGTGGAGTCGGGCGGCGGGACGATGGACAACGTGGGGCTGATCACGCTGCTCATCCAGGACTACGCCGACCTGCCGGCGATCGACGCGGCGTGGGACGCGATGTTCCCGGACCGTGACGACCGCCCGGCGCGGCAGGTGATGAAGATGGGCGTGCAGCGCGCCAACCGCGTCCAGCACCACATGATGGCCGTGCTGTAGGGCAACCCTCACCCTCGCGCTGATGCGCGTTTCCCTCTCCCAGGGGGCGAGGGGACAGGGGGCCGTCATTCCCGCGTAGGCGGGAATCCAGACGCGCGACGCGCCCTCCTTCCGCTCGTGGTGAGCCTGTCGAACCACCCTGCGAAGACGGGAATCCCGCAGCCCTGTCTCCCCCTCCCGATCAAGGGGGCCAACGCCCCCGGATTCTGGCCGCCTTGATGCCCGTCGTACGGGTAAACGGGCGACTTCATCTGGCCCCCTTGAGATCCTTGATCGGCGCGTTTCCGTGGCCGTGGCCTGCTTCCCGGGCCTCAAAGCATCAAGAATCTCAAGATGGCCATAGTTTTCAACATTGGTCGCCGGACCCATAAGACCCTATCGATAGGTCGAGCTCCGAGCTATAGACGCTCTCTATGGGTCGTGCAAGGTCGACGGTCATGCAACCAGCGTACGGGGTGGGGTCGCGACCGCGAAAGGGGCGGGTGTCAGCGGTTGGGGGGAGGGAATCTCCTCGCCGCCAGCTTAGGTCTCCTAAGAACGGGAAGTGTTACTCTTGAACAACAATTGACCAAGGAGTCTGACTGGGAATGACATCCATCAAGCAGTGGCGAGTCGCAAGGAACCAAATCCTGTGGCTGGCCGAAGGGCGGGGCGCACATGGAATGAAGCCGCGGCGTCCCGATGCGGTCGTGGCATCGCTGCGGGGGCGCTTCGCGTTCGTCGAAGAAAGCGATAACGAACTAGGGCTTCGCAGCCCGCAGCTCGGTGCGCTATACACAATACTTGCTCATCGGTCTATGGCGACAGCCGAGCCGATCACCATCGTTATGCCAACCGGAACCGGAAAGACCGAGACGATGCTTGCGGCATTTGCGCATACGCCCGAACTAACCCTTGTAATCGTGCCAAGCGACGCATTACGTACACAGATTGGAGAAAAGTTCGCCACATTCGGAGTCCTCCCCACGATGGGGGCACTGCGAGGCAAGTTCCTATGTCCCGTCGTTGGGTTGATCAAATCCAGACTCCAGACGACCGAGCAATGCGATGAGTTGCTTGACACCTGTAATGTGTTGGTAGCCACTGCGGCCGCCGTCGCCGGGAGTTCCGACGAGGCACTGGGGCGGCTAGTCAGTCGGTGTGAACGTCTATTCGTCGATGAAGCACATCATGTCGCCGCGAAGACATGGAGAGCTATTGCTGACAAATTCAGTGAGAGGGCCATCGTTCAATTCACTGCGACACCATTTCGTGAAGATGGGCAACATCTTGGTGGCCGTACTCCATATGTGTATCCGCTTAGCTTAGCGCAGGAGCATGGATATTTTTCACGAATCAACTACCAATCTATACTGGATATTGGCAACCCCGATCAAGCTCTTGCCAATGCAGCCCTCACTCAGCTGCGTAAGGACTTAGCCAACCACCTCGATCACGTCCTAATGGCACGGGTACAGACAATTTCCAGAGCGAAGGAGGTGCTCTCCGTTTACGAGGAGTGTGCTCCGGACCTTCGTCCGATTCGACTGGACAGCAAGATGTCCCAACGGGACAGGAATTCCGCGCTGCAGGCGCTGCTAGATCGAACAAGTCGAGTCATCGTGTGCGTCGACATGCTAGGTGAGGGCTTTGATCTTCCGTCTCTGAAAGTCGCTGCAGTCCACGACCCTCATAAGAGTCTGGCGGTCACGCTCCAGTTCATTGGGCGGTTCGCGCGCACCAGCGACGAAGGCCTTGGTGAGGCGAGCGTATTCGTGTCACGTCACCTGGGGGAGGTTGATGATAGACTTCGCCGTTTATATCGCGAGGACTCCAATTGGAATACTGTGATCCGCGACTTGACTCAAGCGGAAGTCGGTCGGGAATTTGAACGAAGTGAATTCGAGAAGTCATTCGGGCCAGTTCCTCGCGAAGTCGCTGTCCGAAACCTCCAACCCACGATGAGTACGCTTGTATACAAAGCAGAAGAGCTCCAATGGAACCCTGCTGCCGTCTACGACTTGTTTGGTGAAGAGGGGTTACTAACTAAGCGAATCGCCACTAGTGAGCAGAATCACGTTGCGTGGTTTGTAACAGCCGAGCAGACACCAGTTAAGTGGGGCTCGTTCGGCACTTTCGGTGATGTCGTCCATCATCTCTACGTAGTTCATGCCCAGCCGGACAAGGGATTGCTCTACATCAATAGTTCAAATAACAAAAGTCTGCATCGGGAGGTTGCCGAAGCTGTAGGAGGCCCCGGAGTGTCTCTGATCAGAGGGGATGTAGTTTATCGGGTAATGCACTCAATCAAAAGACGGGTTCCGACTAATGTAGGCCTTCTAGACACCGTTAACCGTAGCCGTCACTTCTCAATGCACGTTGGAAGAGACGTCCTCCAAGGATTTGGAACCACCGCAGCCCAGAAGCTAAAAACCAACATCTTCGCCTATGGCTATGCAGAAGGCAATCGAGTGTCCTTCGGAGCTTCCAGTAAGGGTCGTGTCTGGAGCTACAGGGTCGCAGATAACTTGCTCGATTGGGTGAATTGGGCGGAATCAGTGGGTGCTCTCCTGACGGACGAATCAATCGCGGTAGAGTCCGTTATGGAGGACTTCATCGTCCCAGCTCTCGCTACAACTAGACCATCACTAGTGCCACTCGGCGTCGAGTGGCCTTATTCGCTATTGGCCAACACTAGCGAGACACGCCAAGTAGAGTATCAGGGCCAGTCGATACCACTGCTCGATTTAGACCTCTGCATAGTCGACCCGCAGCCAGACAATCCAATAGTCTTCGAAGTTCAATCCTCAACTTGGACATTGTCCTACGAGATTGCATTTGGCCCTGAGGGTCCCACTATTTCGGCATGCGGGTCTGATGCTGTGATACGCCTTGGCCAAGAACAAATGGCTCTGGCACAGTTCATGTCCGACAATGGCATGACGGTATTCTTTGAGCAGGAAGCCATCCTGTCCCCAGGTGGTTATCTCGCCCAGCCCAAGCGAACGCGCCTGCATTTCAATCGCGAGTCCCTCGAAGTCATCGACTGGACAGGTGTAGACATCAGAAAGGAGTCTCAGGGGCCCGCCATGGATGTCGATTCGGTGCAACACCGCGTGCTTCAAAGATTGGCTGCTGAAGCCGACTGGGAAGTCATTATCGATGACGATGGCAAGGGAGAGATTGCTGACATTGTGCTGTTGCGGCGAGATGGCAGGCTATTAGAAGTCGTGCTCGCCCACTGCAAATACTCAAGTGGAGATAAGCCAGGTGCTCGCCTCAACGATCTCTATGAACTCTGTGGGCAAGCCCTAAAGTCCCACAAGGCTCCCGCGGAAGTCAATCTGATACTCAGGAAATTGCTCCGTCGAGAAGGCAACCGGGCGAAGAACGGACGCACCGGATTTGTGAAGGGTGAGGCAAGACAGTTGATATCGATCCTCGATGATGCTCGGTATCTGGATACACAGGTCACAGTTGTAATTGCACAACCTGGTTTGTCTGCTGCACAGCTGACTTTTCCTTTATCCGAGCTCCTTGGTTGCGCCCAGCTATATTTGAGTGAAACGCATAACGGCAGTTTCCGGGTACTCTGCAGCGCTTGATAAGCGTGCTCACGCGGCTGCGTTCGCGATGAATACGCTGCCTGCGCTGTAGCTCCCTCCTGCTCCGTGTACGCTGATCGGCGACAAGCACCGCGCTGGCGGACAGCGTCAGTGCACTCGCCCGCGCAGGGGTATCTCAGAGAGACGAATGGCTGAAGTATCAGCCCAGTTCGGTGCAAACGAGTGAGCATCGCCATCTGCTAAGAGGATGTGTCGCAGGCGGTCCCACCGGGTTGTGCATGATGCTGATGGCCAATCCGGCGATGAACGCCTGTGAAAATATGCCACTTGCTACTTGCCCGCTATCCTCATGCCAGATAGGTTGTATACTCAATTCCACGAGATGAGGCACGATATGGGCGAAGCCGTCTACGATGAGGAGACTGACGAGAATCTGCGCAAGATGTCTCATGCTATTGGCCCGATAGCCAGCGAGCAGCAACGAGAAGTCACTTTGGCTAAGCTGCTTTTCCCCAGCGTAGAGGAACAAGTTATAGAAATATTGTCTCTGATTCGCCGCATCATCTCTAGTGGATGGGACAGAGGATGGGCATCTGATGAACAGGGCAATCAAGTAGAAGAATGGAGCGACAAAGCAGTTAATTTCAATCTCATTGCAGCGAAACTGAAAGCATGGTATCTTGTGGAAGATGTAGTGGATTTCGTGGTGCACTCCAAAGCATCGAGACTCGTGGATGCTGCAATCGACGAGCTAGTGGGGTCCGCGGAAGTGGACTATTACGCATGGCAGACTGCTCCAGAACGCACGCAGGAAGACGTGCTCGGCGTCATCGACAGAGCATTGGAGAACGCAAAAGTAGGTTCATATGGTCACCAGCCCTAGATGGACACGGAGCGAACTACTGGTTGCGCTCAACTTGTATTGTCAGTTGCCATTCGGTAGGCTTCACGCCAAGAATCCGACAATCAAGCAAGTTGCACAAGAGATGGGGAGATCTCCATCAGCACTAGCCATGAAACTTGGGAACATCGCTAGCCTTGACCCCAAGATTACATCCACCGGTCGCAGTGGCCTACGAAAGACTTCTTCTCAGGATCGTCTAATGTGGGCAGAGATACAAAGCGACTGGGCCCAGTTTGCCATTCAAGCAGACCAGGCTGCGAGAGAGATTGGTATAGCAGACGAGGCACCAGAAGATCAACTAGAAGAAGGTCGCTTGGGGGAAGACAGGCCAGTAGAAGCAACAACACGCATCGGCCAGAGGTTCTTCCGGAGAACTGTAATGAGTTCCTACGCTGGGCGCTGTTGCATTACCGGACTATCAGATCCTAGTCTGCTGATAGCAAGCCACATCATCCCCTGGAGTCACGACAAAGCCAACCGAGTCAATCCTCGGAATGGTCTGCTCCTGTCCGCGTTACACGACAAGGCCTTCGATTCTGGAATCATTACCATCACGGACGACATGACTGTCCGTGTCTCCACCGAACACCTACAGAGTGATGATGACTTCTTCTTAAAGTCGATAGGGGCCTATGATGGCCATCAGATTGCCCTCCCGCAGAAGTTCGAGCCACATAGAGACTTCCTTCGCTACCATAGGGAACACGTCTTCAAGGGTTGACTCAAACCCCATGGAGCAGGCGCACTACGGTTCACGTACACACAGGTACCCGTGGCCGATGTTCCATCGCACGTCGCTCATGGTGCCGCCCGCGTCCAGAAACTCCCCCACGGACATCCCATCGCGGTAGAGCCGGAACCTTGCGTGTGCCTTCGACCCAGGCCGCTTCGGGTTGCGCGAGACCTTCAGCTTGATGAGCCAGTGGCTCGGAATCTTCCCACCTACGGGGACATGTGACATAGGGCAGCGACCTCCTGCGTCGGAAGTCTAGCAGGACGCGCCGTCGTCATCGCCGCTCTGAGCGGTTCCCTCGATTTTCTTCTAGCCAATCTTCACCCCCCCACCCCACTGACACGCGGCCCTTTCGCGGTCGCGGCAGGGGCGCGTACGCTGGTCAGTGACGGCGTGCCGCCATCGCGGACGGCGTCGGGGCCTGCCCGGCTCAGGGACGGGTCTCGGAGGTGGCGTGGTACCGAATGAGACCAAATGAGACCGCCGGAAAAACGGCGGGGCCAAGGGCGCGGGGCGCGCGTCTGTAGGAGTGGCGTGACACCGAATGGCACCAAATGTCACCACCAGGAACGGCGGTCACGCCTGAGCGGGGATACCACAGAGGAGGTGCGAGAAGACAACTGAGGATAGGGTCAGCTGGTGACGCGGCGCTTGCGGTTGTTGAGGTAGTCCACCAGGACGTACTGGCCGAGGTTGGCGGGGGAGGTGTAGAGCGCGCGGCCGTTGTTGATGCGCGTCACGCGGTCGATGAAGTCCAGCAGGTAGTAGCTGGTCTCCAGCATGAACGTGTTGATGGTGATGCCCTCCGCCGTGCAGCGCCGCACCTCCCGCAGCGTCTCCTGGATCGTCCGGTACGTCGGCGGGTAGTTGAAGTAGGCGCGCGCTCCCTCCAGGTGGGCCGTCGGCTCGCCGTCCGTAATCATCAGCACCTGGCGGGAGCAGTCCTTGTAGGGCGCGAGCAGCTTCCGCGACATGGCGAGGGCGTGCTGCATGTTGGTGCCGGAGTACCACATGTTCCACGTCAGCGTCGGCAGGTCGTCGCTCTTGATGGGGACGGCGTAGTCGGAGAAGCCGACCATCCAGAAGCGGTCGCGGGGGAACTTGCCGCGGATGAGCGCCTCCAGCGCGAGCGCGACCCGCTTGGCCGCGCCCCACGAGCCGAACATGCCCATCGATTTGCTCTGGTCGATGAGGAGGACGGTGGCCGCGCGGACCATGTGCTCGGTGCGCCGCACCTCGAAGTCCTGGATGCCGACCCTGACGGGCGTGCCGGCGCCCTGGCGCTCGACGGCGTTCATGATGGTGCGCTGCAGGTGGATCTCCATCGGGTCGCCGAACTCGTAGCGCTTCGTCTCGTCGGTGTGCTCGCCGCCTGAGCCGCGCTGCGTCAGCTCGTGGTCGCCGGCGCGTCCCCTGCGGAGGGTGCCGAAGAGGTCGCGCAGCGCCTTCTGGCCGATCTTCCGGACGCCGGCGGGGGTGAGCTCGAAGCGGTCGCCGTCGCGCCGGAGGTAGCCAGCCTCCTCCAGCCGCTTCGCGATCTCGGCGAGGCGGTCGAGGTCCTGGCGCGCCTCCTCGCCGAGCAGCGCCTCGAGCATCTCGGCGTCGAGTTCGTCGAGGTCGCCGCGGCGCATCGACTGCCGGAGCTGCGCTTCGAGGTCGTCCATCGACTGCAGCTCGCCCATGACGTCCATCGCCTGCTCGAGGGTCATCGTCTCCTCGCCCTGGAAGAGGCGCTGGTCGGCGAACTCGTTGAACGGGAGGAGTTGGCCGAGGTTGGCGGCGAGCTCGGCCAACTCGTCGGCGGTCTCGGGGTCCATGGCGGCGTTCATCGCCTCGAACAGTTCGCGGCGCTGCTCGGGCGACATGCTGTCGAGGAGCGACTGCATCTGGCCCATCTGGCGGGCGAGCATCTCCATGAGCTCGTCGAAGCTGCGCGGGGGGTCATCGCCGAACATGGCGCCCCACTTCTGCATGAAGCCGTCGAAGTCCGGCTCGAGGCCGTCGAGCTTGTCGCGCATCATCTGGTTGAGGTCGCGGAGCATCTCGCGCATCGCGGCCATCTGCTGCGGGTCCATGTTCTCGATCTGCTCCCGCATCTCCGAGGCGACGGAGCCGAGCATCTCCCGGCGGAGTTCGTCCATGAGTTCCTGGAACTTGCGCTGCGCCTCGGGGTCGATGAAGTCGAAGTCCTGGAGTTCGCGGAGGGCGCCCGCGGTGCTCTCGGGGAGCTGGTCGAGGCGCTCGCGGTTGCGGTCGGCGCGCTGCTTGAAGAGGTCGCGCAGCCGCTGGCCCTGCTCCGCCTCCTCGCCGCTCATCTTCGCGAGGTTGTCGTCGATCTCGCCGAGGCGTCGGTCGGTGCCGGCGCGCTCGGTGCGGATTACGTCCTCGAGCCGCTCCTTGAGGTCGCGCATCACGGAGTCGGGGTCGTAGCGGTCGAGGGTCTGGCTGCGCCGGGAGCGGAGGCGTTCGAGGAGGTCGTTCAGCCCGGGGAGGCGTGCGTCGTCGCCGTTGGCGCCTCGCCGGATGAGGTCGCGGAGCGCGCGGCGGAGGTCGCCGTGGTCGATGACGTCCTCGGCCATGGCGTCGAGGAGCGCATCGGCGTCGGCCTCGAACGGCTCCTGGGAGCCGTCCCACCGGGAGAAGCGGTAGTGGGTCGGCATGGCGCGGATTGTACAACCGCAACCCTCACCCCCGCGCTGACGCGCGTTCCCCTCTCCCAGGGGGCGAGGGGGAATGGGGGCAAGGGCTGCGAGGTTCCTGCCTTCGCAGGAACGACGGAGCTCCGCTCCTGCTCAACATGACAAGCCCCCCGAAGGCCATTAAACTAGGCGCCTATGTTCGACACCGTCCTCGTTGCCAACCGGGGTGAGATCGCCTGCCGCGTCATCCGCACGTGCCAGCGCCTCGGCATCGAAGCCGTCGCGGTCTACTCGTCCGCCGACGCGAAGGCGAAGCACGTCCGCATGGCCGACCGCGCCATCGAGATCGGCGGCGCGCCGGCGGCGCAGTCGTACCTGAACGGCGAGTCCATCATCAAGGCCGCAAAGAAGGCCAAGGCGCAGGCCATCCACCCCGGCTACGGCTTCCTCTCCGAGAACCCGGCGTTCGTCGAGGCGGTCGAGAAGGAGGGGCTCACGTTCATCGGGCCATCGTCGAAGGTCATCGCGCAGATGGGCGACAAGATCATGGCGCGTCGGCTGGCGCGGGAGGCCGGGGTGCCGATCAGCCCGGGCGCGGAGGGCGAGATAGACGACGCGCAGGCGGTGGCGATCGCGCGAGGCATCGGCTTCCCGCTGATGATCAAGGCGGCGGACGGCGGCGGCGGCATGGGCATCCGCGTCGTGAACGACATCGACGAGGTGCCGGAGGCGATGGAGCGCGCGCGGTCGCAGGCGCTGAACGCGTTCGGCAGCAGCCGCATCTACATGGAGCGCCGCATCCAGAACGCGTCGCACGTCGAGGTGCAGGTCATCGCGGACCAGCACGGCAAGGCGCTGCACCTGTTCGAGCGCGACTGCTCGGTCCAGCGCCGCAACCAGAAGGTGGTGGAGGAGACGCCGTGCGCCAAGCTGACGCCAGAGGTGCGGGATGCGCTGCTGGAGTCGGCGGTACGGCTCGTGAAGAGCATCGGCTACACGAACGCGGGGACGATCGAGTACCTGTACGACGCCACGGAGCGGAAGTTCTACTTCCTTGAGATGAACACGCGCCTGCAGGTGGAGCACCCCATCACGGAGATGGTGACGGGGCTGGACCTCGTGGAGTTGCAGCTGCGGGTCGCGGCGGGCGAGCGGCTGCCGCTGTCGCAGGCCGACGTACACCCGCACGGGGCGGCGATCGAGGCGCGCATCTACCCGGAGGACCCGGTGATGCTGCTGCCGACCGCAGGGACGGTCGACGTCCTCGTCGAGCCGGAAGGGCCGAACGTTCGCGTCGACAGCGCGCTGTACGAGGGCTACGAGGTGTTGCCGTACTACGAGTCGATGATGGCGAAGCTCGTCGTGCATGGCGAGACGCGCGAGGAGGCGATCGCGAACATGGTCGCCGCGCTGGACCAGTACGTCATCGAGGGGCCGGTGGTGAACATCCCGCTGGTGAAGCGGGTGATGGAGCACCGCGAGTTCCGGGAGGCCGCGTTCGACAACGCATTCCTGGAGCGGATGCTGAACGAGCCGGCCCGCAACGGCGCGCTGGCCGCCGCGATAGCCGTGGCGATGGCGCTGGAAGATGAGTCCCCGCAGGAGATACAGTTCAGCAGGTGGCGGATGCATGGACGCCGCATGGCGATGGTGAACCGCCTCAGCAACGGAGTGTTGTAGTGAAGCGATTGCGCGTTCGGGTCAACGACGATTGGTACGACGTCGAGTTGGGCGACCTCTACCAGCGTCCCGTCGAGGTCGTGGTGGACGGCGAGTCGTACCTCGTGGAGGTCGGCGACCCGGCGGAGGTCGGCGTGCCCGCGCGCCGCGCCTCGTCGCCGAAGGCCGCCCAGCCCGGCCTGCGCGGCATCACGCAGGGCGACGAGCGCGTCATCCGCTGTCCGCTGCCCGGGAAGATCGTCTCGGTCTCCATCACGAAGGGGCAGGAGTTGGAGGCCGGGGACGAGATCTGCCTGCTGGAGTCCATGAAGATGGAGCAGAGCGTGCGCATGGCCCGCGGCGGCGTGGTGAAGGGCGTGAAGATCAAGAAGAACCAGGCCGTCGAGGCCGGTCAGCCGCTGCTCGAGATCCAGTAGGCCCATGACCAGCCCGACCCCGACGACGCTGAGCGAGTACCACCTCTGTTCCCTGAGCGAACTGCAGGAAAAGGGCGTGGTCGCCATCGAGATCGAGCACCCCAAGTATCGCGGGTGGGAGGTCGCCGTCTTCTGGGACGGGGAGCGCATCGGCACGCTGGAGAACTTCTGCCCGCACCAGGGCGCGATGCTCTCCTGGGGCACGGTCGAGCCGGGGCAGGTGGTCTGTCCGCTGCACTCCGCGATATTCGACATCGTGACCGGCGAATGCCTCGACCGCTACACCTACGACGCGGTCGCCTTCGAGACGTTCGTGCGCGGCGACGAGGTGTGGGCGCGGCTGCCGGGGCGCCCCATCGCGCGGCGGTAGGGGGCCCTCACCCGCCGCTCTCCGTGCGGCGACCTCTCCCAGAGGGCGAGGTGGGATGGTACCATCTAGCCCCATGGCCCTCGAAAGCATCGTCGTTCGCGGCGCTCGCGAGCACAACCTCAAGAACATAGACGTCGTCATCCCGCGCGACCACCTCGTCGTCATCACCGGGCCGTCCGGCTCCGGCAAGTCCACGCTCGCCTTCGACACCATCTACGCCGAGGGCCAGCGCCGCTACGTCGAGTCGCTCTCCGCATACGCGCGCCAGTTCCTCGGGCGCATGGACAAGCCGGACGTCGAGTACATCGAAGGGCTGTCGCCCGCCATCTCCATCGACCAGAAGGGCGTCTCCAACAACCCGCGCTCCACCGTCGGTACCGTCACCGAGGTGTACGACTACCTGCGGCTGCTCTTCGCCCGCGTCGGACACCCACACTGCTACCGCTGCGGCAGGCCGGTGCAGCACCAGACCGCGCAGCAGGTGACCGAGGCGGTGCTCTCACGCCGGGGCGCGCGGCTCATGCTGCTGGCGCCCCGCGTCGTACACAAGAAGGGCGAGCACAAGGAGGTGCTGGAAGACGCGCGCTCCGCCGGGTTCGTCCGCGTCCGCGTCAACGGCGAGGTGCGCAACCTCGACGAGAGCATCGAGCTGAACAAGCAGCAGTGGCACACCATCGAGATCGTCGTCGACCGGCTCGTGCTCGACGGCGAGACGGAGCGCAGCCGCGTCCTCGACTCGGTCGAGACATCGCTCCGCTTCGGCGACGGGCGGATGCTGGCGGTCGACGTCGACTCGGGCGAGGAGCACGTCTTCTCGGAGCAGTTCGCGTGCCCGTACTGCGGCATCAGCTTCGCGGAGATCGAGCCGCGCACGTTCTCGTTCAACAGCCCGCACGGCGCGTGCCCCACCTGCTCCGGGCTCGGCCAGAAGCTCGTCGTCGACCCCGAGCTCATCGTGCCGGACGTGTCACTGAGCCTGGACGACGGGGCGATACACCCGTGGTCGCGCGCGGGCTCGAGCACGGCGTGGTACTTCAGCATCCTGCGGGGCGTCGCGGAGGCGGAAGGCGTCGGGATGCACACGCCGTGGCGCAAGATGCCGGAGCACGCGCAGAAGATCATCCTCTACGGCTATCCGGACCGGCGCAGGGTGAAGGTGCGCCACCGCACCCACCACGGGCGCGTGTTCGAGTGGGAGTCGCGCTACGAGGGCATCATCCCCAACCTCGAGCGCCGCTACCGCGACACGCAGTCCGACTACATGCGCAATGAGATCGAGCGGTACATGACCGCCCTGCCCTGCGAATCGTGCGGCGGGGAACGGCTGCGACCCGAGGCGCTGGCGGTCACCATCGCCAACCGCTCCATCATGCAGGTGACGTCGCTCTCTGTCGCCGAGGCGAGCGAGTGGGCGCTCTCCGTGCAGGGCCTGGGGCCGGAGTTGCCCGTCGAGCCGCGCTGGCCGGAGCACGCCGACGCGCCGACGTTCACCGAGCGCGAGCTGACCATCGGCAACCAGATACTGAAGGAGATCGGCTCGCGTCTCTCCTTCCTCCTCAACGTGGGGCTGGAGTACCTGTCGCTCTCACGCGCCGCGGGCACGCTCAGCGGCGGTGAGGGCCAGCGCATCCGGCTCGCGACGCAGATCGGCTCCGGCCTCATGGGCGTGCTCTACGTCTGCGACGAGCCGTCCGTCGGCCTGCACCCCACCGACAACGCACGCCTCATCGAGACGCTCAAGGGCCTGCGCGACCTTGGCAACACCGTCCTCATCGTGGAGCACGACGAGGCGATGATGCGCGCCGCCGACCACCTGGTGGACCTCGGCCCCGGCGCGGGCGAGCACGGCGGCTGGGTCGTCGCCGAAGGCACGATAGACGACGTCGAGGGGAGCGAGGCGTCGCTCACCGGCGCGTACCTCTCGGGACGGCGCGAGATCTCGATGCCGCTCGCGAGGCGCAAAGGCAACGGCAAGCATCTGCGGGTGAAGAGCGCGCGGGAGAACAACCTGCGCAGCGTGGACGTGGACTTCCCGCTCGGCAAGCTGGTCTGCGTCACCGGCGTCTCCGGCTCCGGCAAGTCCACGCTCGTCTACGAGGTGCTCTACAAGTGGCTGGCTCAGCGCCTCTACCGCGCGAAGGACCGCCCCGGCGCGAGCGACGGCGTCGACGGCCTGGACAACGTGGACAAGGTCGTCAACATCGACCAGTCGCCCATCGGGAGGACGCCGCGCAGCAACCCGGCCACCTACACCGGCGCGTTCACGCCCATCCGCGAGCTGTTCGCCGCCCTGCCGGAGTCGAAGGCGCGCGGCTACATGCCGGGCCGGTTCTCGTTCAACGTGAAGGGCGGGCGCTGCGAGGCGTGCTCGGGCGACGGCTACGTGCAGATACAGATGCAGTTCCTGCCGGACGTGACGGTGCCGTGCGAGATCTGCAACGGCAGGCGCTACAACGAGGACGCGCTGGAGATAACGTTCCGCGGCAAGAGCATCGCCGACGTGCTGGAGATGACCGTCACCGAGGCGCATGAGCTGTTCGCCAACATCCCGCGCATCAAGTCGAAACTCGAAACGCTGGAGGCGGTCGGCCTCGGCTACATCCGGCTCGGCCAGCCGGCGACGACCATCAGTGGGGGCGAGGCCCAGCGGGTGAAGCTGGCGACCGAACTCTCCAAGCGCGCGACCGGCAAGACGCTCTACATCCTGGACGAGCCGACGACGGGGCTGTCATTCGAGGACGCCGCGCACCTGCTGCGCGTGCTGCACCGGCTGGTGGACGGCGGCAACACGGTGCTGCTCATCGAGCACCACCTGGACCTCATCAAGAACGCGGACTGGATCATCGACATGGGCCCCGGCCCCGGCGTCCACGGCGGCGACATCGTCATCGAGGGGACGCCGGAGCGCGTCGCCTCGCACCCGGAGTCGCGCACGGCAGCCTACCTCCGCGACGCCCTCGCCAGGCACGGCATCGCGCCGGAAGAGGCAGCGCCCGCACCCGCCCCCAAGCCGCGCAAGCGCGCCAAGGCAGGGGTGTAGCCTCACCCGTAGCCGCATAGCCATTGATGCATTAGAATGCATGCATCACACGATTGATTCGTGTGATGCATGGGTTTAATCATCGCTATGCTCTACCTACGCTTCACCCCTTCCCTCGAATCCAGCCGCATGCTGGATGAGTTGCAGCGCGCCCGTGAGACGCTGGACCAGTACCGGGATGTTCCTGACGCCTACGCAGGCGAGCTGCGGCGACACGCCATAGCCCTCAGCGTCCACTACTCGACCCGCATCGAGGGCAATACGCTCACGCTGGAGCAGGTCGAGAGCCTCCTGCGGGGGAGGCAGATCGCGGCGCCGGTCAGCCAGCAGCAGGAAGCGCTCAACTACCGTGAGGCGATGCAGTACGCCCAGGTCGTCGCCAACGCAGCTTCGCCCCGCATCACCGAGGAGACGGTCAAGACCATCCACTTCCTGGTCACCAAGTCGCTCCCCGGCGGCTATAACCCCGGGCAGTACCGGTTCGTGCAGAACTTCGTCATCAACAGCGCAACGCAACGCCCGCTCTTCCGGCCTCCGCCGCCCGACCGGGTCCAGCCGCTCATGGAGGAGTACCTGCAGTGGCTCAACACGCCGCGCGAGGGACTGCCGCCCTACTACCGCGCCGCGCTCGCCCACCTCAACTTCGTGGCCATCCACCCGTTCGACGACGGCAACGGGCGGACGGCGCGCATTCTGGAAGCGCTCGTCCTCTACCTCGCGGGCTACAGGTCGCAGGAACTCGTCTCGCTGGAGGCGTACTTCGGGCGCGACACACAGGGCTACTACCGGGCGATCGCCGACTCGCTCGGCCCGGCCTATGACCCCCAGGACCGCGACGTGACGCCCTGGACGGACTACTACCTCCGCGCGCACGCAGCGCAGGCCGCCGCCGCCGCCGCGGAGACACGGTTGCACAGGGCGCAGATCGACAGGCTGGCGGAGGCATTCGCAGCACAGCTGCGCGGCAACCTCGACCGGCTCATCGCGCTGTGGGTCGCCTGCACCGGCGGGACCATCACGAACAGCGACTACCGCGATTTCACTGGCGTCGGGAACCAGACGGCGGCGAGGCACCTGCGCGAGATGGCAGCAGCAGGACTCCTCATCCGCCGCGGCACCGGCCGCGGCATACACTACGTCCCCACCGAGGCGGTGCTGCGGGTCTACCAAGAGGTGGGAGAGGAGATTGAGTAGGAGCTACTCCCAACTCTCGTCCCGCCGCTGGACAGGCGGCTTCTCCTTGAATCGAGCCTCGTAGAAGACAGGCGCAAACAGGTCGAACTGCTCCTGGCTCAAGTCCTCATCCACGTAGTATTCCATCCGCTCGTGCGGGTCGACGAGCGTCAACTGGATGTAGACCGGCTCCGGCTCGTCCTCCAAGACGACCTTCGCCATGAAGCCGCGCTCGCTGGTATTGCCAAGCCATTCCTCAACTACGTCAACCCCAGCGACGCCGTCCAGGCTCTCCCAGTTGGAGACAGCCTCCTGCACGAGTTGGAATCCATCGCGCACCATGCGCGGATCGTTGATCGGGGCGGTGGAGGGTGTCAAGGGTAACGCTATCCGGCTAGTTCTTGCGTGTCCCTCGGAAGACGTTGGTCTCCGACCAGTCGCTACCAATCCCAACATCCCGTGGCTTAAGTCCTACCAAAACCAGGGGAATCGGGAGCACAGGCCTCATGAGTGCCAACCACAAACGCGCCTGTTCGAAGGTGCCTGCTGCGCTGTCAATCTTGCCCCAAGCCTTAAACGGCCTTGATGCGTAAATCGCTACTCCGACATCTATGCGCGCTTCATCGCGAACCCGGATGCCAGATTCGGAGGCTAAGTCGAGCCGCACTAACGTCCACGCGATTGCTTCAGAGTGGTTGAAGGTGACTTCCACTCCGAATCCGAAGTCGGACTCTTCGCTGCCCGGTGCGGCAGGGCCACGCTTAACGAAATCCATTGTCCACCGAGCCAACTCCTGGCTCGTCGCTGGGTCTGTCCCCTCGAAGAGGCGACACTGATGTACCCAACCGGGCATCGGCAGGCGCTCTTCAAAGATTAGATTGACCGCTTGCTGAGCACCCGCGGGAGCGCTCTTCCGTACAGCAGCTAGGCGTTCCTGTGCGTTGATGACATCATCGCGCGTGATGCTCCGTATAACATCAGTCAACTCTTTCCACTCAGAGCGTTCACTCAGTATCGCTAAGGCGTTGCGGAAATTGAATGTCTCAAATTCCAACTGCTATTCCACCTCCACAACCGTCGGTTCCAGCAATCTCGGGGGACGGTCATGTGCCAAGGCTGCACGCTCTGCCATGGGTTGCGCAATCCTCTCGATGAGTCCCACAACTAGGGCATTACCCATGAGGAAGGCTCTTCGGTTGTCAGCCACCCCAGCCGTCCAGTCGTCCGGGAAGCCGTTCAGGCGTTCGAGTTCTACGGGTGTAAGGCGTCGCAGCCGTCCACTCGTGGTCTCTATCACATGCTTGAACCTTGAAGGGCCAGAGCCGCCTTCACCTGTGAGCACCGTCCTGGACGGCTTATCCAGGGGGTCAGGGAAAGCGATGGCCCCTTCTGACCAGTTGTAAGTGAATCCCGAGCTATGGGTTCTCGGTTCCGCCTTGGCGCCCTTGAGATAGCGCCAGGTTTCGACTGTTTCCTGAGAGATGAAGAAGGAGGGGTCAACATCCTCATCGTCCTGCAGGATGTCACCCAAGGTCTGTCGCTTGCCTGAGTAGCCCGGCTGGAGGTCTGTCGTCCAGACCTGGAGGTCCTGCATCAATCCTGCATTCTTGAACCGCGTAACTTTGGTTCCTAACCCGAAATTCGCAGACACCGTGGCAAAGTTCCGTGAGAGTTCGAAGGAATCCAGACCTACACTCCCCGCCTGTGACTCATCTTTACGGGCAGGCAACGCAGCCCCGAGGACCCCATCCCTTTCGAGCACAGCCATCGGCTCTAGTATGCGACTCGCCGTATGCTCTCCGACAACAAAGACGCGCCGTCTGCGTTGGGGGAAGCCGTAGTCAGCTGCATTAACTACGCGCCACTCGACGGTGTAGCCTAGTTCAGCGAGACAAGCCAGCATAACTGCGAAGTCCCTGCCTCGTTGGTGTGCAGGGGATTTGAGCAACCGATCAACATTCTCAAGGAAGATGAACCGGGGCTGCCGGACCCTAAGCAGACGGTATATCTCCCACCAGAGGACCCCTTTCTTCCCAACAAGCCCTGCTGCCTGGTTCAGCGTGCGTGCAACCGAGTAGTCCTGGCAGGGGAATCCACCGACCAGCAGGTCATATTCCGGTAGGACACACTCACCTTGCTCAACCCTATCCAGGACCTTGGCGATGTCTTCGTTGCTATGCCCGTGCTCTCCGAAGTGAGAGACATAGCAGTCAGAGGCATGCTGACTCCTAGTCGAAGGTTCCCATTGATTACTCCAGACGACAGACCACCCGGCTTCCTTCAACCCAAGCCGGAATCCACCTACGCCAGCGAAGAGTTCCACTGCCCGCAACCGCGAAGGGTTCTGCTCGGGGTAAGGGATGGGGGGTGGCTGTGTGACGGTTCCGACCATGATGACGCGACTATACAAGGGCCGTGTTGTCAGCCCAAGCCCCACTTGTCACATGCACGGCAGAGTGCCATGAGCATCCTTGGGCCAGTGGACACCTTCCACATCGCGGACGCTTAGGTAGGCAGATCATCGCAGCAAGGTCAAGAGCCGCCCAGTTCAGGTGATGCCAGCGTTTACGCGCTACAGATGCATAGGCCATCGCGGCTGCATCAGAAGGGGTTGCCTCGGATGAGCCGTGGTAGTACCGCAGGAAGACCCGTGCACTGACAGAATCAACCAGCGGAAGGTCTGCCCTACCTAACGCTGCGGCAGTAGCGCTTGCCACGTATTCTCCAACCCCGGGCAGTTCTCTGAGTTCACGCGCCCGTGTTGGCATCTTTCCTTTCTGGCTGACGGCTTGTGCGAGTTCCTTGATACGAGGCGCCCGAGAGGTGAGTCCCAGCGGCCTGATCACACCAGCAATCTCTTCGGTGCTGGCATCTGCAAGAGAAGCAGGCCCTTCCCAGCGCTGGGTCAACTCCACGTAAACCTTCTCTACGGTAGAAGATCGGGAGCGTTGAAGCAGTATCTCTGCCAGGAGGATGCGAAAGGCGTCGTGTTCGCTCCGCCAAGCGAAGGTCCTTCCTTCTTCCTCCGCCCAGCGTAGGAGCTTCCGTGCCAGCCCTTTGGCCATCGCCGCGGATTATAGACACCCCCATCCACCCCCGATAGCCTCGGTCCATGCGCGCGCTCAGGCTCGGATTCGCCCGGTGGATGGTGAGGACGGCCATCCCCGCCGTGTTCCGATGCATCAACGCCATCACCGCGTGGGTCGTGCGCTGCGAGGGGCGTCGCACCGGCAGGACGTGCCTCGTGCCGGTGACGTGCCGCCCGGCCAACGGCGGGGCGCTCCACGCGATGACGAGCGCCCTCGCCGTCTGGTGGCGCAACATCGCAAGCGGCGCTCCGGCGACGGTGTTCTACCGGGGCCGCGAGCGCGAGGCGCACATCGACGTGGTGCGCGGCGTCGACGACCCGTCGGAGGTCGAGCGCGCGCTAGCATCGCGGGGCACCATTGCGCGGGCGCTCGTGGCGCTGCCAGCGTCGGAGACGGTGCTGCTTCGCGTGTGGCTGTCGTAGAACTAGAGGTTCGGGTTCTGCGCCGACACGCCGGTGCCGCCCGCGAGCGAGCCGCCGTCCACCAGCAGGTCCGCCGCCGCGATGAAGTCGGCGTCGTCCGACGCAAGGAAGACGACCGCCTTCGCGATGTCTGGCGGCATGCCCTGGCGTCCCACGAGGTTCGACACGCCCCTTCCCTCAGTCGGCATCTCCTCCCGCCCCACCGGCGAGCCGATGCGGTTGGGCGTGAGCGAGTTCACCCGCACGCCGAACGTCGCGAACTGGATGGCAAGCGAGCGGGTCAGGTTCAGCACGCCGCCCTTCGCCGCCGAGTAGGCCGTCGCGTCGGCGCGGCCCCGGTGGCCGGACGTGGACGCGATGTTGATGATCTTGCCGCCGCGTCCCTGGTCGCGCATCTGCCGCCCCACGTACTTGCACGTCAGGAAGACGCTCTTGAGCGTCACGTCGATGATGCGGTCCCACTCGTCCTCGGGGAGGTCGACCGCGGGGGTATGGTCGGTGATCGCGGCGTTGTTCACGAGGATGTCCACACCGCCGAACGCCTCGACGGTCGCGCTCACCATGTGCTGCACGTCCTCGCTGGACGACACGTCCGCCTGGACCGCGATGGCGCAACCGGGATGCCCGGCGTTGATGGCGTCCGCGACGGCCTGCGCCGCCTCCAGCCGCACGTCGACGAGCGCGACCTTCGCGCCCTCCTCGACGAAGTGATGGCCGACCGACTCGCCGATGTTCCGTCCGGCGCCGGTCACGATAGCTACCTGGTTCTCCAGTCTCATGCGTCCGCTCCTGTTGGTCTTAGTCCGCCTGTACCGCCGCCGTTCCGACCGGCACGACCCGGGTTGCCGACACCCTGAACGACAGCGCAACCGCGTCGTTCTCACGCACCGACTCGGCCGGATGCACGTCCGCCTTCACGAGCGCGCCGCCCACCTCGACCTGGCAGTCGAGCGTGCTGCCGAGGAAGACGACGCTCTCCACGGTGCCGGAGAGGACGTTGACGTCGTCCCCGGCAGGCGCGTCTCCCGCGTGCACCGAGACGTTCTCCGGGCGTACCTCCACGGCGACCCGCGCACCCTTCGGCACCGCCTCCGCCGTCGTGCAGCGCAGGACGCCGTGCGCGGTCTCCACGCCGGTGACGCCGCCCGCTTCCACCGCATCCGTCACCGTGCCCTCGAAGAAGTTGGCCGAGCCGATGAACTCCGCCGCGAACCGGTTGCGCGGCTCCTCGTATATCTCGCGCGGCGGGCCGTACTGGACGAGACGTCCGCTGTCCATGACCGCGACCTGGTCGGAGAGCGTCAGCGCCTCGATCTGGTCGTGGGTCACGAAGAGCGTCGTGATGCCGAGCGAGGAGGTGAGCAGCTTCAGTTCGTTCCGCATCTCCTCGCGCAGCTTCGCGTCCAGATTGCTCAGGGGCTCGTCCAGCAGGAGGGCCTTCGGCTCGTTGACGAGCGCCCTCGCGAGCGCGAGCCGTTGCTGCTGGCCTCCGCTCAACTGCGGCGCGGGGCGCTTCTCCAGCCCGTCCAGGTGGACGAGCGCCAGCGAGCGCATCACGCGGTCCCGTACCTCGGCGCCCGAGAACTTCTGCGGCCCCTGTTTCAGCGGGAATGCCACGTTCTCGAAGACGTTCATGTGCGGCCAGATGGCGTACGACTGGAAGACCATGCCCATCGGCCGCTTGTGCGGCGGCGTCCACATGCCCTGGCTCGACGACACGAGCACCGCGTCCTCCAGCGTGATGTCGCCCGAGTCCGGGCGCTCGAGCCCCGCGATGCAGCGGAGCGTCGTGGACTTGCCGCAGCCCGACGGACCGAGCAGCGTGAAGAACGCGCCAGCCTCGACGTCGAACGTCACGTCCTCGACCGCGCGCACCTCGCCCTGGTCGGTGTCGAACCGCTTATAGAGGTTCCTGACCTGAAGCGCTACCGCCACGTTTGACCTCCCCTTACTGTTGCCTGCTCAGACGCTGACCCACGACCCGCGTGAGCACGACGAGGATGATGATGAGAATCACGAGCAGCACGCCCGCCGACGCCGCGAGATTCAGCCGCCCGCCGAAGAACTGGTTCCAGACGTAGGCCGAGATGATGCGGTTGGAGCTGGACTGCAGCAGCAGCGCAACCGTCAGCTCCCGTCCGCTGTGGATGGCGACCCAGAGCCAGCCCGCCACGAGCGACGGCATGAGCAGCGGCAGGATGATGCGGCGGAACGTGCTGAACCACGCCGCCCCGCTCATAGCTCCGGCCTCCTCCAACTCGCGGTGTATCTGGAACATCGCCCCGTTCGTCGTCCGGGTGCCGTAGGCGATGAACAGCGAGATGTGGGCGATGACGATGAGCCATATCGTGCCGTAGATGGGGCGGAGGACGAAAAGCCCGATGATGAGCCACGCAAGCCCCATCACGATGCCCGGCACGGTGTGCGGCATGAACGCCAGGATGTCCAGTATCGACTTGCCCCGCGCCCTGCTCCGCACTACGAACCAGGAGACGACCGCCGAGAGGAGCATCGTCAGCGCGGGCACCACGAGGATGAGGAGCAGGGAGTTGCGCAGCCCCTGCATGAACTCGTGCCTCCCGGGCCCGGTGATGATGAAGCGGTACGCGTCCAGGCTGACGAACTCCAGGGCCTTCGGCAGCGGCGCCTGGTAGAACGGGATGAGGCTCGCCCAGAAGAGGATGAACATCGGCAGGCCGAACGTGAGGATGAAGAAGAGGATGATGAGGCCCGCGCTGATGTACCGGCCCGTCGGCCCGAGCTCGATGCGCCGCGGGCGGTAGCCCTTCCCCGTCACCGTGGCGAACCGCTGCTGTATCCGCGTCACCCGGTGGTAGATGAAGATGCCCACGACGCCGAGGATTCCCGCGATCGTCGCAAGGCTCGTGGCGAAGCCGTAGTCCGGGGGCACGCCGCTCGTCGCCAGGTAGATGCGTGTCGCGAGTACGTGGATGTCCGCCGGCATGCCCATGACGCCGGGGATCTCGAAGACGCCGACCGTGGACGTGGCTATGTAGACCACCACACCGAGGATGCCCGGCGTCATGATGGGCAGGGTGACGTGGCGCGCCGTCTTGAACGTGCCCACCTGCGACATGGAGGATGCCTCTTCCAACGACGGGTCCATGCTGCGGAAGAGGCCGATGACCATGAGGAAGATGGTGGCCGCAAGCCGCAAGCCCTCCACGAAGATCATCGCCCACATCGTGTTCGGGTTGAACGGCCCCTTGTCCCAGTCCAGCCACGCGGTGAACGGCAGGTTCACCAGCCCGGTGCGCGGGTTCAGCACCAGCACCCAGGCGATGGCGAACATGGCCGCGGGCATCGCGCTGTTGATGACGATCGACACGAAACCGAAGTTGCGCAGCGGCGTGTTCGTGCGCTCGATGAGCCACGCGAAACCGACGCCGATGATAAGGCCGACGATGATCGAGCCGACCGAGAACCAGAACGTGTTGAGGAGCAGTTCATAGGTGAGCGGGTTCAGGAACGTGTCGACGTAGTTGCTGATGGTGAAGGTGCCGCCGCGCTCGCCTGGTCCCGCAGTGCGGAAACTGAACCAGAGCACCAGGATGAGCGGCACAGCCACGAGGAACGCCAGCAGGGCCCCCAGCCAGGCGACGACGATCAGCACCTGGGGGTCGGTCCGCACTCTCGGGCGCAGGATGCGCCCCGGCGTTATCTGCTGGCCAAACATGACGCGCCACTCACTCCCGGGAAGCTCAGTGCTTCCCTGTATATGCCACAGGGCGCCGGGACGATGCTGTCGTCATCCCGGCGCCCTTATCGCATCAGACCTCGGGCCCTATCCGGTCGGAAGGCCGATCGCCTCGAGGTACTTGTTCGTCAGCCTGCCGAAGTGGTCGTTCAGCTCGGTGCCCGGCGGAACGATCTTCGAGCCCTTGGACTTGACCAGGTTGGCGTACGGCGTGTCCTCGACAAGACCCAGGTCGGACGTCGGGCGTACCTCCGTCCACAGCGCCCTGCCCTCAGGCCCCATCAGGAACGCCGCAAACAGCTTCGCCGCGTTCGGGTTGGGCGAGTTCTTCGGCACGAAGTGGTGCACCGGCTCCACCGAGATGGTCTCGACCGGAACGATGTCGATGGGCGCGCCCTTCGACCAGAGGGTCTGGAAGGAGCTGAGGTTGATCTCCAGCGCACAGGAGACTTCGCCGGACGCCACAAGGTCGCCGACGACGCCGTTGCCGCGCTGCGCCTTCAGGTTGTTCGCCTTCACCTTGGACAGGTAGTCCGCAACGTCATCCTCCTCCCAGAGGCCCGGACGTGAGTCCCCGTACTCAGGCAGGTTCGTCAGGTAGATGAAGCCCTTGAGTCGGTTCTCAACGACGAGTTCGCCCTCGAGGCTCGGGTCGAGCAGGTCCTCGTAGGACTGCGGGAAGTCATCCCCGGAGAGCCTGTCCGTGTTGCAGATGGGGGCGTGAGGCACACCGACCTTCAGCCAGATGCGGTTGTCCGAGTAGACCAGGTTCGGGTCTACGCCGAGCTCCTCGACGATGTCCGTCAGGTCCTCGGCGAGGTCTTCATCGACGACGCGGTTGTCACGTCCAGGGTCGGTAACGTCAACCGTGACGTTGCCTGCCTGCGCCTCCAGGAAGAGACGCTCGCGCAACTCGGCGCTGTTGGCCGTGATGAGGCTCACCTTGACGCCGGGGTACTTCGCCTCGAAGGCGCCGATCATGGCGGTGGTGCGTTCCTCGGTGTCGGTCGTCGCCCAGACGATCTCGCCTTCGTCCTGCGCTGCTGCGTAGAGCTGCTCCAGCAGACTGGGCACCGGCGTGGGTGTCGCGGTGGCCGCAGCCGGGCGCGGAGTCGCCGTGGGCGTCGGCTCATCGGTGCCGCACGCCGCGAACGACGCCGCTATCAGCAGAGCGACCAGCGCCACCGGAACGGCACGCGTACAGATGTGAACAATCTTCCGGCTCATTGTCATCCTCCCTAGTGACCGGATGGGGGTCGCCGTCCCGGTGCTGGCTTTTGATTGCAAAGCGTGGGCCGTTACCCACGCCGGAACCTAACACCGGAGAGGCGGAGCGTCAACGCCATCGCACGAGGACGGAGAAGGCCGCCCAGCCGCGCGTGTGCCCGCACCGGAGAGACGTTTCGCTAGACCTTCGCCGGCGAGGGGTCCATGCGGGGGATGAGGTCGGTGCGCCAGTCGTCGTCAGCGGAGAGGACGCTCTCGGCCGCGCGCAGCTCGTAGTAGCTGGACGAGACGCCGGGCGGGTCGCCGCCGTCCTGCACCGTGTGAACGGCTTCCTCCAGCAGCTTCCGTGCGACGATGATCGCCTTGTCCGCCGGGCCGAGGTGCTCGCGGGAGCGGTCGACGATCGGCCCCATCAACTCTTGCACGGCACGGTCCTGCGTGTTGATGCCCACGATGCCGGTGAACGTCTCCGTCTTCTGCGCCGCGCGGTCGATCATCCAGTCGTTGGAGCGGTTGCGTATGGAGCGGAAGCCGTTCTCCGCGTCCACGTCCACGCCGAACACGTTGCCCGTCTCCTCCGGGCCGGCCTTGCCCTTGGCCAGCGGCTGGACCTCGTTGTAGTACCAGTTCCACACGAGACAGTGGTGGTCGTCTATGGGCACCCAGTGATGGCCGTGCGTCTGGTCCTGGACGCCCCTGCCCGCCGGACGCAGTTGGGTCCACGGCATCACGAAGTGGTAGCCGCGCACGTACTGCTGGTCGGCACCCAGCGGACGGACGCCGAAGTAGCGGTAGCCGTAGTCCGTGACATCCACCTCGAGCGACGGCGCGGCGCCCTGCACGAAGGCGTCGTTCACCGGTATGCCGGGCTGCGAGGCGTTCTGGCGAAGCGCCCGGTGCATGATGGGCGCGTGCGAGGTATCTATGCCGCCCTCCAGCGCCTGGAGCCAGTTGCACTCCTCCACAACTTTCGTCACCACGCGCTGCTCCTCCGGCACGCTCGTCCACGCGAAGCTGGGGGGCGGAGGCTGCTTCTCCTTCGGCCCCATGTACACCCAGAGCACGCCCCCCGCCTCGGCGACGGGATAGGCAACCGTCCTGACCTTGGAGGCGAACTGCTTCGGCTCGTTCATCTGGTCGACGCACTGGCCCGTGACGTCGAACTTCCAGCCGTGGTACACGCAGCGCAGGCCGTTCTCCTCGTTCCGGCCCAGCCAGAGGGACGTGAGCCGGTGCGGACAGTACTCATCGAGCACGCCGACACGCCCACTCGTGTCGCGGAACGCCACGAGGTCTTCGCCGAGGAGGCGCAGACGCACGGGAGGACAGTCAGGCTCCGGCAGCTCCCAGTCCAGCATCGCGGGTATCCAGTAGCGCCGCAGGGTCTCCCCCATCGGCGTACCGGGACCAACCCGGGTGAGCAGTTCGTTCTGCTGAGCAGTGAGCATCGTTCCGGAGGGCCTCCCACTTGTGCGGCTACCCGCACGATACTCCCAGCCCCACGGGCGGGCAAGCCTCACCGGGTGCCGGGCGGAGCAGCTTCTCGAAGAGCAATCCACCTCCCTAGCACCGATGCGTTAGGATGCTCCGGTAACCTTACTCACGAGTCCAGCCGAGCAGCGTCGCTTTGAACACCATCTGCCCGCAATGCGGCACCGCGAACGCCGTCCATCACCGCTTCTGCTACTTCTGCGGATATGCGCTGACGCCCGACGCCGCTCAAGGCGGCCCCGCCCCTGCACGCCCGAGCGGATGGCGGACGTCCGCAGAAACGGCGAGTCGCGCCATCGCAGGAGGGAGTACCCTTCTCGCGAAGGCAGCGCGAACACTCAGCCGGCGGCCGGCAGAAGCCGTCGCGGCAGCATTCCCGGCTCGCCCGAGGCCTGCTGAAGGGGCCGCAGCAGACCGGATACGGCTGTGGGAGGTCGCGATCCTTGCGGCGCTCACGTTCGTTGCGCTGGTGATCCGCGTACAGAACCTGGAGACGGTGCCGCCCGGTATCGCGAACGACGAGGCGGAGCTGGCGCTCGAAGCGCTGCGCATCTCCGCCGGCGAGGCATGGCCCGGCGCATGGACCGGCGTCACGCTGGGCACACCCGCGGGAGTCGTCCACCTGCAGGCGCTGCTCTTCCTCTTCCTGGACGCAAGCATCGCCACGGCGAGACTCAGCGCCGTACTCCCAGGCGTCGCGCTCATCCCCGTCGCGTACCTGCTCATGCGGCAGCTCTTCTCCGCCCGGACCGCCGTCCTCACAGCGGCGTTCCTCACCTTTCACGTCTGGGTGCTCGTGTTCAGTCGCATCGCATTCCCGGCGACGCCTGCCGTCTTCTGCTTCGCGGCAAGCATGTGGCTGCTCATCGCAGGCGTCCGCTCCAGCCGGTGGCGGGTTGCAGGCCTTGGGGGCGTCCTGTTCGGACTCGGGTGGTACACGTACAAGTCCTTCCCGCTCTATGCCATAGCAGTATGGGGCGTGCTCGTCCTCTTCCTGCTGCTGCGTCGGGACGCACGCCGCCTGGAGGTCTACTCGTTCCTCGGCGCTTCCGCCGTGGTCAGCGCGCACATGGTCTTCTTCTACCTGACCTCAGACGTCATCGAGGCGTCCCTGCGCCTGTACGAGAGGACACCCCTCTCGCCGCTGCCTCTCATCAACCGCGCGTGGGAGGTGATCACGTACGTCCACACGGCAATGCCACGAGAGGGGAACGTCGGCACCGGAGGGATACCGCTGCTGCACTTCAGCACGGAGGTGTTCTTCTGGGCAGGGCTGGTAACGCTCCTCCTCTTCATCAGGAGACGCTCCAGCCAACTGCTGCTGGCGGGGTGGCTCATCTCGCTCGTGCCCGCGGTGCTCACACCGGACGCGGAGAGCCGACGTTACCTGTTGGGCATATTCTTCGTCCTGGCGATCGCCGCGGTTGGACTCGACACGGCAATCTCGCTATTGCACAACCGGTGGAACCGGTACGCGCGTGCGCTTCCTATCCCCATCCTGGCAGGGTGGCTCGGAAACACAGTCGCAGCCGTTGCGCTGGCTGCGTTCGTGTTGCTCTTCGCCGCACAACAGGACCGGGACTACGACACCTGGCTGGTCGAATCGGAGTGGGCGCTCGCCCGGAAAGAGGTCGACGCGGTTCGGTTCGCACAGTCGCTGGGCCCCGAGTACGAGGTGCGTCTCTACAACGACCGCCTGCCCAACACGAACGCAGTGGTGGAGTGGTTCCTGGCCGACGCGGAGACCACGAACGGCAGCACCATCTTCGGTGGGAGCGGCGACATAGACGCCGGGAGCGTGGACGGACCGACAGTGTGGCTCCTGTCGGAGAGCTATCTCACCCTCATCCCCCAGTTGGAAACGACATTCCCGGGTGGACGCCTCATCTACGAGAACAGCGACCAGGGTGAACTGCTGTACGCGGCGTATGTGCTGGACGGCTTGTAACTGCCGGTTGGTCAGCGAACCGCGCTGCTTGCGCGGTTCTCCACTTTCCGGTTATACAGGGTGAGAGTTCTCATGGACCCGTCCTTCTCCGACATAACCCGCGAAGCATGGCTCCTCTTCGGCGCTGTTCAACTCGCCGCAGCGGTTGTGTTTCTCACTGTCCGGCCTGTCAGCAGGTGGGCGACGCGGGAGTTGAAGGGCTACAGCGCCACCTCCTGGACGGTGCCGCCGCTCTGGGTGGGGATCGGGAACGGCATCATCGAACGTCTGCTGATCGCAGGCGTCGTCTTCTTCTCAGCCGAAGATGCCGTACTGGTCGGCATCGCCTGGCTCACGCTGAAGACGGCGCTCTCACTCCGGGGATTCTGGGGTGAGGATACGGCACGACGGGTGAACGGCATCATCTTCCTCTGGACGTCCGTGGCCTCCCTGCTCGTCGGAGCAGCTTCAGGCTTCCTCCTGCGCGCCCAGGCAGCCTGAACATGCGCCCCATGCGGCACGGACGCATGCGCTCCACTTACGCGACGCGCGACCTCACGACCGGCGGAGTGCGGCGCAACCTCTGGTTCATCGCATGGCCCCAGATGGTCGCCGGCGTCTTCAACGCATCGGACCAACTGGCCGACATCTTCTGGGCCGCGAAGGTCGCGGGGTTCAACGCGATAGGCGGCATCGGCGTCGCCCAGGCGTACGGCCAGCTCATCATGATGGCGCGGATGGGGCTCGACGTGGGGATGCAGGCCATGATCGCCCGCTCAGTGGGCGCGCGGCGGCTCGATCTGGCCAATCACGCGATGCTGCAGGCATTCACGCTCACCTTCCTCCTCTCACTCGTGCTGGCCATCTTCGGAATCGTGTTCGCGCCGTTCCTGCTCAGCATCGTCGGCGTAAGCCAGGCGGTGGCAGACGTGGCAGTCGTCTACCTGCAGTTCCAGTTCGCCGCAGCCGGCGTACACAGCTTCCGGCAGACGACGGGTGCAGCGCTACAGGCCTCCGGCGACACCCTGACCCACATGAAGTCCACGATAGCGTCACGGGTGCTGCACCTCGTCATCAGCCCGTTCCTCATCTTCGGCTGGTTCGGTCTGCCCGACATGGGCATCGCCGGGGCAGCGGCGGCCAACGCGGTCGCGCACGTCGTGGGCATCGTCTGGAACCTGTACGCGCTGAGTTCCGGCTCTTCGCGGCTGAAGCTCTCGTTGCTCGACTACCGCGTGGACCTGGCGATGATGTGGCGCATCATCAAGATCGGCGCGCCCGCCACGGCAACGCAGATGGAGCGCGGCCTCTCCGAGATGGTGCTGATCAGGCTCGTCTCCCCGTTCGGGGACATACCGCTGGCGGCATACTCGCTCACCCGGAGGCTGGAGCGGATGACGAACATCGGCAGCCAGGGCATGGGGCGGGCCTCCGGCATCCTGGTCGCGCAGAACCTCGGCGCGGACCAGCCGGACCGAGCAAGGGCCACGGTGAAATGGGCCGTCGGCTACGTCATGGTCATACGCGGAGCGGCCGGCCTCCTGCTCATCGTTTTCCCGGAGTTCTTCATCGGCTTGTTCAGCAGCGAACCGGAATTCGTCGACACTGCTGTGGTCTGGTTACGCATCCAGGCGGTGGCCGGCACGCTGCTCGGGGGCGGACAGGTCTTTCAGCAATCGTTCAACATCGCGGGCGACACCCTGGCGCCCATGCTCGTGACGTTCATGAGCATGTGGGTCATGGAGATCCCGATCGCGTTCGTGCTGTCGAGATGGACGTCCGCCGAAGCGCTCGGCATCGCCATCGCCATCGCCATCGCGATGCTCATCCGCTTCGCGCTCTACGGAGGCTACTACTTCACCAACAGATGGTTGAACGTGGACGTGTTGCCGCAATCCGCCCCGGAACAGGCGCGTTCACCCTGATGCAGCCCTAGCGATTGAGTTCCATCGGCTGCGAGCACTCGCCGGTGGCCTCGTCTATGTGCTCCAGGCGTTGCCCACGGCCCTTCATGAGCACCAACTCAACGGCACCCTCGGACTCCGCCGCCTGCCGGTGCACGTTGAACGGACCGTCGTACAGGTAACCGAACTCCCCGGGCAGGATGTGGTGGTCCTGCACCAGTTCCAACGTCGCCAGGGGCGACGAGCCGTCGTCGACGCGTCGCCATGAGGTGTAGCGCTCGCTGCCTTCGAGCAGGCCTATCACCACCCAGCCTTCGTGGCTGTGGATGGCCGTGGGTGTGTTCGGCGGGTACTGCGCCAGCAGCAGGCGGAACAGGCCGTCCGGGTCGTCGTACAGTTTCTGCCCGGGCAGGCCTGAGCTGATGGTGGCGGGTTCGCCGATGCTCCAGAAGTAGTCCCGGCTGTTCTCCCCACCGAAGCGCTGCAACAGATGCCCGAGCTGGAGGATCGACTCCATGCCGGCTTCATTGGCACCGAGCGATCGCCGGACATCATGGCCGAACTCTTCAACGGTGTAGCGGTTGACGATGTTCACAAGGCTCCTCCTGCCCTCAAAAGCGTGGCGCGGACATTACCCGGTGCTCCGCGCTGAAATCCGACGTCAAACTGCTGTGTAATCGTTGCACCGTGCGGTCTGCCTATATTAATATCGCAAATCGGAGCGCCATGACGTAATCCCATGTGCGTTGCCAACACTTGAGAAGAATAGGGACAGGGAGGTTTAACGATGAAAGCGCGGATCCTACTGGCTGTGTCAGTTCTCGCCGTTGCCTTGACCACCGTAGTGGCCTGTGGCGACTCGGGGGAATTGGACGACGCCAATGCTCGTATCGCGACACTGGAGGGCGAACTGAGTGATACCAAGGCGATGTTGGCCGATGCTCAGGCGGCCGCAGCCGCTAGCGGGGGCGACCGCCTCCAGCGCATCCGCGACCGCGGCGTGCTCATCTGCGGCAGCCGCATCGACGTCGCCGGGTACGGCGCACTCGACGACGCCGGCCGCAACATCGGCTTCGACATCGACCTCTGCCGCGCGGTAGCCGCAGCCGTCCTCGGCGATGCCGAAGCCATCGAGGTCCGCCCCTTCACCGCCGCCGAGCGCGGCCCGGCCCTGCAGGCCGCCGAAATCGACATGATGGCCCGCACCGTAACCTGGACCACCTCCCGCGACGCGCAGTGGGGCGACTACACCTACACGACGTTCTACGACGGGCAGGGCTTTATGGTCCCGGATGACCTTCTGGCAGCGGACGGGAGCCCCGTTGACTCCGCGCATGACTTGAGCGGCGCGGCGGTGTGCGTCATCGCCGGCACAACAACCGAGTTGAACATGGCCGACTTCTTCCGCCAGAACAACTACGACTACAACCCGAACGTGTTCGAGGAGAACGACGCGGCCCGGGCGGCATACCTCTCCGGCGCATGTGACGTCTTCACCAACGACCGCTCGCAGTTGGCCGCCATCCGCAGCACGTTCGACAACCCCGGCGGCCACGTCATTCTCCCGGAGACCATCTCCGAGGAGCCCCTCACTCCCGTCGTCCCCCACGGCGACACCCAGTGGTTCGACCTGGTCAAGACCATCATGGCCGGCCTCATCTACGCCGAAGCCTACGGCATCACCAGCGGCAACATCGACCAGGTGCTCGCAGGCGAGAACGCAAAGGCTCAACGGCTCCTCGGAGCGCCGGACACGAGCTTCGGACAGGAATCGCTCGGCCTCAGCCAGACCGTGATGCAGGACGTGCTCCGCGCCGTCGGCAGCTACGGCGAGATCTACGACCGCAACCTCGGCCCGGACACCCCCATCAACCTCCCGCGGACCGGGCGCAACCGCCTCTGGATCGACGGCGGCCAGATCTACGCTCCGCCGCTGCGCTAACCCGCAGACCGATACGACGCACACACACATGAGAGCGCCCCCTCCCTTTCGCGGGAGGGGGCGTTCTCATGTGGCCCGGCGCAATTCCCGCGCAGATTGAGCATGGAGTAAACTGCTCGCGCCATGATGCGGCTCCTGCAATACCAGGGAATCCCCCTTTGGCGGAACGTCGTCTTCCTCCAGTTCACCCTGCAGATAGTCTCCGCCGTTCTCGTCGTCTCCTTCCTCGCCTTCGTCTTCACCAACCTCTTCCGTGAGATTGACCAGCGCGAGATACCCTTCGGGTTCTCCTTCCTCGACCGCTCCACCGGCATCCCCATCGGCGAGACGCTTATCAGTTACACCCCGGAGGACTCCTACCGCTACACCCTCTTCGTCGCGTTCCTCAACACCGTCAAGGTCGCCTTCGTAGGCGTGGTCTTCGCCACGGTCGTCGGCATCATCGTCGGCGTCGCCCGCCTTTCGCCAAACTGGCTGGTCAACCGCCTCGCTCTCGTCTATATCGACGTCTTCCGCAATATCCCGCTCCTCGTCCAACTGCTCTTCTGGTTCTTCATCGTGCTCGCCCTTCCCCCCATCAGAGAGGCCTACGTCCTCGGCGACGCTTTCTTCCTGAGCAACAGCGGTTTCGCCATGCCATGGGTTACCCCCCAAGGCTCGTTCTGGCCGTGGGTTCTCGTCTGCGCTCTGGGGCTGGGCGCCGCCTTCTACGCGGCGCGGGTCATGGAGCGCCGGGAGACAGAGTCCGGTAGAGCAAGCCATTCGCTGCTCGCGTTTCTGATTGTCGCGTTCGGAGTAGGGACAGCGGCGTTCTTCGCATTCGGCGGCCCGCTCGACGTCACTATGCCGGAGCGTGGCGCTTTCGAGCGGCTGAGCGGCGGAACGCAAGTAAGCGGCAGCTTCCTCGCTCTCCTCATCGGCCTCGTCGTCTACACGTCGTCGTTCATCGCTGAGATCGTCCGCGCCGGCATCCAGTCCGTCAGCAAGGGGCAGACCGAAGCCGCGCGCTCCATCGGACTGAACAGAACGGCGTCCCTCAGGTTCGTCATCTTCCCTCAGGCGCTGCGGGTCATCATTCCTCCGACCATCAGCCACTACCTGAATCTGACCAAGAACTCGAGCCTTGCCGCGGCCATCGGCTACCCCGACATGGTGAGCGTCGCCACCACCCTCACCCAGACCGCGCCTGCCGTCTCGCTCATCGGCATCGTCATGGTCTCTTACCTGGGCCTCAGCCTGTTCTACGCGCTGATAGGCAACATCTACAACCGCCTTATCCGCTACAAGGCCCTGTGACGCGCTGATGAGCACCAGCACCGCAGAACGCTTCGGGCCCGCGCCGCCTCCCCCGGCATTCACCGTCGGCTGGCGGGGTTGGCTCCGTATGAACCTCTTCAGCTCGTGGTCCAGCGGCATCGTAACCATCGCTCTTGGCGTCGCGCTCTTCTTCGCCGCGCTGGGAGGCGTCCGCTGGCTGATCTTCGCCTCCGACTGGGCGGTCATAACCGACCGCGTCCCGCTCTATATCGTTGGAACCTATCCGCGGGAGTATTACTGGCGACCGGAAATCGCGCTCCTTCTGGTCAGCGGCCTGATGGGGATGGCCTGGCGCACCTGGGGTGGGCCCGCGCGCGGCTTCGCTGCAGCCTTCGGTGCGCTCGTCTTCGTCGTAGCCCTCATCCCCTATCAGATGGACGTTCTCTACCGCGCCCTTCTGCTCGCCGTTCCCGCCGCCATGGCCGGCGGCTATTACTGCGCGCACTTCATCCCCGAACAAGGCCGCGCCAAGTGGTTCGGCATCACCGGGGCTGGAGTGCTCATCGTCTCCCTCCTCGTGATAGCCGGGTTCAGCCTGCCCGGCGTCGGCTCTCCGGCCGGTCTTCACCCTGTAACCGAGTCCGAAGTCGGCGGCCTGATGCTGAACCTCCTCCTCGCGGCCTTTGGCATCATCGCCTCGCTGCCCATCGGCATCGCCTTGGCTCTCGGACGGCGCAGCCGCCTTCCCGTCCTCAGGTTCGCCTGCGTCGCCTTCATCGAGATCATCCGCGGCGTCCCGCTCATCACGCTCCTGTTCATGTCCCGTCACATCCTTCCCCTCACCTTCCCGGAGAACATGGACGTGAGCCTGCTCTACCTCTCAGGCATCACCATCACCATCTTCAGTTCCGCCTACATGGCCGAAAACGTGCGCGGAGGAATGGCCGCCGTCTCCCCCCAGCAGTCCCAGGCGGCGGAGGCACTCGGCCTCAAGCAATGGCAGACCACCCTCTTCGTTACGCTTCCCCAGGGCCTCCGCAACATCATTCCCGCCATCGTCGGCCAGTTCATCTCCCTCTTCAAGGACACCAGCCTCGTGTTCATCATCGGGATGCTCGACCTCGTAGAGATCGGGCGGGCCGGGCTCTCCGGGAAGATCGAGTACTCCGACAACGGCATGGAGGTCTACCTCTTCCTCGCCCTCGTGTTCTGGGTGTTCACCTTCAGCATGGCCTACGTCAGCCGGCGTATCGAACGAACCCTCGGGGTCGGTCGGCGGTAGCGCCCAAGGAGACCGCAATGCAAGACGACCAGCCCGCTGCCGCTAACGGCATGAGCAAGAGCGACGTCCTCCAACTGCCCCTCGAGCAGCGCGACGACATCATCATTTACGAAGGCGTGCACAAATGGTTCGGCAACTTCTGCGTGCTGAGAGACGTCAACGTGCGGATCAAGCGCGGGGAGGTCGTCGTCGTGTTCGGGCCGTCCGGCTCCGGCAAGTCGACCTTCCTGCGGACCATCAACCGTCTCGAACAGCACCAGCGCGGGCGCATCGTCGTCGACGGCATCGAAATGACGAACGACATCCGCCACCTCGACGCCATCCGCCGCGAGACCGGCATGGTCTTTCAGCAGTTCAACCTCTTCCCGCACATGACCGCCCTCTCCAACATCACGCTCGCCCCCATGCGCGTGCGGCACATTCCTCGTAGGGAGGCCGAAGAGGCCGCTATGCAACTCCTCGAACGCGTCGGCATCCCCGAACAGGCCGCCAAGTACCCCGCCGAGCTCTCCGGCGGCCAGCAGCAGCGCGTCGCAATCGCCCGTGCGCTCGCTATGCAGCCGCAGATCATGCTCTTCGACGAGCCAACATCAGCGCTCGACCCCGAGATGATCAAGGAAGTGCTGGACGTGATGCGCGAACTCGCCGCCACCGGCATGACGATGGTCTGTGTCACGCACGAGATGGGCTTCGCGAGGGAGGTCGCCGACCGCATGGCGCTCTTCGACGAAGGCATGCTGCTCGAGACCGGCACGCCTGAGCAGATCTTCAACAACCCCCAGGAAGAGCGCACCAAGACCTTCCTCGACCAGATCCTCTGACGCTCAGACCAACGACCGCCGCATGACGTGCCTGCGCAGTCCGGCTCGCGCCACCTCCGAGAACCCGTGCGCCGTGAACACCGGCACGAACCCGCAGAAGCGATAACCCGGCGAGTCCGGAGCGACCGGGTACGCCTCCAGAACCTCCGCTCCTTGTTCGCGAGCGTGCCGCGCCGCCTCCTCGATAAGGCGCTCCATCAGCCCACGATGCCTGAAGGCATTCCGCACGTAGAAGCAGGTGAGCGACCAGACTGTGGCGGGGTCCTCGTTCGGCAGTTCGAGACCTCGGAGGTGCACGAATGTCTCGCGCGGCGCGACCGAGCACCATGCGATGGGCTCGCCGTCCACGTACGCCAGCAGGCCCACGCGTCCGCCACCCGATATCCTCCAGCGCATCGCCTCCTTCGTCTCGGCGGGACCGTGCGATGCCTTCCCGTGCTGGTTCCGGCGCCACATCTGGCACCAGCACCAGCGGGGTCCGCCGCGCGCCTCGAACAGCCGCTCGAAGTCAGGCCAGCGCTCGGCATCCACCTGACGCACTTCTATCGCATCCGGACTGCTCGCAGGAGGCACTGTCGTCATAAGATGAGGGATATACTCCTCTCTTACGGAGGACGCAATGCTGAATGGACAGAGAGTCTTTGACGCCGACACCCACATCCACCCGTCGGTGGAGGCGCTGGAACCCTATTTCGACAGCGAGTTCCGCGAACGGCTCCCCGAACTCGACCAATACAAGGTCGGAGCGCGCTCCGACCAGACGACAACGCCGCGCGAGGACCCGTCGCGCCACCACTACGCCGTGAGCCTCAGCCCGTACCGGCGTCACCTGGGGGACGCCGAACCGCGCGAGGCGCCGAAGGACACGCACTCACGCCTTCACTTCGGCGAGTACACCGGCGCGAAACTGCCCGGCGTCGGCGTCATCGACGACGCCTTCGAGCAGCGCGTCGCCGACATGAACGAGGAGGGCACGGACGTGCACATGATGGTGCCGGACGTCGCCATCGGCGTGTCGCTGCTCGGCGATCCGGCGCTGGAGATGGGACTTATCCGCGCCTACCACCGCCTGGTGGACGACCTCGCCGCCGCGCACCCGGGGCGGTTCAAGGCGCTGCTCGCCGTCTCCGGCACGGACGTCGAAGGCTCGGTCGCGGAGATCGACCGCTGGGGAAAGGAGCGATGGGCCGCCGGCGTCCTGCCGTTCGCGGGTGTCGGCGAGCCGATGGACCACCCGAGGATGGAGCCGCTCTGGGCCGCCGCCGCCAACCGGGGCCTCGGCGCGGTGCACCACAGCATGACCTGGGCGCCGCCGTACTTCCCCGGCTACAAGGACATGGACAACAACCGCTTCCTCGCGCGCCTCTGCTCGCACCCGTGGGGCGCGATGAAGACGATGGCCGCGTTCATCGGCGCGGGCATCATGGACCGCTACCCCATCAACTTCGGCGTGCTGGAGTCAGGCGTCGGCTGGCTGCCGTTCTGGGTGCGTCGCATGGACGTGAACGCCGCGTACGTCGGCTTTACCGCAGACCTGCAGCACAAGATGAGCAAGTACGTCGCGGACGGGCGCTTCTTCGCAAGCATCGAGATGACGGAGGAGGAAGACATGGTGCGCATGGTCATGGACTTCCTCGGCGACGACATACTGATGTATGCGTCGGACTACCCGCACGCGGAGTGCAAGTTCCCGGACTCGCCGGCCATCGTGCAGGGCTGGCCGAGTATCGGCCCGGACACGATGCGCAAGTTCATGTGGGACAACGCGGTCCGGTTCTTCGGCGAGCCTTAGTCGATGCCGTAGAGCGCGGCGGGGTTGGTGGTGAGCACCTTCTCCGCGAGGTCGGCAGGTATCTCTTCTCGCTCGCCCTTCTCCCGCAGGATGCTCAACGCGTTGATCTCCGCCGACTGGTCGGCGTGGCCGTAGTCCGTCCCGATGACAAGGTTGTCGCTTCCCGCCCGCGACGCGATGTAGTTCAGGTCCTCGTGCGTCTGGCAGGCGACGTAGAAGCGGCACTCCCGCAGCAGGTCTTCCTGCAGGTGGACGTCCGTGAACCAGGCCATGCGCTCTTTCCGCGCCTCCAGTTCCGCGAGCGCGAACGGCACCCAGGACGACATCGCCTCCACGAACCCGACGCGCAACCGAGGGAACTTCTCCGGGACGCGCTCCAGCACGAGCGAGACGAATGCATCGATCGGCGGTAGTCTGTGCTGCCAGATGGGGTTCGTCATCCCCTCCGTCACCTCGCCTGCGCCGATGTGGATGCACATCGCCATGTCCAGTTCTTCCGCCTGACGGTAGAGCGGATAGAAGTACGGGTCGCCCGCCGAGCGCTGGCCCGCCTCGACGCCGCGCTTGATCGCGCCCGCCGCGCCGTTCTCCTTCGCCCACGCCATCTCCTCGACGGCAGCGTCGATGCTCAGCACGGGCATCGACGCGACCCACCGGAGACGCCCGCCGGACTCGGCGCACCGGCTGGCTATCCAGCGGTTGTAGGAGCGGCAGAGCGCCAGCTCCACCTCCGGCTTCTCGCTCACGGCGCTCAGCATCGTCGTGGGGTAGAGCACCTGCACGTCGACGCCGAGCTCGTCCATCTGGCGCAGGCGCGCGGCAACATCCTTTAACTCGCGGGTGGCCTCGGTCGTGCCGGTGCGGACGTCGTCGCGCATACGGCGGAGACGCATGCGGCCGTCTATGTTCCAGTAGCGCAGGAAGTTCTTCGCTATGCCGGCGCTGGCGGCGTCCTCGACCGCGACCGCGGTGATGGGGCGCAGCTTCGCGTGCTCCGCGTCCAGAAAGTCCCAAGTAGCGTCGGTCTCGTCAACGTGCGCGTCCGCGTCTATGACCTTCATGGCGTCGTACCTCCCCTGCCATACGGACGATACCACTGCCAGGCGTTGTCGTCAGAGCGCCGCTCAGAACATGCCTCACTCCCCCAGACCTGAGGATGCTAGTAGAATGAGCGCATCCTGTCCGCAGGGAGAGTGCCGGGATGTTCGAAGGAATCGACACGGGCATGTTCGCCGACGCGCTGGACATCCTCGGCGTGGACGGTTCCATGACGGGGCTCACTCCTGTCACCGCAGGGCAGCGCTTCTGTGGCCAGGCCCTGACGGTGCGCATGCTCGCCGGTACCTCCGGAAGTTTCTCGGCCGACGAGATAGCCCTCGGGAAAATCCTCTCACGTGCGAAAGAAGGCGACGTCATCGTCGTCGATATCGGCGGGGCGCCCATCACGGTATGGGGTGAACTCACGACGATCGCCGCACTGGCCCAGGGTGTCTCCGGTCTGGTCGTGGACGGAGCGGTCCGCGACGTGGACATCATCAGGAGTCTCGGGTTTCCAGTGGTGAGCCGGCACGTGCTCCCCAGAGCAGGCAAGACACGGCTCCGCCTGGGATCGGTCGGGGAGGAGCCGGTTACGGTCGGCGGAGTGACGGTACACCCCGGCGATTTCGTATTCTCCGACGACACTGGCGTCGTAGTGGTACCGCAGGGCTTGTACGAGGAAACCGTGGGCGAGATCAAGAAGATCAAGGCCAAGGAAGACGCCTTCAAGCAGGGTCTGGCCGAGGGTCTACCGTACCTCGAGGCCGCCAAGCGGATGGGCCTGACCCAGGTCTAGCCGCCGGGTGGCGTCGCTCAACTATCGCGCAAGAGCCCGAGGACGTACTCCGCGTTGACCGGCAGTTGCAGTACGGGTTTCCCTATCGCGTCGCTGACCGCGTTGGCGACCGCCGCGGCCGTCGGCACGTTCGCCGATTCCGCGATGGCCCCGCTGTTGAAGGGCCCAGGCCCGTCGTCGCGACCGACCAGCACCGTTTCGAGTACGGGAACGTCCATGATGGTCGGTATCTTGTAGTCGGCGAGGTTCAGAGCAACCGGCTTGCCATCGTCCAGTACGAACTCTTCCATCATCGCCATGCCGAAGCCCTGGATGGCTCCGCCTGCGATCTGTCCCTGGTGGCCAGCCGGATTGATGATCGTCCCAACGTCGTGCGAGGTGACCACGCGGCGCACCGTCACCTGTCCGGTCTCGGGGTCGACCTCCACCTCCGCCACCTGGGCGGTGAATTCGGTCGTGGCGGGGTCGGGGATGAAGGGGGTCTTGCGATAGACATCGATGGTGACGTCGCCACCTTCCGCAGCAACGAGCGCGGCGGCGGCCTCGTCGAACGGAGCGTCGCCCGCGGTCTCCTTCAGCCGCGCCATCAGCGTCTCCGCCGCCTGGGCGACCGCCACACCGACAGCGAAGGTCGTACGGCTTCCCCCGACACCCATGTCGAAGGGCAGTTGGTCGGTCGGCACCAGCCGCACGGCGATGCGGTCCGAGTGAACGCCAAGGTGCTCTGCGGCGATCTGCTGCATCACCGTAGGCCCACCCTGCCCGGGGTCGGGGATCGGCAGGATGAGGCTCACCGACAGGTCCGCGTGCAGGAGCAGCTTGCAGCTGGAGTCGCCGCCGATCGGGCCACGCTCATACATCGCGAGCCCGCGACCGACGAACGGAGGCTTGGGTTCGTCCCAGCCGACAGCGTCCAGAGCGGCCTGCAACGTCTCGGTCGCCTTGATATTGACCCACTGCTCGCCGTTCGGGGCGGTGTCTCCAGGCTGCACGAGGTTCTTCATGCGCAACTCAGCCGGATCGATACCGAGCTCGGCCGCGACGATGTTCAGCTGGGCCTCAACCGCGAAGGTGATCTGGGGCCCGCCGGGGGAACGCATGTGGCCTGAGGGGATCACGTTCGTGTAAGCCACGTAGCTCTTCACGTCGAACGCCGGGACGCGGTAGCAGCTTGCGGTCTGCTCCATGGCATGGAGGTTGATGTTCGGGACCGCCTTGAACGCGCCGTACGCGCCGCTGTCGAAACAGGCGCTGACCTCCAGCGCGGTCAGCATGCCGTCGTTGGTGACGCCCGTGCGAACCCTGATCTCGCTGGGATGCCTGGTGTTTGCGGCGAGGAGCTCCTCGTCGTACCCCATGACGATCTTGACCGGCCTGCCGGCAACCTGCGAGAGGAGATAGGCGACCGGCGTGTCCATGGGCGAGCCCTTGCCTCCGAAGTCGCCGCCCACCGCCATGGGATGGATCCGGATCGATGCCGGTTCCACGCCGAGGGACATGGCGAGCTGGCCCCTGAGCGCATACGGGCTCTTGTTGGAGGCCCACACTTCGGCGGTGCCGTCCTCCTGCACTGAGACCACGCAAGCGTGCGTCTCCATGTAGACGTGGTGCTGTTTCTGCGTGCGGAAGGTGTTCTCCGAGACGTGGTCAGCCGCCGCGAAGCCCGCCGCAAGATCGCCGCGCGACCAGCGGTCGAAGGAGCAGAGGTTGGGCAGATCGGGGCGTTCGGGGTGGACGAAGGCGCCGGTATAGACGGTGGGGTCGTCGTGGACGATGGGCGCCCCGGGCGTGAGCGCCTCCTGCATGTCGAAAACGGGCGCCAACTCCTCGTATTCGATCTCGATGAGGTCGAGCGCCTCTTTCGCGGCGGCGGCTGTCTCGGCAGCCACGGCGGCGACTCGTTCGCCGATGAACCGCACCTTCTCGTAGGCCAGTACCGGGAGGTCCTTCAGCGCCCGGCCGATGAGGCGGGGGTAGTCGGCCCCCGTGATGACGGCATGCACGCCGGGCACCTCTTTGGCCTTGGACGCGTCGATTCGCACGATCCGCGCGTGCGGATACGGACTGCGCAGTATCTTCCCCCAGAGCAGCCCGTCCATCTCCATATCGGCCGAGTACTGCTGCCGACCGGTCACCTTGTCCGGCCCCTCGACGCGTCTCGTCGGCGTCCCCACAACCCGGTTCGTCATCCTGCCCTCCTCCTGAACGTCGTTCCCTACAGGCCGTAGAACGCCCTCGGGTTATCTTCCAGTATCTTCCCTGCGACCTGATTGCTGATCATGCCGGAGTCGGCCCAGCGGCGGACCTCGTTCAGCGCGCTGACGTTTGCCGATACGTCCGAGTGGCTGTAGTCCGTGCCGATCATGAGGTTGTCCTCGGTCCCAAGTGTGAGCAGGTACTCGACGTCGTCCACAGGGTCGATGGAGACGTAGAGGCGGTTATCCCGGAACAGGTCCCCGGATGTTGCCAGTTTGACGGTCCGCTCATGGAGCGTGTCCGAACGCTCGTTCATAGCGATCTGGGACAGAACGTACGGAATCCACGACGCGCCTGCCTCGATGAACCCGAATCGGAGGTTGGGAAACCGTGCGGGCAGTTTCGACCGCACTACCGAGAGGAAGGCCGACATGATGGGGAACCCGCGGTCGCCGTCGCTGCCCGGGTGGCCGGTGTGCACGCAGAGCGGCATATCCAGGTCGTTCGCCGCCTCGTACACCGGGAAGAAGTGTGGGTCGCCCACCGGCTTCAGGAGGTCGAGTCCCCGCTTGAAGATGCCGCAGGCGCCGTTCTCTTTCGCCCAGCGCAACTCCTTGATGGACGCGTCGGTGTCGAGCCATGGCAGCACCGCCGCCCAGCGCAGGCGTCCTCCGGTCTGGTCGCATCTCTCCGCCACCCAGCGGTTGTAGGCGTGGGCCAGCGCAGCCTCCGGCTCAGGGTTCAGCGAGATATAGCGTATGAAGAAGGTGGGGAAGAGCACCTGGATGTCCACACCCATCCGGTCCATGTCTTCCATCCGGCCCTCAAGGTCGTCCAGCTCCCGCCGGGCGCGTGCCGGATGATGCACATCGTCCCGGACCGCGCGGACCTGCAGGCGGCCTTCCACCAGCCAGAAGCGGCTTCGGTGTGGGTCGAGCTTCGCGTGCTCGATCGCCTCCGTGGGCGGCGTCATCGTGGTGGGGGTGTACTTGGCAAGAGCGCCTTCCAAGGCCTGCCAGGTGGACTCGCTCTCGTCCACGTGCGTGTCGGCGTCGATAACCGGCATCGTATGCCTCCTGTCCCGCAGCGTGGCCGTATCATACGCCGCTCACGTGCACTGTACGACAGCGCCCCGGAAGAATCTGAATCGTAACGTTTCCTGGCCATGATGCACGAATATCGTATCCAGCCTTGACACTCCTGTTGAAGGCTCCGATACTCCGCGCACGCTGCAACGGAATCGCGCATCAATCGCTTCCGTCAACAGCCCCTAGGGAGGGAGGCCTGAGATGAGCGACTGCCTCGCCGCAGTGGTTACGGATGTTCTGGCTCCGGTGGAGTTGCAGCGCGTTCCCCTCCCCGACCTCGACGAAGGGGGCATCCTTGCGCGCGTAGACGCCGCGACCCTCTGCGGCACCGACGTCCACTACTGGCAGGGCGACCTCATCCCGCCAGGCACCACCCCGTACGTGCCGGGACACGAGACCGCTGCCATCGTCGAGGAAGTACGTGGCGACCGCCGCGACATACTCGGCCAGCCCGTGGTGAAGGGCGACCGCATCATCGTCAGCTACCCGTATTGCGGCCACTGCTACTTCTGCACCGTGGCGCACCAGACCAACCTCTGCATGAACAGCTACGCCTTCGGACGCCATCGCACCGATACGTTCCCCTACCTGCTGGGCGGCTGCGCGGAGTACCACTACTACCCGCCGCTGAGCGACGTCGTGAAGGTCCCCGAGGAGGTCTCCTCGCCCCTGGCCGCATCCGCCGCGTGCGCCCTGAGGACTGTGGTGCACGGCTTCGAGCGGCTCGGCGCCATCGAGCCGCACGAGACCGTCGTGGTACAGGGATGCGGACCGCTGGGACTGTACGCCTCAGCGCTGGCGCGCGACCGCGGAGCCGCGAAGGTCATCGTCATCGGCGCGCCCGCCGAGAGGCTCGCCGTGGCGACGGACTGGGGAGCGGACGAGATCCTGAACATCGACGAGGCCACCGAGGCAAGCGACCGCATCGAGTGGGTACGCGAGCGGACACGCGGGATAGGGCCGGATATCGTGGTCCAGTGCGCGTCTTCAGCAGCGAACCCCGAGGGTCTGACGATGGTGCGCCGGGGCGGACGGTTCCTGGCCATCGGGGTCGAGGGCAAGGACATAACCCTGCCCGGCGGCCTTATCACGGTGAAGTCGCTGCAGGTGAACGGCGTAATCGGCGCGGTGGGGCGGCACTTCTACAAGGCGCTGCAGTTCCTCGCCACGCGCAGCGACCGCTTCCCCTTCGAGCGCCTCATCAGCGGCACCTACACGCTGGATACCGTTACCGACGCGCTACGGGCGATGTCGGAGTTCCGGGAAGTGAAACCCATCGTCCTCCCCCGCACGGGGTGATGGCGCGAACGGTTCGGTAAGTAGAGATACAGCAAGGAGAGCGAGTATGGCGGACAACGAGTACCTGATCATCGACGGCGACGGACACATCCAGGAACACGACGACGAGATACGGGAGTACCTGGACGAGCCTGTCCGGAGCGGCATCAAGGACGGGGCCAACTTCCCGTTCTTCCCGACCCTGGACGGCTACCAGCGCGACGTATTCCGCGCCGCGGCCGGCATGCATCCCGGCTACGTCGGCGCCGAGGAGTGGCTCAGCTTCATGGACGAGACGGGCATCGAGTCCACCGTCCTGTATCCGACCGCCGGCTTGTCGGTCGGCATGATCCAGGACGCCGACTGGGCCGTGTTGCTCTGCCGCGCCTACAACAACTGGTTCCACGACCGCTACTCCCGCAGGAGCCCCCGGTTCAAGGGTGTGGCCCTGCTCCCACTGCAGGACGTGGACGAGTCCGTCAAGGAGTTGCGCCGCAGCGTCACGGAGCTCGGCATGGTGAGCGCCATGCTCCCGGCCAACAGCGCAGACATGGGCGTGCGCAGGCCATTGGGCGACACCTGCTTCTGGCCGATATACGCCGAGGCCGAGCGTCTGAACATCCCGCTTGCGGTCCACGGCGCGCCGTCTATAGGGCTCGGGACGAACTTTCTCGCTCGCACGGAGGCGGTGCTGCTGGAGCACCCCCTCGCGCAGATGATCCAGGCGAGCAGCATGATGATGTCCGGCCTGTTCGACGAGTACCCCAAGCTGCGCATGGCCTATCTGGAAGCAGACACGGGCTGGGTGCCGTACCTCATCGACCGGTTCACCGGACGGACTCGTGAAGGCGTTACCGACCCGGTGGACCTGTTCACGAGCGGCCGCATCTTCCTGAGCTGCCAGAGCGGCGAGCAGAGCCTGCGGTACGCTATCGATCGGCTGGGAGACCAGGTCGTGCTCTACGCCAGCGACTACTGGCACGAGCATCCGGCCGAGATAGTCGAGGACATCGAGATCCTCCGGAACAGGGGCGACCTCTCCGACGATGAGAAGCGCAACATCTTCCGGAACAACACCATCCGCTTCTACGAACTCGAGGAGGCGGTCGCTTAACCGGGGGCCACGCCGCCCCATACAGACGAAAGGGAGGATGTCATGTTACGAAGACTGCAGTTGCTGACCGGGGCGGTACTGTTCGTTGCGCTACTCGCGGCATGCGGCAGCGACGACCCCACACCCACGCCGGTGCCCGCCCAGCCGACCCCCACGCCGGAACCGGAGGTGATCGAGCTGCGCATGATCAGCTCATGGGCCGATGGCATCTCCCTCGAGGAATTCGGGGACAGAAACGTTATCGGGGCCATCGAAGACGCCACCGGCGGACGTGTCCGCGTGGTACGCGCGGGCGGCCCTGAGTCCGTCCCCTCGTTCCAACAGCTTGTTCCAATGCGAGACGGTCTGTTCGAGGTGAACTCGACGACCTGCGCCTACCACCCGGACTTCACCTCGCTCGCCTGCGGGTGGAACGCCATCAAGGGTTCGCTGGACAGCAAGGTGGCCTGCGGCATGTGGGACCTGATAGACGAGTTCTACCAGAAAGAGGTCGGCGTGAAGTACCTGGGCGGAGTCAGCCCACGGGTTGGCAGCCGTACCTACCTGACCAAGCCGATCGACCCCACCACCGGCCGGCTCGACGGGATCAAGCTCCGGGCAGCAGGACCGACCGCGACGGCGTTCGTCGAGAACCTCGGGGGCACCGCCGTCGCCATGCCGATCGGCGAGCTCTACGAAGCGCTCGACCGTGGTCTCGTCGAGGGCGGCACGATAGGCGGCGGCGCTCAGCTCGCGGTACAGTTCGGCTGGCACGAGCACTTCAAGTACGTCGTTGAGCAGTCGGTCGGGTCAGGGCAGCTGATGTTCCTTATGAACCTGGACGCATGGAACAGTCTTACACCCGAGCTCCAACAAGGCGTGATAGACGGCATGACGCTCGCCAATCACAGGGCCGCAGAGGAGTTCTTCCGGCTCGACCAGGAAGCACTGCAGGTCATGGCCGACATCGGAGTGGAGATCGTCACGCTGACTCCGGAGGCCGCCGCGTTCGTGGACGGCGTCAACGCCGACGCCCAGTGGGCATACATGGCGGACAACGAGCCCGCCGAGTATGTCGAGCGCTTCCTGGAAACTGTCGCCTGTGTGAAGAGTTCGACAGGATAAGCACCGGAGGAGATGACCGGGCATGAGCATCCGGCGGCTGTGGCATCGATCACAGCCGCCGGGGGACGCCCGGCGCGGTGGCCCCGTCAGAGACCAGCCGTTCGCAAGGAGACGCAGCCGTTGAAGCGAGCGCTTCATGTAGTGGTCAGGGCTTTCGGCATCGTGGTGGACACAGTAACGCCCTTGGCCACCCGGGTGGGCGCGGTCATAGCGCCGCCTTTGCAGCGAGCGCTTCGAGTAGCCGGCAGGGCGTTCGACATCGTGATCGATGTGGGAGCGTTAGCCGCCACCTGGCTGATCGCGGTGATGGCGCTGACCATCGGGCTGGAGGTGCTCATGCGGCGCGTGTTCAACGACTCGCTGCCCTGGGTGATCCAGATCAACGAGTACGCTGTGATGGCGATCCCCTTCCTCGCCGGTGCGTGGCTGCTCAAGCACGACGCCCACACGCGCCTGACACTGATCATGGAGCGGGCGAGCCCGCGAACGGCCAGCCTCATGCGGGTGGGCACTTCCATCCTCGCAGCCGCGATCTGCGGCATGCTGGTGTGGAAGACGGGCAGCAGGGTCTGGGAGGGCATCGACGCAGGGACGATCATCCGGGGCGACGCGTTCAGCATCCGGCAGGCCTGGATCTGGTGGGTGCTGCCGTTCGGGTTCGCGACGCTCGGCATCCAGTTCCTGCGCGACGCGTACGCGGGGTATCGCGATCGGAATCGGGTTGAGGGGGTGGTTTCTCCATCGGAGTTCGCCGAGATATGACCTCGACCATCCGCACGGTGTCCCCACTTAGCTTCCACTCCGGTAGAGGGGGAGGCTAGCCATGGAGTGGTGGGCTGTTCTACTCATCGGCTTCACGCTGCTGATCCTGCTGCTCATGTCCGGCATCCCGGTCGCGTTCGCGTTCGCCGGGCTCAACATCGTCGGGCTTATCTGGGTGACAGGCGGCACGCAGGGCCTGCTCCTGCTCACCGGCAGCATCGTTGACTCGGTGGCCAACTTCCGGTTCATCGCCGCGCCCATGTTCTTCCTCATGGGCGCCGTACTCTACCGATCGGGCGCGTTCGGGCTGATCATCGACGCGGTCGACAAGTGGGTCGGCAAAGTCAGAGCGCGCCTCCTCTACGTCACGATGGGCTCCGGCACCATCCTCGCCACGTTGAGCGGCGCAGGCATCGCCGACACTGCCCTGCTCGGTTCGACGCTCTACCCGGAGATGGAGAAGCGCGGCTATTCGCCCCGCCTCGCCCTGGGGACGATCTTCAACTCCGGCCTGCTCGCCGCCATCATCCCCCCCAGCGGCCTCGCCGTGCTGACCGCGACGCTGGCGCAGATACCCGTGGGCAAACTGCTCGTGTCGGGCTTCTTCCCCGGCCTGATGATGGCCACCACCTACGTCATCTTCGTGTTCATCCGGGTGCGCCTGAACCCGGGTCTCGCCCCGATATACGATGCGCCGCCGGCGCCCATGAAGATCAAGCTCTACGCCACGGTGAAACTCGCCCCCTTCTCCATCGTCTTCTTCATGGTCATGGGCTTCATCCTGTTCGGGATCACGACGCCGAGCGAGGCCGCCGCCACGGGGGCCATCGGCGCAGTGATCGTGGCGCTCATCTACCGGCGCCTCTCGGTGCGTGTCCTCAACGACGCGCTCCGCGACGCGATGCGCATCGCCGGGATGATCCTCCTGATCATCAGCGGGTCCATCGCCATGAGCCAGACGCTCGCGCTCAGCGGGGCCACGCAGGGGTTCCTGAACGTGCTGGTGGGGCTGGACCTGCCACCGACGCTGCTGCTGCTCGCCATGCTGGGGGCGATCATCCTGTTGGGCCTTTTCCTCGACCAGATATCGATGATGATGGTCGCGATCCCGATCTTCTCGCCCATCATAGGCCCGCTGGGATTCGACCCCATCTGGTTCTGGATGCTGTTCCTGGTGGCGATATCCATCGGGGCAGAGACACCGCCCTTCGGCCTCGTCCTGTTCGCACTTAAGGGAGTGATCCCGACCGCCAGCATCACCGAGATCTACAAGGCCGCGATACCGTTCGTCGTGCTCGACCTCATATCGCTGGGTATCCTTGTCGCCTTCCCCCAGATCGTCCTGTTCCTGCCGAACCTGGCGCTCGGGACCTGACCGACGAGCACCCTCTTCAGTGGGTCAGGAAGTCGATGACGAGGCGGCTGAACTCGTCGGCGCGCTCGTACTCGATGAAGTGGCCGACGCCACCGCCCCACACGTGGAGCCGCGCATTCGGTATGAGCGCGAGAGAGCGGAAGGCTCCTTCAACCGGCACCATGCGGTCCTGATGCCCCCAGACGATGAGCACTTCGGCCCTAAGCCGACCAATGAGCTGGGTAAGGTCCGAGTTCTTCGATGCTGAGAACTCGGCGCGGGCTTCGAGGTGTCCGGGTCGTATGGCCGCCTGGTAGCGCGCCTCGATCACTTCCTCGGTGCACAGTTCGTCGTCGGGGATAAAGAGGTGCATCATCTTTTCCATGTTCTCGCGGATGGGGTTCTGCGCGAAGGCTCCGAGCGCCTTGATCCCCTCCGGCGGCGAGGGCTGGAACATCAAACGGCCACCGCCGGGACCGCTGGACTGGAGGATGATCTTGCCGACGCGGTCCGGGTAGTCGATACCCATACGCAGGCTCATGGGGCCGCTCTGGGACGAGGAGAACAGGTGCGCCTTGTCGATACCCAGCTGGTCCATGAGCCCGATGACTGTCCTTGCCCAGTAGACGTCAAGGGGCGTGTCGCCAAGCTTCATGCTCTTGTCGGACTCACCGTAGGCGGGCAGGTCGACGAGCAGTGTGCGGAAGTGCTGCGCGAAGGCGTCGATGTTGTGCTTCGTGTTGTCCCATGCGTTGGCGCCGGGGCCTCCGCCGTGGAAGCAGAGTAGCGCCGGGCCCTCACCGGCCTCGTTGTAATGGACCGATACTCCGTCCACCGTCGCGAAACAGTCGGTCGCTTCCTTGGTGATAGCGTGTTCTGCAGCCATGCTCCCTCCTGCGCCAGCTGAACCTGTTCACCTCACGATCGGCCAGTTGCCACTCGACCGGGGCTTGCCCGGATATAACGGACGATAGGACAACGTCTCTCTCCGGTCAATCACGAGTGAGGACAGCACCAGCGAGCCCGGTGTTGCACTTGGGAGCGTTTACACACAGAATCACACCCTGAGCCGTTCGCAGCAGAGGAGGGTGGTATGGCAGGTCCTTCCATCGAGCCAGCAGTAGAGCGACACCTCCAGCTCCAGGACGTCAAAGCCCGACTCCTGGAAGCCGGCGAGGGCATACCGACCATCTGCATCCACGGGGTCGGTTTCACCAACAGCGGAGAGACGTGGCTGCCTGCAATCCGGGCAGGGCTTGCCGACGGATTGCACATCTACGCGATGGACAACATTGGGTGGGGGATGGGCGACAGGCCGGACTTCGATTACTCGCTCTCCTATTTCGTCGATTTCATCCGCGAGGTGCAGGACCAGTTGGGCTATGCGAAGACGAACATCGTCGGCCATTCGCTGGGTGGCTGGATCGCAGCAACCTTCGCCTACGAGAGCCCCGATCGGGTGAGGAAACTGGTCCTGGACAACATAGCGGGTATGAACCCCACCCCGCCCGACACCGTCTCGAACTTTCAACTTCCAACCGAGGAGATGGTCAGGGCACAGGTCAAGGCCAACTTCCGCCCTGAAGACCAGGAGCAGCAGGCCTTCTTCCACTGGCGGAACGTGCAGCGACCCGGAGCGGAGACGGCCTTCCGCCGGATCACGCAACACTTGAACGACCCGGTGATGCGGCGGCGTTACTACCTGCGGCGAAGGCTGGACAAGATACGCGTGCCCACCCTCGTGGCCTGGGGCGAGATCGGCAGTCCGCTATTCCCGTTGACGGCGGGGCAGGAGATAGCGGCCATGATTCCTGGAGCCCGGTTGGTGGTGGTGCCGGGAGGCACTCACTTCACGATGCAGGGCAAACCGACGGAGTTCGTTGAAGCGATACGCCCGTTCCTGCTTTCCGACTAAGACCCCACATCCCGAACGCGCAAGCCATTCCAACGGAGGCACATCATGGCCAAGCTGACGATCGCCGACATCCAGAACATGAAGGCGGAGGGGAACAAGGGTGTCATGTGGGTCGCCTACTCGTACGAGATGGCGGCCATCATCGAGATGGCGGAGCCGGATATGTTCCTGGTGGGCGACAGCGGCAGCCGCTTCCTGCTGGGGCACCCGGACCTCAACGACACTACCGTCGAGGAGATGATTGTCATGGGCCGGGCCGTCTGCCGGGCGACCGACCGTGTGCCGGTGATCGTCGACCTGCCCTTCATGTCGTACCACACCGGCATCGAAGACGCGATAAGGAACGCGGGACGGATCATGAAGGAGACCCGCTGTGCCGGCGTCAAGCTCGAAGGAGGTGCGCACTTCGCCCCCACCATCGAGGCACTGGTCAAAGCCGGTATCCCGGTGATGGCGCACATGGGCGTGACGCCCATGACGAGCATGGCGATTGGTGGGATGACAGGAGGCGCAACGCTGCCCGAAGAGCAGTTGTGGAACGACGCCCGGTCGCTACAGGATGCGGGCGCATTCTCCCTCGTCCTGACAGGCATCCGCCCCCCGTTGACGGAAGAGATAACGAAGGAGATGCAGATCCCCACCATCGCCGGTTACCTGGCAGGCGACGAGTGCGACATCCTGCTCGGATTCCCCGCGACGATCGGCTATGCCCAGGCACAGGTCAACAAGCCAACGGCGGTCTATGGCCAGATTGGGAAAGCGATCTACGACGCCGCTGCTGCCTACATCAGCGACACGCGGGCCGGCAAAAGACGCACTCCTTCCGCCTCATAGCCGCAGGTAGGCGAGGCGTAACCGGAGGGATGGTCACGGTTGGGGCCTGGGCCCAACCATGATGTCGTCGCCCTCGATACGCACCGTGTAGGCGACCACAGGCTCCTCAGCGGGAGGATTCGTTACCGCACCAGTGCGCAGGTCGAACGCGCCCTCGTGGATGGGACATTCAACCTCGCAGTACTCCTCGAGGAGGTAGCCTTCCGCCAGGAATCCCTCCGCGTGCGTGCAGAAGCCATCCAGCGCGAAGTACTCGTCTCCGATGCGGGCCAGGAGAACGTACTCCTCGCCGACCTCGACGGTGCACATCTCTCCCGGTGCAACGTCTCCTACGGCTGCGACCCTCACGAATTCGCTGAGCATGCAGGAACTCTCCGAGCAGGCAGTGTCCTCTCTATATTACGTGTCGCTCTCTGAGACGGGCACACTCTCGGACTCGGAAGCGGAGAAGGCCAGGCACGCCGACGCCGGGAACTTCGCGTAGGCTTTGGCCCCTTCCCTGACGGAGAGCATGTCCACGGAAGTCCTCACGCGCAGCCGGTGCTCACCCAGAGCCACGCGGTACTCCATGAGCGTCCCGAGGAACACTTCGGTTTCAACCGTGCATGGGATCTGGCCGTCCTCGGAGCTTCGGGAACTCAGTTCGATGCCCTCCGGACGGATCGCGACGAGAACCTCCTGACCCGTTTGGAAGGTGGACAACGCATTGACGTACAGTTCCGCGAATCCCACGTCGACGAGGATCGGGGCGGCGTCGCTCGCCCGGACGACGCCCTTGACGATGTTCCCGGCACCCATGAAGTCCGCAACGAACTGGTCCTGAGGGTTGGAGTAGACCTCCCTTGGAGTGCCCTGCTGGGCTATCCGGCCACGGTTCATCACGATGATGGTGTCGGACAGCACCAGCGCCTCCAGCAGGTCGTGCGTCACGTACACGGCAGAGACCTGCGCCCGGCTGAACAGTTCCTTGAACTCGATGCGCATCTCCTCACGGAGCTTGGCATCCAGGTTGCTGAGCGGCTCATCCAGCAGCAGCAGCTTGGGCTCCTTGATGAGGGCCCGAGCAACGGCCACCCGCTGCTGCTGTCCCCCGCTGAGCATGGTTGCACTGCGCCCCAGCAACTCCGGGATCCGGACCATCTCGAGCACTCTCATCACGCGCTCTTCCATCTCGCTTTTGCTGACCTTCTGTTTGCCGACCCGTAACGGATAGGCGACGTTCTCAAATACCGTCATGTGCGGCCAGATGGCGTAGGACTGGAAGACCATCGAGATGGGCCGCTGGTGCGTCGGAACGTTCGTGCCGCGGGAATGATCGAAGACCGTTTGCGAATCGATCGAAATAGATCCTGCATCAGGTCGTTCGAGCCCAGCGATCGATCTAAGTGTTGTCGTCTTCCCACAGCCGCTGGGCCCCAGCAGCGTGACAACCTGTCCTTGGGCTACTTCTACGTCGACAGACCTCAGTGCCTGGACGTCTCCGTCGTTCGACCGGAACGTCTTTGACAGACCTTCGATCGCGAGGGCTTTCGGTTGGCTCTCCATTCCTGAGGTCACTTGCTGGTCTCCTAGCTTGCGGTGCTATGCCGTGGGCGGCAGGGTTACATCACAGAGTGTCCGGAGTCAAGTTTCAGCCCATTGAAAACGCAAAAATGCAGGAATCCATCGCGGATACGCCTGATAAAGGCCTACATCGTTGACAACCTCCCTCCGCATTCTCATAATGCGGCCACCGAACGTCGGGGAGGGAGACGTCATGAGATTTCCAGCGAAAGGGCTCCTGTCGGTACTCTTGGTCTTGGTCGCTGCTGTAGTGGTTGGATGCGGTTCCGACCCCACCCCAACGCCGGTGCCTACAGCGACTCCGGTGCCGGAACCTACCGCGACCCCCGTTCCTGCGCCGGGAGAAACTCCCACTCCTCCTCCGCCGCCCACGGCAACACCAACGCCGGTGCCGCTGTCCGAGGAGTTGATCCTCTCCGGTATCGTGGAGGTGCCGGACTTCTACGAGAACGTCTGGCCGACGATGAAGGAGCACATGGATGAGCTCTACCAGAGGGCGTTGGCTGAAGAAGGAGGACAACTCTCCCTCTGGGGGTTCGGCGAGGTGGGGCCCGAGGAGAAGGCCGCCTTCGCAGGCGCCTACCCCGGCATGACCATCACCAGCCAAGGCAGGCAGTTCGCCACCGCCGGGGCCATCATCACGTCCGCCGCTGCTGGGCAGTTCTCCACCGACACCTTCGGAGGTGCGTACAACATCTACGGCCCCGTCTACGACAACGACCTGCTCAACAAGGAGTTCGACTGGACGCAGTACGGCGTCCCCGAGGAGTTCCTGGACCCCAAGCAGCCTGGGATGATGTTCGACTCCAGCAACGCATACGTCATGTGGTACAACACCAACGAGTTGGAGGCCGGCGACCTACCTAGCGACCCCTTTGACTTCCTCCAACCCCAGTGGGAGGGCCGGTTGACTTCCAGCCCGCCCTACTTCTTCGGCGGGTTCAGCTTCATCGCACTCAAGTTTGGCGAGGAGCGGGCGAAGGAGTTGGCGATCCAACTGATTGACGATCACGGTCTCCTGATCACGTCCAACCCGGAGGCGCTGCTGATATCCGGTGAGCGTCCCGTGATGTTCCCAACCTTCGCGATCCCGCCGGAGCACCGCCAGGGCGCGCCCATCGACGTCCTGTCCTACGAGGGCGCAGGCGTCTGGGCCCAGAACGCCGGGATCATGCGCAATGCGCAGCACCCCAACGGAGGGATCCTCTACGAGCTGTGGAGCGCCTTCGACCCCGACTGGCTGGCCGCGCGCTACGCCCACGCGCACCTGACGATACCGTCGCCGCACCTCGGCCTCCCGCGTGAGACCATCTCAGGGAACCCGAAGATGCTCGCGAGCCTGGTAGCGTTGGAGAAGGGCTGGCCCACGTGGCTGACGCTGGAGCGGCTGCCTGAGCGCGTCAGGATGCTGCGCCTCTTCCAGGACATCGTGCTTCGGGGGGCCCGCTAGGTACCGCCCAACGCACGGCTGGGCAGGTAAGGCGAACCGCTGCCATCTGCACCTGCCTCGGACAGCACCCAGTTGACCGGGGCAGGTGAAAGCGGCGGTGAGAGGAGAGACTCGTGGCCGTCGTCAACACTCCCGCAGGACGGCTCCCCTGGATAGGGAAACTGACCCCCCGCTTCAGTGCGATGACCCTCATTACAGGGGCTGCAGTGTTGCTCCTGTTCTACCTGCTAATCGTGCCGCTTGCCGTGCAAGTCTTCGCGGCGTTCCGCGGGCCCACGACAGCTCTCCCGTTCCAGTCCACAGCCTATACAACTCTCGACAACCTGAGAGAGGTCTATGCCGGCGGTGGAATGACCGCGACGCTCATCGACACGTCCTACTTCGTGGGCGGTTCGGTGGTGGTTTCTCTATGCATCGGTTTCACGCTGGCCTGGCTGATCGAGCGCACCGATCTTCCGTACCGGCGGTTAATGTTCGTCGCCATCCTGATGCCGGCAATCATGCCGGGGCTGGTCAGGGCCCAGGCATGGCTGCTGATGCTGGCGCCTTCCACGGGTCTCTTCAACCAGGGGATCCGCGCGGTGCTTCCGTTCTGGGAGACGGGGCCCATCAACCCGTTCTCGTTCCCCGGGATGATCCTTGTGCAGGGCATCGGCGGGGCCACGTTCTTCTTCCTCCTGTTGAGCGCCGTCCTGCGCAACATGGACGGGGCGCTGGAGGAGGCCAGCGCCACTTCCGGAGGAGGTACGTTCCAGACGCTGAGGCGCGTGACGTTCCCCATCATGCTGCCGGGCATCCTGGCCGTGGTGATGCTCAACATGATTATCACCGTGGGCCAGTTCGAGGTGCCACTGCTCTTCGGGATCGGCGCGGGCGCCAACATCTTCAGCCTGCGGATATGGCTGCCGCTGTGCTGCGGGGCCTACGGCCTGCCGGAATACGGCATCGCCGCGGCCTACGCGCTCAACTTCTTGGTCATCACCTACGGCCTGTTCTTTGTCTACTCCCGGCTGACCCGTCAAGCGAACAAGTATGCGACCGTGACTGGCAAGGGGTACCGGCCCCGGCGTCTGCGCCTGGGGCAATGGCGGTACGCTGCCTTCGCATTCCTCTTCGGCTACCTCATGGTGGCGTTCGTCATTCCATTGATCGTGCTGGTGTGGGCCAGCTTCTTCCCGTTCTTCGTCCAGATGACCTGGGACAACCTCTTCAACAGGGCGACGCTGGACGCCTACCGGGTGGTACTCGACGACTCTCAGTTCTGGGGAGGCCTGTGGCGAACGTTCGTTGTCGCCTCTCTCAGCGCCACCATCGCCGTCACGCTGTCGATGATTATCGCCTGGGCGGTCGTACGTGGAAAGCGAGGACCGGTGAACCGGATGCTCGACCTGTTCGCTTCTTCCTCGGTGGCGATCCCCGCCACGGTGGCGGCCTTCGCGTTCTTCATGTTCTACATCGTCGTGGGGAAGTGGATACCGATCTTCGGGACGATCTGGATCCTGGTGCTGGCCTACTCCTTCCGAACGTCAGTGGCATACCGCAACAGCTACGCCGGTGTGCTTCAGATCAATCGCGAGTTGGAAGAGGCCTCGGCGACCAGCGGCGCGAGCCAGTTCGCAACCTTCCGGCGGGTCCTCCTCCCGCTCTTACTGCCGCACGCAGTCGCTGCGTGGCTGCTGCTCTTCCTGCTGGGTTCGCACGAGTTCACGATAGCGGTCTTCCTCGCGGACGCCGACTCCAACACCCTTCCTGTCGTGCTGTTCAACCGCCTGAGTACGACGGGCGGCGGCGCGACGTCACAGCCGCAGGCTGCAGCGATGGGGATCATGTTCACTGTGTTGGTCGCGGCACTCGCCTTCTTCGTACGGTGGTTCGTCTCCAAGCAGGGTATCCGGCAGGAAGGCATGACGGGAGGCTAGGTTCATGGCTTACGACCTCATCCTCAAAGGCGGACACATCTTCGACCCAGGCCGAGGGCTCAACGAGGTTGGCGATATCGGCGTCACGAACGGCATCATAGCCAGCGTCGGTGGCTCACTCGAGGCTGACGGCGACGCCAGGCGGGTGATGCAACTCCGCGACGACCAGTATGTCGTTCCAGGGCTCATCGACGTGCACACGCACTTCATGTTCGGTTCGCAGACGCCCGGAGTGAACTGGCAGGCTTCGCCTCCAGAGATCGCTGGTGTCCTCTCGGGCGTCACAACGATCCTGGACGCGGGCACCGTCGGGGCATGGAACTTCGGCATCTTCCCCCTGTACCTCGAGGGACGAACGAAGACGAGGCTCACCTGCTTCCTGAACATCGGCCGTGTCGGGATACTGGGGCTTCCCCGCGCCCAGCCTGACATGTATCACCCGGACGAGATCGACCTCGATGGAACCATCAAAGCTGCAGCCGAGTTCCCGGACACCATCAAAGGGATCAAGTTGCGACTCGTTGGGCCTGTGATCCGCGAGCACGGCGAGGAGCTGATCGCCAGGGCGAAGGAGGCGGCCGAGGAAACCAACCTCCCGCTGATGGTCCACATCGGGGACACGCTGACCGGCGACCGGGAGAAGGCTCCCGAGCTTACGCGGAAACTCCTCCGCACGCTCCGCAGCGGCGATATCGTGACGCACGTATGCACGGCACACCCCGGCGGAGTGCTCGATCCGGAGAACCGCGTCCTGACGGAGCTACGCGACGCGGAATCGACCGGGGTGTTCTTCGATTCGGCAACCGGACGGAACAACTTCAACTACGAGGTGTGCCAGAGGCTGGCCAATCAGGGCTTCCACCCACACACGATCAGTACGGACATGTCGACTCCGGGGCGGCGGGAGATCGTCTACAGCCTCACGGAGTTCATGTCCAAGTTCCTTGCGATGGGGTATTCCTTCGAAGACGTGATCCGCATGACCACGACCAACGCGGCGCAGGTATTGGGTACGGAAGATACGCTTGGCGCTCTGGGTACAGGAAGAGAGGCGGACATCACTATCCTCGAACGCGTCACCGGGAAGTGGGAGTTCGAAGACTGCTCCGGCAACCTGTTCTACGGCGACCAGGCCATCGTCCCCGTGCATACTATCCGGGCTGGCGAGATGATTAGCCCCGATTGGGGCCCACATCCGTGGGGCTGGCTACCCAAGCAAGACGACCGATAGCGCGCGATGCAACCCGGACGGTCCTCTAGTTCAGAGGCTCTTCCGTCCAAGTGTCGGGGACCATCCCGACATCCGCCTGCAACTCGAACGACGCCTGTTCCGCAGGTGTCACCGCGACGTTCCTGGCCTCTGCGTCGATCCCTCGTGCACGAGTGAGGAGGCGACGCCACATGACGAGACGTGCATCGGTGCTGGACAGGTACTCGGGGGTGTCGTAGCGCTGAGGCCCCGCCGCATTGAAGTCCTGCACTGAGAAGTCGGTGTACATCGCCCACCGGTGCCACGTGTGGAAATGGACCTTCTCGCGCAGCTTGGCGAGCACGTTGGAAGCCCCGGTGTAGTGCCAGTAGATCTGGCGCGTGTTGTCCTCGTCAATGGGGATGTTCACGCGCGTGTAGAGGTGCGTGTGATAGTCCAGCCGGACCATCGCCGGAAGATGGTGCATGGCGCCTACACCGCTCCCCCACTCCTCTGTCGTGTCGAGCGGCGGCGAGGAGTAGCGGCGCTTCCCTGCCCAGCGGAATGCCCACGTCCACATGCTACGCCACGTGTGGCGCGGCCATTTCCAACCCAGCGCTTCAAAGTTCCATTGGTAAGGAGAGCGTGCGGCCCTCCCCGAGCCCGGCTCAGGCGGAGCATTCTTGGCAGCACGGCCGTTGACGATCAGCGTGCGTCCGCGCCTCGGGCCGCTCTGGTTCATGGGATTGAGGAGGACGAGTGCTGCGTCGCGGTGGACGTACGGCACGTGCGCATCACCCGCGTTCTCCACTGCCACACGCCAGTTCACCGGCCACACCTCCCACCCATACAGCATCTGCCCCTCGTCCGTGAAGAACTCAGGCGGTACGTCCTCCTCTATCGGCGCTGGCTCATCAGCACCCATCCACACGAACACCATCCGCCGGAGCGTACGCGTCGGGTACGACCGCTGCACCACCTTCCCAGGCACCTGTGAGTCTGGACCCTCCGGCAGCACCGCGAGAACATTCCCCTCCCCGTCGAACGTCCACCCGTGGTACGGGCACGAGATCGTCCCCTCGAAGTGGCAGTCCCCGTGCATCAGACTCCCCCCGCGGTGCGGGCACACGTTCCGAAGCGCCTTCACCTGCCCGTCCTTCCCACGGAAGAAGACCAACTGCTCCCCGCAGATCTTCAGGCCCACGGGCTTCCTGCCCACCTTGTAGTCCTCGATCACGGGGTACCAGTACTCGCGGAGTCCGGTGGCGGGCGCCAACTGGCGGACGTCCACGCGGGTTGCCCGCTCTCGATGCACGGTCTGGGTGGTGCCGGGTTCTCGCGTCCGGGTCGTCATGACTCACCTCCCTCAGGCGGCTCACGTACCACAACGCTCCTACGGCTAGGGCCCTGTCGCCTATCCCAACCTGCGATCCGGATCCGTTCGGACGATGCCGGACCTGCGCCGCTTCGATAATAGCACGGCCGTTAACGAGTATCTGCCGTGCCGTTCGTCAATTGCGAGGTGTGCCGCTCCCGAGGCCGACCCGGAAACCGAGGACCCGCGCCACGATAGCAACGCCGACCGTCAGCAGCACGACGAAGATGCCCACGATCGAGCCTTCCTCGAGGCGTCCCGACGTTACCTGCTCGAACTGGAGCAGCGCCAGGGTCTTGCTGCTGGCCGAGGCGAGCAGTGCAGGAAGGATGGCAGTGCCGGCCGCGGAAACGAAGTTGAGCACCCAGACCACCACCATGGCTGGCGCCATGAGCGGGACTACAACCCTGACGAAGGTGACGATCCACGGCGCTCCCACCACGGAGGAGGCCTCTTCCAACTCGGCGCCGATCTGCCGCAGGTTGGATTTCACTATCTGGACGCCCAGCGTGATGCCGCTGAGGCCTGACACCAAGATCAGGGCGAAGATCGTGCCGTAGAGAGGATGGAAGATGCCTCCTGTTCCAAGGAGTATCCAGAGCCACGCGAGTATCAGGACGATGCCGGGCAGCACGTACGGCACCCAGGTCAGGAAGTCCAGGATGGGGACCAGCCGGGACTTCATCCGGACGATGATGTAGGCGAGGACAGTGAAGAAGATCATGGACAGGGTTGCAGCGCCCAGCGCCATGACGAAGGTGTTGCGCATCGAAAGCAGGAACGTGCTGTCGGTGAGGATCCGGGTCCAGTGAAGCGTTGTCCAAGGTCCGCCCGGCACGCCGTAGAAGAACCCGGAGAACTTCATGAAGCTGCCCATCACGAGGAAGATCATCGGGAAGATGGTCATCAGGAACACCAGGAAGAGAACGAACCCGAAGACCGGCCACTTCCACTTGCGCAGATCGTTGACCTGTGCCTGGTACTTGCCGCTGAGCGTCGTGTAGTTCCGCCGGCTGGTCATGTAGTACTGGCCCATGATCAAGGGAATGATCGCGATCAGGATGATGATGCCCATGGCCGTGGCCGCCCCGAAGTCCGGCGGCTCGTTCTGGACGAGGTCGAAGATCTTGGAGCCGAACACGAAGTAGCGGATGGGCAGCCCCAGGAGCACCTCTATCTCCACCGACTGGAAGGCCCGCAGGATGGACAGCAGGAGGAGCGTCATCATGATCGGCGCCATGACGGGGACCGTCACCCGGCGCAGGGTCCCCAGGGCGCTGGCGCCGCAGAGCCGCGACGCGTCCTCGAGTGCGGCATCCATGTTGCGGAAAGCCGGGGTAAGCAGCATGACCTTGATAGCGATGGAGTTGGTGGCGAGGTGTACCCAGATGATGCCCCACAGGGAGTAGACGTTGAATGGGCCTTTATCGATGAAAGGGAGGTACTCGAGCGTTTCGTTGAGCAGGCCTGCGGACGGATGAGCGAGCAGTATCCACGCCTGCGTCACCGAGACGACCGGCAGGAAGAAGGCGATCCAGAAGCCGAATTCCAGCCACTTGGCCCCGGGCAGGTTCGTTCGAGCGATGAGCCATGCAAGCAGGATGGCTATCGGGAACGAGATGCCCTGACGCAGGAACGTGACCACCATGCTGTTCCACAGCGCGATCAGCATGCCGCGGTCGCTGAGAGCGAACCGCCAGGAGTCCAGACCGTACTCTGCAGACAGGGGAGGGTTGGTGATCACGAAGCTGTTGATGAACAGCAGCACTATCGGGTAGATGACCGAGAAGCCCAGCGTGATGATGGCCCCGGCGAACACCAGGACCTTGAACTCCAGTGAGAAACCACGCGGCCTGATCGCGGCCGGTAGCGTCGCCATCGCTCTACCTCGCCTGACAAACTCCGTTGCCGGCACGCCTTCCGCCCTAAGCAAAGTTCACCCCGGTGGGTATCACCGGGGTGAACTTTGTGTCACTGGCCGGAGTTGCTAGTTCAACTCCTCTCCCGCGATCGCCTGCGCTGCCCTGCGGTGCGCCACGTTCTTCTGATCGTGGAACGTGATGTAGGCCTTGCCCTCTTCCAGCACGAAGTCCTTGCGCTCCCTGCACAGGTCCACGAGGTCGTGCCGCGGGCTGCAGTCCGTGATCTGATGCTCGAACCAGGCCCTGGCGCCCTCAGGCGAGAGGAGCCAGTTGATGAAGAGCTTCGCCGCGTTGGGGTTGGGGCCCTTGGTGACGATGGCGGGCCCGCCGACGCCGGCGCTGTAGAAGCCCTGGATGTGCCCGGAGGTCACGCCGCAGCACGTGATATCCAATTTGTCCTGGAAGTCCGGCGAGATGGGGCCGAAGTTCAACTCGTGCTGTACCACGTGGAGACCAACACCCTGCTGGTGGAAGTCCAGCACCGACGGTCCGATGCAGATATGCATGTCGCCGCGGATGATGTCCTCACCCATCTTACGGTGGTCTCTGCTGATGACCATGTCCGTTTCCCGGAATATCCGCCTTACGACCTCCTCTCCTTGGGTCACGAGGAGCTCGGTGAAGAATGTCGCCCCGGCGCCGGGGGTCGACGGGTCGTCGGCGCATATCTTGCCCTTGTACTCGGGCCGGAGCAGGTCGCCGGGCCACTGCAGGTTGGCGAGGTCGACCTTTTCCGTGTTGACGTAGAGCTGGCTGGAGCCAGGATTGGCAATCATCTTGAAGAGGACCTTACGCCCGGAGTCCATGAACTGGGCGTCGAGACCGCCTATCCAGTTCGAATCGTCGACGACGTCAGGGCGGATCAGGAGCGACCTCGTGTCGCCCAGGATCGGATCACCCGCTTCTTCTCCGGCGGGGATGACCCGGGTGATGGCGCTCGTTCCTCCGCTGATGTACACGTCGTAGTCGTAGATCCCCGCCGCGCGCTCAGGCGGCACACGGGCAGTGAAGTCGCGCCCACCGATGATCTGTGCATCAACGTCGATCTCGGGGAAGAAGTTCTCGAAGAGCTCCACCGCCTCGCGGTCCTCTGCACGGAACACCGTGACTACGAGTTTCCCTTCCTCGTTCGCTGCCGCGATCGTCTCTTCCCATTCGATCTCCCACGCCTCCTTCGTGTCCATGGGCGCGGGCGTCGGCGTCGGTTCGCCCGCAGGCACGGGCGTCGGCGTGGCGGCAGGAAGAGGTGTCGCAGTCGGGGGTGGCGAAGTGGGGGTGGGGTCGTCGCCGCCGCACGAGGATGCCAGCAATAGCAGCACCAGCCCCATGCTCATGGCCAGAGGCTTGGCGCCCCGTCGGATCAACCGGTGGACTCTCAGTTTCATGTCGTCCCTCCACGGTCATCTTGGCCACGCCGCTGTTATGCGTACAGACTCAGCACTGACCTCGCAGTCCGACGGCGGGGCTACGAACGGCGCAAGTCTAAAAACGCTATGCGCGCTTGTCAAATGAACGAAAAATGAAAGCAATCAGGCAAAGAGTGGCGATTTCATCCAAAGACGAGGGATTTGACGACTACAGGGACGGCCTTGCGATTCTTCACTTCCTGGCCGATGTCTATGTAGTCGAGGTACTTGACCTGGATCTCGTCGGTCGCAACAACCGCCTGAGGGATATCGAACTCTTCTTTGATCATCGCTCCAACGAGTGCGCCGATGTCGGTGTCGAAGACCACTACCCACGGGTCGTCCTCACGCCCCTGCATACCGTTCACGATCCCCTGTGACAAGACCAGCAGGGAATCGTATGAAGCGGGAAGAGGGAAGCGGATGTACAGAGCGATGCCGCGGTGGTGGTCGAGGTCGTCGAGGTCGGCATTGGCGATGGCCCGGCGGATCGCAGTTGCTATCGCCTCCCCGCTTCGGGCGGTCGGCTCGTCTATGAAGGGTTCGATAACCTGGCGGTCGAGTGCAGGAAGGACGGCAGGGTCTGAGACGTAGATGGTGCTGCTGGAGAGTTGCACGGTGTACTGGGAGGCCCCGATAACCGTCGCACGTATCATCTCCACAGGTGTTTCGATCTCGCCGTGTTCTTCGGTCAGTAACGCCCTGACCTCCTCGCCAAGCATCGGCCCCAGGTCCCCATAATCACTGTCGTCACGTTCGTAGATGTATTCGCTGACGCCCCCGGAGAAGAGAACGGCCTGGGCGGGCGAAGTATGCTCCAGCGGGTTCGTGACAACGAGGTCGGCAGCCAGCGGCGAGAGGTCCGACTCGGTGATGTATTCGATGAGGACAGCGGCCTGCTTCCTTGCCAGCGCCCTGCGCTGATCGAGCGTGATCGGCTGGCCGATGTCGAGGGTAAAGCCGAGTTCCCGGGCTATACGCCTCGCCCCTTCTTCGATACGGACCAGAAGGCCTTGCTCGTCCCACGCAACGAGGCGCGCCCCGACGTTGATCGCGCCGGTCTCGACGACGGCGCCGTCGCGGACGGTCGTCACCTTGGCTGTGCCCCCGCCCATGTCCACGTTCATGAACGTGCGACCCGGGTCCTGCCGGGAGGCGGCGATGGTCCCGGAACCATGCGCTGCCAGTAAGCCTTCGAGACGAGGCCCTGCAGTTGCACAGACGAACTTCCCACCCTTGTGCGCCAGGAGCCGGACGATGGCTTCGGCGTTGTTCTTCTGTACCGCCACACCTGTGCAGATGACCGCGCCGGTGTTCGTCTCTGACGGGTCGATACCGGCCCCGTGATAGCAGACGTCGAGGAAATCCGAGAGCGCATCCATGTCTATGTTGTCGGCATCGGAATATGGAGTAAGGAGGATGGGCGACCTGTAGAGCACGTTGCGCTCCACCACTTCGAAATGACTTGTTATCGCGTTATCCCCCTGCCGGTGCAGGACCAGTTCGGAGAAAGTCACGTGTGACGTCGAAGAGCCGATATCGATGCCGACGCTGGTGAGCGAAAGGACATCCGGATTGGGGTTCCAGACTTCATCCCCCGTGGCTTCTCCCTCATGACCGTGGTAGTGCTCGCTCGGGTCGTCGTGCACAGCTCCCTCCGGACTATCGTGCCTGATCGCATTCCACAAGAAACGGGGCGTGGCTCATGCTCACGCCCCATCGTATCTCTGGGGCGCCGGACTAGCCGTTGCGGTACGTCACCGGCGGCATCGCGAACTCGATGCCTTTCCGCTTCAGTTCGGCCTCGAAGTCGGCGCGTACCTGCGGGTCCTCGTCTTCGTACTCGATGAGCGTGCCTCCCTCTCGTTGACTGACGAAGCCGACGAACCCGTCGCTCCCATCCTGGAGGTTGTGCACACCCAACGGCAGCTTGTCGCCGTAGACAGCGATGTGCTTCGCCGGTCCGGGGCTGGTGTTGAGGTGCTGATGGAAATTGGCGTTGGGTGGGCTGTAGATGCTGTGCTTGCCCCACGGCACCTTCAGCACCTTGTCGCCGTGACCGTCCTTGTAGGGATGCGGCCCCAGCTCGGACGGCCACACCAGCACATAGCCCTCGCCGTCGAGGCCGAGGAGGATGGCGCCCGGACCATGGTAGTGCGCCTTGTGGTAGCGGCCCGACGGCCACTCGGAGATATGTCCGTGGGGGAACCGCTTGCCCATGCGGTAACCGGTCAGTTGGCCACCCGATACCTTCTGCTCGAGATCATCGAGCAGCGCCCCGCGGCAATCGGGGATGAAGTTGGTGTGCCAGATCACACTCTGATAGCGACCCTCCGCGGAGCGTACGTCGGAAGCGTTGAAGTATTCACGGCCCTCGCCATACAGGTCGAACAGCGGCACGTCGCAGTTGAAGACTGCGTCCAGATCGTCGACGGCGTTGATGACGCGCGGAGCGTTCGTGACGGCCATGAAGATGACGGGTTCACGGCTGCCGTTGACCAGGCGATGCTCAACGTTCTTCGGGATCGCGAAGACGCTCCCAGCTCCCCACTCAAAGGTGATCTTCGGACCATCGCCCTGCCACGTCTCCGTCAGGCCGCGCCCTTCCAGTATGAAGACCTCCTTCTCGTAGATATGCCTCTCCTGGTTGAGCGCCTGTCCACCGGGGATCTCCTGGACGTAGATGCCTCGCTCAGACTGGAACGTGCCGTGGAGTTGGATGAAGGTCGCGTTTCCTCCGGTCCGGGCCCACGGCTTACGGGGGAGTTGCGTCACGTCTCCACTGCCGGCGACCTCTTCGAACAGAGGGATGCCCTCATTCTGCATGAACTCCTGGTAGGGGAAGTCCGTGTCTAGCCTTGCCCGAACGACCATCTCTCCCTCCTCCTGCAGACGCTTCTGCCTTAGACCTGCGCAGAGTGGGAGCACCCGCGGACACGAAACACGACTGGAAGAACGCCCGGGTGAGACGGATTCCGATGCGATGCCCCCGACGGCGGGAGCCTACACAGCGGTCTCAGGAGTGTCAACGCCGGGAATCGACAGCCTCAAGTCGGCCACACGCTCACGGTCTCAGGGTGCATCTTCAGCCATACAGGGGAGCCTTCGCCGAACATGTGCTGCCTCGTGCCGTACAGGAGCAGTGAACCCTGACCCTCCACCTCCGCCTGGTACTCCGTTCGGTCGCCGGTGAACAGGGTTGCCTGAATCACGCCCTTAACGACGCCCTGCGGCAGTTCTCCGTTCCCACCGGGCTCCACGATGTCGACGTCTTCCGGCCGCACCGCGATGTGCACGGCAACGCCGGGCGCGATGGCCTCCGGGAGGTTGCTCCGTCCGAACAGTACGCAGTTGGGAGCTCCATCAACCGCAACGGCAACCTGCCCTTCAGAATTGCTGCTCTGGACCACTCCGCTCAACAGGAGGGTCTTGCCGAGGAAGTCACGGACGAAAGCGTTCGCCGGTGATTCGTAGAGCTCCTTGGGGACGCCAACCTGTTGAACATGGCCGAAGTCCATGACTGCGATCCGGTCCGACAGGCTCAGCGCCTCGACCTGGTCATGCGTAACGAATAGAACGGTGATCTCGAGCTTCTTCTGCAGTATCTTCACTTCCAGGCGCATCTGCTCGCGCAGCTTGGCGTCCAAGTTGCTGAACGGCTCGTCGAGCAGGAGGATTTCCGGCTCATAGACCAAGGCACGCGCGAGGGCTACACGCTGTTGCTGGCCCCCGCTGAGCATCGGAGCCGGCCGCTTCTCCATGCCCTCGAGTCCTACCAGTTCGAGCGCAGCGGCGATCCGTTCACGGCTCTCGGCGCGCGACATCTTCCGCAGTCGCAATGGGTAGGCGACGTTCTGCTCGACCGTCATATGCGGCCAGATGGCGTACGATTGGAAGACCATCCCGACCTGCCGCTTTTCCGGTGGCACGTAGAGCCTCCGGGAGTTATCCACGATCGGCCGGTCGCCGAAATTGATCGTCCCACCATCGGAGTCGGGCGCTTCGAGGCCCGCAACCATGCGGAGCGTGGTCGTCTTCCCACAGCCGCTGGGGCCGAGGAGGGTGAACACCTCACCCGGGTGGATATCCAGGGAGACGTCGGCAACCGCCTGCGTTCCCCCCGGGAACGTCTTGGAGATGTTCCGCAGGCTTACGCCAACACTCTGGCCTGTCCGGGTTGCCGATGTGCTCAACGTTCCCTCTGCCGCACCAGCGGGCTGGGTCTGCAGGCGCGGGTCCGACCGTGAGTTATGTGCTGCCCGCCAGCGCTCCCTGCTCGTCCCACTCGGTCTCGACTCCGAGGTTCGCCTGGTACTCGCGCGAAGACTCCTCGGCCACCGTCTCAGGAGGGTTGAGGATCGCGTCCATCCCTCTTGCCTTCAGGAGCAGACGGCGCCACATGACGAGGTGGGCATCGGTGCTGGACAGGTGCTCGGGGGTGTCGTAGCGCTGAGGCCCCGCCGCATTGAAGTCCTGCACTGAGAAGTCGGTGTACATCGCCCACCGGTGCCACGTGTGGAAATGGACCTTCTCGTAGAGCTTCGAGATCCAGTTCGAGCGCCGGGTGTAGTGCCAGTAGATCTGGCGCGTGTTGTCCTCGTCGATGGGGATGTTCACGCGCGTGTAGGAGTGCGTGAAGTAGTCGAGCCGGACCATTGCCGGAAGGTGATGGATCATCCCGCCCCACTCTTCGGTCATGTCGTTCGGTCTGCCGCTGTAGCGGCGCGTCCCTGCCCATGCGAACGCCCATTTCCACCTGTGGCGCCACATGTGCTTGGGCCATTTCGTCTCCAGCGCAGGGTAGTAGTACTGGAACGTCTGTCGCGGCCGAGCCAGTTTGGGCGATTGGGTTCCGTTGCTCGAGCCGCTGCTCTCTTCTGCAGCCTTCTTGAAGAAGTCGCTGATGCGGATGCCGAACGTCGCGGTACGCCCGTTGATGATGTTGGTCTTGACGCCGCGCGGCCCCATGATGCCGAACGGATTGAGGAGTACGAGTGCTGCGTCGCGGTGGACGTACGGCACGTGCGCATCACCCGCGTTCTCCACCGCCACACGCCAGTTCACCGGCCACACCTCCCACGCGTACAGCATCTGTCCCTCGTCCGTGAAGAACTCAGGCGGTACGTCCTCCTCTATCGGCGCTGGCTCATCAGCACCCATCCACACGAACACCATCCCCCGGAGCGTACGCGTCGGGTACGACCGCTGCATCACCTTCCCAGGCACCTGCGAGTCTGGACCCTCCGGCAGCACCGCGAGAACATTCCCCTCCCCGTCGAACGTCCACCCGTGGTACGGGCACGAGATCGTCCCCTCGAAGTGGCAGTCCCCGTGCATCAGGCTCCCCCCGCGGTGCGGGCAGACGTTCCGCAGCGCCTTCACCTCCCTGTCCTTCCCACGGAAGAAGACCAACTGCTCCCCGCAGATCTTCAGGCCCACGGGCTTCCTGCCCACCTTGTAGTCCTCGATCACGGGGTACCAGTACTCGCGGAGTCCGGTGGCGGGCGCCAACTGGCGGACGTCCACGCGGGTTGCCCGCTCACGATGCACGGTTTGGGTGGTGCCGGGTTCTCGCGTCCGGGTCGTCATGACTCACCCCCTCAGGCGCTCACGTACCACAACGCTCCTACCTGTGGCGAATCTACGCGGCAGGCTTGTGAGTGTCAAGGCGCATGGCGCGGTACAGGCGTTTGACACCCATGCTATCGCTGACTATGCTCAACTCAGGAGTGATGGAGGCCTGAATTCGTAAGCCAAGGCGTGAAGCTATGCGGATTGGTCGTTTCCTGAAAGCAGCCGGATTACTCCTCCTCGCGTGGGGCATCGCAAGCTGGTTCATGCCTTTTCACGAAGGCGACTCTTTCTACACGGACACTGGCTACAACGTGTTCTTCCTCTGCATCGGACTGCTCGTAACGTGGATAGGCACCACCTGGAACCCCGAGTTGCGGCGGATATGGACCGCCTACGTTGGAGTTCTCTTTGTCGTTCTGGCAGTGGCCGGCTGGATCGTCGCCGGTCGTGACGCTCCGAACCTGTGGGTCATGAACCTCGAGAACCCCGCGGACAACGTGGTTCACCTGATGGTGGGTCTGGTATTCGTCGCGACTAGCATCTATGGGAAACCTGACGTCGTCTACAGCGAACCGCCCGGGACAACCATGAATGTCCGCTAGGCGAACGACACGGCAACGCAGGGGAGCCGGGCGCCCATAAGGCCCGGAAGGAGCGAGAGATGGGAGAAGTACTCGGACTCGGCGTCACTCACGGGCCGTACGTGTTGTACCCGGAAGAGTCCATGGCGAACATCCTCAAGCGCCGCTTGGGCTCCCCCCAGGTGCCCGACGAGTTGAAGGACCCTGCGAGTTGGCCTGAGCGCATGCAGGAGGAATGGGGCGGCGACGAGGGTCTGGCCGCCGCGCATGAACACCGGATGAAACTGGTGGAAGGGTTCAGGCGCGCGCGCGCGAGGCTCGACGAGTTCAACCCGGATGTCGTCGTCATCTGGGGGGACGACCAGTACGAGAACTTCCACGAGGACGTCGTACCCGCCTACTGCGTCTACATCAGCGACGAGTTCCAGACGCAACCCTGGGCGCGTGGCGGCGGCCTCAACGCCGAGAACAACATCTGGGGTGAGGACAAGGAATGGTGGCTGAAGGTGCCGGGCGCCCGCAGGGCCGCGAAGGAGCTCGCTGTACACCTGCTTGCCGACCGGTTCGACGTGGCGTGGTCGTACAAGCCATTGCATCACGACATGGGCCACGCCTACTGGCGCACGGTTGCCCATCTCGACTACGACCGGACGGGGTTCGACTATCCCGTGGTCCCGTTCCACGTCAACTGCTACGGCAGCAAGTTCACGCCGGCGGCACGCTCCGGAGCCGACGCAGAGCCCGACCCACCCGGCCCGACGCCGGCCCGCTGCTTCGAACTCGGTGCGTCGATAGCCCGCTTCTTCGCCGAGAGTCCCTACCGGGCTGCGCTGATCGGCTCTTCGAGTTGGTCTCACGCCTTCCTGACGCCGAAGTTCCACGGCCTCTGGCCAGACGTCGATTCAGACAAGGCGCGGTACCAGGAGTTGACCGCGGGGAACTACGAAGCGTGGCGCAGCATCCCGCTCTCTCAGATCGAGCAATGCGGCCAGCAGGAGATGCTGAACTGGATGTGCCTCGCGGGCGCGATGCAGGAACTCGGGAAGCAACCCGCTCACACCGAGTTCGTGGAGTCATACGTGTTCAACTCCTGCAAGGTCATCGCCATCTTCGACTGACCGCAGGACGTGAGTCGCCTGAGGGGGTGAGTCATGACGACCCGGACGCGAGAACCCGGCACCACCCAAACCGTGCATCGAGAGCGGACAACCCGCGTGGACGTCCGCCAGTTGGCGCCCGCCACCGGACTCCGCGAGTACTGGTACCCCGTGATCGAGGACTACAAGGTGGGCAGGAAGCCCGTGGGCCTGAAGATCTGCGGGGAGCAGTTGGTCTTCTTCCGTGGGAAGGACAGGGAGGTGAAGGCGCTGCGGAACGTCTGCCCGCACCGCGGGGGGAGCCTGATGCACGGGGACTGCCACTTCGAGGGGACGATCTCGTGCCCGTACCACGGGTGGACGTTCGACGGGGAGGGGAATGTTCTCGCGGTGCTGCCGGAGGGTCCAGACTCGCAGGTGCCTGGGAAGGTGATGCAGCGGTCGTACCCGACGCGTACGCTCCGGGGGATGGTGTTCGTGTGGATGGGTGCTGATGAGCCAGCGCCGATAGAGGAGGACGTACCGCCTGAGTTCTTCACGGACGAGGGACAGATGCTGTACGCGTGGGAGGTGTGGCCGGTGAACTGGCGTGTGGCGGTGGAGAACGCGGGTGATGCGCACGTGCCGTACGTCCACCGCGACGCAGCACTCGTACTCCTCAATCCCATGGTCTCCGCAGGGAACCGGAACCCGAGGACCAACATCATCAACGGGCGCGCGGCGACGTTCGGCTCGCGGCCGGTGCCCCAGCCTTCGTCTGCGAATGGCAACGGTCATGCAGCCGGGACGCAGGCGTACCGACGGCCCGTCGAGTACCAACACGACTTCCCCGCCCTAGGAGACAAGTGGCCGAAGCACCGCCGTCGTCTCCTCTGGACGTGGCTCACGAGAAGGACCGGGAGGCGGCGCTACAGCAAGCCGCCCATGGAGACCAACGAAGAGTGGGCGGGGATGCTGCACCACCTCCCGTCCATGGTGCGGCTGGACTATCACACGCACCTCTACACGCGCGTGAACATCCCCATCGACGAGGACAACACGCGCCAGATCTATTGGCACTTCACGCGGGGTTCAGGCTGGCTCTCGAAGCTGCGCGAGAAGGTCCACTTCCACACGTGGCATCGGTGGGCCATGTACTCGGACTTCTCGGTGCAGGACTTCCGTGCGGCCGGTCCACAGCGCTACGACACCCCCGAACACCTCTCCGCCACCGACTCTCACCTCATCATGTGGCGACGCCTGCTCCTGACGGCGCGGGGCATGCCGCCGATCGGGGCCGACGAGCGTCAGGCAACCCCGGCAGAGACGTTCTCACAGGACAGGCAGGTGGATCTGGGGCTGACGCCGGAGCAGTGGTAGGCGTGCTTCACGGAGCATGCTGCTTCCACCCGCGGACGGCACGCGTCTCTGAGGTTTGCGATATGGTGCGCCCGGTCGGCTCGGACCGGGCGCTGCTTACGGACAGACATCCTGAAGGAGGGACACCGTGGGAGACATTCTTGGGTTGAGCGTATGCCACTTCCCATACATCCGCATGAAGCCCTACGTCATGCCGAACGTGCTCAGGGGGCTGCTGATGCGCGGCTGGCTGGACAGGCCCGATCTCCGGGACCTGAGCAACTGGCCGGAAGAGATGCGCACCGCGTGGGGCTCTGACGAAGGCGAAACGGCCGGCAGGTTAGCGCAGGCGAGGCAGATCGAGCAGTTCAAGAAGCTGCGCAGTGCTCTCGACGACTTCGACCCGGACGTCATGGTCGTCATGTACCGGGACTTCGGCGAGACCTTCCGTCCGCCCGACCGTCCCAAGTACTGGATCCACACGCACGACGGCTTCGACACGAAGTTCTACCAGATCCACGGGAGCAGGGATAACCTGTTCGAGGAAGACCCGGACCGCATCGACCGCGTCACCATCCACACCGACCTCGCCAACCGCTTGGGGCAGGGCTTGGAGCAGCGCAGCCTCGCGCCGGTCTACTCCCGGGAGCCGAGCAGCAACCCGCTCCAGATCGGCCACAACTGCCTGGCGGGCATCTTCCACACGAACTGGGAACGGCAGGACTTCTCGCTCCCCGTGGTGCCTGTCGGGTTCGACCCCTTCGGCTACGAGCGGACGCGCGTCCCTGAAGGCCTGGGGCTCTGGGACAAAAGTAAGGAGCCGCCGCTGACGCCAAGCGAGGGCTTCGCACTCGGGCGCGCGATCGCCGCGATAGCCAAGGAGAGCCCGTACAGGGTTGCGCTCCTTGCATCGACGAACTGGTCGAACTCGCAGAACACCAGCTCTGAGCGCGGCTCGCTCATGCCCTACCGCGAGAACGACCTGAAGCGGTTCGAGCAGTGGCAGAGCAGCAATTTCGCTGACTGGGGAGAGAGTTGGACGCACGAGGAGATGGAGGAGAACGCCGAGTGGGAGTGCCTCATCAGCATCGTCCTCGCAGGGGCGATGACCGAGGTGGAGGGCACGGTCCAGCACACCGACATGCATACCAACACCGTGCTGAACAGCGACTGGGTGAACACCATCTTCGACCCGCGTTAGACATCCGCGTGGGCGGGACGACATCCTGTAACCGAGAGGGAGGCTGAACGATGGGACGTTTGGACGGCAAAGTCGCACTCATATTTGGCGCAGGACCGAACAACGGCGGGACGATAGCGCACTTCATGGCGCGGGAAGGCGCAAAGGTCGCGGTCAACGACATCGTGCCGGAGGCCGCCACCGACACGGTCGACTTCCTGAAGAAGAAGGGCTACGACGCCATCGCCCTGCCGGGGGACGCCTCCGAGGAGGCCGAGGTCAGATCGATCGTTCAGCAGGCCGTTGAGCACTTCGGCTATGTCGACACGATGGTCAACCTGGCCGGGCGACAGTTCCGCTGGCCGGTCACGGACATCAACCCGTACGACTGGGAACGGGAGATCAAGACCTACCTGACGGCGGGCATGTACACGACCAAGCACGTGGCCCGCGCCATGATCGAGAAGGAGCGCAAGGGCTGCATGCTCCACATCATCTCTTCCGCCGGGCACTACGGAGAGGCGGGCAACTCCGGCTACTCCGCCGCGAAGGCCGGGCTCCTCTACTTCTCCCGCGCCGCGGCGATGGACCTGGCCCACCTCGGCATCCGGGTGAACACCATCACCCCGTACTTCATGGAGCACAACCTCTTCAGGTTCGGTGCAAGGGGCTCGTCGGGACCGGTCTTCCGGACCCGCTACATGGCAACCCCGGATGACTTCCTCCGCTCCATCCCCATGGGCCGGTTCCCGCGAGCGGCCGACCTTGCCTATGCCGCAATCTTCCTGGCTTCAGACGAGGCGGAGTTCCTGACCGGAGTGGATATCCCCTGCGACGGCGGCACGCGGTTCAAGTACCCCGCCTGGCAGCCGGGGCTGTACACAGGCGTCAACATCGGGGACTACATCGAGCAGAACAAGCCGCAGATGTACGGCGAAGAGGTCGAGCCGGACGAATATCCGCGTATGCGGTTCGGCTAGCCGGCACCGGCAACAAGCAGACGAAGGCGGAGCGCCCAAATGGGCGCTCCGCCTCCTGTTACGAGAAGGTCACCGATACGAACCCTATCGTGGAGAAGCGGGCCGTGACCGTATCGCCGGGCGACACCGGCGTCATCGCGCACAACGCGCCGGGGATGATGAACTCGCCCGCGGCGAGGGAGTCGCCGTATTCGCTGAGCTTGTTCGCACACCAGGCGACCGCGTTCGCGGGGTTGTCCAGCACGGCCGCGCCGGTTGCCCTGGCGAGCTCCTCGCCGTTCTTCTCGAAGACGAGCTCCTCGTTGACAAGGTCGACTGCCGACACCGCGGAGTGCGCGTCGCCCAGGACCACTCCACCTGAAGAGGCGTTATCCGCGATGGTGTCCTGCAGCTTGATTTTCCAGTCCTTGACGCGACTGGCCACGATTTCGAGGGCAGGAAAGACATATTCGGTTGCGGCGAGCACGTCGGCGACCGTAACCCCCGGCCCCTTCAACTCCGAAGCGAGCATGAACGCGATCTCCGGCTCGACTCGCGGCTGGAGTAGCCTGCCCGCTTCGAAGGTCGCCCCGTCGGCTATGGTCATGTCGTCGAGGATCACCCCATAGTCGGGCTGATCGACGCCGAGCAGCTGCTGCATCGCGAGCGACGTCAGGCCGACCTTTTTGCCCACGACCCGGCGCCCCCCCTGCATGCGCTTGCGGATGATCTCCTGCTGTACCTCGTAGGCGTCCACCACCGTCATATCAGGGAAACGGTCGGTCAGGGGTGGCACGGGGTCCGACGACTGCTCCGCGTGGAGCAGCAGTTCAGCGAGTTCCTTCACCTGGTCAGCCGAAAGCGCCATGAGGCCGCACCTCTCGTTGTCGTTACTGGTTCCTGGCTTGCTGGTCCCGGGCCTGGGCCATCTCCGCGGCCAGGTCGATGATGGTGTCTTCCTGACCGCCCACAACCTTGCGTGCGCCGAGTTCAATCAGGATGTCGCGTGGGTCGAGTTCGAACTTCGCCGCCGCGCGGTAGGTGTGCAGAAGGAAACTGGAGTAGACGCCTGCATACCCCAGAGTGAGCCCTGCCCTGTCGATGGTCTGCGGACGCGGCATTATCGGAGTAACCACGTCCTCCGCGGCGTCCTGGATCTTCAGCAGGTCGATACCTGTCTCGTAACCCTGCAGGTCCAGCACTGCAGTCAGCACCTCTGTAGGTGTGTTCCCCGCTCCGGCGCCGAGGCCGACCGTGCAGCCATCTATGTACTCGGCCCCCTCTTCGATCGCCGCGAGCGAGTTGCCTATTGAGAGACCGAGGTTGTTGTGGCAATGTGCCCCGACCGCGATACCGAGTCCCTGTCGCAGCGTGCTCACCTTGCGGCGGTAGTCGTCCGGGAGCATCGCGCCCGCCGAGTCGACCACGTAGACGCACTGCGCGCCGTAGCTCTCCATGAGCCTGGCCTGCTCCAGCAAATCTTCGGTCGAGATCATGTGGGAGAGCATCAGGAAGCCGATGGTCTCCATCCCCAGGTCCCGCGCCAGTCCGATGTGCTGCTGGGAGATGTCAGCCTCCGTGCAGTGCGTCGCGATACGGGCCACGCGCACGCCCAACTCATACGCCTCTTGAAGCTGCTCCTGCGTCCCAATCCCCGGGATGAGGAGGATCGCCAGTTCCGCGTTCTTCACCACCTTGGCCGCGGTGCGCAGCCAGTTCGTTTCGGGCTCTTTGGGGAACCCGTAGTTGTACGACGCGCCACCCATGCCGTCGCCGTGAGAGATCTCCATCGTCGTGACGCCGGCCTCGTCGAGCGCCTGCGCGATCTTCTCGATCTGCTCCAGCGTGAACTGGTGTGCCATCGCGTGAGAGCCGTCGCGCATCGTCGAATCGATCACCCGGATCGCGCGCTTCTCAGCCACGGCTGGCTCCGAGGTCGACCGGCAGGCCCAGCATGTGGCGGGCGAACTGCTCGCCGACCGCCTTGGCCGCCGCCGTCATGATGTCGAGGTTCCCCGCGTACTTCGGCAGATACATGCCCGCGCCCTCGACCTCGATCGTCGTGACAAGATAGTCGTCGTAGAAGACGGGGTCGATGCGCAGCCTGTAGCCGGACACGTACGTCTGGACACGTTCGACGGTCTCGCGGATGGACTCCAGTATCGCCTCGCGGTCCATCTCCTCCACTTGCGTGTAGACGGTGCTGCGCATCGTGATGGGCGGGTCCGCGGGGTTGAGGACGATGATGGCCTTCCCCCTCCCTGCGCCGCCGATGCGCATGACGCCATCGGCAGTGGTGCGGGTGAACTCGTCTATGTTCTGACGCGTGCCGGGGCCAGCGCTCTTGCTGGCGGTCGTCGCGACGATCTCGGCGTAGGGGACGGACGACACCCGGCTGACCGCGGCAACGATGGGGATCGTCGCCTGCCCGCCGCACGTCACCAGGTTCACGTTCGACTCGCCCAGTACGTCGCCGAAGTTGACGTATGGCACAACGTACGGTCCAACCGCGGCGGGGGTCATGTCGATCGCCAGCTTCCCCAGTTCCTTCAGCCTGGGGGCATTGGCGGCGTGGACCCTGGCGCTCGTGGCCTCGAAGACGATGTCCACGTCCTTCTCGATGTCGAGGAACCCTTCGAACCCGTCGGACGTCGTGCTGATCCCGCGTGAGCGGGCCATCGCGAGGCCTTCGGAATCAGGATCGATGCCCACGACGGCGGCCAACTCGATGACCTCACTGTCTTCGAGCTTCAGCATCAGGTCGGTGCCGATGTTCCCGGAACCGATGATCGCTGCCCTTACTTTGTCGGCCATGCCACGCTCCACCCGCTGCTGGCTCAGGCTTTCGTCACGCAGGCACGGGCGCCAGCATGAACTCTCTGATGATGTTCGTCACGATCTCAGGCTGGTCGGTCTGCGCCTGGTGTCCGGCCTTGGGTATCCAGTGGAACTTCACGTCCGGGAGCAGCGGTTCGATCTCGCGGCCCGCGTCCGGCGGTGCGAACTCGTCGTTCTCTCCCCATATGAAGATCGTCGGGATCGTCTTGGTCAGGGTCGGCAGCGACTCCTTCATGTCGAAGTTGACGTTGAGCGGCTCTTCCCGCTGGAATTTCCGAGTGTTCGCACCGAACTCTTTGAATTTCTCGAGGGCCCCGGGACGGGTCGCTGCGGCGTTCCGGCGGTCGACCAGCGCATCGGTGATCTTCTCGTGCCGGTAGACGATCGCCTTCAACAGGTCTTCCATCTTCTCCCGCGTGCCGTCGTAGGCAGCCAGCGCCGCCATGCCCGGTGTCGGAGGACGCGAGATTCCCATGGCGTTCACGATGGTGCCGCTGGCCACCAGGATCATCTTCTCGATACGGTCAGGGTGCACCATGGCGTACTTGGCCGCCACCCATGCTCCCTGGGAGTTCCCCATGATGCTGAACTTGTCCAGGCATAGCGCGCCGACGAAGTCTTCGAGATGGTCGACCCGGCTCTGGACCCCGTAGGGCACCGGAGCGTCGACGTCGGTCAGGCCGTAGCCGCCGACCGAGTCTGGGGCGATGTACCGGAAGTCCTCGCCGAGGCCCGGCATGAGCGGCCCCATCCCTGACTCGCCCGAAGAGCCCGACCCTCCGCCATGCAGTCCCACGATGACCGGACCGTCGTCGCCGGACTCGGTGTAATGGGTCTTCACGTTCCCAGCCATGACAAATCGAGAGCGCAACGTGGCAGGCATAAGTACCTCCGATCCCTGATCTGTTCGAGCGGTGGTTGGGTTTGACGAGTCGGCTCCCCTGCGAGCAGCCGCAGTCTACTGAGGCGCCGACTGCGCTGCAAACCCGTGGTTCAGGCTACAGCCGTCCAAGGATGAAGTCCGTGATCACCTGGTCGTGCTCCTCCGGTTTCTCGTACTGGGGCCAGTGCGCAGCGTCCTTCATCAGGTAGTACTTCGCTCCCGGTATGAGCTCAGCCAGGGCTTCGCCGATGTCGGGTCCACCGCTGGGGTTGTACTCGGTCCAGAACACCAGCGTCGGGACGCTCAACTGCCGCACCTCGTCCTCCGAGTAGCGGCGCACCTGGGCAGGTGTGCTGGAACCGGGCCCGGTCCTGGACAGCGATTCCCTGAGCTCGGGGAGACTCCAGAACTTCAACCGCAATGCGACCAACTCGTCGTCCACCCGGTCGGGCGCTGCCATCAGCCACTCCATCCGCGCCCGGATCGTATCCGGGTTCGGGTTAGCCAGCGCCGCCTTCGTCAGTTCCACGAGCGCGCCGATCCCCTTTAACGGTGGAGCGAACTCCCGATCGAAGTCGACCTGCTGACCCGTGTTGAGGACGATGCGGTTGCACCGCTCGGGGTGCTCGAGCGCCAGCCTGAACGTGATGTGCGCTCCCATCGACTCGCCCTCGATGTTGGCCTTCTCGATGCCCTCGGCATCCATGAAGTCGAGCAGGTGGTCGACCTGCTGCGCCGTGCGGTCGGCGACGTCTGCCGGTTCCTTGCTGGAGAACCCGTGGTAGAGCGCGTCTATCGCGTAGACATGGAAGGTCTCGCCCAGGCGTCGCATATTCCGGAACCATGACTCCGCGCTGCCGCCAGAACCGTGGATCAGGATGAGCGGGTCGCCCGAGCCGTACTCGATCACGCGGGTCACGTACTTCTTGCCTTGCACCATGCGGATCTGCATGCCGAGCAACTCGCAGTAGATGGAGTCCCACGTCTTTACCCACGCGGACGGTGTCGTCGTCGTCATGGTTCCCTCCTCCGGTGCTGTCCATTGCGCGAGTTCTGCAGTAGACGATACCACTAGTTGACGTTTTCCGCCCTCATGAACGTCTCAGTCGACGAAACACGGGCTGTTCGGCAGCGCCTGTGGTATCGTAGCCACGCGCTCGATACCGTCCAACCCATGGATGCAGGAGGGGTTTCATGCTGACGGAAGAAGGGGCCATCCACATACCGGGAGTGCTGAGCCGCTATGTGACACTGAGCAACGGGGTGCGTGCCCACTATTGGACCGCCGGGGAGTCCGGCTCATCGGTCGTTCTCCTGCACGGCGGCATCGCCGGTTCATCCGGACTCGCCGGATGGCGCATGATGATGCCGTTCCTGGCCGACCACGGGTTCCGTGTCTATGCGCCCGACCGGCCCGGATTCGGGCTTTCGGACAACCGTCCGGGTTTCTTCATGGAGAAGGGCGTCCGCGACCAGGTTAAATTCCTCGACCTGTTCGCCGAGGCGATGGTGCTCGAGGACCGGTTCTTCATCGCAGGCAACTCGCAGGGCGCGCAGATGGGCTCCTCGTACGCGGTCGAATACCCCGAGCGTGTCGAGCGCATGATCCTGATCGCCAGTCCTGCGTTCCACCGCCGCATCGGGCTCGGCAATGGCATGGGCAGAGGAACCGCGTTGCGGGCTGGCCCGTTCGACGGCTCCGAGGCATGGATGCGCAGCCAGATGGAGCACATCATCCGCAACCACGCCGCCATCACCGACGAACTGATCACCATGCGGACGACCATGGCCAACTCCCGGAGGGAAGTGCTCGCCGCATGCATGGAGTGGTCCCGCCAGGAGCTGGAAGACCCAACGCTCTTCCAGGCGATCAACTTCGAGGGCCGCCTCGACACGATCGAGATTCCCACTATCTTCCTCTGGGGCAGGCAGGACGTGCTCGCCCCGGTGGAGATGGGCTTCGAGCTCGAGGACATCCTCCCGAAGATACAGTTCTTCTACCCGGACGACTGCGGCCACCAGGGACAGACGGACCAGCCTGAGATGTTCGCACAGGTGTTCCTCGAGTTTCTGCGCGACGGCATCGTGAGCCGGGGGACCGCCGACTGGGCCGGAGTATCCACGCGACGGCCGGAACTCGCCCATCTCGTGGAGCAGGCTGTAAAGACGAAGGCCTGAACCCGCCGATGAGGGAGCGTCATGATCATCGACGTGCATACGCATATCGTGCCGGAGCACTTCCCGCCCGCAGTGGGCCGGATCGCTGGCGACCAGTGGCCGTACATGGACCACACCGAGGAAGGCAAGGCTAACGTCATGATCGGCGGGCGCAACTTCCGCACCGTGCTCTCTCGCTGCTGGGACGTCTCCCGCCGGATTGCCGACATGCCGGGCGAAGGCGTCGACCGGCACGTGCTGTCGCCGATGCCCGAACTGCTCGCGTACCAGCTCCCGCCCGAGGACGGGAGGGACCTCTCCCGCCATCTCAACGAGACCATCGCCCGCATGATGGACGCCGTCCCTGAACGGTTCTACGGGCTGGGCACGGTGCCTCTCCAGAACGCAGACTTGGCGACGGCCGAATTGCAGGGCGTCAAGGACCTTGGGCTCCATGGCATCGAGATGATGACCAATGTGAACGGCAAGAGCCCCGGAGACCCCCAACTCAGGGAGTTCTTCAAGGAGATCGAGAACCTGGGGTTGTCTGTCTTCATCCACGCCCAGCGCCCGACGTTCCTTGACCGCATCATCGGTCCTCCCGCGTTGACCAACTCCGTGGGGTTCCCCATCGAGAACGGACTGGCCGGCGCGTCGCTAATCACGAGCGGCTTGCTCGAGGAATGCCCCGGCCTCCGTATCTGCCTCAGCCACGGAGGCGGAGTACTCGCACAGATACTGCCCCGCATGAACGCCCTGTGGGGACGGCGGACCGGAAGCGACCTCGAAGGCTCGTCGAAGACGCCCATCGATTACGCGAGGATGCTCTACTACGACGACATCCTCTTCAGCGTGGACTCCCTGCATCTGCTGATGAAGACCGTGGGACACACGCAACTGGTGGTGGGGTCGGACTACCCCTTCATGTCGCGGGGGATGATGCCACCCCTGGCCGATGAGTTCGCAGGGCTCTCGCTGAGCGCCGAACAGGTGGAGGCCATGAGCTCGGGCAACGCCTTGCGGTTCCTCGGCCTGGACTCCTGAACAGTGCCGCTCAGTTCTGAAGCCCGTACAGCTCCCTCGGGTTGTCCCAGAGGATGCGGTCGCGGCTCTCCGAGGGCATGCGGGGGTCGTTCTGGAACGTGGTCAGCGCATGGATCTCGGTCGCCGAGTCCGCGTGGCCGTAGTCGGTGCCGATGACGAGCCGGTTGCCGCCCACATAGTCGTGGATCTGACCGAGGTCGTCGTTCATCTGCACCGTGACCCAGATGTTGTTCTCCGTGAGCGGGTCGGCCGTCAGGCCGTCGCCGCGGCGTTCCATCCGGCGGGCGAGGTCGTTCAGCATATAGGGGAGCCAGTCGGCGCTGAACTCGATGATGCCCCACTTCGTGCTGGGGAACCGCTCCGGCAGGCCGGACATGAGCAGCGTGTGGAATGCGGAGAGGCCGCTGAACTTGTTGCGCTCGAACTGCGTCATCGGGCTGCCGAAGATGGAGTCCAGTTCGAAACTGCCGGTGCCGGAGTGCGGGCAGATGGGCATGTCCAACTCCCCTGCCCACTCGTACACCGGGTAGAAGTACGAGTCGTTGATGAGCCGGTTCCCGACCTCGATGCCGCGCAGGTTGATGGCGACCGCGCCGTTGTCCTTGGCGAACCGCAACTGGCGCTCCGCCTCTTCCAGGTCCAGCACGGGCATCACCGCCGCCCACTTGAAACGACCCTTGCCCTCCGTGTAGATGTCGGCCATCCACCGGTTGTAGCTCCGGCAGAGGGCGACCTCCTCGGCTGGGTTGTTCGTGATGGGCCCCGTCCACATGGACGGGTAGAGCACCTGCATGTCGGTACCGAGTTCGTCCATGTGCGCGATGCGCGCCTGCACATCCAGCATGAACTTGGACTCGGTTGGCAGCACGACGTTCCCGACGAACACCCCGAACTCGCCGCGCGGGCCGCCGCCCGGCCACGCCGTCTTGATGAGGTGCCCTCCGACGATCCAGTACTTCACCACCTCGCCGCTCTCGAGCGTCTGGTACGCCGTGCCCGGCTTGTACTGGCGCTCCGACGGGTCCATGTACTCCCACGTCTGGTCAATCTCGATGACGTGCGCGTCTGCGTCAATGATGCCCATCGTTCCCTCCCTCGATTCAGACCGGCAAAACCGGCTCTGCCGTTTCCGGCAACGGTACCTCGAATGCGTTCAGGAAGCATGCGTTGGTCATGTACTGCCCCGCCAGCGCAATGAGGTCTATCGTCTGCCGTATCCCGAACTGCGCGATGGCCGCATCATACGCTTCCTGCGATATCTTGTGGCCGCTCAGCATCTCCGTCACGAACGTCACCACCGCCGACTCGTCGTCCGCCATCGCGGGCAGCGGCGAGCGGTCGCGCATCGCGTCCACCAGTTCGGCGCTCACGCCGGCATTCCGCGCCATGGGCGCGTGCGCGTTCCACACGTACGGACAGTCCATCTGCCGCGCCGTCGCCAGTATCGCCAGCTCCTGCACGTTCTGGGGAAGCGTCAGCTCCCAGCGCACGTAGTTGCTCAGCGGACGGCGTCGCAGCGCCATCTCCGGGCTCAACGCCGCGACAGCCCCCGGCCCGAGGGGCACCTGCCCGCCGCTGTCGGCGACGAGCGCGTCGAACGCGCCACGCAGGTCCTCCGCCACCGCGTCTCGCGTCACCTCTGGCAGTCGAGCCATTACGCGCCTCTCTTCTGCAAACGCTCCGCTTCGTGCAGCGCCTCGTGCGCCCGCAGCGTGGTCGGACGCACGTCGCGTCCGCGCTCCGTGCCCAAGTGGATCGAGTTCAGCCATTTCACGTTCGCGCACGTGTCCACATCCGCAGTGCCGCACGCGGCGGGGTCCGGGATGAGGAAGCGCACCGGGCCGCCTTTCTCCTGCGGCAACGGCTCGCCGTCCAGCGCGTACAGCAGCAGCGCCTGGTCCGCAACCGCCGCCAGCGGGACGCTCGCCGCGAAGCCGCCATCCGCCTCCAGCGTGAGGAACTCCGCGCCCGCCTGCGCCGACGCCGCCTCCAGCACCGACGTGAAGCGCACCGCCGACCCCTCGCGCCCCGGCGCGAGCGTCGACACGTCGTCCACCTGTCCGGGCAGCGCCGCGAGGTCCTCGTGACCCAACTCCAGCGGACGCCCAACTAGTCCTGAAACGCTTACCGTCATCGCCTCACTCTCCTTCCTGGTGGTCCTCGAACCACTCCGGCGGCACGCGCACCGCGACCATCTCGGCCGTCGCCGTCTCGACGCCACCGGAGACGAGCGAGCAGCTCACGAGCGCCTTGCGGCGCACCATCTCCGTCACCCGCGCGCGCATCGTCAGCGGCTGATCTATCGGCGTCGGCTTCCGGTACGTTACGTGCAGCGACGCCGTCGCGTACCAGATGACAGGCCCCGAGCCGACCTCGCGCTCCTCGATCCTGTACGCCTCCGCGATAGCCGTCCAGATGCTGTGGCAGTCTATGACGCTGCCGATCATGCCGCCGTAGAGGATGTGCCGCGGTCCCGCGGCGAATTCGGGGCGTGGCATCCATGTGCACACCGTCTCGTCGCCGTCCCAGTAGCTGCGCAGCTTCAGGCCGTCCTTGGCGTCCGGCCCGCAGCCCCAGCAGTGGTTGCCAGCCAGCATGTCTTGAAACGCCGCGTCGCTCACGTATCGTGCTCCCGGTGCGGGTCGAGGATCGCCCATAGTCTAAGGCAGTCAGCGACGAAGCGGGGGGTGCCTGCCAAGTGCGCTAGAATGAGCGCGCCGTGGAATTGGAACCGGGGATACACCAACTCACGTTCGGAAGGGAGCCGCTGCCCGGTTTCCCGCCGCCCAACGCCTACCTCGTCTTCGGCTCGGACACCGCCGTCCTCATCGACACCGGCTGGGAGAACGAGGACGACCACCGCGCCCGCGCCGCCTACATCCGTGAGGTCAACGCACCACCCGTCTCCGAGATCGTCATCACGCACCGCCACCCCGACCACGGCGGCGGCGCGCTGCACATGCACCGCGAGACCGGCGCTCCCCTCGCCTGCCACCCCAACGACCGCGAGGCCATCGAGAACGACCGCCTCCACGGCGAGTTGCACGTCGCCGACAACCTAGAGCACGGCGACCGCCGCGAACTCGGCGGCCTCTCGCTCGAAGCCGTCTGGGCGCCCGGCCACACCTCGGGCTCGCTCGCCCTCTTCGCGCCGGAGCGCAAGGCGCTCTTCACCAGCGACACCGTGCTCGCCGTTTCCACCACGAGCATCGGCCCGCAGGACGGCAACCTCGCCGACTACATGCGAACGCTGGAGATGCTGAAGGACGTGGACGCCCGCATCATGTACACCGGCCACGGCGGCCCGGTGAAGCGGCCGAAGGCGCGGCTCAACGCCCTCATCAAGCACCGGCACGAGCGCGAGCAGGCCATCCTGAACGCCCTGCGCGACGGCCCGCTCTCGCCAGCCGAGCTCCGGGTGCGCATCTACACTCGCCTTCCCAAGGCGCGCGAGCGCCTCGCCGAGCGTCAACTCGTCACAACTCTCGCCAAGCTCATCGAGGAGCAGGCGGTCGTCGCCGAAGAGAACGACCGCTACGCCCTGCGGTAGAAGGAGGACGGACGGAACGCCATGCGTATCCTCGGCGTCGACCCCGGCACCCAGACGATGGGCTACAGCATCCTCGACCTCGACGACGACGGCGGCACACCCCGCTGCCTGGCGTGGGGGACGTTCGACGGCGGGCGCTCGAAGGAGATGGCGGAGCGGCTCCACCGCCTCCTCGGTGATCTGCAGGCGCTCGCGGAGCGCTGGACGCCGGACCAGTTGGCGATAGAGGAGCCGTTCGTTGCGGCTGCGCGCGGCGCGAAGTCTGCCGTCGCCGTGGGACAGGCGCAGGCCGTCGCACTGCTCGTCGCGGCGAGGGCGGGCATCCCCATCCACCGCTACTCCCCAGCGACAGTCAAGAGCGCCGTGGCCAACTACGGCGCCGGAGACAAGGCGCAGGTGCAGCGCTCCGTCCGCATCCTGCTGGAACTCGGCGACGAGCCGATGGCCGAGGACGCCTCGGACGCCATCGCCATCGCGCTCTGCCACGCGCAGACGCTCCGCGCCGCCGAACGGGTGCGCGCCCGATGAGCGTCATCGCGGGCGTCGAGGGCACGGTCGAGGCGAAGCACGCCGACTCCGTCGTCGTACGCGTCGGCGGCGGCATCCTGCTGCGCATCTTCGTCCCCGCGCACGACCTCGGCGGACTGCCCGGCGCGGACAGCCCCGTGCGGCTGCACACGCACCTCATCGTCCGCGAGGACGACCTGCAACTGTACGGGTTCACCACCGAGCACGGACGACGCCTGTTCGAGATGCTGATCGGCGTGAGCCAGGTCGGCCCGAAGGCCGCGCTTGCCGTGCTGAGCGTGCTGCCGCCGGAAGATCTCGCGACGGCCATCGTCGCGGGCGACGCCACCGCCATCAGCCGCGCGCCGGGGGTCGGCAAGCGCACCGCCGAGCGCATCATCCTCGACCTCAAGAGCAAGCTCGAGGACGAGATAGGCGCCCCTATGGTGACCACTGCGGGTGTCGCCACGACTGCGGGCGCTGCGGGCGACCCCGCGCTCCAGTGGCTCATGGCGCTCGGCTACTCCGCGCTCGAAGCCCGGCAGGCGCTCGCCGCCGAGGACGGCGCCGCTGACGCCCCCACTGACGAGCGCGTCAGGCGCGCGCTCCAGCGCATGGGGGGCGGCTGATGCCATTCGACTTCCCCTACGACGACTGGGCTGACATCTACGACGCGGTCTACGCCGACCTGACGCACGACGTCGACTTCTACGTCGGTTTGGCGCGCGAGTCGGGCGGCCCGATCCTGGAACTTGGCTGCGGCACGGGGCGCGTCAGCCTCCCCATCGCGCGGGAGGGCATCGCCGTGACCGGCATCGACATCTCGCCTCGCATGATCGAGGTCGCGCAGGCCAAGGCCGCGAAGAGCGGGCTTTCCGAGCGATGCGTATTCCAGTCCGGCGACATGGCGGCACTTCAGCTCGCAGAGCGCTTCCCCCTTGTCATCATGCCGTTCCGCTCCTTCCAGAGCATGCTCACGACCGAGGAGCAGCGGCAGGCGCTCACCCGGGTACGGGAGCGGCTCGCGCCCGGCGGCGTCTTCGCGATGGACACCTTCAACCCGGACATGAGTTCGCTGGTCAACGACGAGACCTCCCGGCTCGCCTACCACCTCAAGGACGTCGGGCGCGCGAACGGAGGGACGCTCGTCGTCTGGGGGCAGAACGGCTGGGACCCGGTGACGCAGGTGAACGACGTCCGCCTCATCATCGAGGAGGTGAGCGACGAGGGCGTCGTGGAGCGACGGCTCATCCGCGACTTCGAGCAGCGCTACACCTTCCGCTACGAGATGGAGCACCTGCTCGAGCTCTGCGGGTTCGACCTCGAGGCCGTCTACGGCGACTTCGACGGCGCCCCTGTCACCGAGGAGTCCGAGGACCTCGTCTGGGTGGCGAGGGCCGCGTAGAATCCCGCCATGGCCGACTACTTCGACCGCATCACGGACAAGCAGGCCGACCTCATCGGGCAGGCGCAGCTCTTCTTCGTCGCCACCGCTGACCCCGGCCTCGAACCCGGAGCGCACAACGTCGGCGCGGTGAACGTCTCGCCCAAGGGCGGCGTTCCTCTCCACGTGCTGGACGAGCATCGCGTCGCGTACCTCGACTACACCGGCAGCGGCAACGAGACGGCGCGCCACTCGATGGCGGGCGGCCCCATCACCGTCATGGTCTGCTCGTTCGACCGCGAGGACGCCGCCGTCGTGCGGCTGTACGGCCACGCCACCGTGACGCCTGTCGCCGAGTCGCCACTCGCCGAGCAACTGCTCGCGGCCCCCGCGGAGGAGATCGCGCTGCCGGAGCGACAGGTCATCGTGGTCGACGTCGAGAGCACGTGTACGAGCTGCGGCTACGGCGTGCCCGTGATGACGTTCGGCGCCCAGCGCACGGTCCGCGAGCGCGGACGCCGCTACAAGGTGCCGCGCAAAGCGTAGCGCGTCCGGGCGTCCGGCTTTACACCCAGCCCCTCGGTAGGCTAGGTTCACGCCGTATCGGATGGCGCCGACGCGCCTGGAGCGGGGACTTACTTGACGGCTCTCCTTGAAGTGAACGGCTTGCGCACGCACTTCTTCACGTCTGCCGGCGTGGTGAAGGCCGTGGACGGGGTCACCTTCGACCTCATGGAAGGCGAATCCCTCGCGCTCGTCGGCGAGAGCGGCTGCGGCAAGAGCATCACCGCGCTCTCCATCATGCGGCTCATCCCCAGCCCGCCCGGCCGCATCTTGGCCGGGACGATACGCTTCATGGGCGACGACCTGCTGGCCCAGGACGAGAAGACGATGCGCGACATCCGGGGCAACCGCATCGGCATGGTCTTCCAGGAGCCCATGACCTCCCTCAACCCCGTGCTCACGATAGGCCGGCAGCTGAGCGAGGCCGTGCAGCGGCACCTAGGCTACGACGGAGACAGGGCGCACGCCCGGGCGTCGGAACTGCTGGAGCTCGTCGGCATACCGGACGCCGCGAACCGGCTCCGCTCCTACCCCCACGAGTTCTCCGGCGGCATGCGCCAGCGCGTGATGATCGCCATGGCACTCTCCTGCAACCCCAAGCTCCTCATCGCCGACGAGCCCACGACCGCACTGGACGTCACGATCCAGGCGCAGATCCTGGAGCTCATCCAGCAGGTGCAGCGGGAGCTCGGCATCGCGGTCATCATCATCACGCACAACCTCGGCGTCGTCGCCCGCTACGTCGACCGCATCAACGTCATGTACGCGGGCCGCATCGTCGAGCGCGGGACGCTCCACCAGGTGTTCGACGAGCCGCAGCACCCCTACACGAAGGGACTGCTCGCGTCCGTGCCCCGGCTCGACAAGCCGAAGGGCGAGCGCCTCATCCCCATCGAGGGGATGCCGCCAGACCTGAGCAACCTGCCCGCGGGCTGCGCGTTCCGGGAGCGCTGCGCCTACGCCGTTGCACGCTGCGAAGACGAGGTGCCCGAGGTGCGCCACGTGCGGGGCGCGGGCTCGGAGCACCACGTCGCCTGCTGGGCCGTCGAAACGGGGAGCGCGGCATGACGACAACCCCGACGGAATCCCCCCTGGTCGAAGTGAGCCGGGTGAAGAAGTACTTCCCCGTCACCTCCGGCATCGTGTTCAAGAAACGGGTGGGCGAGATCAAGGCTGTGGACGACGTGTCGCTCACGATACGCCGCGGCGAGACGCTCGGCCTCGTGGGTGAGAGCGGCAGCGGCAAGAGCACGCTGGGGCGCTGCATCCTGCAGCTGCACCAGCAGACCGAGGGCGAGGTGAAGTTCGACGGCGTCGAGATGAGCACGCTCGGCGGCAGGGAGCTGCGCGCCATGCGCAGGCGCATCAATGCCATCTTCCAGGACCCGTACTCGTCGCTCAGCCCCCGCATGACCGCCGCCGGCATCATCGGCGAGCCGGTGAGCGTCCACGGGCTCGTCGAGGGCAAGGCCCAGATGCGCGAGCGGATACAGCACCTGCTGGAGACCGTCGGCCTCAACCCCTACATGGCCGACCGTTTCCCGCACGAGTTCTCCGGCGGCCAGCGCCAGCGCATCGGTATCGCCCGGGCCATCGCCGCGGAGCCGGAGTTCATCGTCGCCGACGAGCCCGTCTCCGCGCTGGACGTCTCCATCCAGGCGCAGATCATCAACCTGCTGCAGGAGTTGCAGGAGCAGTTCGGCCTCACCTACCTCCTCATCGCGCACGACCTCTCCGTCGTCCGACACATCTCGGACCGGGTCGCGGTCATGTACCTGGGACGCCTCATGGAGCTCGCCCCCTGCGACGCCCTCTACGAGGACCCGCAGCACCCGTACACGAGGGCGCTGCTCTCCGCCGTGCCGGTGCCCGACCCGGGGGTGGAGGAGGTGCGGGAGCGCATCGTTCTGCAGGGCGACATCCCCAGCCCGCAGGACCCGCCGCAGGGGTGCGTCTTCCACACGCGGTGCCCCATGGCGATAGACGAGTGCCGCGCCGCCGTCCCCCCGCTCAAGGAGACTGCCCCCGGCCACTGGTCCGCCTGCATCCGCGTCGGCCCCGGCGCCATCTAGGTCAGGCGGGGACCTCGATCCCGTAGAGCTTCGAGACGTTCTCGCGCAGCAGCCGGGCGCGCACGTCCGCAGGCAGGTTGCCCATGTCGCGAGCGACGATCCGCCGCGAGTCCGGCCACGTCGAGTTGCCGTGCGGGTAGTCGCTGGACCACATGCAGTTGTCCGCGCCCCACCAGGAGAGGAGCCTGCCGCCTACCGCGTCGTTGAAGAACGTCGCGTACACCTGGCGGTCGAAGTATTCGCTGGGCAGCATCGTGAGGTCGAGGGCCGCCCGGTCCGTGCCGTGTCGCCGGAAGTAGTAGTCCCACTGCTCCAGGACGAACGGCAGCCAGCCGATCTCGTTCTCGACGAGCACCAGCCTCAGCCGGGGGAAGCGCTCCAGCACGCCGGAGAAGATGAAGTCGTACAGCGCGTCCATCGCGTAGACGAGCTTCAGGTTGACGCTGGTGCGCTCCTGCTCGATGCCTCGCTCTCCCCTGCCGAACGACTGTCGCAGGTTGTAGCCGTGGCCGCTGAGGATGTGCAGCGAGACGGGCATCTCGAGGTCCTGGGCACGCGCCCACAGGGGGTCGTAGTGGCGCGACGTGAAGGGAAGCTCGGGGGCGGGGACCTGCCAGACGATGACGCCCGCCATGCCTGCCTTGCGGCAGCGCTCCATCTCCGCGACGGCCGCCTCGATGCGGTACGTCGAGAGCAGGGCGAGGCCGATGAGCCTGTCCGCCGCCGCCGAGCAGTAGTCCGCGAGCCACTCGTTGTAGACCCGGACGCACGCCTCCTCCAGGTCGCGGTCGCCGAGCACGAGCGTCTTCAGGCCGTGGGTCGGGTACAGCACCTCGGCGCTGACCCCGTCGCGGGCCATCTCGTTGACCCGCTCCCGCTTGTCCATCCCGCCGGGAGCGTCGTTCCTGCGAGCCCCGCCGAGGTCAGGAGCGCGGTCGCGCAGCGCCTTGGGGAGGTTCTCCTTCCAGAGGCCCGCCGGCTCGATGACGTGCGAGTCCGACGAAATGAGCACCTCGTCGACCGCAGCGCCGACCTCGGGAGCGTAGGTCCGTTCGAGGATCCCCATGGCAAGCCTCCTCGTCTATCCGGGGACACGCCTTTCATCCATCGCCGGCGCGAGTGTACCGCAGCAATGTGCAACATTCTGCAACATGCCACCTCTGGCAACGCCACCCCGCATTGCACGGGTGGGACATTCCGGGACATCGTGGGACACAACGCTCCTGAGATGGGGGAGGTCCGCCGCCGGAACCATGGTAGGACGGGCAAGGGCGACCGCGAAAGGGGCCGGTGTCACAGTGCGAGGCACAAGGTAGGAGTCCCGTCTTTCCAGCGAAGGCTGGAATCCAGAAGGCGCGTCGAAGACGCGCGCGATCACGCGGAGCGTGGGGGCAGGGAGTTCAGCCTATCTCATCGTAGAGGTCCCGCCACCCAGGGTTCGACTCCTCGATCAGCCGTATCTTCCAGTTCCGTTGCCACGCCTTGATTGCCTTCTCACGCGCGATGGCGCTCTCCATCGTCTCGTGCTGCTCGTACCACACGAGCGTATGCACACCGTACCTGCTCGTAAGCCGTCACCGAAACCCTGCTTGTGCTGCCAGATACGCTGAGAAAGGTTGGAGGTCACGCCAGTGTAGAGCGTGCCGTTGCGCCGACTGGCGAGGATGTAGACGCAGGGACGCAGCGGCTCTCTACGGCTATGGTCGTAGGTCATGGCGAGAAGTGTAGACGAAGCATCCTGCTACGAGCGGCTCTGTGCGAGCCGCGTGTGCGCTGAAGCGCACGCCTGGGTTCCAGCCTCCGCTGGAATGACGAACCACCTCCCTACCGCCCGGTTCGGCCTCCCCTCTCCAGCCGCCTCCGCTCGGCACGCTCCCGCTCCTCCGGCGGATGGACGTCCTTGAACGCCAGGTAGAGGCCGACGAGGTAGACCGACTTGAGCGCCCCCGAGGCGACGAACGGCGCGCTCGCCGAGACAGCCTGCCACAGGACGGTCGCGAGCGACGGTGTGGCCGCGCCGACGGCTGCCTGGCTCACGTTGGTGATGCTGGCCATGGCGACACGCTCGTCCCGGTTCACGATAGCCATCATGTACGACTGCCGGGCAGGGACGTCCATCTGCCCGAAGAACGCCCGCACGTACCAGAGAGCGACCGCCAGCCAGGCCGTGGGGACAAAGGGGATGGCGATCGTGGCCGCCACTGCCGGGATATGGGTGTAGATGACCGTGTTCAGCAGGCCGATCCGGTTCGCCAAGCGCGCGGCGACCCAGAGCGAGACCATGTTCAGCGCCGTCGACCCGGCGAGCACGTAGGCGACCTCACTGACGTCGAAGCCGTACTCACGGTAGAACCACGCCCCCACGAGGCTGAAGAAGACGAACCGCGTCGCGAAGCCGTCCACCGACACGACGGCGGCGAGGGTGAAGATGGTCCTCCGGGACTCGAGCCGCAGGGGGTTCCGCCACCCGCCCCCGCTCACGCCCGAGTCGACCGCCGGAGAGAGCAGGCCGTACATGGCGCCGGACACCAGCATGAGCACGGCGTAGACGACGAACATGAGCTTGAAGGCCGTGATCTCGCTCACGCCGAGGAGCGGGACGAGCACGGCGGGCGCGGCTGCCCCGACCGTGCCTGCCAGCCGCGCGCCTCGTTCGCTCATGCCCGCCAGTGCGAAGAGGTCCGTGCGGTGCTCGGCTGTGGTCGTGTCGGGAAGCGCCGCCTGCTCCAGCGGTTGCACCGGCCCTCTCGGCCCGCTTCCCGAGATGGCGAGGCTCCCCACGAAGAACGAGACGAACGCCAGCAGCGTATACCGCTCCGTGAACGCGTAGCCGAGCCCGGCGAGGGCCATCATCGCCGTGAACCCGATGAGCAGCCGGCGTCTGCCCAGCGTGTCGCCGATGAAGACGATGAGCGTGGCGAACAGGGCGCTGCCGACCGAGCCGATGGTGATCAGCAGCCCCATCTCCACGAGGCTGTAGCCCAGTTCGATGAGGTATATCCCGAAGAAGACCGCGATGAGCGACTGGGCGAATGTCCTCAGGAACCGGGCGCTGACCATCAGCCAGGCGTCCCGGGTCACCCAGCCGAGCGGACGCGACGAAACGGCCACAGCCTTCACCCAGAACGCAGATTCCCGTTGGCGGCGACGCCTCGCTCAGACGCAGACCGCCGCAACGCTCCCGGCAGTCTACTCCTTCCGCGATCACTCCCTATGCCAGTCCCCCTCGCCCTCTGGGAGAGGGGCTGGGGGTGAGGGCTGTCCCCCCACGCCTGAACGAGTATCAGTTACACTGATACACCACAGTCCCGCTACCGGAGCGACCGCATGACGACCCGCCAGCGCATGGCCCCTCTCCGCTACGACCCGCGCGAGATAGACCGCAAGTGGCAGCAGCGGTGGGCCGACGACAACCTCTACCAGGTCAACGACGACGACCCCCGCCCACGGTGGTACGCCCTCACGATGTACCCCTACCCCTCCGGTGACCTCCACATCGGCCACTGGTACGCCATGGCCCCCTCCGACGCCCACGCCCGCTTCATGCGCATGCGCGGCTACAACGTCCTCCACCCCATGGGCTTCGACGCCTTCGGTCTTCCGGCAGAGAACGCCGCCATCAACCGGGGCATCCACCCATCCATCTGGACGATGGGGAACATCGACCGCATGCGCGACCAGCTCCGCTCCATGGGCACGGTCTACGACTGGGACCGCGAGGTCGTCACCTGCCACCCGGACTACTACGCATGGAACCAGTGGTTCTTCCTGAAGATGTACGAGCAGGGGCTCGCCTACCGCGCCTCCGCCCCCGTCAACTGGTGCCCCACCTGCCAGACCGTGCTCGCCAACGAGCAGGTGGTCGACGGCAAGTGCGAGCGCACCAACGACGTCGTCATCCGGCACGAGATGGACCAGTGGTTCTTCCGCATAACCGACTACGCCGACGAACTGCTCGACTTCTCAGGCGTCGTCGACTGGCCCGAGCGCATCAAGACGATGCAGACCAACTGGATAGGCCGCAGCGAGGGCGTCGACATCTCGTTCGACATCTCGGAGTACGGGCTGGACGAGCAGACCATCACGACGTTCACGACGCGCATCGACACCATCTTCGGCGTCACGTTCGTCGTCCTCGCGCCGGAGCACCCGCTCGTCGAGCGCCTCACGACGCCCGAGCAGCGCGGCGCCGTGGAGGCGTACGTCGCCCGCGCCCGCGAGGCCACCGAGATCGACCGACTCTCCGTCGAGCGCGAGAAGACCGGCGTCTTCACCGGCTCCTACGCCGTCAACCCGCTCAACGGCGACCGCGTCCCCATCTGGGTGGGCGACTACGTCCTGCTCACCTACGGCACCGGCGCGGTGATGGGCGTCCCCGCCCACGACTCCCGCGACTTCGACTTCGCCCTCAAGTACGGGCTGGAGATCCGCGTCGTCGTCGCGCCCCCGGACTGGAACGGCCTGCCGCTCCGCGAGGCGTGGGTCGAGAAGCGCGGCTCGCAGGTCAACTCCGGACAGTTCAACGGCATGCCGAACGCCGAGGGGTACGAGGCGATAGCCGACCACGTCGAGGAGCAGGGCTGGGGCAAGCGCACCGTCGGCTACCGGATGCGCGACTGGCTCATCAGCCGCCAACGCTACTGGGGCACGCCCATCCCCATCGTCTACTGCGACGAGTGCGGCGCGCAGCCCGTGCCATACGACCAACTCCCCGTCGTGCTGCCCGACGACGCCGAGTTCAAGCCAACCGGCGAGTCGCCGCTCCGCTACCATGACGGCTTCCTCCACACCACCTGCCCCTGCTGCGACGGTCCCGCCACCCGCGAGACCGACACGATGGACACGTTCGTGGACTCGTCGTGGTACTTCCTGCGCTACGTCAGCCCGGAGTTCGGCGACGGCCCGTTCGACCCCGCGCGCGTCGGCTTGTGGAACCCTGTCGACCAATACACCGGCGGTGCGGAGCACGCGGTGATGCACCTGCTCTACGCCCGCTTCTTCACCAAGGTCGTCCGCGACCTCGGCCTCATCGACTTCGGTGAGCCGTTCCTCCGCCTCTTCAACCAGGGCGTCGTGCTCTCCGACCACATGAAGATGAGCAAGAGCCGCGGCAACGTCGTCGCGCCTGACGAGTACGTGCAGGAGTTGGGTGCGGACGTCGTGCGCCTCTACCTGATGTTCATGGGCCCGTGGGAGGGCGGCGGCGACTGGAGCGACTCCGGCATCAACGGCGTCGCCCGCTGGGTGAACCGCTTCTGGGACCTCTGCCTGCGGGACACCGCCGTGCTGCCCGAGAATGAAGCAGATTCAGACCGGGCGGTCGTGCGCAAGACGCACCAGACCATCCGGTCGGCCATCGAGGGACTGGAGCGCTTCAAGTACAACACCGCCCTCGCCGCAATGATGGAGCTGACGAACGAGATGTCGCCCGCCTACGACGCCGGCAGCGTCTCACGCCGCGCCTGGAACGAGGCGGTCGAGTCGCTGCTGCTGTTGCTTGCGCCGATGGGGCCGCACCTCGCCGAGGAGCTGTGGGAGCGCACGGGGCACTCCTACAGCGTCCACAACCAGCCCCTGCCGGAGTGGGATGAGGCGCTCGCCGCCATCGAGGAGGCAACGCTCGTCGTGCAGGTGAACGGCAAGGTGCGCGACCGCATCGCCGTCCCCGCCTCGATCTCCGAGGGCGACGCCAAGGAGGCCGCGCTCACCTCGCAGAAGGTGCTCGCCTGGACCGACGGCAAGAGCGTGGACAAGGTCGTCTTCGTCCCCGGCCGCTACCTCGTCAGCGTCGTCGTCAAGTGAACCCGATCGAACGGCGCAGGTTCCAGGTGCTCGTGCGGGGGATGCTCCCCGCACCGTTCGTCTACGTCATCGTTGCGGTGGTCTACTTCGCGATCGTCGACAGCGAGCCGTTCTTCGGCACGCGCCTCGCGACCATCGTGGCGGTCCTCACCGGTATCGCCGTGCCCGTCGCCTCGCTGCTCGTCACCGCGAACGCCCTGGCGAGCGAGCGCCCCCCCGCCCGGCTCGCGCAGACGCTGCTCATGCTGGCCCACGCCCCCGGCATCGTTGGGTTCGTGCTCACGGTCGGCGCGGACCAGCTCTGGTACAGCCTCGCTCTCGGCGCGGAGGGGTTCGCCATCCTCCTCCTCATCCGCGCACGGCTGGGGAAGAGCGTCTAGCCGCCTACGCCAGGCGCAGCAGCCAGACGCGGGCGAACGGATGCGGGTCGGAGGTCTCCGCCTCGACGCGCATCCCCGACTCCGCGAACACCCAGCGCCAGTCGTCCAGCGTGTACTTGTTGTGGACGCGGAACTGCTCCAGCGCCCGCTCGTAGCGCGTCTCCTCGGGTTCGCCCGGCTCGATCAGGCGGCGCTCGACGTACTCCCGCATCGGCTGGCGGAACCAGTCGAACAGCAGCATCCGCCCGTCCGGCTTCAGCACGCGCGCAGCCTGCTCCCGCAGGAACGAGAACGGGTCGTCGAACCCGTGCAGCACCGCCGCCATCGTGAGGAGGTCGACCGACCCGTCGCCGTAGGGCAGCGGCGCGGACTCAACGTTCGCCAGCACGAGCGTGGGCACCGGTCCGGCGTAGTCGATGGCGCGCGCGTTCTCGATCATCGCCTCGTTGGCGTCGACGCCGTGGAGCGTTGCGTCCGGCAGGCGCTCGGAGAGGTCGCGCAGGAAGAGGCCGGGGCCCGGCCCCACGTCCACGATCACCGGCGCGGGCGGCAGCGTGGGGGCGACCTGCTCGTCCCAGAAGCGCCAGAACGCGTCGTTGAAGCGGAGCGTGTACCGCTCCAACTGGCGGCGCAGGGCGCGCTCGTCGCGCTGCGTCATCCCGGCACGCCCGCAAGGGCGACGTGGCTGGTGCGCGGGTGCGCCTCGCCGACCAGTTCGAAGCCGCCTTCCGCAACCAGCCACCGCCACTCGTCCACGGTGAAGCGGTTGTGGAACGGCTGGAGGCTCATCAGGGCCGCCGGGTCGTCGCCGAACCCGCCGCGGTCCTCGATGTAGCCAGGGAGCGTCTGCCGCTTCCAGTCGAACAGCAGGTAGACCCCGCCGGGACGGAGCATCCGCCGCACCTCGGCGAGCAGCAGGAACGGGTTGTCGAGGAAGCAGGCCACGTTTGCGGAGATGCAGAGGTCGAGCGAGGCGTCCTCCACCGGATACGGCGCATGGTTCAGGTCGTGCAGCGTGAACGACGGCGCAGCGCCTGCATAGTCGAGCCCTTTCGCGTTCGCGAGCATCGCCCTGGACACGTCCACGCCACACAGCGCGGCGTCCGGCAAACGCGACGACAGCTCCTGCAGCAGCAGCCCCGCGCCGCAGCCGAGGTCCGCGATGGCCGGTGCGTCGCCGACGAGCAGGCGCACCTGGGACTCGAAGAACTCCCAGAACGCGAGCGGGTAGCGGCGTCCGAAGTCCGACGACATCCGCTCCACCATCGCGCTCTGGTCCCAGCGGGAATCAGAGGTGGTCATGCGCCTGCTACGCCTCCATGTTGACGGTGACGCCCTGCTCCTTGAAGACGTCGCTGGCGGCCTGCATGGCGTTGAACGCGGCGGGGAGACCGGCGTACGGGATCGCCTGCAGGAAGACCTCCGCTATCTCCTCAGGCGTGATGCCGAGGTGCAGCGCGTAGCGGGTGTAGGCCCCGACCTGCGGCGTGCGCCCCAGCGCCGTCATCATCCCGAGCACGATCATGCAGCGCGTCCTGAGGTCGATGCGCTCGCGCGACCATACCTCGCCGAAGTTGAAGCCGATGACGAAGTCCTCCAGCCCCGGGACCATGTCCAGCCCGGCGGCGTTGCCGGTGCTCCGCGAGCCCTCCGAACCGCTGATCGCCTTTCGTACCGCGCGTCCCCGCGCCTTGCTCTCCTCCGCTTGGTGCAGCGTCATGGGCAGTCCTCCCTGTCAGTGAACGTGTGCGCCGTATCCATGTCCGGCGGGCGCGATGCTACACGAGACGGCGCGCCTTCGGCGCGTCAGGAGAGCGAGAACGTCGAACCGTTCGGCCCGCGCGAGACCTCGATGCGCACCGGGAACGCTTCCTTGATGTCGTCCATGTGGGTGATGACGAGGATGCGCTCGAACCGGTCCTCGATCGCCTGGATGACCTCGAGGATGCGGTCGCGCCCCTCGGCGTCCTGCGTGCCGAACCCCTCGTCGATGAAGAGCGTCGGCAGGGGGGCGCCCGCGCGCCACGCGAGCACCTTGCTGAGCGCGATGCGCACCGCGAAGTCGATGCGGAAGCGCTCGCCGCCGCTGAACATCTCGTAGGCGCGGGAGCCGAGTTCGTCCGCGATGACGATCTCCAGCGTCTCGACTGCGTCGCCGCCGCTCCTGCGCTCCTTCTGCGTCTCCAGCTTCAGCGCCATCCTGCCGTCGGTCATGCGGCGCAGCAGGTCGTTGGCCTCGTCCTCCAGGCGCGGGATAGCAGCCTCCATCAGGAGCGCCTGCACGCCCCCCCTGCCAAAGGCGAGCGCCAGTTCCGCGTAGGCGCCCGCTTCACCGGTGAGCGTGTCGCGCTGGGCCTCGGCCTGCGCGAGGTCGGCGGCGGCCTGCTCGATCTGCTGCATCTCATTCTCCAACGAGCCCTTGCGCGCCTGCAGGCTGTCGCGCGCCGCCGACGCGATCCGCAGCTGCTCCTCAACCTGTGCGCGCTGCGCGGTCCACGATGGCAGTTCTGCGAGTTCCTCCGCTATCGCCGCGCTCGCCTGCTCGGCGCGTACGGCGTCGTTCGCCGCCTCCGTCGCCCGGACGCGGGCCCGCTCGAGCGCAGCAGCGTCGTCGTCCATGCGCTCGCGCGCCACGACGAGCGACTGCTGCTCTTCCTCCCAATGAGCTAGCCCTCGGACCTGCTCCTCTGCCGCGTTGAGCGCCGCGGGATCGAACGAGAGCCCAACGAGCCGCTCGCGCAGTCCTCGTGCCGCCGCCTGCTCGTCCTGCGCGTATGCTCCGTTCGCGAGCGCGGCCTCGCTCTCGCGGAGCAACGGCACGGCCTGTTTCAACTGCTCCACCGCCCGCTCCGCCTCCTCCCGTTGCACCGCCAGGCGGCTCTGCTCCTCCGCGATGCGCTGCTGCTCGGCAGCCAGTTCGCCCTGCGCGCGCTCGATGCCTGCCGCGGCCTCGCCCGCCTGACGCTCCAACTCCTCCGCGCGCTGCTTCTGCGCGGCGTACCGCTGGCGCAGTTCCGCGATCTCGTTCTCGTAGGCCGAGCGTATCCGCGCGACGCCGTCCGGCCCGAGTTCGCTGCTGCACAACGGGCAGGTCGCGCCGTCCGTGTGCTCGTGGTCGAGCATGGCGAGCTTGCCGCCCAGCTCCTTGCCAGCCCTCTCCACCTGCTCGTTGTCGCGCCGGAGCGTTTGCGCTTCGAGCGTGAGTTGCCGGTGCGACTGCTCGGCCTGCGCCGCATCGCTCCGGCGGCTCTCCATCGCGGTCTGCCGCTCCGCCAACGCGTCCTGGGCATGCTGGACCGACGGCAGCGACTCCGCCCTCGGCGTGAGTTGGGTGTCGATGTGCTGCCGCTGCGCCTGGACGTCGCTCTCCAGCCGGGCGCGGGCCTGCCCTATCGCGTTCTCCAGCGGCGCGAGTTCGGTCTGCAGCGCGTACGCCCGCTGCGCCGCGTCCGCGAGCGACCTCGCGTGCTCGCGCGCCGCCTCCAGTATGGCGACCCCCTGCTCGATCTCGGCTGCACGCTCGATGGTGCGCTGCCAGCCCACGAGGCGCTCGTTGAGGGTCGCGGCTTCCGCCTCCTCTCCGGCCTGCCGCTGGCGCGCGCGTTGTGCCGCAGCATCCTGCTCGTTCCGCTCCGCCTGCCGGCGTTCCAGGTGCGTGACCTTGTCGCGGAGCAGTTGCAGTCGCTCCGTGAGTCCGTTTACCGAAGCGGCAGCCTCGGCGAGTTCGCGCTCGGCCTCGGCCAGAGCGGTGCGCGTCTCGTCGGCTTTCGCGGCCCGCTCGCGCAGGCGGTCCATGTTGAGGGCGTTGGCGTCGAGCCTGGCCCGTGCGTCGCGTCCGCGCAGCCGGGCACGCTCGGAGAGTTCGTCGTACCGCCCGAGCCCGAGCACCTTCGCGAGCACGTCCTTGCGCACGCCGGGCGTGGCCATCGTGAACTCGTCGGCGCGGCCCTGCACGAGGAACGCGCTGTTCACGAACGTCCCGTAGTCCATGTTGATGATGCGCTCGATCTCCGCCTCGGTCGCCCTGATGGTGTCGCCGGTGATGGCGCGGAACTCACCGCCCGCGGTCTGAACGGCCAGCTCCAGCGAACTCTGCGGATTGCGCCTCGCCTGGGAGTAGCGACGGGAGACGCGGTACCGCTCACTGCCGACGTCGAACACCAGCTCGACGTGCATCTCGGTCTGGCCGTGGTGGAGCAGTTGCTCGTGCCGCTGGCCGCGCGCCTTCCCCCAGAGCGCCCACGTGACGGCGTCCAGCAACGCGGACTTGCCGTGGCCGTTCGGCCCGCAGAGGCACGCGACGCGGATGCCCTCCAGGTGGAGCGTGGGGGCGGCGCTGCGGTAGGAGAGGAAGTTGGAGAGTGAGAGGCTTATCGGGAGCAATGCAGCCTCGCGCCAGAGGATGGCCGGATTCTACCAGCGCGGCATGCCGCTACGGACGCCAGCCCGCCTCCCGTGCGAGGCGCTCCAGTTCTCCGGCCTCGTCGATGACGGCGACGCGGTCGAGGAACTCCGCGAGGTCGGCGGAATCGGCGCGTATCGTTCGCAGCTGCGGCTCGATGGGGCTGATCGACGCGGGCCCGTCCGCGTACGTGCCGTGGAACGCGAACCATGCGGTGTTCAGCTTGCGGATGTTGTGGCCCTCCTCCACGAACCGGAGCCGCTGCTCCTCCAGATACGTCTCTGCCTCCTCGACCTTCCCCTCCCCCAGCAACTCCTCCAGCCGTGCGCGCGTCGACCGCATCTCGTACCGGAAGTCGAACACGCCGGGCTCCGGCGTCGGCCTGGGCTCGCCGACCTTTGGCGGCTGCCACGGCTCGCGCACCACGACCTCGCCGGTCAGCAACTCGAGTGCGCGGTCGCTCAGCTCTTCCGACGCGATGTTGGCGACGGTCTCGTTGACGCTCGTGAGCTCGCCTCCCGCGAACCACGCGCGTCCGAGCGGGTGAAAGATGAGCCAGTGGTGCAGCCATTCGTGGCTGGCGACGAAGAGCGCGCCGCGCAGCGACGTGTCCGGTGTGACCTGAGCGGGATACGTCGCCACCCCGCCGATGCGCGCAACGATCGCGGAGATGTTGTCGTCCAGCGACTCCACTGTGCGCTCCAGTTCATCCTGCCCTGGCAGGCTGATGTCCGACGTCAGCAGGCGGTCGTCGAGCCGGATGATGTCGTCCCGCGGCGAGCGCACCAGCACGTGGCCGCCCTCCTGGAACGCGAAGTCCACGGGAGGCCAGCGCACCGGCCCGAACCGCGCGATGACGCCCAGATCGTCGGCGCTCTGCGATATCGCGCTCTCCAGCGTCTCTTCCACCAACGGCGATAGTTCCGCGCGGCGGCGCGCCAGCCTCGTCCGCTCCTCCTCCAACGCTGCGACCTCATCGTCGGATGCGCCCTCGGCCAGGGCACGCTCTATCTCCCTGCGTTTGGCGCTCATGTCATCGCTCACGCGGAAGAACTCCTTCACGCGCTCCAGCCGCTCCTCCGCGTCCGGCCTGCTGAAGATGCCCACCGCCTGTCGGAGCCACTTGTCCGGGAAGTGGGTTATCTCCCACCGCACGAGATCCTGCTCATAGGGCGCGGAGGCGCGGTGCAGTTCACTGACGGAGTCGCCCCTGCCTATGCCTGCGGCGATCAGGAGCAGCGCCGCCAACGCCCAGAGTCCGAGCGTGAAGTTACCCATCAGCGCGCGCATCCACCCGCCTCAACCCTGCCTGCGCTGCTCTGCCGATTGTGCGTTGCACGTTCATGGCCGGATAACTATTATGCGCTCCACAACCACTCCGGCGTTAAGGGGAGCCGCCTATCGTGGACCAGTTCAACACGCAGCAGATCCGTAACGTAGTATTCCTGGCGCACTCGGGCGCGGGCAAGACGTCGCTCGCAGAAGCGATGCTTCACGCGACCAGCGCGATCAACCGCGCAGGGCGCATCGAGGACGGCAATACCGCCTCCGACTTCGAGCCCGAAGAGCAGCGCAGGCAGACCAGCCTGCAACTCGCCATCCTGCCGTGCGTCTGGAAGGGGGTGAAGATCAACGTGATCGACACTCCCGGCTACGCAGACTTCCTGGGCGAGACCGTATCCGCTCTGCGCGCCGCCGACGCCGCGGTGATCGTGCTCTCCGCTCCCAGCGGAGTGGAGGTGGGCGCGGAGATAGCGTGGCAGCGCGTCCGTGAACTCGGCATCCCCGCGATCGTTTTCGTCAACAAGATGGACCGCGAGCACGCCGACTACGAGGCCACGATGGCCCAGGTCCGCTCGCGCTTCGGGCCCCGGTGCGCCCCCATCAACCTGCCCATCGGCGCGGAAGCCTCGTTCAGCGGGGTCGCAAGCTGCGTCGAGGGGAGCGCGCCCGCCGGGATGGAAGACGCCATCGCGGCGGCCAAGGACCAGCTAGGAGAGGCCGTCGCCGAGACCGACGACGACCTCACGATGAAGTTCCTGGACGAAGGCTCCCTCACCGACGACGAGATCGCGCAGGGGTTGAGCATCGGCGTCCGGACGGGGCAGACCGTTCCCGTCCTGGCCGGCTCGTCCACGACCGGCGTGGGCGTCACGGAGCTGATGGACGCCATCGTGAGCTACGTCCCCTCGCCTGCCGATGCTCCGGCCGTGAAGGCCACGAAGGGCGGCGGAGACGTGGAACTGACAGCGGACCCCGCCGGGCCGCTTGCCGCGTTCATCTTCAAGACGACGGCCGACCCGTTCGTCGGCAAGCTCTCCTTCTTCCGCGTGATCAGCGGGACGCTCTCCGCGAACAGCGAGGTGTTCGACAGCGGCTCGGGCGGGACGGAGCGCATCGGCCAGGTGTTCGTGCCTGTCGGCAAGAAGCAGGAGAGCGTACCCAGCCTCGCGGCGGGCGATATCGGCAGCGTCTCGAAACTGGCGCACGCCGTTACCGGCGACACGCTCACCACAAAGGCGGACGCGGTCTCTCTCGCACCCGTGGAGTACCCGGAGCCCGTCTTCCACATCGCCGTGCATCCGAAGAGCAAGGCCGACTTCGAGAAGCTCTCTTCTTCCCTTGCGCGGCTCACCGAGGAAGACCCTTCCCTCGTCCTCAACCGCGACCAAGCGACAGGCGAACTGGTCATCGCGGGCCAGGGCAACACGCACATGGAGGTGATGGCGGAGCGCGCCAAGCGGAAGTTCGGCGTCGAGCTGGAGCTCGCACCGCCGCGGGTGGCATACCGCGAGACCATCTCACGGGTCACGAACGTCGAATACAAGCACAAGAAGCAGACCGGCGGTCACGGCCAGTACGGCCACGTGCTGCTGCGGCTGGAGCCGCGCGGCAGGGGCGAAGGGTTCGAATTCGCTTCCGAGGTCGTCGGGGGAAACGTCCCCCGGGAGTACATCCCCGCCGTGGAGAAGGGCATCAACAAGACGATGGAGGAAGGCGCCCTGGCGGGTTTCCCCATCGTGGACGTGAAGGTCATTCTCACGGATGGCAGTTCGCACTCCGTGGACTCGTCCGGGCAGAGTTTCGAGATAGCCGGCAGCATGGCGATGAAGAAGGGAGTGGTGGAAGCCTCTCCCACGCTGCTGGAGCCGGTGATGCGCATGGCCATCGTTGCGCCGGAGCAGTTCGCCGGCGCGGTGGTGAGCGACCTGAATACCCGGCGCGCGCACATATCGGGCATGACCCCGGTGGGCGGCGTCGCACACATCGAGGCCGAGGTGCCTCAATCGGAGGCGCTGCAGTACTCCACACACCTGCGCGCGCTCACACAGGGACGCGGGACTCTGTCCATGCAGTTCGACCATTACGGCGAGGTCCCCGCGCACCTGACTCCGAAGATCGTGGAGGAGTCTCAGGAGCTGGCCAGGGCTTAACCGCCTCCTGGCCTTTTCTCTCGAGCGCCCCGGCGAGCTGAGGGCGCACCCTTCCGTCATTCCCCCGGCGGACAGGGCATCCGACAACTTGTTGGAAGGAGCATGCCTATGCAGGGAGTGATCCTCGCTGCCGGTGACGGCGGCAGACTCCGGCCATTCACGTACCGGACGCCGAAGCCGCTGATCCAATTGAGGGACCGTCCGCTCATCTGGTACCCGCTCACCGCCATGGCCGAGGCGGGTATCCGGGAGGTCGGCATCGTCGTCGGCTACCGTGCGGAACAGATCATGGAAGGACTCGTCGATTGGGCGCCGGACGGTGTCCGGCTGGAGTTCATCCACAACCCCGAGTTCGAGGGCGGCAACGCGGTCTCCGTGCGCGCCGCGCGGGACTTCGCGGGCGGCGGTCCGTTCATGCTCGCGATGAGCGACCACATCATCGAACCGGATGTTGCGGTCCGGCTGGTGGGAGAGTACGAGCACCCGGCGATGCTGGGCGTGGACTCTGCCGCGTGCATGGAGAGCCAGCTGAGCGACGCCACGAAAGTGCTGGTCGACGACGACGGCTACCTCCGGCACATCGGCAAAGGGCTGCGGCGGTGGAACGCCGTGGACATCGGCGTCTTCGTCTTCCAGCCGTCCATCTTCGCAACCCTCGACCACCTCTATGCCCAGGAGGGCGGATCCCTGGAACTGAGCCGCGTGATGCAGCACATGGCTGACAAGCCTTGCGGGGTCACGACGCGCGATGTCGAAGGCCTCTTCTGGACCGACATCGACACCCTTGCAGACTTCAAGAGCGCGTATGACCACCTCGGTTCCGCCACAGACCTCCCCCTGTAACGGGCTGAGCGCACGATCCGGGTGACGCCATGCTGAACGGCTGCACGACGACGCGCATCTTCTGCCGCCCCGATTGCCCGCCGGGGCGGCGCACGAGGCCCGACCACCGCGTCGCCTTCGCGGACGAGAGCGAGGCAGCCGCGGCGGGCTACCGTCCATGCCGCGTCTGCACGCCGCTGGACGGTCCGCCCGGCCCGTGGGTCAGCAAGCGCAAGCGCGGCTAGCCCAGCCCCCGCTCCCGGCGCGCCTCATCCGCCGTGAGGATGCCCGCCTGCACCAGCGCCACCTGCCGCTTGGTGCGCTCGCTCTCCGTCTCGGACAGCGCCTCGACCTGGGTGAGGTCGAACGCCACTGAGAGCCCGCGCCCCGCTGGGCCAAGCCTTGGGACCAGCCCCTCGTTGATCGCGCCCGCGAGGAACGTCAACTCCGGCACCATCGTCTTCTCCCAGAACATGCGGCGCGCCTCCCGCACGTTGTTGAGCGTCGCGTGGCTGAAGTCCTCCAGCAACGGCAGCGGCACGCCGTACACGCGAGCGACGCCCTCCAGGCTCCATCGCAGCCCGGCGAGCCACTCCATGTCCCGCTGGTTCAACCCCAGCTGCTGCACGTCCCAACCGTCGCCGGTGACGAGCGGGCGATGCGCGCGGCCCGGCCCGGCGTGGCGCGCCTCCAGCCGTGAGTAGAACTCCGTGATCTGGCCGTCGGTGAGGGGCCCGCTCGCCCGGAAGATGAGGTCCTGCGGCTGCGCGCCGTTGCGGAAGAACTCGCGGTTGAACCGCAGCGCGTCCATGCCCATGTCCGCGGTGAGCCGCGCGGCGGCCATGGGCGCGAACCCCGCGAACTCCTCCAGTGGGTTGAAGTAGCGGAACCAGACCACCTCCTCCGGCAACAGGGCCGTCTCCCGTCCGCGTTCTTCGTAGACGAACCCCGCGACGTACCGCTCCGGGTCGCGCACCACCCGCACGCGGTCGGGCCGCAGCGCCCATATCTCGTCCGGCATGCCGGAGGCCGACGCTTTCTCGGAACGTCCCAAGTACCAGAACGCCGCCCCCCAGAGGCAGAGATAGGTCTCAGTCGCGATGAGCAGGTCGCTCCGGCTCCACCAGCCGTTGACCGTATCCAGCAACCGTTGTGCCGGATGCTCCGGCCCCACCCGGCGCCACGCCCCGGAGGCGTCGGTTTCCCGCACCTGCAGCGGCGGGCGCGACACCGCCTCCGCGCGTAGCTTCACCGCGGCGTACACGTCCGCACTCCGGGCGTAGTACTCGCCGTAGGCGGTCGACTGCCACTCCGGGTCCGCGCCCCTGTCCGGCGCGAGCGTCCGCAGCGGCGCGGCGAGCGGCGCGTTCGCCCGCCGTACCGGCGCGACCCCGTCCATCACTTCCCGCAACGTTCCGAGCATCTTCTCCTCCTCGCTCCCGGGTATGTCGGCGACCTGTTCGCGAAACGCAAAGAGCCCCGGCCTCTCAAGACCGGGGCTCTCCCCGACGTATCGCTCTATCCCTATGCCGCCGCTGACACCATGCTAGGCGGTGCGGGCCGGAATGCACAACGGGCGGATGTCACGTCGACGGCCCGGCCGTTACCGCTCCGGTGCGGCCTACCGCGAAGCGTTCGCCTTCAGGCGGTGACGCCTGACCGTACGCGTCGAGTCCCCAGCAGACCGCTGTTCCGTCCACCTCCAGCGCGCAGGTGTGCACGCCGCCGCTGCTGATGGCCGCGTACCGCGCGTCCGGGTCCGGCGGCGAAGACTGTCCCTGCGCGTTGCTGCCCCAGCAGACGGCTGCGCCGTCCGATCGCAAGGCGCAGGTATGCCTCGTGCCGCTGCTGATGGCGCCGAACTTCGTGTCCTCCGGAGGCGACGCCTGTCCCATCTCGTCTGAGCCCCAGCACACCGCTGCGCCCCCGGTGTCGATGGCGCACGTGTGCAGGCCTCCGGCGCTGATGGACGTGAAGGTCGCTCCTTCCGGCGGTGTGGTCTGCCTGTAGCGGCCGTCGCCCCAGCAGACGGCGGAGCCGTCCCTGCGAAGTGCGCACGTGTGTTGGCCGCCGCTGCTGATGACGTCGAACCGCTCGTTGGGGGGTGGCACGGTGCGCTTCAGGCCGTCCCAGTAGTCCGGGTCGGTACTGACCGGAGTGGGTGTGGGTACGCCCGCAAGCATCCGTCCGTTGCTGCCCCAACAGATGGGTGCGTTATCACGACGGATGGCGCACGTGTGCAGGGTGCCGCTGTCCACGCCCACGAAGAAATCGCCCACGCCCGGGGCAGTGCGGACGAGCGGGGTGGACTGTCCTACGCTGTCGTCGCCCCAGCAGAGCAGCGTGAGGTCATTCCGGACCCCGCACGTGTGGAAGCCGCCCGCGCTTATGGACTTGAAGAGCAACTCCTCGGGTGGGAGCGGCTCGTCGTTCTCGTCCTTGAGCTCCTCGGGCGAGGACTGACCGTAGACGTCGCTGCCCCAGCAGGCCACGGTCATGTCGGGGCGGAGCGCGCACGTGTGGTCGACATTGCTGCTCAGGGTCGTCGGCTGATTGCGGCGGGAGAAGGTGGGGTCGTGAGGCGGAGGGTCGCTGGCGCGCGTTTCGAGCGTCCACGTGCCGCAGCCGAGCGAGGTGATGATCGCCACGTCGCCGGGCAGGATCGCAACGCGCAGCACGCCGCTGTTCGCCGAGCCGGAGGCGATGACTTCTCCCTCTCGTGCCCTGACGCTATGCGCACGGAGCCATTCGCAGTTCCTGGAGAGATGCTGGCTCACGTAGATGCCGGGAACGATGTCCACGCCCACGCGCCATCTGCCCGGTCTGAACTCTGTCCACGGCTTGGGAGGGACAGGAGTGGGAGTGGCGGTGGGGGTGGGTGTCGGAGTCGGTCTCGCTGTCGGCGTCGGCGTGGGGACCGGTGGAACGGAGGTGGGCGTCGCCGTCGGCGCCGGAGGAGCGGTCGGGACCGGCCTCGGCGTGGGCGTCGCGGTCGGAGGGATGGGAGTGGCCGTCGGCTCGGGGGGGTTCGTCGGAGTGGGGGTCGCGGCTGCGCGCGTCGGGGTCGCCTCCGGCGTATCCGTCGGAGGTGGAGGGGTCGGCTCGGCCGGCCGGCACGCAGACGGGACAAGGAGCACCGCGCACAGGCATACGAGCGCGGCCCATGACAGATAGCCTCGCGAAGCGGTGGCTGCGAGACGGAAGAAGGGGAGGGTGTGTATAGGCAACATAACCCTTACGGAACATTAGCGACGCGTCTCCCCTCCGTCAACGAGACAGCGCGGCCTGTTACACTCAACCGGTGCCGGTACGCACCGGCCATGGATGCGTCCCCCGCTGTCAGCGTGGGGCGCTTGTCTGCGTCTATCGAGATAGCGCGAAGGAGGTCGCTTGAGCCTGACAGGACTGCTGGACGCGCTGGGGCAGGCGTCAGCCTACAGGCGGACGAAGGAAGCGATGGCATCCGGCGGCGTTCACGCCGCCGTTGCGCCCGACGCGGCCAAGCCGCTCGTTGTCGCCGGACTCTGGCGGGACCTCCAACGCCCGATGCTGGTGCTCTGCCCCCATCCGGACGACGCGCGGCGCCTGCTGGACCAACTGGAGACGTACTGTGGCGAGGACGCACCGCTGTTGCATTTCGCGGAGGCGGAGGTGCTGCCCTACGAGCGGCTCTCGGTGGAAGCGGGCACCATGCACGAGCGCATCCGCGCGCTCGGAGCCCTGCATGGGACGGATGGCCCGCCGCCGCTCGTCGTCGCCTCGGTAACCGGCATCCTGCAGAAGACCCTCTCGACCGCCGTGCTGCGCGAGACGGCGCACACCGTCAGGCGAGGAGAGCGCCTCGCCGTCGAACCGATGCTGGCGCACTGGGCACGGATGGGGTACTCCGTCGGCCACCTCGTGGACCATCCCGGAACGGCGGCGCGGCGCGGCGGCATCGTGGACGTCTACGGACCGGGGCACGACCGGCCGGTACGGATCGACCTCTGGGGCGACGAGGTCGATTCGATACGCGCGTTCGACGCGAATACCCAGCGGTCCGGCGAGCACCTGGAGTCGGTTACGGTGCTTCCTGCCGGAGAAGCGTTGCCCGCACTGTCCGACCACGCTCGTATCGACGAACTCATCCGCGGCCTCGACTTCGCGAACACCGGCACCTCCGAGCGTGACCGCATCCAGGACGAACTGGCGGACCTGCTCGCCGGAGTGTCGCTGGACAACGCCTCGTTCTACGCCGGGTTCCTCCTGCAGCACACGCTGCTCGACCACCTGCCGGACGACGTTGTCGTGGTGGTGAACGAGCCTGCCGAGGCGGCAGAGGCCGCGCGGCACGTGGAGGGCGGCGCGGAGAAGCTGCGTCTCGCCAAGGAGGAGCGCGGCGGTCTGCCGATGGGGTTCCCTGCCCCGCTCGCGGACTGGGACTCTGTCTCGCAGACCCTGGAAGCGCTCCCCTCCCGGCTGGAGCTGAGCCGCTACCGCCAGGCGGAGACGGGCGGCCCTGCCCTCGTGCTGCCGTTCGACGCCGCGCCGTCCTACCAGGGCGGCATCGAGGCCCTAGCCGAGGCCGTGCAGGGTGGACACCGCGGCGCGGTCGTGATTGCGACGCAGCACTCGCAGCGGCTGCGTGAACTGCTGGCGGAGGCCGACGTGGGAGTGGCGGAGGAACGGACGCTGGATACCGCGCCCGAGCGAAGCGTCACCGTGGTACACACAACCGTCGCCGGAGGATGGACGCTCACGGCTGAGGACGGCGGCGAACCGCTCGTCACGCTCCTGTCGGACGCGGAGGTCTTCGGCGCACGGAAGCAGCGCGTCACCCGCGCGCGGCGGCACGCACAGCGCTTCCAGGCGACGACTGTCGAGGAGCTGACGCCCGGTGCGTACGTCGTGCACGTCGACCACGGCATCGGACGCTTCGCCGGTACCGGTTCGCGGTCGGATGATGCGGACGGACCCGGAGGGAGGGAGTACCTCATCCTCGAGTACGCCGGCGGCGACCGTCTCTACGTGCCGATGGAGCACCTTGCGCGTCTCTCGCCCTACGCCGGAGGAGAGGAGAAGCCGCCGTCGCTGACGAGCCTCGGCGGGCAGGAGTGGACGCGGGCGGTATCGCGGGCGCGGGAGTCGACCAAGCGGCTCGCCATAGACCTGCTGGCGCTCTACGCGCGGCGCGAGTCCGCCGAGGGGTTCCCGCACGGCAGCGACACTCCGTGGCAGCGGGAGATGGAGGACGCCTTCGCGTTCGTGGAGACAGCGGACCAGCAGCGGGCGATCGACGACGTGAAGGAGGACATGGAGATAGCCCGCCCCATGGACCGGCTGGTCTGCGGCGACGTCGGCTACGGCAAGACGGAGGTTGCGCTCCGGGCGGCGTTCAAGGCCGTGATGAGCGGCAAACAGGCGGCGGTGCTCGTACCCACGACCGTGCTCGCGCAGCAGCACTACCGCAGCTTTGCGGAGCGCCTGGGCCCGTTCCCCGCGCGGGTGGAGATGCTCAGCCGGTTCCTCACTCCGAGGGAGCAGGACGAGGTCGTGCGCGGGCTGAAGAGCGGTGAGGTGGACGTGGTGATCGGCACGCACCGGCTCGTGCAGAAGGACGTGGACTTCAAGGACCTCGGCATCGTCATCATCGACGAGGAGCACCGCTTCGGCGTCGCGCACAAGGAGCGCCTGCGCGAACTGCGCACCGAGGTGGACGTGCTCACGCTCACGGCAACCCCCATCCCGCGTACGCTCCACATGGCGATGTCCGGCATACGCGACATCTCCACCATCGAGACCCCGCCGGAGGAGCGCCTGCCCATCAGGACGTACCTTGCCGAGCGCTCCGACGACCTCGTCAAGGAAGCCCTCCAGCGTGAACTGGACCGTGGGGGACAGGTCTTCTTCCTCCACAACCGCGTCAAGAGCATTCACCTGGCCGCAGCCGGCCTCCGCGACCTCGTGCCCGAGGCGCGCATACTCATCGGACACGGGCAGATGCCGGAGGACGAACTCGCCGAGATCATGGAGCGCTTCGCCGACGGCGAGGGGGACGTGCTCGTCTGCACGACCATCATCGAGTCCGGCCTGGACATCCCCAACGTCAACACGCTGGTGGTCGACCACGCGGACCGGTTCGGCCTCGCACAGCTCTACCAGTTGCGCGGACGCATCGGGCGACGCTCGCAGCGCGCCTACGCCTACCTGCTGGTGGAGCGCGGGCGGCGGCTGACGGACACGGCGAAGCGCAGGCTGGAGACCATCATGGCGGCGACCGAGCTGGGCGCGGGGTTCCGGATCGCCATGAAGGACCTGGAGATACGCGGCGCGGGCAACCTGCTCGGCGGCGAACAGAGCGGACACATCCAGGCCGTGGGGTTCGACCTCTACACGCGGCTGCTCTCAGAGGCGGTCGCCGAGCTGCGGGCGATGCGCGAGGGCGGACCGCCGCCTCCGCCACAGACGCCGGACCCGGTGATCGACCTCGGGCTCCCCGCCTCGATCCCGGAGGAGCTCGTCCCCCACATGCCGGCGCGGATGGCGATGTACCAGCGGCTGGCGCGCGCGTCGACCGTCGCCGACGTCGACGACCTGCCGCGCGAATTCACGGAGCGCTTCGGCCACCGGCTGCCGGACGAACTGCACAACCTGCTCTTCGGCGTGCGCGTGCGGGTGCTGGCGAAGACCGCCGGGGTTGAGTCGGTGACGAAGCGCGGCGACCGCGTCACGCTCAAACTGGTGGATGAGGTGGGAGGAGCGCGCATCGCGCTGGAGCGCGCGCTCGGCCACGGTACGACGGTAGGGAACCAGCAGGTGCACGTCCCGCTCGCGCAGGAAGAGACACCGTGGGGACGGGCATTGCTGGAAGTCCTGGAGCGGCTTGTGCAGTTCAGGGAGCGGGCCGGAGAACTGACCGCGGCGCTGGTTCAGCCCTCTATCCGGTAAGCGCGCCCGTTGGAGGGGCCGCGGCGAGGGCCGCGGCGACCGCCGCCGCGGTTGAAGTGTTGCCGGGGCTGGGGCTCGTCCGCTATCGCCGGCCAAGGTACGGGACTGCCGCGCAACTCCTCCAGGAGCTTGGCCTCGTCAGGCTCGATCTCGCCGGCCTCCTCCTTCAACCGGAGGAGCGTCATGGTGAGCGCCTGGTTCTCCTCGGACAGGTTCGCGAAATAGACCTGGTATGACATATGCCTCGCCTCAGCGGCTTGCGCCGCTGCGTTCCGGATGTTCCAGCCGGTGGGGAATCCTCCCTATTATCGCAGGCGACGGCTCCCCCGCCAAGTGGACAACCTCGCAGAGACATCCGCCCCTTACGCCGACGCCCCGCGACCGCGTACCCTGTCTCCAGCAGCGGGATTGGCGGCAATCCATTGCCGCGACCGCCTCCGAGGGCGCTGTTTCGTCCGGTTACATTCCACGTACATCGAGTTACAACGGAAGGGCAGCACGTAACGAACGGGTTACATGGCCGGCCGGGACCCACGAGTGAAAGTGACAGGGTGTAACGATATGAAACCCTTAGAGAAACGTAAGCCGGCAGCGACGAGACGGACGGCATGACAGACCTCCCCCACGCCGACGTGGTCGGCAGCCTGCTCAGGCCCCCGGAACTACTCACAGCCCGCGAGGACTTCGATGCCGGGCGGATCGGGCCCTCAGAGTTCAAGCGTGTCGAGGACGCCGCCGTCGATCAGGTCGTGACCGCGCAGGAGGATGCCGGGCTTGAGATCCTCACCGATGGCGAGCTGCGCAGGCTCTCATTCCAGAGCCAGATGCCGGAGGCGGTCGAGGGATTCGGCGAGTTCGACGTCGACGCGTTCCTCTGGGGCGATTGGAAGGGCGACGAGCGGGTCGGCGACCTGCAACGGGAGCGTCCCTCTACGCTCGGCGTCACCGGCACGCTCCGGCGCAAGCGCCACCTCTCCGCCGAGGAGTTCACTTACCTCCGGGGCCGCACCGCCCGTATCCCGAAGGTGACGCTGCCGAGCCCGAGCCTGTTCGCCAACTTCTGGTCCCCGGCGAGGTCCACCGGGGCCTACCCCACCCTCGACGCATTCCTGGCCGACGTCGCGCAGATCCTCCGGGAGGAGATCGAGGAGCTTATCCGGCTCGGCGCGACGTACATCCAACTCGACGCTCCGCAGTACCCCCTCGTGCTGGACCCGGCGTGGGCCGCCTTCTACCAGAGCCGGGGTTGGACGGCGGAGGACTGGGTCGCGCAGGGTGTCGAACTGGACAACGCGGTGATGGACGGCTTCCCGGATGTGACGTTCGCCTTCCACCTCTGCAAGGGCAACCAGGGCAGCCGCTGGCTGGCCGAGGGCGGCTACGATCGGCTCATCGAGCCCGTGCTGCGCCGCGTGAACGCGCAGCGGCTCATGCTGGAGTATGACGACGAACGCTCCGGTTCGTTCGAACCCCTGCGCTCGGTGCCAGACGACAAGACCGTCGTGTTGGGGCTCGTCACGACCAAATCGCCGCGCGCGGAGACGCCGGAGGGGCTTGCGGAGCGCATCGCCGAGGCCGCGCGGCACTTCCCCCGCGAGCAACTCGGGATCAGCCCCCAGTGCGGGTTCGGCACCTCCATCGTCGGCAACAGGCTCACCGTCGCGGAGCAGAACGAGAAACTCCGCGTCGTCGCTGAAACGGCGCGACAGGTCTGGGGATGAGTGAGGGCTTCGGCTAGGAGCCGTTGCGCGACCAGAGCGTGTGGTACGGCCCCTGCCCGCGGATCATCGCGATGGTGGAGCGTCGCTCCCACTGCCGCAGCTCGTCCAGCGCCTCGTCGTACTGGCGCTGCACCGAGTCGAAGCCGGAGCCGCGGACGCGCCGGTGCAGCATGTCGCAGATGCCGGACTCTTCGAGGCTCCGTATCGAGCCGACCCAGGGGATGGCGGCCAACTCCCGCGCGTGGGCCATGTTCGGTCGTGCACGGTTGACGTGGCGCAGGCGGCGTTCGGCGGAACCGAGCGGCGGCGACACCGAGATGCGCGGCGGGTCCTCCGTCGTGCTCCGGTTGTCGTAGACCAGGCACTGGTTGATGAGGGGAAGGATGATGCAGACGACCTCCGACGTCTCGGCGTGTTCGATCGCTTCGGCCATCTCGCGGTCGTATTCCTGGTCTGCCATCGTCCGACCTCCGTCTTACCTAATACTACCCCAACAACTCGTGCAGTTGTTCCATGAAGGCGGGCAACACTTTCTGCCAGTCTCCGGCGACTCCGAAGCGGGCCTCCTTGAAGATGTTGGCCCCGGCATCCTTGTTGATGGCCACGAGTGTCCGAGAGTTGCTGCACCCGGCCATGTGCTGGCTCGCGCCGGATATGCCGACCGCGATGTACAGGTCCGGCGTCACCGTCTTGCCGGTGAGGCCGACCTGGTAGCCGGAGGGCACCCAACCGGCGTCGCACGCCGCGCGGGAAGCGCCGACCGCGCCGCCGAGCAGGTTCGCCAGCTCCCGCAGCGCATCGAACGGTTCCGGTCCGCCCAGCCCGCGCCCGCCCGAAACGACGACCCGCGCGTTCTCCAGCCGGACGCCTTCGCCTGCCTCCTCGACACGCTCCAGCACGCGGGTGCGCACGTTCGCCTCGAACGCCAGCGGCAGGACCTCGCCGGTGCGCGAGGCGTCCGGTTCGAGCGCATCCACGCTCTTGGGCCGCAGGGAGGCGACAGCAACACTGCCGAGGCAGGCAACCGACGCCTCCGCGTTGCCGCCGTAGACCGGCCGGGTCGCGATGAGGCGTCCCGAGCCGTCGAGAGCAAGGGCGGAGCAGTCCGACGCGAGCGCTGTGCCGAGCCGGAAGGCGAGCCGTGGCATCACGTCCCGCCCGGTGAGCGTCTTCGCGCCGATGACGTAGCGCGCGCCGCTCTGCGCTGCGGCTGCCTGCGCCGCGTCCACCAGCGCGTCGAACTCGCCGTCTGCCGCAGGGCCGTCTGTCACGGTGTAGACCGTATCCGCCCCGCCCGCGATGGTCGCGGAGGTCGCGCTTGCGGCGTCCGGGCTCGACAGCAGGACAGCCACCTGGCCGACGCCCAGGCCGCGCGCCGCGGCGATGCCTTCCAGCGTGGCGGAACCGGGCTGGCCGTCTGCGACCTCGCCGATGATGAGTGCGTCCGCCATCAGAGCACACGCTCCTCACGAAGGCGCAGGGCGAGCTTCCGCCCGGCCTCCGCATCGTCGTCGCCGCCGATCATCTCCGTCTGCACGGAGCGCTCCGGCTTCTGCAGCGATACCAGTTCGAAAGCGGGCGCTGCACCGTTGAGGTCCAGGTCGGCGGCGCTCCAGACGGTCGGCTGTACGCGCCGCGCTGCCATGATGCCGCGCATGTTCGGGTACCTGGGCGTGCCGAGTTCGTTCGAGACCGTCACCACCGCGGGCAGCGGCGCTTCGACGGTCTCGTGGCCGTCCGGCAGCACACGCTCGACGTGCACCCTGCCGTCCGATACGTCCACCTTTCGTCCGATGGTCGCGACGGCCCAGCCGAGAGACTCCGCGACGCCGAGCGGCACCTGCGCGTTGTCCCAGTCGCTCGCCTGCCTCCCGGAGATAACGATATCCACGTCGCCGAGTTTGCGTATGGCGGCGGTGAGGGCCGCAACAGCCATGCTGGGGTCTATGGAGTTCTCGAATACGGCGTCCTGGAGGAGCACCAGTTCGTCCGCCCCCATCGCGAGCGGCTTCTTGATGACGTCCAGCGCGAAGTCCGTGCCGCAGGAGATGACGGTGACTTTCGCGTCGCCGTGTGCCTCCTTGATGCGGAGGGCCGCTTCCACGGCCTGCTCGTCGTATCCGTTGACGACCGGCGGGATGTTGCCTGCAGTGGAAACCGCGTTGTCAGCGACGCTGAATGCGGAGAGGGGAGTTTCGGGGTCGAGCACTTGCTTGGCGGTCACCACTATGTGCAGTGTCATACGTGCCTGACCTCACTCCGTCCTGGATAGCAGAGAGATTGAGAAAGAATGCACAATCGGATGGTAGCACCGCGGATGGCGCCCGGCAAGGGCGGTGGATGCATGGCGGATGGGGGCGGTTCAGAGGCGCAGGGAACGGCTCAGTGGTGGCCCCGGAGATACTGGAGTATCTCCATCATCACCTTGCAGTCGACCTGGTTGTACGCCGCGATCTCCTGCATGAGCGGGGTGTCCAGAAGGCGGACGTTGCGCTCCGATGCCTCAGCGTCGCACCGCCACGCGCCCACCATCGCGCCCATGCCGTCAACCTTGGAACTCCCCCAGTCTGTTGCGATGAGGCCGTGCTCATGGAATGCTCGCGCGACGGACTTCAGCCCGAACCCCATCGAACCCTTGACGACGACCGGCTCCTTCCGGACCACTTTGCGCAGCAGGTCGAACCAGTTGACGGCAGGCCAGCCCCTGGTCGGGTGCCGCTTCCGCGCCGAGTTGTAGGCCGTCTCGTAGTTGATCTCTTCCGCGGGCGCCCAGTGGAAGAGGCGCGGTTCGTCCTCACCTCCGAGCCGGGACTGCGTCTCCCGTATGTGCGCGAGCCACGCGTCTATCGCACGGGCTTCGCTGGGCTCGTCCAGCCGGTCGGCGATGAACTGTTCGAACCGCCACTGGCCGTTTTCCATGTGTCCGCAGCCGATCATGAAGATGATGGTCTGCCCACCGCGTTGGGGGAACGTGGAGAAATCGTCGTTCAGATCGGTGACGTACTCGAAGTCCACGAAGAATTCGAGCGTTGGCTGCTCACGCCATTCACCCTCTGCAGCGCGAACGCGGGCCGGACGAACGACCGGGCCGTCGTTCCTGTGCACGTCCAGGATCGCCTCGAGGACCGGCCGGTAGGTCGGCCCGGTGACGCCGAGCGACTCGGCGGTCGCTCGCGGGTCCTTCCAGGAGGTGATACCCGCGCGAACGGCGTTGTTGCGCTTCTCCACACCGACCTGCCAGAGCTGGGTGAGGTCGTCGAGTTCCCCGATGATCTGTTTGACCGCGCGCTCCCAGGGCCAGTCCGCCTCGGACGGCCAGAGTTCCGGAACCGAGGGAGTGGGCAGGACGCGCCACTGCGCTCCTTCCGCACGCAGCCTGCGCACCCATGCCGCGGCGGCCTCCACCTGCCCTTGCACGTCGACGCCCATGGGAACGGGGCCGAGCCGCTCCATCGCGTTGGTGCCGCGTTCGGGGCGCTGCTCCCAACCGCGTCCGAGCAGGAAGGCACGTCGGGGGGTGTACCCCTGCAGGCGGGCGAGCGCGTCGTTGTAGACGTAGAGTTGGGCCTTGTATGCCGGCGAAGACCCGCTGTTCCCGACGTCGCCCTGTGCGGAGAGATGTACCGTCGTGAACTTGGCATCCACCACGACGTAGTGCCAGGGGGCGCCGAGGTCGGGCGCGGGGGCCGCCGCCTCTTCCGGAGCGAGGTGCCCTGGGAACAGCGCATCGAAGACGTCGGAGCGGATGAGGAAGTCGGCTGCGCCGTAGGTCCTCGACTCCGGGTTCCAGAGCACGGCCTGGTGGATGATGGGGCGCCCGTCCGCGAGCGCCTGGAACGTCCCTTGAGCGACCTCCAACTCGCGCACGTCGTCCGCCTCACGGGAGATCGTGGTCAGTTCGTGGAACGAGCCAAGGTGTGCTGCGACAGCCTCTTCGAACCTGCCTCCCTGCCCCATGATGAAGGGCGGGAACACTAGGCGCTCGTCGTAATCGTCGAACGCCTCGTCGCGCCGGAAGCCGTTGGCCTCCCCGTACATATTGAGCCAATCGCCGAGGGTGTTCCTGAGGAGATAGCCCCTGAGCCGCGTCGCTGAGACCCAGGCTTCCCATGCCTCCGGAGCGTCGGGAGCGGCATAGATGCCTGAGTCGTTGTGCGTAAGGGCGTCGATTCCCACGAAGGGAGGTTACCAGTCGGGAAGGGTTGCCGGTGCGCCGGACGTGAGTTGCTTCTGGCCGCCCGCTTCCGCGATGAAGAGAGAAGTCTGGTTCTCCGGGCCGGAGGGGAAGATCAGGCTCCCGTCGGGACCCCACGCCACCGACAGCTCGTCGACAGCGTTCTGCGTGATCTTCGTGATACCACTGCCGTCCGGAACGATAGTGTAGACGTCGGCATTGCCGGCGCGGTCCGAGATGAACGCTATCCTGCCGCCGTCCCGCGACCATACAGGCCCGTAGTCGTCCGCGGCGTCCTGGGTGATGCGCAAAGGTTCGGAGGTAGGTCCGAGCGCGCTGACGTTGATGATGTAGATGTCTTGCTGGCCGTCGTTCTGGGTGGAGATGTAAGCGATGCGCTTGCCGTTCGGCGACCACGTGGGGAAGTGGTGGGGGCCCGCCGTGAGCTGCACGGTGTTCACGTTGGAGGGGTCGCGCAGGAAAATCCCGGTGGACTCGCCTTCCGCGTTGAGCTTGGCGAAGACTATGAGATTCTCGGTCGGCGACCAGGCCGGGTCTGTCTCCCCATCGCTTCCGAAGATAACGGCGACGGGGACGAGTTCATCAAGCGCAACGTGCTGGACGGTGCGTCTGCCATCGAAATCTTCGGACGTGTACGCGATGCGCCTGCCGTCGGCGGACCAGGAGATCTGGGATTCGTTGAACTCCGAGTTGGTGATGCGGTAGAAGGTCGGCGCATCCTCGGAGGCGGTGCCGACGTAGACCTCCGCGTTCCCGTCACGGTTGCTCAGGAAAGCGATGCGCTGACGGTTGGGGTCCCACACCGGTCCGAAGTTGTCCGAAGAGAGCCCCGCACCGTCGTCAGTGAGTATGAAAGCATGCGAGCCGTCCGGGTGGACGACGGCGATGTCGCGTGCGCCGGAAAGTCCTGAGCTGTAGGTGATGTAGTCGGGCTGGGGGAAGGGCGTACATGCGGACAGCGCCATCCCCAAGAGCAGGACGGTCGTGAGTAGAGCGATAGGAGCGCGCGCGAAGTGATACCGCATGAGAGAAACCGGGTTTAAGGATACACACGCTACAGGGCAGGTGCGACGCCTTAGCGACGGCAGTTGCGCGGAATCCGCCGCTGCCGCTCGCCCCCTCAGAAAGGGAGCCAGGAGGACTGTTCCGGAGGCCTGGGGCCTCTTGCTCCACGCCCCGGCGAGGCCAGTCCGTATACGAGTCCGCCGACCGCGCCAAGGGCGGCGCCCCCAGCGACCATGATGACCGGCAACCAGACCGGCGGGGCGACGAACAGGTCAGGACAGGTCAAGGTCACGTCGCCCCCGGCCTCGGCCTTCTCGATAGCCTCAATGCACCGCTGGGCTTCGCCGACGAACACGGACTGCAGGAAGAGCGCAGGGACCCCGCTGAGCCCTGCGCCGGCGAGGCCAACGATGAGCGCGAACGCTATCCCCCGATAGAGCCGCCGCCCGATGCCGGGAGCCGGACGCGCCTCCGGGGCTTCCACCATCAGCCGAGCACTTCAGCGCGCTGAGCGGGTTGGAGTTTGGTCGCGGCCATCTGGAGGATGAGCCGCGGGCTCTGCTCCTTCCACTCAGCAAGGAACTCGATGACGCGGTCGGATCTGAGGCGAGTGGCCTCCATGAGCATCGTGCCCACGCCGCGCTGCACCTCTTCGCTCTCGTCCCTCATAACGACCTCGGCGACTTCGAGGGCGTCCGTCATGAAGCGCCCCTCCCGCACGAGCGGGCCGAACGCGGACACCGCGGCGCGGCGCTTGGAGGGATTCGCGGAACGCGCCCACTCGCGCATCGTCTTCACGAGCGACGGCTTTGCGGCGAGCGATGGGCTGAGGCAGCTCGCGCCGAGGGCGTCAGCGGTCTGCGGAGAGGTGAGCGTGTCGCCCCATGGCTCGATGCGTTGGAAGTCGTCGCCCGTGATGAGGCGCGCCAGCGCGCCGACTATCTGCGCGCCGACGAGCCCTTCCTCGACGTTGCCCGTGCGGAAGAGGTTGTCTGCGATCGCGAGTGTGGCGGGGAGGCCCGCCGCGCGCAGCCGCCGGACGAGGTCCAGCCCGATGCGGTAGACCTCGGCGGAGGGCACGCCGTAGCACGGGACGTCCCTGCCCGCCTCCTTGCGGATGCGGTCGGCTACATCCCTGCGCCCTGCCTGGCGCAGGCGGCGGCGGACATCGTTCGCGCTGCCTTCCACGAGCGCGGGGTCGGGCGGAGGCGCGGGTGCGGAGCGTTGGTGACGGCGGCTGGTCATGGTCTGCGGTCATTCTAACCGAGCGGGCGGCATCCCGGTGCGCCCCCAAGACAACAGGGGCAGGAGTTCTCTCCTGCCCCCGCGATGGTCCGGTTTCCTGAGTGTGCTACCAGGTGGCGGTCTGCAGGTCCTTGATCTTCCGGTCGTGGACCCAGTTCTCCTCGGGAGAGAGCAGGATGTCGCCCGCGCGCAGGTAGTAGACGTCGCCGTGCGAGGCGGAGTACGGCTCCTCGCCGTCCTGCAGGGCGTTAGCCTCCTTCAACAGGCGGCGGCGGGACTTGATGATGCCGATGTCCGTGGTGCCGAGGTGCTCCTTGTTGCGCGGTGTGATGTGCCCCATGCCCTCCTGCACGGAGAGGTCCTGCTCGCCGGTGCCGGTTATGCCGGTGAAGGTGAGCCGCTTCTGGTAGTCCCGGCTGACGAGGTAGTCGTTCTCCTTGTTCCGGAGCGGGAAATGCTCCGCGAAGATGGGGACGGAGTCGGCGGTGGAGCCGATGCGGAACTGGCCGGGCAGCGACGCTGCGTGCAGGCCGGCGCCGTTCCGCCACTCCTCGATGGAGCCGGACGGCAGGGCGCTCTTGAGGTTCCAGACGAACGTCCAGCGCATGTTGTGGAGGTCGTCTATCGGCACGAACGCATGGAAGAACTTCTGGGACGGGGACGAGGGGGGCATGGTGTAGAACGGCAGCAGGAAGAGGTTGTATCGCCAGTAGAACTCCCCCTCGCCCGTGTCGCGCCGCGCGCCGGTGATGACGCCGTAGTCGGTGTCCTCGGCGAAGAACTTGGGGTGCTGGTCGCGCGCGTGGTACTTGTCGCGCAGGTTCTGGGAGCGCTGCCACTGGTCCTGCCAGGCGTCGGTCATGTGGTAGGCGTCCAGTGTGGCGTGCAGGTAGTTGGAGTGCGCGGAGTCGATGCCGCCCTCTATCGCCTGCGCGTAGTTGGTCTGCTGCCAGTTCCAGGAGGCGAACCGATGAGACTCCGGCACACGGAGGTACTCGAAGTCAGGCAACTCAGGGGTCAGGTCTTTCGGCCCCATGTACGTCCAGAGAAGGCCTGCGACCTCTTCCACCGGGTAGGTCGCTATCTTGATCTTGTCCTTGTAACTGCTCTCGTCGGTCTCGGTCGGCATGTCGACGCAGTTGCCCTGCGCATCGTACTTCCAGCCGTGGTAGGTGCAGCGGAGGCCGTTCTCCTCGTTGCGCCCGTAGAACAGGTCAGCCCAGCGGTGGGGGCAGTTGCGCTGGATCAGGCCGACCTTCCCGTCCGTGCTGCGGAAGGCGAGCAGGTCCTCGCCCATCAGGCGGATGCGGACGGGCTCGCCGTCGGCCTCAGGCACGTCGCTGGAGAGGCGGAAGGGCAGCCAGAAGCGACGTATGTAGTCGCCCATCGGCGTTCCGGGGCCCACCTGGGTCAGTTTCTCGTTCTCTGTTATCGACAGCATCGTCCTCGTTACCTCCTGATGGAGACGTTGCAGCGTCGGTTACAGTCTACTCCCACGGCAGGATGGAGACGTGGATGGCGTCGTCCACACCCTCTCCGGCGACCGCGCGGATGGCGGTGTGCACGTCCACGAGTCCGAAAGTGTGCGTGCGCATGAGCTCGAGCGGGAAGCGGTGCGACGCGATCTGGCGCAGCGCAAGCTCGACCGCCTCGAAGCTGTGGCCACGGGCGCTGGCGAGCGTCATGTACTTGCGCGTGAGCCTGCCGATGGGGAAGTCCGGGAAGATCGGGTCCTCCGCCTGCGCGACCATCCTGCCTCCCTTGCGCTTCGTCGCCTCGATGGCGAGGAGCGTGGGAGCCTTGCCTGCGTGGGACGTGCAGTCAACGACCACGTCCACGCCAGCCTCCGGCCCTCCGCCGGTGATCTCCTTGATGCGGGGGAGCGGGTCTTCCTCGTCGATGTCTATGGTGAAGTCCGCGCCGAGGGCTCGTGCAACCTCCATCCGCCGGGCGTCCTTGGGGCCCTTGCCGGTGATGATGATGCAGTCCGCGCCCGCCTGCTTCGAAGCGACGACGCACGCCAGTCCCTGCTGGCCGGGCCCCTGGATGAGGACGCTCTTGCCATAGCCGACCTGTCCCTCGATGAGCGCCCACTGGATCCCGTTGCCCATGGGCAGGGCCATCGCGGCCTCCTCGGCCGTGATGCCATCGGGCACCTTGTGCAGCGGCGCGTTCGGGGGAACGTAGAGGTACTGCGCGTAGCCGCCCCACAGTGACGGTGCCACTTCCACAGACGTCGAGCCGTAGCGGATGGCGGAGGCGTTCGCGGAGGCGTCGGTGGCGTAGCAGTGGCGGTACTCGCCCACGCGGCAGAACTCGCAACGCCCGCACGGGAGGTACTCCTCCAATGCGACCATGTCGCCTTCCTTCACGCCCCAGCGGTTCGCAAAAACGTGGCCGACCTTCGCGAGGTAACCGACGTTCTCGTGGCCCATGATGACGGGGCCGCCCTTCATCTCCCGTTCGTAGCCGCCGACGTCGCTGCCGCAGACGCCCGCAGCCTCCACCTTGAGGAGCGCGCCGTCGACGGGGATGTCCGGCAGTTCGAACTCCATCTGCTCGGTCTGATTGGGGCCCACCTTCGCTGCAACCAGTGCCTTCTCAGCCATCGCTCCTGCCTCCGTTACGGTTCGTTGTTGTCGTTCCCTGGTCACGCCCGCACACGGACGTAATCGTGCACAAGATACCCCTAGCGCCCGAGAGGGTCAACGTTTTGCGCCGCTTGCCAGCGGGGGCCGAGAAGCAAGATCCCAACACTCTACGAATTCTGGAATCCTGTTCGGAGGTCTACGAGTGAACCACATGTCCGATCTGGAATCTTGAAATCTTGCTTCTGTGCTGTGTTCAAGGCCGTGGCCTGCTTCCCGCGGTTTCAAAAGAGCAAGGCATCAAGATTTCATCGAATTTCAAGTTTGCACATCGAGGCATAGACCCTGTCGATGGCTGAGCCTGCGAGCCATAGACGCGCTCTATGGGTGCTGCCGGTGCGACGGTCATAGAGCCAGCGTACGCGGTCGGGGTGTGACCGCGTAAGGGGCGGGTGTCGCGAATCTCCCCCCATCCCAGCCTTCCCCGTCGAGGGGGAAGGGGCCGCACATCTTCACGCACGGCAGCGCGGCGCGCTGTAGACTCGGCGCATCACCAGCAGGGCCGTCGCCCGGAGCAGGAGGCAGACATGGGACGCCGACAGGTCATCGATCTCTCCGGAATGGGGCACCGCGCGCCGATCTCGCTCGGGGTGCGTATCGACAACATCCTCTACACCTCCGGCATCAGCGGACGGGATGCGGAGAAGGACGAGATGCCGGAGGACGCCGCCGGACAGGCGAAGTGCATGTTCCGCAACATCGAGCGGGTCATGGAGGCTGCGGGCGGCTCCACCGACGACATCATCTACATGCAGTTGCGGTTGAAGGACCGCGCGCTCCGCGAGTTCGTCGACCCGGAGTGGCTGGCGATGTTCCCAGACCCGGAGGACCGCCCCGCCCGGCACGCAGAGAACGCCGACCTCGGTGGGGGCATGCTCATGCAGTGCCAGATCATGGCAGTGCTGCCGAGCGGAGGCTAGTCGTCGAGGGGGACGATCCTGCCGTCCTGCACGGTGATCTGCTTGCCGGTGAGCTCCATCGGCGTGTCGCAGGCGAGGACGTAGCGGTCCTGCACGATGTCGCCGACCCAGTGCATCCTGGTGCGGTTCTCGACGGGCGTCTCGTCGGTTGCGATGGCGCGCAGGCCGCTGCCGGGCGGTGCCCCGCCCGGCCCCATGCTGACGATGCAGATGTTGTTCTCGCGCTCCTCCATCGCCACGTCGGCGGTGAACGCGCGTATCGCGACCTTGGAGGTCCGGTAGACGCACGCGCCGATGGAGTCCGGCATGCGGTCGTTCCGTACGTTGCCCTGGCCGAAATTGATGATGTGGCCGCCGCCCTGCCCGCGCATCCAGGGGATGGCGTGCTTGGTGCAGTGGAACGTGCCGATGAGGTTTGTGCGGATGACGTTCTCGAAGAACGACGACTCCATATCCGCGATACGCGGCCAGCGAGGCGAACCCGCCTGGAAGTGGGTGACGATGGCCGCGTCGTTGATGAGCACGTCGATGCGTCCGTAGTGCTCGTGCACGCGCTCTAGCATCCGGCGCACCTGCTCCTCGTCGCGGATGTCCACCTGCACGGGGAAGACCTCCGCGCCGCGCTCCGCGACCTCCGCAGCAACAGTCTCCATGGGCGCGATGTCGGCGACGGCCAGCCGCGCACCGGCCTCGGCGAACACGCGGGCGTTATAGCGGCCTATCCCCATCGCACCGCCGGTGATGACGACAACCTTGTCTTTGACAGGCATGCTCTCCTCCTTCATTAACCGACAGGCGAGGACAACTCCTCGCTCAACCAGAACTCAGCAACGTCGTTCATCCTGCGATAGCGCGGTCCCGCCACGGGACCCCCACCGCAACCAGGAAGGTTACGGCAGAGCCCGGCCCGGCGCCGAGAGCCTCCACGACCTCGTCGTCGTAGAACGTGAGCCCGGTCGCGCCCAGTCCCAGCGCATACGCCGCCAGATAGACGCGCCCTGCCCTGATGCTGGCATCGAGGTGGGCCGTCCGGTATCCCCGCGCTCCCCACCCGTCAAGCACACCGGGCATGTCGGCGACGAAGTACAGGTCTGCCGCAGCGTCTCCGCCCAGCGGCTGGTCGAGCGCGAGGTGCCGGGACAGCGCTCGCGTCCCGGGTACGCCGACCCGCTCCAGCGACCGCAGCGACGGCCGGTAGCGGTAGATGCCCTGCGCCACACCCTCGACCGCGTTGGCGATCACGTACAGGTCGTTGAACGCCTCGCCCGTGTCAGCACCATCCGGTCCGGTGGGACGCGCCGCAGCGTCGAGCATCGCGGCGAGCGCCGAAAGGCGGATGGGGTCCTGTGCGAACCTCCGCGAGGAGCCGCGCTGCAGGACGACGTCCTCCAGCGTTCTGGCGAGCGGCTCTCCTTCCCCAAGCGGGATGAGGCTCTCGTCCGATACGGCGTCCTTCACGCCGTGTCGGAGCGTCGGGCCAACCGGAGCAGTGCCATCGAGCATGGTCGCGGCGTGCGCCTCGCGTATCAGGGGATAGTCGATGGGGCTGCGGGAGAGCGGCACAACCGGCACGTCCAGCCGCACCGGGGCGTCGACAGGCGGCGCACCCGGGCCGGCGCCCAGCGGCAGCAGCGCGACGGACGCTTCCGTCTCACCGTCGACGTCGATGAGGTCGTTTACCTGAGTGTCCGCGTATCTCGTGACGAGGTCGGCCCCCAAGCCATTAGCGCGAGCAGCCGCCAGGCTGTGCGCGAGTATCGTCCCACAGTCCCAGAAGGCGTGGCGATAGGCCCTGCTGCCGTACTTCCAGGAGTTGCGCCAGAACGTGGACGTATAGACGACGACCGCGGCGGGTGCCCTCTCCAGCCCAGCGGCCTCCATGGCCACGGCCCGGAAGTCTCCGTCGCGGAGCCTGCGCAGGGTGTTGTCGTGCGCGCCGTACTGGTAGACGCCGGCAGGCAGGCCGGAGAGCGGCCCGCTGACGACATACAGTTCGATGTGGTAAAGCGCCCCCGTGCACGCTGCCGCGCGGAAGTACATGTAGCCGCCACCCGCGCGCAGCCGCTTCGTGATCCCCGCGGACAACTGCAGCACGCTCGCGAGATTCGACAGCGACAACCTGGACTCGTCGACCGGGGTCCCACCGACACCCGGAAGCGCTTCGCCAACCGGAACGCCGGTCCGGGTCAACTGCAGCGGCAACGGGGTCTCCGGCAAGGCAGCGTCGTAGAGTTTCCAGGGGCGGGGCATGTTCGACCAGTCGAGCATGTGCCCGCCCCTCCGGACACTCTCCATGGAGTGCTTGGTCGCCTCGTGGTACGCGAGGATAGCCTCGACTCCGGAACGGCTCTGCGTCACCTGATCATCCGCTAGTGAACGACCGCGGCCTCGTAATCGAGGGCTCCCGCCTGGTCAGCCGGGAAGAGGTCGTGCAGCATCATCCAGCGGTGCGTCCGCTCGAAGACCTCGACGGTGTAGGGCTCGAACACGATCCGCTCGCCGGTCCCGCAGCGCCGGATATCCAGCATGGAGTGGTACTTCCCGGGAAGCTCGTTCAGCAGGTAGTGCTTGTACCGCTCAGGCTCGACGTCGATGGCGCGTTGGGCCCGCTGCAGCGCGCGGAAGTACTTCGCGGCGTCCTCGTCCGTCGCCGTGTCCTGGATCAGGAACCCGATCATGAACGAAGTATCGACCACCTTCCTGAACCCCTGCTGTTCGAGGACATAGGTTGCTGTGCCGAAGATGTTGCCCGCCTGCACGCGGCGCTCCAGCAACAATTGCAATCTGTCCAATGCACCACCGACGAACTGCAGTTCCACGTTCTCAGGCCCCAGCAGGGGTTCGAGCGCCTGGAGGGCCGAGAAGTGGCTGCCCGAGTGATAGCCGACCGCCACCGGTACGTCGGCGAGATGCTCAGGCTCAGTGACGGGTGATCCAGGCGGCACCCACACGCCAGCCGGGGTCACCGAGTAAGCATGTCCCCACATGCGACCATGCCGCGCGCTCGCGGCCATCCCCACCGCCCAGTGGCACGCCGAACTCACGTCGCAGGCCCGGCCTGCCTCCATCGATTCGAACGCCCCTCGCCTCACTTCATCGGGGGCTCCCTCCGCCGAGTGGACAGACGGATTGCGCGACTCCTCGCCTGAATCCCTGAACACATAGTCGAGGCCCTCGTCTGCGAAGTAGCCGTTCTCCTCGGCTACCCATTCCTGGAGCCGGGAGTGGGGCTGGATGATGAACGTGCCCATATCGCTTCCTTCCCCAGCGCTTCCATCCGCCAGACGACCCTCTGACGCCCGCATACTACGACCGGCTATGCACCTTCGCAACGACCCTTCCGCGGCCGGATCGCAGGAGGACCATGTCGTGCCCGCCGCGATACCCGTCCCATCTCTCACAGTCCGGGAACCATAACTGCAAGGTACATTCGTACCATATCCAGCCATCCACTCTCGTACTCATCCGAGCCGACACATCCAGGTATCGTGCGGTGTTGCAATTGGACTACTACGCCTTGTTTAGTGTAATAATGGATGCCGTAGACCCGCCGTATGACCTGTGGTAGCGTCTTACGAAACGTCGGGCAATATCCAAAAGGTGCAGCCCTGTGACCGTGACCGCAGACTCCCTCTTCTCGGTATTGGCAACAGCCCCCTGTGGGGCATACGCCGTTTCCATAGACCAGACCATAGTCTTCTGGAACCGCGCCGCGGAGCGCATCCTCGGCCATAGCGCAGAAGAGGTACTTGGACGCAGGTGCTACCAGGTAGTGGCCGGGACGACTGCCAGTGGTCTGACCCCGGAATGCCTCGGCGGGTGCCCCTCGATACGTTACCTCCGTGCCGGTCTCGTACCGGCGCCCGTCCGGCTTCGCGTGCTCTGCTCCTCAGGGGAACGCAAGTGGGTCACCGTAACTCCCATGGTGATCGCGAGCGTCCAGGGGAACGCTCCCCTTATCGTGCATCTCTTCGACGACAGCGCGGAGTACGTGGACGCGGCCAGCGAATCGGTGCGCGATGCGCTGGCATCGGGCGGCGCCAACATCATCTCCGACAGTCCGGACGCGGCAGAGGTCCCTGCGGAAGCGCCCGCATTGAGCCGCCGGGAACTCGAGGTCCTGCGCCTCGTAGCGCGCGGATGGGAGACCTCACGCATCGCCACGGAACTCGGCATCAGCCGTCACACGGTGCGCAACCACATCCGCAACCTGCGGCAGAGGCTCAACGCTTCAACCAAGCTGGACGCCGTGATGAAGGGCCTGCGCCTGGGCATCCTCCAAGCTCCCTGACCCCAGTCCCACAACCGACACTGCCGAGCCGTCTTCCGGAGACGGCAGGGACGCTCGTGACCCGCCTTGTTCGGAGAGCGAGGCTGGTGCTATGCTGCTCTCATGCTGACCGGTGCTTCCGGTCCTTCCCAAGAGTGGGCCTGTGGCGCAGTTGGGAGCGCGCCTCAATGGCATTGAGGAGGCCGGGGGTTCGAATCCCCCCAGGTCCACCAGTTGCACCCATCTGTCTTTCGGACCCGTCAACCACGTTCGAGAGGAAGGAGCCCCATGGCGCTGAACGTTCGCAGAGTAGTGACGGGCCACGACGACAATGGCAAGGCCGTCGTATTCATAGACGACACGGCGAGCAACAAGCGTAACCCGCGCCCGGGCGTCGAGACGGTGCTCGCGTGGATGACCGACTCCACGCCGGCGGAGGTGACCGGCCGGGAGGACCTCGGCGCGCGCACGGTCGAGCGTCCGCCCTCCTACCGCGGCACGATCTTCCGCGTCATCGAGTTCTCGCCTGGCAACGAGTACGACATGCACGTCACCCCCACGATCGACTACGCGGTCGTACTGTCCGGCGAGATCAACATGGAACTCGACGACGGCGTGGAAGTGCACCTGCAAGCGGGCGACGTGCTGGTGCAGCGGGCCACGGTGCACAACTGGAACAACCGGGGCGACGCTCCGTGCGTCATCGCGTTCGTGCTGATAGACGCGCAGCCGTAGCGTCGCGCAGCCGCTGCGGAGGCTGCACGCTAGTCCAGCCAGCCGGTCCCTGACAGCGTCGTCGCGAACTGCTCACGGCAGAGGGAGGCGTAGCGCCGGTCCAGCGCCATCAACTCGGCGTGGGTCCCGCGCTCGATCACCCTGCCCTCGTCGACGTAGAGGATCACGTCCGCCGCCAGCACCGTCGACAGCCGGTGCGCGATGACGATGGTCGTGCGGCCCTCGGTGAGCGTGGCCAGCGCCATCTGCACCGCCCGCTCCGAGTGCGAATCGAGGGACGACGTAGCCTCGTCGAGTATCAGGATGCGCGGGTCCTTGAGCAGCATCCGCGCGATGGCCAGCCGCTGCTTCTCGCCTCCGGAGAGCCGGTAGCCCCGCTCGCCCACCACGGTATCGAACCCTTCCGGCAGGTCCTCCACCACGTCCAGCACGGACGCCGCGCGGCAGGCCTCCGCCATCTCCTCGTGGGTTGCGTCCGGGCGGGCGATGCGCAGGTTGACGGCCACCGTGTCGTGGAAGAGGAACGTCTCCTGGGACACGTACCCGATCTGACCGCGAAGCGACTCCAGTGTCAGCCCCTTGATGTCGGCGCCGTCGAGCAGCACCCGTCCCTCGGTGGGGTCGTACAGCCGCGGGATGAGGTAGGTGATGGTCGTCTTCCCCGCTCCGCTGGGCCCCACGAGCGCCGCCATCTCGCCCGGTTTCACCGCGAAGCCCAGGCCGTCCAGCGCTCTCCGTCCGGGCGTGTACTCCATCACGACGTTCTCGAACGCCAGGGCGCCCGCGGCGTGCTCGACGTCCACGGCGCCCGGCGCGTCCGTGATATCGGGCTCCAGGTCCAGGTACTCGAAGATGCGCTCGAAGTAGGCGGCGGAGGTGACCACGTCCACGTGCAGCGACATCAGGTCCGTCGCGGGGGTGTAGAGGCGGCTGAGGAGCGCGACGAACGCCACCACCGTCCCGATGGTCAGCGAGTCGGAGATGACCTGCCCTCCGCCGAACCAGTAGATGACCGCAGGGCCACCCGTCGTCACGATGAACAGCAGCATGAAGTACCAGCGCCCCACGAGCGCCTCGCGGATCTGCAGGTCCATCAGGTCCCGGTTCTCCCGCCGGAACCGCGCCAGCACCTCCCGCTCCCGGGTGAACGTCTTGATGAGCATGAGTCCGCTGATGCCGAGGCTCTCCGCCATCAGCGAATTGACCGCCGCGCTCCGCTGCTGCCGCTCCGTGCGCAGGCGGCGGCGCAGTCTGCCGACGGTGAGCGTGGGGATGATCAGCCAGGGCAGCACCGTCAGCGAAACGAGCGTCAGGCGCCAGTCGAGCGCAAGCATCGTCACGAGCGTCGTCACCAGGATGAGCACGTTCTGCGAGATGGTGACGAGCGTGCCGGAGATGATGGTGTCGATGCCGGCGATATCGCTCGTCAGCCGGGACATCAGTTCGCCTGTCCGGGCCTCCGTGTAGAAGCGCAGGGAGAGCGACTGCAGCCGCGTGAACATGCGCAGCTTCAGGTCGTACATGATCCGCTGACTGACGACGGTGTTCAGGTAGCTCCGCAGCACGCCCACCAACCCGAGCGCCACCGCGGCCGAGAACAGGCCTGCGGAGAGCCACAGCAGCAGCGGCCTGTCGGCGCCCTCGATCGCCGAGTCGATGATGCCCCGCACCAGCAGCGGCGGCACGAGGCCGATGGAGGCCGCGGCGGCGACCGTTACGAGGATCAGTATGAGCCGTGACCAGTACGGCGCGAGGAACCCCAGGATGCGCCAGAGGTTCCCTCTATCGAGGGCGGTCTCCGACTTGAGCGGCGCAACTCTTCCGTAACGCATCTGTCCAGTATACGAACTCCGGCCTGTGCCCCCATCCCTGTTGCCGAATCGTTACAGGCGCGTAACGCGTCCGTAACACGGGCGCAACAGATATCCCGCTAAATGGAATAAGCCTCGTGTGCCGCGGTGCCGTGTGGAGGTAGTGCCGCTGCGGCGTCTGTGGGAGGGGTGCCCGGACGCGGCACCCGGCCCTCTCTCACAGACGACCCGCTCCCTCAGCCGCCCGCCGCGAGGTCGACCGGCTTGCCATGCGGCGTATTGAGGTACGCCCTGCGCCACGTCTCCTTGCGGTCCGACGCTTCCGCGTCCGAAACGAGGCCTCGCTCCCTGCAGAGACGCTCCAGCGCGCGCAGCCAGTGCCGGTAGTAGGTGTCGCCCAGGTCGGGGTCGCCCTCGCGCTGCGCAGCGCGTATCTCCTCGCTCAACGTCGCGGCCCATTCGTCCCACGTGAAGTGGCCCTCGCCGGAGAGGCGCACCGTGAGCGCGAACGCCGACGCCTCCCACGGCTCGGCGAACACCGGCCTGCCGTCGTCTCCCAGTGGGATGTCCCCCAGCCCGGTGGTGCCGCCGGGCAACTGCGCGTCTGTCATGGCGCGGGCTCCAGGTAGTCTTCCCACAGGTCGACGTACACCACGCTGTTGGCGTCGGCCGACTCGCCCCACAGTTCGCTCGCGTCGAAGCGCACGCTGTAGAGATGGCGGCCCTCGTCCACGCCCTCCGCGCTCAGGTCCGGGTACACCTGCGAGCCGTAGTGCTCGCGCACCGTCCCGACGTGGCCGCGCACGTAGCGCGGTTCGCGGGTGTGCCCGCGCGGGTGGCGGTTGAGTGCGCGAACACGGTCGCCCGGCGCGAAGCGCGGCGGCGCGGGCTCCGGGCGGACGTAGCTCGTGGTCATGATGGGGACCTTCCGCACTTCCTCGGCATCCACGACCCGCTCCATGATGCGCTCCGGGACGGGGACCGACACCCTGCCCGTCTGCAGCTCCTCTTCCGAGATGAGGCCGGCCGCCACCAACTGCTTACGCAGCCCCGCGAACCAGCTCTCGTAGTAGGAGAAGGCGAGGTAGTCGGCGGGAGGCAACTGCTCCCTGTTGTAGCGCGCCTTGTCCAGGTTCCACAGACCGAGCCGCCCCAGAAGCCGGGTCATGCCGTACACCCGGCTCTCCCACGCCTCGTGGAAGACGGGCTCTTCGGACTCCGGCTCAGGCCGCACCGGCCCGAAACCCTGCATCCCGCCGAGGTCGTGGACGCCGTTCATGCCGTACCCGCCGTTGCCGGACGCCTTGCCTCCTCCACACCGACCATGGAGTTGCGCGTCACGAGTTCGAAGAGTTGCTCCTCGCTCCAGCCTTCCGTGCCCTCGGGGCGCTTCGGCAACACGAGGTAGCGCATCTCGGAGGTGGAGTCCCACACGCGCACCTCCTTCTCCTCCGGTATCTCCGAGCCGAACTGCCGCATGACGCCGCGCGGGTCGGCGACGGCCTGCGCGCGGTACGGCGCGGACTTGTACCACACGGGCGGCAGGCCCAGGAGCGGCCACGGGTAGCAGGAGCAGAGCGTGCAGACCACCAGGTTGTGCACGTCGTCCGTGTTCTCCACGACGCGCACCTGCTCGCCCTGGGAGCCCACGTAGCCCATCGAGGCGATCGCGGCGTTCGGGTCGTCCAGGAGCCACTCTTTGAACTCCCCGTCCGCCCAGGCCCGCGCCACGACGTGCTTGCCGTTGGACGGGCCGATCTTGTCCTCGTACAGGTCGATGAGCGCGTCGAGCGCCTCCGGGTCGACGAGCCCCTTCTCGACGAGCAGCGATTCGAGCGCCTTCACGCGCAGCTCGATGTCGGACGGCGGATCGGTGTGGTCGTGGTCATGGTGATCGTGGTGGCTCATGTCCTCGCTCCCTCCGTGTTACTCGACGCAGAGTGTGCCAAGCATCGCGCCGCTGGTCAACGGCGGCCTGCCGTCTCCACCACCAGCACGCGCTCCCTGCCCGCGAGGTCACGCGCGGCGCGGATGCGAGCGCCGGGGAAGCAGGCGGCAGCCGCATCGCCTGCGGCAGCGGTCTGGCGTGGGTCCATCTCCAGCACGAGCGCGCCCCCGGGCAACAAGCGTCCGCCCGACTCCGCCAGCAGGCGACGTATGAGCGCGAGCCCGTCCGCTCCGCCGTCCAGCGCCTCGCGCGGTTCGTAGCGCGACACCTCCGGCTCCAGCAGCGGAATCTCGTCCGACATGACGTACGGCAGGTTCGCCGCGACGACGTGCACAGGGCATGGCAACGCGGTGAGCAGGTCGCTCTCCAGCGCGCACACGCGGTCGCTCACCCCGTGGCTTTCGGCGTTCAGTGTGGTGAGTTCCAGCGCGCGCGGCGCGAGGTCGAGTGCGTAGACGACCGCCTCCGGGCGCGCGACGGCCAGCGCGACGGCGATTGCGCCGCTGCCGCAGCCCACGTCCGCCAGCACGGGCGACGCCACGCTTTCCACGAGCCGCAGTGTCTCCTCGACGACGGTCTCGGTCTCCGGGCGGGGGATGAGCACGCCGGGGCCGACCGCGATGGGGAGGCCGTAGAACTCGCGCGTTCCCATCAGGTAGGCGACGGGTTCGCGGTTGAGCCGTCGCTCGCAGAGCGCCTCAGCCCTGCCCGTCTCCTCGTCCGACGGCGTGTCGCGGAGCGCGGCGTAGAGCGCGGCGCGGTCGATGCCGAGCGCCGTCGTCCAGATGAGGTCGGCCTCCAGCCGGGCGTCGCCGATGCCAGCAGCCTCGAGCCGCCGCGCCGTCCTCTGCACGAGGTGCGCTAGCGTGGGCGTAGCAGCGGACCCTTTCGTCGTTCCCGCGGAGACAGGAACCTCGTCCGGCGCGTTCGCCTGCATCCCTGCTTCCGCCATCGCGGCTACGGCAGCAGCGCGCGTATCGCCGTGAGGTCCGGCGGGGCAGCGCCCCGGTACACGACGACCGCGTCGTCGAACCCGGCGGCGGCGAGCCGCTGCAGCCTCGCCGCCGCATCGGGCGGCGCGCAGCGCAGGTGATAGGCGTTCTCGGTATCCCGCAGCCATTCTGTCGGCGCGTTCAGGTCGAGCGAGATGTTGGTCACGATGGCCCGTTTGCCTCCGGCGGCGCGGTAGCGGTCCAGTCCTTCCTTGAGCGTGTTGTAGCCCGAGAAGAACGCCGACGCTATCCAGCCGTCGTAGTCGGTTGCCGCAGAGGCGATCCAGCGCGGGCCCGCCCAACTGCCGATGAGGACGGACGGCCCGCCGCGGACGGCGCTCGACGGGGCGAGGTTCACGCCGTCCACGGTCTCGCCGTCCCAGAGCCGCCGCATCGTCGCGAGGCCGTCGCGCAGCATCGTCATCCGGTCCTCGAACCGCTGGCCGACCGCCTCGAAGTCGGTCCGCGTCGAGCCGGAGCCGACGCCCAGCAGCAGGCGGGGGCCGCAGACCAGTTGCGCGGTGAGAATGCGGTTCGCGAGTTCGACCGGGTGGCGCAGCGGTACCTGCAGGATGCCGAGGCCGACCTCGATGCGCTCCGTCGCGGCAGCCGCCACCGCCGCGCCCATGAGCGGGTCGAGCGCCATCCGCCCGCGCCCGATGGAGTCGAAGAACCAAACGCTGTCGAATCCGTTCGCTTCCGCCGCCCGTGCCCCTTCCGAGAGCACGTCGCCCTCAGGGTCGCTGCCGAAGTCGATGGGTAACGCTATACCGAGTCTCATCGTTCGTTTGCTCCTACGGCAGCGGCGGCCACTCCCGGACGAGCCGCCCCTTGTCCGCGATGCTGAAGGCACCGCCCAGTTGTGAGGCAACCGACCAGAGCATCGCGGGGTTGCTTGCGACGATGGGCAGGCCGAACTCGGCCTCCATCTCGTCGATCACCGGCAGCGGGTTCAGCACCGCGCCCTGGAAGTAGAGCGCCTGCACGCCATCCGCCTTCTGCACCGCGCCGCGGGCCATGTCGAACACGATGCTCGCATCGAGGTCGACGGCCTCCTGTTCGCTGTTGAAGCCGAGGTCTGCGAGCTGCACGTCGAAGCCAGCCGCGGTGAGGTGCGGCACGACGAGCGAGTTCATGTAGGAGTCGAACGGCGTCAGCAGGAGGATGCGACTCGCGCCGAAGGCGCGGAGCGCGTTCTCGCCCGCGCCGAGCGCCGTCGTGAACGGCACGTCCAGCGCCTCGGCCAGCCGCGCCCGCAGACCGGGGTTCTGCACCTCAACCGGCGCGCCGGGAACGATCACTCCCTGCCAGCCGTGCTCGCGCGTCATCGTGGTGGCCCGCTCGATGATAGCGTCGGCGCGTGCAGCGAAGTCGGTCAGCGCAGTGCGCAGGACGCCGAGCTCCACCATCTCCAGGTCGATGCCCTCGGGCACCATCGCGGCGAATTCGTCGTAGTGTGTGTTCCCGGCGCCAGGTCTCAGGAAGCCGATCTTCAGGTTGCCGTCCGTCATGGCGCGCCTCCTCGCTTGGTGTCCGCACTATACGACACGCGGCGCGGGAAGGAGTACGGCAGGCGCTACGCCGGCTTGCGGGCGTGGATGAAGTACATCGGCGTGAAGATGCCGAGCCGGCCCGCTTCGACCATGGCCGCCGCACCGATCTCCAGCGTATCCGCCACGCTGGCCGTTCCCCGCGGCACGACGCGGAGCTTCTCAAGTACCCGCAGCGAATTGGTGGTGAGCAGGCGTCCGGCTTTCGAGCTGCGGAAGCTGGCCAGGGAGACGCCCGAACCAGCCAGCGGCTGGTACCACGGGACCGACGGGCCGGTCTGGACGGCAAGGTCCCGCGTCTCCAGCACCTCGAACCCCACTGAACGGAGCGCGTCGTCAACCGTCTGCCGGTAGTCGATCTCGAGCAGGCCGCCTCCCAGCTCGATATCAGCCTTGATCTTGAGGTGGTGGGGGTCCTGGGGGTCGAAGCGGTCGGTCAGGCAGTACTCATAGTTGGCGAAGCAAGCGCCAGGTTTCAGCAAAACGGAAGACCTCGCTGTAGATGCTGGGTTTGTCCGGTGCGCAGCAGGTTGCCTCGATGGCATAGACCGCGTCGAACGACTCGTCCGGAGCATCGACGTGCAGGAAGTCACAGTGCATGAACTCGGCCAGGTGCGCCAGCCCGGCCTCTTGCGCATATCTCTGTGCACGGTCGAGTTGATAGCCGTTGCTGTTCACGCCAACGATCCTCGCGCTTGAGAAGCGAGCGATCTCCAACAGCGGCCCCCCGATCCCGCAACCGAGGTCGGCGGCGACCATCCCGGGGCTGAGCCCGAGTTTGAGCGCCAGGAAATGCTCGTGTCGGGCAAGCGACGCCTTGAAGCTCTCTCCGGGGACACGGGGCGCGAAGTGAAACGACCTGCCCCATCCGTACTCGTAGAAGTCCGTAACCAGATCGTAGTAGAGATCGGTGAACTTCCTGTAGTCGCTCTTCCTGGCCTCCAGTCCGCCGTCCTTGCCGGTTCTGTAACGCTCCGCGTACTCGCCGACGGCCGGAGCGGCGCCGGTAGTCTTTTCTCTGTCCTTCAGAAGCTTGGAGAGCTTGATAGGCATTGAAGCGTCCCCTCACTTTCCACGGAGCCTCACTATACGACACACGTGGTGCCGGATAGGAGTACCGTACGCACAGACCAACGCATGAGCGAGGAGGTGGCGCATGCCCATGGAGCGGGAGAGCATCGGCGGGATGGAAGCGGTCCGCTACGAGACGCCGGACCTGGCCGGGTCGCCCAAGCGGAGCTCGATGCTGGCCAACAGCGGCCTGCTGAGCGTGAACGTCCAGGTGGTCAGCAGGGATGGCGGCGAGACGAACCTGCATGCGCACTCCGGCCAGGACGCCGTCTGGTTCGTGCTGTCGGGCCGTGCGAAGTTCTACGGCAAGGACGGCGAGTCAGTCGAGCTGGGGCCGAAGGACGCGCTCTTCATCCCCAAGGGTACGCCGTACTGGTTCGAGTCGGTCAGCGACGAACCGCTGGAGATCATGCGGAACGCCGCGACGGACCCGGCCATCAAGAACCAGCGCGTGAACTACGAGGAACTGCGCGACCGCCAGAAGGACGGCCGCCACGCCGACAGCGTCTACGCGGGCCGCTAGCGAAGCGGCGCTTATCGCCCGGCCTTGGCGCGGGAGCGGTTGACCCGGTATCGCTCGTCCGGGTCCAGGATGCGCTTCCGCATCCGGATGCTCTTCGGCGTCACCTCTACGAGTTCGTCGTCGTTGATGAAGCCGAGCGCCTCTTCCAGGCTGAACCGCACGGCGGGAGCGAGGCGCTCCACGATCTCCTGCGTCGCGGAGCGCATATTCGTCATCTTGCGCTCCTTGCACACGTTCAGGTCCATGTCCCGCTCACGGTTGTGCCGCCCTACGATCATGCCCTGGTAGACCGGCGTCTGTGGTTCCACGAACGTCTCGCCCCGTTCCTGGGCATTCTGCAGGCCGTACGTGACGGCAACACCGCTCTCCGCGGAGACGATGGCCCCGGCGCGCGCCGGCTTCACCTCTCCGCGCATCGGCTCCATGCCCGTGAACTCGGTGCTCATCTGGCCGTTGCCGCGCGTGGCTCGCATGAAGAAACTCTGGAAGCCGATGAGGCCGCGCGTCGGCAGCAGGAACTGCAGGCGCACGTTGCCGGAGCCGTCGCTCTGCATGTCCATCATCTGCGCGAGGCGAGACGACAGCTCCTGTGTGACCGGTCCGATGTAGTCGTCGCGCGTTTCGAGGAAGAGCAGCTCGTACGGCTCGTGCAGCCTGCCGTCGATGGCCCTCGTAACGGCCTCCGGGCGGGAGACCTGGAACTCGATGCCCTCCCGCCGCATCTTCTCGATGAGGACGGAGAGGTGGAGCTCGCCGCGTCCGCTTACCAGGAACTCGTCCGCGCTGTCGGTACGCTCCACGCGCAGCGCCACGTTCGTCTGCAACTCGCGCTGGAGCCGGTCCCAGAGCATGCGGGACGTCGCGTACTGGCCCTCGCGGCCCGAGAACGGGGACGTATTGACGCTGAACGTCATCCGCACTGTGGGCTCCTCTACCTTCATGCGCGGCAGCGGTTCCGGCGACGCAGGCGACGCGACCGTGTCGCCGATGTGGACGCCGCGGAGCCCGGAGAGCGCCACGATCTCACCGGCGGACGCTGAGTCGACCGCATGCCGCGCGAGGTCGCGGAACGTGAACAGGCGCTCCACCCTGTACGGGGCTGAGCTGCCATCCTGACCAAGCAGCACGACCTGCTCGTCCTTCGCGATGCGCCCACGCGAGACGCGCCCGACCGCGATCTGGCCGAGGTGGTTGTCGTGGTCGAGCGCGGCCACAAGCATCTGCAGCGGTGCGCCGGGGTCGGCGACGGGAGGCGGCACGCGTTCGACGATGGCGTCGAACAGCGGCCCCATGTCCTTCGGCGTGTCGGTCTCCTCGGCGAGCGCGTACCGGTTGCGCGCGGACGTGTACAGCACCGGGAAATCGAGCTGGTCTGGGTCCGTCGCAAGCTCCAGGAAGAGGTCCTGCACCGCGGACAAGGCGGCTGAAACGTCAGCCGTCGGGCGGTCGATCTTGTTGATGACGAGGATGGGGCGCAGCCCCTGCTGGAGCGCGATCCGCAGAACGTAGCGCGTCTGCGGCATCGGCCCCTCGACTGCGTCGACGACAAGCAGGCAGCCGTCGGCCATGTTCACAACGCGCTCGACCTCGCCGCTGAAGTCGGCGTGGCCCGGCGTGTCGATGATGTTGATCGTGACGTCGCCGTACCGGATGCCCGTGTTCTTGGCGAGGATGGTGATGCCACGCTCCCGCTCCTGCGGGTCCGAGTCCATGATGAGGTCGTCGACCTGCTGGTCCGGGCGGAAGACGCGGCTGTAGCGGAGCATGGCGTCGACGAGGCTGGTCTTGCCGTGGTCGACGTGTGCGACGATGGCGATGTTGCGGAGGTGGGACTGGGCTGTTTCCGTCATGTGCCGTCCAGTGTGCTGTACATGCGTCGGCGCCCGCCGCAGCGGACGCCGCTCGCTTACCTGCATTACCTGCTCCCCATAGGATACCGTACTCGGACGCGCCTCGTGAGGGAGGATATGCTTGACTGATTGATGCTATGATGTGATGATGCTGCTATGCGAACAACCGTAACCATTGATGACGACGTGCTGGCGGTCGCAAAGGCACTGGCAGACCGGAGCGGGAGCAGCCTCGGCACCGCACTGTCCGAACTCGCCCGGCGAGGTTTCAAGGGAGCAGCCATCGCATCCGATGAGGACGCTGTTGTGTTCCGTGTGCCTCCCGATGCAGAACCGTTCACAAGCGACGATGTGTACCGGTCGCTCAGCGACTGGCCGTGACTGCCCTGCTGGACATCAACGTCCTCGTGGCGCTGGCCTGGCCCAACCATGTGCATCACCAAGCCGTGCTCTCCTGGTTCAGGGAGCAGCGGAACGCCGGTTGGGCAACGTGTACGCTGACCGAGGCCGGGTTCGTTCGAGTCTCGTGCAACCCGTCGGCTGTCCGGCATGCCGTAACCCCTGTGGATGCCATCGCGCTGCTCGGTGAACTCAGGCGACGAGGGACCCACGAGTTCTGGCCCCTCGACCGCTCGCTGGTCGATCTGCCCGAAGCAGTCACCGCTCGGCTTCAGGGATACCGGCAGATCACGGACGCTGTTCTCCTTGCCGCCGCGATACAACGCAACGGGATACTCGCCTCGCTCGACGCAGGACTGGCGCAACTGGTAGGCACCAGCGAGCGCTCTGCGCTTCATGTGATCCCGGTATGAGTCATCGCTTTGGAGTGTCCCGCGTATGCGTACTGTCATAGTCGATACCGACCCCGGCACTGACGATGCCCTCGCGCTCATGATGGCGATGAACGCTCCTGACCTGCTGGTCGAGGGCATCACCACGGTTGGCGGGAATGCCACGCTGGCAGACACGACCGCCAACGCACTCCGGCTGGTGGAACACCTCGATGGGGAGAGGAGCGCCATACCGGTGGCGGCCGGCGCCGACCGGCCATCGCGAGGCTCGTTCACCCACGCGTACCACGTTCACGGTTCGGACGGACTCGGCGTCCGCCTGCCTGCCCCGACGCTGGAACCGCACGGGATGAGCGCGATCGAGTTCATCTGCGATCGCGCTACCCGGTCCGCGGAGCCTTTGGCCGTCATTGCGCTCGGCCCGCTCACCAACGTCGCCGCCGCGCTGGACGCTTGCCCGGACCTCGTCGATGCGCTCTCGGAGATAGTCGTCATGGGCGGGGCGTTCGACGTGCCGGGCAACGTCACGCCCCACGCCGAGTTCAACATCCACGAAGACCCCTGGGCCGCTGACGCGGTCTTTAAATCGGGAGCGCCGGTGACGCTCGTCGGCCTCGACGTGACGCGCCGCACGTCCATGCACCGCCGGGACGGGCCGCACTGGTTCGAGGGCGCTTCCCGGTCTGCCCTGCTGGGCAACCGTATCCTGGCGGACCGGTTCGAGGAGCGGGGCGACGCCCAAGAGTTCTACCTCCACGATCCGCTGGCCGTGGCGGCAGCGATCAAGCCGGACGTCCTGACGTGTCGCCCGGTGCAGGTGTCCGTCGTGACGGACGGCGACGAACGGGGACGGACCGTCGCGATGTACGGGGACGGGACGGTGCGGGTGGCGGTCGGCGTGGACGCCGGGCGCGCCGTCGCTATCGTTCGGGGCCTAGTTTCCGGGAGCCGGTCGTAGGCCGGTGCGCCTCTACGCCTGGCCCTCTTCCTGCTCGTGGCGGTAGTAGATCTCCTCTATCGCCACGTCGAGTTCGGCCCACTGGCGCTCCACGGACGAGCGCAGTCGCATGTTCTGGAACGCGCCCCAGACCGTCATCGCGGGCGGCACCAGCAAGACTGAGAAGACGAGCGAGTACGCAATCGTGATCGCCGCCGTGACGCCGAACTGCTGCATCGCAGCTAGCGGCGAGAACGCCATTACTCCGATGCCGAGCGCTGTGGTGAGCGCGGAGCCCAGCAGCGCCGAACCGGTGGTCGCGAGCGTCCGCACCGCCGCGCGCTCCGGGTTGCGCAGGCGTGTGAACTCCTCGCGGTAGCGATGGATCATGTGGATGGTGTAGTCCACGCCGATGCCGATGGACAGCGCCGTGATGATGGACGTGGTGATGGTGTACGGGATGCCGAGCAGGGCCATCGTGCCCAGCACCGAGATGAGGACGAGCACCGTAGGCACCACCGCGATGACCGCCAGCGCAGGCTGGCGCACCGTCAACCAGAAGAAGGCTGCGAGGACTATCAGGGCCGCCACGATGGTCGTGCCGATCGACTCGGTCTGCCGGTTCCTGATCTCGTCAGTGACCACGAAGGAGATGATGCTGTCCGAGGTCGCCGTGAGGACGCCGTCGTCACCGGGCCAGACCGCCTCGATCTCCTGCTGCAGCCGCTTCGATGCGGCAGGGTCGCCCGTGGAGGCCGGGAATTGGAGCAGTATCGTATCGACGCCGTCCCCATCGTTGACAAGGCTGTGCCGGAGAGCGGGGTCCTTCGCCTCGATCCCGTCGAGGACCTGCTGCATCAGCACCGGATCGAGCCGCACTCCGGTGGTGGCCTCCCGGAAGAGCGCCGCGATCTCCGGGTCGTACTTGTCGCCGGGCTGCCCACTGTCGGTCGTCCAGTCCTCCACGAGCAACTCGTACGACGTCTGGAGCGGCCCCGCTGCCGCCTGTGGGCGGCGCTGCCCGTCCAGGAAGACTTCCCTGAACTCGTGCAGGTTGAGGAGCGTGCGGGTCTCCGTGGCCTCCGCCCGGAGGAGCACGCTGGTGTTCTCCGTAGAGCCTCCAACGGCAGTGTCGAGCGTGGCGAGGTCCTCCAACACGGTCCCGCCGCGGGGCAGGAGGTCGCGGATGCTGAACTCGGAATGGAGACCGCTGCTCGCGAAACCGAGCAGGGTCGTTACCGCCAGCACGACGGCGATGTAGGGCGCGGGCCTGCGGGTCACCTGCCTGCCCAGCAGCTCCGCCAGGCGCTCGATGCCGGGCAGGGCGTTCGAGATCGGGCGGGCCGGCCGTAACGTGCCGCGCGCCTCGCGCCGCCGGTCGATGATCGTCCGGCCGGCGGGGATCAGCGTCAGCATCACGATGAGGCTCATCCCTACGCCCAGTCCTCCGATGACGCCGAAGTCGCCGACTATCTCGACCGGAGAGAACAGGCCCACCAGCAGGCTGACGATCGTCGTGACGGCGGCGAGCAGAAGCGGGACGATGACGTTCCGCAGTCCCGCGCGGGAGGCGCCCACGACCGCCTCGCCGGCGACGCGCTGCTCCCGGTAGTGCGAGACGGTTTGGATCGCGTAGTCCACCGTCAGGCCGATCGCGATGATCGGCACCATCGCCGTGAGGGTGTTCGGAGGGCCGACGATGTCCAGTCCCCTCGGCCCGAGCCAGCCCTCCATCCCCACGATCCACATGATCGATATGAAGAGCCCCGCCAGCGTGAGCAGCAGGTCCGAGATCGAGCGCATGAAGAGCACGATCAGCGCCGCGATGAGCAGCAGCGCCAGCAAGATCAGCGGCCCCATCCCCTCCGTACCTCTCTTGTACTCGTCCTCGATCACCGCGAACGACATGCTGCTTGCGCGCAGCGGCCCCTCGCTCTCGAGGGACAGCTCGTTGATCCGCCGCTCAGCGTCCACGACGCGCTCGTCGCCCGTGTCGTGCAGGCGAACGCCGGCGAACGCGACCGATGTGCCGTCCGCGTCGGTCCCCGTGAACGAGGCGAGCGCTTCCCCGATCCCCGGAACGTTGTGCGCGGCGTCGATCTGCTCCTGCGTGACCGCATCGAGGCTGCTCATCTGGAGCGCGGCCTTGACCAGCAGGGAGGGTGCGAAGAACGGAGCGCCCGGCGCGAGTACTCCGGCCACCTTCGGGTCGGTAGCGATGTCGTTGAGCAGAGCGTCCATCTGGGAGAGCCCGCCGGGGGTGAGCGAATCTCCGCGGAAGAGGAGCGTCACCACCCTGACCTCGCCGGAGTCCCCGAAGAGCTCGTCGATCTCAGCCATCGCCTGGGCGACGGCGCTGTCCCTGGGAAGCGTCCCCTCGGTGTCCAGCGGGGGCTCGCGCCGCTCCGTTCCTGCGACCATCAGAACAGTAACGAGGAGAAGGACGAGCAACGTCAGCCACGGGCGCACCGTGACCAGCCAGCTCAGCCATCCGAGTATGTTGTGCATGGGTTACCTGGCGTTCCCTTTCAGCCGCCCGGTAGCCGGGCGTCGCCCAACTCCGGAGCAGGTGCCTATTCTACCCATGTGCGCGGGTATGACGAGGGGAGAGGCGCAGGCTATACTGCGCCCACCGCACGGGGGAGGCGCGACATGGCGGACCAGTTCCGGGTCATAGACAGCGACACGCACGTCGACGAGACCGACGACACGTGGGACTTCATCCTGCCGGAGGACGAAGCGTACAAGCCCACGACGCAGTACCCGTCCAACCCGGACCCGAACCGCCCGCCCGTGCGCTACTGGCTCGTGAACGGCAACCGCAAGCACCGTCGCATCCGCGACGACGGCAAGAGCGGCACTCCGCTGGAGGCTCGCGAGCTGCTGGACGTACCGACGCGCCTGCGCCATATGGACGAACTCGGCACGCAGACACAGGTCATCTACCCGTCGCTCTTCCTCGTCGAGCCCTCGGACTCGGCGGAGACGGAGCTCGCCATCACGCGCAGCTACAACCGCTGGCTGGCCGACCGCTGCGCGCAGTCGCACGGACGGCTGCGATGGATATGCGTGCCCCCGGCCCGGAACATCGAAGCCGCGCTGGAGGAGTTGCGCTTCGCCAAGGACAACGGCGCGTGCGGCGTGCTCAAGAAGGGCGACCTGGAAGCCGACAAGTGGAGCGTCGACCCGTACTTCTTCCCGCTGTACGAGGAGGCGGAGCGGCTGGACATGCCCATCTGCTTCCACCTGGGCTCCGGCACTCCGGACTTCACCCCCGCGCGGGAGCTCTCCTACGGCGCGTTCATCAAGCTGCGGATGCCCGCGATCCATGGCATCTATTCCCTCATCCTCCACCGCGTGCCGGAGCGCTTCCCCAAACTGCGTTTCGGCTGCATCGAGTCCGGCGTCTCGTGGGTGCCGTTCGTCGACTACGACCTGCGCCGCAGGCTCGCGCGCAGCCAGGAGTCGAACATCGGGAGCGACCCCTCGTTCGCGCTGCCGGACGACATCTTCAAGGCCAACCGCATCTACGTGACCGTACAGGTGGACGAGGACCTGCCCTACGCGCTGCGCTACATCAGCGAGGACAACCTGCTCGCCGGCTCCGACTACACCCACCAGGACCAGTCCAAGGAGTTGGAGTTCCAGAAGCTCCTGCAGCAGCGCGCGGACGACGGCGACATCCCCCAGTCCACCGTCGACAAGATCCTCTACGACAACCCCAAGGCGTTCTACGGGCTGTAGGCGGCGCGATGACCACGAACGCTCGGCCCTTGCCTGTTCCCGACTCCGAGTCGCAGCCCTACTGGGACGCTGCGGCGCGGGACGCGCTGGAACTGCCATATTGCGACGCCTGCGCGCGCTACGTCTTCCCGCCGCGACCCGCCTGCACAAGCTGCCCGGACGAGTTGCGATGGGTGGCAGTAAGCGGTCGGGGCACCGTCTACTCGTTCGCCGTCATGCACGAGGGCTACATGCGCGGCTTCGACCCGCCCTATCTCGTCGCGCAGATCGAACTCGACGAGCAGCCCGGCCTGCGCCTCACCACGAACCTCATCGACTGCGCGATCGACGACGCGCACATCGGCATGCGCGTGGAGGTCGCATTCGAAGACCGTGGGGAGGGCGTCGCCGTCCCGCAGTTCCGCCCCACCTCCGATGGAGGCGCGTGATGGACCCTGCGCTCCGCAACAGGACCGCCATCGTCGGCGTCGGCTACACGCCCATGGAGCGCAAGTCCGGGCGCAGCCTGCCGGACGTCGCGATGGAAGCGGCAAGGAACGCCATCGCTGACGCGGGACTGACGCCCGCCGACATCGACGGCTACGCCGGAACGCCGAAGGCGCCCAACGCCTCCGCCATGCACTGGGACGGCGTCGACGAGGTGAGCGAGCGCTACATGGCGAGCGCGCTCGGCCTCAACCTGCGCTGGGCGTCCGACTTCAACCGGGGCGTCGTCGGCGACGCCGTCGCGGCAGCGATACAGTCGCTGGTCACCGGCACGGCGGACTACGTGCTCTGCCTGCGCGCGATGTACGAGCGTCCCGGCGTGCGCTACGCAGCCTCCGAGTCGTCGGCCTCCGGCGGGCCGGAGCAGTTCACCGCGCCGTACGGCGTCGGCATCGGCGCGATGGCGATGTGGCTGCAGCGCTACATGCACGACTACGGCGCGACACGCGAGGAGTTGTTCGACGTCGTCAGCGCGCTGCGGGGCCACGCCCAACTGAACCCGTACGCCTACTGGCGCGGCAAGCCGCTCACGCTCGAGGACTACCTCACATCCCGGTGGGTCTATGAGCCGATGTGCCTCTACGACTACGACATCCCGGTCACCGGAGCGGGCGCGGTGGTGCTGACGACCGCCGACCGCGCGAAGGACCTGCCGCACAGGCCCGCGTACGTATCCGGGTTCGTCAGCACCCGCGAGCGCGGCGACGCCATCTTCGATGCGTCCGGCATCGGGCGGGAGGCCGTCCAGGCCGCGCAGCTGTACGACGGCTTCAGTCCCATCGTGTGGAAATGGCTGGAGGAACTGGGGTTCGCGGGAAAGGGCGAGGCACACGAGTTCACGCGGAACGGGCGCATCGCCCACGGCGGCGCGCTGCCCGTGACGACGTTCGGCGGCAGCCAGGGCGAGGGCCGGCTGCATGGCATGGGCCACGTCCGCGAGGGCGCGATGCAGGTGATGGGACGCGCGGGCGAGCGCCAGGTACCGGGGCTGGAGAACTGCCTCGTCGCGCTCGGCTTCGACGCCGTCCCCAGCTGGGTGCTCATGCTGAGCACGGGCTGACGGGAGTGCGGACCTCGTGCCCCCGCTGGACGGCATCCGCGTCATCGCCCTGACGGGCGAGCGCGGCGCGTACTGCGCGAAACTCCTCGCCGACCTCGGCGCCGACGTGTTCGACGTCGAGCCCCCGGGCGGCTCGAACGAGCGCACGCTCCCGCCCTTCTTGCACGACGACCCCTCCGTGAGCCTGCACTTCCTCCACTTCCATCGGGGCAGGCAGAGCGTCGTGCTCGACCGCGAGACGCCGGAGGGTTACGACACCTTCGAGCGGCTCGTCGCGTCTGCGGACGTGCTCATCGAGGACGAGTCCTCCCCGCCGCTCGACCACGAAGCGATGCGCGCGGTCAACCCCGGCCTGCTCCACGCACGCATCACCGGGTTCGGCGCGACCGGCCCGCGCGCTGGTTGGAAGTCATCCGACCTCGTCGCGCAGGCCGCGGGCAGCCTCATGTACCGCATGGGCTTCCCGGAGGACCCGCCGAACAGCATGGGCGAGGGCTTCGCGCACCATCAGAGCTCGGCGCACGCCGCGGGGGGCATCCTGCTCGCGCTCGCGCGCCGCGACGCCACGGGCGAAGGTGGGTTCGTGGACGTGTCGCTGCAGGAGGGCATCGCGCTGATGCAGTACGACGTCATGCCGATGTACGTCGCCCACAAGACGCTCATCAAGCGCGCCGGGCACGGCCAGGGCTCCAGCGGCAAACGCTACCGCCGCATCTGGGAGTGCAACCCCGGCCTCGTCCGCTTCCAGCTGCTCAGCCAGAGCTCCGACCGCGAGTGGCCGCTGCTGCTGGACTGGCTCGAGTCGCACGGCCACGGCGAGGGGCTGCGGGACGAGCGCTGGCTCGACCCGGCAGCGCGCACGGCAGGCCTCAACGAGCTGGAGCCGGTCTTCGACCGCTTCTTCCGCACGATGGACGCCCGCACGCTCATGCACGAGGCTCAGAACCGCGGCATCATGCTGATGGCGTTCAACAGCGTCGGCGAGCTCACCACCGACCCGCAGCTCGCGGGCGAAGGCTTCTTCCGAACGATAGCCCGCGACGGCGCGTCCCTCACCGACGCAGGCCCGCCCTACCGCTTCGCAAACGGCCTCCGCGAAGGGGCGCCCGCCCCCGCCCTCGGCGAGGGTGAGTATGTCATTCCGAGCGGAGCGCAGCGAAGCCCCGCGCTTCAGCGCGCAGAATCCTCTCGGATGACCGGCGGCGTGGGCGACGCCCCCCTCGCAGGCCTGCGCGTCTGCGACTTCACCTGGGTCATCGCGGGGCCGCTGCATACGAAGTGGCTCGCCGCCTACGGCGCCGAGGTCGTCAAGGTCGAGCGCTTCAAGAAGGGCACGGCGCTCAACCGCGGCAACATGAGCCCGGACTCTGTCGTCAGTTTCAACAACCTGAACGTCGGCAAGCGCTCGCTCGCGCTCGACATGGGCTTCGATGAGGCGCGCGACGCCATCGTTCGGCTCGTGGAGCGCAGCGACATCGTCGTCGACAACTTCGGGCCGGACGTGCTGCCGAACTGGGGTTTTACCCCCGAACGCCTCGCCGAGATCAACCCGCGCATCATCACCATGAGCATGCCCGCGCTCGGCAAGACCGGCCCGCACCGCCTCTACAAGGGGCTCGGCTCCTACTTCCAGGCCCGCGCCGCGCTCGACGGCCTCATCGGCTACCCCCACCGCGACATCACGGACGTCGGCTTCGCCTACGCCGACACGACGTGCAACGCGGGCCACGCGCTCGTCGCGCTGCTCGCGGCGCTCCACCGGCGCAACGTCACCGGGCAGGGTGAGCACATCGAGCTCCGCCAGTTGGAGTCGACCATCAACTACCTCGGCCCCGCGCTGCTGGAGTACGAGGCCAACGGCGAGGAGCCCGCGCGCACGGGCAGCCGCTCGCGCCACCTCGCGCCGCAGGGCGTCTACCGCTGCGACGGCGACGACCAGTGGTGCGCGCTCACCGTCGCCTCGAACGACGAGTGGGCCGCGCTCGCCCGTCTCATCGGACGCGACGCCTGGGCCGACGATGACCGCTTCACCGACGCCCCAGGCCGCATGGCCCGTCACGACGAGATCGACGAGGCCATCGAGGCATGGACGTCTCAGCGCGGCCCGCACGACGCGGCGGAGACGCTGCAGGCGGCGGGCGTCGCCGCGAGCCCGGTGCTGCACGCCGGGCAACTGATCGACGACGACCCGCAGATGGCGAGCCGCGGCTTCTACCGCCGCTTCCCTGACGGGGGAGTTGTCGAGAGCGCCCCGTTCATCCTGAGCGACGCGGAGCCGCACTTCCCGTCGGCGTCTGCCCCTGAATACGGCGAGGGCACGCGCTACGTCCTCTCCGAGATCATCGGCCTCGACGACGCGACTGTCACCCAGATGTTCGAGAGCGGTGCTGCAGGGGAGTGAATCCAACTCTGAGGTATCGTCACACCCATGGCTCAAACTGATCCTTGGCTGTTCCGACTAGTCCCAAAACTCACTCAGCCACTCATAGTGGTGTAGAATTAAACGTTGCCTATTACCTACCAATGCCCTGTTACGCCCCAGGTAATTATCGGGGACTGACTCAATGGAGCGAGTTCCCATTAGAACTATCGCCGCAACGTCTCCGTCAATATCACGGTAACCGAGCTCTTCACGTGCATATGCCGAGTTTTTCATCAGCCAAGCACGCCAATCATCGACCTGCCGCAATGCATGAGTAAGTGCTGCCGATGGGTCGCCATTCCTATTGAACATTGACTTGCGTGGACTCTCCAACTCGATCAGATACCACCATACCCCAGCAGAATCAAACCCACCGATGATGAAATCTGGGATGTATTCCGACCCAAGACGCGGCTGTGGAATGCAGAGTGCACCATGGTGCCCAGGCTTTATACACTTAGTTAGCAAATGTGGGTTTTCTGACAAGAATCGTTGTAACGGACGCTCATCTGTTGATTCAACGAGTAGGCTGTTGTACTCGTTCCTTAAATCCTCACTAACTTTCATGTGAGGTCTAACCCAAGCATCAGCAAAATGATGAAGGCCACGACGAGCAGTTGACAATCTTCTGTTTAGTTCTTGGGGCGATAATTTAGCATATATATCTTCATATATTTCTTCTGTTTCAGGCAGTTCGCCTATATCCATTGTTGGATTCCTTCCATATGCCTAAGCACCTCCAACAGGAGTTCAACTGCCCCCCTACAGCCCGTAAAGCCTGCGCGGGTTGTCCGAGAGGATCTTGATCTTCTCTTCCTCGGTGATGTCGTAGTCCGTGGCGCGGAAGATGCCGATCGCGTCCGTCTCGCTGGAGATGTCCGTGTGCCCGTAGTCCGTGCCGATGACGATGTTGTCCGGGCCCGCGTACCTCAGGATGAACGGCAGGTCGTCGTCCGTCTCGCACGCGGCGTAGATGCGGTACTCCGGGAAGATGTCGTACGGCACGTCGCGGCTCAGCTTGCGCGCGCGGCGGCGCGCCTCCTTCACCAGCCAAGGCACCCACTGCGCGCTCACCTCGACGAATCCCCAGCGCAGGTCCGGGAACAGCGTCGGCACCTCGCTCATGATGTACTCGTGGCAGCTCGTCACCGTCGGCACCCGGAGGTTCGAGAAGCTCGACCCCATGTCGTACGACGACTTCAGCCGCTCCGACAGCCACGCGTCTGCGTTCGAGACGTGCACCACGATCGCGAGGTCGAGCCGCTGCGCCTCCTCGTAGATCGGGTAGAAGTACGGGTCGATCAGGTGACGGTTCCCCTCGTGCGCCCGCAGGCAGACCGCGACCGCGCCGTTCTCCTTGCAGTAGCGCATTTGCACGAGCGCCTCGGAGATCGTCATCGTCGGCAGCACGCACGACCAGCGCAGGCGGCCCTGCCCCTTGTGGTAGGCGTCGGCCATCCAGCGGTTCCAGCACCGGGTGAGCGCGGCCTCCGTGTCCGGCCGCTCGGCGATGGTCGTGATCCAGAGCGTGTTGTGCAGCACCTGCACGTCCACGCCCAGTTCGTCCATGTGGTCCAGCCGCAGCTGCACGTCGTCCATCTCGCGCGCGGCGACGGCGGTCACGACGTTGTAGCCGGAGCGCTTCGACAGCTCCTCCAGCTGCTTCTCCGCCAGCGTGGGGAGTTTCGTGCCGCGCGGCTTGCCGTCGATCACCCAGAACTCGCTCTGAGGCCGGTCCGGCGAGCTGAACAGCGCAGGACGGTACTTCTCCTCGTCCGCGTCCAGGAAGTCCCACGTGCGCGGCGACTCCACGACGTGCGCGTCCGCGTCCACCACCATCGTCCTGATCTCGGTCGTCATGGCTGCTCCTTTGCTCCCCTTCGTACTGGGACGGGCCCTACCCCGGCTGCCGTCCGCCGTTCACGTTGATCACCGTCCCTGTGACGTACGACGCCTCGTTGGAGGCAAGATACAGCGCGGCAGCGGCGATGTCATCCACCGTGCCCCCGCGACCCACCGCGGTCGTCTGCGCGACCGGCGCGCGGCCCCGTGCGTACGGGTGGACGGCGGCGCGGTCGGCGTGCTCCACGCTGCCGGGCGCGATGGCGTTCACGCGCACGGGTGCCCACTCGACGGCCATCGTCTGCGTGAGCGACAGCACGCCCGCCTTCGCGGCGCCGTACGCTCCGTTGCCCGGGCTCGGCCCCTGTCCGGAGATCGACGCCAGGTTGATGATGCACCCCTCGCCGCGCTCCACCATCCCCGGCGCGAACGCACTGCTGCACAGGAACTGGCTGATGAGGTTCAGCCGCAGGCACTCCTGGAAGTCGCGCGGCGTCAGCTCCAGCAGCGGCGCCATCTTGAACGTCTCGCCCCACGTCGCCCCCGCGTTGTTCACGAGGATGTCCACGCGTCCGAACGCCTCGGTCACCTGCGCGGCCATGCCCTGCACCTGCTCCGAGTCGCGTACGTCGGCGAGAACGCCCAGCGACCTGCGGCCCATCGCCTCGATCTCCTGCACGACCGGGTCGACAGGGCGATGGATGCGCTCCGTGCCGCCCGAAACCGCCTCCGGCTCACGCGCCACGATGGCGACGTGCGCCCCGTGCTCCGCCAGCGTCAGCGCGATCGCGCGCCCGATGCCCTGGCTCCCGCCGGTGACGACGGCGACTCGGTCTGTCAGGTCGAACTGCATGCCCGCGCCCTCCCCCATGCGAATCGCGCCAAGATTACACCATGCACTCCTGCAACCGCCGACGCTGGCGGCCCTCGCCGTCGAAGTTCCCGGCGTCGAGCCAGCGCCTGAACCCCTCACGCAGGCGGGGCCAGTCGGCGTCGATGATGGAGAACCAGTCGCTGTCCCGGTTGCGCCCCTTGTTTACCGTCGCCTGCCGCCACGTCCCCTCGAAGACGAACCCCAGCCTGAGCGCTGCGTTCCGTGAGGGTTCGTTCAGCGCGTTGCACTTCCACTCGTACCGCCGGTACCCGAGGGAGAAGGCGTACTCCATCATCAGGAACATCGCCTCGGTCGCCGCCCGGCTCCCCTTGAGGGCAGGGCCGAGGTGGATGTGCCCCACCTCGATGGTGCCTGAGTTGGGCGTGATGCGGAGGTAGCTGGCCACTCCCCCGGCTTTGCCGGTCTCGTTGTCGCGGATGGTGTAGAACAGCGGATCGTCGCTCAGGCACGTCGACTGCGCCCACGCCCGGAACGCGACGATGTCTTCGAACGGGCCGTACGCCAGGTACGTCCAGTCCGCGTCGATCGCCGACAGCGCCTCGAACAGGTCCGGCAGGTGCGCGTCGATGTCGAACGGCTCCACCGTGCAGTACGCCCCTTGCATCGTCGTGCGTGCAGGACGCGGAGGCGGACTCCAGCCGGGGACGGTGGGGCCGATGGTCTGTCCGAACTCGTTGGTGCGCGGGGACATCCATGGGCTCCGAGCGCAGAGGCGCTCCGAACAGGATATACGCCCCTCCTTCACCGCTCGTGGTGAGCCTGTCGAACCACGCCCCTCACCCTCGCGCCGCGGCCGCCTCCTCCGCCTCGTACCGGGCGCGCACGCGCGGCCCCACGACGCCCATCAGCACGCCCACCGGCGCCATCAGCAGGAACACCGCGCCGATGACGTAGAACGCCGTCTCCAGCCCGAAGACGTCCGCGATCCCGCCGACCGCGATCGGCCCGAGGAACACCGCCAGGTGTCCGACGGCATGCGTCTGCCCGAAGAACCGTCCCCGCGCGCCCGGAGGCGAAACGTCGATCGAGAACGCCTGCGTGCCGACCATCACCAGGCCCGCTGCGCCGCCGAGCACCGCCGACAGCAGCACCACTCCTGCCAGGTTGGGGCCCTGGGCCATCAACGCCAGGCCTGCCGCCGCCGCGATCGCTCCCGGCACGAGTGCGACCTGCACTCCCCATCGGTCGGTCGCCCATCCCCCCGTAACCGAGGTCAGCAGTCCGCCGATGCCCATCGCCGATATCACGATGCCCAGGTGCGACTCGGCCAGCCCCAGCCCTTCCTTCACGTACACCGGCAGCGTCAGGTCCTGCACCGTCGCGCGCATCAGGTTCACCGCGAACATCCCGATGAGCGCATAGAGGAGCCCCGTCGTGGCCATGGACGCTATCGCCGAGGGCGTGCCGCCCAGCCGGACGGCAGCCATGCCCACCCGTATGAAGAAGCGGCTCAGGTAGCTGGTCGAGCGCGCCAGGGCAGGATGGACCGTCCTCCGGGCAGGCTCTGGAGATACTGCCTGGGCCGGAGCGGTCCTCGCCGAGAGATGCCGCGTCTCCACCATGATGAAGAGCATCACGATGAGGCACGCCATCTTGCTGAACCCGTTGATGAAGAACGGCACCCGGATGTCGCCCGTTGCCGCCCACGCCAGGCCGCCCACCACCGGCCCCACGATCGCCCCGAAGTGCATCCACCCCTGCTTGCGCCCGCTGATCCGTCCCCGGTCCTCGGCGGTGGAGATGTCCGCCGTTATCGTCTGGTGCGCCGTTCCCCATATCGACGTGCCGATGCCCGACCCGAACCGGAAAGCCACGAGCGCGAAGTAGGTTGGCGATATCCCTTCCAGGAACGAGAACACCATCCGGATGAATATGCCGAGGGCGCCCACTCCGCGACGCCCGAACCGGTCCAGCATCGCCCCCGTGATGTAGCTGACGAAGAACCGCCCCGCGCCCCCTATCGAGACCACCAGCCCGGCCAGCGCGATGTTGTCTATCAGCTGCAGGGAGAGGATGGGCACGACCGGCACAGCGGCCCACAGGCCGAGGCTCCAGGAGAAGGACATGAAGTACTGCCCCCAGATGACGCGCCTGCGCGGGAACCCCGCGAACCGGTCGTCCATCTAGCGCCTCTCGCCCGCGCCCATGCACGCGATGCCGCACATGCCGCGAGTCTATACCTTCCGCCGTGTTGTCATGCCGAGCGGAGCGGCAGCGAAGCCGAGGTATCTCTCGGGAAAGTGTGCCAAAGTGCGCCATTGTGGGCCATTGTGGGCCACGTCACTCCTGCGATTCGTCCTTCGTCATGGGGCAGACCCCCGACGCCGTCCGCCTAGGCGGCGCACCGTCATCCAACCAGCGTACGGAGTGGGGGCGCGACCGCGATAGGGGCACGTGTCAGTGGTTTGGGGGCAACAGGAACGACGAGGAAGCCTCGCGGCGGGACGCGGGCTGCCATATACTGCGCGCGACAGACCTAACGAGCACTGGGAGGACACCACCATGGCAACGAAGAGCGTTGACCTGGAAACCATCATCGACGCGGACGGACACCTCTTCGAGGACCCGGAGGGCATCAGCGCCCTCATGCCGCCCGGCTACCGCGAGCGCGGGCCCTACGACCTGATGAAACTCTTTCCGCCGCTGGACCACCTCCACTCAGCCTCCCTCTTCCAACTCCCGCCCGGCTCGTTCGAGCGCTCCGGCACCGAGGGCTGGAAGCGCTTCATGGGCGCAGCCGGCATCAGCGCATCCGTCCTCTACCCCACCTCCGCGCTCGCCTACGGCAAGATCGTCTCCATCGACTGGGCGATAGCCGTCTGCCGCGCCTACAACGACTGGGTCTACGACGCCTACATGCAGAACGACTCCCGCTTCAAGGGCATGGCCCTCATCCCCATGCAGGACCCCGCTGCCGCGGTCGCCGAGCTGCGCCGCGCCGTGGAGGAGCTCGGCTTCGTCGGCGCGATGCTCCCGTCCACCGGCCTCAAGGCGCACGTCGGCTCGCCGGAGTACTGGCCCGTCTTCGAGGAGGCGGAGCGGCTCGGCTGCTGCCTGGGCGTCCACGGCGGCTGCCACAGCGGCATGGGGCTGGACAACATGAACGTCTACCCCGCCGTCCACGGCCTCGGCCACCCGTTCGGCATCATGGTCTCCTTCGCCGGCATCCTCATGAACGGCATCTACGACAAGTTCCCCGGCATCCGCGTCGGCTTCCTGGAGGGCGGTGTCTCCTGGTTCCTCCTCTGCCTCGAACGCCTCGACGAGTCCTGGGCAACCCACATCCCGTTCGACCCGGACGCGAAGTACATCCGGCTGCTCGACGGCGAGTCGATCTTCGACTACACCGTGCGGCAGGTGCGCGAGGGCCGCATCTACGTCGGCTGCGAGGGCGGCGAGTTCTCGCTCCCGTACGCGGCCAAGGTCGCCGGGCCGGAGGCGTTCATGTACTCGTCAGACTTCCCGCACGAGGTGAACCGCGAGAGCGTCCGCCACGAGATCGAGGAAGTGCTGGAGTGCGAGATGACCGCCGCCGAGAAGGCGATGGTGCTGCACGAGAACGCGGAGCGCTTCTACGGCTTCCGCGCCCGCGACGTCTCTTAGAGGCGCAGCTCGTACCAGAACGAGCGCCAGTCGAGCACGAAGCCGAGGCTCTCGTAGACCCGGATGGCGGGCGGGTTCTCGCTGTCGACCGTAATCTCGAGGCTTGGCGAGCCGAGTTCGAGCAGCGCGTCCATGCCCGCTCCCGTCACCGCGCGGCCCAGGCCCTGCCCCTGCCGTCCCGGCAGCACGCCCACCATCCCGACGATGCCCGGCGCGTCCTCGGCCTCCCGGTGGCACCAGCAGTAGCCGACCAGCGCGCCGCCCTCCTCGAGCAGCACGACGGGGTCCGGTCGCAGCTCCGGCAGGTCGAAGATGCGGTAGGCGATCTCCTCCGCCGTGTTGGGCGCGTAGCCCCAACTGCCGGTGAACGCTGTGTTCTGCACGTCCGTCACCGCGGGGGCGTCGTCGGGCCCGGCGAGCCGGAGCGTCATGCCGTCCAGCACCGGGACGTTGGCCCGTTCCGTCCCCTCGCGCCGCAGGTGGAGGTGCGTACGGACGTGCGCCCAGCCTCGCTTTGCGAACGCCTCGCGCCTCGCCTCTTCGGACTCGGCCACGTCGACCTGCAGCACGTCCAGCCCGGCTGCGCGCCCGCGCTCGTACACCTCTTGCAGCAGCGCGTCGCCCGCGCCGCCTCCCCGGTGCTGGTTGCTGCCGTTGACCTCCAGCACGCCGCGCCCGATGGCGGGCTCGCGGATGAGGCACGCGAAGCCCGCTGGCGAACCGTCGTCGTTGAACGCGAGCATGCAGTCGCGCTCCGCATCGATGTTGGGCTGCGCCAGCCAGCGTGCGAGCGCCGCCGCTTCCAGCGCAGACGGCGTGCGCCCCAAGCGGAGCGCTGCGAGCGTCTCGAGGTCGGCGGGGGTGTAGGAGCGTATGCTGGGAGGGTGCGGCATGAGCGCGGGGAAACGCGTATCATCTTACCAGACCCCCACCCCGGCCCTGGAGGCGCATGGAGACGATCGACACTCCCGGACGAGCCATGCTCGTGATACCACACCCCGACGACGGCGAGTCCGGTCCGGGAGGCAGCGTCGCCAAGTGGTCGCGCGACGGCAGCCGCATCCTCTACGTCATCTGCACGAACGGCGACAAGGGCACGTCCGACCCCGAGATGACGAGCGAGCGGCTGGCGGCGATACGCGAAGAGGAGCAGCTCAGGGCGGCAGCGACGGCGGGCGCGGAAGACGTGGTCTTCCTCCGCTACGGCGACGGCGAACTGGAGGACACGCGCGAGTTCCGGGGGCGGCTCGTGGAGCAGGTGCGCCGCTGGAAGCCCGACGTCGTGCTGGCGACGGACCCCGTCCGGAATGAAGGGCACGGCCATCGCGACCACCGCATCTCGGGCCGGGCGGCGATGGACGCCTGCTTCCCCTACGCACGCGACCGTTTGCACTACCCGGAGCACCTCGTCCAGGGCCTGGAGCCGCACAAGGTCGGCTCCATCCTGCTCTGGGGCTCCGAAAGGCCGGACGTTGTCGTGGACATCGCGGACTCCATCGAAACCAAGATGCAGGCGCTCGCCGCGCACGAGAGTCAGCTCTCCTCGGACCCGGCGCGCATCGAAGGGTTCGTGAAGCGCCGCGCCGAGACCGCCGCCGAACGCGCCGCGGAGCACGGCTACGACTTCACCTACGCGGAGCTGTTCCGGCGCATCAACTTCCGACGCTAGGGACGCTGCCCGCAACCTGATACACTCATGCCGGTACATGGACTGGCGCAGCACCTATCGCATCGCTCTCAGCCTGATCGCAGTGCTCACCTTCGCGGGCGCAGCATGGCTCGTCGTCGCGCCTGAGCCCAGCCCCGGCGTCGAGATCATCCGGCCTACCCCCACCGTCGGCGCACCCGCATCTCCGGACGCCTCCGGCGCCGAGGCGTCGCCAACCGGCGAGCCGACGCTCTCCGTGAACCTCAACACCGCGTCCGCGCAGGAGCTGACGGCCCTCCCCGGCATCGGCGAGACGCTCGCCGGGCGCATCGTCGCGTACCGCAAGGAGAACGGCCCCTTCCTCCGCGCCGACCAGATCATGGCCGTATCCGGCATCGGTCCCGGCACCTACGAGAAGCTGCGGGAACACGTCCGTGTCCGTGAATAGCCGCATCCCTGTCTCGTTGACCCCACCCGGGTGCGTCCGTATGCTAGCTGCTTGATGATGAACGACTCCACCGATGCCGTTGCACAGGTCCCGCTCCTGCCGGGCGAATCCATCGAGATGGTGTTCGACGCCCGCGACGGGCTGCTTTCCGAGTCCGCCCCGCGCGGCGACGCTCTCGTCGTCACGAACGAGCGCGTGGTGCGGGACGGCGCCGCCGACGGCGCCCGTGTCGTGAGCATGTTCCCGCTCAACGCGCTCGCTGCGGTAGAGGTATCCGATAACGGACGCTCGTTCGAGCGGCTGGGACAGGGCATCGTGCTCGTAGCAGCCGGCCTGATCCTGGGCGGGATCAGCTGGTTCATCCTGGAGATACAGGTGCTCTCGGTGATCCTGGGCGGGCTGCCCATCCTTGCCGGCATCTACATGCTGACCGGCTGGGCGTTCCCCGACACGGAAGGGGCCCTGCAACTGTACGCGCCCGGCCACGCGATAGCCCTGCCCCTGCGGTCCGCCGTTGCCCGCGAAAGCGTCTATACGGCGATGGGACGCATCTACGAACTGCGATGGGGTGACCAGCCCGCGTCCGAGGCCGCGTCGCCGGTGCAGATCTTCGAGCCTCCTGCCAGGACGGCAGCGGAGGCTGAGCCTGCGGCACCGGAAGAAGGCGAGAACGCGATGGAGGCCACGATCAGCAAGCTGGTCGAAGAGGCCGATGCGAGCTCCCCAACCCCGGAGCCGGAACAGCCCCGTCCGAGTTTCTGGGACCTGTTCCGAAAGAAGTAGCCCGGACGCTCCGGCTGCTCATCCCCGCTCGACGGTCATCCGGGCCGATGGGCCGGGGCCCACGCTCAGATCCCCGTCTCTCCCCAGCGACAGTCGTCCGCCTCGCGCTACGACGTGTGCGGCCTGCGCCAGCTTCCGATGTCCAAGCGTGGCGCCGTCGCCGTGCAGCGAGCGCCACGCCTGCTCCAGCACGCGCGGCAGCAACGCGGGAGGCAGCGCACGCAGCGCGCTCTTCGGCCACGACACCGACGACGCCGAGCGCTCCTCGACCCCGCGAACGGCATCCGCCGCGAGTTGGTCGAGCAGCGCGTCGTCATCCGCGGCCCGCTCGGCGAAACCCGCGAGCGCCGCGCGGACGTGCGGATTGAGCGCGGCGAGTTCCCGGAGCACGCGCAGGCGGACTCGGTTGCGGGCGTAGCGCAGCGAGCGGTTCGTGGCGTCGCGGGCGGGGCGGATGCAGGCCTCCGCGCAGACGGCCTCCGTCTCGGAGCGGGTGACGTCCAGCAGCGGACGCAACAGGGTGAGCGTCCGGCCGTCCACGCTGCGCTCGGAGCATTCACGGATCGCGCCTGCGCCGCGCAATCCGCTCCCCCGCGCCAGGCGCAGCAGTACGGTCTCGGCCTGATCGTCCTGGGTGTGAGCGGTGAGCACTGCCACGGCCTCCCGGTCCGCCGCCGTCTGCGCGAGGAAGCGATAACGCGCATCCCGCGCTCCGGCCTCGTCCGACGGCGACTGCGCCGCACCCGAAGTGAACGGGACGCCGAGCGACCCGGCGATGCGTCGCACGGCTGCGCGCTCGCGGCGGTCCGCGGTGGGGCGCAGTCCGTGCGAGAAGTGCGCGGCCACCATGCGCCGCCGCGTCCTGACGCCGACCTCAGCGCAGGCGAGGAGCATCGCCATAGAGTCCGCGCCTCCCGAGACGGCGAGCAGCAGCACGCCGTTGCCCAGCCGCTCGCGATGGCGCGCTATCGCACGGCGCATCGCCATCGCCACACGCCGCGTCGTGCTGCGTGTGCCGGGGGGCGTCATCCCTCCTCGGCCTCCGGCTCGCGCCTGACGCGCACGCGCCCGATGCGGACACCCCGCATCTCCAGCACAACGAAGTGCAGGTCCCGGAACGAGACCTCCGCCCCGACCTCCGGTATGCTGCCCAGCTGTTCGAGCAGGAAGCCCGCGACCGTTTCGTACTCCCCGCTGGGCAGCTCCAGTGCCAGTTGCTCGTTGGCGTCCGCTATGGAGAGTCTGCCGTCCAGATACGCGGTGTACTCGTCCAGCACCTCGACCTGCGGCCCGGAGCCTTCCTCGTCCTCCCCCTCCTCCACCTTGCCGACGATGGACTCCACCAGCCGCTTGAACGTGACAAGGCCAGCGACCCCGCCGTACTCGTCCGCCACCATCACGATGGGGTCGCCGTTGGAACGCATCTCGTCGAAGAGGTCGTCCAGACCCTTGGTTTCCGGCACGAAGCGTGGGGGCCTGGGTTCGATCGGAGCCGGGGAGTCGGGTGCAGCCCCGTCCGCCAACCGGCGCACCACGTCCTTGACGCCTACCATGCCGACCACGTCGTCGAGCTGGTCCCGCACGACGGGGAAGCGGGTGTGGTAGCTCTCGCCGTAGAGGGCCAGGAAGTCCCGGATGGTCGCTCCTTCCTTCAGCGCCACGACCTCGGGGCGCGGGGTCATTAACTCACTCACGCGCCGGTCGCCGAAGGTCAGCACGCGGCGGATGATGTCGGCCTCGCCCCGCTCCACGGTGCCGGACTCGCTTCCGGCTTCGACCATCGCCTTGATCTCTTCCTCGGTCACGAGTTGTGCGATCGAGCCGCCGCCGAACAGTCCGGCGATGCGCAGGCTGATCCACTGAAGGATGACGGAGACTGGCTTGAGCACCCAACTCACGCCCTGGATGGCCGGAGCGACGAGGATGGAGACGCGCTCCGCATGTCGCGCGGCAACGGTCTTGGGGATCGTCTCGCCGAAGATGAGCAGCACGATGGTGACAACAGCAGTGGCGACCCCCACGGCGAGGTTATCGTCGGCGATCAGCAGCGCCGCGATGCTCGTTGCGACAGCCGCAAGCCCCGTGTTTACGAGATTGTTGCCAAAGAGGATGGGCGGCAGCAGCCGCTCCGGGTGTTCGACCATGCGCTCGACCCGCTCGGCGCCTGCGGCCTTCTCAGTCACGAGGCGGCGCAGGCGCACGCGCTGCACAGAGAGCAGCGCCGCCTCCGAACCCGAGAAGAATGCCGACAGCAAAAGAAACACCGCCAGCAGCATCACGCTGGCGGCGCTAACGTCGCTCCACATCGTGGGAAACCTCTCTCCGCCGCGGGGTTAACGTCCCGCGCCGGTGCGTATCTGTCATGGCAGGGATGGTAGCATAAGACGAGCCGCACAACCCGGCTCACCTGACATGCTCATCCTCGGCATCGAAAGCTCCTGCGACGAAACCGCCGCCGCCGTGGTGGAAGACGGTCGACGCGTGCTGTCGGACACCGTCTCGTCGCAGGTGGCGCTGCACGCGCGCTATGGCGGCATCGTGCCCGAGGTGGCCTCGCGCCAGCACCTGCTGCAGATCATCCCGGTCATCGAGGGCGCGCTGAGCGAAGCAGAGGTGAGTCTGGACGACATCGGCGCAGTCGCGGTCACGTACGGGCCCGGCCTCGCGGGAGCACTGATGGTGGGAGTGAACGCGGCCAAGGCCCTGGCCTTCGCCCGCGGTCTGCCGCTCGTGGGAGTCCACCACCTGGAGGGGCACACCTACGCCGCATGGCTGGAGTACGAAGACCCTGCTACGGACCCGGGCTTCCCGCTCCTCGTGCTCATCGCGTCCGGCGCCCACACGGACCTGATCCTCATGCGCGGCCACGGCGACTACGAACTGCTGGGCCGCACCCGCGACGACGCCTCCGGCGAAGCGTTCGACAAGGCGGCGCGGTTGCTCGGCCTCGGGTTCCCCGGCGGCCCCGTGGTGCAGCGCACGGCGGAAGGCGTGACGCCGAGTTTCCAGCTGCCCCGCGCATGGCTCAGGGGTTCGCTCGATTTCAGCTTCTCCGGTCTCAAGACGGCGGTGCTGCACAAGGCGCAGGAGTTGGGCGTCTACCCGGCCCCCGAGGGAGGCGCCGACCCTGAGGTCGTCGCGGAGATCGCGGCGGCGTTCCAGGAGTCCGTGGTGGACGTCATCTCCGCCAAAGCAGCGGAGGCGGTGCGCCAGTACGACGCGAAGGGGCTCGTGCTCGGCGGAGGCGTCTCCGCGAACGGGCCGCTGCGCCAGGCGTGCAGGGACCGCGTGGACGTGCCTGTGCTCATCCCCGCGCCGCGCCTCTGCACGGACAACGGCTCCATGATCGCCGCAGCCGGCTACTACCGGCACGCCAGGGGAGTGGCGCACGGACTCGACCTCGACGTTGCGCCGAGCCTTGCCCTGGCATGAGGGGCTGAACGCATGTACGTCGGACGCATCGTCGCAGCCGGCAGGACGCGGAGCGGGTACAACGCCGTCGCCTACCGCGTATCCAGCCGCTCCTTTCCGAACCGCATGGCGGTCGACCGCGAGGGCACGATGGTCATCGTCCCGCGCCCCGGCTTCGAGAGCGACCTGCAGCGGAGCCCCTATATCTCCTACAACGCGCTCCGCCTGGCAGGCGACTGGGCGGTCGCCACGAACGGCTCCCACACCGACCCCATCGTCGAGAAGATGAACGCCGGGGTCCCGGTGCGCGACGCTATGGCGCTCACGCTGCTGGCAATGGACTACGAGCACGACGACTACGACACCCCGCGTATCGCCGCCGCCGTGCCCCTGCACGGCGACACCGGCTGGATGGCCGTCGTCCGGCGCGACGGGCTGGTCGTTCGGGAGGTGCCGCTGGAGGACGGCGTCGCCCGCTACGTCGCCACCTACGAGACGAGCGACGTGCGGGACGACCAGTCCAGCGATTTCGATGCGTCCACGGCGGCGGAAGCGGCGCTCTTCACCGTGACAGGCGGCGCGTTCGCCGACTTCGAGAAGCCGGTCACGAGCGTTGCCGCCCTCGCCAACGACGCGGGCTTCGCCCTCGGCGTTCACGTCGTGGAGTAGGGGCCCCTAGAGCAGCCGCCTGAGGCGCGGGTTCGGGGGCGGCGGCTCCGTCTCCTGCGGGACCTCGCGGTCGCTGATGGTGCGGATGTTCGGCAGGAACGACACCGGCGCGGCGGAGGCGATGTAGCTCACGTCGTGGAACACGTCCACGGGCGCGCCTTCGTCCAGCAACTGAGAGACGCGCTCCGGCGTGAGGCGTCCGCTCAGGACGATGGTCACCTTCCGCGCGCCCATGCTGTCCAGCTTCTCGCGCACGCTCTTCACGTCCTCCGCGGCGACCGGCCGTCCTCCCGCCGTCCGCGCAACCCGGATGCTGTCCAGGTTCGCACCGGAGGCCCGCGCGACCTCCTCCACCTGCGTCACGAGGTCCTTCCTCGGGTCCACGTAAGCGATGCGCTGCACGTCCGGCGCAACCGCCTTGTCGAACGCAAGCATCGCCTGCACCGCGGTGCCGATCAGCTGCACGAGCGCGCCGGAGACCGTGGCCACGGGCGCGGTGCCCGCAAGCTGCGCACCCAGCACCGTCGAGCCGGAGACGCACCCGCCCACAACGGCGGCGTAGTCCATCACGGCGGCGACCGACGGATGCACGTTGTGCGCCCCCAGTGAAACCACGGGGACGCCGTTCGCGGTCTTCACGACGTCCCGCGCGGCGGTCGCCCACCCGGTCTGGTGCGCGAGGATGCCGCAGACGGCCGTCTCGTACAGCCCGAACGACGAGTAGGGCGCCTTGATCTCCAGGCAGACCTCGTCCTGCCCGACGTGCGAACCTTCCTCGACGGACCACAACTCGCGGTTGCCCTCGGACGTCACCTTGCCGATGAGCGCCTTCACCTCCAGCGAGCCGCTCAGCACGGCCTCGCGGCTGGCGGAGAACTGCATGGAGACGGTGGGGTTCAGTCCTTCGTTCCGAAGGATCCGCTGCGTCCGGTGCAGGTAAACGTCGGCAGTATCGCCGGTGATCACCGACGGACGTACTTCGAATGTAGGGTTACGCATCTGCATGATGCAGACCCCCGGGGGAGAGCGCACAAATGCTATGACGCACAGCGCAGCGCTTCAATACGCTGACGATTCCTGATTCGCGCTGCTGTGTGCATCAGGGCGCTTGGATCTTCGGTATCCCCCCGAACCGGAGCCGCGCGAGTCCGCGCAGGTCGTCGATCGCCGTCTTCACCACTTTCACCCGCGTGTCCGGGTCTTCCTCCCACGCGACCGGTATCTCCTTCCAGCGGAACCCGCGCTTCTCCGCGATGACGAGCAGTTCCGTGTCGAAGAACCATCCGTTGTCCTCAATGTGCGGGAGCAACACGTCCGCCGCGGCGCGGCTCATCGCCTTGAAGCCGCACTGCGCGTCGCGGAAGTGCGTGCCCATGCTCAGCCGGATGATGCGGTTGTACGACTGCGAGATGAACTCGCGCTTGAACGACCGCTCCGTCTGCGACTCCCGCGAGAGCCTGGAGCCCCAGGCGAGGTGGCAGCCCTCGTCCGTGATGGCGGCGATGAGCGGCGGGAACGCGTCGAGCCCTGTCGAGAGGTCGACGTCCATGTACGACACCACGTCCGCCGCGCTCTCGCGCCACGCGCGCTTCAGCGCCCTGCCCCGCCCGCGCTCGTCGAGGTGGATGACGCCCACTTCGCCCGGACTCGACTCCGCGAAGCCGGTCGCGACTGCCAGGGTCGCGTCGGTCGAACCGTTGTCGGCTACGACGATGCGCCAGTCGTGCGGGAGGTTGTCGCGCAGGAACGTGCCCAGCGTCTCGATGCAGCGTCCGAGCGAGTGTTCCTCGTTCAGCACGGGTATGACGACATCCACGGTTGCCATCGGCTACTGTTGCTCCTTCAGGGCCGCGGCCACGGCGAACGGGTCCGACGCGATGACGGGCTCGGCGAACAGCTCCATGCTGCCGATGTCGCTGGACCTCACGCCGAGAGGGCCCCGGTCCACGACACGGATGAGGCACGGGAAGCCGCGCCAGTCCTCCGGCGTTTCACCCAGCGGCGGCAGCAGCCCGCCAGCGTTGAACGACTGCACGCCGAGTGCGTCCCGGAAGACCGCAAGCGTCGCGTACAGCGCGTCTGCGGCCTCCGCATCGAATGCGGGGGCGAGGATGAGCGTCTCCTTCTCCTTGACCGGCGTGAGGCTCGCCAGCATACGGACGCTTCCGCGCGCCCATCCGAGTCCGAGTGCGTTGTGCGTGGCCGCGAGGTCGTCGAAGTAGTCGGAGCCGTGCTCCTCGCGGTACGCGGCGGCGGCGTGCCGGAGCGCCTCGATGCGGGCGTAGTGGCGTCCGCGCGCAAGCTGCACCTGCGCGTGCCCGTGCACGATGGAGCCTCCCGCACGCCACAGGCAGTTCCAGAGGAAGAACGGGTAGACGGCGTGCGGGTCCACCTCGTGCGCGGCGGCGAACCACCGGTCCGCCAGTTGGACGCAGCCCCGAACGGACGCGCGGTCGAACCGCAGCGGGTCTGCATCGGAGAAGATGAGCAGGCTGTGGTACGCGTCGTACTTCGCCACGTTCGCGGCGGTCAGCGCGACATCGTTGCCGAGACGTCCGAACACGTCCTCCGGCGTCGACTCTTCCGGGCGCGCCCACGGATCGTTCGCCAGTTCGTCCCGGATGTCGGGCGGTGCCCCGCCGCGCATCGGACGCCGCGCCCGCAGGTCGTTGAAGATGGCGGACTCGCCGGTGACGAGGTTCGATACCCGCACGATGCGCTGCGACTCCACCGCCGCAACGCTGCCGAACGTACGCTCCACCCACGGCGCCATCGTCGGCGGGACGCGCAGCCGCCCCTCGCTCTCCGTTACGTCGTAGATGTGCCGGAAGCGGGCGGCGGCGTCCACAGGAAGGCGTTCGACCTGCTCGCGCAGGTCGAGGATGGACGGGGACAGGGAAGCTGCGGTCAAAGCGGGGTGTCTGCGGTGTCCGTGAGCGGGAGGGTGCGTTCCAGCGACAGTTTGTCCAGTTGCAACTGCACGGGGATGGGGTACTTGCCGGTGAAGCAGGCGTCGCAGAACCCCTTGCCGGACGGGTCGCCGCTCACCGCATCGTGCAACTGGTCCACGCTCAGGTAGCCGAGCGAGTCCGCGCCGATCTCCGCGCATATCTCCGGGATGGACCTGCCGGTCGCGATGAATTCGGCTTTCGTCGCCATGTCCACGCCGAAGAAGCACGGGTCCGTGATGGGCGGAGCGCAGACGCGCACGTGCACCTCGCGCGCCCCCGCCTTGCGCAGTAGCGCGACGATGCGCGGCGTGGTCGTGCCCCGCACGATGCTGTCGTCCACTACGACCACGCGCTTGCCGCTGAGCACCTCCGGCAGCGGGTTGAACTTGTTGCGCACGCCCAGTTCCCGGAACCACTGGTCCGGCTCGATGAACGTCCGGCCCATGTAGCGGTTCTTGATGAGCCCGTAGGCGAACGGAATGCCGGACTCCTGCGCGTAGCCGATGGCGGCGGAGTTGGCCGACTCCGGCACCGGGATGACGATGTCCGCGTCCACCGGGTGCTCCCTGGCGAGCGCCTCCCCCATGCGCGTTCGGGATGCGTGGGTGAGGGAGCCGTCCAGTATCGAGTCCGGGCGGGCGAAGTAGATGTGTTCGAAGACGCAATGTGCCCTTCGCGTGTCGGGCGCCTGCGACGGGATGCTCTGCAGCCCGGTGCGGCCGATCACGACGGTCTCTCCGGGCTCGACGTCGCGCACGAACTGCGCGCCGACGTGGTCCAGCGCGCAACTCTCCGACGCGAGGATCCAGCCGCTCTGCTCGATGCGCCCGATGCAGAGCGGGCGCACGCCGTGCGGGTCACGTATGCCGAGCAGCGTGTCGGGAGTGCAGACAACGAGCGAGTACGCGCCCTTGAGCGAGCGCATCATGTACGCAGCCTTCTCCTCCCAGGAGTCGCCGGGCGCCCACGCGAGCAGGTGGGCGATCACCTCCGAGTCCGTGCCGGTCGAGCAGGTGACGCCCCAGTCGTCCAGCAGCCGCTGGCGTATCTCCGCGGCGTTGATGACGTTGCCGTTGTGGCCGAGCGCCAACTCGACGCGCGGGCCCTTCGAGACGATGGGCTGCGCGTTGAGCGGGCTGCTGGAGCCGGTCGTGGAGTAGCGCGTGTGCCCGATGGCGATGTGGCCGGGCAGCCGCTCCAGGTCCTCCTGGCGGAAGACGTTGGAGACGAGCCCCTGGTTGGTGAAGTTGCGGAGCGTCCGTCCGTCCGCGGCGGCGATGCCGGCGCTCTCCTGGCCCCGGTGCTGCAGGGCGAACAGCCCGTAGAAGGCTACCTGCGCGGCTTCGTCGCTGGTCGATCCGGGAAGGTATGCGCCAATGACCCCGCATGCTTCGCGGGGAGCGTCGGACTCAACGTCAGGCAGACGGTGGCCTATCGCCAAGAGAGCCTCGCTCGCGGGGTCGGGACTGGATAGCCGGATGTTAATCATTCTACCGACAGATACGCAAACCCGCGAGCCCGGCGAGTTTCGGCCGGTTTGCGCGTGCCGCTGACGGCTACAGCCCAGCCAGCACCTCGGCGGTCGGGCGGACGGCGCACCATTCGGCGAGGGAATCGAGGTCGGGCGAGTCCGGCGGGTACGTCGCGTCGGCGATGACGGTGATGTCGTAGCCGAGCGTGACGCCGTCGAGCGCCGTCGCCCAGACACACCCGGTCACGGCCCCGCCGGTCATGATGAGGCGCTGCGCGTTCAGGTTCCGCAGGATGCGGTGCAGCGGCGTGTAGCCGAAGCCGCTGCCGCCCTTCTTCTCCACCACGTAGTCGTCCTGCTCGGGGGTCAGTTCGTCCACCATCTCCGCGCCCCACGTGCCGATGGCGCAGTGCGTCACGCCCGGCGGCAGCGTGCGCGCACGGCGGTGCGTCCTGCTGTGCACGTCGTCGGAGTTGTCCTGGCGGCGCACCACCCGCACGTAGATGACGGGCCAGCCGCGCTCACGCATCGCCGCGCTCAACCGCTGCGTGTTCTGCACGATATCCAGCCGCTTCTCCTCCGGCATCGGGTCGCTGAGGCCGTAGAGGACGTGCGGACGCTCCGCGTTCATGAAGTCGTTCTGCATGTCCACGAGCACCATCGCGTAGTCAGGGCCCGGTCGCGCCGGCTCCGGCTCGGCGGACGCGGCGGCGAACACGTCTTCCATGGAGACGACCTCGGCCTGCTTGCGCGGTGCGTGCAGTTCGGCAGCGTCCGGCGGGTAAAGCGCGTCCTGCACGACGAACTGCTCGTACCCCAGCCGTCCGCCGGTGCGCGCGGTCTCCGCGATGGAGTCCGTCACGCCGCCCCCAGCGACGATGCACTGGCTGACGCCGAGGTTCGTGAGCAGGCGGTCGAGGTGTGTGTTGTCGTAGGCGCTGTGCCCCTTCTTGGTGACGACGTAGTCGTCCGGCACGGCCTCCATGCCGTCCACTAGTCCCGCTCCCCACGAGCCCTCTATGAAGAACGGGCCTGTCTCCGTGCGACGGCGCTCCAGCCAGAGCGGTGCGTAGGTGGTGTCGGCGAAGTCGGGGCGCAGCCCGGTCTTCACCCATACGACCGGCCTTCCGGCCTCGCGCATGAGATCGACGAGCCGCCCCCACGCGTCCACGAGGCGGGATACCTCGGCCGCGTTGGGCGCCTGGCCCGCGCGCCCGAGCGCTCCGTCCGGGTGGAGCGCGTCCCGCTGAACGTCGACCAGCAACAGCGCCGCACGGTCCAGGACGAGTTGCATCGCCGCACCTCCTCGCGCCTTCAGGATACCGGGGCCATCATAGGCGCGGCGCCGCACCGGCTCAAGCGCCCCGTCATTCCCGCGAAGGCGGGAATCCAGAGGCGCGTCAGCGCACTGCGGCTCACCGTGAGCCGCTTGGAGCCCTACCCCTTCGGCGGGGGGCCGAGGACCCGGTACTGCTGATCCGCGGTGCGCTCCGCCACGGGGAGCACCTCCAGGACCATGCGGGAGAGGCCGACCACCTCGCCGTCCGAGTCGAAGCTGTAGTTGTCGCCTATCGCGCCGCTCCAGGTGATGCCGTACATGCAGTCGCGGAAGCCGTCCGCGTCCTGGTCGTCGCCGGTCTGCCTGAGGCACTCGGCGGCAATGTAGACGTCGTCGTACGCGGAGCTCAGGTGCCAGGGCTGCGTCACGTAGTTGTAACGCTCCCGGAAGTCGGCCAGCACCTGCCGGGCCCTCTCGTTGTCCGGATCCAGGGCGGTGGCGATGGCCTTCATGCCGGTCGCCGCCTCGCCCGCGACTTCGAGGGCGGTCGTCCCCACCGATACCGTTTCCGCGTAGATCGGCCCGTCGTAGCCCAGCTCCCGCGCCTGCTTCATGATGGTGCCCGCAGAGAACTCGGACTGGGGCGCGATGTGGAGCGCGTCCGGGTCGGCCTCGATCAGCTTGGTCAGCTGGGTGCGGAAATCGGCAACGTCGGAGCCATACGTCTCGGCTGCCACGACCTGCCCTCCGCGCTGCTCGAACTGCGCAACCGTGGAGCGGCGCACGCCCTCGGCGTAGTCGGTGGTCTCGGTGATGGTCGCGAGCGTACGCGCCCCGTCAATCCACAGGGTGTTGCCGGTGCCGACGCCCACCTCCAGATCGTTGATCTGCGTGCGGAAGATGTAGTCGCCAGCCTTGGCGATGTCCGGGTTGCTCGCCAGTCCGGAGAAGAGGATCACCCCGTCGGCCTCCGCCAGGGGAGCGACGCCGAGCATCGCACTGCTGCACGAGGTGCCGAGGATGATCTTCACGCCGTCCACGTCGGTGAGCTTGTGGTACCCGGTGATGGCATCCTGAGCGCTGCACTTGGAGTCCTCGACCACGAACTCGAGGCGGCGTCCATCGATGCCGCCCGCCGCGTTGATCTCGTCCGCAGCCATCTGCTTGGCTTGGCTGGCGACCGTACCATACGTCTCGCCGGGGCCCGTCAGCGACTCCAGCACGCCGATCGTGAACGTCTCGCCCTGGCCGTCGTCGTCCCCGTCCCCGCAGGCGACGACGGCTGGTGTGAGGAGGAGCAGCAGGCACAGGGCCGGGGACCACATCCGCAAGAGTCTGCTCAAGAGGAACTCTCCTTCAGGTCTCGAGAGATGGACGGCGGCGAGTGTAGCACACCCCTTGCGGGTCTCCCGCCACGGCAGGTGGTTCACGCCGGGGCGCGCTTCCTGCTAGAATGACGTTTCGTTGCGCCGTGCGCTTCACCCGTGCGCGGCGCGTCGTGTGAGACCGGAAGAATGCTCCGCCAACTCCGCTGGAAATCACTTCTCGCCATCATCGTCATCGTGGGCGTCGCCGCCGCCGCGCTCGCCGTACCGGACTACCGGCTGCCTGTCATCGGTGCGCGCGGCTCGCAGGACGTCCTCGGCTTGCGGTTGGGGCTTGACCTCGCGGGCGGGACGCAACTCATCTACCAGGCCGGCGTCGGAGGCGAGACCCCGACGCCAGAGCAGATGCAGGGTCTCGTCGGTGTGATCACGCGCCGCATAGACCGCCTCGGCGTGGCCGAGCCGTCCATCCAGCAACTCGGCGACGACCGCCTGCTGATCCAGCTGCCCGGCGTCGAGGACACCCAGCAGGCGAGGGACCTCATCGGCCAGACCGCGCAGTTGGAGATCGTCGAACGCGTTTGTGAAGACGCCGTCTGCTCTGTATTCGAAGACCGCCCGAGCGGGCTCACCGGCTCCGATATGGCCCGCGCGTTCCCGACCCAGGACCAGGCCACCGGCCAGTCGGTCCTCAGTTTCGAACTGAACCGGGACGCCGCTCAGCAGTTCGCGGTGATGACGCAGCGGCTCTTCTCCACGAACCTCACCGACAGCCCGGACCAGTTGGCATTCGTGCTGGACGACGAGGTGCTGGTATCGGCGGGCGTACGAAGCCCCATCCTCGCCGGAGTGGGCATCATCGAGGGCACCTTCACTCCCGAAGAGGTGCGGCAACTCGCCATCCAGATAGAGTCCGGACGCCTGCCGGTGGACATCGAGGAGCTGTCCTCCAGTGTCGTTGCCGGGTCGCTCGGCGCGCAGTCGCTGGACGAGGCGCTCATCGCAGGAGGCGTCGGGCTGCTGCTCGTGCTCTTCTTCATGGCGGCCTACTACCGGGTATCCGGGGTCGTCGCCGGGGGCGCGCTCGTCTGCTACATCCTCATCGTCCTCGCGATCTTCAAGCTCATCCCGGTCACGCTCACCCTGGCGGGACTGGCGGGCTTCGTCCTCTCCCTCGGTATGGCCGTGGACGCGAACATCCTCATCTTCGAGCGGTTGAAAGAGGAGCTGCAGATAGGCCGCACCGTGCAACTGGCCATGCAGATCGGCTTCAACCGCGCATGGCCGTCCATACGCGACGGCAACGTCTCGACCATCCTCATCGCGCTCGTGCTCTTCTTCTTCGGCAGCGGCTCGGCGAACTCGGCGGTGACCGGCTTCGCGGTCTCGCTGCTCATCGGCGTGCTCACGAGCATGTTCACCGCCATCTTCATCAGCCGGAACCTGCTGGCCATCGTCGCCGCGACCTGGCTGCGGCGCTCCGCCCGGCTCTTTACCCCGGACGCCGGCAGGCGCGACCGCGCCCAACAGACGGGTGGAGGCGGCTGATGCGCGTCGCCAGCTACCGCAAGTGGTTCTTCGGCATCTCCGCGCTGCTGGTGCTGCTCTCCGCGAGTTCGCTCATCTCATTCCAGTTGAAACCGGGCATCGACTTCACCGGCGGCGCGGCCATCACCGCCGTCTACGAGACGCCGGTAGCCCCCTCGCAGGTCGCCGACGCCCTCGCCCGCGCGGGGCAGCCGGACGCCATCGTACAGGGCGCGGGGAACAACACATTCTTCATCCGTCTCGGCATACTCGAACTGGACCAGCGCGATGCCGCGGGCAGCGTGGTGCAACGCGGCGACGAGTCGCGGGTGCGGGACGCCCTCGCGACGATCGGTCCTGTGGAGATCGGCTCGTTCGACACGGTCTCAGGCGTCATCGGCTCGGAGAACGTGCGGAATGCCACCATCGCCGTCATCGTGGCCTCGCTCGTCATCCTCATCTACGTGACGTGGGCGTTCCGGCGCGTGCCGTCGCCGATCCGCTACGGCGTCGCAGCGATCGTCGCGCTCGTGCACGACGTGTTCATCGTGCTGGGCGTCTTCTCGGTGCTGGGGGAGACGATCAACCTGGAGGTGAACGCCATGTTCATCACCGGGGTGCTCACCACCATCGGCTACAGCGTCAACGACACCATCGTCGTGTTCGACCGCCTGCGAGAGAACGTCGCGCGCCACGCCGGAGCGAGCACGCGCGAACTCGTCAACCTCAGCATCCGCGAGACGATAGCCCGCTCGCTCAACACGTCCATCACGCTCATCGTCGTGGTCGTAGCGCTGTTGCTCTTCGCCGGGCCGTCGATCCGCCCGCTGCTCTACGTGCTGCTCGTAGGCGTCACGGTGGGGACGTACAGCTCAATCTTCATCGCGAGCCTGTTCCTCGTCTCCTGGGACGAGGGCGAGATAGGCCGCTTCTGGCGCCGGGTCCGCTTCAAGCGCGCCACGGCGTAGACACTACGGCCGCAGCACCACCCGCCCCACGACCTCTCGCCGCTTGACGGCATAGCAGGCCCGCAGAACCGACTCGGCTGAGAGCGGCACCTCCTGGTGGATGAGCGGCGTCACCTGCCCACCCGCCACCAGGGACAGCGCGCGTTCCACGTGCCGCCGCTCGACCCCCAGGCTCCCCACGAGCGTCAACTCGCGGAAGACGGCCTCGGCAGAAGCGAACGGTACAGCATCCGGTGAGACCTGCCCCACGAGCGCGATGCGCCCGCCGGGCCGTATCGCCGTGACGAGGCGCCCCAGCGACGCGCCCGTCGCATCGAGGGCGGCATCCGCGCCCGCGTCACCGGTCAGCGCCGCGACGACCTCTTCCCACGGCTCGTCGTCGAGCAGGACGGCGTCGAGCCACGGCTCGCCCTCGAGCCGCCGCACCTTCTCCGGCGAACCGGTGATGCCGACGACGTTCGAACCGAGTGCGTGCGCGGCCTGCGCCGCGTGCGCCCCGACCCCGCCGCTGACGCCGGTCGCCACGAGCGTCCCGCCCTCCCCGACCTTGCACGCTTCGAGTGCCTTGAGGGCGACGCCGATGGGCGACGCGAGCAGCGCGCCGCCCGCTGCCGGAACGCCCTGCCCTGTCGGGACCAGCGCCTCCGCAGACGCAGTGAGCATCTCCGCGAAGCCGCCATCGCGCCGGTGGCCGAGGTCGCCCGGCATGACCACAACCTCCGTCCCGATGAGGCTCTCAGGCACCCCATCGCCGACACCGCAGACGGCTCCCGCAACCTCGTGGCCGAGCACACGCGGCAGCGTGACGCCGCGCCGGAGCGTGCCCTCCATGATGAGCGCGTCGTGGTGGGAGAAGCCGCACGCCGTCACGCGCAGCAGCGCCTCGCCCGGCGCAGGCTGCGGGTCGGGCAATGTCGCGTCGCGCAGTCGCGGCTCCGGCCCGGCGGTGTCGAGGACAACGGCTCTCATATGGATACTCTAACCGGACTTGGCAGCGGGTGTACGATGTGCACGCAGAGGAGGCGCACCATGCACGTCGACGACTTCATCGAGGAGCTCTGGACGTACGCGAACAGCTTCCCCATGCGGGAGCACCCGTGGTTCCGGGGCATCGCGGAGCACTGGTGGACGCGCGAGCAGATCATCGCGGGCGAGGTGCAGCACTACCTGCGCGTGCGCGAGAACCCCGTCTACTTCGGCTACATGGCGGCGCACGCAGCCGAGGAGCGTCTCCCCGGCCTCAGCGAGGCGGTGATGCAGAACTACATGGAGGAGATATCCGGGGAGCGCAACCACGTCGACATCATGTTCCAGTTCCTGGAGGAGGGCGGCGTGTCGCGCGAGGACGCCGACAACGCGGACCCGACGCCTGGGACGCTCGCCGCCATCGAGATGATCCTCGGCCACTGCCAGCGGCGCTCGGCGCTGGAAGGCGTCGCGATGCTGGCGTTCGTGGAGAGCCAGCACGGCGGGCCGGACGGCGCGGCAGCGTCCGCCTACCCCGCGCTCATCGGCCACTACGGCTTCTCCGAGCGCGCAGCCGAGACGTACCGCATCCATGCCGAGCAGGACTTGGGGCACGGTCAGAGCCAGATCGACGTGATCAGGCGGTACGCGACCACCGACGAGATGCAGTCGAAGATACGGCGCGCGGTCCGGCTCGGGCTGACGGCCTGGAACCTGGAGTACGACGGCCACGTGCAGGCGATGACCGGCCTCCGCGACCATTGGGACGGCGGCCATCCGCTCGTCCACGCCAACCCGCCGATGCGCGTCCCTCTGTGACTTCATGAAGAACAAACAGCTCGATAGCGCAAGCTTCTTCGGACGGGTCGTCACGATGGTGTTCGTGGGGTTCTTCGTGGAGCGCGTCGCGAGCGCATATATCGGCGAGCCGTGGGGCGCATTGCTCACCATCGTCATGATGCTGGCGATCCTCGCGGGAGTCATCCTCTGGCCGCGGCTGAAGAGCAAGGACAGCAAAGAAGGGCAGGCTGAGAGCCCTGGAGAAGCAGCCGGCCCCTAGAACGGGAACTCGTCGGGCAGCGCGGACCGAAGCTCGGCGTACTCGGAGTCGCCGGCGTACTCGTCAGCGATGCTCTCGAGGCGCTCCACGAGCTCCTCGACCGGCACCCGGAACACGCTCGAGACCATACCCGTGGTCTCCTCGAAGTCTCCCCTTCAGTTCCGGTATCAGCCGCGCATCCGTTCCATGAGGTAGCGGTCTTCCTCGCGCATGGGCGCTATTGTAGCCGCATCCGCAAGCGCAACTGCATACCGCTAGCGCGAGAAGCCGACGGGTTGCGCCGTGGTCAGCTCCGTGGACGCGACAGGGCTGCCATCGGCGTCCGCCGTCACCGTAAGCCGGGCGAGCACGCGCCACTCCTCGTCCCGCCACCGGACGCGCAGGATCACGAACGCATTCTCCACGGGTTCGCCGGGTGGTTCGTCGAACTTGACGACGAACTCCAGCCGCACGCTTGCGCCGGATGCCAGCGGCGGCTGCTCCGTCAGCGGGACGGCCTCAGCCCGAAAGCGCCCGTGCGGCAGCCACGCTTCGAGCAAGCCGACCGGCCCGTCGCCGCCGTTCCGCACGTCGAACGCGACGCGCCACGCTCCGGGCCCGCCGGATGCGCGGCCGTCCTGGGAGACCTCGATGGCGGGACTGGTCATGGGGTCAGGATATCTCCCCGCTGGCGCGCGATGCAGCGGTTCGGGATAATGGGCTATCGCTGCCGCAGGAGGGATGCATTGCGCATCGGGGCTCACGTTTCAGGGGCGGGTTCGCTCGACAAGGCCATAGACAGGGCGCTGGACATCGGCGCGGAGTGTATACAGCTCTTCCCCTCGGCCCCGCAGGGTTGGGGATTCAAGGTCCCCGACGAGAAGGTCGTGGCGGAGTTCAAGCGCAAGGCGTTCGAGCAAGGCGTAGGCCCCAACGTCTTCCACGGCATCTACCTCGTCAGCCTCGGCGCGGACGACCCCGCGCTCGTACAGCGCGGCAAAGCGTCGCTCACCAAGTACATGAACGTCGCGGGCGACATGGGCGTGCAGGGCGTCATCTTCCACCTGAACAGCCACAAGGGGCGCGGCTTCGACGGCGTGTTCGGGCAGGTCATCGAAGGCATCCGCGAGGTGCTGGCGCAGTCGCCGCCGGACGTGCAGCTCATCCTGGAGAACAGCGCGGGCATGGGCAACCACATCGGCTCCAAGTTCGCCGAGATCGGCGCGTTCGTCCGCGAGTTGGACGACCCGCGCGTGCAGGTCTGCCTCGACACCCAGCACTCCTTCGCTGCGGGTTACGATCTCCGCACCCCGGATGGGGTGGACGCCGTAATGGACGAGTTCGACCGTGACATCGGCGTCAAGCACCTCGTCGCAGTCCACTGCAACGACTCGAAGCCACCGCTCGGAGGCGCGGTCGACCGGCACGAGAATATCGGCGAGGGGCAGATGGGCATCGGGGCATTCGAGTCGATCCTCGGCCACTCCGCGTTCGCCAATGTGCCGTTCTACCTGGAGGTGCCCGGCTACGAGGGCAAGGGGCCGGACGAGCCGAACGTGACCACCATGAAGGACGTTCGCGAGCGGGCCGCGCCGGACGCAGGCTGACCCGCGATGCGCAGGCGGCAGTTCGAGGAACTGGTCAGGCGCGCGATCGAGGAGGTAGCGGACGACTGGCCGGACGAGAAGAAGGAGGGGTGGCCCGTATTCGTGGAGAACCTCCTGGGCAACAACGTGGACATCCAGGTGCAGCGCCAGCCGACGAAGCGGCAACTCAGGTCGGCGGGACTGGGGCCGGACGAGACGTTGCTGGGCCTCTACGAGGGCGTGCCGCTCACCGACCGCGACGGCTACAACATGGTCCTGCCGGACGTCATCACCATCTTCCAGGTGCCCATCGAGGAGATGTGCGAAACGGAAGAGGAGGTGATGGAGGAAGTGCGCAATACGCTGGTGCACGAGGTCGCGCACCACTTCAGCATCACGGACGTGGAACTGGAAGAGTGGGGCGTCGCGTAGCCGCGTCTGCTACCCCACCCGAGCAACCCGCCCTGCGGCGAGGCGCTTCTCCGCAAGCTGGTTCGCCGCCTCAGCCGTGGTGACGCCCTCCGCGTCCGCGATCGCGAGCACCCGCTGCATCGTGTCGTAGATGGTGGCGGTGTGGGCGCGCGCGCCTTCGTGGTCGTACGGCTGCCCGATCTCGAAGTACACGTTCGTCACGCCGCCCGCGTTCGCGATGAAGTCCGGCGCGTAGACGATGCCGCGCTGCACGAGCCGCTCCGCGTCCTCCGGCGTGGCGAGCTGGTTGTTCGCCGCGCCGCAGACCACCTGGCACCGCAGCCGGGGCAGCGTCGCCTCGTTCAGCACGCCGCCCAGCGCGCACGGCGCGAACACGTCGCACTCCGCGTCGTAGATGGCGTCCGGTGAGACGAGGGAGGTGCGTGGCAGGCCCGACGCGCGCTGCAGCACGTCGTCGTGGATGTCGGTCACGATGAGCTCCGCGCCCGCCTCCACGAGGTGCGCCGCGAGGGACGACGCGGCATTGCCGAAGCCCTGGATAGCGACGCGCCGCCCCTCCAGCGAATCGTTTCCCCACGCCGCCTCGGCACAGGCGCGCATCGCCTGGAACACGCCGAAGCCGGTCATCCCCGCCGGGTTGCCGCTGCCACCCATCTCCTCCGGCAGGCCAACGACGTGCCGCGTCTCCTCGGCTATCCACACCATGTTCTGCGTGTTCGCGCCCACGTCCTCCGTCGTGACGTAGCGCCCCCCGAGCGACTCCACGAACCGACCGTAAGAGCGGAACATCGCCTCCGTCTTGTCGGTACGCGGGTCGGCGACGATGAGCCCCTTGCCCCCGCCCAAGTTGAGGCCCGCCGCCGCGGACTTGTACGTCATCGCGCGGGAGAGGCGGAGCACGTCCATGATGGCATCTTCGTCCGTGGGGTGGGGCCAGATGCGCGTCCCGCCGAGCGACGGGCCAAGCGTGCGGTCGTGGATGGCGATGAACGCCTTCACGCCGTTCGCGGGGTCGGTCCAGACGGCCAGTTCTTCGTGCCCGCTCGCCTGCATGTAGTGGATGAATTCCATGGCTCAAACCCCCGCCTGTGCTACGTTAATCGTAGCAGATTTGCGGATACCGTGCATGACTGCTCACTCATCGTGAGGCCTCTCGTGCAGGAGCCCCTGCCAGCCCTGCATCAGCCCGATGCCCTCGCGCGGCAGCACCACGATCGCAAAGACGGTCGTCGGTCCCAGGAGCACGAGATGGAGGATGACGCCGAACCCTATCCCCAACTCGCGCGGCACGTCCCATAACGCCAGAATCTCCACGACCGCGAGTTCGAACGTACCTACGGCGCCCGGCAGCCCCGGCAGCGCCGTCGCGAAGAAGATCGCGCCGAGCGTGACGATGGTCGCCTGGAAGATCGATATCTCGATCCCCATGCCCTGTGCCAGCACCCATGCGCACGGCCCGAGCAGGAGCGAGTAGATGATGGTCAGCGACCCTGTGACCGCCACCTCCTTCCTGCGCCGTAACGCCTCGCTTATCGTCTGCTCGTAGGTGAGGATCCCCGGTATCTTTCCCAGCAGGGTGATGCGACGCGCCACCCGCCCCAGGTTCAGCAGCAGGATGAAGAACACGATCAGGATGCCGCTCAGGTAGATCGTGGGGCCTGCGAAATCCGCTATCCGTGGCTCGAGCACGATCGCCGTGAACGCAAACACCATCGTGAACATGATGTCCTGTACGCGCGTCATCACGATGGTGGCCACCACGGTCGCCGCGGGATGCCTGTCCCGCAGCGTCAGCATCGTCAGCACGGCGGGCTCGTCCATCAGGCGCACCGGCGCGAAGTTGTTCAGGCCCAGCGCCGCCATCTCCACGGTGAAGAGACGCCAGGTGGTGACGCGTTCGGACGTCCACATCAGCCGCCACCGGTAGGCGCGCAGGAAGCTGGAGAAGAGCATGATGGCAACGGCTACGATCACGGCGGCGGGCGCCGTCCCCGCCAGGTGCTCGCCCACCTCGCCCCAGTCGATGCCGCGCACCGTGAGGTAGAGGAAGAACCCGCCGAGCGCGAACCCGAACGGCACGAGGAAGCGCGGGCTCCTGATAACGGAGAAGATCGTGGAGAGGAAAGCCATGGGCACGGTCTCAGCCGAACAGATCGCTCCTCGATGGGGTGGAGGCCGCGCCCGGCGCCGGGCCGTGCCCGGGTACGGCCATGTCCGCATAGAACGCCTCGTCGTAGGCGCGCGTTCGCACGACCACCGGCATCGGCAGCGCGTGCCCGAACATGAGCGATTGCTGCTGCGACTCCAGCCGCGAGAGCACGGTGCGCAGCTCCCGCGCGCCGGGCGCGCCGGTCAGCACCGCGTCGACGTCGCGGTCATTGTCCAGTTGGCAGACGATACGTGTGCCCACCTGGCTCAGCACCTCGCCGTCGATGCCGGACGGGCGCTGGTCCACAACGAGCAGCGTGACGCGGTACTTCCGCATCTCCCGCGCGATGGTGCCGAAGATGGTCTGCCCCGCGACGCCGGGATCCAGGAAGCGGTGCGCCTCCTCGATGGTGATGAGGAGCGGCGTGGGCTGCGGCCTGCCCTCGGCGAGCGCCTTCTCGGTCCGCTCGCGGTACTCGGCGTGGATGCGTCGCGTGATGAGGTTCGCCACCAGCAGGTAGGCGGTGATGTTGTCTCCGTAACTCCCGAACTCCAGCACGACGTGGCGGTTGTCCTGCAGGTGCTCGAGCACCTGGTGAACGGCGCTGCCGCCGGTCGATTGCTCCGACATGAAGCCGAACCGCTGAAGTTGGGAGAGCCTGCGCCGCAGCGCGCCGAGCGTCCCCGCGTTCTCGCCCATAGCATCGGCGAGCGACGCCAGGTCCTCCTGCGAGTGGCCCAGGAACTCCAGCAGCCAGTTCCGGCCGAAACGCCGCTCCAGCGCGTAACACGACTGCACGCCCAGGTCCGTGACGTGGAGAGTGGAGGCCAGCACCGCGACGTCGTCCGGCTCGATCTCGTCGAACCCGATGACCACGTCGTAGTCCGTTGAGGCGCCCCTGCGCCGTGACGACGCGGGGTCGAGGGTGAACACGGAGACGCGGCTTCCGAACAACTGCTTCAGCCCCTTGGCCGCGTAGCCGGATTCGGACGTGGACTGCCAGCCGTACTCGCTGTGCATGTCGAATACGAGGTTGATGGCCGCGCCGCGCTGCAGGATGCCCGCGAGCAGGATGCGTGTGAGGAAGCTCTTGCCGGAGCCGCTCTTCCCGAATACGCCGTTGGAGCGCTTCACGAACTCCTCGAGATTGAGGCAGACGCGCGTGTCCTCCATGTCCAGCGGACTGCCTATCCAGATGTGACGCGCGTCCTCGCTGCCGAAGACGGCTGCCACGTCGTCGTTGGAGGCCCGGTACGCATTGGCGAAGTGCGGCGGCATCGATCGCGCCGGCTGAGTGCCCTCATCGCCCGCGATCATCGTGAGCATCGGCGTCACCGATGCCGTCGAGTACGCCGTCGTGCCGGAGAGCGCCTCCGCCAGCGCAGCGCCGCCCCCCGAGACCGCCGATGCCATGCGCGGGTCGCTGCTCTCCAGCAGCAGGTCGGTCACGATGCCGAAGAAGCGGTTGAACCGACCCTGAACCGTGACGAAGGTGCCGACCTTCACGTCCTCGACCGCGCGGGCCGACTCCAGCCGGACGTCGAGCCCCCGCGACAGTGAGCCGCCCACGACCGCGCCGATGCGTACGGGGCCTTCCGGTTCGATGCCGTTCGTGGTCACGGCCTCACTCGATCGGGAGCCGCCGCATGATGGCGGCGAGCCGCGCGGCGTCTGTGGGGAGTTGCGTCGCTATCGCGCGGCACGCCTGCACCAGGAACGCGCGGGGGTCGTCGAACTCGGGCGCGGCCTCGCGCAGCGCAGCCGCGAGCACGTCGTCCGCTGTCGGCAGCGCGCTCGCGAGCACGAGCGCCGTCCAGTCGCTCCGCTCCATGAACCCGCGCACCTCCGCGCCGGAGCAGGCGTAGAGGAACGTGTGGATGCGGGGCGGCAGCGGCGGCAGGTGCTGGAAGTAGCGTCCGCCCTCCTCGTGCCCGACGACCGTAAGCGTCACGTCTGTGCGAAGCAGCCGCTCCAGTTGCGGGTTCTCCGCGTAGACGTCCGACTCGGACGCCAGGTCTGCGCCGCGCGCGATGATATGCCTGCCGGGATCGAGCGCCGCCGTGCTCACGCCGTCCACGACGGCGAACAGCGACGCGCCCACGCGCACGAGCGTCCCGAGCGGCGGCGCGCCGTACAACGCGTGGCACTGGCCCACGACGCGATCCACCGAGGCCTCAACGACCTCGCCGAACTTCGGGAGGCCGGGGTCTGCCGCCGCGAACGCCGGTCCGGTCGCTGGAGACGGGCTGCTTGCTGGCCGTGCGGCGGACATGCGGCTATTGTAGCGTAGCAACGCCGGAGGAGACGCCCATGACGACGAACGATTCCAACCCGGTTAACGAGGCCCCACACTTCACCCGCGAGTGGCTCCTCGACGCGCTGCGCTACGTGCGGCGCGACTTCGAAGCTGCCGCCTCCGGGGAGGTGGCCGTCACCGGCGTCGCGGCTAACGACGCCCGCGCTCGGTCACGCATGGAGATGGCCCGCCGAATGGGGCTGGACGCGCTCGCGGACGAGGCGATGGCCGCGATAGACCGCGCCGTCGAGGAGGCTGCGCGCCTCGAATGGCCAGGCAGGCTGGAGGTGCGCTACACCGCGCTCCTCGGCGCGCTCCGGACGCTCGCACAGGCGAGCAGCGCTCTCAACGAGCGCACGCCCGAGAGTCCGCACCTCACCTATCTTGCCGAAACGATGGCACGCACGGAACTCGCCGCCGCGAGCCTCGTCCGCAGGCGCAGGGCCGAGCGGCTGCACGGGCTGTACGTCATCGTGGACCCGTCGCTGACGCTCGACCGCGACCCTGTCTGGGTCGCGGAGCAGGCCGTCGCTGGGGGCGCGTCCGCCATCCAACTGCGGGTGAAGGAGACGGACAAGGGCCGCTGGCTGCCGCTCGCGGAGACGCTGCGGGGCGTCTGCGCGAACGGGGGCGCAGCACTCATCATCAACGACCATCCGGACGTGGCCGTCGCCGTGGGGGCGGACGGTGTCCACCTCGGCCAGAACGACATGAACGTCGCGGCCGCCCGCGCCTCACTCCGCCCGTGGCAGATCGCGGGCACGTCCAACGCGCTCACAGCCGAGGCCGACGTGTCGGTGCAGGCGGGCGCGGACTACGTCGCGGTGGGCCGCATGTTCCCCACCGGCTCGAAGGCCGATACGCGCCCCGCGGGGCCGGAGACGCTGCGCGCCGTGCGAGACGCCATGCCTGCGGATGGCCCGCCGCTGCTTGCGATAGGCGGCATCACGCCGGAGAACGCCGGTGAGGTCGCCCGCGCGGGCGCCGACGGCATCTGCGTCATCGCCGCCGTCACCCAGTCCGACGACCCCCGCGCCGCCGCCACCCGCCTGCTGGAGGCATTCAACGCGGTGCAAGGGCGCGGCGGGTAGGGCGCTGCTCTGCCAGGAAAGAACTTTTCTCGGGAAAACCGGCTCATTCTGGCTCATCCGGCAGGTTTCACTCGTAAATGGGGTTTCTATCGTGAGCCTCCAGGGGGCTCACGAAGGCTCATTCCGCGCGTTTTCTGAGCCCTGATGAGCCTTTTTGAGCCTGTCTGCAAACTGCCTGCTCGTTTGTCTGGCTGGGACTGCCCTTCCCTTCGCATCGGGGATCCCCAACCGGCGAAGACATGGTACGGAGCAGAGCACGAACGGCGAAAGGGGCAGATGTCACACAGGCACCCACCCCAACCCTGATACCATGCCCGACATGCCCGATCCACTCCCAGCAGAGGAGACGCCGACCCTCACGCTGCACCTGCACGCCCTCGGCAGGCACGGCGAGGCGCTCGCGGAGACCGACGACGGCAAGCCCGTCTTCGTCTTTGGCGGCATCCCCGGCGAGACCGTCACCGCCGAGGTCGTCGCGACCCGCCGGGGCTACGTCGCCGCGCGTGTGACCGACGTCGCGGAGCCATCGCCGCACCGCGTCGAGCCCGCCTGCCGCTACTTCGGCGAGTGCACCGGCTGCCAGTGGCAGCACGTCGCCTACGAGCGCCAGTTGGAGATGAAGCGCGAGGCGCTCGCCGACGCCCTGCAACGCGTCGGCGGGCTGGACGTCGAGCCGCTGCCCACGCTGCCCAGCCCCGACACGCTGGGTTACCGCAACCACGCACGCTTCACCGTGAGCAAACAGGGCGGGCGGCTCGGCTACGTCCACAAGGAACGCCGCCGACACGTCGAGGTGGAGGAGTGCCTGCTCATGGCGCCGTGGATCAACCACGCGTTGGCGTCGCTGCAGGGCCATGCCGCAGAGACGACCCAGCTCTCGCTCCGCTACGGCGTGCACACCGGCGACTACCTGCTGCAGCCGACCTTTCAGGACATGGACGTCCCCCTGGCATCCGGCCAGAAGCACTACCACGAGGCGATGCTTGGCCACCGCTTCCGTGTCAGCTCCCCGTCCTTCTTCCAGGTGAACACCCGCCAAGCGGAGCAGATGGCGGAGCTGGTCATGGGAGAACTGCGCCTGGACGGCTCGCAGACGGTCGTGGACGCCTACGCGGGCGTCGCAACGTTCGCCGTGCTCATGGCCGACCGGGCGCTCCGCGTCGTCGCGGTCGAGGAGTCGTCGGCTGCGGTGGCGGACGCCCGCGCGAACGTCGAAGGCATCCCGAACGTCGAACTACGGCAGGCGCGTACGGAGGACGTGCTGCTCGACCTTGCCGCGGGAGGCGTGGACGCGGTGCTGCTCGACCCGCCCCGCGCCGGTTGCATGCCGGGGACGCTCGACGCGCTGCTGGACGTGCCGCCCGAGCGGGTCGTCTACGTCTCGTGCGACCCCGAGACGCTGGCGCGCGACCTCGCGGTCCTCACCGCGGGGCCGTTCCGCATCGAGCAGGTGCGTCCCGTCGACATGTTCCCGCAGACCTACCACGTCGAGGCCGTCGCAACGCTCGTCCGCGACGACGAACGGCTCGCGCGGTTGCGCGAACGGCAGACGCTCGTGCTCGCCTCGTCGTCGCCGCGCCGCGCGGAGATACTTGAACGTCTGGGACTCGCGTTCGAGACTGCTCCGTCTGGGGTCGAGGAGCCGGAACCGCCCTCTGGCGCAGACCCGGTGGAGGTCGCTCAGGGACTGGCGCTCACGAAGGCCCGCACCGCCGCTGAACGGCGGAACGCCGGGAGCGTGCTCGCAGCCGACACCGTCGTCGAACTGGACGGTGTCGCGCTCGGCAAGCCTCACGACGAAGAGGACGCCGCGCGCATACTGCGAGACCTCCGGGGCCGCGAGCACCGCGTCGTCACTGCGATCGCGCTCATCGACGCCGCGACCGGCGAGACGGTGGAGGCGTACCGGGCGTCGCGCGTGCTGATGCGCGACTACGCCGACGACGAGATAGCGGCGTACGTCGCCTCCGGCGCGCCGATGGACAAGGCGGGCGCGTACGGCGTGCAGGACGAGGCGTTCGCTCCGGCGGCGGAGGTGCGCGGCTGTTACCTGAACGTCGTTGGTCTGCCGGTCTGCGAGACCCTCAGGCTGGCCGAGCGGTTCGGGCTGCGGCTGCGCCCGCCTTCCCCCCTCGATGAGTCATGGAAGCCGTGGGCCGCGCTGGAGCGCTGTCCAGCGTGCGCGCAGCAAGTGCGTCCGAAACCCGTCAGCGGACGCAGCAAGCGATGAACATCCTCGGCATCGGCAACCTCGAGCTCATCTGGATACTGCTGCTGGCGCTCGTCCTGCTGGGGCCGGGGCGCATGGTCGACGCCGCGCGCTCGATGGGGAAGTTCTGGCGTGAGGCGCAGCACGTCCTGCGCGCCGCGGCGGACGCGGCCACGGTCAGCCTCGACGCGCCGCCGCCTCGCAGCGCACCCCGCGATCCACTGCCCGAGGCCGAGGACGCGATCGCGCGCGGCTCCTCAGGCAGCGAGGCGAACGAGGCGCCGGACGATGAGGGCGAGCGAACGGAGGCGCGGTAGCGATGGCCTCCGGAGAGATGACGCTCCGCGAGCACCTGGAGGAGCTGCGCAGGCGGCTCATCTACGTCGTCGCGTTCGTCATCCTCGCGATGATCGTCGCGTTCGTCTTCCGCAACCCCATCCTCGCCTTCCTGCTGGAACCCGGCTTCTCGCAACTCGACGAGAAACCGATAGCGACCGAAGTGCTGGAGACGGTGGGCGTGACGTTCAAGATCACGTTGCTGGTCGCGTTCGCCGCCTCGCTGCCCGTAGTGCTCTATCACGTCATCATGTTCGCCTCGCCCGGGCTCACCACGCGGGAGCGGCTCTACGTCTTCCTCTTCCTGCCGGGCGTGCTCATCGCGTTCGGCGCCGGCGTGGCGTTCGGCTACTACGTGCTCTTCCCTCCGGCGTTCTACTTCCTGTTCAACTTCGGCTCGGAGAACGTGAACCCGGAGATACGCATCGCCAGCTACGTCAACGTCATCACATCGCTCATGTTCTGGATGGGCGTCGTCTTCCAGATACCGCTCGTGCTCTTCGCACTCGGACGCCTGGGCGTCGTCAACTCGCGATGGCTGCTGCGCCGGTGGCGCTTCGCCGTGCTGCTGGCGTTCGTCGCCGCCGCGATGATCACCCCGACGTTCGACCCCGTGAACCAGACGTTCGTCGCCGTGCCCATCATCGTCCTCTACCTGCTCGGCATCCTGCTGGCCCGGCTCGGCGAGCGACTGCGGCGCGGCGCGCGGGCGGAGAAAGCGGAGCGCGGTCCCGGCCTGCTGCGGCGCGTGGGGCGCCGCCTCGCCTTCTGGCGGCTGCCCGGCTACCTCTGGCGCAGGATAATCCGGCGCGGGCGCGGCGGACCGTAGCGTGGGAGCGCCGGAGCGGCTCGCGGGCGTCCTGCCGTTCTACTACGGCTGGGTCATCGTGGGCGTGGGCGCCGCGGCGGTCGCGTCGCGGGTGGTGGGTTCGGTCGAGGCGGCGAGCGTCTTCGCCGCCGCGCTTATAGCCGAGCACGGATGGAGCACGACGCTGCTGGCGGCGCCCATCCTGATCGGCAGCTCCGCCAGCGCGCTGGGCGGTCCGTTCGTGGGGCGCATGCTGGACCGTCGGGGCCCCCGGCTCGTGACCACTGTGGGGACGGCGCTCGTCGGCATCTCCTGCTTCGTGCTCGCCGCCACCAACTCCATCATCTTCTACGTCGCCTTCTACGCCCTGCTCCGCATGACGGGACAGGGCATGGTGCAGCTCTCCAGCCAGATCACCGCCGCCAAGTGGTTCGAGCGCAGGCGCGGACGCGCCATCGGGTTCATCTCGCTCATATCGAGCACCGGCCTCGTCGTCGCGCCCCCCGTCGCGCAGGCGCTCATCGGCGGTCCCGGCCTCGCCGCGGCGTGGATGGCGTTCGGCTTCCTCGCGCTCGGGCTTGGCACGCTGCCGTCCGCGCTGCTGCTGGTGCGCAGTCCCGAGGACATGGGCCTCCAGCCGGACGGTGCGACGCGCGCCCAGGCGCCGCCGGCAACGCGGCACAACTTCACGGCGGGCCAGGCGGTGCGCACGCCGACACTCTGGGCCATCATCGTCTCCGTCTTCCTCATCTCCGCGGTGATGACCGGTGTGGGCTTCCTGCAGTTCTCCTACTACACCATCGCACGCGGCATCCCGGAGTCCACCGGCGCCTATGTTGTCAGCACTTTCGCGCTCGGGTTCACCCTTGGCGGCGTGACCTGGGCCCCACTGGCCGACCGCCTCTCGGTACGCCCGATGCTCATGGCGCTCTATGCCTCCGGCGTGGTCACCATGCTGCTGATGCTGCAGGTGCACGCGCCGTGGCAGGCGTTCATAGCGGCGTTGTCGTTCGGCATGCTCGTGGGCGGCTCGATCCAGCTGCCAACGATGCTCCTCGCCAACTACTTCGGTCGGGCGCACGTCGGCGCGATAGGCGGAACGGTGCACATGGCGCGGGGGTTCGGTCTCGGCAGCGGGCCGGTGATCGGCGGACTCGTGCTGAGCACGTTCAGCTACGAAGCGGCGTGGATAGCGTTCGGGGCGTTCTCGGCATCAGCGGCGCTGCTGATGGGGCTCGCGCGGCGGCCCCGGCTGCCGGTGGGCGTCTCAGCCTGACGGCTTCTCGGAGGTGGACTCGGCCTTCTCCGGTTCGCTCGAACCGGACTCTGCGGCCTTGCCTTCGACGCCTTCCTTGACCTCGCTGACGGAGCCGCGGAACTCGCGGATGCCCTTGCCGAGCGCGCGCCCGATCTCCGGCACGCGGCTCGCCCCGAAGATGACGAGCACAATGACGAGGATGATGACCAGTTCCGGCCAGCCCAGTCCGAATGGCATCGCACAGACTCCCGCTCGTTAACGAGCACAATCAGGATACCACAAGGGGAAAGGCTGCCTTGGGGTTCCTCTGCCTGCGGCCAGGCTGCAAGCAACTTGCACCCCGGCTCGATCCGGCGCATGATTGCGGCACTGGCCCGACGGGTGACAGCGACCGGACGCGTCAAGCCACCGTGAGGAGGTGATTGATGACCCTGCTGATCAACACCGAGGAGGCGCGGCGCGTTCTGACGATGGACGACTGCCTGGAGTACCTCGACACAGCCTACAAGGACCTGGCGAACAAGGAAGCCGTCACCGCTCCTCCGGGCGGCCGCTGGGACGTGTGGGTCCCCGTCGGCGACGAGAAGTACTACGTGTTCGGCACGCTGCAGGGCGCGAGCCGCCGCCTCGGGGTGTTCGCGATGCGGTTCAAGTCGGACATCATGCACTACCCGTGGGAGGCGGACGGCCAGACCTTGGACAAGTACTGCGTCGAACCGGGCAAGTACTGCGGGCTCATCATGCTGTTCAGCGTTTGGAACGGGGAGTTGCTGGCCATCCTGAACGACGGCCACATCCAGCACATGCGCGTCGGCGCGACGGCCGGCGTCGCGGCGAACTACATGGCGCGGGAGGACGCCACGTCGGTCGGCATGTTCGGCTCGGGCGGAATGGCGCGGACGTACCTGGAGGCGTTCGCCAAGGTGCGCAAGATCGACTACTGCAAGGTCTACAGTCCCACGCGCGCGAACCGAGAGAAGTACGCGGCGGAGATGAGCGACAAGCTGGACATCAACGTCATCGCGGTGGACAGCCCGGACCAGGTCACCGAGGGAACGGACATCGTGGCGGGGTGCACCGACTCGGCGCAGCCCATCATCCACCCGCAGTACGTCTCGGCCGGGATGCACGTGACCCCCGTCGTGCCGAAGGAGCTGCCGCCCGCGACGGTCGAGAAATTCGACGTCGTGGTGCGCCATAACAACGGCGGCGCCGAGGGGTTCTTCGTCGGCGAAGACGAGGAATACTCAGGGTTACCCGCCGGTCACTTCGACAGCTCCTACCGGGGCGTAGACCGCAGTGACTCACCGACGCTTGCCGACCTGGTGTCGGGGAAGGCCCAAGGCCGCACGAGCGACGACCAGCTGACGTGCTACTACAACGTGCCGGGCTCCGGGCTGCAGTTCGCCGCGGTCGCCCTGCGCACGTACGAACTGGCGAAGGAAGCCGGACTGGGGCGGGAACTGCCGACCGAGTGGTTCCTGCAGGACGAGCGAGACTAACCCCGGAACAGGTGCGTTCCGCTTGACACGCACGAGTCCCTTGCTGATGATTGCCATCAGCGCCGGACTCGGTGACGAAAACAGGACAGGAGGGCCTCATGAGAACGCGAAACAGGACGTGGCGACTCCTCTCTGGGCTGCTTCTCGCTACCGGCTTGGTGGCGGTGTTAGCCGCCTGCGGCAGCGACCCGACACCAACGCCGCCACCGCCGCCGACCGCGACGCCCACCACGGCCGCCCCGGCTGATCCGGGCGCGCCGGCGACACCCACGCCGGTCCCGGCGCCGTCGTTCGATGCCGAGGCTCACTTCTCGGGCAAGACGCTGCGCATCGTCGTGGCGTGGGACCCCGGCAACAGCATCGACGCGCATGCGCGAGCGGTGTCGCGGGTGCTGCCGAGGTACATCCCCGGCAACCCGAAGTCCATCGTGGTCAACAAGGACGGCGCAACCGGCACGGTTGGCGGGAACTGGTGGCACGAGAACGCGCAGGGCGACGGCCTCTGGCTCTTCGCCAACACCGGCGCGAACCCCATCTCGCAGATCCTGCGGCCGGGCGTACGCTACGACTTCCGTGACTACACGTCGGTCGGCGGCATCATGCAGCGGACGACGATGTGGATCATCTCCGGCGACGCTCCGTACAGCCGCATCCAGGAGGCGTCCGGCGGCACTGAGGAGTTCACCGTCGGGCTGAACACCGAGTCCGAGACAGGCACGGCGAAGGCGCTGGCATTGGCCGAGTGGCTCGACCTGCCGATGCGCCCGCTCTACGGGATCGGCTCCGGGTTCGCCACGTTCCTGACGACGTTCGACCGCGGCGACGCCGACAGCTACATCTCCGGCAGCGCGTGGTACCGCACGCCGGGCTCGCGCCCGGGCTGGTTCGCCGACGGCGTGGTGGAGCCGTTCGCCATGCTGGGTTCGAAGGACGTCTTCGCCAACAACGGCGAGATAGACGTTCCGGACGACCTCCCTCACATCAGCGAACTGCTGACGGACGAGCAGATAGCGATCTGGGCAGGCATGAACCTGGAGGACACGGCGTTCTACCGCGGCCTCTTCACGCCGAAGACGATCGAACCAGAGGTACTCGCAGTGCTGCGCAAGGCGTTCGACGACATGTTCAACGACCCCGAGTACCAGGAGATCTACGAGAGCCTCGTCGGTCTCCCGGTCGACCAGGGCGGCAGGCTTGCGCCCGAAGTCGTGGACGCGGAACTGGAGAACTGGGCTGCGAACGCTGACGAGATCAAGGCGGTGTACGCGCAGTTCCTTCCGCAGTAGGAGGACGTGTGAGCGATGAGCAGCGGCGCTTGCCGCTGCTCATCGTTCACATAACACTTAGCGCCTAAGGAGTCAGGCAGCGTGGCCGAGTACATCGCCGCCCTGGGGTTCCTCGGAGACCCGCTTTACTGGACGATGCTGGTGCTGGCGGTCGTCCTGCTGGGGACCATCGGCCTTATCCCGGGCCTGGGCAGCACGACCATCGCCGCGATAGCCATCCCCTTCCTGCTGTTCAACTTCGGCGACAACCCCACCGCCGGCATCATCTTCCTCGCGGCTCTTGGCGGGCTGAACAACACGCTGGACTCGGTGCCCGCGGTCCTGCTGGGTTACCCGGGCGCCGCCACGCAGGTCACGTTCCTCGAAGGGCACCAGCTCGCGATGCGGGGGCGGGCCGCACACACGCTGGGGGCCATCTACGCCGTATCCGCGATCGGCGGCGTGGTCGGCGCTGTAGCGCTGCTCGCCATGATCCCGTTCATGCGCCCCATACTCGTCCGCTTCTCGTTCCCCGAGATCGCGGCGATGGCGATGTTCGGCGTCCTGATGGTGTCGGTGCTGAGCCGCGGCGCGATGATCAAGGGCGTCATCTCCGGCCTGCTCGGCGTTCTGGCCAGCACGATCGGCACCGACGGCATCCAGGGCCTTCCACGGCTCACCTTCGAGCAGATCTATCTGCTGGACGGGCTCCCGCTGATCCCGACGCTCATCGGCTTCTTCGCGCTCCCCGAGCTGATCGACCTGACCATGACGGGGCGGCCGGTCTCCGCACCGGGGACCGTCTCGACGCGGGAGGTCCTGTCCGGCGCGCGATACGGCGCGGGCAAGTGGCGGGTCGCCATCCGGCAGAGCATGTTCGGCGTGTTCATGGGGGCGATACCGGGGATCGGGAGCGCGGTCATCGACTGGCTCTCCTACGCGTTCGGCATCGCGCTGTCGAAAGACAAGACGGGGTTCGGCAGAGGGTCGCTGGACGGCGTCCTGTTCGCCGAGTCGGCGCAGAACTCGAAGGAGGGCGGCCAGGCGATCCCCACGCTGGCGTTCGGCATCCCCGGCGGCTCGTCGTGGGCCATCGTGCTCGTCGGACTCCTCTTCTACGGCATCGCGCCGGGCCTGGGGATGCTCGACCAGCACCTCGACGTGATGGTCGCTATCGTGGTGACACTGGCACTGGGCAACCTGCTCATCACGATGCTCGGGATGGTTGCGACGGGCCAGATCGCAAAGGTGACGCTGGTGCCCTACCCGCTGCTGGCAGCCGCCCTGTTCCCGCTGGTGTTCATCGCGGCGTTCCAGTCGACCACGGCGTGGGGCGACATCCTCGTCCTCATCGGCGCAGGCATGCTCGGCCTCGCGATGAAGTGGCTTGGCTGGCCGCGTCCTCCGTTCATCCTCGGCTTCATCCTGGGGCCCATCATCGAGAAGAACCTGTGGACGGCGGTAGGGGTGTTCGGTCCACTGGGGATGCTCACACGGCCCATCTCGATCATCCTGCTCATCTTCGCGGTCCTCAGCGTCATCTACCTGACGAAGGCAATGGCGAGGGGCACGGCGGTCGGACAGATCGCTTCGGCCGCCGGGCAACAGGGAGGAGTCCCACCGGTGCAGGGCGGTTCGGGAGACGGCCCCCCGGCGACAGCCTCCGGATGGGGCAGAAGGGTCCTCGGCCAGCCGCGTCCCCGCTGGACGTGGGACTCGCTCTTCCCTTTCGCGATGCTTGCCGTGGTCATCGCATTCCTCGTGGACGTCAGCGGACTGAACACCGGCGCCGCGAAGTTCCTGCCCCTGTACCTGAGCGCCACCCTCGTCCCGCTCATCCTCTACGAGACGTTCCGCATGAACGTGTACCGCTCAGAGCAGGTGGACATCATGGACCTGGGGATGCGCACCGGCACAGACCGGGTAGCATTCCGCGCGTTCCTCGGAATCTCGGCGTGGCTCGCCGCCATGGTCATCGGCGGCGCCATCGTCGGGCTCCAGTACGCCACCGTTGCGTTCGCAGTCCTGTTCGGGTTCGCGACGCTGCAATGGCGAGGCCGCAAGCGACTGTGGGCACTGGTGCCCGGCGTGCTCGTGGCCGCAGTCGTGTTCGGAGTCCTGGACGCAATCATGCACGTCATCTGGCCTGACCGCGTTATACTCGACTGGCTTCTCGGGCGGTAAACCGCACCGCGACCGACAAAGGAGGCACCCATGCGCCGCACAATCGTTCGACAGACCACAGCCGCAGCCATCATCGTGGCGCTGGGACTGGCGTTACTCGTCGCCCTGCTATCGGGAGTGACGCCGTTCGGCTCCGAGGCCCGAGGGCAGGACGGCGACTCCGCGCCAAGCGTCGCTGTCTGGCCGGGCGTCGGAGAACTGCACAGCAGCAGCAGCTTCGCGATCATGGGCACCGGCTTCCAGCCGGGGCAGAAGATCCACGTGCTGGTCCAGACGAGCGTCGGGCGAGGCTTCGCAGGCACCGTCACCAACGAGATCACCGAGAACGTGCACCCGCCGATCGAGGCGGTGGACGAGTCGGGGAACTTCGCCGCACGCTTCGACATGGGCCGGTTCGAGCGTGTGATGTCGGAAGGGATCGCGGGCATCACCGTGACCGACGCCGACTTCAACGTGCTGGCATCGACCCCCGTAGCGATGTGCGACCCGCAAGGCCGGTCGCGAGTCCTGGTGTACCCGCGCGGCGCACCGGACTACGCAGCGAATCCGGACGACCCGCGCCCAAGCACGTACTGCGCCGGATTCTTCGAGTACCCGGAGCGTCCGGAGAGTTGATCCAGGTCCGCATAGGTCGTCCAGAAGGGCCAGCTTCTCGCTGGCCCTTCTGGAACGTGGCCGTGGTGCCCCCTACCGCCCTGCCCGGACCCCCGACGGCAGCGCCGACGCCTGCGCCAGCATCTCCGTGAGCGCCAACTCGTCCGACGTGCCGCTCTTCAGCGCCAGGTCGGTCTCCAGCAGCAGCCGGTAGAGCGCGCGGACCGAATCGGACGAGAACCGGCGCGCCTGCTCCATCGTCTTGCGCACCACGAAGTCGGACGACGTGCCGAGCCGCGCGGGCCACTCCGGCGGCGGCGCCTTGCGCGCAAGCAGTTCCTGCGCGAGCGCCACCAGTCGCGCCTGCCGCGCCACCATCGTCAGCAGGTACGGGCCTGCCGCGCCTTCGTCCAGCAACCGGCGCATCGTCGCGAGCGCCGCGCCCGACCGCCCCTCCATGATGGCGTCCACGAGCGCGAAGACATTGGCGTCCTTCGTGCTGCTCACGAGCGCCTTCACGTCGTCCTCGCCGATGGGCCTGCCGTCGCAGTAGATGGTGAGTTTCTCCAGTTCGGAGTCCATCACCCACAGGTTCGGGCCTATCTGCTCCGCGAGCATCGACGCCGTGCGCCCGTCGATCGAGCCGCCCTTCTGCGCCGCGCGCTCCGACACCCACGCGGGCAGCGCGTCCCGCCGCAGCGGCGCGAACTCGCGCACCCGCACCTGGCCGTCGCCGGCTTCCGCGACCGCCTTCAGGAACGGGTTGGCGGGCGAGAGCTTCCCCTCGAAGAAGACGACGTCCGACGTTGGCGGTAGCTCCGCGAGCAGTGCGCTCAGCTCCGCCGGGGGCCGCGCCTGCGCGCCGTCCTGCGCGCGTCTCCCGCCACGCCGGGGCCCCGCCTCCGCCGTCCCCATCAGCCCCCGCACGACGACCGCGCGGCGGTCCGCGAGGAACGGCACGACCATCGCGGCGGCGGCCAGCTTGTCGACCGAGAACTCGCGCGCCTCGATCTCCGAGACGTTGGAGTCCCGCACGTCCTCCGGCCCGACGGCGTCAAGCACCGCACGAAGCGCCTCCGTGGCCGAGAACGAGTCTTCACCGTGCAGGACGTATATCACGAGTCCTCCACCCTTACCGAACAATGAACATCGATGGACAGGATATACAGGATAGGGAACACCGTCGTTCCTGCGGAGGCAGGAATCCCGCAGTCCTAGCGGGGCGCGCACCGGCGCGGTGGTGGAGCGCCTGCGGGCGTATACTCGTTGCAGGAGGGCATTTGCGTGGGGATGTTCCTGTTCCTGAGGCGGCTCCTCTCGGTAGTCTACCTGATGACGCACTCTGCGGTGCCGTTGCACCTGAAGGTGCTGCCCGTGCTCGCGTTCATCTACCTCGTGTTCCCGCGCGACCTCTGGTTCGACTTCCGCGCCTTCGGCTTCCTGGACGACTTCATCGTCGGCGGCCTGCTCATCGGCACGTTCGTCAACAAGGGCTGGGCCCGCGTGCAGGCTGCCCAGCGCAAGCGCGACGACACCATCCCTGCCGAGTTCCGCGTCATCGACGAGGACGACCCGTCCAGCGAGAATGCTGCCTCCGCCGACGCGGACGATGCCCCCACCTCCGATCTGCGCGGCTGACCGGCGGGTGTAACATCCCCCACGGAGGTCCTCAATGGCCGCACACGAACTCTACCTGCTCCCCAACGGAGTCCTGAGCCTGCCCCGCTCACGCGTCATCTACGGCGAGTTGAGCGACGAGCGCCTCCTCACACCCGTCTACAGCGTCCTCGTCCGCACCGACGACGGCGACATCCTCTACGACACCGGCATCGACCCCGACGCCGCCTACGACCCGAAGGCGCTCGAGGGCATCACGCGCAACCTCCACTCGTTCACCGAGGAGGACGACGTCCGCAGCCGCCTCCGCGACGCCAACACGACCGAGAGCGACGTCCGGACGGTCATCATGTCGCACTTCCACTACGACCACGTCGGCGGGCTGCGCTACTTCAAGAACTCCAAGGTCTACGTGCAGAACAACGAGTACCGGGCGGGGATGCACCCCGACATGGGGATGGACCGCGTCCTCCGCAAGCAGTACTTCGACCACCCACTCGACTTCGAGACCGTCATGGGCGACACCGAGATCGTCCCCGGCGTCTGGGCGCTGCAGACGTACGGCCACACGCCCGGGCACCAGAGCCTGCTCGTGGAGCTGCCGTCCGGCCCGATGATCTTCAGCGGAGACGCCATCCACGTCTGGGAGAACGCCGAGAAGGAGCGCCCCTTCAACGGCTTCTACAACCTGCAGGACGCCTTCGAGTCCATCCGCCGCCTCAAGATGCTCACCGCCGTCACGAAGGGCACCCTCGTCCCCAGCCACGACCCCGCCCTCTGGGAAACATTCCACCCCGCGCCATTCCGGTACACGTAGGCAACGTCGTCGTTCCTGCGCAAGCAGGAACCTTGCAGCCCCTGTTCGTCATTCCCGCGAAGGGGGAACCCAGGGCGACCGCCCTGGCTAGGCGCGTTGGACACGCCCTTAGTTGCCGTACCACCGTTCGATGATTGCTTGTACTGTGGCGCGCTTCTCCGGCGAAGCATACCGGGAGAAGGCTTCTCTGGCGTGGCAGATGGCGGTCCGGTCGTCGTCACATACTGGCGTGTCGATCCGTGTGTGGAGGAATAGTCTCCTGAGTCCCAAGCGGAAGTTGGTCTCGTCCATGTTCTGGTGCAGGTCTTCGAAGAGTTGTCCGCCGAGCAGGTACATGCAATCGAGATGTTCAAAACTGTCCAGTTGGTTCTCTGCTTCCGCGATAGTCGCTACTTCGCAGGGTTCGAGGCTCTGTGCGGTGTAGTACGTGTTGAGGTCGGGGAACGGCAGTTCCGGGTTGAGATGCTTGACGATGAGGTATGTGAGGAATACGGGTGGCCCCTCCACCACCCACTGGGCGTAACTGTCTCTGTTGACGCCCGCACCTGTGAAGTAGTAGTGGACTGCTTCGTGGGCCAGAACCACGAGTCCTGAGAATGCGTTAGCGAGTGCTGCGCTTTGCCCATCTATGTAGCGGGGTTCCCCCTTGGTATAGGTGGTACCGTCCGCCTCAGTGACGGTTATAAGGCTGGTGGTGTAGCCGGTGCTTCGGTATCGGTCTCCGTTTGCTGCTTGCATGAGTGGCTCGCGGCTCCATTGGAGGATGCGCGGGTAGTGCAGTCCTCTCTCGCCTAGGTAGTCGAGGGTGATTTGCACGTGGGTGCCGTAGAAGTACGAGGCGGTGACTCCATCCTGCGGCTGGTGCATGTGGTAGATGATGTGGTCGTCCGGGAACGGCCATCCCATGAACTCCTCAATCCTGTGGAGTGACGCTTCAATCAGGCGGGTGGTGTCGGAATGCTCCTGGTCTTCACGGAGGATGGTCAGTCGTACCTCTCCTGCGTAGGGAAGGCTGACGGTGGAGTCGTCTTCAAACTGGACCGGGTGCATCGCTACAAGGTCTCTGACTCTCGTCTGTGAGTGTCGGATGGGCCGCAAACCGTCGAACTCCGTAGAGGCTGACGGTAGCGGTTCCCAGAACCTAGTGTTTGGAGGAGGCGTCGGCGTGGCCGTGGCGGTTGGCGTAGCCGTGGCCGTCGGGATGGGCGTAGCGGTTGGCGTCGGTGAAGGAGTTGCTGTGGCAGTCGGGGTCGGCATGGCCGTGGCGGTCGGCGTAGCTGTGGCCGTTGGGATGAGCGTAGCGGTTGGCGTCGGTGAAAGAGCTGGAGTGGCAGTCGGTGAAGGCGTAGCCGTTGGGATTGGCGTCGCCGTGGCCATTGGGATGGGTGTCGCGGTAGGAGGCGGGCTGGTTGCCGTTGGCGCTTCTTCCCCGCAAGCGAGTATGAACATAGCGAGCATTCCGGCGATGAGCAGGCGACAGCAGAACATGAACCCCCTCGTGGTGCGTGAGATTAGGATGCTTACCATGGCAACCTCACAGGGAGGAGGGTAGCACGCCCTCCTTGCGCCAGCGGTAGGCTGGTCAGCCCCCACCACGCCCGCCCTACGTCCTCCGGAACCCCGGTTGCATCGCACTACATCCCATGCACATCACGTTACGGCACAGGAACGAAACGTATCAGGCGGGTTACAGAAGCCTGGCCGGGGCCACGAGTGGAAGTGACGGAATGAAACACCTCGTAACCCTTAAAGAAACGTAGGCGGGTATGCGGGCCACCCTTATCCTGCCCATCATGTCCATCGATGTTCGTTCCTGTCCGGGGGCGCGGGCTATAATCGCAGGTACCGAACCGGAGGAGTCCTCATGGCAACCAACCCGCTCAAGCGACATTCAGCAGAGATGACCGACGGCCCGTCCCGCGCTCCGGCGCGCGCCATGCTCAAGGCCATCGGCTTCACCGACGACGACCTCGCCAAGCCCCTCATCGGCGTCGCCACCACCTGGATCGAGACGATGCCCTGCAACTACAACCAGCGCGAACTGGCGAAGTACGTGAAGGAGGGCATCCGGGAGGCCGGCGGCACCCCCATGGAGTTCAACACCATCTCCGTCTCCGACGGCGTCGCGATGGGCACCGAGGGCATGCGCGGCTCGCTCGTCAGCCGTGAAGTCATCGCCGACTCCATCGAGACGGTCGCACGCGGCCACTCGTTCGACGGCCTCGTTGTGCTCGTCGGCTGCGACAAGACGCTCCCGGCGGGCGGGATGGCGCTCGCGCGCCTCAACCTGCCCGGCCTCGCCTTCTACAACGGCTCCATCCTACCCGGCAAGCTGGACGGGAAGGACATCACCATCCTGGACGTGTTCGAGGCTGTCGGCGCGCACGGCGCGGGACGCATCGACGACGCGCGGCTGAAGGCGGTCGAGGACCATGCCTGCCCCGGCGCGGGCGCGTGCGGCGGTCAGTTCACCGCCAACACGATGGCGATGGCGCTGGAGTTCCTCGGTATCAGCCCCGCGGGCGCGAACGCCGTCCCCGCCGTCTTCGACGCGAAGGCGGAGGCCGCGCGGAACGCGGGCAGGCTCGCGATGGAGCTCCTCCGCAGCGGCACGACCCCCCGCGACATCATGACGCGCGAGGCGTTCGAGAACGCCATCGCGGGCGTCGCCGCGACCGCGGGCTCGACGAACGCGGTGCTCCACCTGCTCGCGATAGCGCGCGAGGCGGGCGTCGAACTCTCCATCGACGACTTCGACGAGATCGCGTGGCGCACGCCCATCGTCGCGAGCATGAAGCCCGGCGGCGCGTACAACGCGGTGGACCTCTACGAGGCGGGCGGTTACGGCCTCGTGTCGAAGGAGCTCATCGGCGCGGAGCTGGCGCACGCGGGCGCAGCCAACGTGAGCGGCCAGAACTTCGGCCAGATCGGCGCCGCGGCGGTCGCCGAGCCCGGCCAGCAGGTCGTCGTCTCCGCCAGCGACCCCATCAACCCGAATGGCGGCATCGCCATCCTGCGCGGGAACCTGGCGCCGGAGGGCTGCGTCGTCAAGCTCGCGGGACACGGCCGCAGGATGCACCGCGGCCCCGCCCGAGTCTTCGACCGCGAGGAGGACTGCTTCGCGGCAGTCCGGGCCGGCAAGGTGCAGGACAACGACGTGGTCGTCATCCGCTACGAGGGGCCGGTCGGAGGGCCAGGCATGCGCGAGATGCTGGCCGTCACCGCGGCCATCCAGGGCGCAGGCCTCGGCGACACTGTCGCGCTCATCACGGACGGGCGCTTCTCCGGCGCGACGCACGGCTTCATGGTCGGCCACATCACGCCGGAGGCCGCGAACGGTGGCCCGCTCGCCTTCCTGCGCGACGGCGACACGATCGTGCTGGACGTGGAGCGCCGCGTGCTGGAGACCGAGGTGCCGGACAAGGAGATGGCGCGCCGCCGCGAGGGCTGGAGCGCTCCGCCGCCGCGCTACACCACCGGCGTCTTCGCCAAGTACGCGCGCAGCGTCGCCTCCGCCAGCGAGGGCGCGATCACCAGCCCCGGCCTACAGGGCAGCGTCTGGTAGGGCGGCCCTAGGCCACGGAGGGCGGCGCTCCCGACGACACCTGCAGGGACGGCCCGGCGCCCCCTTCCTCCTCGACGAACGCCGCCTCTGCCGGGAGGAGCCGACAGTCGCCTGCGGTCATCGCAAGGAATACGCGGTCGCCGCGAGCGACGGGCTGCGACGCGTGCACGAACGCGCGGATGACTGCGCCGCCGACGTCCACGCGGCAGTCCACCGAGTCGCCGAGGAAGACGATGGTCTCGACCTCGCCCTCGAGCACGTTGTCGGCGTCGCGCCGCTCCGTGGAGACACCGATGTTCGCGGGGCGGATGGCGATGGCCGCGCTGTCGCCCGGCCCGACCACGTCGACTGCGGCGCAGTTCAGCGTCCCTTGCGGCGTCTCGACCTGCATCACGTCGCCCTCCCGGCTCGCGACCTTCCCTTCTAGCAGGTTCGTCGTACCGATGAACTCCGCCGTGAACCGGGAGTTCGGGTCGCCGTAGATGTCCTTCGGCCCGCCGAGCTGGACGATCTCGCCGTCCCGCATCACCGCGATCTTGTCGGAGAGCGTCAGCGCCTCAAGCTGGTCGTGCGTCACGAACAGCGTGGTGATGTTCAACCGCTCGGTGAGCGTCTTCAGTTCGACCCGCATGTCGTCGCGCAGCTTGGCGTCGAGGTTGGAGAGCGGCTCGTCGAGCAGGAGCGCCTTCGGCTGCCGCACGAGCGCCCGCGCGAGCGCGAGCCGCTGCTGCTGGCCGCCTGACAGTTGCGGGGCGGGGCGGCGCTCCAGGCCGTCCAGCCGCACGAGGCTCAGCGCCTCCATCACGCGCTCGCGCACCTCGGCCTTGGGCAGCTTGCCCTTGCCCTGGGAGATGGGGAACGCCACGTTGTCGTACACGTCCATGTGCGGCCAGATGGCGTACGACTGGAACACCATGCCGATGGGGCGCTGGTGCGCCGGGATGCTCCCGCCGTTGGGGGACACCACGACGAGGTCGTCGATCACGATCTCCCCGCCGTCGGCCTTCTCCAGCCCGGCGATGCACCGCAGCGTCGTGGACTTGCCGCAGCCGGACGGGCCGAGCAGCGTGAAGAACTCGCCGTGCTCCACCTCGAACGACACGCCGCGCACGGCGTTCACCGCGCCTTCGTCCGTGGCGTACCGCTTCACCAGGTCCGTGACTCGCACCGTTGCAGGCATACGTTCTCCCCTAGCCGTGTTCTCTCGTGAGACGCAGTGTGACGAACCGCGCGACGATAACGATGGTCGTCATCATCGCCATGAGTACCACGCCCAACGCCGTCGCTTCGTCGATGCGTCCGTTCTCCCACGCGCCCCACGTCACGATGGACAGTATCTGGTTGTCGCGGGTCGTGAGCAGCAGCGCCATGGACAACTCGCGGCCGCTGTGGATGGCGACCCACAGCCAGCCCGCCACCAGCGACGGTATGAGCAGGCGCAACGTTATGCGGCGGAACACCGTGAGCCAGCCGACGCCGCTCACCGAGCCCGCCTCCTCCAACTCCTTGTGCAACTGGAACATCGCGCCGTTCGTCGCCCGGGTGCCGTATGCGAGGAAGCGCGCCACGTGCACGATGACGATGAGCCATATCGTGCCGTAGATGGGTATCCAGTCCACCCAGAACGCGATGAGCAGGAAGGCAAGGCCGAACACGATGCTGGGCGCGGTGAACGGCACGAAGGCAAGCGTATCCAGCACGCCGCGTCCGGGCGCCCTGGAGCGCACCACGACCCATGAGACGATCGCCGAGAGGAGGATGGTGGATATGGGAACAACGGCGATCAGGAAGAGTGAGTTCCTCAGACCGATCCAGAAGGCTTCCTGTCTGAAGATGAGCCGGTACGCATCGAGGTTCGCAGACTCGAGGGCCAGGAGGGACGGGGGCCTGAAGAACGGCTGCGTGCTCGCGTAGACCAGCACCACCGTCGGCAGCACGACCATGAGGACGAAGTAGAAGATGATGGCGCCGCCAGCCCACTTGCGGTACTTGCCCAGGTCGATACGCCTCGGGCGGTACCCCTTGCCCGTGATCGTGGCGAACTTCTGCTGCACCCGCGTAACGCGGTGGTAGTAGTAGATGCCGACGATGCCGATGAGCGCCGCGACCGTGCCGAGGCTCGTCGCGAGTCCGTAGTCCCGCGGGGTGGTGTCCATCGCCACGTAGATGCGCGTGGCGAATACGTGTATCCCCTCGGGCATACCGAGGATCGCCGGCAACTCGAACAGCCCGATCGTCGCGGTGCCGATGAAGATGATGACTCCCAGCAGGCCCGGCAGCATGACGGGCAGCGTCACCTTCCGGACCGTCGTGGCGGTGCTGGCGCCGGACGTCGAGGCCGCCTCCTCCAGCGCAGGGTCCATGCTCCTGAAGAGGCCGACGACCATCAGGAAGATGGTAGGCGTCAGCCGGAACGACTCGACGACGACCAGGGTGCCGAGGGTGTGAGGATCGAATATCCCCTCCTTCCAGCCCAGCCACTGGGTGAACGGGATGTTGAAAACACCCGTACGGGGATTGAGCAGGAACACCCAGGACATCGCGTAGAGGATGGGCGGGATCCCCGCGGTGATGATGGCAACGACGAACGCGAAATTGCGGAGCGGCGAGTTGGTGCGCTCCACGATCCAGGCGAGCGATACCCCGAACACGAGGCCCAACGCGACGGAGCCGATGCCGAATACCGCCGTGTTATACAGCAGGCGGTACGTTGTGCTGGAGAGGAACGTCTTCTTGTAGTTCTCCAGCGTGAAGGAGCCGCCGGAATCCGCCGGGCCGACGCTCCAGAGGCTGTAGAAGAGGAGGATGGCCAGCGGCACGACGACCAGCAGGACGAGGATGAGCCCCAGTCCGCCAACGAAGATGACGTACTGCGGCTCGAGGTTCGTCAGGCGGTTCGGCAGGATCCTCCGTACTGCCTGGGTAGCCGTCGCCATGGCTCCTCCGATATGCCCGGGGCGCGCTTACCGCGCCTCGGAAGCGATGGAACGCAGAGGCCAGTGGCGGGCCGGGCTTGTGCAGGCCCGGCCCGTCACCTGTCCTCATGCTCTAGCTGGTCGGGATGCCGAGGATCTCGCGGTACCTGATCTGCAGGCGCGAGAAGTGGTCAGCCATCTCGATGCCGGTGTAACCGATCTTGAGGCCATGCCGCTGAACACGCTCGGCGATCGGGTCGCCGGAGGCGGGGTCGAGGCTGGAGCCGGGCTGCACCTCTACGCGGACGGGGATGCCGCCTTCCGTGTCGATGAGCCAGCGCAGGAACAGCCTGCCGCCCGGTGTGTTCGGGCCGTTGTCGACGACGCCGACGAGCCACTGCTCGATGGCGTTCGGGGTTACCGGCGCCAGTTCCACCGGGTGACCCTGCACGATCGCGTTGCCGATGGACGCGAAGTTGACGTCCGGGCTGATCGCGCTCTCGCCGCTCGCCACGTCGTTGGAGACGCTGGTGTTGCCGTGGAGGATCTTCGGGTCCTGTTCCGCCATGGCGGTCAGGTACTTGGCGACGTCGTCTTCGGGCCAGAGGTTGTCGTACCGCCCGCCGTACTCTTCGAGGTCGGTCAGGTAGATGAAGCCCTTCAGCCGGTCTTCCAGCACGAGGTCGCCCTTCCATATCGGCTTGAGCAGGTCCTCGTAGGTCTGCGGGATGTCGCCGCCCGTCACGCGGTCGGTGTTGTACATGACACCGTGCGCGAGCGGTACGTACAGCATGGCGGCGTTGTCCGCGTAGCGAGCGCCTTCGGGTATGCCGACATCGTCGAAGATGTCCTTGCTGTTGGCGAAGATGTTCCTGTCGAACAGGCGCCTGTCCCGACCGGGGTCGGCAACGTCAACCGATATCCTGCCGGCCTGATGCTCGAGGAGCACCGTCTCCGTTACCTCGCTCGTGCTCTTCTGGGTGTGCACCACGTTGAGGCCGGGGTAGTCCGCCTCGAACACCGCGATGATCTCCTCCGCCTGAGCAGCGCGAGTCGGGAACAGCCAGTTGATCTCGCCGTTGTTGGTGGCGAGCGCCTCTTCATAGAGCTGCTCCTCCAGCGTCTTCTGCGGCATCGCCGTCGGAGTGGGCTTCTCCATCATGGCTTCCGCCGTAGGCGTAGGTTTCTCCATCATGGCTTCCGCCGTAGGCGTCGCCGTGGGCGGCACAGGGGTTGCCGTCGGGTCGGAGCCGCATGCAGCGGCCACCACCAACAGCGCAAGCATCATGCTCAGTACGAGCGCTATCTTTCTCACGACCATCCTCCCTCGGCTGCGGGGCGCAATGTCCCAGCGCGTGATTGACGAACGCTATCTGCATAACGGCTACACGTCAAGAAGCAGCGCCTCGGTCCAGCGGCATTCTGGACGTTACGAGCGAAACGTTTTTCGGCGTCGAGTTAGTCGGCGTCGGCGGTCTCGGTGTGCGTCCAGTCCGACGACCAGACGCTGTGACCGTCAGGACGCAGCACGAGTGCCACCCGGTTACCCTCCGAGGCAGGGTTGTGGCGCTCGCCGAAGACCTGCAACGTCCCCTGCCCGTCCACCTCCACCTGGTACTCGAAACGCTCGCCGGTGAAGAGTGCCGCGCTGACGACCCCGCCGATGGCGCCCGATGGGATGTCGTTGCCGGACAGCGGTTGTACCTCGATGTCCTCGGGGCGGATGGCGGTGAACACGTCCTGGCCTGTCGAGAGCCCCTCCGGGTTGTACGAGCGTCCGAAGATGACGCAGTCCGGCCCTCCGAGGATGGCCACGGAGACCTGGCCGGACGGGTTGCTGCTCTGCACCGTACCCCGCAGCAGGACCGTCTTGCCGATGAAGTCGCGGACGAACTCGTTGGCGGGCTCCTCGTAGAGCAACTGGGGCGGGCCCTGCTGCTGCATGATGCCGAGGTTCATGAGCGCGATGCGGCTGGAGAGGCTGAGCGCCTCGATCTGGTCGTGTGTGACGAACAGGACCGCGATGTTGAGCCGCTTCTGCAGGAGCTTCAACTCCACGCGCATCTGCTCCCTGAGCTTCGCGTCCAGGTTGCTGAACGGCTCGTCGAGCAGCAGTATCTTGGGCTCGATAACGAGCGCCCGCGCGAGGGCGACGCGCTGCTGCTGACCGCCGCTGAGGAGCGGCGCGGGGCGTTTCTGCAGGCCGGGGAGGTTCACGAGGTCCAACACGTGCGCGACCCGCTCGCGTATCTCGGAGCGCTTCATGTGCCGCGTCGCAAGCGGGAACGCGACGTTCTCCTCCACGGTCATGTGCGGCCAGATGGCGTAGGACTGGAAGACCATGCCCAGGTCGCGCTTGTCCGGGGGCAGACGGAAATGTTTGTTGGTGACGACGACCTCTCGGTCGCCGAAGTAGATGTCGCCCTCGTCGGGCACCTCGAGCCCGGCGACCATGCGGAGCGTCGTCGTCTTGCCGCAGCCGGACGGGCCGAGGAGCGTATAGACTTCGCCGTCCTCCACGTTCAGGGAGAGGTCGTTCACCGCCGGGATCTGTGCGCCAGGGTAGGTCTTGCTCAACCCTTCGAGCTTCACCGCTGCGTTCCGTCCGGTCGTTGCGGTGGCTGTCGTCATCGTTCCCTCCGTCCTCCGTCGGAATCCGAACAGGCCAAGCCCGCATGCACGGGGAAAGTTGCGTGAACGCTACCCCCATGAGGTGCGAACGTCAAGCGTGGGACGTAAGTGTGGCCGGTACGCGTGGCGGGAGTGCGAGGGAGTCGAACCCTCCCCGAACCAGGAAGCTGGCCCGGCAACGGTTTTGAAGACCGCGAGACCCACCGGGACCCATCCACTCCCACGAATCCGAGACGCGCAGTATAAGGGCTGCGCAGGTGGAACGCTTACCTGTTAAACTGCAAAGGCGGCGCCCGTTGATGACAAGAGGCGCCGCCTGCGCAGTCGACCGTCAGAGGAAGGAGTGGACTACTCCTCCAGCACCTTGTCGATCTTCTTCTTGAGGACGGCCTTAGGCACCGCGCCGATGACGTTCTCGGCGACCTTGCCGTCCTTGAAGAGGAGTAGCGCGGGGATGCTGCGGATGCCGAACTGCATCGCCGTCTGCGGGTTCGAGTCCACGTCCAGCTTGGCGAAGGCGAAGCGGCCTTCGTACTCCTCGGCCAGTTCGTCCACCACGGGCGCGATCATCTTGCAGGGGCCGCACCAGTCCGCCCAGAAGTCGACCAGTACCGGCTGGTCGCTCTCGAGGACGGTCGCTACGAAATCCGCATCGGTTACGGGCTGGGGCTTCGCCATCTCAGTACCTCCGTTCACTGTGCGCCAGGGCGTGAGCGCCTCTGTACGTCTAGCCTGGATCTCTTCCACCGCTCAGTATACCCCAACGACGAGCCCTCAGCCCGCCGCGCCGTCCGCAATCCCTACCAGCGCCCACAGGTCTCCGGCCCCCATCGGCATGTGCGGCACGAACCCCTCCACGCGCTCACTGAACGCCCACCGCTCCGCCGCGCCCGCCGCCATGAAGAGGAGCGCCTCGCTCAGCATCTCCCGCTGTATCTCCCGCGCCAGGTCCGCGCGGGCGGCGCTGTCCGTCTCCACGGCCTGTTGCTCGATGAGCGCATCAAGGGCCGGCGTGCCGCCGGTGACGTTGAACGCGCCGTCGGAGTGAACGAGGCCCAGCAGGAAAGCGTTCGGCGTATCGACGGGCGGCATCGGCCCCACGAACGCGTCGTAGTCCCGTTCCTGCCACACCCGGCGGAGGTACGCCGCGCGGCTGAGCACCTCGACCGTTACGTCGAACCCAGCCGCTCCCAATTGCTCTGCAAGCAGTCGCCCGTGCTCCACGTATGTCTCCCCGAAGTTGGCCACGGTGAGCGTGATCGAGCGGTCGGACCCGGTGTCCGCGAGCACCGCCCGCGCCTGCGCCGGGTCGCCGAAGGCAGCGTCGACCTCTTCCTGAGGGAGTGCCCACGTATCGTCGGCGAGCGGCAGCCCCGTGGAGACGGAGCCGATGCCGAAGGTCTGCCGTAGCGCGTCTGTCGGAGTGAGGGCGAGGAACGCCGCGCGGCGCGCGCTGGGACCGTCGAACGGAGGGCGCGCCCGATTCAGGCCGAACAGCACGCCCCTGCCGGAGCGCAGCGCCACTTCCGACGAGAACCCCTCCCCTTCGAGCGCCTGCCAGTCGGACTCGGACACCTGAGCGAGGTCGATCATCCCCTGCCGGAGCAGGTTGGCCACGACTTCCGGGTTCGACGCGGGATGGAACACGATACGTTCCACCCTCGTCCCCGAATCATGGCCGTCCCATGCCGTAAGCGTCACCTGTCCGGTCCTGCCCCGTTCGTACAGCCAGGGGCCTGCCCCCGTCGCGCCGCTTCCTCGAACGTCCACGCCATCCAGCGAGTCAGGGGCCAGCACCACCGCGTACGGGCTTGCCAGTTTGATGGGCAGGTCGGGGTCGGGATAACGCAGGTTGAAACGGACGACTCCCTCGCTGACCGGTTCGACGCTCTCGATGGAGTCGAGCAGCGATCTGTGAGGCATGCCGGGCAACCGCAGGCGGTCCATGCTGAACACCACGTCCTGCGACGTCACAGGGCTCGACTCGAAACCCTCGGCCGGTTGCCAGCGCGCCTCTGAGTCCAGCCGGAACTCCGCAGTGAGGTCGTCCACGAACCGCCACGACTCGCACAGCCCGCACTCCACCGCCAGTGTGGGCGGTGTACCCGCGTCGAGCGCGAACCGCATCAGCCGCCCGTGGCTGGGGCCGGGGCCGAACAGCGCCGCCCACTCAGAGACCATCGCGTGCATGTCCTTGTGCGGCGCAGCGCCGGTGACGCCGACGCGCAGCGTGCCCTGGGGCGGAGAAACAGGCAGGGGGTCGACAACGGGCGTTGGCGTCGGCGTTGGCGGCGGAGCAGGGCTGCTGCACGCGCCGAGAGCCACCGGCAGTACTGCAAGGACGAAGAACACTGCTCCCCGTATGCAGAGAGGGATACGCAACGCTACTCGCCTGACGCGCCCTGCGGAGCGTTGGACGGATTGCGCAGCGTGCCAAGGCTCATCCTGCCGGTCATGAAGAGCGCGATGGCCGTGGGCGGGAGGACGATCAGCAGGTGCATCATCAGCGCGAAGTTCAACGCGGCCGCAGGGTCCGCGCCGGACTCCGTGAGCATCGTCACCACGGCGAAGTGATACGTCCCGACACCTGACGGCACGGACGGCACGGCCGACGTGAAGAACGTCGCGGCGACCAGGATGGTCGCCATCATCACGGGGTTCACGTCCATCCCCAAGCCCGTCCCCAGCACCCATCCGGTAACGCCCAGCAACAGCCAGTGGGCGATGTTCACCGCCAGCGAGAGCCAGAGCCGCAGCGGCTCATCCTTGAGTTCGGTGAAGCCCTGGATGATGCGCTGCAGGAAGGCGAACCTGTCCTTCCAGGGTACGGCGCCGCGCGCAATGGCGACGAGTATCAGCGCGCTGACGATGAACATGATGAACGCGCCTATCAGCTGGATGTTCGCGTTGCCGACGCGGACGCCCGGGCTGAGCAGGACGCCGAGCCCCATCATCAGGGCGGTCGTGAAGATGTCCAGCACGTTCTCGCCGACCAGCGTGGCGAACGCCCGGGGGAACGGCACGCCGTACCGGCGGTTGATCATCGCCAGTTGCACCGGCTCGCTGACCATGCGCACAGGCGACAGGTTGTTGAAGCCGAGGCCCGTGTTCTGCGTCAGCAGCACCTGCAGGAACGAGACCCGCTCCCGATGCAGCAGGACGTGCCAGCGGGACGTGCGAAGGACTATCGCCCCGGTGAGCGGGATCAGAGCGAGGAGCGCGAGTTCAGGCGGGAACTCCAGGAACGCATCCGCAACGTCCTTCCACACGATGTTGCGCGCGGCGAGATACGCCAGCGACCCGCTGGCGACGACGCCGAACGCGGCCTGCACCCACCTGTTCCTGAAGAGCCGTAACGCTGCCGGTGCCCACGAAGGCATGAAGACCGTTCCTCCCTCAGCCTTCCTCCCATCGTCTACAATCCGGCCATGCAGGCCCCCGAACCCCATGCCCCCCGGAGCGACCACCCGTTGGTCGACGGGCACACCCACATAGACCAGTTCGCGGACGAAGACATCGGCCCGCTGCTCGAGAGGGCACGAGAGGCTAACGTCGGGCTGATTATAGCAGCGGGCGTCACCCTGGACTCCTGCCGGCGCGTGCAAACGCTCACCGATGCGCACCCCTCAGTGTATGCGGGGGTCGGCCTGCATCCTGCCGACCTCACCGGCTGGGTCGACGACCGGACCGCCGCCGAGCTCCGGCAACTCGCCGCCCACCCGAAGGTCGTCGAGTGGAGCGAGACGGGGCTCGACTACATGCCCCACTCGCCCGCCTACGACGTGCAGCAGGATGCCTTCCGTCGGCAGATACGACTCGCGAGGGAGTTCGGCCTGCCGCTCGTGACGCACTCCCGCGAGGCCGACGACGACACCCTCCGCCTGCTCCGCGAGGAGAGTGCAGGCGAGGTCGGCGGCGCGTGGCACTATTTCCAGGGCGACCTGTCGCTGGCCGAGCGCGTCATCGACCTCGGCTTCTACATCTCGCTTGCAAAGCCGCTGCTCCGCCTGCCGGAACTGCAGGCTGCCGTGGAGCACCTGCCGCTCGACCGCATCGTCATCGAGACCGACTCGTATCCACAGCCGTTCAAGAAGAACCCCATCCGCCGCACGGAGCCGTGGCACCTCCCGCAGGTCGCAGAGAAACTCGCCGAGCTCCAGCGCACCGATATCGAGACCGTCGCCGCGACGACGACCGCAAACTACCTGCGCATGCTGCGCGGTCGCGTGGACGTGCTGTCGACTGAGGACTAGGCGCTCCTCGGTGGGACACCGAACACCGACCAGCCCGGGCGCGGCGGGTCGAACGATCCGTGGTGCGAAACGAACCCACTCCCGTAGTCCCTCTCGAGCGCAAGCTTGATCGCCCACACCGACATCGCCTGCATCCCCATCTTCTCTTCCAGCTCCGGCAGGGTGAAGAAACCTGCGTCCAGCGTCTCCACGCCATCGCCGCGCGGCTCGCCCGAGACCCATTCCAACCAGAACACGACGTAGAGATTGGCCACAGGACGGTCGGGAAGGCTCGCCGAGTGCCGGAAGCCGATCACCTCCCGCACCTTTGCGATGACTCCCGCCTCTTCGCGCACCTCGCGCTCCGCTGCCGCTGGGATGGCCTCGTCCGCCTCCACGTAGCCGCCCGGTATCTGCCACGTCCCTCGGCCGGGGTTGAGTCCTCGCTGGATCAGGAGGGCCTTGCCGTCCCGGATGACCACGCCTCCGCACCCGATCGACGATTCCCCGAAGTGCAGGAACCCGCAACCGTCCGCCAGGCACGCGGGCCGGTCACGGCCTCCATCGAACTTCGAGTCCAGCACGGACCCGCACCGCGGGCAGTAGACAGGTGGTGTCATAACGTCACCTCCCTCCCCTACGCCACCGCGCCGGACGCGCGCAGGCCGGCAGCTTCTTCCGCGCCGATCCCCGCCTCCGCCAGCACTGCTTCCGTATGCTCGCCAAGCTCTGGTGCACCCCGCCGCACTCCGCCCGGCGTGCGCGAGTGCTTCACCGGCGTGTTCGTGAACGTCACCTGCCCGGCCTGCGGCGCGTCCGCCTGCACGAACATCCCTCGGAAGTTCAACTGCGGGTCGACGGCCACCTGCGAGACGTCCTGCACGGGGCCGACCGCGATGCCCGCCGAGGCCAGCAGGTCCACCCACTCGCGGGTCGTGCGCTGGGCGAACGCCGACTCCAGGTGGGGGCGCAACTCGTCGTAGTTCACCCGCCGCAGCCAGCCGGACGTGAAGCGCTCGTCTTCGGCCAGTTCGGGTTTGCCGATCAGCGCAGCGAACCGTCCCCAGTGGCCGGTGGGGCCGTCCGACGCCGAGACCGCTACGTAGCCATCCCTCGTCGGCAGCGCCTGCACCGGCGCATTGACGGGGTGGCGCGTGCCGATGCGCTCCGGCATCTCGCCCACGGCGAAGTAGCGCATCAGCGGGTTCTCCAGTATCGCCGCCTGGCAGTCCAGCATCGACATGTCGATGTGCTGGCCGAGGCCGGAACGGTCGCGCTCCACGATGGCGGAGAGCACCCCGATCGTCGTGAACAGCGCGGCGGTAATGTCGCCCATGCTTACGCCGGGGCGCACCGGCCCGCCTCCCTCTTCACCGGTGATGCTCAGTATCCCGCCCATCGCCTGCACGATCACGTCCAGCGCCGCGCGTCTGGCGTAGGGCCCGGTCTGCCCGAAGCCGGACACGGACGCCATGATCAGCCACGGGTTCCGGGCGCTCAGCGTCGCGTAGTCCACACCGAGATTGGTCATGGTCCCCGGACGGAAGTTCTCCGTCACCACGTCTGCACCGTCCACCAGACGCAGGAACGTTTCCCTGCCCTCCGGGTTCTTGAGGTCTATGACGATGCTGCGCTTGCCCCGGTTCACGCTTGTGAAGTACGTGCTCCGATCCCGGCCGTCCTTGCCCGCGAAGAACGGCCCGTTGCGGCGCGCCTGGTCGCCGCCCGGCTGCTCCACCTTCACCACGTCCGCGCCGAGGTCGGCGAGGATCATCGTGCAATAGGGGCCCGCGAGGATGCGGGTGAGGTCGACGACGCGTATCCCTTCGAGCGGGCCGGGCATGGCACACCTCCTGTGAGACGGCAAGGCAGCGGGATTGTAGTCCCTCGGGAAGATGCAGACCGAGTGAAAGGCAGGTGGGCTAGACGCCCATCACGTTGTAGCCCGCGTCCACGTAGAGGACGTGGCCGGTGATGCCGGAGGCGAGCGGGCTCGCGAGGAAGAGCGCCGCGGAGCCGACCTCCTCCTGCGTGATGTTGCGCTTCAGCGGCGAGCGGCTGGCGTGTATCTCGTGCATGTTCGTGAAGCCGGAGATGCCGCGGGCGGCCAGCGTGTTGAGCGGCCCCGCCGATATCGCGTTCACGCGAACGCCGAGTGGGCCGTACTCCGCCGCCAACTGCTTCACCTCGTTCTCCAGCGCCGCCTTCGCCACGCCCATCACGTTGTAGCCGGGGTACACCTTGTCCGCAGCGTGGAACGTCAGCGTGAGGATGCTGCCACCCTCGGTCATCTTCGCTGCGGCGGCACGCGCCACGGGGAGCAGGGAATACGCGCTTACCTCCAGCGCGGTGCGGAAGCCGTCCATGCCGGTCCGGGAGAAAGCGCCCTCGAGGTCGTCCCGGTTGGCGAACGCCACGCTGTGCACGGCGGCGCCGAGCGGCGCAACCGACGCCGCGGCGTCCACCGCCGCCACCACCGACGCCTCATCCAGCACGTCGCACTCCACCGCCTGCGTCCGTTCCATCCCTTCGACGAGTCCCAACACGGAGCGCCCCATGCGCTCGTTCTGGTAGGTGACGGTGAGCGAAGCGCCCGCCGCGTGCAGGTGCTGCGCGATGGCCCACGCGATGCTCCGCTGGTTCGCCACGCCGAACACCACGGCGCTGCGGCCCGCAAGGTCTATCGCAACCGACATCTCAGGCGTTCTCTCCCGGCCTGCCGGCGTACTGCGCCTCGCGAGCGTGCGGCCCGTGCCTCGGATCGGGAACGAAGGCGACGTCCGGCCGGCGGCGGCCCCGCCGCATCTCGTGCTCGATCAGCTGGAAGTCCCGCTTGGGGATGAGGTGCAACAGTCCCTGGAACGCGAGCGGCCAGTCCTCCGGCGGCCAGCGCTTCACGTACTCCATCCGCGGCGCGATGAGCCGCGCGTCCAGCACGTGGTCTGCGTCCGGCACGACGTCCGGCTTCGTCTTCACCCGCCAGGCCAGCGGATCATGCCCCTCGAAACCGGTCCAGAGCGGCGTCTTGTCCTCGTAGTGCGTGCCGGATATGGACGCGATCGCGCCGAACACCAGCCGGTGCGTCACGTAGAATAGGACGCGGTCGCCTATCTCCATCCGCTGCACGCGCCGCCGCTGCTGACGGCCCATCGCCAGCACCGAGAAGTCCTTCTCGGCGCACGCGTCGAAATACTCCGGCCAGACGGAGACCATCCAGTAGTTGCGCGGTGCGTTCGCCACGCTCTCATACTACCATGCGCCTGCTGCGCCTCTAGGCAGGTTGACTCGTTGATGCGATCGCACGAAGAACAAGAAGTTCCGCCACTCTCCATGGACGATAGGAAGGTCGCGTCCCCATGATGCGTTCGAGACGCATCGTCCCCATTCAGATGGTGTATGCCGTCTCCCCGACCGGCGTGGTCATCATGGGCGACTCGCTCATGTACGTCGTGCTGCCGGTGGCAGCGATCGAGTTCGGCGTTCACGAGCAGCTCGGTCTGGCAGCGTCGTTCTGGATCGGCCTTGCGCTCAGCATCAACCGCTTCATCCGCCTGGTGAGCAACTCCTTCGCCGCCTTCGTCTACCAGCGCCTCGGCGTGCGCTGGCCGTTCGTCGTTTCCATCGCTGCCGGGGCTCTGTCGACGCTCGCATACGGCTTGGGAAGCGGAGTTGCAGCCCTGCTGTTGGCTCGCGCCGTTTGGGGGGTCTCGTACTCGTTCATGAGGCTTGCCGCGCACCTGACGGCGTTCGGAGTCGGCACGTCCGACATCCGGGGCAGAATGATGGGACTGTTCAATTCCGGGCAACGGTTCGGCAGCTTCGTCGCGGTCACTGGGGGCGCGATGCTGTTCCATATCACTTCGAGGGAGGTGACGTTCACCGCCCTGGCTGTCGTCGGACTGCTCGGCGTACTCATCGCCACCCGGATACCCAACCTCAGGCCTGAGCGCGTACGCTCCTCCGTGGAAGGCTTTCGGGACCGCCTGAACGCCTGGGACCTCGCCATCTCCAGGCTGCCCGGGTACGGCCGGAAACTACGGCTTCCACTCCTTTCCATCAGCCTGATGCGCTTCGCCACCGCGTTCGGGGCGAACGGCCTGGCCATCGCCACCCTTGCGCCCTACCTTGCCGGGTTCGCTGATGACAACGACAGAGTGCTCAGCGGATCGTTCGCCGTGGTGACGCTCGCAGGCCTGCTGGTCGGTTTCAGATGGCTCTCCGAGATCAGCCTTGGCGTGGCGATGGGGTATCTGTCGGACCGTGTCGGCAGGCGGATGTCCATCGCCTGCGGGATGGCCGTAATGGTTGTCTCCCTGGCCATGATGATTGCATTCGATTCCGTGGTCGCCGTGGTTGTCGCCATACCGGTGCTGTTCGTCGCAGCGGTGGGAGTGAACACGGCACTGGATGCGGCCATCGGCGAAACGTCCACCGGTTCGACCCGTGCCGCCGTGATGGGCAGGTACTCGACCTGGCTGGACATGGGAGCGGCGTTGGGCCCGTTCGCAGGATTCCTCATCGCGGACAGGATCGGGTTCGACGGGGGGTTCCTCGTCGCAGCCGTGCTCATGGCAGGTACATGGACGTTGTACGTGTTTGCCATGGGCGACCCGCGCAAACGTCAGCATCGCCGGTAGCCTGCGAACCGCTAGAATGACCCGGCACGGCGCAAGGAACGCCGCGAAGGGAGGCGGTCGGATGCACTACCACTACATCTCCGGCGACTCACACATGGAGGTCGACACCGCGAACTGGACGCCTCGCGTACCGGAGCGGCACCGCGACCGCGCGCCCAAACTCGTCCGCCTCGACGACGACACCGACGCGTGGTTCATCGACGGCAAGCAGACGCGCAAGGCGAACCCGGCCGACCTCTACGGCGGCAGGGGGCGCGAGCACTACCTCCCGTCCGGCGTGAAGTACGAGGGCACACCGGGCACCGGCTCCCCCCAGCAACGCATGCAGGAGCAGGACATCGACGGCGTGGACGCCGAGGTGCTGTTCCCTGCGCAGGCCACCGGCCCGAGGATGTGGCGGATGGTGGACGACGACGTGGCCTATCTGAGCATCGTCCGCGCGTACAACGATTGGCTCATCCTGGACTACTGCGCCGAGGACCCGGACAGGCTCATCGGCGTGACCATCATGCCGATCATCGAGGACCTCGACGCGCATATAGAGGAGTTGAAGCACTGCAAGGAGATCGGAGCGAAGGCCGTGATGCTCATGGACTTCCCGTCCGGCAAGCAGTTCCCGACCATCGAGGACGACCGGTTCTGGGAAGTCGCGCTCGACCTCGACATGCCCGTGACCGTGCACGTGGACCTGGAGCGCACCGGCAAGGGGCCGTTCCTGGACTACCCGAAGGCCACACCGGAACTGCTGAAGGAACTCGAAGCGCCAGGGAGGAGCTTCCCGGAGCAGATGTCGCGGTTCAGCCCCATCAAGGGCAGCGGTGCGCTCCCCGCCGTCCAGTGGACGCTCTCCGGCCTCTTCGACCGATTCCCGACCCTCAAGATACTGTTCGCCGAGAACCAGATCGGCTGGATACCGTTCTTCCTGCAGAGCGCCGACATCCGCTACGAGCGGAACCGGTACTGGGCGGAGAACCTGCTGGGCTTCGAGCCGCTGTCCCGCCGGCCGAGCGAATGCCTGCTGGAGCACACGCTCTGGGGATTCCAGTACGACCGCGTGGGCGTGCTTGCGCGCGACCAGTTGAACGTGGACAACCTCATCTGGGGCTCCGATTTCCCGCACCAGGAATCGGACTGGCCCGACTCGCTCAAGGTCCTGGACGAGGCCTTCGAAGGCGCGCCCGAGGAGGTGCGCTACAAGATGACCTGCGGCAACGCGATAGAGTTCTTCAGGCTCGACGCGAACTAGGACACAGCGGCTACGCAAGGCGTTCCGGCAGGCCGTGGCCTGCTCCACGCATGTCGGGCGTTGAGCGTGCACCCCTGCACAGGGTACAATCGGAACCGCGTCATCCCCCGGCGACTACATCGCAGGAATCTTTCACTGGCTCCGCATCTACTGTGGGCGTGAGTCTTCCTGTATTTCGGCAGAGGAGATCGACTTGGCCACGTCAACCAATCTCGGGTTCCCTCGCATCGGCGCGAACCGCGAACTGAAATGGGCCGTCGAGGCTTTCTGGGCCGGGAAGATAGACGAACAGGAACTGCAGCAGCGCGCCGCCGCCATTCGCCGGTCGCACTGGGGACTGCAGCGCAAGGCAGGCATCACACACATCCCCTCCAACGACTTCTCGTTCTACGACCAGGTGCTGGACACCAGCGTCATGGTCGGCGCGGTCCCCGAACGCTACGAGGCCCCCGAGGGCGAGGTCGGCCTCGACACCTACTTCGCCATGGCGCGCGGCCGCACGGCTACCGAAGAACGGCCCGGCGTCTCCGCCATGGAGATGACCAAGTGGTTCGACACGAACTACCACTACATCGTCCCTGAGATCAACCGCAGCCAGCTCTTCTCGCTGCGCTCGACCAAGCCCATAGATGAGTTCCTGGAGGCGAAGGAACTCGGTGTACAAACCCGCCCCGTTCTGGTGGGTCCGGTCACCTACCTGCTGCTCTCCAAGTCGGACGACCCGTCGTTCGACCCGCTCACCCTGCTCGAAGGGCTGGTGGATGTCTACGAGAACGTCCTCAAGCGGCTCGCCGAGGCTGGCGCGGACTGGGTGCAGATGGACGAACCCGCCCTGAGCCTCACGCTCAACGACAAGCAGCGCTCCGCGTTCGGGAGGGCCTACGCAAGGCTTGCCTCCGCCCTGCCCGGGCTCAGTATCCTCGTCGCCGTCTACTTCGGCGACCTCCGACAGAACACGAAGGCCGCGCTCGCTCTGCCGGTGCATGGTTTGCACATCGACCTCGTCCGTGGACGCGCCGACCTCGAGAACATCCTCGCCAAGCTCGGCGAGGGCGTCTCCCTCTCCCTCGGACTCGTGGACGGACGCAACATCTGGAAGACGGACCTGGAAGAGGCCATCGCGACCGCACGCCGCGCCTCATCCGTGCTCGGCAACGACCGCATCCTCATCGCGCCGTCCTGCTCTCTGCTGCACTCTCCCGTCGACCTCGACAACGAGGCGAACCTCGACGAGGAGATGAAGTCCTGGATGGCCTTCGCCAAGCAGAAGGTTGACGAGGTCGCCACCATCACGCGCGTACTCAACGGCGAGTCCGCCCGCGTTGCCGCCAGGCTCTCCGCCAATGCGGAGGCGATGGCCTCCCGCAGAACGTCCGCCCGCATCCACAATCCCGCCGTGAAGGAGCGCAGCGCCGCTGTGACGCCGGAGATGTCCCGGCGCATGAGTGAGTACCCGGAGCGCCGCAAAGCGCAGCAGCAGGTGCTCCGCCTCCCCGCCTACCCCACCACCACCATCGGCTCGTTCCCGCAGACGCCGGAGATACGACGGGCGCGGGCGGGCCGCAACCGCGGCGAACTCACCAACGAGGAGTACGAGCACTTCATCCGTGAGGAGATCGAGCGCTCCGTCCGCTTCCAGGAACAGACAGGTCTGGACGTACTCGTCCATGGCGAGCCGGAGCGCAACGACATGGTCGAGTACTTCGGCGAACAGTTGGAGGGCTACGTCTCCACGTCCAACGGGTGGGTGCAGAGCTACGGCTCACGCGCCGTCAAGCCGCCCATCATCTTCGGCGACCTCCACCGGCCCGCGCCCATGACCGTCGACTGGATCTCCTACGCGCAGTCGCTCACACGCCAACCCGTCAAGGGGATGCTCACTGGACCCGTGACCATGCTGCAGTGGTCGTTCGTCCGCGACGACCAGGCCCGCAGCGAGACGTGCCGCCAACTCGCGCTCGTCATCCGCGACGAGGTCTGTGACCTGGAGCGCGCCGGCATACGCGTCATCCAGGTTGACGAACCCGCTATCCGCGAGGGGCTTCCCCTCCGCCACGAGGACTGGGACGCCTACCTCGAGTGGGCCGTCGACTGCTTCCGCATCTCCACCAGCGGCGTCGAGGACCGCACCCAGATGCACACGCACATGTGCTACGCCGCCTACGACGACATCATCGACGCCGTTGCCGCCATGGACGCCGACGTCATTTCCATGGAGAACTCCCGCTCCGACGGCACCCTGCTCGACACCTTCCGCACGCACCCCTACCCGAATGAGGTCGGCCCCGGCGTCTACGACATTCACTCCCCGCGCATCGCCGAGACCGACGAGATGAGCGATCTGCTCCGCAGGGCAGTGGCCGTCATCCCGTCGGAACGGCTGTGGGTGAACCCGGACTGCGGCCTCAAGACCCGCCGCTGGGAAGAGGTGAAGCCCTCCCTCCTCAACATGGTGGAGGCCGCGAAGGAGCTGAGGGGCCAGTCGTGAGCCGCGCCGCCTACCGGCAGGCAGTCGCCTCCTTCCTGGAGACCGCCGCGAAGGTGCAGCCGGAGCAGTGGGATGCTCCCGGGCTCGGCGTCTGGACCGTACGCGACCTCGTCGGACACGCCAGCCGTTCGATTACGCGCGTCGAGGAGTTCGGCACGCAGCGCGCGCCGTCGGTCGACATCGCGTCCGCCGTCCACCACTACCGCCGCTCCCTCCGGCAGCCGAGCGACGACGAGCGCGTCGCCGAGCGGGGGCGCATCGCCGGTCGCGAGTTGGGCGACGACCCGCTCGCCACCATGAACGCCGACTGGGCGCGTTCCGAGCAGGTCCTTGATGCGACCGATGAGGACACCATCATCGCCTACGACAACGGCGGCATCCGCTTCGGCGACTATCTGCAGACGCGCGTCTTCGAGCTCACCGTTCACACGCTGGATCTGGCGAACGCCATCAAGGTCGACGTCGAACCGTCGCGCGAGGCGATGGGCGTTACGCTGCAACTACTCGCCGCCCTCGCCCTCGAGTCCGGCAGGGGCGCGCCGCTCGCCCTCTCCGGCACCGGCCGCGGCCCCCTTCCACAGGGCTACACCGTGCTGGGGTAGCTGGGCGTTGTCACCCGTCCCACGGGTTCGTTACTGCTATCCCGCATCCCTCGAAATCGCTCACGTTTCGTGTCGCGACCCCGGCTCCATGAGCGCGGGCAATGGCTGCGATTAGGCAGTCTTGCGTGCTGATAGGTCGTCCAACAGCGCGTCGGTCAGCCACGATTGAACCGTACGTGTGGGAGGCTGCACTATCGAACGGCAAGATGTGTCCGGCGAACGACACGTCCAAGATGTGCTCAGCCGCTGCGGCTAGGATTCGACGACGATGTCCTTCGGGCAGAACGGCTATCCCTGCCCGAATCTCGGCCTCTGTGATGGTGGTAATGAATAGGTTGTTGCGTGCTTGACCCTTCGCCCACGCAAGTACCTCGGGCTGCGGAGTGCCCTTCATCAGCTCCGACACCACGTTCGTATCGAGAACGATCACGGCTGATCTCAGTCAAGGGTTGGGAGTTCGCGCATCGGCGTACGCGGTGGAATCTCCAACTCCACGCCGCCTATCGGCGCGAACAGTTCGTGGATCTCCGTTCCCAGGTCCTTCTCCGGCACGGCATCCCTTGCCATCGCCTCATCCTCGCCGAGGGCCGACCGCAGGATGCGTCGCGCCTCCTCCTCCATGGAGTGGCCATGCTCTGCTGCCCTGATGCGCAACCGCCGCTTGAGCTCGTCCTCGATGTTCCGTACGGTGATGCTGGTCATGGCGCTACTCCGATTGCAGTGCAATCATTGTAATCAATGCAATCACCTGTATGTCAACCAGCCGCCCCTAACTCCCGGCCCACGGCCCTTGCTGGCCGGACGGGCCCTGCCGCTGCTGGACCGTGCTCACCGGCACCACCGGCTCCGACGGCGCCTCGAATGCGGGGATGACCTCCTCGCCGAACAGCCGTATCGACTTGTCCACGTACTCGGTCGGCATCCGCCCGATGTGATGACTGCCCGCCCACACCGTGAAGCCGAGCCGCTCCTGCGTCTCCGCTATCCGCCGCGCAACCGTCTCCGGGCTGCCGATGATGGCAAGCCCGTTCTCGGTCCAGAAGTCATAGGACTGCCGAGCTTGGGCGAATATCCGCCCGTTCGCCCGCGTGTAGCGCGTGTTGTCGGTCCCCTTTCCGCGCGGGTCGCTCCCGAAGCCGATGCGGGTGTTGGTCACGTGCTCCCGGTCGATGCCGTAGTACTCCTGCAGGTACGGCTCAGCCTCGGCGCGGGCCTGTTCGTCGGTCTCAGCCACGTGGACGACGCGAACCAGCATCTGCCGCGGCATCGGGCCTGGATGCTCGCACTCGTGCCAGATGCGACGGAAGTGCTCGAACTTGTCCACCAGCTCGTCGTCGGTTGAGATGTTCGTCGCCACGTCGTTGTTGCGCTCGGCCGCCCATTCGAACGCGCGCAGGCTGTGGCAGGCGATCCAGATGGGCGGGTGTGGCTGCTGGTACGGCTTCGGCATCGGCAGCATCTCGTCGTACTGCCAGAACCGTCCGCGGTGCGTGACCTCGTCCTTCGTCCACGCATCCTCGATCACCTTCATCGCCTCTTCGCTCGCGATATGACGGTCGTAGTAGTTGATGCCCCAGCGGATGAACTCGTGCTCGTGCGTTCCCAGCCCGGAGCCGAACTCGACCCTCCCCTTCGACAGGTGGTCGAGCGTCGCCACCTCCTGCGCCAGTCGCATCGGGTTGTGGAACGGCAGTTGCCAGATCATCGCGCCGACGTGGATGTGCTCCGTCGCCGCAGCGACTGCTGTGAGGAAGACCGTCGGTGCCGTGATCGCGCCGATGTAGGACGCTTGGTGCTCGATGATCCAGTAGTAGCGGTAGCCGAGCTCGTCCATCATGCGGGCCTGGCGGATGTGCTCGTCGTAGGCTGCGGCCGCTGACCCCAGTCGCTTGATGTCGTTGATCTTGACCGCGCCCCACGCGCCGAATTCGAGAGTGGGCATATCGCTCTCCTTTACGAGAACGCCGGGATGACTTCCTGCCCGAACAGCATCAGCGACGACTCCACCATGTCGTGGGGCATCCGCCCGATGTGGAACTTCCCGGCGAAGTGGTCGTACCCGATCTTCTCCCGCCCCTCCGCTATCTGACGCGCGACCGACTCCGGGCTGCCAACCAGCGCCAGCCCGTTGTCGAGCCAGAACTCGTAGGAGCGCGCGCACTCGCGGAAGATGCGTCCCCGCTCGCGGATGTCCTCGCTGTCCTCGTGCCCCATCCCGCGCGGGTTGGAGCCGAACCCCACGCGGCTGGACGAGACCAGGTCGCGCCCCAGCGTGTTCGCCTCCAGCAGGTACTGCCGCGCCTGCTCGTGCGCCTTTGCGTCCGTCTCCGCCACGTGCACCACGCGCATCAGGAACTGGCGCGGCATCGGGCCCTCGTGCCCGTACCCCTTCCACGCCTCGCGCCACTCCGAGAACTTCTGGACCATCGACTCGTCGGTGTCGATGTTCTGCGCCATGTCGTAGCCGCGTTTCGCCGCGAAGTCGATCGCGCGCGGGCTGTGCACCGCCGCCCATATCGGCGGGTGCGGCTTCTGCAGCGGCACCGGCTGTATGAGGGCCTCGTCTATCTGCCAGTACTTACCCTCGTACGTCACCGTCCCGTCGCCGCGCCATGCCATCTCGATGATGTCCAGCGCCTCCTCGCCCATCTCCTGCCGCGAGTAGAAGTCCAGCCCCCAGCGCATGAACTCGTGCTCGTGCACCCCGATGCCGGTGCCGAACTCGGCCCGCCCGCCGGAGAGGTGGTCCAGCATCGCCACGTCCTGCGCCAGCCGGATCGGATGATGGAACGGCAGTTGCCAGATCATCGTCCCCAGCCGCAGCGACTCCGTGTGCCGCGCCACCGCCGTCAGGAACATCTGCGGCGACGTGATCGCCCCCACGTAGGAGCCCTGGTGCTCCAGCGTCCAGTAGTAGCCGAACCCCACGCGCTCCATCAGCTGCGCCTGCCGGATGTGGGCCTCGTACACCTCCGCGGCGGTCGTGGCGTTCATGACCTCGTACGTCTGCATCTGGTCCCACACCCCGAATTCGAGACGGCCCATGGGCGGACACCTCCTCTGGCGAAAGCCCCCCTATGCTACGCTTAATACATGGCAGACGCCCCTCTCCGCACCACCGTCCTGCACGACGACCACGTCTCCCTCGGCGCCCGCATGGTGCCGTTCGCCGGATACGACATGCCCGTCCAGTACGCGGGCGTGCTCGCCGAGGCCCGGGCCGTCCGCACCGCCGCGGGCATCTTCGACGTCTCTCACATGGGACGCTTCGCCGTCGACGGGCCGGACGCCCGCGCCCTCCTGGACTGGGTGCACACTGCCGACGTCGGTGAGGCGATGCCGATGGGCCGCGCACGCTACGGCCTCCTCTGCAACGAGTCCGGCGGCATCATCGACGACGCCATCGTCTACCGGCTCGGCGACGAGCGCTTCATGATCGTCGCCAACGCCGCCAACGCCCCGAAGGTATTCGCGTGGCTGGAGCGGTGGCGCGAGGAGCGCTTCCCAAAGGCAACGCTCACTGACCGCACGGCGGAGATCGCGATGATTGCGCTGCAGGGCCCGGACGGCACGTCCATCGCCGGACAGGTCGCCGGTTTCGACCCGGACGCCGTCCGCCCATTCAACGTCGTCGAGACGGAGGTCATGGGCGCGTCCGCCCTCATCGCCCGCACCGGCTACACCGGCGAGGACGGCGTCGAGATCATGCCGGCGTCCGAGACCGCGTCCTTGCTCTGGCGCGCCCTGATGGACGCGGGCGCCGCTCCGTGCGGCCTCGGCGCGCGCGACGCCTTGCGCCTCGAGGCCGCCCTGCTCTTGCACGGCTCCGACATGGACGAAACGGTCAATCCCATAGAGGCCGGGCTGGAGCGCTTCGTCCGATTGGAGCGCGACTTCTGCGGCGCCGATGCGGTGCGCGCCGCCGCCGAGAACGGCACGGCTCGCTCGCTCGCGGGCTTCCGCACGGCCGAGCGCGGGCCCGCCCCGAGGGCCCATCACCGCATCCTTATCGGCGGCGCCGACGTCGGCGAAGTTACGAGCGGCAGCTACTCGCCTTACCTTGACACCAATATAGGCCTCGGCTATCTTCCGAGAGAGGCCAGCGAGCCCGGAACCCCTATCTCCGTAGACGTTCGCGGACGGCAGATACCGGCGCAGATAGTGGCCCTTCCCTTCTACAAGAGGTCGCGATAGCTATGTCTGTTCCGGAAGACCGCCGTTATTCCAAGGAGCACGAGTGGGCGCTGGCTGAACCGGACGGCCTCATCCTTGTCGGCATCACCGATTTCGCGCAGCACGAGTTGGGGGACGTTGTCTACGTCGAGCTCCCGAAACCCGGCGACCGCGTGACCCAGAACGCCCAGATGGGCGAGGTCGAGTCGGTCAAGGCCGTCTCCGAGCTCTTCTCCCCCGTCTCCGGCGAGGTGACCGCAGTCAACGACGACGTGAAGAACGCGCCCGAACTGCTGAACGAGAGCCCGCACGAGAAGGGCTGGTTGATCCGAGTCAAGCCCGACGACCCCGCCGAACTCGACTCGCTGCTGGACGCCCCCGCCTACGCGGCGCTGATCGAATGAGGCGCTGAACACGGCCCGTATGTCTGATTCGCCGCTCACCTCGCCCTTCATCCCCAACACCGACGACGACCGCGCCGTCATGCTCGCGGAGGTCGGCGCGTCGGCCGTAGAGGACCTGTTCGGCGACATCCCTGAGCAGTACCGCCATCCCGGGCTCGCGCTGCCTGCGCCGATTCCGGAGATGGTGCTCCGCGCGGAGATGACGGCGCTGGCGCAGCGCAATTTCCACGCCGGCGAGCACCCGAGTTTCCTTGGCGCGGGCGTCTACCACCACTTCTGCCCCGCCGTCGTCGCTCCGCTCGTCACCCGCGGCGAGTTCCTCACCTCCTACACGCCCTACCAGCCGGAGGTGTCGCAGGGAACGCTCCAGGGCACGTTCGAGTTCCAGACCCTTACCGCCCAGCTGTTCGGCATGGAGGTTTCCAACGCGGGCATGTACGACGGCGCAAGCAGCCTCGCGGAGGGCGCTCTCATGGCTTGCCGCGTCACGAAACACTCCCGTGTTGCGGTGCTCGATACCGTCAACCCGCGCTACGTCGAGACGATCCGCTTCTACGCGCAGCCCCAGGGCATCGAGGTCTACGAGACGTCGCCCACGTCACCGGAGCTCCAGCCCGACACCGCCTGCCTCATCTCCCAGTACCCCAACTTTTTCGGCGCATTCGAGGACTCGCAAGCGCTCGTAGACCTCGCCCACGAGCACGGCGCGCTCGCCGTCATGTCGTGCGACCCCACGGCACTCGCCATGTACAAGCCGCCCGGCGCGTTCGGGGCGGACATCGCCACCGGCGAGGGGCAGGCGCTCGGCATACCCCCGAGCTTCGGCGGCCCGTACGTCGGCATCTTCACCTGCCGCCAGGAGTACGTCCGCCAGTTGCCCGGACGTATCGCGGGACGGACGGTGGACACGGAGGGACGCACCGGCTACGTGCTGACGCTCCAACCCCGCGAGCAGCACATCCGCCGCGAGCACGCCACATCCAACATCTGCACCAGCACCGCGCTCATCGGGCTCTGGGCCACCATCTACCTCTCGCTCATGGGCAAGCAGGGACTCCGCCACGTCGCCGAGCTCTGCTACCAGAAGGCCCACTACGCCGCGTCCCGCATCGCCGAACTCTCCGGCTACAGCCTGCCCGTCAGCGACCCCTTCTTCCAGGAGTTCGTCGTCGCCTGCCCGAAGTCCCCCGCTGAGGTCAGCGCGGCGCTGCAGCAACGCGGCATCGTCGGGGGGCTGGACGTGAGCGACCGCTACCTGAACGGCATGCTGCTCTGCGTCACCGAGGTCAACACCCGCGACCAGATCGACCGCCTCGTGGACGCGCTCGCGGAGATAGGCCGATGACCTCCATCCCGGACAACCCGCTCCGCGAGGAAGCGCACGACCGCCGCAGGCTGCTCATGGAGCGCAGCCGCCCCGGACGCACCGGCGTAACGCTCCCCGCATCCGACGTGCCGCCGCAGCTCATGCCGGAGCAGGCGATGCTCCGCGACGACCTGCAACTGCCGGAGGTCACCGAGGGCGAGGTCGTCCGCTACTTCACCCACCTCAGCCAGTTGAACTTCTCCATCGACACCAACTTCTACCCCCTCGGCAGCTGCACGATGAAGTACAACCCCAAGCTGAACGAGGCCGTCGCCGCGACACCCGGCTTCGCACTCGCGCATCCCGCCCAGCCGGAGGCGCAGGTCCAGGGGTGCCTGGAGGCCATATTCACCCTGCAGACCTACCTGCAGGAGGTGAGCGGCCTCCCGAGCGCCAGCCTCGCCCCTCTCGCGGGCGCGCAGGGCGAACTCGCGGGCATCCTCACGCTCCGCGCGGCGCTCGACGCCCGTGGCGATGGGCACCGGCGCAAGATGCTCATCCCGGACACTGCCCACGGCACGAACCCCGCGTCAGCCGCCATGGCCGGGTTCCAGGTCATCTCCATCCCTTCCACCTCCGGCGGCGACATCGACCTCGACGCCGTTCGCGCTGAAGCCGGCGAGGACCTCGCGGGCGTCATGTTCACCCAGCCCACCACCCTCGGCCTCTTCGACCGCAACGCCATCGAGATGTGCCGCGTCGTCCACGAGGCGGGCGGCCTCGTCTACGGAGACGGCGCCAACATGAACGCGCTCCTCGGACGCGCCAAGCTCGGCCACTTCGGCTTCGACGTCGTCCACATGAACCTGCACAAGACGTTCAGCACGCCCCACGGGGGCGGCGGACCCGGCGCAGGCCCCATCTGCGTCACCGAGGCGCTCGCCCCCTTCCTCCCCGGCCCCATCGCCGTGCAGCGGGACGACGGCTCCTATGGCAGCGAGATGCCCGCGCAGAGCATCGGACGCTGCGGCGCGTCGCAGGGCAACTTCGGTGTGCTGATCCGCGCGCTCACCTACATCTCGCTCCTCGGCAGCGAGGGCATGCTGAACATCAGCGGCAACGCCGTCCTCAACGCCAACTACCTACTGGCTAGACTCCGCCCGCTCTTCGAGCTTCCGTACGACCGCTCCGTCATGCACGAAGTCGTCTTCGCCGCCCGCAAACGCGCCGGGGCGACCGCGCTCAACGTCTCCAAGCGCCTGCTGGACCACGGCTTCCACGCGCCCACCATGTACTTCCCGCTCGTCGTGCCCGAAGCGCTAATGATCGAGCCCACCGAGACGGAATCGAAGGAGACGCTCGATGCCTTCATCGAGACGCTCGAACGCATCGACGCCGAAGCCGCCGCGGACGAGGAGTTCCTGCGCGGCGCGCCGTACGAGACTCCCATCTCCCGCCTCGACGAGGCCCGCGCCGCCCGCCGTCCCGAGCTCCGCTGGCGCCCCTCCGACGGATAGCCCCGTCATTCCCGCACCAGGCCCGGATCCGGAGTTCGCCGTGCGTCCCCTCTGTCGCAGTGGCCTTAGTGGTATGCTCCCCTTTCAGGAACCGTGCTGGCGCTGTATGGCCGCGCCATTGCCAGCAACCTTGAAGCCCGGGAGGTGCCAGCATGTCCGCATACGTGATAACCGATCTTGAGATAAAGGACCCGGAGCTATTCAGACAGTTCTTCGAGCGCGTAACGGGTACTGTGGAAGCTCACGGCGGCAGGTTCGTGGCCCGTGGTGGCGAGATCGAAGTCCGACTGGGCTCCTGGACGCCCAGGCGCCTCTCGATCCTCGAGTTCGGCAGCATGGAGCAGGCTCGCGCCTGGCTGGACTCCCCGGAGTACACCGAGCTTGGCGACCTTCTCTCGAGGGCGGCCAACATCAACATGGTGGTTACCGAAGGTTTATAGCCTGCGTAGGAGGAAGTGAACCGTGCCCAGAATGAGCGGAGGCGAGGCCCTCGTGCAGTCCCTCGTGCGTGAAGGAGTCGAAGTCGTATTCGGCATCCCCGGCATACACATGAACGGGATCGTCGCCGCAATGCGGGACGAACCCGGCATGCGCATGATCACCACCCGCCACGAGCAGGGCGCTGCGCACATGGCCGACGGTTACGCCCGCGCATCAGGGAAGCCGGGAGTCGTCATGGTCGTGCCCGGCACGGGCGTCTACAACGCCGCCGCGGGCATCGCCACCGCATACGCCCGCTCCTCACCTGTGCTCCTCATCGCCGGCCAGATCCCTCGAGGCCAGCTCGGTAAGAACCTCGGAGCCGTCCACGAGATCATGGACCAGGGGGCCACACTTGCCCCGGTCACCAAGTGGCGGCGGCAGGTGCTCACGCCGCGCGACGTTCCCGCCGCCGTGTCCGAGGCCTTCCGGCAGATGCGCACCGGACGGCCCCGTCCCGTCTATATCGAGATGCCTCCGGAGACCGGCTTGGAGCGCGACGAGATTCAGCTGCGGAATCCCGCCCCTACCTCGCGCATCGTGCCGAGCCCGGAGCAGTTGCAGGAAGCCGCCCGCGTCATCGCCGCGTCCCAGCGCCCGGTCATACTCGCCGGAGGCGGCGTGGCGCAGTCGGGCGCGGAAGATGCCCTCGTTGCACTCGCCGAAGCAACCCGCATCCCCGTCATCACCTCCGGCGGCGGCAAGGGCGCCATCCCGGACCGCCACCCCCTGTGCTACGGCTCATGCCTCAGCCCCCGTGCGGACGTCCAGGAGATGAACGAACTCGTCGACGTGATGCAGTCCGCCGATGTCGTGATAGGCATCGGGACGCGGTTCTCGATGGGCAACCCCGCCGGCGAAGCCTCCACTCTGATCAACATCAACATAGACGATTCCGAACTCACCCGGGTCCAGGCAAACACCATCCCCCTGCACGGCGACGCGAAGGCAACCATCGAAGCGCTCCTTCCCCAACTTGCCGAGGCCGGAGCAGGGGACCGTCCGTCGCCCGAACCGGCGGTCGCCGCCGCCCGACGCCTCATCGCCTACTACGACATCCACCTCCACGAGCCACAGTTCCCCATCATCGAAGCGATCCAGCACGGTGCCCCCGACGATGCTTTCACCGTCTGGGACATCACCCAGCTCGGCTACTACTCCCGAACGCACTACAAGGTGAACCACCCGAAGACGTACGTCGACTCCGGTTACTCTTACAATCTCGGCGGCGCGTTCCCCACGGCGCTGGGCGTGAAGATCGCCCAACCGGACCGTGCCGTCGTCTGCATCAACGGAGACGGTGGTTTCATGTTCAACGCCGCCGAGCTCTCAACCGCGGTCAAGTACGGCATCAACGTGGTCACCATCGTCTTCAGGGACGACGCTTACGGCAACGTCGCACGCGATCTGGATGACTTCTTCTCCGGCACCTATGAGACCGACCTGCACAACCCGGATTTCATCAGGTTCGCCGAGTCTTTCGGCGCGGTCGGCATGCAGGCGGACGACCCTCTGGACCTGGAACGACTGCTCCCGCTAGCGCTGGAACGCCAGGCGCCGGTCATCATCGACGTACCCGTCCACGACGTATCCTTCGCACGTGCCAGGCAACACGCCATGCTGCCCAAGGTAGCTTGGACGCAGCCTCAGGAAGGACTCATCCAACCCTGACCTGTCCTCCCCCACCACGCCGGTTTGTCCTTGCCGCTCTTCCCGGCCGTTCTGCTATCCTACCCGCCACACCCCACCTCCCAGGAGGCCTCAAACATGGTCGATGTAGGCCAGCAAGCCCCGGACTTCACCCTCAAGGACCAGAACGGAGAAGACGTCTCCCTCGCCAGCCTCAAGGGCGAGAAGTGGGTCGTCATCCACTCCTTCCCCGCCGCATTCACCGGCGGCTGAACGACCCAGACCGCTACCTTCAACCGTGCGTTGAAGTCGTTCGAAGAGATGGGAGCACGCGTCCTCGGCCTCGGCGCCGACGCCCGCCCCGCCCTCAGGGCGTGGGGGACCAATCTGGGCGGGCTCAACCACTCGCTCCTGTCGGACTTCTGGCCCCACGGCCAGGTTGCCCGTGCATACGGCATATTCAACGAGGACTCCGGTATGTGCGCCAGGTCCATCTTCATCATCGACCCGGAGGGCACCGTCCGCTACAGGGAGACCTACCAGGGCGTCCTGCCGGACCCCGACGTCATCCGGGAAGAGTTGAGCAAGCTCCAGGGATAGGCACGGCAACAACGAGCAGCGATGCGGAGGGGCTGCGGCGGCGCAGCCCCTTCTCGTTCCGGCAACGACGAGCATGACATCCCCCAGCGAAGCAGACCTCAAGCGCGCCCCGTTCGCCGAGGGCGACGTTGTCCTGGTCTACGACCAGCGCAAGCGCCGCTACCGCGTCGAGTTGAAGAGCGGCGCGCTCGTCGAGACCCACCTGGGCTATGTCACTCACGACGAGATCATCGGGCGGCACGAGGGTTTCTTCCTCGTCACCAACAAGGGGCACCGCCTCTTCATCCTCCGCCCTCCGTTCGCCGACGCCGTAAAGGAGTTGCCGCGCCAGAGCCAGGTCATCTACCCCAAGGATCTCGCAGCCCTCCTCATGCACGCCGACGTCTACCCCGGCGCGCGCGTCATCGAGGTCGGCCTCGGCTCGGGCGCCGCCTCAGCCGCGCTCCTCCGCGCCGTCGGACCGGACGGCTCGATCGTCTCGCACGAGGTCCGCGAGGAGGTCGTCGAGGCGGCGCAACGCAACGTCGCGCACCTCGCGCCCGGAGCCGTGAACCACCGCATCGTCCTCGGCGACGCCTATGCCGATGGCCTCGGCAGCGACGAGGCCGACATCATCGTCGCGGACGTACCGGAGCCGGGGCGTCTGCTCGATGCCGCCGTCGGGGTCCTGCGGACGGGCGGCGTCTTCGCCGCCTACCTGCCAACCGTCCTGCAGGTGCACGAGTTGATGATGCGCCTCACCCGCGACGACCGCTGGCACATGGCGGAAGCGTTCGAGCTCCTGGAGCGCCCTTGGCACTTCTCCGAGACCAGCGCCCGCCCCGATCACCGCATGGTCGGCCACACCGGCTTCATCGCCACCGCCCGCCGCTGTGAACCGCCCCCGCGCCCCGTGTCATGTTGAGCGGAGCGCAGCGGAGTCGAAGCATCTCTCGGCTGTTTGATCCCCTCTCCTGAGGGAGAGGGTTAGGGTGAGGGCCCTCCGGGAGTATGGGTGTGGAGGCTCGTCACCGGGGAGGGACCGCCCCGAACGGCATATGCCGCGCCCCGGCGAGCGGCGCAGGCGCTGACTCCGATGGACTCGCCCCCAGCACTTCGTTGGTCGGCGCATCCTTGGCGAACGCCAGCACCCTGAACCCGCCCATCCCCTCGTCGTCCAGCAGCACGTCCATGCCCTGCAGGTTCGCCATCCGCTCCACGCGGCCCAGCGCGCTCCGCTCCGCGATCTCCGCCCGGTACGCCTCGATGCCGAGCGACCGCAGCCATTCCGACTGCGGCATCTCTCCTGTCTCCGCGAACCCGGCCGCTGCCGCCGCCGACCGCACGGACGTGAACTCCACGTGCGCGCTGATGTCCTGTTTACCCACGCCGAAGTACGGGTTCATCCCCAGCGTGTGGCCGGAGTAGCAGCGCAGCGTCCCCGCGCGACGGGACTCGTCGTAGTAGGCCGCCGCCTCGTGGCCGTAGTCGATCAGCAGCAGATAGCCGCGGTCGATGGCGGCGAACGCCTCCCGCAGCCACGCTTCCGCCGCGAGGCATATCTCCGTTCGGTAGCCCTCGGAGAGCGTCGCGCCCAGACAGTCGAGCCGCTCGGCCAGCGCCGGGGTGGACGGCTCGTCCGCCACCTCCGCGAAACCGCCCTCCGGCGCGGCGTCCACGAACAGTTCGCGCAGCCGCCCGCCTTCCAGCGTGACGCGGTGCACCGGCATGGCGTCCAGCAGCTCGTTCGCGAGCACGACCCCGCTCCCACCCACTGCCGGCACGCCGCCGGAGCGCGCCCAGCGGACGGGGAAGTCCGGGGGTGGTTCTCGCGGATCGACCGCTGTGTACGCCAGTGCGTCGGCGACCCCCCCGCCCAGCGCTGCCGCGTGTGCGACAACGTCCAGCGCGAGCGTGCCGTCGCCCGCGCCCGCCTCGATGACGTTGAACGGCGACGGGCTGCCGAGAGCGCGCCACATCGTGAGCAGTTGGCGGGCGACGAGCGCACCGAATACGGGGTGTGCGAGCGGAGCGGTGTAGAAGTCGCCAAGGGGGCCGAAGGAGCGGCGGGACGCGTAGTAGCCGCCGTCCGGCCAGTAGAGCGCTGTCTCCATGAACTCGGCGAACGTTATGGGGCCGCGCAGCGCGATGCGCCTGCGGACCTCGGCGTCAGCGCCGGTGGGAGCGAACAAGCCTGTCATGCGCCGGAGCCGGGTGAGTGCATCTGAGATCCTGCATTGGCCCTCGAGGCCCGGACATCCTGGGTTACATCACCCTCGTTCGTGGTGAGCTTGTCGAACCATGAACAGTGAACCGGGGAGTGCAGAGGGGTTGCCTCTCTGCCGGGGGAGCGGGGGTGTCCCCCGCAAGCGTTCGGGTGGGTGGGTGGGAAGAACTACGCCGCGCCAGGCGCAGTTACTCCGAGGCCAGCAGCGGCTACCGCGGGTTGCGGTTGACGTGGCTGCCTTCCGATTCCCAACTGGTGATCTTTATGGAGTTCCTGAACTCGCGGGTCTCCCCACACCGCTTGCAGGTGCCGTAGCTGGTGGGCCCGTTCGGGCTCTCTATGGCCCAATGATGCGCACAGCCGGGCTCCGCCTCGGCGATCTCGATCCCCTGCTGCTGGGTCATAACGCTCCGTGCCTCCCTCTCCTGGCAGTCTAACCTCGTTGGTCTATCGGAACGAACTCGACGTCTATCGGTCCGTCGTATCTCATCTGCGGCCTGATGAGCATGTTCTTGTCCTGCTGTTCCAGCACCTGTGCGACGTAACCCGGCACCCGGGCAACGGCGAAGATGGAGATGAACAGGTCTTCCGGTATGCCCAGCAGGTAGTAGACGGAGCCGGCCCAGAAGTCCACGTTCACGCATATCCCGCGCTCCGCGTAGGGGCGCATGTACTCTTCCACCCGGCTCAGTATCTGGAACCACTTCGGGTCCCCCATCTTCTCCGCCAGGCGGCGGGAGCCCTCACGCAGGTGCCGGGCGCGCGGGTCTTCCGCGCGGTACACGGCGTGCCCGAAGCCCATGATGCGCTCGCGCCGCTCGTGCTTTCCGGCGAGATACGCATCGACGTTATCGACCTCGCCGATCTCCAGCGCCATCTTCATCACGCCCTCGGCGGCGCCGCCGTGCAGCGGGCCCTTGAGCGTGCCGAGGCCGGTCACGATCGCGCCGTGAACGTCGGCGAGCGTGCTCGCGGTGACGCGGGCTGCGAAGGAGGAAGCGTTGGAGCCGTGGTCGAGGTGGACGATGAGGTCCTTGTCCATCAGGCGGGCAGTCTCGTCGTCGGGACGGTCGCCGAGGAGCATGTAGAGGAAGTTCGCTGCGTGGGAGAGGGAAGAGTCGGGAGAGATCGGGGCCTGGCCGCTGCGGATACGGTGGTGCGCGGCGATGATGGTGGGCGTCTGGGCGGTGATCCTGAGGCCCTTCCGTAGCGTCGCCTCGTGGGAGATGTCGTCGACCTCGGGGTCGAACGCCGCGAGGGCGGAGATACCGGTGCGAAGGACGTCCATCGGGTGGGCGTCCTTCACCCGCTCGATGACTTCCAGGACCTCCTGGGGCACCGCCCGGTTGCTGCGGAGGGTCGAATCGAACTCGTCCAGCTCGGCGCGTGTCGGAAGGCGCTTCACGAGCATGAGGTGCATGACTTCCTCGAAGCTCGCGTGCTCGGCCAGGTCGTGGATCTCGTAGCCCCGGTAGATGAGGCGTCCCACGTCGCCGATGACCAAGCTGGACTCAGTGGACTCGAAATAGACGTCCCTGAGCCCACGCTTGAGCTCGATCTCCTTCTGGGCCATGCGCCCTCCCTCCGCCGAACTCAGGCATAAATCAGCCCCTTCTCCATCAAGGGATGCGGAGCGGGGCTGCACGTACGCGGAGCGGCTGTGGACCTTCGCGCCGGATGCCTGGTTCGCTTCGAGGATCCGGCTCTCGCCGGACTCTCGCGCCGTTGGCGAGCATACCGCCGCCCTTTCTCCGGTGTCAACGCGCTCGCTCCTGACCGCTCCCCTGTGGGCTCGGCACCCGGACCCTGGTCTCATCTCACCGGAAGACGCCGAATCACGCCCGCTCGTCCGGATGGAGGAATCCGCCTCGTTGAACGTCAGTGGATGACTGAATCGTTCGCTCTGTTGATTCTGGAGCGCGGGAACACCCGTCCCGCATCGGAACCTTCGCCGCATCGCTCCGATTGACACTCCACCCTGCGCTCCGTAATCTACATTGTTGGCGTGTGTCAGCCTTGGCCGCATGCTGCGCACGGCGTCTGGCTGCACAGATCACTCGTACGGAGTCACCCAGCGGAGCAGTCAGGCAGCCTTCACACGGAGGACTGAGACGATGGCCAGCCGAAGTGAGATTATCGTCCGCTTTGCCGGCGAGGGTGGCCAGGGAGTCGTAACCGCAGCGGAGATGCTGGCCCGGGCTGCCACCGGCGTCGGCTACCATGCGCTTACCTTCGCCACCTTCCCCTCGCAGATCCTTGGAGGCCCCACCTGGACTCAGGCGCGCGTCTCCCGGACCCCCGTCGAGAGCCCCGGCGACGCCATAGACATCCTCGTCGCCTTCAATGACGAGGCCTACCACGAGCACCGCACCGAGGTGCAGGACGGCGGCATCATCCTCCTCGACCCCTCCATCACTCCCCTGCCGGACGAACACCTCCGCTGCGTGACCGTTCCCTTCGACGAGCTCGCCAAGCAGACGGGCGAGTCCCGCGCCGCCAACATGGTCGTCATGGGCGGCCTCTCGCGGCTCATCAACATGGACGTGAACTACTTCAAGGAGTTCGTCTCCCAGCGCTTCGCGGGACGCGACAAGGTCGTCGAGGCCAACCACGTGGCGCTCGACCTCGGCCTCGCCCACCTCGCGGAAGAGGACCCCATCAGCGACCTCGGCGAACCCGAGAAGCCGGACTACGAGCAGGTCTTCATCAAGGGCAACGACGCACTCTCCGTGGGGGCGCTGCACGCGGGCATCGACTTCTACTTCGGCTACCCCATCTCCCCCGCGACACCCGTCCTCGTCTACATGGAGCGCAACCTCGTGGGCGAGGGCAAGTTCGCCTACCAGGCCAGCTCCGAGATCGAGGCCATCACCGGCATCATCGGCGCGGGCTTCGCCGGAAAGAAGTCCATGACCGCCACCTCCGGGCCCGGCTTCACCCTCATGGGCGAGGGCATCGGACTCGCATGGATGGCTGAGATCCCCTGCGTCATCGTCGACGTGCAGCGCGGCGGCCCCGCCACCGGCCTGCCGACGAAGACCGAGCAGTCGGACCTCAACGCGGCGCTCAGCCCCGCTCACGGCGACTCCTCCATCCCCGTCATCGCCGCAGGCAGCGTGGAGGAGTGCTTCTTCGCCACCGTCCACGCCTTCAACTGGGCCGAGCGCTACCAGGGCCCGGTCATCCTTCTCAGCGAGCATTCGCTCGCCGAGCGCGCGCAGAACATCCCCAAGCCCGACCTCGCCGCCACCGCGGTCGAGGGTCGGGACGTCTACAAGGGAGACAACGGCTACCTGCGGTACGAGTCGACGGAGATCTCTCCCTTCCCCGTGCCCGGCGGCGCGGGCGCATACATCGCCAACGGCTCCGAGCACGACATCTACGGCGACACCACCCACCTCGCCAAGTACCACATCCACATGAGCGAACGCCGCTTCAGCAAGCTCAACCTGCTGGACGGCAACTACGAGAGCGACAACAGCGCCGCGTCGGTCGCCGTCATGCCGTGGGGCGGCTCCAAGGGCCCCGCGCTGGAGGCGTTCCAGCAACTCCGGAACGCGGGCGTGGACGTCGCGTGGTACTACACCATGTTCCTTAACCCCCTGCCCCCGGCGCTGCTGGACGAACTGCGCTCCAAGGACCTCGTTCTCGTTCCCGAGCTCAACTACCAGGGACAGTTCGCGAACGTCCTGCGCTCCCACGGCGTAAAGGCAGAAGCCATCACCCAGTACACGGGCTTGCCGTTCCGTCCGACGGAACTCGGCGAGCGGATCAAGGCGCGCCTGGCCGGAGCCGGGCAACCGCAGGCGGTGAACGCATGACAGGAACGGCCAAGAACCCCGAGTACGACTTCCTCTGGTGCCCCGGCTGCGGCGACTTCGGCGTCCGGCGCGCTCTCGAGTTCGCCATGCGCGACTGGAACATCGAGCGCGAGATTCCGATGCACAACAACGTCGTCGTTGCGGGCATCGGCTGCTCCGGCAACCTCGTCCACCTGTACGAGGGCGATCAGCCCTACGGCTTCCACGGCATCCACGGACGCTCATTGCCCATCGCCCTCGGGGTGAAGATGGCGCGGGAGGACCTCAACGTCGTGGTCGTCGCAGGCGACGGCGACTTCCTCAGCATCGGCATGGAGCACATCGCGCCCCAGGCCTCCCGCAACCTCAACATCTGCGCCGTCATCATGGACAACGGCGTCTACGGCCTCACCAAGGGCCAGTCGTCCCCCACCACCGTCGAGGACACCGTCACCAGCTCCACCCCCTACGGAAAACTCGAGTCCTCCCTCAACCCGCTGGACCTCTACCTCACCCTCGGCGTCACCTACATCGCCTCGGGCTACTCCACCAAGCCGCGAGACCTCGCCGGCCTCATCAAGCGCGGCATGGAGCACGACGGCTTCTCCATCGTCCACGTCAACTCCCCCTGCACCACCTACAACGACACCTACGCCCTCCTCAAGGGCAACAAGGCGAAGGGCATCGACCCTCTGGCATGGGAGATCCCGGACGACCACGACAGCACCAGCAAGAGCGCCGCGCGCGACATCATCGAGCAGGGCGGCGTCCCGCTTGGCGTGATCTACCAGGACGACTCGCGCCCCTCGCTCGACAAGCGCCTCGGCGCCGTCCGCGAGCGCGTCACCGCTCGCTCCCCCGAAGAGTTGCTGAACGCCTTCTCCGTCTGATCCGGCCGAACCGTCATGGATTCTCCAACGGTCCGACGCGCGGTGGTGGCCCTGCTGGTCGCGCTGACGCTGGCGGCTCTCGCCTGGGGCGTCAAGTCCCTCGTCGAGGCATTTGCCATCCTGCACAACACGCTGTCGTACTCCAGGATTCTCAACCCAAGCCTCGACTCCACTGATAATCGCGTCCAGATGCTCATCCTGGCTGCGGGCATCGTGGTCGTGCTGGCGATCGCAGGCTACATCGTGTTCAGCAGATTGCGGGACGCCGCAGAGTTCGAGGATGAGGAGCTCGACGAAGGGGACGAGGAGGAGTATCCCGACGAGGAGATCCCCAGGGAATAGGCCCCCTAACGCCAGTTGGCGAAGCGCTCCTCCTGCCACGGGTCGCCGCGCATGTGGTAGCCCAACTGCTCCCAGAAGCCGGGGCTGTCCTCCTGCATGAACTCGACCCCGCTCACCCACTTCGCGCTCTTCCACCCATAGCGCGACGGCACGACCAAGCGCAGCGGCCCGCCGTGCTGCGGCGCCAGCGGGGTGCCGTCCTGCCGGTGCGCGAAAAGCACGTCCGGCGCGCGCAGCGCCTCGACGTCGATGTTCGCCGTGTAGCCGTCGTAGCAGTGCAGCATCGCGAACCGCGCCGACGCCCGCGGCTGAGCAAGGTCCAGTACACGCGACGCCGGAACGCCCTCCCAGCCGACGTTCAGACGGCTCCACTGCGTGACGCAGTGGAAGTCCGCCGTGACCTCGATCCCCGCGAGCGACTCCCACTCCGCCCACGTCAGCTCCGTCTCGCGCTCCACCTCGCCGAACAGGCGCAGCCGCCACGTGGCGAGGTCGATGCGCGGCGTCGTGCCCATGCTCATCACCGGCATCTTCGGCGTCACGTACTGGCCAGGCGGCACGCGCTCCTCCATCCCCTTCGGGATGCCGCGCCTGCCGAACGCCGCCGCGACCTGACGGAACACTTCCACGCTCCACCTCCGTACCGTCTGGTCCCTTCCCCCTCGACGGGGGAAGGTTAGGATGGGGGTGAACAGGGTACACTGTCCCGCGACCCCCATGGCAGCGAACCCCGCATCGACCGACCCGCGCCCCGGCCACGCGCTGGAGCTGCGCGGCGTCTCCAGGACCTACGGCAGCACCCACGCCCTCCGCAACGTCGACCTCGACGCCGCGTGGGGGCGCGTGCTCGTGCTGTTCGGCCACAACGGCGCGGGCAAGAGCACGCTCCTGCGCGTCGCCGCCGCGCTCGTCAAACCGACCGCCGGCAGCGTGACGACGGCAGGCTTCGACGCCGACGGGCACGCGCAGCGCGTGCGCGCCGCCACCGGCTACGCCGGTCACGGCACCCTCCTCTACGACGACCTCACGCCGGAGGAGAACCTGCGCTTCTACGCGCGGCTTCACGGCGTCCCCGATCCTGCCGAACGGACCGGCGAGGTGCTGCGCGACGTCGGCGCGGAGCGCTGGGCCCACCGCCGCGTGCGCGGCCTCTCCAACGGCATGCAGAAGCGCGTCGCCATCGCACGGGCGCTCCTCCACCGCCCCGCCCTCCTCCTGCTCGACGAGCCCGACTCCGGCCTCGACGTGGAGGGGCAGGCGTTCGTCGAGACCGTCGTGCGGGCGGTCGCCAGTGGCGGCGGGGCCGTCGTACTCTCGGCGCACGACCCCACTCGCGGGCTCGCCGGCGCCGACGACTTCGCCGTCCTGCGCGGCGGACGCGTCGCCGCGACGGGCGAGGCCGCGAGCGCGACGCCGGACGAGATCGCCGCGCTCCTCAGCGCCCCGCCCCTTAATTCGTCAGAGGGGGCGGCGTGATGCGGGAGACGCTGCGCGCCGCGCTGACCATCTACGCCAAGGACGTGCGCCTCGAGCTCCGGACGCGCGAGACGCTCTTCTCCGTGCTCGCGTTCGCCTTCGTCGTCGCGTTCATCTTCACGTTCGCCTTCGAGCCGTCGCCGCAACTCATCGCCTCCATCGGGCCGGGCATCGTCTGGGTCGCCTGGATCTTCACCGCCGTGCTCGGCATGAACCGCACCTTCCTGCTGGAGCACGAGCGCGGCACGCTGGACGGCCTGCGGCTCGCCCCGGTCCCCCGCGAGGCGCTGTACCTCGGCAAGCTGCTGAGCGTCGTCACCCTGCTCGTGGCCGTGGAGGCGCTCATGCTGCCCGCCTTCCTCGTGCTGTACGACCTCTCGCTCTTCAACGCCTGGTTCATCGCCATCGCGCTCGCCGCGACGGTCGGCATCGCCGCAGTCGGCACGCTCTTCTCGGCGATCGCCGTACACACCCGGGCGCGGGAGGTGCTGCTGCCGATGCTCTTCCTGCCGGTCGCGCTGCCGCTGCTCATCGGCGCGGTCACCGGCGCGCGGGAGGCGCTCGACGGTGAGGGCTGGGGCGGCGTCGGCGGCTGGCTACAGCTCATCGTCGCCTTCGACGTCGTCTTCCTCGTGCTATCATCACTCGTGTTCGAGTACGTGCTGGAGGAGTGAGCGTGACCGGCGCCTGGAGACTGGGACTCCTGCTCGTTGCGGGAGTCCTCGTGCTGATTGATATGTACCTCATCTTCGGGTACGCGCCGACCGAGCGGTCGATGGGCATCGTCCAGCGCCTCTTCTACTTCCACGTCCCGGTCATCCTCACCAGCTGGCTCGCGTTCGTGCTCGCCGCGGCGAGCAGCGTCCTCTACCTCGTCCGCCGCGGCCGGAAGTGGGACCGGCTCGCCTACGCCTCGGCGGAGGTCGGCGTCGTCTTCTTCACTGTCGCCATCGTCACGGGCGCGGTCTGGGCGAAGCCGGTGTGGGGCACGTGGTGGGTGTGGGACGCGAACGGCACGCTCACCTTCGTGCTGTGGCTCATCTTCATCGGCTGCCTCATGGTGCGCGCCTACGCGCCCGACGCCGAGCGCGGCCGGCGCTGGGCCGCCGTCACCGCCATCATCGGCGCGGCGACCGTCCCGTTCGTCTACATGGCGGCGGACTGGTGGGGCGGGCTGCACCCGGAGCGCGTCACCGGCCCCGGCGCGCAGGGCTCGCTGGAGTCGGAGATGTTCGTCACGCTCATGTTCTCGTTCGTCACCTTCATCCTGCTCTTCACGGCCCTTATCGCCGAGCGCGTGGCGCTCCGCCGCGACGAGGACGCCATCGAGGAGCTGCGGCTCGCCGCCTGAGGACCTCATGCGCAACCGACTCATCGCCTCCATCGCCGTCTCCCTCACCTTCCGGTTCGTCGTCGCCGCCGCGGCCACGCTCATCGTGCTCGCGCTGACCGCGCCCGCCGCGCTGGCCGCTCCTGCCGCTCAGTCCGCGCCGGGCGAGAGCAACCTCGGCTACCTGCTCGCGGGGACGCTGCTCACCTGGGCGGGCTTCTTCGCCTACGCCGTCTTCCTCTGGCGCAAGAACCGCGACCTCCGCCGCGAGGTGGACGACCTGCAGCGGCAGTTGGGGGAGAAGTAGCCCTCACCCCCAGCAGGGCACCCACAAGGGATGCCCCTACACCGGGCACCGCGTCACCCTCACCCACGCGCTGAAGCGCGTTGCCCTCTCCCAGGGGGCGAGGGGCAGGCACGGAAGGGCGCCCGCAAGGGACGCCCCTACACCAGGCACCCGCGAGATTCCTCGACTCCGCTGCGCTCCGCTCGGAATGACAAGCATGGCTGCTAGTCATAGGGAGTGGGGTCTGCGCGAGGGGTGAGGCGGCCGCAGAGGTTCTTGCGTGCGGGGCAGCGGCAGACCTGGTCGAGTTTGAAGCGCATCTCCGCGTGGCCGTGGACGATGCTGGCGATGATGCGGTCGAGGTCGGGGAGCCGCCAGTTGTCGGCGCATCCCATGAGGTAGGCGTGGAGCGGGGTGAAGGCGAGGATGGGGACGCCGCTGTCGGAGACGGTCTGGGCGAGCTCGAACGGGTCCGGCAGGGTCTTCCGCTCATCCATGGCGATCTGCCATTGCTCCAGATAGTCCTCGACGATGGGTTCGAGGGTGACCTGGGCGACCTGGCAGACGAGGAAGCGTTCGAGGCGGCGGAGGGAGGCAAGCATGGCGTGTCGCTCCTTTCTACATCGAGTTCTTGAGCAAGGTGATGGCGCGATCGAGGATGTCGAAGCGGTTGCGGAGCTGATAGACCTCCTCGGCCTTCGCTACGCTGTTGAGGGCGGTGCGCGCAGCCATACCCCTCACCCTGGGGTCGGGGTCTTCGAGCAGCTCGGCGATGGCCGTGACGCTCTTGAGGGCGAGACCGCGGAGCTCGGCATAGGCGAGGTCGACGGCATCCCTGCGGATGCGCTCGAGCTCGGCGCGGAACGACGAGTCCTGCATCCAGCGGTAGAGGGTGACGCGGCTGATGCCGGCGGCCTTCGCGGCCTCGGTCATGGAGGGGTTGGCAGCGATGTAGGGCATGGCCAAGGTCTGCCTGGGCGTGAAGTCCGCGTTTCTATCCTGTGTTTCATCCTGTTCCATTCCGTTACTCCTCCTCGTGGCTCCGGCCACCCGTCTGTAACCCGCCTGTTACGCCCTGAGCGTGCGATGTAACCCTGTGTTGTCCCGATGCAACGCGATGCAACGGGGGCCTCCGAGCGCCCGTCGGAGGTCAAGGCGGGTGGCGTCGGGCGTCATGGGAGCAGCGTAGGCAGCGGGGCATCAACCGCGCAACGGGCAGATGGCACAGCAGTGGCAATTGCTGGGCAAGGCAACTCATCTCCGCTCCTCTAAGCAGCAAGGTGCGTGCAGTGATGCCAAGAGCAGAGCAGGTTAACCCAAGGGCTGGGTGTATAATCCGGTTCATCACATATCTGGATTGGTTCACTCATGGCTTTGTTCTCGGACCATCAAGGGCTTTCCCAGAAGCCTGAACAAATAGATAGCCTTGACGAGGATCTCAGAAATGGGCTCTGGAATGCCGTGTACGGTGCATACTCAATCGATATATACGAAGACAAGAGTGCCAAGGTTCCTTCTAGTTATGGCCTAGTTCCATGGAACTATAATGCTAAACACCATAACCCGGATGGTGACCTAATCGCCTTCTCCATGAAGCTCCGCATTAATGTCATGAAAGTACCACTCAAGAATCTCAATCCACACAAAATTCAGTTGAATAGGGAGGGTTTACTGGAAGGAATACAAAAATGGATACTGAATCATCCCGATTGGAATCGAGTTTATGACCTAATAGAATTCTTGCCAAACAACTACCCTGGTGGCGAGAAAATCAATGCTCGATTCCGCGTACTAGTAAATGATGCCTTGGAACGGGAAAACGCCGGCTATCGATTCGTAGGCGATCAACTCGCGCGCCTGACTGCGGAAACAGAGATGCAAGCAATTGAAGAGACGCTCAAACTAGAAGGGCAATTCTCACAAGTTGCCCAACATACTAAGCAAGCGTTACAGCACTTGTCAAACCGAGAGAATCCCGACTATAGAAACTCGATAAAGGAGTCCATCTCGGCCGTGGAGGCAGCGTGCAGAGTTATCTCTGGCAAGCCAAAAGCCACATTGGGTGAAGCCCTCGACAAAATCGGAGATGAATTAGCTCATCCGGCAGTGAGACTTGCCCTCGACAAACTCTATGGCTGGACCAATGATGCAGAAGGCATACGCCATGCGATGAGTAGTGACGCTAACGTCGGTCTAGCTGAGGCGCGATTGATGACAGTGTTATGTTCAGCGCTCACCAACTATTTGGTAGTAAAGTTCAGCGTCTACAACACCTAGCACTGCACGCTATCGGTTCACCCACCACAAACGAGGCTCCTGCCAATTCTGTCCATCCATGTGAATATCCCCCGCTTGGCGCTCTGGGCGCGAGTGATGTACGCTCGCGGCATCCTGGGCGTGAGGAAGGAGACATCATGGGAGACGAGTTCGACATCAACCCCTGGTACGGCAACTTCCCGTACACCGACTTCATCAAGAGCGAAGGCATCCCCATCCACGAGGCGTACTCGGTCGACTGCCATACGGTCGAGGTCGAGCCGTGGGAGCGCATGGGCGGCCTCGGCGCCTACGTGCACCTCGCCGGACGCTCCGACTACCTGTCGTCGTACGTCGTGGAGATCCCGCCCGGCGGCCAGCTCAACCCCGAGCAGCACATGCACGACGAGCTGATCCACGTCATCTCCGGCAGGGGCGCGACGGTCATCGAGACGCCAGAGGGCAAGAAGTACTCGTTCGAGTGGGGGCCGACCGCCATCTTCGGCATCCCCATGAACGCGAAGCACCAGATCTTCAACGGCTCCGGCACGGAACCGGCGCGGCTCGCCGCCGTGACCGACCTGCCCATCATCTTCAACATCTTCCGCAACCCGGACTTCATCTTCGACAACCCCGTCCAGTTCCCGGAGCGCTCCGACGTCTCCCGCTACTTCGACGGCGAGGGCGAGTTCCGCGAGGTGAAGCCCGGACGCCACCAGTGGGAGACGAACTTCGTGCCGGAACTGGTCAACTTCGAGCTGCCGCCGTGGGCGGCGCGCGGCGCCGCAGGCAACAACATCCAGTTCCTGCTCGCCGACTCGTCCATGCACTGCCACATCTCGGAGTTCCAGCAGGGCACGTACAAGAAGGCGCACCGGCACAACGCGGGCGCGCACATCTTCTGCGTCACCGGCGAGGGCTATTCCCTCCTCTGGCGCGAGGGCGAGAATCCGGTCGACACCGTTCGCGTCGACTGGAAGCCGGGCTCCCTCTATGCCCCGCCTGACGGACCGACGTACCACCAGCACTTCAACGTCGCCGACGGGCCGTCGCGCTACCTCGTGTTCGGCTTCGGCGGCGCGCGCTACCCGGTGCTCGAATCGAAGATGGTCGGTTACGAGAACATGGACAAGTCCACGAAGGAAGGCGGCCACCAGATCGAGTACACGGACGAGGACCCGCGCGTGCTGGACCTCTACGAGGGCGAGCTATCGAAGCGCGGCCTGAACTCCAAGATGCGGGAGTTCGTGGGGTCGAGGGGGTAGCACCCTCACCCCCACCCCCTCTCCCAGAGGGCGAGGGGAGCCAGGCAGGGGGCGGCAACGGGAACCCCTCTCCTGAGGGAGAGGGTGCCGCCGCGCAGCGGCGGCGGGTGAGGGCCCTCGGCGGGGCAGGGGACGAGGTTCCTGCCTCCGCAGGAACGACGAACAAGGGTGGCAGGCGTGGGCCGCGTCGTGTAGGCTCACGCCTGTCCCGAATACATCGAACGGAGCGTTACTCATGGGCGACGAAGTCGAATTCAATCCGTATTACGGGGTCTTCCCCTACCGCGATTTCCTGAAGGAAGAGAACATCCCCGTCTTCGAGGGGTACGCCGTCGACTGCCACACCGTGCCGGTCGAGCCGTGGGAGCGCCTGGGCGGCCTCGGCACGTACGTGCACGTCGCGGGCAAGAGCGACTACCTCTCGGCGTACGTCGTGGAGATCCCGCCGGGCGGCGAGCTCAACCAGGAACAGCACATGCACGACGAGCTGATCCACGTCATCTCCGGGCGTGGGTCGACGGTCATCGAGCGTCCGGACGGGCGTCGGTACTCGTTCGAGTGGGGGCCGAGCGCCATCTTCGCCATCCCGTTGAACGCGAAGCACCAGATCTTCAACGGCTCCGGCACCGAGCCCGCGCGGCTCGCCGCGGTCACGGACCTGCCCATCATCTTCAACGTCTTCCGCAACCCGGACTTCATCTTCGACAACCCGTTCTCCTTCCCGGAGCGTATGGCCGCGGAGAAGTACTTCGACGGCGAGGGCGAGTTCCGGCAGGTGAAGCCCGGACGCCACCAGTGGGAGACGAACTTCGTGCCGGAACTGGTCAACTTCGAGCTGCCGCCGTGGGTCGCCCGGGGCGCCGCCGGCAACAACATCCAGTTCCTGCTCGGCGACTCGTCGATGCACTGCCACATCTCGCAGTTCTTCGAGGGCACGTACAAGAAGGCGCACGCCCACAACGCGGGCGCGCATATCTTCTGCGTCACCGGCGAGGGCTATTCCCTCCTCTGGAAGGAGGGCGAGAGCCCGGTCGACACGGTGCGGGTTGACTGGAAGCCGGGCACGCTCTACGCACCGCCGGACGGCCCGACGTACCACCAGCACTTCAACGTCTCGCCGGGGCAGTCTCGCTACCTCGTGTTCGACTTCGGGGGCGCCCGCTATCCGGTTCTCGAGTCCAAGATGTGGAGCTACGAGAACATGGACAAGTCGGAGAAGGCCGGCGGGATGCAGATCGAGTACGAGGACGAGGACCCGCGCATCCACGCGCTCTTCGAGAGCGAGTTGACCAAGCGGGGCCTGCGGTCGCGCATGCACGAGTTCATCCCCGCCCGGGCGTGACCCGACCAGCGCCTGCGAAGGCGATCGGAGACATAGCAGCAACGGGTCCCCGCTCCCCTCTGAGGAGCGGGGATTCTGCTACAATGTGAAGCGGTTCACAGACTCTGGCGCAGACCCATGCAGTACACGCCCGCAGAACAGCCCGCAACGCCCGTCGGCGCTACCGATGCGCCGTCGTTCCTCACGAAGCAGCGCAAGCTCATCATCGTCGGCGTCGTGCTGCTCGCGGCGTTCGGCTACTTCGGGTTCACCGCGTTCCAGGCCGCGACGTCGTTCTATCTGACGGTCGACGAACTCGTCGCGCAGGGGCCCGCCGCCGGAGAGTCGGTGAAAGTGAAGGGCGCGCTCGTCGAGGGCTCCTTCGACCGCGCGAGCACCGACAACACCGTCGCCACGTTCCAGCTGCACGAGAACGGCGCGCAGATCGACGCCACGTACGACGGCGTGCTGCCGGACCTCTTCTTCAACCCGCATTCGGAGATCGTGCTCGAGGGCACCTACGAACCCAACGGCGTGTTCATGACCGACCGCGTCTTCGTGAAGTGCGCCTCCAAGTACCAGTCGCTCGAGGGCGAAGCCCCGTACGAGTACGAGGGCTCCTCTGCCACGACCCCTGGCGCCTGATGGCGCAGCAGCCGCTCGCCCGCCCCCCGCAGGAGTTCCCGCACGGTGCCCGCCGCCAGGCCGATGCGCAGTGGCTCGCGTACGTGGCAGGCACCGGCGACGCGGGCGACGGCGCGTCGCTCGCGCGGTCCGCAACGCTGCAGCGCGGCATCGCCGAGTTCAACGACGGGCGGTTCCGCGACAGCCACGACACGTTCGAGGAGCTCTGGAAGGACGCGCCGTACCCGGAGCGGCTCTTCCTGCTTGCGCTCACGAAGCTCGGCGCGGGGTTCGCACACGCGCTGCGCCGGAACGAGAAGGGGATGCGGAGCCAGCTGACCGAGGCCGTGCGCATCCTGCGGGCGTTCGCCCCGGCCTACGCCGGCGTCGACACGCAGCGGCTGATGGACGACGTGAACGCCCGGCTCGCCGCCGGCGACGGACACTTCGGCCCGCCGTTCCCCACCATAGCCGGGAAGGACGCCGATGCCCCGAGATAAGCGAACGCCCCGCCTCTCATTGGAGAGGCGGGGCTCCGCCGGGTCCGCCGTGTGCCTCGCGAAGGGCGTGCGCTTCGTCTCACGCCGCCGCTCTCACCGCCACCTTCGCCACCCTGAGCGCGCGTCCTTCCGCTTCGGCCTTGGCGAGTCGTCCGTCCGGCAGGTCGATCATGTGGCCGCACTGGATGCACTCCAGGTAAGGCCCGTAGATGTCGGCTGCGTCGTAAAGGTCCCCGTTACACCGCTGGCAGGCTTTGAAGAGTATCATCGGTGTCCTCCTTCCCCACTCACCTTTCATAGAGAACTACGCCGGTGGGTCGCGTTCGGTTCTCTCGATCTCAGCGGGGCCTCCTTCCCGCTGTGGCCGCATGATAAGAGTTGACATGGACTGTGTCAATACATATCATACGAACTACCAACACAGAGGCGGAGACAGCACCCTCACCCCGAGGCAGTAGCGATGCAACAGCGACGCAGACCAACGGCCACCGAACGGCTCCTGTCGTCCCTTCGGATAACCGCCGAGGGGCAGCGCGCCGCGCCTCCCGCACGGCAGCCGCAGGCCCCGGCGGAGCGCCCGCAGGACGCTCCCGTCCCGGAGGAGGGGCTGTACATCATCAGCGTGGCCGCGCGCATCCTGCACATGCACCCCCAGACGCTCCGCAAGTACGAGCGCGTGGGCCTCGTGCGGCCGTCGCGCACGGTCGGCATGCTGCGTCTCTACTCGGAGCGCGACATCGCGAAACTGCGCATGATCAAGCACCTCGTGGACGAGATGCGCCTGAACCTTGCCGGCGTCGAGATGGCGATGGCCGTCTTCGACCGCCTCTCCTCGGCGATGGAGGCGTCGCAGGCGCCGCCAACGCGGCCTGTGCGCGCGGCCATGCCGTTCGAGCAGGCGATGCAGGACATCATGGAGTTGTTCCTCGGCACGAGCAGGCCGACACCCCGGAAGCCCGGAGAGCAGTAAGCATGGTCGCGAACGGAGAGCATGAACAGACCGGCGCCGGCCAGCCTGAGGCAGCCGGGGCGCAGGCCCCGGAGGACCCCATCGCGCAGTTGGAGCGCGAGCGCGACGAGATGAGGGCTATAGCCCAGCGCGCGCAGGCCGACCTGGTCAACTACAAGCGCAGGGCGGAAGAAGAGCGCTGGACGCTGGCGCGCAGCGCGTCCAACGGCGTCGTCAGCAAGCTTCTGCCCATCGCCGATGACCTGCAGCGCGCCGTCGACGCGCTTCCGGACGACGCGCCGGAGAGCTGGAGCAGCGGGCTGCGGCTCGTCTCCCAGAACGTGCGCGCGCTGCTGGAGTCGGAGGGCGTCACCCGGTTCGAACCCGCGCCGGGCGACCCGTTCGATCCCGCGGAGCAGGAGGCCCTCGCCTCCCAGCCGAGCGCCGAGCATCCGTCCGGCGCCGTCCTCATGACCGTCAGCGCAGGCTACCGCGGCAGGGACCGGGTGCTGCGCGCCGCGCAGGTCGTCGTCTCGCAAGGCGCGTTGGCAGGCGACGACACGACAACCAACGACGAACAAGCGAAGGAGTGACCGGAATGGCGAAGGTAATAGGCATAGACCTCGGAACGACGAACTCGGCGATGGCCGTCATGGAGGCGGGGGAGCCGCTCGTCCTCGAGAACACCGAGGGCGGGCGTACGACGCCGTCCGTCGTCGCGGTCAACCCGAAGAACGGCGAGCGGTACGTCGGCATGGTGGCCAAGCGGCAGGCGGTGACGAACCCCACGAACACCGTCTACTCCGTGAAGCGGCTCATCGGCCGAAAGTTCAGCGAGACGGAGGAGGAGCGGAAGACGCTCGGCTACATCACCAAGGCCAGCAGCGGAGGCGACGCCGCGGTGGTCATGAACGAGCGCGACTACTCACCGCCCGAGGTCTCCGCCATGGTGCTGCAGAAGCTCAAGTCGGACGCGGAGGCGAAACTCGGCGAGCCGGTGAACCAGGCCGTCATCACGGTGCCCGCCTACTTCAACGACAGCCAGCGCCAGGCGACCAAAGACGCCGGGACGATCGCGGGGCTCGAGGTGCTGCGCATCATCAACGAGCCCACCGCGGCGGCCCTCGCCTACGGACTCGACAAGCGACAGGACGAGGTCATCGCCGTCTACGACCTCGGCGGGGGCACGTTCGACATCTCCATCCTCCACATCGGCGACGGCGTGTTCGAGGTGAAGTCGACCAACGGCGACACGCATCTCGGGGGCGACGACTTCGACCAGCGCGTCATCGACTGGCTGGCCGACGAGTTCAAGCGCGAGCAGGGCATCGACCTGCGCGGCGACCGCATGGCCCTCCAGCGGCTGAAGGAGGCCGCCGAGCGCGCCAAGATCGAGCTCTCCAGCGCACAGCAGACGGAGATCAACCTGCCGTTCGTCACGGCGGACGCCTCAGGCCCGAAGCACCTCGCGATGAGCCTCACCCGGTCCAAGCTGGAGCAGTTGACCGTCGACCTCGTCGCACGCACGGTCGGGCCGTGCCAGCAGGCGCTCAAGGACGCGGGCGTCTCGGCGGGCGACATCGCGGAGGTCGTCCTGGTGGGCGGCATGACGCGCATGCCCGCCGTCATCGACCGGGCGAAGGAGCTGTTCGGCAAGGAGCCGCACAAGGGCGTGAACCCGGACGAGGTCGTCGCCGTCGGCGCGGCCATCCAGGCCGGGGTCCTGCAGGGCGACGTGACCGACATCCTGCTGCTGGACGTGACGCCGCTCACGCTCGGCATCGAGACGCTCGGCGGGGTAGCAACGGCGCTCATCAAGCGCAACACCACCATCCCCACGTCCATGACGGAGATGTTCACGACCGCCGCGGACGGCCAGCCCAGCGTGGAGATCCACGTGCTGCAGGGCGAGCGCACGATGGCCGGTGAGAACAAGACCATCGGCCGCTTCAACCTGGACGGCATCGCGCCCGCGCCGCGCGGCATCCCGCAGATCGAGGTGACGTTCGACCTGGACGCCAACGGCATCCTGAACGTCTCCGCGAAGGACAAGGCCACCGGCAAGGAGCAGCGCATCACCATCACCGCGAGCTCCGGCCTCGCCAAGGACGAGGTCGAGCGGCTCGTGAAGGAGGCGGAGGCGCACGCCGAGGAGGACGCGCGCAAGCGTGAGCAGATCGAGGCGCGCAACATCGCCGACACGAGCGCCTACCAGGCCGAGAAGACGCTGCAGGAGTTCAGTGAGCAGATAGACGCCGAGCTGAAGAGCGAGGTGGAGGCGCGCATCGCCGACGTGCGGAGCGTGCTCGCGCAGGAGGACGCGGACACCGCGTCGCTGCAGGCAGCCACGCAGGCGCTCGCCGCCGCCGTGCAGAAGATCGGGGAGGCCGTCTACGCCCGCCAGCAGGCCGAGGCCGCGTCAGCCCCCGGGCCGGACGACGACGCGCCGCCGTCGGACTCGGGGGATGCCGGGGACGACGACGCCATCGAGGGGGAGTACCGCGAGGTGTAGGAGGATCTGCGCTTACAATAATGGTGTGACCACCACGAAGCGAGGCAAGAGGCGCAAGGCTGCAACCGTGACGGCTACCACAGCCGTACCGTCCCTGTGATACTGAACAGGTTGCCTTTGTGGAAGAACGGACACCAGATGCGACACTCTGCGCGGATACCGACCCTGATACTGGCGGCGCTTGCGGCGGCGGCCTTCGCGCTGCTCGTGCTGCTGCCCGCGTCTGGCCAGACCTTCGATCGCACGGAGGGCAGAACGAGTAGCGGAGGGTTCACCGTCGGCGTGTTCGCGGACATCACGGACGCACAGATAGCAAAGAATGCACTGAACACCACCTATAACACCTACGTCCCCATCCATCCCGTGCCCACGACCCCAACCCTGGGGGCGGAGGGAGGCGGCACGAATGACGAGCTCACCGCCGAAGACATCGCGTACCTGGGAGACCCGCGCGTGCAACCTCAGTACACGTACTTCGACCACACGCTCTACGTCTCCAACGACCCCGCCGCGCACAACACCATCCTCATCACGGTGGAACAGTCCCGGGTGACGGCGAACGCGGACGGCTGCGCCGAGGCGACGGTGCGGAGCAGTCGCGGCTCCATCACGGTGCAGATGCCGACGACCGAACCTACGGGAGGGGGCGACTACCACCAAGCGTTCGTCCGCCTGCTCGACCCGCGTGCCGAGTTACCGCAGGGAACACCGGACTACGAATCGAGCGATGGTCCGGACTGCGTGCAGGACACCACCATCAGCCCTACTCCCCCCAACTACATAGATGGGGTGACGCAGGAGCAGACGCCGTCCCTGCTCGCCCGGCACGGCGAGACGGTGACCATCAGCATCGCGGGCGCCGGACAGGTGTCGCTGAAGGTGGACGGCGAAGGGCCGGAACTGGACGAGATCACGCCGGAGCACGAGAGCGCGTGGCGCTCCGGCCGCCTCGACTTCGGCTTCGAGGTGCGCGACGACGACTCCGGCCTGCGGCACGACGGCGAACTGGTCGTCTCGGCGGACGGCGACGACACCCAGGCGAACGGGGATCGCGACCAGGTGACCTCCGGCGAACCGCTCACCCTCCGCTCCCCCGGCCAGATCAGTGTGAACGGCAAGGCTGCCGACATAGACCTCAAGGTATGGAGTTCCGGGAGCGCCGCCTCCGCGCCGGACATCACGGACATCGGCCGTTGGACGCTGCTCGGGGACCGCCCTGGCGTCGCCTACGAGTACGCCGCGCGCGGGAACAACTTCGACGAGGGCCGATACGAGATGCTGGTGACGGCCAAGGACCGCGCCGGCAACGAGACCGTAACGGACGCGTCGTTCGACGACGACGGCCACCAGCCGTACGAGTTCAAGATAGACGACACGGAGCCGTCCGTCGTCGCTGTGCTCGCAGGTGTTGGGTACGACACGCGCGAGGAGAAGGAGGTCCCCGACCGCAAGTCCATCATGCTGGACTTCCTGGAGCCGGTGCAGCCGGGGATCGACCCTGAGCGCATCACCGTATCGGGGCATCGCGTGGTGGGCATCGTCCACCCAGGCCGCCTGTCGGAGGGCGAGACCGCCACGGGCATCGACGGCCGCGAGATAACCGACCCGCGCAGCCGCATCTACCTGCAGTTGGTGGACGAGCTGGCGTCCGACGAGACGCCGGACGTGCTGCTGTTCGGCGGCATCGTCCACGACCTCGCGGGCAATCCCAACGACTCCGGCGACTTCAGGACGCAGGACAGCGTCGCGCCGCTCTTCGCGGTGGGCGTGAGGGCGCTCGCGGAGGGCGTAGCCCTCGCCCCCGGTCCCTTCCCCGGCAGGCAGAAAGACGACCCGCGACCGATCGCGAACGGCCGGGGCGAGTTCGTGGTGGACGTGCGGTCGGACGAAGAGGTGCGCCGCCGCCCTTCGGTCTACTTCGTGGGCATCGACGTGGTCGAGGAGATGAAGAACGGTCAGGGGACCGGAGAGTACCTCTACTCGATACGGAGCGTGGCCACCGGCAGTGCGCTCGTGGAGCAGGAGGACCCGCTCCACTGGCGCAGGGCGTACAAGGCATCCGGTCTGAGCGGCCTCGGCGAGATCATCGGCGTTATCGTGTATGCGCAGGACGAGGACCGCAACGCCGTCTCGACGCCCGGGTGGACGCCGGAACTGAACCAGAGCGGGCCGTCGGACGGCGACGCGCTCGACCTGGCGGCGATGGACAAGGCAGGGCTGCTGCTGGAGCTGGACACGGAGTTCAACGACGGCGCGGCGCCGGAGCTGCGCGTGACGCCGCGACGCGGCCAGCAGGACAACGAGACGGAGAGCGCGAGGCCGATCGTGAGCATCCGGTTCGCGCCGGAAGGGAACGAGTACGCGGTCTGTCCGTCCGGCGGCTGCGGCGGCGACAACCCGGACGCCGAGTTCTCCGATTCGCACGGGATGGTGCGCATCACGGAGATCACGCTGAACGGCAGCGACGCGTCGGCGCGCCTGAGCAGGGTAGACGACGCGCAGTTCGCGCTCCAGGCAGGGAACCTGTCGCAGGGACGCCACGAGGTCGTCTACAAGGCGGTCGACGAGGCGGGCAATGAGGCGGAAGGCGAGTTCGCCTTCTCGGTGCTGGCGCGCGGCGCATACGAGCTGCAGGTGTCGCCCGGCTGGAACCTGGTCTCGGTGCCGGGAACGCCGGCGGACCCGTCACTGAACGCCGTGATCCCTCCGGGCGCGGGCGTTTCGGCGGTGATGTCGTACCAGGACAACAACTGGCTGACGGCGGCGGTGAATGAGGACGGTTCGTGGCAGGGCAGCCTGACGCAGATCGAGGCGGGCTACGGTTACTGGGTATTCGCCACCAGCTTCGCGACGATCGCGCCGCTGATCCCGGAGAATGACCCCACGTCGGTGCCGCCAACGGTGCGCGTGACCCACGGGTGGAACCTGCTTGGCGTGGTGGACCTGTTCCAGAACGCGCCGGGCAAGGCGCCGGGGGCGAACGGGGGCGGCAGCGGCGAGGCAGACGAGTACTTCACCAGTATCGACTGGCGCGTCGCATACACCTTCGACCCGCAGTACCACCGCTGGGTCCGCATCTCGCCGGAGGACGACAAGAACGACGACGGCTCCTCCACGACCGACGACGACGAACCGCCGGAGATCGTGAACGGACTCGGGTACTGGGTGTGGTCCACCGGACCGGGCACGCTCGTGCCGTAGGCGACTCTCCCGGAGGGGAGCGGTCGACGAGGAGGGGTGACGTGGGACTTGTGGAGAGTCACATCGTTCGGAAGCATGACGGCCTGGCGGTCGTCCTGCGGGAGGAACAACTCCTGCGGCTGACGCAGCCGGAGGGCCCGCAGGTCATCGACTTCAACGCGTTCAATCTGGACAACCCCTGGGAGCACCTGGGATCGTCAGTGACGCGCCGCCGGGAGACGATCCATCCAAGCACGGGCAACACGCTCTGGACACGGGCTCCGTGGGAGCGTCCGATGCTCGAGATCACCGCGGATACCGTCGAGCACCGGTCATCGCCGAGCGGGGCGGTCACGCACGACATGCTCAGCGGGCGCTGCTGCGCCGTGAGCAGGGTGGAGCGCTACGGCATCGATTCGCCGGGGTGCCAGGAGATCCTCACCAGGGCGGTGGAGCCGTTCGGGCTCGACGGGAACTACGTGCACGACCCGTTCAACATCTTCATGCGCACGGGGATCGACGAGAGCGGCCGGACGTTCTGGGAAGACCCGTTCGACGTGAGGGCAGGCGACCATATCGACATGCGGGCGCTGATGCCGTGCATCGTCGCGGTCTCGGCCTGCCCCGGCCGGTCGAGCGGACCCGGCGATCGAGCGTTGGGTCTGGAGATATACGAGGCCGGGTAGGCGCGGCTCAGTTGCAGCCGCACCTGATGCCCGCCGCAACGGCCGCTCCGGACCCGTGGGTCGGGTAGCCGTCCCGCTTCCACCAGTCCAGCCCACCGATGAGCTCGCGCACCTGGAACCCGAGTTGCAGGAGCTTCAGAGCGGTCTGCGTCGATGCGTTGCAGCCGATGCCGTCGCAGTAGCAGACGTACAGTTTCGACCTGTCGAACGAGGCGGTCGTCTCGGCGCTGATCTCCCGGTGGGGGAGGCTTACCGCATCAGGGATGTGCTCGTGAGCGTAGGCGCTTGCAGCGCGTCCATCGACCACGACGACAGGTTCGCCCTTCTCGATGGCTGCGTACAGGTCCGCCGAGTCCGTCTCGTACGCCAGTTTGGCCTGGTAGTAGCTGAGTTGATCCATGCTCACGGATCCTTTCTGCGGCAACTGGGGAACAACCATTCTACATGACTACGGCCGCTCCCAGTGCTCGCAGGTCATGCCGTAGAGGAGCATGTCCCAGTCGCGGCCCTTGAAGTGCTCCGCGACGGGCAGCCTCCCCTCCAACGACATCCCGAGCTTCTCCAGCACGCGGGCGGAGGCGGCGTTCTCCGCGACGCACCACGACGAGAGGCGCATCACGCCCAGTTCGCGGAATGCGAACCCCGCCATCGCCGTTGCCGCCTCGGTCGCGTAACCCCTGCCCCAGTGCTCGGGCGACAGCTCGAAGCCGATGTCCGCCTCGGTGTCGTCGTCAGGCTTGCGGCGCACGCCGCAACTGCCGATGAGCATACCGCTCTCGCGCAGGAGTACCGCGAGTTGGAAGCGGCGTCGCGGCGACTCGGACTGCCATTCGACGAAGGCGCCGACGAACCGCCGCACGTCTTCGAGCGTGCGCTCCTCCCATGGGTAGTAGCGGAGGTAGCGCGGGTCGCTCTGATAGGCGAGCACGGCTGCGGTATCGTCCTCCGTGTACTCGCGCAGGGTCAGGCGTAGCGTCTCCAGGCGCACGAGGCTATGCCTGGCGCCCGTAGTCGTCCTCGAGACGGACGACGTCCTCCAGTTCGGTCGTGCTCACTTCGAGGATGACGGCGGGCTCCCGGGAGAAGCCCTCGATGCGGTGCACCGTACCGGGATCGATCTGATACGCCTCGCCGAACCCCATGGAGATGTCGTGCTCGCCCAGCTCGTCGAAGAGCGACAGCACGGCGGCTCCGCGCACCAGCAGCATCGTCTCGCGCTTGCGCTCGTGGTACTGCTTGCTCAGCCGGTGGCCGCGCCGGATGCGCAGGTACTTCACGCAGTACGCATCGTTCAGGTCAACGATGTGCTCGCTGCCCCACGGTTTCGGTATGACGTCGCCCGGCTTCATCGTGCCGTGATTCTACCGCGCCGCGAGGCCTCATCCTAGAGTGCGCTGGCCGAGATTCGGGCTTCATCGAACCGCAGTCCGAGTCCGGGCTCGTCCGACATCACGAGACGCCCCGTCGCGGGGTCCAGCTGCGGCACCTCCTCGAACAGCGCGAACGCCCACGGCATGTGCTCCACGTAGAGGCCGTTCGGCGCGGCGGCGAGCGCATGGCCGAGTATCTCCGGCGCCAGGTGCGTCACCACCGGCAGGTTGTACGCCTCCGCCATGTGCGCGGCCTTCATCCACTGCGTGATGCCGCCCACGCGCAGCAGGTCCACCATGACAATGTCGATGGAGCGCGCCTCCAGCATGTGGCGGAACGGCTCGACGCCGTAGTGGTATTCGCCCGCGGCGATGGGTGTGTCCAGCGCGTCGGCGATGCGCGCGAGCCCGGCGTAGTCCTGGAAGTGCACCGGGTCCTCCAGCCAGAAGAGGCCGTACTCGGCCATGCCGCGCCCCACCGTGATGGCACGGTTCACGTCCCATCCCTGATTGATGTCGACCATCAGGTCGACGTCGGGGCCGGTGGCCTCGCGCATCGTGCGCAGCCGCGCGAGTTCAGCCTGCGCCGACGCCTCAGCGCCCATGCGGAACTTCATCGCGCGGAAGCCCTGCCCGGCGAGGTCGGCAGCGGTCGCGGCGAGCGCTTCGAGGTCGTAGTGCCGCCAGAGGAAGCCGCTGGCGTAGGTGGGCACCGAGCCGGAGTCAGCACCGAGCAGCTTCCAGACCGGCATCCCCAGCGCCTTGCCCCGGATGTCCCAGAGCGCCACGTCTATCGCGGAGATAGCGCGCGTCACGAGCCCTGCGGGCGACCCGCCGCCCGCTTTACGGGCGAGGTTGCGCCCGATCGCCTCCACAGCGTGCGGGTCCGCGCCGACCGTCTCCGCCGCGAGCGCGTCCACCATCTCCTTCAACGCCTTCGTGACGAGCGTGGACGCGAAACCGGCGTAGGAGATGCCCTCGATGCCGTCGTCCGTGCGCAGGCGCAGCGTGACGTAGTCGGCCTCCTCGCGCGGCGCGGAGGGCCCCGGCTCGCGCGGGATGCGGACCGCCATCGTCTCGAACGACGCTATGCGCATGCCTGTGCCTCCTACGCGAGCCCGTGCACCGGGAAGATGAGCCGCTCGATCTCCGCCACCTGCTGCCGCGCGAACTCGCGCGACTTCTCGTGCAGTTGCGGTTCGATCTCCGGCAGCACGGCGTCGCGCAGGCGCAGGCTCGTGAGGTAGGTCTCCGTGCCGGGAGGCAGATCGTCCGGCCACTCACGGTCGAGCATCGAGCCGTAGGCGAGCGTCCAGCAGCGCGCCGTCGCGTCGAGGTCGTAGCCGCCTCCCCCGAACGCGAGCACCGGGTACCCCATGCCGCCGAGCCGCCGCACGACGGACTCGTAGCCGTGGGTGCTGAGCGCGAGGTGGGTCAGCGGGTCGGTGACGTAGGCGTCGGCGCCCATCTGCACCGCGAGCACGTCCGGCGCGAACGCCTCGATGAGCGGCGGCACGACGCGCTCGAACGCATCCTGGTAAACGTCGTCGCCCGTGTACGGGAAGAGCGGCAGGTTCACGGAGTAGGCCGCCGCGTCGCCCGCCCCGATCTCGTTCACCATACCGGTGCCGGGAAAGAGCCAGCGTCCGCTCTCGTGCACGGAGACCGTCATCACGTCCGTGTCTCGGTAGAAGGCGGCCTGCACGCCGTCGCCATGGTGCGCGTCGACGTCCACGTAGACCACGCGCAGGCCGCGCTTGCGCAGCACGTTGATGGCAACGACGGGGTCGTTGAAGATGCAGAAGCCGGACGCCCAGCCGCGCATCGCGTGGTGCAGCCCGCCCGCCGGAGCGAACGCAGCCAACGCCTCGCCGTCCGCGATGAGTTCCGCCGCCTGCACCGACGCGCCCGTCGAGAGCAGCGCCGCTTCGTACATCCCTTCGTAGACGGGGTTGTCGCCGTGCGCGGAGAAGCCGTGACGGTCGCCGTCGGCCTCCTCGCCGCTGCTGAGGCGACGGACGGTCTCGACGTACTCCTCGGTGTGGAACGTCGTCAGCTCGTCGAGCGTCGCGGGGCGGGGCGGAACGAGCAGCGCGTGTTCGTCCTCGAACGCTCCGTAGGCGCTCAGCAGGGCGTAGGTGTGGCGGAGGCGCACGGGGCGCATCGGGTGGCCCTCGCGCAGCACGTGGCCGGAGAGCACGTCGTCGTAGACGTAGGCCGCTTTGCCGGTGGGTTCCGCCATGGGGGCAGTCTACCAGCGGTCCGGGCAGCCCTCACCTCTAGCCCCTCTCCCAGTGGAGAGGGGAATAATGCAGTCAGTTGAGGCGGGTGATACGGTCCTGCGGGCCGGGGGAGACCGGGCTGGCGGCGGAGAAGTACGCGACCAGGGCGGCAACGTCAACGTCGCCGCCGGTGCGCTCGGTGCCTTGCCTCAGTATGGAGTAGTCGTCGCCTCCGTCAGCCAGGAAGTTGTTGGCGGCGACGCGGTACCTCGCCTCGGGGTCGACCGGGACGCCGTCGATCGCGATGGTGGAGATGTCCACCCTCGATCCCACCGGACGCGCCGCATCCCAGGTGTAGCTGAACCCGCTCGAGACCTGGAGCACGTCGCTGGTGTCGTCCGTGGAGTCGCCGAACTGGGACTCGAGCAGGGATGCTATCTGGGCGCCCGTGAGCGTCATGGTGACGAGGCTGTTCCCGAAGGGCAGCACCGAGAACGCCTCTCCGTAGGTCAGCTCCCCGTCGGACTCTGTCCCGGTGCTCTCGAAGAGGACCTCTTCGCGGATGCCTCCGGGGTGCATGAAGGCCACCACGGCGCCGCCGCTCTCCGGGGCTCGCGTCGACGCCAGGTGGGCATCGGCGATGACGTCTCCCAGCGCCGACTCGCCGGCCGCGTTCCTCCAGCGGGTGATGTCCGCAGTGACGGAGCCGACGACGGCGTTGGCAAGCGGCGCCGAGAGGGCATCGTACCGGTCGATGAGCGCCGTGATCGCGGGGTCGGGCGTGACCCCGGCCTGGGAGTTCGGAACGTTCTCAGCGGCATTCACCGTGAGGTCTCCCGAGGCCCGGTCCAGTGTGGCGTCGATGACCGTGAACAGCCGTCCCCGGTTGTCGGCCATGGTGACCCACTTGCCGTCCACCTGGCAGACGAACTCGTCGTTGGCCTGGCCTGCGATGATGATGTCCACCGCGTCGTCCATACGCGCGGCGACGTCGGCAAGGCGGCCGGTCAGGCCCGAGCCGCAGTCGTTCTGACCGCCGTCGGACCTCCCGCCCTCGTGCAGCAGGACGACGATCGCCTCGATACCCTCGGCCTGCAAGCCGGGGACCAGGGCGTTGACCATCGCCGCCTCGTCCAGGAAGGTCAAGCCCTCCACCGCCCACTGGGAGACGATGGACGGCGTGCCCAGGAGGGTGAGGCCGATGAATGCGACGCCAACGCCCTCGTAGCGCCGGACGGCGTAGGGAGGAAGGACGGTCTCGCCGGTGGCGTCCTCTATGACATTGGCGGCAAGGAACTCGAAATCGGCGCCGCCGAACGGGTCGCCGTCCAGGTCGCCGTCAACCGGATGGGGGCCGCCGTGCTGCATGCGCCGGAGTTCGGCGAGTCCCTCGTCGAACTCGTGGTTGCCCACGCCGTTGAAGTCCAGCCCCATCAGGTTCATCGCCTCGATGGTCGGCTCGTCGTAGAAGAGAGCGGAGATGAGGGGCGACCCTCCGATGAGGTCGCCGGCGGAGACGAAGACGGAGTGCTCGGCCTCGGCCCGCGCGGCCGCGACGTTGGCGGCGAGGTAATCGGCGCGCCCTACGCCGCCGAAGGAGTCGGAGGAAGTGGCGATGTGGCCATGGAAGTCGTTGAGGGCCAGGATACGCAGCGGTATCTCATCCGGCGCTCGCGTGGAGCAGGCGGACGTCAGCGCCGTAACGGCCAGCAGGAGGGAGATACAGAAGAAACGAGCGCCTCGGTGCACGTGTCTCATGGTAATGCCACCCTGCCCTTCCCCAACAGCCCGCGGAGCAGGCCCGCCGCGACTTCCTTGTCCAGCGGGTAGTTGTTGTTCCCGCACTTCGGCGACTGGATGCACGACGGGCAGCCGTCCGCGCACGAGCACTCCGCGACCGCGCCGAGCGTCGCCTCCAGCAGCTCCTCGATGACGACGTAGGCGTGCTCCGCGATGCCGACGCCGCCCGGATGGCCGTCGTAGATGAACACCTGCGGCTCGCCGGTATCCGGGTGCAGATCCGTCGAGACACCGCCGATGTCGTTCCGGTCGCAGAGCGCGAACAGCGGGAGCACGCCGATGGCCGCGTGCTCCACCGCGTGCAGGCCGCCGGGCAGGTCGGCGCGCTCCTTACGGGCGCGGTCGTGCACCTCCGGCGGCAGGTCGAACCAGACGGCGGCGGTGGAGAAGACGCGCGCGGGCAGTTGCAGCGCCGTCTCACTCAGGCTATCGCCGCGCCGACCCGCGCCGTCGTAGAGCGGACGCTTTCGGTAGCCGATCACGTGCCGCGAGACCTCCACGTCGCCGAAGCAGACCGTCGCACCGTTCAGCGTCTTCGTCGCGCGCGTCTCCGCGATGCGGATGTCGGTCAGCTCGTGGACGTCGGTGTAGTACGCGGGCTCGCTGCGCGAGAGCCAGGCAACGTGCGCTTCGAGGTCGAGGTCCTCGACGACGTACGACTCGCCGAGGTGCAGGTAGACCGCGCCGGGGTGCAGCTGGCTGAACGCCGAGTACTCGTCGACGTGCTCCATGACGCGGCCCGACCGCGTCTCAACGACCGCGTAGTCCACGTGCGACGCGGAGCGTATGTTGACCTCGCCCGCGGGGTACTCGACCGACGGTGCGATGAACCAGCGTCCGTTGCGCTCCTGCAACGCACCCTCTTCGGCGAGCGCATCCACCTGCGGCTTGAAGCCGTTGCCGAACAGTTCGCCCTCCTCCGGCGACAGCGGCATCTCGTACGCGGCGGCCTTCAGGTGCGGACCGAGCACGTACGGGTTGTCCGGCCGTATGCGCGCGTGCTCATGCGAGCGCCCGAACACGAAGTCCGGGTGGCGCATGAGGTACTGGTCGAGCGGGTCGTCGCGCGCCACGAGGATGCTCAGCGCGCCCTCGTGCGTGCGTCCGCTGCGCCCGGCCTGCTGCCAGGTGCTCGCGACGCTCCCCGGATAGCCGGTAAGGACGGTCGTATCGAGCCCGCCGATGTCGATGCCGAGCTCCAACGCATTTGTCGCGACGACGCCCATCAGGTCGCCGTTGAGCATCCCCTGCTCCACCGCGCGGCGCTCTTCCGGCAGGTACGAACCGCGGTACGGGCGCACGCGCTCCGCCAGTTCGGCGTCGTTCAGCGCGAGCCGTCGTCGAACGTCGAGGCAGACGACTTCTGCCTGCCGCCGCGTGCGCACGAACACGAGCGTCCGCGCCTCCCGCTTCACGAGCATCTCCAGCAGCGCCGACGACGTGCTGCCCGCGCGGATGCGTATCCCCTCCGGGTCCACCGGCGGGTTCCAGAAGACGAAGTGCTTCTGGCCGTTGGGCGCGCCGTTCTCTTCGATCGCCTCCACAGGCTTGCCGGTGAGGCGCTCCGCCAGTTCGCCGGGGTTGGCGATGGTGGCCGAGCAGAGGATGAAGACGGGGTCGCTGCCGTAGTGCGCGCACAGCCTGCGGAGACGCCGCAGCACGTTGGCGACGTGCGAGCCGAACACGCCCCGGTAGACGTGCATCTCGTCTACAACGACGTAGCGGAGCGACTGCCAGAGCCGCGCCCACGTGCGGTGGTGCGGCAGCATGCCCACGTGCAGCATGTCCGGGTTCGAGAAGACGGCCTGCGCCGAGCGGCGCACGGCGCTCCGCTCGCCGGTCGGCGTGTCGCCGTCGAAGATCGCGACGCGGCCAGCGAGTTTGGGCGGCAGAAGGCCCTTCAGGCCGCGCAGTTGGTCCTGCGTGAGCGCCTTGGTGGGGAAGAGGTAGAGCGCCCGGGCCGACGGGTCTGTCAGCATCGCCTGGGCGACCGGCACGTGGTAGCAGAGGCTCTTGCCGCTCGCCGTGGGCGTGGAGAGCGCCACGTCGCGCCCGCTCAGCGCGGCGTCGACGGCCCGCGCTTGGTGCGTGTAGAGCGGCAGCAGGCCGCGCTCTGCGAGCGCCGCTTCGAGACGGGGGACGAGCGCATGCGCGAGTTCGCCGTGCGCCGCCTCGCGCTCCCCCATCTCCTGCACATGCTCGATCTCTCCGGCGAGGCTGCCGGTGCGCAGGTGCTCGACGAACCGCGCCGCGTCCAACGCTCAGTCCTCGTCGGCGACGCCGCGCTCGACATCGACGAGTTCGGCGTCAAGGTGATGGTTGCCCGCGAAGGCGACGGCCTTGTCGAGCATCTGCTCCGCGTGGGAGTACTCGTTGCTCACGCAGGCGATGCCGATGATGAGCCGCTGGTGCTCGTCCATCGCACCGACCTCTGCGGCGGCGAGGTTGAAGCGCTGGCGGAAGCGATCGATGAGCGAGCGCGAGACCTGTCGCTTGCCCTTGAGCGAGTCGTTGCCGTGCAACCGGAAGGTGAGGCGGCAGGAGCCGATGTACAAGGGGCCGCACCCCACAAGGAGGAGGATCTCCGCCACTATAGCACGAGCCGTCAGAGGCGCCAGAGGTGAGTGGCACAACCTCGGAAGACCGGACTACAATGCCCGTCACCCCAGCCCAACGTGTAGTGAATGACTGTCCTGTTGCGATTCGCCCTGCTTCTGCTGCTGCTTGCCGTCGTGGCCACTCAAGGCTGCTCGTCTGCGCCCACCCAGCAAGACTTACAGGATGAGGCGGTTGCCGCCCTCGATGCCCTGGCAGCGGACCTCGCGGCGGACCGGCCGGCCGATGCCGCCGTGTATACGGAGCGCCTGCGGGCCTACCTGGAGGCTAACCCCGCATTCTATGGGAGCGCGGTTGCGCTGCTCGACCGGGCCGGCAAGGTCACCGCAAGTCCCTACGTCTATCGCACGGACGCAGGCTATGCCACCCTCGACCTGGCCACACCGTCTTACGACATCGACACACAGGAGTGGGTTACCGCGCCGTTGGCCGCGAACGCTGGCGTTTGGACGGATCCCTACTTCGATGCGGGAGGCGGTGAGATCTGGATGATCACCCGCTCTGTCCCGGTGCACGACGCCGAGGGTGTCTTCGCCCTCGTTACCACCGACCTGCCCGTGGACGCCCCGGCTCGATGACGCTTGCAGAGGCTAGCTGCCCCCTGGGGCGACGGATCGCCGTGGCTGGTAGACTTTCCCCAACCTGACCGCAGGGTGCGCAGGATATGGGAGTGCCTGCTTCACAAGCGTGGACCGTCGCGTCCCACGTCATCAAGCAACGGCTGGCGGGGCGCAAGCGCTACCCGCTCGTGCTCATGCTGGAGCCGCTGCTGCGCTGCAACCTCGCCTGCGCGGGGTGCGGGAAGATCCAGTACCCGCCGCACGTGCTCAAGCGCGCCCTGACCGTCGAACAGTGCCTGGCCGCGGTGGAGGAGTGCGGCGCGCCCATCGTCAGCATCCCCGGCGGCGAGCCGCTGCTCTACCCCCACATCGGCGAACTGGTGGAGGAGCTTACACGCCGTAAGAAGTACGTTTACCTCTGCACCAACGCCCTGCTGCTCCGCGAGAAGCTGGAGCAGAACGTCTTCACCCCCTCGAAGCGCCTCAGCTTCAGCGTCCACATGGACGGCTTGCGCGAGGAGCACGACGCCTCCGTCTGCCGCGACGGCGTGTACGACATCGCCGTCGACGCGATACGAGAGGCCGTCCGACGCGGCTTCCGCGTCACCACGAATACGACGCTGTTCAACACATCCGAGCCGATGCGCGTCCGCGAGTTCTTCGACGCGATGATGGACCTGGACGTGGAAGGGATGATGGTCTCGCCGGGGTACAGCTACGAGAAAGCGCCCGACCAGGAGTCGTTCCTGGAGCGCGAACGGACGCAGGCGCTCTTCTCCGAGGTGCTCAACGGCAGGAAGAGGCGCTGGCGGTTCAACCAGTCGCCGCTGTTCCTGCAGTTCCTCATGGGCAAGCGCGATTTCGAGTGCACGCCGTGGGGCAACCCGCTCTACACGATATTCGGGTGGCAGCGCCCGTGTTACCTGCTGCAGGACGGCTACGCCGCCACGTTCCGGGAGCTGATGGACGAGACGCCTTGGGAGGAGTACGGGCAGAGCAGCGGCAATCCGCATTGCCAGGACTGCATGGTGCACTCCGGCTACGAACCCACAGCCGTCGACGCGATGTTCACCACGTGGCGCGGCCTGCGCGATTCCACCGTCGCCACGCTCACCGGCAGGCTGTGAGCCATGGACGACCGCCGGACACCAGCCGCCGCTCAGGAGGCAGGAGATGACAGCGTGGCCGGGCTCGTGGAGCGCGCCTTCCACTACCGCGGCGACGTTACCGTTCACACCGACGACGGCGGTTCGGTGACGGGCTACCTCTTCAACCGGGATGCGCATGCGAGCGAGCCGTTCGCCCAGCTGTTCGAGACGCAGAGCGGGCGCGAGGTATCGCTCCCCTACCGCAGCATCGCCGCGGTGCGCTTCACCGGACGCGACGCCGCTGCCGCAGCAGACCAGCATTTCGAGTCCCTGAGGGAGCGCCCGGAGGAGCAGGCCGGTACAAGAGCGGAACGCCATGGGGACTGAGACCACCCTGGCGCCGTTCCTCACCATCGCCCCCACTCAGCGGGAGTTGGGAGGGCTCGGCTACGGCGACGCGCGTACCCGCACGAGCATCATCGGTATCGGACGCGTCGCGGGAGAGCAGGTCGCAGCACTCTTGGACGCCGCGCCATGCCGGCTGCTCGTCTCGCTGGGATACGCAGGCGCGCTCGATCCGCACCTCCATCCCGGCGACCTCGTCGTGGCGAACGCCTACCTCCACGGAGCAAGCACACCGGTCCCTGGCGCTCTGCACACAACCCGTGCAGCGATGCTGCTGCGACAGGCCGGCATCTCCGCTCTCGAGGGACCGGTGCTGACCGTGGACGAACCGCTCCTTTCACCCCGGGCCAAGCGCAGGGCGTTCCATGGCAGCGGCGCGCTGGTGGTCGACATGGAAGGCCGCTGGATCGCGGAAGAGGCAACATCGAGAGGGGTCCCGCTCATCGGGATCCGCGCAGTGCTCGATGAGGCCCACTACCCGCTGCCTTCTTTCATCGCAACCATCATCGCGGACGCCGGGCGGCGGGAGTGGGCTCACGCCGTGCGTGCGATGTCGCATCCTTCAGCGATCAGAAGCTTCCTTCCGCTTGCGCTGAAATCGCGTGGAGCGTCGCGCTCCTTGCAGACGGCCATGCAGAGCATCCTTCCGGAGCTCGCTCGCCAGCTCTGAGCAGGACCATGGCGAATCTGGTCGAACAGGGCATGCAGAATCGCCTCCGTGAGGCGCTGGAGCGGACGCAGGACTACTTCTTCCGCACCCAGCACGAGGGAGGCTACTGGTGGGGAGAGCTGGAGTCCAACCCCACCATGGAGGCGGAGTACATCATGCTCACGCACTTCATGGAGTCGGACGAAGGCGACCGCATCCCCCGCGTGGCGGAGGACATCCGTCGCAGGCAATCGGAAGACGGCTCCTGGCGCATGTACTATGGCGCGCCGGGAGACCTGAGCACGTCCATCGAATGCTACTTCGCGCTCAAGCTCGCAGGCGACCTTCCCGACGCCCCGCACATGGCGCGGGCGCGGGCCTTCATCCTCGCTCAGGGCGGAGTGCCGAAAGCCCGCGTCTTCACCAAGATATGGCTCGCCCTCTTCGGCCAGTGGGACTGGAAGGGGACGCCGGCGATGCCGCCGGACATGATGCTGCTGCCCAAGTGGGCGCCGTTCAACATCTACCGGTTCGCGAGTTGGGCGCGGGCTACCATCGTGCCGATGACCATCATCCTCTCGCTCCACCCCACACGTCCGCCCCGCGAGAGCGCATGGGTGACCGAGCTCTACCCGGAAGGCCCGGTCACGTTCGCGCTGTCGCGCTGGAGCGCGAAACCCTTCTCCCTCAAGGGAGGCTTCCTGGTGCTGGACAAGGCGATACGCGTCTACCGCAACCTGCCCTTCATCCCTGGGCGGGAGCGGGCGCTCAGGGCCGCCGTCGACTGGATCGTCAGCCACCAGGAGGCGGACGGCTCGTGGGGAGGCATACAGCCCCCTTGGGTCTACTCGCTCATCGCCCTGAGCGCCCTCGGCTACCAGCTCGACCACCCGGTCGTCGCGAAGGGGCTGGAAGGCTTCAGGCAGCATTGGAGCCTCCCATCGGAGGACGGCGAGGCGCTCAGAGTGCAGGCGTGCCTCTCCCCGGTGTGGGACACGTGCCTCGCGATGCGCGGCCTCCTCGACTCCGGCGTACCGCCCGACCATCCCGCCGTCCGGCGCGCCGCGGACTGGTTCATCGGAGAGGAGATACGGGTCAAGGGTGACTGGGCTGTCTACCGGCCGCATCTCGAACCCAGCGGCTGGGCGTTCGAGTTCGACAACGTCCACTACCCGGACATCGACGACTCCGCCATCATCGTGACCGACCTCGCGCTCGCTCGGATGAACGACGACGCAGGAGAGCGGGCCAGGAACGCTTCCATCGACCGCGCCACCGCATGGCTGGCCGGCATGCAGTCCTCGAGCGGAGGGTGGGCCGCGTTCGACTGGAACAACGAGTCCCGCGAGCTGGCGAACATCCCGTTCGCGGACTTCGGCGAACTGCTCGATCCGCCCAGCGTGGACGTGACCGCGCACGTGCTGGAGATGTACGGGATGCTGGGGTACGGGACGGACCATCCGCCCGTCCGCCGGGGGCTCGCGTATATCTGGGACCAACAGGAGCACGACGGCGCGTGGTTCGGACGCTGGGGGGTGAACTACGTCTACGGCACCGGCGCGGTGCTGCCCGCCCTGCAGGCGCTGGGGGTGGACATGGCGCAGCCCCGCGTGCGCCGGGCGGTCGAGTGGCTGCTCGCGCACCAGAACCCGGATGGCGGATGGGGGGAGACCTGCGTCAGTTACGTCGACCCCACGCTGCGCGGACAGGGTGAGAGCACGCCTTCGCAGACGTCCTGGGCGCTCATCGCACTCATCGCGGCGGGCGAGACGCGCCACGAGTCGGTGGAGCGCGGCGTCGAGTTCCTTCTCCGGAGTCAGCAGGACGACGGCACGTGGGACGAGCCGCAGTTCACGGGATGCGGCTTCCCCGGCTACGGCCCCGGCGACCAGCCCGACAAGTACGAGCCGCTCGACGGGCCGAACTCGCAGGGCCCTGAATTGAGCGCGGCCTTCATGATCAACTACCACCTCTATCGCAACTACTTCCCCCTGTGGGCGCTGGGACGGTACGCGCAGGCGCTGTAGCAGGAATGGCAAGCGGCCGCTTTTGCTGCTAACTTCCACCGTACAGACGCGGGCGAGGCCACTCGGAAGGAGGCGCCATGACGACGCAGACGCAGGAGATCCGCAACATGCGGCTCATCTCCCACCACGACCTCAACGGCTTCGGCAACATCGGCGAGGGCGTCCATCTCCACGTGAACGCCGACGGCCGGCGCATCCTCTACCTCGCCCACGAGAGTGCCCCCAAGGACATCACCAGCGTCGACGTCACGGACGTCGCCAACCCCCGGCTGGTGATGCAAACAGAGCATGCCTACCGGCACCTGCGCTCCAACTCGCTGGCCATCGTGGACGACGTGATGCTCGTCGCCTACCAGTCCGTGCAGCCGGGGCAGCCGGGCACGGGGATGGGCGTCTACGACATCAGCAACGCGGAGGAGCCCCGGCGCATCGGCTTCCTCGACCTCGGAGGCCCCTACTCGCGTGGCTGCCACTGCCTCTGGTGGGTCGACGGCGAGTACGCGCACCTCTCCACCGGTGCAGCCGATTTCCAACCGCGCAACCAGCTCGACGACCAGTTCTACATGATCGTGGACGTGCGGGACCCCGAGCATCCGGTGGAGGCCGGGCGCTGGTGGGTGCCCGGCACCCGCGAAGGTGACGACGCTCCTCCCATGTGGCGGCACCCCCTGATCGACTCCGGCCACCGGCTCCACAACGCCAACGTCTACCCCCAGCGCCCCGACCGCGCTTACTGCTGCTACCTGGACTCCGGCGTGTTCATCCTCGACATCGCCGACAAGGCGAACCCCTCGGTGGTCGGCAGCATCAACGTCGCGCCGCCCTTCCCGGGCTTCTGCCACACGGCGCTGCCCCTGTTCAGCCGCGACCTGATGGTGGTGACCCATGAGGCGGTGAAGGATAACGGCGAGGACCACCCCAAACTGATCTGGATGATGGACATCCGCGAGGAGAGCAACCCGGTCATCATCAGCACCTTCCCGATGCCGGACGTCAGCGACTTCGCCAGCCGGGGCGGACGGTTCGGCGCGCACAACATCCACGAGAACCAGCCCGTCCCCACCTGCTCGCAGTCCGACACGCTGATCTTCGGCACGTTCTTCAACGCTGGCGTGCGGGTGTTCGACACGAGCGACCCCTTCCGCCCGGAGGAGGTGGCGTACTTCGTGCCGCCCGTGCCGGAGGGAGCGCCGTCCAACGGCATCAACGACGTCTACGTGGACGAGAACGGCATCCTCTACGTCGTGGACCGGCTCAAGGGCGGGCTCTACATCCTCGAACTGACGCTTTAGGGGGACGCCCCGGCGTGCGTTTCGGACGGGCCAACAGGCCGCCGTGCGCGCACCAGGTAGGCCAGCAGCGCCACCAGCAGCACTTCGACAACCCGCCGAGCGGAGAAGATGACGAAGGTGGCCCAGTTGCCGGATAAGGTCCCGGATGAGTACCCCGAGTCCAACCAGTACGACAACTCGTAAGTACCGGTCACGAGCGCCCAAGAAACCGAAGGGAACAGCAACCCCGCCGCCACCAGCAGGATGGCGGCTGATCCCATGGCCTTCGGGGCGAGCGCCTCGTGCTGCGTCAGCACCCAGAACATCAGGACGTTCAGTCCCACTTGGACGAGCAGCTCAGCGAGCCCGCCCCCAATGACTGACAGGTATGGGAGCGGGGACCCCAACGGATCCAAGGCGATGAACACCACCCCGTCATGGGGGCTGATGTGCCGGTATGCCATCGAGAACCCCAGCAGCAGGAACGCGCGGCTCAGGCTGGTGCGTGAGGCCAGGCGCATGAACCAGACAATCGTGAGCACCCGCAGGATGCCTATGACCGAGACGATGTTGACGGGCACGGTCTGGTCGAGGAACCCCGCATAGTCCACCTCGTATCTCACGATGACGCTGTCATACCCCAGCAGGTCCTCGAGGCCATTGACTGCGAGGCTGGTCGCCGTCAGCACCATGAGGAGTTGCCAGAGCAGGGCCAGCAACTCGCTGCCCTCCCTCCGCACGCGGGGATACGCCACGACCAGCGCCGCCAGCACGAGGACCCGCCAGACGTAGTGCTTGTGCTCCCAGAGCAACGCGTTGTTCGTGTCGAATGCGCCCACCGTGAGGCCCGTGTCCAGCGCGCCCGCGGCAATGGGCAACCCGAGCAGGAGGAGCGCCTCCCAACGGTGCGTCTTGAGCAGCAGGAGCAGCCGATTATCCGGCGCATCGGGGCGCGACAGCACGCGCCACCCGGCGATCACCAGCACGAGCAGTGCCGCGCAGACCACGTAGAGCAGGACAAGCGAAACGTCGTTCGTGTAGCGCACGCCCCTGTTTCCCTTCAGCAAGGTGGAAGCGATCGTAGCCGTCGGTGCACGACGCCGTGGGAGGCTGGTCAGAGAGTGTACAGCGGTTGCGGTGACACAGGTGTGACGTTTCAGCCGACTCCGGTTACCGTATGGTGACGTTCCATACCCGGTCCGCTCTGTCGGACGTCGTCAGGGGAATCGGGAGGGGCATCCTCACCCGTTGGCGAGGAAGTCCATGACGAGCCGGTTGAACACGTCGGCGTGCTCGTACTGCGCCCAGTGGCCGCACTGGTTGAGGACAACCAGCCGCGAGTTGGGGATGGAGCCCACCAGCCGCAGTCCGTTCTCCAGCGGCACGACCCGGTCGTTCCGCCCGTGCAGCACAAGCGTCGGCGCCGTGATGTCCGCGAGCTGCGCCGAGAGGTCACGTACCGTCGTCACCGAGTTCCGGCGAGCGGTGAGGTGGTCCGGATTGTCCATGATCGTGCTGTAGCGTTGCTCCAGGACCTCGTCCGGCACCGTAGAGCCGTCGAACAGCATCACGTTGATCAGACGCCTCAGCCCTTCGACGGAGGGGGTCTCGAACACCTCGTTCAGTATCTTGATCCCTTCGGTGGGGATGGGGGCGAAGATCGGCGGCCCCCCGCCGGTGCCGGAGCCCATGACGATCAGCTTGTCGATGCGGTCCGGGTAGTCGATGGTGAAGGTAATGGCGGTGGCGCCGCCCATGGAGTTGCCGATCAGGCTGGCCTTCTCTATCTCCAGCGCGTCCATCAGGTCCTTGACCGCGCGGGCATTGACGGTGTTGCGGGGTTCCAGCATCGTCACGGAGTCGCTCTTGCCGAAGCCCGGCTGATCGACCAGCAGACACCGGTACTGCTCGGAAACGACTCCCACGTTCTTGAAGAAGTTGCTCCAGGACGTCGCGCCCGGCCCGCCGCCATGCAGGAAGATGACGACGTCGTCCCCTGCCCCGACCTCGTTGTAGTGGATGCGGATATCGCCCGCCTGCACGTACCTGCTCGTGGCTTCTTCCGAGAACCGCACAGCTGTTGCCATAGCCCGCCTCCTTCCGAGAGCCGGATACACTGCGACGCCGGGGTAACACAGTCTGAGGAACGGGTAGCGCCTGAGACCCTCCAGACGGGCACAAGGTAGCACCGCGATGGAGGTTGTCAAGTGACCGGATAGAAAGCTCGCGGGGTGACCCGAGCCACCCGCAGGATTAGGATAGAGCCGTGTAACGGCAGTGTGAGTCGGCTCACTGAGAACGGCAGAATTGGGACATGAGCGCGAACCCGCCAGGCTCCACCCGTATCGGACGCCTGCTCGAAGTCTTCAGCACCCTCAGGTACCGGAATATGCGGCTGTTCTGGTCCGGCCTGCTCGCGCAGGTCGCGGGACAGCAGATGATGATGGTCACGATGGGGTGGCTCGCGTTCGAGTTGACCGGATCACCGCTGACGCTCGGCATCGTCAACCTCCTGCAGGCAGCCCCGCGCATCATCCTGAACCTCGTGGGGGGAGCGCTCGCCGACCGCTGGGACCAGCGCACCCTCATCATCCTGAGCCAGATCGCGTCCATCTTCGTCCTGTGCGTGATCGCCTCTCTCACCATGACCGGGTACATCGAGGTCTGGCACCTCGGCGCCGGCGCGCTGCTGATCGGCTTCTTCCACGCCATGGACGAGCCGAGCCGGGCGTCCCTGTTCCCGCACCTGCTGCCACGCCGGGACCTGTTGCCGACCGCTGTCCCGCTGATCAGCATGGCATGGCAGGTGGGCCGCCTCACCGCTCCCGCGCTCGCGGGCTTCGTGATCCATGCCACCGGAGCGGGAGTCTCGTTCTTCCTCTCGGCAGGCGGCGCGGCTCTCATGATGACCATGATCCGCCTCCTCCAGGTCGACCGGATACCGCGTTCCAGGAGCGGCAGCATCCTCCAGAGCATCTCCGAAGGCATGCGGTACGTATGGGGCTACGACGTATTCCGCATCGTCGTCGGCATGGCGTTCTTCAACAGCCTGCTTTCCCTGGGATACATCCTCATGCTGCCTGTGTTCGCGGCAGACGTGTTCGAGGTGGACTCGCGGGGCCTCGGTCTCCTCTATTCCTTCAGCGGCATCGGAGGGATCACCGCCCTGCTCACCGTCTCGAAGATGGTGGGACGGTTCGGGCCGGGCAGGGTCATCCTGGGAGGCATCATCCTGCTGAACTCGACCCTCATCGCCTTCGCCCTGAGCCCCTCGTTCCAACTCGCCGCGGCTTTGATGGCCCTCGCGGGCTTCGCCGCCCACACCTACCTGACCGGCGGCGACGTGCTGCTCCAGACGCTCGTCCCTGACGAACTGCGCGGCCGGGTGATGGGCCTCTACCACTCGCTCTGGAGCATCATGCCGCTGGGCGCGGCTCTGCTGAACGCTATCGCCGAGTTCACCGGCGCTCCACTCGCGCTGGTGGGAGGTTCCTCGGCGGTACTCCTGTTCGCCCTCGTGGTCGGGCTTCCCAACAAGGCGCTCCGCTCTTCGCGCACCGAGATGCTGCGGTCTGAACTCAACCGGGACAGCCAAGGCTAGCCCGGGGACAACCACGATCAGTGCAACCCGTGTAAGAGAAGACGCCCGAACTCTACCCGCGCCGCATGGCCGGGGTCTGGATCCCCATGGTCGGCCGACCGACCGGCATCGCGGCCTCCGCCTCCGCGTACATCGCCTCGAGGTGCTCTGGGAAAGAGTGGTCGGTCCAGTCCATGTACTTCCCATAGCCGTGGTCGTGGTTCCAATCCGGAACCGAATACAGCATACCGGTCACGCCACTCCCGTTCTGCCCGGCGAGGAAGAGCGTGATCGGGACCAGGTGCTCAGCCACGATCGGCCGGAACCCGTAGACAACCCCCTTCTCCCGCCAGGCGTTCGCAGTTGCATCGAACCAGGATGCGCGCGTGTGACCCGGCATGATCGCGTTCACGGCAACGCCCTGGGCGCGGACCTCGTCCCCCAAGTAGAAGGTCATAGCCATGACGGCCGCCTTGGTCGACTGATAGGGCATCTCCAGCGTGTACGGACGGAGACCGAACCATCCTCCCCCGCCTGCCACCGGAAGTATGCCGCTGCTCACCACGTTGATGATGCTGCCGCTGCCCTTCTCGATCATCGGCTCGATGAAATGACGGATCGCCTTGACGACGCCGAAGACGTTGACCTCAAACATCGTCTTCCAGTCGGCATCCGAGGTATCGAGCATCCTGACGCGTCCGGTGGGCTTGAACAGCGTCTCCGAAACCAGCGCCGCGTTGTTCACCAGGATGTCGGCTGGGCCAAGCGCTTCCGTTATCGCGGCCTGGGCCGCGTTTATCTGCTCGTCGTCCGTCACGTCCATCTCCAGCGCGATCCCGCGCCCGGAGGACTCCAATCGCTGCCGCAGTCCGTCGGCCCCTGCCAGCGTCTTGTCCGCGACGGCTACCTTCGCACCCGCACGCAGCAGCCCCTCGGCCATGGCTCCACCGATACCGCGGGCTCCGCCCGTGATGACGGCCACACGCCCTTCCACGTCCCCTCGTGAACGTTCGATGGCGCGTTCAACCATCTCCGTCTGGAAGCGTCCCCTGTCAGTCGCTTGAACCATCTGTCGCCTCTTGCTCTCCGCCTCCGCTCTGGCGCCGGGAAGCCTAGAAGAATATCGTAATCCCTCGGGGTAGAACGATAGAGTCCAGCAATACCTCGCGCCGCGCGATCTTCCACCCGCCGTCCTCGCGCCGCAGTACGTCCTTCCTCCGACCGCCCCACCATGCCTCGTCGCGCAGCTTCCTGGCCTGGCGGACCAGGAAATTGCTGTACACCCGTAGTTCGGTGGGGTTGTCCCCGTCCTCAATCAGGATGTTCGTGACGATGTGCTCCGTCAGCGACCGAGGGATCTCGACGTGGGACAGCCCCGTCTCGTGCTTCTTGGCGCGCATGGTCAGCATCAGCTTGTCGTCTTTGATGATGGGATGTCCGGCCGGTTCGACGTCGCCCTGCGTGTGCTCGCGCAGGGGCATGATGTACTCGATATCTTCGGACAGCATGTCGAGCCATTCGTCGAAGCGCATCTCGTCCAGCAGGAATGCCTCCCGGTACAGGAACTCCTCTACTTCCCGTTTCTGTTCCAGGGTCAGCATGATGTTCTACGCCTCCATGAGCTCCAGCCAGAATCGGTAGAAGTTTCGCTGGTTCACCTCGCTCGGGTTCGGGCCGACCTGGCCCGGGATGCTCTGTGGCGCCTCTTCCTCGTGGCCCAGCTGCAGCCTGTAGTGATGCGGCTTGCGCCAGTTCCTCCGCGCGCCCATCGCCTCCACGATCCGCTCCTGGTTCTCCACGTCGTCAGGAGCGAGCGTCCCCGCCATGTGTTGGCCGCGGTACACGTACTCGGCCGCCACCTCCTTGACGATCGCGGGGGCCTCCTTCTCAACCATCGTCCACTGCCACTGCTCCATCTCCTTGACGCCCCTGGGTTGGAACAGGAGGAAGTGTCGACCCGCCATCGGCGAGAAGAAGCCCATGAGCCCAAGGTTCGGAAAGATACCGCCGTTCATGAAGCTGTACGGGGCTATCTCGTAGTCCTTCATCAACTCTTCGTACTGCCGGCGGCGGTACTGCACCCATTCCACCGCATCGTGGCCCAGCTTCTGGGCCAGCGCAAGATCATTCTCATGAGCGACGGGGTCCATGGTGACGTTCCCGAAGCCTATCGGGCACCCCTTCAGATAACCGGTCGTTACCTCGTACCTGCGCGTCCGGGCAGCCGAGGAGCTGAGCCGTGGCATCTCATAGCCCTTCTCGGTGAACTCCTGCATCACCTTGAACCACGACACGTGCGTCGCCGCATGCACGTGGTAGCCGTCTCCTATGAAGTTCTCCGCAAGGTACTTCCAGTTCCCCGGCGTGCGGTAACGGTGCCACCCCGGAAGAGCCTCCAGACCACCCAGATGTTCCACCAGAACGTAGTTCCGCAGCCACCAGCATCCGTCTTCACCCAGCCACTCCTCCAACGACAGCGCCGTGCGGTCGAACGTCGCGAAGATCAACCCCTTGTAGCTCGCTACCCGCACTTGCTCCAGACCCCAGTTCTCGTGGTCGATCTCGTCCCGGTACAGCTCCTTCTCCATCGGTACGCCGATCAACTCCCCGCTGATCTCGTACGTCCACCCGTGGTACGAGCACGAGAACGCGCGCGTGTTTCCCCGGTCGAACAGACACACCTCGTTCCCCCGGTGCACGCACCGGTTCACCAGTACGTGGATCTCTCCCTCCATGTCGCGGGATACGACGACCGGGACCTCGCCCATGTAGTTGGTCACATAGTCCCCGGGCTTACGCAGCATGTCCTCGTGCCCCACCACCAGCCACGCCTTCTCGAACACCTTCGTCTGCTCTTCGCGGTACAGCTCCTCATCGAATAGAACAACTGGCGAGATGAGCCCTTCTTTCCAGTTCACCACCTCGCGCAACTCGCTCACGCTGACCATGGCTGCTTGCCTCCCTTCTCCCGACCCATGAATCCTCAGGCATCCACCCCGTCTGATGGCTCCCTCAACGAGCCTTCCCATTACAGACACATTTCGACGGAGTTTCACATTACTGCACTCTCAGTCGATGTCAAGTTGAGGCGGTTCGTGCAACGATTCACGCAGCTTGACGCTCGTTTGTGAACGTCGTTACTATCGTTTCACAAACGTTTCACAATCGAGGAGACGGAGCCACATGACCACCGAACCCCAGGTACCCGGAGTGGTCGTCGAGCGCCTTCCCCAATACCTCCGGGCGCTCTCCCACCTCCAGGAGATAGGGCTGGAAGTCATCAGTTCGCAGCAGTTGGGCGAATTCCTGCAGGCGACACCCGCGCAGATACGGAAGGACCTCAGCTACTTCGGACGCTTCGGCAAGCAGGGGCGCGGCTACAGCATCCCCAATCTGCTGCGCCAGCTGCGGCACATCCTCGGCCTCGACCAGACGTGGAACGTCGCGGTCGTGGGCGTCGGGCGGCTCGGCAGGTCGATCATCAGCTATCCGGGGTTCGAGCCGGAGGGCTTCCGCGTCGTCTGCGCGTTCGACTCCAACTCCCAGATCATCGGGCAGTCGGCCGGGGGCCTGCTGGTGCACGACTTCGCCAACTTCCGCGAGGTCGCCCACGCCGAGGGCGTGAAGATCGCCATCGTGGCCGTGCCCGCGGGCGTCGCGCAGGACGTGATCGACCAACTCGTGGAGGCGGACGTGAAGGCCATCCTCAACTACGCGCCGAAGTCCGCGATCGTCCCGAACGGGGTGCGGGTACAGAACGTCGACCCCGTCGTCTCGCTGCAGTCGATGACGTACTACCTGAACCCGAACGCCAATGGTGAGGCTGGGGACGACGAAGCGTAGAGAGCGGCGTCAGGCTTGGGAGCCGCGCTCCCGCTGCGGTACGCCTGCTCCGCGCCGGCGACGCGTCACGTTGAGCCGCACCTGCGCCCTGCGCAGCGAGTGCAGCGCCCGTTCGAGGTCCACGTCCCCCTGGCGCTCTGCGATGCGCTGACGGGCGCGAGAGACGGCTTCCTCGGCCCTTGCGAGGTCGATCTCGTCCGCCCGCTCCGCCGCGTCCGCGAGAACGGACACCTTGTCGCCGTGCACGTCGATGAAACCGCCAGTCACGACGAAGTGCTCCTCATTGTCGCCGGTGCGGTAACGGAGTTCGCCCGGCTGGAGCACAGTCATCAAGGCGGCGTGCTTCGGCAGGATGCCGATCTCGCCGTCTATGCCGGGCGCGACGACGGCGTCCACGTCGCCCTGGAAGAGCACGCGCTCCGCAGTTACAATCTCGAGTTGCATGGGCATAACGTCTTACGCTCCCGCCGCCGCGCGCTCCTTCGAGCGCTCAACCACCTCGTCTATCGTGCCGGCCATGTAGAAGTCCTGCTCCGCGACGTCGTCGTGCTTGCCCTCGAGGATCTCCTTGAAGCCGCGCACCGTCTCGGTAACGGGGACGTACCGGCCGTCGCGGCCTGTGAACTGCTCCGCAACGAAGAACGGCTGCGAGAGGAAGCGCTGGATGCGGCGCGCCCGGTTCACGGTCGTCTTGTCTTCGTCGGAGAGCTCCTCCATGCCGAGGATGGCGATGATGTCCTGCAGGTCCTTGTAGCGCTGCAGCACCGCTTGCACGCCGCGCGCTGTGTTGTAGTGGTCTTCGCCCACGATGAGCGGGTCCAGGATGCGGGAGGACGACGTGAGCGGGTCGACGGCGGGGAAGAGGCCCTGCTCCGCGATGGAGCGCTCCAGCGCGACGACTGCGTCCAGGTGGCCGAAGCTCGTGGCCACGCCGGGGTCGGTGTAGTCGTCGGCGGGCACGTAGATCGCCTGGAAGGAGGTGATGGATCCCTTGTTGGTGGACGTGATGCGCTCCTGCAGGTCGCCCATCTCCGTGCCGAGCGTCGGCTGGTAGCCGACGGCGGAGGGCATGCGGCCCAGCAGCGCAGAGACCTCCATGCCCGCAAGGATGTAGCGGTACAGGTTGTCCACGAACAGGAGCACGTCCTGGTTCATCGTGTCGCGGAAGTACTCGGCCATCGTCAGGCCGGTCATGGCGATGCGCAGCCGCACGCCCGGCGGCTCGTTCATCTGGCCGAAGACGAGCACGGTGTTCTTCAGCACGCCCGACTCCTGCATCTCGTGCCAGAGGTCGTTCCCCTCGCGGGAGCGCTCGCCCACGCCGGCGAACACGGAGTAGCCGCTGTGCTCCTCCGCGATGTTCCGGATCAGTTCCTGGATGATGACCGTCTTGCCGACGCCCGCGCCGCCGTACGCGCCGACCTTCCCGCCCTTGGTGAACGGGCAGATGAGGTCAAGTGCCTTCACGCCGGTCTCCAGCACCTCAGTCGTCATGCTCTGTTCTTCGTAGGCCGGAGGGTCGCGGTGGATCGGCCAGAACTCCTTGGCGTCGACGGCCCCGAGGTCGTCCAGGGCATCGCCGGTGACGTTGAACAGCCGGCCGAGGCTCGGCTCGCCGACCGGGACGGCGATGGCCTGCCCGGTATCCGTGGCGATGGCGCCGCGCGTCAGACCCTCTGTGGGGCCCAGCGCGAGGCAGCGCACCCAGCTGTTGCCAACCTGCTGCTCAACCTCCAGCACGAGCTTCTCGCCCGCGAGATCGAGGTCCAGCGCGTTGAAGATGCTGGGCAACTGGTCCGGTGGGAACTCTACGTCCACGACCGTCCCGATCACCTGTACGACTCTTCCTTCGGCTCCTGCGGCCATCTCCGCTCCTCCTACGCCCTACCCTTCGAGGGCGGCGGCGCCGCCGACCAGGTCGAGCAGCTCCGCGGTAATCATGTTCTGGCGCGCCTTGTTCAACTCCAGCGTGAGCGAGTCCATCATGTCCTCCGCCGCTTCGGTCGCATTGCGCATCGCGACCATGCGCGCGGATTGCTCGCTCGCGCTGTTCTCCAGGAACGCCTGGTAGACCTGCATCTCGAAGAAACGCGGCAGCAGCGCACCGAGCACCGTGCCCGCGTCCGGTTCGTAGATGTAATCCGTGGCCTTGTCGGACTCGTCCTCCAGCCCTTCGGCTGCCAGCGGCAGCAGTTGCCGCACCAACGGTTGCTGGACGAGCGTGTTCACGTACCGGGTGTAGGCGATGTGCACCTCGTCCACTTCGCCGGAGGTGTACATCTGCTGCACGAGGTGCGTTACGGCCAGCGTGTCCGCCATCGTCGGCCTATCGGTTATGTCCGTGAACGAGGCCCTGAGGTCGGCTCCGGCGCGCACCATGAAGTCGCGCACTTTCTTCCCCACCGTGATGACCCCCACCGGATGCTGCTGTTGCTGCGCGCGCAGGAACTCACCCGACGCGCGGGAGAGGTTGCCCGGCATGCCTCCCGCGAGCCCGCGGTCCGGGGAAATGGCGAGGAGCAGCACGTTGCTGACCGGCCTGCGCTCCAGCAGCGGGTGCGACAGGTCCGGATCCACCGCGCCGGCGCCGACGAGTCCGCCGAGCACCTCGCGCAGCTTCTCCGCGTACGGGCGCGAGGCGGTTGTCGCTTCCTGCGCGCGCCGCATCTTGGACGCGGCGACCATCTGCATGGCCCGCGTGACCCTCGCGGTGTTGCGGACGCTCCTGATGCGGCCGCGTATCTGCCTGACGCTCGGCAAGCCCAGTCTCCTAGAACGTGGCCTTGAAAGCGGCTATCGCCTCTTTCAGCGACTCTTCAACCGCCTCGTCTATATCCTTCTTCTCCTGGATCGCGCTCATCAACTCGGGCTTGGAGGTCTCCAGGTAGCCGAGGAAGCGCTCCTCAAACTCCCGCACGCGGTCCACCGGCACGTCGTCCATGTGGCCGTTCACCGCGGCATACATGGCGCAGACCTGCTGGGGGAGGCTCTGCGGGCGGTACTGCGGCTGCTTCAGCAGCTCTGTGAGCCGCTGGCCGCGCTCCAGCTGCGCCCGCGTCGCCGCGTCGAGGTCGGACGCGCCGAACTGCGCGAAGCTGGCAAGCGCACGGTACTGCGCGAGCTCCAGCCGCATGCGCCCGGCAACGCGCCGCATCGCACGCGTCTGCGCCGAGCTGCCCACCCGGCTCACGGAGAGGCCTGCGTTCACCGCGGGGCGGATGCCGCTGTTGAACAGGTCCGCCTCCAGGTAGATCTGGCCGTCCGTGATGGAGATGACGTTCGTGGGGATGTAGGCGGACACGTCGCCCGCCTGCGTCTCGATGATGGGCAGCGCGGTCAGCGAACCGCCGCCGTTGGCCTCGTCGAGGCGCGCGGCGCGCTCCAGCAGCCTGCTATGCAGGTAGAAGACGTCGCCGGGGTACGCCTCGCGGCCCGGAGGACGTCGGAGCAGCAGCGACATCTGGCGGTACGCCCAGGCGTGCTTTGTGAGGTCGTCGTAGATGATGAGCGCCTCGCGGCCGCTCGCCATGAACTCCTCGCCGATGGCGCAGCCCGCGTACGGCGCGAGATACTGCAGCGGTGCGGGGTCGGACGCGTTGGCTGCAACGATGACTGTGTGCTCCATTGCGCCATACTCTTCAAGTATCGCCTGGATCGAGGCGACCTTGCTCTGCTTCTGGCCTACGGCCACGTAGATGCAGATGAGGTCCTCGCCCTTCTGGTTGATGATGGTGTCGATGGCGATGGCGGTCTTGCCCGTGAAGCGGTCGCCGATGATCAGCTCACGCTGGCCCCGGCCTATGGGGATCATGCCGTCGATAGACTTGATGCCCGTCTGCACCGGCCTGTTGACCGACTGCCGCACGACCACGTTCGGCGCGACGATCTCGATGGGACGGATGCCGTCCGTCTGCACCGCGCCCTTGCCGTCCAGCGGCTCGCCCAGCGGGTTCACCACCCGGCCCAGGAGCGCATCGCCAACGGGCACGCGGGCGATCTCACCGGTCGCCTTGACCAGGTCGCCTTCCTTCACGCCCACGTCCGGGCCCATTACTGCTGCGCCGACCAGGTCTTCCTCCAGGTTGAGCGCCAGACCAGCGAGGCCGCTCGGGAACTCCAACAGTTCTCCGAAACCCACCTTGCTCAGGCCGTGGATGGTGGCGATGCCGTCTCCAACCTCTACGACGGTCCCCACCTCCGTGAGGGTAGTCTCGCCGCCGAACTCCTCGATCTGCCGCTTGAGTACGGCTGCGATGTCCTGTCCGCGAGTCGTCATGCCCGCTCCTCCGTTTCACGCGCCGTCCGGGGGAGGCCCTGCCTTTCGAGGCTCTGCCGCAGATCGCCCAGGCGGGAGCGCACGCTTCCGTCGATGATCTGGTCTCCCACCCGCACGACGATTCCGCCGATGATGTCCGAATCTTCCTGGACGTCGAGAACGACCTCTTTGTCCAGCATGGCCCCGAGCGAGGCCGTCAGCGTGTTCCGCTGCTCGGCCGATATGGGCACGGCGCTCGTCACCGAGGCCTGCACCCGCCCGAGGCTCTCGTTCAGCAGACGCCCGTACTCGCTGACGACCGCCCCGAACGAGCCCACTGCCTGTCGCTGCACGAGCAGCCCCACGAAGTTACGCACCAGCGGGTCTGCGCCTGCAGCGAGTTCCGCCGCCGCGTCCGCCTTGCGCGTCGCCGGTATGCGTGGCTCGTTGAAGAACAGCGCCGCCGATGGGTCTGCAAGCCCCTCCGCTATGCCGGAGAGGCTGTCCAGCCAGGCTTCCTGCTTCCCCTCGGTCTCTGCCAGGGAGAAGAGCGCCTGCGCGTAGCGCTTCGCTATGGGCGCTTTCGCCATCCCCCGCTCCTAGTTCCGCCCTGCGCGGGCGTCCCCTTCCGCGAGCACCTCGTCGATCAGGTCGCGGTGCGCGTCGGGGTCCAGCGAACGATGGATGATGCGCTCGGCAGCGCTGACCGCGAGGCCGGCGAACTCGGAGCGCACCTGCTCGAGGGCAGCGTCGCGCTCCTGCCGTATCTCCTCACGGGCGCGCTCGATCAGCTGCGCCGCCTCGGTTCGCGCCTGCGTCGCCTGCTGTTCGCGGTAGCGTTCCGCGGCCTCGCGCGCTTCAGCGAGCACGCGCTGGCCCTCCTCGCGACCCTCCAGCAGGGTGCGTTCCATCGCCTCCTGCTGCTCCTGGGACTCGCGCCGCACGCGGTCGGCCTCTTCCAGGCTCTCCCGGATCCTGCCGGACCGGGCGTCGAGCACTCCCAGGATGCGCTTGTACGCAAGGGTGTAGAGGAGCACTACGAGCAGGCCAAAGGTGACCACGTAGGCCAGCAGGCTCCACGGGTCTATGCCCAGCGCTCCTATGCCGCTTGCTTCTTCGGCTAGTCTTGGTGCTGCCAGCACGTTGCCCGCCTCCTCATGTGCGTTACGTTGCTCACGCTGCGCCGCTTACGCAACGAAGATGAGCAGGATTGCCACCACGAGGCCGTAGATACCGATGGCCTCGGTGAACGCCAGCGCCAGGATCATGTTCGGCGCGATGGCATCGCGGGCCTCGGGGTTCCTGCCGAGGGCGTTCATCGCGCCGCTGCCCAGGATTCCCAGGCCGACACCGGCGCCGGCCATGCCCAGCCCGGCCAGGCCCACGGCGAGGAACTTGCCCATCTCTCCGAAATCGTTCATTCCCCAAACCTCCTTGGTCTGTTCAGGCGGCGCGTCCCGCGTCCGCCTCATTTCGCCCGCGCGGTGGCGGGTCTTAGTGCTGTCCGGCCTCTGCGTGCTCTTCCTTGTGACCCTCGTGCGGGGCCACCGCAAGCACCGCGAACACGAGCGTCAGGCCCATGAACACGAGCGCCTGCACACCCCCGACCAGTATCTCCAGCCCGTAGAAGATGATGGGCGTTACGAAGAAGGTCAGGAACGTCATCATGAACAGGACGATCTCCCCGGCGAGCATGTTGCCGAAGAGACGGAACGTGAAGCTGATGATGCGGATGAAGTGGCTGATGAGCTCCAGCAGCCCGATGAACGTCTGCACCGGGTTCCCGAACCGGAAGAACTCCCGGAGGTACCCGAACCGGTGGACGCGGAAGCCCCACACCTCGATGAACACGAACGCGATGAGCGCCAGCGCCAGCGGCATGTTGATGTCCGTGCCTGCGCTGCGCAGCAGGTGCGTCGTCACGTGGTCCGCGCCCTCCGCCTTGAACCCCACTGTGGGGTAGATGGGCAGAAGCGCCATCCACGCGTTGAACGCGACGAACACGAAGATGGTCGCGAGGAGCGGGAACCAGCGCCGGGCATACCGCTCTCCCGCCATGCCCCTGATGAAGCCGTAGAGCGCCTCGATCAGCACTTCCAGGAAGCCCTGCAGGCGCCCCGGCACCATGCTCATGCGGCGCGTGCCTAACCCGAACAGAAGCAGGATGACGATGCACGTGAGCCAGGCGGAGAGGAGCGTGTTGGTGACGGTGAAGCCGCCGATGGCGAATATCTTCTGCGGCGCCAGGTGCACCGCCGGAGCGTCGATCAGGCGCTCGAAGCCCAGGAGCTTCGCGCCTATCGGCCCCAGCGCCAGGCCGAGTAAGGCCAGCGCCAGTACCGGCAACAGGATCAGACGACTCTTCACTATCCGTCAGCCTCTTCGTCCCGGCTGCCATCCCGGCTGCCGGTGAGGTAACCGGATGCCATCCGGTAGACCCCGTAGAACGCGAGAACGACTCCGAAGAGGAGGCCTCCCAAGAGAAAGAGAGGCGAGGTTCCCGCCCTGCCGTCGAGCCATACCCCTGCCAGCGTGGGAAGAACGATCGCCGCGGCGATGTACCAGCCAAGGCCGGTGAACTGGGCCGCTGAAACCCACCACGAACGGCGTTTCATACACTGATCAGGAGCTGCGTGAATCCTATCACAATATGCCGCGCAAGCAAAGCGGAACCCTCATGAGCACGTCGTTCCCGCGAAGGCGGAGATCCAGGGTGGCCGACAGGTCACGTGGTGAGGTTGAGCGCGAAAGAACTCATCGCCCCGCCGGGCATCCCCTACTGCGTCTCTCCCGGTTTCCCGAGGTCTTCCAGCCCAGGCAGGTCCTCCAGGAACTCGGAGAACGCGGAGAGCTTCTCCATCTCCTCCTCGGTAACCCCCTGCCGCGTGGGACGCGGCCTCCGGCGCGGGGATGAGCTCTCGCTCCCTTCCTCCTCCACGTTGCCGTCCACGACGACACCTGCGCGCTCCAGCACACGCTCTTCCACGTAGATCGGCACCTTGGAGCGGACGTCGGCTGTGTCGCCGCCCTCCTGCCGCACGAACTCCTCCGCCTCCTGCAGCGACGAGAACCAGTGCTCCTCGCCGTCCTTGCCCCGCACGAGTTGTCCGCCGCGCACCGCAACCGCTATCGCGTCGCTCGGACGGCAGTCGATCTCCGACTCCGAGCCGTCCGCCAGCGTCAGCACGAGCCTGGCAAAGAACGTGTCGTTCTCGAGGTCGCAGACGACGACTTGCTTGATGGATGCTCCAAGCGAAGTGATGACCGAGCCCAGCAGGTCGTGTGTGAGGGGACGCGCCGCCGTGACGTCCTGCAGCTTCAGCGCGATGGCGTCCGCCTCTGGCGAGCCGATGCGGATCGGCAGATAGCGGTCGGTCTCCCGCTCCTTGAGAATGACCACGCGCTGATAGTTCATCAGGCTGACGCGGATACTGTCGATGAGCATCTCTTGCATGGCACACCTTCCGGCGGCCATTCTAGGGAGACGACGCGCAAGCGGTCAAACGCAACCGCCGGACGCCCTCTACAGCATCGCGCCGCTGGGCTGCAGCACCACGACCTGCGTGTCGTCCGGCAGGCTGGCCCGTGTCACGTTCAGGCGAGGCTGCGCCTCCGGCTCCCGGACGCCCAGCTCGCGCAGGAACGGCCCCAGCTCGCGCAGCGGATGCTTGTTCCCGCTGTGCGCGTACAACATGGGGATGATGATGCGTGGCTCGACGTTCCGCACGATCTCCACCACGTCCGCAGCCGATAGCCCAGTGTCGCTCCCTACAGGCGCCATAAGCACGTGCGGCGACCCCAGCGCGTCGACCTCCCGGTTCGTGAGCAGCCGGTCCGGGTTGCCGAGGTGGCAGAACACGATGCCTTCGGCCTGCGCGGAGAACACCGTGTTCCACTGCTGCGGTTCGCCCTCCTGCGTACGGCGCGTTGTGCGGAGCCCGCGCAAGTGCATCCCTGCAGCTTCGTACTCACCCGGACCGTCGAGTGTGATCGGCTCGCCGGACAGCACGTCGAGCGCCGAGTGGAGCGGGTCGCTGCTGCTCTGCGTGACGAGGTCGGCCTGCGACTGTGGTATACGCAGCCCCAGCGCCGGAGGGAACGGGTCCATGATCAGCGTCTTGTTGCCGGAGCGCACGCGGAATGCCGCGTGGCCTATCCAGATAATCTCCACCTAACGCTCCTTGCGCCCCACGAGCGCCCACGCACCCGGCAGCGCGACCGAGGCCACGTAGAGCTTGATGAGGTCGCCCGCCACGAACGGCCACAGCCCCCACTGCAACGTGTCCGGGATGACGCTCGCGCCGGACGTCCAGCTGTTGTCGACGGCCCAGTAGCCGAGCCACAGCAGCCCCGGCACGTACAGCACGACGTTGCCCGCGAGCAGCGCCAGCAGAACGCGCCAGCTGCGGTCCCAGCCGCGCTCCGCGAGTCGTCCGATGACCCACGCGGCGCCGATGAAGCCGACGATGTAGCCGCCGCTGGCGATCTGCCAGACGAAGTCTCCGCTGCCCTGCCACGGGAAGATGAAGTGGAACTCGGTCCCCTCCCCGAGCGACGGCGCGAACACCGGCAGGCCGACCATGCCAACGAGCATGTACAGCGCAAGGCTCGCAGCGCCGCGGTTCGCGCCCAGCGCGCCGCCCGCGAGCAGCACCGCGAGCGTCTGCCCGGTGATGGGGACGGGCGTGAACGGCAGCTTCACCACGATCTGGGCGAACAGCGCCACGAGCAGCGTGAAACTCGCCACGAGGGCAGCATCGCGCAGGAGCCCCTTACCGGGGACTATCAGGTCTATGAGGGGAAGACGTGCTTCTGCTTTCTGCATGCGGGGAGTATAGCAGGATGCGACGCCGACCCTGGCGCGGCGACCCTACGACCGACGGCGACGCAGCGCGACGATCCCAACGCCCGCGATGGCCGCGATGCCGACCACCACGACGAGCACGACGATGAGCGTTCCTGCGTTGCCGCCGGACGACGGCTCAGGCGTGGGCGTGGGTTCAGGCGCCGGAACGGGCGTCGCCGTGGGCGGGACGGGGGTGGGAGTGGGAGCCGGTGTGGGCGTCGCGGTGGGAACCGGCGTCGGGGTGGGCGTCGGCGGGGGCGCGACGATGACTTCCGGGGACAGCGTGCCGGGGCACGGCGGGGCGACGCTCGGGCCGGGGCCTGCGCCGAAGCGCAACTCGACGCTGTCCACGAAGCACGGCTCCGCCATGTGCGCGAACGGGTACGTCAGGTCGGCCTGCTGATCTCCGTTCAGGTGGAACGTTACGGGTTCGCCGACGTAGACGTAGCCCAGGGGGTCCTCGGTGATGTAGCCGGGCGGGCCGACGAGCAGGCAGCCCGCATCGGTGGCGCAGTCGAAGGCGCCGTCGACGATGGGGATGCGGGTGGGGCGTTCCCAGTCGCCGACGCGGACGACGATCTCGCCGCTGGCGACGGGTGCGCCGTCCAGCGTCACGGTGCCCTGCAGGTAGACGACGGGGAACGGGGGGATGCTCTCCAGGCGCTCTTCGCCGTTTCCGTCGCCGTCCTGGGCGGAGGCAGCGAGCGGGAGCAGGAGGGCGAGCGCGAGCAGCGCGGCGGCGGCGAGGAGGGTGCGGGGCGAGGGAGCGGGGAGGGTGTGGAACATGGGGGCGATTCTAGGGGAGGAATCGCGGGGTTGTCAGCAGGGTACTCTCGCAGGCTGTGCGCAGTTCACCCCCATCCCCGCATCAAGTACGGGGCAGGCTCTAACCTTCCCCCGTCGAGGGGGAAGGGACCAGACAACCACGAGGGAGTTGAAAGCCCCCGCCGGTGTCCCGGCGGGGGCCTTCGTACGTACCCTTGCTGTGCGCGTCCGCTTTTACGGGACGAGCGTGCTCGGTGTGGCGGACCAGACCCAGTAGCCGTTGCCGTTCAGGATCTCGCCACCCGGGTCATCGCCTGACCCTGCAGTGTCGTCACCGTCGTCGGGGACGGTCTTCACCCACAGGCTCTCGTCCGTGTCATACGTGTACGCCACGCGCCACGGGATGCTGTTGAGGTAGTTGTCGGCCTCGTAGTTGGCGGCCGCGAAGTTCCCTTCGTTATCCGGCGCGCCCGGCGGCATGCCCGCGGCGTTCTGGAAGATGTCCAGCACGCCGAGCAGGTTCCAGCCCGCGCTCACCGGCACGGTCGGCAGCGTCGCCGCCGGGTCGACCTCGGCCAGCATCGTCGAGACCTTCGAGAACGTCCCGGCGTGGACCCAGTAGCCGTAGCCGCCCACGATCTCCGTCAGCGTGCCGCGCCACGTCCCGGCCTCCTGGACCGCCGTGACCCAGTCGCCGTCCTGGTAGCCCAGCACCGGCGTGATGAGCTCCTTACCGGCCAGCACTGACTCGATCGCCGAGTCGAGCGGCGTCGCCGGCAGCGAGATCAGGTTCCAGCCCGGCTGCACCGAGACCGAGTACGCCTGGCGCGCCTTCACCTCGAACTCGAACTCGCCCTCGTACTCGTTCCCCGCGTCGTCCTCGGCGGTGTACTCGACCGTGTAGTCGCCAACCGCGAGGTCACGCGTGATGAGTGAGAACGCCGTCGCGCTCACGCGGTTCAGGTTCGCCTGCGCGTCGTCGCCGTCCAGCGTGATCTCTGTCACGGTGACCTTGTCGTGGGAGTCCTTGAACGTCCCTATGTTGTACTCGCTCTTCTCGGCGGCGAACTCCAGTTTGACGAACGGGTTGGCGCTCTCCGTCACGTCGACGTTGCCGCCGCTGCGCGGCGTCACGCTGCCAAGGCCGGTGGTGGTGCCCCCGTTGAAGTCCAGGTCTATCTCCAACAGCAGACCCGCGTCGTTCATCTTGGCCGGGGTGAGGTCGTGATCACTCGCGGGCGGACCCGAGTTCTGGTGGCTGAGCACATCCCACCCGGCGGTCGCGCCGGCGTTGTCGGTGCCGTCCTCGCCGAGAACGATCACGCCTCGCACACCGGACTCGTTGCTGTCAGGGAGGCTCGACACCCGGTACTTCCGGGCCCAGTGGTTCTCGTCCTCCTGCTGCGTCAGCGGGGTCGCCTTGCTCGCCGTGCCGATGCGGTAGTTCTCGTAGCCCGTCACGTCGCCGTCGTCGTTCATCACTTCATCCGCGAGCAGCGTCACGAAGTAGACCTCCGGGCGGCGGCGCATGTCCTCGTCGGAGCGCACGTCCACGGTGAACGAGCCGTCCTCGTTCGCGACCGGGCGGTCGTTCTCGGTGCCGGTCACGGTCACCGTGAGGCTCGGCGCGATCCAGTCCTTCGCCCGCACCGTGTCCGCCTCGTTGGTGTTCCCGGCGAGGTCGTACACCGCTCCGCCGACCACCACGACGTCCGGCGTCGCGTCGGCGTCGAGGTCCGAGGCCAGTTCCAGGTAGACGCGGGCGCGAGGCTCGACGAAGCTAGCCTTCTCGATATCCGTGCCCGGGTTCTCGTCCATGTATTGGTCCAACTGCTCTACGTAGGTCTCGTACGCGCTGTTCGCGGCCACGTAGGCGTTGTATTGCGTCCACCGACAGATCGCGAGGTCGATAGCATCCGGGACATCAGTGTTTCCAGCCGTAGTATCAGTGTCCGTCGTCCCTGCCGGATTGGTGGTGAAGTCACACTCCGCGTCAGTCGTCAGGACGGTGGTCCTGTCAGAGGCGACAAACGCCGTCGTCCCATCCGTCAAGGTCCCATCCTCCAAGTCCCCGGTCGTCAGAGGCGTCGAAGCGGCCTCGACATCGTTATTGGAGACGTCGGCAAAACCACCCGTGATGTCCGTGCCTCCCGGCTTCGCCACCACTCTAGGCGGCGCGTCCACCTTAGCCGGCTTGGGGTCGACCGGCGAGTCGCCGCGGTTGATGCGCGGCGCCTTGCTCGGGTGAATCACCCCGACGATGTCATGGCCGACTACCGTGATGTTGCTCGTGTCCACCTGGCCCAGGCCATGCGAACCGCCATCGCCGCCACCGAACGTCAGTGCGACGTAGGAGCGGTCGACCTTCTCCGTGTTATTCGCCGTGTTGTAGCCGATGCCAGTGCGCACCTCGGTGAGCACGGGGTCCTCGTCGTCCACGCGGAACACGAACGGTTCATTGGAGTCCCTGGTGTCCGTGTTCGCGTCGGTCATGGACATGTTGCCGGCGCGGTCCTTGGCCGTCAGCTGGTAGAGGTACTCGTTGTCGCTCCTGCCGGCGCCGCTGGCGGTGAAGGCGTAGGCGACGCCCGCACGGTTGCCCACCAGCCGCCACGTGCCGGACGCGCTAATCTCGTCGTAGGCGGTGGCGTCGTTGTCGTCCCTGGGGTTCGCCTTGATGTTGACGTTGATGTCCTGGGAGCCGCCGTTGCGCTGCACCGGGCTCCCGCTGGTGTCCTCGGAGAGCGGCTCGGTCTCGAGGTTCTGGTCGCCGTCCGGGTTGATCTCCTCGAAGTCGCCGTCGGCGGAGATGACGCTCTCGCCGTCGTGGCGAAGGCCGGAGTCGTCGTCCCGGACTTCGAAGGAGAAGGAGAGGCGGCTGGAGCGGGTCACCGCGTTGTCCGCGGGCGTGACGGCCGTGAACTCCGGGCCGTCGCCGTCGACCACCAGGTCGACGAGGCCCGCGCCGCTGCTGGTCGTGACCGTCAGCCGGTCGCCGTGCTTCGCGAAGATCGTCGCGATCTCCTGCTGGGCAGGCAACACGCCGGAGTTGGCGGTGGTGCGAGCCATATCGACAGGGTTGTCCACCGCGGACGTAGCCACGGTTTCCTTCGCTACACGTTCGTCATCCGCGATGGTGCCGTTGTCGTTGACGTCAAAGGGGACGTTCGCCGTCGTGTCGGCGCACCACGTCGGGCCGCCGTGCTGCCTGTACGGAAGGCCGTCGGTGTCGGCATTGGAGTCGTGGTCGAACGGCGCGATGTCCTCGGGGACGACCTTGAAGAACGCCTGGTAGTTACCGGCGTCCCCGGTGACGCCGCTGTGAACGAGTTCGATCGTTATCGAATCGGTGGAGCGGGTGTTCCTCACCGTGGCGGTGTAGGTGGCGTCCGGGCCGGCAGCGCCGTCAACCACCACGCAGGTGGGGTCGGCCGTGAAGCCGGTAGCTTCGATCTGAGGGTGTGTGAAGTTGATGACCACCGTGTTGTACGCGCTCACCCGGTTGGAGGCGTAGAGCGTGTTCCCGAAGGACGTGTCCTGGGGAGAGACCTGAGGGGTCTTCATGTAAGCCGGGTCACCGGGGAGGTGCTGGTTGTCGGTGACGCCCGATATCGGACTTATAGTGCCGGTCACGGGGATGAAGGGATTGTTGCCGAAGCGGTCAGTCTGCGTGCTGGCTACCAGTTTGCCTTGCTGCGCGTCCGCGATGTTGTCGAAGACGCCGACGCGGACGTTGCCGACGGTCTGCTGGCCGTCGGTGCGGTCGCCGGTCTGCGCGAGTCCAGGCAGAACGATAAGCAGCGAGAGCGCCACTGCCATCAATGTCGCTATGAGCGGAATCTTGGTGAATCTCACTTCTACCCCCCTTGTGGAGCTGTAGTTTCGGTTTGGCGCTCTCTCCGAGAGCAGGGTGGTCCGTTCTTCCTTATCGTCGTTCCCCCGCGGAGGTTCCTGCCTCCGCGGGGTGATGGTTGGTTTGCCTGGTTACGGGACCAGTGTGCCTGCAGCGGTGCTCCAGACCCAGTAGCCCTTGCCGTTGGCGATGCCGGTCTCGCCCGTGGTCCTCGGGGCGGGAATCGACTTCGACCACTGGTTGTTCGAGGTGTCGAAGGAGTATGCGACCTTCCACTCGATGTTGCCGAAGTAGTCGTCGGGGTCGGCGCCGCCGGACGGCGCGGTGTCGGGCTTGCCCTGCAGCACGTCCACGACGCCGAGCAGGTTCCAGCCCTTGATGACCTTGGCGGTCGGGAGGACGGACGAGGTGTCCGTCTCCGGGATCAGCGTCGAGATGGACTCGAAGGCGGTGGTCTGGACCCAGTAGCCGTAGCCGCCGACGATGTCGGTGAGGGTGCCGCGCCACGTGCCGTTGTCGTTGACGGCGGTGAGCCACGCGTCGTCCTGGTAGGCGAGGACGATAGAGGACTGCATGCTGTCGCCCATGACCGAGCCGACGCTGGAGTCAAGCGGAGTGCCGGGGAGGGAGACGAGGTTCCAGCCCGGGGTGAGGTTCAGCTTGTACGGCGCGCGCGCCTGAACGGTGAACTTGTACGTGCCCTTGACCTCGTTGCCCGCGTCGTCGCGGCCTGTCACCTTCAACTCGTAGGCGCCGGTCGCGAGGTCCTGCGCGGCGAGGGTGTAGGTGTTGTTCGTCACCGCGGACGTGTTGTCCATCACGTCGTCGCCGTTCAGCGTGATGGACGCGATGGCCACGGCGTTGTGGGAGTCGCCCTTGAACTCTGCGCCGTACTCGTTCTTCTCGGCGCTGAAGTCGATGGTGATGAACGGGTTGTTGCTCTCCGTCTTCATGTCGCCGGCCTCAGGCGAGAGCGAGAAGCCGTCGCCCTTGAGGGCCGTGCCTGTGTCTATCTCCACGAGCAGGCCGGCACCCGCGAGACCCGCGAAGTCAGCCTTAGTGCCGGAGGAAGGCCTGTTGTCCTTCCGCTGGCGCGTCCAGCCGGGGGTCGCGCCGATGTTGTCGTTGTCGTCCTCGGCGACGACGACGACCGCGTAGATGCCCTTGCCGCTGCCGATGTCGCCGCTGTCGTAGGTGCGGCTCCAGGAGTTCTCGGCGCTCGTGTCCGTGCGCACGCGGTCGCCGGGGTGCTCGAGGCCCAGTTGCACCTTCACCTCGTCGGCGGTCGTCCCGGCGTCCACGACCGGCGCGAAGTAGACCGACGGCACACGCCGCAGGTCCTCGTCGGACGTGATGGCTACGGTCACCTCGCCACCGGCCTTGATGACCGGTCGGTTGCCGACATCCGTGGCCAGAGTGACCGTGATGGCGGGGGCGATGTTGTCCGCCGCGACCACCTCATCCTGGTTGCTGGGGTTGCCCGCAAGGTCGAGCACCGCGCCACCGAACATGGAGACCTGGGGCTCGGCGTCCGGGGCGAGCGGCTCGGCCAGTTGGAGGTATACGCGGGACTGCGGCTTGTCCTCCTTGCGGATGCAGCCGCCGTCTATGTCGATCGGCGTGTCTGTCTTCAGGCCCTTGCACTTCGAGGCGTCCGTCAGGTGGATGGCGCCGACGACCTCGGCGTCCTCGACGAGGAACTTGTCCGCGTCCACGGCGCTCAGCGCGTCCAGCCCGCGCATGTCCTCGAAGGTCAGCGCGATGGAGGAGCGGTCGACGATCTCCTTCTTCTTGGAGGGGTCGTAGGAGATACCGGTGCGAGCGTCCCTGAACTCCGGCGAAGAGACGTCGACGGTCAGGGTGTAGTCCTGGTCGCCAGACTCGGACGCGTCAGCGTCGGTGCGGGCGGTGTTGCCCGCGCGGTCCTTGGCCTCCAGGTACCAGGCCCGGGAGCCCTGGGCCACGTTGGTGACGGCCATGCCTCTCAGGAAGTAGGAGACGCCCGGCCTGTCGCCGCGCGTGCGCCAGCTGTTGCTGCCGTTGATGCTCTGGTCGTTGCCGTCGAGCATCACCATGATGTCCCGGGCCGAGCCGTCGCTGTTCGAAAGGGGCTCGGACGTCGTGTTGAGGTCGTTGTCGTTGTTGACGGCCTGCGGGTCGGTGTCGCCCGAGGCAATCAATTCGCCGTCGTGCGCGAGACCGGAGTCCACGTCGGTGACGACGAAGCGGAAGTTGACGGTCTGGGAACTCAGGGACTCGCCGTCATCGGGGGAGACCTCGGAGAACTCGGGGCCCTCCGCGTCGACCCTCAGCGTGACGCTGCCAGCGGTACCCGCGACCGTGATGGTGAGCGTGTCGCCGTGCCGCGCCGGAATCTGGCCGCGCATCTCGGCGAGGGTGGCAGGGACTTCACCGAAATCAACGGTGTCATCTGAGGTGTCGGCAGGTGTCCCTTGATCATTATTCGTTCCCTGGCTCGAGTTCGTCGCACCGGGGTTCCGTGTGGGAGACGCGCAGTAGCCGTCCTGCCTCGGGTTGCCGGCCGAGATGACCTCGAAGACAGCGGTCATGTCCGCGGGGGACGTAAGCCCGTCAGCAGCCGGGAGGCCGGTGCCCGTGATATTGCTGGCGGCGGTGGGGTCGTCCAACCAGACCGTGATGGAGCGGCCGCTGTTGTTGTTCTTGACCGTGGCCTTGGCGTCACAGGCGAAGTTGTCGTTCTCGTAGTTCGCCTCGTTGACGAGCCTGGTTGCGGTGTCGTCCTCGTCAGCAGAGTCATCGGCATTCCGGCGGTTCGCCAGCACGCCGTCAGCGCCCGCGAACTCCATCTGGGCGATAGCGGTATTCGCCTCGATCCGCACGCTGTTGTACGCGTCGCCGTCGTTGGAGACGTAGAGGTTGCCGTTGAAGTTGGACCCAGCCGTCTTGTAGGTGAACGTACCGGGGTTGTTCGTGTCCTCCGTTACGCTCTCCAAGACGCTGACCTTCAGGTTGGCACCGCCGGAGAGCGTTCCGCGGGTGTCGTCGTAGCCCGAGGCCTGGCCGAGGGCCGGGATAACGATGAGCAGCGAGAGCGCCACTGCCATCAATGTCGCTATGAGCGGAATCTTCGTGAATCTCACTTCTACCCCCCTTGTGGAGCTGTAGTCTTGGGCTTGGCGCTCTCTCCGAGAGCAGGGTGGTCCGTTATTCGTCTGTGTCTGCGTGCGCGCAACGTACTGCGCGGCATGGCAGGGATGCTATTGTCCAACGAGAGCCGCCGCCCTTGCAATAGGATGCAGAGGGCAGTTCCGGCCAATCGCCTCGTTGTGTTCTCTCTGCGTCAACACGCACCGCTCTTTCTACCAGCGCATGGCGCGCGTGTCAATGAGGAACGGGGGTACACGAACAGGGATGGACAGGGGGGGCTACTTAACAGGGATGGACAGGATGGACAGGATGGGGAGGGCTCCAGGGCAAGGGAGGGCTGGATAGGAGGCAGGTGGGCTCCAGCGTTCGCGGGGAAGGACAGGGAACGATGGACAGGGGGGACTACTTAACAGGGATGGACAGGATGGACATGATATGGGGATGGTGGGGGACGACGATCCCTGCCGCGCTTGGCATAACGGGCGAGTGGGAGTAATCCTGTGAATCCTGTACATCGATGTGAGTTGTTCCATCACCACACCCCCAGGTTGGGTGGGAGCATGTCGCCGACCGAGGGGAGGTCGGTGGAGTCGCGGACGGGGCGGGGCGGAGGAGGAGGGGGTTCGTTCGGGGGGCCGGTCCAGATCTCGAGGCCGGGCGGCTCCATGAAGGCGAGGGCGAGGGCGTCCGCCTTGTCCGGGGAGCGGAGGCCGCGCCTGCGGAGGGAGGACTTGCTCTCCATCTTGACCTGGCCAGCGCTGGTGACGTCGTAGCGGAGGCCGAGGAGCTGGCTGATGAGCTCCTCGTCGCGCGGGATGGCGATGAGGTTGTCGTTGAAGAGGCGTCGGAGCTCCCAGAAGATCTCGGCGCGCATGTTGGCGAAGCGTCCGGACTGGCGGGCCTTGCCGCCGAACTGGACGCCGTGCACGGGCGCCCCGAGCTCGCGCAAGCGGTCGACGACGCCCGCGCCGAGCCCGCCCTCGTCCACGAAGACGGCAGGGATGTCGAGGTCGCGCACGAGGACGGCGGCCTCGCCCGCGGTGCGCATGGTGTCGATACGGGAGAAGGAGCGCAGGGACTCGACGCGCCAGCCTCGGCGTACGCAGAGGGCGGTGTGGGTCGGAGCCGAAGCGTGCGACGTCGACGCCGAGGCGGTAGGGGGCGTCATTCAACATGGATGGACAGGATGGACATGATGGGTGTTTGTCATGTTGAGCGCAGCCGGAGGCGGAGTCGAAACATCTCTCAGGGGACGTTGGCATGGGGCGAGGCGCCTCCCCGAGAGGATTCTGCGCGCTAAAGCGCGGGACTCCGCCATCGGCTGTAGCCGACGGCTCCGCTCGGAATGACAATGCGGGGGGCGCTTCGCTCCGCTCTTCCTCTGGATCCCAGCCTTCGCTGGGATGACGGGGGCTGTGCCCCGCGTCCGCAGTACCCTCTCCCTCACCCTCTCCCCTTGTAGGGCGAGGGGACAGAAGGTCACCCCCATCCTCATCCTGTTCATCTTGTCCATCGATGTTCAATGTTTCCCAGCGGGCGATGGCGGCTTCGATGGCGGAGCGGGAGAGGAGGGAGTCGTCGAGCATGTCGGGGAACTTGGCGAGGATGGAGCCCTGGTAGAGGGGGTGGTCCTCGCCCCAGTCGAGCTTGCGCTCCTCGACGTCTTCCTCGGTGGGCATGCCGGGTACGCCGCCGTGCTCGCCGGTGAAGTTGGGGGTGTCGTAGACGGAGACGGTGATGCTCGCGTAGATGTGGCGCTTGGTGTGGTGGGAGTCGAAGAACTCGCCGTCACGGGAGAAGGCGTTGCCGGTGAGGAGCATGCGGGCGGGGTAGAGGCGCTTGAGGGCCTCCATCTGGTCCTGGGGCATGGCGTGGGCCTCGGTGACGACGACGAGGAGCTCCGGGGAGTGGAAGCCCTGGAGGTTGTCCGCCTTGTTGGTGGAGAAGCCGATGGCGTAGCGGTCGTCGGCGAGGTTCCACTGTGAGCCGGAGAGTCGTCCGCCGAGGTCGACGCGGGATGCCTTGTGCGCGGCGCGGAGCTCGCGCCATACGATCTGGTCGACCTGTCGCTGGGTGGGTCCGGTGACGACGGCGATGGAGCGGGGACGGGTGGCGTTCCACCAGAGGACGGCGCGGGCGGCGGCCCAGTCCTTGCCGGAGCCGTTGGCGCCGACGACGCTGACACGGCGCTTGACGGCGAGGGTGTCGAGGATCTCGCGCTGCTTCGCGTAGGGGGGCGGGTGGCCGAGCACTTGCTCCACGAAGGCGACGGGGTCGTCGCGGTATGCGTCGAGTACGGGTTGCATGCGCGGTCCTCCTTTCTTGATTGCCCTCACCCTCGCGGTGAACCGCGTTTCCCTCTCCCCAGGGGGGGAGGGAGGGGGATGGGCGCCCACAAGAGACGCCCCTACACCCGATTCTGGATTCCCGCCTTCGCGAGAATGACGGGGGCTGCGCCCCGTGTGCGCTGCCCGCGCACTCTGGATTCCCGTCGGTGCGGGAATGACGGGGGCTGTGCCCCGCGTCTCAGGGGCGAGGTTCCTGCCTCCGCAGGAACGACGAGCTCAACGCTCGTCCCGGCCCTGCCCTTTGTCGTTAAACAGGGAAAGCCCCCTTATCTCAGGGGGCTTCCTGCCCTGTCCCGCGGCTCGTCCGCGAGGGTGGTGGGGGTCGTATGGGGTTGTCACGTTCCATGATGGGGGACGGGGCGCGTGCGCGCAATGGGGCGGTGTCACAACCCGGGGACAAAAGGGAAGCCCCCTCCGTTGCGGGAGGGGGCTTCTGTGTGTCCTGTGTCCGCGGCCTGAAGGCCGTGGGGGTTACGGGACGAGGGTGCCGGGGCGGCTGCTCCAGACCCAGTAACCCTTGCCGTTGGCCACGTCGTTGTCGTCAGCGCCAGGCAGCAGCTTCATCCACTGGTTCTGCTGCGTCTGGAAGCTGTAGGCGACGCGCCAAGCGGGCAGGCTCGTGAAGTAGTCGTCCGCGTCCTGCATCCCGGCGTTGTCACCGCTCGACGGCTTCTGCTCGGCGTCCACGACTCCCAGCAGGTTCCAGCCGGCGATGACCGGGACGGTCGGCAGGACCGAGGTCGGCAGGTTCGGCGGGATCACGGTCGAGATGGACTCGACCGCGGTCGTCCGCACCCAGTAGCCGTAGCCGCCCTGGATGTCGGTGAGGGTGCCCTGCCAGCGGCCATCCTCGTTCTTGACGGCGGTGACCCACTCGCCGCCCTGGTAGCCGAGGACGGTGTCGGCCCTGAGATCGGAGCCGATGACCTCGCCCACGGCGGGGTTGAACGGGTCGCCGGGGATGGAGACAAGGTTCCAGCCGGGCTGCAGCGTGACCGTGTACGGCGCGCGCTTCTTCACCTCGAACGTGAACTCCACGTCCTCCTCTTCATTGCCCACGTCGTCCGAGACGGTGTAGACGATCTCGTACTCGCCGATCTCGAGGCCGGTGAGGGCGAGCACGTACTCGCCGGCCTTCACCCGGACGGCGTCGGCCGCGATGTTCTCGCCGCCGTTGAGGGTGAGCGACGTGATCTCGACCTCGGCGTGCGAGTCGGTGTTGGCCGTGTCGCCGCCGCCGATGTCGACCTTGGTGGCCACGACGGTTTCGTCGTCAGCCGTGGGGTCGTAGTTCGCGTCATAACCGTCGTCACCCACCTGCGGGGCGTTCTCCGCCGTGGTGCCCTTGTCGTCGTTGACGCTGATGCCGAACTCGCCGCCCTCGGCGAACCTGAACCGGACGTAGGGGTTCACGCTCTCCGTTTCGTCAGTGGCGCTGCCCCTCGCCGGGAGCACCTCAACGGCGTCCTCCACGTCAGGGAAGCTGCTGTCGACCTCGACCAGGAAGCCGCCCGCGTCGAGTTTCTTGAAGGTGAGCTCGTCGTCTGCCACAGGCGCGGCGCCGCCCTTCCAGCCGGGGCTGTTGCCGGAGTTCCCCTCGGTGTCCTCAGCGGTGACGATTACCGCCCGGATCCCGTCGCCCGTGCCGGGCAGAGCGCTGGCCTTGACCTTCGCCTCCCAGACGTTGGTCTCCTTCTCGCTCAGACTGAACGACCCGACCTCGTCGACCATGAGGTCGGCTGCCGCGCCGTCGTCATTCAGCGTGCCAGTGATGGTGGCGAAGTAGAGGTCCGGGAACTCGTCAGTCTCTTCGTCCGAGGTGACGCGCACGGTGAAGGAGCCTTCGTCGTCCGTGGCGGGGCGTCCGGACCCGGTGCTGGTGCTGCTGGTGACGGTGATGCTGATGCCCGGCGCGATGTTGTCCTCCGCGTCCTCGATCGAGTCGGTCACGTTGTTGTTGCCGGCGATGTCCTTGAAGACGCCGCCGAGCAGCTGGATAACGGGCGTCTCGTCGGAGGCGAGCTCGGACGCGAGCTTGAGGTAGATGCGGGCGCGCGGCTCAAAGTCACAGCCGGAGTCCAGGGAATTGATGTTCTTGGCGCTCTCCTTCTCGGGAGTGCTGTCGTCCTCGGCCTTACAGACCTTCTTGTCGGACGGGACGATGGCGTCCATGACCGTGTGGCCCTCGACGGTGAAGTCGGACGCCGCGACGGTGGAGGCGTCGATACGGTCCGCGCCACCCTCATCGTTGTCGTTGACGAAGTTGAGCGCGATCCAGGAGCGGCTCCTGATCTCGCCCTTGCCGGCCTCGTAGCCGACGCCGGTGCGCGTCGTGTCCGCTATGGGCTTGGCGTTGTCCACGTTGAAGGAGAAGGGCTCCTTGGGGCCCGAAGTCTCCTCGTCGGCGTCGGTGACGGCCATGTTGCCGACGCGGTCCTTGGCGGTGACCTGCCAGTAGTAGGTGTCGAAGCCCTTGCCCACGAGCCGCATGTCAAGGTCGTACGCGACGCCCTTCACGCGCTGGGTCCAGTCGTTGCTGCCGTACTGGGAGGCGTCGTCCGTGGCGTCGAAGCTGACGAGGTAGCTCTTGTAGGCGGGGTTGTCAGGGTTGTCCACCATGTCAGTGCCATCGGAACACTGGGCTTCATTCGTCGGAGTACCGGCGGTGCCAGTGGCGCAGGTGGCGCCGATGAGATACGGCAGCGTCGAACCCATCTTGTCGGTGGAGAAGAGGACCATGATGTCCATGGTGCTGCCGTTGCCGGCCGTATCGTCGGCATTCCCCAGTATGCCATCGGGGCCTGCACTCATGCTGGTGATGGGCTCGTCGAAGCGCCCGTCGCCGTCGCCGTTGAAGGGCTGGAGGTCGTCGTCGGTGCTGCCGCCGGCCTCGCCGTCGTAGCGGATGCCGGAGCCGTCGTCGCTGACGGTGAGACCGAGGGAGACGGTGGTCTTGTTCTGCCTGCCGCCATGCGCGGGGCTGGCGTCCTCGATGGACGGCGGGTCGCCGTCGACGATGAGGCTGATGCTGCCGGAGACGCCCGTCACGCTGACGACGATGGTGTCGCCATCGCGCGCGGGGATGACCGCGGCGCTGTTGGGGTCCCAGCCGTCGACCGGGGTCTCAAGGGTCGTGGTGGTGGTCTCGCCGAAGGTGTTCTCGTCCCTGTCGTACTTGACGGGGTCCTTCTGTCCGGGGGTGGTAGTGTCCTGCGTGCTGACGTTACAGGGACCGTCATGCCCCTCGATGGAGTCCTCCTGGTCCCAGACGGCGGCGATGCCCTGGAAGATGGTCACCGTGTCTGTGCCGACCGTCTCGGTCTCGCTCGTCGGGAAGAGGTACGCCTTCACGCTGTCGTTGTTGCGCGTGTTCTTGATGGTCGCTACGGCAACGCCGTTCGTTCCCGCGCAGGTCCCCATGCTCTCGTCGTTCTCGACGACATCCGTCGTCAGGGGGTCGTCTGCCGTAGCGCTGTCATCCAGGTTACCGATCCGCCCCGTGGTCACCAGGTGGTCATTGCGCACCCGTGCGGTGATGAGGATGGTGTTGAAGGCGCCCTCCTGATTGGAGATGTAGAGGTCGCCGTTGAAGTAGGTGTCCCGCGCATCGAAGGCGGTGGTGCCGGTGGCATAGGCACCGACTCCGCTCCCGATGTTCGTGGGAGCCGGAGTGTCCTGAGCCGGCGCGTTGTCGAGGTCGTCGAGGTTGTCGGCGACGCGGACGTCGATCCAGGAGCCGACGGAGAGCCGACCATCGGTGCGGTCGCCGCTGACCTGTGCCAGCGTCGGGAGAACGATGAGCAGCGAGAGCGCCACTGCCATCAATGTCGCTATGAGCGGAATCTTCGTGAATCTCACTTCTACCCCCCTTGTGGAGCTGTAGTCTTGGGCTTGGCGCTCTCTCCGAGAGCAGGGTGGTCCGTTATTCGTCTGTGTCTGCGTGCGCGCAACGTGCTGCGCGGCATGGCAGGGATGCTATTGTCCAACGAGAGCCGCCGCCCTTGCAATAGGATGCAGAGGGCAGTTCCGGCCAATCGCCTCGTTGTGTTCTCTCTGCGTCAACACGCACCGCTCTTTCTACCAGCGTTCGGCGTGATGTGTCAATGGAGCAAGGTGACGGGAACACTTACTCACATCGATGGACAGGGGGGGACTACTTAACAGGGATGGACAGGATGGACAGGATGGGGAGGGCATGATGGGGAGCCGACGATCCCTGTCGCGCATGGCGTAACGGGCGGGTAGGAGTAATCCTGTGAATCATGTACATCGATGTTCGTGTGTCCTTCCGAGCGGGCGGCGATTGACAGTGCGGAGGGTCGCTGCCTAGAATCGCTTCCGTGCAAGCGACGACGCCGCGTCCGGAAACGGTGGCGAGCCACCTGCGGCGTAGTGTCCCCTGTTTCTCCCCCGCGCCTCGCTCCTGGATCCCAGCCTTCGCTGGGATGACGGAGGCTGCGCCTCGCGTCGGCGAGGGGGCGGCATGACGACGAAGTACATCTTCGTGACGGGTGGCGTGGTGAGCTCGATCGGCAAGGGGATCTGCGCGGCGGCGATCGGGCGCATCCTGAAGAGTCGCGGGCTGACCGTCGCGGTGCAGAAGCTCGACCCGTACCTGAACGTCGACCCGGGGACGATGTCGCCGTATCAGCACGGCGAAGTGTTCGTGACTCGCGACGGGTGCGAGACGGACCTCGACCTGGGGCACTACGAGCGCTTCATCGACATCGAGCTGACGCACGACTCGAACATCACGGCGGGGCAGGTGTACACGCAGCTGCTCGGCGAGGAGCGTCGCGGGGTCCATCTCGGTGGGACGATCCAGACGGTGCCGCACGTGACGAACGTGATCAAGGAGTTCATGCTTCGTCCTCAACGCGAGGGAAGAACTCACATCGATGGACAGGAACACTTACTCACATCGATGGACAGGATGGACAAGATAGAGGGGAGCGGAGGGGCGCCGGACGTCGTGCTGGTGGAGGTGGGGGGCACGGTGGGGGACATCGAGGGCCAGCCGTTCCTCGAGGCGATCCGCCAGATGCGCACGGCGGTGGGACGTCGGAACACGTTCTACGTCCATGTGACGCTTCTGCCGTACATCGGGGCGACGGGGGAGCTCAAGACGAAGCCGACACAGCACTCCGTTAAAGAGCTACGCGCGATAGGGATCCAGCCGGACGCCATCATCTGTCGCTCCGACCAGCCGATCCCCTCCTCAATCAAGGAAAAGATAGCGCTGTTCTGCGACGTGGCGCCTGACGCGGTCATCCCGATGGAGACGCTGTCGAACATCTACGAGGCGCCGCTGGTGCTGGAACGCGAGGGCGTCGGGAACATCCTCGTGCGCGAACTCGGGCTGACGTCGTCGAACGGGGCGGACCTCTCGCGATGGGAGGCGATGACGTCGCGGATGGCGAATCCACACGGTCCGCTGCCGATCACGGTCGTGGGGAAGTACGCCGACCTGCCGGACGCGTACCTGTCGGTCCGCGAGGCGCTGCGTCACGCGTCGCTGTTCCATGACCGCGACGTGAGCATCGACTGGGTGCGCTCGGAGGACATCGAGCGCGACGGGGCTGACGCGTGGCTCAGTCACACGCTCGGCATCGTGGTGCCGGGGGGCTTCGGGAGCCGGGGCATCGAGGGGATGATCGAGGCGGTACGCTACGCGCGCGAGCGCCAATTACCGTACCTCGGGCTGTGCCTCGGGATGCAGGTGATGGTCATCGAGCACGCGCGGAACGTCCTGGGTCTGCCGGGGGCGAACTCGACGGAGTTCGACCCGGAGACGCCCCACCCCGTCATCGACCTGATGCTGGACCAGCGCAGCGTGAACGACATGGGCGGGACGATGCGGCTCGGCAACTATCCGTGTGCACTCGCGCACGGGACGAGGGCGGCGAAAGCCTACGGCGTACCGGAGGTGAACGAGCGTCACCGGCACCGCTTCGAGTTCAACAACGCGTACCGGGAGTCGCTCTACGAGGCGGGGATGCTCGCGTCGGGGCTGTCGCCGGACGGCACGCTGGTGGAGATCGTCGAGGTGGAGCGTCACCCGTTCATGGTTGGGGTGCAGTTCCACCCGGAGTTCCGGTCGCGGCCGGAGCAGCCGCACCCGCTCTTCCGGGAGTTCGCAGCAGCAGCGACGCACGTGCTTCGCGAGGGGGCGCAGCCGGAGCTGCCGATGGACGAGGGAGCCCGGAATGACAACGCCGAAACGGGCGTCGCGCAGGGGTTGCACATGCGCAGCGAGCGCGGGTAAACTGGTACAGTCAAGCATCGTTCGGATGCATCCTGCTTCGCGCCAGTCCCCACGGAACCGCCAGGCAGTACAAACCCCATCCATAGCCCATACACCATGCACCGGTATGCATATTCTCTTTGCGCAAGGCGCGCGGGTGCGCGCACGCGCACCGCATAAATAGCGGAGAAGGCGCTCCATGAACCTCGCGGAACTCCAGTCCAAGACCCCTGAGCATCTCCTGGCTCTCCTCAACGAGATGGAGCCGGAGCGCGAAGGCCCACCCCCGAAGACCCACGACGTTCTCCTCTACGAAGTGCTCACGTCGTGGGGAGAGAAACAGGGCCACCAGCTTGCCAGCGGCGTGCTGGAAGTGCTTCCGGACGGCTACGGGTTCCTCCGTCACAACGGACGTTCGCGCAGCATGACCGACACGTACGTCTCCCAGACGCAGGTCCGGCGGTACGGACTCCGCACCGGCGACCTCGTGCTGGGGCAGGTGCGCACGCCGAAGGAGTCGGAGCGCTACCACGGCCTCACGAAGGTCGAGTCGATCAACGGCCTCGACCCCGTGGTCGCCCGGCGCCGCAAGAGCTTCGAGCGTCTCACGCCCATCTTCCCGGACACGCAGATCAAACTGGAGACCACCGCGCACGAAGTCTCCACGCGGATGATGGACATCCTCGCCCCGGTGGGGCGGGGACAGCGCGGGCTCATCGTCGCGGCGCCCAAGGCGGGGAAGACCACACTGCTGAAGCAGATAGCCTCCGGCATCACCGCCAACTACTCGGACATCCAGATCATGGTGGCGCTCATCGGCGAGCGCCCGGAGGAAGTGACCGACATCAAGCGCTCCGTGGACGGCGAGGTTTACAGCGCGACGTTCGACGAGCCGGTCGAGGACCACTGCCGCGTCGCGGAGCTGTGCCTGGAGCGCGCCAAACGGCTCGTGGAGGACGGGCGCGACGTGGTCGTGCTGCTCGACTCGATCACGCGCCTCACCCGCGCATACAACGTCGCGGTGCCGACGAGCGGGCGCACGCTCTCCGGCGGCATCGACCCGGTGGCGCTCTACCCGCCCAAGCGCTTCTTCGGCGCGGCGCGCAACACGGAGGAGGCGGGCAGCCTGACCGTGCTCGCGGCATGTCTCGTCGAGACCGGCAGCCGCATGGACGACGTCATCTACGAGGAGTTCAAGGGCACGGGCAACATGGAGCTGCACCTGGACCGCCGTCTCGCCGAGCGCCGCACGTTCCCGTCGATCGACATCCAGCGCTCCGGCACCCGCCGCGAGGAGCTGCTGCTGGACGAGCTGACACTGCGGCAGGTGTACCTGTTGCGGCGGATGAGCTCACTCATCTCGACGGACGCGATGAACCCGTCCGAGGCGGCAGAGCGCGTCATCGAGCGGATGAGCCGCACGAAGAGCAACCAGGAGTTCCTGGCGACGCTGACGCGCGAGATATAGGGCTGCCCTACCCCACGCCCCCGGGTTCACCCCCATCCCACCCTTCCCCCATCAAGGGGGAAGGGATAAGACACCCGAGAGATCCCTCGGCTCCGCTGCGCTTCGCTCGGGATGACACGCCCCGTTCACCACCAACCCTCACCCACGCGCTAAAGCGCGTTGCCCTCTCCAGGGGGCGAGGGGCGGACAGGGCGCCCACACCACTTCGCTGCGCAGGGCCCTAACCCGCCGCTATGCGGCGACCTCTCCCCCAAGAGAGGTGGGGTACGAGGTTCCCGCCTGCGCAGGAACGACGGGAAGGGCGCACCGCGCGTCTGGGTTCCCGCCTTCGCGGGAATGACGAAAGGGGCGCGGGATGACGGGGGATCAGTCCAAGATGACGTTGTCGATGAGCCGCACGCTGCCGATGCGGACGGCGGCGGCGAGCATGCACGGGCCGCGCCCGCCCCACGGCTCCATCGTGTCCGGGTCGACGCCGGCGACGTACTCGACCGACGCCAGCGGCGACGCCTCGATCATGCGTCGGGCTGCATCCTCCAACGCAGTCACGTCCTGTTGTCCCGCGCGGAAGCGATCGCGGGCGGCCGAGAGCGCACGGAAGACGACTGGCGCGGCGGCGCGCTGCTCCGGCGTGAGGTAGGCGTTGCGGCTGCTCATCGCGAGGCCGTCCGCCTCGCGCACCGTGGGAACGATGACTATCCCGGTGGGGATGTCGAGGTCGCGGACGAGACGGCGCACAACAGCGGCCTGTTGCCCGTCCTTGCGTCCGAGGTAGGCGCGGTCCGGCAGCGACTGCAGTAGCAGCTTCGCCACGACGGTCGCCACCCCGTCGAAGTGTCCGGGCCGCGCCGTGCCTTCCAGCGACAGCGCGGGGCCCTCCAGGTGAACGGTGGTGACGAACCCATCCGGGTACATCTCACCGACGGAAGGAGTGAATACGCAGTCGACACCCTCCCGCTCGAGGAGTTCGAGGTCGGCGGCAAGCGAGCGCGGGTAGCGGTCGAGGTCCTCGTTGGGGCCGAACTGCGTGGGGTTCACGAAGATGGTTGCGGCGACTGTCGCGCACTCGTTGCGGGCGGCACGCACGAGCGCGAGGTGGCCGTCGTGAAGCGCGCCCATCGTCGGCACGAGTCCGACGGGGCGGGGCGCGTCCCGCAATGCAGCCCGCAGCGCAGCGACGGTCTGGACCTGTTGCATCGCGTCAGTCGTCCGCGCCCGGCAGCTCCGCCACGACGGCGGCGTCGGCCTCGGTCGTGTGCTCGGCGGTGGGGAAGGCGCCTGCGCTCACCTCGTCCCGATAGGCACGGAGCGCGTCGACCGTGACGGCGTTCAGTTCCGCGTACCGCCGGGCGTGGCGCGGCTGGCGCGTGCCCAGGCCGAGGATGTCGTGCACCACCTGTATCTGCCCGTCGCAGCCTGGGCCCGCGCCGATGCCGATGGTCGGCACGGCAAGCCTCCCCGTGACGGCCTGCGCGACGTTGCCGGGCACCGTTTCGAGCACGATGGCGAACGCGCCCGCGTTCTCGATAGCGAGCGCGTCGTCCAGCAGGCGGCGGGCCTGTCCGGCGGTGCGTCCCTGCACACGGTAGCCGCCCAACTGGTGGACCGACTGCGGCGTGAGACCGAGGTGCCCCATCACGGGGATGCCGTTCTCGGTCAGGCACCGCACCGTCTCCGCGACGAATGCGCCTCCCTCCAGTTTCACCGCCTGCGCGCCGCCCTCCTGCAGCAGCCGCCCCGCGTTGCGGAGCGCGTCTTCCACGCCCACGTTGTAGGTCATGAACGGCATGTCCGCCACGATGAGGGCGTCCTGCGCGCCGCGCACGACCGCCCGCGTGTGGTGGATGATGTCGTCCAGCGTCACCGGGATCGTCGAGTCGTAACCGAGCATGACGTTGCCCAGGCTGTCGCCGACGAGAACGACGGGGATGCCGGCTTCGTCCACGAGCCGCGCCATCGTGTAGTCATAGGCGGTCACGCAGACGATAGGTTGGCCCGCCTGCTTCATCTCCACCAGTTTCGAAGTGCGTATCCTCACGAGCCTGCGCCTCCCTCCTCGTACTCAGCGAACAGCGGCCGCAGGTCCGCATCCCCGCCCAGGCGCCCCGCCTCGCGCGCCAGTTCCACGGAGCGCAGGCAGATCTCCCGGTAGAGCGGCAGCAGCTCCGGCGCGACGTCCCGCACGGCGTCCAGGTGCAGGCGCACGGTACCCGTATCGCCGCGCGAGGTCGGGCCGGTGAGCGCGGTCTCCGCACCGAATCGCTCGACATTTGCGACGGTCGTGCGCGCGATGTGCGCTATCGCCTGGAACGCCTGCTCCGGGGGCAGGCCGGCGCGCGTCCAGAGCGTGCGCGCCTCGCCGAGCAACGTGGTCAGGTAGCCGCAGCTCAAGACGGAGGCGGCGTGGTAGAGCGCTCGCGCCTCTGCGGGGACCCGCAGGGGGTGGCCGCCGACCTCCAACGCGAGACGCTCCAGGAACACGAGCAGATCGCCGTCGGCCTCGATGCCGAACGTCACGCCCGCGAGCGTGGTCTCGCCGCCGAACGTCTGGAACGGGTGCCACGAGCCAACGTTTGCTCCGGCAGCGCGCGCCGGTTCGAGCGGTCCGGTTGTCAGCGCGCCGCTGCAGTGGACGACGCTCTGCCCTGCCCGCCATGCGACCGACGACGTCACCTCGCCGACCGCGCCGTCGGACGTCGTAATGAAGACGACCTCAGCGGCATCGGCGGCGTCCTGCGCGGAGACCGCGCGGCAGCCGGGCACCAGCGACGCGACGCGCTGCGCCGACTCCGGCGAGCGGCTCGCGACAGCGGGGACCGGGTAGCCGAGGTCAGTGAAGGCGCGGGCGAGGATGCGCGCGACGCGGCCTGCGCCGATGAACGCGATGTTAGGACGCTCATCCATGGCTCATGCTCCGGTACGCGGGATAGCCGTGAAGGTCGGTGGCGTGCTCGACGGCCGAGACGACGGCGCGGGCAACGACCGAGGGCGTCAGGGCACAGAGGCGCGTGAACTCCTCCGGTGCGTCGATCTCGCAGGTGGCGAGCGCAAACATCGTGTCTCCGTCGTGGGGTGTGTGCGCGGGCCTGATGGCAAGTGCGAGGCCGTCGTGCGCGAGCGTCGCGAGGCGGTTCGCCTGCGCCTTCGTGAGCCGGAGGTTCGTCGCGACGACGCCGATGGTCGTGTTGCCGAGGGCGCTCGGACCCTGCGCCGGAGTCCTGCCGTAGTCGTGGCTGGCGTAGAGCGCGGTACTCTCGATCGGAGCCCCGTCCGCGCCGCGCGAGCCCGCGAGCAGTGCGCCGGTGTCGGGGTCGTGGACGCCGCCGACGGCGTTGACGACGGTCAGCGCCGCAAGGATGAGTCCGTCACCGAGGTCGAGCGAGGCGCTGCCGACGCCGCCCTTCATGGCGCGCTCGCGTCCCAGCGCCTTGCCGACGGTCGCGCCGGTGCCCGCGCCGACGCTGCCCTGCGCCACGGGGGTGTCGGTCGCCGCCTGCGCGGCGGCGTAGCCCTCGGTTGCCGTGGGGCGCACCATGCCGCTGCCGACGCCGAGGTCGAAGATGATGGCGGCGGGGACTATCGGCACGATGTGGCCGCCGACCGGGTGGCCGACGCCCCGCTCCTCAAGGAAGCGCATGACGCCGTCCGCGGAGCCGAGTCCGTAGGCGCTGCCGCCGCTGAGGACGACGCCGTTCACGCCGGCGACGGTGTTCTCGGAGCGGAGGAGGTCGGTCTCGCGGGTGCCGGGGGCCGCGCCGCGCACGTCGACGCCGCCGGTCGTACCGGGAGGCGTGAGGACGACGGTGCAGCCCGTGCCGTTCTCAGCGTCGGTATAGTGCCCGGCGAGCAGGCCGGGCACGTCGGTGAGCGTGCCGTTCATGGGGAAGCCCTTGTCCGTGTTGCCGTGCCGGTCGATCGCGATCCGGTCGGCGCTCCGGGCCCTCCGGTGGGATGAGGCTCGCCGCCCATCGCCGGGTCGGCGGCAGGAGTGAGGATACGAAGCGCGGGGCGCAGGCGTCAAACGGGGGTGGCGCCTCAGTACGACTCAAGCGTGACGCTACCCTGCCTGGGATCCAACGTGCAGAGGTAGTCGTTGAGGATGTTGCGCCCCAGTATCGACGGGAGCCTCGCAAGCGGCCCAGGGTTCTCTGGGGCGGCAACGAGGAGCGTGGTGAATACGTCGCGCCACTGGCCCGTACCCTCGTCGTAGAAGGTGATGCGAGCATCCTCTTCAACCAGACGCATGCTGCCGCCGATGCCGGTGTAGGAACGTTGCTGCCCTCGGAGAGCATCAACGTCGATTTCAAACTTGAGCACGTCACCCGGGCTGAGCATGGTCGCGTCTGCGCCGGTGTCGACGAGGAAGTCCAGATCGAAAGCCAGTCTCTGGGAGAGAAGATAAACCCGCGCTCCAACATGAGGCGCGGGCGGGTTGCCTTGGGTGTAGCGTCCCGTTATCGCCATCGCTACACGATGATCATCTGCGGTTCCCTGGTTATGAATGCACTGGCGGCATGAGCCCTGGGGATCCCCCGGTCATCCATCGCGGCCAGCACCTCTTCCTGCGAGCCGCCCACGAGTACTACTCCCTTGTAGACGGCTACGTAACAGTCTCCGTGTTTGTTCCGTATCTCGTCCGTGACGGCATCGAGATAGCGGCTGTCCTCGACGAACTGCAGGTGCGCTGCCCGTTCTTGGCCCTCGTCGAGAGACTCCAGCCAGGCGCGGTACTCTTCCGGTATGGCTGCGTTGTCCGGTTTCATCCCTGTCCTCGCAACGTCCGATAGGCGCAAGTGTATCAGGAGTTTCTGACAGATGCGTCCTGCGCAATAGCCTGACGTATGATTCAAGTCGTGCACGCTATGGCAGAGGTGATCGGAACGCACCCCAGCGACGGGCGGCCCATGGTGCTCGCGGAGACGCGCGAGGAGTGGCGGGCGTGGCTGGAGCAGAACCACGGGTCGACGGGCGCGTGGCTCGTCTCATGGAAGAAGGCGACGGGCAGGCCGTTCGTCCCCTACACGGAGACGGTCGACGAGGCGCTCTGTTTCGGCTGGATCGACTCGCGACGGAACAAGCTGGACGAGGAGCGCGCGATGCAGCTGTTCACGCCGCGCAGGCCGAAGAGCCCATGGTCGCGCATCAACAAGCAGAAGGTCGCGCGGCTGTCGGCACAGGGGTTGATGGCCCCTACGGGCGTTCGGATGGTCGAGACGGCGAAAACGAACGGCTCGTGGACGGTCGCCGACGAGATCGAGGAGGTCTTCATCCCGCCGGACTTCGCGGGTGCGCTGGCGGAGGACGAGGCAGCGCGGGGGTCATTCGAGCGGTTCCCGGAGTCGTCGAAGAAGGCGATCCTGTGGTGGATCAAGACAGCGAAGAGGCCGGAGACACGGGCGGCGCGCATCGCGGAGACGGTGTCGGCGGCGGCGCAGAACCGGATGGCGAACCATTTTGCGGGGCGGGACGCCAGGCCGGGGGCGTAAGGGGCGAGGTTCACCTCTCATCCTAACCTTCCCCCGTCGAGGGGAAGGGACCAGGCGAGGCGTCCACAAGGGACGCCCCTACACTCAGGCACCAACCCAACGCCCCGCCGAGGGCCCTCACCCGCCGCTACGCGGCGACCTCTCCCTCAGGAGAGGTGGGATCAGCGCCTACCCCTGCCCAACCTCGCCGCTGCTCACCCCCATCCTGACCTTCCCCCGTCGAGGGGGAAGGGATCAGGCGAGATTCCCGCCTGCGCGGGAATGACGGGAGGGGGCGGGAATGACGAAAGGGGGCAGGAACGACGGGGGGGTGGTGAATCAGCGGAACTGGCGGAGGAAGCGGACGTCGTTGGCGAGGAAGTGGCGGACGTCGTTGATGCCGTACTTGAGCATGGCGATACGCTCCGGCCCCATGCCGAAGGCGAAGCCGGTGTAGACGTCCGGGTCGTAGCCGGCGGCGCGCAGGACGTTGGGATGCACCATGCCCGCACCGAGGATCTCCAGCCAGTCGCCGCGCCACTCGATGGCCATGTCGACACCGGGCTCGACGAACGGGAAGTAGTCGCAGCGGAAGCGGACGCGCGTGTCCGGACCGAACATCTGCCGCGCGAACTGGAAGAGGGTGTGCTTGAGGTTGGCGAACGTGATGCCCTTGTCCACGGCGAGCCCCTCGATCTGGTGGAACTGCGATTCGTGGGTGGCGTCGGTGGCCTCGTAGCGGTAGCACTTGCCGGGGACGATGACGCGGATGGGGGGCTGGTGCGCCTCCATGATGCGCGCCTGCATCGGCGAGGTGTGGGTGCGCAGAAGGGTGGTGAAGCCGCCGTCCGGGTCGCGGTTGGCGTCGAGCCAGAAGGTGTCGAACATGTCGCGGGCGGGGTGGTCCTTCGGGATGTTGAGCATCTCGAAGTTGTAGCGGTCCCACTCGACCTCGGGCCCCTCAGCAACCTGGAAGCCCATGCCGCGGAAGATGTCCTCGATCTCCTGCATGACGATGGTGGAGGGGTGGTAGCGGCCATTGGGGGCGGGCCTGCCGGGGAGCGTGACGTCAATGGCGTCCGCGCCGAGACCCTCGGCGAGCGCGGTTTCGATCTCGGCCCGGCGATCGGCGAGGCGCTGCTCGAGGACGTTCTTCGCCTCGTTGGCGGCTGCGCCGGCAGCCCGGCGCTCCTCGGGCGGGAGCTGGGCGACGCCCCGCAGGACCTGCGTCATCCTGCCGGATCGTCCGAGGTACTCGACGCGCCACGCTTCGAGCGCGTCGGCCGAGCCGGTGCGTTCAAGCGCATCGAGGGCCGCGTCGCGTACGGCGGCGGCGTCCTGGGCGGGAGCGTCAGTCATGGGACGCCAGTATACAGGGCGGGCCGCGTTACCCGTAAGCGGAGTGCATCGGAAGTCACGGGCAGGCGTGTTATCTTGCTGCACATGCGGCTGTTCACGATCGGGTACTCGAGGCGGAGCCTGGACGAAGTCATCGGTATGCTGCGCGAGCACGGCATCCCGGCGCTGGCGGACGTGCGGATGTGGGCGAACAGCAGGTTCAAACCGGAGTTCTCCAAGAACCACCTGGCGGCAGCGCTCCCGGAGGCCGGCATCGCGTACGTCCACCTGAGGACGCTGGGGAACGCGGGAAAGTTCAGCGGAGCAGGCAGGGTGGTCATCCACGAGCCTGAGAAGGGGTTCCCTGAGCTCGCCGAGTTGCTGGAGCGCCACGGGTCGGTTGCCCTCATGTGCCTCGAGCGGGACCCGCGCGAGTGCCACCGGATGGAGGTGGCGATGGGGATGGCGAAGCGGTTGCCCGGCGTCGAGGTGACGCACCTGGGGGCACCGGAGGCGCTCTTCGATTGACGCGAGGCATGAGCAGCCCCCGCGAGTGTTCGCGGGGGCTGTTCACCCCCATCCTAACCTTCCCCCATCAAGGGGGAAGGGACCCGGAGACTCCCTGCCCCACCCCACCTTGTGACCTGTCGGTCACTCTGGATTCCCGCCTTCGCGGGAATGACGGGGGCTGTGCCCCATGTCTGGTTCACTCCCGCTTACGCCGCGGGCGCGGGATCCGCTGGGGCCTCGTCGGCGACGTGGAGGGTGAGGCGCTTCGCCTTTCGATCCTCCGCCAGGGGGAAGCGGACGGTCACGACGCCGTGCTCGTACGAGGACGCCGCGTTGTCCACGTCGACGCCGTCCGGCAGACGGACGGAGCGGCGGAAGGAGCCGGTGCGGCGCTCACGCAGGAGGTAGCCGCCGTCCTCGTGCTCACCCCCGGACGCGGTCTGGGCCTCGATGGTGAGGACGCCGTCCTCGATCGTGATGCCGATGTCCGAGGGCGCGACGCCCGGGAGCGCGCCCTTGACGACGAAGTCACCGCCGTCGCGCGTGACGTCGAGCGGGATCGCCCAGCCTCCGGCGTAAGAGTAGTGGTAGGGTACGCCGAAGTGGCGGTGCAGGTGATGGAACCTGCGCAGGTCCCGGAAGGGGGTCCAACGTTCGATAGCCATGAGTCTCCTCCTTGGTTCCGTGCGAGCCTTTGCATCTTCACGGCTCGCTTGACTTGATATGAACTGTATCAATATAAGGCGAGCATGTCAATAGGTCTGCTATGAATCGTATCAATCTTGTCGGAGAGATTCCTTCACTCCGCTGCGCTCCGGTCGGAATGACAAGTCCCGCCCCATCCGGCCCGTCACCCCGTCCCAGCCTTCCCCCATCAAGGGGGAAGGGGCCTGCACACCCCCGTCCGCGCGCCGCAGGAGTGGTGGGCTTGCGCGTCCGCTTCGCAGCGCGTCGTGCGCTGCCCGCGCACCCTGGATTCCAGCCGGTACTGGAATGACCGAACCAGGGCTGCGAGGTCCCCGCCCCGGCGCGCTGAAGCGCAGGAACGACGGAGATATGGAGACCCCTTCGACGCGAGGGAAAACGCCTCTGCGCTTGTAAAAACAGACGGCGACGGGCGCGTCCAGCATTGCGGGGGTATCACGGCGTAGGTGATAATGGACTCATCCGCCCAGCGTGCCGCTGGTCAATCGAGGGAGCACAACCATCATGCTGAGATTCTCCGAAGAGATCATCCTCCTGCTTCTGGACGACGAGGACGGGTCGTTCGCACACGTGCCGAGGCTGGCGCTGAACTACGCGCTGGCGGGCGGCGTCCTCATGGACCTGGCGATGGAGAACCGCATCGACACCGACGTGGAGAACCTCGCGCTGATCGACGGCGCTCCGACCGGCGACGGCCTGCTCGACCCGACCCTGGCCGACATCCAGACGGTGGAGGAGCGCAATCTCAGCTTCTGGGTGGAGCGAACGGCCCACAACGGCGACGCCATCCGAGAGGAGGCGCTCTCCCGGCTGGTGGGTTCCGGCATCCTGGAGGAGCGCGACGAGCGGTTCCTGTGGGTGTTCAAGTCCCGCCGCTACCCGTCCCTGCACGGCGAGGAAGAGCGCGAAGTGAAGCTGCGCATCATGGGGGTGCTGTTCAGCGACGAGATCCCCGACCCGCGCGACGTGATGCTCATCTGCCTCGCCGACGCGTGCGGGATCCTGGCGCGGCTCGTCACGCGGGAGGAGCTCGAGCGGGCCTCGGAGCGCATCGACCAGGTGCGAAAGCTGGACCTCATCGGGCAGGCGATGTCGCAGGCGATCACGGACATCGAGCTGTCGGTCATCGCGCTGGCGCAGCCGCACCTGTACTAGGCGGGATACGAGGTTCCTGCCTGCGCAGGAACGACGGAACCTACATCCTGCCTGCGGCTTTCCACATGCGCACACCCATCACCGCGGCGACGATGATGACGAGCGTGTCGACGTATATCCAGAGCGAACCCGTGTTGGAGAGGCCCGAATTGCCCCAGGCGAGGTCGTTCAGGAACGCCGACCACTGGAAGCCGTAGCCGACGAAGAGGACCGCCGCGGCGTAAAAGTGGACGTTCACGTCGAGGAAGCGCACCGTGTCGTCAGCGGCTTCGGAGTCGGCGTCAAACCGTCGCTTGAACCAGTACGCGGCGGCCAGCGATATGACGACGGCGGGGGCCATCAGCCAACTGAGGAGGTCCCAGTCCGGCTGCGGCACGTCGAACACCGACTTCACGGTGACGGCAACCGCCACGAGCATGTTGTACGCGGCGAGCAGTTTGACGAGCAGCCGCATGGTCAGCGCTCCCCGGTTCCGCCCGCGCGCCACATCCGCATGCCCGCGGCGGCGAGGGCCACCGGCAGGACCATGTTGATGGAGCCCCAGACGAACAGGTCATATTCACCGCCCCTGAGCAGGCTGGGCCAGCTCCGGAAGAAGAGCAGCCCCACTCCGAGCAGCGCGTAGAAGAGGGCATTGACGGCAAGGTGTTCACGGACCCCACTGCCGGAACCGAGCCGACGCCTGTCGACGAACGCGCCGGCGAGCGCGATGAGGATGGCGGCGGCCATGAACCAGTGCAGCGCCTCCCAGACGGGGTACGCCTCGACGGGGTACGGCTGGTCCGCGCCCGAGTACTGCCACGAGGCGGCGATGAAGTAGACGGCGACCGCGAGGCCCGTCAGCAGCAGGTAGAGGCCAGCCAGACGCGCTCCAAGCATGCCCGTTGCCTCTACATCTTCCCTGCGGCGTTCCAGATGCGCACGCCCATCATGCCGGTAAGGATGATGTACGCCGTGTCGATGTACGCCCACATGGAGCCGATGGGCGTGTCCTCCCCGCTCACAACCGCAATCAGCTGGACGTGGTCGTTCAACTCGGAGGACCACTGGAAGGCGAAGGCGATCAGGAGAGCGAGGGCTGCGTAGAACGGCACGTTCACGTCCAGGAGGCGCCGGACGTCCGACCCGCCGCCGTCCGCTTCCAGCCCGCGTTTGCAGTAGACGGCGCCGCCCAGGGCGATGATGACGCCCGCGGCCATGAGCCAGTTGATCACGGACCAGTCCGGCTGCTCGATGCCGGAGATGAACTTGACGGCCACGAGCAGGGCCACCAGCACGGTGTAGACGGAGAGCAGTTTCAGCACTATAGCCATGGTTGTATCTCCTCTCATGCCGATGCGCGCCACAGCTGCCGGCCGGCGGCGACCAGCACGAGCGGCAGGGCGACGTCTATGAAGTTCCAGATGAGCCAGTCCGACCCGTCGGTCCCTCTCAGAAGGTGGGACCAGTTCCAGAAGAAGAGGATGCCGACGGCGAGCACGCCGTAGAAGACAGCGTTGACGGATATGAACTCCGTGAGGCTGGCGCCGTCGGCGGAGTCGTGACGCCGTTTCTGGAGGAAGGCGCCAACGAGGGCGATGACGATGGCGACCGCCATGAACCAGTCCAGCACTTCCCAGACGGGATACGGCTCATCGCCACCAGGGTGGTACCACGCGACGACGATGAAGTGGACGGCGACGGCGAGGCCAACCACGATGACGTAGAGGGAAAGGAGACGTGTTGCGACAGGCATGAGCGACCTCCTTTGCGTCCGGCAACGCGGAGGACACTCCGTGCGGCGCCGGACTGCCTGCACACAGCATAAGCATCTCCGGCGAGGGGATTCCACAACTTCCGGGCGAGTTTTCGTCCATGTATGCGCGCGTCGTCCCCGCCTTTACGCGGCAGGCGCGCCCGGTGTATGCTGAAGCGCCGGAATCGCCGCGTGAGCGGCGTTCCCAACTCTGATGGCGCAGGAAGGAACGCAATAGCTAAGGAATACCGCGTCAACGAGCGCATCCGGGTGCCGCAGGTCCGGGTCGTCGACGAGCGAGGCGAGCAGTTCGGCGTGATGGCGATCGCCGATGCTCTGGACCTCGCACGCGAACACGACCTCGACCTCGTAGAGGTGGCGCCCAACTCCGACCCGCCGGTGTGCCGGCTCCTGGACTACGGCAAGTTCCGCTACCTGCAGTCCACGAAAGAACGCGAGATGCGCAAGTCCCACAAGAACGTGGGGCTGCGCGAGGTGCGCTTCCGTCCCCGCATCGGGCGGCACGACATCGAGGCGAAGGAACGCCTGGTGCTGAAGCTGCTGGACGAAGGGAACAAGGTGAAGGTGTCGGTGATGCACCGGGGGCGCGAACTGGACCACCGGGACCTGTCCGTGGGGCTGCTGAAGCAGGTGCACGAGGCAGTGAAGGACGGCGCGAAGCTGGAGCAGGCTCCCAAGCAGGAGGGGCGGTTCATCAGCATCGTGCTGGCGCCCGGCAGAGCGACGGCAGGCCGTGCCCAGGCGACGGCAACGAAGGAGACCACAGAAGATGCCGAAGATGAAAACGCATAAGGGCGCGGCACGGCGCTTTCGCGTGAGCGGATCAGGCAAGCTGCTGCGCATGAAGCGCCATTCCAGCCACCTGCGCCGGAAGAAGCCGCGCTCCGTAACCCGCACGTACAGCGACACGGTTACGGCAAGCGCCAGCAGCCGCAAGAAGGTGTTGAAGCTCGTTCCCGGGCTCAACAAGTAGGAGAGTTCTCGACATGGCACGCGTGAAGCGCGGCGTTACCGCGCACCGAAGACACAAGAAGGTGCTCCAGTTCACGAAGGGACACCGGGGCACCAAGCACGCCCTCTACCGCCGGGCGCACGAGTCCATGCTGCACGCGCTGGCGTACGCCTACGCGCACCGCCGGGAACGCAAGGGCGACATGCGCAGGCTGTGGGTGATGCGGATCGGCGCCGCGGCCCGGGAGCACGGCGTCTCCTACTCGCAGTTCATGCACGGGCTCAAGCTGGCGAACGTGGGGCTGGACCGCAAGGTGCTCGCCGACCTGGCGACAGCCGACCCCGACGCGTTTGGCCAGCTCGCGGAGCAGGCCAAGGCGCAACTCGCCGCCGCGTGAGGCTTCAGGGGTAAGCCGCCCGTACACTGGTCAGGGCTGCGAGGTTCCTGCCTCCGCAGGAACGACGGAGCACCCCTCGACCCCACCGGGGGCCCTCACCCCAGCCCTCTCCCCCAGGAGAGGGAGCCACGCACCCATCCCCTACCCTACCCCCGTGACCTGACGGTCACCCTGGATTCCCGCCTTCGCGGGAATGACGAGAAGGCGCGGGATACGGGGACAGGCACCGGTTATGCGCGGGCGATGCCCTGGGACTCGGCGTGGTCCAGGAGGCGGCGCATGGCGTCCACGTTGAGGGACGGAGACCAGGCGGACGTGAGCCAGAGGTTGGAGACCTGGTCGTATATCTCGGAGAGGGGCACCGCGTCCTTCGGGGCAACAAGCAGCAGCCGGACCACCGTCTCGAGCACGGGGTGCTGCGGCGACAGGTAGCCCTCCTGCCCCGCGCACTGCGCCTTGAAGAGCGCGTGCAACTCCTTGTAGGTCATCTCCTGCGGGTTGCCCTTGAGCTTCGCTTTCGCGGCATCGCAGAGCTTCGCCCCGAGCACGACGCCCAGAGAGCGCCCCTGCCTCGTGATGAGTTCGGGGTTGAAGGTGTAACTGGGGTCCTCGTCGTTCTCCTGGGTAACGGCATCAGCTTGAGCCTTCGTCGTCATGCAATCCCTCTCAGTCGATGTGGTGTTCCGTGATGTCGAGCCGTTCGGTGAGGATACCGGAGTGGTCCAGCCAGTCCAGCAGTTGCACGGGCGCCCGCTCCCCCGCCCGCCGGACGGGCATGTCCTCCGGGCAGATGGCCAGCCCCTGGGCGAGCCCCATGGAGGTAAGAAGGTTGGAGCCCTGTCCTCCGGTGAGGCGCGCGTGCAGCCCGTCCTCGCGGCGTTCGAGCGTCACGCGAGCGTACACGCGGCGCTCGTCCGTGTTCAAGAGGTCGTCATCCATCGTAGCGCGTACCGTGGGGAGCGGTTCCGGTTCCCGCCCCATCATCTTCGCGAGCGCGGGCCTGCCCAGTTCCACGAGCGCCACGAGCGCGCTGACCGGGTTGCCCGGCAGGCCGAGGTGCGGCACCTCGCGCCCGTCCGGCGCGTGCAGCAGCCCGAACGCGATGGGACGCGCGGGACGCATCCGCACGGACCAGAAGTCGATGCTTCCGAGTTCCGCGAGGGTGTCCTTGACCATGTCGAACGCGCCCGCGCTCACACCGGCGGTCGTGATGAGCAGGTCGGTCTCGAGCCCCTGCCGGATCTTCGCGCGGAGGTCGTCCATGTTGTCGCGGGCGATGCCGAGCAGCACGGGCTCGGCGCCCCAGCGCCGCAGGGCGGTCGCCGTCCCGTAGCTGTTGCTGTCAAAGAGGCGGCCGGGCTCGAGCGCCTCGCCGGGGGTCTGCACCTCGTCTCCGGTCGCGAGCACCGCGACGCGGGGCCTGCGCACGACGGGGGCATCGGCGAACCCGAACGAGGCGAGGAGGCCGATGGCGGGCGGGTCGAGGACGCGGCCCTTCTCCAGTATCAGCGCGCCCTTCGTGGCGTCCTCGCCGGCGGGGCGCATGTGGTCGCCGCGGTGCGCGGCATGGCGGATGCCGATGAACTGCAGCGCGAGGCCGGTTGCGCGGCGCTCGACCTCGTCCGTGAACTCGTAAGGGACGATGGCGTCGGCGCCCTCAGGGGTCGGCGCGCCGGTCATGATGCGGACAGTCTCGCCCTCGCGGACAGTCGCGGAGGGGAGCTGTCCCGCCTGCACCTGCCCCACGATCTGCAGCGTGACCGGCGACGATTCCGACGCTCCGGCGACGTCTGCGGCGCGCACGGCGTAGCCGTCCATCGCGGAGTTCGTCAGCGCGGGGATGTCGAACGGCGAATGCACGTCCTCGGCGAGCGTCAGACCGTCGGCATCGACGATCGGCACGCGCTCGACCGGCAGCTCGTGTACGAGGCGCAGCACGTGTTCGAGCGCGTCCTCGACGCTGAGCATGTCGGCGGTGCGCGGGTGAGCGTGGGCGTGCTCCTGGTGCGCGTGCGCGCCGTGGTCGTGGCCACGGTGTGCGTGTGCGTCGTGCTGGTGTCCGTGATGGCGATCGTGCTCTGCCATGTCCTATGCCCTGAGCGCCGCGCCGGTCTCGCGCTCCATGCGCTTCACGATGGCGGCGACTGCGTCGTTGACTTCGGCCGTTTCGAGCGTCTTGCTCGGCGACTGGAACTCGACCTTGAATGCGAGTGACTTCTTTCCCGCCGGGAGAGGGTCGCCCTCGAAGAGATCGAACGGCGTAGCGCGGACGACGAGCGGCCCGCTCTCGATGATCTCCTGCGCCTGCCGGGCGGGAACGGAGGCGTCCAGCACGAGCGCGAGGTCGCGCACGGCGCTGGGGTAGCGGGAGAACGCCGCGAAGGAGGCGCGCATCTCGGGGACGTGCGGCGCGAGGCGGTGCAGGTCCAACTCGATGAAGGCGGCCTGCGCCGCGGGGATGCCGTACTGCGCGACGGCCTGCGGGCGCAACTCGCCCACGACGCCTGCCTGCTCACCGTTCACCAGCACTGCGGCGGAGCGTCCGGGGTGCAGCAGCGGGTCCGCCACGCGCTCGAACGTAGCGCTGAGCCCCAGCCGCGCCAGAGCGCCCTCAACCACGCCCTTGGCGTCGAAGAAGCCAATCGGCTCCTCGTCCTGCTCCCAGAGCAGGCTGCCGCGCGGCCCTGCGAGGAGGGCGACAGCCGTCTCGCGCTCGTCCGGCAGGTCGCCGTCCCGCGGGATGAAGATGCGCCCCACCTCGAACATCGCCACGCCGCCCTGCTGGCGCATGGCGCTCGCCGCGCCGCGCAGGAGCGCGGGACGGAGCGAGGTGCGCAGGTAGGCCTGCTCCTGGCTCATGGGGTTCGCGGCGCCGAGCGGGGCCACGCCGTCCTGCAGGCCGGCGTCCTCGCCGCTCACGAGCGTGGGGAAGATCGTCTCCTGCAGGCCGAACGAGACGAGCCCGTCCCGCACCTCCTCGCGCAGCTCACGCTCCGGCTGCCGGATGGCCTCCGGCACGCGCCCGCCGAGTGGTTCGCCCTCGACGGCGTCGTAGCCGACGATGCGCGCGACCTCCTCGACAATGTCCTCCTCGATGTTCACGTCCGTGCGCCAGTAGGGCGGCACGACAGTCATCGCGCCGTTGTCGCCCGGCTCGACGGTGAAGCCGAGGGAAGCAAGCACGCCAGACACCTGCTCGGTGGGGAAGTCGACGCCGAGCACGCGGCGCAGGCTCTCGTGGGAGAACGGGATGCGCGGCGGGTCGCTCCGGCCGGGGAAGACGTCGTAGACGCCCTGCGCGGCCTCGCCTCCCGCCGTCTCCAGAATGAGGCGCGTCGCGCGGCGCACCGCCCGCATCGCAAGTTCCGGGTTCAGTCCCTTCTCGAAGCGGAGCGAGGCGTCCGTGCGCAGTTTCAGCGCGTTGGAGGTGCGCCGGGTGTTGATGGCGTTGAACGTCGCGGACTCCAGCAGCACGTTCTTCGTGGCGTCGGTCATCTCGGAGTTCGCGCCGCCCATGACCCCGGCGAGCCCTATCGAGCGCTCCGGGTCGGCAATCATCAGCATGGGGGGACGCAGTTCGTGCTCCTGGCCATCTAGGCTCGTGAAGCGTTCGCCGTTCCCAGCGGGGCGGACGACAACCTTCGCGTCGTGCACCTCGTCGAGGTCGAAGGCGTGCAGTGGCTGGCCGTACTCCAGCATGACGTAGTTGGTCACGTCGACGACGTTGTTGATGGAGCGGTGGCCAGCGTCCTGCAGACTCTGGCGCAGCCAGTCCGGCGACGGCCCGATCTGCACGCCGCGCACCAGTGTGCAGGTGTAGCGCGAGCAGAGGGCGGGGTCGGCTATCTCGATGCCAACGCTGTCCGCGATGGCGCCGCCCTTCTCGTCGTAGGCGGACGAAGGCTCGGTCACCTGCTCGCCAGTGATGGCCGCAGCCTCGTGGGCGATGCCGAGCACCGAGAGGCAGTCGCCGCGGTTCGGGGTGACCTCCACCTCCAGCGCACCGGACGACGGCAGCACGTCGACGAGCGGCGCGCCGACCGGGCTATCGTCCGGCAGGACGAGGATGCCCTCGTGCTCGTCGCTCAGCCCGAGCTCGCGCTCGGAGCAGACCATGCCCGCCGACTCGACGCCGCGTATGACCGCCGCGGTCAGCTCCACAGGTTCGCCGGTCTTGCCGCTCGTGAGCACCGCGCCCACCCGGGCGAACGCGATCTTCTGGCCTGCCGCGACGTTCGGCGCGCCGCAGACGACGGTGGCCGTCCCGCCGCCGGTATCCACGTCGGCAAGGCGAAGGCGGTCGGCGTTCGGGTGCGGGCGCACGTCCACGACGGAACCGACGACGACGTTCCCCCATCCGCCACCGGGGCCGGGGTCGTACGTGGTCTCCAGTCCGGCCATGGTGAGGCGGTGGGCCAACTCCGCCGGAGGCATCCGCAGCGGGACATACTCGGCGAGCCAGGAAAGCGGGACTCTCATGGTGGAAGGGCAGACTCCGGGAGGAAGTGCGTCCGGTAAGTATAACGGCAGAACCACTGACAGTGCGCCTGCGTAGGTAATAGTATGGAGAGCGCCATGCGGTAGGCATGGGCATTCGGGGAGGAGGACGCCGCATGACAGGCCTCAGTTCCATGGTTCGCATTGCCCTGGGCGTGCTACTCATTGCCCTGCTTGCCGCCGTTGCCGGATGCAGCGGGGGCGATGAACCACCCACCGAAGAGCCAGCCGCGTTGCCCACCGAAACGGACACCGCCCCGCGCGTCACATCCGACGTTGAGGCTGGACCGACGCCCAGCATGCCGGAGTTCCAGCTGACGGGAAACACGGGCGGAGCGGTCGGCGACATGGCGCCGGAGTTCTCCGGCATCAACCAGTGGCTCAACAGCGAACCCCTGACGATGGAGGGCCTGCGCGGAGACGTGGTGCTCATCGACTTCTGGACGTATACCTGCGTCAACTGCGTCCGCACGATGCCCTACCTGCGGGACTGGAACGAGAAGTACGCAGACCGGGGCCTGACGATGGTGGGCGTGCATACGCCTGAGTTCGACTTCGAGAAGATAACGGAGAACGTCGTCGCGGCGAACGAGGAGCTCGGGGTCGTGTGGCCGGTCGCGCAGGACAACAACTTCCGCACGTGGCGCTCTTACAGCAACCGCTTCTGGCCCGCGAAGTACCTGATAGACGCGAACGGCGTCGTGCGGTACACGCACTTCGGCGAGGGCGAGTACGACGAGACTGAGCACCACATCCGGGCGTTGCTCGAAGAGGCGGGCAGCGACGTGTCGGACATCGCCGTCAATCCGGACGAGGGCCCGGAGTACGATGCCCGGGCGCTCGGCACGTCCCGCGAGAACAACGATTCCCAGACGCGCGAGATCTACGGCGGCTGGCAGCGCAACGCGTCGACCTCCGGGCTGTACATCGCGCACACGCAGTACTACGACGGGGCGAACCTCACGCAGTTCTACCGCGACCCGGGCGACCACCAGAACCAGTTCATGTACCTGCACGGCTCCTGGCGTTCCGACCTGGAGGCGATAACCCACGGGCGGCAGACGGAGAACCACGAGGACTACATCGCGCTCCGTTTCTTCGCCCGCTCCGTCAACATCGTGGTCGACCTGGAGGAGGGCGTGGAGCCGTTCGAGGTGGAGGTCACGATCGCGGAGAGCCTGCCGCCCGACGCGGAAGCCGGGACCGAGCTTGCCTACCGGCCGCTGACCGCGGACGAGGCCGGCGAGCACATCGTCATCGAGGGCGGGCGCAGCTACTTCGTGGTGGATGAGCCCGACCTGTACAACGTCGTATCCTTGCCCGAGTTCGGGGACGCCGAGCTGAAGTTCTCGTCGAACTCCCCGCACTTCGCGCTCTTTGCGCTCACGTTCGGCTCCTACGACGAGGTGTACTAGAGAACAGCGATGCGGAACCTGCGCCTGCATACCGCCATCCTCGGCGCACTCGCCATTGCGCTCCTTGCCGCCGCGTGCTCACCGGACCCCACCCCCACGCCGCCCGCTCCGACCGCAACTCCGACGCCCGTGCCGGTCCCCACGCCGGAGCTGCCCGCATACGAGCCGTCCGGAAACACCGGCGGGCTGGTCGGCGACAGCGCCTCCGAGTTCACGGGCATCGAGCAGTGGCTGAACAGCGAGCCGCTGACGATGGAGGAGATGCGCGGGAAGGTGGTGCTGATCGACTTCTGGACGTACCTCTGAATCAACTGCAGACGTACCGTGCCGTACCTCAAGGACTGGAACGAGAAATACGCCGGAGACGGCTTCACGATCGTTGGCGTGCACACGCCGGAGTTCGACGTCGACAAGGTCACCGCCAACGTGATCGAGGCGGCAGCCCTGCTGGGCGTGGTCTGGCCCATCGCGCAGGACAACGATTACCGCACGTGGCGCTCCTACAACAACCGCTTCTGGCCCGCGAAGTACCTGGTCGACGCGAACGGCGTCATCCGCTTCACGCACTTCGGAGAGGGCAGATACGTGCAGACCGAGCACCACATCCGCGCACTGATGGAAGAGGCGGGGCACGAGGTGCCGGACGTGACTGTCGGCATGCAGGAGTCCTAGGAACGATGCGACGCCTGACCCGCGCTGCCGCCATCTTCGGGGCAGTCATTGCCTCGCTGCTCGTTGCCGCGTGCTCTCCCGAGCCAACGCCAACCCCTACGGCCACGCCCACGCCGGAGATGCAGGAGTGGAAGTCGATCCTCGGCACGACGCTCCTGCGCACGGGAACGCAGCGCGTGGCATTCCTGCTCGCCACGGCTACCGATTTCGTCCGCGAGCCCGAGGCGACCGTCACGACGACGTTCCTCGACGGCGACGCGGAGGGCGAGAGCGCGACGGCGCGGTTCCACGAGTGGCCGTTCGCCACGCGCGGCTCCTACGTGACGCAGCTGACGTTCCCGCAGGCGGGGGCGTGGCGGCTCGAGATCGCGGGCCAAGGCGGTGAGGCGACGCTGGACGTGCAGGTTGACGAGACGTCCATCGTGCGGGACATCGGGCAGATCGGCGTGTTCAGCAACACGAAGACGCTGGACAGCACAGGCGGGGACCTCGGTCAGATCACGTCCCACTACCGGCCCGATCCTGCCCTCTACGAGATCACCGTCGCGGAGTCGCTGTTCAGCGGCAGGCCGTCGGTGGTGGTGTTCGCGTCGCCCGCGTTCTGCACGACGGCGACATGCGGGCCGCAGGTGGAGACCGTCACCGAGTTGCGCGAGGCGTACCCGGACGCGGCGGACTACATCCACGTCGAGGTGTACGACAACCCGCACGAGATCCAGGGCGACCTCACGAAGGGCGTTCTCTCGCCGGTGCTGGCCGAGTGGGGCATCGACCAGGTCGAGCACTACCGGAACGAGTCGTGGACGTTCGTTCTCGGTGCGAACGGTCGGATCGCCGAGCGCTTCGAGGGCTACGCCACGTTCGCGGAGCTGGAAGCGGCGCTCCAGGCGGCGCTGGCGGCTGCTTAGGTTGGAGGCCGGAGGTCGAACACTCCACCTCTGTGTGGTACATTCGCTCGCGAGATGCCCCCTTCCAGTCCTGGTGCAGACTTCGACGCCCTCGTGGACGTCATCGAGACGCTCCAAGAGCGGGTTGCACGCAACGATGCCGTTGGGCGCAGTGAGACACGTACACGGACCGCGCTCATCGACCCACTCCTCAGCGCGCTTGGGTGGGACACCACTAACCCTGAAATAGTCATTCAGGAGTATCGGGTCAGGGATGGACGAGCCGACTACGCCCTTCTCAAATCGTTGGGAACCGCCAGCCAACCTATCGCATTCATCGAGGCCAAGCGTTTGATCGAGGACCTAGACGAGCATCTCGATCAGGTCCTCGGCTACTCGTACTACAGGGACAGTGTCATGCACGTTGTCCTTACCAATGGCGACCGCTGGAAGTTCTACGAAAACTCTGCCGATGGATACGCTTGTGTGCTCGATATTTCGATACTCCACGGGCCTGCTCGCCGTTCCGCCGAATACCTCCTCCCGTTCAGGCGAGGACCAGAGGGGTTTGCCGGGACTGGCGAGGTTTCGACCCCTGTCCCAAAGCTTGGACCAGATCTTCCAGATAACGGAACGCCCGTCGAGGTAGGCACGATAGTGAGTTGGTTCACTGTTGCTCTTGCCATAGGAAGCATTGCAGGCGGGGTCTTCGGCTTCCGAGCAGCGGAGCCTGTCCTGGAAGAACTGGTTGGGCCGCTTGGTGCAATCGTGGTCGCCATCGTCGTGATTGCAGGTGGCGCATTCCTCCTGCCCCGCCTGCCCTGGAACCGTCTATGGGACTCGCTGTGGCCGGGGAATGCGACGACGCTAGCTTGGTCGAGTGGGGCGCTGGCTGGAGGTGGCCTGATAGGAGGCCTCCTCGGCTATATCGTCGCCTTACGAGTCGCCCAGCCGTTCTTCGACCTGTTGGCAGGGGTGGGTACCATTGTTCTCCTTGCTGCAGCGGCCGCAGGGGTTGGATTGGTGATCTGGTTGATAGCCACGTCCGATAGCAGAAAGAGACGCTCCACGTACAGAGGACGCAGGGGACGCAGACGCTGAAGTCGTGGGGGCGCTGCCAAGTGTCTTCGGCAGGCTTGCCGCCACTTATCTCGATGGATCTGCAACGGGCGACCATGCCCAGCACACTCACTCTGTATCAACAGGCTGTGGAGGGCTTCCGCAGGGCGATGGTTGGGGCTACAATGCGCCCGGCGCGACACGGTTCCACAGGTTTGTGTCGTACTCACAACTATCTCACGGAGGGAAGACATGACTACCAACCAGTACTGGTGGCCGGACCAGGTAGACCTGAAGCCTCTTCGCCAGAACTCTCCCCAGTCCGACCCGATGGGCGAGGGCTTCGACTACGCCGAGGCGGTGAAGAGCCTCGACGTCGATGCGCTGAAGAAGGACATCGAGGAGGTCATGACGACCTCGCAGGACTGGTGGCCGGCGGACTACGGCCACTACGGGCCGCTCTTCATCCGCATGACGTGGCACGCGGCGGGCACGTACCGCATCAGCGACGGCCGCGGCGGCGGCGGGGCGGGGCACCAGCGCTTCGCGCCCCTCAACAGCTGGCCGGACAACGGCAACCTGGACAAGGCGCGACGCCTGCTCTGGCCGGTCAAGCAGAAGTACGGCCGGAGCCTCTCCTGGGCAGACCTGATCATCTTCGCGGGCAACTGCGCGCTGGAGTCCATGGGCTTCAAGACCTTCGGGTTCGCCTTCGGGCGCCCGGACGTCTGGGAGGCCGACGAGACGGACTGGGGCTCCGAAGAGGGCTGGCTCGACGACCAGCGCCACAGCAGCGACGGCGAGTTGCAGGGCCCCCTCGGCGCAGACCACATGGGCCTGATCTACGTGAACCCGGAGGGCCCCAACGGCAACCCGGACCCGATGGCCGCGGCTAAGTACATCCGCCAGACGTTCAAGCGCATGGCGATGAACGACGAGGAGACGGTTGCGCTCATCGCGGGCGGACACACGTTCGGCAAGGCGCACGGAGCAGCTCCCGACTCCCTCCACGTCGGCCCGGAGCCGGAAGGCGCCAACATCGCCGAGCAGGGCTTCGGCTGGAAGAACAACTTCGGCAGCGGCAAGGCCGGCGACACGATCACCAGCGGACTCGAGGGCGCCTGGACCACCGAGCCCACGAAGTGGGACAACAACTTCTTCGAGAACCTGCACGGCCACGAGTGGGAGCTGACGAAGAGTCCTGCGGGCAAGTCGCAGTACACCCCCACGAACGCAGCATCCGTGGCCACCGTGCCCGACGCCCACGACCCGGCGAAGAAGCACGCTCCGATGATGCTCACGACGGACCTCTCCCTGCGAACGGACCCTGAATACGCGGCGATCTCCAAGCGGTTCCTCGAGAACCTCAGCGACTTCGAGGACGCCTTCGCCAGGGCGTGGTTCAAGCTGATCCACCGCGACATGGGGCCGCGCAGCCGCTACGTGGGGCCGCTGGTCCCCGAAGAGGCGCTGCTGTGGCAGGACCCCGTTCCCGCCGCCGACGGCGCGTTGATCGGGGCGCAGGAGATCGCCGACCTGAAGGCGAAGGTCCTCGCCTCCGGGCTGTCCGTCTCCCAGCTGGTCTCGGCCGCCTGGGCGTCCGCGGCATCGTTCCGCGGCACGGACAAGCGCGGCGGAGCGAACGGGGCGCGCGTGCGCCTCTCGCCGCAGAAGGACTGGGAAGCGAACGACCCGTCAGCGCTCGCTGGCGTGCTGGGCACGCTGGAGGGCATCCAAGCGGAGTTCAACAGCTCGGGCAAGCAGGTCTCCCTCGCCGACCTCATCGTCCTCGCCGGGTGCGCGGGCGTCGAGCAGGCGGCGCGGAGCGGCGGCCACAACGTGGAGGTCCCCTTCTCGCCGGGCCGCACGGACGCGACGCAGGAGTGGACCGACGAGGAGTCGTTCGCGGTGCTGGAGCCGAAGGCGGACGGGTTCCGCAACTACGTCCAGGCAGGGCAGGCGGGCAAGCCCGAGGACCTGCTGGTGGAGCGGGCCTACATGCTGACGCTCACCGCTCCCGAGGTGACGGCGCTCGTCGGCGGCCTGCGCGTTCTCGGCGCGAACACCGGCGGGTCCGCGCACGGCGTCCTCACCGACCGGCCGGGGACGCTGAGCAACGACTTCTTCGTGAACCTGCTCGACATGGGCACGGAGTGGGGCGCGACCTCGTCGTCCCAGGACGTGTTCGAGGGACGCGACCGTCAGAGCGGCGCGGTCAAGTGGACCGGCACCCGGGTGGACCTGGTCTTCGGCTCCAACTCCGAGCTGCGGGCCATCGCGGAGGTCTACGGATGCGACGACGGTGAGGGGCAGTTCGTGAGCGACTTCGTCAGCGCGTGGAACAAGGTGATGAACCTGGACCGCTACGACCTGGCGTAGTCCTGAGGGCTCAGGCCCCTCGACAGCAGACATGAAAAGCGCCTCCGAGGCCATGGCTTCGGAGGCGCTTCCGCGTTCTGACGGAGTCTAGGAGCCGAGGTTCTCGATGGCCTTGGTGAACCGGCCGGCGTGGGAGCGCTCGGCGCGGGCCAGCGTCTCGAACCACTCCGCGAGCTCGTCGAAGCCCTCGTCGCGCGCGGTGCGGGCAAAGTCGGGGTACAGCTCGGTGAAGTCGTAGGTCTCACCGGCGATGGCGGACTTGAGGTTGTCCTCGGTGGTGCCGATGAGCTCGCCGGTCGCGGGGTCGCCGGTCTCCTTCAGGAAGTCGAGGTGCCCGAAGGCGTGGCCGGTCTCGGCCTCGGAGATGTCGCGGAAGAGGCCGCCGATCTCGGGGTAGCCCTCGATGTCGGCGCGGCGGGCGAAGTAGAGGTAGCGCCTGTTGGCTTCGGACTCGCGGGCGAACGCCGCCTTCAGGTTCGCCTCGCTCTTGGTGCCTTGCAATCCTGCCATACGCATACCTCCTCCAACATCACAATACGACCGGGGTTGCGGACTATAGGGATGGTTCGTGGATGGGTCAACCCTGCGTGTGGCTAACGCGCCACCGCCCGTTTGCGGGCGCTCGGGCGCGGGGCATATCCTTCTCCTGCAGGGAATCCCCACATCGTGGCAGAGGTGAAATCGTCGTGAGCGTGCTGATGGAGCGTGACCCCGAGATAGCGGAGGCGATCCGGAAGGAGTCGGACCGGCAGCGCCGGAACATCGTGCTCATCGCCTCCGAGAATTACGCCAGCCGGGCGGTGCTGGAGGCGCAGGGCTCGCCGCTGACGAACAAGTACGCGGAGGGCTACCCCGGACGCCGCTACTACGGCTCCTGCGAGTTCGTGGACATCGCCGAGCAGCTGGCGATCGACCGCGCGAAGGAGCTGTTCGGCGCAGAGCACGTGAACGTACAACCGCATGCCGGAGCGACCGCCAACATGGAGGCGTACGCCGCGCTCTGCGATGTCGGCGACACCATCATGGGCCTGCAGCTGGACCAGGGCGGGCACCTCACGCACGGCAGCCCCGTCAACTTCTCGGCCAAGCTCTACAACTTCGCCGCCTACGGCCTCGACCCGGAGACGGAGCAACTGGACTACGACGCCATCGCGGAACAGGCGCGGCAGGTGAAGCCGAAGGTCATCGTGGCGGGGTACACGGCGTACCCTCGGACGATAGATTTCGCGCGCTTCGCCGGGATCGCCGAGGAAGTGGGCGCGGTGCTGATGGTGGACATGGCGCACATAGCAGGCCTGGTGGCCGCGGGCGCGCACCCCTCCCCTGTCCCGCACGCGTCGGTCGTGACCAGCACGACGCACAAGTCGCTGCGGGGGCCGAGGGGCGCGTTCATCCTCAGCACGGAGGAGCACCGGCGGAACATAGACCGCGCGGTGTTCCCGTACGCGCAGGGCGGACCGCTCATGCACGCGATCGCCGCGAAGGCCGTCTGCTTCGGGGAGGCGCTCCAGCCCGAGTTCGCGGACTACGGCCGCCGGATCGTCGAGAACGCCCAAGCCATGGCCGCGGCGCTCGAGGGTGAGGGCCTGCGCATCGTCTCGGGCGGCACCGACAACCACCTCATGCTCGTGGACCTGCGGCCGCTGGGCTGGACGGGTCAGGAGGCGGAGGAGACGCTCGGCAAGGTGCGCATCACGGTGAACAAGAACGCGATACCGAACGACCCGCAGCCTCCGCGCGTCACGAGCGGCCTGCGGCTCGGCACACCGGCGGTGACGGCTCGCGGCTTCGGCGTGGAGGAGTGCCAGAAGGTGGCGCAGCTCCTCGTGCGGACGCTGCACAGCCGGGACGACGAGGCCGCGCTGAGCGCCATCGCCGACGAGGTCGGCCAGCTGACGGCGGGCTTCCCGGTGCCGGGGCTCGACGACTAGGTAGCGGTTGCCGGACGTACGGCTGAGCGTGCTATAATCGCGAGACGCGCGTCGAACAGGCCGCGCGGTTTGATTCAAGCGGAAGACGTTCGCGGAACGAGAGGGAGCGAGGAGTGCGTCAGTACGAGTTGGTGATGCTGGTCCACCCCGATGCCGACGACGAGCGGCTGGAGGCGGTCGTCGAGCGCGTGCGGCGCGTGGCGTCCGACCACGGGGGCAGCATCGTGAGCGAGGACAACTGGGGCAAGCGGAAGCTGGCCTACAAGATAGGCCGGTTCACCGAGGCCAACTACCACCTGGCGAACATCGAGATGGAAGGCAGCGGGACGACCGTGCTGGACAACTCGCTCAAACTCACGGACGACGTCATCCGGCACCTCCTCATCCGCAAGGACGAAGAGTAGAGGGAGCCGCGCGTTGGTCGGCCTCAACAAGATCATGGTGATCGGGAACGTGGGAACGGACCCGGAGATGCGGTACACGCCCTCCGGATCTCCCGTTACCTCCTTCCGCATCGCCGCGAGCCGCTCCTACAACACGCGTGAAGGAGAGCGGCGGCAGGAGACGGAGTGGTTCACCGTCGTCGCGTGGAACGCTCTCGCGGAGCAGGTGAACCAGTACCTCTCCAAGGGACGCAGGGCCTACGTCGACGGCAGGTTGCGGAGCCATTCGTACCAGGGCAACGACGGGCAGATGCGCTTCCGCAACGAGATCATCGCGGACCGGGTGCTGTTCCTGGACAGGCCGGGCGCGGGCGACGAAGGCAGCGAATACGGCGGAGGCTCCTACGGGCAGAGCACCGGCGGCGGGTACGACACCGGCCCCGACGTGCTCTCGCCGGACGACCTGCCGTTCTGATCACTGGAGGAGAGCACGTAGATGCAGAACATACGACGGCGGCGCCCCGGCGGGCGGCGATACTTCCCGAGGCGGAAGGTCTGCTATTTCAGCGCTGAGAAGAAGACGCCGAACTACAAGGACGTTCCCGTCCTGCGGCGGTTCATCTCAGAATGGGGGAAGATCGACTCGAGCAGGCGGACGGGCACGCGGGCGCGCCACCAGCGCAAGCTCGCCGTGGCCATCAAGCGCGCGCGCTTCCTTGCGCTCCTGCCGTACACCGGCGGGCACAGCCTCATCGAGCTGACCCGCCCCGACCGCGGCGGCCGCCGGTTCGGCCAGCGCGACGGGGGGTTCCGCGGGCCACGCCCCGACGCGGCCCCTGCCGCAGAGGGAGAGGCCGCAGCGACCACCGCTCCCGCTACTGAAGGTGCGCCTGTTGCCGAGGAAGCGACCGCGGAGAGCGCCGCCGTAGCAGCGGATGCGCCTACAGCCGAAGCCGAGGACACGCCCGCCGCTGCGGACGAGCCCGTAGCCGAAGCAGAGGACGCGCCCGTAGCAGAGGTTGAGGACGCGCCCGTGGCCGAAGAGGCTCCTGCCGCCGAGGCGGAGGATGCGCCCTCTGCCGAGGACGAGCCTCCCGCTGCGGACGAGCCCGCTGAAGCGCCTGCAACCGAACCCGCAGACTCCAAAGAGTAGTACACGGCTACATGCGACAACGCCGACGCGCGGAACGCCAGCACTCGGGGCGCTCAGCGTCTCCTCAGGTTGCCAGCCGCCGCCTGAGCGAACGCCAGCGCCAGCGCGTGCTGTACGTGGCCATCGCAGCAGTCCTGTTCGGGCTCGTTGCGATGCTGTCGGTGGGCTGGTACTTCAACTCGTATCGCGTTCCCCGCAAGGTCGTCGCGGAGGTCGACGGCGTGCAGCACCAGTTGCGGGAGGCGCTGCCCTACACGCTGCTGGACGCCTGGGTGACCGGTTCGTTCGTGCCCGAGCAGGGGCTGAACAACCTGATCGGCGATGGCATCATCGAGCGCAAGAGCGCCGAGATAGGCGCCACCATCGACCCCGGCGCAGTGGGAGCCGAGATCGTACAGGTCTTCGAGCCCGACCTCGACCCGGAAGCCGACCCTCCCGATGAGCTGAGCGAAGAGGGCCGTCAGGCCTTCGGCGAGTTCCTCAACGGGGTCGGGGTGAGCGAAGATGAGTATCGGGCCTGGATCGCGGGGCAGCTGCGCCGCCAGTCTGCGCTCGAGCACTTCTCCGGAGCGGCCCCCCAGGACACGGAGCAGATACACGTCGAGTGGATCGTGACCCAGAACGTGACGGATGCGCGCGACGCGGTCGCGCGCCTCGAAGAGGGCGAAGAGTTCGCTGCCGTCGCCGAAGACCTCAACGAAGACCTCTTGTTCTCCGAGAGGGAGACCGGGGTCGTGGGCTGGGTGCCGGAGGGCGTGCTGCAGGCCGACGTGAACGGCGTGCTGTTCGCGGAAGGCATCGAGCAGGGCGAGGTGCAGGGGCCGCACACGACGGCGTTCGGGACGATCGTCTTCCGCATAACGGACGGCCCGTCCGAACAGCCCCTGACCGGCATCATGCGGGAGTTGTGGGCGCAGAACGAGTTCCAGGCCTGGATAGACACACAGACCATATCGCTGCAGTTCTACTTCACTCCGGACGACGCACGATGGCTGGTGGACCAACTGGAAAACCTCCGATGAGCACACGCAAGGCGGTCGGCGTCGCACTCCTCGGCGCGGGCACGGTCGGGACCGGCGTGGCGCAGACGCTCGCCGACCGGACCGACGCGCTGGCGCGCTACGCGGGGCGTCCGCTCCGGCTGACCGGCGTGCTCGTACGCGACGCAACGAAGCCCCGACCCGGGCTGCCGCCGGGGGTCGGCCTCACCAGCGACGCTGCCGCGCTGATCACCGCCGAAGACGTGGACGTCGTCGTCGAGGTGATGGGCGGCGAGCAGCCCGCGCTCGACTGCATCGAGTCGGCGCTGCGCGCGGGCAAGCACGTCGTTACGGCCAACAAGCAGGTGATGGCGCTGCACGGGCCGGAGCTGCTGGCGCTCGCGGCGGAGCACGGCGTGACGCTGGCGTTCGAGGCGAGCGTCGGCGGGGGCATACCCATCATCGGTCCGTTGGTGCGCGACCTCGCGGGGAACAGGGTCACGGGGGTCAACGCGGTCATCAACGGCACGACGAACTACATGCTCACGCGCATGGCGCACGACGGCGCGTCGTACGAGGACGCGCTCGCGGAGGCGCAGCGCAACGGCTATGCCGAGCCCGACCCTTCCGACGACGTCGACGGCAAGGACGCCGCGTACAAGCTGGCGATACTCAGCACGCTCGCGTTCCGCTGCACGGTCCGGGAGCCGGACGTGTACCGCGAGGGCATACGCGGACTGGACGCGGCGGACTTCGAGTACGCGCGGGATCTGGGCTACGTGATCAAGCTGCTGGCGGCGAGCCGGTTGCAGAACGGGGCCGTGCAGGCGCGCGTGCACCCGGCCTTCCTGCACGAGGAGCACCCGCTCGCGAAGGTGGACGGCGTCTACAACGCGGTGGAGCTGGAAGGCGACCTCGTCGGCTGGGCGATGTTCCAGGGGCCCGGCGCGGGCGCCTCCCCCACCACTTCGGCCATCATCGGCGACGTGCTCGCCATCGTGCGGGCCTCGATATCCGGCGCGGCGCCCGTCTATCCGGACGTGCAGGAGCGCATGCCCATGCTGCCGGTGGCGGAGCTGGAGACGAAGTACTATCTTCGGCTGCGGGCGTACGACAAGCCCGGCGTGATGGCGCAGATCACCGGCGTGCTCGGCGAGATGGGCGTCAGCCTCGCCTCCATCATCCAGAAGGAGGTTCCGGAGGACGCCGGAACGCCCGCCGAGGTCGTCATCATCACCCACAAGGCGCGGGAGTCGGCAGTACAGGAGGCGGCGCGTAAACTGGAGGCCCTGCAGGTGGTCTACGGCGCGCCGAAACTCGTGCGGATCGAGGACGGCGCCGCGTAGGCCCGCAACAGGTACGGAGGTAGCGTGATCGAGGGAGTGCTGAAGCGTTATGCGGGCCGCCTGCCCGTGACGGCGGCGACTCCGGCGCTGACCATCGGCGAGGGGAACACGCCGCTCGTGCGATCACGCAGCCTCGAGCGCGAGTTCGGGGTCGGCGCGCTCTACTTCAAACTGGAAGGCTGCAATCCCACCGGGTCGTTCAAGGACAGGGGGATGGTCGTCGCCGTGGCGAAGGCGATGGAGGAGGGGATGACGCGCCTGCTGTGCGCGTCCACGGGCAACACGAGCGCGTCGGCGTCGGCGTTCGGGGCCGCGTCGGGGCTGGAGACGGTCGTCCTCGTGCCGGAGGGCAGCGTGGCCCCGGGCAAGATGAGCCAGGCCGTCGCCTACGGCGCGCGCATCGTGACGATCCAGGGCAACTTCGACGACGCGCTCCGCATCGCGCGGGAACTGGCCGCATACGAGGAGCGTTTCGCGCTGGTCAACTCCGTGAACCCCAATCGCCTCGAAGGGCAGAAGACCGCGGCGTTCGAGATCGTGGACGACCTCGGCGACGCGCCCGACTACCTGTTCATCCCCGTGGGGAACGCGGGCAACATCACGGCCTACTGGCGGGGGTTCGTCGAGTACCACAAGGCGGGCCTGGCGACCCGCCGCCCCCGCATGATGGGGATGGAGGCCGCCGGGGCTGCTCCCATCGTCCAGGGCGCGCCCGTCCTGAAGCCGGAGACGGTCGCCTCGGCGATACGCATCGGCAATCCGGCGAACTGGGCGGGCGCCGTCGCGGCGCGTGACGAGTCCGGCGGAACGATAGACGCCGTCACCGACAGCGAGATACTCGAAGCCTACGGACTGCTGCCGAGCATGGAGGGCATCTTCTGCGAGCCCGCGTCCGCCGCGGGAGTCGCGGGGCTCATCAAGCACGCGCGCGCAGGCGTGGACTTCTCGTCGGCGACGGCGGTGTGCATCATCACCGGCACGGGGCTGAAGGACACGCCGATCGCGGAGCAGCTCATGACGCGGCCGCCCGAGACGGCGCCGCCGGACGTGCGCGAGGTCGCACGGGTCATAGCGCAGGACTGAGGAGAAGACGTTGACGATAGACTCGGCCAGAGTGGAGCACGCCATCCGGGAACTGCTGCTCGCCATAGGCGAGGACCCGGAGCGCGATGGGCTACGCGACACCCCGAGCCGGGTCGCCCGCATGTACGAGGAGGTATCGGGGGGCATCGACCAGGACGCGAAGGAAGTGCTCTCCGTGCAGTTCGACGAGTCGCACCAGGAGATGGTGCTGATGCGCGACATGCCGTTCTACTCAATCTGCGAACACCACCTCCTCCCCTTCTTCGGCACGGCGCACGTGGCCTACATCCCGCACGGGAAGATCGTCGGCATCAGCAAACTCGCGCGCGCAGTGGACATCTTCGCGAAGCGCCCGCAGGTGCAGGAGCGTCTCACGTCCCAGATAGCGGACGCCATCATGGAGACGGTCCAGCCGTCGGGCGCGGCGGTGGTGATGCGCGCCGAGCACCTGTGCATGTCGATGCGCGGCGTGCGCAAGCCGGGTACGTCCATCGTCACGTCCGCGCTGCGCGGCGTCTTCGTATCGGACCAGGCGACGCGGGCGGAGGCGTTGAGCCTGCTGCAGGAGGGGCTGCATTGACGTGCGCCGAGGCAACGAGGTCGTTCGCGCCCGTCCGCGCGGTCTGGCGGGAGCTGCTGGAACGCCTGCCCTGGAGCACGATCTTCATGACGCCGGAGTGGCAGGAGGCGTGGTGGGACGAGTTCGGCCGCGACGACGAGTTGCGGCTCGTCACCGTCGGCCCGCCCGACGCACCGCTGGGGCTTGCGCCGCTGCAGCTGAACGACGGACGCATCACCTTCGTCGGCGGCACCGACCTCTTCGACTACCACGACTTCATCGCGCCCGACCCCGCGTTCTACTTCGAGCTGTTCGACTGCCTGGAGAGCGAGCCGTGGCGCGAGATGGAGCTGTCGTCGGTGCCGGAGTGGTCGCCGACGCTGGCGCTCCTCGCGCAGGCGGCCCGGGAGCGCGGCTACGGCGTCACGGTCGAGGAGGAGGACGTCGTGCCCGGCGTAACGCTGCCGGAGTCGTGGGACGCCTATCTCGCGGGTCTGCGGAAGAAGGACCGGCACGAACTGCGGCGCAAGCTGCGGCGGCTGGAGTCCGCGGGCCCCGTGCGCGTGCGCCTCGCCGACGCGTCGACCCTGGAGCGCGACCTGGCGCTCTTCCGTGAGGTGATGGCAGAGAGCCGGGAGGAGAAGAGCGCGTTCCTCAACCCGGAGCGAGAGGCGTTCTTCCACCGCGTGACTGACCGCATGCACGAAGCGGGGCACCTCCGCCTCTTCCTGTTGGAGATCGGGGACGATCCTGCCGCTGCCGCCGTTCTCTCGTTCGACTACGCGGGCAGGCGGCTGCTCTACAACAGCGGCTACCGCCACGTTTATGACCATTTGGCCGCCGGGCTCATGCTGAAGGCGCTCTGCATCAAGGACGCGATAGAGAGCGGGCTCACCTACTTCGACCTGCTCCGGGGCCCGGAGCACTACAAGTACCACCTCGGTGCGGTAGACGGACGCATCCATCGCATCGTCGTGACGCGCTAAAGCGCCGGAGATGAGCGCGTTGCGCGTCGCCTGCGTTTCCGCCCACGGCTCTCCCTTCGCCGCCCCCGGCGCGGGTTCGGCAGGCGGGATGAGCGTCTTCCTGCGCAGCATGATGCAGGCACTGACGCGCGCGGGCGTGCGGATGGACGTCTACGCCGCTTCCAACGGGCCATGCCCGGCCTCCTCCGAGCAGGAACCGCCGCGTGTGACCCACGTCGCCGCCGAAGACGCGCCGGGCTTCGCGGACGACCTGCTCGCCGCCGTGGAGGCATCCGGCGTGCGTTACGACCTCGTCCACAGCCACTACTGGACGTCGGCCGAGCCGGGCCTGCGGCTCGCGGAGCGTCTCGGCGTGCCGCACGTCTTCACCGGACACACCATCGCCGTCATCAAGGAGCGAGCGGGTGGTGCTCCCGAGTCGGACGCCCGCAAGCGCGCGGAGGCCGACGCGATACGGCGCTCCGACGCCGTCGTCACCTTCACGGACGATGAGTCAGCATCCCTCTGCGAACTGTTCGGGCTTGCGCCGGACAGGACGCACGCCGTGCCGATGGGCGTGGACACGACGCTCTTCGGGCCGCAGCCGCGCACAGAGGCGCGGGCCGCGCTCGGCATCGGAGGAGACGAGCGCGTCGTGCTCTCCGTGGGGCGCATCGAAACGTTCAAAGGCACCGACGTGCTCGTGCGGGCGCTCGCGCTCCTCGATACGTCGCAGGACGTCCGGTTGCTCGTGGTCGGCGGCAAGGAAGGTGAGCCGGGGACGGAGTGGCTGCGGGAGACGGCGCGAGCGAGCGGGGTGAGCGGTCTGCTGGACTGGCGCGCAGCGGTCCCACAGCGCGAGTTGCCTTCGTACTACGCCGCCGCCGACGTGTGCGCCGTGCCGTCGCTGCACGAGACGTTCGGGCTCGTGGCGCTCGAGGCGATGGCGTGTGGCACGCCGGTAGCGGCGTCCGATGCAGGGGGCTTACGGGAATTCGTGCGCCACGGCGAGACCGGCCTCCTCTGCGAACCGGGAGACGCCGCAGCGCTGGCGGAAGCGCTCGACGCCATGCTGGGCGACCCTCCGCTTGCGCAGCGCATGGGTGAGGCGGGCGCAGCGCAGGCGCGTCGATTCACCTGGGACGCGTCCGCCGCCCGCCTCGCGGAGGTCTACGAGCAGGTGGCGTCGGCGCGCGTCGAGAGGTGAGGCGCTGTGTATCATTCCAGAGAGGTAGTTGGATTGAACGCGTTACGCAGGACCGCACGGTGGGGAACGCTTCTGGCAGTCGTCGCTGCGGCGGCCTGCGGCGGGACCGACGACCCGGACGTGGTCGTCATCGGCCCGGACGACCCCGTCGAGATCCGCACGTTGCTCTCGGGAAGCGGCGCATCCCGCGCCGCCGTCGAGATGGCCGTCGGCGACTTCGGCCTCATCCACGGCCACGAGGTTGAACTCGGCGAATCCGTGGACGACATGTGCTCACGGGAAGGGGGACACGAGGGCGCCGACGCTATCGCCGACGACCCGAAGGTACTCGGCATCGTCGGCACGACCTGCTCGGGGGCGGCGGTGGCGGCGTCCCCCGTGGTCAGCGTGGCCGGGCTCGTCATGATCTCTCCCACCAACACGGCGCCCGCACTCACGTCGGACCTGGCGGGCAACGCGGGCTCCTACCACCACGAGGGCTATTTCCGCGTCGCGAACAACGACCTCTACCAGGGGCAGGCGGTCGCCGGTTTCGCCTACGACAAGTTGGGCCTGCGCAGCATGGTCGCTCTGCACGACGGCGACCCGTACACGAGCGGCCTCGCGAGAGCGTTCAGTGAAGAGTTCCGCGCCCGCGGCGGCAGCGTTCCGGTCATCGGCGCCATCGAGAAGGGACAGACCGACATGGGAGAGGTGCTCCGTGAGTTCACCATCGCGGAGCCGGATGGCATCTTCTTCCCAATCTTCTCCGAGGAGGCGGAACACTTCATCCGGCAGGCGCGGGGAGACAGCCGCCTGGCAAGCGCGGTGTTCATATCGGCCGACGGCTCGCTGGAATCGGAGTTCCTCGCCCTGCCGGAGTCGGAGGGCCTCTACTTCGCGGGGGCTCCGGCCCACGTCTGGAGCAACCGCAACGCCGCGACCGGCAAGACCACCGCCGAGGCGCTCGCGGCGTTCGAGGCCGCTTACGGCGACCTGGCGCACACGACGCTCTACTGGGCGCACGCCTACGACGCCGCAACGCTCCTGCTCGCGGCCATCGAGCGCGCCGCGGTCCGCGACGACGGCAACTTCTTCACCCGCCTCATCGGTCTCGCCGACGAGAACACGCTGCGCGTCGACCGCTCAGCGCTCCGCGGGGCCGTTCGGGCCGTCTCGGCGGGCTTCTCCGGCCTCACTGGCACGCTCTCCTGCGACGAGTTCGGCGACTGCGGCCCGGGGATACAGGCGATCTACCACCATCCGGATGCAAGCGTCACAGACCCCGGCGCGTTGCCGGTCGCGTACCGGTTCGAACCGTGAGCGCGGCCTGGCAGGGAGCATAGGGCGGCATGGCGGCGCAGGCGGTGCTGATCGCAGTGCTCCTCGTCGTGGGTGCGGCTGCCGCCGTCCCGTTCGTCTGGCTGGAGCGCACCCGCACGCGGCGGAGGCGGGACGCCAACTCGCTCGTCCTTGGGGGCGCGGTGCTCGGCGGCGGGCTGGGGGTCATCGCGTTCGGCCTCTTCGTTGCCAACGCCGGCGACATAGAAGCGCGGGCGCTCGCGGCGCTGCCGCTGTTGAGCATCGCTGGGGCGCTGCTCGCGCTGTGGGCGGCGTTCCGCCTCGCCGGTTGGACACGGCGCGCGACGCTGCTGGTCGCGGCCGCGTTGTCGCTCGGCGGAGCGTCCACCGGAGCGCTGTTCGTGCTGTCGGGCGTCTCATCGTTCGCGGCGTCGCTCTGCTATCTAGCCGGGCTCTCCGACAACCCCCGCGCCCTGCTGCGCAGGCTCGACCCGCGGGAGTAGCGTTCGCTGCGTGACGCGGACCGGATGCGGCGGATAGAGTCTTCCTCATGAACCTGGAGTCCATCTTCCCCGAAGGCCTGTACATGGTCGACGCTCTCGACCTGTTGGGGCCTGTGGCGGTCTACGTCCTCGGCATGAGCGTGTACGCCATCTTCATCTTCAGGTTCTACCGGTTCGTTGCATCCAGGGACATGTTCGGGCTGGACTTCTCCCGGTACGAGGAGTCCCGTCACCGGTTCGTGCGGCGTGTCCTGGGCGTGGTCATGTACGTGATCAAGTACCTCATCGTGTTCCCGCTGTTCGCCTTCTTCTGGTTCGCGGTGCTCACACTCATCCTGACGTTCCTCTCCCGGGACCGCCCGTTCGCGGACATCCTGCTGATCGCGCTGGCGACCGTCAGCGCGATCAGGGTGACGGCGTACTACGACGAAGACCTGGCACGAGACCTGGCGAAGATACTGCCGTTCGCGGTGCTGGCGATCTTCCTGATCGATGCGTCCTTCTTCGAGATAGGCAAGTCGCTGTCGGTCCTGGAACGGGCCAACGAGCACAGGGAGAACATCTTTTACTACCTGGTGTTCCTCGTGCTATTGGAGTTCGCGCTGCGGTTCATAAGGGCGGTGCTCAGGCGCGTGTTCCGGCGGCGGGGCAGGCCCGCGCCTCCGGCGCCGGAGGCCCACCGCTCGAAGCCTGAGGCTGAGGCGGTGCAGGCCGGGGAATCGGTACCGGCGGCGGACGGTGGCGGCACGGACACCGCCGAAGACTCCACGACCGAGGCACGCCCGCCGGGGTAAGGCGCACGCTCACTGACCGCTGTCCTATACTTCCGCGGGCAGGAGGAGCGATGAGCGGCATACGTGTCCTGCGGCTGAAGTTCCAGTACCCGAATAGCGAGATTCCGGCGGTGGATATCGCGGACTTCGAGGTCGGCGATGGCGAGTTCGTCGCGGTCATGGGCGAGTCCGGTTCGGGGAAGACCACGCTGCTGCGCCTGATCGCCGGGCTCGAGAAGCCGGAGCAGGGCGACATCTACATCAACGGGGAGCTCATGAACGACGTCCCGGTCGGGCGCAGGCCGGTCCAACTCATCTTCCAGAGTCTGGCCCTGTGGCCGCACCTGCGGGTGATGGACGAGCGCGGCTACTCCAACCTCAGCCTGCCGCTGAAGGTCCGCCGGTGGACGGACGACCAGATCCGCACGCACGTGGGCAACGTGACCCGCCGCGTCGGGCTCAGGGAGTACCTGTTCCCGCGCAAGCCGGACGAGTTGTCGGGCGGAGAGCGCCAGCGCGTGGCCCTCGCGCGAGCGATGGTGACGGAGGACAAGACGTTCCTGATGGACGAGCCGCTCAGCAGCCTCGACCCGATCAGCAGGCCGAAGATGCGCTCGGAGGTACGGCGGCTCCACGACGAACTGGGCGCCTCGACGGTGTACGTGACGCACAGCATCGCCGACGCGCGCGTCATGGCGGACCGCATCGCCGTCATACGGGACGGCCGCCTGCTCCGCATCGGGACGTACGATGAGCTCATCGAAGCCCCCGGCGACGAGTACACCCGCCTCCTGCTCACGTCGTACTAGCCCGCGCCTATTGTCCGCGGGCGCTGAGGAGCAGCATCTCCAGGATCTCGTGGGCGGTGATGGAACCCTTGAACGCGCCGGTCTCAGGGTCGACGACGGGGAGGACGGAGAGGGAGTTCTCGGTCATGCGCTGCAGTGCGTCCTCCAGGTAGTCGTCGGCGGAAGCGGTCGGCGTCTGCTGCCGCAGCATCTGGCTGAGCGGCGTGTGTTCCCACTCGGCGCGGGGCAGGTAACGCAGCATGCTCACGGACACGATGCCGGCCAGCCCATCGGGCTCCACGACCACGTAGTCGTGCTGGTCCTGCAACAGCCAGTCCTCCGCAAAGGTCTTGACGGTCTGCGAGGCCTCCGGGTGGATGCGGTAGGGGTCCAGCAGGTCGCGCACCCTGACCTCGTCCAGCACGAACCGCGCGAACGAAGGCGGGAGATTGTCGGTCGAGAACTCGCGTGTCGGTTGGGCGATCCGCCGCAGCGCGTAACCGATGCCCATGGGCGTGAGCATGATGTAGGCGAGCATCACCAGCACCAGCAGGGAGAAGATGTCCTTGCCGATGGCGCCGGTCTGCAGCATCACCAGGAGGAGCGCGATCTCCGCGACGCCTTTCGCCGTGAGGCCCACCGCCGTGGCGAAGGGCGCGTCGACCCGTGTGACGTAGGCGCTGACGAAGGAGGCGCCGATCTTGCCCGCCAGGGGGACAAGGGCCAGCGCCAGGATCGTCTCCACGGGCAGTTTGGTGAATTCCAGGCTGAGATAGAGGCCCGCGGAAGCGAAGAACAGCGGCACGAAGAAGCCCTCGGCAGCCCCGCGCATGCCGGGCATGATGTCGCGCCGCATCTGGTACGGCAGGAACGAGAGGGCGGCGCCGAAGAGGAGCGCGCCGAGGGAGCCGTGCAACCCCACCTCTTCGGCGGCGACGACGACGAGGAAGAGGGTGCCGAGGAGTACGCCAAGGGTGAACTGCGGCACGCGCAGGACGCGGTGCAGCAGCCCGAGCATCCGCGGAAGCAGCTTGCTGGCCACGAACCACGTGACGACGGCGAACCCGATGATCTCGGCGATGATGACGCCCACTTCCGCCGCATCGAGGGCGCCGTGCTCGTCCACCGAGAAATGGCCGCTGATGGCGAAGCCCACGATGAAAAGGGCGATCAGCTCGACGATGATGACGGCGGTGAATATCTGCACGCCGACGGGCTCGCGCAGCCGGCCCTCGTCGATGAGCGCCTTCGCGACGACGCCCAGGCTGGAGAGGGAGAGCACGCCGGCGAGTCCCAGGGCCTCGGTGAAGTTGAGTCCCAGCCCGAGGTCGAAGAAGTAGTCGGTCGTGACCGCGAGGGAGACGAGCATGGAGAGGGTGACGGCAAGCACGGCGGTGAAGAAGATGCGGCCCCGGATGGCGGCGAGGAAGCCGGCGATGTCCAGCTCCTCCAGCCCGATGAGGAAGAAGAACATGAAGATGCCGATGCTGAGGACGAGGTCGATCTCCCTGCCGGTGTGGACGAGGCCGGTCACAGGGCCGAGGATCACGCCGGCGACGGCGTAGGCGAAGATGGCGTTCAGGCCGATGCGCTTGAAGACGCCTTCCAGGAGCTTGGCTGCAACGATGAGTGCGCCAACAGCGAACAGTGATTCGTGGATCTCCATCCCGTTGCTCCCCAGTCCCCATCCCGTCGACGACGCCGAACCGGCCCCGGACGTTCAGGGGCGCCGATGCTAGCACACCGGCAGGCAGGACGAACAACGCCGGGAGATGTCGCAAGGGGAGCAGGTGTCGCGGAGGCGATGGCATCGCTAGCTGAGAGGCCGCATGAACGACTAACGCTCAAGGAGCGTATAATTCTGAGTAGTGAGCCAAGAGCATGGAATCAACGAAACGTGTCAAACAGATCGAGTTGCCTCCTTCAGTGGATTCGAGACACATCGGGCGGTTGGCCTTCGGAGCGTGGTCGGGCAGGTACGGGGCAGTGTGCATCAATCTATCCAGGGTGCAATTCATAAGCCCCATAGGTGTGATAGCCCTCATCTCGCTTGCGGGCAAGCTCTCGGAGCGTGGCATACGATTTGATGTTGTCGTCCCTCTCAAAGACAGCACTTGGAACTACCTGTACCGGGTCGGATTCTTGGACGTGCTGCAACAGTTTGTCTCGTTGAAAGTGAGTGAAGCGGTCCTCCAGCGAGTAGATCAGAGCGTAAGGGCCCTGATTCCGGTGCGAAGCTTCACTACGTACGCAGAGGTGGAGGAGATAGCTGCCCAAGTGGAAGAGGTCTTCCAGCAAAGCCCTGATGGACTCGCGCCGCTTCTCCATACTTGCCATACGGTCGTGGCGGAGTTGGCCGGGAACGTAGTGGCCCATTCTGAGACCAAGATGGGTTGGGTGCTCGCCCAACGGTACGGGACGAATGAATCCGGAGTCATTGAGATCGCTGTGGGCGATAGCGGGATTGGGATTCGACGATCCCTAGCTAAGAATAAAGAGTACAGGAGTGCGGTGGTTGACGATGGCGGTGCGCTGCGAATCGCTTTTGGCGACGGCGTTAGCGGAGTCAATGATCCCCATAGGGGGTATGGACTGGGGCATATCCGCGCAGAACTCCGAGAGGGGTACGAGCGCGGGCTCTTCATGGCCTCTGGCCGTGGGCGCCTACGTATCTATCCTGACGGGAGATTTCGCACATGGCGGGGACTGGAGATTCCCGGCGTTGTCGCGGAGGCTCGTGTGCCGTGCTAGGATTGCGGCGCTGCGACATGGGTAAGCTAGGGAGCATCCTATGATGATTGCATCACTGTCCAACTACGGTAAGAGCTTCGCCACACGACCGCGTGGCGAGGAGGTTGCTGCTGCATTGGCAGGAGTCACTCGCGCCAGCGGTGAGAGTGACTTGACGGTGAGCTTCCGAGGAGTCTCGGTAATTTCAGGCTCCTTCGCGGATGAGTTTGTAAGGAGACTTGCCGCCGAGGCTTGGATCGAGCAGATATCCTTTTCCGAGATGAACCCCGCAGTGGAAGGTCGTATCCGTTGGGCGATCGAACACTCGCGGAGGATATCCGGAGACCGAGAGGGCGCAGGACGCTTGCCTGAGTTGGTTGCGTAGCCCCTACGTGAACCGGACGCTCACCCCGCCGAGGGTCGCGAACTCCGCGCGGACGGTGTCGCCGGCGCGGACGTCCATCGCCGTCGTGATGGTGCCCGTCATCACGAACTCGCCCGCGCGCAGCCCCTGCCCGAACTCCGCGAGCTTGTTCGCACACCACGCCACCGAGCGCGCCGGGTTGCCCAGCACTGTCGATGCCTGCGCTCGCTCGAACTCCTCGCCGTTGCGGTAGAGGACGACCTCCTCCGTCGGAAGGTCCAGCTCGCTTGGGTGCAGCCGCGTGCTCCCGACCACGACCCGGGCCGCCACGCCGTTGTCCGCGATGATGTCCTGCTCCCTGATGCGCCAGCCCTCGATGCGGCTGTCCACGATCTCCAGCGCGGGGAACACGTACTCCGTCGCGGCGAGCACGTCCTCCAGCGTCACATCCGGCCCGCGCAGCGGCGACTTCAGCCGGAACGCCAGTTCCGGTTCCGCCTTCGGGTGGATGAGCTCGGACGACTTGATGCGCCCGTTGTCCCGCACCGTCGTGTCGTCGAATATCGTGCCGTAGATGGGCGTGTCGATGCCGAACACGGCCTGCATCGCCTCGTTCGTGAGGCCGACCTTCCGCCCGACGATACGGTGGCCGTGCTCCAACTCGTGCACGACGATGTCCGCGGCGATGGCGTACGCGTCCTCGGACGTGAGTTCCGGCGCCTGCTCCGTGAGCGGCGGGATCGGTGTCGCGTTGTGCTCGGCCTCGCTCAGCGCGTGGGCGAGTGCGTGGAGTTGGTCGTGCGGAACGGGCATGGAGACCTCCGTTGGGGCTGGGGCTGCGCCTGTGCCAAGACTACCAGCGGCGGTAAGATATCCGCCATGACCGGGAACGAGCCTCGCGTCGCGGCGGTGCTGCTCGCAGCAGGCGAGTCGACGCGGATGCACGAGATGAAGGCGCTGCTGCCGTGGATAAGCGGCAGGCCGCTGCTGGCGCACCAGGCGCACGCGCTCGCGGAGGCGGGCTACGACCCCATCGTCACGGTGCTCGGGCACCTCGCAGAACGCCTGCGGCAGGTGCTCACCGGCCCCGAGCCGTTGCAGATCGTCGAGAACCCGCGCTACCGCGAGGGACGCACCACATCCATCACCGCCGGACTCCACGCCCTGCCCGACGACGTATCGGCCGTGCTCATCGTCTCGGTGGACCAGCCGCGCTCCGGCGCGCTGCTGTCGCGGCTGCGGGAGGCGTGGCTGGCGTCGCGCCCCGCCATCGCCGTGCCGTCGCTCGACGGCAACGCCGGGCACCCGCCGCTGTTCGACGCGGCGCTGCTGCCGGAGCTGCGCGCCATCACGGAGGAGCGACAGGGGTTGCGGGAGGTCGTTTCGCGCCATCGCGCCGAGCGCGTGCTCGTGCCGGTCGACGACCCGCTCACGCTGACGAACCTCAACACGCGCGAAGAGTACGAGGCCGCGCTGCGGCTCGCGCAGGCGTAGGTGATCAGCGCTGCGCCGCTGCGATGACCAGCATCGCCGACCCCGCGAACGACACCAGCACGCTGAGCACGACCCCCAGCGTGATGAGTTCGAGCCGCCGGTTGACCAGGTAGGAGAGGATGAGCGTGAAGACGCCCACGGTGCGCATGAGCGGGTCGACGATGGTCACGTCGGCGAGCGCGAGCGCGAAGAAGCGCAGCAACTGCGCCATGAAGACGCTCAGTCCCGCGCTGCCGAACAGCCGCATGTAGCGGAAGTTGATCGTGCCCACGAGGTGCCGCTGCGCAGGCAGCGCAAGCGACACCAGGAGCACCGCCGACGCGCCGACGTACGCGACGAATGTGCCGATGGCAGCGACGCCCGTCGCATCCTCGATCGCGGCGCGGATCAGGATGGGGCTGGTGCCGTATCCCACCGACGCGAGCAGGGAGAAGACGACGCCCTCCACCATGCGTATCTCGACGGCGGGCGCGCCGCTCCCGGCGGCACCCGCAGGAGGCGCGCCCGTCCGTTCCGCCTCCCGGGCAGGCCGTTTCCGGCGGTCGATCATCAGCAAGGGACTGCCGAGGATGAGCGCGATGGCCGCGTACATGAGCACGGTGGGCCGCTCGCCGAGCAGCACGATCGCCATGACGATGCTGTACGGCACAGCGAAGGCCTGGATGGTGACGGCGCGCGACGCGCCGAAAGCCGCGATGCTCCGGTAGTTGCAGTAGCGCCCGATGCAGAAATGGACGATGCCCGCCGCGGCAATCATCAGGTAGCCGTTCAGCGGTATCTGGTCGAAGTTGAGTATCTGACCGGTGACGACGACTGCCGCGAGGCCGAACGGCACGCCGAGCAGCACCGTGATGAACGCGCCCTGAGCCGCCGTGGCGCCCGCGTCGGCCAGGCCTCGCCGAATGAGGATGGAATTGACGCTGAACGAGAACGACGAGGCGAGTGCAAGGAGGGCACCGAATATCACGCGGCTACCTCCTCGCTCACCGGCCTCATCGCGTCGCCGCCGCGTATACCAGCAGCGCGGAGCCTGCGAAGGAGACCAGCACGCCGAGCACGACGCGCAAGGTGATCGTCTCCAGCGAGCGGTTGAATATCCACGTCAGGATGACCGTGAACACGTTGGCCATGCGCTGCAGCGGGGTCACGATGCTGACGTCGGCTACCGACAGCGCGAAGAAGCGCAGCAGCTGGGCGAGGAAGACCATGAGCCCCGCGCCGCCGAACAGCCGCATGTAGCGAAGGTTGATGGCGCGGATGAGCTGCCGCCTTCCGGGGATGACGAGGGTCGCCAGGAGCACCGCCGAGGCGCCGAAGTACGCGACGAACGTGCCTATCGCCGCCGTCCGCGTCGCGTCCATCAGCGCGGAGCGGATGAGGAGAGGACTCGTCCCGTACGCGACAGCCGCGAGGGTGGCGAACACGTACCCCTCGAGGAAGCGCAGTTCGAGGGGGTTCCGTGTTGCGCGCGGGCCTTCCGCTCCTCCGCTCGAGGCTGCGGGAGCAGGGGTGCGCGGTCTGCGCTCGAGGATCACCGCGGGACCGACCAGCACGAGCCCGATGGCGAACAGCATCGTCAGCGTCACCACCTCGTCGAGCAGGATGACAGCCATCAGGACGCTGAACGGAGTGGTGATGCCCATGATGGGCCCGGAGCGCGCCGCCCCGATCGCCTCGACGGAGCGGTAGTTGCAGTACCTGCCGACGCCGAAGTGGATGATGCCCGCCGTGAGCAACAGCAGGTAGCCCATAGGCGCCACCTCGCCGAAGCGCAGCACCTGGCCGGTGATGACGACGGCGGCGAAGCCGAACGGCACGCCGAGCAACACCGTGATGAACGCCCCCTGCGAGGCAGTCGCGCCCGCGCCGGCGATGCCTCTGCGAACGAGGATGGCGTTGACGCTGAACGACAACGCGGAAGAGAGCGAGAGGAGCGCGCCGAGTATCACGTCACGACCCTATCACTCAGCGGCCTGCCGCCGCGGTCACGAGCAGCGCCGACCCGGCGAACGACACCAGCACGCCGAGCACGACGCCCAGCGTGATGTGCTCCAGCCGCCGGTTGACCAGGTACGAGAGGATGAGGGTGAAGACGCCGATCATACGCATCAGGGGGTTCACGATGCTCACGTCGGCGATCGAGAGGGCGAAGAAGCGCAGCAGTTGCGCAAAGAAGACGGCGAAGCCCGCGCCGCCGAACAACCGCATGTAGCGGAGGTTGATGGTGCCGACGAGGTGCCGCTGCGCGGGCAGCGCCAGCGTGGCCATGAGCATCGCCGACGCGCCGACGTAGGCGACGAACGTGCCGATGGCCGCGATGCCGGTCGCGTCCTCCACGGCGGCGCGTATGAGGATGGGGCTGGTGCCGTACGCCCCCGCCGCGAGGAGGGAGAAGGTGTAGCCCTCCACCATCCTCATCTCCACGGCAGGCGCGTCGCTCGCGGCGCCGCCGGCAGGGGCGGAACGTTTCCGCCGATCGATCATCAGCGCCGGGCTCCCGAGGATGAGCGCGATGCCCACGTACATCAGGATGGTGGGCCGTTCGTCGAGGAGGACCATCGCCATGACGATGCTGTACGGCACGGCGATGGCCTGGATCGTGGCCGCGCGTGGAGCGCCGATCGCGGCGATGCCGCGGTAGTTGCAGTAGCGCCCGATGCCGAAGTGGACGATCCCTGCCGCGGCGAGCAGGAGGTAGGCCTCCAGCGCAAGCTGGCCGAAGTTGAACAGCTGGCCGGTCACGATCACGGACACGAGGCCGAACGGCACGCCCAGGAGCACCGTGATGAACGCGCCCTGCGCCGCAGTCGCTCCGGCGTCGGCGAAGCCCCGCCGCACGAGGATGAAGTTGACGCTGAAGGAGAACGCGGAGACGAGCGCGAGCAGCGCGCCGAATATCACGCCACGACTCCCTCAGCCATGAGCGCCGCAGCCTCGGACTCCGGCATGCCGAGGTCGGCGGTCAGCACCTCCATCGTCTGCTCGCCGAGCTGCGGCGGGACTCGGCTGGGGCCGCTGGGCGTCCGCGACAACTTGATGGGGTTGCCGGTGAACCGCACCGGCCCCAGAACCGGGTGCTCCATCTCCACGAACATATTCCGGTGGTTCACCTGCGGGTCCTCGGCCACCTGCGCGATGTCCTGCACCGGCCCCGCCGGGACGCCCATCTCGTTCAGGACGTCCACCCACTCGGCGGTGGTCTTCTGGAGCATCGCCTCCTCGATCACCGGTATCAGTTCGTCGTAGTGCTGCGTGCGCGACCAGCCGGTGAGGTAGCGCTCGTCGTCCATCAACTCCACGTGGTCTATCGCGGCACAGAAGAGCGGCCACTGGTCGGTCCCGCCGCCCATGATGGCGACGACCACATAGCCGTCGGCGGTCTTGAACGCCTGGAACGGCGTGGAGCTCGGGTGGCGCGTGCCGATGCGCTGCGGCACCTGGCCCAGCGTGAAGTAGCGCATGAACGCGTTCTCCATGATGGAGACCTGGCAGTCCAGCATGCCGATGTCGATGTACTGCCCCTCCCCGGAGCGTTCGCGCTCCAGCAGCGCGCTCTGGATGGCGACGGTGGCGAAGAGCGCGGCGGTGATGTCGCCGATGCTCGCACCGGGGCGTACGGGGCCGCGTCCGGGCTCGCCGGTGATGCTCAGCATCCCGCCCATGCCCTGCACGATGACGTCGAGCGCTGCGCGATGCGCGTACGGCCCCGTCTGGCCGAAGCCCGAGACCGAGCACATGACGATGCGCGGGTTGCGCGCCCGCACGGCCTCGTAGTCCAGCCCCAACCGCTGCATCGAACCGGGCCGGAAGTTCTCGATGAGCACGTCGGCGGTCTCGGCGAGCCGCAGCAGCACCTCGCGCCCCTTCGGGTTGGCGAGGTCGATAGCGATGCTCCGCTTCCCCCGGTTGATGCTCATGAAGTACGTGCTGAACGCCTGCTCGTCCGTCTCGGCGCCCTCCGGCGTGAGGAACGGCCCGTTGCCGCGCGCCGGGTCGCCCGTCTCCGGCTGCTCGACCTTGATGACGTCGGCACCGAGGTCGGCCATGAGCATCGTGGAGAACGGCCCCGCGAGGATGCGGGTGAGGTCTATGACGCGTATGCCGTCGAGCGGGCCGGGCATGGGCAACTCCTCGTGCGGAAGGTTCGGAACCCCGCGATTCTACCCGACGTGTGCGGGGCGGGGGCGCGGACGCTGCGTCTGTTGCCCCGCGCCGCGATTTCCGCGACGATGCGCGGATGCACGAGGCGCTGGAAACGGAGCGGACGCCAAGGCTGTTGAGCAGGGAGGCGCTGCCGCTGTTCTCGCTGTTCTTCCTGTGGAGTTTAGGAACGGGGGCCTTCTGGGTCGGGCAACCGTTGCTCGCTTATGAACTGACTGGCTCCGCCTTTGCCGCCAGCGCCTCCTATCTGGTCAGTTGGATACCACTTCTCACGACCCCGCTGATCGGGGTCCTCGTCGACCGCCTGGGGCGCAGACACGTGATCGTCGCCGGGGCGATGGTGCACGGCGGCGCTGTGGCTGGGCAGGCGTTCACTGACAGCTACCCGGTCTTCTTGGGGTTTGCGTTCATCTCCGGTTTCGGCACGGCAGCGTGGCTGATCGGGTCAACCACGCTGCTTGCGGACTTCACCCGGATATCCAACAGGGGTCGAGGGGTTGCACTGCGGAGCGTGGCTGGGCAGCTCGGGATGCTCGCGGGGCCGTTGGTCGGGGGAGTGGTCACGTTAGCCTCAGACATCCGTGCGATCCTCGTTTTCATAGCCGTCACCAAGGTCTTCATCGTGGTGATCGCGTTGCTGCTGGTCCGTGAGACGCGCCCTGCACCGGCCTCTGCTCCGGAAGCGGAGGCTCTTCCACGGCGTCGTCTGCGACCAGACGTGTCGTTGTTCCTGACCAGGGGCTTTCTCATCCTGATCGTGGTAGCGCTTGTGCTGGGTCCGACTGAATTACTCGGTACAGGACTCTCTGCGATAACCGAAGACGTGGGGTTGAGCGCGGCGACGGTTGGTATCGTCGTGGCTGTGTTTGCCCTGATCACGATGCTGATTGCGGTGCCGGTGGGTGCGGCGGTGGACTGGTGGGGGCGTAGGGCCATCCTGTTGACAGGACTCGCAACGCTTGCAGTGGTCATGTTTCTGGCTCCCTGGGCGAATGGTCTGCTGATCGTCATGGTTGTACTGGGCGCAGTCACCATCGGCAATCTGGCAACAGGGATAGCGCTGGAGACCTATGCGATGGACCTCGCTCCCCGGGAGAAGAGGGGCTACTTCCTGGGAACGTGGCTGGCAGTGCAGGAGCTCAGTGGAATCGTATGGTTTGCTCTCCTGGGCACGTTGGCCATCGGGATCTACAGCACCGGCGCGACGGTAACAGACGCTTGGCCCCCGCTCGCAAGGGGGTTCGTCGGGGTCCTGTTCTGTGCGGCGGCACTCCTGGCGGTTTGGAGGATGCCTCGATCCTGATACTCCCGCTTACCGCTTGCCCCCCGCGCCGCGCTATCCCCGTCCGATCACTGACCCGCCCACGCTGTTGTCACCGCCCGTCTGAGATGCGATGGTACATACTTGGCAGTTGGCCCTGGCACAGGAGGAGCGTGTGACGGACATCATCGAGGCACGGAGCGTTGTGAAGACCTATCGAGCGGGCGAGATAGAGGTGCATGCTCTACAGGGAGTAGACCTCTCCATCGGCAGAGGACAGATGGTCGCGGTGATGGGGCCTTCCGGTTCCGGCAAGACCACGCTGCTCAACACCTTCTCCGGCATAGACGACGTGACGAGCGGGGAGGTCGTGATAGACGGCGCATCCGTGCACGAGATGTCGGACAGGGAACGCACCCGGTTCCGCGCGGCGAGCATGGGGTTCGTGTTCCAGGCCTACAACCTGCTGCCGGTGCTCACGGGAGCGGAGAACGTCGAGCTTCCGCTGCTGCTCTCCGGCCACGGCCAGGCGAAGGCCCGATCCCGCGCGATGGAGGTGCTGGAGATGGTGGAGCTGGCGGACCAGGCCGGCAAGCGCCCAGCGGAGATGTCGGGCGGCCAGCAGCAGCGCGTGACCATAGCGCGGGCGCTCGTGAACGACCCCGCCATCGTCTGGGCGGACGAGCCGACCGGTGCGCTGGACAGCGAGACCGGCACCCACATCATGGACCTGCTCTGCCGGCTCAACAGCGAGCAAGAGCAGACCTTCGTGCTCGTCACCCACGATCCCGTGGTCGGCTCCCGCGCGGGGCGCATGGTGCGGATGCGCGACGGCCTCATCGAGAGCGACGAGATGGTCTCCGCTGACGGGAAGGGCAGCTGACGGTGGAGACGCTCTTCGGCATACCGATCGGCACGCTGACCGCCATCCTCACGGTCGTCTTCCTCATCGCAGCCGCGATAACGGCGTACTTCGTGCTGCGCAACCCCGTCGTACTGAAGATGGCGGTACGCAACATCCCGCGGCGGCGATCGCAGACCGTGCTCATAGTCGTCGGCCTCATGCTGGCAACGGTCCTCTTCTCGGCGTCGTTCGCCACCGGCGACACACTCTCGCACTCGGTGCGCGTGCTGGTGGTCAAGCAGTTGGGGCATCTCGACGAGACCGTCTTCTCTGAAGAGCGGGATGCGTCCGGCATACGGGCGTTCATGCCCGAGGAGACGGCCGATGCCGTCCGTTCGGCGCTCGTTGATGCGCCAGTCGACGGCGTGATGCCGGCGATCAGCCGCTCGGCGCCTGCCATATCGCTCGCATCGGACCGCAATATACCGGGGCTGCGGGTGCAGGGGCTGGACCCCGCGCACACGGACGGCTTCGGGGGCTACTTCGATGCGGACGGCAGCGAGCTCGACCTCGGCGCACTGGGGCAGAACGAGCTGTATCTGAGCGCGGATGCCGCCGAGGACCTGCGCGCCGGGCCCGGCGACCAGATCGCGCTCTTCTTCGAGGAGGTACCGGTGACGGTGAGCGTCGCGGGCGTCTTCGACGAGGGTGGGGCCACCAGCTCATCCTCCCCGCTGTCCGTGATGCGCCTGGGCGACATGCAGGCGCTGCTGGGCGAGCAGGGGAATATCAACTTCGTTTTCATCTCCAACGAGGGCGATGCCATCTCGGGAGCTCGGCACACAGACGCAGTGCTGGACGCCTTCGAGGACCTCCGCGACGAGCGCGGGTTGGACTACAACGACGTCAAGCGGGATGGCCTCGAACAGGCCGACCAAACGGGCGACCAGTTCGCGAGCATCTTTCTGCTGTTCGGGACGTTCTCCATCATGGCGGGCATCCTGCTCATCGCGCTCATCTTCGTGATGCTGGCGGCTGAACGAAAGCGTGAACTGGGCATCGCGCGGGCAGTGGGCGCACAGCGCGGCGACATCGTGCGGCTGTTCACCTTCGAGGGAGCGGTCTACTCGCTCGCCGCCGCGGCGGTCGGCAGTGTGTCGGGCGTCGTGGTCGGTCTCGTCATGGTGCGCGTCATCTCCGCCGCCTTGGGGGCGATAGAAGACTTCGACGGCTTCGAGATCGTGTTCGCGTTCCGGTGGCAGAGCCTGCTGTTGGCGTACACGCTGGGGATGGTGGTGACCTACCTCGTGGTGGTTGTCTCGGCTGCGCGGGTGAGCGCGCTGAACATCGTGCGCGCCGTGCGTGACATCCCGGAACCGCCGAAAGAAGGCAGCCTCCTGCGGGAGTACTGGCGCGCGGTGGGCAGCGCCTACCTGGACGGTCTGCGGGCGATACCGCGCCTACGTCCGCTCCGCGTGCTGCGGCGGTTGTTGCTCAGTGGGCCGTGCTCCGTAGTCAAGCTGGCGTGGGCGTTGTTCATGGCGGGCTACCTGATGACGGTGCTCGGCGTTCTGCTGACGCTCAACGGCATATCGACCGAGCAGCTGGGACTCTTCTCCGTCGGGTTGTCGCTCATCGTGGTCGGCGTGCCGCTGTCGCTCAGGCATGCCGTGCGAGTGCCGGAGCGCATCGCCTACACCGCTGCGGGAGTGCTGCTCGTCCTGCTATGGCTCATTCCCATCGACTGGGAAGACTTCGGGTTGCCCCGGTTCAACGAAGGCATCGAGCTGTTCATCCTCTCAGGCGTAACGCTCGTGGTCGGCGCGGTATGGGTTGTCATGTACAACTCCGGATACCTGGTGAGCGCGATAGCCGCTCTTGGAGGAAGGGGGCGCACGCTCGCGCCCATCATCAGGACCGCGCTGGCATACCCCATGGCCAGCCGCTTCCGCACGGGGATGACCCTGGCGATGTTCTCGCTCGTCATCTTCACGCTGTCGATCATCGGCTTCATCGACGCTGCGTTCAACAGCGCGTTCAGCGACACCCGGAGGTTCTCGGGCGGGTTCGACGTCACCGCCAGCGCCAGCTTCACCAATCCTGTCGGCGACCTCGGTGCGCGCATCGAGGAGTCCCCGGCGCTGGACGCCGCCGAGTTCGCGGCCATCGGGGCGACGGGCGGGCTCCCCGTCCGCATCCGGCAGGAGGACACCGAGCAGGAGTTGGAGGACTGGTTCGTCACGAGCGTAGACGCCCCGTACGCTGAGGCAGTCACCTACGGGTTCGGCCTGCGGGACGAGCGCTACGCCGACGACCGCGCCGTGTGGCGCGCGCTGGCTGCGGGAGAGGAGGCCGCGGTCGTCAGCGCTGCCATGGTGCCCGCTGCTTCCGACTTCGAACAGGGCGGCCCGGACCTCTCGTTCCGGTTGGAAGGTTTCCAGCGCGACGACGACGTCCTGCCCGAGGTGTACGTTGAGGTGTACGACTCCTCCGAGGAACGCATGGTGCGCCTGCGCGTGATAGGCGTGATAGAAGAGTCCGCGTTCTTCGTCAACACGGTTACCACCGGGCATGAGGTGCTGCAGCGGCTTGCGCCGGTGGACCTGCCGTATCTGGGTTACGAGATCGTCTTGAACGACCCGTCGCGTGCGGAGGAGATCGCCGTGGCGCTGGAAGACGAGTTCGAGGAGCACGGCGTCCAGGCGTCTTCGCTCGAGAAGACCGTGCAGGACTTCACTGCGCTGAACCGCACGTTCAACCGCCTCATCCAGGGCTTCATGGGCCTTGGCCTGGTGGTCGGCATCGCGGCGCTGGGCGTCATCGCGGCGCGCTCGGTGGTGGAGCGGCGCGTGCAGATCGGCATACTGCGCGCCATCGGCTTTCGCAGCGGCATGGTGCAGCTCGCATTCCTGTTGGAATCATCGTTCATCGCGGTGCTGGGCATCGCGGTCGGGCTTGGGCTCGGGTTCGGGCTGTCGGCTGGCATAATCCGCGAGATCGGGGAGGACTTCGAGACCGTTACGTACGCCATCCCCTGGGAGACGGTCATCCTCGTGGTGGTTGTCGCCTACGGCGCGTCGCTCCTGACGACCTACCTGCCGGCAAGGCAGGCGTCGCGCATCTACCCTGCGGAAGCCCTGCGCTACGACGAATAGGGGCTGGTCTACCGGGGCGCTGCCGCGCCGTTCACCTTGGCAACGAGCCGGTCGAGGTGGAACGGCTCCATCGTCATCGGACCGCCGGCGCGGCCGTTCCGCCACGCCACGATCTCCGAAACGATGCTGAGCGCGATCTCTTCCGGCGCGCGTCCGCCGAGGTCGAGCCCCACCGGCGCGTGTATCTCGCGCAAGCGCTCTTCCGGCACGCCCTTCCGCAGCAGCGACTCGTAGATCATGATCGTCTTGCGCTTGCTGCCGAGCAACCCCACGTAGCCTGCATTCGTGCGCGCCGCGGCCTCGGTCGCGAGGTCGTCGAAGTGGTGCCCGCGCGAGCCGATGACGATGGCCGTGTTCGGCGTCACGGGGAACGCGTCAACGCCCCGGTCGTACGGCGCGACGTTCGTCGCCTCTGCCATCGGGAAGCGCTCATTGTTCGCGAACTCGCGGCGGTCGTCGGTGACCATCACGCGCAGCCCCATCATGTGCCCGATGCGCGCGACCTGCAGGTTGACGTGCCCCCCGCCGATGAGCACGAGCAGCGCGGGAGCGGTGTAGCCCTCCACGAACAGCTCGTCGCCCTGCTCCGTGTGGATGCGGGCGGTGCGCCCCATGGGCATGACGTCCTTCGCCGTCTCGATCGCTTCCGCGTCCAGCGCCGCGTCGCCGAGCGTTCCCTCGGACGTGCCGTCCTCGCGGACCACGATGCGCGCGCCCTGCGTGAAGCGGTCGCTCTTGACGAGCGTCGCGACGGAGAGGCTGGGACCTCCGGCGTAAGCGTCGGCGATCTCGGCGGAGAGGGTTCGACCGCTGGCGCCGCCGGTGAGCGGCTCGATGTAGAAGTACATCGTGCCGCCGCAGACGAGGCCGTCGCGCGCGGCGATGTCCTCGTTCAGGTAGTAGCGCTTGTACTGCGGGCCGGTGTTCTCGCGGAGCGCCTCCTTGGCGGCGAACCAGATGTCGCCCTCGACGCAGCCCCCGCCGAGCGTGCCCACGGTGGAGCCGTCGCCCCGCACGAGGAGCGCCGCGCCCGGCTTCTGCGGCGTCGAGCCCTGCGTGTGCACGACGGTTGCGATGACGAAGTCCTGCTGGTCGTTCGTCAGCGCCGTTGCTTCGTCGTAGACGGCCTTCATGCGCTCACCCTCCCCCGCGTCGTGGAACGATTGTAGCACCCGCAGGCAACGCCCCGTTGGTCCGCCCTTCCCGCGAAGGCGGGAATCTCGCAGCCCGCCGCATGCCATCTCGACCCTAGCCGAGAGTCTCTCGAAGTGGATGTTGACCGTGACCGCTCACGGACATGGTACCGGCTGGACAGACATTCCCCGGGTGCATAGCTGCGGGGAGGACACTGATCGGTTGCGGGAGGTGCGGCTGCTGTGGTACGGAGTTACATCTCCCCGGATTGGGAAGAGGAGAAGAGAATGGGACGTAAGGGTCGTGAACGGCGAGAGAGAATCCAGCGTGGAGAAGAGGCCCCGCTGACGCACATCAGCTATGGCTGTGGACCTCTGGAGTTGGGTTGGAGCGAGGGCGAACAGGACTACACAGCAGAGTGGCAGTGGCCTCTTGATGCTGAGCGATGGTACTGCGTGCATCAGCATGACGGCTCACGCCACGCGCATCAGTTGATGAGCGACAGCGCAGAGGATGCTGCTATTGAGGCGACATCGCAGGGCGGCGGGCGTCTAGTCTATCGACAGCCCAACGAACCGTGGTCTGGTGATTCCCCGTATAGACCGTTGACAGCGCAGCAGGAGGCGGCGCAGCGTGAGGTCCGTGACACGTACCTTGGGGGCTTGCGCCGTATGGTGAAGAGGCGTGCGTGAGGGACGTGGGCGTCCTGTAGCGGGTGGTAGCCGCTCATGATGAACCTGTCGAACCACCTATCCTGTGCATCCTGTCCATTGATGTGAGTCCCCTGCTGGGCCGTGCTACAATGCGGGCGTCATGCAGCGCGCCACAGCCACGACGACCACGACGACCCGCACTACGAGGGCCGCGGCTGCGCGCGTCCGCGAGACGACAGCCGTGGCCGCCTGAGCCTGGGCGCGTACGCAATCCCCAACCATGCAGAAAGGGCGCGCCGAGCGCCCTTTTCTCGTAACAGGACATCAGAGAGGCAGGCAGATGCCCGTCAAACAGAAGAGCCCCGAACAGCAGCAACTCGACGACCTGCGCTTCCGGATCCGTCACTCCGCCGCCCACATCATGGCCGAGGCCGTGCTGGACCTCTTCCCTGCGGCGAAGTTCGCGGTCGGTCCGCCCACGGCGGACGGCTTCTACTACGACTTCTCCGTCGAGCGCCCCTTCTCCCCCGACGACCTGGAGCGCATCGAGGCGCGGATGCGCGAGACCGTCGCGACCGACGCGCCGTTCAACATGACGGAGCTCACCCGCGACGGCGCGAGCGGCCGCTTCGCGGACCAGCCGTTCAAGCTGGAGATCATCTCCGATATCCCGGAGGGCGAGGCGATCACGACCTACGAGCACGGCGGGTTCGTGGACCTCTGCCGTGGCCCGCACGTCGGCTCCACCAGCGAGGTCGCCGCGTTCAAGCTCGTGACCGTCGCGGGCGCGTACTGGCGCGGCGACGAGCACAACGAGATGCTGCAGCGCATCTACGGCACCGCGTGGGAGTCCGAGGAGGCGCTGCAGGCGCACCTGGAGCGGCTGGAGGAGGCCGGGCGCCGCGACCACCGCAGGCTTGGGCAGGAGTTGGGCCTCTTCTTCTTCGATCCCGTCGCGCCGGCGAGCCCGTTCTTCCTGCCGCGCGGTGCGGCGCTCAACAACGCGCTCACCACCTACGTACGCGGCCTCTACGAGCGCTACGGCTACCAGGAGGTCATCACCCCGCAGGTGTTCGACTCCTCGCTCTGGAAGCGCTCCGGCCACTACGACAACTACCGCGAGAACATGTACTTCGTCTACGCGGACGAGCAGGAGCTCGGCATCAAGCCGATGAACTGCCCTGCCGCGGCGCTCCTGTACGCCTCGCACCTCCACTCCTACCGCGACCTGCCCATCCGCTACGCCGACTTCGGACGCCTGCACCGCTTCGAGCGCTCCGGCGTCACGCACGGCCTCACCCGCGTGCGGACGTTCTCCCAGGACGACGCGCACATCTTCTGCGCGCCGGAGCAGGTCGAGAGCGAGGTCGTCTCGTTCATCGGCATGGTCAGCGAGACGTTCGACGTCTTCGGCTTCGACGACGTGCGCGTCGTGCTGTCGCTACGCCCCGAGAAGCGCATCGGCACCGACGAGCTATGGGACACCGCGGAGGGCGCTCTAGCGTCGGCGCTGGACGCCCGCGGCATGGAGTACGAGCCCGCCGAGAACGAGGGCGCGTTCTACGGCCCCAAGATCGACTTCTTCGTCGCCGACGCCATCGGGCGCGAGTGGCAGTTGAGCACCGTGCAACTGGACTACAACCTGCCGGAGCGCTTCGACCTCGAGTACGTCGACTCGGAGGGCGCGCGGCAGCGTCCCGTCGTCATCCACCGCGCGATGCTCGGCAGCATCGAGCGCTTCCTCGGCGTCGTCATCGAGCATTTCGGCGGCGCATTCCCGGTCTGGCTCGCGCCGGTGCAGGCCGAAGTCATCCCCATCGCCGACCGCCACGTCGAGTACGCGGAGTCAGTGCGGTCGCGGCTGGAGGCGACGGGCGTCCGGGCGCACGTCGACGCTCGCGGCGAGCGCATGAACGCCAAGATCCGCGACGCCCAGCTGATGAAGACGCCCTACATGCTCGTCGTGGGCGACAAGGAGGCCGAGGCCGAGGGCGCCGCGGTACGCCTCCGCTCCGGCGAGGACCTCGGCCTGCTCCCCGTGTCGGACGTCGCCTCCCGCATCGCCGACGAAGCCGCGCGGCGGGCCTGATCGACTCCCATCTCCCCCGATTTGACGACTGGCGCAAGCGGGCGTAACTTCCCGATTGCGCGCAGGCTGGTGCGTTCGCCTGCGCGGAATCCGTCAAGGGAGGACACCATGACGACGAACTACGACCCGGCCCTGGCTCCGACGTTCGAGCGTATCGACACGTACGAGGAGTGGCAGAAGAACGAAGGTGCGGTGATCCACGGCGGGCTCTACATCAGGGACCTCTACTCCCTGGAGCTCGACTACTGGCCCCGCAAGGGATGCAACGGCGCGGTCGTCTACCTCGACGGCGACGAGGAGACCGACGAACACGTCGTCGAGGTCGGCCCCGCTGGCAAGACCAACCCCGAGCGCCACATGTTCAACGAGGTCATCTACGTCCTCAGCGGACGCGGCGCCACTTCCGTCTGGTACGACGAGTCCCGCAAGCAGACGTTCGAGTGGAACGAGGGCGCGTACTTCTCCATCCCGATGAACGCCTGGTACCAACACTTCAACGGCAGCGGCACTGAGCCCACCCGCATGGTCTCAGTCACCAACCTGCCCGGCATGATTCGCAAGTTCATCACCGAGGACTTCATCTGGAACAACTCGTACGTCTTCCCGGACCGCCTCACCGCCGAGGAGGGCTGGGCCTCCGGCTCCGGCCAGATGTACAAGGGCCGGGTGTGGGAGACCAACTTCCTGCCGGATGCAGCGAACATGCCCATGCCGGACTGGTCGGAACGCGGCGCGGGTGGCACCAACATCATGCTGTCGCTCTCGGACAACACCGTCTCCTCCCACATCTCGGAGTTCCCGGTGGGCACCTACAAGAAGGCGCATCGCCACGGCCCCGGCGCGCACCTGCTCATCACCGGCGGCGTGGGCTTCGCCCTCGTCTGGCAGAAGGAGGACATGTCCGACCTGGTGAAGGCGGACTGGCAGCGCGGCAGCCTCTACCTGCCGACGCAGGACGCCTACAGCGAGTACTTCCACCAGCACTTCAACGTGGGCACGACGCCCGCGCGCTACATCAACATGAGCCCGTCCAACTCCCGGAAGTACACCTACCAGCGGGGCATCAACGACCCCTCCCGCCGGGGTGAGATACGCGCGATGGTGAGCATCAAGGAGGGCGGCATCCAGCTCGAGTACGAGGATGAAGACCCCCGCGTCCACGAGATCTTCGAGGCAGAGCTGGCCAAGTACGGCCAGGAGTGCCGCATGAAGAACCTCGTCTCAACCTGCACCGGCGTCCCAGGCCCCGAGAACAAGAAGGGCGCGCTCCAGGACTACGACTAAGGCTCCGCTACCGGGGAGTAAGGGCGAATCAAAGGGGGCGGCACAAGGCCGCCCCCTTATCGCCTCCCCCTCACCTCCTCGCGACGCTAGAATCTGGCCCTGCCGTTGGGAGGCGGCGGCATGACCTCAGCAGAACAGCACGGACCCGTTGCGGTCGTCGGCACAACGTCGTGGGGCGGAACGCTCGCCCTGATCCTCGCGCGGCGCGGCATCGACGTACGACTGCTCTCGCGCACCGAGAGCGAGGCGCAGCGGCTGGCGTCGGACGGCGAACTCGGTGCGCGGCTGCCGGGCCACTCCTTCCCATCGTCGCTCCGCGTGACGGAGGACTGGGCCGAGGGCATGGACGGCGCGGCGTTCGTGCTGTTCGCGGTGCCGAGCCATACACTGCGCGATAACGCGCGCCGCGCCGCACCTCACGTGCCAGCGGGCGCCATCGTTATGTCCGCCTGCAAGGGACTGGAGCAGGGAACGTTCAAGCGCATGAGCGTCGTGCTGGCCGAAGAGCTGCCCGGCGCCGCTGCAACCCTCTGCGCACTCTCCGGCCCGAACCTCGCTCGCGAGGTCGTACGCGGCATGCCCTGCGCGACGGTGGTCGCGTCCGGGTCGCCCGACGCGGCGGCAGCGGCCCAGCGGCTCTTCAACTCGCCGACGTTCCGCGTCTACACGAACACCGACGTCATCGGGACGGAGTTGGGCGGCGCGCTGAAGAACGTCATGGCGATCGGCGCGGGCATCTGCGACGGCATGGCGCTCGGCGACAACGCGAAGGCCGCGTTCGTCACGCGCGGGCTGGCGGAGATGGTGCGGCTTGGCGTCGCGGCAGGCGCGCAGGCCGCGACGTTCGCGGGCACCGCCGGTTTCGGCGACCTCATCGCGACGTGCTACAGCAACCTCAGCCGCAACAACCGCGTCGGGCTCGCCCTCGCCGAGGGCCGCACGCTCGAAGAGGCGATCGAGTCGCTGGGCGGGCAGGTCGCCGAGGGCGTCGGCACGACGTCCGCGGCGCTGGAGATGGCGCATGCGCTCGGGGTCGAGGCTCCCATCGCCGCGGCGACGGCCCGCGTCCTCTTCGACGGCGCATCGCCGCAGGACGCGCTGCTGGAACTGATGGCCCGCGCGCCAAGGCAGGAGTAGGACGAACGATGGTTGCTCCTGAAGGGCAGGCCTGCATCGCCCGCTGCGTGGCCGGAGCGATGGTACGCAGTGGCAAGGTTCTGCTCGTAAGGAGGTCTTCAGCGGCACGCTACTACCCGAACGTGTGGGATGTCTTCGGGGGGCACGTTGAAGCGGGAGAGTCCTTGGAGGAAGCCTTGCGCCGCGAGGCCCAAGAGGAACTGGGTGTGGAGATCGAGTCGTTCTATCCTCTCGGAACGGTGCATGACCCAGTCGAGCCGACCGACATCACCATCTTCGCGGTGACTGCGTGGAGCGGCGAGCCGGTCAACGCTGCTCCGGACGAACACCGTGCGATAGGATGGTTCTCGGCTGACGAACTGCCTGACTCTTCCGGCCTTGAAGGCTATCGCAGGCTCGTGGTCCAGGCGCTCGAACTCGGCCAGTAGATTCGCTATGTGCTGGTAGCTGGTTTCCGCCCCGTACAGGAAACCCATGCCTGAGCAAACATACCGTTCGGCGTGGCCGCCCACTCTCTGAGGGTTGCCGCTTGGGCCGCCCTACCGGCGTTCGCGAGTTGTTGAGCAAGATACTCTCCGATGAAGTCCAGTGACTCATATACTTCGTATCTCGCGTGCATAACGATATTGTCGAAGTTGGCATTCTTGAGGAGGCTCGGCAGCTTTCGCCCTGCGTAGACATCTCCACCGTTGGCTGTCTGGAGGCTCTGGTACTCGTCGATTGCCCCCGCTAACTCGGCCGAAGGGGGCGCGAGCAGGAACCCTCCCCAGTCGGGGCTGCACACTCCTACGATGCCTCCGGGTCTGAGAACGCGGTGGAACTCAGCGACCGCTTTCTCTGGTTCGCGGAGATGTTCGAGCATCGCATGAGAGAACACCGCATCGAACGACTCCGCTGGGAACGGAAGGTCGTATGCACTCCCTACGCGGAACTCCGCGTTGCTGAGCCCCTGCGTTCGTGCGTCTTCGGTAGCCAAGCTGACCTGCGACTCATCGGCGTCTACGCCCACTACCCTCCCAGGGGCGACCCGCTCGACGATGCCTGAAGTGATGCTGCCGGGGCCGCACCCGCAGTCGAGGACCGTCATACCCTCCTTCAAGTGGGGAATGAAGAACGCACCATGGGACTCCAGCGTCCGCTTGGACATGAAGCCTACGGCATTTGTGGTGTACCCAGGGGTGTACTCTTCTTGACCCATGTCGGTCCTTCGGCGCAGGCGCTCGCGCAGCGCTAGGCAGGACTCCTCCGCAGCGGTTGCCCCTTTCGGTAGGTGGCGACCCGCCACAGCCATTCGGCGGGGCCGAAGCGGAAGCGGCCGAGCCAGAGCGGCGACCACCAGAGCTGCACCACCCAGATGCCCACGCAGAACGCGAAGATGCCCGTGCGGGTCACGGAGACGTCCCCCAGCAGGACGTTGAGCACCAGCATCCCCAAAACGGTCTGCGAGAGGTAGTTGGTGAGTGCCATCCGCCCGGTGGCGAGCAAACGGCGTTTCAGCCAGTTATCCCGGCTCTTGTTCCAGAGGATTATGAGGCTCATATACCCGAGGGACGCGGGGATCGAGCCCAGCGTATTGGGGGCCTGGCCGATGAAGGCCACGTCCCGTCCATAGTCGCCGAGCGCCGTGGCGACCACGCCGATCGTAGCCAGCGACAGGCCAACGCCCAGGCCAAGCGCGGCAACGAGCCTGTAGGTGTTCGCCGCCATGCTGCCGTTCATGAAGCCGAGGCGGTACAGACCGGCGCCCACTAGGATCAGCCCTAGCGCGCGCAAGAAGTAACCGAGCAGCAGGAGTCCCCCCATGCTTTCACTGAGAGACGGATCGCTGCCGCCGCCGATCTCTCCCGGCTCCCAGATACCGGCGAGCGATACGTCGGTGCCGCTGGCGATGGCCTGCATCAGCAGCATCAGAGGAACGGACAGCAGGTACACGACGGCCCCGATGGCGATGAGGGCCCTGGAGGGAAGCCTACGCAGCGCGAGCAGGAAGACCGCTGAGATGGCGTAGGCGATCAGCACGTCGCCGTCCCACAGCCAGGCATGGAGGATGCCGATGCCCAGCAGCAGGACGTTGCGCCAGAGGTTCAGCAGGACGGGACGGCCTTCCCGCCGCTCGGCGCGCTCGATGAACAGGAGTATCCCCGCCCCGAACAGCAGCGAGAAGATTCCCATGAACTTCTGGTCGATGAAGATCTCGCCGAAGACGCCGATCGTCCAGTCCAGCCACGTCTCAGACCCGCCCGCGCTGAGGTTCAGGTACGGGGCCAGTCCCCACTTGAAGGAGACGGCGTTCATCAGCACGATGACCAGCACCGCAACGCCTCGCAGCAGGTCCAGACTCGTGATGCGGTCGGCGTCCGCTACCGGACCGGAACCGTTCCCTCCCTGCACGTTGGGTGAACTCTGGTCGTCTGCCATTCCTGTGGAGGTCTCCTTCGCTTCGGCTCTCTGCTCTCGCTACGTGTCCAGCAGGCTGGGCGCCATGAGCTCCTCGATCGTCACGACACGCGGGGTGAGGCCCTGCTCCGTCGAGTAGGCGAGCGCTGTCTCCAGCGTGTGACGGATCCCCGCGACGCCGTACGGGAAGAGGTCGGCGGTGAGCGCGGAGCGCGCGTTGGACGGCAGCAGGCCCGCGTCGACGAACGGCTGCGCCTGCTCGAGCGTCCGCGAGACCCACAGCTCCTTCGCCTTCACGAATGCGTCGTACAGGTTGCGCGCAGCCCACGGGTACTGCTCGTAAAGCGAACGCCGCATGATGACGACGTGGTTGATGGGGTAGATGCCGGTCCTGGCGTAGTAGCGTGCCGACTCCGCGAGCGGGTCAGGGAAGAGCGTCCGCACCTTGTCGTGGGTGCGCAGGTCCAGCGTGCTCCGGTTGATGCCTCCGCCGCCGTAGAAGTAGACGTAGATGGCGTCCAACTCACCGTTCGCCATCATGCCGCCGAGGTTCTGGTCCTTCGCCGGGTCCATGTAGTGCAGCATTACACCGGGCGGCGGCTCGAACCCCGTCGCGCCGCCGTGGCTCAGCTCCTGCGTGCGCTCCATCCACCACTCCACGTCCGTGGGGGCGACACCGTACTCGTGCTGGAAGAAACCCCGCGCCCAGAGCGCCGCCGTCTGCTGGTACTCGTTGACGCCCACGCGTTTTCCCTTGAGGTCGGCGGGCGATTCGATGCCTGCGTCCGTACGAACGAGCGCGCCGGTGCCGAAGAACGTTCTCGTGGTGCAGATCGGCAGCGTCACCCAGTCACGGTTCCCCTGCGCGGTGATGATGGCGAGCGACGAGAGCGACATCTCCGAGACGTCGAACTCCTGGTGCGTCAGTTGCCGGTGGAATGTCTCCGCCGGACCCGACGCCGTCGGGATGAGGTCGATGCCCTCCGGTTCGATCGTGCCGTCCATGACGGGGCGACTGCGCGGGTTGGGTGCGAACGCGAGGCTGAACGTGGGCTTGCTGGTCATGGAGCGCTCCTTGCTGAAGAGGTTGGAGTCACGCGGCAGAGGTTACGCCTCAGCCCTCCGGAGCGCATACGAACGTCACCCAGTCGTCGTCGTGGTGCTCCTCGACGAACGACAGCCCTGCGGCGGCGAACGCGTCCACGACCTGCTGACGCCGCTCCTGCAGGATGCCAGCCGCGACGAGCCGTCCGCCCGGTGCGAGCGAGCGCCGCAGCTCCGGCGCGAGGTTCGCGAGCGCGACCGAGTTGACGTTCGCGAGCAGCAGGTCCGCCCACCCGGCTGGAATCTTCTCGTTGGGGAGCGTTCCAGCATAGAAGCGGACGCGGCCCGAGACGCCGTTGGACCGCACGTTGGTGCGCCCCGCCTTCAGCGCGACGCGGTCTATCTCGACGCCGAGCACGCGCACCGCGCCCAGTTTCGCCGCGCCGATGCTCAGGATGCCGGAGCCGGAGCCCACGTCCAGCACTTGCAGGCCGGGGCGCATCAGCCGCTCCATGCACTCCAGCGTGCGGTTCGTCGTCGGATGGTGGCCGGTACCGAACGCGAGGCCAGGGTCGATCTCGATGACGACGTCGTCCGGCCCCGCAGCTTCGCGCAGCCAGGGTGGTTGCACCAGCAAGCGCCTGCCGATGCGGAGCGGCGTGAAGTGCGCCTTCCATGCGTCCTCCCACTCCCGCTCCTGTATCTCGCGCTCCTCCAATTCCGGCAGGTCCGTCAGCTTGCCGATCAGTTGCAGGCCGATGTGGACGATCTCGCGGTTGCGGCGGTAACCGGGCGTCTGCGGCATGTAGGTGCGGATGATCGCGCTCTGACGCTCCGGGGGGGACTCGCCCTCGTCCGGGTTCCAGCCGCCCGCCTCCTCGATGGCCACGCCGCCCTTGCCGTGCCGGCGGAACAGCTCCGCCACGGGTTCAACGAACTCGAACGGCACGCGGACCTTCAGTTCCAGCCAGGGGTGCTCAGCCAACCTAGACCCCGTCATTCCGAGCGGAGTCGAGGAATCTCTCAGGAGGCGCGCCGTTGCCCACAGACTTTCCCCTGAGAGATGCTTCGGCTCCGCCTCCGGCTGCGCTCAGCATGACAATGAAGATGCGCCTACTTCTTGTCGAAGGAGCGCTGGAGCTCTTCCAGCAGCTTCTTCTGTTCCTTCGACAGCTTCTCCGGCGTGTGCACGCGGACGGTCACGAGCTGGTCGCCGCGACGTCCGTCGCGTCCGAGGTGCGGGATGCCCTTGCCCTTCATGCGCAGGACCTCGCCGGGCTGTACCCCGGCGGGCACCTTGACCTTCTCCGGTCCGTCGAGCGTCGGCGCTTCGATCTCCGCGCCAAGCGCGGCCTGCGGATACGTGACGTTCAACTCGTACATGACGTCGGCGCTGTTCTCACGTCGCCTGAACCACTGGTGCGGCTGAACCCGCACGCCTACGAGGAGGCTCCCGGGCGGCCCGCCGAACATGCCGGCATGGCCCTGCCCGCGCAGCTCCAGGAGCGCCCCGTCGTACACCCCGGCGGGGACGGATACCTGCAGGCGCTGTTTCACGCGCTTGTTGCCAGCGCCCTTGCAGTCCGTGCAGGGCGTGGTGATGCGCCGCCCCTCACCGCCGCACACGTTGCAGGCGGCCTCCGTGACGAACTGGCCGAACACGGAGCGCTGCGCGCGGCGGACGCGCCCGCTGCCGTTGCAGTTGGCGCACGTCTCCGGCTGCGTGCCGGGCTCGGCGCGGGTGCCCCTGCACGACGGGCATAGCTCGGTGCGGCTGACCTCGACCTCCCGTTCGACGCCGAACGCGGCCTCCTCGAACGTAACGCTGAGGTTGACGCGCACGTCCTCGCCCTGGCGCGGGCGTGTCCGTGAAGCGGTGCCGCTGCCGAAGAACGCGTCGAAGATGTCACCGAAGCCGCCGAAGATGTCGAAGCCCTCGAAGCCCCCGGCGCCCTGCCCTGCGCCGTTGCGGACGCCCGCGTGGCCGAACCGGTCGTACTGCTGGCGGCGCTGCGGGTCGCTCAGCACCTGGTACGCCTCGTTCACTTCCTTGAAGCGCTCGGAGGCATCGGAGGACTTGTTGCGGTCCGGGTGGTACTCCATCGCCTTCTGGCGGAAGGCCTTGCGGATGTCCTCCTCGGACGCTTGGGCGCTGACGCCGAGCACGTCGTAGTAGTCGCGTTTCGTGGTCATGGGACGGTGGCTAGCCCTGCCACTGAGGCGAGGGTTCGAGCGCCTGCACGAGTTCGCTGAGGAACGCGGCAAGGTAGCGGACGCTGGACATGGCGCGGGTGTAGTCCATGCGGGTGGGGCCCATCGTGCCGATGACGCCCGTCGCACCATCTGGCGCGCCGTAGGTCGCGTAGACGACGCTGTAGGGACGCAGGTGTTCGTCGTGGCTCTCCTGGCCGATGACGACGCGCACCTCCGACGGACGCGGCGAGTCGTCGAAGATCCGTGTGATGGAGTCGTCGTCCAGCACCTCGGCGGCGTCCTGCGCGCTCCTGCCGGACTGGAACTCCGGCTGGCTCAGCATGTGGCCCAACCCGTTCAGGTACCGTTCGCGCGTCTCGCGGCGCTCCTCGTCGGAGAGGATGCGGATCGTCTCCATCAGCGCGGCGATGATGACGTTCCCGCCGGAGAAGCCGGAGTCCCACAGCGTGCGCAGCTCCGCGGCGCTCATGCCGCCGATGAGCTGGTTCAGCCGGTTCGCGACCAGCGTCAGCTCGTCCTGCGGCGTGTCGGAGTCCAGGTGGATGATGCGCTGCCGCACCTGCGCGTCCTGCATCACGACGACCAGCAGCGCCTCGCGGTCGTGCAGGTGCACGATCTGCACCTGTTTGACCCGAGCGACGGCCCGCTTGGCCGTGGTGGCGATGGCGAGGTTATGCACCGCACTGGAGAGCACCCGCGCTGCGCTGCGGGCCCACACTGCGGGGTCGGCCTCGTCGAAGTCGATGGCGTCGCGGACGCGCTCCTGGAAGTGGCGGGGCAGGCGGTTGCGCTGTCCGGCGCGCTCCACGTAGAAGCGGTAGCCGGGGTCGGACGGCACGCCGCCCGCGGACGTGTGGGGACGGGAGATGTAGCCCATCTCCTCCAGCTCCGCCATGTCGTTGCGGATCGTCGCGGGGCTGACGCGGAGTTCGTAGCGGCGCGCGAGCTGCTGCGACGAGACGGGCGCCGCCGTCTCGATGTAATCGCTGACGATGATCTCCAGCAGCGCTTGCCTGCGCGTGTTGAGCGACGGTGCTGTCGGATTAGCAGTCGGCTTGCTCAAGTGCTAACTCCTCGGAACGAATGTAGCACCGGCAGGGGAGTGCGTCAACGCACGCCTGGGGGAGTGCGAAGGGGCACTGGAGCAGATATGGTTCGGCCATGCCCATCGCCGATTCCCTCGACCGCACCAAACTCCACTTCGTCGACGTGGACGGGGTGAGCGTGCGCTACTACGAGGACGGGGAAGGCGAACCCTTGCTTCTGTTCAGCGGCGGCGAGATCGGGTCGCTGGACGGCCTCGACAGGTGGAGCCTCAACCTCCCCGGTCTTGCGGAGCGGTTCCACGTCTTCTGCATCGACAAGCTCGGCCAGGGCCACACCGGCAACCCGCCGCGGCGGGAGGACTACACCTTCGAATACCAGTTGCGGCACACGCACCGGCTCATTGAGGCGCTCGGGGTAGCGAACGTGCACATCGCCGGGCAGTCGCGCGGCGCACTGCTCGTCACGCGGCTCACGCTCGACCATCCGGGACTGGTGAAGGACCTCATCATCGTCGACAGCGCGACGCTCTCGCCGGAGAACCCTATGTTCCCGTCGGTCCGCTGGTACGAGAACCTCTTCCTCGGCGTGCCGCAGGGGCCGCCCACCCGCGAGTCGGTCAGGCTGGAGATGGACGGCCAGGCCTACTCCCGTGAGCAGGTCACCGACGACTACGTGGACCGGATGCTGGAGATCGCGCAACTGCCGAAGTTCCAGGAAGCCCAGGCCACGATGGCGGAGATCCGTCAATCGCAGTGGCTGCCGAGCATCAACCGCGTGCGGAGCGACACCGTGCGCATCATCGACGAGGGCGGCATACCCGTTCCGACGCTCGTGGTCTGGGGCATCAACGACCTCTCCGCGCCCCTGCCGCTGGGGCAGCGTCTCTTCGAGCGCATCGCCGCGACCACGCCCCGCGCCGAGATGCACGTCCTGAACGGCGCCGGACACTACTCCTACCGGGAGCAGCCCGCCGCGTTCAACCGCATCGTCACGAGCTTCTGCCTCGACCCGCTCTAGGTCTGCCTACTCCCGCACACCCGGCGGCTCCCGCACCGCCGACACCGCCGACCACAGCAGGAAGACGCCCGTCAGCAGCTCGCCTCCCGCCCCGATGAACAGCGTGGGGCGCAGCCCGATCGTCTCGCCGAGCACCCCGCCAACCAGCGCTCCCACGGAGATCGCCCCCAGGAAGGCCATCCTGAGCACGACGTTCACCCGCCCCTGCAGGCGGTCCGGCGTCATGCTCTGCTGCAGGCTCGTCCGCGCGATGATGTACGTGACGAGACCCGCCCCGAACAGGAACGCGCCTCCCGACACCAGCATCATCACGACGGTCGGCGGGCCACCCGCCAGCGGGATGATCACGTCTCCGGCCGTCATGAGGAACAACCCGGCCGCCGTCGACCTGCCGAGCCCGATCCTTCGCGTCGTCTGCTTCGCCAGCGATGCCCCGATCAGCCATCCGACGCCGCTGACCGAGAACATCAGCCCTATGAGGCCCGGTGTGAGATCAAGCTGGCGCACCAGGTAGAGCAGCCCCACGGAGTCGATCGCCGCGTTGGTCCCGCCGACCATCGCCGCAGCGATCGTGAGACCCCGCAGAACGGGGCTCTTCATCACGAACGCCAGCCCCTCCCGCAACTCGCTACGAACGCTCAGCGCGGCTGCCCGCGGCGAAACGTCCGTCTGCGGACGCATCCTGTGGAGCGACAGCGCCGAACCGACATAGGCGAGCGCGCCCACGACCAGGGCGAACGGCGCCGACACGGTCTGGATCAGGGTTCCCGTGAAACCGGGGCCACCGATCTCAGTCGTGGACCGGCCCACCTCCAGCTTGCTGTTCGCCTCGACGAGCTGCGTGCGCAGCACGAGCGACGGCAGGAATGCGCGATAGGTGACGTCCACGACGAACCGCAGGCCCCCCAGCGCGAATGCGACCGCGAACAGGAGCGGGATGCTGAGAACACCTAGCCACGCGGAGACGGCGATGGCCAGAAAAGCGAGTGCGTTCCCCCAGGCGGCGCCGATGAGCACGGACCGCTTCGACCGCCGGTCTATCCAGATGCCCGCGAATACGCCCACAACGATCGCGGGGGCACCGCCGAACGAAGCGAGGATGCCCATCTGCAGCGGCGTCGCATCGAGAAGGAGCGCCGCCACCAGCGGCACCGCGAGGTACTGCATCTGGAAGCCGGCGTGCGTGAGCGTCTGGCTTGCCCAGAGCTTGAGGAACGTCTCCTGCCGCCAGAGTCCCGTTGGAAGAAAGCGCAATGAACACGACCTGGGCGGCCTATCGACGATGCGCCTCAGCCCGCCACCATGCGCGGCCAGTGTGTCCGCGACACACAAGGCCGTCAAGGCAGCCTTCAGCGCGCGAGCGGCGTGTCATTCCAAGCGAAGCCGCTGTAATCGGGAGTCCCCGAAATTGATTGTGAAATCCATCTCAAACGTTGACTGGAGCCCTGTCCGTTTGCTACATTTGCCCTAATAACCACTACACGAAGGGGGGCCGTGCGATGGTGCTACCAGCAGTCCGTATAAGGGAACTCCGAAGGACGTACGGATTCGAAGAAGTGGCCATCGTGCCCGGCGACGTCACCACCAACCCGGAGCTCTCCGTCACCCAACTCGCCATAGGCCCATACCGCTTCTCGATCCCCATCCTCGCCTCCGCCATGGACGCCATCGTCAACCCCGCCTTTGCGGGGTTGATGGCTAAAGCGGGCGGTTTAGGCGTCATGAACCTCGAAGGCCTCTACTGCCGCTACGACGACCCCACCGAAGCTCTGCACGCCATCTCCTCCGCCCCCAAGGAGGAAGCAACCGACGTGATGCAGCGCGTCTACACCGCCGAGTTCAGGGAGGACCTCGTCGGGCGGCGCGTCCGCGAGATCAAGGACACCGGAGCGGTCGCCGCCGTGTCGATAACGCCGGCGCGCACCAAGCGACTCGCTCCCCTTGCGGTCGAGGCCGGCGCCGACATCATCGTGGTCCAGTCCACCGTAACCACCGCGCGGCACATCTCCAGCAGCTTCACCGGTCTGCGCCTGAATGACCTCGTCCGCGAGATCGGCGTCCCGGTCGTCGTCGGCAACACCGTCACGGCCAGCGCTTCGCTCGAACTGATGGAGCAGGGCATCGACGGCATCCTCGTCGGTGTGGGGCCGGGTGCGGCCTGCACGACGCGCGACGTCACCGGCGTTGGCGTGCCCCAGGTCTCGGCGACGCTCGAGGTTGCGGCTGCGCGCGACGAGTTCTACTCCCGCACCGGCAAGTACGTCAGCGTCATCACGGACGGCGGCATCCGCATCGGCGGCGACCTCTGCAAGGCGATGGCGGCTGGCGCGGACGGCGTCATGATCGGCACCCCGTTCGCCCAGACGTACGAGGCGCCCGGCCAGGGCTTCAACTGGGGCATGGCGAGCCCGCACCCGGCGCTCCCGCGCGGCACGCGCATCAACGTCGGCACGCACGCCAGTCTGGAGCAGGTGCTCTTCGGCCCCAGCCACCGCATGGACGGCACGCACAACCTGGTGGGCGCGCTCCAGATGTGTATGAGCATGGTCGGCGCGCAGACCATCCCCGAATTCCACGAGCGCGCCGAGCTCGTCGTCGCCCCCACCATCGCCACCGAGGGCAAGGTCTTCCAGCGCTCCGGCCAGATCTAGGGCATAACCCCTCATTCCCGCAAGGGCGGGAATCCAAGGAGCAATGCAAGGGCGCCCCTCGTGGGCGCCCTCACTCTTGTCCTTCCTCGGGAATCTCCGGCGGCTTGGCCGCTCCCGCGAGCACGGCTGCCGCGACGTTCGTGACCACGAACACGATGAAGATGATGCGGTAGCTTCCCGTCACGTCGAACGCCAGCGCAGCCACGAGCGGCCCCGCCGCCTGCGTCACGTTCGTGAACGCCCGCGCGACTCCCTCGATCGAGCCGAGGTGGCGGCGTCCGTAGTAGTCCGCGAACGCGAGTCGCTGCAGCGTCACCGACGCGCCCTGCGCAAGGCCGTAGAACACGCCCCACGCCATCGCCAGCAGCGGGGTGTCCACGGCCAGCAGCAGCACGAACGCGAGCCCGTTCATCAGGAAATCGACCGCGATGAGGTACCGCACGCTGATCCTGTCGCGCAGGAACCCCGCGATGAACGCCCCGATAGCCCCGATAGCCGAGTGGACTGCCAGCGCGCCTACCGCGACCGCGTCGGAGAGGCCGGTGTCCGTCATGTACGGTACGGCGTGGAGCATGACGCCGGTGCGTCCGAACCACCACAGCGAGACCGCGATGATGAGCAGGTAGAGCGCGGGGTGCCGCGCGGCCTGCCCGAGCCGCATCGAGCGGTCGGCGACGCGCAGGTCGCGGCCCGGGGTGTCGGCCGCCGTCTCGGGCAGGGCGCCGTCCGGCAGCAGCCCCATGTCCTCCGGCCTGCGCCGCAGCAGGAGCGCGGTGGGAACGGCGGAGACGACGAGGATCATGATCCCCGCGCCGAGCGATGCCTCCCGCCAGCTGTACACGCTGACGACGAACGCGATGAACAATGGTATGAGCGACGACCCGGCGGGAAAGCCGAGCCCCGCGAGGGCGGTCGCCTTGCCGCGCTTGGCGATGAACCAGTTCGGCACGATGACAGCGGAGGCGACGGCGAGAACGCCGGTGTTCATGCTCCGCGCGAATATCTGCAGCGCGTACAGGTGCCACAGCTCCGACATGAAATACATGAGGACGAACGTCACGCCGATGAGCGTGTAGGCGAACGTGAGCGCCCAGCGTGGGCCGAACCTGTCCACGACCGGCCCCGTCGCCAGCGCCGCCCCGCTCCCGACCAGCCCGCCGAGGCTGATCGCCCCGGCGAACTCCGCCCGAGTCCAGCCGAACTCCTCCGTGATGGGTTTCAGGAAGATGCTGAGGACCGGGAACGTCTCCGTGCTGGAGCTGAACGTGCCCAGAGCCGCGACGGCAACGACGACCCATCCGTAGAAGAAACGGGGCTTGCGGGGAGGTTCGCCGGTGCGGTTCAAATCATGCTGCCAGGGAGCGGTGCCCGCATCATAGCCGCTCCCACCGCCCTGCGCCGCGCTACGCCGGTGGCCCGGACGAGCCCGCGACGCTCACCGTGACGATGTCCTCTCCGTGGTACTTCTGGTGGCGCACCGACGAGGCGTAGTGGCGGAGCAGGCGGAACGATATCTCCCGTTCGTCGGCGATGTCCGGCATCTCGCCCATGTAGGCGAGCCGGTCCTCCAGGTTCTCTCCTTCCGAGCCGGTCACGAATTCGAGTTCGGACTTGGCATGATCGGTGCGCGCGGTGACCACCAGCCGCCGCGCTCCTGCACCTTCCGGCCTCTCGCCGTCCTCGGCCAGCAGGCTGGCCATCGTTTCCTCGCCCACCAGCACCAGCCGTTCCGTGGAGGCGTCGTTCCACCCGGCTCTCGCCGCGATGCCGCGAAGGAACTCGTCAAGCCGCGGCAGGCTCTCCGTGGCCAGAGCGACGGTGAGGCGTCTGCGCCGGGAAGAGGTCAGCTCCATGAACAGCATCATGATCACGGCGACGAGCGCGCCGGACGTCATGCCGTTGCCGAGCAGGACGCCCAGGAACCCGTCGCCGAGCTGGTCGGCGAATATCCACTGGTTCTGGAAGCCCGTGCCTACCCAGAACGCGACGCCCGCCACGGTCGCCTTGCGGTGGTCCACGCCGTCCTGGATGACAATCTTCATCCCCTGGACGAAGAGCAGGCCAAGGAGCACGGTGATGTACGCCGCCGCCACGGGGCTGGGGATGGCGATCAACGCCGCGGCGACCTTCGGCAGGAACGCGAGCGCTCCGATGATGACGCCGATGACGATGCCCACGCGCCGGGCCCCGATGCCGGTGACTTCCGCGAGAGCGATGCTGCTCGAATAGGTGGTGTTGGGCAAGGTTCCCGCGATGCCGGAGAGCAGGTTGCCCATCCCGTCGGCGTTGAGCGCGCCCTGCACCACCCGGAAGTCCGTCGCCCGCGGCCTGCGGCGGGAGACCCGCTGGATGGCAACGCCGTCGCCGATGGTCTCGATGGCCCCCACCAGGGTCACGATGATGAACGCGGGCAGCAGTCCCCAGAACTCGGCGCCCGGGCTCAGGTCGAACCCCGGCCATGCGCCCACGGGCACGCCGACCCACGCTGCGTCCAGTACCCCCTGCGCGTCGTACAAACCCAGGGGCGCGGCGACCGCGCACCCTACCCCGATGCCGATAATCGGCGACCAGAGCCGCCATCGCGGCGGAGCGCGCAACACCAGGACCAGGACGGTCACCAGGGTTGCCAGGGTCGTAACGATGGCAGCGGTGGAAGAGGCGCTTTCCGGCACGTCCGTCAACATATCGAACACGATGGGCATCACCGTGGCCGCTATCAGCATGATGACGGTGCCGGACACCACAGGCGTGAATATCCGTCGCAGGAGCGACAGCCGCGCCGCCATGGCGAACTGGAACAGCGACGACACGACGATCAGGCTCGCCATCGTGGCGGGGCCCGCCGTGACCAGCGCGGCCACACACACCGCGATGAACGCGCCGGACGTGCCCATCATGAGCACGTGGCCCGCGCCGATCCGTCCCAGCCGCGCGGCCTGCAGAACGGTGGTCACTCCACTGACGACCAGGGCCGCGAAGACTCCCCACGCCAGGTAGCTGTCCGACCCCTCCGCGATCCGCACGACGATGACAACGGTCAGCGCTACCGGGGCCAGGATCACGAGCGCCGCCTGCAGACCCGCGCCCAGGGTTACCAGCGGGGGAGGATTCTCCTCGGGCTCGTAGCGGACGCTCTCGTTGACGGCTGCCAAGACGGTCGTTCCCCCTAGAACATCCGGCCTGACGGCTCGAAGCCCAGGTAGTACTGCCCTGCGCTGTCGTAGTGCTCGTAACGCCCCTGGATCTGCTGCGTTATCGCGTGGGAGTCCTGGAACTTCCGCTGGATGGGGATCGACCCGAAGATCGCGCTCGACCCGAAGACCGAGTACGCCATGTCCGTCACCAGCGCGCCCTGCCGGATGGCGTGCGTGCTCGCCAGCCGCAACTCCATCCGGTGCTCCAGCGGCAGATCGTGGTCGTCCAGCGCCTTCTGCCACAGTTTGGCCGCCTTCTCCCGCAGGAAGGCGTTGGCCGCGCCCCAGGTTGCCTCGGCCTGACCGATGATGCGCTGGATGGCGGGCTGGTCGCGCAGCAGCGTCTGCTCCTGCGGCTTCTTCCGCGTCGCGATCTCTATCGCGGCGTCGAGCGCGGAGCGGGCCACGCCCAGCGCCACCATGCCGAAGCCGGAGCCGAAGAAGAGGCTGCGCGGGATGAGGTAGAGCGGCCCGTCCTCGTGCGGCGTCTGCGGTTCAACGTACACCCGGCTGGAGGGGATGAACACGTCCTTCGCCTCGAAAGAGAAGCTGCCCGTGCCCTTGAGACCGTTCACCTGCCAGGTGTCGATGAACGTGAACTCGCCCTTCGGGATGATGCAGTTCAGCGCCGTCGGGTCGGCGACGCGCTCCAGCCCCACGGCCCAGGTCGCGTGCCGCGAGCCGCTGCTGAAGTTCCACCGCCCGCTGACGGAGTAGCCGCCGTCCACCTGCTTGAACTCCGAGTGCGCGGGTGGCCCGTTGCAGAGGATCGCCCGGCTGTCGCTCCATATCTCCTGCGCCAGCGACTCCGGCATGAGCGACGCCATCGTCCCCAGGATGTTGTTCTGGTTGAAGCACCATGCGGTGCTGCCGTCCGCCGTCGCGACCGCCTGCACTATGGCGAGGTAGTCGAGGTAGTCGACCTCGAGTCCGCCGACGGAGCGCGGGACGAGCAGCCGGAAGAGGCCCAGGTCCACCATGGCGTCGATGACGTCCTGCGGTATCTGCCGTTCCCGCTCGATCGTGTCCCCTGCATCGGCGATTCGCGCGAGCACCGCCTGGAAATCGGCGCTCTCTACCGTCGGGCTGCTCTCTGTGGTTGTCATCGGATCACCTCAGACGCGCTGGTTGCGCCGCATGGCTAGAGATCGAGGCCGAACACGCGGATCGCGTTCTCCGAGTAGATCGCCTCACGCTGGGCGTCAGTGAGATGGGGCACGGCCTGCACGCTCACGGGCGGCGTGTAGTCGCCCATGCCGAACGGATAGTCGCTACCGAGCATCAGCCGTTCGTGCCCTACCGTCTCGACGAGGTAGTTGAGCACCGGCGTGCCGTGCGTGAGCGTGTCGAAGTACAACTTGCGGAAGTACTCGGACGGCGGACGACTGATGACCGTATCGATCACGAGATGCTGCCGCCACGCGTGCTCCCACCGCCCCCGGAGCATGGGGCAGGTGCCGCCGCCGTGCGCGAGCACGAACCGGAGGTCCGGCATCTCCTCCAGCACGCCACCGAAGATGAGGCAGCCCGCGGCGACTGCGGTGTCGCTCGGGTTGCCGATGATGTTGTTCATGAAGAACTCGCCGAGCCGGTCCGCGCCGAGCACGTTCTGCGGGTGCACGAACGCCGCCACATCCAGCTCCTGCATCTTGCGGTAGAGCGGGGCGAAGCGCGGAGCGTGCAGGTTCTCACCCTGCACGTTCGTCAGTATCTCCAGCCCCCGGAAGTCCAGCTCCTTGACGCAGTGCTCCAATTCTGCGGCTGCGGCCTCAGGCTCCTGCATAGGCAGCGTCGCCAGGCCGATGAACCGCTCCGAACCGGCTATCGCCTCCGCGGTCTTGTCGTTCATCTGGCGACAGACGTCCGGCGCGGAGTTCTGGACGTACGGCGGCGCGGAGACGAGTTCGACGTCGATGCCGCGCTCGTCCATGTCGGCGAGCCGCTGGTCGAGGTCGGACATACTGTCCCGCATGTTCGCCGCGGGCCCGAACCCGCCGCGCCGGTTCGCCAGCTCCGGCAGCGTCGCCGGGATGTAATGCGCGTGAACGTCTATACGCATGACGGGGCGTATCCTACGCCAAATCCAAAGCCGCGTGCGCGCTCTCTCCGGTAAGGAGTGAGCGTGCGCCGCAAAGCAGGCCCCATCGCTTGGCGCAGGGCGTATGCTATATCCATGGCCGCGATAGTCCCCGAAACCGAACGCGAGCGGAGCTACTACCGCTGGTACGAGCTGACCCTGCTCTACCACGACGCCGTCCGCAGGGGCGTTCCCGCCCCCGAGGTGCAGGCGACCAAGGTGCTCGCCGACGAGGCGTGGGACGCCTACGTCGAGACGATCTCCGACCTGAAGGGGCCGCGGCTGGAGTAACGCTCATGGCCACCGACTTCCTCTCCATCGACGACGTCACCAACGACGAACTCGCCTGGCTGCTCGACACCGGCAACGCCTACGCGTCGCAGCGCGAGGGCGGCCCGCAGCCGTTGCAGGGGCGAACGGTCGCGATGCTCTTCGAGAAGCCGTCGCTCCGCACCAAGGTCTCGTTTGACATCGCCGCCTACGAGCTCGGCGGGCATGCCGTCTACCTCGGCGCGGACGAGGTCGGCCTCGACAAGCGCGAGCCGGTCGAGGACGTGGCCCGCGTGCTGGAGCGCTGGGCGTCCGTCATCGTCGCACGCGTCATGGCGCACAGCACGCTGGAGCGCTTCGCCGCGAATGCCTCGGTGCCCGTGGTCAACGCGCTCTCGGACGTCGAACATCCCTGCCAGGCGGCGGCCGACCTGCTGACGATCCGCCAGAGCAAGGGGCGCGTCGAGGGGCTGAAGGTCGCGTACATCGGCGACGCCAACAACTGCGCGCTCAGCCTCGGACTCGGCGCGCTCGCGCTCGGTGCAGACTTCGCCGTCGCCTCCCCCGACGGCTACGCGTTCCCGGACGCAGACGCAGCAAGCCTGCAGGCACGCTCCGCGGGCGGGGCGCTGATGCTGACGACGGACCCGGACGAGGCCGCAGATGGCGCGGACGTGCTCTACACCGACGTGTGGACGAGCATGGGGCAGGAGGCTGAGACCGCGCAGCGCCGGGCCGCGTTCCAGGGCTTCCAGGTGAACGAGCGGCTGCTGGCCCGCGCCAACCCCGGCGCGCTCGTCATGCACCCGATGCCCGTCCACTACGGCGAGGAGATGGAGCCGGGGATGCTGGAGCACCCGCAGTCCGTCGCGTACACCCAGGCCGAGAACCGCCTGCACGCGCAGAAGGCAGTCCTGCGCCTGCTCGTCGCCGGCGAGTAACGCTATGACGAACGCCGCCGCACAGACGGCGGGCGCCCCGCCCGCCACGACGCTCGTTGCCATCGTCGGCAGGCCGAATGTCGGCAAGTCCAGCCTGTTCAACGCACTCGTCGGCAGGCGCTCCGCCATCGTTGCCGAGGAGTCCGGCACGACGCGCGACCGCATGATCGCACCCGCCGAGTTCGAGGGGCGCCACTTCCTGCTCGCCGACACCGGCGGGCTGCTGCCGGAGCCCGAGACCGAGATTGAGGCGCACATCGCCGCGCAGGTCGACGCCGCCATCGCGGGAGCGGACGCTGTCATCTTCGTCACCGACGCCCGCACCGGCCCCGCCTATGCCGACGAGTACGTCGCGCAGCGGCTGCGGCAGGCGCACAAGCCGACGGTCGTCGCCGTCAACAAGGCCGACAACCCGGACCAGGAGTTGCTGGCGAACGACGCCTACGCGCTCGGCCTCGGCGAACCGGTCCCGGTGAGCGCGTTGCACCGGCGCGGCCTTGGCGACCTCATGGACGCCCTCATGGCGCAGGTACCGATGGACGACGCCGCGGATGCGCCGGACCCGGAGACACCCCGCATCGCCATCATCGGCAGGCCGAACGTCGGCAAGTCCGCGCTCACCAACGCCATCCTGCACGAGGAGCGCTCCATCGTCAGCCCCGTGCCCGGCACGACGCGCGACGCGCTCGATACCACGTTCGAGTTCGAGGGGGCGCCCGCCGTCCTCATCGACACCGCCGGCATCCGGCGGCGCGGCGCCGTGCAGCCCGGCATCGAGAAGTTCAGCGTGCTGCGCGCCGCCGCCGCCATCCACCGCTGCGACGTCGCCATGCTCGTGCTCGACGCAGCCAACCCCACGACCGACCAGGACCTCCATATCGCTGGACAGGCGGCGGAGGCGTTCAAGTCGCTGCTCGTCGTCGTCAACAAGTGGGACCTCGTCGAGCACGACGACCCCCGCCGCGAGGAGCGCCGTTTCACGCGGCTGGTGCACTCGCGGATGCGCTTCCTGCCCGGCGTGCCGGTCGTGTTCACGTCGGCCATCGACGGCGTCGGTGTGCCGGAGGCGCTACGCATGGCCTTCGACCTCCACGCGAAGCGGACGCAGTGGGTGGACGGCCCGGCGCTGAACCGCGCGGTGACGGACGCCGTCTCGCGCCACTTGCCGCCCACGAGCGCGGCCAAGGGCTCGCTGAAGCTCTACCGCGTGAAGCAGGAGTCCGTCCGCCCGCCCACCTTCGTCTTCTTCGTGAACAACACGGCCCGCATCCACTTCTCCTACGAGCGCTACCTCGCCAACACGATCCGCGAGGAGTTCGGCTTCGACGGCGTGCCGCTCAAGATCGAGTTCCGGGGCAAGGGCGGCGTGCACGTCATCGGCGACAACCGCTCGAAGGCCGCGGCGCGTGCCCGGCGCGCGGGGAACAGGAGCGCGCGTCCCTCGAAGCCACGGGAGCGGAGGTAGCCATGGAGTGGCTGCTCGTCCCCGCCGCCTACTTCCTTGGCAGTGTGCAGCCGGGGCTGCTGATCGTTCGCCTTCTGCTGCGACGCGACGTCCGGGAGGTCGGCAGCGGCAAGACGGGCATGACCAACGTGATGCGCACCGCGGGGAAGAAGGCCGCCGCGCTCGTGTTCGTGCTGGACGTTGCGAAGGGCGTGGCGCCCGTGCTGGTGGCCGCGAGCGTCTCCGACGACGCATGGGTGGAGGCGGCCACTGCTGTCGCCGTGGTCCTGGGCCACGTCTTCCCGGTGTTCGCGGGCTTCCGGGGTGGGCGGGGCGTCGCGACCGGCGTCGGCGCGGCGTCCGCGCTGCTGCCGTGGGCCGGAGCGATCGGCATCGTGGTGTTCATCCCCGTGGTGCTGCTCACGCGCTACGTCTCGCTCGGCTCCGTGCTTGGCGTGGCGGCGGTGTTCGCGGGGTTCGTCGTCGAGGCGGTGGCGTACGACCTCCCGACCGCGCACCTCGTGTTCGCGCTCATCGTTGGGCCGCTCATCGTAGGCATGCACCGCGACAACATCGTGCGCCTGTTGCGCGGCACCGAGCGCCGCATCGGCCAGCGCGAGGAGGAAGGGTAGCGACTCCGGTAGCGTCTGCACGCCTCGCAGACAGCCGACAGCACGAGGAGACCCAGGAACACGACGACGAACACCGCCGTCGGCCCTGCGAGCGAGCGCACACCCACGACGCCCCACAGCACCATCCCGGCCACCGCGCCGACCACCGCCACCGCCAGCATCCTGCCTCGCACGCTCTCCTCGCCTATCGGCCGTCCAGCCATCGTTTTCTCCCGGAGCGAAGCGCTCCTCAGGGCAGAATCAGGCTAGGGAGCGGGGCTTCGACCGGGCAACGGGCGTGTGTCGCAGTTTGGTGGGGACCGCCGCTTCAGCGCGTAGCATATGTCCAGCTTCGCCCAGGCAAGAAGGAGGATGAGAGCGTGCTCACGAATCGAGAAGCCCAGCTGAAACGGCTTGAACGGATAACCGAAACCCCGATGACGCTGCTCGCCGTTTTCACGATACCCCTGCTGCTCGGTCCCTATCTCTGGGATGATGAGCCTCATCTGGGATGGGACTTCCTGGTGTGGGGCATCTTCGCAACGGAACTCACAGTCAGGGTCGTGCTCGCGCCCCACAGACGCGCCTACCTCAGGTCTCATTGGGTAGACGTTCTCCTCGTGGCGGTGCCCTTCTTCCGCCCGTTGCGACTGTTGCGCATCGCTGTGGTCGCTTTGCGCATCGGCGTTGGCGTTGGGCATGCCCTGTCCATCGAACGGATGCTCATCTACGCGGCGACGCTCGCGATGGTCTGCGCATGCGCCGCACGGATAGTGGAGCCGGAGACCTTCCCAACGCTTATCGACTCGCTGTGGTGGGCGCTCGTCACCATGTCGACGGTAGGGTACGGCGACATCTCTCCCGCAACGGATGCCGGGAAGATCGTGGCTGTGCCTCTGCTCGTAGGAGGGATAACGGTCTTCGGTGTGCTCACGGCCAATCTCGCCTCGGTCATGGTGCGAGAACAGGCTAAGGCCCGGGAGAGCGAGTAGGCCACGAGAACTGGGGAACGACCAGTGACACCCGCCCCTTCCGCAGTCCCCCCTTGCCCGCTTACGCTGTCTCCTGACGACGGACGAAGCGGCAACCCTGCCCCTCCTCCTTACCCCAGGGACGATGTTTCATCTCGTTACATCTCGTGCACATCCGGTTACAGCGCACGAACAGCGGCGTAACAACCGGTTACAGGCGGCCAGCCGGGGCTACGAGTGGAAAGTGACGGAATGAAACAGCATGCAACGCGAAGGAGAAACGTAGGCCCTCTCCGCCCATCCTGTGCATCCTGTCTATCCCTGTGAGTCTTAGGGCGAGTGGTAGAATCCGGACATGGCGCGCGAGACTTTGCTCATCGCTACGAACAACGCCCATAAGGTGACGGAGCTCCGCCGGATCCTCGGCGGAGCCGACGTGGCGCTGCTCACGCCCGCCGACGCCGGCATCGCGCTCGATGTGGAGGAGACCGGCGAAACGTTCGAGGAGAACGCGCGGCTCAAGGCGCGGGCGTTCTGCGCCGCCAGCGGCCTGCCCTCGCTCGCCGACGACTCCGGCATCGAGGTCGACGAGCTCAGCGGACGCCCCGGTGTGCGCTCCGCGCGCTACGGCGGCGACGGCCTCGACGACGCCGACCGCACCCGGCTGCTGCTCGACGAGCTGGCGGACGTGCCGGAGGAGCGGCGCGCCTGCCGCTACCGCGTCGTGCTCGTGCTCGCGAGGCCGGACGGCTCCGAGGAGGTCGTGGACGGCGCATGCGAGGGCCGCGCCGCCTTTGCTCCTGTGGGGGAGAACGGCTTCGGCTACGACCCCATCTTCTACGTCCCGCGCTTCGGCAGGACGATGGCCCAACTGGACCCTGCTGAGAAGGACGCCATCAGCCACCGGGGACAGGCAACCCGGCGCATGGCCGACCTGCTCCGCGAACGCGCGCTCCAGGAGGCCGCGCGATGACCGCGCAGATCACCGACATGCTCGGCAGGCCGGTGCGCGACCTCCGCATCTCCGTCACCGACCGCTGCAACTTCCGCTGCACCTACTGCATGCCCGCCGAGGTGTACGGCGAGCGTTACCACTTCCTCCCCCGCGAGGCCATCCTCTCCTACGAGGAGACGGCCCGCCTCACCCGGCTCTTCGTCGACCTCGGCGTCAGCAAGGTACGCATCACCGGCGGCGAACCGCTCGTGCGGCAGGGACTCGAACAGCTCGTGGCGATGCTCGACACCATCGACGGCATCGACGACCTCACGCTCACGACGAACGGCTACCTGCTCGCGGAGCAGGCGGAGACGTTGCGGAGCGCCGGGCTGCGCCGCGTCACGGTCAGCCTCGACACGCTCGACCCGGAGATATTCGGCGTGATGAACGGCAAGGGCTACAGCCCGGAGGCGGTGCTGGACGGCATCGCAGCCGCCGAGCGCGCCGGGTTCGACCCCATCAAGATCAACGCGGTCGTGGAGCGTGGTGTGAACGACCACACCGTGCTGGATATGGTGCGCCGCTTCAAGGGCACCGGCCACATCGTGCGCTTCATCGAGTTCATGGACGTGGGCACGCTCAACGCCTGGCAGCGCGACAAGGTCGTGCCGTCGGCGGAACTGGTCGAGCAGGTCAACGCCGTCTTCCCCATCGAGCCGCTTGCGCCCAACTACCGCGGCGAGGTCGCCGAACGCTGGCGCTTCCTCGACGGCGACGGCGAGGTCGGCTTCATCTCGTCGGTCACGCAGCCGTTCTGCGGCGACTGCAACCGCGTCCGCATCACCCCGCAGGGCGAGGTCGTGACGTGCCTCTTCGCCACCGGCGGCACCGACCTGAAGACGCCGCTCCGCTCCGGCGAGTCGGACGACGAACTCCGCGACCGCATCGCGAACATCTGGCGCGCCCGCACCGACCGCTACTCCGAGCTCCGCGCCTCGCTGCAGGCCACCGAGACCCGCAAGATCGAGATGTTCCAGATAGGCGGCTAGGATGCCTTCCAGCCCCCAGAAGACGATCACCATCCACACCGACGGCGCGTGCCTCGGCAACCCCGGCCCCGGAGGCTACGGCGCGGTCCTCGACTATCAGGGGACGCGCAGAGAGTTGTCGGGAGGATTCCGGCTGACAACGAACAACCGGATGGAACTGCTGGCCGTCATCGTGGCGCTGGAGGCGTTGAACGAGCCCTGCCAGGTGACCGTCCATAGCGACTCGAAGTACGTGGTCGATGCGGTCGAACAGGGTTGGGCCAGGCGCTGGAAGGCCAACGGCTGGAAGCGGAACAAGAAGGAGGCCGCGATCAACCCCGACCTCTGGGAGCGGCTGCTCCAACTCACGGAGAAGCACGCGGTAACATTCAGGTGGGTGCGCGGTCACGCGGGAAACGTTGAGAATGAGCGGTGCGACCGGTTGGCGGTCGAGGCCGCGAACGGCCGCGACCTCGAGGTTGACTCCGTTTACGAGTCCTCGACCACGTATGGACGAGTGCAGATGGTGTAGGCATGGCTGAACTCACCCACATAGACGCGCAGGGCAGCGCCCGCATGGTGGACGTCGGGGACAAGCCGGACTCGGTCCGCACGGCGATAGCCGCAGGTGCGGTCGCGATGCGACCGGAGACGCTGACGCTCATCGTTGAGGGCCGCGCGGAGAAGGGCGACGTCTTCACCGTGGCGCGCATCGCGGGCATCAACGCCGCGAAGCACACGTGGGAGCTCATCCCGCTCGCGCACCAGGTCCCGCTCAGCCACGTATCGGTCGACTTCGAGGCGGAGCCGGGCGCGGACGTCGCCCGCGTCCGCATCACGGCGCAGGCGCGCACAACTGCCAAGACGGGCGTGGAGATGGAGGCGCTCACCGCCGTATCCGTCGCCGCGCTCACCATCTACGACATGTGCAAAGCGGTCGATCGCGGCATGACCATCGAGGGCGTGCGGCTCATGGAGAAGACCGGCGGCACGCACGGCGACTACCGCGCCCCGGGCTGATCCCTTCCCCCTCGATGGGGGAAGGCTAGGATGAGGGTGATGATTCCCCCTGTTGACGACGAAGCTGCAACAGTGAGAGGAGGAGAGCCATGGCAGGACTCGGCGTGCAAGGTATGACCCACTGGTCGATCCCGGTGAACAACCTCAATGAATCGGAGGAGTTCTACGGCGGCCTGCTCGGCCTCGAGCACAAGGGGAGGCTCGGCAACAACACGATGTCGTGCTTCAGCACCGGCGACACCAACATCCTGCTCTGCGAGCAGAAGACGCCGGTCGACGGCTCCCCGCCGGGCGTACACCACTCCTTCACCGTCACTCCGGAGGTGCTGGAGCAGGCGTGCAAGCTCTTCCGCGAGAAGAACGTGAAGGTGGACAGCCTCGTCTACCGGGCGCAAGGCCACTTCACCGGACGTGAGCTCTACTTCTTCGACCCCACGGGCAACCGGCTGGAGCTCCGCGATCCCACTTGGAGCAAGGGCATGCCGGAGCCTCCGCTGGAGGAGCTCTCCACGTAACCAGTAACGAGACAGGCGGGCTGCTCGCCCGCCTGTCTCGCGTCCGTTCGCTGGAGTATCGCCGCTAGTCCGGCAGACTCGCCTTGAACTCGGTCCTGCCGGGGAAGTAGCGCCGCATGTCCGGCCTCGCGCCGCGCTTCAGGCACTCCTCCTCGAACAGGTCGAGCACCAGCGGGTTCTCGTCCTCGTACTCCACCTGCATGCCGCCCTGCTTCTGGCTCACGTCGCCCAGGCCGGAGCCCGCGAAGGGCGTGTGCAGTCCCGCCGCGGTGCCACCTGAGCCGTAGCCGAGCGCCATGTAGCGCGCCCGCCGCGTGCCGGTGTTGAAGTGCTGGTGGTAGCAGGCGTCGCTCGGCACCACGACCATCGAGCCGAACTGCCAGTCCGCCTTCACCATGTCGGACATGTCCTCCTCGTGCCAGAGGAGCGAGTAGCCCGCGTCGCCGCTGAGGATGAGCAGGTGCGCGCCCGGCCCGTGCCGGTGCCCCTTCTTGTACGTCCCCACCGGGAACTCGGAGACGTGGCCCTTCATGGCGTTGCCTGCCATCTCGAACAGCGCGTTGATGCCGCCGGCGCCGCGCTCCACCCACGAATAGAGCGGCATGTCCGGCACGTTCGGGATGAAGCTGGCGTCCCAGACGCGGCCCTTGTACAGCGTCCCGTTGCCGCTGAAGAAGTCATCCTCGCCCTTGAACCGCTTCGAGAAGACGAAGTCGTTGTTGAAGATGAAGTCGTCGTCCTTGAACAGACGCATCGTCGGCGGGGCGGTAGTGACGGAGAGGTATCGGGCAGGCTCCGTGCCGCTGCCGTTGAACAACTGGTACCAGGCGTTGAGCGGGATGGCGAACAGGCTGCCCTGCTTCCACTCGAACGTCCTCTTCGGGCCGTCGCCGACCCACACGCTCGTCGCGCCGCGTCCGCTGACGACGTAGACGATCTCCTCGTAGAGGTGGTGCTCCGGCTCCGACGACCCGCCCGGCCTGATCTCGACGAGCTGCGCGTCGTTGATGAGCACGGGATACGGGATGTTGAGCGCCGCGCCCATGCCGCCCTTGCGCTCCCACGGACCCAGTTCCACCTTCGCAAGGTCCTCGAAAGCGTACTCGTCGATGACCTTCACTCCCTCCCGCGCAAGCCATGCGCGGTACGGGTCGTCCAGCACCAGTTGTTCCAGCGTATCCGGGTCAGGTTCGACTGCTCGCAGGATATCGGCATCGGGGTCCAGCGTCGTCATGGCATTCCCTCCTCAACGGGTGTGAGCGCAGGCATCTGCTGCGCCCGGCGGGAAGCGTTCCTATCGCGCCAACTCCCCGCCACGCAGGCATGATAAGCAAGGAAACCGCGTCCGTCATCTTTGACACTCGGAGGGTGCGCGGCTATACTTTCTGTTCGGGTATTCAGCCCAAACCTGAGAGAGCGCAGAGACGTGCCCAAGCGTACATGGCAACCGAAGAAGCGGCGCCGCCAGCGGCGTCACGGGTTCATGGCGCGCATGCACACGCCGGGCGGCCGCAGGGTGCTGAGCGCACGACGCCTGAAGGGCCGCCACCGTCTCGCAGTCTAAGGACCACCTTGCGGGATTCGTCTCCCCATGACGGGGCAAGGTATCAGCCGCGCGCAGCGGCTCCGCCGCCAGCGCGATTTCCAGGCTTTGCGCGAGAACGGCGCCTCGCGGGCGCATCCCCTGCTGGTCATGCGGGCGATGCCGAACTCGCTCCCCCATCCCCGCTTCGGCTTCGTCGTGAGCAAGCGCGTCGCTCCCTTGTCCGTTACCCGCAACCGGGTACGCCGCAGGTTGCGGGAGATCGTTCGTACACTGGGGGTCCAGGACGGCTGGGACGTGCTGCTCATCGCACGGCGGAGCACGGCGGACGCGCCATTCGACGCGTTGCAAGCGGCGACGTCGTCACTCGCGCGCAGGCTGCGCCTGCTCGCACCGGAGGGGGAGACCAGTCGTGATGCGTAAGGTAGCGACAGGACTGATCTCCGCCTACCAGCGTGTGCTGTCGCCATACTGGCCGTCGTCGTGCCGCTACGAGCCCACCTGTTCGCATTATGCGCAGGAAGCGATCGACGAGCACGGCACGCTGAAGGGCGGGTGGCTCACGCTGAAGCGGCTGCTCCGCTGCGCGCCCTGGGGCGGCAGCGGCTACGACCCTGTGCCTCTCAGGCACGCCAACGCGAAAGAGAACACCGGGACCGGCCTCGCATAGGCCGCCTCCGGTAACAGCGGAGCGCCCGCCACCGGCGGATGCTCCAAGAAGGATGCATAGTTGAACCAGACCGGCGCCTACCCCGGACGCAGGGGGCTCTCTCCCGCGCTCGTACTGCTCATGGCCATCGTCCTCGTCGTCGTGCTGACCGGGTGCGCGCAGAGCAGGAACGCGGCGACGCAGAGCTGGTCCGGCATCGCAGTCGCGGATGACTCGACGTTCATCGGCACGCGTGAAGGGCGGCTCATCAAACTCTCACTGGACGCAGGGCTCGCCCAGACCGCACCGTACCAGGTCCCCCAGCCAGACCGGGAACAGGGCTTCCCCGCGCTCTACGGCACACCGACGGTCGATAGCGGACGCATCTACCTCGGGACGTACAACGGCGTCGTGCTCTCCCTCGACGCGGCAAGCTTGGGCGATGCGCGCACCTTCGAGATAGACGGCAACGACCTCGCGAAGGGCATCGCGGGCTCTGCCGTACCGCACAACGGCTCGCTGGTCGTGGCGGCGGCGGAAGACGCGGGAGAGGGCAGGCTCTACGTACTCGAAGCCGGGAGCCTCGTCGAGCAGTGCCGCTACCCGGCCCGGAATGAACCGCCCGTGGGGCAGCTGTGGACGACGCCGGCCGTCCGTGACGGGATCGCCTACTTCGGAGACCAGAGCAAACGTGTACACGCGGTCTCGATAGCGGACTGCCGCCCGGTCTGGAATGAGCCCGCGCAACTCGGCGGAGCGGTGGTCGCGCCGCCGGTCATCGCGGGAGAGTACCTCTACCTGGGCGCGTTCGACCGCGCGTTCTACCGGGTGAGCCTCGCCACGGGTGCAACAGAGAAACTGTTCGAGGCGAACAACTGGTTCTGGGGCGCCGCCGTGACGGACGGGACGACGATGTACGTCCCCAACATGGACGGCAATGTATACGCGTACAACACCGCCTCGCGGCGCGTCGTCTGGGCGTACCCGGGCAACGACGAGGGCGAGCCGGTGCTGGCCTCCCCGGTGCTTTCCGGGGATGAACTGGTCTACGCTTCCGACTCCGGCATCATGGTGGTGCTGGACGCGCAGAGCGGGAACCGGCAGTGGGACCGCCGCGTGGGGAATGACGTCCGCGCGCCGCTCGCGTCTCACGGCCGTCTCATCTTCCTGCACTCGCTCGACGAGACGATCACGGCGATAGACCTGGACACGAAGCAACTGGCGTGGGAACGCAACCTGAACGACGTGAAGTAGGCGGCTGAACGCATGGAACTGCTGACACTGCTCTGGAATGAGGTCATCACCAAACCGATGACCAACAGCCTGCTCGTGCTCTACGTCTGGCTGGGGTCCAACATGGGCCTCTCCATCATCGCGTTCACCATCATCGTCCGGGCGCTGACCTACCCGCTCGTGGTACGGCAGCTACGGCAGACGCGGAAGCTCCAGGGGCTGCAGCCGCGCGTCAAGGAGATCAACGAGAAGTACAAGAACAATCCCCAGCTGCGCGGCCAGGAAGTGATGAAGCTCTACAAGGAGATGGGGGTCAACCCCGTGGGCTGCCTCGGCCCGCTGGTCATACAGATGCCCATCTTCATCGGCCTGTTCTGGGCCATCAACGGCGTGCTGCCGTTCACGCCGGAGAACCTGGCCGGGCTCTCCGGCAAGCTCTACAGCTGGCTGCCGTTCCTGAACAGCGCGGTGCCGGTGGAGCGCAACTTCCTGGGGATGGACCTGGCGCTGGAGCCGATGCGCGTGGGCAGCATCCTCGGCTACACCCTCGTGGCGCTCTCCGGTCTCAGCATGTTCGTGCAACAGAAGATGAGCCAGGTCGCCTCGGCGGACCCGACCCAGCAGAGCACCCAGCGGATGATGCTGTTCATGTTCCCGGTGATGTTCGGGATGTTCAGCCTCTTCTTCCCCATCGGGCTCGTCATCTATTGGGTTGCGTCGACACTCATCGGCATCGTGATGCAGTATTTCGTTACCGGTTGGGGCGGACTCTTCCCGCAGGCCGAACAGGGCCGGGGCGCCGGAACGTCGAGACTCGGCCCGACGCTGAGCGCCGCCATACCGGACAAGGAGGAAGGCGATGGAGGACCAGAGCCTGGTCCGGTCAGCCAAGACAGTCGAGGAGGCAATCGAGCTCGCAACACTGGAGCTCGGCGTCGGTCGCGAAGAAATCGAAATCGACGTCATTAGCCAGGGGCGCAGCGGCATCCTCGGCATCGGGGCAGAGGATGCAAGGGTCCGCGTCCGGCGCATCGTGGGAGGAGACGGTTCCGCCGCCGCCGCGCTCGGCGTCGTGGGGCGGTTCCTCGACTGGCTGGACGTGGACGCATCGGCCACGATACGGAGTTCCGGGGGCGGCGAGGACCTGCCTGTCATCGATATCCAGGGCAGCGACGCCGGCCTGCTCATCGGCCACCGCGGCGAGACCCTGCGCGCCTTCCAGTTCCTCGTCAACCTCGCGCTCGGGAGGGCGGAAGGGCGCTCCACCGGCGTCATCCTGGACGTCGAGCAGTACCGCGAGCGCCGGACGCGCCAGCTGGCCGCCCTCGCGAAGCGTATGGCGCAGCGCGCCATAACCGGCGGCAGGCCGGTCGAGCTCGACCCTATGTCTCCCGCCGACCGCAGGGTGATCCACTTCACGCTCGCGGACTTCCAGGGCGTCGACACGCAGAGCGAGGGCGAGGGTTCAGAGCGCCGTGTCGTCATCACCGCCAACGGGGAAGCTCCCCGCCCATCGCGCGGAGGGCGGGGGGACGGCCGCCGCCGTTCCCGCTCCTAGCACGCCATGGCCGCTCAGCCCGCGCCGGAGCCGCGCCTGGCAGACAGGCGCAAACTGCTGCTGACGCTCGGCCTCCCCTATGCGCTGCTGTTGCTGTCGTCTCTCGTCGCGTGGCCGTGGCGCGCGCTCGACCTGCCCGGCGTGCTGGGCGCGCTCACGCCGCTGAGCTTCATCCTGCTCGTCGCGACGGTTGGCGCTTCCACCTACGCGCTCTGGAAGAGGCTGCCGCTCTCCATGATTACCTGGCTGCCTGCCGGACAGGGCGCCATCGTCCTGCTGGCCACGGGGCTGATGGCAGGCGGAGCGCCGGAACAGCTCACCCAACTCGCCCTCATCATCGCGTACGGCCTCATCTTCCTCATCGTGCTCGGCATCACAACGGCGATAGCCGCCCACGGCGGCGCCATCGCCATCGCGTTCATCTCGTTCTTCGTTTTCACGAGGGCAGCGCGATTCCCCATCTTCGAGATCGAGGATGCGGTCACTGCTAATGCCAGCCTGTTTACATCCGCCGCCGCGGCACTCGCCGTAGCAGAGATCGTGCTCATGGTCTGGCTCGCGCGCAGACTGGTAGAGGCGGCGGACGAATCGGCGCTGGGGACGGCGCTCTGGATCGTGGGGCTGACGCTCGCGCACGGCCTGCTCGCCAGTTGGCAGTACCCGATCCAAGAGGGCTCGTTCGACATCGCAGTCTATGGAAACGGGATCCTGTCCTGGCTCATCTTCGCGACCATCCAACTGGGCATGGCCGCGGTGCTCATCCGTTTCCGGCGGGCGCAGTTCCGCGAACAACAGGCACAGCAGGAGGCGCAGACTGCAGCCGAGCTGGAAACGCAGCAACCCGAGGAGGAAGAATCTCCTCCCGTCAACCAACCCCGGCGAGGCGGACGCCCTACCCCGCGACGACGGCGCAGGTAACGCAGACATCCGGCGCTTACGCAGTGCACCGGCAGCGCGTTACGCTGGAAGCGCAGTTGCTACACTCACGCCGAGGCGCCGAACGTGACCACTACGGCAAACGCCACGCCGCGCGTGCTTCCACACAGTGAAGCCAGCCCCTCACGCTACGCGGAAGTAGTTGTAGACTCGCGCACCGGCAAGGCCGGCGACACGTTCACCTACTCCGTTCCGCCCCACATGCACGTCGAGCCGGGGCACCTCGTCCTCGTGCCGTTCGGCCCACGGATGCTGCACGGGGTCGTCACCGGTCTGCTCGAAACCCCGAACGTGGACTACACGCGCTCCATCGCCTCGCTGGTGGAAGAGCAGCCGCTGTTGACACCGGAGCGGATCGAGCTTGGACGATGGATCGCTCAGTACTACAGGGCATCGTCGTTCGACGCACTCGCACCCATGCTGCCGCCCGGCATGCGAGGCAGCGCCCAGGCGTACGTGCAAGCGGTGGCCGACCCGCCGCCCCACGTCGAGGAGCGGCTGCCGGCGGGCGCACGACGCCTGCTCGCATACCTCCGGGTCAACCCCCGTCCGCACCGGACCGCATCGCTGACGGCGAGCCTCGGTCCGTGGACCCGGAACGCAGTCCGCACGCTGGTCGAGGCAGGCGCGGCGTCGGAGCGGTTGAGCGAACCGCAACGCAAGCGACACACGCCGCGCATGACCTGGCTCGTTCCCGACGCGCCCGCTTCCATGTTGTGCAAACTCGCAGATGAGCAGGCGCGCGCGCATCGCCGCGCCGCGCTCTTCCGCGAACTCGCGAACCTGCCCGGGGGGCTGTCGGCGGCGGACGCACGCAAGCGGTACGGCAGTGCCGCGGTAGCCAGGACCGTCGAGGAGGGGCTGGCGTCGCTCCATACCGCGCCTCCTTCAGCGCACGCAGCAGCACCCCATGCCCCGCTCCTGCCGACTCCCGACCAGCAGCAAGCGCTCGCCGCGCTCAAACACGCGATGGACGACCCTTCGGCAACCCCCCGCGTCTGGCTCCTCCATGGCGCGACCGGCAGCGGAAAGACGGAGGTGTACCTGCAGGCCATCGCGCACTGCCTGGCGAAAGGCCAGCGTGCCATAGCCCTCGTGCCGGAGGTCGCGCTTACGCTGCAGATGACGGAGCGGTTCGAGGAACGTTTCCCCGGGCGCGTGGGGCTGCTGCACAGCGGGCTCACGCCTGCTCGTCAGAGGAATGAGTGGTGGCGCATCTTCCGGGGCGAGCGCAGCGTCGTCATCGGGGCGCGCAGCGCGCTGTTTGCGCCGGTGGACGACCTTGGCCTCATCGTGCTCGACGAGGAGCACGAGTGGACGTACAAGCAGTCCGATGCCCAGCCGCACTACCACGCACGTGACGTCGCGGAGCAGCTTGCGGCGCATACCGGAGCGGTCGTCGTGCTGGGCAGCGCAACGCCGGACATCGTGACCGCATGGCGCGCGGGGCAGAGCGTCATCGGAAGGCTTTCGATGCCCGCCCGGATCGAGCGTTCCGGCGCGCCAACGGCGCTCGCCGAGGTCGACGTGGTGGACATGCGTGCGGAGTTGCGGGAGGGGAACCGCAGCATCTTCAGCCGCCTGCTGCAGGAGCGTCTGCGGGACACGATCGCGGCAGGACGGCAGGCGGTGCTCTTCCTGAACCGGCGCGGCGCGGCGAGCGTCGTAGCGTGCCGGAGTTGCGGGTCCGTGATGCGCTGTTCGAGATGCTCAACGCCGCTTACGTATCACAGCGCGCTCGGCGGCGGCGGACGGCTGCAGTGCCATCACTGCGGCAGAGCCCGCTCAGAACCGCGTCGCTGTCCCAAGTGCCGCAGCGTCCACATCCGCTACCTGGGGCTGGGCACCCAGCGGGTGGTCGACGAAGTGGACCGCGTCGCGCCAGGCGCGCGGGTGCTGCGTTGGGACAGCGACACCGCGTCCGCCACCGGCGCGCACGAGCGTCTCCTGCGATCGTTCGCCGGCGGGGAAGCAGACGTGCTCGTGGGGACGCAGATGGTCGCGAAGGGGCTGGATGTCCCATCGGTCGACCTCGTGGGCGTCGTGCTGGCGGACATCGGCATCCACATGCCGGACTTCCGCGCGCCGGAGCGCACCTTCCAACTACTCACGCAGGTGGCCGGGCGTGCGGGCAGAGGTACGGAGGCGGGGTATGCGGTCGTCCAGACGTACCTGCCCGACCATTACGCAGTCCAGGCCGCGTCCGAACAGGACTACGCGGCGTTCTACGCTTTGGAGATGGAGCACCGCCGCGCGCTGGGTAACCCGCCGTTCGGCAGGCTCATACGGCTGTTGTACGACGGCCACTCCGACCGACACACCGCGCTCAACGAGGCACAGCACCTCGCCGGGCGTCTGCGCCGGACGGCGCGCGAGTGGGACATGCGGGGCGTGGACGTCATAGGCCCCGCGCCCACCTATCCCCCGCGTATCCGGAACGCATGGCGCTGGCAGCTGCTCATCCGCGCGCCGGAGCCTCGTATGCTGCTGGACAACGTGAGCATCCCGCCGTCATGGCGCGTAGACGTGGACCCTGTGAATATCGTTTGAAGCCCCCGGTATAATCGCCGTATGGCCGTGCTGCAGATGCACTACATCCCGGACCCCGTCCTGCGCGAACGCGCCCGCAAGGTGCGCGACTTCGCCGACCCCGCGCTGCGCAAACTCGCAGACGACATGATCGAGTCGATGTACCACTACAACGGGGTCGGGCTTGCCGCCAACCAGATCGGGTCGCTCAAGCGCATCTGCGTCATCCAACTGCCCGAGGACGAGGAGCCCACCGTGCTCCTGAACCTGGAGGTGACGCGCAAAGAGGGTGAGCGCGAGGTGACGGAGGGGTGTCTGAGTCTGCCCGGTTGGCAGGGACGCATCCCCCGGGCGGAGAAGGTGTGGGCGCGCGCCGTGGGGATGGACGGCAAGCCGATACGCTACAAGGGCGCTACGGAACTGCTCGCCCAGGCGCTCGAACACGAGTACGACCACTTGAACGGTGTGCTCTACACAGACTACCTGCGCTCGCAGGACGACCTGTACGAAGTGGAGCAGGGAGAAGAGGAAGAGGGCGAAGGAGCAGTATCTGCGACAGCGGGCTAGCGCTTGCCGCCGCCCTGCGTGCGCTCCTTGATACGCGCCGCCTTCCCGGACAGGCCCCGCAGGTAGTAGAGCTTGGCGCGGCGCACCTTGCCCCGCCGGACCAGCTCCACGCTCTCCACGTTCGGGGAGTGGAAGAAGAACGAACGCTCCACTCCAACGCCCGACGCGACGCGACGCACCGTGAAGGAGCTGGCCGGGCCGCCTCCGCGCTTGCGGATAACAACACCCTGGAAGCTCTGCTGACGCCGACGCTCACCCTCGCGGATCCAGACGTTCACCTTCACGGTGTCGCCGGGCTGGAACTCCGCGATCTTCTCGTTGGGAGTCAGGGTCACTGCGTCGCGCGCTTCCATGGGGTACCTCTACCGTCGCATACGCCCGTTCGCAACGGGCAACCGCTAGAGTATACGGGAACGGGAGAAGCAGGGCAACGGAGGTCAGGTGGTGGAGATGGCCTGTACCCTGCTGAGCATCTCGTCCCAGGGGTCGCCGCGCGGCGGCAACTCGTCTATCGGGAGCACGTCGCTGCGGTTGTTCCGCCAGCAGACGAGGGCGCCGGATACGCCGTCGAGCAGGGCGTCAGCAGCCTTCACCCCCATGCGTGTTCCAAGGATACGGTCGAACCGGGACGGCACTCCCCCGCGCTGGATGTAGCCGAGCACCGTGTAACGGGCATCGTAGGGCTTGTCGGAGTCGTTGATGAGTTGGGCGAGTTCCGCTGCTCCCCAGCGCGACCCCTCCGCAAGGACGATGATGAAGTGGCGCTTGCCCCGCAGCCAGACCTGCCGCATCTCCTCGAAGACGTCCTCCAACTCCGGGGGGCGCTCCGGGGTGATGACCATCTCCGCGCCCGTAGCGAGGCCTGCCATGATGGCGATATAGCCGCAGTGCCTGCCCATCACTTCAACGATCATCGCACGGCGGTGCGCGGTGGCGGTGTCCTGGATGCGGTCGATGGCCTCCATCGCCGTGTTGATGGCCGTGTCCGCACCGATGGTGATCTCCGTGCCGGGCATGTCGTTGTCTATGGTGGCGGGGATGCAGACCACGGGCATGCCGAGCTTGTGCAACTCCCATGCGCCCTGCATGGAGCCTTCGCCGCCGATGACGACCAGCCCTTCGAAGCCTTCCGCGCGCAGGTCTTCCACGGCCTTGCTGCGGACATCCGGGTCCAGGAAAGGTTCGCAGCGCCCTGCGCCGATGATGCTGCCGCCATGCCGCAGGGACCCGGCGACGTGCCACGTAGTGAGCTCTTCCGCCCGATGGTCCAGGAGGCCGTTGAACCCGTCCCAGAACCCCCAGACCTCGGCGGAGCGGAACAACGCAGCACGAGTGACAGCGCGGATAGCCGCGTTCATGCCCGGAGCATCGCCGCCACTCGCCAGCACGCCGATCTTCTTCATAGCGGAGCGATTGTAGCACCGCCCTCCCACACCGACGGTCTCGTGAAGGTAACGGTTTGACTGCCGTGTCGGCGCGCCGGTATACTCCTCAGGCTTGGTGGTTTGAGCGGGGCGGACCCACCCGTACCCATCCCGAACACGGAAGTGAAACGCTCCAGCGCCGACGATACTGGCAGGGCAACTTGCTGGGAAAATAGGTCACCGCCAGGCTATCTGCGAACGCCCGGGCGCCGCCCGGGCTTGCTTGTCCCCTCTCCCTGCGGCTCGACGCATGCGCTGCCGTACTCCACGCGGCGAGCGCCTCGTGTCAGGCGTCCGATGCACCACCCTCAAGGGTATGCAACCCCAGACTCCAAGCCGTAGAATCCGCCTCTGGCGAAATGCCTATTTCGGAGTGGCCGTGTCGGACCAGATGAGCACGGGTGACCCCGGCGAGCCAACCATGGCGGAACTCCTCGAGGAGGAGGTTCTGCCGCAGGAGTTGCGCCGGGGAGACATCGTACCCGGACAGATCATGGAGATAGACCAGGACGGGATCCTCGTCTCGATCGGGTACAAATCAGAGGGCATGGTCCCCGCGCGGGAGATGCGCACCCTCACGCCGCACCCCGCAGCCCATCACAAGGTCGGCGACACCATCAACGTCTACGTCATGGACGTGACCGGCCCCGAGGGGCAGGCGCAGCTCTCCATCGACCGCGTCCGGGCGCTCACGGCCTGGCTGACGCTCGAAGAAGCGGAGCGGAACGACACCTTCGTAACCGGGAAGGTCACCGGCCACAACCGCGGCGGCATGGTCGTGGACCTGAACGGGCTGCAGGGCTTCGTCCCGCTCTCCCAGGTCGCTCTCTCCGTGGGCACGGACCCTGAAGCCGCTCTTGCCGAACGCGTTGGGGAAGAGGTGCCGCTCAAGATCGTGGAGGTGAACCGCAAGCGCAACCGGGTGGTCCTCTCGGAGCGCGGCGCGCTTCGCGAGCAGCGCGAGGGGCTGAAGGACCAGCTGCTCAGCACGCTGCAGGAAGGAGACGTGCGCCATGGCCGCATCTCCGGCATCTCCAACTTCGGCGCGTTCGTGGACATCGGCGGCGCAGACGGACTCGTCCACATCTCCGAGATCTCGTGGTCTCCGGTGAGCAACGTTTCGGACGTGCTCGAGGTGGGGCAGGAAGTAGACGTGCAGGTGCTCCGGATCGACCGCGATAACCGCCGCATCGCACTCAGCCTCCGCCGTCTCTCGCCCACTCCCTGGCAGGAGGCCATGGAGCGGATGCACGTGGGGCAACTGGTAACCGGAACGATAACGAACTTCGCCGATTTCGGCGCTTTCGCGCGTGTTGAAGACGGTATCGAAGGCCTTATACACATCTCAGAACTGACCGAAGCGCACATCCGTCATCCGCGCGAAGTCGTAAATATCGGTGATACAATGACGCTCCAGATAGTGAGTCTCGACCCTGAACGGCACCGGCTCGGACTCAGCCTGCGCCGCGTAGAGGAGACGAAGACACCTACTGAACATCACGACCCCGTTGAATATCACTCGTTCCTCGACCTGGGCAGGGACAGTGGTATCGCGCAGTAGACCGCGATGTGATTACATAGATACCGGAGGCGGTCATGGCCAGCAGATTCGAAAAATTCTCGGAACGTGCTCGCAGGGTGCTTTCGCTCGCCCAGGAAGAGGCGCAGCGGTTCAACCACAACTACATCGGCACCGAGCACATCCTGCTGGGCCTCGTCCGTGAGACGGACGGCGTTGCCGCCCGTGTTCTCAGCAGCCTGAACGTTGAACTCTCCAAGGTGCGCTCCGCGGTCGAATTCATCATCGGCCGGGGCGAGCGCCCATCGCCGGGCGACATCGGCCTCACGCCGCGCGCGAAGAAGGTGATCGAGCTGGCGGTCGACGAGGCGCGCCGCCTCACCCACCACTACATCGGCACGGAGCACCTGCTCATCGGCATCATGCGCGAGGGCGAAGGCGTCGCCGCCGGTGTGCTGGAAAGCCTCGGCGTCTCGCTGGACAAGGTGCGCGCCGAGACGACCCGCATCCTCAACCAGAGCGTCTCCCAGAGCCAGGGGCACAGCCGCTCCAGCAACCGCACCCCCACGCTGGACCAGCTCGGCATAGACCTGACCAAGTACGCGCAGGAAGGGAAACTCGATCCGGTCATCGGGCGCAGCAAGGAGATCGCACGCGTCGTGCAGATCCTCAGCCGCCGCACGAAGAACAATCCTGTGCTGGTGGGGCCTCCGGGCGTCGGCAAGACCGCCATCGTGGAGGCGCTGGCCCAGCAGGTGAACGCCGGCGAAGTTCCGGAGAACCTCACCAACCGCCGCGTGGTCACGCTGGACATGGGCGCGCTCGTGGCGGGCACCAAGTACCGCGGCGAGTTCGAGGAGCGTCTGAAGAAGGTGGTGGAGGAGATCAAGTCCTCCGGCAACTGCATCCTGTTCATCGACGAGATGCACACGATGGTGGGCGCGGGCGCAGCCGAAGGGGCCGTGGACGCCGCGAACATCCTCAAACCCTCGCTCGCGCGGGGCGAGTTGCAGTGCATCGGCGCGACGACGCTCGATGACTACCGCAAGTACGTTGAGCGGGACCCCGCCCTCGAGCGCCGGTTCCAGCCCGTGAACGTCGACGAGCCCTCCACCGAGGAGACCGTCGAGATCCTCAGGGGCATCAAGCCCAAGTTCGAGGAGTTCCACAACGTGAAGATCGAAGACGACGCGCTGCTGGCCGCCGCCAGCCTCGCCTCGCGCTTCATCGCCGACCGCTACCTCCCCGACAAGGCCATCGACCTGATGGACGAGGCCGGCTCCCGCGTACGCATCCGCACGAGCGGGATGCCCCTCGGCGTCAAGGAATCGCAGAAGATGCTGGAGACGGTCCGCCGCGACAAGGACGAGGCCATCTCCCAGCAGCAGTACGAGTACGCCGCCGAACTGCGTGACCGGGAGGTCAAACTCGCCGACAGTCTCCAGCAGTTGCAGAGCGAGTGGCGTGAGACCTCCAGCGACGAGAAGGCCTCGGTCACCGAGGAAGAGATCGCTGAAGTGGTCAGCATGTGGACGGGCATCCCCGTAACGCACATGGCCGTCGAGGAGATCGAGCGTCTCCTGCACATGGAAGAGAACATCCACCGGCGCATCATCGGCCAGGACGAGGCGATCGTCGCGATCGCCAAGGCCGTCCGCCGCGCACGCGCCGGCCTGAAGGACCCCAAGCGCCCCATCGGCAGCTTCCTCTTCCTCGGCCCCACCGGCGTCGGCAAGACCGAACTGGTGAAAGCGCTCGCGGAGTTCATGTTCGGCTCCGAGGAGGCGATGGTCCGCCTCGACATGTCGGAGTTCATGGAGCGCCACACCGTCGCGCGGCTCGTGGGTTCGCCTCCCGGTTACGTCGGCTACGAGGACGGGGGACAGTTGACGGACGCCGTCCGCCGCCGCAGCTACACCTGCATCCTGCTGGACGAGATCGAGAAGGCGCACCCGGAGGTCTTCAATCTGCTGCTGCAGATATTCGACGACGGTCACCTCGCGGACGCGAAGGGCCGCAAGGTGGACTTCCGCAACACGATCATCGTGATGACGTCCAACATCGGTTCGGACCTCATCAAGCGCGACACCTCCTTCGGCTTCGCCATGGTCAACCAGGCGAAGATGGAGGAGAACGCCTACGAGAAGATGAAGACCAAGGTGGAGGACGAGGTCAAGCGCTTCTTCCGCCCCGAGTTCCTGAACCGCATCGACGGCCAGATCGTCTTCCACGCGCTCACCAGGGAGCACATCGTCAGTATCGTCGACCTGATGCTGAACGAAGTGCGCAAGCCGATGCTGGAGAAGGGCCTGAGCCTCGAAGTGACCCAGGCCGCCAAGGAATGGCTCGGCGAGAAGGGGTTCGACCCGACGTTCGGCGCACGCCCGCTCCGCAGGCTCATCGAGCGCGAGATGGAGGACACCCTCTCCGAGGGAGTCATCCGGGGCGACTACCGGCCCGGGCAGACCGTCGTCGTCGACGTGGACAACACGGACGAGGAGAACCCGAAGCTCGCCATCAGCGTGCAGAGCGACGAGACGCCTGAACTCGCTGAGGCGGCAGCGGCCCCGGCAGCCGAGTAGCAGCTCGCAGCAGAACGCTCAAACAAGGGGCGGGTGTGACACCCGCCCCTTGCGCGTCCAGCGCGGATTGTTGGACGATGCGCCCGCGATGCGGAACGCCGGAACCAGGACGACCTTCCTCTGCCGGGACTGCGGTCATTCTTCGCCCAAGTGGAACGGGCGCTGCCCCGCCTGCGGCGCGTGGGGCACGATCACCGAGTTCACGGAGCCGAAGCAGGCCGCGGGAAAGCGGACAACCGCGAACCGCATCGTGCCCGCTCCCACCAGCGCGCCTGCACCCCTCATCGAGCAGCCCTGTTCGGACGGCGAGCGTGTATCGACCGGCCTCACGGAGGTGGACCGCCTCCTTGGGGGTGGCATCGTCGCAGGCTCCGTCGTGCTGCTGGCGGGCGACCCCGGCATCGGCAAGTCCACGCTGCTGCTGCAGGCTGCCGGCGCCATCGCAGAAGGAGCCGGGCCGGTCCTTTATGTCTCGGGCGAGGAGTCAGGCGCCCAGGTGCGTCTGCGCGCCGAACGCCTGGACGTCCGCAGCCCGGCGGTGCGCTTCTCTCCCGAGACCGACGCACTCACCATAGGCATGCTGCTCGAGAGCGAGCATCCCGCGCTGCTCGTCGTGGACTCGATACAGACGCTCACTTCACCGGACGCGCCGTCGTCCGCCGGTAGCGTGGCCCAGGTCCGCGAGTGCGCCCAACTGCTGATCGGCTGGGCCAAGCAGAGCAACATCCCCATCGTCATGACCGGCCACGTCACGAAAGATGGCAACATCGCGGGCCCGCGGGTGCTGGAGCACATGGTGGACGTCGTGCTCGCGATGGAGGGCGAGACGGTCAGCTCGCTCCGGCTGCTGCGCTGCTCCAAGAACCGCTTCGGAGCGGCCAACGGGGTCGCGCTGCTGGAGATGCGGAACGAGGGCCTCGCCGAGGTACTCGACCCCTCCGCGCTCCTCGTGGGAGAACGCGACCCCGGCGCGCCCGGCTCTGCCGTCGCCGTGACGATGCAGGGGAGCCGTCCGCTGCTGTGCGAAGTGCAAGCGCTCACCAACGCATCGGTATTCAGCCCGCCCCGGCGCACCGCGACGGGCGTGGACTTCAATCGCATGGCGATGCTCGCCGCCGTCCTCTCCCGCCGCACGGGCATCAGCATCGGCAGCCAGGACGTGATGGTGAACATCCCCAGCGGGTTGCAGGTGGCCGAACCCGCGCTCGATCTCGCTATCGCCACCGCCATCGCGTCGAGTTTCTTGGATGTACCGGTGCACCCTGGTACTGTCCTGATAGGCGAGGTCGGGCTGAACAGCGAGGTGCGGAGCACCGCGCACCTGGAGCGTCGCCTCGAGGAGGCCGCGCGTCACGGGTTCGAGCGTGCGCTCGTTCCGCAGGCGGCTCTGCGCTCGCTCGCAGCGCCGGAGGGTATCGAAGTCGTTGGCGTTGCCAGCGTCCGCGAGGCCATCGCCAAGGCCGTCCCTTCGCGTTGACGCCCGGCCCGCTCAGCGGCGCTTCGCTCTGCTAGCATAGGCTTATGAGCACTGCCACACCTCCGAAGCGCCTTCCCGAGTGGCTGAAGGTCCCCTGGCCCGGCGGCGAGAACTACCTCCACGTCCGCCGGATGCTCCGCGATGCGGAACTCCACACCGTCTGCGAGGAAGCCCACTGCCCGAACATCGGCGACTGCTGGGAGCGCAGGTCCGCGACGTTCATGCTGCTCGGCGACGTCTGCACCCGCGCGTGCCGCTACTGCGCCGTGACCAGCGGCAAACCCCTGCCCCCCGACCCCACGGAGCCCGCGCGGCTCGCACGTACGGTCGAGCGGCTCGGTCTGCGGTACTGCGTGCTCACCTCCGTTGACCGCGACGACCTTCCGGACGGCGGGGCGTGGACGTTCGCGGAGAGCATCCGCCTCATCACCAGACGTGTCCCCGACTGCGAGGTGGAGGTGCTGACGCCCGACTTCGGCGGCAACCTCGACGCGCTGCGCTGCGTTTTGGACGCGGGCCCCGCCGTGTTCAACCACAACATCGAGACCGTGCGGCGCATCTTCAAGAGCGTCCGAGCCAGGGGCGACTACGACCTCTCGCTCGCGTTCCTGGGGAAGGCACGCGAGTTCGCTCCGGCGATACCCACCAAGAGCGGCATGATGGTCGGACTCGGCGAGACCACCGACGAGATACTCGAGACGATGCGCGATCTACGGGAAGCGGGCGTGCAGCTGCTCACCATCGGCCAGTACCTTCGGCCATCCCTCGGACACATCCCGATGGACCGCTTCTACCACCCGCGCGAGTTCGCAGAACTCGAGCGCGCAGGTTACGAGATGGGCTTCGCGCACGTCGCTTCCGGCCCGCTCGTCCGCTCTTCCTACCACGCAGGCGAGCAGCGCGCCGCTGCCCGGTAAGCCATGCGCATCGTCAGCATCCGCGAGACGACTGCCAGCATGCGCTCCGACATACGGAACGCGGTCATCGACTTCTCGCAGATGACCGCGTCCGTCGTGGCCGTCGTCACGGACGTGGTGCGCGACGGCAGGCCTGTCACCGGCTACGGCTTCAGCTCCAACGGGCGCTACGCCGCGGGCGGCATCCTGCGCGAACGGTTCATCCCGCGCATCCTCGACGCCGACCCCGCGTCGCTCCTCGACGAGCGCGACCTGCTCGACCCCCACCGCATCTGGGACGTGATGATGGCGGACGAGAAGCCCGGCGGACACGGTGAACGCTCCGTCGCCGCGGGCGTGCTGGACATGGCGCTCTGGGACGCGGTGGCCAAGGCGGAGGAGCAGCCGCTCTACCGGCTGCTCGCACAGCGCTACGGCGACGACGCGCCGTCCGACGACGCATGGGTCTACGCCGCCGGGGGCTACTACCAGCCCGGCAAGGGCGTCGAAGCGCTGCAGGACGAGATGCGCGTCTATCTGGACATGGGCTACGACACCGTGAAGATGAAGATCGGCGGCGCCCCGCTCGACGAGGACCTGCGCCGCATCGAGGCCGTGATCGCGGTCACCGGCAGCGGCGAGCGCCTCGCCGTCGACGCCAACGGACGCTTCGGCCTTGATGAGGCGATCGCGTACGGAGAGGCGATGGCCCCCTATGGCCTGCGCTGGTACGAGGAAGCGGGCGACCCGCTCGACTACGCGCTGCAGGCCGAACTTGCGGCGCACTACGAGCCGCCGCTCGCGACGGGTGAGAATCTCTTCTCGGTGCACGACGCGCGCAACCTCATCCGCTACGGCGGGATGCGTCCCGGCCGCGACGTGCTCCAGTTCGATCCCGCGCTCAGCTACGGCCTAGTGGAGTACCTGCGCACCATCGAGATGCTGGAGTCGTCCGGCTGGTCGCGCAGCCGCTGCGTACCGCACGGCGGCCACCTGTTCGCGCTGCACATCGCCGCCGGACTCGGGCTGGGAGGCAACGAGTCGTACCCCGGCGTCTTCCAACCGTTCGGCGGCTTCCCGGATGGAGTGCAGCCGCAGGGGGGCCGGGTACGCCTGCCGGACGTGCCCGGCATCGGCTACGAACTGAAGTCGGACCTCTACGCGCTCCTCAGAGACCTCGCGGAGTAGGAGGGAGCCATGCGCATCGCTGTGCTGGACGACTACCAGGGCATCGCTCACGATCTGGCGGACTGGGATTCGATCACTGGCGCGGAAGTGACCTTCTTTCACGAGGCGGTCTCCCCGCAGGAGATGCCCGAACGCCTTGCCCCGTTCGACGTGGTCCAGATGATGCGGGAGCGCACGCCGATACCCGCGTCCGTGCTGCGTCAACTCCCGAATCTGAAACTGCTCTCCGGCACCGGACGCCGCCAGCCCCACGTGGACGGAGAGGAGGCAGGCAGGCTCGGCATCCCGGTCACCGGAACGGACGGCGCAGGGGACTCGACGCCGGAGCTCGTCTGGGGGCTCATCATCGGCGTCGCGCGGCACATCGGCTGGGAGGACCAGCGTATGCGCGAGGGGAAGTGGCAGACGCGACTGGGCATGGGGCTCGCGGGCAGGACGCTCGGCGTGCTGGGGATGGGGCGCATCGGCACGAAGATAGCCGTCAGCGCACAGCAGACCTTCGGCATGAACGTCATCGCGTGGGGGCCGACGCTCACCGCCGAGCGCGCCGCTGCGAGCGGCGCAACCTACGTCGCCTGGAATGAGCTCTTCTCGCAGGCGGATATCCTCACGATCCACGTGCCCCTGACCGACCTGAGCCGGGGATGGGTCACGGAGCGCGAGTTCGGACTGATGCAGCCCTCCGCCTTCCTCATCAACACCTCACGCGGCCCCATCGTGCGGGAGGAAGCGTTGCTGGCAGCGCTCCGCGAGCGCCGCATCGCGGGCGCGGCCCTGGATGTATACGACGTGGAGCCGCTGCCTGCGGGGCATCCGCTGCTCGCCCTCGACAACGTGTTGATGACGCCGCACCTGGGCTACGCAACGCTGGACAGCCTCGCGGCCTTCTACCGGAACTCGGTGGACAACATCAAAGCGTGGGCCACGGGCGAACCGATGAATGTGCTGAACGCCGACTCTCTCACGAATCTCCGGCGTTAGCCCCAGCCGCTAGTTACGGCGTTGCGCGAGGTAGTCGACGAGGGCATCGAGCGACTGGCGGGCGCGGGCGTCGGGCAACGTAGCGACCGCAGTACGCGCGGCGTTCCGATAGCCTTCCAGTTGCGCCATCGTCTCGTCGATGGCGGATGAGTTGCGGACGAACTCCACCATCATTGTAAGGTCGCTCTCGTCCCGGCTCCCGTCGCGAAGGCGGCGCACGACGGCCTCGTTCGGATGAGTCGCGGCGAAGAGCAGCGCGGGCAGCGTGAGCGTCCCCTGCAGCAGGTCGTTCCCCACGGGCTTGCCCAACTCCTCCTCACTGCTGGTGAAATCGAGCACGTCGTCCACTATCTGGAACGCCATGCCGACGTTGTACCCGAACGAGCGCAGCGCCTGTGTCTCCTCCTCCGGCGCCCCGCTCAGCACGCCGCCGGACTCCGCCGCGGTGCAGATGAGGGACGCCGTCTTGTCGTAGATGCGCCGCTCGTAGTCCGCGGACGTCTGCGACCAGTCGTGCTTGCTGATGCGTTCCGTGAGCTCGCCGCGCGCAAGCTCCATGATCGTCTCGGCGAAACGGCGTACGACGCGGATATTGCCCGTGTCACAGACGAACGTCGCCGATGCCGCGAATACGTAGTCGCCCAGGAGGACGGCCATGTCGTCGCCCCAGAGCCTGCTCACCGTGGCGCGCCCCCGCCGCTTCTCCGAATGGTCCACGGTGTCGTCATGGATAAGCGAAGCGATGTGCAGCAGCTCAACGGCGGTAGCCATCTTCACGATGCGTTCCTCTTCGCCGGAGCGCAGCGCGCCGGCAAGGAGCGTTATCGTGGGTCGCACCAGCTTCCCGCCGCCTTCGACCACGTGGGAGACCATGTCGCGCGGCACGCCGGAGTTCTCGGCCAGATCGCCCAGGTTCCCTATCACCAGGTCGAGACCGTCCAGCACGGGTTCGTAGATGAACCGCGCCGAGCCATCCAGCCGGTCGCGTACCGTGATCGTTTCCGTCATGTGCTCCGTCCGCTACCCGAGTTTGGCCAGCATCTCGTCGGCCACGGAATCGTCCAGTTTCGTGAAGAGCGGCCTGGGCTCCGGCAATGGAGCGCCCGGCTCGCTGGTTTCGAAGCGCCAGCCCAGGTCCGCCACCTCTCCGTCCCGGCCCAACAGCTCGTGGAGGCGCTGGGTGCTGAACGGCAGGAACGGGTTCAACGTCACCCGCAGCGCCATCAGCGCCTGCATCGCCGTGTAGAGCGTGCGCCCGGCGGCGGCCTTGTCCGTCTTCACCTGCTGCCAGGGCGCTTGCGCGTCGAGGTAGCGGTTCGCGTCCCGCGCCAGCCCCATCGAGGTGTTAAGCGCTTCGCGGAGGCGCACCGCCTCGAGCGATCCTGCAACCGCTCCCATAGCGGCTTCCGCCTTGCCGATCAGGTCCCGGTCGGCTTCTCCGAGGTCGCCGGGGTCGGGCACGCACCTGTCGAAGTTGCGGTAGACCTGCGTCAGCACGCGGTGCACGAGGTTCCCGAACGTGGCGACGAGCTCGTCGTTGTTGCGGCGTACGTACTCGCTCCACGTGAAGTCGGCGTCGCCGGTCTCGGGCAGGTTGGCCGCAAGGTGGTAGCGCAGCGGGTCCGGCGGGAATCGGTCGAGGTAGTCCGGCACCCACACCGCCCAGTTGCGGCTTGTGGAGAGTTGTCGCCCCTCAAGGTTCAGGAACTCGTTGGCAGGCACGTCGTAGGGGAGGATGTACGCGGCCTGCCCCAGCAGCATCGCCGGCCAGATGATGGTGTGGAACGGGATGTTGTCCTTGCCGACGAAGTAGTAGGAGCGCGTGGACGAGTCCTCCCAGAATGGACGCCACGCGTCCGGTTCGCCCTTGCGTGCCGCCCACTCCACGCTCGCCGAGAGGTAGCCGATGACCGCCTCGAACCAGACGTAGATGCGGCGGTCCTCGTAGCCCTCCGCAGGCACCGGTAGGCCCCAGTCCAGGTTGCGCGTGATGGCGCGGTCCTTCAGCCCTTCGCGCAGGAAACCCAGCGTGAAGTTCCGCACGTTCGGACGCCAGTGCCGCTGCTCCTCCACCCACTCGGCGAGTTGGTCGCGGAAGGCGCTCAACCGCAGGAACTGGTGCTCGGTGTCGCGTATCTCGACCGGGTAGCGCTCCCCATCCACATAGTACGCGGGGTTGCCTAGGTCCACGGGGTCGAGGATGGCACCGCAGTTGTCGCACTGGTCGCCGCGGGCGTCCTCGAACCCGCAGTACGGGCAGACGCCTCGCACGTAGCGATCAGGCAGGAAGCGGTCATGGTCAGGCGAATACGCCACCTTCATGCTCGACTCGTAGATGTAGCCCTTCGCCTGCAGCGCGCTCCAGAGGTCGTGCGTGACCTCACGATGGTTGTCGGTCATGGTCGTCGTGAAGAGGTCGAACGAGATGCCGAGCCGCTCCCACGATTCGAGGAACGAGGCGTGGAACCGCTCGACCACTTCTCGCGGAGGGACGCCCTCCGCATCGGCGCGCATCGTGATCGGCGCGCCGTGTGAGTCGCTGCCCGACACCATGAGCACCTCGTTGCCACGCATACGGTGGTAGCGGGCGAAGATGTCCGCCGGTAGGTACGCCCCTGCGATGTGACCGAGATGCAACGGGCCGTTGGCGTAGGGCCAGGCGACCCCTATGAGGATACGTTCAGGCATGGATTACTCTCGCGTATTCTAGCAGTCTCAAGACGGCGACGCGGGAGACCTCCTACGAACGCGCCCCTCTACGCCTCCTCCCACGCCGCGTAGGCCGCGCGGCGCGGCACGCCCAGCTCACGCGACACCTGCACCGCGGCGTCGCGACGGCTGAGCCCCGACGCGCGCGCGGTCGCCATCGCCTCCGCGATACGCCCCAGCGAGGGAGGTTCAGGGGGAGCGGCGTCCGGCGCCCCCTCGATGACCAAGGTGAACTCGCCACGCGGCGCTTCGAAGTGGGCGATAGCCTCCCGGACCGTCCCGCGGAAGACCTCCTCGTGAACCTTCGTCATCTCGCGGCACGCCGCCAGACGCCGGTCGCCGAGTACGTCGGCGACGTCGGCGAGCGTCGCAAGCAGGCGGTGCGGCGCTTCGAACAGGACGAGGGTTGCACGCAGCGAGGACGCCTCGGTGAGCGCGGCGCGGCGCGCCCTGGTCGTTCGCGGCAGGAATCCGAGGAAGTGAAACGAGTCCGCGGAGAACCCCGCGACCGCAAGCGCGGCGGTCACCGCGGACGGCCCCGGCACGCTCACCACGTCGAACCCGGCCCGCGCAGCCTCGGCAACGAGTCCTGCGCCGGGGTCGCTCACCCCGGGCGCGCCGGCATCCGTCACGAGCGCCACGTCGCCTTCACGCAGCGCATCGAGCAGGGCAGGCGTCCGCTGCCGCGTGTTGTGCCGGTTGTAGCTGAGGGTGCGCTTGGACACCCCCAGGCGGCTGAGGAGCTTCCGCGTCTGTCGCGTATCCTCGGCGGCGATCAGGGCCACCTCCCCCAGCACCCGCGCCGCGCGAGGCGTGAGGTCTTCGAGGTTCCCGATGGGGGTCGCAACGACGTAGAGGTTTCCGGTCATGACTGCCCTGAGCACGGCTATAATGCGGCGCGAGGCATTATAGCGAGACGCCTCTGAGGAGAGGGACCATGGACGCGCTGTACACGGAAGAGGAACGGCTGCTGCGGAACACGATGCGGGAGTTCGCCGACGCCGAACTCGCCCCGAACGCTTCCCGCTGGGACGAGAACGAGGAGTTCCCCTGGGAGAGCGTGGAGGCCATGAAGCGCATGGGCCTCATGGGCATGACCGCGAAGGTCGCTCACGGCGGCGAAGGGGCGTCCTATGCAGAACTCTCCATCGCCGCCGAGGAGGTCGCACGCGCCTGCATGACCTCCAGCACCACGCTCCTCGCCCACCTCTCGCTGGGCGTCTCCACGATCGACCGGTTCTGCAACGGCGAACAGGCAGAGCGCTTCCTCCCCGCCGCGTGTGCGGGCGACAAGATCGTGGCGTGGGCGCTCTCCGAGCCGAGCTCCGGCAGCGACGCCGCGGACATGCAGACCACCGCCGTACACAACGGCAACGGCTCCTACGTATTGAACGGCTCCAAGATATTCATCACCAACGCGGAGCAGTCCGGCCTCATGGTCGTTTTCACCGCCACCGATCGCTCGAAGGGCTATCGCGGAACGACCGCCTTCGTCGTCGAGAGCGACAGTCCCGGCATCGAGATGCGCGGCATGCACGGGAAGCTTGGCATCCGCGGCTCAGGCACCGCCGAGGTCTACTTCAACGACGTGCACGTCCCGGTGGACAACCGCCTCGGCGAGGAGGGCGAGGGTTTCCGCATCGCCATGACCATCCTCGACTCCAGTCGCATCTCGCTCGCCACGCAGTCGGTCGGTCTCGCGCAGGGCGCGTTCGAGGCCGCCATCCGCTACACGCAGCAGCGCGAGACGTTCGGGGAGCTGCTCAAGGAGCGCCAGGCCATCCAGTTCATGCTCACGGACATGGCTACACAGGTAGACGCCGCGCGGCTGTTCACCAGGCGCGCCGCCCAGTTGAAGGACGCCGGGTTGCCCCACAACCGCGAGTCCGCCATGGCGAAGCTGTACGCATCCGAGGCCGCCCACTTCTGCGTCGACAGGGCAGTGCAGATATTCGGCGGCTACGGCTTCTTCAAGGAGAACCCGGTCGAGCGCATGTACCGGGACCAGCGCATCACCGAGATCTACGAGGGCACGTCCGAGGTGCAGCGCATCGTCATCGCACGCAGCCTGCTCAAGGAGTACGCGATCGAGTAGCAGCCGTTCGCGCCTAGCCCCAGAGGACCTCGCTCGCGAGCCTCGCGCCCTCCGCCATCGCCCCGAACTTCGCCCAGCATATGTCGGGCGAGCCTACGCGCATCCCGAGTCCGCAGTCGGTGCCCGCCATGAGGTTCTCTTTGCCCACGATCGGCGCGAACCGCAGCAGCCGCTCGGCAACGAGCTTCGGGTGCTCCACGAAGTCGCTGAAGTGGCCAACGACGCCGGGGATGAAGATAGCGTCCTCAGGCAGGGTGACGTCCTTCCATACCTCCCACTCGTGCTCGTGGCGGGGGTTCGACGCCTCGATGGAGTACGCCTGCGCTTTCACACTGAGGAAGATGTCCACCATGTGCTCCAGGCCTATGTCGGATACGTGCGGCCCGTGATAGCTGCCCCAACACGCGTGCAGGCGTACCTGCTCGCGCGGGATGTCGCGCAGCGCGTAGTTCAGCACTTCAACGCGCTCCTCGGCGAACCTGCGGTACGCGGGGATATCCATGTCGGTCTGTATCTGCCACGCGTCGAACAGGTCCGGGTCGTCTATCTGCAGGACCAGCCCCGCATCGGCGATGGCCTTATACTCCTCGTGCATGGCGTCGGCGATGGCGTAGAGGAACTCCTCTTCCGTGGCGTAGTACTCGTTCCACAGCCAGTGGTCGATGCTGCCCGGTGCAACAGCTGGCAGGAACGGTTCCGCATCGCCGATATCGCCCAGCGCCGCCTTGAAGCGCGCGATGTCGCTCTGCACGAGTTCCGCGCCCACGTACGTGATCGGGCCAACGCAGAAGAGCTGCCTGTCCCGGGGCCGCCTTACTGCGAACCCGCGAGGCGCGTCGAAATACCCCGGGAACGCGAGCCTGTCCCGGGCGGATATCTGCTCCGGCTCCGGCCCTTCGCCGGGCCCGAACGTCCGCAACTCGATCCCGCCCAGGCGTTCGTTGGCATAGTTCGTGAAGTTCGTCTTGCTCAACTCGCCGTCGTTGATGCTGTCGATGCCGCAGTCGATCTGCTGGCGAACGATGTCAGCAATCGCCTCGGTCAGCCGCTCATCGAACTGCTCCTCGTCGGACAGTGTCCCTGTCGCTTTGGCGGCGACCATCTCCCGTACGTCATCCGGCCTCGGCAGGCTCCCGGCGTGCATGGTGCGTATACGGTCCGTGCTGCGTTCCATGGCCCCTCCTTGCCGCTCCCGATTTTCCGCAGGCGCCCGACCAGGCGCAAGCGGTCTCCGGACCACCGTAGCGGCTGCGCTGCTCAGCGTTCGCGGCGTAACGCACTCCCGTGAAAATGCGGTACCATTCGCCCATGACACTCGCAAGCAGCAACACCCGTGTTGGCGCCCTCAACCACATCGGCCTCGCCGTGGTCAGCATTGAGGAGTCCCTGCAGCAGTTCTACGACCTGCTGGACTCCCCACAGGCGGCGCGCATCCTCGTGAACGAGGAGCACGGGGTGCGCGGAGCGTTCATCGAGCAGGGCGAGACGCATATCGAACTGCTCCAGCCGCTCCATGCCGACTCCGTCATCGGCAGGTTTCTGGAGCGGCACGGAGAGGGCATCCATCACATGGCGTTCACCGTGGACGACGTCGAGGTGAAGGCCCGCGAACTGGAAGCGCTCGGCATCCCCATCATCACCGGCCCGCGTGAAGGCTTCACCGGGCGCATCGCCTTCGCCGACCCCTCGAAGACGCACGGCGCGCTCATCGAGTTCGTAACGCCCTACGAGCATTAGCCTCCTTCGATGGCCGACGCCCTCCGAGTCCTAATCGCGAAGCCGGGCCTCGACGGCCATGACCGGGGGGCGCGCGTCATCGTGCGCCTGCTCCGCGAGGCGGGGTTCGAGGTGGAGTACACCGGCATCCGCAGAACGCCGGACGAGATCGCACAGCATGCCCGCGAGTTCGGCGCCGAGGCTGTCGGCCTGAGCATCCTCTCCGGCGCGCACATGGAACTCGTGCCCGCGGTCCTGGATGCCCTCCAGCGCGCCGGGCTGGAGCGCGTGCCGCTGATCGCGGGCGGCATCATTCCGCCGCAGGACCGCACAGCCTTGCTGGAGATGGGCGTCGCCGCCGTGTTCACTCCCGGCGCACGCTCCGCCGACCTCGTGCCCGCCTTCCGCGCAGCCGCGGAATCAGGGCGTCGCTCCCAGGGGCGCTGAGCGCCACCGGCACCTCGCCTGCTATACTTATGCGGTTGCGTACGGATTTGGCGATGGGCCTCCATCTACAAGTGAACGTCGCCCAGCTCCTCAAGGACGCTGTCGGGGCAACCCGGACGTTCGAGGTCGATAGCCTGGCGCTCGAATCGGACGAAGGCGTTCCGGCCTACGTCAGAGGCGAGTTCCGGCTCACGCGGACGGACCGCGGGGTCTGGGCATCAGGCCCGGTCGCCCTCTCCGTGGACTACGTCTGCAGCCGCTGCCTGACGCCCTTCGCGTCATGGATCGAGGCCAGGGTGGACGATGTCTTCCTGCCAAGTGTGGATATCGCAACAGGAGCGAAGCTCCGCTACGGTGAGGAGGACACCGGCGCGGACGTCAACAGCATAGACGAGCAGCACGTGCTCGACCTGAGCGACGCGCTGCGCCAGTACAGGCTGGCGGGCATCCTCATGGCGCCTGTCTGCCGGGAGGACTGCAAGGGAATCTGCCCCGAGTGCGGCAACGACCGGAATGAGAGTGCCTGCTCGTGTGAGCACTACCAGGACCAGCGTTGGACCGTGCTGCGGAAGTTGTTGGAGTGAAGGAGCCATGCCCCCACTGCCCAAGAGGAAGCGATCCAAGTCCCGCGTCGGCACGAACCGCGCCCACCAGCACAAGACGTTGATCAGTCTGGTCAAATGCCCGCGTTGCCCTGACCCGATGAGGCCGCACCATGTGTGTCCCACCTGCGGCTACTATCGCGGGCGCGACGTGCTCCGCGTGGACAGCGAGCTCGAATAAAGCGCACCCGCGCTCCATGACCACCGCCTTCACCTTCCCCGGACAAGGGGCCCAGGCCGTCGGCATGGGCTCCGACGCCTACCACGGCTCGTCCGCCGCCCGTGCCGTCTTTGACGAAGCCGACTCTGTACTGGGCCTCCCGCTCTCCCGCCTCATACTGGAAGGCCCTGCAGAAGAACTCGTCCGCTCCCAGAACGCTCAACCCGCCATCCTCTGCGTGAGCATCGCCATGCTCAGCGCCGCCGAGGAGCGCCTCGGGCAGGCGATGCCGCGCCCTGCCTTCACTGCCGGACACAGTGTCGGGGAGTACGCCGCGCTCGTGGCCGCAGGCGCGCTCTCGCTCGCTGAAGCGCTGCGCCTCGTACGGAAGCGCGGTGAACTCATGCAGGCCGCCTGCGACGCCATCCCAAGCGGCATGGCCGCCCTCATCGGCCTCACCCTGGAACCCGCGCTGCGCGCCTGCGTAGGGACAGGCGCACAGGTGGCGAACGTCAACTCCGCCGAGCAGATCGTGCTGGGCGGCCCCAACGACGCCCTGGAGCGAGCGATAGCTAATGCGAAGGAGGTCGGCGCGCGCCGCGCCATCCCGTTGGATGTCGCCGGGGCGTTCCACACGGAGGTCATGCGCCCCGCGCAGGAGGCGATGGCGAGCGTCCTCGCGGAAGCGATGCTGAACACGGCTGGCGTACCTATCGTAGCCAACACGACTGCCTTGCCGGTCGAGTCAGTGGAAGAGGTCCGGGCGGAGCTCGGCTCACAGCTCTGCGGCTGTGTCTACTGGCAGCAGTCGGTGGAACTGATGGCCGCCAGAGGTGTCGACCGGTTCATCGAGTTCGGCCCCGGCAAGGTGCTCTCCGGCTTGTCCCGGCGCATCGCGCCTGACGCGGCTGCGGTCGCGGTGGCAGACCTAGACGCTATCGAGACGCTGGCGTAAGATACGAGTGATTCCGCCTCGACTGACAAGCGAGGCGCCTCTTTAACAAGCCCGATGATCGAATCTCCCGGCGGTACGAGAAGGGTCGGCCGAGGCCGCAGGAACAGGCCGGAACACCAGGGGCGCGTACTCGCGCTGCAGGTGCTCTACGAGCACGACCTGACAGGGCACGAGTGGCGGTCCGCGCTGGAAGTGCGGGCGGAAGAACTGCATGCGTCACCGGGCGCAGTCGCCTTCGCCGAAAGCTGCGTGGAAGGCGTGGTCAGCGAGCAGGCGAAACTGGACGCGCTCATCCGGCGCTACCAGCACCAGTGGCCCGTCGAGCAGCTCGCCGCCATCGACAGGGCCGTTCTCCGGCTGGGGCTCTTCGAACTGGCTGACGGTTCACCGACCCCGCCGCTGGTGGCCATCGACGAGGCCGTCGAACTGGCGAAGATCTTCGGGAGCGAAGGTTCCGCCAGGTTCGTGAACGGCGTGCTTGGAGCATCGTTCAACGAGCAGAACAACAGAACACCTGATTGCTGAGGAAGGCAAATGGCGACCGTTTACGATCGTGTCAAGAACGTAGTAGTGGACAGACTCGGTGTGGATGAGGACTCCGTAACCATGGAGGCCTCCTTCGTCGACGACCTCAACGCGGACTCTCTGGACCTGGTTGAACTGATCATGGCTTTCGAGGAAGAGTTCTCCGACGGCGACGTTACCCTGAAGATCTCCGACGAGGACGCGGAGCAGATCCGCACTATCCAGAACGCTGTGGACTTCATCAAGGACAAGGGCGTCTCCGACTGACAGGACGCCTGTGGCTGACCTCCAAGCACTCCACCAGCAGATACATGCCTGTCAGGACTGTGCTCTCCACCGGGCGCGGACGAACGCGGTACCGGGAGAAGGCGCCCCCCACGCCTCCCTCATGTTCATCGGTGAAGGCCCCGGCTTCAACGAGGACCGACAGGGCAGGCCATTCGTCGGCGCCGCCGGTCAATACCTCGACGAACTGCTCCACTCCATCGGGCTGAACCGGGAGGATGTGTTCATCACCAACATGGTGAAGTGCCGGCCTCCCAACAACCGCGACCCTTTCCCCGGAGAGATCAGCGCCTGCTCACGACACCTGGACGCCCAGATACAGGCCATCAAGCCTGCCGTGATCGTGCCGCTGGGACGCCATGCGCTCGCGCGGTGGTTCCCCAGGGACTCCATCAGCAAGGTGCGCGCGCGGCCTCGCACGTTCGACGGGATCACCCTCTTCCCCCTGTACCACCCGGCTGCCGCGCTGCACAACAGCGCGCTCCGCGCCACCATCGAGGCCGATTTCGCGAAACTGGGCGCTCTCCTGAGAGAACGCGAGTCCCAGGGAACGCCCGCCGAGGACGACGCCCAGGACGAGCCCGACGGCTCCCAGCAGTTGAGCATGTTCTAGCCGATGCCGCACCCCATCCGCATCGTCCCCATCGGCGGCCTGGGCGAAGTGGGCAAGAACATGCTGTGCGTCGAGTACGGTGACGACATCGTCGTCATCGACGCGGGCCTCATGTTCCCCAAGCAGGAGATGCTCGGCATAGACCTCGTGCTGCCGGATATCTCGTACCTGACGGCCAACGCAGAGCGCGTGCGGGCCATCCTCATCACTCACGGCCACGAAGACCACACCGGCGCGCTGCCGTACGTCCTGCGCGAACTCAACGTCCCCGTCTACGCTCCACCTCTCGCGCACGATCTCATAGACGTGAAACTGCGCCAGCATCGTATCGACGACTGCGAACTCCACGAGACCGACGCGGGAAGCACGCTCGACTTCGGAGGCATCCAGGTTGAGTACTTCCGCGTATGCCACAGTATCCCGGACGCTTGCGGCATCGCCCTCCGCACCCCGGCAGGTCTCATAGTCCACACCGGCGACTTCAAGATAGACCACACCCCGGCGGACGGACGTCCTACCGACCTGCAGCGGCTCGCCGAACTTGGCAGCGAGGGTGTCCTGCTCCTGCTGTCCGACTCCACGTACGCGGAGGTCCCCGGCTATACGCCGTCGGAGAGCGTCGTGGCGTCGGCGCTCGACCACGTCATCGCCGACGCGCCGGGGCGCGTGCTCATCGCCACATTCGCGTCGCTCATCGCCCGGGTGCAGCAGGTGCTGGACGCCGCCGTGAAACACGGGCGGAAGGTCGCTCCCGCCGGACGCTCCATGATCGACAACGTCAACATGGCCGTCGCGAACGGCTACATCGCTGCGCCGCCCGGTGCGCTGGTCGACCTCCAGGCATTGAGCGCGCTTCCCCATGACCAACAGGTCATCGTGCTCACTGGCGCGCAGGGCGAGCCGCTCTCCGTGCTCTCCCGGGTCGCCAACAATGCCAACCGCGATATCGAGGTCCACGAGAACGACACGGTCGTCATCTCCGCAACGGCGATACCGGGCAATGAAACGGTCATCGCCTCCGTGGTGGACAACCTCGCGCGGCGAGGCGCGAAGGTGCTCACCCGCCGCACATCGCCCGGCGTCCACGTCCCCGGCCACGGGAGCCAGGAAGAGCTCAAGCTCATGCTCCGCCTCATCAAACCACGCTACTTCGTGCCCGTACACGGTGAGTACCGGATGCTTGCCGCCCACGCGGAGCTCGCCCGACAGACCGGCGTCGCTCCCGAGAACGTCTTCGTACTCGAGGACGGCGATGTGCTGGTGCTGGGCGAAGGAGATGCGACCCTTGATGAGCCTGTGCAGGCAGGGCACGTCTACGTGGACGGGCTGCGGACGTGGGACGTCGGCGAGGCCGTGCTGCGCGACCGGCGGATGCTCTCGCGCGACGGGTTCGTTGTGGTCGTCGTCCCCGTAGACCACGCGACCGGCAGGGTCTACGGGGAGCCGGAGATCGTGTCGAGCGGGTTCACCGCCCCCGGGGAGACGGAGGAGTTGATGGAGCGCGCGGCCTCTGTGGTCGTCGAGGCGCTCCGTGCGCCGAACCTCGACCCGCTCAACGAGGACCACGTGAACGACCGCGTGCGCGAGGCGCTGAGCCGCTTCCTCTACAAGGAGACGCGCAGCCGCCCGATGATACTCACCGTCCCGCTGGAAGTCTGAGCCTCACCACACCCGCTGGCGCAGGTGCCGCAGACCCCAAAACCTCCCATCTCTTCATAATCCGCAAGCGGACCCGGCTCACAACTGCGCTTCATCTGGTTAAAGTCCGACGGGTGAGGAACCGCATCTCTGCACTCCTGTTCAACCAGGTCGGCGTGTTGTTCGGCCTGATCGTCGTCGCCTTGGTGGCTTACGTCGTCATCGGGCGGCCTGCCTGGGCCATAGACCCGCTGCGAGAGACATCGTCCGACATCCTGGGAGGTATGGGCGTGGGGCTCGTCCTCCTGCTGGCGTGGGCCGGCTGGGTAGGATGGCTGCTGTCCCGCGGGTTCAGGCGGTTCTTCCGGCTGTGGCGCTACGTGTTCGGCCTGGGCTTCCTCGTCGCCGGAGCGTTCGCCCTGTTCTCCTACTTTCACACGTCCTTCCCTATCATCGGCGTTGCGCCGCTCGGCGGGGAGTTGGGCGGACAACTGCGGGGCCCCTATGGCGGGCTCGGCGTTTTCCGCACCGTCGTCCTCATCACACTCGGGGCATGGCTCGTGGCGCCGGTGCTGTTCAATCATGCAGCCGTGTGGCTGGGACGCGGGATGCTCGTAACAGGCCGGGGCATCGGCAGTGGCGTGAGCCGCGTGCGTCATCGCGACCGGGGCTCGGTCATGCAGGAGGTCGACGACTACCTGGCCTCCAACGCAGCGGCCGCGCGCGCGGCGCAGATGGATACGTTGCGCGCGGCAGATGTATACCAGCGGAACAGCGCTCCACGGGGCCTCGCGTACATGGAGCCGACCTCCCCCAAGCCGGTGACTCCCCGCCCTGCAGCGCCGCAGTCCGGACCGGAACGGAAGTCCGACCTCTGGCCGGGCATGACGACCGCCGAACCCGGCGCCACGGAGCGTCAGTCCATCACTGCGACAACGGCGACCATGGCGCCTCCTGCCGTCGAGAACGGAACGAGTGCCGAGTCCGCCGCTGCGGAACCGCTCTACGGGACCGAAGCGGCCTCCGTAACCAGCGAAGCCCACGCAGTGGACGACCTCCAGGTCAACGGCACGCTCCAGGCCGATGTAGAGGAGACGCTGGCCCTTGCGGTCCCGATAGAGGCGCCCTGGGGCGAGATCGCCGTCGCAGCGGAGCCGTCCGAGCCCAGGACGCGGAGCGCCGCCCCCGCTGCTCCGCCCAGTCCGCTGCCCCCGCTCGAACTCCTTGCTCCTCCGGTTGCTGCAGGAAGCATCACCGAGGAACACCTCCTCACCGCCGCACTCATCGAAGAGACGCTGGCACAGCATGGCGTCGAGGTGAGCGTGTCAGAGATACGACCCGGCCCGAGCGTCACGATGTTCGGCATCGTGCCCGGGTGGAACCGCAAGGCGATGTCCGCCCGAGCGAGGGCGCTCGCGGAGCAGGAAGACAACCAGGTGCAGATGGAGGTGCGCAACCGCGTCAAGGTCGACAGCATCCTTGCACGAGAGAAAGACCTCGCGCTTGCGCTCGCCGCGCCCACCCTCCGCATCCAGGCGCCCGTTCCCGGCGAATCGCTCGTCGGGGTGGAGATGCCGAACAAGTCGTCCTCCATGGTGACCATCCGTACCGTGATGGAATCCCCAGAATACGAACGGATGCTCACCGGCGGAGGGCTGCCCGTGGCGCTTGGCCTGGCCTCCGCCGGTGAGCCCGTCGTTCTCGATCTGCTCAAGATGCCGCACCTCCTCATCGCCGGCGCAACGGGCAGCGGGAAGAGCGTCTGCATCAACACCATCATCTCGTCCATCATCTCCCACCAGGACCCTGCACAGGTCCGGATGCTGCTGGTGGACCCCAAGCGCGTAGAACTCACACCCTACAACGGCATCCCCCACCTCGTGACGCCGGTCGTCGTCGACCCGGACAAGGTCGTCCGCCTGCTGAAGGGCGCCATCCAGGAGATGATGCGCCGCTACAAGCTGCTGGAAGAGGCCGGAGCGCGCAACATCGCCTCCTACAACCGCAGCCCGCGAGCCACCGAGGAGATGCCGTACTTCATCATCTGCATCGACGAACTGGCGGACCTGATGATGACCGCCTCCTTCGACGTCGAGCAGTCCCTCTGCCGCCTCGCCCAGTTGGGCCGGGCGACGGGCATCCACCTCATCGTCGCCACGCAGCGCCCCTCCGTGGATGTGCTCACCGGGCTCATCAAGGCCAACTTCCCCAGCCGCATCGCCTTCGCCGTCGCTTCGCAGGTCGACTCCCGCACCATCCTCGACTCCGCCGGCGCCGAGCGCCTACTCGGGCGGGGCGACATGCTCTTCATCTCCTCGGATTCTCCGAAGCCGAAGCGCGTGCAGGGCGTCTTCATCTCCGAAGACGAGAGCGCAGCCCTCAGCGAACACTGGCGGCAGCTGCCCCCCAACGCCAACCTGCCGGAGATCTCGCTGGAGAACATGGCGCGGGAAGCAGACACTGCGGCGGCCGAGAGCACGGGCGACGGCGGCGACTTCGACGAGGGCGACTCCCTCTACGAGCGCGCGCTGCAGGTCGCGGCGGCGAATCGCCAGCTCTCCACGTCACTGCTCCAGCGCAGGTTGCGCATCGGGTACCCTCGCGCCGCCCGGCTGATGGACCAGCTGGAGGACGAGGGCATCGTGGCCGCCTCCGGCGAGCCGGGCAAGCCCCGCGAAGTCATCTACCTCCCCGACGAAGAAGTAGCCTAACCTCCCCGCCTCATCACCAGACGCGGCGTGCCATGGGTCATGGTTGCCGCTTCTGGTAGAATCGTCACATACAGGCGAGAGGAGAGAGACGCCATGCCAGCTGACGTATCGGTCGAAGAGGTGACGGAAGCTCTGAAGGACGTCTACGACCCCGAGATCCCGGTGAACGTCGTCGACCTCGGCCTCATCTACGCCATCGAGGTGGACGACGACAGCAACGTCCACGTGGACATGACCCTCACCGCCGCCGGGTGCAGCATGGGGCCGTTCATCGCGCAGCAGGCCGAATGGGCCATCGCCGACATCGACGGGGTCAGGGACGTGAACGTCGAGATCTCGTTCGATCCGCCCTGGTCGCCTGACCGCATCACGGAAGACGGGCGCAAGCTGCTCGGCCTCGACGACTAGACCGCGCCCAGCCGCGTAGCGCTGGCAGTACGGGGCCGCGCCCCAGGGGAGAGTGCACGCCCCGATGACGATGAGCGAGGAACAGCGGCAGGCGCGCCTGGCGCAGATCAAGCGGCAGTGGGAACAGCGCCGCGCCATCAGCCGGTCGCTCGGCAAGATCAAGACCAAGATAGGCGTCTACAGCGCCAAGGGAGGCGTCGGCAAGACCACCGTCGCCGTGAACTTGGCCGCGTACCTCGCGGAGAAGGGCTATGCGGTCGGCCTCCTCGACGCCGACATCGACACCCCCAACGCACCGGAAGTGCTCGGCAGCGACGCCCACCCGGAGAGCGCGGACGGGCGCATCAAGCCCGCCGAGGCCTTCGGCGTGAAGGCCATATCGATGTCCTACTTCCAGCAGGACCCGGAAGAGGCCATCATCTGGCGCGGCCCCATGATCCATAATGCCATCAACCAGTTCCTCCAGATGACCGACTGGGGTGAGATCGATTTCCTCGTCGTTGACATGCCGCCGGGCACGTCGGACGCGCCTCTCACCGTCATGCAGGTGCTCACGATGGACGGCTTCGTCGTGGTGACCACGCCGCAGAGCCTCGCCGCGCTGGACGCCAAGCGCTCCATCAACATGATCCGCAAGCTGAACGTCGAGGTGCTCGGCGTCGTCGAGAACTACGTGGGCGAGGTGTTCGGCTCAGGCGCGGGACGCGACCTGGCGAACGACCTCTCCCTGCCATTCCTCGGCGAGGTCGCCCTGCGCGCCGATTATCGGGACGACTCACAGCCGACGGTGCTGGGCAGCGCTGGGGTCCGCGCCGAGTACGACGCGATCTGGAGCGCGCTCGAAGAACGGCTCACCGCGCTCGAAGCGATGCCGGAGCAGCAGACGGTCGCGGAAGGAGCGGGCGATGAGCCTCGCTGACCGGCGGTACGCCCAGAAGCACAAGCCGGGCAAGCAGAACCGCAAGAAGTTCACCGCGCCCCCGAAGCCCAACGCGCGACTGCGCAAGGAGCTGCGGGAGATACTCGATCAGCCGAAACCGCGCGAGGACTGAGACACACTCACTCGCCGCGCCTGCTACGCTGGCTCTCGATAACCGCCTGCACCAACTCCTCCGACTCGTCACGGGACGGAGCAACGGCGAAGTAGAGTGTCCTCCCGTAGCGTTTCGCCGTCATGTGCCATTCGTCTCCAACCGAGCGGTAGTGTGCCTCATCGCCGCCCAGTGTCACCGCTTCCAGCCGCGCCGCCGAGACGATCCTCCCCCATAGCAGCCCCACGACGAACGCGGGGTAGCTCGACTCCGCGACCACGATCATGCCGGTGCCCGTGCCGCGAAGCACGTCCGAGTTGATCTCGGGCGGCACATCGCCGAACTCCCCGTACAGCCCGAACGACACCAGGCTCATGCGGGCGAGCCGCAGCCCCGAACCGAGCCCGCCCGCGTCCACGCCCAGCTCCGCGAGCGTCCTGTCCAGCAGGTCTTCCCGGTTCCTGATGAAGCCGAGCGCCAGCAACGGCGACGGCGGTTCGTCCGGCAGCAGCAGCCATCCCCTCCGTGCGGCAGGCTCGTACTCCGCCCACGGCACGCGGTCTTCCTCTCCCCACGCGGCGCGGACCGCCTCCGCCCAAGGGTTATCCGGCTTACCGAACCACAGGGTGCTCCCGTGCGTTCGTGCCCAGATGTCCGCTTCGAGCGCGTCCGCCGCCTCGGAAACGTCCTCAGCATCAGCGAACTCAGGTCGCGCCGCGTACTCGCGCATCGGATCGATCGCTACACCCTCGAAACGGACGACACGCACCTCCGATTCGTGCCCGTCCGGAGCGCGGATCGTAACCGCCGGTGGCTCTTCAGGCACCATGTAGATCGCCGCGTTCATGGGGACGTCCGGTGCGGCCCATCCGTCGAACGGCGGAGGAAGGGCCTTGCCCGGCACGGCGGCATCGCTCCAGTTGAGGAGGGCGAAGGCAACAACCGCGAAGAGCAGTATGCCGAACAGGAAGCAGAGCCTTCGACGCATTCCTATCGCTTGCGCCTTCGCCTGCCGCCTGCCTTCTCGTAGGGCCTCGGCTCCGGTTCCACCCTGCGCACGGACATCGCCTCTCCAAACTCACCCCGGTCGGCGACCTCTTGCGCGACGAGCAGGCGCTTGAGGTCCACCATCTCGTCGCGCAGGAGCGCGGCCTTCTCGAACTCCAACTGGCGCGCCGCTTCCTTCATGTCCGCTTCCAGTTGCTTCACGACGCGGGCAAGGTCGTCCTTCGGCATGTCCTGTCGGACGCCATAGGCGGCGCGCGGTTCGGCCAGCTCGCGGATGGACTCGGTGATGTCGCGTATCGCCTTGCGGATGCCCTCCGGTTGGATGCCCTCGCGCTCGTTGAACGCCGTCTGCAGGGTGCGGCGGCGCTCCGTCTCGTCGATCGCCTGCCGCATCGAGTCGGTGATGCGGTCCGCGTACATGATGACGTGGCCGTCCAGGTGACGCGCGGCGCGGCCTATCGTCTGGATGAGCGACGGCGTGGAGCGCAGGTAGCCCTCCTTGTCCGCGTCCAGCACGGCGACGAGGCTCACCTCCGGCAGGTCCAGCCCCTCGCGGAGCAGGTTGATGCCGACAACCACGTCGTGCACCCCGAGGCGGAGGTCGCGCAGGATCTCCGTGCGTTTGAGCGTGTCCACCTCCGAGTGAAGGTAGTGCACCTTCACGTTCATCTCGCGCAGGTAGTCGGTCAACTCCTCGGCCATGCGCTTGGTGAGCGTCGTGACGAGAGCGCGCTCGCCCTTCGCGGTGCGCCGTCCTATCTGCTCCAGCAGGTCGTCTATCTGCCCCTTGGTCGGCTTCACCTCCAGGGTCGGGTCGAGAAGGCCTGTGGGCCTGATGACCTGCTCCACCACCTGCGAACTGTGCTGCATCTCGTAGGCCGCCGGAGTGGCAGAGACGTAGACCACCTGGTTGACGATACGCTCGAACTCCTCGAAGTTCAGCGGGCGGTTGTCGCGCGCCGAGGGCAGGCGGAAGCCGAAGTCGATGAGCGAGTCTTTGCGCGACATCTCGCCGTGGAACATGCCGCGCAGCTGCGGGATGGCCATGTGGGACTCGTCGATGATGAGCAGGTGGTCGTCCGGCAGGTAGTCCATGAGCGTCCAGGGAGTGCTGCCCCGGGGGCGCCTGCCGAGCGGCTGCGAGTAGTTCTCCACGCCCGCGCAGTAGCCGGTTTCGCGCAGCATCTCGAGGTCGTAGCGCGTCCGGTGCTCGAGCCGCTGCGCCTCCAGCACCCGCCCGTCCTCGCGCAGGCCGATGAGGCGTTCATCCAACTCCTGCTCTATCTCGACGACGGCCTCGTCCAGCTTCTCGCGGGAGGTGACGAAGTGCTTGGCCGGGTAGATGTCGATCTGTGCGCGTTCGGAGAGGATCTCGCCGGTGAGCGGGTCGAGTTCGACGATGCGCTCGACGTCGTCGCCGAAGAACTCGACGCGCACGGCAACGTCCTCGTATGCCGGCATGATCTCCAGCGTGTCGCCGCGTACGCGGAAGCGCGCCCGGGCGAGATCGTAGTCGTTGCGCTCGTACTGCATCTCGATGAGGCGTCGCGCCAGCTTCTGCCGGTTCAGCCGCTCGCCCCGAGTGATGCGCTCCACGAACGCGAAATACTCGGCAGGCGAGCCGAGGCCGTAGATGCACGAAACGGAGGCGACGATGAGCACGTCCCGCCGTGTCATCAGCGAGCGGGTCGCAGCGTGGCGCAGCTTGTCGATTTCGTCGTTGATGTCCGCTTCCTTCTCGATGTAGGTGTCGGTGGAGGGGACGTACGCCTCCGGCTGGTAGTAGTCGTAGTAGGAGACGAAGTACTCGACGGCGTTCTCCGGGAAGAAGTCGCGGAACTCCTGGGCCAACTGTGCCGCGAGTGTCTTGTTGGGTGCGATGACGAGCGTCGGCTTCTGGACGGCCTCGACGGTCTTGGCCATCGTGTAGGTCTTGCCGGAGCCGGTAACGCCGAGGAGCGTCTGGTGACGCATACCCTTGTGGATGCCGTCCGCGAGCCGGTCGATGGCCTGTGGCTGGTCGCCGCGCGGCTCAAAGTCGGCGACGACGCGGAACGGCGTCCCTGTTTCGGTTGGGTGGAGCGTGGTCATCTTCGTGCGTTCCTCACCCTCCTAATTTCGCCGACGACGGCGTTCGGGGCAACCGGTCACCGTGCCCACCGTTCACTCGTAGATGTCGCGAAGGGCGGCTTCCAGGTCCGTATGGCGGAAGACGTAGCCGGAGGCAAGCGCCGCCACAGGAACGGCGCGACGGCTGTTCAACAGTTCGGACGCGAAGCCGCCAAGCATCAGCCGCAGCCCGAACGCTGGCGCCGGCATGAGCGCAGGGCGGCGCAGGACGCGCCCCAGCGCTTTCGCGAGGTCCCGCTGGCGCACCGGCGCAGGGGCGCAGACGTTCACCGGCCCCTGCACGGCCTCGTTGTCCAGCGAGTGGAGGATGAGGCCTACCACATCGTCCAGGTGCACCCACGGCCACCACTGCCGCCCCGATCCGAGCGGACCTCCGACGCCCAACCTCGTGAGGCGACTGACGGGGCCGAGAAAGCCGCCACCGCGTCCAGCCACGAGCCCCGTACGCAGCAGGACAACGCGCGCGCCGGCAGCCGCCACTTCAGACGCTGCCGCCTCCCATCGCACACAGACGTCGGCGAGGAAGCCCTCGCCGGACGGCGCATCCTCGGCCAACTCCTCCTCGCCCCGATGGCCGTAGTAGCCGACGGCGCTCGCGCTCACGAGAGTGCGGGGCGCAGCGTCTGACGCGTCCCGCATCCCCAGCACGAGGTTGCGCGTCGCGGTCTCCCGGGACTCGAGGATCGCGCTCCGCCGCCGCCGCGTCCAGCGACCCACGACGCTCTCGCCCATGAGGTTCACGACGGCATCCACGCCATCGAACACACCGGCGGGCGGAGGGCCCTCCACAGGGTCCCAGGCGTATGCCTGCGCCAGGCCCGGAAGAGACACGCGTGCGCGCTCGGGATCGCGGGTGAGCACCACGCGCTGGTCGCCGCGCTCCATCAACGCGTGGATCAGCGCGCGTCCCACGAACCCCGTCGCTCCGGTGATCAGCACACGCACGGCTACACGCTCCCCAGCATCAACTCGTCAGGATACGGGTGGAGGTAGGTCTGCCCGGCAAGCCACTCCGGCCCTCCGGCCCTCCGCACGTGATGGCGCAGCAGCGTCAGCGGCTCCGTGAACAGGGTCTTCCCGGTGCGGTAGCGCTCGATGGCGCCGGTTAACTCCTCGCGGTCGCCGTCGTCGAGCACCCGCTTGAGGAACCCGGCAGCGTGTTGCAGCGCGTTCGTGTGCTTGCGAGCGGTGGTCAAGCGCTCCATAGCACGCATCAGCACGCGTCCGTACGCATCGATGGTCCCGTCCCAACCGGCGCTGCCCGCCCGGGCAGCGATGCGCCCGGCCTCGCGGTAGAGCGACGGCGCGTGCGCCATGAGCGTGAGCTTGTGCGCCGCGTGGAACGCGACGAGCGTCGACGGAGCGCGTGGGCCGTCCAGCAGCGCTGTCCACCGCCGGTAGACGAAGACCCGCTCGATGAAGTTGCCGCGCAGGCGCGGATCGTTCAGGCGCCCCTGCTCCTCGACCGGAAGCAGCGGGAAACGCTGCGTAAGCGCCCCGGCGAAGAGGCCGCGTCCGCCGCGTAGGGCGGGGCCGCCGCCTGCGGGGTAGACCTTCACTCGGAAGAGGCCGCAGCTCGGCGAGTCCTTCGTGAGCACGTAGCCGTGCAGCCCCAGGTCCGCGAGTTCGTCGACGCGGCGCGCCGCCCACGAGCGCATCGCTTCCGTGTGGTCCGCATCGGAGCGCACGCCTCTCATGCGGAGCGAGCCGCTGCCGTCGTCGACCAGTCGCACCGGCTCGCGCGGTGTGCCCATCCCCATTTCGGACTCCGGGCAGACGGGCGTCCACTCGATGTGCGGCGCGAGCGTCCGCGTCAGGAATTCGTTGCGGAGGTGCCCACCGTCGTAGCGCAGCGGTTCGCCGAGCAGGCAGGCGCTGACGCCGATGCGCGGCTTGGGGAAAGAATCACTCACAGCAGCCCCATGGTACTCCGTTTGGCAGGGGTGGAGTCACTGCCGGGGTCTGCGAAGGACCATGCGGACGAGCACGATCGAAGCCAGCCCGATGAGCGCCCCGAGCAGGGGGTAGAGGAACGCGGGTACGGGAGAGCCGCCCTGCCCTATCCGGACGACGCGCCCGGCGAACTCCTCGCTCACGAACACGTCGCCGTCCATGCTCACCGCCAGCGCGGTCGGTGAGAACAGATCGTCCGCGACCACCTCCAACCCCTGTCCCGCTCCCCGCCAGCGAACGAGCCTGCCCGGGTACTCTTCCGACCGGGCGTACCCGATATCGTCGAGCGTGGCGAGGTCGTTGCTGAGCTCCGTGACCAGCAGCGAGCCGTCGGCGTCGAAGGCGACATCGGTGACCGCGGTGAAGCCGTCCGCATAGACGGTCGCCTCGTCTTCGTCCATCGCGTCGCCGTCCCCGTTGCGGTCTTCCAGCCGGTAGACGCGAGCAGCGCCTTCGGGATAGGGATGCCCGCTCAGGATGCCCACGTAGAGCGCGCCGTCCGGTCCGCGCGCGAGGCCGGTCGGCACGGAGTCGAGGTCCGTCGAGGCGACGCCGGTCAGTGGGGCGATGTCAGCGTACCTGGTCACCTCGCCGCCGGTGTCCACGCGGAGCACCGCATTGAGGCCCGAGTCGCTCACGAGCAGGCTTCCGTCCGGCTCGACGGCGAGGTCGTAGGGGTTGGTGAGGAAGTTGGGCGGCTCCAGGCCGGTGGGGTCCTGCCCCGTCAGCCGCTCCGGGGTACTCCCGGGTTCGTAGCGGTACGCCTCGCGGAAGCCCTTGTCGCGGAACTCGCCCACCACGAAGTAATAGGCCCCTCCTGCGTAAGCCACGCCGGACGGGCCTATGGTGTAGCTGCCTCCGTAGAGAGTGCTCGTGGCCGTTGGCAGGAGACCGACGACCGTTCGCAGGTCACCCTCGGCCGTGAGGCGCAGGATGCGCCCGCCGCCTTCAGCGATGAGCATGTCCCCATCGGGGAGCGCGTGCAGGCCGCGAGGCGCAACGAGGCTGTCAGCCGCGGTATAGCGGTCATCACCGCTGTCCGAAGCGACGGCCTGCACGATGAAGCCGACCCCGCTGCCGAGAGACGCCCCCACGGCTGCAAGCAGCAGGAACGCAGCGCTCCGGCGCGAGGTTAGAGGCATGGGTCACGCGTCTCCCAGGCGGGGAGAGGAGAGGGAAGGGCGCACTGCCCTTCCCTCTCTTCAGCGTCTGGCTATCCGGAGATACCCTCGAGCACCTTGTCGGCGACGCCGTCGTCGACCCAGGTCTTCCACTCTTCGGTGTTCTGGAGGAACCAGGTCGCGACTTCGTCGATCTCCTTGCCGGTCTCTTCGAGGTGGCCCTCAGCCGCGAGCTGGTTGCCCGCGTTGAAGTCCCACTTCTCGAGGAACGGGAGGAGGTCAGGCGCGAGGTCACGGAGTCCGGTGTTGATGCCGATGTAGACCTCGGCGATCGGGTAGCCGCACATCTTGCCGCTCGTCCAGCACTCCTCGGTGTACGCCTCCTCTTCCAGGATGTAATACCCACCCCACTGGGTCTCCATGTTGAAGCTCAGCGTGGTCGGGCCCCAGTAGTAGAAGAGGATCGGCTCTTCGCGCAGGAAGGCCGCCTCGATCTCCGCCGCGAGCGCAGCGCCCGAACCGGGGTTGACCCCGATGACGTAGTCGCTCAGGCCGTAGGACTCGATCTTCTCGAGGTTGACCTTCTCGCACTCCCAGCCGGGGATGCAGTTGAGCAGCTTGGCCTTGCCCTCGCTGTCAGGCGTCACGAAGAGGCTCCAGTACTCCTCTTTCGCGAGGTCTGCAACGGAGACCAGGCCGGGGTTCGCGTCCTTCACGTACTGCGGGATGATGAACGTGGCCTGCCAGTTGTCCTCCAAGCTCTTGCCAACGGCCTCAGCAACGCCGGACGACGTGGCTTCCTCCCACGCTTCCAACTGGTTCGGGATCCATATCTCCATGGAGATGTGGGTGTCGCCGTTGACCAGCGCCTGCATGCCCGGGATCGTGGAGTACAGGACGCCGTCCGTCGGATAGCCGTAGCCGTGATGGACGATCTGCTCCGCGATGGCCGCCTGGAGCAAGCCGGAGTTCCAGTCGAGGTCCGTGAAGACGATGGTCGGCTTCTCTTCCTCAGAGCCGCACGCCGCCAGCGACAGCACGGTCGACATCAGGGCTACCAGCGCCAGTGCCCACAGGTATCTCGTCACTTTCGTTACCTTCATGCAGTTACCTCCTCAATCTTTTCTGTGGAAGCCGCCGGTCCCATCCGGACAACGACGACCCCTGCATGACATTCGCCTAGTGCCTGCTTCCGAGCAGCGCCTCCTGGCGCTCCCTGGCAGCGGCCTGGGTCACCCGGTCGATGATGATGGCAAGCACCACTATACCGATGCCGCCGATCAGCGCAGCCCCGGGTTTGAACTGCGCGAGCGCGCGATTGACGTCGTCGCCCAAGCCGCCCGCCCCGACGAGCGATGCTATCACAACCATGGCGAGGGCCATCATCGTCGTCTGGTTGATGCCCGCCATGATGGTGGGTATGGCCATGGGGATCTGCACTTTGAACAGCAACTGGCGCGGGGTCGTGCCGAACGCGCGCGCCGCCTCAACGGTGTTCGGGGACACCTGCCGGATGCCCAGGTTCGTGAGGCGTATCGCCGGCGGCACCGCGTAGATGAGCGTTGCCAGCACCGCCGTGGCGTTGCCGCCGCTGAAGAACATGATCGCGGGCACGAGGTACACGAACGCGGGCATCGTCTGCATGGCGTCCAGGATCGGGCGGATGAGCGCGTCGATCGTGTCGCTCCGGGCCGCGAGGATGCCGACCGGGACCGCGAAGGCTATCGAGAGCATCACGGCAACGACGATCAGCGACATCGTCTCCATCGCGCTGTGCCAGATACCGAGGCCGCCCATGAGCAGCAGAGAGGCGCCTGCGAAGATGCCTACGCGCCGTCCCGCGATCTTGTAGGAAACGGCGGTGACGGCCGCTATGGTCATCGGCCACGGCAGCCACTGGAAGAAGTCCTCCAGCCTCACGAGCAGTATCAATATCGCGTCGGAGGTCGGGCCAAGTCCAAAGGCGAAGGGGATGGTGAGCGAGCCGATGCCGATATGGAACTCGTGCAGGTTGATGGTGACCCACTTGATCGTATCGTCAACACTCGTGGCGAACGGCCTGCCGAACTCGATGGGGAACTCCATCTCCGCGCCCCACAGCAGCACGCCGAGCCAGGACAGGAGCAGGAAGCCGACCAGTCCCCCGCCGTAGACGTACCGGTCCGGCAGGCTGTTGAACCGCTCCCGGAATCGGCTGCCATTCCCGATGGGTGGTGATGCCAGTGCCATAACGTCTCTCCTAATTCGCGTCGGCGCCCACGGAGAGCGTCGAACCCTCTTCTTCCGCTTCAGCCGCGCTTTCGCGCTCCATCATCTCGATGACCGACCTCGGGGATATCTGGCCCACCAGCCTGCCATCGGCGTCTATGAGTGGTTGCGCCCCGGACATGTGCCGCACGAGCGGGAGTGCCGCGGAGACGGACATGTCCTCAGAGAGCGGTGTCACGTCGTCCAGGAGCGCCTCGGCGCAATCGGCGCAGCCGTTCTGGTTCGCCTCGGCGAGTGAGGCAAAGCTCACGGCGCCGGCGTAGGTCTCGTGTCCATTCGCGACGAAGCCCGCCACCTCGCCCATCACGCCGAGGGCGTCCATCGCCTCCTTCGGCGACATGCTCATCCGCAGCTTCACCGTGAGGGGCTCCCGCAGCGTGTGCAGGGTGATCACCGAGGACTTCCGTACGTCGCGTACGAACTCGGCAACGTAGTCATCGGCGGGGCGGTCGAGGATCTCCTCGCCCGTGCCCATCTGGATGACGATGCCGTCGCGCATGATGGCGATGTGGTCACCGAGCTTGAGCGCCTCGCTCAGGTCGTGGGTGATGAAGATGATGGTCTTGTGCATCTGCTGCTGCAGGCGCACGAGTTCGTTCTGCATGTCCCGGCGGATGAGGGGGTCCAGCCCGCTGAACGGTTCGTCCATGAGCATCACGTCCGGGTCGGCGGCGAGCGCTCGGGCGAGTCCCACGCGCTGCTGCATACCGCCGCTCAGGGCATTGGGACGGTAGTGCTCCCAGCCGTTGAGGCCGACGAGCTCCAGCACCTCGTGAGCGCGTTCCACCCGCTCTTCCTTCTCGACGCCGCGGACCTCAAGCCCCCAGGCGGCGTTCTCCTCGACCGTTCGGTGAGGGAGCAGACCGAAGTGCTGGAAGACCATCGCTGTCTTCGTCCGGCGGTAGTCGATCAGCTGTTCTTCGTCGTACTGCAGGATGTCCTCGCCGTCGACTTCGATGGAACCGAAAGTGGGTTCGATGAGGCGCAGCAGGGTACGGACGAGCGTGGACTTGCCGCTGCCGGACAGCCCCATGACCACGAACGTCTCGCCCGGCTGAACGTCGAAGTTGACGTCGCGCAGACCGATCACGAGGCCGGCCTCCTCGCGGAGTTCCGCCTTGCTCTTCGCAAGCACCTCTTCCGTCAGTTCGGAAGGAACGTCATCGCCGAAGATCTTCCACAGGCCTCTGACGCTCACCTTCGGTTGTGTGTCGTTGGCTGTGCCGTTGTTGCTTGCTGCCATACGCCAACCTCCAGTGCCCTGCGTATCCACGACGCGCACAGACCGGTTGGCGATTCGCTCGATGGGGGAAGAACAAGTGAATCTCGAGGTGACGCGCGTCTCTCAAACCTGGGACGAACGCGTGCGCGCTCGGATACTCCGAGGGCTGGGCGGCTATGTACCCGCACGCCATCCGGTGCGAGCGCCCTCTTTGCCGCTGTTCAAGCCTACCCTAGCCACTAATTGCAAAGGGTGTCAACGCCCGGATTCCGCTGGTGCCCCGCCGTATTCCGTCGGATTCCGGCTATCGGCGCGGTCAGGGTAGATGCCTCTCAATCCCGTCCGGGAATGGCATGACGGGCTAGGCCGTAACGGGGTTGCCGCCGTACCGGCACGGCATCGTCGGGTCGGCGCGCGCTTGGCTGTGCAGTGGCCGTTTTCGTCGCTATGGCACTGCCAGTCTGCCCATTCCGTGCAAATCAGGGACCGCGTCAGGATTCCGGCGATTCCTGCGGTTCCTGCAACTCCGCCTTCCGCTCCCGCTCATGGCCGGGGAGCAGGCGCGCCACCGCCTCAGGCGCAAGCGCGCCCGCTATGGCGAGTGCGCTCTGCGTCCAGCCGTCCACGGGGCGCAGGCAGATGTACTCCGGGGTCACTTCGAGGTTGGCGATCAGTTCGAACTCGCCGCCCGCCGGATGATGCCCCAGCGGCACGATCGTCTTGTCCCCTTCCTTGCGGGTCTCGCCGTAGGTGAAGCCTTCCCTGCTGACGACGCGGTCGAGGGCGGGTTTGGACGCCTTCCCCAGCAGGAAAGGCAACTTGAGCAGAAACACGATGGGACGCAGCAGTATCCCCAACATCACAACCTCCAGCGGCGCGGTGTAAGCGCCGGGTGCGGGCCTTTCTCCGCATTATAGCCCTTTGCGTCAGCCCGCCCCGTCCCGCACCCGTGCGACGCTACAATGACAGCCGTATGGCCACCACTCCTGCAATCACTGCCACCGTGCGCGCGGACGGACTCTGGAAACGGTTCGGCAGGCACGTTGCCGTGCGGGGCGTGAGCCTCTCCCTCAACCCCGGCGAGATCGTGGGGCTCGTGGGGCCGAACGGCGCAGGGAAGACCACCACCATCCGCATGCTGCTGGACATCCTCCACCCGGACGAGGGCTCCGTCTCCGTGTTCGGCGCGCCTATCAGCCAGCAGGCCCAATCGCGCATCGGCTACCTGCCGGAGGAGCGCGGCCTGTACCGGAGTCTCCGCGTCATCCCCAACATGCTCTATCTCGCAGGGTTGAAGGGGATGGAACGCGAGCGCGCGCTCCGGCGCACGGACGAACTGTTCGCGCTCCTCGGCCTGGAGCCGCACAGGGGTAAGAAGATCAGCGAGTTGAGTCGCGGCCTCGGGCAACTGGTGCAGTTCGCCGCCACCATCCTGCACGGGCCCGACTTCATCGTGCTCGACGAGCCGTTCTCGGGCCTCGATCCGGTGAATGTCCGCGTGATGAAGGACGCCGTCTCGCGGCTGCGGGGCGAGGGCGCGGCCATCATGTTCTCCACCCACCAGATGACGGACGTCGAGGAACTGTGCGACCGCGTCGTCATGATCGACGGCGGGACCGTCGTGCTGGATGGCCCGCTGGCCGACATCAAGCGGCGGTTCGCGGGGAACGACCTGTTCGTCGCGACCGACCTGGACCCCGAGGGCGCGGACGGCGTGGCCGCATCGCGGCGCGACGGCGTGGGCTACGCGCTGCGGCTCGCCGAGGGCAGCACCCCTGAGGACGTGCTGCGGTCGCTATTGGAGCGCGGCACGAAGATCGACCGGTTCGAACTGGCGACACCCAGTCTGGAGGAGATCTTCCTGCGCGTGGTCGGGCGCGAGCAGACGGAGGCAGCGCGCGATGAGGAGTAAGACGTGGCTCGTCGCGCGGCACGAGTTCGCCGTGACGACCGGGCGCCTCGGCTTCCGCATCTTCGCGGCCGCTGTGCCCGTGCTCGCGCTGCTAGCGCTCATCGGCATCGGGGTCTTCGACGCGGTGCGCGGCGAGGACGAGCCGCCCGACAACGCGGGACAGCCCCCCACAGAGGTCACGCGCATGGGTTACGTCGACTTCAGCGCCGGGGAGGACGGGCAGCCCCTGTTCACGTCGTTCCACGAGCAGGACGGCGTCATATTCGTCCCCTACCCGGACGAGGATGCGGGCAGGGCCGCACTGCAGGTGGAGGAGATCGACGCCCTCTACGTCTTTCCCCGTGACTTCCTGGAGAGCGGCCTCGTCGTCAGGGTCCGCATGGAGGACGGCGGAGGAGGCGCCGACAGCGCGGCGCTGCGCCGGTTCGTGCTGAGCAACCTCAGCGCGGGAACGGTCGGCGAGCAACGGCTGGAGCGCCTCGTCACGCCGTACCTGCTCACCACGGTCGAACTGTCCGCATCGGGTGCGCCTGTGGATGAAGAGGACGACGGGGCGGACTTCCTGTTCGCCTTCGGTGCGGGGATGCTGCTGATCGTCTCCGTGCTGACCGCGGCCGGATACCTGCTGCAGGGGCTGAGCGAGGAGAAGGAGAACCGCATCATGGAAGTGCTGCTCTCCTCGCTGAAGCCGGAGCAGTTGATGTTCGGCAAGCTGGTGGGACTCGGCGCGGCCGGGCTGCTGCAGATGGCCGTCTGGACGGCGTCGCTCGTCGCCTTCCTCCTGGTGCTGGACCGCGTCGTGGACGTGCCGGTGGAGCTGAGCGCGCCGTCCGCTGAGGCGCTCGCGGTGGCGCTGGCGTACTTCCTGCTGGGCTACGCGTTCCTCGGTACCATTCAGGCGTCGCTCGGCGTCGTGACAACGAACCAGAAGGAGGCGAACAACATCGCAGTGTTCGTCGTCCTGCCCGCAGTCTCACCGATGTGGTTCCTCGCGGTGCTGATTGAGCACCCGGACGGCGTGCTCGCGCGGGTGCTGGGCTTCGTGCCGTTCACCGCACCGCTGACCGGGTTGATCCGGTTCGGAACAGGCGGAACGGGCCTGGGGGAGGTCGCGCTGAGCCTCGGGGTACTCGCGGCGTTCACGGCGCTGGGCGTCCTGCTCACGGCGCGTCTCTTCCGCGCCTACCTGCTGGTGTACGGCCAGCGCCCGGGCGTGCGGCACATCCTCCGCACGCTGTGGAGCGGCTGAGTCTACCGGGCGCCGGCCTCCTCGAACGTGAACCGGTTGTTGCCTGACCCCACGCGCTCGGCGAGGAAGCGCTTGCCGTCCAGCGGCTCCATCAGGTCAACGTAGATCTCCAGCCGGTTGCCGTCCGGGTCGTTGAAGTAGACGCTCTTCGTCATGCCGTGGTCGGTCAGGCTCACGATCTCGACGCCGTTGTCCAGCAGCCGCTGGTGCAGTTCCTGCAGCTCCGGCATGCCGCCGTCCACGACCAGCGCGACGTGCCCCAGGCCCACGTTCCCACGCGTGTGCTCGCCGTTCACGCTGAACAGCCCGATGTCGTGGTGCTGGGTGCCGAACGACATGAACGCCGCTCCCTCTGTGCGTCGGTTCGTCTCCATGCCCAGCGCGTCGCGGTAGAAAGCCTCCGCCACATCGACATCAGTAACACGCAGGACCACGTGGCCGACCCGTCCTATCCTTGCCATGTCGCCCTCCTCTCAGCCATTCGCCTGTCTCCCCCAAGTGTAAACCCTCTGTCCACCCGTGCGCCCCTTGACCGGAGCACGGGGCGCTCGTACCTTTGCCGCGTCCGTATGCTGAGGAAGGAGAAGGCGCAATGGCCACCGCAGAGAAGTTGCAGCTGGAGATATCAGTCGGCTACGCCTCGATGACCTACGAGATCGTGCGTCCGCTCATGGAAGGGCGCGTGCAGATAGAGGGCGTCGATCTGGTGCCGGTAGAGGAGTTGGGCCCCACCCCGACGGGCGACTCCCGGATGAAGACCGGCGACTTCGGTCTGTGCGACCTGAACATGGGCTACTGGCTCGCCGCCATAGACCAGGGCTGGGATATCACCGGCCTGCCCATCTTCGTGAAGCGCAAGAGTGCGCACTGGTACATGGTCGTCCGCAACGACCGCGGCATCGGCGGCCCGAAGGATCTGGAAGGCAAGCGTATCGCCACCCGCTCCTTCCGCTCCGCCATCGTCACGTGGTGCCGGGGGCTGCTCAAGAACCGCCACGGCGTCGACACCTCCACCTTCCGGTGGCTCGTCACCGACGCCGAGGACTACTTCCCCATCTACGACAAGTCCGCGGTCGTCGAAACGGTGCAGGACGGCAAGGTGAGCGTGAAGGACCACCTCCAGCGCCTGCTCGACGGCGAGGTGGACGCGTTCCTCGGCGACATCTCCGACCCCGAGCTGTTCGGCTGGGTCGCCAGCGACGCGCGCATCCGCCGCCTCTTCCCGGACTACATGGAGGAGGACCTGCGCCTCTGGAGGGACGAGAGCATCTTCACCCCCGTGCACATGATGGTGCTGAGCGGCAAGCTCGACCGCGAGGATCCGACGCTCGCGCCGCGCATCTACGACGCGTTCGAGCGCTCCAAGGCCATCGCGTACTTCGACCTGCTGCGCGACCGGGGCAGCTTCTCCGTCATCTACCTGCGCGAGTACGTGGAGGAGCAGTTCAAGAAGTGGGGCGACCCGTTCGTCTACGGCATCGAGGCGAACCGGCGTATGCTCGACTGGTACATCGACATCAGCCACGAGCAGGGCATCATGGCCAAGCGGAACAGCTTCGACGAGGTGTTCTCGAAGAACATCCTCGACACCTAGCCTCTGGCCGCTCTGCCATCCGTCCATTGCCCGGTGCGGCGCGCACGCTCTACCATGGTCCTGTACACCGGTGAGCGTGTCCGCCGCGCCTGCGGCGCCGCCTCCCGCATGTCACCGAATGTCACCAAATGTCACCCTTCCTCGATAACGCCTCTCCTGTCAGCCCCGGATCAGGCGTGCGCCGGGGCGCCAAACCGCCCCCGAGGCGGCATCCGGCGCGCTCTGTTCGACTCGCGGGCGTGCCGTTCCTTGCATTGCTGGCCGCGGCCGCGCTCGTCCTGCTCACCCCGTCGCCCGCTACGGCGAACTACACCGAGGGCTGGAGCAGCGTCGGCGCGCTCACCGTCGCCGTCTTTGCCGACGTCACCGATGCGCAGGATGGCGTGCCTTCCCAGGGCATCGCGTCGAGCGGCTCGATAACCGCAGGCGACGCCTCCTACATCGCCAACGGCGCCGATCCGCGCAACACCTTCTCCGGCACCGACCTGTACGTCTCCAACCAGGCCGACGCCTACAACATCGTGCTCATCACCGCCACCGTCGGAGGCGTGGCCGACGGCGAGTGCGCGGAAGCGACCGTCCACAACAGGGACTCCCGCGAGTCCGTCACCGTCCTGCTCGCGCCCACGAGCGAGGCCTTGGTCGACGGGGCGCGCACCTACCAGGGCGTGCTGAACATCCTCGATAGGCGGGAGCATGAGAATGCCAGCGGCCCCTCCTGTGACGACTACGCATCCGGCGCCAACGTTTCTGCAGTGCTGCGCGCCCACGATGGCGACGATATCGCCATCACCGCGCAGGGCGTGTCCGGGGTCATCAATCTGGTCGTGGACGGAGAGGGGCCGGAAATCCGCGTCTACAGCCCCCAGCCGGAGACCCACCTGCCGTCGGTCGTGGTCAACTTCTGGTTCGACGTGCGCGACGACGGGGCGGGGCTGCAGCACGACGGCGAGTTCGTGAAATCCGGCGACGGCGATCCGCGCCCCGTCAACGTGGACGGCGACCAGTTCACGTCGAATGAGCCTCGGTCCACCACGCCCGGCGGGGGCGCTGCCGACATCCACGTCTACCTCAACCGGGAGGGTGGCGGTGCCATCGACATCACACCCGAAGGCACGAACCTCTGGAAGGTCATCGAGACAGGCGCCGCCTACGCGCTCTCCGTCGACGTGAACCTCAAGAGCAGCGGGAAGTTCGAGGTCGTGTTCGAGGCGACCGACCGCACCGGCAACACGACAGTTGTGGACTCCGCGGACGCCGCCGTACCTCCTCCGGGCTCCACCCCTACCCCGACACCCGACAGCGCGACGCCAACCCCCACACCCATCCCGCTCCCCACCCCCGAGCCAACGGCAACACCCACTCCCACACCAACGCCGACCCCCACGCCCACGCCAACGCCAACACCCACACCCGATCCGCTGAGCGGTCTCATCGCCTGGCTGGAAGCCTGGATAGAGGCGCTGCAGGCATGGGTGGAGCGGCTGCAGGCGGGGTCCTTCCGATAACGCCCTGATGAACGGAACCACGCACGCCTATGCGGGCGGATTCGTGAAGAGGGTCTGCTACACTGGTGCAGCACATGTTTCGCAATCTGATATCACGTTTCCTCGATAGACCCGCCCCCCTTCCGGCGAAGGAACCCGCCCCGGTTGCTGCGGGCGCGGAGGGCGTGCGCAAGACCCGGCGGCGCAGGCCGCCGAAAGCGGCGGACGCTCCCCAGCCACGCCCTCAAGCCACGCCCCAGCGAACCGCGGCGCTTGCCGAGCCGCCGGACGCGCCGTCCGGCAAGCGCCGCCGCAGCCGGGGTGGCGGGGGACGGCGCAGTGAGAGCGGTGCGCCAGCGCCGGAACGCAGGCGCGAGCCCGCGCCCGCCCCGCAGGGCCCGCTGCCCCGCGAGTTGCCGTTCGGCCCCGTGCTCGTCTCCGCGCCCATCAAACGCGCGCTGGACGAGATGCGGTACGAGTCGCCGACGCCCATCCAGGAGCTCGTCATCGACCCCCTGCTGAACGGCGAGGACGTCGTCGGGCAGGCGCAGACGGGCACCGGCAAGACCGCCGGGTTCGGCATCCCCATCGCAGAGTTGGTCGACGCCCGGGAGCCGTTCGTACAGTCCATCGTCCTCGTGCCGACACGGGAGCTGGCGCGGCAGGTCACGGATGAGGTCACGGAGCTGTGCCGGTATCGCGGCACGCAGGTGGTGCCCGTCTACGGCGGGGCGCGCATCGGGCCGCAGATAACAGCCCTGCAGAACGGCGCGCAGGTGGTCGTTGGAACACCCGGACGCGTGATCGACCTGCTGGACCGCGGAGTGCTCCGGCTGGACCGCGCACGGATGGTGGTGCTCGACGAGGCAGACCAGATGCTGGACATCGGCTTCCTGCCGGACGTGCGCCGCATCCTGCGCTCCACGCCGCGCTCGCGGCAGACGGCGCTCTTCACCGCGACTATCCCGACGATGATCAAGCGACTCATCTACTCCTACCTCAAGGAACCGCAGACGTTCCGCGTCGGGCAGGAGTCGGAGCCCGTGGAGCAGGTGACACAGCGCTACTGCGAGGTCGCGAGCCGCGACAAGCTGACCGCGCTCCTGAAGGTGCTCGATGAGGACGAGCAGACGCTCGTGTTCCGCCGCACGCAGGACGACGTCGACTGGCTGGTGAGAACCCTGGAGCGGCGCAGGGTCAGGGCAGCGGCCATCCACGGCGGGCTGCCGCAGGGCGAGCGCAACGCGGTGATGCAGCAGTTCCGCAGCGGCGCGCTCAAGCTGCTCGTCTCCACCAACCTCACCTCGCGCGGCATCGACGTACCGACCGTCGAAAACGTCATCAACTACGACATCCCGGAGAGCGTCGAGGAGTACGTGCACCGCATCGGGCGCACCGCCCGCATGGGGCGCGAGGGCACCGCCCTTACGTTCGTAAGCGAATGGGACCTCGACTTCTTCGACGCCATCAAGGCTCACGTGGGCGATGACCTCCAGCCGATAGAGCTGGGACTCTACACGGCGCAGGGAAAGAGCGCGTAGGGCGGGCCCGGATGCGCGCGACAGAGTTTCTCTCACGCACCTTAAGACAGGACCCGAACGAGGCGGAGACCGCCAGCCACCGGCTCATGCTCCGCGCCGGCATGATGCTGCAGGCCGCAGCCGGGGTGTACTCCTATCTGCCGCTGGCGCTGCGCTCCATCCAGAAGATCGAACGCATCGTAAGAGAGGAGATGAACGCCGCAGGCGGGCAAGAAGTGCTCATGCCCACGCTCCAGCCCATCGAAACGTGGGAGCAGTCGGGCCGCGCCGCCGCGTTCGGCGGCAACCTCTTCCGCCTCTTCGACCGGCGTGAGCGCGGCATGGTGCTCGCGCCGACGCACGAGGAGGTCGTGACCGCCATCGCGGGCGCGCACATTGAGTCCTACCGGGACCTGCCGCTCAACATCTACCAGATACAGACCAAGTTCCGGGACGAGCCGCGCCCCCGGGCCGGTCTGCTGCGCGGGCGTGAGTTCGTCATGAAGGACGCCTACTCCTTCGACACCGACCAGGAGGGGCTGGACGTCACCTACCAGCGGATGCGCGTGGCGTACCGCAACATCTTCCGCCGGTGCGGACTGCCGACCATTGAGGTCGAGGCCGACAGCGGCGCCATCGGCGGCAAGGACTCACACGAGTTCATCATGCCCGCGCAGAGCGGTGAGGACGTCATCCTCTACTGCGAGGAGTCCGGCTACGCCGCCAACGTGGAGCGCGCGACCTCGATCATCGACCCCGCGCCGGAAGGCGCGCCGCTGCCGCTGGAGCTGGTGGACACGCCCGGCATCACCACCATCGCGGACCTCGCCGTGTACCTGGGCATCGCGGAGTCGCAGACGCTCAAGGCCGTGTTCTACCAGGCGGACGACGAGACCGTGCTCGTGACGATCCGGGGCGACATTGAGGTCAACGAGGTGAAGCTGAAGAACCACCTCCACTGCCTGGACCTGCGCCTCGCGAACGCGGACGAGGTCGCCGCGGCGGGGCTGACGCCGGGCTCCACATCGCCCATCGGCCTCTCCGGCATCCGGCGCATCGCGGACAACTCCATCCTGCAGGGCAACAACTTCGCCGCGGGCGCGAACCAGCCGGACAAGCACTACCAGAACGTGAACCATCCGCGCGACTTCCAGGTGGACGAGGTCGTGGACATCGCGACCGCCCGCGAGGGCGATGGAAGCCCGGACGGCAAGGGAACGCTCAAGGCGGTGCGCGGCATCGAGGTGGGACACGTCTTCAAGCTCGGCACGTTCTTCACGACCACGCTCGGCGTCGACTATCTGGACGAGAGCGGCACGCTCAAGCCTCCGGTGATGGGCTGCTACGGCATCGGCGTCACACGGGTGCTCGCCGCCGCCATCGAGCAGAACCACGACGACAAGGGCATCATCTTCCCCGCGCCCATCGCGCCGTTCCAGGCGCACCTTCTCGCGCTCAACGCCTCCGACCCCGACGTCATCGCGGAGGCTGACGCGCTGTACAACGAGCTCGCGTCGGCGGGCTGCGAGGTGCTGTACGACGACCGCGCCGAGTCCGCGGGCGTGAAGTTCAACGACGCCGACCTGCTCGGCCTGCCCGTGCGCATCGTCGTGAGCCCGCGCAACCTGAAGCAGGGCGTCGTCGAGGTCAAGCGCAGACGCGCAGACGAGGCAACGCAGGTGCCGGCGGACGGCGTCGCGGCTGCGGTGCGCGACCTGCTCGCGCTCGACGAACTGTAGGGAGCTGACGCTCCGCCTCACCCGGCGCTCCTCCCTGATTGAGCGCCTCACTCGTACGCCGTATACTGAGGCGGGAGGACGAGGGCATGAGTACCAACGGCACAGACAACGGCAAAGAGACCGGCACCTTTCTGGTGAAGGCGGGCCTCGCCCAGATGCTCAAGGGCGGCGTCATCATGGACGTGGTGACGGCGGAGCAGGCGAAGATAGCCGAGGACGCTGGCGCGTGCTCCGTGATGGCGCTGGAGCGCGTCCCCGCCGACATCCGCGCGGATGGCGGCGTCGCCCGCATGTCCGACCCGGCGATGATCGAGGCGATCATGCAGGCCGTGACCATTCCTGTCATGGCAAAGGTGCGCATCGGCCACTTCGTCGAGGCGAAGATCCTCGAGGCCATCGGCATCGACTACATCGACGAGTCCGAGGTGCTGACGCCCGCGGACGAGGAGCACCACGTCTGGAAGCACGACTTCAAGGTGCCGTTCGTCTGCGGCTGCCGCGACCTCGGCGAGGCGCTGCGCCGCATCGGCGAGGGCGCTGCCATGATCCGCACGAAGGGCGAGGCCGGCACCGGCGACGTGGTCGAGGCCGTCCGCCACATGCGGACGGTCATGAAGCAGATACGCCGCGTGCAACTCATGGGCGACGACGAGCTGACCACCTACGCAAAGGAGATCGGTGCGTCGCTCGACCTGCTGCGTGAGACGAAGCGGCTCGGCAGGCTGCCGGTGGTGAACTTCGCCGCGGGCGGCGTCGCCACCCCCGCCGACGCCGCGCTGATGATGCACCTGGGCGCGGACGGCGTGTTCGTCGGCTCGGGCATCTTCAAATCCGGCGACCCCTCGGAGCGTGGCAAGGCCATCGTCAAGGCCGTCACCCACTACGACGACCCGGCAGCCATCGCGGAAGCCTCCAAGGGCCTCGGCGAGCCGATGGTGGGCATCAGCGCCCGCTCCCTCGCTCCCGGACAAGAACTCGCATCACGCGGCTGGTAAGGCCAGGCGCCAAACGAGGTGACCGCCACGGCAACCGTCGGCGTACTCGCACTCCAGGGCGACTTCGAGGAGCACTGCACGGCGCTTCAGCGTCTGGGCGTGTCCGCCGCCGAGATACGCAGGGCGGACCAGCTCGACGCGATAGACGCGCTCATCATCCCCGGCGGCGAGAGCACCTCGATGGCGAAATTGATGGACGCCTACGAGATGCGCGCTCCCCTGCAGGCGTTCTCCGGCAGCGAACGCCCGGTATGGGGCACCTGCGCCGGGCTGATCCTCCTGGCCTCCCGGCTGGCGGAAGACCGCCCGGAGCCCCTCGGCCTCATGGACGTCGCCGTACAGCGGAACGGGTTCGGCAGGCAGGTGGACTCGTTCGAAACGGAACTGGACATCGACGGCGTGTCCGGTGGCCCCCTGCACGCGGTATTCATCCGCGCCCCACTCGTCCTGGAGACGGGCCCCGGAGTGCAGACGCTGGCATCGTTGGAGGACGGCACCGCCGTCGTAGTGCGGCAGGGACATCTCCTGGCTTCCGCCTTCCACCCGGAGTTAACAGGAGATGCACGCATGCATCGCTACTTCCTGAACATGCTCCCGGTGGGGGCGGTGCGGTGATCCGCCAGTCCCGTATGACCGACGCGCCTTGCCTGCTGTTGCAGGGCCGCCTGAACAGCAGGGACCTTGCCTACACGCGAGCGTCGCTCGGACGCGGGAGCCGGAGACTCACCAGGACGGCAGCAGCCTGCTACAGCGTCTCGAACGGTCCCGGCAGGAAGAGCCTCGGCTCATTCGAGAACGGATGGCTGGAATCGCTCGTCGTCGTGCAGACGCGGAAGACGGCTACCGCCTGGGAGGTCGCCGGCTTCTTCGCCACTTCCCGCGGATACTCCCAGGTGGAGGAACTGCTCATCGCTGCAGCAGCAGCCGTGGGCGAATCGGGCGGGGAGCGTCTGTTCCTGCGCTGCGCCGCCGAAGGCGCGGCGTGCGGGCCTGCGCAACGTGCCGGGTTCAACCTCGCCTTCTCGGAAGAGCTGTTCACGGGCGCGTTGCGGGCTACCCGGAACACGCCCATGCACCTCCGTCCGTTGAAGGCGGATGACACACACGACGTGTTCCGGCTGCAGATGGCCACAGCCCCGGTCGCCGCAAGAACGGCGATAGGTCTCACCATCAATGAGTGGACCGCTTCCAGGGAATCGGCGCCGGGAAAGACCAGGGAGTACGTGTGCGATACTGAGCGCGGGCTCAGCGCGTGGGTGCGTCTGGACCTCGAAAGCGATCAGATCACCGTGGAGGCTATCCTGCACCCGGACGTTCCCACTCTCGCGCCCATGCTGGTGGATGGCGTCGCCCGGCTCGTCGGTCGTGACTCTCCGGCCCGCTGGATCGTCCCGACGTACCAGCCGTACATCGCCGGGGCGCTCTCCGGCCATGGCTGGCGGTCGAACAGCACCTACGAGGTCTCGGTCAAACCCGTCGCGCGCCACGTCCGCCGACCGTTCATGACACCCGTACAGGCATGAGCAACCCATGACAACATCCCCACAAACAGCGACCGAACCAACGACCGACAAGGAACGGCAGTACCTCTACGGTGTGCTGCCGCCGTCGGTCCGGAAAGCGATCGAGGACCAGTCTGACACTGCGGACCTGCTCGAAGTTGTGCTCGACCTCGGGAGGCCGCCGGAGGCCCGGTTCGCCGACAGGGACGTGCAGCTGGGCTGCGCCGACGTGGCACGGGAGGACCTGGACCACGTCACCGCTCGCGTGGGCGATTTCGGGGACGACAACCGCGCAGGCATCGAGCGAACGCTGCACCGCATATCCGCCATCCGCAACCGGCGCGGCGAGGTGATCGGGCTGACCTGCCGGGTGGGACGCGCGGTGCACGGAAGCGCCCGCGTCATAGAGGACCTCGCGCTCTCCGGCAGGAGCATCCTCCTCGTCGGCAGGCCGGGCGTCGGAAAGACCACCGTCCTGCGTGAACTGGCCCGCGTCCTGGCAGACGCTCGGAAGCGCGTCATCATCGTGGACACGTCCAACGAGATCGCGGGCGACGGCGACATCCCCCACCCCGCCATAGGGAAAGCACGGCGGATGCAGGTGCCCACGCCGTCACGCCAGCACGACGTGATGATCGAGGCGGTGGAGAACCACATGCCGCAGGTCATCATCGTGGACGAGATGGGCACCGAGTTGGAGGCCATCGCCGCGAGGACGATTGCCGAGCGAGGCGTGCAACTGGTCGCGACGGCCCACGGCAACACGCTGGAGAACCTGCTCGTCAACCCGACGCTCTCGGACCTCGTCGGGGGCGTGCAGACCGTGACCCTTGGCGACGAAGAGGCGCGCCGTCGGCGTACCCAGAAGACGATCCTGGAACGCAAGGCCCCGCCGACCTTCGACGTGCTCGTCGAGATACAGAGCTGGTACAGCGTGGCCGTCCACGGGGACGTTGCGAAGACCGTGGACGCAGTGCTGCGCGGAAGGTCTGTCACACCCGAGACCCGGGAACTGGATGAGGCCGGTGCGGTGCGCAAGAGCTACCAGCGGGCGGCGGCGCCACCGGAGTTCGAGGTCGCGCCGTTCATCTACAGCCAGGAGCGGGAGTACCGTCCCCGGAGACAGGGAGGAGCGGTCGACGCGCAGGAGTCCATACCCCCTCCTCCCGCGAAGCCGGCCACCCGCGTTCATCCCTTCGGCGTCAGCCGTGAGCGGCTCCAGCAGTCGGCAAGCGGCGCCGGGCTCGCGGTGAAGGTGGCGGACAGCCTCAGCGACGCGGACGTGGTGCTGACGACCAAGGCGCACTACCGCAGGCGCGCCAGCGTGCTCGTGGCCGCTGAGGAGCAGGGAGTGCCCGTCTACGTGCTGCGGCGCAACACGCCGGGGCAGATCGTCGGCTTCATCGAGCAGCTCGGCGAGACGGACGACGACGGCGGTTCCCGCCATAGCGGAACGGAGGAGGCGGAGGAGGGCGTGCAACGCATCCTCGCGGGCGAGGCCAGCACGATAGAACTGCGCCCGCAGTCCTCGTTCGTCCGGCGCATCCAGCACCGCATCGCGGAGCAGGCGCAACTGCGCTCGCACAGCGTGGGGCGGGAGCCCCGGCGGCGCGTCACCATCCGCCGCGCGCGGTAGCAGGGCCGCGCCCGTGCTATCATCCGCGTTCCGCAGGAGACTCGTTTGAGCGGCTTGTTCATATCGTTCGAGGGTGGCGAAGGCTCAGGCAAGACCACCCAGTCCGACCTGCTCGTGGCGCGCCTGGAGGCCGAAGGGCGCCGCGTCGTGCGCCTGCACGAACCGGGCGGCACTCCTCTGGGCGAGTACATCCGCAATTGGGTGAAGGCGCAGAGCGCCCCTCTCACGCCGCAGGCCGAACTCCTGCTGTTCGCGGCATCGCGGGCGGAGCTCGTCCAGCGAGTCATCCGTCCCGATCTGGACCAGGGCTCCATCGTCATCGCCGACCGTTACGCGGACTCGACAACCGTCTACCAGGGCAACGCCCGGGGGATCCCGATGGACACGGTGGAAGCGGCCAATGCCATCGCAACCGCAGGCGTGTGGCCGGACGTAACCTTCCTGCTCGATACACCGCCGGACACCGGGTTACGCCGCGTGAGAGTCCAGACATCCTTCGACGTGGAGGGGCGCGTGGAGCCGATCCCCCGAGCGGAGGACTCCGGCAAGCGGCGCTTCGAGGAGCTCGGCGCGCCGTTCCACCGGAAGGTGCGCGAAGGCTATCTGCAACTGGCGAAGGCCCAGCCGAAGCGGTGGGTGGTGCTCGACGCCCGGGAACCTGTGGAGAGCGTCCACGCGCAGGTGTGGAAACGGGTGCAGGGACTCCTTGGCTCTGCGGGCGATCCCGCTTGACAGCCAAGGGTGCGTCGTCTAGTCTAGGCAGGTTCCCTCTCGCACGAGAGGGCTGGGCACCTTAACAAGTGAATAGTGGAAGGAAAGCGCCGCGTGCCCCCTTGGGGGTACGCACCCTGTCAAGGAAAAAACGAGCCTCGTAAGAGACTCGAAACTTGATTGAGAGTTTGATCCTGGCTCAGGACGAACGCTGGCGGCGCGCCTAATGCATGCAAGTCGAACGAGCGGACCCTTTCGGGGGCGAGCTAGTGGCAGACGGCTGAGTAACGCGTAAGCAACCTACCCACTGGCGGGGGACAACCCGGAGAAATCCGAGCTAATACCGCATGTGGTTGCCTGCCGATAGCGGGTAACGAAAGGCTTCGGCCACCAGTGGATGGGCTTGCGTCCCATCAGGTAGTTGGTGAGGTAACGGCCCACCAAGCCGTCGACGGGTAGCCGGTGTGAGAGCACGACCGGCCAGAGGGGGACTGAGACACGGCCCCCACTCCTACGGGAGGCAGCAGCAGGGAATCTTGCGCAATGGGCGAAAGCCTGACGCAGCGACGCCGCGTGAGGGAAGAAGGCCTGCGGGTCGTAAACCTCTTTTCTCGGGGAAGATAGTGACGGTACCCGAGGAATAAGCCTCGGCTAACTACGTGCCAGCAGCCGCGGTAATACGTAGGAGGCTAGCGTTGTCCGGATTCATTGGGCGTAAAGGGAGCGCAGGTGGCCGGGTTAGTCCGTGGTGCAATCTCCAGGCTCAACTTGGAGAGGTCTACGGATACTGCTCGGCTTGAGGACGGTAGAGGAGCACGGAATTCCTGGTGTAGTGGTGAAATGCGTAGATATCAGGAGGAACACCCGTGGCGAAAGCGGTGCTCTGGGCCGATCCTGACACTCAGGCTCGAAAGCGTGGGGAGCAAACCGGATTAGATACCCGGGTAGTCCACGCCCTAAACGATGAGTGCTGGGTATGGGGGGTATCGACCCCCTCCGTGCCGAAGCTCACGCGTTAAGCACTCCGCCTGGGGACTACGGCCGCAAGGCTAAAACTCAAAGGAATTGACGGGGGCCCGCACAAGCAGCGGAGCGTGTGGTTTAATTCGATGCAAAGCGAAGAACCTTACCAGGGCTTGACATGTCGGTAGTACCCTAGCCGAAAGGCCGGGGGACCCTTCGGGGAGCCGTCACAGATGCTGCATGGCTGTCGTCAGCTCGTGCCGTGAGGTGTTGGGTTAAGTCCCGCAACGAGCGCAACCCTCGTCGCTAGTTACACTCTCTAGCGAGACTGCCTCGTAATTCGAGGAGGAAGGTGGGGATGACGTCAAGTCATCATGGCTCTTACGCCCTGGGCGACACACACGCTACAATGGGTAGGACAACGGGCAGCCACACTGCGAAGTGGAGCTAATCCCTTAAACCTACCCCCAGTTGGGATTGCAGGCTGCAACTCGCCTGCATGAACGTGGAGTTGCTAGTAACCGCAGATCAGCCATCCTGCGGTGAATACGTTCCCGGGCCTTGTACACACCGCCCGTCAAGTCATGGAAGCCGGTAACGCTTGAAGTCGCACAGCCAACCGTAAGGAGGCCTGCGCCTAGGGCGGGACTGGTGACTGGGACTAAGTCGTAACAAGGTAGCTGTACCGGAAGGTGCGGCTGGATCACCTCCTTTCTAGGGAGTCCCCTTCATTGGGAACCCCAGGTCGGTCCGCTCGGAGAGACCGGCCCGCGCCGGACGATCGGTCGAGCTTCTGCTCCTTCGTCCCGGCAACGGCGGCCTCGCTCCCCTCATCCCGAGGGTCCGGGCGGCAACCAAGTCTTTCCTTCCACTATTCACGGGTTAAGGCGCCCAGAACGGAGAGACCAGCCTTGCTGGTCTCTCCCTGTCTCCGGCGCTATACTCGCCGGGCGCGTGGGCCACTAGCTCAGTCGGTTAGAGCGCAGTCCTGATAAGACTGAGGTCCCTGGTTCGATTCCAGGGTGGCCCACCAGCCGTTACCCCGATTTCACAGCTCGTCGGTTCAGCGCGGACCGTCCCTCCCGTAGGCGCGTGGTACAATTCCGCCCGTCGATTCCCGATCAGGGTGGTCATCTGAGGTGGCGCGTTGGACGAAGCCGAACGGTTGAAGGCGGAGAACCAGGCACTGCGGGCCCGGATCACAGGACTGACCGGGGCCATCCTCCGCATAAACGAGGCCCTCGACGTGGACTCCGTCCTGCAGGAAGTCGCGGACAGTGCGCGCTCGCTCTCCGACGCCCGCTACAGTGCAATCACCACGACAGACGGGACTGGCGCATTCCAGCACCTCGTGGTCTCCGGCATGACCGAGGAAGAGCGGCGGGCGATGTACTATGAAACGCCCGACGGATGGAGGCTCTTGTGGTACCTGAGTGGACTGCGGGAGCCGTTGAGGACGCGGGATTTCCTCCAGCATGTGGCGTCGGTGGGGTTCCCGGAGTTCCCGTTGCCGATCGGGGCGTTCCTCGGTCTGCAGATCCGCGAGGGCGATCGGCACGTGGGGCACATCTACCTCGCCAGAGGCCCGGGAGGACCGGATTTCACCCAGGAGGACGAGGAGACGCTGGAGATGTTCGCCGCCCAGGCGGCGATGGCCATCACCAACGCGCGCATCCATGGGGAAGATCAGCGCGTCAATGCCGATCTGGAGGCCCTCGTCAACACGTCCCCCGTGGGCGTACTGGTCTTCGATGCGAAGACCAGAGGCGTGGTGCGGGTCAACCGGGAGGCGCAACGCATCGTCACCGGCGCTCGAGGGACGTCCCGCGCTTTCGATGAGCTTCTCCGGACGGTGTCCTACCGGCGGATGGACGGGGCCGCAATCTCCCCCCAGGACCTCCCGCTGGAACGGGCGGCCGCGAGCGGGGAGAGCGTCAGGGCGGAGGAGGTGGTGTTCCACCTGCCGGACGGCACGGAGACGAGCACTCTCGTCAACGCCACGCCCATATGGTCGGAAGACGGGGAGGTCGTCTCCGTCGTCGTCACGGTTCAAGACATAACGTCCCTGGAAGAGTTGGAGCGGTTGCGGGCCGAGTTCCTCGGCGTGGTCAGCCACGAACTCCGCGCGCCGCTGACGTCGATAAAGGGCTCCGCAGCCACTGTTCTGACAGCCTCATCCCCGCTCGATCAGGCGGAGATGCTCCAGTTCTTCCGCATCATCGAGGAGCATGCCGACCACATGCGCGACCTCATCAACAACCTGCTGGACCTCACGCGCATCGAAGCGGGAACCCTCTCCATCGCCCCCGAGCCCAGCGACGTGACCTCGGTGATCGAGCTGGCGAGGAACGCCTTCCTCAGCGGCGGCTACAGGAACAGCGTTGAGATCGACACAGCGCCGCACCTGCCCAGGATACTGTCGGACGGCCGCAGGGTCGTCCAGGTGCTGCACAACCTCTTCACCAACGCATCCCGGTATTCGCGCGAGTGGTCCTCCATCAGGGTCGCGGCGTGGCTGGAGGACCTGCACGTTGCCATCTCCGTCACGGACGAGGGTACGGGCATACCCACCGAGCTGCGGCCCTACCTGTTCAGCAAATTCTCCCGCGGGGAGTCCGTGGACAGGAAGCATGAGCTGGACGGATATGGTCTCGGCCTCGCCATCTGCAAGGGCATAGTGGAGGCGCACGGCGGTCGGATATGGGCGGAAAGCCCCGAGCAGAGGCCCGGCACCCGGGTCGTCTTCACGGTGCCTGTCGTGGATGAGTCCGCCGGCGGCATCGCCTCGTCTCCTGACGATGCGATGTCCAGCCCGGCACAGGAGGCACTGCAGTCTGAGCGCGTCCTCGTTGTCGACGACGACCCGCAGATACTCCGATTCGTCCGCAACACGCTGTCGCAGGCCGGCTACGTCCCCACGGTCACCGGAGACCCCGAGGAGATGGAAGGCCTTCTGGAGGCGGTGGACCCCAACCTCGTCCTTCTGAACCTCGTGTTGCCCGGAACGGACGGATTCGAGTTGATGAAGGGCATCCCCGGGGAGACCCCGGTCATCTTCCTCTCCGGTCGCGGCAGGGGGCAGGACATCGCCAAAGCCTTCGAGATGGGGGCCGCAGACTACGTCGTCAAGCCCTTCTCACCCACCGAACTGGTGGCCCGGGTCAGGGCAGCCCTCCGAAGGCGTTCCTCCTTCTTCCAGCGACAGCCGTACGTGGTGGGGGACCTCACCATCGATTTCATGGAGCGCACGGTTTCAGTAGCGGGCCGTCCCGTGCCGATGACTCCGACCGAATACAAGCTGCTGCACGAACTCGCCGCTAACTCCGGACGGGTCGTGACTCACGATCAGATCATCCAGCGGGTCTGGGGCGAAGAGCACACGGTCGACGAGCGCTTGCTACGCTCGTTCATAAAGAACCTGCGTCAGAAACTGGGCGACGACGCGAGGGCCCCTTCCTACATCTTCACCGCGTCCCGCACCGGCTACCGGTTCGCCGAGCCCAACCCTGTTCAGAGCGGTGCGCATTAGGGTACTTCACTGCTGTCTCGAGGTGATGAGCACACCCACGCCCGCGGTCAGTAGCAGGAGAACGGCGAGGAGGACAGCGGGGATCACCCAGGCCGGCATGCCGCCTTCATCATCCACGGGAACGACAGGCACCCTTGGGATCGCTGTCGGCGTGGGACTGGCCGTTGGGCTCGGCGTCGGCGTGGCGGTCGATACTGCTGCCGGAGTGGGGGTCGCGGTCGCCGTAGGCGCGCGAGTCGGTGTGGCCGTCGGCTCCGGCGAAGGTGCAGCGGTCGGCGTGGGCTCAGTGGTGGGCTTCGGCGTGGGCGTCGGTGCGGGCGTTGGTGTGGACGTGGGCGTTGGCTCGGTGGTGAGTTCCGGTGTGGGCGTCGGCGACGGAGCAGGCGGGACCGGGGTTGCCGTGGGTGGCACCGGTGTCGGCGTCGCTGTAGGTGGCACCGGCGTCGCCGTGGGCGTAACAACCCCGACCTTTACCTCCGACGCTCCGCCGATCGGGTGATCGGTCCGGGTGTCGTCGCGCAGCGTCCCCTCGAACCGGTACGCGCCCTCGGCCGTCGGTGCCGTCACCGAGTAGCGGACCGAACTGTCGCCGAACAGTGTGAAGCTCACCTCCTGCCCGTTGGCCACAGCATCGGAGTGGGTGCTCGACACGAAGCTGAACCCCGCAGGCAACGTCTCGATGAGAGCGCCGAAACTTCCATAGCCGGTTACAGTCACCGTAACCACGACTTGCCCGCCAGGCGCCACTGCCGCCGGATCGAACGACCTCGTAGCGCTGGGGGACTGCTGCGCGGAAACGGTGCCCAGCCCCAACAGTCCCAGCGCCGCCATAACCGCGATCATCGTCACGGTCCGCCCTTTTCTCAACGATGCCATCCGCTCCTGTCTCCACGAACGAGGGGTTGGCTTCCGGCAAGAGAACAGGGGGCGGATGCCCCCTGTTCAACTCACGTCAGTTTCAATGCGGGCTCACCGCTGTCGTGACCGCATCGCAAGGCCTCCGACCACCACCACGGCTCCCAGGCCGAGGACGATCAGGATGATCAGCCAGACCGGTATGCCGCCACCCTCTTCCGGAGCAACCGGCGGCGCCGTGGGAGTCGGCGTAGCCGTGGGCGTGACTGTCGGGACCGGCGTTGCCGTAGCCGTCGGAGCAGGCGGGACCGGCGTTGCCGTAGGTGGCACCGGTGTCGCCGTGGGCCGTGGCGTCGGTGTTGCCGTGGGCCGTGGCGTCGGCGTTGCCGTGGGAACCGGCGTTGGCGTCGCCGTCGGGACCGGCGTTGCCGTCGCCACCGGAGCAGGCGGCACCGGCGTCGGCGTTGCCGTCGGGACCGGCGTTGCCGTAGGCGGCGCCGGCGTCGGCGTTGCCGTAGGCGTAGGCGTCGCTGTAGGCGCTGGCGTGAACGTCCCGCCGCCTCCGCCACCACCGCCGCCACTGGGCGGCCTCGAGGGAGGCGGGGGCGGGGGCGGAGGTGCGCCGACCCTCAGGTTCGACGTCCCGCCAACCGCGCGAGTACTCTGATCGATGGACCTCACCTCGCCGGAGAACGCGCCGAGCGTTCCGAGCGTCTGGGGAGCCTCCACCGTGTAGGTGACCGAAGTTTCACCGAAAAGCGTGAAGCTCACCTCCTGCCCGCTGGATACAGCGTCGGAGTGAGTGCTCGACACGAAGCTGAACCCCGCGGGCAGCGTCTCGATGAGGGCGCCCGCCCTCCCGTAGCTCGACACGGCTAAGGTCACCGTGACCTGGCCGCCTGGAGCTGCCCATGCTGGGGAGAATGACCTCCGTGCACTGGGGCCCCCCGCGGGAGCGGTAACCGTCACGTCGGTTGCTCCTCCTACCGTGGCCGTCGGGGGAGGACTCCCGATGCCCCGCACCTCACCGGAGAACGCATGCCTTCCCGCCGTCTGCGAGGCCGTCACCGTGTAGGTGACCGAAGTTTCACCGAAAAGCGTGAAGCTCACCTCCTGCCCGCTGGATACAGCGTCGGAGTGAGTGCTCGACACGAAGCTGAACCCCGCAGGCAGCGTCTCGATAAGGGCACCCGCCCTCCCGTAGCTCGATACGGCTACGGTCACCGTGACCTGACCACCTGCCACCACCGATGATGGGGAGAATGACCTCCGCGCACTGGGGCCCCCCGCGGGAGCGGTAACCGTCACGTCGGTTGCTCCTCCTACCGTGGCCGTCGGGGGAGGACTCCCGATGCCCCGCACCTCACCGGAGAACGCATGCCTTCCCGCCGTCTGCGAGGCTGTCACCGTGTAGGTGACCGAAGTTTCACCGAAAAGCGTGAAGCTCACCTCCTGCCCGCTGGATACAGCGTCGGAGTGAGTGCTCGACACGAAGCTGAACCCCGCGGGCAGCGTCTCGATGAGAGCGCCCGCATTCCCGTAGCTCAAACTGGATACGGTCACCGTGACCTGACCACCTGCCGCCACCGACGACGGGGAGATGGACCTGCTTGCACTCGGACTGCCTTCCGCAGGAGAAGACGCGGGTGTAGCGGTGGGCGTCGGCGTAGTGCTAGGCGTCGACGCAGCCTGAACCGTCACGTCGGTTGCCCCGCTGACCGTGGCTGTGGGAGGAGGACTCCCAACGCCCCTCACCTCGCCAGAGAACGTGTGCGCCCCGGCCGACGAGGACGCCGTGACCGTGTAGGTGACGGAAGTCTCACCGAACAGGGTGAAACTCACCTCCTGCCCGTTGGTTACAGCGTCGGAGTGGGTACTCGACACGAAGCTGAACCCGTCGGGCAGCGTCTCGATGAGAGCGCCCGCCGCACCGTAGCCCGAAACGGCTACGGTGACAACCACCTGACCGCCAGGCGCCACTGTCGTCGTATCGAACGACCTCGTGGCGCTGGGGGTCGACTGAGCAGCCACCAAACCGAAGCTGAGCAGCCCCACCAGACCCGCAACCACGATCGCTGTCATCAACGCGAGGTGCTTTCTAAACAAAGCCTCTATCTCCCTTTGGTTCATCTGAGACATCTGCCTGCTCCAACAGCCTCAGTGGATAGGGGGAGGACCCACCCGGGCTGTTGGAAGCAGGACAGCGTCTCGCTTTCGCGGGTCGACACAGCTCCTTCGGCTATAGGCCGAAGTGGAGCCGAATGACCCGACGGACATCGCCCTCAGTGGCCGTGTTGTTGATGAGGTGGTCCCGTATGGCGGCTCTTACCTCAGCTTCCTCAATCTCGCCGTTCTGCGGGTTGACGTCGTAGCGGAGGAGCAACGGGTCCCCGACAGGGTCGTCTACGTCCGTGACCGTTACCGTCACATCACGCATCGCCATGTCAGTGCCGCTGACCGCCTTGATCGTCACCATGTACACGTTGTCCGTGTTCGCGTCCGCCGGACGCTCGTAGTCGGGCGAGCTGGCGAACTTGAGCATGCGGCTCGTGCCGGAACCCTCAAGCATGAAGTCGCCACTGTCGTCACCTTCCAGCGACCAGGTGGCCATATCGGCACCGGGGCCTGCGAGGTCATAGGTCCCGACCGTGGCCGTGCCGTTCTCCTCGTAGCTGGCGCTCCGCGGGCCCGATATGATGGCCAGACCGCTCGTAACCACAGGAGCTTCGTCCACGTTGCCGACGGTGACTCTCACCATCTGTTCGCCGGTAGCGCCACTGGCGCTGGCCCGGACCGTTACCTCGTACACGTTGTCCCGGTCCGCGCTCGCTTTAGCCTCAAAGTCAGCCCCCGACACGAAGGACAGGACAGGAGCAGTAGATGAGCCGCGACGAATCTGGAACTTGGACGCGTCCGGCCCCGTCAGCGAATAGCTGACTGTGCGTTGCTCCGGGTCCTCTGCCGTGTAGGTGACAGCACTGACTGCGACGTCACCGGTTGCTCCTCCGACGCTGTAGCCATCCGCCGCCGCGCCGTAGAGATCCTTACTGTTCTCAGGAACGCTAATCGTTTGCGCTCCGGTACTGAAGGCCGGCACCTCGTCCACGTCCGTAATCGTGATGGTCACGGTGGCGTTGAGGTTCGATGCGGTTGCACTGGTGGAGTCACCGGTGGAGTCTCTGGCAATTACGGTGACTGTGCATGTCGTACCTGCTGTGCAGCTATCGGCACCACCCGCAGTGCCCTCGAAGTTCAGTTTCACCGCGGTCGTTATCTGGCCGGTCTCCTCGTCGATTTCGAACTTGGCGCTACCAGTAGTGGCGTCGCCACTATTCTCCAGGGAGTATCTGACAGCGCCGTGGTTGCCCGTGGCCGTCACCGGGGCGCCGACGTTTCTGTCTTTGGCCCCCTCGCTGATGGTCCTGGAGACCCTGGCAGGGTCGAACTTGAGCTGGTTGGCCCCAGACCGGGCCGCCAGCACGGGATAGTCGGTGGTCTCCTGCGCCATCTCTTGGTTTGTGTTGCCATCAACCTGGTATCTGGCCACCACGCGGATGCGGTGGCCGTCATCGGCGGATTGGAGGGTGTAGGTGTTGTCCTGCGCGTCGGTGCCGGTGATCTCGGTACCCCCTCTGTACCACCGCCATGTGACGCCGGATACTCCTGTGGCTGTGCTGTCCGTAAAGGTCTGAGTCGGTTGCTTTATGTCGCCATCTTTCGCGGTGGCCGTCAGGACCGCGCCCACCAGGTACTGCGGCGGCGTTCCAGCAGGAGCAGCTGAAGACCCGTCACTTAAGGTGCCGACCAAGGTGACCGTGCCTGTCTCGTTCACGTTCGTGACCTCGACGGTGACCTTGTGGTAGCTAACCTTGCCAGCGGTGGGGCAGGCGCCGGCATCCAACGCCAGGTCGCAGGCAGCCACCACCACCTTGTAGGTGTTGGAACTTGCACCTTCTCCACTGGGATTCTCGTAGTCGGGCGGGGTGCTGAACTTGAGCATCCCGTCCTCGGCGTCGATGGTGAAGTGGGTGGCGTCAGCGATGTCGGTGGTCACTATATCGTTAGTGCCGTCGCCGTCGATGTCCACCTCCGCAGTTGCCAACAACCAGGCGATGGGCGTGGCGCCCTCAGGGTCCGTTGCCGTGAAGGTCGCCACCGGCTCCTTGCTGTTCTCGGCGAAGTTCCTGGTCGACGGCCCGGATATGTCCGGCCCCTCGTCCACGTTGCCGACGGTGACTCTCACCATCTGTTCGTCGGTAGCGCCACCGGCGCTGGCCCGGACCGTTACCTCGTACACGTTGTCCCGGTCCGCGCTCGCTTTAGCCTCAAAGTCAGCCCCCGACACGAAGGACAGGACAGGAGGAACATTGCTGATCTGGAACATGGACGCGTCCGGCCCCGTCAGCGAATAGTTGACTATGGCTCTCTCCGGGTCCTCTGCCGTGTAGGTGACAGCACTGACTGCGACGTCACCGGTTGCTCCTCCGACGCTGTAGCCATCCGCCGCCGCGCCGTAGAGATCCTTACTGTTCTCAGGAACGCTAATCGTTTGCGCTCCGGTACTGAAGGCCGGCACCTCGTCCACGTCCGTAATCGTGATGGTCACGGTGGCGTTGAGGTTCGATGCGGTTGCACTGGTGGAGTCACCGGTGGAGTCTCTGGCAATTACGGTGACTGTGCATGTCGTACCTGCTGTGCAGCTATCGGCACCACCCGCAGTGCCCTCGAAGTTCAGTTTCACCGCGGTCGTTATCTGGCCGGTCTCCTCGTCGATTTCGAACTTGGCGCTACCAGTAGTGGCGTCGCCACTATTCTCCAGGGAGTATCTGACAGCGCCGTGGTTGCCCGTGGCCGTCACCGGGGCGCCGACGTTTCTGTCTTTGGCCCCCTCGCTGATGGTCCTGGAGACCCTGGCAGGGTCGAACTTGAGCTGGTTGGCCCCAGACCGGGCCGCCAGCACGGGATAGTCGGTGGTCTCCTGCGCCATCTCTTGGTTTGTGTTGCCATCAACGATGTAGTAAGCCACCGCGCGGATGCGGTGGCCGTCATCGGCGGATTGGAGGGTGTAGGTGTTGTCCTGCGCGTCGGTGCCGGTGATCTCGGTACCCCCTCTGTACCACCGCCATGTGACGCCGGATACTCCTGTGGCTGTGCTGTCCGTAAAGGTCTGAGTCGGTTGCTTTATGTCGCCATCTTTCGCGGTGGCCGTCAGGACCGCGCCCACCAGGTACTGCGGCGGCGTTCCAGCAGGAGCAGCTGAAGACCCGTCACTTAAGGTGCCGACCAAGGTGACCGTGCCTGTCTCGTTCACGTTCGTGACCTCGACGGTGACCTTGTGGTAGCCAACCTTGCCAGCAGTGGGGCAGGCGCCGGCATCCAACGCCAGGTCGCAGGCAGCCACCACCACCTTGTAGGTGTTGGAACTTGCACCTTCTCCACTGGGATTCTCGTAGTCGGGCGGGGTGCTGAACTTGAGCATCCCGTCCTCGGCGTCGATGGTGAAGTGGGTGGCGTCAGCGATGTCGGCGGTCACTATATCGTTAGTGCCGTCGCCGTCGATGTCCACCTCCGCAGTTGCCAACAACCAGGCGATGGGCGTGGCGCCCTCAGGGTCCGTTGCCGTGAAGGTCGCCACCGGCTCCTTGCTGTTCTCCGGGAACTCGATGGTGCTGCTCTGTGCCTGGAGAGCCCCGCCGGGGAGCAGCAGCGCGAGCCCGAGGGCCGCGGCTGCGAGCAGCGCGAGGAGAGGAAGGGTGTGCTTCCTGTGGGAGAGAGAGGACGAAGCGGCCCCCGGTGGGGCTGCCGCGTTCGCCAGGCTCGGCGAGCGCCAGTTCGCCGTCGCGGCGACGGCCCCTATAATAACGGTAATCCAAGCCCGGAGGGAGCCCAGAGAGCGATACAACGCGTGGATCATGTCTATCCTCACCTTCACAGGGTTGCTGCAACTCCCCGTGCATAGAGAATCATGGAGGTTTCTCCACTTCACGTAGAGTAGCGTGAACGATTCTATACATTCGGTATCGGGGGCTGTCAACCCTGTTGGGTGCGGTTATGCGCCAAGTGACGATACATTCACAGATCCGGATCCCCAGGGATGGCGACGTCGCTACGGGCACTTCCGCTCCCTCTGCGGTCGCTTACTCCGGCCCATGACGTAGAATCCGGCCATGATCATCGACGTCCACGGTCATTACACGACCGCTCCGCTGCAGCTGCGGCAGTGGCGCGCCCGCCAGATCGAGAGCGCCGGACGCCCGTTCACCGAGCCGCTGTCCATCAGCGACGACGAGATACGCGAGACCATCGAGAGCGGCCAGCTCAGGCTGCAGCGCGAGCGCGGAACGGACCTGGCGCTCTTCTCACCGACCGCGGGCGGGATGGGACACCACTTCGGCGACGCCCGGACGAGCCTCGAATGGACCCGGACCGTGAACGACCTCGTTCACCGCGTCTGCACGATGTTCCCCGACAACTTCATCGGGGTGTGCCAACTCCCGCAGTCTCCCGGCGTATCGCCCTCGGAGTGCATCGCCGAGCTCGACCGCTGCGTCAACGAGCTGGGATTCGTCGGCTGCAATCTCAACCCCGACCCGACCGACGGCTACTGGACCGACCCCCCGTTGACCGACCGCTGGTGGTACGAGCTCTACGAGCGCATGGTGGAGCTGGAGGTCCCCGCGATGGTCCACGTCAGCATGTCGTGCAACCCGAACTTCCACGGTACGGGCGCCCACTACCTGAACGGCGACACGACCGCCTTCATGCAGTTCCTCACGTCGGACCTGTTCACGGACTTCCCCACCCTCAGGTTCGTCCTCCCCCACGGCGGCGGAGCGGTCCCGTTCCACTGGGGCCGCTACCGGGGCATCGCCCAGGACATGGGCCGCCCGCCCCTCGACGAGTTGCTGCTCGGCAACCTGTACTTCGACACCTGCGTCTACCACCAGGAGGGCATCGACTTCCTCGTGCGCGTGATGGGCGCGGACAACGTGGTCTTCGCGTCCGAGATGATCGGCGCGGTGCGCGGGGTCGACAGCCGGACAGGCCGCTACTTCGACGACACGAAGCCGTACGTCGACGCGGTCCCCGGCATCACGGACGCTGAGAAACGCCGTATCTTTCAGGACAACGCGCTCGAGGCGTATCCTCGACTGCGGGACAGGCTGGGAAGCGCTGCCGACTGAGGCGCGCAGGAGCGGTATGCAGGCCAACATCAGCAGCATCCTCCACCGCTACGTCGTGGCATTGCAGTACCGCGACTTCCTCTGGATCTGGCTCGGCAGCCTGGGCGGCCAGTCAGCCTACTGGGCCCTCATCGTCGCGCGCGGCATCTTCGTGCTCCAGGAGACCGGTTCCTCAACGCAGGTGGGCATCACGACGTTCGTAGCGATGGCGCCCCGCTTCATCCTGCCGCCGCTCACGGGCTACCTGGCCGACCGGTTCGACCGCCGGGCGGTGCTTGCCACGGCCTACGTCCTCCAGCTCTCGCACGCCGTCGTACTGACCGCGCTCGCCCTGACGGGCCTGCTGGAGGTGTGGCACGTCGTGGTGCTCGCGCTGCTCAACGGCAGCTTCCGAACGTTCCAGATGACGGCGACACAGACGCTCATCCCGAACGTGGTGCCGCGGGAGCACTGGCTCAACGCCATGGCGATGAACCAGGTCTCACAGCAGGGTTCGCGCCTCTTCGGGCCGGGGCTCATCGCTCCCGCGCTGCTGCTGTTCGACGTGAGCATCGCGTTCGTCGTGAGCACGACCTTCTACCTGTTGGGCATCGCCGCGATCCTCGCGATACGCACCCGGTCGACCGGCGAACTGACCCGCGGTTCACGGATAGGAGAGAGCCTCTGGGCAGCGGTGCGCTACGCGTGGTCCGACGCGCAACTCCGGGCGCTTTTCATCCTCCTGGCGCTGCACTGCGCGATGACGATGTCGTTCGAGTCGATGCTGCCCGTGCTGGCCCGGGACGTGCTGGGCGATGCCAACGCCAGCGTCAGCTACCTGATGATGGGCGTCGGCGCGGGCGCGCTCGTCGGCTTGGCCGGCATCGCTGGCCTGCAGAGCGCGGCTGCGAGAGGGCGGCTGCTGCTGATAACGGGAGCGGTCAGCGGCGTTTCCATGCTCCTCTTGACCGTGTCGGGCAACACGACAGTGGCGCTGCTGGGCGCGGCGGCGATGGGGGGCTCCCAGGCCGCATTCATGGCGATAGGCGGCGTAATGGTGCAGTCCCTCGCTCCGGACGGCATGCGCGGCAGGATCAGCGGGCTGAACCAGATCAACATCGGAGGAACGATGGCGCTGATGAACCTCGTGAACGGGTTCGCAGCCGACAGGTTCGGCGCCCCGGACGTCCTGCTGGTCCTGGGCCTCGGCTTCACTGCCGTCGTGGCCGCGAGCCTGGTATTCGGCACTCTGCGCGGCATCTACCGGGGCGCTATCGCCGTGCCCGCCAGAGCGGCGGCGTAAGGCCTTACGTCACCGCTCCGGCAGCGCTCCCTTCCCTATCCTCATACGCTACCCGACAGGCGCGAGTGTTATCCCCGCCACGTCCGGCTGGCCGAGCGGGTTCATCTTGAAGCCCTGCACGCGCGAGCGCACGAGCACGTAGTCGTTGATGTGGAAGAGCGGAAAGATGCCCGCCTCGTCGATCAGCAGTTGCTCCGCCTCTCCGTACATGCGCAGCCGGGCACTCCGGTCCCGCTCGGTCCGAGCACTCTGGATCAGGCTGTCGAAGCGTTCGTTCACGTACTTGCCTTCGAGGGCGTCCGAGTGCAGCAGCAGGTCCAGGAAGTTCTCCGGGTCCGGGTAGTCCGCAACCCAACCGGCGTGCCAAAGGTTCCCCACAACGTTCTCCAGCGAGTAGTAATAGACATCCGATTCGTGCAGTTCCACCTGCACGTCGACACCCAACTCCTCCTGCCACGCCGCGACCACGAACTGGACCAGTTCCGTAGGCTCACCGTCCACGTCGACGGCGCTGAACACGACTTCCGGAAAGTCGTCGGCGTACTCCGACGCGGCGAGCAGCCGGCGCGCCTCTTCCGGGTCGTAGGGGATGCCGGGCAGCGACTCCGAATAGCCCGGCATGCCAGGCGGCAGGAGCCCCTTGGCGAGTTCTACGTTCCCGTCGTAGACCACCTCTATCAGCCGCTCACGGTCGAGCGCCATGAGGAAGGCGCGCCGCACGTCGGGGTCGTCGAACGGCGGCTGCGCTCCATCGACCCCCAAGTAGAAGGTCGTGAGTTGCGGGAATTCGAGGAACTGGCTGCTCAACGTCTCGCTCTCCCGCACGAAATCGAGCGACCCAGTGCCCACGGGTATGGCATCCCAAGCGTCCGAGAGGTACATCGCAAGCCCCCCAACACCGGGCAAGGCGGCTTGAGGCGAGACCACGTATTCCAGCGATGCTGGCCGGTGGTAGCCGTCGAAGCGCTGAAGGACGACGACCTCTTCCCTTTCCCACCGGGCCAGCCGGTAGGGGCCGGAGCCGTTGATGTCGTCGCTCATCCACCAGTCGAAACCGAGCGGCTCGACGGTGCGGCGGTCGACGATAGCGGCGGAGGGGTACGTCAGCTTGGCGAGGAAGTATTCCTTGTGCTCGTCTGTTCTGATGCGTACCGTGCGCTCGTCCACTACCTCCACTCCAGAGACTTCCTCCGCCTCTCCGTTGAGCTTCTCGGTAACACCCAGGATGTCGCCCAGGTAGAGGGGCGCCGTCTCGCTGTTGAGCGCAGGGTCGGCAGCACGCTCTATGGAGTACTTGAAGTCTTCAGCAGTGATGGGGGTCCCGTCGTGGAACGTTATGTCGTCGCGCAGGGTGAAGGTGTAGACCAACCCTGTCACGTCGACTCTCACGTCCTCGGCAAGGTCGAGTTCGATGCTGAAGTCGCTCGATATCCGGACAAGCCCGCTGAACAGGCTTGTTACGAAGAAGTGCGAGGTCGTCTCCCTGGCGATAGCGGGATCGAGCGTCGTGGGTTCTCCGAGCGGCATGGTGAATGCACTGTCGCGGGGCACGCCGTAAGGCTCAGGAGGGAAACTCCTGAAGCTCGCCAGCATGGTGCCTATCGTCTCCTCCTGCCGCTCGACCTCAGCCAGTGGTGCTATGACCACCAACATGTAGAGCAGCTCGCCGCGCTGCATCACCTGCACACGGCGCACGTCAGTACCGCCTTCCACTTCGTAGAGGATGTCTGCGCGCTCAGCCGTTGTGCCGTCGTCCAGCGTCACGGCGCCGGTGCGCTCTACCCGCGGGTCACCCTCCTCCGGTGTGAGGAACGGGATGATGTCCTCGATCTGTTCGCTCAGCGACCCTGCGGATGCCTGCTCGGAGAGCAGCAACATGCGCGAGGTTCCCTCGCTGTCCTGGACGACCAACCACGAGCCCTCCCCACCTGTCGGCGTGAGCATCCACTGCGAGGGGTAGTAGAGCGATATCCCCAACTCCTGGCTCACGAATGGGACGAACCCCTCAGGCACCGGGTCGGGAGTGGGGGTTGCCGTCGGTTCCGGGGTTGCCGTTGGGGTCGGGGTCGGCGTGGGTACCGGCGTTGCGGTCGGCTCAGGCTCTCCCGAACAGGCGGACGCCGCTACGACAAGCAGCATGAGAAGGACAGGCGCAAGAACACGTTTCAACAAGGGGGATTCTCCTGCATGGGTACTCTCGGCACGCCCTTCTCGAACCGGGCGTCGCCCACAATTCTACCCCATCCCGCCCTATCGGCCATTGGCGGAGGCACATCAGTCCTGTTCGCCTTCCACGCTGGAGAGCAGGTAGGCGCGCATGAAGCCCTCCAATTCGCCGTCGAGGACGAGGTCGGGGTTGGTGGACTCGAAGCCGGTGCGGTGGTCCTTGACCATCTTGTACGGATGGAGCACGTAGCTCCTGATCTGGCTCCCCCATCCTGCGGAGACATGCTCGCCCTTGAGCGCCGCCCGCTCTTCCGCGCGCTTGCGCATCTCCACCTCCGTCAGGCGCGCACGGAGGATCTTCATCGCCACCTCGCGGTTCTGGAGTTGCGACCGCTCGTTCTGGCAGGAGACGACGATGCCTGACGGGATATGCCGGATGCGGACCGCGGTGGAGTTCTTCTGCACATGCTGGCCGCCCGCTCCGCTCGCTTTGAAGACGTCCATCTCGAGGTCGTCCGGGTTGATCTGCACGGCGACGTTGTCCTCCGCTTCCGGCAGCACCTCAACGAGCGCGAACGACGTGTGCCGCGCGTGCGCCGCATCGAACGGCGAGAGACGCACCAGCCGGTGCACGCCGCGCTCCGCCTTGGCGTAGCCGTAGGCGTAGCCGCCGGTTACCTCCAGGGTAACGCTCTTGACGCCCGCCTCCTCGCCCTGTGACAGGTCGAGCACCTGCGCCTTGAAGCCGCTCTGCGCCGCCCAGCGCGTATACATGCGCAGCAGCATCTCCGTCCAGTCCTGCGCGTCGGTGCCGCCCTCCCGGGCGTGGATGGCGAGTATCGCGCTGCGCTCGTCGTATTCGCCGGAGAGCACCAGGAGCAACTCGCGCTGCTCGGCCTCGGCGAAGATGGCGGCGCTCTCCTCCGCGAGCTCGTCCGCCAGCGAAGCGTCGTCCGCCTCTATGGCCATGCTCAGCAGCTCGATTGTGGAGTGCACGCGGGATTCGAAGCCGCGCCAGCCATCGATGGCGGCGCGCAGGCGCGAGAGCCGTTGCATGACGGCCTGCGCATGCTCCGGGTCGTCCCAGAGGTCAGGGGCAGCGGCCTGTTCCTCTAGTCGTTGGGCTTCCGCTTCCTGGCCGGAGAGGTCAAAGCCGCACCATGATGCCGGCGATGTGTCCGGCAAGATCGGTGAGGCGCTGTCGCAGTTCTTCCATGGCAGGTCTGCTCCCTCTCGCAAGCCAGCGGGTCTGCTCGTCATTCTATCATCCGGCCAGTACGCCTTCCGCGATGGACGAGGCGCGGGGGCCTGTGCTACGCTCGCTGCACGGCCGGGGTGTGGCGCAGTCCGGAAGCGCACCTGCATGGGGTGCAGGGGGCCGTTGGTTCAAATCCAATCACCCCGACCAATCCCACTCGTCACCGGAGAAGCGCATGACTACGTCCGGCAGCGGCAAGCCTCCGTGGGTGCTGGAGCACCTCGAGCGCTACCTGGCAACCGACGGCGAGGACGGCCACATGTGGCGCGGCACGCCGACCCTCCTCCTCACGACGACAGGCCGGAAGTCGGGCAGGGAGATCACGACGCCGCTCATCTACGGCACGCACGAGGGCAACTGCATCGTTGTGGCCTCGCGCGGCGGCGCGCCCGACCATCCCCAGTGGTACTACAACCTCAGCGCCAACGCGTCCGTGCGCGTACAGGTGGCCGCCGACAGGTTCGACGCCACCGCCCGCACCGCCGGTCCCGACGAGAAGCCAGAACTGTGGCAGCTCATGGCCGGCATCTACCCGCCCTACGACGAGTATCAGGCGAAGACGGAGCGGGAGATTCCCGTCGTCATCCTGGAACGCGCCGGGTAGCCTGCATAGCAAGACCGCGTTCACGAAGAGAGGCCGGTAACGATGTACCGGCCTCTCTTTCATCGGTGTTGCCTCGGTTGGTGCTGATCGTGGATGCGGGTCAGGCTGCGCTTGGGAGCGGCGCAGTCTGTATCCGGCGAAGCGCGCGATGCACCGTACGCACGCTGATGCCGAACCGGCTCGCCACTTCGAAGACGTGCAGGTTCTCGTACTGGTAAGCCCAGGCGATCTCCTCGTCCCGCTCCCGCAGCTTGTAGGCCTGGTACCACGCAGGGTCGTCGAACCTGCAGCGAGGCAAGGGGCACTCCAGGCACGACATCGACGCCTCGCAGCCGGTGTCGGTGTAGCGCATCTGTTCCGGCAGCCCATCCACGGCCGGTTCATCGCGCCTGCGTCTCGACTTCGTGTAGATGCTCATCGTTCCTCCTTCCGGTCATTCCGCTTCATAACGGCTATCCATGCGTTCTCGGGTTCCGTCCGTCCAGGCAACACGCATCAGGACGCGATCGCGACGGGGAACGACATCTGCTGTTCCTCCGCCTGCTCCGCATCCTCATTGGCAAGCATCGAGACACCCTCCAGGAATCCTTCGTCCCGTCCCTCCACCGCAACGGTGAAGCCGCGCCCCTGGCCGAGACGCAGCACAGCCCACTCCATCTCGCGGCGCAGCGCCCTGTACTCCGGGGAGCCGTCGGGCGCATAGAACTCCAGCCTGCCGGTGAGTGCCGCAGCGACAGCGGCGGACGATTCGCGCTCGCGCTGCCGCGCCGTGTCCGGGAGCCACCGCATATAGCCCGGCCTCAGGCTGCTCTCCAGCAGCCTCTTCACCGCACCATCGCTCCAAGGAGCACGCGCCCTCACGAGGACCCGTTCGCAGGGCCACGTCTTCTCGACGAACCGCTTGATGCCTGCAACGAGTGTCTCGACGTCCGGCGCTTCCACCCATTTGTGGTCGAGCACCCGCAGCCCGTCTCCCGCACGCGAAGCGACGGCCACGACGGCCGTAGCCCACGCGTCGTGAAGCACGCCTTCTTCAGGAAGCCGCGTCACCACGACGGACGCCGTGAGCCTGTCGGCGACCCCGAGCCGCCGCGGGCCACCGGCTCCGAACAGGGCGCGCAGCCGCTCACGGGGAAAGGCCGGGGTGTTCGGGGAGACGGGGCGGAGCGCATACGCCGTCTCGAACTCCGGATGCGCAGGACCAAGCCGTTCGCGTTCGACCTCGACCCGTTCCGCATAGCCGGGCAGTTCCGCCTCGGCGGACTCCAGGGGAGCGCGGAAGTGCCTGCGCGGCGCTCCCGCAGCGGCAGCCTCCTTGTTGGCAAGCTTCACCCGCTCGAAGGCAGTTTCGCCATTCCACGGACGCCCGTAGAGCACGAGCGTCGCGTCCGAAGCGCCGGCGACCTCCTTGAGGCGCTCCATTTCATCCGGGCTGAACAGGTGGACATCGACCGCCTGGACCAACTCGAAATCCCCATCGATACCTGCGAGGTCTTCCGGCGCCGCGTACCGCACCTGTGCGCGGCCAAGGCGCACGCACGAGCGCTCGTCCGACCAGAGCCCTCGCAACGAACCAGCGCGCAGGTGACTCACGAGTCGGTCCTTCACGTCTGGCTGTCCACCGGGAACGACGCGGAGCAGGGACCCGCCTGCGTTCACGTTCACGCTCATCACCAGCATCTCCAACTGGGAGGCCAGTTCCCCAACACCCGATCCGAGCGGCATCTCCACCGTGAACACCGAGCCTCCTTGCCGGAACAGGTCCGACGCTACCGCAGTGGCTATCTCACGCTGATATGTCGTTGGCGTCTTCATCTCGCTACTCCTGGCAGAACGCATGTGCTACGCTGGGAGGCATATTAGAACGATTGTTCTACACTGTCAACACGCTTTAGAACGCATGTTCCCGCCTCTTTCGCTTGCCCGCGGCACGGTTGCCGTTCAGCCGCAGAGGGCGTAGGTTGTCCCGCGCACATCGCGCGAGGGCAAGCAGTGACACTGGAAGACAAGGTGGTGGTGATCACCGGCGCGGCGAGGGGCATGGGCCGCGCCTATACCTACGGCTTCCTCGACGAGGGTTGTCGCGTCGTCTGCGGCGACCTCTCATGGAACGGCGACGGCGCGGAAGAGACGCAGGCAGTCGTGGAGGCGGCAGGAGGGCTCGCTCTCGAGCTGGACGTCACCCGCGAAGACCACATCGAGGCGGCGTTCTCGGCAACGATGGAGTGTTTCGGGACGGTGGACGTGCTGCTCAACAACGCGGGGATGCGGCAGCGGCACATCATCCCCCCGCACGGCATCGGCAGGGTGCTGGACGTGCCGCCGGAGGACTGGCGGCGCATGTTCGACGTCAACGTCTTTGGCACCCTCGCCATGATCCGTACCTTCGTGCAGCCGATGCTGGAGAAGCGCGCAGGGAGCATCATCAACGTCTCCACCACTGGAACGGACCCGCGCTGGTACCGGCCCCACAGCCGGGAGCAGCCGTACATGGCGTCGAAGTCCGCGCTCACGAACCTCTCGCTCTACCTGGCGAACGAGATCGCGGAGTACAACGTGGCGGTCAACGTGCTGTTCCCTCCGCACGCCGCCACCACTGGCACGCGGGAGCAGGACATCATCCGCAAGGAGCACGGCATCATGGCCGCAGGCGCGATACCGCTGAAACCGGAGTCGGTCGTGCCGCTCGCCAAGTTCTTCGCGGCGCAGACCGCGTCGACCGGCGTCACCGGTAAGGTCATCTACGCCGCAGACTGGAACCTCGAGCACGGCCTCGGCGGGCCGGACGAGTGGCTGTCAGAAGGCTGAGGAGCGCACCATGGGCTGGACGATCCATCACCCGGACGGACTGCTGTACCACGACTCATCTCAGGCGTTTCAGGGCTACACCCTCGTCTCCATGTCCGGAGGCAAGGACGCCTTCCTCATCGACATGGAGGGACGCGTCTGCCATCGCTGGCGCCGGGAAGAGGGTATCTCCTACGGCTTCCTGCTGAAGAACGGCAACCTGCTCAGCAGGACACGCGCCAGCGGCGGGTTCATACCGCCCTCCGACCAGCCCACCGGAATCCTGGAGCTGGACTGGGACGGCAACCTCGTCTGGGAGTACTGGGACCCCTACGTGCACCACGATTTCGAGCGCTTGCCGGACGGGCACACGCTGCTGGTGCTGTACGACCTCATGCCGCAGGACGCGGCGCGGCGCGTGCGCGGCGGACGCGGGAGCATCGAGGAGCCGATGTACGGCGAACTCGTGCGCGAGGTGGACGAGGCTGGAGCGACCGTGCGGGAGTGGAGCATGTGGCAGGCGCTCGACCCGGAGCAGGACGCCATCTGCCCGCTGGAGGAGCGGCACCAGTGGTTGCACCAGAACGCGCTCAACCTCACGGCGGACGGGGACCTGCTCGTCAGCTTCCGCCAGATAGACACCGTCGGCATCGTCAGCCGCGATACGGGCCGGTTCACGTGGAAGTGGGGGCCGGGCGAGATATCGCACCAGCACCACCCCACGTTCCTGCCGAACGGGCGCGTCCTGCTGTTCGACAACGGGCCACACCGCGGCGGGGCGACGCATTCACGCGTCGTCGAGGTGGACCCGGAGAGCGGGCGTATCGAGTGGGAGTACACAGGCTCTCCGCCCATCTCGTTCTACAGCTACCACATCAGCGGCGCGGAGCGACAGCCGAACGGCAACACGCTGGTCTGCGAAGGCGCGCCGGGGCGGCTGTTCGAGGTGACGCCGGACGGCGAGGTCGTGTGGGAGTACGTGAACCCGCACCGCATCCCGGTGGGCGCGCCGATGGGCTCAGGCGGCCCCAACTCCGTCTTCCGCGCGCACCGCTACGCGCCGGACCACCCTGCGCTCGCCGGTCGAGACCTGACGCCACTCGACTAGTAGGCCGCCGCCCCTGGCACGAAGAGCGGCAGGCGCTCGAAGCGGCCTCCGAGGACGTCCTGCGACGGCGCACCCAGCCAATCCTCCAGCACCGATGCGTACACCTGCCGGAAGTCCGTCGTGAACCGGAGGTTGTTCCTGTCGAGCGTGGCGAGGCCGGGGCGCTCGCCGTAGAGCCCGCCAGCCACAGGCGCGCCCACGACGAACATCGGCCCGGCGGAGCCGTGGTCGGTGCCACCGCTCGAGTTGGCGGTCGCCCGCCGCCCGAACTCGGACCACGTCATCATCACTACGTCGTTCGCATGTCCGTGCACCTGCAGGTCCCGGTAGAAGGCGAGCATGGCGTTCGCAGCCTCAGCGAGCAGGCTCTCGTGCCGGGCCTCCTGCGCCGCGTGCGTATCGAAGCCACCTATCTTCACATGCCCCACGCGCAGGCCGAGATCCGCGTCTATCGCCTCGGCGACGAGCCGGAGCCCCTGAGCGAGGGCCGAACCCCCGTATTCGACGGCAGGTTGATAGCGGGCATGCGCCCGTTGCACCGCGTCCGAGCTGCGCTGCGCCGCGGTCAGGGTGTTGTCCAGCAGTGCGCCGAAGCGCGTCGCTCCCGGCGCTGAGGCGTAGAGCCGAAAGAGCGCTTCCGTCCGCGCCTGCCGGTTCGAGGCATTCTGTGGGTCGTCTAGCAGTTTGTAAGCGTCCACGCTCTCCACGAGCGGCACGGTGAGGTTCGACGTAAGGAGCGCCCGCGGCATCCGCGAGTCCGCCGCCAGCGCGAGGAAGGCGTCCTCCTGCTCGATGGCGATGCCGTCCAGGTAACGCCCGAGCCAGCCCTCGTAGTCCCTCTTGTCTATCTGCGCCGTCTGCCAGATGTCCATCGATTCGAAGTGCGAGAAGCTCTGGTCCGGGTAACCGACGCCCTCCACCACCGCGAGCGCGTCCTCGTCCCACAGTTCCTTGAACGCCGCCAGGCTCGGGTGGAAACCCGCCTGCCCGTTGATGGGGAGCACCTCGCTCTGCGGTATCGCGAGGCTGCCGCGCAGGTCGTAGTACCTGCTGTCGTCCGCCGGGACGACGGTGTTCAGGCCGTCGTTCCCCCCGGCCATCTGCACGATCACGAGCACACGGTCGCCCATGGGCGCGGCGCTGGACGGCTGTTCGTGGATGGCGGCTGCTACGGCCCTGCTGAAGACAGCCGGCATGGCCGCCGCCGCTGGAACGGCCACCATGCTGGTCTTGAGGAACTGGCGCCTGCTGATCAACATCGCATCTGCCTCACACCACCTGGAAGTTCGGCGACGCCAGCATGAGATAGACGACGCTCCTGATCTTCCGGTCGAGGGACACGTTCCCCAGATCGTCCAGGAAGGCCGTCAGCACGTCACGGTCGGCGTCTTGGAGACGCCCGCCAAGGAGGAGGTCGTCGAGGAAGTCGACGATCTCTCCGGACGTGCTCAGCCGCTGTCCGTCCATGAGGTCCCCGGGAGTGAACCGCAGTCTGCCGTTGTTCCCTTCCGCCAGCATGTTGGCCGCGTTGATGCGCTGCAGCAGCGAAGAGCTGTTGATCCAGGCGACTCCTCCGGGCCACCCGGCGACATTGGGAGGCTCGAAGAGCGCCTGCCCCATCTGTTCGATGGGCTTGTCGAGCGGCTTGAAATCAGTCTCGATGCCGAGCGCGCGCACCGCGCCCACAGCGAGTTCGACCGGCGATTTCACGAGCGCGACCCTGGCGCGAGCGCCATAGAACTCGTCTGACTCGAACATCGCGCGGACGACGGGGCGGATCTCCGTGCCGTTCGCCCTGAAGACGTCCGCAAGGCGCTCGATCACCTCCGGTTCCGGGTCGGGGTACGCGAAGAACGTCCAGAGCCGGGTACAGATGTAGCGGGCTGCAGCGGGTTGCTCCATGATGATGTCGACGATGTCGTCGCCATCGAACCTGCCCGTGCGGCCAAGGAACGTCTTGCGTCCGTTATCGTGCTGCTTCTCGTTGATGTAGAACCCTCTCTTGCGGCTGAGTTGCCAGCCGGTGAAGGCCCGCGCGGACTCGCGTACATCGTCCTCGGTGTAGTGGCCGATACCCAGCGTGAACAGTTCCATCAGTTCGCGGGAGTAGTTCTCGTTCGGGGCGGCCTTCTTGTTGGAGCGGCTGTCCAGGTAGGTCATCATCGCCGGGTCGCGGGAGACGGCCTTGAGCAGTTCGTCGTACCGCCCCATCCCTTGCTCGCGGAAGAGGCGGTCCTGGATGACCATGTACGGCCCCTTGCCGCTGATCCTGAACGAGCTGGTCAGGATGCCGTGCCAGAAGAGCGTCATCTTCTCCTGCAGCGGTCGGGCGGTGTAGGCCATGCGCTGGAGAGACCATCGCTGAAGCCGGTTGAGGTTCTTCTCCAGTTCCGGCTCCTGCGGCGCGAGACGCTCCTCCAGTGCGCTGTCGTCGATGTCGTCGAAATCGACCAGGTGGTCGATCGTGGCCTGCAGGCCCATCTCCCTGAACAGCGCCAGTTCGGCTGGGGACGCGCCGAACCCGGCGCGCCAGAGCAGGTGGCTGACGCGGCCTGCTTCGTCCAGAGGAGCGCCGTCCTGAGACAGAAGGCCTCGAGGCTGCGGGAGCGGGCCGCGCCCTGGGTCGTTGCTCGCTACAGGGCCGCTCTGCTGCGTGGCGGCGATGAAGACCGGTGCGGTTGCGGCGGTCAGGCCGAGTAGCGCGGCGCGGGCCATGAAACTGCGCCTGTCCATGCCAAGGGTCAGGACAGGGTCAGCCTGCTCACCGGTCAGTGGTCCATCGCTCATGCGAGCCTCTCCCCTGCTTCCATTGTAGGGAACGGGGTCAGGCCATGGCGGCCATGAGCTCGGGAACGCGCGGGTTCTCCTTGAACGGCTTGTCCGACTCGAGGAGCGCCGACCACGACCGCACGCCGAAGTGCTCGCCGGTGGACGCCGCGAGCGGCTCGATTCCGTCAGCCAGCGCCTTGGCGTCACGGAGCAGGCGGCGGCGCATCGTGATGATGGGGATGTCGCTCGTGCCGAGGTGCTCGCGCGTGCGGTCGGCGAGGGCGCCCATCCCCTCGACGACGGCCGTGTCCTGCTCGCGTACGCCGACGATGCCGCTGAGCAGGTCCGTGTTGCGCTGGAGGTAGCGGTCCTGCAGGAAGTGGTTGGCCTTCGTGGCGCGCAGGCGTCCTGTATCAGGGTCGATGGTGGCGATGTGGGGCATGGGGCCGTGCTGCACGTTGTCGCGCTCGCGCTGCGTGATCTCCTCGGTGGGCGACCAGATGATGCACCAGACCTGCGTCTGCACGTCGTTGATGGGCACCCACATGTGGCCGTGAGCGCGGCGGAGTTCGAGGTCTGTGGGAATCATGGTGATGTAGGGCATGAGCCACTGGTTGGTACGCCAGTAATCGTGGGCGGGGTCGCTGGTGCTGCGCTGGGCGGCCAGCATCATGCCGTAGTCGGTCGTTTCGACGACCCAGCGGGGCGAGGTGTCGTAGAGGAGGAGTTGGCTGTCCTGGCTGGAGATGGACGAGTCGCGGAACAGCGAGCCGCGATGCAGGAAGCCAACGTGGCTGGAGTCGATGTCGCCCTCCAGCGCCTGCACCCAGTTGCACTCCTGGTTGTATCTGACGATGTTCCGCATCTCCGGGGTGACGCCGGCCCACTCGATGTGCGGCAGGCCGGGCATCAATTCCTGCGGCCCCATGTACGCCCAGAGGATGCCAGCCATCTCGCGGACGGGGTACGACTTCGCCGATATCTTGTTTTTGAAGTTGGAGCGCGCTGGCTCGGACGGCATCTCCATGCACGCGCCGGTGCTGTCGAACTTCCAGCCGTGGTAGATGCAGCGGAGGCCGTCTCCCTCGTTCTTGCCGAAGTAGAGCGGGGTGCCGCGATGGGGGCAGAAGTTCTCGAACATGACGTAGCGCCCCTCGCCATCGGTGAAGATGATGAGTTTCTCGCCGAGCAGTTCGACTTCGACGGGGTCGCCAGCGACTGGTGCGACCTTCGACGCCTCGATGAACGGCACCCAGAAGCGCCTGAGCAGGTCGCCCATCATGGTGCCGGGCCCGACCTGTCCCAGTATCGTGTTGTCCTGCAGGCTCAGCATGGCTGCCGTCTCCTTCCGCCGCCGCTGTCAGGGGCACGATACGAATCGCGCCGCTCACTCGTCAAGGCGGATATGCCGCCTGGAGATTCAGCAGGAGAGGGCGATGAGGAGGCTGTTGCGGGTGTCGGCGCTCATGGGGTGGATGAACTCGCGGCGATCGAGGTGTGTGCGGAGTGCGCCGTCCAAGAAGGCGAGGACGCCCTCGTGGAGGCTGCGGGCCGCGGCAGCGCGCACCTCCGACTGGAAGGGGTACGCCTTCTGCTTCATGGGGTCGAGCTTGTCGGCGACGAAGACGACCTGCCCCACCGGCGCGAGGTCCGGGTGCGCGGTGGTGTGCCAGCGCACGCCCTCCAGCACCTCCGGGTCGCGTATCGCGCCGTCCTCGCGCAGCCACGCCGCCCCGACCGGCCCGTGAAGGAGGATGGGGGCGGCGCGCTCGACGGCGTTGACCGGTATACCGAGGCGCTCCGCCTCCTCGATGAGCATCCTCCCGGGGACGTGGCGGGCGACGTCGTGCGCGGCGGCGGTGAGGTCGGCGGTCACGGGCTCGATGGCATGGGCCGCAGCGAGTTCGCGGGCGATGCCGCGTACGCGCTCGATGTGCGCGCGCAGGCCATCCGGCAGGGCGTCGAGGCGGGCCGTAAGGGACAGGGGGAGGTCAGCGGTCATGGCGGTCCATCCGTTCACCCTCACCCCAGCCTTCCCCCATCAAGGGGGAAGGCGCCAGACACCCCGAGAGATGTTTCGGCTCCGCTCAACATGACACTGTCCATGGCGCGCTCAGCCCATGGGGCCGAGGCGGCGTCCGGCGAGGATGTGGAGGTGGAAGTGGGGCACCTCCTGACCGGAGTCCGGCCCCTGGTTGGCAACGAGACGGTAGCCGGTCTCCGCGACGCCGAGGTCGCGGGCGATGCCGGGCGCAACTTCGAAACAGCGTGCGGCAGCGGCGACGAGGGCCGGGTCCGCGTCCGAGAGGGCCTCGACGTGCTCGTACGGGATGACGAGGACGTGCGTGGGAGCCTTCGGGTTGATGTCGTGTATAGCGAAGACCGTGCCGTCGTCGTAGATCTTTTCGGCGGGGATGTCGCCCCGCGCGATCTTGCAGAAGATGCAGTCGGGGTCGAACATGGCGCATCGCCTCGGGCAGCTTGGCGAGTGCGGTTACTCGCCGACGGCGAGGCAGGTGACGGTGCGGACGATGCCGCCGATGGTGTGGACGCTGCCGGTGACGGTGTCGCCGACGGAGCTGAGATCATCAGCCTCGACAACGCAGATGACATCGTACGGGCCCGTGACGACGTCGACGGACGTAACGCCGTCGACCTCGTGGAGAGCGCTGACGACATCCTTGGTCTTGCCGACGGTGGTCTCGATGAGCACGAATGCTTTGGTGGCGGCCATGTATGTCTCCTTGTGAGCGTGCGGGCCGCCGGAGCGGCGAGAGGATGATATCAGACGCCGTTCATGACCGCGCCGAACCGCTCCGCAAGGCGTTCGCCGATGGGCTGCGGCGCGTCAGCGGCGCTGTAGACCCCGGGGAGGTGGTAGAAGATGTTTCGCTTCATGTGTCTCGTGTTGATGAAGTAGACGGGCTTGTCCAGCGCGATCGCCATGCCGATCTCGACCAGCGACCCGGCATAGGGGAGGTCCGGGTCCACGTTGACGAAGAGCAGGGCATCGGCGTCCTTGACGCCCTCCATGTCGTCCCTGGCCTCTACAGGCCCGCCGAAGGCCTCGGCCATCGTCCAGTCGTGGGTTATCTCGTGCCCCGCGGCCTCAATGCAACTCTGCGCCAGGCGCACCCGCTCCTTGTCCTCGAATTTTCCGGCAACGTAGAACTTCATCGAACCTCCGTGGGGCGTAACGCGAGCGCGTTACCGCGCCCGCTCATTCTACGCGGTGGCGGGTGCGTCCGGGGAAGGCCCGCGTGTCACTGAATCGGGCCTTCATCCCCATCCCAGCGCTTCCACCACACCCCACCCAGAGGGCCCTCACCCGCCGCTTCGCGGCACCCTCTCCCTCAGGAGAGGGAGTCAGGCGGACGCTACCTTGGACAGGAGGGCGAGCGTCCGCTCGCGGGAGGCGGCGGCATCCGGTCCGGCTGCGACGATGGAGACGATGATCTCGCTCGCGCCGAAGTCGAACAGCTCGGCGATACGTTCAGCCACGCGCTCCTCGCCACCGGAGAGTACGACCGACTCGATCATGCCGTCGCTCCAGCCCTCGAGTTGCGCGGCCTCGGGGAACCCGGCCTCCGCGAACATCGCCTGGTAGAAGGGCATGCGGGGGTAGTTGGCGAGCTGTTCGCGAGCAGCGGCGCGGACCTCCTCAGGGTCGTCGTGGACGCACACGGGCGCGTGGACGATGAGCGGCGGACACGGCCGCCCCGCACGCTCCGCGCCTCGCCGCAGCGCGGGAAGGGCGACGTCGCGCAGGTAGACGCCGGGCGACACCCAGCTGATCGCGCCGTCCGCCGCCTCGCCGCACAGCTCGTACGACTTCGGGCGCAGCGCCGATGCCATCACAGGCACGTCCGGCACGGGCGCGGGGAGACTGACGTTCGCTCGGTAGATGCTGCCCTCGAACTCGACCGCACCGGTGTGCAGCAGCGTGCGCGTGACGGTGAGGTACTCGCGGAGCGCCGTGAGCGGCGTGCGGTAGTCGGCCCCGAAGACGGTGGTCATGGGGCGGACGTGGCTGGGGCCGATGCCGAAACGGAAACGGTTGCCGGAGAGCTGCGCGGCCACCTGCACCTGCTGCGCAGCGGCGACGGGGTGCCGCCCCCATGTCGGCACGATGCACGTGCCGAGCAGGATACGCTCCGTCCGCGCTCCGGCGGCGGCCATGAGCGTGACGCCGTCGAGGCTCGCGCCGCCAACGGTGAGCCACGCGGCGTCGATGCCGCGCTCCTCGCTCTCCTCGATGCGTGCGAGCACCGCGTTGCTGTCGCCGCCCATGACGGCAAGGCCGATGGTTCCTGCGCCCATGCGGGTTCCTCCGTTCGGATATCTTACGAGATTCCCAAGCCACACGCTCCCGCCGGACGCCCTCACCCGACGCGCCGACGCGCGTCGACCCGTTCGGCAAGCTCAAGGCAGGGGCAGGCTCTCTCCCACGAGGAGATGTGTCGGTCCCAATGGGGCTACGAGGAGCGCCGGCGGAACCTGCGCCAGGCTATGGACAGCACGAGCATGGCCACGGCAGTGAGCACGATCGATCCGCCGCCCGGAAGGTCGTGGTAGAAGGCGAGCGTGAGGCCGGTAACGGCGCTGACCATCCCCACGCCCGATGCGACGATGAACGCGGTACGCAGGCTGTTCGTGAGCCCTTGCCCCACGAGGACAGGGATGACGATGAGCGCACCGACGAGCAGGACGCCCATGATGCGCATGGCCAGGGTGATGGTGGCGGCGGCGAGCACTGCCAGCCCGAAGTTGACCCAGTCCACCTTGATGCCGGAGACGCGGGCGAGCGCGTCGTCGAACGAGGTCTGTGCGAGTTCGGTGAAGAAGGCCGTCACGCCTATGACGACGAAGAGCGCCAGCCCTCCGATGAGCCAGAGGTCCAATTCGGTGATGGTGAGGATGGAGCCGAAGAGGAAGCTGAGCAGGTCCACGTTGAACCCCTGCGCGGCGCTGATGACAACCACCGCCGCGGCGAGCGAGGAGTAGAGCGCGACTGCGAGGACGGCGTCGCCGGGGAGCTTGCCGCGCGAGCGCAGCCCTTCCATCACAACCGCGGCCAAGGTGACCGTGATGAACGTGGTGAGCGTCGGGTAAACGTTCACTGCGAATCCGACGGCAACGCCGAACAGCGCGACGTGCGCGAGCGTGTCGGAGAGCAGCGAGAAGCGGCGCAGCACGAGGAAGGTGCCGAGCACGGGCGCGAGGCCGCCGACGAGGACCCCCCCGATGAGGGCGCGCACCATGAAGTCGTATTGCAGGATGGCCGGCATGGAGATCAGTGGTGCGCGTGGGGCGCAAGCTGGTCGAACTCGCCGTGGCGGACGGCGTCTTCGCCGTGCGCGTGGTGGTCGTGGTGCTCACCGTGGTGCAACACCTCAACCGGGAAGCCGTAGAGGCGCACGAGGTCGTCCTCGGTCAGTTCGTGGGGCGGGCAGTGGCAGAGGAGCGTGCAGTTGATGCATGCCACGGTGCAGGCCTCGCGCATGACGGCGCCGACGTCGTGGGAGATGATGAGTATGGTGACGCCGCTCTCCCGGAGTTCGCGGAGCAGCGTGTAGACCTCTTCCCCGCCCTGGACGTCCACGCCCGCGACGGGCTCGTCCATGACGAGCAGGTCCGGCTTGCGGATGAGTGCACGGGCGATGAGGGCGCGCTGCTGCTGGCCGGTGGAGAGTTCACCGATGCGGCGGCGCTTGAAGTCCGCCATGTCGACCATCTTCAGGACGTCGTCCACGTCCGCGCCGTTCCTGCGCCAGAACGCGAACGGCGAGAAGCCGGTGTACCGGCCGTGCGCGACGACCTCGCTCACCGTGATGGGGAACATGGCGTGGATGCCCGCCGCCACCTGCGGGACGTAGCCGATGCGATGCCAGTCCCTGAACCGTTCGATGTCGGTGCCGAAAACGCGCACGCTTCCGTTGTCCGGCTTGATGAGCCCCAGGATGACCTTGATGAGCGTGCTCTTTCCGCTGCCGTTGGGGCCGACGATAGCCGTGAAGTCCCCGCGCTTGATGCGCAGCGTCACGCCGTGCACCGCCGGGGCGCCCGCATACGTGTAGGAGACGTCTTCCAGTTCGATTGCCGGCGTGTCATCCATATCCGTTCTCTCTTTCAGCCAGTTACGAGCACTCCAGCGCAGTGCGGAGGCTGTTGAGGTTGTCGCGCATCAGACCGAAGTAGTCTCCGTGCTGGTCCAGTTCTGCCTGGGTAATGCCGTCCAGCGGGTGGATCGTGTAGACGCTTGCGCCGGTCTCAGCGGCGAGCGTCTGCTCGTGTGAACCGGCAAGCACAGGCTCCACGAGTATGGCTCCCAGACCGAGGTCGTTGATGCGGTCGGCGATGCTCGCGAGGCGCTGCGGCGATGGCTCTGCGTCCGGAGAGAGGCCAGCCACCGGCACCTGCTCCAGGTCGTACGCCAGTGCGAGGTAGCCGTACGCGGCATGCGACGTGACGAACTCGCGGTGGACGCACGAGCTGAGGCCCGCCTCGAACTCGGTGTGCAGCGCCCGGAGGTCGTCGCTCAGCGCGGCGAGGTTCGCCCGGTAGACGTCGGCGCCCTCGGGGTCCGCCTCGATGAGCGCCTCGGCTATGCGCTCCGCTTGGGTGATGGCAAGCAGCGGGTCGAGCCAGAAGTGCGGATCGAACTCGCCGTGGGCGTGGGCGTCATGGCCGTGCTCGTCCTCCTCATGGCCGTGCTCGTCCTCGTGTTCGTGCTCGTCCTCGTGTTCGTGCTCATCCTCGTCGTGGTCGTGCTCATCCTCGTCGTGGTCGTGCTCGTCCTCGTCGTGGTCGTGCTCATCCTCATGGCCGTGCTCGTCCTCGTCGTGGTCGTGCTCATCCTCGTCGTGGTCGTGCTCGTCCTCGTCGTGGTCGTGCTCATCCTCGTCGTGGTCGTGCTCGTCCTCGTCGTGGTCGTGCTCATCCTCGTCGTCGTGCTCATCCTCGTCGTGGTCGTGCTCGTCCTCATCCTCGTGACCGTGTGCATCCCCACTCTCTACGAAGGGCAGCGCGCTTTCCGCATCGGCTGCCTCGACCACGATGGCGGAGACGTCGTTGCCCAGGGACTCGAGCGCGCGCTCCAGCCACGGCTCCATCTCGAGGCCGTTCATCGCGATGACGTCGGCTTCGCCGATCGTGATGAGGTCGCGCGCCGTGAGCTCGAACGTGTGACCCTCTGCGCCGGGGGGCACGAGGGCGACGACGTTCACCCTGTCGCCGCCTATGCGCTCGGCGAAGTACTGCATCGGGTAGATGCTCGCGACCACGGTCAGCGGCTCGAGGGGCGCTTCGGTGGGAGTGGCCGTGGGGACGCCCGGAACAGGCGCAGACGTGGGCGTGGGGTCAGCTGAACAAGCGACAACCACCAGGGCGAGCAATCCGGCGGCAAACACGCGAAACGACGTTACGAGATGGAGTCTCATCAAACAGTCTCCCCGGCCCCTAATGGGCGTGTACGTGGGTCCCGTGCATGTGCGGCTCCGCGCCGTGTCCGCTTTCCTGGCAGTCACCGCAACGGTGGTACAACTCGAGTCGGTGGCCGATGAGTTCGCCCTGCACGTGGTCCTTCATGGCCCGGAGCATCCGTTCGACCGAGGGGTGGCGGAACTCGTCGATGCGTCCGCATGCGACGCAGACGAGGTGGTGATGATGATGTGCATCGTCCAGGGAGTAGCGCGGCGAGCCGTCCGGCATGACGGTCTTGCAGAGGATGCCGACCTCCACGAGCAGGCGCAGCGTGCGGTATATCGTCGCCCGCCCCAAGCCGGGCAAGCCGGCGACGATCTCCTCCGCGCTGAAAGCGTCCGTCCGCCGGGCGAGCATCGCAGCGAGCTCACGGCGAGGCCACGTCATGCGACTGCCATGCTCCTCCAACGCCGCGAGGATGTTGGACTCGGCCTGCGCGGCCGCCGCGGCGGGCTTGCCGGTAATCATCGTCATAGAGCAGAAGGTAACTGCCTTCCGCGGCAACAGTCAATACTTGGTATCAACTATAACGCGACAGATGATACCGGAGCCCGGGCGGGTCTCACCGGCGCAGGGCGCCTGCGATCTCTTCCGCGTCCTTGTCACTCACGATCCGGATGACTTTGCTGGACGGGTCCTCTTCCGCTACGCCGCGGACTGCCTTCCGCCCGTTCTTCAGGGTTACCAGTTCCGGGTCCTTGATGGCCACCATCTTCTTCAGCTTCACCGAATAGGCCGTCAGATCTACCATCTCCGCCTCCTAGCGATAGGGTTTCCTGCGTATCTTCACTCAGCGAGCAGCGCAAACGAGGCCTAAGGGAGGGTGCGCCGGGGAGGAAGTCTGACGCCACCCCCCCTTAGGAGAAAGAGCCAGGCGCTGGTCAGCCGAGCTTCGCTCCAACCTCTTCCGCCTGCTTGGCGCTCAGAATCTTGAAGACCTTGCTGGACGGGTCCTCCGCCGCTACGCCGCGGACCGCCTTTGCTCCGTTCTTCAGCGTTATCAACTCGGGGTCCTTGATGACCACCATCTTCCTCAGTTTCACCGAATAGGCCGTCAGATCTGCCATTACCGCCTCCTTCCTTGTTGGGTTCTTGCGTATCTCCAGCGCCACGGCGAGGCGATTCGAGCACACGCGCCTGCCGTCAGCGCCGGCATCTGCCGATGGGACATTCAGTCAACTGGTAGAGCACCAGATCCGCCAAGAAGCTGGCATCGTCCGCGTCCAGGTCGACGAGCACCGCGTTGAACTCAGCGTCCGCCTCTTCCGGATCAAGCTGGTGCTCTGCCGCGTTGGCCGCGATAGTCGCGAAGCTGAGCAGATCATCCAGTTCGAACTCGTGTGGCTCCGGGTCAAGCGGTGTGACGAAGTCGCCGTTGATCGTCCGCTTCCAGCAGTCCGCACACTGACCAGGCCCGGTCGCCATGCACTTCATGTCGCGTGCTTCGCTGTTCAGCATCTGATCTGCGTCGATGCGCTCTGGTTCGTCGTACCACTTCATCGCGCTCCTCCGTTTCCATCACGGCGGCCGCAATCTGGATGCGGCCGCCGTATCGCCGTCGCTGTCTGGCCTACGAGCACTCCATCGCAGCTCGCAGACTGCTCAGGTTGTCACGCATCAGGCCGAAGTAGTCCCCGTGCTCGTCCAGTTCAGCCAGGGTAACGCTCTCTATCGAGTGGATCTGGTATATGCCAGCCCCTGTCTCGTCGGCGAGCGACCGTTCGTGCGCACCGGAGAGCACTGGCTCGAGGAGCACCGCTGTGATGCCGAGATCCTTGATGCGATCGGCGATGCTCGCGAGGCGCTGCGGCGATGGCTCTGCCTCAGGAGAGAGACCGGCGATCGGCACCTGCTCCAGGCCGTACGCATGCGCGAGGTAGCCGTACGCCGCGTGAGACGTGACGAACTCGCGGTGGACGCACGAACTGAGGCCCGCCTCGAACTCGGCGTGCAGCGCCCGGAGATCAGAGGACAGCGTGGCGAGGTTCGCCCGGTAGATGTCTGCGCCCTCGGGGTCCGCCTCGATCAGCGCCTCCGCGATGCGCTCCGCCTGGGTGATGGCAAGCAGCGGGTCGAGCCAGAAGTGAGGATCAAACTCGCCGTGGCCGTGGTCGTCGTGACCGTGCTCGTCCTCGTCGTGGTCGTGCTCATCCTCGTGGCCGTGCTCGTCCTCGTCGTGCTCGTCCTCGTCGTGGTCGTGCTCGTCTTCATGGCCGTGCTCGTCCTCGTCGTGGTCGTGCTCATCCTCATGGCCGTGCTCGTCCTCGTCGTGCTCGTGCTCATCCCCTTCACCGAGGATGCCGACGAAGGCAATGCCGGAGGGCGAACCTCCGACGTCCCAGACCTCCTCCACCTCGAGGTGTTCGAGGTCGACCGCGATGACTTCACCGTGGTTCGGGTTCGTCAGGAACATCGTCTCCCCGACGATGATGAGGCGTGGCCGCGCGTCCTCGCCCGGTTCCATGACGTGGAGATGTGCGATCTCATCGCCGTCATGGGCATCGAGCACGTGGAGCTCGCCATCAGCGGTGAGCAGGTAGAGGCGCTCTGCGTGCGAGCCGACAGCTCCGGCCGCGACCGGTTCACTGAAGACTCGCTGGAACTCGCCTCCTTCAGGGTCGATCAGCCAGATACCGTCGTCGGCGAAGCCCTGACTGTCGCGGTAAGAGGCGCGTCCGAAGAAGTGGTGCAGGTGGTGGTGTCCGAAGAAGGAGCCGATGCGAGATTCTTCGCGCATCTCGGGGGGATTGTCGATGAAGTCGTGATGGTAGCTGCCGTCGTGCGGGTGCAGGAAGAGCACGCCGCCGACGCAGCCGAAGATGGCGCCTTCCTCGTTGTGCGTCTCGCCGTGCATGCCGGGGCAGGAGCGGTTACTGGCGTCGTAGAGGACGTGGCCATCAAGGTCCCATACCTCAACGCCGACGGGCAGGGTGCTGTCCGTGTTCTCGGGGTAGTCGGGGTTCTGGGTGGTCACGACGATGTGGTCGGGTGAGATCGCCAGGGCGGCGCCGTGCTGCGGGCCGGCCTCGAGCACGAGCGGCCGGTAGTCGCCCTGTGTGCTGGTGATCTCCTCCTCGTTGTAGAGGAAGACGTGGCCGTGAGCGTCGGCGAATATCGCCGTCCAGCCGTAGCTGTTGACGAAGTGGATCGGCCGTTCATCCATCACCACGGAGGGGTGACGCGAGACCGGTTCGCGCACGAGGTCGAAGTGGTCGCCGTGCTCAACGAGGTAGACGCCACCGTCGAAGAGGTGGATGCCGTCATCGGCGTCTCCCGGGCCCCGGGCGAGGACGAAGGCGTAGCGGTGGGTCGGGCTGGGGTAGATGGCAGCAGGCGGCGCACCGATCGCGAAGGCGCCGGAGTCGAGTTCTTCCGTTGACAGGTCGAGCACCGAGAGGTGTTCCGCCTCGAGGTCTGCGATCAGCAGGCGGCCGTCAAAGGCTGACTCACCCTCGTGTCCGTGCTCGTCCTCTTCCATGTGCCCGTGTTCGTCTTCGTGCCCGTGCCCATGTTCGTCTTCGTGTCCGCCTTCCACGAAGGGCAGTGCCGCCTCGGGATACGCAGCCTCGACCACGATACCGGAGACGTCATCGCCCAGGGACTCGAGCGCGCGTTCCAGCCAGGGCAACAGACTGAGGCCGTTCATCGCTATGACGTCGGCCTCGGCAATCGTGAGGAGATCGCCCGCCGTGAGCTCGAATGAGTGGGCCTCGACGCCGGGTCGCACGATGGTCGTGACATCCACCCGGTCGCCGCCGATACGCTCCGCGAAGTACTGCATCGGGTAGATGCTCGCGACCACATTCAGCGGCTCGGCGGCAGCGACCGGCGTGTCTGTGGGTGCGGGACCAACCGGTGTGTTTGTGGGCTCGGCATCCCCTGAGCAGGAGACGATCGCCAGGGCCAGCGCCCCGGCGATGAGCAGCTTGTGCAGACTAGTGAGAGCGTATCTCATCCGTTAACCTCCGTCAGCTATCCGTTGAGTTTCAGTGTGCATGCACGCGGGCCACGTGCACGTGGCCGTCTTTGCCGCTCTGGCCGTTCTCCGCGACAGATAGCGCAGCGGTGGTACAGCTCAAGGCGGTGCCCGACGAGTTCGCTCCCGACATGGTCATTCATGGCGCGGAGCACCTGGTCGATAGAAGGGTGACGAAATTCGTCTACGCTTCCGCAGCAGACGCAGATGAGGTGATGGTGGTGCTGTGCGTTGTCCAGCGAATAGCGAGGCGAACCGTCCGGCATGGTGGTTTTGCAGAGGACGCCGGCATCCCCGAGCAGGCGCAGCGTGCGGTAGATGGTCGCCCGGCCCAGAGTCGGCAATCCGGCCACGATCTCCTCAGCGCTGAACGCGCCGGTCCGCCGAGCGAGCATCCTCGCCAGTTGACGGCGTGGCCAGGTCATGCGGGTGCCATGCTCCTCCAAGGCCGCAAGGAGGGTGGACTCAGCCTGCATGACCGCGCTCGCAGATTTCGTGAAAACCGTCGCCATAGCTGGCAGACAGTAGCACTGCCCTTCGATACTGTCAATACCCCGTATCAATAATCCAAGGAGACACGGCTAGACTCGTCGGTTAACTCACGCTCGTTGGGTGAGACTTCGTCGCAGCAGCGTAGCGCTTAGAAGGACTGGCGGCCCTCGAAAGCGCGCGTGAGGGTGAGGTCGTCGGCGTATTCGAGGTCGCCGCCGACCGGGAGCCCGCGCGCGAGGCGGGTGACGCGAGGACCGAGCGGAACCAGCAGTTGATGGAGGTACATCGCCGTGGCCTCGCCCTCCACCGTGGGGTTCGTGGCGATGATGACCTCGCTGACCGGTTCCTCGCCGATGCGGCGGAGGAGCTCGCGTATGCGGAGGTCGTCCGGTCCGACGTTGCCCATGGGGTCGATGAGGCCGTGCAGGACGTGATAGAGGCCGCGGAAGACGCCGGTGCGTTCCAGTGCGAGCACGTCCAGCGGCTCCTGCACAACGCAGATGCGGGTCTGGTCGCGCGTCGGATCGGAGCAGATGGGGCACACGTCCGGTTCGGTGATGTTCTGGCAGCGAGAGCAGAAGCCGAGCGAGTCCTTGACTGCGCTGATGGCGTCCGCGAGTTGGCGCGCTTCGCGCTCCGGCATGCGGATGAGGTAGTAGGCGAGCCGCTGCGCACTCTTGGGGCCGATGCCAGGCAACCGGTGGAGCTGTTCGATGAGCCGGGCGACCGCTGGCGCAAGGGCGGGGCCGCCCCCATAGCCGCCCTGGGGCGACGAGGCCATGCGCTACATCCCCGGTATCTTCAGGCCGCCGGTGAGCGCGCCGAGCCGCTCCGCCGCCAGCGCCTGGGACTTCGCGAGCGCCTCGTTCACCGCTGCAAGCACCATGTCCTGCAGCAATTCCACGTCGTCCGGGTCGACCGCGGCGGGGTCTATGGAGATGGACTGGACGGTCTGCTTGCCGGTGGCGACGACCTTGACGGCGCCCCCGCCCGCCGAGGCTTCGACGGTCTCGGTTTCCAGTTCTTCCTGGGCCTTCATGAAGCGGGCCTGGAGCTGCTGGGCCTGTTTGATCATGTTTCTATTCATCGTTCGATCCTTCAGGTGGTTCGTAGGCAGGCGTTCCGCCGGGGTCGTCCGGCGAGACGGGGACGGCGGCGGGCTCCGGTTCGGGTCCGGCAACGTGCGCCGCGCCGTTCGGAGTTGCGTCGGAAGCCGGTACCGGAGCAGAGGGAGCGTCATCGGCATACGGTTCTGCAGCAGGCACAGCGGGTGTCTCCTCCGCAGCAGGGGCCGGGGCAGGCGCAGCGGGTGGCACATCGTTCGCATACGGCGTCGGGGACGGTGCAGGCGCGGCTTGCGGCGCTTCGCCGATGACTTGCCCACCGTAGCCGACGGCGGTGCGGATGAGATGGCCGCCTGCCGTCTCCCCGGAGCGTTCGCCGTTGGGGCGCTGTTCGCCCGTGGCCACGACGACAGTGAGCGGCTGCCCGAGCGCCTCCTGCAGCACACGCTCAACCTCCATGCGGAGGCGCGGGTCCTCCAGTTCCCCCATCAGCCGCTCGCTGTTCGACTGGTGCGGGAACGTGACGATGAGATCGTCTCCTCGTACCTCCCTGTGTCCCGAACTGCGGAGCAATGCGGCGATCTGGAACTTGTTCTTGGGCACGTGAGCGAGCGACTTGAGGATGCTCGGCCACTGTGCGATGAGCCGCTGGTCGATGGGCGCGGAGGGGTCGAGCGGAGGAGCGGGAGCGGCGGGAGGCGGCGGGGGACGGCGATGCGCAGGTTGAGCGGGTACGGGTGCTGCCGGGCGGGGAGCAGGAGGTGCTGCCGAAGGCTGCACGGGGCGCGGCGCGGCGGCTGCGGGAGGAGCTGCGGCAGTGGGAGCGGGCGCCGGGGTTTCGGGCGGCAGCCCAAGCTCGACCGCGGCAAGTTCCAGTGGGAGCGGAGACGGCTGGTCGAACCGGAAGGAGACGCGGCCGAAGAGCCGCAGCGCGCGCATGATCTGCTCCAGCGGCACGCTCTCGGCGGCGAACGTCAGGTGCGACTGTGTGTCCCGGGAGAGGTCGAGGGAGGACGCCGCGCCGCTCTTGATGAGGAGGGCCGCGCGTAGCATCTCCACCGTCATGCGGTGGAGCGGGCGAAGGTCCACGCCCTCGTCCGCAACGCCGTTGATGACCTCCAGGGCCTGCGCCGTGTTGCCGGTGAGCAGGTGTTTCACGAGCGCCAGCGCGCTCTCCTCGCCGCTGATGCCGAGCAGTTCACGCGCCTGTTCCACGCTCACGCGCGAGCCGAACGAAGTGATGAGCTGGTCCAGCAGGTTCGTTCCGTCGCGCAGGCTCCCACCGGAGGCGCGGCCGATGAGGCGCAGCACCTCCGGCGAGACCTCCACTCCCTCCTCCTGCGCGATGCCCGTCAGGCGTTCCGTCATGTCCTGCATGGCGATGCGGTGGAAATCGAACCGCTGGCAGCGGGAGACGATGGTGGGCGGGAGGCGTTCGGGCTCGGTCGTGGCGAGGACGAACACGCTGTGCGGAGGGGGCTCTTCCAGCGTCTTGAGGAACGCGTTGAATGCGTCGTTCGTGAGGGCGTGCGCCTCGTCGATGATGTACACCTTGTTCCTGCCGATGGTGGGGGCGAAGCGCACCTTCTCCCGCAGGTCGCGTATCTCGTCGATCCCGCGGTTGCTGGCGGCGTCGACCTCGATCAGGTCTATGAAGCTGCCGTTGTCTATGGCGCGGCAGTTGTCGCACGCGCCGCACGGGTCGCCGACGGTCGGCGGGCGCATGGTGCAGTTGAGCGACTTCGCCAGGACGCGCGCGGTGCTCGTCTTGCCCGTCCCGCGCGGGCCGCAGAAGAGATAGGCGTGTGCCGTGCGGCCATGCGCGACGGCCTGGGTGAGCGTCTGCGTGATGGGGCCCTGTCCGACGATGTCCGAGAAGCGCGGGGGCCGCCACTTCCTGTAGAGCACTTCGCCTGCCATCAGGAAGCTCCCGCTCCGTTCCCGGAGGGGAACAGCGCGCTCAACGCCTGCTGCTCTATCGCGCGCATCGCTGCTTCCTCCTCCGGCTCCGCGTGGTCGTGTCCAAGCAGGTGCAGGATACCGTGGACGACGAGCAACGCGGCCTCCCGCTCCACCGGCACATTGTGCTCGCGCGCCTGTCGTTCCGCCATGGGAAAGGAGAGTACCACTTCACCCAGGCTCGGCTGTTCCCCGGGGACCGGCGGGAACCCATCGCCGGGGAAAGGCTCGGGGCCGGGGAGCGCGGTGTCCTCCGCAGGGGCGCCGTGATCGCCGAACGAGAGGACGTCGGTCACTTCGTCGAAGCCGCGGAAGCGCAGGTTCAGATCGTGCAGCGTCTCGTCATCGGCGACGACGACGCTCGCCCCGAGGCGTCCCTCCGGATCGGCAAGGGCGAGGGCGGCGGTGGCGGCGCGGCGCACCGACGCCGTGGGCGCCGCCGCCCTGAAGGAGGGGAACACCCGAACGTCGACTCGCCGTTTCTGGGATGGTTGGGCCATGCTGTTCCGCCTCCCCGGAACCAGCGGATGGTAACAGTCCACAGCGCCGCCCTGCACTCGCCGAACGACAGGAAAACACGCTCACTCGACCCGCTCTGCCCGGCGCGGGTATGATGCACGCTCCGGCGGCGCGCCGGACGCAACGACACCGGGGAGGAGCGAATCATGGAAGGCCCTGATCTGATCGCGGACGGCCTCGGAAGAGTCAACCAACTACTGCACCGAGCGCTCGGGGGCGCGTCTGCGGAGACCCTCAACCGGATGCCCAACAGCCACTCGAACTCGATGACCTGGCTCGCCTGGCACCTCACCCGCATCCAGGATGACCACTTCGCAAGCTTGGCGGGCGAGCCGCAACTGTGGACGAGCGAGGGCTGGCACGAGCGGTTCGGGATGCCGGCGGACGACTCCATCACCGGCGGCGGTCACTCGCTCGAGGAAGCCGCAGCCGTACAGGTGGACTCGGCGGACGTGCTGCTCGGCTACAACGACGCCGTGTACGAGCGCTCGAAGCGCTACCTGGCAGGCGTCACCCCGGAGGACCTGAAACGCGAACTGAACGAGCCGCAGTACACCCCGCTTCCCACCCTGGGCGTGCGACTCGTGAGCATCGTGTCGGACAACACGCAGCACGCAGGGCAGGCGATGTACCTGCGCGGCTACTTCGACGGGTTCGGTTGGCAGCGGCGGTAGGCTGCACCGGGCGGAAGGACGCTTATGAACGCAGTTGACCTCTACTTCGACGCGCTGAACCGGGCGGACGGCTACCTGCGCCGCGCCCTGGAAGGCCTGACCTACGACGAGCTTCGCGTCCAGCCCGGCGGCGAAGGCAGCAACCCCATCGGCTGGATCGTCTGGCACATGACCTGGGTGCGCGACTACATCACCGCCGGCGTCACCGGCGAACCGCCGCTCTGGGAGACGGACGGCTGGGCCGAACGTTTCGGGATGGAGACCCGCCCTCCCCGCTTCACGCCGGAAGACGTGCACACGTTCGACCCCAGGGACCTGGAGACGCTCCTGGGCTACTTCGAGGCCGTCGCGGAGAAGACGGCAGCAATCGTCCGCGGCCTCACCCCGGACGACCTGGAACGGCTCGTTCCTCCCACGATACCGGACAGGCCTCCGCAGTCGGTGGGCTCTCGGCTCGGGGCCATCCTGAACGACAACATCCAGCACGTGGGCCAAGTGGCGTACTTCCGCGGCGTCCTCCGCGAGCAGGGGTGGTTCTAGGCATGACCGAGGCGCTTCCCGAAGAGACGGCCATCCCGCAGTTCAGCCTGGACGCCTTCTCACTCGATGGACGGACGGCGATCGTGTCGGGCGGCAGCGACGGCATCGGCAGGATGATCGCGCACGGGTTCGCCGATGCGGGTGCGAACGTCGTCGTCGCGGCGCGGGGGCCGGAGAAGATCGAGAGCGTCGTCGCGGAGATCGAGGAGAAGGGCCATGCTGCGCTCGGCGTCCCCACCGACGTGACCGACCCGGACGCCGTGCGGGCGCTCGTCGAACGCACCATCGAACGCTTCGGTCAGGTGGACATCATGATGAACGTGGTCGGCGGATCGCAGGGGCCGACGTTCAAGCGCGGACCCCTCCTGGAACTGACCAAGCACGATTTCAACGAGGCGTTCAACATCAACGTCACCAGCGCGTTCCTGTGCAGCCAGGCCGTCGTGCCGCACATGCTGGAGCGCGGGAGCGGCGTCATCATCAACATGGCGTCCGTCGGTGCGCGCGACTACCGCCTGCCGGAGACCGGCATGAGCGTCTACAACATGACCAAGGCCTCGGTCATGCACCTCACGCGCAGCATGGCGAAGGAGTGGTCGCCCACCATACGGGTGAACTGCATCAACGCCGGACACTTCATCACGCCGCGCCGCGCGCGGACGGAACATCCGGACCGGCGGGCGCGCAGCCTCGCCGAGATCGAGATCGGGCGGTTCGGCAGGCCCGAGGACATCGCCGGAGCGGCGGTGTTCATCGCATCCGACGCGGGAGCGTTCTTCAACGGCTCCTACCTGGACCTGCACGGCGGCACGTAGCGAAAGACTGAACACGAGGGAGGGCTTCATGGACCTGTCGCGTTTCTCCATGGAAGGACGCACCGTCATCATCACGGGCGGCAGCGGCGGCATCGGACGGGGCTGCGTGCGCGCGTTCGCGCAGGCGGGCGCCAACGTCGTCGTGGCGTCGGTGCCCGCGGACACCATCCCGCCTGCGGTCGAGGAGGCTGAGGCGCTCGGCGCCCAGGCGCTGGGCGTCGCCGTGAACGTCGCCGAGCCCGACGAGATCGACGCCATGGTCGCGCAGACGCTCGACCGGTTCGGGCGCATCGACGCACTGGTGAACGTCGCGGGCGGCTCCTACAGCCGCAACCCGGACATGCCGCAGTACCACCGCGCTTCGCTGCTGGAGATCAGCGGCGACGACTTCGTTGGCGCGTACGTCGGCAACGTCAAGACCACCTTCCTCGTTTCCAGGGCCGTCGTGCCGCACATGAAGGCGCTCGGCAAGGGCGCGATCGTCAACATCGGCTCCACTTCCGGACTGGACCGTCACCCGAACGCGCCTGACATCGCCGCGTATGGAACAGCGAAGGCCGCCGTGCACAGCCTCACCTTCCACATGGCCCACCAGTGGAAGCCGGAGGTACGGGTGAACTGCATCGCTCCCGGCACCATCAACACGCCCCGCGCGGCGGGAACGGTGCGCCCGGAGATGGCGACCGCGGCCGAGCGCATCGCAGTCGGCAGGGTCGGCGTCGGCGACGACATCGGCAGCGTGGCGCTCTTCCTCTGCTCCGACGCCGCGGGGTTCGTGAACGGCATCGTCGTCCCGGTGCACGGCGGCGAATAGCCTGCCAACGACACAGTGACCGCGCGTCGTAAACTGGCTGCGTGACAGCGCAGGCGTATCACGACGGCCTCAAACGACCTCCTCCGGGAGCGCGCCCCCGCGCCTACAAGACGGACGGGCTCGTGCTGCGCGCCTACCGGATGCGCGACGCTGACCGGCTCGTGACCGTGCTCACGCCGTCGCTGGGGAAGCTCAAGCTGACGGTGCGCGGAGCGCGAAGGCTCACCAGCAAGCTCGGCGGGCACCTGGACGTGCTGAACCGCGCCCACCTCGCCATCGCCATCGGCCACACGTTCGACGTCGTCACGGGCGCGGAGTCGGCGGAGTCGTTCGCCGGCGTGAAGGCGGACCTGTCACAACTGGCGGAGGCGCTCTACCTCATGGAACTGGCAGACCTGCTCCTGCCGGAGGCTGCGCCGCACCCCAACGCCTACCTGTTGCTGCTCGACGCGCTGCGCGCGCTCGAAGCCGGGCGCAGCCCCGCAGCCGTGGCGCGTCATGCGGAACTCGGCCTGCTGCGGGACGCGGGTTTCATGCCGGAACTGCGCTCGTGCGTGATGTGCCGTCGCGAGATCGAGCCGGAGCGCCACCGCTACGCCGCCGCGATCGGGGGTGTCGTCTGCGACGCCTGTCCCGCGCCGTCCCCGGCCCTGCTGCCGCTCTCCGTGGACGCGCTCAAGGTGCTGCGGCACTTCGCGGAGCGTGGCGTGGCGGAGGCGTCGCAGGTGGCGCTGAGCGCCGCGGTGCACGACGAACTGGAGACTGCGCTGGGGGCGTCGGTGCGCTACGTGCTGGAGCGCGAGCCGCACACCGCAGGGTTCGTGGAGCGCGTCGCGCACCTGCGCGAGCGGGGCCGCCAGGAGCACCCTTAGACGATGACGACGGGCTCCTCGGTCACGGTCCCGTCCCAGATGGTGAACAGCCGTACGTCCGGGGACTGCCTGTCCATGAGCGAGACGAGCAGGTAGTACGGGTCCGGCCAGTTCGCGGCGAGCCGTACGTCGGTGTCGGACGGATATGCGGGGCTGTGGGTGTGGGAATGGTAGATCACCTGCATCTCCCAGCCGTTGTCGTCCAGTTCGCGGAGGATCTGGTTGAGTTCGCGCCCGTCCATGCTGTAGCGGTACGGGCTCCGCTCCGTGTTCGTGATGCGGTAGTGCTGGATCACGATCCCGCCCGCTCCGGCGAGTATCCCGCAGCACTCGTTGGGGTCTTCCTCCAATGCGTGCTGCACCATCGCGTCGCGTATCTCGGCGGGTATCTCCATCGTCGTCTCTCTTCGCAAAGTGGTACGGGCGTACCTCGTGCGCCCTGAAGGAGATTATACGGCGCGCGTCCCGGTCCTCGAGGCCGGGTATACAATAGCCGGGAAGTTCAGGAGGCTGGCCATGCCGAACGGCATCACGGTGAAGATGGACAAGGGCGGCACCCGCGTCGAGGTGCGCTCGCAGAACCAGGCGGGGCTGCTCTACACGGTGCCCGCGGAGGCGAGCTGGGTGGCGACGCCGGAGCAGTTGCACGCGCACGCCATCGCCGGGTTCTTCACCGACCTGATGAAGATGGAGTCGCCGGAGGTCTCCCGCCTGATGGAGAAGTGGGGGCTCTACTTCAGGCCCCTCGAACTGGAGCCGCAGGACTAGCGCCTCTCCAGCGCACCGGCGTCGGGCGGGGCGGTTCACGGAGGCGCGGGACACACCCGAGCTTTGCCCGTTCACTCGCGGTGCGGTAAGCTAGAATTCAGGCGCAGGGTTCTGTTTCCTGGGAGTTAGGGACTCGATGGGCAACCGCTGGATCGGCAACACGTTCATCTATCTCATCATCTTCGTGGCGGTCATCGCCGTCTTCTTCATGCTGTTCTCGCCCGGTCAGAGCGGCGAGGAGTCCGACCTCACGTCCATCCTCGTCAAGGCAGAGAACGGCGAGATAGCCAGCATCACGGTCGACGGCGACCGCCTCGTCGCGACCACGCGCCAGACCAACCAGCAGCTCATCGCAACCAAGGAACCGGGCACGAGCATCTTCCAGATACTCGAGTCTGCGGGGGTCAACCCTGCCGAGAAAGGGATCATCGTCGAGGTGAAGCGCAGCGGCGGGCTCGGCAACCTGTTCGGGATACTGCTGCAGTTCCTCCCGCTCATCTTCTTCGGGGCCATCCTGCTCTTCATGATGCGCCAGGCGCAGGGGAGCAACAACCAGGCGCTCGGGTTCGGCAAGAGCCGTGCTCGCATGAACACCGGTAACCGCCCCACGGTCATGTTCTCGGACGTCGCCGGGGTGGAGGAATCCAAGACGGAGTTGCGCGAAGTCGTGGAGTTCCTGAAGTACCCGGAGCGCTTCCTCGCGCTCGGAGCGCACATCCCGAAGGGCGTGCTGATGGTGGGTCCGCCCGGCATCGGCAAGACGCTGCTGAGCAAGGCCGTCGCCGGGGAGGCCGGAGTGCCGTTCTTCTCCATCAGCGGCTCCGAGTTCGTCGAGATGTTCGTCGGCGTGGGCGCGTCCCGCGTGCGCGACCTCTTCGACCAGGCGAAGCGCAACGCGCCGTCGATCGTCTTCGTGGACGAGATCGACGCCGTCGGGCGGCACCGCGGCGCGGGATTGGGCGGAGGCCACGACGAGCGCGAGCAGACGCTCAACCAGATCCTCGTCGAGATGGACGGCTTCGAGACGAGCACCAACGTCATCGTCATCGCCGCCACGAACCGGCCGGACATCCTGGACCCGGCGCTGCTGCGCCCCGGACGCTTCGACCGGCGCGTCGTGCTGGACCTGCCGGACATCAACGGGCGCGTCGCCATCCTGGAGGTGCACTGCAAGGGCAAGCCGCTCGGGGAGGACGTCGAACTGGAGCGCCTCGCCCGCCAGACGCCGGGCTTCAGCGGCGCCGACCTCGCCAACCTCGTGAACGAGGCCGCCATCCTCGCTGCGCGGCGCAACGAGAAGACCGTCAGCATGTCGGACATGCTGGAGTCCATAGACCGCGTCACGATGGGGCCGGAGCGCCGCACGCGCGTCATCTCCCAGAAGGAGAAGGAGATCGTCGCCTATCACGAGGGCGGGCACGCGCTCGTGGGGCACCTGCTGGAGCACGGCGACCCCGTGCAGAAGATATCCATCGTCTCGCGCGGCATGGCGGCGGGCTACACCAAGTCCCTCCCCGAAGAGGACAGGATGTTCTACTCGCGCCCGCAGCTGGTCGACCGCATCACGATGGCGCTGGGCGGGCGCGTTGCCGAGGAGATCACGTTCAACGAGGTCACCACCGGCGCGAGCAACGACCTGGAGCAGGTGACCCAGATCGCTCGCGCCATGGTCACCCGCTACGGCATGAGCGAGACCCTGCTGCCGCGTACCTTCGGCAAGCGCGAGGAGATGGTCTTCCTCGGACGCGAGATCTCCGAGCAGCGGGACTACTCGGAGAAGGTGGCGCAGGAGATCGACGAAGAGGTGCAGACCATCGTCGTGGACGCCTACCACACCGCCAAGCGCCTGCTCCTGGAGAACTACCCCAAGCTCGTCCAGATCGCGCGCTACCTCATACTCCACGAGAGCATCGAGGGGCCTGACCTGGAGCAGCTCTTCGCCTCCGACGCGCCTCCGTTGGACGGCGCCGTCCCCGTCGGCGCATAAGCGCCCCGCGCCCTCACAGCCCGAGGCGCTGGTCGAAGTAGTCCAGCAGGTACGCCTCGTAGTGGTCCGTGTAGTCCTCCCACCCCTCGCTGTGCTCGCAGTTCTCGTAGATGGTCATGTGGGGCGAGGCCTGCACCTGGGCGCGTATCTGCGCCAGGTGTTCGAGCGGCACGCGCTCGTCGCCACGGCAGTGCACCAGCCCAAGCGGATAGTCGTAGAGCGCGGCTGAGTCGACGGGCCGCACCGCGTTGATGTCCAGCCCCTTGACCGTATTCGCAACGAACAGGATGCCCGGCCGCAGCGCGACCGCGCTCCAGTGCGCCGCCCTCGTGCGGTCCGCGATCTCCTGGATCATCAGGTCCGACACGCTCGTGAACGACGAGTCGGAGAACAGGCCAACCACCGCGGGCTCGTCGATCGCCGTCATCAGCGCGATCGCTCCTCCGAACGAGTCGCCGTAGACGAGCACCCGTCCCGGCTCCGCACCGCGCTCGTTCAGCACGTAATCGATCGCGCCGCGCAGGTCGTCCTGCTCGTGGATGCCCGCGCCCATCTGCGCGACGTCGGACTCGCCGTGCCCGCGCAGGTCGAAGACGAGCACCGAGTAACCGCCCTCCACCAGCGCCTTCGAGAGTCCCAGCGACGAGTCCCGGGTGGCGTCCAGCCCGTGCACGCGGATCACGATGCCCTTCGCGTCGTCCGCGGGCAGCCACCAGCCGCGCAGGGTCAGCTCCGGCCAGTCGCGCGGCGAGAACTCGACCTCCTCGTAGACAAGCCCGAAGTTCTCTGGAAACTCCTCGATCTCGTTCCGCTCCGCGACCAGCGCGGTGTTGACGATGTAGAGCGAGACGAGCAGGTAGAGCAGCCCAACGATGACGATGACGGCTCCGGCGAGCAGCGCTCTTCCCCGGAGGGTGGCAGGCAGGGCAAGTCGCATAACGCGCGCTATTCTAGGCCAACCACTCCCCAAAGCGTCAGCCGTTCGGGTAATCTGGTTTCGCAGAGTAGGCCGCATGAACCGGGCAACACGCGTCATCACCTCCTTAGGGCTCGCCACCGGCCTGCTTGCGGCGTGCGCCTCGCCGACTCCAACGCCCACTCCCACCGCGACGCCCACCCCTGCTCCCACGCCGACCGCTACCGCAACGCCATTCCCCATACCCACACCCCTGCCGCTGAGCGACCTCCCTCCCGTCACCCTTCCCGCCGACGAGTCGCCGCACACCTACCTGGTCGAGTGGTGGTACTTCAACGCTCACTTCACCTCGGAGGAGCAGGAGCGCTACGCCCTGCACGACGTCGTCTTCCGCATCCGGGAGCCCTCCACCGGCGTCGCCGCCCACGTACGGCACATCGGACTCGGCGCTGGGGCGGGCTACGCCCACGAAGAGCTCTTCGAGGTAGCCGCTCCGGTCGAGACGGCAGCGGGAGACTTCGAACTCGCGGTGCAGGGCTCGCTCATGGCAGGCTCCGGCGGGGAGACCTACATCCTGCGCGCGGAGGCGGGCGGCTACGCCTACGATCTCACGCTCCGCTCGACAGCGGAGCCGCTGCTGCACCAGGGCGGCCTCGTGGACTTCGACTACGCCGGCGTCACCTACTACTACACGCGCCCGCGCCTCGCCCTGACCGGAACGCTCACGCTCCCCGACGGCTCGACAACCGGCGTCTCCGGACTCGCATGGCTCGACAAGCAGTGGGGCGACTTCCAGCCCGTCGCCGTCGAGTGGGACTGGACGAGTATCCAGCTGGATGACGGCACGGACCTCATGGTCTCCAGCCTCTACGACCGCGAGGGCCCGCTGATCGAGCGCTACGCCACGCTCCGGAGGCCGGGCCAACCCGCGCGGACGCTGCTCGCGGATGAGGTCTCGCTCACCCCCGGCGGTCCGGTCTGGCGCAGCCCCGTGACCGAGACGGCCTACCGCACGCACTGGAACGTCGAAGTACCCGGTGAGAGGCTCTCCCTGATGCTGCGTCCGCTGGAGGAGGAGTCCGAGTACCGCAGCGAGACGATCGGCGTCACCTACTGGGAAGCGGGCGTCGACGTGCTCGACCCGTCCGGCGAGGTCGTCGGACAGGGCTTCGTCGAGCTCAACTGGGCGCGCGGCCGCGAGCGTTGATGAGTAGGCTAGCCGCGTGTGTTTGCATGCTAGGCTACTGCTGAGAACACTCATGTTGCCCAGTGATTTCCACATCCGCGACGCCGAGATTTCAGACGTGCCAGTTCTACTGAACCTGATATGTGAGTTAGCGGCCCATCAGGGTCTCGCACGTGAAGTAAGCGCCTCCGAGGCAGAGCTTCGTTTGGGGCTATTCAGTGAGCGGCCCTACGCCGAAGCGTGCGTTGCAGAGGCGGAGGGCAATGCAGTGGGCTTCGCACTGTACTTCCATACGTTCTCCACGTTCCTGGGTAAGCCAGGCTTGTATTTGGAAGACTTGTTCGTGAGGAAAGAACACCGCGGACGAGGCTTCGGCGAAGCGCTCCTCCGGCATGTGGGCAGGATTGCCGTGGAACGAGGCTGCGGGAGACTCGAATGGGTGGCACTCGATTGGAACGATTCCGCAATCGGCTTCTACCGCAAGCTGGGCGCAGTGCCGCTGGATAATCAGACGACATACCGCGTATCGGGCGCAGCACTCAAGAGGCTTGGGGGAGGTTGGTAACGCAGACGTGTCTCCTGTAAGCTCGGCCAGCCTTCAGCCCTGAACGTACGGGAGGTGAACATGCATTACCCCAGGTTCATAGCGGCATTCCTGGTCTATGCGGTCGTAGACATCGTGTGGAACGTTTCCCCCATCGCGCGGGGCATGTACGAGAGCCTCCACGAGGCCAGCGGCAGCGACGCGCTCCTGGACGCCTTCGGAAAGCAGATGGATACATGGGGTGGCGTCGAGTTCATCGCCCTGCTCGCATTCTTCCTGCTGATCGCTTTCGCCAACTACTACCTGGCGATCCAGCCGGCGATCAGGGAGAACAGCCTCGGCATCGCCATGCGGAACAGCTTCGCCCTAGGCTGTGCGGCGTACGCCACGTACATCGCGCCGATCTTCGTTACGTTCGCCGACTGGCCTGCCGTCCTGGTGCCCGTGGACATCCTCATCGGGGGGCTGCTCAGCCTCATCACCTCGACGGTCGTGACGTACGTGGTGCTGCGCCGGAGCAGGGCCTGAACGCTGCGCCTGCTGGGGCGCCTCAGCCTCGCCTGCGGGGTTTGCGCGCTTTCGGAGCGCCCGTGCTCTCTTCCAGCGACGCCAGCAGCGCCAGTCCCTCGGGCGTCGGAGCGTAGGCGTACACGGCGTACGAGGCCGTCACGCGCTCCACGAATCCGCCCTCCAGCAGACCGCGCAGCGCGGTCTCGCCCAGGTACGGCGGCAGCCGCAGCATGTGGTCGGACACCGGCGCTTTGCGGGCGGCGTACTGCTCCGCCACGAGGCGCAGCAGGCGCAGCGGGTAGGAGCGCACCTCATCCGAGAGGTTGCGCAGCGGGCCCGTGGCGGCGAGGACCTCCTCAGCTGCGCGGACGCGCTCGTCCTGCGTCATCGCCATCCCTCTGGGGGCTGCGCGCGCAGTCCGTTGCAGATCTCCTCGACGAGTCCCGGCCCCTGGAAGACGAGCGCCGTGTACAACTGCACCGTATCCGCCCCGGCCTCCAGCGCAGCGCGGGCGTCGTCCGCCGAGGCGATGCCACCGCAGGCGTTCAATCCCACGTTGTTTCCCAGCTCGGAGCGCATCTCGGGCAGCATCGCCAGCATGTTCTCCAGTATCGCACGCCCACTCAGCCCGCCCCTTCCAGTGGCGAGCCGCGCGTCCTCCACGGGTATCGTGTTCGCTGCCGTCACCGCGTCCACACCCGCCTCCCGGCAGACGCGCACCAGGGCGAGTATCTGCTCGCGCTCCTCATCGTTCGTCCACGGCGGTAGCTTCACGAACAGCGGCTTCAGCCGCACGGCGTCGAGCACGCCCAGCAGACCGCGCAGCGCCTCCGGCTCGTGGAAGCGGCGCAGCCCCGCCGTGTTGGGGGAGCTGATGTTCACCTCGACGCCGTCCACGAGTGGCTGCAGGCGCTCGACGCACTCCGCCGTCTCCGCCTCGTCGAGCGCAGCGACGCTCACGAGGACGCGCGCGGGCATCCGGCGCAGCCGTTCGAGCCGCCCGAGCGCTGCGTCGAGGCCGTCGCCGGGGAAGCCGAGCGCGTTGATGACGGACTCGCGCTCGGTGAGCCGGAGAACGCGGGGCTTCGCGTTGCCGGGGCGCGGGTGCGCCGTCACGGTCCCGCCGACCACGTACCCGAAGCCGAGCGCGGCGAGGCTGTCCAGCGACGCACAGTGCTTGTCGAGCCCCGCCGCCAGCCCCACCGGATTACGCAGCGGGATGCCGCCAACGGAGGCGGGCAGGCTTACTTCGTCGTCCGACGGCCCGAGCGCGCGCCACACCGGACGTACGCGCAGGGAGCGCGTGCCCGCGTTGATGGCTGTCTCGGGTGGGAGCCTGAACAGCAGCGGACGGACGGCACGACGGTAAGCCGCTCCCCAGAGGAGCGAGCGTAGGCGCTTGCGTACGGCTCCGAACAGCGCTAGACCTGGAACTTGACCTTGCTGATGCGGTAGCGGCGGGCGCCCTTGGGGGTCTGGACGCTCACCTGGGTACCTTCGATTTTGCCCGCGATAGCGGCGCCGATAGGAGATGAGACCGATATCCTGGCAGATGCGGGGTCCGCCTCCATCGTGTCGACGATGGAGTACGTCTCGTCCTTGTCGCTGTCCAGATTGCGCAGGGTGACGGTAGCGCCGACCCCGACCCCGGAGCCGCCCTGTGCCTCGACAACCTCCGCGCGGCGGATCTCTTCTTCCAGGTCGCGGATGCGCGCCTCTATCTTGCCCTGCTCCTCGCGGGCTGCGTCGAGCGGCGCGTTCTCCCGGAAGTCCTTGTCCGCGGCGGCGGTCCTGATCGCCTGTACGATCTCCGGGCGCTGGCCCTTCAGCTCCGCCAACTCCTTCTTGCGGGCTTCGAGCCCGCTCTCGGTCATCTCCATCGTCTGGAAGGCCGGACGCGTGGAGACGGCTCCGCCCCTGATGCTCGGCCTGGGGATCTTGACATGCGTTGAGAGGTTCTCGGTATGGATCCCCTTCTTGCTGAGATACGTCAGGAACCCCTTCACCGGGTCCAGGCGCCCCCTGACGTCGCCTCCCTTCGAGACCTCTGCCTCTGCGTAGCCTGCTACGTGGGGAGCTCTTACCTGCTCGATCAGCTTTTCGCGTCCGATGTGCGACACGAAGCGGTGGAGTTCCTGGTGGGCATACGAGTCGAGTTTGCTGGCACGTTCCGAGAGGTAGCGCGTGAGCGCATTACCGATATCCAAAGCAGTCACCTTCCTTGCAGCCGTTCCCACGGCAGAAGCGGTGGCGGCACTGTGGCGATTCTACGGGCGTGCTCGATGGAGCGTCAACGAGACTGCGCTGGTCCCGTCCCCCGTTTGACGCCTGTGCGCCTCCCCCGCTACCATCGAACGACAGGCTGCGACGGAGACGAGTACGCGGGCCACTGCGCGCAGAGCGAGCCGGGTACGGTGAGAGCCGGTGCGCGCGACCCGCCGAATATCCCTCCTGAGCCGCCGCCCGAACGCTCCGCAGCGGGGCCAGTAGGCGCGGACGGGCAGTCCGCCCGTTACAGCGGCAGCCTTCCGCCCGCACCCGTGCGCGGCGCGAGGTCCCGAGTGCCCGTGCGCTGAACGCGCATGGGAATGGTGGTGGTACCACGGCAACGTCCGCCCGCCGGTGTGCGGTCGGGCGTTTTCTTGTTCAGAAGGAGCAGCATGGCAGGCAACGCGAAGAAGCGGTACGAACCCGTCTCCAGCAAGGTGGACTTCCCGCAGTTGGAGACCTCGGTACTCGGATCATGGCGGGACTCGGATTTGTTCCACCAGGTCGATCGTGCCCGCGCGGACGCGCCCCTCTTCGTCTTCTACGAGGGCCCGCCCACCGCGAACGGCAGCCCCGGCATCCATCACGTCCTCTCCCGCTCGTTCAAGGACGTCATCCTGCGCTACAAGACCATGCGCGGCTTCCGGCCCCTGCGCCGCGGCGGATGGGACACCCACGGCCTGCCCGTGGAGCTGGAGATCGAGAAGGAGCTTGGCATCTCCAGCAAGCAGGAGATCGAGGAGTTCGGTATCGAGGAGTTCAACCGCCGCTGCCGCGAGAGCGTCTTCCGCTACGTCGGCGAGTGGGAGGCCATGACCGAGCGGGCGGGCGTCTGGCTCGACATGGCCGACGCCTACGTGACCTACCACAACTCTTACATCGAGTCGGCGTGGTGGGTGTTCAAGCGCCTCTGGGACAAGGGCCTTATCTACGAGGGCTACAAGGTCACGCCCCACTGCCCGCGCTGCGTCACGAGCCTCAGCTCCCACGAGGTCGCGCTCGGCTACCAGGAGGACACCCCCGACCCCAGCATCTACATCCGATTCCCCGTGAGCGAGTCCCAGTCCATGTTTTACAACGCGTCGTCAGGTACGCTCGCCGCCCTCGGTTACGACGGCGGGCGATGGGCCGCGTCCCGGCCCGCCTTCATCGCGTGGACGACCACACCCTGGACGCTCACCGCGAACTGCGCGCTGGCCGTCGGCCCGGACGTGTCCTACGTCCTGTCGGAGAACGAGGACGGCGAACGCGCCATCGTCGCTGAGGCGCTGGCAGCGAGCGTGCTCGGCGACGGCTGGCACGAGGTCGCGCGCTGCACCGGCGCGGACCTCGTCGGCATCGAGTACGACGCCCCCTACGGCGACTTCCTCGCGAAGCACGGGCACGCACACCGCGTGCTCCCCGCCGACTTCGTATCGACCGCCGACGGCACCGGCATCGTGCACAGCGCCGTCGCCTACGGCGCGGAGGACGCCGAGCTCGGCAGGGCGCACGGCATCGAGACCGTCCACACCGTCGACATCCATGGCGTACTCGCGGACGACTTCCCCGGCGGCGGCACGTTCGTGAAGGACGCCGACAAGCAGCTGATCCGCGACCTCGACGAGCGCGGCCTGCTCTTCCGCGACGCCTCGCCTTACAGCCACACCTACCCCTTCTGCTGGCGTTGCGGTACTCCCCTCCTTTACTACGCCAAGACCTCCTGGTACATCCGCACGACCGCGATGAAGGACGAGATGCTCGCGGGCAACCGGGGCATCGAGTGGGTGCCGGAGCACATCAAGGAGGGCCGCTTCGGCGAGTGGCTGCGCAACAACGTCGACTGGTCCGTCTCCCGCGAGCGCTACTGGGGCACGCCCATCCCCATCTGGCGCTGCGCCGAAGACCCCCGGCACGTCGTCTGCGCGGGTTCGACCGCCGACCTCGCAGAGCGTGTCACGGACGAGACGCGGGGCCTGCTCGACGGGCTCGACCTGCACCGCCCATACGTCGACCGCGTCGAGCTGAAATGCGACAAGCCCGGCTGCGGCTGCACGATGAAGCGCGTCACGGAGGTCGCCGACGCCTGGTACGACTCCGGCGCGATGCCGTTCGCCCAGTGGGACTACCCCGTCACCGTCAAGGGCTCCGGCGGTGAGGAAGTGACCCTCAACAGCGTGGACGACCTCATCGCCAGCCCGCTCTTCCCCGCGAACTACATCACTGAGGCCGTCGATCAGACGCGCGGCTGGTTCTACAGTCTGCTCGCCCTCTCCACCCTCATCACGGGCAAGCCCTCGTACGAGAGCTGCCTCGTCCTTGGCCTCATCCTGGACGGCAAGGGCGAGAAGATGTCCAAGTCGAAGGGGAACGTCGTCGACCCCTGGGCCGTGATGAACGAGCACGGCGCGGACGCCCTCCGCTGGTACCTCTTCACCGCCGCCCCCGCCGGCGACGCGCGCCGCTTCTCCGCGGACCTCGTCAAGGAGACACTGCGCCAGTTCCTGCTCACGCTCTGGAACACCTACAGCTTCTACGTCACCTACGCCAACATCGACGGCTTCGACCCCGACGCCCACGCCGAGTACTGGCAGGACGGACGCGTCGGCGAGCCGATCCTCGCCGCGCCTCCGCCGAACGAATTGGACCGCTGGATCGTCTCCGAGTTGAACGGCCTCGTCGCGCAGGTCGGAGGCGACCTCGACGCGCTCAACCCCACCGGCGCGGGACGCCGCATCCAGGACTTCGTCAACCTCCTCTCCAACTGGTACGTCCGCCGCAGCCGACGCCGCTTCTGGAAGGCCGAGAACGACGACGACAAGACCTGGGCGTACGTGACGCTCTACTCCTGTCTCCACACGCTCACGAAGCTCACCGCCCCCATGACCCCGTTCGTCGCCGACGCCATCTTCCGCAACCTCGCGCCCGCCGACGCAGGGGAGAGCGTGCACGTCGAATCCTTCCCGGCAACCGATCCCTCCCTCACCGACGAGCGCCTCGACCGCGCCGTGCGCCTCGCGATGCGTATCGCCAGCCTCGGGCGCAACGCGCGCAGCAAGAGCGGCGTCAAAGTGCGGCAGCCCCTCGCCCGCGTCCTCGTCAGCCCCAGGGCAGGGGACGAAGAACTCCTGCCGCTCATCGAGTCGCAGGTGCTCGATGAGCTGAACGTCAAGGCCATGGAAGTCACGGAGCCTGAGTCCTTCGCGGACTTCATTCTCAAGCCGAACCTGCCCGTGCTCGGCCCGAAACTCGGCGCGAACATGGGCGCGGCGCGGCAGGCCATCGCCGAAGCTGACCCCGCAGTGGTGTCAGCCGCCCTCCGTTCCGGCGGATACGGCAGCATCGAGCTCGGTGGCTTCACGTTCGAGCCCGGCGACTTCCAGGTCGAGGTGGAGGACAAGCCCGGCATCGCCGTCGCGTCCGAGGGTGCCTTGCTCGTCGGCATCGACACAACCCTCACGCCGGAACTGGAGGCGGAGGGAACGGCGCGCGAGTTCGTGCACCTCGTCCAGAACATGCGGAAGGCCGCCGGCTTCGAGATCGAGGACCGCATCGTCACCTACGTCGTTCCTGCGAAGGCAGGAACCTCGTCCCCGTCCCTTCCCCACGCCCTCATGGCCCAGGAAGCGTACATCCGCCAGGAGACCCTCAGCGATGCCCTGCACGCCGCCGCGCCCCCGCCCGGCGCCTACGCCGAGGAGCACGAGATAGACGGTGCAACGCTCACCGTGGGGGTCGAGCGCTCTGCGTAACGCCCGGGAGTGATCTGTCGCGTTCGGCCCGTGTGGTAGCCTCCGACTGCTAACTCAACCTGAGACCTTGCCATCGCCGCAGGGGCACCGTTGGTGAATGCCCACTAGGGAAGTGCAGAGGGGACTTCCCCGCTGCCGGAGGCGTGGGGGTGTCCCCCACAAGCGTTCGGGCGGGTGGGTGGGAAGAACTACGCTGCTCCGAGCCCCCGCAAGGTCTCCGCAAGGAGCACCTCATGACCACCATCGTTACGGGCGGCCTCGGCTTCATCGGCTCGCACACCGTGCGGGCGTTCGCCGAGGCCGGAGAGCAGGTCGTCGCCACGTCGTACGAGAGCACCCGCGTGCCGACCTTCCTTGAGCCGTACGTCGGTAAGAACGTCACGATCGAGCGGTGCGACCTCGATGAGCCCGGCTCTATCGAGACGGTCGCCCGGAAGCACGGCGCGGACGGCATCGTCCACCTCGCGCTCCACCGGCGCGCCTCTACTGACCCCGGCGAGGACGTCCGCATCAACATGGACAAGCTCTCGCATCTGTTCGACGGCGCAAGGGCCGCGGGCGTGAAGCGCTTCTGCTGGGGGTCCAACGGCGCGATGTTCGCCGAACTCCCGGAGGGGCCGTTCCACGAGGAGACTCCCATCCTGCTCACTGGCCGCGTGCAGCCCGGCGCGTTCAAAAAGGCGTGGGAGGTGCTCGTCCATAACTACGCCAACAACTACGCCGCCACCGCCGACATGGAGGTCGTCTCCATGCGCATCAGCGGCGTCTTCGGCCCCACCTACCGCTCGATGCTGAACCTGATGAGCCGCCTCTGCCACGCCGCGTCCCGGGGCCATGAGCCGGACTTCTCCGAGCGCTTCGGCGGTGTCCCGTTCGGCGGGGACACGTTCGACATCACCTACGCACCGGACGTGGCCGAGGCGATACGCTCGCTGCAGCTCGCGCCGTCGCTCGCCCACACCGTCTACAACATCGGACGCGCCGAGACCGTCACCGCAGCCGAACTCCTCGACGCCGTCCGCGCCGCCAGGCCCGGCTTCGACGCGGACCTCCAGGAAGGACGCAGCCCCCGCTACCGCCCCAACGCCTGCCTCGACAACGAGCGCATCACCGCCGAGACCGGCTGGCGCCCCGCCTGGACCATCCCCGCCGCCATCGCCGACTACATCGCCTGGCTCGACTCCGGCCAAGAATTTTAAGCGCTGCCGCTCGACAGCAGGGGACGGAGTCATTCCCGGCCTGGGCGGTGGGGTAGTGGTGTGGGGTTGTCATTTCGAGCGCAGCGCAGCGGAGTCGAGAAATCTCTCGGGGTGCCCAATGGCGCCTGACATCCGCCCCTTACGCCGTCGCCCCCGCGTCCGTTACGCTGGTTCCATGACCGCGCGCCCTGCCGCACCTATGGACCGCATCTATGGCTCGCAGCCCAAACTATCAACGGCGCCTATGGCTCCGGCCCCAACTTCCGAAACGTTGGCCCTCTTGAGATTCTTGATGCCTCTGGCTGCGGGAAGCAGGCCACGGCCTTGGAAACGCTCCGATCAAGGATATCAAGGAGGCCAAACGGCTCGGCGGTCTCACTCGTAAGGAGCGGATCAAGGGGGCCAGAATTCAGCAGGGTTGGCCACCTTGATCGGCAGCCGCCCCACAGGGGCGCCGCTCGCGCATCCGGGCGCGATGGGGTACCCTTACCGACTGCGGCGCGGCGCGCGCCCACAGCACTTGCTTTCAGCGGAGGTGGACGGTGACAGTCCTCATCACAGGCGGAATGGGTTTCATCGGCCTGCACACGGCCAGGGCGTTCGTCGACGCGGGCGAAGACGTCGTCATCACGTACTATCAGACGTGGCGCGAGCCCTCGTTCATCAAGGACGAGTACGGCAAGCGCGTCATCGTCGAAAAGGCGGACGCTTCGCAGCCGGGCGTCATCGAAGAGTTGGCGAAGAAGCACAAGACGGAGCACATCGTTCACCTCGCCGTCCCCGGCGTGGCCGCGCTGGGTCCCTACGAGGACTACCGCGTCAACATGAACGGCCTCATCGGCGTGCTGGAAGCGGCCCGCAACGCGGAGGTCAAGCGCCTCTCGCTCGCCAGCTCCATCGCCGTCTACCACAGCCTCCCCGGCGGCCCCTACAGTGAGACCGACCGGCTGCCCGTGGAGTCCGCCAACCCCACCGAGACGTTCAAGAAGTCCTGGGAGATCCTCGCGTTCCACTATGCGGGACGCACCGGCCTGGACGTCGTCTCCATGCGCATCGGCGGCATCTGGGGACCCCTCTACCACTCCATGATGAACCTTCCCAGCAGGCTCGCTCACGCCGCCGTCAATGGCACGGAGCCGGACTACTCCCGCAGCGGCGTGCCGTTCGCCGAGGACACCGGCGACGTCTGCTACGTGAAGGACTGCGCGCAGGGCATCAGGCTCGTCCAGCTCACCGAGAACCTGCCGAACCGCATCTACAACGTCAGCTCCGGCGTCGCGGTCTCCAACCAGCGCCTCGTCGATTCCGTCAAGGCCGTCAAGCCGGACGCCAGCCTCCCGCTGCAGGACGGCAGAGGCCCCGGCTACAAGGAGCAGAACTACCTGGACATGAGCCGCGCGAAGGATGAGCTTGGCTTCGAGAACGCCTTCACGCCCGAGTCCGCCATGGCCGACTACATCGCCTGGCTGGAAGAGGGCAACGAGAAGTAGCCATGGCCGCCCCCACCATCGGCATCGTCGGTTGCGGCGCGATAGGCAGGGCCATCCTGCGCGCCGCTGACGACGGCACGCTCGGCGGCATGGAGGTCGCGGGCGTCGCGAGCCGCTCGGAGGCCAATGCCCGAGAGTTCCTCGACACGCTCCGCACGCCCCCGGCGTACATGAGCACCGGCGAACTGATCGAGCAGGCCGACCTGCTCGTCGAGGCCGCGGGCGCGCCCATCGTGCCCGGCCTGGTCGAGGCCGCCTTCGCCGCGGGTAAGGGCGCTATGGTCATCAGCGTTGGCGCGCTCATCGCCCACCCGGAACTGCTCGACAGGGCCCGGGAGACCGGCTGCCGCCTGCTCATGCCCTCCGGCGCCATCATCGGGCTGGACGGCATCAAGTCCGCCTCCGTGGGCCGCATAGACCGCGTCGTCATGGAGTCCCGCAAGGGCCCGGCGGCGCTGGACGGCGCGCCGCACGTCGTCAAGAACGGCATCGATCTCTGGGCGATGGAAGAGGAGGAGGTCATCTTCGAAGGCTCCGCCCGCGAGGCCTGCGTCGGCTTCCCCGCCAACCTCAACGTCTCGGCGGCGGTCAGCTTCGCGGGCATCGGCCCCGATCGCACGACCGTCAAGATGATCGCGTCCCCCGGCCTCCAGAGGAACTGCCACGACATCGAGGTCGAGGGCGAGTTCGGGCTGATGCGCCTCCACCTGGAGAACATCCCCGGCGAGAACCCGAAGACCGGGCGGCTCACCGCCATGTCCATCATCCGCACCCTCCAGCAGGAAGCCGACCCCGTGCGGCTGGGCACGTAGGAGGACCCGTGCCCCGCATCGACGGCAGGCGCAATGACGAGATACGTCCCACGACGATCACCACCGGCTTCCAGGAGTTCGCTGAAGGCTCCGTGCTCGTGGAGACAGGCATGACGCGTGTCGTCTGCGCCGCCTCCATCGAGGAGAAGGCCCCCTTCTTCCTTCGGGGCCAGGGCAAGGGCTGGGTGACTGCCGAGTACGGGATGCTCCCGCGCTCCACCCTCACCCGCACCTCCCGCGAACGCTCCTCCGGCAGCGGACGCACCCACGAGATACAGCGCCTCATCGGCCGCTCCCTGCGCTCCGTCACCCAGCTCGAGAAGCTCGGCGAGCGCACCGTCACCATCGACTGCGACGTGCTGCAGGCCGACGGCGGCACCCGCACCGCCGCCATCACCGGGGCCTACGTCGCGCTCTACCAGGCGCTCCTCGGCCTCGTGCGCCACGGCGTGCTGCTCCGCGTCCCGCTCTCCGGCAGCGTCGCCGCTACCAGCGTCGGACTCGTCGGTGGCGAGACGATGCTCGACCTCTGCTACGAGGAGGACTCCCGCGCAGCCGTCGACCTCAACGTCGTGATGACCAACGGCGGCGAGTTCGTGGAGGTGCAGGGCACCGGCGAGGAGCACCCCTTCTCCCGCGCAACGCTCGACGAGATGCTCGACCTCGCTGCGGGCGGCATACGTGAACTGTCCGCGGCGCAGGAGGAGGCCGTGCAACGGCTGACCACCGGGTGAAGGGGCGTCGGCCCCGACTCGGCGAATCCAACCCGCATGACACGCCGTATCATGTTAAGCGAAGGGATGTACTCGAACCGATTACTCCTATGTCTCTCCTATGGAGGCCCCGCTTGCACAGACTGATCACCCTGCTCCTGGCGGCGCTCGCCGTTGTTGCGCTGGCCGCATGCACGAGCACCGCCGCGCCCACACCGACGAAGACGCCGAAGTCTGCGGCCGACCTTCCCACCGCCACACCTGACTCCTTCCGTCCGCTCCCGACCCCCACCGTCGATCCGGCCCAGCGGCAGGCGGACCTGCTCACCGCGGCGTTCTTCATCGCCGACACCGTGGAGCGGACCATGCCCGCTGTCGTCCAGGTGCTCGCGACGGTCGAGCAGACGAACGTGTTCGGCCAGACGACGCCCGGCGTCTCGCAAGGGTCCGGGGTCTTCTTCCGCGAGGAGGGCTTCATCCTCACCAACGACCACGTCATCGATGGCGCGACCAAGGTGGAGGTGGTGCTCTCCAACCGCCAGCGCTTGCCCGCTGAGATCATCGGTACGGACAGGCAGACCGACCTCGCGGTGCTCAAGGTGGACCCGGACGAGGTGGAGGACCTAGTCATCCTGCGCCTGGGCGATGTGAACAGGCTCCGCATCGGCGAGTGGCTGGTGGCGATCGGCAGCCCGCTCGGGTTCCAGGGTTCCGTCACCGTCGGCGTGCTGAGCGCCAAGGGACGGTCGCTCGGGACCGGCGACGAGCGGCTGGACAACCTGCTCCAGACGGACGCGGTCATCAACCCCGGCAACAGCGGCGGGCCCCTCCTCAACCTGAACGGCGAGGTCGTCGGCATCAACACCCGCGTCATCCGCGAATCGCTGAGCGGCGGCGTCTCCATCGACGGCATGGGCTTTGCCATCAGCGCCGACACCGCCATCCCCGTAGCGCAGCACATCATCGAGTTCGGACGCGTGGTGCGCCCGCGCATGGGCATCACCGTGCAGGACGTCACGCCCACCGCCGTGACGGAGCGCGACCTGACCGTGGACGAAGGCGCTCTGGTGATCTCTGTCGCCGACGACAGCCCGGCGCAGCGCGCAGGCGTCGAGGTGGACGACGTCATCGTGCAGGTGGACGGGGTTCCGATAACCGGAACGAGCCAGCTGGTGCTGATGCTCCTCACCGACTACCGCGTCGGGGACACCATCAGCGTCGAAGTCGTCCGTGCCGCGGTGCGGTTCACGTTCGAACTGACGCTCGAGGAGGTCAGCTTCGACGAGCAGGAGTCTGAGGACGAGGGAGGCGAGGACGGGCCCTAGGCATTCCTCGCGAAGATGCGGCCGGGCCGCAGCAGCACGGCGACGCGCCCCTCCTCCAGCATCACGCGGTCGTACTCGTCCCAGTCGGGGTGCTCCTTGCCCGCCGCGACGCGGTAGACCTCCCGCAACCGGAGGCGCAGCGCGTCTGCGTCCGTGTTGTGGGCGCCCTGCACCTCCGCCGTGCCGTCCAGCACGGCGAACCCGCGATTGTCCGGCCTGACGAGCATGATGGCGCAGCGCGGGTCGCGCGCCAGGTTGTACGCCTTCGCATTGCGAGACCGCGTCGTGAAGGCGAGCCCGCCGTCCATCTTGCCGACAGTGACGAGGCTCTGCTGCGGCATCCCGTCGCGCCGGAACGTCGTGAACACGACGACGTTGTTCCGGGCCAGCAGTCCATCCAGGTCGTCGAGGGTCGCCATCGAGCAAGCCTCCGGAGGTGGAGTGGAGCGCTCACGATAGAAGCCGGCGCATCCGCTGTCAAAGCTCAGCGCGGTTTCCCTCATGGCCGCGCACGGCTACCATGCGGTGATACCGGCCTGCACCGGGCCGGGTGGAGACGCTTCTTGGAACCCCAGACCCCGGCCTCCGGCACAACGCGCCGACCGCGCATCTTCTACGGCTGGTACCTCGTCGCCGGAAGCATCCTCACGAACACCGTCCTCTCCGCCGCCTACTTCCAGGGGATGAGCGCCTTCGCCGTCTCCATCGAGGCGCACTTCGGTTGGTCGCGCTCGGTGGTCGGCGGAGCGATGTCGATGCGGCAGATGGAGTCCGGCATCATGAGCCCGCTCGTGGGCATCCTGATGGACAGGGTAAAGCCGCGTACGCTGCTCTTCTGGAGCGCCATCATCACCGGCCTCGGTCTCGTCGGGCTGGGGCTGATCAACGGCATCCTGACCTTCTACCTTGCCATCTTCGTCATCTCGATCGGCACGTCGGGGATGAGCCACGCGGTGACCTGGCCGGTGGTGATCGCGCGGTGGTTCCGGCGCAGGCTCGGCCTCGCAACGGGCCTTGCGGTGATGGGGCCGATCTTCGGGTCGCCGTTCGTCATCCTGAACACGTCGCTCGAGGAGACGTTCGGCTGGCGGAACATCATCATCGCCTACGGGGTCATCGTCCTCGTGTTCCTCACGCTCATCAGCGCCATCGCACGCGATCGGCCGGAGCCTTACGGCATGCGTCCGGACGGCGACCCGCCGGAGCGCGACGAACGGGGGGCGCCCCGAAGGACGCTGCCACAGCTTCAGGGCATGAGCGCCCGCCGGGCGATGCGCACGAAGGAGTTCTGGCTGTTCATGGGCTACCTCTCCGGCATGTTCATGGTGAACTCCGCGTTCCAGGTCCACCAGATCTTCTACTTCGTTGAAGACACGGGCCTCACCAAGAGCGAGGCGGCGGTCACGTTCACACTCGTTTTCCTCCTGAGCGGCATCGGCCGCATGGGCGCAGGCTACATGCTGGACAAGGCGGACTACCGTCTCGTGCTGGCAGTGGTGGCAGGCATGCTGACGGCGTCCATGCTCTACCTGCAGTTCGTGACCGCCACTACCATCCTGCTGGCGATGCCGTTCGTCGCGCTGTTCGGCATCGGGTTCGGCAGCGTCATCCCCACGCGAGGGACCCTGGGAAGCATGATGTTCGGCAACCGTTCACTTGGATCGATCGTGGGCATGCTGCAGGGCGGCTCGGTGGCGGCGGGCGTGTTGGGACCGATCTTCATGGCCTGGGTGTTCGACGTGACGGGCGACTACCGCGCGTCGATATGGGTGCTGGCGTTCATAGGCGCGCTGATGATACCGACAGCGCTGGCGATGGCCTCCCCCCGGCGCTTGAGCGCACGTATCCGGCTCGTGGAGAGGCAGGCATCCGCCGCCGACCGCGAGAGTGGGGCAGGCACGTAGGCGATGCCGCTCGCCTGGTTGGGGCTCGGGTACGCGCTGGGGCTGTTCATGCAGTCCGGATCGGGTGTGCCTCTCTGGGGAGCAGCGCTGGCCGCCGTCGCGCTGGGGGCCGGAGGCCTGCGGCTGAGGCTCGCCGGGCTGCGCGTTGGCATGGCCCTGGTCTTCCTTGCAGGAGGCCTGCTCGGCCTCGCACGTCCCCTGCCCGACCTGATCCCCGACGACGGTCTCTCCGCGCTGCACGGAACAGATGTCACGCTGCGGGCAGAGGTAACAGGCGCACCGGAGCCCGCAGGCAGCTCGCTGCGGTTCACCGTCGAGGGTACGCAGTCGCTCAAACCGAGCGGCTGGGTTGCCACACCTGGTAAGGCGATCGTCTGGGCGGACCCGGAGCCGCCTGCTGTTGAAGGCCGGGGATACCCGTTCCTGCGTCACGGCGACGAGGTTGTCATACAGGGGTTCCTGGATGCGCCGCGCAACCTCGGCCCGTTCGACTACCGAGAGCACCTTGCCGTCCGGGGCATCCATACGGTGGTCTCGGGCGCAGAGGTCGTTTCGGTAACGCCGGGGGCCGGTGACGCTGCAACCGCGCTGCACCGGGCTCGGGGCCGGTTGCAGGATGTCCTCCACCGCTCCGTGCCGGAACCTGTCGCGCCTGTGGCGGCGGCGGTGCTGCTTGGGCTGCGAGCAGGGATCACGCCGGATGTCTATGCAGACTTCCGGGAGGCGGGACTCGCCCACCTGCTTGCCGTGTCAGGACTGCACGTCGGGCTGATGCTGGGGCTCTCGCTCCTCGTCTCGCGGGCGCTGCTGGGACGCCGGCACGGCATCTACCTCATCGCGCCGCTGGTGCTGCTCTGGGGCTACGTCCTGCTCGCGGGCGCTCCGCCGTCCGCCGTGCGCGCGGGGCTGATGGGTTCGGCATTCCTGCTGGCGCTCGCTGTGGGAAGGATGCCGGCGGCGGTCAACGCACTCGGTCTGTCGGCCTTCCTCCTGCTGCTGGCAGAGCCGCTCTCACTGTGGGACCGCTCGTTCCAACTCAGTTTCGCGTCGATGGCGGGCGTGCTCCTGATCGGACTGCCCACAAGCGCTTGGGTACTCGAGCGGACGGCCACCATGCGTACGCGGCTGCCGGAGACGGCAGGCAAGGCGCTGGGAGCGGCAGCTGCGGGCCTGGCAGTTTCGATGGGAGCATTCGCGGGCTCGTTGCCGGTCGTGGCGTTCAACTTCGGGGATGTCCCGCTGCTGGGCGCTCCCGCAACACTCGTGGCGATGCTGGTGATGCCGTCGTTCCTCATCGTATCGGCACTGACGGCAGCCGCCGGGTTGGCGTTCGCTCCGCTGGGCGATGCGCTGGGCGTCGCGACATGGCTGACCGGCACTGCGCTCACCCAGTTGGCGGCGCTCTTCGCGGCTGTTCCGGGAGCACGCGTAACGGTGGAAGGGGTGAGCGCGGCGTGGGTCTGGGGTGCTTACGCACTGATGGCGTGTGCAGGGGCATCCGTGACCCGCCCAAGGTGGGCGCCAGCAGCCATCGAGGCAGCACGCGCCGTATGGGAAGGACCCGCTCGCCCCGCCGAACGCCTAGCAGCACTGGGCCTCGCAGCCGTGCTCATGGGTTCGGTCTGGGTGGCGGCGCTGACGCCCTCCAGCGGTCTGCTGCGCCTGCACGTACTCGACGTGGGACAGGGCGATGCGCTGCTCATCGTGACGCCTGACAAGGCAACGGCGCTGGTGGACGGAGGTCCTGACCCGCGGCAGACCGCGAGCCTCGTGGATTCCCTGCTCCCGCTCGAAGGGCTGCGGATGGACATCGGCGTGCTCACGCATCGACACGCCGACCACGCAGCCGGCATACTGGGGCTGGCGCGCGAGGGACGGTTCGAGCAAGTGCTCGCGCCGCCACCGCTTCCCGGCGAAGATGTCGCCTGGCGCGCCGAACTCGACGCTCTGGGCGTGGAAGTGGAAGAAGGGGTGCGCGGGGTGACGGTGATGCTGGGGAAGGACGTCGTGCTCGAGGTGCTGAACCCGCCGCTGCCGCTGCACTCCGGCACCTCCTCCGACCTGAACAACAACAGCATCGTGCTCCGCCTCACCTACGTCGAAGCGTCGGCGCTGCTGATGGCCGACCTGTACACGGATGCCGAGTACGGCCTGCTCGACGCAGGGTTCGATCTCGGGGCCGACGTGCTGAAGGTGGGCCATCACGGCAGCGATACATCCACGTCGCCGGAGCTGCTTGCCGCCGTCGCGCCTGCCGTTGCCGCGATCCCGGTAGACGCGGAGAACCGGTTCGGACACCCTTCCCCGGAAGTCATGACGCGGCTGGAAGATTCGGTAGGGGAAGAGCAGGTGTTCACGACCGCGGAGGACGGTTGCATCGGTTTCACCAGCGACGGCGCACGCTGGTGGGTTTCGACGGGCTGTGATTGACACTCCCAGAGGAGGATTCCTATAATCACACCTGCTTCTGAGGACTCTGACTCAGGGCCTCGCACCTACGGAAGTCAGGCGAATCCCATGGCGACCCCCATAGCGTTCATGAACGGCGACTACGTGCCTCTGGAGGAGGCCAAGGTCGGCATCATGACCCATGCGCTCCACTACGGCACCGCCGTCTTCGAGGGGATCCGCGGAAACTGGAACCCCGAACACGAGACGATGTACATCTACAAGCTCCGGGAGCACTACGAGCGGCTCCTGCGGGGTTGCAAGATGCTCTGGATAGACGTGCCGTACAGCCTGGACGACCTGTGCAAAGTTACGGCCGGGCTCGTCGAGCGCTCCGGTTACACCGAGGACCTCTACATACGCCCCGTCGCCTACAAGTCCGAGGAGAAAGTGGCCAACCTGAACCTCCGCTCGCTGGGCGACGGCTTCTTCTGCCTCGCGGTGCCTTTCGGCAACTACCTGGACGCCAGCGGCGCGATCAGTTGCTGCGTGGCGTCGTACCGCCGCATCGACGACACGATGGTGCCGCCCCGCTTCAAGCTGAGCGGCCTCTACCTCAACTCCATCCTCGCAAAGACCGACGCGATCGCCGGAGGGTTCGACGAGGCCATCATGCTGAACATGGACGGCCACGTCTGCGAGGGCACGGGGGAGAACATCTTCTTCGTGCATGGCAACGCCGTCGCAACACCCACGCTGGAGAGCAACGTTCTCCCCGGTATCACGCGCGACACAGTGATCCGCCTCCTTGAAGACGAACTGGGGATGAAGGTGGAAGAGCGCCTCGTGGACCGCAGCGAGTTGTACACGGCTGACGAGGTCTTCCTCTCCGGCACCGCCGCGCACGTCCAGGGAGTCGGCTCGGTGGACCACCGCCCGGTCGGCAACGGGGGTGTGGGGCCCGTGACACAGCGGCTCCAGGAACTCTATTTCCCCATCGTGCGCGGCCAGAACCCCTCGTATCTGCACGAATGCACCCCGGTGCAACCAAAGGCGCTGCTCGGGGCGTAGTTCCGGGATGTCCGACTTCGAGGCCGCGTACGCCCTGTGGGTCGCCCTCGGAACGCTTGGGGTGGCGCAGTACGCCGCGGCCAACAACGGGCTGTGGGGCTTCGTCATCCTGCGGCGGTGGCCCACCGCGACGAAGGTCTGCTCCGCGCTCATCGTGATCGGTGCGTTCGCGTGGTTCTTCATCAGCGAGGACCGCAACCTGCCGGATACGGGGGCTGGCTTGGACGGCGTCGAACAGGCTCGGTGGTTCGCGCTGGCGGCAACGGTCTCCTTGTTCATCCAGATCGGGGTCTCATCCGTAGTCAACCACCGGTGGGGCGCCTCGCATGGCTGGGACCCCACCGAGGAGCGCTGTCCACCTGCCGGGCTCACGTGGTTGGAGCGCACGACGTTCGCACGAGCACTCGCTGCTCGCATCAAGGCAACAATCAGGGGGTCGCGCTGATGGACGGCGCGATAGTTCGCTTTCTGAATTCGGGGGTCAGCAACGTCGCTCTGTTCGACGGGGTGATGGAAGTGCTGGTGAGCGACTACTTCGTTCCTGTGACAGGAAGCCTGGTGCTCGTCGCGCTCTGGATGACGGGCACACATGAGACCCGCCCGCTGAACCAGATCACGACGATGATCGCCGCGGGCGGTATCGGCGCAGCCAACGCCATCACCACCATCATCAACGGTATCGTCGAGCGCCCACGGCCTTTCGTGGATAACGACCTGACGCTACTCTTCTATGCGCCGACAGACCCGTCGTTCCCCTCCAACACAGCTTCGGTCGGCTTCGCGCTTGCCACGGCCGTATTCCTGCGTCATCGCCGGTTGGGCGGAGCGTTGTACGCACTGGCCTTCTGCTGGGGATTGGCGCGGGTCTACGCGGGCGTGCACTACCCAACAGACGTACTGGCCGGGGCAGCCGTCGGGGTCGCGGGGTCGCTTGCGATGGCAGCGTTGATCCGGCTGCTCTCATTCCTGCCCCGTCTCGTACTGCGCGGGCTGCGGCTCATCTACGCGGCCTAGCGGACCGATCAGCCGTCGGCGATGCTGCCGCGGTAGAGCCGTAGAAGCCCCAACTGCTCGCACGCCGAGAGCCTCATCCCCTTCGCCCCTGTAAGTCGGCGTGCCTCCCGGGTCAGCGTGTTTTCAGGGAGTGCCGGATATCGCATGAAAAGGTCCTCTGCATGAGGGTCGCCCACCGCCGCGAGCAGCGGCAGCACCGCGTTGACGACGATCTCTCTTGCCCGGCCCGCGCCGATGAGCGCCTGCTCCGGACCCTCCACTACGAACAATTGCTCCAGCGCCGGGCTGCCCCCGGCAACCGCTCGTCGGCATGCAGCCAGCAAACCCTCTTCGGAGACACGGGCCAGCAAGGCCGCCGCACCGCGGATGCGACCGCGCGGATGGTTCACCGGACGCACGCCTGCCGTCTTCCAGGCAGGACGGTCGCCGTGAGGCCGTTGTGCCTCACTGTCAAGTCCCGACGCGTCGAGCAGCAGGCGCTCCAGGGCTGCGGCACGCTCGTCTACAGGGAGGCTCCGCGCCAGGCCCAGCAGCGCGACGGCAGGAACAGCTCCGGCGAGCCGGCGGAATGGCGCACGGTTCTCCGCATAGCCGAGGGCGTCGAAGACGGCCTCGTGCAACGCCTGCTCATCTCCGGTCTCTTCGACGCTGCGGCGCGCAGCCTCCACGCGCTCGCGGAAGCGCGCCATGCCGGAGCGTAGGAACATCTCCCGGAGCTCGCCGGAGGACGCTCGCGCAAGCTGCGCCATCAACGGCGGTTCAGCCGTACCGGGATGCTCAGCCCAGCTGAGTTCGGCGGTCGGAACGCCGGGTCCCGCACCATCCGCCTGCGCGACGACATGCAGCATGACGTCGTCGTAGGCCGGGTCCGCATCGTGGCCGTGCGCATGCCAGTCCGAGGGCTTACGGTGCAGTTCCACGTTCCCCGCCGTGCGCTCGCCATCCATGCGGACCACGGCGTCCTGGAAATCAGGGCCGTGGCCAGGCGCGGGACGGCCTGCGTACAGCACCTTCACACGCCTGCCATCCACCGTGTGCAGTGAACGCCCCTCCTTCGCTCGCCACAGCCGCGCGAGCAGGTATTCCGGCAGGAGCGCGCCCGAATGGTTCGCGCGCCGGCGTGCACCGTACCGGCGCCGCTCTTCCGCCAACAGTGCCCCACGGTTCACGGCCTGCCACTCCTGAAGGACCACGCCGACGCCTCTCGTCTCCTTCGGCAGCAGAGGGGCTCGCCCCTCTGCACTCCCCTATCTCAGCCCAGCATATCCGCGACGGTTGCGCCGATGTCCGCGGGGGTCGGGATGACGCGGCAGCCAGCCTCCTCCAGCGCCCGCATCTTCTCAGACGCAAGCGCAGCCTTGCCGGTGATGACCGCTCCCGCGTGCCCCATGCGTCGGCCCGGCGGTGCCGTCTGCCCCACGATGAGCGCCGCGACAGGCTTGCGCACGTTCTCCCTGATAAAGGCCGCCGCCGCCTGCTCCTTGGTGCCGCCGATCTCGCCGATCATGACGATGGCCTCGGTCTCCGGGTCGTCGTTGAACATGGCGAGGACGTCCACGAACCCTGTGCCAGAGACAGGGTCTCCACCGATGCCGACGCAGGTGGACTGGCCGATGCCGCGCTTCGTGAGCTGATCGACGCCCTCGTAGGTCAGCGTTCCGCTGCGGGAGACGACGCCCACCTTGCCGTGCAGGTGGATGTTGCCGGGCATGATGCCGATCTTAGCCTTGGCTCCGGGGGTGATGAGGCCGGGGCAGTTGGGGCCGAGCAGGCGCACCGGTTTACCCTCGAGGTAGCGCATGACCATCGTGGAGTCCCGGACGGGGACGCCCTCCGTGATGCAGACGATGAGCGGGACGCCTGCGTCAGCCGACTCGAGGATGGCATCCGCTGCGAACGGCGGCGGCACGAAGATGAGCGCGACGTTCGCGCCAGTGCCGTCCACGGCCTCGCGCACGCTGTCGAAGACGGGGACGCCGCCCAGAACGCTCTCGCCGCCCTTGCCCGGCGTCACTCCCGCCACGAGGTTGGTCCCGTACGCCTTGCAGCGCTCCGCGTGGAAGCTGCCCTCACGTCCCGTGATGCCCTGCACCAGCAGGCGTGTGTCTTCGTTCACCAGGATGCTCATGCTTGCTCCATCACCCCTTGATGGCCGCCGCCGCCTCTTCCAGTGTGTCCACCATCGTCGCCGTCAGTCCCGACTCGGCGAGGATCTGTTTCCCTTCGTCGACATTGGTGCCGAGCATCCGTACGACGAGCGGCGGTTGGCGGTCGGCCCTGCCGTAGGCGTCCACGATGCCCCGCGCGGCGATGTCGCAGCGAAGGATGCCGCCGAAGATGTTGACCAGCACCTTCTCGACGTTGGAGTCCGAGAGCATGAGGAGGATGGCATGGCTGATCTTCTCTTCCGCGGCGCCGCCTCCCACGTCGAGGAAGTTGGCCGGCTCGGCGCCTGCGAACTTGACGATGTCCATCGTCGCCATGGCGAGCCCCGCCCCGTTCACCATGCAGCCGACGTTGCCGTCCAGCTTCACGTAGGCGATGCCGGCCTCCGACGCCTCCACCTCGAGCGGATCGTCCTGGCTGGCGTCGCGCAGCCCGGCCTCCGCCTTGTGGCGAAAGAGGGCGTCGTCGTCGAGGTCCATCTTCGCGTCGAGCGCAAGCAACTGCCCATCGCTCGTGAGGACGAGCGGGTTGATCTCGATCATCCCGGAGTCCTTCTCCGTATAGGCGCGGTAGCACGCACCCACGAGGGTGGAGAACGGGCGTACCTGCGCAGGAGGAAGACCGAGTCCCGCGGCCAGCCTGCGCCCCTGGAATGGCTGGAAGCCGATGGCGGGGTCTATGGCTTCGGTGAGCACCTTCTCGGGCTCGGTCTGAGCGACCTCCTCGATCTCCATGCCGCCCGCAGCCGACGCGATGACGACCGGGCGCCGACGCCCGCCGTCGGTGGTGATGCTCAGGTACAGCTCGCGCTCGATATCCATCGTCTGCTCGACGAGCACCTGGTGGACAGGCACGCCCTGCGGCCCCGTCTGGAAGGTCACGAGCGTCGAACCGATGAGCGACCCGGCGATCTCTGCGGCTTCCGCCGGGCTGGACGCGACCTTCACGCCACCTGCCTTGCCTCTGCCGCCAGCGTGCACCTGCGCCTTGACGACGCCCCTGCCGCCGAGCCGCTCCGCAGCCGTCGCGGCCTCGGTGCCCGATGCCGCAACGTAGTTCTCCGGCACAGGGACGCCGTACGCGGCCAGCAACTGCTTGGCCTGGTATTCGTGGAGTTTCATCGCTGCCCTCTCGATAGACGGCCCGGCCGGGAGGTTCCGGCGGGCCGTTGCGGATGATAGCAGAGGCACGGCTGACGGGGGCTAGCCTGCGATGACGCCGGCCACCTCGGTCGCGTAGCGGTCCACCGCGTCCTGGTCGACCTCAACGCCGAGTCCGGGCAGGTGCGGCACGGTGATATGCCCCCGAACGGGGACGAGCGGCTTCGTGAGGAGGTCGCACTCAAGCCGGGCTCCTCCGCCGAGGCTCGCGGGAGCGGCCTTGCCGAGCGAAGCGGCGAGGTGGACGCCCGCAGCGATGCCGACGCCCGTTTCCAGCGACGCGGAGACAGTGCTCCGCAGGCCGTTCTGCGCGGCGTAGGCCATGATGGCCTGTGCGGCGCGGATGCCGCCCGCCTGCGCCGCCTTCACCACGAGCACGTCCGCCGCCTCCGCCTCCACGACTTTGACGGCGTCGCTCATCACGCCGACGGCCTCGTCCGCGGCGATGGGCACGGGCGACACGCTGCGGATGCGCGCGAGGCCGCTCATGTCCTCCGCGATGACGGGCTGCTCCACGAAGTCCAGGTCGAAGGGAGCGAGCCGCTCGACCGTGTGGATGGCGCGCTCCGCCGTCCAGCCTTCGTCCGCATCGGCGCGGAGCGCCACGTCGTCGCCGATCGCCTGGCGGATGGCGCGGATGATCTCGACATCCGTAGCGGCGTCACGCGCGCCGAGCGACGCCTTGACGCACTCGTAGCCGTCCTCCACCGCGACGCGTGCCTGCTCCGCGGCCGCGTCCGGCGGGAGAAAGTCGAGCAGGCCCACCATCGGCGTCCAGTCGATGACGCCGCCGAGCAGGTCGGTCACCGGGCGTCCCGCGTTCTTGCCCATGGCATCGAACGCGGCGGTCTCCAGCCCGAAGCGGAGCGCGTTACCGGTCGAGCCGGGAGGGGCGAGCGCGGAGAGGATGTCGAAGGCGACGGCGGGGTGCAGGCCCAGCGCCGAAGGGGCGAGGTCGTGCAGGAGCGCCGCGAGGTCGGCGATGCGGGGCGGGCGTCCGGGCCCAGCGGTGGCTGCCTCGCCCACGCCCACAAGACCGTTGTCCATGTGCATCCAGATGAGCAGCGCGTTGCGGCCCGCCTTGGACGGGTCCAGGGCTAGCTCGGGCTGCCGCAGGGGGACGCGGACGCCCCGCCATTCCATCTTGCTGACGCGCATGGGTGCATTATGCCATCTCGTCCGTCACGGCGGCGGTGAGCCGGTCGACAGCATCGCGGAGGCCGGAGAGCGTACTCAACTCGGGGTCGGCAGCGAGGATGTGTCCGGCGTGCTCGCGCGACGCTTCGAGCAGGTCCCGGTCACCAAGATCATCCAAGGCGCGACCGGACTGGCGCGTGCCAAAGAAGTCTCCACGGCCCCGAGTCTTATGATCCTCCTCCGCAATCTTGAAGCCGTCGCTGTTGTCCACGAATACTCTCAGCCGATTCCTGCTCGACTCCGCCTGCGCGAGGGCTGCGCGGAACCACTGCTCGACCTCCCGCCAGTCGTCGCCGTTCGCCACGCGGCGCTGCCGCGCCTCGCTCAGGCGCTGGAAGGTCTCGTCTTCCGATTCCGACACGAGGAAGCAGTAGCTGCGGTGCGCGCCGCGCCCGACGCGTCCCCGCAGCTGGTGGAGCTGGGCGAGTCCGAACCGCGTGGGGCTCTGGACCATCATCACCGTGGCGTTCGGCACGTCGATGCCGACCTCGATGACTGGGGTCGAGACGAGCACGTCGACCTCCCCTGCCCGGAACGCGTCCATGACGGCCTGCTTCTCCGGGAGGGGCATCCGCCCGTGGAGCAGGCCGACGCGCGCGTCCGCGAGGGTGGTGGAACGTAGGCGCTCGTACTCCGCAACCGCGGTGAGCGGAGGCAGCGACGCGGATTCGGGAACGAGGTCGGAGTCCTCGTCCGCGGTATCGTCGTCATCATCAATGCCGTTGTAGCGATCGTCCGCGTCGTCGATGCGAGGGTAGACGACGAAGCACTGGCGTCCCTCGCGCACCTGCGCCAGCAGGTAGTGCTCGGCGTCCGAGGCGCGGGCGAGGTCGACGCGGCGGGTCAGTATCGCCTGCCGCCCCGCCGGCAGTTCCCGAATCGTGGATATCTCCAGGCCAGCATAAAGCGTCAGGGCGAGCGTGCGCGGGATGGGCGTGGCCGACATGAGGAGCAGGTGCGGTTCGCCGACGGCGCTCTTGCCGCGGAGCGCATCGCGCTGGAGGACGCCGAAGCGGTGCTGCTCGTCGCCCACGGCGAGGGCGAGGTTCGGCAGCGCCACCTGCCGCTGGATCAGCGCGTGGGTGCCGATGATCAAATCCAGCGAGCCGTCCTCCGCCATCCTGAGTATCTCGCGGCGGGGAGCGGCACGTGTGCTGCCGGTGAGTAGGCCGACGGTGATGGGCTCTTCTCTACCCTTCAACACAGCGGAGAACCAGTCCGGGTTCTCCAAGGAGTGCTCCGGGCCGCCGAGCAGGCGGCGCAGGTTGAAGAAGTGCTGCTCCGCGAGCACCTCGGTGGGGGCCATCATCGCGCCCTGGTAGCCGCCCGCGACAGCGGCGAGCAGCATCGCCACGGCGACCACGGTCTTGCCGGAACCGACGTCGCCCTGTAGCACTCGGTTCATCGGCCTGCCGCCGCTCGACACGTCCTGCATCGCCTCGTCCAGCGCGTCGCGTTGGCCCTGCGTCAAGATGAACGGCAGCGACGCGATGAACGACTCCACCATCGGGGGGAAGAAGGGAAGGACGATACCCTCCTGAGTGGACGTGTAGTTGCGCTCCATGCCGACCCGGAGCTGGATCGCGAGAAACTCGTCGAAGGCGAGTCGCCGCCGCGCCTGCTCCTTCGCGTCCTCGGAGTCCGGGTAGTGCGCCCGTTCGATGGCCTCGCCGAGCGTGAGGAGGCCCACGTCCTCGCGCACGGCGTCCGGTAGCGGGTCCGGGATGCGGAGGCCGCCGCCTTTCTTTGTGTTGTCCAGTGCCTCGCGGACGATCTCGCGCATCCTGCGGGGCGGTATGCGTTTGCCCTTCGTCGTGGGGGCCGTCGGGTAGAACGGGACGAGGCCCGCTGTGTGGAGACCGGAGGCGTCGCCGCTCCCCGCCAGCTCCCACTCCGGCGACTCCATTTGCTTCTTGCCCTGGAACACGGTCACCTTGCCGCTGAGCACGACCCGGGGGACGCCGCTGGGCGTGTGCGCCGTCGCGGCGATCGCCTTCCTGAGCTGCTGCGCGATCCACGGGTTGCCCCACCAGAGCACCCGGATGTTGCCGGAGTCGTCGCCGACGACGGCCTGGGTGGCGCGGATGCGCCCGCCGCGCCCCAGCCGCACCTCGTACGCCTCCCAGAGCGCGGCCTCGATCGTCTGTTCTTCCCCCACGCGCAGTCTGGCGACGGCGGTACGCTCCCTGCGGTCGGCATGGCGCAGGGGGAAGAGGTAGAGGAGGTCGCCGACGGTGGTCTCCCCGGGGTGCGTGAGCATGCGCCGCCTGATGAGCATTCGCCGGATGGCGGCGGCCTGCGTGCGATTGACGCTCCGCAAGGTGCTCAGGGGCACGTCGAGCGGGTCCCGGTCCGGTGGGGCGGCGGGCGGGGGTCCCGGCGAGGCGGAGCGCTTCGGGGCATGAGCGGTGGGCCTGGCGTCGCCGAGGAAGCGACTGACCTCGCCTGCCCAGCGTTCGCGCCGTGTCAGGTCAAGCTCGGCGTAGGCGACGGAGAGCAGGCCGCGCTCGTCCAGCGTTCTCAGCGCCGGGTCCGCGCCTGCCTGCCCGCGCAGTGTTTCGAGGAAGCGGTCGAGCCCGCCTGTGACGGCCTTGTCAGGGAAGCCGTTGGCGGCCTCCATGTCCAGGATGTTCCGCAGGGCCCGCACCTGCGTGTTCCCTGCCCGTTCGCCACGCTTCGTTGCCACCGCGACAGGGTAACCGAGCGCTACACCTCTTGCACTCGGCCCGTGTCCGACGCGCGCTGGACGGCGTCCATGAGGCGGTGGTGTGCGACGGCGTCGGTGAAGTCGGGGTGGAACTCGCGGTCGTTGAGGATGGCGTCGGCGTAGGACGCCCAGAGCTTGCCGATGTGCACGGGCGGTCCCGACAGGCCGGCGGCGGTCACCCACTCATCCTCAGGGGCGACGGCGGGGCGCAACTCGTTGCCGCCGTCAACGGCGACGCGCATCTCACCCGCTCCGAGGTGCGTGGAGCCGGAAGCGTCGAGCGTTATCGTGCCTCGCGAGCCGTGTATCTGCATGCTGTGGCCGGTGCCGACCGCCGCGACGGATGCGATGTACACGGAGAAGGCCGCACCGTTCGCCAGCGCACCGCTGACGATGACGTTGTCGGGAGACGTCACGGCGAACCTCTCCCCGGTGTCGGAGGCGGTCCATTCCTTCGTCTGGGTGCTGACGGCTGCGGCGATGCTGCGGGCGGGACCTAGCATGGCGATGAGGCCGTCCATCGCGTGGCCGAAGGTGATGCTGAGCGTGTTGGCGTGGGCGTCGGCGTCGCGCATCCAGACGCGGCCAGAAGGGCGGGAGAGCGCACCGCTGGCGAACTGGGTCAGGCTCACGCTGAGCACGTCTCCGATCGAGCCGCCCTCGATGAGCCTGCGTATCTCCTGATACTGCGCGGAGTGGCGGGACTGCAGGCCGACGCAGGTGCGGACGCCCGCGACGTTCGCGAGGTCGGTCATCTCTTCCGCCTGTGCGACCGTCGTACCGAGCGGCCACTCGGTGTAGACGTGCTTGCCCGCCGCGATGATGTCCTTCGTCAGCTCGTAGTGAGTAGGCAGCTTCACGGCAACGGCTGCGACGTCGACCTCCGGGTTCGCGAGAAGGTCGTGGTGATTGTCGTAGGCGTACTTCGCGCCGAACCTCGCCGCAGCCTCGTCGGCGGACTCCTGCCGCGTGGTGGAGACGGCGACGAGCTCGACGCCGGGGATGCCCGCCGCCATCGCGGGCATGTGGGCGCGCCCGGCCCAGCCGTTCACGTTGCCGCCGATGATGCCGACCCTGATGTTGTCTGCCATGTGCTTCGCTCCGCTCCTCTGAGATCTGATGAGGGTGCGGCCATGCTATGCGGGGCGCGCTATCCGGGCAATGGATGAGTCGGGTGTGACACGCGCCTCTTTCGCTGTCGCCCCGCCAACGGGTACGTTGGGGTGCATGACCTTTGCGCCTGTCCTGGCTATCGATTACAGAGCCCCCCGGGAGCTACGCCGGAGATAGCGCCCATGGACTGACGGCTGCACACCCCCTCCCGGCGCGGATCTTGAACGGAAGAACGCGGAAGCAGGCCACCGCCTTGCCGATAAAGATCTTTTTCTGCAGAAGATTGTCCCGTTCACTCGTACGGGTCTGCAGAAGAAACTGCAGAAGAACGCAGGTTCATCGTACTCTGGATACCCCGCTTCACGGGAGTGCCGGAGAGCAGGACGCGCGTTGACCCTCAGAGGGGTGCGGCCTAGACTGCGCGGCGGCGCACCCCGCCCCGCGGGGAGGCGTAGGACGCCATCAGGCGGAGCAGAGGGGAGGCGACCATGCGCATCGGATTCATCGGCCTCGGAAACATGGGCGGGCCCATGGCCCTGAACCTGATCAAGGCAGGGCACGATCTCGTCGTGAACGACATCGACGAGGCGAAGACGGCGCCGCACCGGGAGATGGGCGCAACCTGGGCCGACACGCCGGTGGAGGTCGCGCGGCAGGCGCCCGTCGTGCTGACGTCGCTGCCGGGGCCGGCGGACGTGGAAGAGGTTGCGCTGGGGCCGCAGGGGCTCTCGCTGGGGCTGCAGCCGGGGTCGGTGTACGCCGACCTGTCGACGGGGTCGCCGACGCGCATCCGGCAGGTGGCGGAGCGCATCGAGTCGATCGGGGCGCACATGCTGGACGCCCCGGTGAGCGGCGGCACCATCGGCGCGGAGCAGGGCACGCTGGCAGTGATGGTGGGTGGCGACAGGGACGTGTTCGAGGCGGTGCGCCCGGTGTTCGAGGCGATCGGCACAGGGGTGAGCTACGTCGGACCCATCGGCTCCGGGACGGTGGCGAAACTGGTGCACAACTCCATAACACTGACGACCCGCGTCGTCGTGCAGGAGGGGATGACGCTCGCAGTGAAGGCAGGCGTCGCCCCGGGGGTGATGCTGCAGGTGCTGTGGGACGCGGCGTTCGGTAAGCAGACGCTGCTGAGGCAGATACCGGACGTGGTGTTCAAGGGCGATTTCGAGACGCCGCGCTTCTCGCTGCGGCTCGCGCACAAGGACGTGAGCCTCGGCCAGGAGCTCGCGGAGGAGATGGGCGCGCCGATGGAGTTGGCAGCGATGGCGAAGCGGGTGATGGAGGAGGGGATCGAGCGCGGCTGGGGGGAGTGGGACAACCTGGCGACGTTCATGCTGGCGGAGGAGCGCGCGGGTATAGAGGTGCGGGAGTGAGAACGTGCGCTGCCCGCGCACCCTGGATTCCAGCCCGTGCTGGAATGACGAGGCTTGCCGGCGGGCGTTTATCTTCGCAGCGATGACGGAGGGAATCAGGAATGAATGACCTGGTGCGGATGACGGCGCGGGAGGCGGTGCGGCGGCTCGCAGCGCGGGAGGTGTCGCCGCTGGAGATGGTCGACGCGGCGGTCGAGCGCATCGGGGAGGTGGACGGCGCGGTGAATGCGCTGCCGACGCTTGCGGTGGAGCGGGCGCGGGAGCACGCCGAGCGGCTGGCAGCATCCGGCCCGCCCGACGACGCGCCGCCCGGCTACCTGCACGGGCTCCCGTTCGCGGTGAAGGACCTGAAGGACGTGGCGGGCGTGCGCTCCACGAAGGGGTCGCCGATCTACGCGGAGCACGTGCCGGAGCGCTCCGACTTCCTCGTCGAGAACATCGAGTCCCAGGGTGGCGTCGTGCTGGCGAAGTCGAACACGCCGGAGTTCGGGGCCGGGGCGAACACGTTCAACGAGGTGTTCGGGAAGACGCGCAACCTGTGGGACACGCGGATGACGTGCGGCGGCTCCTCGGGCGGCGCGGCGGTCGCGCTCGCAACGGGGCAGGTGTGGCTCGCGACGGGGAGTGACCTCGGTGGGAGCCTGCGCATCCCCGCGAGCTTCTGCTCGGTCGTCGGCCTGCGTCCCTCGCCGGGGCGCGTGCCGCACGGCCCGAAGGAGCTGCCGTTCGCCGGGCTGTCGGTCGAGGGGCCGATGGGGCGGACGGTGGGCGACGTCGCGCTGTTCCTCGACACGCAGGCGTGCGGCGTCACTCCCGTGGACCCTATCAGCCTGCCGCGATCGGAGCGTCCGTTCGTGGAGGCGGTGGACGCGCCCCGCGCGCCTCAGCGCGTCGCGTATTCGCCGGACCTCGGTATCGCGCCGGTGGACTCGGAGGTGCAAGAGATATGCGCCCGCGCCGTGCGGCTGTTCGAGGGCATCGGGGCATCGGTGGACGAAGGCGCGCCCGACCTGCACGACGCGGAGCCGATATTCCAGGCGCTGCGTGCGGCGCAGTTCGCGGCGCTGTACGGGAAGCACCTGGAGAACAACCGGCACCTGCTGAAGCCGGAGGTCATCTGGAACGTGGAGGCGGGGCTGGCGCTGTCGGCGGAGGACGTGAACCGGGCGGAGGCGGCGCGCGGGGCGCTCTACTACCGCACGGCGTCGTTCTTCGAGCGGTACGACATCCTCGTGTCACCCACGGTGCTCGTACCGCCGTTCGACGTCGACCAGCGGTACGTGGAGGAGGCCGGGGGCGTGCGGTTCGAGACGTACGTGAGCTGGCTGGTGATGTCGTTCGCGCTGACGCTCACGTCGTGCCCGTCGATCTCGGTGCCGTGCGGGTTCACGTCGTCCGGGCTGCCGGTGGGGCTGCAGCTGATGACGCCGCGCGCGGACGAGGCGTCGCTGCTGTCGGCGGCTGCGCTGTTCGAGGAGGCGTGCGGGCTCGCGGGGCGGGTCCCCATCGACCCTATCGTGAGGCACGACGCGTGATGTGGCGCGTTGCGTTAGCAGGCGGCGTGCTGTGGGTGCTGGTGACAGTGTGGGTGACGCTTGCGCTGTTCCGGGGGGCGTCCGATGCCGCTGAAAAGGGCATCATCGCCGAACCGCAGAGCGGCCAGGTGTTGGTGGCGGTGCTCTCCGCCATCATCTTCGGCATGCCGGGGGTGGCGCTGATCGTCTACGGGTGGCGCAGGCGGGAGTAGACAAGATCGGTCGTCGCGCAGCGCCCTGCTCGGCATGACAGCCCCACTCCCACCAACCCCGCCGTGTGCGCTGCCCGCGCACCCTGGATTCCCGCCGGTGCGGGAACGACGGGACAACCGCTAGGCCCTGATCTCCTCGCGCATGAAGCGGGCGTAGGACGCCGCGAGGAGGATGGCGACCATCGCGACCAGCACGACGATGTGCGGCCAGACGAGCTGAAGGCTCTGGGCCGCGGACACCGGCGTCGAGAGCAGTCCTTCCAGGCGTCCTTGCTCTATCGTGAAGAGGTTGAGCGCGCGCCCGCCGATGGGGTCGAGGAGGATGGAGGTCGCCTCGGAGTAGAGGCCGGCGGGAGAGACACGGTTGGCCCACGACTCGATGTTCACGTGGCGGACGGCGTCGTCAGTCGTCGCGATGTCGGGAACGATGCGGTCGGCGAGGACGCCGCCCAGGAGCGTGATGAGGAAGCCGAGGGCGAACCACATGCCGATGGAGGCGAGCGCGGAGGTGACGGTGTTGCGGAAGAGGACGGAGGCGGTGATGGCGAGGGCGAGCCAGAAGGCGAGGTAGGCGACGGAGACGAGCCCCAGGCCGGTGAGGCGCAGGACCTCCTCGCCGGTGGGGGCGATGCCCATGCGGAACATGGTGAGCCCGATCACGACGATCATCATGCTGGCGACGACAAGCGCAAGCGTGAGGAGGGCGGCGAGGAACTTGGCGTTGTAGACGGAGTCGCGGTGGAGCGGCTGCGCAAGGAGGCGGGCAAGCGTGCCCTGCGTGCGCTCGCCGTTGATGGCGTCGAAGCCCAGCGCGATGCCGATGACCGGCCCGAAGAAGCTGAGGAACGTGAGCAGGGAGATGGGGACGCCCGCAGTGGTGGTGAAGACGTCCAGGAAGAAGAACTGCCTCCCCTGACCCGCCAACTGCCCGAGGTCGACGAACGCGCCCCAGACGAGGCCGAGCGCAATGAGGCCGAAGAGCAGGGTGAACCTGCGCCGTCCGAAGTGGTCCGCGAGCTCCTTCCAGAAGAGCGCAATCACTGGTCCGTTTCCTGGAAGTAGCGGAGGTAGATGTCCTCGAGCGTGCGGTCGTTGGCGCGCATCTCGAGCAGCCGGGCGCCGTGCTCGTGGACGGCGGCCGCAGCTGCGGCGCGTACGTCCTCATCGCTCTCGATAACCACGTCGACGCCGGAGCGGGTCGCGTCGCGCACGGAGGAGAGGGCGGCGAGCGCGGCATCCAGGGCGGCGCTCGCGCCCTCGACCTTCAGGGTGATGCGGAAGCCGCCGCCCTCGGTCTGCGAGGTGAGCGCCGCGACGGTGCCCTCCAGCACGAGTTTGCCGTGGGACATGATGCCGACCCGGTGGCAGACGCGCTGCACCTCCTCCAACTGGTGCGAGGAGAGGAATACGGCGATGCCCTGCCGGGAGCTGAGCTCCTCGATGATGCCGAGCAGCCAGACGATGCCGGCAGGGTCGAGGCCGAGCGTGGGGTCGTCCAGGATGACGAGGCGGGGCTGCTTGAGCAGCACGTCAGCGAGGCCGAGGCGTTGTCGCATGCCGCGCGAGTACTGGGCGACGGGTTGGTTCGCCGCGTCCTCGAGTTCCACGGTATCGAGGAGTTCGGCGATGCGCGGGTCGGCCTCCGCGTGAGGGATGCCGTTGAGCTCGGCGGTGAAGCGGAGGTTCTGCGCACCGGTCAGGTCGCCGTAGAAGCCGACCGATTCCGGGAGGTAGCCGACCTGCCGCTTGACTGCAAGGGGGTTGCGGGAGGGGTCGTAGCCGCAGACGCGGACGGTTCCCTCAGTCGGTTCGGTGAGGCCAAGCATCATGAGGATGCTGGTGCTCTTGCCGGACCCGTTGGGTCCGAGGAAGCCGAACACCTCGCCCTCGTCAATGGTCAGGTCGATGCCGTCCACGGCGGTGAAGCCGCCGTAGCGCTTGGTGAGCCCGCGGGCCTCGATGAGCGGCGTAGTGCTGGTCATCGCCTGCCTAGCCTCCAGAAGAGCCCGCCGAGGATGACGATGACCAGGATGACCAGGACGATGCCGAGCCAGCCCCAGATGGTGGACTGCGCCACGGTCACGCGCAGCTCGAGCGAGGCGTTCGTGTCCGGATGGTTGGAGCGCAGGGTCACGAGGTAGTCTCCGGGAATGGCGTCGGCCGCCGGAAGGACGGTGGTGGTGATGTCTATCTGGTTGTTGACCGGCAGCTCCGCCACGGAGTCCACCTCGAAGGAGACCTGCCACCCCGAAGGCGCGTCCGCGAGGAGGTTTATGTCCGCAAGGTCACCGGTGCCGAAGTTGGTGAGGCGCAACGTGGTGGAGGCTTCCTCGCCCGCGGTGGCGTCCAGGTTCAGCAGGCCGGTGTCCGTGCCCAGGAACACCTCGCCGCGTCCACGGATGGTCACCAGCAGCAGGGCATCCGCCTCGAACCCCGCATCGTCCTGCACCTGGACCGGGATGAGGTAGTCGCCGGGAGATGTGTTGCGCGGCGGGGTGACGCGCACGTCGACGCGCTCGTTGAGCGCGGCGCCCACGCTGATGCTGGAGATGACGCGCTCCTGGCCGAAGGAGGGAGAGAAGGTGACGTCCCAGCCGGGGAGCACCTGTCCATTCTGATCGAGCGCAGCCGATGTGAGGTTGAAGGAAGTGTCCGCGCCGGTGTCGTTGTCGATGACGATCTCGAACTCGAACTCGCTGGTGGCCGGGCCGCTCAGGGCGGGGAACGTCACGGTGATGGCGACGCCAGTGTCCCTGGGGGCAGGAGGCTCGGGCACCTCGATGGTGTAGCGGGCGTTCTCGTACTCGACGCCTTCCGGAGAGACGACGCGCAGGCCGAAGGAGTAGTCGCCGGCGGCGGGGCGTTCGTCCGGGAGGTCGACGCGGAGGCGGAGGCTCTGGCTCGGGCCGGTGTCGTCCGGAGCGGAAGGTTCGACGACGATCTCGCCGATCTTGAAGTCGAAGAAGCGGTCCCAGACGCCGATCTCCCAGCCGTCCGGGACATCGTCGACGATGATCCTGGCGATCTTGCGCTCCGAGGTGGTGTTGTAGAGGTCTACTGTGAGGTCAACCCTCGTCTCGCGGGGCCCCATCTCCAAAGAGCGCACGGGGGAGTCGACCCGTATGTCGTCGGCCTCCTGAGCGGACACCGCAGGGGTGAGCAGGCCAAAGGTGATGGTGAGTGTGGCGAGCGCCACGAGCAGACGTCCGATACGCATACTTCCCGTTACCTCACGATGTTGTTGTTTCCAAGGGACGCTCCAAGTGGAGCGTCTAACCGGCAATTATACCCACGGCAGGCGACTTCTGCTCACCCTTCTGCGTATACGAGCCGCAGGTGTTGCCGGTTCTCTCATTCTGTGGCTTTAGCCTGTTCCCATAGCGCGAGCTTGTCCGCAGTGGGGGCGTCGGCGAGCGAGCGGCCGTCCCTGCGCAGGGCGTCCTCGACGCGCCCGAATCGGGTGGCGAAGCGGTCGTTTGCGCCGCGCAGGGCCTGCTCCGCGTCTATGTCCATGCGATGAGCAGCGGCGACGAGCGCAAGGAGGAGGTCACCGAACTCTTCCTCCCTCCGTTGCGGAGTTTCGCTGTCCCGGAGCTCGCTCGCTTCCTCCGCGACCTTGTCGAAGACGGCGTCCGGGTCGTCCCAGTCGAACCCCGCCCTGCGTGCGCGGCTGAGGACGGACTGCGCGTACGCGAGCGCGGGCATGGCGCGCGAGACACCGGCGAGCATGGAGCGGTCTCCCTCGCCCTTCTTCGAGCGTTCCTCCGCCTTCAGCCGCTCCCATTGGCCGGTAACCTCGGTTGAAGTGCGGGCTGCGGCATCCTTGAAGACGTGGGGGTGACGGCGGACGAGTTTCTCGTTCAGCTGGGCGGCGACGTCGTCCATAGTGAACGCGCCCTCGTCCGCGCCGATCTGGGCGTGAAAGACGACGTGCAGGAGGAGGTCGCCAAGCTCCTCCACCAGCGCCGCACGCTCGCCGGATGCCATGGCGTCGAGGGCCTCGTAGGTCTCCTCCAGCAGGGAGCCCCGGAGGGAGTCGTGGGTCTGCTCCAGGTCCCAGGGGCAGCCGGCGACGGGGTCGCGCAGGCGGCGCATCGTTTCCAGGAGGGCGTCGAAGGTGTCGGACAAGGGAGGCTCCGCACGGAGTGGGTGCGCGGATTATAGCGGAGCACAGCGGGTAGAATCCGGGTATGGGCCGGATACTGAGAGAGCCGTGGCGCATCGCCGGGTGGGTTGCCCCGGTGGCGCTGGGGCTGCTGCTGGTAACGACGACGGTTCGGTGCGCGGCCGACAGCCTGCCGCTGTACGAAGCGCTGTTCGAGCGGCACTCGGTGTCGGAGCGGACCGGCATCACGCCGGAAGGGCTGACGCACGTGGGGCGGGAGGTGCAGGCGTACTTCGCGAGCGGCAGCGACGATCCGCTGTCTGTCACGGTGGAGGTCTACGGCGTTCCGCGCGCGCTGTTCAACGCGAACGAGATCTCGCACATGGCGGACGTGAAGGCGCTCTTCCTGCGCGTCTACCGCGTCCAGTGGCTGTCGGCGGCCCTGCTGGTCGCGCTCACGCTGTTGGCAGCATGGCGCTTACGGAGAGAGGCGTATCTCGTCATCGCATCGTGGCTGCGGCGCGGGGCGGCGCTGACGGGGGCCGTGATACTCGTCCTGGGACTGCTGAGCGCCGTGGCGTTCCAGCAGGTGTTCAGGGTGTTCCACTACATCGGGTTCCCGCAGGGGAACTGGGTGTTCGACCCCCGCACGGAGTACCTCGTGCAGGTGTTCCCGTTCGGCTTCTGGCGCGACATCACGCTGCTCATAGGCGTGCTCATCCTGCTGGAGACGGCAGTGCTGTGGGGAGTGGGGGTGCGCTGCGGAGGTACGCCAGCCGGTCACGCGCGGACTCGTGAGGCGCCCATGGACCTGGCACGCCTGCGGATATATCCGAACGAGTTGGAGGCCCGGATGGCGGAGGGGCTGCTGCGGGACGCCGGCATCGAGTCAGTGGTGCGTCCGGAGCTTGGGGGTTACGGCCTCTGGGGACAGAACCAGTTCACGCTGCACGGGCTGTGGGTGCTGGATTCGCAGCAGGAGGAGGCGAGAGCGGTGCTGGAAGGCTTCTGTTAGCCGCAGCCGCAGGAGCCCCCGCAACATGCTCCGCTGAGCGGGCCCACGGGCGAGGGGCCGGCACCCGCGCCCACGGCAACGGGCGCGGCGAAGAGCGAAAGGACGCGCTTGGCCTCCTCGCCGCAACCCGGGCAGTCGCTCACGTGAGCGGCGGACATGGGCTGCAGACGCTCGAAACGGGCGTCGCAGGCGTCGCAGGCGTACTCGTACAGGGGCATGGCTCCCTCCTTGCCAGCGGGGACATGGTACACCACGCCCCACCCGGGCTGCGAGAGCAGGTTATCCGCGGAAGCGGTAGCCGACGTTCCAGACGGTGTCGATGAAGGTGTGGGAGGCGTCCTCGATCTTGCTGCGGAGGCGCCGGATGTGGACGTCCACGGTGCGGGTGCCCCCGAAGTACTGGTAGCCCCAGACCTGCTCCAGGAGCGTCTCCCTGCTGTAGACGCGGCCAGGGTTGGCAGCCATGAGCTTGAGGAGCTCGTACTCCTTGAAAGCGAGCACGACCGGCCTGCCCGCGAGGTAGACGTCGTAGCGACTGGGATTGATAACGAGGTCGCCGACGCGGATGACGCCGGGTTCATCGGGCGGGGCCTTGCGCTCCAACTGCTTGTTGATGCGAAGCGCGAGTTCGCCCGTTTCCCACGGGGCGATGATGAAGTCGTCCGCGGCGATGGTGAGGTTCGGGGCCTGCAGGTGGCTCCCGGAGAGTACGGCGATGACCGGACAGGGGCTCTTGCCGTAGGTCCCCGATAACGACTCCGCTCGGTGACGGTCGGCATCGACGAGATCGAGGATGAATGCGTGGGGCTCGGCGATCTCGTCCGCAGGGCCGAACTGCACGCCCTCGCGGCGGAGGCTCTCCATCAGCTCCCGGCTGGGCGTGCGGGCGTCGTAGAGGATGCCAACAGTCAGTTCAGCGCGCCAAGCGGCGGCGTGGTCGCGGAATGCGCTCGCGTCTACCACCAGACCTTGCCCTGCACTTTCTCCCGCAGTCCGGCAGCGTCCTCGTCCGTCCAGAGGCCGGTGCTGAGGTATTTCCACCCGCCGTCGGCGAAGAGGCAGACGATGTTCGCCTCCGAAACGCGGGCAGCGACACGCTGGGCCGCGGCAAGCACCGCGCCGGACGAGACGCCGGCGAAAACGCCCTCCCTGTGCAGCACCTCCGCGGTCAGGCGGAAGCTCTCCTCACCACTGACCATGATGCGTCCGTCCAGCAGGGAGAGGTCCAGTATGGGAGGAACGAACCCTTCCTCGAGGCTGCGGAGCCCCTGGATGCGGTCGTCTATCTCGGGAGCGGCGGCGATGACCTCCACCTCGGGGTTGTACTCCTTGAGGCGGCGTCCAACGCCCATGAGGGTACCCCCCGTGCCGAGTCCGGCGACGAAGTGGGTCACCTCCGGTACGTCCCGGATGATCTCGGGGGCGGTGGTCTCGTAGTGGGCCTGCGGGTTCGCGGGGTTGCCGTACTGGTAGAGCATCACGTAGCGGTCGTCCGCAGCGGCCATCTCCTGCGCAAGGGCGATGGAGCCGTTGGAGCCGCCCTCTCCGGGCGAGTAGACGATCTCCGCCCCGTACGCGGCGAGGAGCTGGCTGCGCTCCTGGCTGACGTTGTCCGGCATGACGGCGGTGAAGCGGTAGCCGAGACGCTGGGCGACCATCGCCAGCGAGATGCCGGTGTTGCCGCTGGTGGGCTCCAGCAGGATGCTGCCGGGGGTGAGCACGCCGTCCTTGAGGGCAGCCTGCACCATGGCCCGAGCGATCCTGTCCTTCACGGAGCCCGTGGGGTTGTTGCCCTCCAGTTTCGCGTAGATGCGGACGGAGGGGGCAGGGCTGAACGCCGGCAACTCGACGAGCGGGGTGTTGCCGATGGCCTCAATGAGGTTGGCGCTGCGCATAGCCGTATGCGGTCCTCTTGCAGGCGCGGCCCTGCGCGTGTGCGCGGGCGGGTGCGCACGCTCAGTGAGCCGCCGCAACGCCCTCCTGGTCAGGCGCCGGGGCGAGGCCGCAGAACACCTCGTAGTCGATCAGCTCAGTCACGGTGGGATCGTCTCCGCAGAGCGGGCACGCGGGGTTCCGTCGCGCACGGACGACACGGAACTCCATGTTGAGCGCGTCTACGAGGAGCAGGCGTCCGGTGAGGGTTTCACCGATGCCCAGGACGAGTTTGACAGTCTCCGTCGCCTGGATGCTGCCGATGGTGCCGGTAAGAGCACCGAGAACGCCCGCCTCGGCACAGTTGGGAACAAGGCCGGGCGGCGGAGGCTCCGGGAAGAGGCAGCGGTAGCAGCCCTTGCCCGGTTCGTAGACCGAGACCTGGCCGTCGAAGATGAGGATGCTGCCGTCCACTACGGGCTTGCCGCTGAGGTACGCGGCGTCGTTCACGAGGTAACGAGTAGCGAAGTTGTCCGCGCCGTTCACGACGATGTCGTACTGCGCGATGAGGTCCATGGCGTTCTCCGAGTTGATGGGGAACTCGTGAGCAACGACGTTGACCTCCGGGTTATAGCGGTTGAGGGTCTGGATCGCCGACTCGACCTTGGGCATGCCGACCGTCTCGCTGTTGTGCAGGACCTGGCGCTGGAGGTTGCTCAGGTCGACCACGTCGAAGTCGACGAGCCCGATGGTGCCGACTCCAGCGAGGGCGAGGTAGAGTGCGACGGGGCCTCCGAGGCCGCCGGCGCCGACGACGAGCACCTTCGCATCCATCAGCTTGCGCTGCCCGCCGCTGCCGATCTGCGGCATGATGATGTGCCTGCTGTAGCGCTTGACCTGTTCAGGGGTCAACTGAGGGGCAGTTACCGTCATGTCTTCTCCTCCCGTTGATACGGTGCTCGGCGGCGCGCCGTGCCTCATGCCGAGCTGCTGTCCTGCGGATTCAGGATACGAACGTCAGAGGGGCCGCTGCCCGCGCCTGCTGGCGTTCGGCCAGGTCGGCGATGGTGGTCGTGATCAGCACCGCGTGGATCGCGTCCTCGACGTCGCGCCAGATGTCGCGCTGGGCGCAACACCCGGAGAGAGCGCACTCGGTTGCATCGTCGATACATTCGAGCGGGGGATTGCGTCCGTCGAGCGTCGCGACAACCTCGTCGAGCGTGATGTCGGAGGCCGCCCGCGCGAGAACGTGGCCACCCTGGGGGCCCCTGCGGCTCGTGATGAGCCCGAACTTGTTGAGCGTGGTGAGCACCTGGTCCAGATAGGGTTCAGGGATGCCCTGGCGTCCGGCGATGTCCGCAGTGCGGACCGGGCGGTGGACATCCGACTGCCCGGCAAGGTCCACCAGGGCCCTCACGCCGTAGTCCACTTTCATCGGGATTCGCATCGCCGTCACCCTGCCTTAACGAATCGATGATACCCGTTCCCGCCGGATAAAGTCCACCTTAAGGGTCAACAATGCGCGCGAGGAGCAGCGGCGGCTGGCGGGAAAGGTCTCCGTCTGCTATGATTCATCGTCAGCCCCGTTGAATAACGGGGCACGTTTATGGAAGGCGCATCATGGACGAAGTACGGATCGCGGCGGAAGAACGCGTAGCGCTCGGCAAGAAAGTGAAGGCGCTCCGGCGCTCCGGCATCACCCCCATCCACGTCTATGGACCGGGCGGGCCCTCCCTGTCGTTGCAGTCCGACACCTACGACCTCGTCCACGCGCTGGGCACCGTCGGGCAGACGAGCCCGATGACGGTGCAGGTGGGCAGCGAAGAACACTTCGTGATGGTCCAGCACGTACAGCGCCACCCGGTGAGCGAGCGGCTGCTGCACGTCGACCTGCTGCGCGTATCGCGGACACAGCGCATCCACGCCTCAGTGCCGCTGCACTTCGAGGGCGAAGCGCCCGGGGCCCGGGCAGCAGGAGCAACGCTGTCCGAGGACCTGCACGAGCTGGCAGTCGAGGCGCTGCCAACCGACATCCCGCACGCGATCGTAGTAGACCTCGCGGCCCTGAGCGACCCGGACTCGGTCATCCACGCGGGCGACCTCGAGTTGCCCGCCGGCGTTACGATGGTCACCGACCCGAGCGCTTACGTTGCGCGCATCATCGTCCGCGCCGCAGTGGCCGAGGAGGAAGAGGAAGCGGCGGAAGAGGCTGCACCGGAGGAAGCGGCGAGCGCAGAGGAGACCCCTGCAGCGTCCGAGGACGACAACTCTTCCGAGTAGGGGTCATCCCGGGCCCAGCCGCGCTCGCGCGAAGGCGGGATACCCCCGGAGGAAGTCCGCCGCATCCATCTCCGCGCGGCCTTCCCTCTTCACCCGCAGCAAGCGCAGCGCTCCCCTGCCCGTTCCCACGAGCACCGCGCCCGCGTCCGCGCGCACCTCGCCAGGGGCAAGGCCCTCAGCCTCCAACTCCACCGCCGCATCCGTGACGGCCAGCCGCCGGTCCTCCCATACCGCCGCCGTGCCCGGCCACGGATCGTGGGCGCGGACCTTGCGCTCGATGAGCAGCGCGGGCTCGTTCCAGTCGATCAGGGCGTCGGCCTTGGTCATGCGCGGCGCATACGTTACTCCGACCTCAGGCTGCGGCACGGGTACGACCTCACCCGCGAGGTAGCGGGGCAGCACCTCGGCCAGGAGCGCGCCACCGAGCGAGAAGAGCCGGTCTGTGAGCGCGGGCGTGCGCTCATCGCCGTTCAAGGGGAAGGGCCGCAAGGCAAGAGTCGGGCCGGTGTCCAGCCCCTCGTCCATGGCCATGAGCGTTACCCCACTCTCCGTGTCCCCGGTCAGGATCGCCGCGGCAACAGGGGCCGCGCCCCGGTGGCGAGGCAGCAGCGAGGGATGGACGTTCACCGCGCCGTGGGCCGGCTCGAAAAGGAAGGCCGGCGGAAGGAGTAGCCCGTATGCAGCGAGAACAACCAGATCGGCGCGGAGCTCACGGAAGCGTTCCTGTTCCTCGGACTGCGCCAGGCGCTGGGGTGTGAGCACGGGTATGCCCAGTTCCTCCGCCCGTCCACGCACCGGAGAAGGCAGCAGGCGGCGTCCGCGCCCTGCAGGTCTGTCCGGCGCGGTGTACACCGCCACCACCGACCAATCGTTAGCCGCAGCAGTCGCGACAGTGGCATCGAGGACGGTAACGGCGGGTTTGGGAGAACCCATGAAAACGACGCGCAGCGGCTCCATAGGAGTAATGTTAGCAGTCAAGCAGGCCATGGCGGGCTGGCAAGTGAGGGCTAGGCCATGACGCCACGGCAGGGTTGCCGGATTTTTTGCAAGTGAGATTCCAATGAGAATCGTGTGGATTTTGGTGGGTGGTCTGCGCCTGCCCCGCTGCTAGTTTGATAGCTACCCACCGGACGGTGCCCCGCTCTTTCCCCCAGAGTTCCAAGTCCATCCGCCGGTTTCAACGCCAGCCCCAGGAAGGACAGCCGCTCTTGTCGGATAGTTCAGCACGCCGCCTCTGGGACGCCGTTCTCGGTCGCCTGCAGCTACAGACGCCGAAGGCGACCTTCGACACCTGGCTGGCGGGCACGAGCGGTGAGCACCTGGCAGACGAATCCCTGACCGTATCCGCCCCAACAGCCTTCGCGGTGGCGTGGCTGGAAGGCCGCATGCAAGGGCTGGCCGACACGACAGCATCCGCCATAGCCGCGCGCCCCGTCAGCGTACGCTTCATCCTGCCGGGCAGTGCATCCGAACGACTCTCCGCCCCAGGCACGGCAGGCACCGCTTCTCCTGAGCGTTCACCGAACAGCACACTCTCTCCCACCGAAACGTTCGACTCCTTCGTTGCCTTGCCGGAGAACCAGCTCGCCCATGCCGCAGCCCTGGCCGTAGCCCGGGCGCCGGGGTCCGCCTATAACCCCCTGTTCTTCTACGGCGGCGTCGGGCTGGGGAAGACACATCTGCTGCAGGCGATCGGACATCACGCCCACGACGCCGGCCTCTCCGCCGAGTACAGCACCGCGGAGGAGTTCACGAACGCCTACCTCGCCGCGATGCGGGAGAAGCGGACCAAGGCGTTCCGCAGCCGCTTCTGGGCAGTTGACGTGCTGCTTCTGGACGACGTGCACGCCTTCGAAGGGAAGAGTGCCCGAATCCTCGATGGCCTGCTGCATACCCTGGACGCGCTCCGAAGCCGGGGCAGCCAGATCGTGCTGGCAAGCGACCGCCCTGCCCTCTCCATCGTCGTGGAAAAGCGGCTCCAGTCGCGGCTCGCCGCAGGGCTCCAGGCGGACCTCGAACCGCCGGACCTCGAGTCACGGATCACACTCCTCGCAACATTCGCCGCGGCGGCCGGAGTAACGCTCAACGCTGACGTTCTGGCATTCGTCGCCGAACGGCTCGACTCCAACGGACACGTCCTGAAGGGGGCGCTCACCCGGCTTCTGGCCTTGGCCGACCTCACAGGGCGAAGCATCACGCCCCACCTCGCACGTCAGGCGCTTGTCGCACAGTTCTCCCCACGCACCGCGCCACTCTCCCCTGATTCCACGCTCGCCGCGGTCGCGCGCTACTACGGGCTACCCGTCGCCGCCCTCGAAGGGCCACGGCGCGACCGCGAAGCCTCTACCGCACGGCAGGTCGCGATGCACTTGCTCCATACGCTTCTGGGCCTGTCCGCTGAGGAGATTGGTGAACAACTCGGCGGAAGGGAGCGGACAACTATCCTCTATGGCCTCCGGCGAACCACCGAGCGGCTGCAGGACGACACGGCCACGGCCAATGCCCTCACCGCCATCCGACTCTCCCTCTCCTCCAGAGACACTCCAGAGGAACTCTCCACACCGGCTTGAGCCCGCCATCGCGCCGTGGAGCGCCCTTCTTTCCCCTCACTCTCCGCACCAGCTTTCCTCTCCACCGACGCCGGTATCTTCTCTCTCCGTATACTTAACAAGTCATGCTTGATAAGAAACGCCTAACACTCGTCGGGGGACATGGAGGAAACGGGGCTGTGTCGTTCCTTCGGGAGAAGTTCCGCCCGAGGGGAGGCCCCGATGGCGGAGATGGAGGAGACGGTGGCGCGGTCGTCTGCCGGGCAGTGGGTAATGTCCGGACATTGGGCCATCTGGAAGGAGTGAGCCGGGTGGTCGGCGATGCAGGAGCCTCGGGGAGGGGCAAGCAGCGGATGGGGCGCAAGGGACGGAGCACGTACGTGGATGTCCCGGTAGGGACCGTCGTGTGGGAGATGTCGGAGGAGGGAGCGCATTTCCTGACCGAGTTGACAGCAGATGGAGCCCAGGCGGTCGTCGTGCATGGCGGGCGAGGAGGCTTCGGGAATGTCCATTTCGCCAGTTCAACGAACCAGGAACCCCTGATAGCGTTGGGCGGAGAGCAGGGCGAGGAGCGAGAGGTTGAACTCGAGGTGAAACTGCTTGCTGACATCGCGCTTCTGGGGGCGCCGAATGCTGGAAAGTCGACGTTGCTCAGTGTCGTCTCTCACGCGAAACCGAAGATCGCAGATTATCCGTTCACGACGCTTGAACCGGGGTTCGGCGTAGTGCATACGGGAGAGAGGGTGTTGGTTGCGCTGGACGTCCCGGGCCTCATAGAGGGTGCCAGCGAAGGGCGGGGACTTGGGCTGGAGTTCCTGCGCCATTGTGAAAGGGCGCGAGCGTTCGTGCATCTCGTGGACGGGATGTCGGAGGACCTGGCGGCGGAGTACCGGGTGGTGCGGGAGGAGGTCACTGCGTACGGCGCGGGGCTGGGAGAGAAACCGCACGCCGTGGCCGTAACGAAGATGGACGTCCCGGAGGCACGCGCGCGCTATGCCGCGCAGAAGGCGGCGGTAGCGGCCGCGGCCGGGCATACCCCCGTCGGGATCGCGGCAGTTACCGGAGAGGGAGTCCAGGAGCTGATGCGGAGGATGGCAGCGCTCGTGCCGCAGGAGGAGACGGCGGTTGTGGGCGTGCCGCCTGTGCCCCGGATGGAAAGTCCCGGCTCGAAGCCGCATATAGAGCGGAGCGAAGAGGGGTTCGCGGTCTCCTGCGCGATCGCGGAGCGGATGCTGGACGTCGTGAACCTCGGCAACTGGCGGGCCAGGCTGCAGTTCCACCGGGAGCTGAATCGCCTGGGGGTGATCGAGGCGTTGGAGCGCGCGGGGGTCGCACCGGGTGATACGGTACGCATCGGCGAATTCGAGATGGAGTGGGAGTAAGGCGTGCGCAGGGGGATCCTCGGCGGGACGTTCGATCCGGTGCACACCGGCCACCTCATCCTCGCGCAGGAGGTGCTGTGGCGCCTGGGACTGGACGAGGTCTGGTTCATCCCCACCGGACTCCCTTGGATGAAGCGTGACGAGCCGATCACGGAGAGGGAACACCGCCGCGCGATGGTGGAGCTGGCGATAGCGGGAAACCCGGCGTTCCAGCTGTCCAGCATCGAACTGGACAGGCCGGGAGAGACGTACACGGTAGACACTCTCGCCGCGTTGCGCGCCGGGCCTATGGCGGGCGACGAACTGCTGTTCATCATGGGGGCGGACACGCTGCAGACGATGCCTCGGTGGAAGGACCCGAAGCGCATCCTCGAGCAGGTCCGGCTGGTGGTGGCGTTGCGCCCGGGGCACGGCACGGTGGACCTGGATGCGCTGACGGCGATCGACCCCGCGGCGGCCGAGCGGGTGATGGTCGTACACATGCCGCTCATCGAGATCAGCGGGACGGAGCTTCGCCGGCGGATGAGCCTGGGCGAGCCGGTGCGCTACCTGGTGCCGGACGCAGTCGGCGACTACATCGAACAGCACCATCTGTACCGAGGGGTGCGAGAGTCGGCCCCCCTTCCGGGAGGAGACACGGCATGACGCAGCAGACAGAGGCCGGGACTGCGGGTGAGATACTGCAGCTGGCGGAGGAGCTGGGGGCGCTCCTGTACGGGGAGTTCGTGCTGGCCTCCGGCCAGACGAGCACGTACTACTTCGACGGGCGCTTGCTGACGCTTTCCCCCAGAGGAGCGAATCTCGTGGCGCAGGCGTTGCTGCCTGCGATACGGGAGTCGGGCGCTGTGGCAGTGGGAGGCCCCGCGGTGGGGGCGGTCCCCCTCGTGACGGAGATTGCGATGTTGAGCGGGCAGGACGGCGGGGTGCCGGTCTCAGGCTTCTTCGTGCGCAAGGAGGCGAAGGACCACGGGGCGGGGAAGGCGATAGAGGGGCCGCTGCCGGAGCGCGCCCGGGTGGCGATAGTGGACGACGTGTGCTCCACGGCCGGGTCGCTCTATATGGCGATCGAAGCGGCGGAGGCCGCCGGGCACGAGGTGGCGCTGGTGGCCTGTATCCTCGACCGGAAGCAGGGGGGCGGGGACCGCCTGCACGCCGACGGCTACGCGTTCCACACGGTCCTGGTGAGCGACGACGAGGGGCGCGTCGGCGTAGCGTGAGGCCTCAGGCGAGCGCTAGACGTCCAGGTTCTTGACCTGCCGGGCGTGGGTCTGGATCCACTCCTTGCGCGGGCCGACGAGGTCACCCATGAGCTCGGTGAAGGCGTTGTCGGCGGCTGCGGCGTCCTTCACCGTAACGCGGAGGAGCGTGCGAGTGGAGGGGTCCATCGTGGTCTCCCAGAGCTGGTCCGGGTTCATCTCGCCGAGTCCCTTGTAGCGCTGCAGGCCGATACCCTGCCGCTCGGAGTTGCGCTCCAGCACATGCGCGAGGTCGTGCCAGGGCACGTCCGCGGCGACTTCGTTGTCGCGGCGGGAGACCATGTAGGTGTGGCCGTTCACCCACTCGGCCATCTGGGGGAAGAGCTGCTGGGCGCGGTGGGCCATGGCGGACTCAAGTACCCGGGGCACGTTTATGGTGCCGTGGCCGGGCACCTCGATGAAGTACTCCTTCTTCCGCTTGTTGACGACCTTCTTGCACTCGAAGCCCTGCGAGGTGAGCCAGTCGACGACGGCGTCTACGGTCTGCTCGCCCTCGAAGGCGAGGCGGTATGCGCCGTGCTCAGCGCCCTGCAGGAAGGGGCCGACCAGTTCCGGAGCGAGGCCGAGGCTGGAGAGCGGACGCGTCCAGTTCTCGAACTCCTTCAGCCGGTTGACGAGGCCCTGGATCTTCGCACCGGAAAGCGAGACCGCGCCGTCGCTGGACTGGATGGAGAGCCTGCCGAAGAGCTGCTTGGCCAGCCAGCTTTCCTTCTCGGCCTCGGAGTACTTGTACTCGACGGACCTGCCGCGCGACGTGCGATAGAGGGGCGGCTGGGCGATGTAGAGGTGCCCGGCGTCGATCAGGTCGCGCATGTTGCGGAAGAAGAACGTAAGGAGCAGCGTCCGGATGTGGGCGCCGTCCACGTCGGCGTCGGTCATGATGATGACCTTGTGGTAGCGGAGCTTGGGGAGGTTGAAGTCCTCGCCGAGCCCGGCCCCGAGCGCGGTGATGAGGGCGCGTATCTCCTCGTGCGCGAGCATCTTGTCCGGGCGGGCCTTCTCCACGTTGAGGATTTTGCCCCTCAGAGGGAGGATGGCCTGCGTGCGGCGGTCGCGCCCCATCTTGGCGGAGCCGCCTGCAGAGTCACCCTCGACGACGTAGAGCTCGCATAGCTCGGGGTTCCGCTCGGCGCAGTCAGCGAGCTTGCCGGGCAGGGAGCCGCCGTCCATGGCGTTCTTGCGGATGACGAGGTCCCGCGCCTTCCGCGCCGCCTCGCGGGCTCGCTGGGAGGTGAGGCACTTCTCGATGATGCGCCGCGCCTCCTGGGGGTGCTCCTCCAGGTAGTACTCGAGGCGCTGGACGAGGGTCTGTTCGACGGCGGTCTTGGTTTCTGCGTTGCCAAGCTTGCCTTTGGTCTGGCCCTCGAACTGGGGTTCTTCGAGCCGGACGCTGACGATGGCCGTTAAGCCTTCGCGCACGTCGTCGCCGCTGAAGTTGGCGATGTCCTCCTTAACGAGCTTGCTCTTCTTCGCGTAGTTGTTGATGGCGCGGGTAAGCCCGGCGCGGAAGCCGACGAGGTGCGTGCCGCCGTCGGCAGTGTTGATGCAGTTCGCGAAGGCGAGGGTGGACTCGTAGAAGCCCGTGTTGTACTGGAGGGAGACCTCGACCATCGCGTGCTCGGTCTTCTCCTCGTAGTAGAAGGGCTCGTCCTGGAGGACCTCGCGGTTCTGGTTGAGCTGCTTGACGAAGCTGGCGATCCCGCCTTCGAAGTAGAAGGTGCAATCGGCGTCGGGGTGCGCCTCGGAGGCGAAGGAGAGCCAGATGCCTTTGTTGAGGTAGGCCATCTCCCGGAACCGCTGGATGAGCGTGTCGCGGTCGTAGTTGGGGATGCCGAAGATCTCGGTGTCCGCCATGAATTTGACCAGCGTGCCGTTCTGGAACGGGGCGTTCTCGGGGATGGGCCCTTCGTGCACAACATCACTGAGCGGGATGCCGCGTTCGTACTCCTGGGAGTGGACCTGGCCGTCGCGGCGCACCTCGACGCGCATCCACTCCGAGAGCGCGTTGACCACCGATGCGCCGACGCCGTGGAGACCGCCTGAGACCTTGTAGGCCCCGCCGCCAAACTTCCCACCGGCGTGGAGGGTAGTCATGATGGTCTCGAGGGCGGGCCTGCCGGTGGTTGCGTGCAGGTCTGTGGGGATGCCGCGGCCGTTATCGCGGACGGAGACGGAGTTGTCCTCGTGAAGCGTGACGAAGACGTGGTCGCAGTAGTCGGCCATCGCTTCGTCGATGGCGTTGTCCACGATCTCGTAGACGAGGTGATGGAGACCTCGCTGGTCGGTGCTGCCGATGTACATGCCCGGCCGCCTGCGCACGGCCTCCAAGCCTTCGAGGACCTGGATGTCGCTTGCGGTGTACTGGGCTTCCTGTTGTTTGACCATGGTGGGTTCAACGCTCCCGGGGCTGTTGGGCCCTGCCTGCATGTCCCACAGGCGTGCGTAGCACTCCAATTCTACCAGATAGCGATAGTTCGGTCAAAGGTGAAGCACAACATATTGTAGTTGGCTACACGCCTGTCGCACCACTTGTGCGCCCACTTGCCCCCCACTGTACTATTTTCTCCGTGCGGTACCCCTCTGTCATCGCGATAGACGGCCCGGTTGCCTCCGGCAAGACGACCGTTGGCCGGGAACTGGCGCGCCGTCTGGGCTATGCATTCGTGGACACCGGCGTCTACTACCGCGCGGTTACCATCGCCGCGCTCGACGCCGCCACGCCGCTGGACGACGAGGCCGCACTCGCCCGGCTCGCGGAAGCGATGGACGTCCGCCTCGGCGACGGAGGCCAGCGCGTGTCCGTAGACAGCGTCGACGTCACCTCCCGTCTGCGCGCCCCCGAGGTCGATGCCGCAGTATCCGCGGTTGCCAGGGTGCGGGGCGTCCGCAGGGCTATGGTCGCTCAGCAGCGGGCGACTGCGGAAGGGGGAGATGTCATCATGGTGGGGCGGGACATTGGGACGATCGTTCTTCCAGGTGCGGCGAAGGTGTACTTGGACGCGTCGCCCGAAGAGCGGGCTCGCAGGCGGTTCAAGGAGCTCGCAGGGACGGACCAAGAACGTTCCCAGGCCGAGGTGCTGGGGAACATAGAGTTGCGGGACACCATCGACTCCGGGCGCGCAGACTCCCCGTTGCGGGTCGCTGAGGACGCCTGGCGCATCGTGACCGACGGGCTCGACGCCGAGGCCGTCGTGGAGCGCGTACTGGCTGCGCTGGGTGCGGAGGAGGACGAGTGACGGGCTCTCCGTTCGACTGCTGGTACCGCTTGGGGCGACTGCTCTCCCGCATCTTCATACCGACGTTCGGGAGCATCACGGTCACGGGGCAGGAGCGCGTTCCACGGGAAGGGCCGCTCATCATCGTTGCGAACCACCAGAGCAACGCAGACCCGCCGGTGATGGTGTACGCGGTCCCTCGCCCCATCTTCTTCATGGCGAAGCGCTCCCTGTTCTGGGGCCCGGTGGTCTCGTACCTGCTCCGAGCGGTGCACGTCTACCCGGTGGACCGCGACGGTCGCGACACGAACGCGCTGCGGTGGGCGCAGCGCATGCTGGACAACGGCAGGGCGCTGCTCGTCTTTCCGGAGGGGACCCGCAGCCCGGGCGCGCTGCGCAAGGCAACGGACGGCTTGGCGTACCTGGCGCTGTCGTCGGGCGCGCCGGTGCTGCCGGTGGCGATCACGGGGACGGAGCGCATCAGGGGCATGTTCCGAATAGCGTTCCACTTCCAGCGGCTGCGCGTGACGATAGGAGAACCGTTCACACTGCAGCGTGCAGGAGGCCGCCTGGACAGGGCACAGCTGCAGACTGCAACGGACGAGGTGATGGGCCGGATCGCAGCGTTGCTTCCCGCGGCATACCGGGGGGTGTACGCGGGAAGCGTGACCCATGATGGGGCGGAGGAGTGCGAATAGACCGGGCAGGGGCCTTGTGCTAGCATCGTCCGTTGGCGCGACCGGCGGGAGCCGCGTACTCTTCGACCGGTTGCATGGGGGTTTCGGTAAATGACGGCGACGGTGTCCGGGAAGATGGTGTACCGCCTCGCGGAGGGCGGCGCGGACATGGTGAATCTTCTCGGAGGGAAGGGAGCGCATGCGAGCGAGATGGCCCGCATCGGCGTTCCGGTGCCTCCGGGATTCGTGATTACAACAGAGACTTCGCTGGAGTATTTCCGCCAGGGGCGCCGCTTCCCGGATGGCCTGTGGGAGGAGATTGTCCGGCACGTCCACGTCCTGGAGGAGCAGACAGGTCGCCGGTTCGGAGACGCGGAGAACCCGCTGGTGGTCTCGGTCCGCTCGGGCGCTCCGGTCTCCATGCCGGGGATGATGGACACCATCCTCAACATGGGCGTGACGGATGCCACGGTGGACGGGCTGGCGAAGATGATGGGCGACGAACGCCCCGCGCTGGACGCCTTCCGCCGGCTGGTACAGGGCTTCGGCGACGTGGTGCTGGGCATCCCCAAGGCCCGCTTCGAGACGGCGCTGGAGGCAGCGAAGGAGCGGGCCGACGCCGAGTTCGACTATGAACTGCAGCCCGGGGCGCTGCGGGAGCTCATCCTGGAGTTCAAGGGAATCATCCAGGAGGCGACCGGCGAGCCGCTCTCGGACGACCCGTGGGTGTTGCTGAAGGCGGCGGTGGAGGCGGTGTTCAACTCCTGGAACAACCCGCGCGCCATCACGTACCGCGAGTTCCAGGGGATCTCCCACGACATAGGCACCGCGTGCATCATCATGGCGATGGTGTTCGGCAACCTGGGGGACGACAGCGGCACCGGAGTGCTCTTCTCCCGCAACCCCGGCAGCGGCGAGCGCGGGCTGTACGGCGAGTTCCTGCCGAATGCGCAGGGAGAGGACGTGGTCGCGGGGATACGTACGCCTCAGCGCATCGAGGCGCTGCGCACGGCATGGCCGGAGATATACGACCAGATAGACGAGACGGCGCGCCACCTGGAAGCGCACTACAAGGACGTGCAGGACATCGAATTCACGGTGGAGCGCGGGAAGCTGTACATCCTGCAGACGCGCTCTGCCAAGCGCACCGCATCCGCGGCTGTGCGGATAGCGGTGGAACTGACGGCTGAGGGTGTGCTGACACAGGCGCAGGCGCTGGGGCGCGTGGAGGCGGGGGAGGTCTCGGCAGTGCTCATGCCGCACTTCGTGGCAGAGGCGAAGGCGGCGGCGATCACGGATGGGCGTCTGCTGGCGGAGGGGGTTGGCGCGTCACCAGGGGCGGCATCCGGCGTCGTCGTGATGGACCCGGACCGCGTCGCCGCGATCGCGGATAGCGGGCAGCGCGTAATCCTGGTGCGCCAGGAGACGAGCCCGGACGACGTCCACGGCATCATCAAGGCGGATGGGGTGCTTACAAGCCGGGGCGGGATGACGAGCCACGCGGCGGTCGTCACTCGAGGGCTGGGGAAGCCGTGCGTGGTCGGATGCGAGGAGTTGCGTTTCGAGTCGGACGGTCATGCTACAGCGCGGGGCAAGTCGATCGCCGAGGGAGACGTCATCAGCGTCGACGGTGCAACGGGAGAAGTGTTCATCGGCGAGGTCGAGGCGGTCGCGCCACGGCCGGACGAGTTGGCGGAGCTCAACACCTTGCTCGGGTGGGCGGATGGAGTCCGCCGGCTGCAGGTGTGGGCGAACGCGGATACACCGGAGGACGCGCACCGTGCCCGGGCGAACGGCGCGGAAGGCATCGGCCTATGCCGCACGGAGCACATGTTCTTTGCGGAGGAGCGGCTGCGGCACATCCGCCGACTGCTCGCTATTGGACCGGAGGCGTCGCAACTGATTCGCCGCGTGAGCGAACTGGAGGAGGGGCTGGAGAACGCACCCGCCTCCGAACGCGAATCGATGCAGAGACGGCTCGGGGAAGCGAAGGAGCTGTGCGACTCGTCCGAGGCGGTGCAGGGCTTCCACGCGGAGCTGGCCGAACTCGAGCGCTTCCAGACGGAGGACTTCTACGGCATCTTCAAGGCGATGGAAGGACTGCCGGTTGTGATCCGGCTGCTGGACGCCCCTCTGCACGAATTCCTGCCCGATTACGCGGAGCTCGTGCAGGAGGTGGCGGAGCTGACGCGCCACATCGAGGGCGATAACCGCATGGAGGCGTGGCTGAACAAGGGCCGCGACCTGGTGAACCGCTCGGCTGCCGAGTTGGAGAAGCTCACGGTGGGCAAGCGCGTCATGGACTGGCTGTCGGAGCGTGTGCCCCTCCCGCAGCAGGCCGGCGAAGATGGGTTGCGCGCTGAGTTGGAGGAGAAGGAGCGGACGCTCGAACTCGTGGCGCACCTGCGGGAGTCGAACCCGATGCTGGGCCACCGGGGTTGCCGCGTGGGCCTGACGATGCCGGAGATCTACGAGATGCAGGTGCGGGCGATCGTTACAGCCGGCTGCCGCCTGGCGGAGGAAGGCTCTCCGGTAAGGGCGGAGATCATGATCCCCATCGTCTCGCACGTGAACGAGCTGAAGTGGCTCCGGCCACGGCTGCGAGCGGTCGCCAGCAAGACGCGGGAGGCGCTTGGGATATACGTGACGTACCTGTTCGGGACGATGATTGAGGTGCCTCGCGCCGCGCTGACGGCGGATGAAGTGGCGACCGAGGCGGAGTTCTTCTCCTTCGGCTCGAACGACCTGACGCAGATGACGTTCGCGTTCAGCCGGGACGACGCGGAGAGCAAGTTCCTGAACCACTACGTCGAGACGGAGATACTCCCGCGCAACCCGTTCAACACGCTCGATACCAAGGGAGTGGGAAGGCTGATGCGGATGGCGACCGAGGCCGCGCGCGAGGTCGACCCGGACTTCCCGATAGGTATATGCGGAGAGCACGGCGGAGACCCCCGGAGCGTGGCGTTCTGCAACGAGTTGGGGCTCAACTACGTGAGCGCGTCGCCGTTCCGCGTTCCGGTGGCGCGCCTGGCCGCAGCGCAGAGCGCGTTGGGGCAGATAACCACGGGAGAGGGGTCGCAGCAGCCACGCCTTTTGTGATGCAATTCACAGGCGCTATTGACGCTCGCATCCCGAGACACTTACGATTGATACACGTTGCCGGGGTACCCTGCCCCGGTTTCGTATTTACGGCGCATCAGGCGTTCGATTTGGGAGGAGGCGGGCCATGGCGATAGCCCGCGATCAGGAGGCGCGGCAGTACGTCCTTCGCACTGCCAAAGAGAACGACGTCAAGTTCATCCGCCTCTGGTTCACTGACATCCTGGGGACGCTCAAGGGTTTCGCTATCACTGAAGCGGAGCTCGAAGGAGCGTTGGAATATGGCATGGCCTTCGACGGCTCCACGGTGCAGGGTTTCGCGCGCCGGGACGAGAGCGACATGGTCGCGATGCCGGACCCGACGACGTTCTCGATACTCCCGTGGCGCCCACGCCAGAATGCAGTGGCCCGCATGTTCTGCGACGTGCTGCGCCCCTCCGGCGAACCGTTCGAAGGCGACCCACGCTATGTCCTGAAGGTGGCACTGGAGCGCGCTGCGGATCAGGGCTACGAGTTCCAGGTCGGCCCGGAGATGGAGCACTTCTACCTGAAGTCGGTCGAGGAGCCGGAGCCGCTCGACGCGGGAGGCTACTTCGACCTGACGACGACGCTCGACAGAGGCGCGGACCTGCGACGGCAGACGGTGCTCTCGTTGGAGGAGATGGGCATCCCGGTGGAGTACAGCCACCACGAGGTGGCGAACGGCCAGCACGAGATAGACCTGCGCCACACGGACGCGCTGACCATGGCGGATGCGGTGATGACGTACCGCCAGGTGGTGAAGGAAGTGGCGATGGGTCACCAGGTGTACGCCACGTTCATGCCCAAGCCGTTCGAACACCAGAACGGGAGCGGGATGCACATCAACATGTCGCTCTTCCAGGGCGGAGAGAACGCGTTCTACGACCCGGAAGCGGAGAACAAACTCTCCGCCACCGGCCAGCACTTCATCGCCGGACTGCTGCGTCACGCGGGCGAGATCGCATGCGTGTGCAATCAGTGGGTCAACTCCTACAAGCGACTCACCCCCGGTTACGAGGCCCCGGTCTACGCGACGTGGGCTGCAGTCAACCGCTCCAATCTCGTGCGGGTGCCGGCGTACCGCCCCGGGAAAGAGGCATCGGTCCGCATCGAGTTCCGCCTGCCGGACCCCGCATGCAATCCGTACCTTGCGTTCGCCGCGATCCTTACCGCAGGGCTCGCCGGAGTGCAGAATGCATACCCCCTGGAGAGCCCGACGGAGATGGACGTGGACGCGCTCACTGAGGCGGAGCGCTCGAAGCTCGGCATACGCGGTCTGCCCGGCAGCCTCTACGAGGCCGTCGAAGAGGCGGAGGGGAGCGCAGTGCTGCGGGAGGCGCTCGGGGAGCACACGTTCAACTCGTTGCTCGAGAACAAGCGCATCGAGTGGGACGGGTACCGGTTCGCGGTGACCGACTACGAGATGAAGCGGTATCTTCCCATCCTGTAAGAGGATGGCTGCCCGTCCGGTCGGACGGCCCCTGCTATCACGCCCAGCTGCGCAGGTCCACGGACGGGAGCGCAGTGTCCCCCATGAGGTAGGCGTCGATGCCGTGGGCAGCCTGCCGCCCCTCTGCGATCGCCCACACGACGAGCGACTGGCCTCGCGCCATGTCTCCTGCGGCGAACACTCCGGGCACGCTGGTCATCTTGGCTACGTCTGTCTTGACGTTGCCTCGTCCGTCGAGCTCAACGCCCAGCTGCTCCAGCAACCCCTCGTGCTGGGGGTGCAGGAAACCCAACGCGAGCAGCACCAGCGACGCTTCCAACTCGAACTCGCTGCCGGGCACCTCGGTCATCGTGGGCCGGCCCGTCTCATCCCGCGGACCCCATTCGATGCGGGCTGCGTGGAGCCGCTCGACACGGCCGTTGCTGCCGGATAGACGCTTCGTGAGGATGGAGTAGTCGCGGGCGCCGCCTTCCTCGTGGGCCGCGGAACTGCGCAGGATGAGGGGCCACAGGGGCCACGGATTGTTCTCCGACCTCGACGTGGGCGGTTCCGGAAGGATCTCCCACTGAGTGACCGTCTCCGCACCCTGGCGGTGAGCGGTCCCCAGGCAGTCGGCGCCGGTGTCGCCGCCGCCCAGGATTATGACCCGCTTGCCCTCGGCTGTGATGCGCTGCTCGGGAGGCACTTCCAGACCACGATTGATCCTGTTCTGTTGAGTCAGGTAGTCAACTGCCAGATGTACACCCTCAAGCTCTTCGCCAGGGACGTTCAGCCGACGAGCGATCGTCGAGCCGCCGGTCAGACAGATGGCGTCGTACTCGCGCAGCAGGTCGTCAGCGGGAACGTCCACCCCGACGTTGCAACGCGTGCGGAACTCGATCCCCTCCGCGGCCATCAGCTCGACGCGTCGGTCGACAACGCTCTTTTCCAGCTTGAAATCGGGGATGCCGAGCGTGAGCAGCCCACCCACGTACTCGTCACGCTCGAAAACCGTGACGAGGTGCCCGGCCCGGTTCAGCTGGACGGCGGCGGCCAGGCCGGCGGGCCCAGACCCAACCACGGCGATGCGCTTGCCGGTCCGCTTCTCGGGCGGATGTGGCGTCATCCATCCCTCGTCGAAGCCACGGTCCACGATGGCCTTCTCGATGTACTCGATCGTGACCGGCTCCTCGTTGATGGAGAGCACGCAAGAGGCCTCGCAGGGCGCGGGGCATATCCGGCCCGTGAACTCGGGGAAGTTGTTGGTTGCGTGCAGCGCCGCCAGCGCGTCCTGCCAACGCCCCCTGTACACCAGGTCGTTCCAGTCGGGGATGAGATTGCCCAGTGGACAACCCTTGTGGCAGAAAGGAAGCGCGCAGTTCATGCAGCGCGCGGCCTGGGCCCGGGACTTGTCGTCGGACCACGCCTCGTAGATCTCGAGGTAGTCCTTCGTTCGCTCTCCCGCGGGCCGGCGCTCAGGGGGCTCGCGCTCGAATTCCAGGAAGCCGGTTGTCTTACCCACTGCCGACCGCTTGGAGCGCCGCTTGCTTGCCCGCTTCGATCACGCGGCGGTAGTCCTTCGGGTAGACCTTGACGAACTTCGTCAGGGATGCGTCCCAGTCGTCCAGGACACGCGCCGCGTTGGCGCTGCCCGTGTAGCTGCGGTGCTTCTGAATCATCGCGCGGAGCTCCTCGACGTCCTCCGGCTCGACCACCGGTTCGAGGTCCACGAGCTCCTGATTGCAGCGCATGTCGAAGTCGCCCGCCTCGTCGAGGACGTACGCGATGCCGCCGCTCATCCCGGCGGCGAAGTTCCGTCCTGTAGGGCCCAGCACCACCACGCGCCCGTTGGTCATGTACTCGCAGCCGTGGTCGCCCACGCCTTCGATGACGGCGTGCGCGCCGCTGTTGCGGACACAGAAGCGTTCGCCCGCCAGGCCGCGGATGAACACCTCGCCGCCGGTGGCGCCGTAGAGACCCACGTTGCCGACGATGATGTTCTCCTCGGCCACGAACGTCGACTGCCGGGGAGGGACGACTACCAGCCGCCCGCCGGAGACGCCCTTGCCGAAGTAGTCGTTTGAGTCGCCCTCCAGCGTGAACGCGATGCCCTTGGCGAGGAATGCCCCGAAGCTCTGGCCCGCGGAGCCGGTGAACGTGACGTTGATACTGTCGTCGGGCAACCCGTCCTCGCCGTAGCGCTGGGCTATCTCGCCGCTGAGCATCGTGCCGACGGTCCGGTTGGCGTTGGAGATCGGCGACTCGAAGGTGACCGGCTCGCGGTGCGAGAGCGCCCGCTCTGAACGCGAGATCAGTTCGTGATCGAGCGCCCGCTCGAGGCCGTGGTCCTGGTCCTCGCAGTGGAAACGGGCGACGGAGTCCGGTGCCTCGGGCTTCGCGAGCAGATCGGTCAGGTCGATGTTCTTCGTCTTCCGCCAGTGGTCGATGGCGGAGCCGGTCTCCAGCTTGTCGACGCGGCCCACCATCTCGTTGACCGTACGGAACCCGAGTTGGGCCATGATCTCGCGCAGGTCCTCCGCCACGAAGAAGAAGTAGTTGATGAGGTGCTCGGGTTCGCCCGCGAACCGCTTCCGCAGTTCCGGGTCCTGCGTCGCGACGCCTACCGAGCAGGTGTTGAGGTGACACTTGCGCAGCATGATGCAGCCCTGCGTCACCAGGGAGGCCGTCGCGATGCCGAATTCGTCGGCCCCGAGGAGACAGGCGATCGCGACGTCGCGGCCCGTCTTTATCTGGCCATCGGTCTGCACCACGATCCGACCGCGGAGGTTGTTCTGGACGAGCACCTGCTGCGTCTCGGCGATGCCAAGCTCCCACGGCAACCCGGCATGTTTGATCGAAGACTCGGGCGATGCCCCGGTGCCTCCGGTATCGCCGCTGATCAGTACGACGTCTCCGTGCGCCTTCGATACTCCCGCGGCGATGGTCCCGACGCCAACTTCGGCCACCAGCTTCACGTGGATGCGGGCGTGCGGGTTGGCATTCTTCAAATCGTGGATCAGCTGCGCCAGGTCCTCGATGGAGTAGATGTCGTGGTGGGGCGGAGGCGAGATCAACTCTACGCCCGGCGTGGAGTGGCGTATCCAGCCGATGTACTCGTCCACCTTGTGGCCCGGCAGCTGTCCACCCTCGCCCGGCTTGGCCCCCTGCGCCATCTTGATCTGCAGGTCGGACGCGTTGACCAGGTAGTTCGTCGTGACGCCGAACCGGCCCGACGCCACCTGCTTGATGGCGCTGTGCCGCCGGTCCCCGTTCGAGTCGGGGGTGTAGCGGCGATAGTCCTCGCCTCCCTCGCCGCTGTTGCTGCGCGCGCCTATGCGGTTCATCGCGACCGCCAGCGATTCGTGCGCCTCGCGGCTGATGGAGCCGAGTGAGATCGCGCCCGTGGCGAACCGTTTGACGATCTCGACGGCGGGCTCGACCTCGTCGATGGGAATGGGTTCGGCCAGGGTCTTGAAATCGAGCAAGCCCCGCAGGGTGCAGAGGCGGCGCTCGTAGCCGTTGGCGAGGTCCGCGAACTCGCGGTACACGCGGGCGTCGTTGGTCCTGCTGGCGTACTGCAGCTTGGCGATGGTGTCCGGGTTCCACATGTGGTATTCCCCGTCGCGGCGCCAGTAGTAGAACCCGCCGGGGTCCAGATCGAGCTCCGCGTCGATCGCGACCTTGGGGAAGGCGCGCGCGTGGCGGGCCAGCACATCCGCCTCGATGGCGTCGGTGTCGATGCCGCCGATCCGTGAAGCCGTCCACGTGAAGTACTCGTCCACCAGCCGCTGGCTCAGCCCGACCGCCTCGAAGATCTGAGCCCCGTGGTAGCTGTGTATCGTGGAGATCCCCATCTTGGAGATCACCTTCAGCAGACCCTTGTTCGTCGCCTTGATGTAGTTGTACACCGCCTCCGCCGAGTCCATCCCCTCGGGGAAGAGGCCCTGGCGGTGCATATGCTCCAGCGTCTCCAACGTGAGGTAGGGGCAGACCGCTCCCGCGCCATAGCCGATCAGCAAGGCCAGGTGGGCTATCTCGCGCGGCTCGGCGCTCTCCACGACGATCCCCACTTTCGTGCGTTCGCCCTCGCGGATGAGGTGGTGGTGCACGCCGGCGGTCGCCAGCAGGCTGGGGATGGCCGCGTGATGCGGGTCCACGCCCCGGTCGGAGAGGACGAGGATCGTACAGCCGGCTTCGATAGCCTCCGACGCGCCGCGGCGCAGAGCATCCATCGCGCGGTCCATCGCGCCCGGCCCTTCGTCGGCCGGAAAGAGAAGCGACAGCGTCGCTGTCTTGATGCCGGGCCGGTCGACCGCCTTGATCTTGTCGAGGTCACGCTCCGTAAGGACAGGGCTGGACAGCCGGAGTTGACGAGCGTGAAGGGGCGTCTCCTCGAACAGATTGCGCTGAGCGCCGAGGTTGATGCTGACGGACGTCACGAGCTCCTCGCGGATCGCGTCCAGCGGTGGGTTGCTCACTTGGGCGAACAGCTGCTTGAAGTAGGTGAACAGGAGTTGCGGGCGGTCGGAGAGTACGGCCAGGGCGGCGTCGTTGCCCATGGAGCCGGTGGGTTCTGCGCCGTAGACCGCCATCGGCTCCAGCAGGATGCGGAGATCCTCCTGTGTGTACCCGAACGCCTGCTGCAGGTCGACCAATGACTCCTCGTTGAGCTCGTGGCGACCGTTGCGGCCCGGCTCGGGGTCAGGAAGCGTGTCCAGGTGCACCAGGTTGTCCCGCAGCCACTCGCCATAGGGCTGCCGCGCCGACAACTCCGACTTGATCGTGGCGTCGTCGACGATGCCGCCGCGCTCCGGGTCCATCAGGAACATCCGTCCGGGGTGGATACGCTCCTTGAACAGCACCTTCTCAGGCGGGATGTCGAGAACGCCCACCTCCGAGGCCATGACCAACTGGTCGTCGGTCGTGACGAGGTAACGGAAGGGACGCAGTCCGTTGCGGTCGAGCACCGCGCCGATGCGGTCTCCGTCGGTGAAGGCGATGAGAGCCGGGCCGTCCCAGGGCTCGATGAGGCAGGCGTGATAGTCGTAGAAGTCGCGCTTGTCCTGCGGCATCTGGACCTTGGGGCCGGTGGCCTCGGGTATCAGCGCCATCATCGTGTGGTGCAACGGGCGCCCGGTGTGCAGCATCAACTCATAGGCGTTGTCGATGCACGCGGTGTCGCTCTGGCCCGGCCAGATGATGGGGAACAGCTTGTCGAGATCGTCGCCGAATTCCGGCGAGGCCATGGCGTTCTGGCGCGCCACCATCCAGTTGATGTTGCCCCGCAGCGTGTTGATCTCGCCGTTGTGGACGATGTAGCGGTAGGGGTGCGCCAGCTTCCATGAGCCCAGCGTGTTGGTGCTGAAGCGCGAGTGCACGAGCGCGAATGAACTCGCCACGAGCGGGTCAGCCAGGTCCTTGTAGAAGCCCCCGAGCTGGGTGCCCATGAGCAAGCCCTTGTAGACAACCAGTTTCGAGGACAGGCTGCAGACGTAGAACTCGTCTCCGCCGGAAAGCCCCGCGTTGAGGACTTCGCGCTCAGCGACCTTGCGGATGACGAACAGCTTGCGCTCGAACGCCGCGGAGTCCGACCCGGGGCCCATACCGATGAATAGCTGGCGGATCACCGGTTGACACTCCCGGGCGACGTAGCCGATGACGGACGGGTCTACGGGAACGTCGCGCCAGCCGAGGAACCGCTGCCCTTCCTGCTCAGTGGCGCGCACGACGATCGCCTCGCACGCCTCGCGCTCCGCGCTGTCCTGCGGTAGAAACACGACGCCGGTCGCGTAGGCGCCGGGTCCCGGGAGGTCGATCCCCAGCTTCGCCGTTTCGCGGCGCAGGAAGTCGTGCGGCATCTGGAGCAGCATCCCGGCGCCGTCGCCGGTTTCGGGGTCGCTGCCTGCCGCGCCGCGGTGCGCGAGGTTGGTCAGCACCTCGAGCCCGTTGCGAACGACTTCATTGGACTTCACGCCTCGGACGTTCGCAACGACGCCTACTCCGCAGGCGCTGTGCTCGAACTCGGGACGGTACAGCCCAAAGGGCTCGCCTTTCCAGACCTTTGCCACTGATCGCTCCCCGGCCTCTCAGCGTGAACGCAAAAAGTGCGCCTCTCCTCCCGTTGACGTGGAAAGCCTAGAGGAAGAGAACGCTGCTCGGCCTTGCTGGTGCACTTACTCTTCAAGAGTAGCGGATTCAAGAGTAGCAGATTCCGGCCCGTGATAAAAGGCGCTGTACTCGTTCGGTATAACCCGGCTGCGATTGACAGTCTCCGGCCTGCTGCCGGATAATCACTCCTGTTACAGGCTGCGATGGGGAGTAGTACTCCTTCTGGCGGGGCTTCAGAGAGCCGGGATATGGTGAGAACCGGCGCCTGCGCGAAGGCCGAATGGACCCCTGAGCCTCGGTCCGAAGCCTGCGATGGCAGGAGGTAGGCGCCGACGGGACCGCCCCGTTACAGGCGGACGGCATAACCCGCTGCACAGCGGCCGTGCCGGTAAGAGTCCCTCCGCTGCTGCGGAGGGAGAAGTAAGGGTGGCACCGCGGTAGCCCCGCCCCTTGTATGAGGAGCGGGGCTATTTTCATGTCCACGGGGGAAAGTGAGCGATGGCGGACTACGTTCCGACAGCCGAAGAGTTCAAGCGCCTGGCGCGGGAGGGCTACAACCTGATCCCGGTGTACCGGGAGGTCGTGGCCGACCTCGAGACGCCGGTTTCCGCCTACCTGAAGATCACGGGCGGCGGCGAGAGCGTCTCGTTCCTGCTGGAGAGCGTCGAGGGCGGGGAGCGGATGGCGCGCTTCAGCTTCATGGGGACGGAGCCCTACCGCGTGCTGCGGACGGGCGAGGGAGAACCTGACGGGCCCGGAGACCCGCTCCTCGCGGTGGAGGCTGAACTGGGCCGATTCCGGCCCGCGCAGGTGGACGGATTGCCACGCTTCGTCGGAGGCGCGGTGGGCTACCTCTCCTACGAGACGGTGCACTACTTCGAGCCGACGGCCACGATGGCGGAGAAGGACCCGCAGGGGTTGCCGGAATCGATATTCCTCTTCACGGACTCGCTGCTCGTTTTCGACCACCTGCGGCACTGCATCCAGGTCGTCGCCACGGCGTACGTGGACGGTTCGCCGGACGAGGCGTACGCGCGCGCAACGCAGCGCGTGGACGAACTGGCGGAGCGGCTCGCGAGTCCTTTGCCGCGGCAGTCGCAGTTGGCGGGAGGGTCAGGTGGGAGGCAGGCCAGCGGCGGGTCCGGCACCGAGCACCTCGAGCACTCCAACAAGACACCCGGCGAGTACCACGGCATGGTGGAGCGCTCCCGGGAGTACATCGTCGCGGGCGACATCATCCAGGTGGTGCCCTCGCAGCGCGTGGAGTTGCCGGTCGCGTCGAGCGCGTTCGACCTGTACCGCTCCCTCCGGGCGGTCAACCCTTCACCGTACATGTACTACCTCTGGCTGGACGATTTCGCCATCGTAGGGGCGTCCCCGGAGATGCTCGTCCGCGCTGAGGACGGCCTCGTCGAGACGCACCCCATCGCTGGAACGCGCCGCCGCGGAAAGGACGCCCGGGAGGACGCGGCGCTGGAGCGGGAGCTGCTCGCGGACGAGAAGGAGCGCGCGGAACACGTGATGCTGCTCGACCTGGGACGCAACGACATCGGACGGGTGAGCAAACCGGGGACCGTGCAGGTGACGCAGATGCTGGAGGTGGAGCGGTACTCGCACGTGATGCACCTCGTCTCGCACGTCACGGGCGAACTGCGGGACGACAGCTCGGTGTTCGATGCGCTGCGTGCGTGCTTCCCGGCGGGCACGGTATCGGGCGCGCCGAAGATACGGGCGATGCAGATCATCTCGGAGCTGGAGGGCGAGCGGCGGGGAGTATACGCGGGCGCGGTCGGGTACTTCAGTTTCTCCGGCAACATGGACACCGCCATCGCCATCCGCACGATGGTGGTGAAGGACGGAAGGGCGTTCCTGCAGGCGGGAGGCGGCGTGGTGTTCGACTCGAACCCGGAGGAGGAGCGGATGGAGTCGTTCTACAAGATGAACGCTCTGCTGCGCGCCATCACGCAGGCGGATGCAGGGCGTGGGGCGTAACACCCTGAGTTCCACAGGAGAGCGAGATGCTGCTGCTCATCGACAACTACGACAGCTTCACCTACAACCTGTACCAGTTCCTCTGTGAACTGGGGTCCGACGTGCGCGTGGTGCGGAACGACGCCGTGACGCTGGACGACATCGAGCAGATGGCGCCGGAGCGCATCGTCGTCTCGCCGGGCCCGTGCACGCCGGAAGAAGCGGGCATCTCCACGGACGTCATCAGGCGGTTCGGCGGGCGTACACCCATCCTGGGGGTCTGCCTGGGGCACCAGTGCATCGGCGTGGCGTACGGCGGCACGGTGAGCGGCGCGGGGGAGATAGTCCACGGTAAGATGAGCACGATAACGCACGACGGCAAGGGCGTGTTCGCGGGTCTGCCGAACCCGTTCCAGGGCATCCGCTACCATTCGCTGGCCATCGAACCGGATGCCACTCCGGAGGTCCTCGAGGTAACGGCCCGGAGCGAGAGCGGTGTGATCATGGGGGTGCGCCACAAGGAGTTCGCCGTGGAAGGCATCCAGTTTCACCCGGAGTCCATCATGACGCAGAACGGGAAAGACCTGCTGCGGAACTTCATCGAGGTGAAGTCATGACCAGCCCCGATTTCACCAGCAGGCCGGTTTGGGACGAGTTCACGATGGACGTTCCCGCCGCGGAAGCATTCGAAAAGTCTCGGGAGCGGCTTCGTTCGCTCGGATACCGGCTGGTTGAGGCCGTCGCCGAGAGCGAAGACGGCAACGCCCGGGTTGTGGGGGCCCTGGACTGGTCGCCCGCCGCTCGCCGCCGGAGGAGCGGGAAGCTCATGCTGGGGGCCGCCGTGGCGCTCACGCTGGTGCTGCTGGTGATGATGGCGCGGGACATAGGGGGCGACCGGGCGGTCGTCTCCGTGCCGCTGCTGGCCGCGGTGCTCCTCGGCGGGCTTGGGATGAACCGCCTGCGGGAGCCCTTGCGCCAGGAGCACAAGGTGATGGAGGTCACTGTCATCCCCGCGCAGGAAGGCCACTGCCGCGTACTGATCAAGGGCACGTTCGTGTCCGGTCCGGTGGCAATCACTGAAGAGCCGCCGACTGCAGCGGAGACCGCCGCATCCGAGCGGGCGCTGCTGAAGGACATGCGCGCCGTGCATGGGGGACGTGGGTCTACGGAGGATGCGCCGTGATCCAGGAAGCGATAGGGAAGCTGGTGGCGCGGCAAGCGCTGACGGAGGAAGAGTCCGCCGCCGTCGCGGAAGACATCATGACGGGCGAGGCCACCCCCGCCCAGATCGGCGCGTTCCTGGTCGCGCTGCGCCTCACGGGGGAGACGGTGGAAGCGCTGACCGGCATGGCGCGCGTGATGCGTGAGAAAGCGCTCCACGTCGAAACGGATGGTCATCTGGTAGACGTGGTAGGGACCGGCGGCGACGGACTCCGCACGTTCAACGTCTCCACCGCGTCGGCGCTGACGGTTGCCGCGGCAGGCGCGAAGGTGGCGAAACACGGGAACCGGGCAGCCTCCGGGAGTGTGGGGGCGGCGGACATCCTGGATGCGAGCGGCGTGAAGCTGGAATTGAGCCCGGAGGCGGTGGCGCGCTGCATCGATGAGGTGGGCGTCGGGTTCATGTTCGCTCAGGCGTTCCACCCTGCGATGCGGTTCGCGGGCCCGCCTCGCCGTGAACTGGGAGTGCGGACCGTCTTCAACTTCCTCGGACCGCTGACGAATCCGGCAGGAGCGCTCTACCAGTTACTGGGAGTGGCCCAGCCCGCCGACGCCCCGTACGACGTGGCCGAACTGATGGCACACGTGCTTGGCGCGCTCGGCACCGAGCGCTCGTGGGTCGTGCGCGGCGACGACGGCCTCGACGAATTGACGACGACTGCCACGTCGCAGGTGTGGGAGGTGTCGGCGGAAGGCGTGCGCCACTTCACGCTCACGCCGGAGGACGCGGGCCTCCCTCGCGGCAGCCTCGCCGACCTCCAGATCGACGGCGTGGAGCAGGCGCGTGAGAAGTTCACGCGGGCGCTCTCGACAGGCGATTCGCCGGAGAAGGACATGGTGCTGCTGAACTCGGCGGCGGCGCTCGTCGTGCGGGGCGTGGCGGACGACCTGCCGTCCGGCGTGGCGAAAGCCCGTGCCGCGATAGATTCCGGCGGAGCGTTGGAGAAGTTGCGGCAGCTGGCGGAGTTGAGCCAGTCCCTCGCGTAGTGGGAACCATGAGCACGACAGGCACGATCCTCGACAAGATACTGGACGCGAAGCGCGCGGAACTGGTACGCCACCAGCGCGAGACGCCGCTCTCGACACTGGAGTCGCAGGTGCGCGAGGCGCCGTTCCCACTCAACCTGTCCGGCGCGCTCTGGGGCGATCGCATCCGTCTCATCGCGGAGACGAAGAAGGCGTCGCCTTCCAAGGGCCTACTCGCGCAGGACTACGACCCGGCGGCACTGGCGTCGACGTACGCCGCGAACGGCGCGGCAGCGATATCAGTGCTGACGGAGGTCGACCACTTTCAGGGGAGCCTGGGGCACCTCGCGGCGGTCAAGGCGGCGGTCGGACCGGAGGGCGTTCCCGTGCTCCGGAAGGACTTCCTGTTCGACCCGTACCAGCTGTTGGAGGCGCGTGCTCACGGCGCGGACGCGGCGCTCCTCATCGTCGCGGCGCTCTCGCCGGAGCAGTTGCGCGAGATGCTGGACGCGGCGCAGCGCGTCTGGCTGCAGTGCCTGGTGGAGGTTCACGACGAGCACGAACTGGAGACGGCGTTGAACGCTGGTGCGGAGATCATCGGCGTCAACCACCGCGACCTGCGCACGTTCAAGGTGGACACGACGCTCACGGCCCGGCTCCGGCCGCTCATCCCCCAGGGGCGGATGGTCGTCGCCGAGAGCGGCATCAACTCGCGAGAGGACGTGGTCGCGCTCCGGCAGGCTGGGGTTCATGGCATACTGGTCGGCGAGGCGCTGATGACCTCGCCCGACGTTGGGGAGAAGGTCCGGGAACTGGCAGGGGTGCAGGCGTGACAAACGTGCAGATATGCGGCTTCCGCTCCATCGAGCCGTTGCTCACAGCAGTGGACGCGGGGGCAGACGCGGTTGCGCTCGTATTCGTGCCGTCGGCCCGAAGGCATGTGACCGCAGGCGAAGCTCGCGCCCTGCTCGACGAGGTGCGCGCCTCCGGAAGGACGCTCCCTCGGGTGGTCGGACTGTTCGCTGATCAACCGGTGGAAGAGGTGCGGGAGACCGTCGCTTCGGTGGGGCTGGAGGCCGTCCAACTCTGCGGAAGCGAGGGCGTGGAGTACGCGTCGCAGCTCGACGTTCCTGTCAGTAAGGTGATCAGCATCGACGCGGAGACGCCGATCAGCGCCCAGATGCCCCGCATCATGGTCCTGCAACAGCGCCACGCGCTCGCGGGGCACCGGATCGTGCTGGACGCTCAGGCGCCCGGCGAATACGGCGGCACCGGCCGGCAGTTCGACTGGGACATGGCGGCCGACTTCGCAGGGGCGTTCGAGATGAGCCTCGCGGGCGGCCTCTCACCCGACAACGTGCAGGAGGCGGTGGAGCGGGTGCGCCCGTGGGGAGTCGACGTTTCCAGCGGCGTGGAGACGGACGGCGAGAAGGACCCAGCCAAGGTGCGCGCGTTCGTAGAGGCGGTGCGGGCGGTGGACGCTCGCAGGAAGAAGCGCGGCCTCGGCCGCCTGCTGGGCAGGCGTTGACGTGACGACGCTTCCTGACGACAAGGGACGCTTCGGCCAGTTCGGCGGCCAGTATGTGCCCGAGACGCTGATGCCTGCCCTCGCAGAGTTGACCGAGGCATGGGAGGAAGCCCGCGAAGACGCCGGGTTCCAGGAGGAGATGGGGCGACTGCTGCGCGATTACGTGGGGCGTCCGACGCCGCTGCACCATGCGCAACGGCTCACCGAGTACGCTGGCGGGGCGGAGATATACCTGAAGCGCGAGGACCTGGCGCATACCGGCGCGCACAAGATCAACAACGCGCTGGGGCAGGGACTGCTTGCGAAGCGCATGGGGAAGCGGCGCATCGTGGCGGAGACGGGCGCAGGCCAGCACGGAGTGGCGACTGCGACGGTCTGCGCGCTGCTTGGCATCGACTGCGTCGTCTACATGGGCGAGGAGGACATGCGCCGCCAGGCCCCGAACGTCTACCGGATGGGGATGCTCGGCGCGGAGGTGCGCCCGGTAACTGCGGGCAGCCGCACGCTCAAAGAGGCGATAAGCGAGACGATCCGGGACTGGGTGACCAACGTCAGGGACACGCACTACATCATCGGGAGCGTCGTGGGGCCTCACCCCTACCCCATGATGGTGCGCGACCTGCAGTCGGTGATCGGGCGCGAGTCGCGGGAGCAGATGCTGGCGCAGGCGGGGCGGCTGCCGGACGCGGTCGTGGCGTGCGTCGGTGGGGGCTCCAACTCCATGGGCCAGTTCCACGCGTTCATCCCGGATGAGAGTGTTCGGCTCATCGGCGTCGAAGCAGGCGGGGAAGGCGTGGAGACGGGGCGGCATGCGGCGTCGATCGGCGGTGGGAGCGTCGGGGTGCTGCACGGCTCGATGTCCTACATCGTGCAGGACGGCGACGGCCAGATACACGAGACGCACAGCATCTCCGCCGGGCTGGACTACCCGGGCGTCGGGCCGGAGCACGCGTGGCTCCGACAGAGCGGCAGAGCGGAGTACGTGAACATCACGGATGACGAGGCGGTTGCGGCGTTCTACCTCACCTGCCAACTGGAAGGCATCATCCCCGCGCTGGAGTCGTCGCATGCGGTGGCCTACACGGTGCAGACGCTCGCGGCGGACATCGGCAGGGGGGGCGCTGTGCTGGTCTGCATGAGCGGTCGCGGCGATAAGGACATGGGCACCATCATGGAGCGTGATGCCGATTCTTGAGCGTGACGACGTTGACAGGGCAGGGGCATCAACCGGAAGATAGGGGCTCGGGAGGCCGCTTCTTTCGCGCTTTGCCGCGCGAGTAGCGGACGGCAGGCAGCCTTTCCCTGAGGAGCGCATGGCCCCAGAGGGTTACGTCGTCAACTGGACGGCAGTTGTACTTGCGTTTGTGGTCGGCGTCGTGGCGATGGGCCTGATGCTTGCGGCTTCGGCGTTACTCTCACCGCGCAGACCCTCGAAGACGAAGGGCATCGCCTACGAATCGGGCATCCTTCCCACGCCGTTGAACTGGACGCAGTTCAACGTCCGATACTACATCTTCGCCATCCTGTTCCTCATCTTCGACGTGGAGGCCGTGTTCCTCTTCCCGTGGGCGCTGGTCTTCGCGGACGAGGGCATACCGGGCTACGTGTTCTACGCGATGATGCTCTTCATCGCGGTGCTGCTGTTGGGCGTCGTTTACGCCTGGCGTAAGGGGGTATTGCGATGGAGGTAGAGCGCGGACAGGCGTTGCCGGTCTTCCGCCCGTCCTCGTGGGAGCGGCCTTCGGGAGGGCGCTTCTTCGAGTCGGACGAAGGCGGCGCGGTCTCCACAGACAAGGGAAACTCGCCCGCTCCGAACCTGATCAGGAACGCCGCTCCGGGCGTGGTAACGGCACGGCTGGACGACCTCGCAGCACTCGGCAGGAGCAACTCGCTCTGGACGCTCACCTTCGGGCTCGCATGCTGTGCCATAGAGATGATCTCCACGCACATGGCGCACCACGACCTGGACCGGTTCGGCGTCGTGACGTGGCCGTCGCCACGCCAGTCCGACGTGATGATCGTGGCGGGGACGGTGGTCAAGAAGATGGCCGAGCCCATCAAGCTGCTGTACGAGCAGATGCCGGACCCCAAGTGGGTGATAGCGATGGGCACGTGCGCCACGAGCGGTGGACCGTACTACCGCTCCTACAGCGTCGTCATGGGCGTGGACCACCTCGTTCCCGTGGACGTGTACGTGCCCGGCTGTCCGCCCCGCCCCGAGGCGTTGATGGACGGCATCGTGAAGCTGCAGCAGAAGATCAAGCGGGATGCGAAGGAAGGTGTGCGCAGCGCGCCGGTGGTGGTGGAGTCGCAACCCGAGTCGGCCCCGGAGGCTGACGTCGAGGAGAGCGATGACTGAGCAGCAGCCCCCGGAAGAGCAGGCGGCCCCCCGCCCGGCAGCGCACCGTGGCCCACCCATCGAAGTAGCGGAAGAGGTGCTCGACTCACGCGGCGAACACACCGCGGGCGCACTCCGGCTGGCGTTGCGGGACATGACGATCGAGTCCGGCGGGCGAGACGACGTTCCATGGGTGCGTATCGCCCGCGAGAACCTCGTTCGCGCCGCGGAGGCCTGCGTGCGCAGCCCCAACATCCGCATGGACATGCTGCACTGCATGTTCGCCGTGGACTACGAGGAACGCATCGAATTGAACTACGCGCTCTTCTCTCTGGGCAATGGACACAAGGCATTGCTGAAGGTGGACATTCCTCCGGACGAGGCGCGCGTGGACTCGCTCACCGGCATGTGGGAGGCCGCGGGCTGGTACGAACGGGAGACGCACGACCTGTTCGGCGTGGAGTTCGAGGGGAACCCGGACATGTCGCCCTTGATCCTGTACGAGGGGTTCGAGGGCTACCCCGGCCTGCGCAGCTTCCCGTTGCACGACTACGAGGAGTGGTAGGCGTTACGGTGACGACGGAGCAGACATACGACACCGTAGACATGATGCTGAACATGGGGCCGCAGCACCCGGCGACCCACGGCGTATTCCGCATGGTGTTGACGATTGATGGCGAGCGCGTTGTGGACGTGACCCCCCATATCGGCTACCTCCACAGGGGCTCGGAGAAACTCGCGGAGAACGAGAGCTACGGACAGGTCGTCACACTGTTCGACCGACTCGACTACGTCTCCAACCTCAACAACGAGCTGATCTTCTGCCGCGCAGCCGAGCGGCTCATGGGGATCGAGCCGCCGGAGCGCGGACAGTACATCCGCGTGATCCTCGCGGAGCTGAACCGGCTGGCGAGCCATCTCCTCTTCATCGGCACGTACGCCATCGACTTGGGGGCGATGACGCCCATCATGTACGGGTTCCGGGAGCGCGAGCGCATCCAGAACATGTTCGAGTCCGTCACCGGAGCGCGCATGATGCACAACTTCATCCGCATCGGCGGGGTGAAGGAGGACGTGCCGCCGGACTTCGTGCCGCGCGTGCGGGCGCTGGCGAACGACGTCGAGCGCGGCGTGCAGGAGTGCGACAGACTCCTGACGTTCAACGAGGTCTTCCTGGCGCGGACGCGCGGCATCGGCGTCATAGACCTCCCCACGGCGCTCTCCTGCGGCCTGACCGGCCCCTCTCTGCGCGCCAGCGGCCTCGCCTACGACGTTCGCAAGGACTACCCGTACGAGGTCTATCCCTACCTCTCCTACAAGGTTCCGGTGGGCGAGAACGGCGATTGCTGGGACCGTTACTACATGCGCGTGCTGGAGTGCTATGAGTCGCTCTCCATGATCAGGCAGTGCCTCGACCAGATGGAGGAGGGCCCGGTGATGGCGCAGATGCGGCGCATCGCCCGCCCGCCGAAAGGCGAGGTGTACGTGCACGGCGAGAACCCGCGCGGCGACATCGGAGTCTTCCTCGTGAGCGACGGCACGGACAAGCCGTACCGCGTCAAGGTGCGGCCGCCGTCCTTCTGCAACCTCGTGTCCCTGCGCCCGATGATGCGCGACGCGTACATCGCGGACGCGGTGGCGATCCTGGGCTCGCTGGACATCGTGCTGGGCGAGGTGGACCGGTGAGGGCGAAACCTGTACAGCTCGCGATAGCGGCGGTGCTGCTCGTGGGCGTGGGAGTGCTCGTGGCCGTCTTCACGCTCGCGCTGGCCCTGCTTGGCGAACCGGGCGACGACGTGACCGCGCTCACGGTGGGCAAGATCGTGATCGCGCTGTTCGCGCTGCTGACGCTCATCACCACCCTCGGCATCTCGCTGGTCTGGCTCGAGCGCAAGCAACTCGGCCGGATGCAGGGACGCGTCGGCCCGACGCGCGTCGGCCCGTTCGGGCTGCTGCAGGTGGTGGCGGACGGCATCAAGCTGCTGATGAAGGAGGACGTTTCGCCGTCCTCCTCGTCGAGGGCCATCTTTTACGTTGCGCCACTGCTGGTGTTCGTGCCGAGTTTCGTCGTCTGGCTCACCATCCCGCTGTCCGAGGACCTCGTGGTGCGGAGCCTGGACCTGGGCGTCTTCTTCTTCATCGCGGTATCGGTGCTCAGCATAGTGGGGCTGATACTGGCCGGGTGGAGCTCCAACAGCAAGTACGCCATCCTCGGCGGGTTCCGCTCCGCCGCGCAGCTGGTCAGCTACGAGATCCCTCTCATCCTGGGCGTGCTGAGCGTCGTCATGGTCGCGGACTCGATGCGCTTCACCGACGTGGTGGACGCGCAGGCGAGCGTGCCGTACATCGCGCTGTTGCCGCTGGCGTTCGCCGTGTTCTTCATATCGGGGCTCGCCGAGGTCGGCAGGACGCCGTTCGACATCTACTTCGCGGAATCGGAGGTCGTCGGCGGGCCGTTCGTCGAATACAGCGGCGCGCACTGGGCGATATTCTTCCTGGCGGAGTACGTCAACACGTTCGTGGTCGCGGCGCTGGGCGCACTGCTCTTCCTGGGCGGCTGGGTGTGGCCGTTCGGCGAGGTGGGCCAGGTGCCTGCCGTGGCGATCTTCCTCGGGAAAACGTACTTCCTCGCCGTCGTGATCTTCTGGGTGCGCGCGACGCTGCCGCGTCTGCGGATAGACCAGTTGATGAACGTGGGCTGGAGGCTGCTCATACCGCTCGGGTTCGCCAGCGTCATCCTGATCGCGGTGCAGCGCTTCTACGACTTGCCCACGTGGACGCTGACGGTGATGTCGCTCGCGGCGCTGCTGGTTGCCGCGGGGGTGCAGTTGCGCATGCAGCGCAGGGACGCGGTCGCGACAGCGCAGCGTTACGCACAGCGCGCCGTGGCGGTGCAGCCGAGCAGAACAAGGCCGAAGCCGGAGAGTCAGCAGGCATGATAGGAACGTTCAAAGGACTCCTGACGACGGCGCGCTGGCTGCTGAAGCGGCCGGTCACCGCGCACTACCCGGAGCAGCACCTGCCCGTGCAGGAGCGCTACATGGGCTTCCCTGCCCTCCTGATGGACGATACGGCGGACGAGCCGTTCTGTACCGGCTGCATGGTGTGCGTGCGCGAGTGTCCGACCCAGTGCATGTCCGCGCAGATGCACGACAATCCGAAGTTCACCGACGGCACGAGCCATCGCCGCAAGATCATCAACGAGTTCGAGATCAACCTGAATCGCTGCATCCTCTGCGGGATCTGCGTGGACGTCTGCGCTTTCGACGCCATCGAGATGTCGTACGAGCACGAGCTGGCGAGTTACGCACGCACCGGCTCGCGCGCCGACCTGACGCTGTTGCTGGATCTGGGGCGGCGTTACATGGACATGAGCGGGTGGAGCCCGGAGAACCCTGAGAAGAACGTGGCGGAGGTCGCACTCGCGAAGAGGGCTGCCGCTGCTGCGGCCAAGGCGGATCCCACAGGCGACGCCGCTGCGACTGACGAACCAACCGAGAACGGGGAGTAGGCGTGGGACTCATCCTCTTCTTCGCTGCCGCCACGCTCACGCTCTTCGCCTCATTCGGCGTCGTCGCTACGCGCAACATCGTCCATGCGGCGCTGTTCCTGCTCGCGGCGCTCGCCGGGGTCGCCGGGCTGTTCGTCCTGCTCTACGCGGAGTTCCTGGCGCTCGTGCAGCTGCTCATCTACGGCGGCGCCATCATCATCGTCATCCTGTTCGCGCTGATGCTCACGCGGTCAGGCGAGTACGAAGGCGAGACGGAAACGCGCCGGCGCCCATTCGCGGCGCTGGCCGCCGCCCTCCTCTTCGGTCTCATGACCGCGGTGTTCGTGGCCGACGCTGAGCAGTTCAACACCAACACGCGGGAGGCGGTGCCGTTCCGGACGCTTGCTGAGGACCTGTTCGCGGCGTGGGCCGTGCCGTTCGAGATAGCGTCGCTGGTGCTCCTCGTCGCGCTCATCGGGGCGGTCGTGATAGGCCGTGCGGGGCGTGAAGAGGACGAGACACTGCCGGAAGACGACGAGCCTGACGACACGCAGGAGCCCGTGCGCAGAGGAAGCCGCAGGCGGGCGGAGCGCCGCCGGAGGGGCGCATGACGCTGCTCCACTTCCAACTGCTCAGCGCGGCCATCTTCTGTATCGGCCTGTACGGCGTGCTGGCGAGGCGCAGCGCCGTCCTCGTGCTCATGTCCATCGAACTGATGCTCAACGCGGTGAACCTCCAACTCGTAGCGTTCGGAGCGTTCAGCGGGTTCGGCACCTCCACGGGCCAGGTCATCGCGGTGTTCGTCATCACCATCGCAGCGGCCGAGGTCGGTCTCGCGCTGGCCATCGTGATGCGGCTGTTCAGGAGCAGGGGCGGCGTGAACCTGGATGAGATCGACGTGATGAGGGGCTAGGCGTGGAACAGGCGTGGCTCATCCCGGTGTTCGGTTTCGGAGCGTTCGGTTTCCTCGCGCTCTTCCGGCACTACCTTCCCGGCCAGGGCAAGCACCTCTCGGTGCTGGCGATCATCGCCGCGTTCATCGCGGTCTGGCCGGTGCTGTTCGACATGCTGGGCAAGGGCGTGGGCGAGCACCATTTCCCCAGGGACTGGTTCAGCGCGGGTCCGCTCGAAGTGGGTTGGGGCATCATCGTCGACCCGCTGACCGTGGCGATGCTCGCGCTCATCACGTTCGTGTCGGTCATCGTGCAGGTCTACTCGCTCGGCTACATGCGCCACGGCAGAACGGACGACCCGCGCATCGGCTGGTACTTCGCCGTGCACTCGCTGTTCAGTGCGAGCATGCTGATGCTGGTGCTGGCGGACAACCTGCTGTTGCTCTACGTGGCATGGGAACTCGTTGGCCTCTGCTCCTACCTGCTCATCGGCTTCTGGTTCGAGCGCCGCTCCGCAGCCGAGGCCGCGAAGAAGGCGTTCGTCACCACGCGGATAGGCGACGTCGGCCTGCTCATCGGCGTCGTACTGCTCATCGTCGAGTTCGATTCGGTCGACATCCTCCACATCATGAACTCGCTCGGCGACCCGGGCGTGAACCAGACGGTGGTGACGGCGAGCGCGTTCCTCGTGTTCTTCGGCGCGATGGGCAAGTCGGCGCAGTTCCCGCTGCACGTGTGGCTGCCCGACGCGATGGAGGGCCCGACGCCTGTCAGCGCGCTGATCCATGCGGCCACGATGGTGACGGCGGGCGTGTTCCTCGTGGCGCGGCTCTTCCCGCTGTTCGATGCGGTGGAGAGTGCGCAGATGGCGATCGCGGCCATCGGCCTCGTGACGGCGCTCATGGGCGCGGCGATGGCGCTGGTGATGACGGACCTGAAGCGCATACTGGCCTACTCGACGATGAGTCACCTCGGGTTCATGATGCTTGCGCTCGGCGCGGGCGGCTACACGGCGGCCATCTTCCATCTGCTCATGCACGGCGTCGCGAAGGCGATGCTCTTCCTCTCTGCCGGGTCCATCATGCACGCCGCGCACGAGGAGACGGACATCCGCAAGATGGGTGGTCTGCGGGAGCGGATGCCCATCACCTCCGCCGCGTTCACCATCGGCGCGCTGGCGCTGGCCGGCATCCCGCCGCTCAACGCCTTCTGGAGCAAGGACGAGATACTGCTGGCCGTCGCAGACGGCCTGAACCCGGTGTTCGTCGTCCTCTTCCTCATCGCGATCGTGCTGAGCGCGCTCTACATGGGGCGCGCCGTCCTCGTCGTCTTCTTCGGGAGGCTGAAACCGGAGAACCGGGACATCCACGAATCGCCGCGCATCATGGCATGGCCGCTCGCGCTCCTCGCGGCGCTTGCCGTCGTGACGGGGTTCATCGCCCTGCCTATCGGCTACGAGGGCATAGGCACGTTCCTGTTCGACGCGGTCCACGGCCCGCATGGATTCAAGGTTGAACCGGTCTGGCTCGTGGCGAGCATCGTGCTCGCGCTCGGCGGGCTGGGGCTTGCCTACGCCCTCTATGGGGACGAGGACACCTCGCGGGTCGACGCGCTCCGGGACCGATTGGCCCCCCTGCACGACATCGTGGCGAACCGCTTCTACATGGACCACGCCTACCAATGGACGATAGACCGCGTCGTGCTCCAGGCGAGCCGGTTCCTGGCCCTGTTCGACCGCAAGGTGGTGAACGACGTGGGCGTGAACGGCCCCGGTTGGAGCGCCGTGGAGGCGGGGCGCCGCCTCCGGTACCACGTGACCGGCCTCTTCGCGGACTACGGGCTGGGTATAGTCGTCGGCGTGCTGGCGCTTGGCGCGCTGCTCTGGTTCGGGACGTGACCGGATGACTTTCCACGTCCTCGAATGGCTCATCTACCTGCCGATGCTCACCGCTGTGGTGCTCGTCGCGCTTCCCGCAGCGTGGCGGACGACCGCGCGCTGGGTCGGCGTCGGCTCCGGCGCGCTGCTCATGGCGGGCTCGGCATGGGTGTTCATCGCCTTCGACTACTCGGCGGGCGCGGACACCTTCCAGATGATCAAGGTCTACACGTGGCTGGAGTCGGTGGGCATCGACTTCCGGCTTGGCGTGGACGGCATCGCGGCGCCGATGGTCCTGCTTACGGGCATCGTCGCCCTCACTGGCTCGGTCATCGCCGCGAATGTCGACAGGGACGCGAAGAGCTACTACATCCTCCTGTTCGTCCTCATCGCGGGCGTGTACGGGACGTTCGCGTCCATCGACCTCTTCTTCCTCTTCTTCTTCTACGAACTGGCCATCGTCCCGATGTTCCTCCTCATCGCCGTGTGGGGCTCCAGCTCCACGTTCGCCGACTTCGCCCGGACCAAGGAGTACGGCGCGCTGAAGCTCGTGCTCATGATCGTCGCGGCGAGCGTCCTCGTATGGATAGGAATCATCGCCATCTACGTATGGGTGGACATAGGCACCTTCGACATCCTCCGGCTCCGCGATGCGGTACAGGATGGCGGACTGTCTTCCGGCGCACAGAAGACGTTGTTCCCGCTCGTGATGGTGGGTTTCGGCCTGCTGGCCGGCCTCTGGCCGTTCCACACCTGGTCGCCGGACGGACACGTGGCCGCGCCGACTTCGGTGAGCATGCTGCACGCCGGCGTGCTGATGAAACTGGGCGCGTTCGGCATCATCCGCGTGGGCATGACGCTACTGCCGGAGGGCATGGAGGCGTGGGCGCTCGTCCTCTTCATCCTGGGCACCGTGAACGTGGTCTACGGGGCGATAACGGCGATGGCCCAGACCGACCTGAAGTACGTTGTCGGCTACTCCAGCGTGAGCCACATGGGCTACGTCATCATGGGCATAGCCACACTGGACAGCATCGGGCTCACCGGCGCGACGCTGCAGATGTTCTCCCACGGCATCATGACGGCCCTCTTCTTCGCCGTCGTAGGCGCCATCTACGAGCGCGCGCACACCCGCGACACGCTTATCCTGAACGGCCTTGCCGCGAAGATGGGGTGGACGACCGCGTTCTTTGTGATCGCGGGCCTCACGTCGCTCGGACTGCCGGGGCTGAGCGGGTTCATCGCCGAGGTGCTCGTGTTCATCGGTGCGTTCAGCTCGGAGGTGATGTTGGTCGGCACGTTCCGCGCAGGGCCGTTGATGGGGGCGCTCGGCATCCTCGGCGCGGCGATCACGGCGGTCTACATCCTGCGATTGATCGCCCGGGTCTTCTTCGGCCAGCGCGACCTCCAGTGGGACGCCCTGCCCGACCTCACGCCGCGTGAGATCCTGGCGAGTGGCGCCCTCGTGGTGCCGTTGGTGCTCGTGGGCATATGGCCCGCCCCCTTCCTGGACGTGATCAGGCCCGGCGTTGACGCCGTGCTCGGAGGTCTCTCCTAAGCGATGCAGGTGGACTTCACACTCCTGATACCAGAGTTCATGCTCGCCGGCCTCGGCGTGCTGGTGCTCATCGTGGACTTCACGGTCCCGTGGCGCTCGCGCGGTGCGAAGAACGGCGTGCTCGCGACGCTCACCGTCCTGGGGCTGGCCGTGACGTTCGTGGTCACCCTCTGGATGCAGTGGGACAAGCACGAGATCCTCTACGAGCACCTGATCTACGTGGACCGCTACGCGCTCCTGTTCAAGGCGCTGGCGATGGCCATCGGGGCCGCGGTGGTACTCATCTCACTGGAGTACGTGCACACCCGCATCCGCCATGCCGGGGAGTACTACGCGCTCATCGTGTTTGCGGTGCTGGGCGCGGTTCTCATGGCTGGGGCGGCGGAGCTGCTGACGGCCTATATCGCGATCGAGCTGCTGGCGTTCTGCCTCTACGTGCTGGTCGCGCTGAGCAGGGGTGACTCCCGCTCGGGCGAGGCCGCGGTGAAGTACATCCTGCTGGGCGCTATCTCGTCCGCGGTGATGCTGTTCGGCATCGCGCTGATCTACGGTGCTATCGGGGAGACGGGGTTCCGGCGCTCCGAACTGCTCTTGGATGCGGTGTTCGGCCCGACCGTGGCGCTGGGACTCGGCATGTTCGTGGCCGGGCTCGGCTTCAAGCTGTCGATGGCGCCGTTCCACCTCTGGGCGCCGGACGTCTACGAGGGCGCTCCCACCCCGGTCACCGCGCTGGTGTCCGTGCTCTCCAAGGCGGCTGCGTTCGCGCTCACGCTGCGCTTCCTCGCGGAGGCTGGAAGGACGACGCTCGAGGAGTGGCAGCTGGCGCTGGCGATACTGGCCGCGCTGACGATGACGGTGGGGACGTTCACTGCGCTGGTGCAGGAGAACATCAAGCGGCTGCTCGCCTACAGCAGCGTCGCCCAGGTGGGGTTCGTGCTGATAGGCATCATCGCGCTCAACGAGTCCGGCGCGCGCGCCGCGCTGCTGCACATCGCGGGCTATTCGTTCACGAACCTCGCGGCGTTCGCAGTCGTCATCATCGTCGAGGCGAAGACCGGGAAGGAGCGCATCTCGGACTACGCGGGGCTCGCCTCGCGGTCGCCGTTCCTTGCGATGGTGATGTCGGCGGCGATGTTCTCGCTCGCGGGGCTGCCCATCTTCGCGGGCTTCGTGACGAAGTTCCTGCTGTTCACCTCCGCCGTCGAGGGCGGGCTCTTCTGGCTCATGGTGATCGCGGTGGTTAACAGCCTCGTCTCGCTCTACTACTACCTGCGCATCGTGCGGGAGATGTACGTGGGCGAGGCAGCCGAGCCGGGACGCCTGCGCCTGCCTGTCGCCGCGTCCTTGCCGGTCTGGTTCCTCTTCGCGGGCACGGTCTTCGTGGGTATCTACCCCGCGCCGCTCATGGACGCGGCCGGGGCCGCAGTGGGCGCCCTGGCGCCGTTCCTGTAGCCGCACGCCGGGCTGATTCACCCTCACCCGCCGCGCAAGCACGTCGACCTCTCCCCGAGGGAGAGGTGGGCAGACCACCCTGCTCCATCCCCCGCCGTGTGACCTGCCCGGTCACTCTGGATTCCCGCCGGTGCGGGAATGACGGATACTCCCGTTCGGCTGATAGAATCGGAACAGCCTCAGCGGCCAGTGCAATGACGACTCTGCCGACCAACAGCTCGCACCCATCGGACGCTTCTGAACGCCCCCTGCTCATCTCGGTTATCGGAGGCGGCGCGCCCTCCCCCCGCGCCTACGAGCTAGCCGAGGCCGTGGGACGCGAACTCGCGCAGCGCGGCGCGGTCGTCGTGTGCGGAGGGCTTGGCGGTGTGATGGAGGCCGCGTGCAAGGGCGCCAAGTCCGCGGGCGGGGTCACGATAGGGCTGATGCCCGGGAACGACCCGCGCGCCGCGAACCCGTGGGTGGACTATCCGGTGATGACCGGGATGGGCTACGCCCGGAACGTCATCGTGGTCAAGACGGGGCGGGCGGCCATCGCCGTGGACGGCGCCTACGGCACGCTCTCCGAGATAGGCCACGCGCTTGGCGACGGAACGCCCGTCATCGGGCTTGAGACGTGGGAACTGGCAAGCGGCGACGGCTATCCCCTGGAGATCGAGCGGGCAGACTCGCCCGTTGACGCGGTGGAGAAGGCTATCGCCGCAGCACGCGAGCGCGACGCAAGGGAGCGCGCGGCGGCACACTGAACGGAGGAGAGAGGGATGGCGCGTATCGAGAGCGTGCGGGCGAGCGAGATGCTCGACTCGCGGGGGCTTCCCACCGTGGAAGCGGTCGTTGCGCTGGACGACGGCGCGACCGGCTGGGCCGCTGTGCCGTCCGGCGCGAGCACCGGCACGCACGAGGCACTGGAGTTGCGCGACGGGGACGCGTCCCGGTACGGAGGCAAGGGCACCCTCACCGCAGTGACGAACGCGAACGAGAAGATAGCGCCCCGCCTCCGCGGACTCGACGCCGGCGACCAGCAGGCGGTGGACGCGGCGATGCTGGACCTCGACGGCACGCCCGACAAGTCCGGCCTCGGCGCGAACGCGATACTCGCAGTCTCGCTGGCGAACGCCCACGCCGCGGCGCGATCGGCGGGTCTGCCGCTCTACCGCTACCTCGGCGGCGGCGCGCTGCTTCCCACCCCCATGCTGAACCTGCTCAACGGCGGGCGGCACGCGGTGAACTCGACGGACTTCCAGGAGTTCATGGTGATGCCGGTGGGGTTCGACAGCTTCTCCGAGGGGCTGCGCTGCGGCGCCGAGGTCTACCAGGCGCTGCGCGGTATCGTCCACGACCGAGGCATGTCCACGAACGTCGGGGACGAGGGCGGCGTCGCGCCGTCGCTCCCCACGAACGAGGCTGCGGTCGAGCTGCTGGTGGAGGCGATCGAGAAGGCGGGCTACCGTCCCGGCGAGGACTGCGCGCTGGCGCTGGACGTGGCGGCGAGCGAGTTCTTCGATGGCGGGAAGTACGTGCTCGCGCGCGAGGGCGTCACACTGACGAGTGCCGAACTCGTGGGCTACTACGAGGAGTGGGTGTCGAAGTACCCTATCGTCAGCATCGAGGACGGCCTCGTCGAAGACGACTGGGAAGGCTGGGCGCTGCTCACCGAGCGACTCGGCAGCCGGGTGCAACTGGTGGGAGACGACCTGTTCACGACGAACCCTGAGCGCATCGCCCGGGGCATCGCGGACGGCGCAGGCAACTCTGTGCTGGTGAAGCTGAACCAGATAGGCTCGCTCACGGAGACGCGCTCCGCCATCGACATGACGCACGCGGCGGGCTGGAACGCGGTCATCAGCCACCGCTCCGGCGAAACGGAGGACACGACGATCGCGGACCTCGCGGTCGCGGTGTCGGCGGGACAGATCAAGACGGGCGCTCCGGCGCGCAGCGAGCGCGTCGCCAAGTACAATCGGCTGCTGCGCATCGAGGCTGAACTCGGCGGCGCCGCGGAGTACGCGGGCGGGTCGCCATTCGAACGATTGCGGAGGTGATGAGATGGGTATCACGGGCATGGACCACGTCGAGGTCTGGGCGAAGGACCTGCAGGAGTCGCTCGCGTTCTACACGGACGTTCTGGGCTTCCGGCACCTGCGCACGACGGTGGCACGGAGACCGGATGGGGTCCACGAGCAGGCGTGCATAACGCTGGGCGGGATGATGGTCGAGCTCATCACGGCGCCGGCGGAACGCGCATCGGAGGAGGTGGACGTCGGCCGCATGGGCGTCAAGGCGATCGCGCTCACGGTGGAGGACATGGAGGCGACCGCTGCAGCGCTCCGCGAGCGAGGCGTGACGTTCGTTCAGGAGCCGAAGTCGGGCTCGTCCTTCAACGGCTGGCGCGCCGAGATCCTCGACCCGAACGGCATCGGCATCGAACTGCGGGAGTGGATCGGCGACGGCATCCACAATGAAACGTGGCAACCGGCAAGCGACGCGGTCAGCCGTACGGCCTGATCCGCGCCTTGTTGCGCAGGCGAGCGGTCTATAGCATGGAACGGCCTCGGGACGAGGCGATGCAAGGAGGAGAAAGAGGCGTATGAGCACGAGAGTTGGCATCAACGGCTTTGGACGCATCGGCAGGCAGGTGCTCCGGGCGACGCTGGAACGGCATCCTGACGAGCTGGAAGTTGTCGCGGTGAACGACCTCGCGGCCCCGCAGGCGAACGCGCATCTCTTCAAGTACGACTCGAACTACGGGCGCTACCCCGGTACGGTGCAGGCCGTGGACGGCGGCATCGAGGTGGACGGGCGCCTCATCCAGTCGCTCTCGGAGCGCAACCCCGCCGACCTGCCGTGGGGAGACCTGGGCGTGGACATCGTCATCGAGTCGACCGGCATCTTCACGCAGCGCGAGAAGGCCGCGGGCCACATCGAGGCGGGAGCGAAGAAGGTCATCATCTCCGCCCCGGCCACCGGCGAGGACAAGACGCTCGTGCTCGGCGTGAACGCCGACGAGTACGACCCTGACGCGCACCACGTCCTCTCCAACGCGTCCTGCACGACCAACTGCGTGGCGCAGCTCATCAAGGTGCTCAACGACGAGTTCGGCATCCAGCACGGGTTGATGACCACGGTCCACGCCTACACGAACGACCAGCAGATCCTCGACCAGGTGCACTCGGACATGCGCCGCGCCCGCGCCGCCGCGTCCAACATCATCCCCACCAGCACCGGCGCCGCGAAGGTCGTCGGCGTGGTGATCCCGGAGCTGAACGGCAAGCTGCACGGTATGGCGCTGCGCGTGCCCGTTCCGACGGGCTCCATCACCGACTTCGTCGCCGACGTCGGGCGCGACGTGACGAAGGAAGAGGTCAACGAGGCGTTCCGCAAGGCGGCCGAGGGCGCGCTGAACGGCATCCTCGAATACACGGAAGACCCCATCGTCAGCAGCGACATCAAGATGAACCCGGCCAGCTGCATCTTCGATGCCGACTCCACCATGGTGATGGAGGGCAACATGGTGAAAGTGCTCGGCTGGTACGACAACGAGTGGGGCTACTCCTGCCGCACATCCGACCTGACGGCGATGATCGCGGAGAAGGGTCTCTAAAGCACGGCACTTCGCTGCGGGCCTGCACATCGACAGGTGCAGGCCCGCACCCACGCCGTAGGTCCGCGGCCTGCCGTTCGTGAGCGATATGTCAACCGACGCGCTGCCCTCCCCGCCCAGCGCCACGGAGACTGAGCCGCAGCAGCGACCGTCGAGCGTGGTCGCCGAACTCGCGCTGGTGCGCGGATGGCTCAGGGCTACTCCCGCCTGGGTCTTCATCCTCGTAGTGATCGCAGCCGCCGCGCTCGGGCTGCGGATGAATGGCCTCGACTGGGACGGCGGCAGCTTCTATCACCCCGACGAGCGCTCCATCTACCTCCGCGCGGACTGCATGTACCGCGTGCTGACCGAGGCCCCCGGGTGGGACTCCTGCCAGAACCGCGACTTCCCGCAGGACACGCCCGGCTTCCCCGGGCCGGGTACGCTTCTCGACAAGGACACGAGCCCCCTCAATCCGCACTGGTTCCCGCTCGGCAGCATCATCATCTACCTGCTGGTGGGCATCCGCTTCCTCATGGAGCCGTTCATGGACCAGGTGCGCCTGCAGGACCTTGCGTCCTCCGGACGGGCGCTGGCGGCATTCGCGGACACAGCCTCCGTGGTGCTGCTGTTCTTCCTGGGGCGGCGTCTGTTCGGCCAGGGCGCGGGACTGCTCGCTGCGGCCCTCGGAGCGCTCACCGTCTTCAACATCCAGGTGACGCACTTCTACCGCCCCGAGTCGTTCGTGGTGCTGCTGGCGCTGGTTGCCTTCTGGTGGATGCTGAACGTGCTGGAGCGCGGACGCCTCCGGGACCACGTCATCCTGGGCCTCGTGATCGGGGTGACGTTCGCGTTCAGAGGCAGCAGCCTGCCGATACTCGCGCCGGTGGCCCTCACCTACGCCACGCTCTTGTGGCGCAGGTGGGAGACCGGAGAGAGGAGTTGGCTGCTCGTACAACCGCTGCTTCGCCCCGCTGTGCTCGCGTTCGGCGCCGCCTTGCTCACCTTCGCCGTATTGCAGCCGTACGCGCTGCTCGACTACCGGAAGTACTTCGCCGACCTCGGTTGGGAAGCGATGATCGCCCGCACCGCGGGGCTCGTGCCGTATACGCTCCAATACGTCGGCATCCCGCGCAACGGCCTGTACGAACTGCGGCAGACGGCGGTCTGGGCCCTCGGCCTGCCGTTGGGTGCCATCGCATGGGGAGGACTGGCCGCGTCGATCGTCGCGGGAGTCCGGCGCCCTCGTATCGGAGCGTGGCTCCTCGTCTCATGGGTGGTTGTGCTGCTCGCGGGCATCGTGCCCCTGTTCGAGGTGAAGTTCCTGCGGTACGTGGCCCCCGTCTTGTTCGTCCTCGTGCTGTTGGGAAGTCACTGGCTGATGGAGGCGTATCGCTTCGTGAGGGAACGCAGAGTCGCGTGGGGGCGTGTCGTCCAAGCCGTGGTGGCGTTCGTCGTGGCCTCGACCGCCTTCTACGCGCTCGCGTTCGCCTCGATCTACTCCACCGACCATCCGGGGATCCAGGCGTCCGCCTGGTTGAACGACAACGCTCCGGCGCGGGCGAACGTCCTGACCGACAACCACTGGGACGAAGGCTTCCCTGACCTCGGACGGTTCAACGTCGACCAGTTGCGGATACACGAAGGAGACACACCGCAGAAGGTCTGGGATGCCGCGGCGCAGATCGAACGCGCGGACTACATCATGTCGTACAGCAACCGGCCCTGGGGGAGCATCCTCCGGGCGCCGGAGCGTTACCCGTACAGTTCCGCGTACTACGGCGCGCTCTTCTCGGGCGAACTCGGCTTCGAACTGGTGCACGGCTTCGCCCGCTACCCCACCCTCGCGCGTGTGTCGTTCGTACACGACCCGTTCACGGCGGCGGGACTCGAGCGTCCGGAGAGCGTGCCGGGCGTGGAAACGGGTCCGCTCGCACTGGACCTCGGCTATGCCGACGAGAACGTCACGAACTACGATCACCCGCTCGTGCTCGTGTGGGAAAACACGGGGCGCCTCAGCGAGGCTGAGATCAGCGGCATCATGTTCGCCGGGGACTTCGACCCGCCACCCGAGCGTGCGCTGCTCAGCGATGAGGACCGCGCCGTGCAGCAGGCGGGCGGCACGTGGACGGAGATATTCGACGAAGGCGGGCTGAACTCCTGGGCGCCCTGGCTCGTCTGGCTGGTCGCTGTCGAAGTCATCTTTCTCGCGGGGCTCCCGCTCGCCGTGAGACTGATGCGCTGGCTGCCTGACAGGGGGGTCGTGCTCGCGAAGCCGCTGGCGCTGCTGGCGGTCTCGTGGCTCGTGTGGATGGGAGCGAGCCTTGGCGTGTGGACGTTCTCCCGCGCCAGCGTGGCGCTCTCGATACTGCTACTGGCGGCGGTATCTGCGGCGTTGCTGTACCGCAACCGGTGGCTCATCGCGCTGGCGAAACGCCACTGGAAGTACATCGCGAGCGTGGAAGCGCTGTTCATAGCAGCGTACCTCGCGTTCGTGCTGGTGCGCGCCGCGAACCCGGACCTCTGGCACGCCTGGCGCGGCGGCGAGAAGCCGATGGACCTCACGTACCTCATCGCCGTGGTGAAGTCGACCACGTTCCCGCCCTACGACCCGTGGTACGCCGGAGGGTTCATCAACTACTACTACTTCGGGTTCGTGCCGGTGGCCGTGCTGATACGGCTGACCGGCATCGTGCCGGAGGTCGCGTACAACCTCGCGCTGCCGATGCTGTTCGCGTTCACGCTCGCAGGCGCGTTCAGCGTGGGGTACAACCTGGCGGAGGCGCTGCGACAGCGGGGCGCACAGATGGCGCGCCGCTGCAGCCCCGTATGGGCGGGCGTGGCTGTTGCGCTCCTCGTGACGGTGCTGGCGAACGTGGACGGCGCCGCACAGTTGGCGCAGGGCGCATGGCGCAGCGTCACGGATGAATCGTTCGGACGGTTCGACTTCTGGCGCAGCAGCCGCCTGATGCCGGACCAGATAGCCATCAACGAGTTCCCGTTCTGGACGTTCCTCTTCGGCGATCTCCATGCGCATCTCATATCGCTCCCCTACCAGGTGCTTGCGATCGGGCTGGCAGCGAACCTCGTACTGGGAGCGCGGAAAGCGGTCCCTCTCCTGAGGCTGCTTCCCGCGCTTGCGGGGCTCGCGTTCGTGGTGGGGGCGTTCGCAGCGATCAACACGTGGGAAGTGCCTGCGTACGCGCTGCTGGGCCTCGCGGCTATCGTCATCGTGCTGCTCGTGCGCGGAGGGCCGCCGGAGCCGATGACGGTCGTGAAAGGGCTGCTGCCGGCTGCGTTGTTCTGGGTCGTGTTGTACGCAGCCTGGCTGCCCTTCCACCAGAACTACGAAGTCCCTGCCTCGGGCGTGAAGATGAGCGAATGGCGCACGGTGCTCTGGCAGTACATCGCCATACACGCGCTGTTGCTGTTCGCGGCGCTTTCGTGGCTCGTGTTCGAGACCCGGCAGCTGTTCAGGCGGGACACGACAGAGGACGAGGCCGCGGATGGCATGAGACGGCGCCGTCGTGCCGCGCTGGCACCGGGCCTACTCCTCCTGCTGCTCGCAGTCGGGGTCGTCGCGTGGATGGACGCTCTGCGAGAGTGGCTGACGGCAGCGCTCCTGTCGGTGGTCGTTCTCTGGACGTCGATGGTCGCACTGGTCTGGCTCGCGCGGAGGAACGAGCGCGCTGCTCCCGTACACCTGCTCCTGCTGGCCATGCTCGTCCTCGCGGTGGGCATCGGCGTCGGAGTGGACTTCGTCACCGTGGAGAACGACATCGACCGCATGAACACCGTGTTCAAGCTCTACCTGAACGCCTGGGTGCTGTTCGGTGTTATTGGGGGCGTTGGGCTATGGCAACTGTGGGCGTCGGGCGCGGTCCGCCTCCGGGGCATTGGCGGGAAGGTCTGGCTCGGCGCACTGGCCGTGCTCGTGCTGGCGAGCGCCGTCTTCCCCGTGCTTGGCACGCGGGCGCGCCTCTCAGACAGGTTCGACACGTCGGTGGGCGTGACATTGGATGGGCGCGCATATCAGTGGACGACGGTGTACGGCGATCCGGCGGACCCGCGCGACGGATTGCCGGAGGTCAGATACGCCCTGAGCTACGACGCCGAGGCCATCGACTTCATCCGCGCGAACGTCGAGGGCTCTCCGGTCTTCCTGGAAGGAGTCACGGCGCACGCCTATCGCTGGCCTCCTCGCGTGGCGAAGTACACGGGACTGCCTGTGGTCGTCGGCTGGCAGTGGCATCAGATACAACAGCGGGGCGCGGGCGGAGATGAACCCGCGGCCGTGCGTGGACGTATCTACGATGTCCGGTTGATGTATGAAACCGAGAGCGAACGGCTCTTCCTCGACCTGGCGTCGGAATACGGCGTCGAGTACGTCTACGTCGGGCCCACGGAGCGCGTGTACTTCCCGGGCGCGGGGCTGGACAAGTTCGACGCGATGGCGGGTTCGTCGCTGGAGGTGTTCTTTGCGAATCAGGAAGTTACGGTCTATCGTGTCCTGAGGGCTGACGCGTAGCGCAGTGCAGGCAAGTAGAATGGCGCATCCGTACGGAGACCAGGAGTCGCGGAGGACAGCCGCCGCGAGGCAGGAGAGGAAGCATTGTTCGACCAAGAGACGGTAACGCTGGTGCGAGACATCCTGGTCAGTGCCTACCTGGCTGTGGGCATCTTCGTCCTGCTCGTCCTGTTGGTGCTGGCCTTCCTGCTGCTCAGGACGGTCCGAAGGCTCATCGGCTCCATGACGAAGACGGTCGATAGCGTCAACGACACCCTGGACAACGTGAACAGGGCGTCCGGGGCTGCGTTGAATTACATATCTTCCCCAGCCGCTGAGGGGAGCACTGCATCGCTCGCGAACGGGCTGGGCATACTGATCAACTTCGTAGGCGGGTTGCGCGGTAAGACGAAGTAGTGTCGGCGGCTACAGCAGTTCGCCGATGTGATCGGCGGTCGTGAAGACGGCCGTCGCGGCCAGTTCCTGCGGCCATTCAGCGGCTGCGGTGCGCGCTCTCTCTGCCACCGTGGGGTCGGCGAACACGAAGATCGCCTGTGCCAGCCCCGCGTCCCGGAACGACTCCGCCGTCGCACGAACGTCCTCTATGGACGACGTTGCGCGGACCTCCACCCCCATCTCTGCTCCCCCGGACTGGAGGAGCACGTCCACCTGTACACCCGCGTGCAGCACCTGCTCCTGCGAGCGGTAGCCGCGAAGCGCGGCTGCCTCCCGTACCAGCGCGGCGAGGTACGGCGCGATGGTCATACGCGGATAAGAGCCGAATACCTTGAGCAGCGACGCCTTCTTCCTGATGTTGTCGAGCACTTCCGCCAGGACCGGGTCCTCCCTGTGCCCGTCTATGTCCATGAGGAAGTAGTACTTGCCCAACCCGAGCCGGGTCGGGCGCGACTCGATCTTGGCGAGATTGATGTTGCGCTCCGCGAACTCCTTGAGTACGCCGAACAGCTGGCCGGGCCGGTCCTGGGAGAACGCCATCGCGACCGAGGTGAGATCGTTGCCGGTGCGTGGGTGGTCGCTCTTGCCCAGCACCACGAACCGAGTGACGTTGTTGTCGTCGTCCTGGATGCCTGGCGCCAATATCTGCGCGCCGTAGATCTCCGCGGAGCGGCTCGGCCCGATGGCCGCGGCTGGTACGTCCGAGGCGATAGCCTGCTCGACCGCTTCCGCAGTGCTGAGCGACGCAGCGAGTTCGGCGTTCGGCAGGTGTTGCTCCAGGTACCTGCGGCACTGGCCGAGGGCCTGTGGGTGCGAGTAGACGCGCTTCACCGCGGCCAGGACCACGCCGGGCTTGACCATGAGGTTGTGCACGATGTCCAGCGTGAGCTCCTGGCGGATGTGCAGTCCTTCCTCGTGCAGCAACACGTCGAGCGTGTCGGTAACCGCGCCCTGGAGACTGTTCTCGATGGGGCAGACGGCCTCGTCTGCCTCGCCCTGCAGGACGGCCATCGCCGAAGCGGTGATCGAGCGGTAAGCGATGAGCTCCGCGTCGCGCGCATAGTCGAGCGCAGCCTGTTCGGAGAACGTGCCCTGCGGTCCCAGGTAAGCGATCTTCATCGCCACGCCTCTCCCGTGAGCGCATGCCAGAGTTCGTCTTCCTTCTCCGGGGGCGTGATGGCGACAATGGCGTCGTCCACGGCCAGTTCAGGGTCGTTGACGGCAGGCTTGAGTTCGCCGTTCTTGTGGATCACCGCGGTCAGCAAGGTGCCCTGCGGCAGTTTGATACGGGACACGGGCTGGCCCACCACGGGGGAGCCGCTCGGCACGCGCATGGAGACGATGCCGCTCGCCGCCCCGCGGAGGGGGAGCACATGGACGAACGGCCCGCCCGTGAGCTCCTCCTCGACGTGCGAGAGGATGAGTTCGGTAGTGCTGATCGTGACGTCGACGCCCAGCGTGCGGAAGAGCGGCACGTGGTCGGGGTCGGTGACCACGGCCATCGTCTTCGGGACGTTGAACGAATACTTGGCCACCTGGCAGGCGGTGAGGTTCGTCGCGTCCTGCCCGGTCGTGGAGATGAGGATGTCGCACCGTTCCGCGCCGGCGTCGCCGAGCACGGTGGGCTCGGTGCCGTCACTGGTGATGAGGATGGAGCCGAACTCCTCTGCGGCGGTGGCGCTCACGAGAACGTCGCGTTCGATGAGCGCGACCTCGTGGCTTGCGGCGAGGAGCTCCCGCGTGAGGTAGAAGCCGATCTTGCCTGCGCCGATGACGATGACGTACATAGCTACTGCTCCATCGCCTGCAGGACGAGTTCTATCAGGAACTGGTTCGGATTAACGGTGGTGAGTCCAAGCTGCTCGTACATCTCGCTCCGGGTCGGATCGTTGATGCGGCACACCACGTGTTCGATGCCGAATGTCGTGCGTGCGGACTGCGCCGCGAGCGCGTTGGTCGTGTCGCGTCCCGTGGCGGCGATGAACGCCTCGACCGACTCTATGCCCGTGCGGCGGAGCGCCTCGTGGGAAGTGCCGTCGCCCACGTACATACTGAGCCGGACCCGGGGACGCAGCCGCCGGAAGTTCTCCGCATCCGTGTCGAGTATCGTGACGCGGTCGCCACGATCGAGCAGCGCGTTCGCGGCGGTTGCGCCGAGCCTGCCGCAGCCGACGATCATCACGTGGCGCGTCATGAGGAGCCCTCCGGGGTGGGCTCGGGTTGCTGCTCCCGGTAGACGACGACACGGCAGTGGCCGTGGCGCAGCACGTAAGGCACCACGTCGCCAAGCGACGGGCTGCCGTACCGCTCGGTGTAAGGCATGCCCGCGACGATGACGTCTGCCTGGCGGTAGGCCGCCTCCCGCACGATGGCAGCGCCCGTGTCCCTTGCCTGTACGATGTCGCCTTCCACCTTGCACCTGAGCGACTTGCCGAACGCCTCCATACGCTGGAGCAAGTGCTCTCCGCGCGCTGTCTCGTTCGGCAGCTCTGCGTCCAGGGGCAGCTTCCGTCCGACCTCGATGACGTAGAGCACCCAGACCCGCCCCTTGCAGGGACGCACCAAGTCGCATGCGACGGAGACGACCGACTTGTCCATCGGCGTGCCGGTAACGAGAGCGAGGGCGCGTTCGATGTTTGCCATGTCCAGGTCTAGCGCAGCCCGAAACGTTCGAGCGTGTCTTCCGTGCCAGCGAGGATAAGCAGGTCGCCTTCCTGCAGCACCTCGTCCTTGGATGGCGAGAGGATAGGCTCCCGGCCTCTGCGTATGGCGACCACCGCCGCGCCGTACTTGTCGCGAGCCGTGCTCAGCCCCGCTCGTTCGAGGGACAGGCCGTTCATCTCCGGGGGTACGTTCACCTTACTGAACCCGAATCCGCCGGTGAGTTCCATGTATTCCAGCACGTCGCGCTGGAAGAGGCTGTGCGCCGAGCGCACTCCGGTCTCCTGCTCGGGATAGACGACGCGATCGGCTCCCACTGCCGAGAGCGTCTTGCCGTGGATGTCGCTGATGGCGCGCGCCATGACCTGCGGCACCTCAAAGGTCTGCTTGAGGAGCACGGTGGTGAGCACGCTCGACTGGATGTCCGTGCCTATGGCGACGGCTGCGGTGTCGAAGTTCCGGATGCCCACTTCTTCAAGGAACTCCATGGAGGTGGAGTCGCCTGTCACGGAGTAAGTCACCTGCCCCATCATCACCTGGGTGAGCGACTCGTCCCGGTCGACGGCCAGCACGTCGTGGCCAACGCGGTACAGTTCGCGTGCCAGGCTCATGCCGAACCTTCCCATGCCGATCACGGCTACTTGGTGAGCCATACGTTCCCCTCAACCGATTCTAACGCGTTCCTCTGCGTACCGGTACAGTGCCCGGCGTTGGCGGAGCGCCAGGCCGAGCGCGATCGTCAGCGGACCCAGCCGCCCCGCGTACATCGCCAGCGTGATGATGAGCTTCCCGGGCGTGGAGAGGTCCGGCGTGATTCCGTGCGACAACCCAACGGTGCCGAAGGCGGAGATCGTCTCGAACATCGCGTCCCCGAACTCGAACACGCCCGCTTCGAGGTTCGAGCGCTCGGAGACCATCAGCGCGATAACGAACAGCGCAACGCCGATGACTCCCAGCACGAGCACGCCCAGCGCACGGCTCACCTGGGAGTAGGCGATCTCACGCCTGGCGAACTCAACGTGAGGCCGCCCGCGCACCGCTGCGATGGTCGCCACGATGATCACCATCGCCGTGTTGACCTTGATGCCGCCTGCGACGGAACCGGACGCGCCACCCACGAACATCATGACCATGAACAGGAAGCTCGAACCGGCCTCCGCCTGTCCGAAGTCCATCGAGCTGAACCCCGAGGTCCGCGAGGCCATCGCCTGGAAAGCCCCGTTGCTGATCTTGTCCGCAACGCTCATCCCGCCCAGCGTCGCGGAGTTCGTCATCTCGAACAGCAGGATGGTCGCTGCGCCCGTGACCCACAGACCCAGCGTGCCGAGTACGACCAGGCGCGTGTCCAGCGTCCAACGGCTGAAGCCCTTGCGCCGCGCCAGTTCGTTCATCACGGGATAGCTCATCGCGCCGAGCAGGATGCTCAGACCGATGGTCCAGAGCACCGCAGGGTCGGAACTGAAAGCGGAGAGGCTGTTCGAGTCAGGGAAGACGGTGAAGCCCGCGTTATTGAAGGCGGAGATGCTGTGAAAGACGCTTTGCCAGAAGGCCTCGAGGGCCGGGTACTTGAAGACGAGTCTTGCGAAGAGCAGCAGGAACGTGACGAGCTGCGCTCCCAGCGCGAAGTAGATGATGTAGCGCACGACCCGCACTGCGCTGCCCAGTGCTTCGCCGCCCAGCGTTTCCCGCACGAGGAGCCGCTGGTTCAGCGTGACGCGCCTTCCAAGCACCGCCAGAACGACGATCCCCGCGCTCATGATGCCCAGTCCGCCCATGAGCATCAGCGCGGCGATGACGACCTGTCCGAAGATGCTCCAGTACGTCCCGCTCGAGACGACGACCAGCCCGGTCACGCAGACCGCGGAGGTGGCGGTGAAGAGGGCAGTGACGAAGCCGGCGTTCTCGGGCCCTGCGGCCGCGAACGGCAGCATGAGGAGCGCTGTGCCGGCGGTGATGAGGCCTGCGAACCCCCCGGCGAGCGTGAGCAGCGCGGAGGACGACGATGGAAGGGCGAAGCGGCGCCGCCGGGACTGCGTGCGGACGCGAACGGGCGCGGTCTCGCGCTCGCGGGGGCGCCGGACCACGCGGTCGCCTGGACGGAGACGCCAACTGCTGCGCCTCATCGCGAAGCCTCGATGAGCTCCGGGGGGACTGGATCGGTAGGAGTGTGCGTAGCGAACTCCAGCCGTTGCCGGAACGGCGCATGAAATTCTAGCAGGAGTCGGAAGCGAGTCAACGGCTCCCGGTTGCGGTATGGCGTGCATCGTTCCTCCGCGGGCGCCGCGATAGAATCGGCGCATGGCACAGAGCAGACCGGAAACGCTCTCCTCTCTCGTCGGCGGGACGCCTCTCATAGAGTTGCGCAACGTGAGCCCGCGCCCCGGTGTGCGGCTCTTCGCCAAACTGGAAGGACAGAACCCCAGCGGCAGCGTGAAGGACCGGATAGCCGTGGCGATGCTGGATGCTGCGGAGGAGAGCGGCGCGCTCAAGCCCGGCGCGACGCTGGTGGAGGCGAGCACCGGGAACACGGCCATCGCGCTGGCGGCGCTCGCGCCGCGCAGGGGCTACCGCGTGCACGTCGTCCTGCCGAAGGGCATCGTCCCCAGCGTCGCGGACATCCTGGACCTGTACGGCGCGGAGATCGAGTGGTGCGAGCCGGAAGCCGGGATGCGCGGCGCGATCAGGCGTGTGCAGCAGATGGCGGAGCAGCCGAGCTTCTACGCGGTCGGGCAGTTCAGCGACCCGGCTAATGTGCGCTGCCACTATGCGACGACGGGCGAGGAGATCGTCCGGGCGATGGGGCAGGAGGACGTGGACGTGTTCGTGGCCGGCATCGGCACCGGGGGCACCATCACGGGGGTCGGGCGCCGCCTGCGGGAACGGTGGCCGAACGTGCAGGTCGTCGGCGTCGAGCCGAGGCTCGGGGAGCGGCTACAGGGGCTGCGCAGCCTGTCGGAGGGCTACATCCCCCCGCTACTGGACATGGAGATGCTGAACCGGCGGTTCCTCGTCGACAGCGCGAGCGCCATAGCGGCGGCACGGGACGTGATGCGGGCGGAGGGCGTCTTCGCGGGGGTATCGTCGGGGGCGGCGCTGCACACGGCCCTGCGCGTCGCCGAGGGGATGGAGAGCGGAAACATCGTCATGATGTTCTCGGACGGCGCGTGGAAGTACCTGCCATCGCGTCCGTGGGACGCCTCAGGCGCGGACGCCGAGGCGCTCGACGAGGTGCACTGGTGGTAGGGGCGCCCCGTTGATTCACCCCCATCCTAACCTTCCCCCGTCGAGGGGGAAGGGATTCAGGAAACGCCGAGCACCTGCTCCAGCGCGCGGCGGGTGAAGACGACGGACATGTCGCGCTTGTACCAGGCGGAGCCGCGCGGGTCGTCCGTCGGGTCGACGATGTCCGCGACGGCCTGCGACGCCTCGCGCAGCGCGTCGAGTGTTGGGGCCTGGCCCGCCAGGGCCTCCTCGACGACGGAGGCGCGCACGGCTGTCGGCGCGACCGCTCCGAGCGCGACGCGCACGTCCGCGATGCTCCCGCCCTCGACGCTTCCGATCGCGGCCACGGAGACGGTTGCGTAGTCGTCCTCGGTGCGTGGGAGGTACTTGATGTACGTCCATCCCGCGCCGGAGGGCTGCGCGGGGACGCGCACCTCGGTCACGATCTCGTCGGCCTCCAGCGTCGTCTCGTAGTAGTCGGCGTAGACCTCGCTTATGGGGATGACGCGCTCGCCGCGAGCGGAGGCCGCGACTACGCTTGCGCCGAGGATGAGCAGCGACGGCGGCGGGTCCATCGCGGGGTCGGCCTGGGCGATGCCGCCGCCGACCGTGGCGACGTTGCGGATGCGGACGGTGGCGACGCGGCGGTACGCCTCCGCCAGCAGCGGGGCGTGCTGTTTGACGACGGGAGAGGCCTCGACGTCGCGCTGGGTGGTGAGGCCGCCGATGCGGATCTCGCCGTTCGACGCCTCTATGGAGTCGAGGCCGGGCACGCGGTGCAGGCTGACGACATGGTCGGGGGCGATGAGCGACTGCTTCAGGAGCGTGGTGAGGGAGGTGCCGCCCGCGAGCAGCTTGGCGTCGCCGTTGTGCTCGGCGAGCAACTCCAGGGCGCCGGAGAGGGAATCGGGTGCGTGGAAGGTGAAGTCGTGCATGACTACTTCGCCTCCGCAGCGGCCTGGATGGACTCGATGATCTGGTAGTAGCCGGTGCAGCGGCAGAGGTTCCCCATCATCCACTCCTTGATCTCTGCCTCGGAGGGTTTGGGGTTGTGCTCCAGCAGCGCCTTGGCGGCCATGATCTGGCCGGGGGTGCACGCGCCGCACTGGAAGCCGCCGTAGTTGATGAAGGCCTCCTGCACGGGGTGGAGCGTGTCGCCGTCGGCGACGCCCTCGATAGTGGTGATGTTCGCGCCGTCGGCCCGCACGGCGAGCGTGATGCACGAGGCTGCGATCCTGCCGTTCAGCTCGATGGTGCACGCGCCACAGACGCCGACGCTGCACGCCTCCTTGGTGCCGGTGAGGCCGAGGTCGTAGCGGATGAAGTCGACGAGGGTGCGGTAGGTGGGCACCTCGCGGGTGTATTCCTGGCCGTTGACGGTGACCGTGACCGTCTGCCTGACTGGAGTCGTGGTCATAGAGCCTCCCTCGCGGCCCGCGCCGGCCGCGTCCTGCTCGGCGGATGCTATCGCAGATGCGCTTCGTTCGCCAACCTTTCACTCCCACCGCACGCTAAAGGGCGTTGCCCCCTCTCAGGAGAACGGGAACAACCCCCTGCGTTCGAAGGACCGTTCTTCTGCAGGTCCTTCTGCAGAATCCTACGAGTGAGCGCGGCAGATTCTGCAGAAGAAAACTCTTGATCGACAAGGCCATGCCCTGCTTCCGCGTTCTTCCGTTCAAGATCTGCGCAAGAAGGGGGTGTGCAACTGCCAGCCATAGGGACCGTCTATAGCAGCGGGCTGAGCTATAGGCGTGGTCTATGGGTGCTGCCGGTACGACGTTCATGCAACCAGCGTACGCAGGTGGGGTGCGACCGCGAAAGGGGCAGGTGTCAGTAGTACTCAGGGTCTCGATTGACGCCAACACATGCCGGGACTACGCTCCGATGACCGGTCCGGAGCGGACCTGAACGACCTGTCGAGCCGCGTGGGCGGGCTTGTGCCTGTAGCCCTCGAACGAAAGACCGAGGTATCCAAGATGACGAACGGCAGCACACCAACCATCGTGGACTCCGACGGACACATCATCGAGTCGATAGCGGAGATGGCGGAGTACCTCGACCCGCCGATCAGGGAGACGGCACTGGGGACCGGCGGCATCGGAGCGATCATCGAGCTGAGCAGGACGAGCCTCTTCGGGACGCTCGACGGGCTGCACTTCACCAATGTCGTTCCCAGCGACAACGCAACCGCCCGCCGCGAGCGGATCAACGCCAGCGAGCACCGGATGGGCTCCGCCCAGGACTGGCAGGCGATGCTCGACAAGTCAGGCATGGCGGAGACCGTCGTCTATACGACCGAGGGACTGCAGGTCGGCAAGCTGAGGAACAGGGACTACGTCGTCGGCCTGTGCCGCGGGTACAACGACTACGTAGCGGACCGTTACCAGGGCTACGACAGCCGCATCCATCCCATCGCGCTGCTCCCGATGCAGGACCCTGCCCGCGCGGCGCTCGAACTCCGCCGTGTCGTCAAGGAGCTGGGGCTGTTGGGCGCGATGCTCCCCTCAACCGGTCTCGACCTCCACCTGGGGCACGAGTACTACTGGCCCGTCTACCAGGAAGCCTCCGACCTGGGCTGCATCCTCGCCGTCCATGGAGGCTCGAACGTCGGTATCGGCATCGACTCGTTCACCGACATCACGCCTTCCAACATCGTCCACCATCCAGTGCCGCTGCTGTACGCGTTCGTATCGTTCATCTACGACGGCGTCTTCGAGCGCTTCCCCGGCATGCGGGTTGCGTTCCTCGAGGGCGGCTGCGCATGGGTGGCGCTAGCGCTGGACCGGATACAGCGAGCGGCCGAGTTCTCCGGAGCGCCCCCTCGCCCCGCAGAAGAGTACCTCGCGACCGGCAACATCCTCATCGGCTGCGAAGGCGTAGACCCTACGCTCCCGTACCTAGCGGGCCGAGTGGGGATCGAGCCGTTCGCGTATTCGTCCGATTATCCACACGAGGTGGACTTCAAGTCCGCCATGGACGAGATAGAGGAGACCATCAAGGACGAAGGGCTTTCAGACGACCAGAAAGCTGCAGTTCTGGGCGGCAACGCCAGGCGGTTCTACAGGCTCTAGCACACCGCTCAGTAAGGAGGGTTCGATGCCGGTTCTGTTGATCGGAGGAGGCCTGGTCGGTTCTCAGATCGCGAATATCCTGGTCAATGACGGCGAGGAAGTCACGGTGCTGGACTACGCCCCCCAGCCGGAGTGCCTTGCCGAGAATGTGGATGTCAGCCGGCTCAGGGTTGTCCAAGGGGACATCCTGAGCCCTCTGAGCATCGTCAGTGCCTTGCGGGAGAGTGGGGCTGACCGCATCGTTCACACCGCGGCCTACCCGATGCTCACCATAGGCGCCCAGCAGAACCCCTACGGGGCGATCCAGATCAACATCATGGGCACCGTCAACGTTCTCGAGTCCGCCCGGACGATGGGTATCGAAAGAGTAGTGGTGGTGAGCTCGAGTGTCCTGGCCCAGAGCCTGACGGGAGGAGGAGACTCCGGCGACCCCGCTTTCGAAGAGGCATTCCCGCGGCCTTCCACCTTCTACGCGGCGACCAAACAGGCCGTCGAGAGCCTTGCGGCCAACTACACTGCCTGGTGCGGAATGGACGTTCGTGCCGTTCGCTATGCGGCCATCGCGGGTCCGTGGAGTGGCCGCGGAGGCGGAGGGCCCAGCAACACGTTCCGCGACCTCGTGGAGGGCGCTCTGCTGAAGGGTGAGATTGAAGTGCCCTCGCGCCCGCTGGAGTGGGTCTACTCGAAGGATGCAGCCCGTGGCACCGTCCTCGCCCTGAGAGCGGACAACCTCACCGACCGCGTGTTCAACATCGGCATGGGGCGGATCACGAGTGCCGAGGAGTTGGCCGAGGCCGTAGCGGCGGCTGTACCGGAGACGAAGACGAGCATCGCGCCGCCGGACCCGAATATCGCCGCCACGTTCAATGCGGTTGCTTTGAATCTGGACCGCTCCCGCACGGTACTGGGGTACGAACCCGAGTTTGATGTCCCTGGCTGCGTACGCGACTACGTCGATTGGTTCGGTGCCAAGCGGATGTGACTTGGCCTGCTGTCGCGCGGCGACCTCTCCTCGCGAGGGAGAGGTGGATCACGTGGCGCTGAGCTGCTCGAGGATGCTCGCCCAGTTCTTGCCGGAGCCGCCGGCGCTGCTGGCGACGATAGTCCCGTCGCGCCCGATGCCGATGTACGTCGCCTGCGAGCGAACGTTGTAGTCGCGCGGCGTGTCCGGCCCCGCCTCGGCGAAGACCCAGTCGTAGCCCTCATTGCGGGCGTACGAACCCAGCGCGGAGAGAGGGTCGGACCACGCCACGTAGACGAACTCGACGTCGTCCTTGTAGTCGTCGTAGAGGGTGTCCAGCGTGCGAGCCTCGCCGCGGCAGGTCGGTCACCACGTGGCGAAGAAGTAGAGGAGGACGGCGCGCCCGGCGGCCACCGATTCGAGTGTGGCGGAGGAGCCGTCTACGAGCGCCAGCGAGGCATCGGCGGCGCGGTCGCCGTGGTTCGAGCCGACGGCTACGTCGGTGCGCCAGCCTCCCGCCGGCATGCCGTCCGTGGTGGGCTTCGGCGTGGCGGTGGGACCCGGCTCAGGGGTTGGCGTGGGTTCCGGTACGGGTGTCGCGGTGGGGTCGGCGCCGCAGGCGGTGAGCGTGAACAGCAGCAGGAGCAGGGCTGCTCCCGCTCCGGCGAGGCGTGATGTGCTGCGTGTGGTCATGCTGCTCACTGCTCGCGAGTAAGGCTAGGCGTGGGCGGGAAGGGTGTCAATGCGGCGGGGAATACTCACAGGGATGGACAGGATGAACAGGATGGGTTTATCGCCTTCGCGGGAATGACGGAGGGCCTACGAGGCACGGAGGGCGTCCAGGACACTGCGCCAGAAGGATGCGCCGTCCGAGCCGTAGCCTCGCCTGTTGACGATGGCGCCGTCGCGACCGATGGAGACCCACGAGGACTGCGAACGGACGTTGTAGTCGCGGACGAGGGACGCGGGACCCTCCGCGAATACCCCAGCGTAGCCCTGCCGCACCGCGTGGTCGCCGAGCTGGTCGGCGTTCTGGTTGAAGGCGACCGCCACGACTTCGACATCGCTGCTGTAGTCGTTGTAGAGGCTGGTTAACGTCCGTAACTCGGCGTTACAGGACGGTCACCAGGTGGCGAAGAAGTAGAGGAGGACGGCCTTGCCCCCGGCCGTGGACTCGATGGTGGCGGTAGAGCCGTCCGGGAGGGTCAGGGAAGCGTCTGTCGCACGATCGCCGGGGTTGTGGCCGACGGCGATGTCGGTGCGCCAGCCCGCGGCAGGCGCGGGCGGTGCAGGCGTTGGCGTGTCCGTGGGAACGGGAGTGGGCGTGTCGGTTGGCTGCGGCCTTGGCGTCGGGGTGTTCGTCGGGCGCGGCCTGGGTGTCGGCGTAGGTGTTTCGGTCGGCTGCGGCGTAGGGGTCGGCTGTGCCAGCACACCCTCAACCGTGCCTGCCCCGGCCAGCAGGTCAGGGGTATCGGTCGGCTCCGGAACGGGCGTGGGCGTGTTGGTGGGCGCTGGCGTGGGGGTGTCGGTGGGCGCCGGTACCGGCGTGTTCGTCGGGACCGGAGTCGGGGTATCCGCTGGAGGTTCGACCACCACGGTGGTTTCGTTGCTTGCGCACGCGGCCAGCGCGAGCACGAGCAGCGCGGCGGCTGCCGCTCGAAGGGGGTTCCATACGGATGTGGTGCGGGTGATCATGCCGGTTCACCCCCATCCTAACCTTCCCCCGTCGAGGGGGAAGGGATCAGACAGGGTGCAGTTCATCACTTCCATTCTACGCACTTCGCGGCGCGGCGGTTCTCTGATGCACCCCCATCCTAGCCTTCCCCCATCAAGGGGAAGGAACCTTAGAGGTCCCTGAAGGCGACGAGCTGGGCCGTGACGATGAGGCGATGGTCGTACTTGAGGCGCGGGAAGCAGGTGACGAGCGAGATGCGCGCGTCGTCCGTCGGGTAGAGCGTGAGGTCGTCCGCGTGCGTGGTGCTCGTGCCGTTCACGAGGTAGAGATACTCGCGATCACCGGATGCGAGGATGACGTGCACGTCGTCGCCGTCGCGCAGCAGGTCCGCCACTTCCGGCAGGCGCAGGAAGACGTTGCCCTCGCCCTGTATCGGGTTCTCCAGGTGGCCGAAGTACCAGCCGTTGCCCGCCGAGCCCGGGTTCGGCGTCGTGGGGATGTGGCCGACCGTGAACGCGGGCGTCTCGTAGGCGGCGCTCGATGCGAGGTTGATGATGCTGAGCTCCTCGACCTCGGCATCGACGTTCAGCTCGGGGATGATGATGCGCTCCGCCCTTCCCACGAGGCCGGCTATGTGGGGACGCCCTTCGTTGCCAAGCGGGACGAAGCCCTCCAAGTCCGGCACGCCGAGCGAGATGGCGCCGCGCGGGTCAGCCCACTGCCGGGCAGGCATGAGCGAGCCGGGGTGGAGGTGCTGCGACTCCGGCGACGGCCCCTCGCGCGCTGCGTCCAGCGCTGCAGGTAGCGTCTCGGTGACGGGGTCGGGCACGGTCACGGTGAGGTCGCCGAGCCCGCGTCCGGCGAAGAAGCCGTAGGCGTAGTAGGCGGCAGCAGCCGCGAGCAGGAGTGCGCCGATGGCGAGCAGCGCCATGCCGAGCGCTGACACACGCCACGGGCGGACGTTTCCCTGAGAGGATGCTGCGCGCTGAAGCGCGGGACTCCGCTGCTCTTCGTTCAGCATGACGATCGACCCTCACCCCCATCCTAACCTTCCCCCATCGAGGGGGAAGGGATCAGGCACCTACCGAGAGAGAGGGGGAAATGCCCCACGGGCGCAAGGACGCTAGCGCCTGCCTGCCGTGGCGCCGTCGTTGATGGGCTCGTTGATGTAGACGTCGCCGTTGCGGATCTTGAGATTGAACCCGCAGTCCGGGTTGGTGCAGACCCACGCCTTGTAGTGGATGGGCGCACCCTGGCTCCCGAAGTCCGAGAGCGGAACGAGGTCCCCGTCGCTGCATGCCTGGCACGCTGGCAGTGCTGTTTCCACCATCATCCACCTCCCCGTACGTATGGCCTGTTACAGCACGAACGATGGTAGCACACCCGCCCGATGCCCGTTGGCGGCCCCGTGGCGCGGCAGGGGGGTGCTATACTCGTGAGCGCACGGTGGACGGGGCGGTTAGCTCAGTTGGTTAGAGCGTCGCGTTGACATCGCGGAGGCCAGAGGTTCGAGTCCTCTACCGCCCACCACGTGCCTGGATGGACTAGACCGCATCCCCGTCCCGAACAGGGCAGGCTGGTCGATCGCAGTTACGTCTGCATCATCTGGATCAGGTTGCCGCAAGTGTCGTCAAAGACCGCGATAGTGACGTCGGGCATCTCTGTTGGCTCCATCGCAAAAGCTACACCCAGCGACTTCAGTTTCTCATACTCTGCGTGGATGTCCGTAACGCCAAAGGACGCCGCCGGGATGCCCTGGTCGAATAGCCCTTTCTGATATGCCTGCGCTACCGGGTTTTCATTCGGTTCAAGCAGAAGCTCGGTCCCATCCGGGTCATCGGGCGAGACGACAGTAAGCCACTTGAATGTCCCCACAGGGACGTCATGCTTCTTCACAAAGCCGAGGGTCTCCGTGTAGAACCTCAGCGCTTCGTCCTGGTCACTTACGAAAACGCCGGTGAGCGTAATGCGCATAGCTGGCCTCCTTTTGTTCTTCATAGCGTCACTTGAGCCATCGGTTCACGACAGCCCTGAGGGGTTCATCATCGAAGACAAGCATCCGATACTTGCCGCGCTTCTCTGAGCTTACGAGCCCCGCTTTTTCCAAGACATGAATGTGCTTGGCTAAGGCCTGTCGGGAGATTGCGACATTGTGCCGCATGATCAAGCGCGCCGTGAGTTCGTAGAGCGTCTGCTCCTTGCGCTCAGAGAACTCGTGCAGCATCAACCTCCGTGTTGAGTCCGCGAGTGCCCTGAAGACTAGGTCTTCGTTCATGCACGCACACGATACGCAACCGTAGAGTTGCCTGTCAAGGGGCCATCCCCTAGGCTGGCAAGAACCACATCTCCAGACCGTAGTCATAGGCGATGCTGTGCATAAGGCTGGCGTGCGCTCCGCGCCCTTTACACGCCACAGACCGCGGCGATCGGGCCGGAGTCGACGATGTTCTCGACGCGGAACGCTTCCGGGATGATGCCGACGCCCTTCCAGAAGTCGACGAGCATCCGCATGCCCTCGGTGGCGGGGTCGGGAAAGTCGCGGAATCCTGCGTGGGTGACGTCGTAGGTCTCCTCCGCGATGACGCGCGTGGTCTCGCCGTACTTCTCGTGCACGGCGACGCCGAACTCCCGGTCCCGCTTGTAGCGTCGCTGCCCCTCCAGGTAGCCGCGCAGGAAGCGCTCCACGAGCTCCGGCTGGGACTCGACGAGCGTCCGCGTCGCCGCGATGCCGCCGATGGCGAAGTTCAGGTTCATCTCCGCGTAGTCGTACAGCCAGGGACACCCGGCATGGCGTGCCTGTACGGCGGTGGGCGGCGAGAGAGGCGTCGCGGCGACCTCCCCGTTCAGCAGCGCCCGCAGGCGGGACTGGCTGCCGCCAACGGCCCGCAGTTCGCCCGCCCCACTGAGTACGCGGTCGATGGTGAGCTGTCCGAGGAAGTCGGTGAGGTCGCCGGGGTGGCTCATGCCCAGTGGTTGGCCTCGGAGCGTGTCGAGCGTCATGCCGGGTGCGCCGACGAGGAACTGCTGGTTGACGCCGCCCGCGAGGAAGACGAGCTCCGCCCTGCCCTCTGCCGCGGCAAGCACCAGCGCGGGCGCGGCGAGGTTGCCGAAAACGACGGCGCCGGACGCCAGCCCGGCCACGACGGCGTGCGCATCGCCCATCTTGGCGAGGCTGGCGTCGAAACCCTGGTCGCGCATCGCGCCTGACTCGAGCGCGGCGGCCAGGGGCGTGACGCCCTGCCCTTCGCTGGCGTATCCACAGGGAAGCGGCGTGCTCATGCGGGAACGATAGTGCGGCGCGGACAGGTGCGCAACGAATGCCCGGAGAGATGCGTGGAGCGTAGAATCGACGCTGACGGACACACCGGTGGAGCGCCCGGATGAGACGCAGACAGGCAAGGCTCCGGCAGCTATCGCGCGAGTTACCCAAGAAGAAGGGGGCATGGCGCGGCGCGGCCATGGTCCGGGCGGTGCGTATCCTGCTCGAGGCAGGCGGCATCGACCTCGCGGGCTCGCTCGCCTACTTCACCATCCTGTCGCTCCTCCCGGCGGTTGCGCTGGCCATCATGGCGATAGCCGCTTTCGGCGAGCCCCAGGCGATCAAGGAGACGCTGACGGCGACCCTTCTGTACTACTTCCCCACGTCGCAGAGCCTGATACAGGACGCCGTAGAGCACCTGCTCAGCGGTTCGCTGGCCATCGGGCTGCTGGCATTCGTCGGTATCGTCATGGGGGCGAACGGGCTGTTCATGGCCGCGACCCGGTCCGTGAACAGGGTCTTTGGCGTTGATACGCAGAAGACGCTCCACGTAACCGTCCTGCAGGCGACGCTTACGACGATCATCGTGCTCCTGTTCCTGCTGTCCGTGGGGCTCAGCGCGTCGCTCCAGGTGGCGTTGCGGTTCAGCGAAGGGATAGCTGAGTCGTTGGGAGCGCTCTCCGTCGTCGTCGTCCTTGCCCTGGGCTCTGCTTCGGCGCTGCTGCCCGCGTTCCTGACGATGGCGCTTTTCGCGTTGGTGTACTACCTCATGCCGAACGCCCGCCTGGAGTGGCGGGACGCCGTGTTCGGCGCGGTGGCTGCCATCGTGCTGTTCGAGGCGGGCAAGCACGTGTTCTTCTGGTTCACGGGACTGGCCGCCCAGAGGAACGCGGTCTACGGGCCGATCGCTTCCTTCGTCCTGCTGCTGATGTGGGGCTACGTTGCGGGCATGATATTCCTGTACGGCGCGGCTCTGACGAGGGCCGCAGGCGAGCTCCGGCCTCAGAAGGCTCCGAGACGGCAGCGGTAACACGGGCTGCGAGGTCGCTCGGCATGACAACTCCACTCCCCCAGCCCCACCGCGTGCGCTGCCCGCGCACCTGGATTCCCGCCGGTGCGGGAATGACGGGAAGGGGCGTGGCCGTAGTAAAGTTGCGTCGATAGCGATATGACCTCTGCCTGAGGAGGGCGAGCACTGGCCACGGCAACTCAGAACCCGCGGTACGAGGCACAAGAGAACCCATCGTGGAGGACCTCGCTGGGTTTCGGACTGCAGTTCAGCATGATCGCCTCCGCCACGCTGCTGGTGACGCCGGTCATCGTCGCGGATGCATCGGACAGGGGCGAGCCGTACGTGACGTGGATGGTGTTCGCCTCGCTGCTGGTGGTGGGCCTCTCCACGCTTGTGCAGGTGCGCCGCCTGGGGCCCTTGGGCGCGGGAGCCGTGATGCCGTTCTTCACGGCGGCCTTCGCCATCCCCTTCTGCATCACTGCGGTGGTGGACGGCGGCCCGGCGACGCTGACGACGCTGGTGCTCGCCTCCGCGGTGTTCCAGTTCATCGTCGCCAGGTGGCTGTTCATCCTGCGGCGGCTCGTGACGCCTGTCGTGAGCGGCACGGTGATGATGATCCTCTCCATCACGCTGGCGTCGGTGGTCTTCGGGCTGCTGGACGACGCGTCGGTGGAGGAGCCGGTGGCCGCCCCGCTGACCGCGCTGGCGACGCTGACGGTCGTCACCGCGCTCACGATGCGGGGCAGCGTGCGGTTGCGCCTGTGGGCGCCGATGATCGGCATCGTCGTGGGCGTCCTCGTTGCTGCGGCGTTCGGCATCTACGACGTCAGCAGGGTGACGCAGTCCGCCTGGGTGGGGCTTCCCTCCGAGGCGCCGGGGCTGGCGCTGGACCTCGGGGTCGACTTCTGGACGCTGCTGCCTGCGTTCCTTTTCCTGGGCGTCATCATCTCCATCCAGGTGAACGGGCAGGCGATAACGCACCAGCGCGTCTCCCAGCGCGAGGTGAAGGCCGTCGATTTCCGGCAGGTGCAAGGGGCATTGACGGGCGCAGGCGTGAGCAATGCGCTGGCAGGCGTGACCGGAGCAGTGCCCAATGCGGTGAACCCGGCCATCGTGTCCTTCATCCAGGTCACCGGCATCGCTTCGCGCAGGATGGGCTACTGCATCGGCGGCATCTTCATCGTCGTGGCGTTCCTTCCGAAGCTGTCCGGGCTGCTGAGCAGCCTGCCGGGACCCGTGATGGCGGGCTACCTCATTCTCGTGACCGGCATATTGTTCGTGGACGGCGCGCGGACCGTGATCCAGTCCGAGCAGAACGCGCAGAAGCTCATCGTTGCGGGCATCTCCTTCTGGATAGGCGCGTCGTTCCAGTTCGACCTGTTCACGCTGCCGCAGCTCGGTCCGGTGCTGGGGGCGCTGGTGACGAGCGCCATCACCACCGGAGGACTCGCCGCCATCGTGATGATCCTCTTCCTGGAGTTCACCAAGAAACCGCGGATGCGCTTTGAGTCCAAGCTCGACGCCGAGGTGCTGCCGGACCTGTTCGCGTTCGCGGAGCGGTTCGCCGAGAGCAGGGGGTGGGACCAGCCGATGAAGGAGCGGTTGAGCGCGGTTGCCGAGGAGACGCTGCTGACGCTCGCGCCGCTGGACCTGTCGCTGGACATGGAGGACGACGGCGACGAGCAGGAGACGCGCCGACTGGTCGTGCTGGCGTCCAGCGAGGGGCCGATCGCGGAACTCGAGTTCTTCGGCGGTGGGGACGAGGAGAACATGGAGGACCGCATCCGCCAGTTGCAGCAGCACGACGAAGAGACGGTGTCGGAGAACGAGATATCGCTGCGGCTGCTGCGGCGCTACGCCTCGTCCGTGCGGCACCAGCAGTTCCACGGCACGGACATCATCACGGTTCGTGTCGGGCCTCCGGGAACGCGGTAGGCGCTCCTCACCGGCAGCGCGGTTTCCCGCGCAGGCAGCCCCGCATACACTGTGCGTGAACAGACCTGCGGAGGTGTGGCATGAGCACCGCTTCTTCCCAGAAAGTGCTGTGTGTTCTCTACGACGATCCGGTGGCAGGATTCCCGCCCGCCTACGCGCGCGAAGAGATACCCGCGCTCACGCACTACCCGGACGGTCAGACGCTGCCCTCGCCAACCGGCACGGACTTCACACCCGGCCACCTGCTCGGGTCCGTTTCGGGCGGACTCGGGCTGGAGCGGTTCCTCGCCGAGCGGGGGCACCGGTTCGTCGTGACCTCGGACAAGGACGGCCCCGATTCGGTCTTCGAACGCGAGCTGCCGGACGCGGACATCGTCATTTCGCAGCCGTTCTGGCCCGGATACCTGACCGCCGAGCGCATAGAGAAGGCGCCCCGGCTCAAGCTGGCCGTCACCGCGGGCATCGGGTCGGACCACGTCGATTTGAAGTCCGCCATCGACCGGGGGATCACGGTGTGCGAGGTGACGTGGTGCAACAGCGTCAGCGTCGCGGAGCACGCGGTGATGCAGATGCTGGCGCTGGTCAGGGACTACATCCCGCAGTACGGCTGGGTGGTCAGGGGCGGCTGGAACATCGCCGACGCGGTCTCCCGCTCGTACGACATCGAGGGGATGGACGTGGGCGTGGTCGCAGCCGGAAGGATCGGGCTCGGCGTGCTGAAGCGGATGAAGCCGTTCGACGTGAACCTCCACTACACGGACAGGCACCGGCTCCCAACCGACGTCGAACAGGAACTCGGCCTGACGTTCCACGAGACCGTCGAGTCGCTGGTCAGCGTCTGCGACGTGGTCAGCATCCACTGTCCGCTGCACCCGGAGACGGAGCACATGTTCAACGACGCGCTCATCGGCAGGATGAAGCGCGGTTCGTACATCGTGAACACGGCACGCGGCAAGATCTGCGACCGGGACGCCGTCGTCAGGGCGCTCGAGAGCGGCCAGTTGGCAGGGTACGCGGGCGACGTCTGGTTCCCACAGCCGCCCCCCAACGACCACCCCTGGCGGACGATGCCCAACCACGCGATGACCCCGCACACGTCCGGCACCTCGCTCTCGGCGCAGGCCCGCTATGCCGCGGGCGTCCGCGAGATACTGGAGTGCTGGTTCGACGGACGGCCCATCCGGGAGGAGTACCTCATCGTGCAGGGAGGCGGCCTCGCGGGGACGGGGGCGCACTCGTACAGCGAGGGCGACGCGACGGGCGGCTCGGAGGAGGCGGCGAAGTTCACGACCGGTTAGGCGGGGTGGGATAAAGTACCGCCGAGGGGAATCGAGAGTCATTCGGAGCGGAGGTGACGCGATGGAGACGTGCAAGGCTGCCGTTATCACGGGTTACAACGAACCGACCGAGATGCGCGACGTGCAGATGCCGGACCTGGAGCCGACCGGGATGCTGGTGGAGGTGGAGGCCGCGACGCTCTGCGGGACGGACGTGCACATCTGGCACAACGCCGCGAACCCGAAGATGCTGCCGTACATCCCCGGCCACGAGACTGCGGGGCGCATCGTCGCCATCAACGGCGACCGGCACGACGTGCACGGGAATACGCTCAAGGAGGGCGACCGCATCGTCTCCGCCTACCGCTTCTGCGGACACTGCTTCTACTGCTCCGTGTCGAACCAGCCCTCGCTCTGCGACGACAGCATCCGCTTCGGGCGCGGTCGCGCCGACCAGCCGCCGTACCTGCTGGGCGGCTGCGCGGAGTACCACTACATCCCGCCGGGCACCGCCATCATCCCCATACCGGACGAGGTTACGTCGCCGCAGGCGGCCTCCTCCGCGTGCGCGCTCCGCACGGTGATGCACGGCTTCGAGCGGCTCGGGCCGATCTACCCCCACGACACGGTCGTCGTGCAGGGGTCGGGGCCCGTCGGGCTGTATGCGTCAGCGGTCGCACGCGACCGTGGCGCCGGCCGCGTGCTCGTGATCGGCGCGCCGCGCGTGCGGCTGGACGTCGCCGAGGCGTGGGGAGCGGACGAGACGCTGGACATCGGCGAGATGCCCGACGCCAAGGACCGGCACGAGTGGGTGATGGAGCGCACCGGGGGACGCGGCGCGGACGTCGCGATCCAGTGCGTCTCCTTCGCGGTCATCCCGGAGGGGCTGGGTTTCTTGCGCCCCGGCGGGCGCTACCTCTCCATCGGAGGCGGAGGCGGGCCGGTATCGATCAACGGCTTCGGCCAGCAGGTGACGATCGTGAGCGTACGCTCCGGCGAGGGGCGTCACTACCACCAAGCGCTGGAGTTCCTGCGGACGCGGGGCGCATCGGTGCCGTTCGCGCGGATGCTGTCGCGCCCATACACGCTTGAAGAGACGTCCGACGCGCTGCACGCCATGGCCGGCTTCCGCGAGGTGAAGACTGTCATCCTGCCGCATGGGAACTAGGGTGGGAGAGAGGCGATACATGGAACTCGGCGCGTTCTCGATCAGCCTGGCTGTGGGGGATATCGCAGTCTCCAGGGACTTCTACGAGCAGTTCGGGTTTGAGGTCGTCGGAGGCGACCCTGCCGAGGGCTGGCAGATCCTCAGGAACGGCGACCACACCATCGGCCTCTTCCAGGGAATGTTCGACAAGAACATCCTCACGTTCAATCCGGGCTGGGACAGCCAGGCGCGTCCGCTGCGCGCCTTCACGGACGTGCGCGAGTTGCAGCGGCAACTGAAGGCGAAGGGCGTGCAACTGGTGAGCGAAGCGGACGAGAGCGGCACAGGGCCGGCCAGTTTCGTGGCGATCGACCCGGACGGCAACCCGATCCTGGTGGACCAGCACGTTTGACCCGACGCAGGTAAGGGCTCAGGCTCACATGGAGGCGCAGAATGACGCTGGTGTTGACCGACGAAGACGTTGCACGTGTGCACCCGATGGCCGACTGCATCGAGGCGATGGAGACGGCCTACCGCGACCACGCCCTCAGCGGGGCCGTGAACATCCCCCGCATCCGCTACATCAGTCCCACGACGGACCCCGACAAGGTGTACGGGTCGAACATCCATATCGGCACGACGCCCTCGTATGATGCCGCGGCGATACGCATCGGTGGGAGCGCACGCAGCACGAAGCCGAACGCGCAGGGCGAGCGCTCGCCCAAGTTCGACAATCGCAACTGGGGCTTCATCGTCCTCATCGACATGCAGACCGGACGGCCGCTCGCCTTCATCCACGAGTTCTACCTGTCGGGTATTCGCGTCGGAGCGACCTCGGGCGTCGCGGCGAAGTACCTCGCGCCGCCGAACGCGCAGACGGTCGGCATGTTCGGCAGCGGGAAGCTGGCGCGGACGGACCTGGAGGCGCTCGTGCAGGTGCGGCCAGTGCGGAGCGTGAAGGTCTACAGCCCCACGAAGGAGCACCGCGAGGAGTTCGCCAGCGAGATGTCGCAGCAGCTGGAGATCGAGGTCACGCCCGTGGATAACCCGCGCGAGGCGATGGAGGGTACCGAGATCGTCTGCTGCGCGACGAACGCGGGCTACGTGAGCGGCAAGCCGGTCTTCGACGGCGACTGGCTGGAGCCGGGGCAGTTCGTCATCTCGCTGCAGAACAGCGACGCCAACTTCAAGAAGTCCGAGGTGGACGACACAACGTTCGTCCGCAGCGCCTTCATCTGCATCAACGACCGTGACAGCGTCTACTCGAACAACCAGGTCGAGCTGCTCGACCCTATCGAGCAGGGGTTGGTGTCGTGGGACAGGATATGCACGCTGGGCGAGGTGGTTGCCGGAACGACCGCGCTGGAGGCACAGCCGGGCGACATCGTCTACTACAAGAACAGCACCGGCATGGGGATTCAGATGGCCGCGGCGGGTGCGCTCATCTACCGCAAGGCGGTCGCGGCCGGCGTCGGACAGGAGATCCCCACCGAGTGGTTCGGCAGCGACCTCACCTCCTGGTACGACAAGGGGTTTTACCCTTCAGCGTAGGGCGGCCCGCCGTTCCGCGGCTCGCCGCGACCCCACATCGGATGACGGAACGTGGGGTTCGCGCTGGCGTGCCACGAGCGTTGCTGCGGCGCTGGGGGCGTGGCGACGGGTGCTTCCTCCTCCGTGGTTGGCAACGTCTGCTGCTGGCGCACCGGACGGCTCTGGGAGAGGCCGTTCAAATGATCGGCGAGGTCGAACAGGGCAGCGAGGTTGTTCACCGGCAGCAGGTCGTCGATGTACGGCGCGGCAGCCTGCATCCCCACCGTCAGCGGCTCGTAGTCCTCGTTGCCCGCCAGCGGGTTCAGCCATATCAGTCGGTTGCAGCTGCGCTGCAGCCGCGCCATCTCCCGCCCCAGCAGCTCCGGCTCGCCGCGGTCCCAGCCGTCCGACACGATGAGGACGATGGAGCCCCAGCCGAGCGTCCGCCGCGCCCAGCGGAAGTTGAACTCCTTGAGCACGTCGCCGATGCGCGTGCCGCCGGACCAGTCCGGCACGGCCTTCGCTACCTCCGAGACGGCGCGGTCGATGTCGCGTTGGCCCAAGTGCTTCGTGATGCGCGTGAGCTGCGTGGCGAACAGGAACGCCTCGATCCGGTTGTCGAGCCCCGCGTAGAGGCTGTGGATGAAGTGCAGCAGCATCCGCGTGTAGCGCTCCATGGAGCCACTCACGTCGCAGACCACCAGCAGCCTGCGCGGCTTCTCCTTGCGGCGCCGCGTCTCCAACCGCACGAGCTCCCCGCCGTACCGCGCGTTGTGACGCAGCGTCCTGCGCACGTCCAGCCCCGGCCCTCTGCCGGGCTCCTTGCGCCGCGTACGCCGGAGGCCGGGGTCCCACTGGAGCGAGGCCATGAGTTGCCGCGCCTCCAGCATCTCCTCCGGCGTGAACTCCGCGAAGTCCCGCGTGCGCAGCACCTCCCGCGCGCTGAACGTGCGAGTGAGGTCGATGCGGTCGAAACCCTCGTCGGGGTCTGCGGGCTCGGCGGAGTCGTCCGGCTCCCTGCCCGGCGCGGGCGGCCCGGCGGACGGCCTGCGGTAGCGGCGCTGCTCGCCCATCGAGCGCAGGTCCATCGTCGAGGTGCTGTCCTTGCGCTGACGCCAGAATACGTCGAACGCCTCGTCGAACAGAGGAAGGTCGTCCTTGCGGTGCACGAGCAGCGTCCGCAGCGCCGCGCGCACGTCGCCCCGCCGTTCGAGTCCGATGTCCTCCAGCACGCGGATGGCGTCCAGCATCCGCCCGACGTGCACGTCGAGACCGAGCCGCCGGAGCAGCCGTCCGAAGAGGAGGAGGTTGCCGAGGATGTAGCCGTCCGGGGCGTCAGCCACGCCTGCCCCCGCGCTGCGTGCCGCGGTTCATCGCGCGGTTCAGCAGCGCGCGCGTCTGCTCGCCGCGCACCGACTGCACGTCCTCGCGGTACTTGAGCATGATGCCGAGCGTGTCGTCGATAACGTCCGGGTTCAGTTCGGTCTCATTCAGGCTCACGAGCGCCGCCGTCCAGTCGAGCGTCTCGGCGACGCCCGGCACCTTGTACAGCTCCGTGCCGCGCAACTCCTGGACGAACGCCGCGACCTGTCCCGCGAGCTTCTGCGACGCCTGCGGCACCTTGCTCCGCACGATCTGCGTCTCCTTGTCGAGGTCCGGGTAGTCGATCCAGTAGTAGAGGCAGCGGCGCTTGAGCGCGTCGTGTATCTCCCGCGTACGGTTGGACGTGATGACGACGACGGGCGGCTCGTCAGCCGTGTATGTGCCGACCTCCGGTATCGTGATCTGGAAGTCGGAGAGCATCTCCAGCAGGTAGCCCTCGAACTCCTCGTCGGCCCTGTCCAACTCGTCGATCAGGAGCACGACGGGGCCTTCGTTTCCATCGAGCGCCTGCAGGAGCGGCCGCTTTATGAGGAACTCCTCGCTGAACAGCTCGCGCTCCGCCGTCGTCCGGTCGACGTCGCCGGACGCCTCGAGCAACCGGATGTGCAGCAGTTGCCTCGAGTAGTTCCACTCGTAGACGGCCTGGCTCACGTCCAGCCCCTCGTAGCACTGGAGCCGGATCAGGCGAGCGCCGAGCGCCGACGCCAGCACCTTGGCAACCTCCGTCTTGCCGACGCCCGCCTCGCCCTCGAGGAAGAGCGGGCGCTTCAAGGTCAGCGCGAGGTAGACCGACATTGCCAGCGCGCGGTCTGCGACGTACAACTCGCCGCGAAGCGCCTGCTGCAGTTCGTCGACGGACGCAGGCGCGGAGTCGGTGCGCGTTTCGTCCAAGTGGGTGTCCTCCGGAATCTCGTTTCGCTCGGAGATGCGCAGGGGGCGAGCCGAAGCCGCCCCCTGCCGTTCTCTGCTTCGTTGCCGGCGGGGCCGTCAGCCCGCGCGCGACGCCGCAGCGCCGAGCGCGCGGCGCACGTACACCGCCGCCATCGCCCTGCGGTACTCGGCGGAGGCGAACACGTCGCCCATCGGGTCGCCGTTCAGGTCGCCCCCGACCGCCGCCGCCGCGGCGTCCAGCGCGGCGTCGCTAAGGTCCGAGCCCGCCAGCGCCGCCTCGACGGACGCCGCCCGCGCCGGCGTCGTTTCGACGCCGCCGACCACGACGCTCGCCGACGAGCACGCGCCGCCGCTCACCGCGAGCACCGCGGCGGCGCCGACCACGGCGTAGCGCGACGCCGGGTGCGGGAACTTGACGTACGCCGAACCCGCGCCGGACGGGACCGACGGCACCGAGATGCTCGTGAGCACCTCGTTCTCCGCCAGCGCGTTCTCCAGCAGGCCGGTCGCGAAATCGGCTGCGGCGATGCTGCGGTCGCCTCCCGGCCCTGTCACGTTGAACGTCGCGCCCAGCGCCGTGAGGACGGTCGGCTGGTCGGATGCGGGGTCGGCGTGGGAGACGCTGCCGCCGATGGTGCCCCGATTCCGTACCGCCGGGTCGCCGACGAGTGCGGCAGCCTCGGCGAGCACCGGGGCGTGCTGCTGCACGAGGTCGGACGAGGCGATCTCCGCGTGCGTCGTGAGCGCGCCGATGGTGATGCCGCCGCCGCTGGCCGAGACGCCCTTGAGCGCCTCGATGCGCCCGATGTCCACGAGGACCGCGGGCGCCGCGAGCCGCAGCTTCATCAGCGGGAGGAGGCTGTGCCCACCCGCCAGGAGTTTCGCGCCCTCGTTGTCGGAGAGCAGTTGCACCGCCTCGGCTACGGAGCCCGCGCGGTGGTAGGTGATCTGTGCTGGAAACATGGCCTAGCCTCCGTTCCGTGCGTCGTTGATCGCGCGCCAGACCTTCTCCGGCGTCAACGGCATGTCTACGCGGGTAACGCCCAGGGGGCGCAGCGCGTCCATCACCGCGTTGTAGACGGTGGGCGTGGACGCGATGGTGCCCGCCTCGCCGATGCCCTTCACCCCCAGAGGGTGGTGCGGCGAGGGCGTCGTGTTGGACGAGACCTCGATGTCCGGCAGCAGGTCCGCGCGGGGCAGCGCGTAGTCCAGCATCGAGCCGGTTACGAGCTGCCCGTCGTCGTCGTAGACCGCGCCTTCCCAGAGCGCCGGGCCGACGCCCTGTACGACGCCGCCGTGCACCTGCCCCTCCACGATCATGGGGTTGATCTGCACGCCGCAGTCGTCCACTGCGACATAGCGCTGGAGGTCGATGCTGCCCGTCTCCGGGTCCACCTCCACGACGGCGACGTGCGCGCCGAACGGGTAGGTGAAGTTGGGCGGGTCGTAGAACGCGCTCGCCTCCAGACCGGGCTCCATGCCCTCAGGCATGTTCCACGCGACGTTGGCCATGAGCGCGATGTCCTGGATCGTCTTGTGCTGGTCGGGAGACCCACGAACGTAGAAGCGCCCATCCTCATACTCGATGTCCTCGGGTGCGGCTTCGAGCAGGTGCGCGGCAAGCGCCCGCGACTTCTCCTTGATCTTGCGCGCGGCGACCGCGATCGCCGCGCCGGAAACCGCCGTGGTGCGGCTGCCGTACGTGCCCCATCCCATCGGGGTGTTGTCGGTGTCGCCGTGGATGACTTCCACGTCGTCGACCTCCACGCCGAGCTCGCCCGCGACGATCTGGGCGAACGTCGTCTCCTCGCCCTGTCCGTGCGGGGAGGAGCCGACCATGACATTGGCCTTGCCCGTGGGATAGAAGCGGATGATGGCGCTCTCCCAGAGACCGCCCTGGAAACCGACCGCGCCCGCCACCTGGGACGGGCCGAGGCCGCATATCTCGACGTAGGAGGAGACGCCGACGCCGACGCAGCGGCCATCCGCTCGCGCCTGCGCCTGCTCTGCGCGCAGTGCTTCGTAGCCCGCTGCGCTCAGGCAGGAGTCCAACGCTGACTCGTAGTCGCCGCTGTCGTAGGTGATGCCGGTGGCGACGTCGTGGCCGTTCTCGAACTTCGGTATCAGGTTCTTGCGGCGCACCTCCGCGGGGTCCTGTCCGACCGCCGCTGCGACCAGGTCGACCAGGCGCTCCAGGAGCATCGTTGCCTCCGGGCGGCCCGCGCCGCGGTAGGCGTCTACCGGCGCGCCGTTGTTGAACACGCCGTAGACCGTGCCGCTGATGTTGGGGATGTTGTAGGGGCCGGAGTACATCAGCCCGTGCAGGATGGTGGGGACGCCCGGGGCGGCGGTCGAGAGGTATCCGCCCATGCCCGCGTAGACGGTGGTGCGGAGGCCGGTGATGACGCCGTCGCTCGTGGCCGCCATCTCCACCTCTTCGATGTGGTCGCGGCCCTGCGTCGTTATCAGGTAATTCTCGCTGCGCGTCTCCGTCCACTTGACCGGCACGCCCAGCTTCATCGAGCAGAACGCGGTGATGGCCTCGTCGGCGTAGTACGGGATCTTGCTCCCGAACCCGCCGCCGACCTCGGGCGCGATGACGCGTATCTTGTGCTCAGGCACGCCCGTCACCACACAGGTGAGGAACCGCGCGATATGCGGGTTCTGCGACGTGTTCCAGAGCGTCAGTTCGCCGGTCGCCGTGCTCCACTGGGCGAGCGCCGAGCGCGGCTCCATCGGGTTCGCGATGAGCCGCGGGAGCGTGATGACGTCGCTGACGGTGACTGCCGCATCCGCGAACGCCGCGTCCGCGTCGCCTCCGGCGAGGGCCCACGTGAAAGCGATGTTGTTCGGCACGTCATCGTGGAGCTGCGGCGCACCGTCCTGCGCGGCCGCCTTCGGGCTGACGACGACGTCCAGCGGCTCGTAGTCGACCGCGATCTGCTCCAGCGCGTCCTCGGCCTGGTAGCGCGTCTCCGCGACCACGACCGCGACGGCGTCGCCGACGTAGCGCACCTTGTCCTTCGCGATGGGGGGATGGGCTGGCGTCTTCAGGTCGGAGCCCGGGATCAGCCACGCGCAGGGCAGGCCGTTCAGCACGCCGTCAGTGTCCTCGCCGGTGTAGACGGCGACGACGCCGGGCTGGCCGGCCGCGCCGCTGGCGTCAACCGACCTGATGTTCGCGTGGGCGTAGGGGCTGCGGAGGATCGCCGCGTGGAGCGTCCCCGGCAGCTTGATGTCGTCGGTGTAGGACGCGCGGCCCGTGATGAGCCGGGGGTCTTCACGACGGCGGATGCCGGAACCGAATATCCGAGTGGTCATGGCTTACCTCCCTCCCATCGCCCTGGCGGCGTCTTCGACGGCGCTGACGATGTTCTGATAGCCGGTGCACCGGCAGATGTTGCCCTCCAACCCGTGGCGTATCTCCTCACGCGTTGGGGACGGGTTCTTGCTGAGCAGCTCGTTCGCCGCCATGATCATGCCCGGCGTGCAGAAGCCGCATTGCAGCCCGTGGTTGTTCCAGAACGCCTCCTGCAGCGGGTGCAGGTCCACGCCGTCCGAGATGCCCTCGATCGTCGTGACCGAGGAGCCGGACGCCTGCACGGTGAGCACCGTGCACGACTTGGCTGAGACGCCGTCCAGCTGCACGGTGCACGTGCCGCACTGGCTGGTGTCGCACCCCACTTTCGTCCCGGTCAGTCCCGCGTTCTCCCGGATGAAATGGACGAGCAGTTGCCTCTCCTCCACCTCTCCGGCGCAGGCCTTCCCGTTGATGGTGATCTCGACAGGAACCGTCACAGTCGACCTCCTCCCTCGACCGTCAGGTCGCGCGCCATGGGATTCGCACGCATGCGCCGTTGCGCCACTGCACACGCGTGCGCCTTGCGCGCGCAAGGGTATCTAACGCACAGGGTTTGTCAATCGGCGGCGCCCGGCGCTGCTATAGTGGGCGCAGCACGCTGCGGGGAAGAGGCCCATGAAACTGAGCGGAGCGTACCGGTTCGACGTGCCCAGAGCGCGCCTCTGGCAGACGCTGATGGACACGAGCGTCGTCGGCTCGTGCATCCCCGGCGTCAGCGCGTTCACGCCCCTCGGCGGCGACCGCTACGAGATCGAACTCTCCGTGCGCGTCGGCATCGTCTCCGGCTCGTACAAGGGGACACTCGCCATCACGGACGCGGTCGAACCTGAGTCGTACCGCATGACGGTTGAAGGCTCCGGCGCACGCACGGATATCCGGGGCAGCGGGTCGCTGGCGCTCGCGGACGACGGCGGCGCCACGGAGCTCAGCTTCGAGGGCGACGTGCAGGTCACCGGCGTGCTCGCGCGGGTCGGGCAGCGGCTCATGGGTACCGTGGCGAAAACGCAGATCGACAGATTCTTCGACTGCCTGCGTGCGAAAGCGGCGGAGGGATAGCGCCATGACCGACGCCTTACTGGTGGAGCGCGACGGAGCGGTCGCGACGCTGACGCTGAACCGCCCGGAGCAACGGAACGCCATCTCGTATGACATGTGGGTGCGCCTGCCGGAACTCCTCGCCGGGCTGGACGCCGACGACGCGGTACGCGCGGTCGTGTTGACCGGCGCCGGAGAGAAGGCGTTCTCGGCGGGCGCGGACATCAAAGACTTCGAGGAGACGCGCAGCACACCGGAGCGGGCGCGGAACTACCGCCACGCGGTGAACGAGGCCTGCGATGCGCTGAACGCGCTCTCCAAGCCGACCATCGCCGCGATACGCGGCTACTGCCTCGGCGGCGGTCTGGAACTCGCGGTGTGCGCCGACCTGCGTATCGCATCGGCGGACGCGCAGTTCGGGCTGCCTGCGGCGAAACGCGGCATCGCCGTGTCGCACGCGCACATCGACCGCCTGCTGCGCCTCGTTGGACCCGGCGATGCGGCCTACTTCATGCTGACGGGACGCTCCGTTTCCGCTGAGCGCGCGCTGGCGTCGGGCATCGTCAGCGTCGTCGTGGACGGCGACGCGCTCATGGAGGAGGCGCGTGCGCTGGCCGAGGAGGTTGCGTCGCTCTCGCCGGTGTCGCACCGTACGCACAAGCAGGTGATACGCGACCTGCTGGAGTTTGGCGCGGCAGACCAGGTGCCGCCCGAGAAGGCGTCCATCATGGACGGTGCGGAGGCGAGCGAGGACTTCATGGAGGGGGTGCGCTCGTTCAGGGAGAAGCGCCCGCCGGACTTCCCGGGCCGCTAGGGATCGGAGAGGGAAGCGATGAAACGTGAGGATGCGGGACTCGTCGGCGTCGTATTCGTCTTCGTCATCATCGCCGTCGTCCTCAACAGCCTCGGCGTGCTGCTGGGCTCCGCGTTCGCCATTGCAAGCCTGGCGGTCATAGCGGTGGCGATGGCGCTGTTCGTCTACTGGTACGTCCGGTACGGGCGATAGCCTGCGCCACTCCGTCACTGGCCCCCGGGCTCGTCCAGCAAGCCGTTCCGCACCGCCCAAACCACCAGTTCCTGCTTCGTCTCGACCCCCAGCTTGTCCTGGATGCCGTAGATGGCGTTGCGGACCGTCACCGGCTGGTTGCCTCTCACCCCGGCGATCTTTGCGTACGACAGTCCCTGCGCGAACAGCGTGAGGATCTCTCGCTCACGCTCCGTGAGCCCGCCGGACTCCCGTGTTTCCTTCGGCTGCGCCGTCGCCCGGAGTCCGGCAAACACGCGCCTGACGACGCTGGCCGGTATGCGGTATTCCCCGGCGGCGATGGCACGGAGGGCGCGCAGCAACTCCTCCTTGCCGGAGTACTTCTGCAGATATCCCGCCGCACCGGCGGCGACCGCTTCCACTACGGCATCCTCTTCCGGTGCGGCGGTGAGGATCAACACGCTCGTGTCGGGGAGCGTTTCGGCTATCTCGCGGCAGGCGTCGATGCCGTTCTTGAGGGGCATTACCACGTCCATGATGATTACGTCGGGCTTGACACCGTGAGCCACCCTTACGGCAGTTTCGCCATCCCCGGCCTCCCCCACCACCTCAAAGCCTCCGGCCCGCTGCAGCACCTCGCGCAGGCCGTCGCGCACGATCTCGTGGTCGTCCACGAGCATCACCCTCGTCTGTGCGCCGGGCGCCACGTTACGCGCCTCCCTGGTGCATGTCATACGGAACGATGCAGGTCACGGTCGTGCCGCGTCCGGGCTCGCCGAGGACCACTTCAAGGCGCCCTCCCATCCGCTCGGCGTCCGCTTGCATGTTCCTGAAGCCGTGGCCGCGCTCTGCGTAGCCCTCCGGGAGGCCAACGCCGTCGTCCGCCACTGACATCCGGAGGCCGTCGTCCTCGAAGTCCAGGGAGATGGTGACCTTTCCGGCTTCCGCGTGCCGGAACGCGTTGGTCATCGCATTGTGGGCTATCGAGAAGAGCAAACGCCGGGTGACCGTGGGAAGCGGCGGCTCTTGGCCCGACTGGACCAGTTCGGTGGGGATCGACGTGATCGTTGCGAACGTCGCGGCGTGCGAGCTCAGCACCCGGCTCAACTCCCGCCCCTCGAAGATGGGGCCTATGTCGATGGGATGCCTCAACTCCCACGCCGTGGCCTTGGACAGCGCATGCGTGGCGTACAGCTTGGCGAGAAGCTCGTCGCGCCTCTCGTCCTCCCTGGCGTCTGCCAATTCGATGGCGGTCTCGATGCCGATGCCGACCATGTAAGTGGACTGCGCGATGGTGTCGTGCATGGTCTGCGACAGTCCGATCCGCTCCCGCTGGAGCTCCCGTTCCCGTTCTACGGCCTCTCTCCTCCTGATGCGCTCGAACCGGGAGACGAGGTTGACCGCCCCCACGACCGCGTACATGACGACGATCCTGGTGAAGAGGACCTTCTCCTCCTTGGCTTCGAAGTCCACGACCGGCTCCACCAGCAGGCTCATGGCCGCGTACGCCGCCGCCACGAGCGTGACTCCTAGGAAGCTGAGCCTGGATGAGGTGAAAACGACGGCGAACATGGCGAGGGCGGGGTAGTACAGCACGAAAAAGCTGTTCTGAAAACTGCTGGAGAGAGCGATGCCTGCGGTAAGCACGACCGCGTCCATCACGCTGAGCGTGAGCATCCAGTGCCACGTCACGGTCCGGCCGGTCAGGATCCGGTAATGGACGTAGCCGTTGAGCGCCAGCATCGTCGTGGCGAATAGCGTGTTCGTGACGTAGTTGGGGTCAGTGAAGTTGGGGCGGTAGTTCATCTGCGCGAACCATGCGAGCAGCACGAACCATCGCACCCATACGGCGACCCTCACCCCGTAGAGCAGGTCGTCCAGACCGTGCCGATCGGGAGTCCGGCGGGGGTCGTCAACGGCATCGAGCGGCATGATTCGCAAACGCACTCCTCTCACGCTGTGTGGGTCCGCCCGGCGTGACAGTACTGCAATGGGCGTCTCGTGCGAAAGGTAGGAAGGTACCCCATGGGTGAAGGTGCGAACGAACCTTACGGCCCGCGAGGGAAGGGGACAACATCGCCAAGCTGGCATGAACAAGCGAGAGGTTGAAGGAGATTTGGCGATGAAGAAGGCACAGCGTGGAACAACCTTACGCAGCATGCTGTGCTGGGCGTTGCTTCTGCCGTTTGCCGTTCTGGTGATGACAGGATGTTTCCGCATCGAGATTGCGTTCCTGGTGAACGACGATGGGTCGGGCGCTGTCAAATACACCGTTGCTGCCAGCGACCAATTCACGGCAATGATGGAAGCCGAAGGGGTGGACGCTGAAGAAGGTTCCCTTGTGGAGGAAGAAGACCTGCCGCCGGGCGCTGAGGTCCGTGAATACAGCGAAGACGGCTACACCGGCGTCGTCTTTACCGTGCCGTTCACCGACTATGCCGAACTCAACTCCATCATGCAGTCCGTCGACGAGACGAATCAGGAAGGTGGAGTCGGACTCGACCCGCCCGATATCAGCCAGGATGAGAATGGCGACTGGCGCTTCTCCATGCTCATGCCTGCTGCCTCGGAAGACGACGGCTCCGGGGACCTGCTGGGTATGGATGCCCTCTTCGAAGAGCTCCTAGCGGACGGGTGGTTCCGTGTGCGCGTCAGGCTCCCTGGAGAGCTTGCCGAGCACAACGCTGACCGTGTCGAAAACGGCGAACTGGTCTGGCAGATGGGCCTTGACTCCACCGAGGAGCGCCAGTTGACAGCCCGCGCCACCTCGGGCGGTGGACTGTCGGTAGTCGTCATCGGCGCGTCTGCAGCCGTGGTGGCCATCTTCCTGGCTGCTGTCGCCGTCCTGTTCTTCACCCGGCGCGGTTCTGCAGGGAGAGCGACGAGTTGAGCGCCAGCGGGGCGTTGCAGAGTCTGAGCGCCGGAGCGCTCGTGCTGCTTGCGCTCCTGGCGGCCTGCGCGGTCGCGCTGGCGCAGAGCAGCACCGACTACGACGCCGATGACGACGGCCTGATCGAGGTCGCGAGCCTTGCCCAGCTGAACGCCATCCGCTGGGACCTGGACGGCGACGGCTTGCCCGCCTCGGCCAACGCGTCGGACTACTCCTCGGCGTTCCCCAACGCAGCGACCGGCATGGGCTGCCCGTCTGCAGGCTGTACCGGCTACGAACTGACCACCAACCTCGACTTTGACACCAACGGCGACGGCAGTACCGACCTCGCCGGGGACGCCTACTGGAACGGCGGCGATGGCTGGGAACCCATCGGGACCGGGGACGCGCAGTTCACGGCCACGTTCGAGGGCAACAGCAACACCATCTCCGGCCTGTTCATCAACAGATTTAGGAGCGACTACGTTGGACTGACCGACTACGTTGGACTGTTCGGCGTATTAGACAGCTCGGGAACGATTCGCAACGTGGGGTTGACCGGCGTGGATGTCACCGGCGGTTCCGCCGTCGGTGGACTGGCCGGATGGAATCGGGGAACGATAAGCGACTGCTACGCGGAAGGAACCGGGACTGGCGGCTCACAAAATGTGGGCGGGCTGGTGGGCTTTAACGACGGAACGATAACGGGCAGTTACGCAATCAGCGCGACATCCGGTGGGGGGTTTAGGGTCGGTGGATTGGTGGGAGCAAACAACGATGGAACGATAATGGCCAGTTACGCAACCGGCGCGACATCCGGTCAGGGTGCGGTTGGCGGGTTGGTGGGCAAGAACAATAGCAATGGAACGATAACGGCCAGTTATGCAACCGGCGCGACAACCGGCGGGACTTTGGTTGGCGGGCTGCTCGGCGATAACGACCTTGGAACGATAAATGCCAGCTACGCAACCGGGGCAGTATCCGCCACTGGCTTCTTTTCACCCGGAGGCGAGAGAACAGCCTATGCAGGTGGATTGGTGGGCTGGAATCGCGCGTATGAGGGCATTCCTCAAGGGGCCGTCACCGCCAGCTACTGGGACACGGAGACCAGTGGACAGACCACCAGTTACGGCGGCGAAGGCAAGACCACCAGCGAGTTGCAGTCGCCCACCGGTTACACGGGCATCTACGCCGACTGGAACGTGGACGTGGACGGCGACGGTGCTGGCGACGACCCGTGGGATTTCGGGACTTCGTCGGAGTATCCAGTCATCGACTACGACCCTAACGCGACCCCCACGCCGACTGCGACGGCGACGCCCACACCCACACCTACTCCTACGCCAACTCCAACGCCGACACCTACTCCGACACCGACGCCCACGCCTACCCCTACTCCCACGCCAACGGCGGCTGCCGCGCTGTCTCTGGATGACTATCTGACGCGGTTGGACTGTGGGTCTTTCTCACAGGGCTCGTCTCTGTCGACGTACGGCGACCTGTCCGCTTCTCTGGCAGAGGTGATAGGCAGTATGTCGGCCCTGGTTCCACCTGCCGAGGTCGCCGAATGGCACCGTGTGACCCTGGCGTCATTCGAGACGGTGAAGGCCGCCGTTGACGAGTTTCCCCCGGGCGACGCGCTGGATCTTGCCGGACTAGCAGCTATCTCCGAGGTTTCTCAAGCGGAAGACGCGAAGGTACAAGCTGAGGTCAGCCGGATGCCGGACAACGTCCGGCGTCGGTTGGTAGAGGCTGGTTGCGCAGACGACCCGGCAACCTCCACCCCGACTCCCACACCCACCCCGACACCTACTCTCACTCCAACGCCTACTTTTGAGGAGGTCTTGAGCAGGCTCGCCCTGGAAGCCCTCTACCGCGCCACTGACGGGGACAACTGGACTGACAACACCAACTGGCTGAGCGACGCGCCCATCGGCCAGTGGCATGGCGTAACGACGGATGCCCAGGGGCGCGTTACGGAGTTGAATCTCATCGGGAACGGTTTGAACGGGACGATACCAGGGGAACTGGGGGACCTCGCAGACCTGCAAGCGCTGTACCTCAGCAATAACCAGTTGAGTGGGACGATACCGGAGGAACTGGGCAACCTCCCCCCGGGCTTGCGATACATGTCTCTCTCCGGCAATGCCTTGACAGGGTGCATCCCCGTCGGCTTACAGAATCTGGAGGACGACGATTTCGGCAGGCTCGGGCTGGAGTCCTGCACGTCCGCCACTCCCACACCCACGCCAACGCCCACTCCCACACCGACACCGACGCCCACGCCCACTCCCACGCCTACTCCTACACTCACCCCTGCGCTTGGTGGGGGTCCCACGGATGATCCTCCCCCGTTTCCGGTCCCGCCGGACGTGACCGTGGTGCCCCCCACCCCGACGCCGACAGCAACGCCGACACCCCGGCCAACACCGACGCCCCGGCCAACGGCGACACCTACGCCCACACCTGCACCGGCGCCGACGCCTGCGCCAGTGGTGCACCGCGTGGAAACCTCCACGCCGACGGAGGTGCGGTCCGACGACGGACAGGTGACACTCGACTTCCCCGCAGGCTCGCGCCCCGATCCGTTCGGGGTGAGCGTATCCGAGGAAGAGGACGAGGAGTCGTGCTCCTCCGACCGTGCGGCATCCGGCCTGGACCTCCCGTGCGTGACGGTTGACCTGTTCGACGCGGAGGGCGATGCGGAGCCGGACGTGCAGTTGGACGCTCCGGCGGCGCTGACTCTCCAACTGGCCCCCGAACAGGTGGCGGAGGTGGGCGGCGCGCCGCTGCTGACCCGCGTACACGAGAAAGGTGGCCTCCCGGTGCTGACACGCCGGAGCCCCGCCGAGGAGTGGACGGAGGTCCCCGCCGCGCTGTCGGTGGACGAAAGCGGAGGCGCGGCGCTGACTGCGCCGGTGACCACTTTTGCGACGTTCACGGTCATCGTGGTGCGGGAAGTGCTCGTGGTAGTCAGGGAAGAGTCTGGCGCTGCGCCGGCGGCCACGCCAACACAGCCCCCCGCGGCAACGCCCACGCCAACGGCCACCCCTGCGCCTACGCCCACGCCTGAAGCGGCGCCCGCCGGTTCGAGCGGGCCGCCGGTCGTGCTCCTGGGGGTTGCGGCGCTTGCTGTCGCGCTGGCGGCGGCTGCCGCCTTCTGCATCATCTGCGCCATCGCGCGCCGAAGGCGGAAGGCCGAGGAAGAGAAGGACGCGGAGGAGAACGCAGAAACCGTTGCGGAGGAGGCCGTAGAAGAAGACGCGAATGAGGCCGCAGAGCCGGATGCAGAGGGGGCGAGCACCGTGGAAGAAGCGTCCGGGGGGAGCGTGGAGGCGCGCTCATCCTCTCCCCACACGAGGTGCGCTACGGTCTTCAGGCGGGCTATCGCTGTCGGGCTTGCGCTGGTGCTCGTACCCGTGCTCACGCTGGCGCTGCTCTCAACGCAGGCCTGCAGCACGGTACTTTCTACCGACTTCCACAAGGAGCAACTGCGGAGCGCCGACGTCTACAACTTCCTCTACGACGAGATTATCCCCGCCGCCGTGGAGGAGCCATTGGACAGCGGCGATGGGTTGCCGCCTGCGTTCAACCTGGACGCCGACGCTATCGTGACAAGCTTCAAAGACGCTCTGCCGCCCGAGTGGCTGCAGGAGCAGGTGGAGGGAACGATCGACAGCCTTGGATCGTACCTGCTGGGGCAGTCCGACTCCTTCACCCTCACGATAAACGCCGCCGACCGTGCCGAAGCGGTCGAGGCCGCCATCGTTACGCTCATGGACCGCGTGGACCTGCACCAGTGGCTCATCGAGGAGCGGGCGCCGGAGACTGTCCGAGAACGGCTGGACAGCCAGGAGTTACCCCTGGGCATCCAACTCACCCCGGACGAGGCGCTGGAGTCCCTGGAGCGGGTGGCGACGCCGCAATTCGTGCGGTCACAGCAGGTGGGGGTCTCGCAGGCCCTGGCCGCCTACCTCACCGGCCGTAGCGACTCTTTCAACTTCACCTTCGATTTCTCCGAGCGCGCCTCGGTGCTGGAGGGAGAGCTGACCGCCATCCTGGACCGCGCCGACCTGTCGGGCTACGTACGGCGGGAGGCGCTGGAGCCTGCCCTGGATGAGAGCGTAACCGAGGACGTGGCCCTGCCCTTTGACGTCGTGGTCACCCAGGCGGAGATCAGGCAGGCCATCGACACGGCGATCACTCCGGAGTGGCTGGACGCTGAAACGCGGGAATTGGTGGGCGCTGTGGCGCCTTACATCTCCGGTCGGCATGACGAGTTCCACCTCGTCGTGGACCTGCTGGAGCCTACGAACGCCGCCGTGGGGATCCTTGCCGCAACCATAGAGGAGAAGTACGCGACCCTTCTGGCCGCCGCCCCTCCATGCACCTCTGCCCAGGTAAGGGCGCTGGCGCAGGGCAGCTCCGTGGACCTGTGCAGGCGAGAGGGCTTCACCACGGACGACTTCCTCCGCGCCTCGGGCGTTGACGTTGAAGCACTGCTGAGCACGGCCATCCACGACATGGCTCCTGACGACTTCACCTTCACGCACGAGGACCTCGTCGAAGCGACCCAGGGAGCAGAGGACGAGGACCTCATCGCCAGGGTGCGCGAAGTCATGCGGGACGGCTGGGCCGTCACGGAGGAGGACCTGCGGAATGCGCTGGGAGAGGTGGACCCCGGGCTGCTGGATGGCGTGGACGCCTTGCGCGAGGCGTTCAGTGAGGGCTGGACGTGGACAGAAGAAGACCTGCGGGGTGCCATTGCGGACCCGGGCTCGGCCGACTCCCAAGAAACCCTGGACCTCTTTGACATGCTGCGTGGTTGGGTAAGTAACCTACGGCTTCTGGCGCCGCTGCTGTTCGCGGTGTCGCTCGTGCTGGTCGTCGTCGCCGGCTTCCTCGGAGGACGCTCGTGGGCCCGGAGGCTCGGCTGGGCGGGCGGCGTCCTCCTGGTGGGGGCGCTGGCCGTGCTCCTGGTCACGCTCATCGCCGCTTTCGCGGGCGGCGCGGTGTCCGACGCCCACGCGGAGGCCGTCGCGGAGGCGGCCTTGGCCCAGGGCGACGAACGGGTGGACGCCATGTTGACGGGCAAGCTATTGGAGATTGCAGACCGGACCATTGGCGCCGTTGTCGGCGGCATGCGGCTGCAGGCGTTGTTGCTGGCGCTGCTGGGCGTGGCTGCCGTTGCGGGAGCGATCGCATGGAGCGTCCGGCGGCGGTCCGGGGCCGTTGCCGCAGGAGGCGTCGCTGGTACTGATGCCCAGCCTCCGGAAGCAGAGGCCGACACAGCCGAGGACTCGGAGGAGACTGCGGAGACAGAAGCAGCCGAGGAGAGCACGGCAGAAGACCCACCGGGGAGGCAGAGGAGATCGCAGGGGACTCAGCGGAGATCGCAGAGGCGGACCCGGAGCAGACCGCCGAGGACCCCGGCAGCGGAGGACGCAACCGAGGAGAGCGTCGCGGAAGCCACAACCGAAGAGGCTGGAGAGGAGGATGCGGCGAAGGACGAGGAGGAGAAGGAGTAGGCTTCTCCCTCTCCACGAATGACGGGGTGCTGCTCTAGCGGATGACCTTGTTCCGGTTCGAGACGTAGTCCGCCACGACGTAGGAACCGAGGCTGTGCGGGCTGGAGATGAACGCGCGGCCCCTGTTGATCTTCGTCATCAGTTGGACGAACCGCAGGAGCGACGGGCTCTGGTCCAGCATGAACGTGTTGATGGTGATGTTGTCGCGCGTGCAGCGCATCACCTCGCGCATCGTCGCCTCGACGAGCCCGCCGCCGCGCCGCCCGTAGTTCGCGCGCAGGTCACTCTCCGTCCAGTTGTACGTCGTGGGCTCGCCGTCCGTGATGAGGATGATCTGCTTGTTCGTGCCGCCCTGCCTGCCGAGTATCTGCCGTGACTGGCGCAGCACCTCCTGGAAGTTCGTGCCTCCGCCAAACTCGACCCAGTACGTGTCGAGCAGCATGTGCGGCTGCAGCGGCAGCACGAAGTAGGAGAAGGCGACGACCGTCACCTGGTCCTTGGGGAACTTCGAGCGGATGAGCGTGTCGAGCGCCAGCCCGACGCGCTGGCCGGCCTGGAACGCGCCGTCCCAGAACATCGAGTAGCTCATGTCGATGGCGATGACTGTGCAAGCGCGCGTCTGCGCGATGGTGCGGTCTATCTCGAAGTCGTCCGGCCTGATGCGGACGGGCGTGCCCGGCCCTTCGCGGAGCACGGCGTTGCTCACCGTCTTGAGCGTGTTCAGGTGGAGCGGGTCGCCGAACTCCCAGCGCTTCGTCTCGTCCGTGATCTCGACGCCGACGCCGCTCTTCTCGCGGTTGTGGTCGCCGATGTCGCCGCCGCGGATGCGGTTGAAGATGTCGGTGAGCGCCTTGTCGCCTATCTTCCGCATCGCCTGCGGGGTGAGCTCCCACCCGTTCTGGCCGCGCTTGCGGATCAGCCCCGCCTCTTCAAGCTCCTTCGTGAGGCGCTGTAGCTCCTGCGCGTACTGGCGCGCCTCCTCCCCGAGCACCTTGCCGAGGTCGTCCGCGTCGATGTTCGTGGCGTCGTTCGTACGGAGCGCCTGGCGCAACTGCTGCTCCAGCTCTTCCATGTCGTTCAGGTCGCCCATGAGTTCGAGCGCCTGCTGCAGGGTGACGGGCTCGTCGCCGAACAGGCGGAAGTCGTTGTCCGGGAAGCTGTCCGGGTTCATCCGTTCGAGGTTCGTGCCGAGCTCGAACAGGTCCCACGCGAGGCGGTTGTCCTGCAGCAGGCCATCCATCATCTCCTCGAGCTGACGGCGCATCTCCGGTGTCATGGAGTTCATGAGCGACTGCATCTGCGCCATCTGGTTGGACATGTACTCCATCAGTTGGTCGAACGTCTCGATGCCCGGCGGGAACATATGTCCCCACTTGTTCATGAAGTCGCTGATGTCCGGGTCGTCGCCTTGCAGCTTCTGTTTCACGAGCTCGTTGAGGTCGCGCACCATCTCCGATATCTGGGCGAGGTCGGCCTGCGTCAGGTTCTGGAGGCTCTGCTGCAGCCCCTGGAAGTACTGCTGGAGGAACTGCTGCTGGAGCTCCTGCATGAGCGCATCGAAGTCCTCGCGCGCGCCGCTGTCCATGAAGTCGTAGTCGCGGAGCTGCTTGATGCGCCCGCCAGCGCCTTCGGGCAGCGCGTCGAGCTGGTTGAGGTGACGGTTCGCCATCTGCCGCAGCATGTCGGTGAACTCGTCCGGCGGCGCGCCGCTCCCTCCGGGCCGGCCCTGGCCTTCCTCATCCTGTCCCTCGCCGTCCTGCCCGCCGTCGCCAGACGGCGCACCGTCGTCCGGTGGCGCGATCTCGTCGAGGCGCTGGTTGATGCCCTGCCGCTCCTTGTCGACGATGGCGTCGAGCCGCTCCTGGATGTCGTCGAATAGGGACGAGAGGTCGTAGCGGTCGAGGTTGCGCTGGCGGGCGTCGCGGAGCCGTTCGAGCAGCTCCTGGAGCCCCTGGCCACGCTGGCCCTCGCCGCGCATCCCGTAGCGCATCATGCGGTTGAGCGCGCCGCGCAGGTCGTCGCCCTGCAGGATCTGCTCGGAGAGGCGGTCGAACAGGTCGTCGGTCGTCGGGAGCGCGACGTCCTGAGAGCCGTCCCATCGGGAGTAGCGGTAGATGGCCATCGCGGGGAGTCTAGGCGTGCGGGGGCGCAGGGTCAACGCGAATGAGCTGCCTCATCACAGGCTCGACACGAACAACCCCGCCGCGAGCGCGAGCCCGGTCCACCCGTGCAGCTTTCCGCTGCGCACGAGCAGGCGGTTCATCGCGGGGCGCTCCTCTGCCGCGAACAGCGCCCGGGCCGCCCCCACGGCCCACGGCAGCGGCGCGAGTCCCAGCAGCGCCCAGAGGCTCACCGCCCCGCCGAGCGCGGCGCCCGCGATGCTCAGGTACGCCGCCGCCAGCAATGCCGTGTACGCCCAAGTAGCCACTCTCGGCCCAGCGGCGGTAGCGAGGCTCCGCTTCCCGGCCTCCCGGTCCTCCTCCACGTCGCGGATGTTGTTCACCACCAGGATCGCCGTGACGATGAACGCGACCGGCAGCGAGACGTAGAACGACGCCCACGTGATCGCCTCCTGCTGCACGTAGTACGACGCCATCACCATGACCTGCCCCATGAACACGAACACCACCGGCTCGCCGAGCCCCAGCGTCCCCAGCGGCTTCGGCCCGCCCGCGTACAGGTACGCCGCCGCGACGCTTGCCAGCCCCACCGCGAGGATCGGCCAGCCCACGTCCATGCGTTCGACGATGATCAGCCCCGCAACGACGCCGTAGCCGAAGGCAGCCGCCATCCCCAGCGCCACCGCTCGCTCCGAGAGAAGTCCTCGCTGAATCACCTTGTGCGGCGCGAGGAACTTGCCCTCGCCGCCGGACTTGCGATGGTCCGAGTACTCGTCGGTGAGGTTCGTGCCGATCTGAATGGCGACCGACCCCGTCAGCGCGAGCGCGAACAGCATCCAGTTGAGCGTGTCCACGGTCGCCGCGAGCGCAGTTCCCACCAGCACTGGCGCGACCGACGCCGACAGCGAGAACGGGCGCGCCGCCCAGAACCAGGAGACGAGTTTCGATTGCGGGGCGGGAGTGGTCATGACGTTGCCTGTTCGCCGGTTATGTCAGCGAGGGCGGTAGACCTTCGGCGGCAGCGGCCTGCGCCAGCGCCGCGTCCAGCGTAACGAGGGGTGCGCCGTGCCTGCAAGCGAGTTCCAGGTACAGGGCGTCATAGAACGAGAGGCCGTGGGCTTTGGCGAGAGCATAGGCGGTATCCAGTTCAGGGGACTCGTCGGTGTAGATCGGCAATGTTCGCAGTGCATCCATGCCGGCAGCTGTCTGCGTGGCGGACAGACGCCCCCGCCGCTCGGCCACGAGGAGAACATTGCGTATCTCCGAGTGCCAGAGTTGTGGAACTACCGCTTCTTCTTCCACGAGTTGCGACAGACTCTGCGAGGCCTGCGCGTCTTCGCCCAGGAGCCATGCTGCGGCGACAGAGGCGTCGATGACGAACACACTCACTGCCGGTGGCCTTCGTGGCGTGCGGCGAGTATCTCCTCGCGTGTCATGATTGCGCCTTGCCATTCGGCGCGTCGCAGCCGGAACTGATCGACAGCGTCTTGACGATTCGCGCGGTCCCGGGCATGAGCAGGGACCAGGTGCGCGACGGCTTTTCCGTGGCGCGTTATGACAACGGTTTCGCCGTGCTCTACAGTGCGCAGCAGTTCTGCGAAGCGAGCTTTGGCCTCAGTGGACTGTACTCGTTGCATGGTATTCCAACCGGTCATTATGACCGCTTAATGATAGTAAAGCGCCTTACCTGGGTCAACGTGCGTGAGGTTCCTCACCAGCTCTGCTTGCGGTAGGGGCTGAAGTCCGGCGGGCGCTTCTCGTTGAAGGCGCGCACGCCCTCCTCCGCCTCGTCCGTGTTGTAGAACATCTGCACCGCGCCGTGCGCCATCTGCTGCAGCCCGTACGCCCAGTCCGTGTCCTGGTTGAACGATGCCTTCAGGAACCGCAGCGCTGTCGGGCTCATCTGCAGGATGCGCTCTGCCCACCCCCGCGCCTCCGCCATCAACTGCTCCGGGGGCACCACCTTGTTCACCAGCCCCATCTCGAGGGCCTCCTGGGCCGAGTACTGGCGGCAGAGGTACCAGATCTCCCGTGCCTTCTTCTCTCCGACGATGCGCGCGAGGAACACCGTGCCGAACCCGGCGTCGAAACTCCCCACGCGCGGCCCGGACTGCCCGAATATCGCGTTCTCCGACGCCAGCGAGAGGTCGCAGATGACGTGCAGCACGTGTCCGCCGCCGATGGCATAGCCGTTGACCGCGGCGATCACCGGCTTGGGGATCATGCGGATGACGGTGTGCAGCTCCGTGATGCGGAGCTTCGTGTGCCCCGTGCCGTCCTGGTAGCCGTCCTTGCCGCGCACCTTCTGGTCGCCGCCGCTGGAGAACGCCTTGTCGCCAGCCCCCGTCAGGATGACCACGCCGACGTCGTCGTCCTCCCATGCATCATTGAAGGCCTCGATCATCTCGTCGACCGTCAGCGGGCGGAAGGCATTGCGCACCCGCGGACGGTTCATCGTGATGGTCGCGATCCCGCCGCTCTTCTCGTAGAGGATGTCTGTGTACGTCATGCGGGCAGTTTACGCGCCCCGCCCTGCGCGACAACAGGGAGGCCGAGGCTTACAGGCCGTACGTTTCCAGGAAGCGCAGCCACACCTCGCTGAGCGTCGGGAACGACGGCGTCGCGTGCCACAGCCGGTCGAGCGTCACCTCACCCACGATGGCGATGGTCGCCGCGTGCGTCAGCTCCCCGACCTCCGGCCCCGCGAACGTCGCGCCGACGAGCACGCGCCGGTCCTCGTCCACGATGAACTTCACGCCGCCGCTGAAATGCTCGCCGTGCAGCGGAGCGGCGGCAACCGGCCAGCCCATCTCGATGGCGCGGATGTTCAGGCCGCGCTCACGGGCGGCGCGCTCCGTCAGTCCCACGCTCCCGATCTGCGGGTCCGTGAACACCACCGCGGGCACCATGCCGTTGTCCGCCCACGCGGAGGCGTCGAGCCCGCGGATGTGGTCGCCCGCCTGCCGGGCCTGGTACTTGCCCTGGTGCGTCAGCAGCGCGCGCCCGTTCACGTCACCCACGGCGTACAGCCAGCCGCCGCCCACGCCCTCCACCTGCAGGTGATCGTTCACCGTCACGTACCGCTGCGCGTCGACGCCGACCGTCTCCAGCCCGACGCCCTCCACGACGCCGGTGCGCCCCGCAGCCACGAGCAGCTCCTGCGCGTACAGCGTCTCGTCGTTGTCCATCGTCACGCTCACGCCGTCGCTCGTCCGGCTCGCCGCCGCCACGACGCACCCGAACCGGAACACGACGCCCTGCGCCTCCAGCGAGTCGACGACCGCCCGCAGCGCGAACGGCTCGAACAGCGGCGTGTCCTCGGGGGTCCTCCGCTCCAGCACGGTCACCTCGGCCGCGCCGAGCGACTTCCACGCCTGCGCCATCTCCAGCCCGACGACGCCCCCGCCGATGATGATGAGGCTCTCCGGCACGCTCTTCGCCGACGTGATCTCGCGGCTCGTCCACGGTTCGGCTTCGACCAGCCCCTCGATGGGCGGGACGAAGGCGAACGAACCGGTCGCGAGTACCACCGCCTTGTTCGCCTCCAGTTCGACGCTGCCGCTGCCGTCCGCCATCTCGACCACGACGCGCTTCTCGCCGTCGAGCCGCCCCCAGCCGCGGATGAGCGTCGCACCGACGGAAGCGACCCACTGTTCCTGTCCGGCGTCGCTCCAGTGGCTCGCGAACGCGTCGCGGGCGCGCATCGCGCGGGCGGCGTCCACGCTGCCCGTGACGGCGTCCCGCACGGCGGGCACCCGCTTCGCCGCGGCGAGCGCCTCTCCGGGGCGGAGCAGCGCCTTGCTGGGCATGCACGCCCAGTACGAGCACTCGCCACCGACCAGTTCCGCCTCCACGATGGCGGTGCTTAGTCCGGCGGGGGCAGTGCGCCCGGCGACGTTCTCGCCGGCGGACCCGCCTCCGATGATGATGACGTCATACGCGTCGGCCATGGAGTATCTCCTATTCCGCTAGGATTCCCTCCTTCGCGGGAAGACAGGGAAGGCGGGAATCCTAGCCTTGGCGGATGGGATCGATTGTGCTCAGCGGAGGCGCTCGCCGAAGAACGCGAGCGTCTTCTCCCACGCGTCGGCCGCGGCCTCCGCGTTGTGGCTGGCGCGGTCGTCGCAGACGAAGCCGTGGCCCGCGCCCGCGTAGACGTGGAACATATGCTCCTTGCCGAGGGCGGTGAGCCGCTCGTCCAGGGTCCTGACCTGCTCCGTCGTGGGGTTCTGGTCCTCTTCGCCGAAGAAGCCCATCACCGGGATCGAGAGCGCCTCGGCCTCTCGCAGCGCGTGGAACGCCTCGGGCTGGTCGTCTCCGGGGAACATGAACCCGCCGTAGTAGACGGCAGCCGCCGACAACCCGCTCGCGCGTATCGCGGACTGCATCGTGACGCGCCCGCCGAGGCAGAAGCCAACGATGCCTATCGCGCCGACGTTCGGGTCGTTGCGCAGGTAATCGATCGTGGCCTGCACGTCCATGTCGATTGAGGCGTCGCCGAAGCCGCCGGAGCGCAGCTCCTCGCGCATCTCCTGCAGCTTGTCGTAGGGGGCGTAGCGCAGCCGTCCGGAGCGGTGGAACAGGTCAGGTGCCGCGGCGACGTAGCCCTCGCTCGCGAACCGCTGCACGATACCCTCGATATTCGGGTTCACGCCGAACGCCTCCATGATGACGATGACGCCCGGGTGCGTGCCCCCGTCCGCCGGGCGGGAGGTCGGCGTTGCCATCGGGCCGTCCGCCGTTGCGATGTCCACTACCTGTTCTGTCGTGTCCATGAGAGTGCTCCTCTGTGCTTGCATGCGCTGATGAGCGCTGTCTCCCGTTCGCGTGGAGCGCGATTATATCCGCCGGAGGTGACGCTCGAAGAACGCGAGCGCCTCCTCCCACACCTCAGCGGCCCGCTCCGGGTGGTACGCCTCGCTCTCCGGCTGCGCGAAGGCGTGGTCCGCGTCCTCCACCCACACGGCGCGGACGCGGTCGCCCGAATCCCCGAACGCCGCCATGATCGCCTCCACGTTGGAGTACGGATTGAAGCCGTCCAGCGCGGGGAAGAACATCAGCAGCGGGTTCGTCACGTTCCCCGCCCCGTGCACCGGCCACGGCGAGCCGGGGACCGCGGGATCGGACTCCAGGAGGCGTGTCGGATAGAACGCGACCGTCGCGTCCACGACTGCTCCCAGTCCCGCGCCGAGGAACGAGATACGCCCGCCGAGGCAGAACCCCGTGAGGCCGACGCGCCCGTCGCTGCCCGGACGCTCGCGCAGGAACGCGGCAAGACGTGTGATGTCCGAGCAGTGACCGTCGTTCGTCATGCCGGCGCGGATCTGCAGCGTTGCCTCCGGCCCATCGCCCAGTTCCGGCAGCGTCAGCAGCCGCCCGGCGCGGTGGAAGACGTCCGGAGCGGCAACCGCGTAGCCGTGTCCGGCGAGCCATTCCGCCTGCTCGCGCGCCTCCACGGTCAGCCCGTTGGCGTCGTGCACCATGATGATGGACGGCAGCGGCCCGGCGTCCTCCGGCTCGTAGAGGAAGACGGCCATCTCCCCTTCGTCCACCGGCAGGTCAAACTCTTCCTCGCGTATCGCCATCTCCCACCTCCTCTGGGGCTGCGGTCTGTCGCTCCGGAACGTGGCGGCGGCAGCGCGCTTACGCTACCATAGAGGAGGCGCGCCGGTGCGAAGGAGGACTGCCCGGCGCGCTCGTATGCTCGACATGACACCCCACGCAGGATTCTGGATAGTCGTCAGCCTCATGGTGCTGGCAGAGGCGGCCATCGTCGTCACGGCGCTACGCATGCGCGTGTGGCAGGACGCCTCGCGAGGCATCCTCGGCACGCGTGCTGCGGAGGTCGTCTGGACCCTGCTGCCCGTGGGCCTCATCGCCGTCCTGGCTGTCATGTCATACGGAGTGGCATAGGCAGATGGCTGCGCAGGGGGTACGCACGGTGGATATCCGCCGCGCAGGGTGGCTCGCGCTCCTGGCGTCTGTGCTCACGCTGGGCCTCATCGCGTACGGCTCGTGGGTGCGCGTCTCCGGCTCCGGCCTCGGCTGCCCCGACTGGCCCCTCTGCGAAGGCGTGCTCGTTCCGGAGATCGAGGGCGCGACCGCCATCGAGTTCGGCCACCGCGTCTATGCGGGCGTGACGATGCTGGTGGTAGCGGCCTCGGCCGCGCTCGCCTTCCGCGCTCGCGCACACGACCCCCTCACGTCGCGCCTGCTCGTCTGGGCCCTCGTGGCCATCCTCGTGCAGGCGGTGCTCGGCGGCATCACGGTGCTCACGGAGCTGCACAGCATGGTGCGGCTGGCGCACCTCACGTTCTCACTGCTGACGCTCGCGCTGCTGACCGGGGGCGCCGTGCGGGCGCTCGACGTGCGTCTTACTCCGCCTCCCGACGTCAGGCGCTGGCGAGCGCTCGTCATCGCGGCGGCGTTCGTCGTGCTTGCGGGTGGAACGATTGTGGGCACGGGGCACAGCGCCGGGTGCCCGGGGCTGCCGCTGTGCGACGCTCGCAGCAGTGCCGAGGCGGCGTGGGTGCATCTCGTGCACCGCGTGGCGGCCACGGCGTTACTGCTTGCGCTGATATGGACGGCGTGGCAGGCGCGTCGCGCAGGGGGCTGGGCGTTCTACGTGAGCGTTATCGCCGCGCTGCTGGCTGCGGCGCAGTTCACGGTGGGTGTGAGCGCGGTCTGGCTCCGGCTGCCGCAGGAACTCCGCATCATGCACCTCGGGCTGGCTGCCGCCGTCTGGTGGGCAGTGGTGACGCAGTTCAGCTTCGCGCTCCTTGGACGGGATCGCTGATGGTGGCGTTCCTTCGCCAGGTCACGGCGCTGAGCAAACCCCGTATCGTCCTGCTGCTCGTGGTCACGGGAGCGGCCGGGGCGTGGAAGGCGGCTGAAGGCTCACCGGACGCGCTGGTGCTGTTGACCGTTGTCGTCGCCGGGGCCCTGGCCGCAAGTGGCGCGAATGCCATCAACCAGAGCCTGGACGCAGACATAGATACCATGATGCGCCGCACCAGGGTGCGTCCGGTGCCTGCGCACCAGATCAGCGCACGGAACGCCGCGCTCATCGGCGTGGTGCTCGTGGTGGCGGCGACAGCGCTGATGGGGTTCGGGGCGAACCCGCTGGCAGCAGTCCTCACCCTTGCCGCGGCAGTGGTCTACGTACTGGTCTACACGCTGTTGCTCAAGCGGCGTTCGTGGAACAACATCGTCATTGGTGGCGCTGCGGGAGCCTTCCCGCCGCTCATCGGAGCCGCCGCGGTGTCCGGAGAGGTAACCGCGTTGGGGCTCTACATGTTCGCGTTCATCTTCTTCTGGACGCCGCCCCACTTCTGGACGCTCTCCATGCTGTTGCGGGACGATTACGTCGCTGCGAATGTACCCATGCTGGCTGCGGTGGCGGAACAGCGTGACACTGCCCGGCAGGTGCTGTTGTACGTCGTACTGCTGGCTGCGATGGCCTGGCTGCCGCTCGCTGCAGGCTACGGCGGGTTGACGTTCGCCGTCGTCACGACGCTGCTGAGCGCGGTCTGGCTGCGCATGTCCTGGCCGCTGCTTGGCGGAGGAGACTCGCGCGAGACACTCGCGGCGTACAAGTATTCACTGCTCTACCTGGCGCTGGTGTTCGCCACCCTGGCCGTCGAGCCGATGCTCCCCTGGTACGCTTAGCTCTGCCTCCCCTGCACGTATGCGAAGGGCGCCCCGAGGGACGCCCTTCCGCATATCCGGACCGTGGGTGGGGACGACGGTTGACTACTCCTGGACCTCTGCTTCGGTTTCTTCCGCCAGGAGGTCGTCGTCCGTGACAACGGCGACGCCGATCTCGTCGTCCTCGACGTCGTCGGTGTCGGGATCTTCTTCCTCTTCGTCCTCTTCTTCCTCGGCGCTTCCAGAGGGCGTGTTCTCGGGTTCGTCGAGGTCGTCGTCATCGTCATCGACGAAAAGGTCGTCATCGTCGCCCTCGTCATCGTCGTCCATGGAGAAGTCCACTTCGACCGCGACATTGGGCGCGGCGCCGTCGTCCTCTCCGAAGTCGTCTATGCCAGGCACTTCGCCCATGAGGCCCATGATGGCCTCGAAGTCGTCGCTGTCACCCTCGACGGGAGGCAGCACTTCGGGGATGCCGAGCAGGCTGCGCCCCTCGGGTGACACGTCGAGGCGGGCGGGGATGAGCCGTCCGATGATGACGTTCTCCTTCAGGCCGCGCAGATAGTCGACCTCGCCGGACATCGCCGCCTCGGTGAGGACGCGGGCAGTCTCCTGGAAGGACGCCTTAGCGAGGAAGCTGTCCGTATTGAGCGATGCGCGGGTAACGCCCCGGAGCTCCGGCTTGCTGGTAGCGGGTTCGCCGCCCTCGGCGATGACGCGCTCGTTCACGTTCTGGAACCGCGCACGGTCGATCAACTGGTTGGGCAGCAGTTCCGTGTCGCCGATGTTGTCCACCCGCACCCAGCGGAGCATCTGGCTGATGATGGTCTCGATGTGCTTGTCGTTGATCGAGACGCCCTGGTTGCGGTAGACGGTCTGCACCTGCTCGACGAGGTAGCTCTGCGTGACTTCCATGCCCTCGATGCGCAGGATGTCGTGCGGGTCCTTGACCCCGCTGGTGAGTTTCTGGCCTGCGACGACGGCATCGCCGGTGCGGACGAGACGCTGGTCGGTGGCGTCCACCTGGTGGTCGCGCACCTCGGTCTCGAACGCGTCTATCTCGATGCCCCCGTCCACGACCCGTACGGCGCCCGAGACCCGGGCGAGCACCGCAACCGGCGCAAGCGCTTGTTCGTCCGATTCCGAGGTTTCGGCGTCGCCTGCGCTGGGTTCCGCGATGGTCTCACCCGCCTTGACGCGCTGGCCCTCCTTGACGGCAAGCGTGTGGGTGTCGCCGATGGCGTAGCTGTCCGTGAACGGCATGTGACTGACGACGCGAACGCACGGAACGAACGAGACCGGCGGAACGAGCACCTGCGGGGCGTCCTCGGACTCGTATTCACCCATCAGCTGGCCGTTCTCGAACACGAGCACGTCGCCGTCTATCTCAGCGATGCGCGCCTTGCCCTTGGGCGAGCGCGCCTCGAACAGCTCCTCCACGCGGGGGAGACCGGAGGTGATGTCCTTGCCTGCGATACCGCCCGTGTGGAACGTCCGCATCGTGAGCTGGGTGCCCGGCTCACCGATGGACTGGGCGGCGATGATGCCGACGGCGTCGCCGAGCAGGACGAGCTGGCCCGTCGCCGGGCTGCGCCCGTAGCACTGCTGGCAGATGCCGCGCGGCGCCTCGCAGGTGAGCGGACTGCGGACGCGCAGTTCAGTGATGCCCGCCGCCTCGGTGGCTGCCGCCTGCGGCTCCTCGATCATCTCGCCGGCGTCCACGAGCACTTCACCCGTGTCCGGGTGGGCGACGGGGACCGCGGCAACGCGCCCGACGATGCGCTCGCTCAGCGGGGCAATCATCACGTCTTCCTCGGAGGCCTGGGCGTGGATGAGGACGCCGCGGTCGGTGCCGCAGTCCTCCTCCAGCACGATGACCTCCTGCGCCACGTCGATGAGCCGGCGCGTCAGGTAGCCGGAGTCGGCGGTGCGCAGCGCGGTGTCCGCGAGACCCTTGCGCGCGCCGTGAGTGGAGATGAAGTACTCCAGCACGCTCAGGCCTTCGCGGAAGCTGGACTTGATGGGGAGTTCGATGATGTCTCCGCGCGGGTTGCTCATCAGGCCGCGCATCGCCGCCATCTGCTTGATCTGCGCTTCGTTTCCTCGTGCGCCGGAGTGGGCCATGGCGTAGATGCCGCCGAACTCCGGCAGGTGCTGCTGGATGACCTCGTCCATCCTGCCGGAGACGCGCTGCCAGGTGTTGACCGCCCGGACGTGCTTCTCGCGCTCAGTGATGAGGCCCATCTCGTACTGCTCTTCCAGCAGTTCCACTTCCTTGTCCGCCTCGGCGATGATGGCGGCTTTCTCCGGCGGCACCTGGATGTCCGTGATGCCGATGGTCGTACCGGAGACGGTGGCGTAGTGGAAGCCGATCTGCTTGATCCTGTCCAGCACCTCGGACGTCGCCGCGTTGCCGGTGAGGCGGTAGACCTCCGAGACGAGGTCGCGGAGGGCCTTCTTGTCCATCAGTACGTCGTAGCGGCGCAGTTCCTCCGGCAGCACCTCGTTGAAGATGATGCGGCCGGGAGTCGTCTCTATCCACGCATCCTCGTCCCCGGGGGCGCGGACGGAGATGACGGAGTGCAGCTCCAGGATCCCCGCGTCGAACGCGATGAGGACGTCGTCGAAGTCGCGGTAGCGCCCGCCTTCGCCCTTCGCGCCCGGCTTCGTCTGGGTGAGGTAGTAGCAGCCGAGGACGATCTCGTACGTGGGGGCGACGAGCGGCTCACCCGAGCTGGGCGAGAGCATGTTGTGCGTGCTCAGCATCACGTTGCGGGCTTCCTGCACCGCCTCGCGGGAGAGCGGGACGTGCACGGCCATCTGGTCGCCGTCGAAGTCGGCGTTGAAGGCGGCGCAGACGAGCGGGTGCAACTGGATGGCACTGCCCTCGACGAGCGTGGGCATGAACGCCTGTATGCCGAGCCGGTGCAGCGTCGGCGCGCGGTTCAGCATGACCGGGCGGCTCTGGATCACCTCTTCGAGGATGTCCCAGACCTCGGGCCGCGCGCGCTCCACCATGCGCTTGGCGCTCTTGATGTTGTGCGCCATCCCCTGCATGACAAGCCGGTTCATGACGAACGGCTTGAAGAGTTCCAGCGCCATCTTCTTCGGCAGGCCGCATTCATGCAGATGGAGGGACGGCCCGACGACGATAACGGAGCGCCCACCGTAGTCCACGCGCTTGCCGAGGAGGTTCTGGCGGAAGCGTCCCTGCTTGCCGCGCAGCAGGTCGGACAGGCTCTTGAGCTGGTGGTTGTGGCTGCCGACGATGGCGCGCCCCCGGCGGCCGTTGTCGATGAGGTCGTCCACGGCCTCCTGGAGCATGCGCTTCTCGTTGCGGATGATAATCGCGGGGGCACCGAGGTCCAGCAGCCTCTTGAGGCGGTTGTTCCGGTTGATGACCCTTCGATAGAGGTCGTTCAGGTCGCTCGTTGCGAACCGCCCGCCGTCCAGTTGCACCATGGGGCGCAGGTCGGGCGGCAGCACGGGGAGCGAGGTCATGATCATCCACTCCGGCTTGTTGCCGCTGCTGTGGAACGCCTCGATGACCTGGATGCGCTTGACGGCCTTCTTCCGGCGCTGGCCAGAGGTCGCGCGCACTTCCTCCTTCAGCTGTTGCATCTCTTCCTGCAGGTCAAGCGACTGCAGGATGTCGAGGATGGCCTCCGCGCCCATGCCGGCCCGGAAGACGTCGCCGTACTTGTCGGAGAGTTCGCGGTGGCGGCTCTCTGTCAGCAGCATCAGCTTCTTGAGGCTCTGCACCTCCGCCGTCTCATGCGCGAGACTCGCCTCGCGTTCGGCTATCTCTGTGTCACGCGCCTCCCGGAGAGCTGTCAATTGCACCGACAGTTCTTCTCGTCGTGCGGCGGCCTCTTCCGCTTCGGACCCGCCGATGGACGTCAGCTCCTCTTCCAGCGTGGCGATGCGCGCATCCCTGTCCTGTTCGAACTCTTCCTTCCATGCATCGTGTTCGAGCTGCAGCTCCTCTGCGCGCCGCGTCTGCAGCAGCGGGTCCACCCGCGTGACGATGTACTGCGCGAAGTAGAGCACGCGCTCCAGGTTCCGGGGCGAGATGTCCAGCAGCAGTCCCAGGCGGCTCGGGATGCCCTTGGCGAACCAGATGTGGGCGACCGGGGCAGCCAGGGAGATGTGCCCCATGCGCTCGCGGCGCACCTTGGCGCGGGCGACCTCTACGCCGCAGCGGTCGCATATCACGCCACGGTAGCGGATCTTCTTGTACTTGCCGCAGTAGCACTCCCAGTCCTTCGTCGGCCCGAAGATGCGCTCGCAGAACAGGCCGTCCTTCTCCGGGCGGAGCGTGCGGTAGTTGATCGTCTCAGGCTTGAGCACCTCGCCGTAAGACCACTGCTTGACCTGCTCCGGCGAGGCGAGTGAGATCCTGATGGCGTTGAAGTCGGTGGCATTCGGCATGGTTCGCTGCTCTCCCCTGCGGGGCTCTCCCGCTTGACTATCGGTGCGGTGCGCTCACGAGGCCGGGGCCGCGTGTGCTGCTAGTCCGCGTTGCTCTCGCTCTCTTCTTCGGATGCCTTACGTGCGTAGGACCCCAGGTCTATCCGCACGGTAGTGGTCACGTCGCCGTCCTGCTCTTCCAGCGGCGCGAAGTCCGCTTCCCACGCCGGGGCCACCGGCTCGACGGCGATCGGCGCGACGGCTTCCAGTTCGTCCTCTTCCTCTTCGCCGGTGTAGGTGAACCGCGAGGAGACGACGCCCTGGTCCTCCTCGTACCGGAGCTCGACCGCGAGGCCGAGGCTCTGCAACTCCTTCAACAGCACGTTGAAAGACTCCGGCACGCCGGGCTGCACGACCTCTTCGCCCTTCACGATGGCCTCGTAGGTTTTCACGCGCCCGACCACGTCGTCGGACTTGACGGTGAGCATCTCCTGGAGGTTGTAGGCCGCGCTGTAGGCTTCCAGCGCCCACACCTCCATCTCGCCGAAGCGCTGTCCGCCGAACTGCGCCTTGCCGCCCAGCGGCTGCTGGGTGATGAGCGAGTAGGGCCCGGTGGAGCGTGCGTGTATCTTGTCCTCCACCAAGTGGATGAGTTTGAGCATGTAGATGTAGCCGACCGTTACCGGGTTGTCGAACGGTGAGCCGGTGCGCCCGTCGTACAGGATCGACTTGCCGAGCACAGGGGCGGCGGCGTTGAGCGTGCGCCCCACGCGCAGCGCCTCGCGGTAGAGGGCATCGAACGACTCGTCGCCGAGGTCCACCCGTACTCCTGTCGCTTCCTGATACGCCTCCGCAAGATCGTCGATCCAGAGCCGCAGGCTTATGGACGAGGCGTAGTTGGAGCCGCGGTCGCTGTCGTCGAATGCGCGGTCGGCGTCGTATCCCCGCTCGGCGAGCCACGCGCGGGCCCTCGCCCAGTCCGGCTCGTAGCCGTCCGAGGTGTCGAGGTCGCTGCCGAGCGCTCCCGCGCGTTCCAGTAGCCACGCGCGGGCGAGCGCGTCGCGGATGTCGGCGTCGGTCGCGCCGTCGAATACGGGCGTTGCGGCGCGGAAGCGCAGCTTGTGAGCGGCCAGGCCCAGGTGCGTCTCCAGCACCTGCCCGAGGTTCATGCGGGAGGGCACTCCGATGGGGTTCAGGATGATGTCCACGGGCGTGCCGTCCGGCAGGTACGGCATGTCCTCCACCGGCATAATGCGGGAGACGACGCCCTTGTTGCCGTGGCGCCCCGCCATCTTGTCGCCCTCAGAGAGCGTGCGGGTCTGCGCGACCCACACGCGCACGAGCTTGTTCACGCCGGGCGCAAGGTCGTCCCCGTTCTCGCGGGACATGACTTTCACATCGATGATCTTGCCCCGTTCGCCGTGGGGGACGCGGAGGGAGGTGTCCTTCACGTCCCGCGCCTTCTCACCAAAGATGGCCCGCAACAGCTTCTCCTCAGCCGTCAGTTCGGTCTCGCCCTTGGGCGTCACCTTGCCGACGAGGATGTCGCCGGGGCCGACCTCGGCGCCGATGCGGATGATGCCTTCCTCGTCCAGGTTGTGGAGCGCGTCCTCCCCCACGCTGGGGATGTCCCGCGTGATCTCACCGGGGCCCAGTTTCGTGTCGCGCGACTCGACCTCGTAACGCTCTATGTGGATGGACGTGAACTTGGAATCGCGGACCAGGTTCTCCGAGACGATGATGGCGTCCTCGAAGTTGTAGCCCTCCATGGCCATGAACGCGCAAAGCACGTTCTGGCCGAGCGCGAGGTCTCCCTCCTGCGTTGACGAGCTGTCCGCCAGCGGGTCGCCTTGCTCCACAGCGTCGCCGACCGAGACGATGGCGCGCTGAGAGAGGCAGGTGCCCTGGTTGGAGCGGATGAACTTCCGCAGCACGTGCGTGTGCTCCTTGCCGTCCGCGTCCGTGATGGCGACGACCTCGCCTGTCACCGAGGTCACCACGCCGGAGGCCTTGGCGAGCACCATCTGCCCGGAGTCGCGCGCGATGCGCTCCTCCATCCCCGTGCAGACGAGAGGGGCGTCGGGCTTGATGAGCGGAACGGCCTGCCGCTGCATGTTGGAGCCCATGAGCGCCCGGTTGGCGTCGTCGTGCTCCAGGAAGGGGATGAGCGCGGTGGAAACGCTGACGATCTGTATCGGTGCCACGTCCACGTAGTCCACCCGCTCGGGCGGCTCCATCAGGTAGTCCTCGGATACCCGGCACTCGACGCGGTCGCCGAGCAGTTGGAACTTGTCGTCCATGGGAGAGTTGGCCTGCGCCACGACGAACTTGTCCTCTTCATCGGCGGGCAGGTAGACCACCTCGTCGGGGCTGGCGGAGACGTAAGGGTGCACCGCGATCAGGCGCTTGGGAAGCGCCGCGATCTTCTTGACGGCGGCTGCGGAGACGACGTGGTTCGCCCGGACGATGGCCTTGTCGTCCTCGCCCGTGACCGTTTCGGTGACGGTGCGGCCCTTCAGGTCCGGGTCCCTGCTGGAGATATCCTTCAACACCTTCCGGTAGGGAGTCTCGATGAAGCCGTAGTCGTTGAGGCGCGCGTAGGTGGCGAGGGAGCCGAGCAGGCCGATGTTCGGCCCTTCCGGCGTCTCGATGGGGCAGATGCGCCCGTAGTGGGAGTAGTGCACGTCCCGCACGTCGAACCCGGCGCGCTCGCGGGAGAGTCCGCCCGGGCCCAGCGCGGAGAGACGGCGCTTGTGTGTGAGCTCGGCGAGCGGGTTCGTCTGGTCCATGAACTGCGAGAGCTGCGAGCCCCCGAAGAACTCGCGCACCGCTGCAACGACGGGGCGTATGTTGATGAGTGCGCTGGGCGTGGCCTCGCCCTGGTCAAGGATCGTCATGCGCTCCTTCACCACGCGCTCCATGCGGAGCAGGCCGACGCGCAACTGGTTCATGATGAGCTCGCCCACGGCGCGGACGCGGCGGTTGCCCAGGTGGTCTATGTCGTCCGGGTTGGCCGCGCCGTTGTTGATGCGGATCATCATCCGGATCATCTCGATGATGTCGTCCTTGGTCAGCGTGCGGCTCTCCTGTGGCACGTCCTTGCTGGTCCGGCGGTTCATCTTGTACCGCCCCACGCGGCCGAGGTCGTAGCGGCGGGGGTTGAAGAACAGGTTCTCCAGCAGCGTGCGCGCGCTCTCCGCGCTGGGCGGCTCGCCGGGGCGGAGCCGCCGGTAGACCTCCATCAGCGCCTGTGTCTCGTTTTCCGCTGTTGTGTCGCGGTCGAACGTGGTGCGGATGTAGGGATGCTCAGGGTCGTCGTCCACTTCTGCGAACAAACCCTCGATCTCTTCTCTGCCGCCGCAGCCGATGGCGCGCAGGAACGTGGTGACGGGCAGCTTGCGCTTCCGGTCTATCTTCACCGAGATGACGTCGCGGGGGCTGGTCTCGAACTCGAGCCACGCGCCGCGGTAGGGGATCAGCTTGGAGAAGGAGACGTTCCGCCCGGTGCTGGGGTCCTGTACGCGGGTGAAGTACGCGCCGGGGGAGCGCACCAGCTGGCTCACTACCACGCGCTCGGCACCATTGATGACGAACGTGCCCGTGGAGGTCATCATGGGGATGTCCCCGAAGAAGAGCGTCTGCTCCTTGACCTCGCCGGTCTCCTTCACCTCCAGTTCGACGGTGACGTAGAGCGGCGCTTCGTACGTGACCTCCCGCGCACGGCACTCTTCTTCGGAGTAGCGAGGCTCGCGGAAGTTGTGTGCGCCGAAGCGCAACTCGAACCGGTTGCCGGTCACGTCCTGTACCGGGTTGATCTCGTCCAGCACTTCACGGATGCCGATCGTCTTGAGCCCCTCGAACGACTCGAGTTGGATGTTCACGAGGTTCGAGGGCTCCAGTACTTGGTGCGTGCGTGCGTAGGACTTGACGGGATGCATCGGGGCGCGGTTGGCACGGGGCATTAGCGACGTCATTGCTGGCTCGATACCTCCTCGCAGCGCATGGCCTGCGGATTCGCAGAAACACGGAAAGAGGCCCAGCGGATATGCAACGCTAGACCTCGGTTGGGACGGGTTAGGGGTTTCGGGACTTCTGATGCTCAGGCGCGGTGAACAGCATCTGATTCATTCCGGACAACACTAGCACGCGCGCACGGTTCCGTCAAGGGGCTGGCGGCAGACACACTATGCTACCGCCCCGCAACAGCCCTGTCGAGCGCTCGCTAGTTGAGCCGCTCAAATATCGTCGAGACGCCCTGCCCGCCGCCGACGCACATCGTGACGAGGCCGTATTGCCCGTCCGTGCGGGTCAGCTCCTCCATCAGCTTCACCGTCATGATTGCGCCGGTCGCGCCCACCGGGTGCCCGAGCGAGATGCCGCTCCCGTTGACGTTCGTTCGCTCCCAGTCCATGTCCAACTCGCGGATCACGTACAGCGCCTGCGCCGCGAATGCCTCGTTCAGTTCGATGAGGTCGAGGTCGGCTATCGCCATGCCCGTCTTCTCGAGCACCTTGCGGGTCGACGGCACCGGCCCGATGCCCATCACCGACGGGTCGACGCCGGAGACGCCGCGCCCCACCCACCGCAGGCGGGGCGTCAGTCCTTCCGCCTCGGCGCGCTCCCGCGACATCACCACGACCACGGCGGCGCCGTCGTTGATGCCGGCGGAGTTGCCCGCGGTCACAGTGCCGCCCTCCTTGAAGACGGGACGGAGCTTGGCCAGCCCTTCCAGCGTCGTGTCCGCGCGGGGATGCTCGTCCTCCGTCACAGTCACCGGGTCGCCGCGGCGCTGGGGGATGCTCACCGGCGCGATCTGCGCGTCGAAGTAGCCTTCCGCCTGGGCATGGACGGCGCGCTGGTGGCTGTCCACCGCCATCGTGTCCTGCGCTTCACGGCTCACCTCGAAGCGCTCGGCCACGTTCTCGGCCGTAACACCCATGTGATAGTCGTAGATGGGACAGGTGAGGCCTAGCGTGAGGCCGTCCGTGACGCTGTAGTCGCCCATCCTCGGGCCCTCGAACCGGACGCCCCTCATGAGGTAGGGCACGCGGCTCATGCTGTCCGCGCCTCCCGCGACCACCACCTTCGACTCGCCGGTGGCGATGGCCTGCACCGCGAGGTTGATCGCCTCGAGTCCGGACGAGCACGCCCGGTTCACCGTCATGGCGGGGATGTGGTCCGGCAGCCCGGCTTTCAGCATCGCCCGGCGCGCTGTGTAGCCCGTCTCGTCGGCCTGGAGCACGTTGCCCATGATCACTTCGTCGACGTCTTCCGGGCGGATGCCCGCCCGCTCCACGGCTGCCCTGATGGCGACAGCGCCGAGGTCCGAGGCCGGGGTGTCCTTGAATGCGCCTCCGAACCGCCCCACGGGTGTGCGCGCTCCGCTTACGATGACCACGTCCTGCATAGTTCCGCTCCCCTCTGGTGCTTGGCCGGATTGTCCGTGCGCGGTTCTCCGCGTGTCAAACCGCTCGGCGCTCAATACCGGATCAGCGCCACCACGTCGTAACCGGGCAGGCGCGCCCGTCCGTTCAGCGCCGTCAGCTCGATGAGCGTGACGATCCCCGCGACGTCTGCACCCGCCTGCTGCACGAGTTCCACCGCCGCCGCCATCGTGCCGCCGGTTGCCAGCACGTCGTCTACCAGCAGCACCTTGTCGCCGGGCTGCAGGCCGTCCTGGTGCAGCTCTATCGCCGCGTCGCCGTACTCCAGTTCGTACTGAGCGGAGAACGTCTCGTGCGGCAGTTTGCCCGCCTTCCGCATGGGAACGAACCCCGCACCCAGTTCCACCGCCAGCGGCGCGCCGATGACGAACCCCCGCGCCTCTATCGCCGCGACGCGGTCGATGCGCTGCTCCCGGAACGGTGCGGCGAGGTCACGCACCACCGCCCGCAGCGCCTCGCCGTCCCCCAGCAGCGGGGTGATGTCGCGGAAGAGGATGCCGGGCTGGGGGAAGTTCGGTATCGCCCGGATGAGGCTTTCGTAGTCTGTCGTCATCGTCGCTCCTGTCCACGGCAGACCTTTGCACAATTGCGCGCAGACGCGCAATCGGACGGGAAGAACTACGCCTGCCGTAGTCCTTCCGTGTGATACTGTCAGCAGGCGCCAACGCGCGGAGGCTTGCGGTTGATAGACCTCGTAGGCGTGTCGAAGCATTACCAGATCGGGACCGTGGAAGTGCGCGCGCTGGACGGCGTCGACCTGCACGTGGACGACGGAGAGTTCGTTGTCGTGTTAGGCCCGTCCGGGAGCGGCAAGACAACGCTCCTCAACATGATCGGCGCGCTTGACACCCCGACTGCCGGCAGCATCTCGGTCAACGGCCGCGACATCACCGCTGCTTCCCGCGCCGAACTCTTCGCCCTCAGGCGTCAGACCGTCAGCTTCATCTTCCAGAGTTTCAACCTCTTCCCCGGCCTCACCGCGCTCGAGAACGTCGAGTTCGGCATGGACGTGGCCGGGAAGCGCGGGAGCACCTCCCCCGAGTCCGTGCTCGAGTCGGTCGGGCTCGGCCATCGCACCGGCCACTTCCCCCATGAGCTGTCGGGCGGCGAGCAGCAGCGCGTCGCCATCGCGCGGGCGCTGGCGACGGGGAACCCCGTGCTGCTCGCGGACGAACCGACCGGCGAGCTGGACTTCATGACGGGCGCGCAGATACTCGAACTGCTCATCGCGCAGGCGTCCGCCGACCGCGCCGTGCTGGTCGTCACGCACAACCGCGAGATATCGCGCATCGCCGATCGGGTGGTGGAGATGAGCAGTGGACACGTCGTCCGGGACGGCCCGCCGGAAGGCGGGAAGACCCCGCTCTCCGAGTTGCACTGGTAGGAGGCGGCGATGCTGTCGCTGAAGCTGCGATGGGCGCTGCGGGATGCGAAGGCCCGCTGGGTACAGGTCGTCGGCATCGCCCTCATGATCGCCGTCGGCACCGGCATGTTCGCCGGCGTCAGCAGCGTGACGCAGTGGCGCTTCGCCTCCAACGACGCCAGCTTCCAGCTCACGAACATCTACGACGTCCGTGCGCGGCTCAGCGACGGGAGCTTCCTGCCGCGCGGCGCCCTCCTGGACATCGCCCAGGCCATAGACGGGGTGGAAGCCGCGGAGGAGCGGCTCATCGCCGGAACGCAGGTCGAGGTCGCCACCGAGGATGGCCCGCTCTTCGTCACCGGCAGGCTCCTGGGCGTCGACATGTCGGACGGCGGCCCGAGCGTGAACGGGGTTGAGGTGTTGACCGGGCGAGACATCGCGGCGGCGGAGTTCGGCGGGCCCGTCGTGCTGCTGGAGCGCAACTTCGGCGTCTACTACGACCTCCCTGACGAAGGCGATATCCGGATCGGCGGCAGCGGTACGGTTGCATACGTCGGTCATGCCGTCTCCCCGGAGTACTTCCAGGTAGTCGAGGAAGGCAGCTTCTTCGGCCAGGCGAACCTGGCAGTGCTGTTCACGTCCATCGAGACCGCGCAGGGACTCTCGGGCAAGGAGGGGCTGGTCAACGACCTCGTTCTGACGGTCGCCCCCGGCGTTGCCCTGGAGGACGTCGAAGCGGCGCTCCTCGCCGAGGTGGCTGCGCGCCATCCGGATACCCGCCTGCAACTGATGCGCAAGGAGGACAACGCCTCCTACCTCGCGCTCACGCGCGACCCGGAGGGCGACCAGCAGTTCTACAACGTCTTCGCCGTGGTGCTCTTCGCGGGCGCTGCGTTCGCGGCGCTGAACTTCGCGGCGCGCCTTGTGGAGGCGCAGCGGCGCGAGATAGGCACGTCCATGGCCTTGGGGATGAGGCCTGCGGCGATAGCGGTGCGGCCTCTGCTCGTCGGCGTGCAGATCGCTGTCCTCGGCGTCGCCTTCGGCATAGGCATCGGGTGGCTGATAGCGAAGCTCATGGAGGGTGTGATGGCATCGTTCCTGCCGCTGCCCGTGTTCGAGACGCCCTTTCAGACCGGCATCTTCGTCCGGGTGGCCGTCATCGGCTTCGTGCTGCCCGTTCTCGCTGTGCTCTGGCCCGTGCTCCGGGCCGTGCGGGTGAAGCCTGTTGACGCCATCCGCACCGGGCACCTGGCGGCGCGAGGCGGAGGGCTTGCGCCGCGTGTCGGCAGGCTGCCGTTGCCGGGGGGCAGCCTCGGGCGGATGCCCTTCCGCAACCTGCTGCGCGCGCCCCGCCGCACCCTGCTCACTCTCGTCGCGCTCACGGCCATCCTCGCCGTCCTCTTCAGCGTCGTCGCCATGCGGACGACGTTCCTGGACACGCTCGTGGCAGGAGATGAGGAGCAACTGCGCGGCGTGCCTGACCGGCTCGTCGTGCGGCTGGACTCCTACTACGCAGTCGACTCTCCGGAGGTCCGAGGGGTCGTGGACGGCGGGGCGCTCCGCATCGCCGAGCCCGGCATCGACCTCGATGCGACGGTACAGGCCGGGGGGTCCGACGCACTCGCGGTGACGGTCCGGTTCGTCGATCTCGAGAACGGGAACTGGAAGCCGACCGTATCCGAAGGGACGCTGACCACCGGCGCGCCGGGCATCGTCCTCGCCCGCAAGGCCGCCTCCGACCTTGGAGTAGGCGTGGGCGACACCGTGACCGTTACGCATCCCCTGCGGACGGAGTCCGGCTCCTCCACCCTCGCTTCCACGTCCATGCCGGTGCTGGCGGTCCACCCGCACCCGCTCCGCATCTATGCGTACATGGACATCGGCCAAGCCGGTCTGGCCGGACTGGACGGCTACGCCAACGTCGTGACCGGAGCGCCGGCGAGCGGAACGTCGCTGAACGACGTCAAGCGCGCCATGTTCGGAGCGCCGGGCGTGACGAACGTACAGGGGCTGGCCGAGGCAGCGGCCGCGGTCCAGCAGCTGTTCGAGCAGGTGGCCGGCGTCTTCCTCGTGATACAGATGTTCGTGCTCGGGCTCGTGCTGCTCATCGCCTTCAACACCGCCAACATCAACTCCGACGAGCGAAGCCGCGACCACGCGACGATGTTCGCCTACGGCGTCTCCGTGCGGCGCGTGCTCGGCGTGCTGGCCGTCGAGGGCGTCATCCTCGGAGCGTTCGCCGCCGTTCTCGGCGTTGTTCTCGGCTACGGGCTGCTGCTCTGGATCATCTACGGAGTCGTTCCCGCGAGCTACCCGGATATGGGCTTCAGCCTCTCCTTCGACGCGGTGGAGATGGCCTCGTTCCTGGCAGGCGGGATCGTCGTCGTTGCCCTCGCTCCGGTGCTGACGGTGCGCAAACTGCGCCGGATGGACATCCCCGGGACGCTGCGCGTCCTCGAGTAGCCCGTCGTTCCTGCGCGGGGAGAACCCTGCTGTGCTACAATCGCTCTCGCGCTCCGGTGCAGCCGCGGGGAAAGTCGAGCCCTGCGGACATCTCTAAGCCCGACAGAAAGGCAGGTCCCATGGTACAGATACAGTCCGACGCGCCCCGCGAGGTTGCGCCTCAGGGGGACGAGTCACTCAGCATGCGAGCGCTGCTGGAGGCAGGTGTCCACTTCGGTCATCAGACGCACAGGTGGAACCCCCGGATGCGGCGCTTCATTTTTGCCCAGCGCAACGGGATCCACATCGTTGACCTGCAGCAGACGATGGAACTGCTGGAGCAGGCGTGCGCGTTCGCGACGGAGATCGCAGCCTCCGGCAAGCGCATCCTCATGGTGGGCACCAAGAAGCAGGCGCAGGAGTCTGTGAAGGAAGAGGCGATCCGCGCGGGACAGTACTACATCAACCAGCGCTGGCTCGGCGGCACCATCACCAACTTCGCCACCATCCAGACCCGTATCGACCACCTGGTGGGCCTGGAAGAGCGCAAGGAGCGTGGCGAGTTCAACCGCCTTCTCAAGAAGGAAGCCCTGAAGCTCGACGCCTCGATCGAGAAGCTGAATCGCTATCTGGGCGGCATCAAGGACATGACCAGCCTCCCCGGCGCGCTCTTCATCGTGGACGTTGGCCGCGAGAACATCGCCGTCGCCGAGGCGCAGCGTGCGGGCATCCCCATCATCGCCCTCGTCGACACCGACTGTGACCCCACGGGCATAGACTGGCCCATCCCCGGCAACGACGACGCCATACGCTCCATCCGGCTCATCTCCGGCCATATCGCCCGCTCCGCGCAGGCCGGCCACAACGAGTGGCTCGCGTCGCGCGGCGGCTACAGCCAGGTCGTGGACGAACCCGTGGAACCGGAAGAGACCGCTGAAGGTGAAGAGGAGACCGTCTCCGAGGACGACGCTGCCACCCCTGAGGACGACGCTGCCGCCTCCGAGGACGAGGCCCCGCCGGCGGATGAGACGCAGACCGAGCAGGCCGAAGAGGCTGAACAGACTGAAGAGTAACCCCCACCCCGTAGAGAAGCGAGGTAGCTAGTGGTTTCCACCGAATCGATCCGCCTGCTCCGTGAGCGCACGGGGGCAGGCATCATGGACTCCAAGCGCGCGCTCGAGGCGGCAGACGGCGACGTGGAGCAGGCCGAGCAGGCCCTGCGCGAGAAGGGGCTGGCGAAGGCGGCATCCAAGTCGGACCGTGCCACCGCCGAGGGCGTCATTGACTCGTACATCCACGCGGGAAGCCGCATCGGCGCGATGGTCGAGCTCAACTGCGAGACCGACTTCGTGGGCAGGACGCCGGAGTTCCGCGAACTCGCCCACAACATCGCCATGCAGGTCGCCGCGATGGCCCCTCTCTACCTGGACGAGGAAGACATTCCTGAGAATGAGGAGGGCAGACCGGAGGAGGTCTGCCTGCTCAAACAGTCCTTCATCAAGGACCCCGGCAAGACGATCGGCGACCTGATCATGGACGTGCGGGCCAAGGTGGGAGAGAACATCCGGGTCGGGCGGTTCGCGCGGTTCGGGCTGGGGCAGTAACACGGGGGCGGGCCCATGGCCGGAGATGCCACATACCGGCGGGTGGTGCTCAAACTGAGCGGCGAGTCGCTGCGCGGGCACTCCCCTGACGGGATCGACTGGTCAGTGCTGGACTACCTCGCCGGCGAAGTGAAACAGGCCGTCGCTCTCGGCGTCGAACTCTCGCTCGTCATCGGCGGAGGCAACATCTGGCGCGGCGCCGCGGCCGAGCGCCAAGGCATGGACAGGGCGACTGCGGACTACGCGGGCATGCTCGCCACCCTCATCAACGCCCTCGCCATGCAGGATGCCCTGGAGCGCAACGGTGTCGTCACCCGGACGCAGTCCGCCTTGGAGATACGCACCGTCGCGGAGCCGTACATCTACCGGCGTGCCATCCGGCACCTGGAGAAGGGGCGGGTGGTCATCTTCGCGGCAGGCACCGGCAGTCCCTACATGACCACGGACACCACTGCGGCCCTCCGCGCTGTCGAGATGAGCGCCGACATGCTCCTGATGGCGAAGAACAACGTGGACGGCGTCTACGACGCGGACCCCCGCGCCGAACCGAACGCGCGCAAATTCGAGCGTGTGAGCTACATAGAGATCCTCAACCGCCAGTTGGAAGTGATGGACTATACGGCGCTCTCACTCTGTATGGAGAACGACTTGCCGATACGCGTGTTCGACGTGTTCAATCAGGGCTCCATCCAGCGCATCCTCGCAGGTGAGCACGTCGGCACGCTCGTGAGCGCCCAACCGGTGACCGTCTGACCCGACAGGACCAGCGAAAGGCTCACAGATGGCAGAGACCAACGAAGAAGTCGAACTTATCCTGGAGGATGCGGGCGAGCGGATGGACAAGTCCATCGAAGTGCTCCGCCACGAGGCCGACACTATCCGCACGGGGCGCGCCAACGCGGCCATGCTCGACTCCGTTCGGGTCGAGATCTACGGCACGTCGATGCCGCTGAACCAGGTCGCGACCGTCAACGCTCCCGACCCGCGCCTGCTCGTCGTCCAGCCCTTCGACAGATCGACGCTCGGCGTCATCGAGAAGGAACTGATGCGTGCCGACCTCGGCCTGACCCCCAGCAACGACGGGACGCTGATCCGCCTGCCCATCCCGACGATGACCCAGGAACGGCGTCAGGAGATGATCAAACGCCTGCACCGGCTCCGTGAGGACGCCCATGTCGCTATCCGCAACGTCCGCCGGGACGCGCTCGAACACCTGCGGGGCCTCGAGAAGAACAAGGAGATATCCCAGGACGAGCTTCGCCGTGAACAGGAGCACCTGCAGAAGGTTACGGACGAGCACGTCACCAGGGCGGACGAGGTCAGCAACAGGAAAGAAGCCGAGTTGATGGAGGTCTAGGCCGCTTATGACGCGTGCCGTACCTGAGAGGAGCGCATCGCTTCACGCAGATCCCGGCGCCCCCAGGCATATCGCCATCATCATGGACGGCAACGGCCGGTGGGCGAACCAGCGGGGGCTGCCGCGCCTCGCCGGTCACCGGGCGGGCGCCGATAACCTGCAACGTGTCCTCCAGACGCTCGACTCCGCTGGCGTCGGATTCGTGACGCTCTTCGCCTTCTCCACTGAGAACTGGAACCGCCCCACCTCCGAGGTCAGCGGCCTGCTCGACCTCATGCAGGCCGTCATCGGCGAGTGCGTGGACGAGTTGCACAAGCGCAACATCCGCATCCGCCACCTCGGCGAACTCGACCAGATACCTGCCAGCCTCGCCGACGCCACCCGTGAGGCGGTGAAGCGCACTGCCGGCAACACCGGCATGAATCTCTGCGTCGCCTTCGACTACGGCGGACGCACGGAGATGGTCCGTGCCGTGCGCCGCATCGTCGCCGCGGGCGCCGCCTCGGACGAAGTCACCGAGGACCTCATCCGCGAGAACCTCTACCTGCCGGACGTGCCAGACCCCGACCTCATCATCCGCACCGCCGGAGAGCAGCGCCTCAGCAACTTCCTCATCTGGCAGGCCGCTTACAGCGAGTACTACCAGACCCCCGCCTACTGGCCTGACTTCGACGACGTGGAAGTCGAGCGCGCCCTGAACGAGTACAAGCGCCGCCGCCGCCGGTTCGGCGCTCTGCCCGACGAGGAGTGATGAACACCCTCCCGCGGAGCGACTTGCGCCTCCGCGTCGCCAGCGCGGCGGTCGGCCTGCCGCTCCTCTTCCTCGTGCTCTGGGTCGGGGGCCCGGTATTCGCAGCCGTCGCCACTGTTGCGGCGCTCATCGCGCTCCGCGAGCTGTTGGACCTGCTCCGCCGCGCCCGGACCGTGCGTGGCGCAGGCCCCGTGCTTCGGGACGGGGCGTTCGTGCTCGTGGGCGTCTCTTACGTCGTTTTGCCGTTCGCCGCCCTCATCGCCATGCGCCTCGACGGCACTGGCCTGCAGTGGGCGGCGCTGGCGTTCCTCGTGACGTTCGCGGCGGACACGAGCGCCTACGCAGTCGGCAGGGCGGTGGGGCGCCGCAGACTCGCGCCGTCCGTCTCGCCCGGCAAGACGTGGGAGGGCGCTATCGGCGGGCTGATCGGCGCTGCCGCCGCTGCCGCCGCACTCGTTACGCTCCTCGATGGCGTGGAGGCGCGCATCATCCCGGCGGTCGTCCTGGGGCTGGGTATCGGCGTCGTGGCGCAGGCGGGCGACCTCCTGGAGTCGAAGGTCAAGCGGTTGGCGGACGCGAAGGACTCCGGGCGCCTCATCCCCGGCCACGGCGGCCTGCTCGACCGCCTGGACAGCCTTCTTCCCGTCTTCCCGCTCGTGTACGTCGCCTCGCGGGTCTGGTGAGGTGCATGAACGGGCAACGTGTCCTTCTGGGCGTGCTGACGCTCCTGCTTCTGACGGGCGCGCTTGCATGCGGGGGAAACGGAGACGTCGAGAAGGGCAGGGAACGGTTCGATGCCAACTGTGCGACCTGCCACGGCGCGGGCGCGCTGGGCACGGAGAGCGGTCCGCCGCTCGTTCATGGCTACTACGTGCCGTGGCACCACGACGACCACTCCATACGACGCGCCGTGCGCAACGGTGTTCCCCAGCATCACTGGTTCTTCGGCGACATGCCGCCTATAGTGGGGGTATCCGACGAGGAACTGGAGCAGATCATCCTGTACATCCGTGAGCAGCAGCGCGCGGGCGGCATCTACTGAGGACGAGCGTACACACGCATGAAGAACATCGTCGTACTCGGCTCAACCGGCTCCATCGGCACGCAGACGCTCGACGTGGTGCGTGCGCTGCCGGGCGACTTCCGCGTTGCGGGGCTGTCCGCGGGGCGCAACCTCGGCCTGCTCGCCCAACAGGTCGAGGAGTTCCAGCCGCGCATGGTCTGGTCGGAAGAGGGCCGCGAGACTGTAGGAGGTGACGGCGCTTCGCTCGTGCCGCCCGAGGAGATGGTGACCGGGCCGGACGTCGACCTCGTGATGGTCGCGACGACGGGCCGCGCGGGCCTCGTTCCTACACTCAACGCGCTCCGCGCAGGGAAGACGGTCGCGCTCTCCAACAAGGAGGTCGTCGTCATGGCGGGCGAGCTCGTCACCCGCGTCGCCGCGAAGCACGGAGCGCCGCTCTTGCCCGTCGATAGCGAACCGTCCGCCATCTGGCAGTGCATGCGCGGCGAGGACGAGCCGGTGCGGAAACTCATCATCACCGCCTCCGGCGGCCCGTTCCGAACGCGGCCCCTGGACGAGATCGCCGGCGTCACCCCCGACGAGGCGCTCGCGCACCCCACCTGGGTCATGGGACGCAAGATCACGATCGATTCCTCCACGCTGATGAACAAGGGCTTCGAGGTCATCGAGAGCCGCTGGCTCTTCGACATCCCGTTCGACCGCATCGAGGTCGTCGTCCACCCGCAGAGCGTCATCCACTCCATGATCGAGTGCGCGGACGGCTCGGTGAAGGCGCAGATGGGCCCGCCGGACATGCGGCTCCCCATACAGGCCGCGCTCGCTTACCCCGCCCGCCTCGACAACGGCAACCTGCCCCGCTACGACCCGCTCGCGTGGCCGTCGCTCACGTTCGAGCCGCTGGACCCTGCGCGCTACCCCTGCTTCGCCACCGCGGTGCAGGCGGGGCGCAGGGAGCAGACCTACCCGGCCGTGCTCAGCGCCGCCGACGAGGAGGCGGTTCACTACTTCCTCGACGGCCGCATCGGCTTCGGCGACATCCACCGCATCGTGGAGAGCGTGCTCGACAGGCACGAGCCGTTCGACGCCTCGACTCCCGAGGCCGTGCTCGAGGCCGACGCCTGGGCCCGCCGGGAGGCGGCTGCAGCGGCGGGCGTCGCCTGACGCGCAGCCTGAGACCGCGCCATGACGGTGCTCCTCTTCCTCGTCGTCCTCGGCTCCCTCGTCATCGCCCATGAGTTGGGGCACTTCTTCGCTGCGAGACTCGCCCGGGTGCAGGTGCTCGAGTTCGGCGTCGGGCTGCCGCCCCGCGTATTCGGCTTCACGCGCGGCGGAACGACGTACTCGCTCAACCTCCTGCCGTTCGGCGGCTTCGTGCGGATGCTTGGCGAGGACGACCCCACCGCGCCTGCGAGCTTCGCCGGCAAGAGCGCCCCGATGCGGCTCTTCATCCTCGGTGCGGGCTCCGCGATGAACGCCGTCCTCCCTGTCGTCCTGCTCACCGTCGTGTTCATGACCCCGCAACCCGTGCCGGTGACCGATGTTGCCGTCCTCAGCGTCGCGCCGGGATCGCCTGCGGAGCAGGCGGGCGTGGCGGCGGGCGACCTCGTCCGCGAGGCTGACGGCAGGCGTATCGTCAACTCGTCGGACCTCCTCATCGCCATCAACGTCCGCCTGGGCGCGGACTCGGCATGGACGGTGGAGCGGCGCGGGCGGCTCGTTGCGCTTCACATACCGGACGTACGCGTCGACCCGCCGGAGGGGCAGGGTTCCGTCGGCATCTTCCTGACCGACGCCCGGCTCACCGTTGCGTCAGTCGCCTCCGGCTCGCCCGCTGAGGCGGGGGGCCTGCTGCCGGACGACCTCCTCCTCTCGGTGGGCGATAGACGTGTGCTGCACGAGGGCAGCCCGCAGGCCGCCCTCGCTGCCACGGTGCAGGACTCGCCCGCCGAACCGGTGCCGGTGGAAGTGCTGCGCGGCGGCGGCATCGTGACGCTGGGGCTGCCGCCGGACGAGAGCGCGCTCGACGGTCTGGCCGTCCAGGTTTACCCCGAGGAGACGCGCTCGATGGGCCCGTTGTCGGCTTTCCGCGCCAGTTTCGCCCAGATCGGCGAGATATTCGTCCTCTTCCGCAACGAGGTCTCGCGCTGGATAGCCGGGGCGTCCTCCATCCAGGTCGCCGGGCCCATCGGCATCGCGCAGATGACGGGGGACGTGGCCGAGTCCGGCATAAGCCCTCTCGTCCTCTGGACGGCGCTCCTCTCCATCAACCTCGCGATCATCAACCTCATCCCGTTCCCCGCGCTGGACGGCGGCCGCATCGCGTTCGTGCTGGTGGAGATCGTGCGGGGCGGGCGCCGCCTCGCGCCGGAGAAGGAGCGTTTCGTCCACGCCGCCGGTTTCGCCCTCCTCATCATGGCGATCGTCATGATCTCCGTAAACGACATCCAGCGCCTGTTCGCATGAACCCGGGCGTCCTGCCGCGTTTTCTGTTTTCTGTTGCAACGCGTTGCTCTCACTCGTAGGTGGCCTTGCTCCGCGCAACGAACGGGCTGCGCTCCGCACCGTGGATGCGTACAGAAGGCAACGGTGACGCAACAGAAATGCAACGATCTGCACCAGGGGGTCTCCGGGGACGGGGGCTGCGGTCCCCGGTCGGTTGTCCGCCAGGGACAGGGTACGTGAGGCAGGCACGACCGCGAAATGGGCGCGTGTCACAGTTCGACAGGGAGGGCTGGGCCTGCCTCACGCCCCACGCCGTTCGTGGGGTGTATCATGGTTGCCAGCAACCCGAGGAGCCGAGCATGGCACGCCGCGTAACCAAACCTGTGTGGGTGGGAGACGTCAAGATCGGCGGGGACGCTCCCGTCAGCGTCCAGTCCATGACCAAGACCGACACCCGTGACGTCGAGGCCACGGTCGCGCAGATACACGGCCTCGAAGAGGTCGGCTGCGAGATCATCCGCTGCGCCGTCCCGGACATGGAGGCAGCGCAGGCGCTCGGCGCCATCAAGCGCCAGGTCTCCATCCCCATCGTCGCCGACATCCACTTCCACTACCAGCTCGCGCTCGAGGCGCTCAACCAGGGCGTCGACTGCCTGCGTCTCAACCCCGGCAACATCCGCGACGCCGAGAAGGTGCGCACCGTGGTGCGGGAGGCGAAGGCCCGCCAGACCCCCATCCGCATCGGCGTCAACTTCGGCAGCCTGCCCCCCGTCGGCGCGATAGGCGTCACGCGCGGCCAGCACCGCCACGCCGACGGCGTCAACCGCCTCGTCAAGGGCTCGTCGGCCTCCGGCGAGGGCGAGGAGGTCTCCGTCGTCGACCACATGGTCGCGACCGGGCTCTGGGAGATACAGTTGCTGGAGGACCTCGACTTCGACCTCATCAAGATATCGCTCAAGGCCTACGACATCGACACCACCGTCGAGGCGTACCGCAAGCTCGCGAAGATGGTGCCGTACCCCTTCCACCTCGGCATCACCGAGGCCGGCACCGCACGCTCGGGCTCCATACGCAGCGCCATCGGCCTCGGAACGCTTCTCTACGACGGCATCGGCGACACCATCCGCGTCTCGCTCAGCGACGACTCGCGGGAGGAGGTCGAGGTCGGCTACGAGATCCTGAAGGCGCTGGACCTGCGTAAGAAGGGCGTCCAGATGGTCGCCTGCCCTTCCTGCGGGCGTGCCGACGTGGACATCCGCAAGCTCGCCAACACCGTCGACGAGATGCTCAAGGGCATGGACACCTCTGTGAAGGTCGCCGTGATGGGCTGCGAGGTGAACGGCCCCGGCGAAGCGAAGGACGCGGACGTCGGCATCGCCGCCGGGAACGGGCGCGCCATCATCTTCCGCAAGGGCCAGAAGGCGCGCATCGTCGAGGAGGCCGACATGCTCGGCGCGCTTCTCGAAGAGGTCGAGACCGTCGCCGCCGCCATGGCGGAGTAGCCTCTCTTACGCCCCCGTGTTCCCCCACCGGTCGTGGAACGTCACCTCGGACACCGGCTTGCGCCGGCTGCCGCCCAGGTGGTCCGGCGGCGCGGGATACCCTACCGGGATGAGCGCCATCATCTCCCACTCGTCCGGCACGTCCAGCAGAGACGCCATGTCCTCGTAGCAGTGCTGCCACACCGTCGTGAGGCGTGTGCCGAGCCCGAATGCCGCCGCGGCGAGCATCAGGTTCTGCGCCGCCGGGTAGATCGACGCCCCGCGATACGACTCGCTGCCGCGCATCTGCCATCGCTCGACGCAGAACATCACCAGCGCCGGTACGTCCTCCATCGCGCCGCTGAAGTGTGCGGGCGTCTCCCCGGGCGCGCTGGCCGAGGTTCCGCCCGTCATGCGGCGCTGCGCCTCCAGGTACAACTCACCCATGCGGCGCTTCACCTCGCGGTCGCGCAGCACGATGAACCGCCACGGCTGGCGGTTGCTGCCGCTCGGCGCGCGCGTCGCCGCCTCCAGCACCTGATCCAGCACGTCGTCCGGTATCGGATCGGGCTTGTAGTAGACGGTGCCCCGTTGGCTGCGGACGACCTCGAAGAAATCCGGCATGGCGAACCTCCCGTGTGTGCTACGGTTGCGGGGATTCTATCCCGCTGGACAGCCGCAGGAGCGTAGTGGGCCCCATCGTTGCCATCCTCATCCGTCTTGCGGTGCCGGTCGCCATCGTCCGTTGGCCGGTCGGCGGCATGATCGCTGCCATCGTCGCCGACGCCATGGACGTCGTCATCATCGGCCTGATCGGCGTGGGCGACTTCTCCGACTACACCTCTGCCGACAAGCTGCTGGACACCTACATGCTCGCCTTCGCCGCCGCCGTCTCGCTGCAGTGGGAGAACCGCCTCGCCCGGTTCACGAGCCTAGCGCTCTTCTGCTACCGCGTCGCCGGAGTGGTCGTCCTGGAGGTCACGAGCGCCCGCTGGGTGCTGTTCGTCTTCCCCAACCTGTTCGAGCTGTTCTTCCTCTACCACCTGGCGACCGCAGGCCGGTTCCGCCGGTTCGAGGTGCGCGGCTACTTCAGCCTCGCGCTCGTGCTGCTCCTGCTGCTCGCGGTGAAGCTGCCGCAGGAGTACGTGCTGCACGTGCTGGAGTTCGGCCCGTGGCAGTGGTTCCACATGGACGTGCTGGGCATCGGCTCCACGACTTAAAGCAGAACGGCAGCACGATGCGAACGTGCTGCCGTTCCCCATATGCGGTTGTGGGGCGCTGGGTGGCCGTTCCCGCGGACGCTACCGCGCCTTCACCACAAACGTTCCGCCGGCCTTGTCGTGCAGGCCCTGCCGCCTCTCGTCGAACAGGATCATGATGACGATGATGATGGCGACGACAAATCCCACCAGCTGGCCGATGCTTGCGCCTACCACAACGGTGAGGAGGCCGCCCACCGCTCGCGCGAGGACCTCTCTGATGAGCACGGGGCCGGCTCCGGCCCTGTTGCCGTCGCTGTCTACTACCTTCATGCCCATCGCCATCTTGCCCAGCGTGGCGCCGAAGGCAACGGTGAGGATGACGTAGTAGGCCACCACGATGAGTGCCTGGATGAGGTTGTCTGTCCTGGAAACTTCACCCTCTTCGGTGAGAGCGAAATCGATGATCCCTATCGCGGTCAGGATCCCGAGGATGACAGCCAGGACGATGGCATCGATCACGAATGCGATGAAACGTTGCAGGCGGCTTGCGTACTCCATGGTGCTACTCCTTCCCCGACCTTGCCGGGATTGCTATGGCTCCGGGACCCTGGGTGGTGATGACGCCTATCGCGCCTTCACCACGAACGTTCCACCTATCTTGTCGTGCCAGCCCTGCCGCTTGTCGTCGAACAGGATCCAGATGAAACCGATGAACAGGACTATGGCTGATACGAGTTTCCCGATGGTCTCCCTGATGAGCACTTTGAAGAAGCCCGCGTTCTGGCCGCTCTCCTCGACCACCCTCATCCCAAGCGCCATCTTCCCCAGCGTGGCCCCGAACGCGGCGGTGAGCAAGATGTAGTAGCCAAGGGTGATGACGGCTTCGAGGACCTGGTCGGTGGTGCTGGGGTCGCCAAGGTCGATGACGCCGATCGCACTCAGGACGCCGATGACCGCCGAGATGACGATGACGTCTATAACGAACGCCGCGAAACGGTGCAGGCGGCCTGCGTATTCCATGGCGCGGCTCCTTCGACCGAACGGGTCGTGGGGAGCGTAGCACAGGGCTGAACGGGGATGTCTAGGTGCAACCGAGCGGGATTAAGCAGGAAACGCCCCGTTGCGGGGCGCTGGAAAAGGAAAGTTGGTAGCGGGGCCAGGACTCGAACCTGGGACCTTCGGGTTATGAGCCCGACGAGCTAAGCCACTGCTCCACCCCGCACCGAAGACGCTGGCTCTCTCCCTGGAAGAGAGGTCAGCGGCGGTGGCGCCTTTGCGCGCTGGAAAGTTGGTAGCGGGGCCAGGACTCGAACCTGGGACCTTCGGGTTATGAGCCCGACGAGCTGCCACTGCTCCACCCCGCACCGAAGACGCTGGAAACACAGGAGGGGCGGTGGCGCCTTTGCGCGCTAACAAGGGATATCGAACGAGCAGAGGAGCAGGAGCGTATATGGTCAAGTCCTCGGCCGATTAGTACCGCTCGGCTGAACGCATTGCTGCGCTTACACCTGCGGCCTATCGAGCAGATAGTCTCTCTGCGGCCTTACCCCCTCTCGGGGTGGGAAGTCTCATCTTGGGGCCGGCTTCGCACTTAGATGCTTTCAGCGCTTATCCGTTCCGTACATAGCTACCCGGCAGTGCCCCTGGCGGGACAACCGGAACACCAGAGGTACGTCCTTCCCGGTCCTCTCGTACTAGGGAAAGCTCCCCTCAAACTTCCTGCGCCCACAGCGGATAGAGACCGACCTGTCTCACGACGGTCTGAACCCAGCTCACGTGCCGCTTTAACCGGCGAACAGCCGGACCCTTGGGACCTTCTTCAGCCCCAGGATGCGACGAGCCGACATCGAGGTGCCAAACCTTGCCGTCGATATGAACTCTTGGGCAAGATAAGCCTGTTATCCCCGGGGTAGCTTTTGTCCGATAAGCCACGGCCCTTCCACACGGGACCGTAGGATCACTTTGGCCGACTTTCGTCCCTGCTTGGCTTGTTGGCCTCGCAGTCAAGCCCCCTTCTACCAATGCGCTCTGCGGGTGATTTCCATCCACCCTGAGGGGACCTTTGCACGCCTCCGTTACCTTTTAGGAGGCGACCGCCCCAGTCAAACTGCCTGCCAGACACGGTCCCCCTGCTTGTTCAGGGGTTAGATCCAAAAACAGGGAAGAGTGGTATTTCAACGATGGCTCCACCGGAACTGGCGTCCCGGCTTCAAAGCCTCCCACCTATCCTACACAACCGTATCCTCGGATCAATGTCAGGTTGCAGTAAAGCTCCACGGGGTCTTTTTGTCCTGCTGCGGGTAACGAGCATCTTCACTCGTACTTCAATTTCACCGAGACCATCCTTGAGACAGCGCCCCAGTTGTTACGCCTTTCCTGCGGGTCAGAACTTACCTGACAAGGGATTTCGGTACCTTAGGACCGTTATAGTTACGGCCGCCGTTCACCGGGGCTTCGATTTGCAGCTCTCACCGCGCCTCTTGACCTTCCGGCACTGGGCAGGCGTCAGCCCCTATACGTCGTCTTGCGACTTGAGCAGGGACCTGTGTTTTTGTTAAACAGTCACCAGGGCCTCTTCGCTGCGACCCCGAAGGTGCTCCATCCGCTAGGGATTTCACCCTCCAGGGCACTCCTTCTCCCAAAGTTACGGAGTCAGATTGCCGAGTTCCTTAAGGATGGTTCTCTCGTCCGCCTCGGTACGCTTATACCAGTCCACCAGTGTCGGTTTGCGGTACGGACACCTATGACTCTAGCTACGAAGCTTTTCTTGCCGGTGTAGCCTCAACAGACTTCCCCAGGGCCAGGCCCTGAAGTTGCTTCACCCCTCAGCTCAAACCCCACGGCGGATTTTCCTACCGCGGGCTCGCCTACAGGCTCAGACGCACCATGTCCAATAGGCACGCTCTGCCTAGCTTCCCGTGTCCCTCCTTAGCCTTAAAACGATCCATAGGTGGCGCTGGAATGTTGACCAGCTCTCCATCGCCTACGCCTTGCGGCCTCGGCTTAGGCCCGGCTAACCCTACGACGAACGACGTTGCGTAGGAAACCTTGGACTTTCGGCGGATGCGGTTCTCACGCATCTTTACGCTACTCATGCCGGCATTCTCACTTCTCTGCGCTCCACCCGCCCTCACAGGCGGGCTTCTGTGCACAGAGAACGCTCCCCTACCCCTCCGCCTTACGGCAGAAGCCACGACTTCGGCAACAGGCTTAAGCCCCGATAAATTGTCGGCGCACGGTCCCTTGACCAGTGAGCTATTACGCACTCTTTAAAGGGTGGCTGCTTCTAAGCCAACCTCCTGGTTGTCTAAGCGACCATACTTCCTTTGACACTGAGCCTGTATTTAGGGGCCTTAGTCGGTGGTCTGGGCTGTTTCCCTCTCGACCATGGAGCTTATCCCCCACGGTCTCACTCCTCAGGCATGGATGGAACGGCATTCGAAGTTTGATTGGGTTTGGTAGGCTCACACCCCCTAGCCCATTCAGAGCCCTACCTCCGTCCCTCTTCCTGAAGGCTGCACCTCAATGCATTTCGGGGAGAACCAGCTATCTCCGGGTTCGGTTGGCATTTCACCTCTACCCACAGCTCATCCCAACACTTTGCAACGTATACGGGTTCGGGCCTCCACCTCGAGACTATCGAGGCTTCACCCTGGCCATGGGTAGCTCACCCGGTTTCGGGTCTACCCCGTGCGACTGCTTCGCCCTATTCAGACTCGCTTTCGCTGCGGCTCCGGGACGTCTGCATCCCTTAACCTCGCCACACAGGAGTAACTCGCCGGCTCATTCTTCAATAGGCACGCCGTCACCCGTCCGAAAACGGGCTCCGACCGCTTGTAGGCCCACGGTTTCAGGTCTATTTCACTCCCCTTCTGGGGTTCTTTTCACCTTTCCCTCACGGTACTTGTGCGCTATCGGTCGTCAAGGGTATTTAGCCTTGGAGGGTGGTCCCCCCGGCTTCCCACGGGATTCCACGTGTCCCGTGGTACTCACGAACGCATCCGGAGTCCATAGCCTTTCGCCTACGGGGCTGTCACCCCCTATGGCGGTCCTTTCCAGGCTCCTTCGGCTAGACCATGGATTGCTCACTCCGTGCACTATCTGGGGTTCGTGCTGACACGCCGTACAACCCCGCTGACGTATAGGCCCCCAGGCCACTAAACGACAACGGTTTAGGCTGTTCCCGTTTCGCTCACCACTACTCAGGGAATCGCGGTTGCTTTCTTTTCCTCAGGGTAATGAGATGTTTCAGTTCCCCTGCTTACCCCCCTCAGCCTATGTGTTCAGCTGAGGATGTCCCGGCTTCACCGAGACCGGTTCCCCGATTCGGGAATCCCCGGCTAAGCCTGCTTGACGGCTACCCGAGGCTTATCGCAGTCGTGCTACGCCCTTCATCGGCCCTTGACGCCAAGGCATCCTCCGTGGGCCCTTAATAACTTGACCTCACGCTCGGTTCGCAGTCGCTGCGAACCTTCCTTGGCTCGTACTCGCTCGATATTCCCTTGTTAACGTGCAAAGGCGGTGGCACCTTGGCGCGCCACCGCCTTTCGGTAGCAATGCAACGCCGGATCGGTCCTACGTGCTCACTGGCACTGCCATTACGAAGAAGTCCCCATGTGGCTACGTAAGCCTCCCCAGATGGCGGTCTGGTCAGTATATGCAGCCTGCTCGTCTGGTGTCAACCGCAACGGACGGCCTCCTTCCGCCCGCTGCACTCCTGCGCGCTTGACCCCCGCGCCTCGTCTGTGATATGCGTAACAATCGCCCCACTGGCGCGGGGATACGCAACGAACGTGACAACCACTACCGCTCATCCACAGAAGCTCGCAGCGACCCTCCGGCGGCTCCTCTTCATCGCACCTGCCGCCGCCGTGCTTGTCGCCCTCATCGCCGCCTGCGACACCCCGCTCACCACGTTCGAGCCCCGCTCCGACGCCACACAGCGCGTCCACACCATCTACATCTTCGTCATCGTCGCCGCCAGCATCGTCGGCTTCCTCGTCCTCGCGGCGATGGCCTACATCCTCTGGAAGTACCGCGAGCGCCCGGGCCACGTAGCCCAGCAGATCCACGGCAACACCACGCTGGAGATCACCTGGACGGTCATCCCCATCCTCATCCTCGTCGCCATCGCCATCCCCACCATCGTCTGGATCGCGGGCACGACGGCTGACCCGGAGGAAGACGCTCTCCACGTGGAGGCCATCGGACACCAGTGGTGGTTCGAGTTCCGCTACCCCGGCCTCGGCCCGGACGGCGGAGACCTCGTCACCGCCAATGAGCTCCGCATCCCGGTCGGTCGCCAGATCGTCATCTCCCTCGAGGCCAAGGACGTCATCCACTCCTTCTGGGTGCCGCAGCTCGTCGGCAAGACGGACATGGTGCCCGGCAGGATCAACGACCTGGAGAAGTTCACCGCAACGGAGATCGGCACCTACTACGGCCAGTGCGCCGAGTTCTGCGGCTCCGCCCACGCGCTCATGCGCTTCCGGGTTCACGTGGACTCCCACGCCGACTTCGACCGCTGGGTCGAGAACATGAACGCCGACCCCGTGGAGCCCGAGGCGGGCAGTACCGAGGCCGCGGGCGCGCGCGTGTTCACAAACTTCTGCGCCCGGTGCCACACCATCAACGGCGTCTCCACCGAGGAGATAGGCCCCAACCTCACCCTCTTCGGCGACCGCGCCACGGTGGGTGCGGGCATCCTCGACAGCTCGACCGAGAACGTGAAGGCGTGGGTCGCCGACATCCGGAGCATCAAGCCCGTTCTCGATACCACCAACGCCATGCCCACGTTCTACGTCGGAGACCCCAACGTGGACCAGCTCACGGAGGCCCAGGTTGACCAGGTGGTGGCCTACCTCAAGAGCCTCAAATTGCGGTAGCCTGAAGGAAGCGTAGCGACCGAGAGAGAAGGCATACGATGGCAGCGAACATAGGCATCCTCAAGCGCCCCGTCTCCACAGAAGGCGTATGGGGATGGATCACCACCGTTGACCACAAGCGCATCGGCATCCTCTACGGGGTGTCCGCCTTCATCTTCTTCCTCATCGGCGGCATCGAGGCGCTCCTCATGCGCGTCCAACTGGCCCAGCCGGAGAGCGCGTTCGTGGACGCGGGCACCTTCAACGCCCTCTTCACCATGCACGGCACCACCATGGTCTTCATGGTCGTCATGCCTGCCGGAGCGGCCTTCTTCAACTTCCTCGTGCCCCTCATGATCGGTGCGCGCGACGTCGCGTTCCCGAGGCTGAACGCCCTCAGCTACTGGCTCTTCATCTTCGGCGCCATCCTCATGAACTTCAGCTTCTTCAAGGCTGCCTTCCCGGACGTGGGATGGTTCGGCTACGCGCCGCTCACCACCTCCGAGTACACCCTCTCCAGCAGCACCGACTACTGGGTGCTCGGCCTCCAGATCATGGGTATCGGCACCACGGCGGCGGGCTTCAACTTCGTCATCACCATCCTCAACATGCGCGCGCCGGGCATGACCCTCATGCGCATGCCCCTCTTCCCCTGGATGACGCTCATCGTCTCCTTCCTCATCATCTTCGCCTTCCCGCCCCTCACCATCGCCCTCACCCTCCTCCTGTTCGACCGCTTCTTCGGAACGAACTTCTTCGACACCGCGGGCGCGGGCGCGGACCCGCTGCTCTGGCAGCACCTCTTCTGGATCTTCGGCCACCCGGAGGTCTACATCCTCATCCTTCCGGCCATGGGCATCGTCTCGGACGTCCTGCCCACCTTCTCGCGAAAACCCCTCTTCGGCTACACCACCGTGGTGTTCGCCGGAGCGGTCATCGCATTCCTCGGCTTCGGCGTCTGGGCGCACCACATGTTCACCACCGGCCTGGGCGCATGGGCGACCGCCGCATTCGCGGGCGCGACCATGGCCATCGGCGTGCCCACCGGCGTCAAGGTGTTCAACTGGCTCGCCACCATGTGGGGGGGCTCCCTCCAGTTCAAGACGCCCATGCTCTTTGCGCTCGGCTTCATCAGCATGTTCATGCTCGGCGGCCTCAGCGGCGTCATGCACGCTGCCGTCCCCGTCGACACGCAGCAGCAGGACACCTACTTCATCGTCGCCCACTTCCACTACGTCCTCTTCGGCGGCAGCATCTTCGGCCTCACCGCGGGCATCTACTACTGGTTCCCCAAGATGACCGGGCGCATGCTCAGCGAACGGATCGGCAAGTGGCACTTCTGGCTCATGTTCATCGGCTTCAACGCTACGTTCATGCCCATGCACATCCTCGGCGTGCTCGGCATGCCGCGCCGTGTCTACACCTACTCCATCGACCAGAACTGGGCGGGGCTCAACCTCTTCGTCAGCATCGGCGCGTTCGTCATCGCCATCTCCATCGCGCTCCTCATCGTCAACATGGTCCGCTCCGCCCGGAAGGGCGAGGTCGCGGGCATGAACCCCTGGGCCGGCGCGACGCTCGAGTGGGCCATCCCCTCGCCGCCCCCGCACTACAACTTCGCCATGATCCCCACCGTCCGCAGCCAGCACCCGCTCTGGGACGAGGAGGCCAACGCCGTTGAGCCCCCGCCGCTCCCTGCGCACGGCGAGCCCCATATGCCCGACCCCTCCTACTGGCCCATCGTGATCGCGTTCGGCATCACCATGGTCGCCGGCGGACTGCTCATCTGGCAGGCCAACACATGGCTCGGGCTGCTCGTTATTGCCGTCTTCGGCTTCATCGGCATACGAGGCGTCTACGGCTGGGTGTTCGAACCTGTCGCTGAGGAGAGCGCGGAGCGCGTCCACGCCCATCACTAGCGCGACGCATCAACTGAAGGAAGCACGAAGAACCGGATGCAGTACCTCTCTGGCATAGACGACCACCGCACCTCGACCGGGCTCGACAACCGGAAGATGCTCATGTGGGCCTTCCTCGGCTCGGACGTGATGTTCTTCGGCACGCTGATCGGCACCCACCTCATCTACCGCAACCGCAACCTCTCCGGCCCGCAGGAAGAGATACTCAGCATCCCCATCACCACCATCAGCACCTTCGTCCTGCTCATGAGCAGTCTCGCGATGGTGCTCGCCCTCGCCGGCATCCAGCGCGGCAACATGGGCCAGTTCCGCTTCTGGACAGCCATCGTCTGCATCTTCGGCTCCATATTCATCGGCTTCCAGATGTTCGAGTTCACGGAGTTCGCCGCGCACTACGGTCTCACGCCGCGCACCAACCTGTTCGGCAGCACCTTCCTCGTCATGACCGGGTTCCACGGCACGCACGTGGCGGTCGGCATCCTCTGGCTCTGGTCCATCCTCTTCGCCTCCTACAAGGGCAAGATCCACCAGGGGAACTCCCTGCAGGTGGAGATTGCCGGCCTCTACTGGCACTTCGTGGACATCGTCTGGATCGTCATCTTCGGCGTCGTCTACCTCATCGGCGCGTACGGCGCGGAAGGCCGTGCATTGGAGGAAGTCCACCACGCCGCGCGCGCAGCGGGCATCGGATAACGGAGCGACAGCATGACCACCGAGCACGCACACGTCAAAGAGCACAATCACCCCGGGCCACGCCAGTACGTCATCATCGGCACGATCCTCGCCGTCATCACCCTGATCGAGTTCGGCGTCTTCTACCTCTCGATCGACCCCGCGCTGATGACCTGGATCATCCTGCTGCTCTCGTCCTCCAAGTTCCTGCTCGTGGTCGGCTACTTCATGCACCTCAAGTTCGACGACGTACGCTTCTCGGGGCTCTTCTTCGCCCCCTTCCTCATCATGGTCAGCATCGCCGTCGTCCTCATGGCGCTCTTCTTCAACCTCACCCGATAGCGCCCCCGCCCATTGTTTGTCATTCCGAGCGAAGCGCAGCGGAGCCGAGGAACCTCTCGGCGCCCACCCTTTGACGTTGGAGGGACGCCGTGAACGACTCCCTCTGGCTCGCATGGAGCGCTGACCCCACCGCCCTCGTCGGCATCCCCCTCGCCGCCATCCTCTACGCGCGCGGCCTGCGCAGCCTGGAGCGGTGGCGCATCCACGACAAGCGCCGTGCCGCGTCGTTCTACATGGGCCTCATCGCCCTCTTCGTCGCCCTTGTCAGCCCGCTGGACGCGCTCTCGGACGAGCTCTTCCTCGCCCACATGGGACAGCACATGCTGCTCATGTTCTTCGCAGTCCCTGCCATCCAGATCGGTGCGCCCGTCATGCCCCTCATGCGCGGCATCCCTCGTCCCATCCGCAGGCGCGTCGCCATCCCCATATTCAAGTCCCCGCTCGTGCGCAGCGCGCTCCACAACCTCTTCCGACCCCTCATCGCGTGGCCGCTCTTCATCGGCATCATCATCGGCTGGCACTTCCCCGTCGCCTACGAGGCCGCGCTGAAGAACGAGGCCATCCACCTCCTTGAGCACCTCACCTTCGCCCTCGGCGCCTACCTCTGGTGGTGGAACGTCATAGACCCGTTCCCGCTCCGCGCGAGCCTCTCCTACCTCGCTCGTGTGCCGTTCGTCTTCATCACCATCGTCCCTACCTTCGTCCTTGGCGCGTTCCTCACATTCGCCCCCAATCCCTTCTACCCCCACTACGAGGCAACCGCGCCTGCCTACGGCCTCACCGCGCTGGAGGACCAGCAGATCGGCGGCGTCACCATGTGGATACCCGGCTCGTTCGTCGTCGCCGCGGCCCTCCTCCTCTCCCTCTACTATGCCGTCCGCTACGAGCAGCAGCAGCAGCTCGCCCGCGAACGCGCCTCTGATTCCCTCTCCTAGTCCCCTGACAGTTGGAACACGAAGAACAGCGCCGCGACGTAAGAGGGCGGAAGCACGTACGTCAGGCGCCACAGCGGCGATAGCACTGCCGTCCTGAAGCTCCGGATGATGAGGAACCCGCCGCTCATCAGCCCGACCGCCGCGCCCGCTGCCACGAAGTGCGCCGGCTCCATCTCGGCCAGCAGCGGCCCGCCCACGAAGAACAACCCTGCTATCGGGATGATGAACAGGTTGAACGCGCAGCTCCCGTAGATGTTGCCGAGCACCAGCCCGTACGACCGCCGCATCGCCGCCGCGACCGTGACCGACGCCTCCGGCAGCGTCGTGACGATGGACACCAGCAGCACGCCGATGAAGCTGCGGCCGAGTCCCGTCGCCTCTGCGATGCCGTCCGCGCTGATAGCCAGGAAGTACGCGGCGATGAGCACCACCCCCGCGGCGACGGAGAACCCGATCCACACCCGGGCTGCGCTTCCCGCCTGCTCGCCCGCATCCCCGTTCCCTTCCTCCGCAGCCGCCGCGCGACCCTCGCTCCCCGCGTTGTAGACCAGTTTCATCCCCACCACGTACCCCACCGCTATCACCACCGCGCCGACGCTCGTCGGCCCGAGCGCCCAGTCGCGCAACGCGCCGAAGATGAACGCGATGATGCCCAGCACCACCGCCACGACCACCAGCGTCTGCGTATCCTTCGGCTGACTCCCGAACAGGTTCTTGATGCCGAACACGATCGCCACCATGGAGAGGACGAAGATGTTGATCATGTCCGCGCCGAACACGTTTCCCAGCGCAAGCCCCGGCGCGGGATTCTCCAGTTTCACGGGCAGGAACTCCAGGGGGCGCACCGCTGTGATATTGGTCACCAACTCCGGCAGCGACGTTGCGATGCTCACCAGTATCGTGCCGACCCACAACGCGCCCCATCCCGTGATGTCCGCTATCTGGTCCCCGTACCGTGCGAGCGCGACGCCTGCGAGCACCACCAGCACGGCGCTGGCGAGGAATACGGGTACTGCTACGGCGAGGCTGTCCATGCGGGAAGGCTCCTTGGGTGCTCTTGGGTTGAAATGACGACGGCGCTGATATGGCCGAGGCCGGTACCGGAGGGTATCATAGCCCCGCTGCAACAGAGGCTGCGGCGCGCGTTCAGATGCAGCCCTGCAGACGATACAACGGACACTGTCAGGAGAAGGAGAACGTATGGACGTCAACGCACTGGCGCAGACCGCACAGGCGCTCGTGGCCCCGGCAAAGGGCATCCTCGCCGCCGACGAAAGCTCGGGCACCATCAAGAGGCGCTTCGATTCCATAGGCGTCGAGAGCACCGAGGACAACCGGCGCAACTACCGTGAGATGCTCTTCACCGCCGAGGGCGCCGAGAACTACATCAGCGGCGTCATCCTCTACGACGAGACCATCCGGCAGAACGGCGCAGAGGGGGACCCGCTCGTCGAAGGCTTGCAGAGCAAGGGCATCATCCCCGGTATCAAGGTCGACACCGGCGCGATGCCGCTCGCAGGCTCCCCCGGCGAGCTCGTGACCGAGGGCTTGGACGGCCTCCGCCCGCGCCTCGCCGAGTACTACGAGATCGGCGCGCGGTTCGCCAAGTGGCGCGCCGTCATCACCATCGGCGGCGGCATCCCCAGCGCGAAGTGCATCGACGCCAATGCGCACGGCCTCGCCCGCTACGCCTCCCTGAGCCAGGAGGCCGGGCTCGTCCCCATCGTCGAACCCGAGGTGCTCATCGATGGTGACCACACCATCGAGGCAGACCAGGAGATAACCGAGTGGACGCTCCGTGAGGTCTACAGCGCGCTCGCGCTCTACGACGTCGCCCTCGAAGGAACGCTCCTCAAGCCCAACATGGTCACCTCAGGCTCCACTGCGTCGGACCGTGCCCCCGCCACCGAGGTCGCCGTCAGGACGGTCGACGCCTTCCTGCGAAGCGTTCCCGCCGCCGTCCCCGGCATCGTCTTCCTCTCCGGCGGCCAGCCCGACAACGAGGCCACGCTGAACATGCACGAGATCGCCCGGCGCGGCGCTGAGGTCAATGCGCCGTGGGAGCTGAGCTACTCGTTCGGACGCGGCCTGCAGGCCCTCCCGCTCAACACCTGGCTCGGCGACGCCGCCAACGTCCCGGCCGCGCAGCAGGCATTCCTGCACCGAGCGAAGCTCACGAGCGCCGCCCGCCAGGGCGCCTACTCCCCCGACATGGAGTAGCACTCCCGGTACAGCGCCTCGTAGCCGTCCACCATGCGCTCTACCGTGAACCGACCCTCGACGTGCCCTCGCACCGCGCGGCGTTCGAGCGTGGACGCCCGCGCGATGGCCGCGACAGCGTCCGCTTCTGACGCCGCGATGTACCCCGACACCCCGTCCGCCACCAACTCCGGCATCGCCCCGCGCGGGTAGGTGACCACCGGCGTCCCGCATGCCATCGCCTCCGCTGCCGCGAGCCCGAACGGCTCGTCCCACTGCAACGGGAAGAGGAACGCCTTCGCCCGCGATACGATATCCAGCACCTCCGCGTTGGGCGCTTCCTCGATGTGCGACACGCGATCGCCGTCGACGTGCGGCAGGACCTCCTCCTCGTAGAAAGCCTTGCTCCACGGCAGGTAGCGCGACACCGGCCCGATGAGCACGAGGCGCTCGCCCGCCGCCCGGGCGATGCGTATCGCCTCGGCGATGCCCTTCGTGGGCGTCATGCGCGCCACGAGCACGAGGTAGTCCTCCGCCTGATCGCCGAACGGGATGCGCTCGATGTCCAGCCCGTTGTAGACCACCGGCAGGTCCGGTTCGCCCAGCAGTTCCGCCTGCCTGCGGCTCACGCACACCGGGCGCAGGTGCGGCATCTCGCGCCGGTAGTAGTCGTGGAGGTGACGCTCGATGTAGTGGTACGTCAGCAGCGTCGGCGTGGTGGTGAACGGCGCGAAGTACTGCGCGAGCACCGGCCAGTGCGCGTGGACGACGTCCACCTCACCCGCGCTCCGGTACGCCTCGAACGCGTTGCGCGCCTCCAGCTCCTTCTCGATGTACAGCGTCACGTCCGGCTGATCGAGCGTCGCGCGCTCCGTCACGGCGCGCAGCGATGCCGCCGTCGAGGAGTCGCCGGAGGCGTGCAGCCGCACGTCGTGCCCGCGACGTACCAACGCCTCCGTGAGGTGGGAGACCATCATCTCCGTGCCGCCGTGCGTTGGAGGCGGCACGGGGATGTAGACGCTCGTGATCTGCGCTATCCGCACCGGGCGTGCTACGCCGGTCGGTACGCCATCTGCAGCGTCGGCAGGTCGAACCCCTGCGGCTGCTGGCCCACCGCGTAGTCGTACAGCGCCGCCTTGAAGATGCCCTCCAGCGTCTGCACGACGGTCAGCGCAGTGGCCATCAGCACGACGCCCAGCAGGATGCCGGCCCCGATGTTGACCAGCCCCACCAGCACTGCGGGAACGATGGCGATGAACCCCGCCACGAAGTAGAAGATGATAAAGCTGAAGCTTGCGGTGATCTGCCGTCCCCACGTCTGGCGCACGATGCTGGCCGAGCGCTTGATGCCGCTGATGGGCCCCTGCTCCTCCGCGACGATCACCGGCACGACGAAGAACGTGAGGAACTCCCAGACCCCGCCCACCATGCGGAGCAGTATCTGTGCGATGGGGAACCGCCGCGCCGCTCCCCGGAGCGCCGCCAGGACGATGGTGACGGTTGCCGTGATGATCGCCCACAGCACGAGGTGATGCGCGTGCTTCAGCGCGTGGCGCAGGCCGGAGCCCACGTCCGGGTCGCCCCCGCGCAGCCGCTCCAGCGCCGCCGACACCAGCGAGGCGTTGAAGAACGTCGTGATGATGTACGCCAGAACCACGAAGACCACCATCCCCGCTTGGAGCGAACTCTCGGCGGTGGTTGTGCCGCCCTGGCTGCCGAAGTCCCCCAGCAGCCCCAGCCCGCCGAACACGATGACCAGGATGAGGAGGGATATCGCCGAGAACACCGGGAACAGCAGCAGTTCCTTGTCGAGCATCAGCACGTCCCAGCTCATCTTCATCAGATGGAACGTGTGTTTGATGGTCGTGCACATGATCCCGTCCTCCTGCGAGAAAGCGGTTGGTTCCCGGGGCGCCCGTGCGGAGTATACGGCATCCCCGCCGCCCCGCTGCTAGAATCTTCCCGCGCCCCATCGCAGACCGGAGGACCAACCCGCAATGACACAGCGAACACGCCAACCCATCGAGCGCAATGTCGCCATGGAGCTCGTCCGCGTCACGGAGGCCGCGGCCATGTCCGCCGCCCGCCACATGGGACTCGGCGACAAGGAGATGGTCGACCAGGCCGCTGTCGACGCCATGCGCCACACGCTGGACGGCATCAGCATGGACGGCATCGTCGTCATCGGCGAGGGCGAGAAGGACGAAGCCCCCATGCTCTACATCGGGGAGCAGATCGGCGACGGCTCCGACCCGCGCGTGGACATCGCCGTCGACCCCATAGACGGCACCACGCTTCTCTCCAAGGGCATGCCGGGCGCCATCGCAACCATCGCTCTCTCTCCCCGCGACACCATGCACGTCCCCGCCGATATCTTCTACATGGACAAGATCGCCGTCGGTCCCGGTGCTGCAGGCGTGATTGACATCGAGGCTCCTGTCGAGACCAACCTCGCGAACATCGGCAAGGCGCTCGGACGTGCGATGGCTGAAATCACCGTCGGCGTGCTGGACCGCCCGCGTCACGAGGAACTGCTCAGGCGAATACGCTCCGTGGGAGCACGCGTGAAGCTCGTGCCGGACGGGGACATCGCCACCGTCATCCAGGCTGCTCTGCCGGATGGCCCCATCCAGGCCGCGATGGGCATCGGCGGCTCGCCGGAGGGCGTCCTCGCCGCCGCCGCCGTGCGATGCACAGGCGGCGCTATCCAGTGCAAGCCCTGGCCGCGCAACGACGAGGAGCGTCAGGCCGCCATCGAACGCGGCACCGACGTGGACCACGTCTACGACACCATGGAGCTCGTCGGCGGGGAGGACGTCTTCTTCGCCGCCACCGGCGCGAGCACCGGCGAACTCCTGCGCGGCGTCCGCTTCTCCTCAGGCCGCGCATCTACACAGTCGCTCGTCATGCGCTCTCGCTCCGGCACCATCCGCTGGATCGACGCCGTCCACAACTTCGACCGCCTCGACAAGATCCGCTACGAGTCCTGACCCGCGCATGGCGTCCATCGGCACACCGCTCTCCCCGACGGCGACGCGCCTTCTGCTGCTCGGCTCCGGCGAGTTGGGCAAGGAGGTCGCCATCGAGGCGCAGCGCCTCGGCGTCGAGGTCATCGCCGTCGACCGCTACGCCAACGCCCCCGCCATGCAGGTTGCGCACCGCGCGCACGTCCTCTCGATGTTGGACGGCGACGCCCTCCGCGGTGTCGTCGAGAGCGAACGCCCGCACCTCATCGTGCCCGAGGTCGAGGCCATCGCGACCCCTACGCTCGTCGAGCTGGAGAGCGAGGGCTGGCACGTCATCCCCACCGCCCGCGCTGCGCGTCTCACCATGGACAGGGAGGGCATCCGCCGCCTCGCCGCCGAGGAGCTCGGACTCCGTACTTCGCCCTACCGCTTCGCCGACAGCGAGGACGAGGTGCGCGACGCCGTAGACGCCGTCGGCCTCCCGGCCATCGTGAAGCCGGCCATGAGCTCCTCCGGCCACGGCCAGAGCGTGCTGCGCGCCGCTGACGACATCGCCTCGGCGTGGCGCTCCGCCATCGAGAACGCCCGCGGCGACAGCGCCCGTGTCATCGTCGAGGGCTTCGTCCCGTTCGACTACGAGATTACGCTCCTCACGGTGCGCCACGCGGGTGGCACGTCGTTCTGCGAGCCCATCGGCCACCTGCAGGTGGACGGCGACTACCGGGAGTCGTGGCAGCCCCAACCGATGACGCCCCGCGCCTTGGAGGAGTCGCGCCGCATCGCCGAGGCCGTCACCGGCGCGCTCGGCGGCGCAGGCATCTTCGGCGTCGAGCTCTTCATCAAGGGCGACGACGTCTGGTTCAGCGAGGTCTCGCCCCGACCCCACGACACCGGCATGGTGACGCTCGTCTCGCAGGACCTCTCCGAGTTCGCGCTGCACGTCCGCGCCATCCTCGGCCTGCCCGTCCCCGCGATACGCCAACTCGGCCCGGCCGCCTCCTGCGCGCTGCTCGTCGACGGCGAATCATCCGCCGTCGCCTTTGAGGGACTGGATGAGGCCCTCGCCGAGCCGGACACCGCGCTGCGCCTCTTCGGCAAGCCGGAGGTCGCGGGCCACCGCCGCATGGGCCTCGCGCTCGCTCTCGGCGACACCGTCGACGACGCCCGCGCCAGGGCCCGCCGCACCGCTGCCGCCATCCGCCCCGTCCTATAGCCCCGTCGTTCCTGCGTAGGCAGGAACCTTCCGTGCTACACTCGCTCCGCAATACTGGCGCTCAGGGGAGGTATCCATGACCGAACAGCCCGAATTCGTAGCCCTCTGCAACGTGGACGACGTCAAGCCCGGCGAGGCCCGCCACTTCCGGCCTGCCGCGGGCAAGTGGCGCCTCAAGCCCATGGCCGTCTGGAACGAGAACGGCGAGTTCCACATCACCAACTACGTCTGCCCCCACAGCGGCGGCCCGCTCAGCGAGGGCAAGATCGAGGAAGGCGTCATCGAGTGCCCCTGGCACGCGTGGCAGTTCAACGTGAGCGACGGCTCGTCCGCCCGCGGCGACGGCCACAGCATCGCCATCTACGAGTGCAAGGTCGAGGGCGGCGAGGTCCTCGTCGGTGACGTGAAGTAAACGGACACCCGCATGGGCCCCGTAACCATCTCACGCCGGTTCGACTTCTCAGCCAGCCATCGCTACTACCGCGACGACTGGAGCGAAGAGGAGAACCGGCGCGTCTTCGGCCTCTGCGCCCTGCCCAACGGCCACGGCCACAACTACACGCTGGAGGTCGCCGTCTCCGGCGAACCCGACCCGGACACCGGCATGGTCATCAACCTCGTCAACCTCAAGTCCGCTGTCGAGGGCGTGCTCGTGGACTTCGACCACAAGCACCTCAACCTCGACACACCGTGGTTCGCCGACCGCCAGCCGACAACCGAGAACCTCGCCGCCGTCCTCTGGGACCGCATCGCGGACGCCCTCGACGGCGCAACGCTCTCACGCCTGCGCCTCTACGAAACCGACGACCTCTACGTCGACTACTTCGGAGCGACCACGTGAACACCCCCGTCGTCCACCTCTCGCGGCGCTACACCTTCGCCGCCTCCCACCGGCTCTATGCCGACGCGCTCTCGCCTGAGCAGAACGAGGCGGTCTTCGGCAAGTGCGCCAATCCCAACGGCCACGGCCACAACTACGGCCTCACCGTGACAGTCGGCGGACCCGTCGATCCTGACACCGGCTTCGTCATCCCGCTCGCCGAGCTCGACGACGCGGTGAAGTGCAACGTCCTCGACCTCTACGACCATCGCTACCTCAACCTGGACGTTGAGGACTACTTCCACCTCGTGCCCACCGGAGAGAACATCGCCCGCATGGTCTGGCAGCGCCTCAGCGGCCCCCTCGCCGGACGCCTCGAGCGCGTCATCCTGGACGAGACGCGCAACAACCGCTTCGAGTACCCCGCCCCATGAGGGACCTCGCGGGCAAGACCGCAGTCGTCACCGGCGCGTCGAGCGGCATCGGCAAGGTCGTCGCGCAACGGTTGATCGACGCAGGCGCGCGTGTTGCGCTCGTCGGGCGCAGCGAGGATCGCCTGCGCGAGGCCGCGTCCGGCTGGCCGTCCGATGCATGGCTCGCGCTCCCTTGCGACGTGCGCGACAGCGCCGCGGTGCAGGCGATGGCCGTCCGCGCCGAGCGGGAACTCGGACGCGTGGACATCCTCGTGAACTCGGCGGGCGCCTTCAGGGCCGCTGCGCTCACGGAACTCGACGACGAGACGTGGCGCGAGCTCTGGGAGACAAACGTGAACGGCACGCTCTTCCCCACGCGGGCACTGCTGCCCGGCATGCTGGAGCGGGGCTCCGGCTGCATCGTCATCGTCTCCTCCGTCGTCGCGCACCGGGGCTTCGCTGGTATGACCGGCTACGGGGCGACGAAGCATGCTGTCACCGGCTTCGCTCGTGCCCTCACGACCGAGGTGCGGCGGCAGGGCGTGCGTGTCGTCAACGCCTGTATCGGGCCCGTGGACACGCCGATATGGGAGGGCATGAGCACGCCGCTACCGCGGGAGGAGATGCTCACTGTGGACGAGGTCGCCGACGCCATCGTGAGCGCCATGACCCTCTCGGACAGGCAGGTCATCGAGGACCTGCTCCTCCTTCCGCAGGGTGGCCTCTACCCCTGATGCCCGCCGGTGATAGGCTGTTTCTGAAATGACCACGCTTATCCATACCGCCCTCACGGGCATCCGTCGCGCCATCAGCCTCAATCTGGGCCAGCACGCGCATGGAGAACAGCATCATCGGAGCGAAGGCGCGTCCGTCCGCGAGGTCGTCTTCGGTGCGAACGACGGCCTCGTCTCGAACACGGCGCTCGTCGCCGCGGTCGCGGGCGGCACGTCGGACCCCGGCATCATCATCCTCGGCGGCATCGCGGGGATGGTCGCCGGCACCATCTCGATGGCGCTCGGCGCGTACGTCTCCACGAAGAGCCAGCGCGAGCTCCACGAGTCCGAGGAGGCCCGCGAGTTCTGGGAGATCGAGCACATGCGCGAGCACGAGCTCGCCGAGACGCGCCGTATCTTCCGCCTCAAGGGCATCACCGGCCCACTCCTCGACGAGGTTGTCGAGGCCGTCTCCCGCGACCACGACCAGTGGGTGAAGCTGATGATGACGGAGGAGCTCGGCCTGCCCAGCAAGCCCCCGAAGCCGCACCTCGCTGCAAGCGTCATGGGCGTCGCGTTCGCCTTCGCCGCCGTCGTGCCGGTGCTGCCGTTCTTCTTCGCCGAGGGCGCCGCCGCGCTCGCCTCGACGTTCATCATGAGCGGCATCGCGCTCTTTGCAGTCGGCGCGTGGCGCGCCACGCTCAGCCAGGGCAACATGTTCCGCAAGGGCACGGAGATGGTCGTCCTCGCGGGTATCGCCGTCGCCGCCGCGTACGGTATCGGCGCTGCCGTCGGAGTCGTCGTCTAGCCCGCCTGCTCCGCCCGCACCGCCTCCAGCACTTCCTCCGCCGTCACGAGCCCCTCGTACCGCGCCGCGATGCGCCCGCCGCCGTCCACCACGAACGTCCACGGCTCCGACGGCAGCCCCCACTCGAGCATCTCCACGGACGGCGTCAGCCGCCCCTCGTTCCGCGCGGCGTCGAGGTCCCACGGCTCGATGTGGACCACCTCCACCGCGCCCCCCAGCTCCTGGTGAACGCGCTCCAGCGTGTCCGTGACCGGCCCGCACAGCGCGCTCACGCAGAACCGCGGCGATGCGAAGAACACCACGAACGGCTCGCCCGTGTCGATCGCCTGCGCGACCGACACGTTGTGCAGCGCGTCGCTCTCCACCGGGCGTGTCGATATCTCCGTGAACGGCGCGTCGTGGATCGTCAGGTTCTCCGTGCGCGGCGCGGCCTCGCCCACCGCCGGCGCGCTCGCCTCCGCCTGCACCTGGAACGCCGTCCCTTCCGTGAGCGTCCCGCCATCTACGACGAACTCCGCGCCCCAGATGCCTGCCGACGGGAACGTCACCTCGTCGACCACGTAAACCCCGGCGTAATCGAGGTGCAGGTGCAGTTCGCCGTCGTCGTGCACGTGCGGCGTCACGCCCTCCACCTCGCGCCATACCGCCTGCGCCTCCGCGTGGAACCGCGAGTCCTCGCCGTCCAGCTCGAAGAAGCGCACCGATACGTCCGCATGCTCCAGGAACGCGCCGTTCTTGTCCACGAGCCCGAACGGGAAGCGGTTCGGCCCCGGCACGAACTCCGCTGCCGCGAGGATGCCGCTGTATACCGGCGCGGGCGGCTCCGGCTCCCCGCCGCACCCTGCCAGCAACGCCACAACCGCCATCCCTGCTGCGAAGGACAACGTGAGCCTGCTCCCAAACGCGTGGAACCCGCCGCGCTGCTTGTGCGTAACATCAGGTAGAGGCATAGTCACCGGGGAACGAAGTCATGCGCATCGTCTCTGCCATCATTCTAATCGCCGCCCTGGCCCTCATGGCCGTCGCCTGCGGCGAACGCAACGCCGTCACCGGCACGATCACCTTCGACGGCGATCAGGCAATCCCCGAGGGCGCGGTCATGGAGGTCCAACTGCGCGACGTCTCCTACCAGGACGCTGCTGCGCCGCTCATCGCCTCCCAGACCATCGAGGACCCCGGACGCTTCCCCGTTGACTTCGCCGTGGCCTACCAGCCCGGCGACATCGACCCTCGCGCCACCTACGGCCTGCAGGTCCGCGTCACCCTCCACGACCGCCTCATCTACATCAACGACACGGCCTTCGACGTCCTCACGCGCGGCAACCCCGGCCGCGGCATCGACACGTGGGTCATCGCCGTCGGCAACTGAGGTATCCTCCCTCCATGACCCAACGCGCCGTTACGTATGATCCCGCCTCCCGGTACGACGTCGTCTCACAGGACGTCGAGTACCTGCGCGTCGACGGCGAGTCGCTGCTGATGACCGTCCACCGCCCCGTGGGCGACGGGCCATTCCCCATGCTCATCCGCGCGCACGGCGGCGCATGGAACATGGGCGACCGCCTCAGGGACTCCGTCATCGACACGCAGATCGCCGAGTGCGGCATGGTCGTCGCGGCGCACGACTTCGGCCTCGCGCCTGCCTACCCGTACCCGGTGCAGGTCGCCCAGACCAACTTCGCCGTGCGCTGGCTGAAAGCCCACGCGAGCGAATTCAACGGCGACCCCTCTTGCGTCGGCGGCGCGGGTGATTCCAGCGGCGGCCACACCATCCTCCTCACCGCGATGCGCCCCAACGACCCCCGCTACGCGGCCATCGCCGCCGACGGCATCGGCGATGACGCGAGCCTCGGCTTCCTCATCGCACTCTGGTCCATCGTCGACCCGCTGGCCCGCTACGAGTGGGCGAAAAGCGCGCCGGTCGAACGGCTCGTGCGCTCGACCGAGAACTACTTCCGGCCGTGGAACGCCGTCCACGAGGCCAACCCGCAGGAGATACTCGACCGGGGCGAGGACGCCGTCCTCCCGCCGCTGCTCGTCGTGCAGGGCACCGCCGACGGCAACATCCCGCACGAGATCCCCCAGCGTTTCGCCGAGTCCTGGGGCCGCGCTGGCGGCCACGCCGAATACGAGGCGTTCCCCGGCATGCCCCACGGCTTCGCGCGCGACCCCGGCCCTGAGTCCGACCGCGCCATCGCCCTCATGCGCTCATTCCTCGCACGCCACGTCAACGGCTGACGCCCTCCCCTACGCGATCTCATACTCCAGCACGTACGAGTGCCGCCCTTCGTCGTTGTCGAGTGTCATCGTCCCTGAGATGCCGGTCAACTCTCCGCTGCCCGAGTCCGGCACGATGATGACCGTCAGCCCGGCGTCGCCCTTGTCCATCACCCCGCTGTGCTGGAGCACGAACGAGCCCGACTTCCCGGCCACCGAGCCGGTGAAGTGCTCGATCGCCACGTAGCCCGCCGAACCGGGAGTGCTGGTGAACGCCGCGAGCATCTGCGCCTCCGAGGCGCCAACCATGTCGCCGGAGAACTCCTTGCGCACGACGTTGCGGTTCAGGGTCACCCCGTCCTGTTCCAGGAACGGCGGCTCCGGCTCCATGTTGACCTCGAATGTCCCGCGAGCGGTGGGCATGGTGGCCTCTTCTTCTCCCGTAGCTGGTTGTCATTCCGGGCGGAGCGCAGCGGAGTCGAGGAATCTCTCGGTGACTTTGCAGGCCGCCATCAGTAGCCGATTACACACAAAGAGAACGGCATCTGTACGCGCGAGTGGGCATACAGCGCCTCCGCCACGGCCACAGTGTTTTCGTAGTCCTTGCTTATGGTGACCCGCCCGCTTGCGTTATAACGATATGCTTGCGGAACCGCAAGAAGCAGGTGCTCCATGTCCACCATGACGAAGGCTTGAATCAGGTCTCGATAGACCGCGTTGCCCATCCAGGCTCGACCTGCCTCGATTTCTAGGCCAGCCAACCACTTAGGGTGCCAAGCATCGACTTGGTATTGGAGTTCAGGCTGGGCATTCTCTCCGAAGAATACTGGCCGATGCACCTTATCTTCACTCCGTTTGCTTCCCTCCACCTCAAATCCAAGCTGGACGAGGTCGGCACGAAGCACGGCAAGTACCTCGTTGCTAGTTAGCCCTTTAGCGAGCTGAAGCGTTCCTACCTCACCAGCATGTTTTTCGAAGACCTTGACTAGACCCTCTATGAACACTGGCGGCGTCTGTGTACGTGGGAATGTTGAGAATCGTATCGACATCTGGTTCTACAGTACCAGAAGTCCAGTGCGAAGCGCACCAAGCCCACTCACAACGAGCGTACTGCCCCCTAGTCCTCCCTCGGCGGGCGCGAATCCGGCGGACCGATGCAGAACTCGTTGCCGTCCGGGTCCGCGCACACCCAGAAGCCTGCCAGCCCGTTGTCGACCTGATGAAGCGCCTGTCCGCCGAGCTCCACGACGAGCGCCACCGCGGCCTCCACCTCGTCCGTCTCGAAGTCGACGTGGGCGCGGTTCTTGCCTGTCTTCGGCTCGTCACTCTGCTGCAGCAGGAAGTAGAGACCGCTGGGAAGCTGCGCCCGTCGGAAGGTCGACTGGTAGGACGAGCGGAATGTGCAGCCGAGCAGGCCCGACCAGAACTCCGCTGCGCGGTCAATGTCCGCAACGTCGTAGCAGACGGCTTCGATGAAGCCGATGGGGGAATGTTCCGTGCTCATACGCCGCCTACGGCTCGCCGTACATGTTGCGGGCGTTCTCGCGGAGGATGAGCATCTGGTGCTCCTCCCTGATGTCCTCCCGCTCGATGATCTCGTTGATCTCTTCCATGCAGTTGTCGATCGTGATCTCGTGCGGGAAGTCGGACGCGAACATGAACGGCTCCGGCCCAACGCGCTCGATGGCGTAGGCAAGCGCCTTCTCGTTCCCCTCGCAGCCGATGAACACCTGCCCGCGGCGGAAGTAGTCCTCCGGGTGGTGCGGCAGCTCCAGCCCGCCGTACCCCATCTCCCGTTCGAGGCGGTCGATGAGCAGCGGTATCCACGCGGTGCCGCCCTCCATGAACCCGAAGTGCAGGTCCGGGAAGCGGTCGAGCACTCCGTCCACGATCATGCCCGTCAGCCCGTTCAGCAGCGGTATCGGCATCCCGAGCGCTCGGGACGCCGGGAAGTTCGACATCGAGTCGAAGCCGAGGCGCTCGTAGTTCCCGCCGTGGACGGCGAGGACGCACCCGAGCTCCTGCGCTTCCTGGTACAGCGGCCAGTACTCCCTCGCGGCGATGTGCTTGATCAGCCCGTTGGACGGAATCATGCCGCCGACCATGCCCAGGTCGCGGACGGCCCGGCGCAGCTCCGCGATCGCCTCGTCGACGACCTGCATCGGGAGCAGAGCGACGCCCCGCAGGCGCGGGTTCTCCTTGATGAACGTGTCGTGGAGCCAGTTGTTGTACGCCCTCGCGTACGCGATCGCCCACTCCTCGAACACGATGCGCCCGTAGAACAGCCCGCGCGTCGGGTAGAGGACGGCCCAGTCCGTCCCGGTCATGTCCATGAACGACGTCCACTTCTTTGCGTCGGCGGGCTCGAATGCCCCTGGCGCCGGGTTGGCGCTCTGCACGCTCGGCGAGTGGAACTTGTCGCCGTCGGGCAGGACGTTCAGCACCGTGCGCATCTTGTCGAACGGTGCCTCCAGGTACTGGTGGATCGCTACCGGGTCCTCGATCACGTGGCCGTCTGCGTCGACGTAACCTGCCATGGCACACCTCCCTCTGCTGTGCTCTCCCTGCCGCCGGGACTCCCTCTCGCTCACGCGTAGGGGCAGTATAGTCCTCGCGTCAACTCAAATCCCAACCGGGGATGCTCGCCGCCTGCCGCACCCACGCCGCCATCTGCTCTTCGTCGAGTTCGCCCTCGTGGACGTCGACATAGCGCGCGTCCGGGTCCTTCATCGTGCCGGGCGGCGCGGGATCCAGCGAAACGCCTCGGAAGAACGTCACGCGCACGTAGCGGGTGAAGACGTGGAGGTTCAGGAAGAAGCCCATGCCCTCGACCCCGTAGAAGGGCGAGTTCCACCGCACCGCCTTGCGCACGCCGGGCACGTTCTGCTTGATGAGCGCGTCGATCCGCCGCCCCACGTCGCTCTTCCAGCCCGGCATCGCCGCGATGTACGCCTGCACGGGGCCGTCGCCGTCGCCCTTCGGGATCTGTGGGTTACCGCCTGAGAGGAGCACCGGCGCAGTGCCGTCCTGCCTGGCGTTGTAGGCCACGGCCTCGCGCACCAGTGCCTGCAGCGCGTCGTCGTCTATCGCATCGCCCTCGACGATCTCTATCGTCCGCATCGTGTCCGCGTCCAGGCTCGCGTTGAACAGGTTCGTGGGGTCGGGGAGGCTCGCCCCGTGCGCGAACGTGAGCCGCACCTTGCTCTTGGTCGCCTTGGCGGCGGCGACCACCCCGTCGTGCGACCACACGGCGGAGTTCTGCCATTTCCACCCCTCGACCGCCTCCGGGTCGGCCTCGAGGATGAGCCTGCGGACCTCGCTCAGCCGCTCGCCGCGCCAGTCGCTCAGCTCCGCAATCTTCTCATCGATCTTCCGTGAAGCTGTTGAACGGCCTGCTGACCTGACCATCGCCTTGCCTCTCCTTGCGCTTATGCCTGCTCGTAGTCGAGGACGTACGAGTGCTGACCCCCGTCGTTGTCGAGTTCCATGGTTCCCGAGATGCCGGCCAGCTCTCCGGTGCCCGAGTCGGGCACGATGGTGACCGTAAGCTGCGCGTCGCCCTTGTTCATCACTCCGTTGTGCTGGAGCACGAACGAGCCCGACTTCCCGTCCACCGATCTCGTGAAGTGCTCGATGGCCACGTAGCCTGCCGAACCTGGGGTGCCGGTGAAGGCTGCGAGCATCTGCGCCTCGGACGTGCCGGGCATGCCGCCGGAGAGCTCCTTGCGCACGGCGTTGCGGTTCAACGTCACCCCGTCCTGCTCCAGGAACGGCGGCTCCGGCTCCATGTTGACCTCAAGGTACCGCGGCAGATGGGCATGCCGAACTCCTCTGGCTGCACATTCTAGCCGGGGGAGTGACCCTTCGTGACCTCTACTCCGCCCTCGAATCCCCCGCCAGCGCGTCGTCGTAGCGCGAGAGGGCACCGGCGACGACGACATCAACGTCCTCCGCGAGTAGGTAGCGCTCGGCGGCGAGCCGCTCCGCCGCCGAGCGGGCCTGCGCCTCGTACGCCGCCCTGTCCGCGTAGCGGCGGCGCACTTCGTCTGGACTGAAGAACAGGGAGAACCCCACCATCGGGATGATCTGCTCTGGCGACCCCGAGTCCGGGTGGCGTGGATTCCAGCCGGAGTGCGCCCCCACCGGCGCCTCGATGTCCGGCAGCCGGATGCCGGCCACCTCGTTGCCGTCGGCATCAAGCGCGGAGACGAAGCTGGGGTAGGCGCGTCCCTCGGCGACAGGGTAGGCGCCGACGCCTTCGCTTGCGCGAGGCCCCATGTTGGCCTCGCGCAGCCGCCACAGCCGCTCCGGGTCGGGCTTCGCGTCGTCGTCCACCGCGTGGAGGCTCGCGAGCGCCTCGGCGCGCGTCACGGCGTCGCCGTTGTCGAGCCGGGGATGGCGGGACGGCGGAGGCTGGGCGTCGCCGCGCGCCCACGCGCTCAGGTTGGCGAGCGCGGCGCGCAGCAGCGGGCGATAGTCAAGCGCGTTGCCGGGGAACCGGCGCTCCGTGCCGTCGACGTTGGGGTCGCCCGGCGCAGGGAGCGAGTCGGTCATCGTGTGTTGCGTGCTGGCGAAGAGGTACGTGCGCGACTCCGGCGCCTCGTCGAGGTCGTGCCGCCCCGTGGGGTCGATGTGCGTGAGCGAGCCGTCGCCGCGCCAGTACTCCGCCGAGGTGTTGGTATAGACGACGCGCGGCGCGGCGCCAGCGGCGCGCACCCGGCGCAGCAGGCCGTCTTGCTCCTCGGTGAAGGGGTCGGACAGTTCGTTGTCCGCGAACGGGAAGAGGTGGCCGAACCCCGGGGTCGACTGTACGGACGGCTGGCCGAAACGCTGGTTGAATTCGCCCCGGCGTGCGCCGGCGACGTGCACGAGCAGGCCGTCGTACACCTGCCGCCCCTCCTCGTCGACGTTCAGGCCGAGGTAGAGCAGGTGCCGGAGCAGCCGGCCGGTCTGGGACACACCGTAGGCGTGAGCATACGCGAAGCCGGACGGTGCGAGCGAGTTCCCGCCGTTCTTCAACCACGCCGCGGCGTCGCGCACGGCGAGCAGTCCCGCGCCCACAACGGGAGCGTGGTCGGTAGTGTAGACGACGTGGTAGATCTTCCCGGGTTCCATCCCAGCCTCGACGGTGATGTGCGAGGCGGAGGGAAAGACGCCAGCGTCCGTTTCTTCGGCGAACCGCCATGCCGAACGCGGAATCTCCCGGTACGGCCCATCCTCCCAGTCCTTCACCAGCAGCCGGGCCTGCGGTTCGTCGACGTCGGCTGCTGGATACGGCTTGTGGACGCGGTTCGCCAGCAGCCGCGTCCGCTGCGGCGCGTCGGGCCTGATCTCCACCAGCACCTGCCCCGTCGCAGGCTTCCCGTTCTCGAAGGCCGCAGGAGCCTCGAGGCCCATCATCGCCGGACTACGCGGGACGTCCCACTGCCACCCGACCGACAACACCGTGTAACCCCGGCGGCAGAGGAAACCGTCGCCGAGGGGGATCTCCGACGATCCCACACGCGACGGCGGCGCCAGGTTGAAGGTCGACATCACTTGCCGCCGCCCCCGGTTCACGACGTCGATCAGCAGTTCGCCATTGCCGCGCTCCCGGTCGACCGGTGCGATGAGCGTGAAATCGCCCGTGAAGCGCACGAGACCGTCGGCGCGGCGCGGCGCCAGCGCGAGGTCGGTGATGAGCGCGTTCGCCGGGTTCGCGGGGTCGATGGCGTGGGTCAGCAGCCCGTCGACGCGCTCGTATGGGCCGGCTTCGCCGGATTCCGCGCCGTCGGCGAAGGGCGCGCGTTCCGTGATTTCGACGCTGACGACGGCCATGCGGCTACTCCTCCACGTCGGCGTCGCTCGCCCCGACGGCGACGGCCATCCACGGGAGCGGGTGCAGGCAGTCGGCGCTGCCGACCAGGTGCGCATCCGGCACCACCTGGAGAACCAGGAACGGCGGCTCCGGCTCCATGTTGACCTCGAACGTCCCGCGGCAGATGGGCATGACGACTCCTCTGGCTGCACATTCTAGCCGGGGGTGTTCGGTGGCGCAGTGGTGGCGCATACGGGATTCGAACCCGTGATCTCCGCCTTGAGAGGGCGGTGTCCTGGGCCGCTAGACGAATGCGCCACGCGGTGAAACGGCCTTCCGGCCTCGGCCCAACGGCCAGTATATCCGAAAAACCGCGTATCATGCGCCCATGACCAACGCCCCGCTCGACGTCATCACCTTCGAAGTGATGAGCGCACGCCTCGACGGCATCGTCCGCGAGATGGAGAACGCCGTCTTCCGCACGGGCTTCTCCACCATCGTCCGCGAGTCGCACGACTTCAGTTGCGGACTCCTGGACGCCTCCGGACGCCTCGTCGCGCGTGGCTCCCACCCCGGCCACATGGGCGGCCTCCCCGCCTGCGTCCACGGCCTCTTCGACTTCCACGCTCCCGCCGACATGCGCGAGGGCGACGCCTATCTCGCCAGCCACCCGTACCACAGCGGCTGCCCCCACGCCAACGACATGGTCGTGATGACCCCCGTCTTCTGGAAGGGCGATCTCGTCGCGTTCGCCGCCAGCATCGGCCACACGCCCGACATCGGCGGCGTGGCTGCGGGTTCGCGCAACGCCACCGCCCGGGACCTCTTCGGCGAGGGCCTTCAGATACCGCCCGTGCGCTACATGCGCGACTACCGCCTTGAGCAGGACACCGCGACGTTCGTCCGAGCCAACAGCCGCGTGCCCGAGATGATGATCGGCGACCTCACCGCCAAGGCCGGCGTCTGCCACACCATCGGCGAGGTGCGGCTGCACGACCTCATCCGCACGTACGGCCCGAACGCGCTCCTGCAGCAGTTCGAGCAGGCGGGCGAGCGCACCGCACACCGCATCCGCGAGCAGATCTCGGCGTGGCCCGACGGCGTCTGCGAGGTCGAGGCCATGGTCGACGACCCCAGCACCGGCGAGCCGATCCGCATGCACGTCGCCTCCATCAAGGAGGGCGACCACCTCCTGCTCGACTTCACCGGCACCGGCGACCAGGCGACCTCGCCCATCAACCTGCGCCCGCATTTCGTCGAGGGGCTCGCCCGCAACATGGCGATACGCCTCACCGACCGCCACATCCCCCTCAACCACGGCATGACGGACGCCGTCGAGTGCCGCTTCCGGCGCGGCAGCCTCCTCGACCCCGCCTTCCCCGGCCCCGTCGGCTTCTACTCCAAGACCCTCGCCCTCGCCGAGAGCGTCATCGGCGCGGTCCTGGCCAAGGCCTCCGGCAAGCCCGCGCTCGCCCATATCGCCACCCAGAGCTCCATCGTCGTCGGCTACACGGGCGCGAAGCGGCAGTACGTCCAGTACGAGCTGATGTACGCGGGCGCGCCCGGGTGGCAGGGCGGCGACGGCTTCTCCGGCGTCGGCTCCCGCGCCAGCTACGGCGCGAAGTTCACCAGCGTCGAGGTCATCGAGTCCGAGTTCCCCGTCGACATGACGCGCTTCGAGGTGCTGCCCGACTCTGCGGGCGACGGCGCGTTCCGGGGCGGCCCGGGCTACGTACGCGAGTACCGCGTCCGCGCGCCCAGCCGACTCTCCGGCGGTGCATCGAAACGCGAAGCTGCGGGCGTCGAGGGCGGCGGCGACGGCCGCAATGCGTGGGTCGTCGTCCACCCCGGCGAAGAGCGCGAGCAGCGCTACCCCGGCATCGTCTCCAACGTCGGCCTCGAGCCCGGCGACGTCTTCCGTATCGAGACCGGTGGAGGCGGAGGCGTCCTCCCCGCTGCCGCCCGCGACTCCGCCCGCGTCCGCGCCGACGTCGAGGACGGCATCCTCACCCCCGCCAAGGCCCGCGACACCTACGGCCTGAACGGCTGAGAGGAGGGAACCACCATGCGCAACGGATTCCGGGTCTTCGATGCCGACACCCACATCCAGCCGTCGGTCGAGACGCTGACGCCCTACATGGACGCCGCGACCCGGGCGCGCCAGCCGGAGTTCGAGCGGTTCCTGAGCGAGGTGAAGATCGGCCGCGCCGGGCAGATACTGGAGCCGCCGTTCAGGCACTTGTATCGCTTCGAGAGCAGGGGCGGGTGGGGCAGCGGCAAGCCCCGCCACCTCGGCGAGGCCGGGCCGCGCGAGCATGAGGAGCGCCACTTCCAGAACTTCCAGGGCCGCATCTACCCATCGCGCTACTCCGAGGACGAGGATATCGAGACCCGCATCCGCGAGATGGACGAGGAGGGCATCGACGTCGAGCTCATGGTGCACGGCGCGTTCACCGGCCACGACGATCTGAGCGTGGACGCAGGCATGATCGGCGCAGTGCACCGCTTCCTGGACGACGTCTGCTCACGCTACCCGGACCGCCTCACCTCGCTGCTCTCCGCGAGCGCCCGCGACGTCGAGAACGCCGTCAGCGAGATCAAGACGTGGGGCGGCTCGCGCTGGGCGCGCGGCATCATGCTGGAGCTCCCCCTCGACTACCCCATCGACCATCCGGACCTCCATCCCGTCTGGGCCGCAGCCGACGACGCCGGGCTCGCCGTCGTGCACCACAGCAACTCCGCAGGCTACCCCGGCTACCGCGACCTCTGGGACAACCCTTTCATCGGGCGCACCGCCTCCCACCCCTGGGGCGCGATGCGCATGACCGCCGCCTTCCTCGGCGCGGGCCTGCTCGACAAGTATCCCAACCTCAACCTCGCCATCCTCGAGTCCGGGTTCGGCTGGCTCCCCTTCTGGATGAAGCGCATGGAGGACCAGGTTCACTACATGGGCTACGTCGCCGAGGACCTCCAGCACACGATGGAGGAGTACATGACCGGCGGGCGCTTCTTCGCAGCTGTCGTCCTCCACGAGGGGCCGGACATGGTGAAGATGGTCTCCGAGATGATGGGCGACCACGTCCTCATGTTCGGCTCCGACTTCCCCCACGCCGAGTCCCGCTTCCCCGACTCCGTCGACCTCGTCCTTGGCTGGGACCAGCTCGACGACGACGACAAGCGCCGCCTCTTCTGGGACAACCCCGCTGCCTGCTTCCGCTGGGCCTGAGCCCCCGGGCACGGGTGGTAGACTGGTCTTGTGGGAGTCGTCCCGCAAGACGCAAGACGAGGAGGACGCGGCAGGATGAAGACGACGATCGAGTTCGACCCCAGTTTCACGATACTCACGGCGGAGTTATCGGCTGGAGAGTCGGTCAAGGCGGAGCCCGGAGCGATGGCGGCCCAGCAGGGGCTGGAGATGCGGACGGGCATGGGTGGAGGCGGTGGGCTGTTCGGCGGCTTCAAGCGGATGCTGGGCGGCGAGTCGTTCTTCCTCAACACGTTCACGGCAGGGCCGGGCGGCGGCTGGATAAGCCTTGCGCCGCCGACGCCGGGCGACATCATCTCCCACGAGCTGATGCCGGGGCAGGACCTGTACATCCAGGGCAGTTCGTTCCTCGCGTGTACGGACAACGTGTACACGGACGCCAAGTTCCAGGGCATGAAGGGCATGTTCAGCGGGGAGAAGATCTTCTTCCTGCGCGCGTACGCCGAGGGCGGTCAGGGCACGGTGCACGTCAACTCGTACGGCGCCATCAAGAAGCTCTCCATCCAGCCGGGCAGCGAACTGGTCGTGGACACGGGGCACGTCGTCGCGTTCACGGAGAACGTGCAGTACTCCATCGGCAAGGTCGGCGGGCTCGGTTCGCTCATCGCCGGCGGCGAGGGACTGGTGATGAAGTTCACCGGCAGCGGCGACATCTGGATACAGACGCGTACGCTCTCCTCGTTCATGGACAAGCTCGCGCCGTTCCTGCCGTCGACCAAGAGCTGACGCATGACCGTCCGCGTCCGGTACGCACCGAGCCCTACCGGCGACCCGCACGTCGGCAACATCCGCTCGGCGCTGTTCAACTGGCTGTATGCGCGCCACACCGGCGGGACGTTCATCGTGCGCATCGAGGACACCGACCAGGCGCGCCTCGTCCCCGGTTCGCTCGACGCGATCCTCGACGCCCTGCGATGGCTTGGCCTCGACTGGGACGAGGGGCCGGGGGCGGACGCGGCGCACGGCCCGTACGTGCAGTCGGAGCGGCTCGATATCTACAGGAAGCACGCGGACTGGCTGCTCGCCGAGGGAAAGGCGTACCACTGCTACTGCACGCCTGAGCGGCTCGACGCGGTGCGGAAGCAGCGGCAGGAGGAGCGCCGGCCGACGGGCTACGACCGTCGCTGCCGCGAGCCGAATGGGGCCGCTGAGGCGCGGGAGGAGAACCCCAACCCTCCTGTCGTGCGCTTCAAGATGCCGACCGAGGGGAACATTACCGTCAACGACTTCGTGCGCGGCGAGGTGACGTTCGACGTCTCGCTGCTGGACGACTTCGTGCTGCTGAAGTCGGACGGCTACCCGACGTACCACCTTGCGAACGTAGTGGACGACCATCTCATGGAGATAACGGACGTGATGCGGGCGGAGGAGTGGCTGCCGAGCGCGCCGCGCCACAAGCTGTTGTACGAGGCGTTCGGCTACGAGATGCCGCGCCTGGTCCACCTGCCGCTCATCCTGGGGCCGGACCGCTCCAAGCTGAGCAAGCGCCACGGCGCGGCCTCCGTGCTGGAGTTCCGCGACATGGGCTATCTGCCCGACGCGATGGTCAACTTCCTCGCGCTGCTCGGGTGGTCGCTCGATGAGACGAGCGAGGTGTTCTCGAAGGACGAGCTCGTCAGGCATTTCACGCCGGAGCGGATCGTCGCCAACCCGGCGGTGTTCAACATCGAGAAGCTGGACTGGTTCAACGGGCTGTACATCCGGGACATGGACAACGAGGCGCTGGCGGACGCGCTCGTGCCGTGGCTGGAGGATCCTACATCCGGGCTCCCCGGGAACACGGTTCCCGTAGACCGAGAGTATCTGGCTTCCATCGTGCCGCTGGAGCGCGAGCGGCTGAAGCGGCTGTCGGAGGCGCCGGAGGTGCTATCGTTCTTCTTCGAGGAGCGCCTCGAATATGACCCCGCGCTGCTCGTGCCGAAGGGGCTGGACGTCGACGGCACGTGCGCCGCGCTCGAAGCAGCGCTCACGGAAGCAGAGGGCGTGGACGACTGGAGCGTCGGTGCACTGGAAGCCTCCTACCGGGCGCTCGCGGAGCGGCTGGGCGTCAAGACGGGGCAACTCTTCGGGGCGATACGCGTCGCCGTGACGGGTCGCACCGCCGCGCCGCCGCTGTTCGACACACTGTCGGTGCTCGGGAAGGAGCGCTGTGTCGCCCGGCTGCGCGCCGCCATGGCCGCGCTCTGAGGCGAGAGCGGCCCCGGTTTGCTATCATGGGAGTCTGCCGCTGGGGATTCGGCTAGTGGTAGGCCGCCTGACTCTGGATCAGGTAACGATGGTTCGAATCCATCATCCCCAGCCAATCGCTTACTTCTGATGTCGCTCCTCTCATATGTGCCGCGCGCTTGCGCTACACTTGGCCGCGCACGATGCAGGAGGGAGCGCCGATGACGAACAACGCTGGCGAACACCTACGGATGGGGGCCGGGCTCGGCAGGCTGAGCGGGAAGGTCGCGGTGGTGACCGGCGCCGAGAGCGGCATCGGCAGGGCGACGGCGCGGCTGTTCGCCCGCGAGGGCGCGAAGGTCGTGTGCGCCGACGTGGCGGAGCGCGGCGACCCCCGCACCGACCGTCTCATCGAGGCCGACGGCGGCGAGGCGCACTTCCTGCTCGGCGACGTGTCGCAGAAGGCGGTGTGCGAGGAGATGGTGAGCACCGCCATCGACCGCTTCGGCGGGCTGGACGTGGTCTTCCTGAATGCGGGCACCGGCGTTCGGAAGAAGCTCCACGAGATGTCCGACGAGGAGTGGGACCACGTCATCAACCTGAACCTGTACGGCGTCTACCACGGCGTGCAGGCCGTGCTCCCGCACTTCATGGAGCAGGGGTCCGGCAGTATCGTCATCACGGCGTCGAGCTTCGGGCTCCGGGCGAGCCCGCGCTACCCGTCGTACAGCGCGACGAAGGCCGCGCTGGTGAACCTGACGCGGCAGTTGGCGATCGACTACGGACCTGAGATTCGGGTGAACTGCGTCTGCCCCGGCCCCATCGAGACGAACCGCATCCGCGAGTTCCCGCCCCGCCCCCGCCCCATCGACGAGGACCAGCGCTACGAGGCGGGCCAGCGCGTGGCGGCGCTGCATCGCATGGGCCAGCCGGAGGAGGTCGCGTACTGCGTGCTCTTCCTGGCGAGCGAGGAGTCGTCGTACGTGACCGGCCACGCACTCGTGGTGGACGGCGGGCAGACGATCAGCACGCAATGAGCGACATGACGCCCGCGCAGATGGCCGCGTTCCTGGAGCGGCCCCTCGTCGCCGTGTTCGTGACGCTCCGTGCGAACGGCGCGCCGCACGCCATCCCCGTCTGGTATGAGTACAGGGATGGGGAGTTCATCGTGTACACGAGCAGCACGTTCCAGCGCGTGAAGAACCTCCAGCGCGACAGCCGCGCGGCGATCACCATCTCGACGCACGACGAGCCGTATATGTACGTGTCGGCGGAGGGATCGGTCGCCATCACGGCGGAGGGCGTCGAGGAGACGGGACTGTCGATAGCGCGCCGCTACATGGGAGAGAACGCCGAGCAGTTCTTGGAGGACGTGCACGACGAGCACTCGGTGCTGCTGCGGCTGACGCCGGAGCGCTTGCTGACGTGGGTGGAGGAGTAGGGGTCTTCAGTCGCGGTAGTTGACGTACTGCAACGGCTGCTCGATGCCCATCTCCTTGATGAAGGCGATGACCTCCTGCAGGTCGTCGCGCTTCTTGCCGGAGACGCGCAGTTCGTCGCCCTGTATCGCCAGTTGAACGCGGATCTTCGTGCCCTTAACGGCCTTGACGATCTTGCGGCTGAGTTCCCCGTCGATGCCTTGGCGGATCGTGACCTGCTGGCGCAGGCTGTCGCCGGTGGCCTTCTGGGGCGTCTCGAACGAGAGTGAGCGGCTGTCGACGTCGCGGCGGGCGAAGTAGGTGTGGAGCAGGTCGTGCACCTGGCGGAGCTGAAGGTCGTTGTCGGCGGTGACGGTGAGCACGCTGCCCGAGCGCTCGACGCCCGCGCGGGTGCCCTTGAGGTCGAAGCGCTGCTGGGTCTCGCGCTTCACGCCATTGACGGCGTTGTCCACCTCCGTGAGATCGACCTTCGATACGACATCGAACGACGGCATGGGCCATTCCTCCGTGGTCAGGCGTTCTTGGCCCTGCGGGCCTGGCGCTCATAGTAGCGCACGTACGAGACGACGACCGGCCAGTAGGAGCGGTCGGCCTTCGCGGGGTCGGCGAACAGGTGTCTGCGGACGTCGACCTCCATCTCGGCCTCGCTCCTGCCCGCGGCCATACCCTCCTTGATGAGCTCGCCGAGTTCGATGGTGATCCGCTCGACGGCGTCGATGGCGAAGGCGGGGTTGGAGGCGAGGAAGCCGGAGTGGACGGGCAGCAGGTACTTCGGGGCGAGGTCGCGCGCCTTGCGGATCGAGGCGATGCTGGCGTCCACGTCGAAGTACGGCAGCGTCATCGGCGGGTCGGGCAGGAAGCGCGGCGGCTTGTAGTTCCCGAGGCCGTGGCCGCAGTAGAGCGCCTCGTTCGCCTCGTCGTAGACGCCGATGTGGTCGAGCGAGTGCCCCGGCATGAACACGATGCGGTACGGCGCGCCGCTGCCGAAATCGAGCGTGTCACCGTCCTCCACCGTCACCATGCTCTCGTCCGGCACGGGGAGGATGTCGCCGAAGACGGCCTCCCAGGTGTCGCCGAACACGTCTGCGGTCCCGGCGATGAGGCGTTCGGGGTCGCGCATGAACGGCGCGCCGCGCGTATGGAAGACGGCCTTCGCGCGGGGGAGTTCCCGCACGAGCCAGCCGCTGCCGCCCGCGTGGTCTATGTGGATGTGCGACGGCACGACCCACTCGATGGCGTCGGTGTCATGGCCGAGCTTGCGGATGGCGTCGAGCAGCTCCTCCGCGATGGAGGTGGGGCCGGGGTCGAGGATGGCGGGGTGGTCCCCGGCGACGAACCACGCGGCATGCGGCATCGCGCCGTCGGTGAAGAGCTCGGCGGTGTCGCGTCCGTACTCGGTGCGGAACTCCCACACGCCGGGGAAGATGCGTTCGGTCTCCACGAGGGCAGGCCTCCTTGCAGGCTCAGGATACCCGCCGTGGGTGGTTCTTGTAACTCTGCGCGGCGGGTGAGGGTCGTCCCCTTGGAACGTAGCCACTCGCCCCTGTTTGCGCTATGCTTGGCGCGTTAAGAGCAATGCCGCCACGAGAGGAGGCGACCTCATGCTTACCGCGGAGCAGAACGAACGGTTGACCCGCGTCGGCCCCGGAACGCCGATGGGCGAACTGATGCGCCGCTACTGGCACCCCATCGCAGGAAGTGTCGAGCTCGACGCCGACAATCCCACCAAGGAGATGCGCCTCCTCGGCGAGGACCTCGTCCTCTACCGCGACGCCAGCGGCACCGTCGGCCTCATTGAACCCTCTTGCGCGCACCGCAAGGCCAACCTCTCCTACGGCATCCCCGAGGAGAACGGCATCCGCTGCGCCTATCACGGCTGGATATTCAACGAGACCGGCCAGTGCGTCGACCAGCCGTCCGAGCCTGAGGGCTCCAAGTTCAAGGAGAAGGTGCGCATCAAGGCGTACAAGGCGCAGGAGTTGGGCGGCGTCGTCTTCGCCTACATGGGGCCGGAGCCCGCACCCCTGCTTCCCCGTGTCGACGTCCTCGTGTGGCCGGGCATCCGCCGCACGCAGTCCATCATGATCCCGTGCAACTGGCTGCAGTGCCACGAGAACTCGCTCGACCCGCTCCACTTCCAGTGGCTCCACCGCTACTGGGGTGGCTGGGTGATGAACCGCAACAAGCCCCCCGAGATGCGCGACCTGTGGAACTCGCGTATCGGCTCGCGCGGCGCCGACCATCGCAAGATCGGTTTCGAGGTCACGGACTACGGCGTCATCAAGCGCCGCCTCGTTGGCGACGAGACGGAAGAGAACGACTACTGGCGCATGGGGCATCCCATCCTCTTCCCCCACGTCCTGCACATCACCTCCAACCTCCAGTACCGCGTGCCTGTGGACGACACCCACACCCTCCACTTCGTCGTCGACCTCGAGCCGCTCGAACCCGGGCAGGAGCAGCCGGACGTGGTGCCGCACGAGGAGGTCCCCGTCTACAACCCGGACGGCACCATCAAGGCCGACTGGGTGCTCGGACAGGACCAGGCCGCATGGGTCATGCAGGGCCCCATCACCGACCGCACAACCGAGCGCCTCGGCGTGTCCGACGTCGGCCTCATCATGTTCCGCCGCATGCTGGAAGAGCAGATGCGTATCGTTGAGAGCGGCGGCGAGCCCATGAATGTCATCCGCAACCCGGACGAGAACGAGATTCTCGTCTACCCGGTAGAGTTCTTCGAGTACCCCGGTTATGAGGGCCGGCTGCGTGGGCCGTTCAAGGACATCGTCGTCAACAACACCATCGAAGCCGAGCTCTCGGGCGAGGGCGCCAAGCTCCCGGAGTGGGAGGGCATCGAGATAGACGATCCCGCCGCCGTCCGCCGCAACCGCATGGTCGGCGACGTCATCTAGAACGCCGCGCACACCACGCTGAACATGGGGGCTCGCCACACGGCGAGCCTCTCGTCCTTCCTGCGGAGGCAGGAACCTCGTATCCCACCTCTCCCCCGGGGAGAGGTCGACGCGCTTGCGCGGCGGGTGAGGGCCTGCGGAGTGGCGCGAGTTGGACCTTGTCATTTCGAGCGGAGCGCAGCGTAGCCGAGAAATCTCTCAGGCAACGCCCGTTCATGGTGAGCCTGTCGAACCACCGCCACCTCCCCTTGAACACCCCACCGTCGCACGCTACGCTGCCCGCATGTCTGACAGCCGCGGAGGGAGCCCATGAAAGCGAAAGGCATACGCTCGTGGAACTACAGCGTCGCCGACCTCGAAGACGCGGTGCGGTTCTACCAGGAGTTGTTCGGGGCCGAGGTCACGACACGGCACCAGGTGCGGGGAGTCGATGTCGTCCGGCTCCGTGTGGGCGACTTCACCGTCGGCCTGTTCGACGGCTCGGCGGGCGAGAACGAAGGCGTCCCGCACCACACCTTTGACCTCGACGGCCCGGACGACCCCGCCGAGTTGCAGCGCGAACTCGAAGGGCGAGGCTTCGTCGTCGACCACGTCCGCGAGCACCGCGACGGAGCGGGTTACTCGCTCTACGTCGACGACCCCAACGGCAACCACCTGGAGCTCTCCGTCGGGCAGGGCTGATCCGTCGTCATGCCCCCAACCATCGTCGTCCTCGGCAGCATCAACATGGACCTCATCGGGGCCGCTCCCCGGCTGCCGTCACCCGGCGAGACAGTCCTCGGCGGCGGCTTCTACACCGCGCCGGGCGGCAAGGGCGCGAACCAGGCGGTCGCGGCTGCCCGCATGGGAGCATCCGTTCGGATGATCGGCCGCGTGGGCAACGACCTGTTCGCACCGCAACTCCTGGACAACCTGCGCGCCAGCGGCGTCGACGTCAGCGGCGTCATGGAGGACACCGACGCCTCTTCCGGCGTGGCGATGATCCTCCTCGATGCCTCCCGCCAGAACCGCATCCTGGTGGCCAGCGGCGCGAACATGCGCTGCGACGACACGCAGGTCGACGCCGTGACGTCGGCACTCGAAGGGGCGGACGCGCTCATGCTCCAGTGTGAGATACCACCAGCCGTGTCGCTCAGGGCCGCCCGCATCGCGAACGAGATGGGCGTGCGCGTCGTCTGGGACCCCGCCCCTGCCGACGCCTTCCCGCACGAGGCGTGCGCCCTCGTCGACGTGCTCACCCCGAACCAGTCCGAGGCAGCCCTGCTCACCGGCATCGACATCGCCGACGCAGCATCCGCTGAAACAGCAGCCCGTGCCCTGCTCCAACGCGGCGTAAGAGCGGCCGTCGTGAAGATGGGCGAGGCCGGCGCGTTCTACCTGTCGGACGGCGACAGCGGCTACGTGCCGCCCTTCGAGGTCGAGGCCGTGGACACCGTCGCGGCGGGCGACGCCTTCGGCTCCGCCATGACCTGCGCCCTCGCCGAGGACAGATCGCTGAGCGAAGCGGTCCGCTACGGCGCAGCCGCGGGCGCGCTCGCCGTCACCCGCCCCGGCGCTCAGGACGCCATGCCCACCCGTGCGGAAGTGGAAACCCTTCTCGCCTGATTCCGTCATTCCAGCACCGGCTGGAATCCAGGGTGCGCGGGCAGCGCACGACGCGCCGCGAAGCGGACGCGTAGCACCCGTCGTTCCTGCGCAGGCAGGGACCCGCAGCCCACCTCGCCCTCTGGGAGAGAGCCTGCCCTGAGCTTGCCGAACGGGTCGCCGCGCGACACGTGGCGGGTGAGGGTCGGCGTGACGTGCTAATCTTCCCCACGCGGAGAACGTGAGGTGACGCCATGCAACGCTCGAACGGCTCGCTGACCATCCACGCGGGGAGGATGCTCGACGGCACAGGCGCGCCTGCCGCAACCGACGTCGTCGTGCGCATTGAACGGTCGCGCATCGTGTCCGTGGGCCCCGCTTCCGATGCCCCGCCTCCCGACGGCCAGGTGCTCGACTTCTCCAACGCCACGCTCCTTCCCGGCCTGATCGACTGCCACACCCACACGAACATGCCCGGCGACGGCAGGCGCGGAGAGGACGTACACCTGGCAGACGACGACGCGATCCGCCTCCTGCGCTCGGCGCACAACGTCGGAACGGCCCTCGCGACCGGCGTGACGACCGTCTGCGACTGCGGCGGCTGGAACCAGACCACGTTCCGCCTCAAGGACGGATTGGAGCAGGGTATAGTTCACGGCTCCCGCGTGCTCGCCTCCGGTCGCCCGATAACCGTCAGCGGCGGTCACTGCTGGTTCATGGGCTCCGAGGCCGACGGCGTGGATGGCGTCCGGCACGCCGCGCGTCTGCTCATCAAGGAGGGCGCCGACTTCCTCAAGGTGATGGCGACGGGCGGCAGCACGCTGGGCAGCGACCCGTTCCGTCCGCAGTTCTCCCCCGAGGAGTTGACGACCATCGCGCTGGAAGGACACCGCCGCGACCGCAAGGTCGTGGCGCACTGCCGCTCGAACGAAGCGATGCGGATGGTCGTAGACGCCGAGTACGACGCCATCATGCACGGCTGGTTCACCGACGAGCACGGTGCGCGGGTCTTCGACGAGCATCTGGCCGCCGACATCGCCGAGCGCGGCATCTGCGTGAACCCCACGCTGCAGATCACCCGGAGCCGCATCCCCATCCTCCAGGCGCGCGTGGACGCCGGCACCTCCACGGAAGAAGAGACGACGATGCTCGACCGCATGCGGCGCGGCCATGCCACGACCCTCGAGCAGATCGGCAAGCTCATCGAGCACGGCGTCCAATTGATGGCCGGCTCCGACTGCGGTTGGGGCGTCTACCCGTTCGGTCGCTTCGACCTCGAACTCGCCGCGATGGTGGACGCGGGGCTGACCCCCGCCGGGGCGATAGCCTCGGCGACGGGAGGTAACGCGAAGGCGCTCGGTATCGACGACACCGTCGGCACTGTCGCCCCCGGCAAGGAGGCCGACCTGCTCATCGTCGACGGCAACCCCGACGAACAGATCGCCGACGTCGCCCGGGTGCTCGCCGTCGTGAAGGCCGGGCGGGTCGTCGTCAACAACGCCGCGTAAGACCGACTCTTACCCGCTATAGACGTCGAACGCGGCGGCCAAATGCGGACGTCGACGAACCCGTCTCGCCCTGCCTCCTACGGCTTTTCCGCCACGACCTCGCCGAACGCGATGCCGCACAGCGCCCCCGGAACGTCCTTCCACCTGCTGTAGGCGTCGGCGATCCTGTCGCACAACTCTCTCGTCGCCGCCCCGTACTTGATGGCCGCCTCCGTGACCTCCGGCGCCAGGAACCAATTGCTGGTAACCCCGTGGACTAAGGCGACGTCCGCAGGCGTGCTGCAGATGTCCCAGGAGGCCGTCACACGGGGGTTCGTGAAACCCGCATCCAGGACGTGGCCCTTCAGCTCCTTCCCCATCTGGGGGTGGCCGTCGTCGGCCGTGAGCAGGTCCTCGAACATGTCCCACGCCTTTCTGATGACGCCGAAGTCCGGGTAGGTGTAGCACGACTCGCAGATCATCTCCCGGCAGCCGATGATGCCTCCAGGCTTCAGGACACGCTTCACCTCCGTGAGCACGGCCTGGGTGTCCGGGATGTGCATCAGCACGTTATGGCAGTGCGCTACGTCGAACGAGCCATCCTCGAAGGGTAGGTGGAGTATGTCCCCGACGTGGAAGACGGCGTTCCCCTGCCGGTCCGACTCGGCGACGGCCCTCGCCAGCTCGATCTGTGACTCCTCCATGTCGACGCCGTGCAGCTCGCCGGGCTCCACCGCCTTGGCCAGCCCCACCGACACGGTGCCGGGACCGCAGCCGAAATCGAGGACGCGGAGACCGGGCCGCAGGTGCGGCAGCAGGTAGGCGGAGTTGGCCTCCGCGGGATACCGTCTCAGGGAATCGAGGATGGCTTCACTGAAGCCCATCGTATAGTTGGGCGTGCCCGGTGTCGGTTCGGTCATTCCGGATATCCTCCTCTGATGCTCTGTAGACGAGCGAAGGCGGCACGGAGGCCATAGGTGCGAACGGACCGGGCGGGCGTAAAAGGGGAGATAGGACGTACACGAGAGGGTTGCCGGTGCGGGCGCCTCGGATACAGCAGTTGCACACCTTACCATTACGTGTGTTACCGTTACGTAACTATGTCCGCGATTTACTGTGAGTATTTGTGACTACCCGCCGGATGCGGCATGCTTGGCCCTGTTGACGACGAACCCTTTCCGATCAACGGGCTGGTCGAGGTGACCAGTTGGACCGACCGGACGAGCGAGACCGACGGATACAGGAACTGGAAGAGCGCCTCTCCCATCTGAGCGAGGCCAGCCTTCGCATCAACGAGAGCCTCGACTTTGACACCGTGCTGCAGGAGGTGGTGGACAGCGCCAGGGCGCTGACGGCCTCGCGCTATGCGGCGATAACCGTCCTTGGCGAAGCGGGCGCACACCCCTACTTCATCGTTTCCGGTCTCACCGGGGAGGAACACCAGGGACTGTGGGACATGCCGGAAGGACAGGGGTTCTTCGAGTATCTCAGCGGACTCAGAGAGCCCCTGCGGGTTCCCGACATAGAAAGCCACCTGAGAGCGTTGAAGATGCCGAGGTTCCTGCCCTCGGTGCCGATAAGATCCCTGCTGGTGGCCCCGATTCGCCACCAGGGGGTCGGGGTCGGCACGATCTACCTGGCCCACGAGAAGGGCGGCGGGGAGTTCAGCCGGGAGGACGAGGAGACCCTCGTGACGTTCGCATCCCAGGCGGCGCTGGTCATCGGCAACGCCAGCCGGCACCGGCAAGAACAACGGGCCAGGGCCGACCTGGAGACGCTCATAGATACGTCCCCCGTCGGCGTGGCGGTCTTCGACGCCCTCACGGGAGCGCCGAAGTCCTTCAACCGTGAGGCACGGAGGATCGTCGACAGCCTGCGTGATCCCGACCAGTCGTCGGAGGACCTTCTCACTGTGTTGACTTTCAGGCGGGCCGACGGGCGGGAGATTTCCCTCAGTGAGTTCCGGATGGCTGACCTGCTCGGCATCGGCGAGACGGTGCGGGCCGAGGAGATCGTCATGCGGGTCGCCGACGGGAGAAGCGTCACGGTGCTGCTCAATGCGACGCCCATCCGCTCCGACGACGGCGCGGTCGAGTCGATGGTCGTCACCCTCCAGGACATGGCCGACGTCCAGGAGTTGGAGCGGATGCGGGCGGAGTTCTTGGCGATGGTGAGCCACGAGCTTCGAGGGCCCCTCACCTCCATCAAGGGCTCCGCATCTACGGTGCTGGACTCGCCCACGGACCTGGACCCCGCCGTGACCCGCCAGTTCTTCCGCATCATCGACGAACAGGCCGACCACATGCACGGCCTTGTTTCCGATCTGCTCGACGTGGCGCGCATAGAGACAGGTACCCTGTCCGTCAGCCCCGGACCTGCGGAGATGGCCGTGCTGGTGGACCGGGCGAGGAACGCCTTCATCAGCGCCGGGGGCAGGGACAACCTCGCCATCGACATCGAGCCTGACCTGCCTCTGGTGATGGTGGACAGGCGGCGCATAGTCCAGGTGCTGGGCAACCTGCTGTCCAATGCGGCCCGCAACTCCGCCGAGTCGTCGGCCATCAGGGTGACCGCCGTGCGGGAGGACGTGTTCGTTGCGGTGTCGGTGTCCGACGGGGGACGTGGCATCCCTTCGGAGGACCTGCCCCACCTGTTCCGCAAGTTTTCCGGGATGCAGTCCGAGGAGCAGGCTGGGGACACGGGCCTCGGTCTGGCCATCTGCAGGGGGATAGTGGAGGCGCATGGAGGCCGCATCTGGGCCGAGAGCGATGGGCCGGGCCTCGGCGCACGTTTCACCTTCACCTTGCCAACGGTGCAGGAAGCCGGGAGCAGTACGACGGGCGGCCCCGGGCCCGCCTCTGCGCGCTCCACGCAGCAGAGACATAGGGAAGAGAGAGAACGGGTGCGCATCCTCGCGGTGGACGACGACCCCAACGATCTCCGGTACGTCCGCGACACCCTCTTCACAGCAGGCTACGCGCCGGTGGTGACCGGGGACCCGCAGGAAGCGGTCCGTCTCATGGAGGAAGCGAAGCCGGAGCTGGTGCTGCTCGACCTGATGCTCCCCGGGATGGACGGGATAGACCTGATGAAGGAGATACTGGATGTGGCGAACGTGCCGGTCATGTTCCTGTCCGCCTACGGGCGGGAGGAGGTCGTCGTCAAAGCCTTCGAGGCCGGGGCCGTAGACTACGTCGTCAAGCCCTTCTCCCCCACGGAACTCGCGGCGAGGATCAAGGCGACCCTGCGGAGGCGGATGACCGCCGAGCCGTCGGAGCCCTACGTGCTGGGCGACCTGATCATCGACTACGCTCGGCGCAGGGTAACCTTGGCCGGTCACAGGGTGCAGCTGACCCCAACGGAGTACGGGATGCTGGCCGAACTGGCGGCCCACGCAGGGCGGGTGCTTACCTACGAGCACCTGTTGGAACGAGTCTGGGGAGAGAGGAACGACGGCGACGTGCGTCCCATGCGTACCATAGTCGCCAAGCTCCGCCGCAAGCTGGGCGATGATGCCGACGATCCAGCCTGCATCTTCACCGAGCCCCGTGTAGGCTACTGGATGCCCTCTCCTCAATAGACGCCGGGGAAGATCCGGTACTTCACCAGCGACTTGTACTCCGCCCACTTCTCCTCGCCGTACTTCTCCGCGCAGTGCTTGTCGTCGTCGCGTTGGCGGGAGGTGAACAGCGACACGATGAAGACGAAGTAGACCCACGCCCAGGGGTTGCCGAAGTGACCGAACACGAGGGCGATCGACAGCGAAGCGAACCCCTCGCCCATGTAGTTGAAGTGCCGGGCCACGCCCCAGTAACCGCTGTACAGGATCTTGCGCTCGCCGACCTCGATGTACTTCGGCTCGATGATGCCCAGGAACTTGCGATCAGGGAACCGCTTGAACATGTACTTCTGCATGTTCGCGCCGCGTGAGATGCTCCACCCCAGCAGGAACAGCCCAGCCGTCCCGATGAGCCAGACGTACGTCCACGGCGCGGAGAAACCGGGGTCAGGGTGGGCCGCCATGCCCCACAGCGGCAGGATGAACAGCCACCCGTAGATCACGAGGCCGCCCCAGAACAGCATGAAGCCCAACCGCTCGTGGATCAGGTCGTAGGTGTACAGCTGGACGCGTTCGAAGACGAAGTAGTCCGTGATGTAGAACGTGAAGAACGCCGCGTACAGGAACACGCCCGGATTGGCGTCGGCCCCGAACCGGTCGTAGTGGTACCACGCCCCGGACAGGGCGTTGAGCGACAGCATCGCCCCGCCGACGACGTAGAACCACATCTTGATGTCGAAGCGGTCCTTGAACAGCGAGATTTCCCGCACCCGCCCGGTCCACAACTCCGCGAGGGGGCCTTTCGTACTGTCTCCCTTCGGCTGGGTGAACACCGCCAGGATCGCAAAGATGAGGGTGAAGACTGTCCCGCCGGCCACGGAGTAGACCGACGCTCGGTAGAACCACTCGCGCGGCATCCCCGTGATCTCGGTGGCCCATACGATCAGCACGATGACGAACACGAGAAGGCCGTTCAGCCGGTAGCTGCGGGGCTCGCCGGTCGCCTCGTCAATCACGTAGCCGGGGACCCGCCTCGCCGGCAGGATGATCTGCAATACGGCGAATACGGCGAAGATGATGAGCGGGGTGAAGAACCCCCAGACCGCCTCCGTCCCGGAAAGCTCGAAGAGATGTTCGATGCCGAGCCATTCGATCATGACGGGATACCCCCTTCTTTGACGACGCGGCCATTATGGGCGCGGGCAGGAAGGCGGTCAACGACACCTCCCCATCCCTGCTCGGCATCTTTGGTATGCTCGCCCCCGATGCGCCAGGAGGGAGGTCTGCCATGACCACGCGCCAGCTGCCCACCGAAGAGGAAGTGCTCGGCTACTTCGAGACGCTCAGCAACTGGGGTCGTTGGGGCGACGACGACGAGCTCGGCACGCTCAACCTCGTCACGCCGGAGAAGCGCAGGCAGGCCGCGGCGCTCGTGAAGGACGGCCTCAGCATCGGCTGCGCACGCCCCGTCAGCACCCAGTACGCGCTCGACCAGCCCATAACTCCCGTCCACTTCATGGTGGACACCGGCGAGGAGTACTGCCTCGACGATGAGAAGGAGTGGGTGACCCAGAGCTCGGCGGACTACTTCGGCATGGCGATCCACGGCCCCGGCCAGACCCACCTGGACGCACTCTGCCACCAGTTCTGGCAGGGGAAGATGTACAACGGACGCCCCTCCAGCCTCATATCCTCGACCGGCAAGGCGGCGTTCGGCGCGGTGGACGGCATGAAGCACGGCCTCGTCACCAGGGGCGTGCTGCTCGACCTCGCGAAGATGCGCGACGTGCTCTGGTACGAGCCCGGCGAGGCCGCCTTCGTGGACGACCTCGAGGCGGCGGAGAAGGCCCAGGGCGTGCGCGTCGAAGAGGGCGACGCGCTCCTGCTGCGCTTCGGCTGGACGAGGCGCCGCTACATGCTCGGCCCCGTCCCGCGCGAGGGCGGGCGCGCCGGGCTGCACGCCTCCTGCCTGCCGTGGCTGCGCGAGCGCGGCATCTCCGTGCTCGGCTGCGACAGCGCTCAGGAGGTGCGCCCGTCGGGCTACCCCAACATCTTCGGCCCGATCCACTCCGTCGGACAGGTCGCGATGGGACTCTGGCTCGTGGACAACGCCGACTTCGAGGCGCTCGCCGAGGCGTGCGCGCAAACGGGACGCTACGAGTTCATGTTCACCGTCGCGCCGATGAACTTCCCGCTGGCGACCGGCTCGCCCCTGAACCCGATCGCCGTCCTCTAGCCCACTAGCCTATGGAAGCCATCGCAACGGCGCTCGGCTACATGCTCGACCCCCTCTACTGGGTCGTCCTCCTCAGCGTCGTCGCCCTCGCCGCTCTGGCGAGCGCGATACCCGGTATGAACGCCTTCCTCGTGATGGCGCTCGCCTTTCCCTTCATCCTCTTCGAGGTCGAGGAACCCGCCATCGGCCTCGTCGCGCTTGCGACCATCAGCGGCGTCAGCAATACGCTCGACTCCGTGCCCGCCATCCTGATCGGGCAGCCGAACGCCGCGACGCAGGTGACGTTCCTGGAGGGCCACCAGTTGGCGAGGCGGGGCTACGCTGCGCATACGCTGGGCGCCGTCTACGCCGTCTCCGCGCTCGGCGGCATCGTCGGGGCGGTGCTGCTCACCATCGCCATCCCCGTCGCTCGCCCCTTCGTGCTGCGCTTCGGTTTCCCGGAGATAGCGGCCACCGGCATGGTCGGCATCGCCATGGTCATCGTGCTCAGCCGGGGCGCGATGGTGCGTGGCCTCATCGCTGCCCTCGTGGGGATGCTGCTCGGCATCATCGGCTCGTTCGGCAGGCTGACGGTCGATCCGTTCTTCGTCTCCATGCCGCTGGTGCCGTTCATCATCGGCCTGTTCGCACTGCCGGAGTTGGTGGACCTGATGATGAGTCGGCGTCCGGTTGCGGCGGAGGGCGGAAGCTTCGGCAGGAGCGAGGTGCTGCGCGGCGTGGGCTACGGCGTCTCCCGCTGGCGCGTGACCCTGCGCCAGTCCACTTTCGGCGTATTGCTCGGGGCGATCCCTGGCGTCGGTTCCGCTGTCGTCGACTGGCTCAGCTACGCCTTCGGCGTCATCCTCACGAAGGACCGCTCGGAGTTCGGGAAGGGCTCACTGGACGGCGTGCTGTTCGCCGAGTCCGCGCAGAACGCGAAGGAGGCGGGCGCGGCGCTCCCCACGCTGGCGCTCGGCGTCCCCGGCGCGCCGACATGGGCGCTGGTCGTGGTTGCCATGATCCCCTACGGCGTTGCGCCCGGCCCTGAGATGCTGGGGACCCACGCCCACATCACCATCCTCCTCGTGATTACGCTGGCGCTCGCCAACCTCGTCATCTCCGGCATCGGCGTGGGCGTCACCGGCTTTCTCGCGCGGCTGACCGCCGTGCCCTACCCCATCATCGGCGCCATCGTCATCCCCATCGCGCTGCTCTCCACGTTCGTGGACACCACGAGCTGGCGCGGCATCCAGATCGCGCTCGGCGTCGGGGTGATGGGGCTGGCGATGAAGCGCTTCAACTGGCCGAGGCCGCCCATGATCCTCGGCTTCATCCTCGTGGACGTGATCGAGAAGAACCACTTCAACGCAGTGAGTATCCACGGCTACCCGGGGTCGCTCACCCGCCCCATCACCATCGTCATCCTGCTCATCGCGATCGCCGTTGCAGCGGTGCTCCTACGCTCCGTCAGACGCATGGAGCGCGAAACCGAGTTCGCCGTGGAGGAGGCTGACATCGAAAGCGCCCCTGCTCGTGGGTGGAGGGAGCGTCTCCTCAACCCGGACGTGCTCATCCCGCTCATGGTCATGGCAGGGATGGCCCTGATGCTGTCCGACCATCTGCAGAACCCCGTGCAGGACCGCTGGCGCTTTACCACCTACCCGTTCTGGCTGCCGGTCATCGCGCTAGGGCTCTTGGCGTTCGAGCTGTGGCGGGGCCTTCGTGGCCGCCCGAAAGCGTCCACCATCATGGACATCGGCCTTGTCAGTAGAGGGATGGAAGGGGCCCGCGAGGCGGCGCTGCGGATGCTGGGGCTGTTCGCACTCTTCCTGCTGATCGGCACCACCGTCGGGCTCCGATGGGGGGCGTTGGCGTTCGCGCTGGCGGGGCCGGTCGTGCTGCTGCGCGGCCACGGGCGGTGGCTCATGGCCCTCATCGCGGCGGCGGTCGTTGGACTCTTCATCTACGTCTTCCTGGACAACATCCTCTTCATGATCTACCCGGAGCCGTTCATCCGCGGGTGGTTCACCGGCGGCTCCGGCTAGCCCGACCGCCGCAACTCCGACAGTGCGTCGGAGAGGTCGTCCGGCAGCGGCGACTCGAACGTCTTACGCTCCGTTTCAGCGGGAGGCAGCGCAATCTCCAGCCGTGCCGCATGCAGGAAGTGGCGCGGCACAAGCGGCGAGCGCCTGCCGTACACCGGATCACCCACGAGTGGATGCCCGATCGACGCGAGGTGCACGCGTATCTGGTGCGTGCGCCCCGTGACCGGATGCGCCTCCACCAGCGTGAACCTGCCGCGCGGCCCATCGAACCGTTCGATGACCCGATAGTGTGTAAGAGCAGCGCGGCCACCCTCCACCACTGCCATCTTCTTGCGCTGCTTGGGGTGCCTGCCGACGGGCGCGTCGACCTCGCCCTCCGCATCGCGCAGCAGGCCGGTCGTCAATGCGGCGTAAGACTTGTGAACGCTGCGCTCCTTCATCTGCCGCGAGAGGCTGCGGTGGGCCGCGTCCGTCTTCGCCACGACGATCAGGCCGGACGTGTCCTTGTCCAGCCGGTGCACGATGCCGGGGCGCTCCACCCCGCCGATGCCCGGCAGGTCCGGCACGAGCGCCAGCAGCGCGTTCACGAGCGTGCCGTCCGGGTGTCCCGGCGCAGGGTGCACCGTCAGCCCCGCGGGCTTGTCCACCACGATGAGCTGGTCGTCCTCGTAGACGATGCCGACGGGAATGTCCTGCGGGGCGAGGTCGAGCGGCGACGGCGGCGGCACGACGACCACGACCACGTCGTCGCCGCGCACGGCAGTCGATGGCTTCACGGGGCGTCCGTTGAGGGTGACGTGGCCCTGGCGCGCGAGCGCGGCCGCCCGCGATCTGCTGAACGACGGGTTCTGCGCCTGGACGAACGTGTCTACCCGCGAGCCGGTGTCGGCCTCGCTTGCGGTGAATCGGAATTCCCTGGTCTGCATGGCTCCGCGGCGGGAGGCTAGTCGGCGTACTCCTCGTCGCCGGGGATGCTCGTGGTGACGAGCGCGGGCCGGGACATCGGCCTGGTGAGCAGGATGACCGCCCCGAAGATGATGATGCCGGTGACGATGGAGGCGTCGGCCAGGTTGAAGATGTACCACGGGCCGATGTCGATGAAGTCGGTGACGTGCCCCAGCCTGATGCGGTCGGCCAGGTTCCCGAACGCGCCCGCGAACATCAGGCCCAGGCTCGTCTGTACCCAGACGCCCGGCGTGCCCTGCGAGCGGTAGAAGAGGATGAGCACGATGATGCCGACGACGGAGGCGATGGTCAGCGGCATGTTGTTCCCGCCGAACAGCCCGAACGCGCTCCCCGTGTTCGCGACGTGCGTGAAACGGAAGAAGCCTTCCTCCGGCCACGACGAATACAGCGGGAGGTAGAGCTCGATGCCCAGCTTGGAGAGCTGGTCCGCCGTGAACGCCAGCAGCGCGATGACGAGGACGAGCCCGTGCCTGTAGAGGAAGGCAACCATCGCCCCCAGTTTACCAGCCGGCGCTGGTAGAATCGCCGCATCCCGAGTAAGGACGATGGACGATGGCGAACAACGTGATTGACCTCCGCAGCGACACGCTCACCAAGCCGACGGACGCGATGCGCCGCGCTATGGCCGAGGCCGAGGTCGGCGACGACGTCTACGGCGAGGACCCGACCGTCAACCGGCTGGAGGAGACCGCCGCGCGCCTGATGGGCAAGGAGGCGGGCCTCTACGTGACGAGCGGCACGATGGGGAACCTCGTCTCGGCGCTCTCGTGGTGCAACCGGGGAGACGAACTGGTCTGCGGCGTTGACGCGCACCTGCTCGTCAACGAGATGGGCGCGATCGCGACGTTCGGCGGCGTACAGATGCGCGCACTCCCCAACGACAAGCGCGGCCTGATGGACCCGGACGACGTGGAGCTCATCGTGCCGCCGGGCGGCTACTTCCCGCGTATGGCGCTGCTCACGCTGGAGAACACGAACAACCGCGGGAACGGCGCGGCCTACACCGTCGAGCAGATGCAGCCGCTGGTGGACGTCGCGCGCGCCAATGGCATGAACGTGCACATGGATGGCGCGCGGATATTCAACGCGTCGGTCGCGCTCGGCGTGCCGCCGTCCGAACTGGCGTCGGTCGCAGACTCGGTGACGTTCTGCCTCTCGAAGGGGCTCTCCGCGCCGGTGGGGTCGGTCGTCACCGGCAGCAGGGAGTTCGTCGCGCGGGCGCGCCGCATCCGCAAGATGGCGGGCGGCGGACTGCGGCAGGCGGGCGTGCTCGCCGCAGCGGGGCTGGTGGCGCTCGACACGATGGTCGACCGGCTTGCCGAGGACCACGCGAACGCGAAGCGGCTCGCCGAGGGACTGGCGAGCATCCCCGGCTTCCAGGTCGACCCCGACACCATCGAGACGAACATCGTCTACGCTGAACTGGACGACGGCGACGGCCCCGGCACGTCGGCGCGGCTCAAGGAGCGCGGCGTCCTCGGCAACGGGCGCTTCAACTGGGTGCGCTTCGTCCCGCACTACGGCATCACCTCTGAGGACATCGACGAGGCGCTCGACGCCATCGAAAGCACGGTGAGGGCGGGCGTGTAGGGCGTCGTCATTCCCGCGAAAGCGGGAATGACGGACTAAGGCTCCCAGCGTTGCATCGGCGGCGGGGCGTAGTAGACTGCGCGCGCGGCCACAGAGCCGCGCGGACGAGAACCAACGGGGGAGGCGCGACATGCCCGTTATAGACGCAGACACCCACATCGACGAACCGGAAGAGGCGTGGCAGTACATGGAGGGCGCGGCGGCGCGGTTCCGCCCTGTCACGATCTCCCCGTCCGAGGGCGTCGTCCCCGGCGGGATGGACGCCTCGGCGAGCCGCTGGTGGCTCGTGGACGGCAGGCTCCGCCAGCGGATGATCCGCAACGACGAGTTGACCGGCACGACGCTCAACTCGCGCGAGCTGCTGGACGTGAACGAGCGGCTGCAGCACATGGACGACCGCGGCGTCGACATCCACATCATCTACCCGACGTTCTTCCTCTCCTACATCACCGGCAACCCGGAGGCGGAGCAGGCGCTGGTGGACAGCTGGAGCCGCTACGTCGCCAGCAAGTGCGCGCCGACCGAGGGCCGGCTGCAGTGGGTGGCCGTGCCGCCGCTGCTGGACATGGACGCGGCGGTGAGCTACCTGCGCTGGGCGAAGGAGAACGGCGCGATAGGCGTGTTCAAGCGGGGGCTCGAGCACGGCAGGCGCGTCAGCGACCCGTACTTCTTCCCGCTGTACGAGGAGGCGAGCGCGCTGGAGATGCCGATCTGTGTCCACACGGGCGCGGGCAACCCGACCGAGGCGCGGCTTGGCCACGGCGACAGCCTGGGGGGCATCCCCATCATGGACGCGTTCCACGCGCTGGTGCTCTACGAGGTGCCGGACAAGTTCCCGAACCTGCGCTGGGGCTTCATCGAGGCGGGCTCGACGTGGGTGCCGTACGTGATCGACCGGCTGAAGGCCGAGAAGAAGCGGCGCTCATGGATACGGAAGTTCGAGATGGGGGAGAACCTGTTCAAAAAGCACAAGTTCTTCGTGGCCGTGGACGCGGTCGAGGACATCTCGTACATCCTGACGCTCGGCACCGAGGATCACCTGATGATGGGCACCGACTACTCGCACTTCGACACGTCGGCGGAGCCTGACGCGATCGACGCGGTGCGCCGGTGGGCATCGGAGGGCCGCATCAGCGACACGGTGGCGCGGAAGATCCTGGAGGACAACCCGAAGGAGTTCTACGGGCTGTAAGAGCAAGCGCACAGCTCCCTCTGCCACGCCCTCCGTGCGCGCCGACGTGTCGTTGTGAGACACTCCCGGCACTCCGGGTGGAGCAGTGCCCCTTGCGAATGTCCTCTCTCCTCACGCTGACGCTCCTTGCGCTTGCGCTCGCCGCCTGCACGTCCGCTCCGAGCACTGCAACTGCTGGTCCGGCCGCCGCCGGAGCACAAGGGCATGCGACAAGCGAGGCCTCGGCAGCTGTGACGGCAACGGTTCGGCCTGGCACAAGCACTCCCTCGCCCACGCCAGCCCCTCTACCCACGGCAACGCCCTCTTCGACCTCCGGCATGGTGCCCCCACCCAGGCCGCTTCTCATCCCAACCTCCCCACCGCCCACCCCTACTCCAACACCCACTCCTACGGCAACACCCAGTCCCGTCCCCACCTTCACACCGACCCCCGGACCAACACCGACACCCACGCCCCGGCCTACGCCGACACCCACGTCCCGGGAGGTGCTCGCCTTCGAGCGCCTGTCCGAAGTCATCCCGTGGTTCACGGACCCGCCGGACGAATGGCACTCCGAGGCAGTCACGGCGCTCGTCAAGGCAGGGGCGAAGAACCTCTATCTGGGCGACGCGGTTGCCCGGGTCCCCTGGGTCAACGACGGCATCAGTGTCAATGAGATCCGGATGATCTGGTACGTAAGAGACCGTGCCCACGCCGATCCAACCGCGCCTGTCGTTCAAGGCCGCTACTGGCTCGATGCCGGTCCGCGTCGTGCTGACGTTCGCATGGCGCGCCTCGAGATGCTCGTCCTCGTCGCCGACGCCGCGAAACGCAACCCCGCCCTGGTGCAGACCCTGCAGGAGCTTCCTCAGATGGCAGGCAACGTGATGGACGATCCGGAGATGGGATACTACTTCGTTCGCGTTGCAGACCACAGCGTGGAAGCGGCATTGACGGCTGCCGCCTTCGCGAATGGCGCCCCGGACACGGGTCGTGAACTCCTGTTCGCGCTGTCTTCACTCGCGAGAGACGGCGACACTACCGAGCACTTCTATCGACTGGTAACCACGCCCTGGTTCGTTGACGGCCTGGACGAGGCAGAGGCCGCACTGGTGATAGTCCTCCGCAGTGCTGCGAGGCAGGACCCGGAACGGTTCAACGAGTTGCTCGAGGCCGGGATGGCGTAACGGGTAACACCGAGCCAGCGCCCCCACTCGCGGATAACAGAAGTGCCGGAGAGGTCTCTCAACCGCTCCGGCACTGGTTCGTGCCCCGCGCTCGCGGGGCTCACCTTCCGCTCCGTTGCCGTTCCCGGCGATCACTGCCGGACCCAGGCCGCCTCGGGCTTCATCGAGCCATTTCCGGGCGCTCTTGCCTGCTCTGAATAACGGAGCTTCCGGCTTCCGTTTGCCCTCCTCCGGTAGCGCTCAGGCCACCGGGAGGGCCGTACAAGGGAAGTGCCACCGGTGATGCAGCACGTAGACCGCGCGTATGCCCATGGTGTACCTCCTTTCGTTCAACGGATCCTTCCGGAGCGGCACCAGGACCGTGCCTGCCTCCGCAGGTCTCGACCGCCCGCCTCCGGCGAGGGTCCGTGATTCCACTGTAAGCCCCGCTGCACGGAACATGCAACCCCTGTGGACGGATCTAACGGCGGATTTCGTGCAGAAATTGTGAAATCTGTAACGGATTCCCTGCGTCAGGCGCCCTCGCGCCGGGCCTTTCCCCACCACGCTTCGAGCCGCTGGCGGACGGTCTGCTCGTAGCCCTGGTCGCCGGGCTCGTAGAAGCGCTTGCCAGCCAGCTCGTCCGGCAGGTTCTGCTGTCCTGCGAAGTGTCCCTTGTAGTCGTGGGCGTACTTGTAGTCCTTGCCGTAGCCGAGGTTGCGCATGAGGCCGGTGACGGCGTTGCGCAGGTGGAGCGGCACGGGGTGCTGACGCCCGGTGCGGACCTCGTCCATCGCGCGGTTCAACGCCATGTAGGAGGCGTTGCTCTTGGGGGCGGTCGCAAGGTAGACGGCGGCCTCCGCGAGCGGTATCGCGCCCTCCGGCAGGCCGACGAAGTGGACGGCCTGCTGCGCGGCGACGGCGACCGGCAGCGCCTGCGGGTCCGCCATGCCGACGTCCTCCGCCGCGAGGATGACGATGCGCCGCGCGATGAAGAGCGGGTCCTCGCCCGCCTCGAGCATCCGCGCGAGCCAGTAGACCGCCGCGTCCGGGTCCGACGCGCGCACGGACTTGATGAACGCGGAGATGGTGTCGTAGTGGCTGTCGCCCGCCTTGTCGTAGTGGAGGGCGCGGCGCTGGAGCGCCTCCTCCATGAGCGCGCGGTCGATGTGCTTGCCGCTGTCCGATGCGGGCAGCGCGATCTCGGTGGCGAGTTCGATGCCGTTGAGCGCAACGCGGGCGTCACCGGAGGCGACTTCCTGCAGGAACTCGAGCGCGTCGGGGTCGAGCGTGACGCGCTCGTTGCCAAGCCCGCGTTCGGTGTCGGCCAGCGCGCGGCGGACGACCTGCGCGACCTCGTCGTCGCTCAGCGGGTGGAGCGTGAGGACGCGGGTGCGGGAGAGGAGCGCGGAGATGACCTCGAACGACGGGTTCTCGGTGGTCGCACCGATGAAGGTGACGGTGCCGTTCTCGACGTGGGGGAGGATGGCGTCCTGCTGGGCCTTGTTGAAGCGGTGGACCTCGTCGACGAAGAGGATGGTGCCGAGGTCCTCGGTCGCGCGTATCTCGCGGGCCTCCTCGACGGCCTGCCGGAGGTCGGCGACGCCGGAGGTGACGGCGGAGACGCCGATGAAGTGCGACTTGGTGAGCCCGGCGACGAGGCGCGCTAGGGTCGTCTTGCCGGTGCCGGGCGGGCCCCAGAGCACCATGGACGGCACCTGGCCGGTGCGGATGGCGCGCTCCAGCACGTGGCCCTCGCCGAGGAGGTGGCGCTGCCCGACGTATTCCTGGAGCGTGCGGGGACGCATGCGGGCCGCGAGCGGGGCGTTCTCGTCCTCGTGCTGGCGCCGCACGTGCTCGAAGAGGGTCTGTTCCTTCCGCATGCCGCGCTGTGTCATACCTTCAGGTTACACCTACGACCGCAGCGGCGGTTACTGTGGCGTGAAGCTGCTTACCGAGAACCTGGTCTCTTCGTCCGCCATGCGTGCGTCGTGGTCGATGAACAGTTCCACGGGGTAGCCGTGCGTTTCGTCGTATGAGACTTCGATACGGGAGGCGTTCTCATCGACCGCATCCTGGATGAGCGCGAACAGGCCTTCGACGGGAACGAACCGCTCCGGCGCGGGGATGGCGTCGAAGCCGGGGTCGGCGGAATCCACGGCGATGACGCTGCCGCCGTCCACGGTTACCTGCGTGTCTGCCCGGTACTTCTCGGGACAGAAGCACGTCCACGCGCCGATATACGAGTAATCGGCGATGCCTGAACTCGCCCATCGTGCCTGGGCTTGCTGGAGCGCCGCCTCGGGCGAGCCGGGAGCGCTTGCCGTGGGGGTTGGCGTCGGAGGCGCCGGTGTCGCTGTCGGATGTACCGGCGTAGGGGTGGCCGCTGGAGGAGGCGGAATGAGTGTGTGGGGCGGCTCACCGGCTCCGCATGCCGCGATGAGCACGAGCATCGCCACACCTGCCACCACCGCACTCATCCGCCTGCTCATCTGCACCCTCGCTGCTACCGACCCTGTAATGAGTAATACGCACGCAGGCGCTCAATCGTTCCCTGCGTCAGCGTGGCGTGAAGCTGCGCACGGTGAACCCTTGCTCCTCGTCCTCGACCTCGTCGTCGTAGTTGATGAAGAAGAAGGAGGGATAGGCGTATTCCTCGTCGTAGTTGACGTCGATGCTGTGCGCGCCCCGGTCGACGGCGTCCTGCAGGAGTTCGAAGAGGTCCGCGATGGGGATGAACCGCTCCGGCACGGGGATGAAGGCGATGTTCGGATCGGCCGAGGAGACACCCGTCACTGCGCCATCGCGCACGCTCACGGCCGCGGTGGCGACGTAGAACTCGTCGCAATTGACGCAGACCCACGCGCCGGTGAAGTCGTAGTTGACGAAGCCCCTGCGCTCCCAGATGCCCCGGTGGCGGAAGAGCTGCGCCTGCTGCGAGCCGGGGTCCCGCACGAGGTAGACGTCCTCGAAGCCGGGGACCTCTATCTCCACCTCGTTGTTCCCGACCCAGGCGAGCGCTGCCACCCGGCGGGCGTAGCGGCCGTCCGGCAGGTCCGGGTCGAGCAGCGGGACGTCGAGGTCGTTGAACGGTATACGCAGGTCGCGCGCCGGCTGTGGGAGGCCGACGTCTACGGTCTGCGCGTGTTCGCCGCTGGTCAGCTCGACCCGCACGGCGTGAACGGCGCGGGTGAAGTCGCAGCCGCCGCCGTTGATGGCGTCATAGGCGGTGGGTACGGCATCCTGACCCAAGACGGCCATGATGTACTCGTCCGCGTACGCCTCGGTCGTGAAGCAGAGCGCTTCCGGTCCGTCCGGTTCCGGAGTGGGAGTCGGCGTTGGGGTGGCTGTCGGCTGCGGCGTGGCGGTGGGAGCGGGCGTAGGCGTCGGCGGCAGGGGCGTGGCGACGGGAGCGGACGTGGGTGTGGGCGCTGTCGTCGGGGTTGCCGTCGCGGGAGCGGAGGTGGCGGTCGGCAAGGGAGCAGTCGTGGCCGTGGGGGTGGGCGTGGGTCCTGCGCTGCAGGCGGCGGTCCAGAAGGCGGCGAGCAGAAGGGCGGCGGCGAGTGCGAGTCGGGTCATGGGTGTGGGTCTCCTTTCGTAGAATTATACGCGCAAGCGCGTCGACCTCTCCCTCAGGAGAGGTGGGCAGGCAGGGGGTATAATCCGGGCATGGACGTGCTGATCCGCCTCTATGCCTCCTACCGCGAGACTGCCGGGCTCGACCGCGTGACGCTGCCGCTGAACGACGGCGCGGTCGTCGCGGATGCGGTCGCGGCGCTGCTCGCCGCAGCCCCCGCGCTGCCGCGCGACTTCAAGCCGCACCTGATCGCGGTCAACGAGGAGTTCGGGAACCTTGCGTACCCGCTGTCGGACGGCGACGACGTTGCGTTCTACCCGCCGGTGAGCGGCGGCGTGGACGTGTGGGTCGGCACGGATGAGATCGACGTTGGCGAGACGGCGGACGCGGTGCGGCGTGCGTTCAACGGCGCGGTGGTGACGTTCGAGGGAACGACGCGCGACAACACGGCGGGGCGTCCGGTGCTGCGGCTGGAGTACGAGGCCGACGAGCGGATGGCGGAAAAGGTGATCGGGCAGATCCTCGAGGAGACGATGGCGCGGTTCGACGTTCCGGCGATATCGTGCCGGCACCGCATCGGACGGCTGGAGATCGAGGACGTGAGCCTCGTGGTGTCGGCGGGCGCGCCGCACCGGCTCGAGGCGTTCCTCGCAGGGCTGTACGTGGTCGACCGCATCAAGCACGTGGTGCCGGTGTGGAAGAAGGAGCACTTCGCAGACGGCGAGGTGTGGGTGGGGGCGGCATGCGACCCGGAGACGCATGCGCTGCACCTGTCGGAGGCGCCGTACGCGGTGTTCCTCGCGGAGCGCGAGGGTTCGGCACCGCACGTCCACGTGCACGCGCACGCGTAGCCACAACCCTCACCGCCGCGCAAGAACCCTCACCCGCCGCGCAAGCGCGTCGACCTCTCCCCCCGGGGAGAGGTGGGTAGCGAGGTTCCTGCCTGCGCAGGAACGACGGGCCACCCGAGAGATTCCTCGACTCTGCTGCGCTCCGCTCGGAATGACAAGCCTCGCCGCGTGTGCCCTGTCGGGCACGCTGGATTCCCGCCTTCACGGGAATGACGAGGTTTAGTGCAGGAGGCCACCGCCGTCGACGACGATGGACTGGCCGGAGATCATGGAGGCGTCGTCGCTGGCGAGGAAGGCGATGAGGGCGGCGAGGTGCTCCGGGTAGACGCGCGCCTTGATCGCCTGGTTCTGCATCGTGCGGTTGAACATCTCCTCGTCGTTGTACTCCAGCGTGCCGGGGGTCGCGACCTGCCCGGGCATCACGGCGTTGACGGTGATGTTGTCGCCGCCGAGCTCCTTCGCCATGTTCCAGCTGAGGCCGATGACGGCGCCCTTCGCGGAGACGTAGGGGGTCTGGCCGGGGTTGCCCATGAAGAAGGTGCGGGAGGCGACGTTGATGATGCGGCCGCGGCCGCTCGCCTTGAGGTAGGGGTGGGCGGCCTTGATGGTGAGGAAGTAGCCGATGTAGTTCACCTGGGCGAACCGCTCCACCTCCTCCTTCGTCCACGTCGCCCAGTCCTTGCGTTGCGCGATGAGCCCGGCGTTGTTGACGAGGACGTCGATGCCGCCGAAGGCCGCGTTGACGCCCTCGCACGCCGCGGCGAGCTGCTCCTCGTCCGTGGTGTCGCAGGCGAACGCAACGCCGCCGATGGCGTTCGCGACCTCCTGCGCCTCGTCGCCACGCAGGTCGAGGATGCCGACCTTCACGCCTTCTTCGGCCAGCCGCTCGGCGGCGGCCCTGCCGAGGCCGCGCGCTCCGCCGGTGACGACTGCCTTTCGCCCTTCGAGTCCTCGCATCGGTAAGTCTCCTTCGTCGGTTCTAATCAGGGGCGGTTCTTGGTCTGAAGAGGGCGAACGAGCTGGTGTAGCCGTGGAGGTAGGTGGTGCCGGCCACGGGGCCGATCTCGCCGTTGCAGAAGAAGCCGCCGAGCGGCATGCCGCCGACCACGTCCCGGAAGATGTCCGTGTCGTGGTCGGGCTTGCCGTAGAGGTAGCGTCCGCGCCCGGTGCAGGAGAACATCAGCGCTCCGACCGCGGTGCGCTCGCCCGCGGCGTCGAGGTAGGTCGCGAGCGATTGCTGCAGGTCCTCGCCTGAGGTCTGGGCGTCGCGGACGTGGAACTGGACGAGTTGGCCCTCGCGCACGAGCGCGCCCACTGCGAGCGCGCCGGATTCCTGGTTGACGCCTAGCAGGTTGCGTATGAGGTATCCGCCCGCGGCGTCGGTCAGTTCGAGCGGGTCCATCGCTATGCCCATGAAGAGGTTGTGGCGCATGAGGTCCTGGTCGCGCGGGGCCGCCGCCGCGTAGATGTTCTGGAGGCACTCCATGGGCGGCATGCCGTCCAGCGCCTCGATCATGTTCTGCTCCGCGTCCGTGATGTGCATCGGGTCGCCGATGGGGCGGCAGCCCTGCGCGACGACGCTGTCGATGACGACGTTGCCGGAGAGCGCAACGCCGACCGCGCCCTCGTGGAGGGTCGCGCCGTTCAGGACGAGGCTGTGTGGGGAGAAGCGACCGCCGCCGCTGGCGAGCCCGCCGACCTTGACCGCGCCGGGGTAGGCGTAGTCCAGCCCCGCGAGGAGCGCGTCGCCGTCCGTCGTGTACGGCTCGGCGAGGACGATGAAGTCGGGTCGTACGTCCGGCGGAACGCCGAGCAGGGCGTGCCAGTCGTCGGGCGGGGCGTCGGGCGACGGCATCCGGTCGCGCGTCACGTGGAATGCGTTGAGCGCCACGCCGGGCATGACGCCCGCGGTGACGGAGAGCGCGGGGGCTTCCTCCTCCTCACGTCCAGAGCCGATGACGCCGGAGCCGGAGCAGCCGATGACGACGGCGTTGGGGAACCGCTCGCTCACGGCGGCGGGAAGCGTGTCCGTAGTCGAGCCGTAGTGGTGCGAGGTGAACACCGCGACGAAGCTGACGGCATCGGTGGCGTCGACCTGTGCGCTGATGGACGCGATGCACTCATCGAGCGCGACGTTCAGGTCGGCATGTCGCGAGAGGCCGGACCCCCATTGCATGACGCTCTCCTTTCGCCGGTGGCGGCAAGGCGCTCAGTATAGAGCAAGAGCCAGTAGGCAAGCGTCGGAGGATCAGGCAGCGTCGTTGAGGGCGTCGCGGAGGTAGCGGAGGGTGCGGGTGGCGAACTCGGCCATGTTGGCGACGCGGTCGTCGATGCCGGTCTCGATGACGTCGGTGCGGGTGACGGGCCCCGCGATGCTGAGAGTGGTGCGTCCGGCAGGCGAGCCGAAGCGGCCGGGGCCCGGCCCCGCGACTCCGGACTCGGCGATGCACCACGTGGCGCCCAAGCGCTCGCGCATCGCCTCGGCGAGAGCGGCGAGCATCGCGGGCGTCGTGCCGCGGTAGTTGGCGTAGGTCTCGGCGGGGACCCCGGCGAGCGCGGTCCGTGAGTTGAGGGTGTAGAGGACGCCGCCCCCGGCGTAGTAGCGGGACGCACCCGCGACCGCCAGCAGCGCCGCCGAGACGAGCCCGCCCGTGGTCGACTCGGAGACGGCGACGGTCTCGCCGCGGGCGATGAGGCGCTCGGCGATGTCGTTGGCGAGTCCTTGTTGTTCGTCAGTCAGGAACATGGGTGACGTCAGCGAGGCTGGCCGCGCCACTTGTGGGGGTCGACGCCGCGGGAGCGGAACCAGTAGTAGATGCCGTCCCAGTAGGGTTCGGGGTCGACGTGCATGACCTCGCCGGTAGGCAGGCGCACGAGCACGAGCTTGCCCCACTGCTCGGGGTCGCGCCGGTCGGCGTCGACCTCGAGGCCGGCGACGTTCATGTCGAGGCCCGACATGTCGTTCAGGAAGTCGGCGAGCACGTCGGAGTCGGCGCTCCAAGTGCGCAGGACGGTGTTGCTGTCCTCGCCGAACTCGCCGACGTACAGGAGGGCGTCGTCGCCCCTGCCTTTCGTTCTCCACTCGATGCGTGCGGCCATTGGTTACTCGCTAGAGGAAGGTGTTGAGCACCTTGGGGAGCATGACGTTCTGGGCGAGGATGAGCTTGCGGAAGACGAGCTTGAAGCCGGTCTCGGGGTCGCGGCGCAAGAGGTCCTCACGCCGACCCACGAAGTTGTTCACCTCGTCCTGGAGGCGGTTCTGGTAGCAGAAGAACTTGCTGTTGACCCGGACCTCGTCGCCGTCGACGCTCACGATCTCAACGTTGGAGACGAGGTGCTCGAAGCGAGAGACGGGCTCCTCGGGCCAGTGGACGCCGGTGTTCAGCTGCCGGATGCGCCCGGCGAGGATGTCCTTGCCCTCGTCGAACCAGTTGATCTCCTCGTCCATGCTGGTGAACTCGAGGTCCCAGTCGCCGAACTTGATGTTGCGGCGCATGGGCATCCAGTAGTGGAGGTCCTCGGCGAGGAGGTCGAGCCACTCGTCGAGCCGGCGCTCGTCGAGCAGACGCGCCTCCCTGAACAGGAACTGCTCCACCTCGTGCCTGAGGACGACCATCTCCAGAGCGTTCTGAGTCTCAACCATCGCCATCCCTCCCCGGACGGTTCACCTCTATCGGGCGCCCACAAGGGATGCCCTTACATCAGGCACCCGGCCACCACACCCCGCCGAGGGCCCTTACCCGCCGCTTTGCGGCACCCTCTCCCTCAGGAGAGGGGACCAGGCGCTACTCCGTTGCCTCGCGGACCTCGTTGAAGAAGACGTACTCCTCCTGGCCCACCACGGCCGGGTCTGCATGCTCCGTGAAGCGCACGAGGATGTAGGCGCCGTCGCCGGGGTTCGCGGTAATCTCGCCGGCGCCTCCGTAGATGGTGGTGATCTTCGTCCCCTCCGGCAGGCTGCGGAACGTGTCGGCCCCGCTCTCGCCGGACAGCACGTACTTCTTCGGTTCGGTCACGATGCTCCTCTACCAGATGCGGTGGTCGGCGGCCTTGTTGACAGGGTAGAGGTCGTCCCAACTGGTGGCCTCCATGAAGGCGAGCCACCGGCTGAAGCGCGCGCGCTGGGCCTCCTCCGTGTAGGAGCCGTTGAAGACGACCCCCGGCAGGCGGTCGTTGTACTTGCCGAGCCTGATCCCGTTGGCGAAGAAGTAGTCGAGCTTCCGCGCCCTCGCGCCCTGGCTGGCGGGGAAAACGTAGTTCCAGTTCTCCATGTCGTCCGACTCGAAGAAACCGACGGGGCCGTTGAAGCGCTCCGAGTAGTGGCGGACGGCGTCGCGGACGTGCTTGGGCGCGGTCTTGTCGACGCCGGAGAGCGTCCAGCGCTCGACGACTCCGACGGTATGGGGTTGCCACCAGCGGAGCCGCCAGCTGTCCACCATGACGGAGGGGAAGATGGCGAAGTGTCCGCCGCCCCAGCCGTGAGGGGCCATGATCCTGTCAGCGAGGAGCTTGCCCTTGCGGGCGTGGGCCTCGCGGAAGTAGTCGTCGACGCCGGCCTCGTACCATTCCTCCTCGTACTCGGGGACGCCGGTCTCGTGGTAGAGCGTGCACATGCCGCCGTGGCCGAGGTTGTGGTCGCCGATGGCGTACTTGCTCTGGGGGAAGGGCTGGGCCTTCCGCACGCGGTCGCGCCCGCCCTTCGTGCCGCGGTCCTGGTGGAGCTTGGCGGCGGCGGCGGAGCGGTGTGTCATAGCCGTGTGGGTGAGGTCGGTAACGGAGGTGAACCCGGGCACCTTCCAGTTGGTGGGGAGGCGGTGGCGCTGGAACGGGGTGAACATGTCCAGCCCCGCGTCCGTGCCGTCGCTCGCCTGGAGGCAATGGCGGAGGCTCTCGGTGAAGGGGCCGAGGTACTCCTCGAACGACGGGGCCTTGGGGTCCCAGGTCGCCCAGAGGGAGCCATAGAAGTTGGTGAACTGGGCCACTTCGTCGAGACCCCACTGCTCCTTCGGGAGGGTTCCGCAGTAGGCCTCGGGGGAGTGCTGGAAGCCCGCGCCCACGAGACGTCCCGTGGTGTCGTAGGTCCAGGCGTGGAAGGGGCAGGTGAAGATGAGGGCGTTGCCCTGGTCGTAGCGGACGACCTTCATGCCGCGATGGCGGCAGGAGTTGAGGAAGGCACGGATCTGGTTGTCCTTGCGGTCCCGCACGACGATGACTTCCTCGGTGCCCATGCGGCTGATCATGAAGTCGCCCGGATTGGGGATCTGGCTCTCGTGCCCGAGGAACAACCAGCAGCGCTGGAATATCTGCTCCATCTCCTGCTCGAAGATGTCCGGGTTGACGTAGAGCTCTCTGCTGACGGTGCCGCGCTCGGGGTCGATGTAGTCGCGTATCGAGCGGTCCCCTCGTGCTCGAATGATGGCCACCATGGCTGCCCTCCTTGCGAATCCAATCGTGCCTGCTCGTTGCTGATGCGAATCGTAATCATTCGCAAGCGCGCTGTCTACGGAGTTGGGTGTGGGGAGCGCCTTTCCGATACCTGGAATAGGTTGGTTACGAGTGGACGGCAGGCGTTTAAAGGAGTAGTATTGCGTTGCTGAGAGTGGGCGTCGCCCACTCTCGCGCTTTCTCGGAACGCCGATGCTGGAGGTAGAAGGGACGCATGAAGAGCGACTTTCTCATCGCCGTTACGCAGCTTGCGGCTGAGCGGAACCTGCCGCAGGACATGGTCGTCTCCGCCGTGGAGGCGGCGCTGGCCTCCGCATACCGCCGGGACGGCGCCTCCGGCGCGCAGACCAACATCCGCGTGCACCTCGACCCGAACACGGGCGATGTGGAGGTATTCCAACTGCGGACGATCGTCGAGGAAGTCACCAACGACCTGGCGGAGATAACGCTCGCCGAGGCGAAGCGGCTCAGGAAGGGCCAGGTCCTCAACGTCGGCGACGTACTGGAGGATCAGTTGTCCGCCCACGCAGCGGGACGCATCGCGGCGCAGACGGCGAAGCAGGTGGTGTTCCAGCGATTGCGCGAAGCCGAGCGGGAGCTGGTGTATGCCGAGTTCGCGGAGAAGAGCGGCGAGGTATACACCGCCACGGTGCAGCGCGGCTTCGGCGGCGCGATAACGATGGACCTGAACGGGCGCGCGTCGGCCATCCTGCCCCCGGGGGAGCAGTCGCCGATGGAGCGCTACCGCCCCGGCATGAAGATGAAGGTGATTATCACGGAGGTCACGCGCACGCAGCGCGGGCCGGAGATTATCGTCTCGCGGACGCACCCGGACCTGCTCCGGCGGCTCTTCGAGATGGAGGTGCCGGAGATTTACAACGGCATCGTGGAGATACGCGGCATCGCGCGCGAGCCCGGCTCGCGCTCCAAGGTCGCGGTGTACGCGCGGCAGGATGGAGTCGACCCGGTGGGGGCGTGCGTCGGCCTGCGGGGCATCCGCATCCAGAACATCGTCAACGAGCTGCAGGGCGAGAAGATCGACGTCATCCAGTGGTCGCGCGACCTGTCGGTCTACATCTCGCACGCGCTCAGCCCGGCGCAGCCGCTCCGGGTGGACCTGAACGAGACGGAGCAGGCGGCGGTCATCGTGGTGCCGGACCGGCAGCTCTCGCTCGCCATCGGGCGGGAGGGGCAGAACGCCCGCCTCGCGGCCAAGCTGACCAACTGGAAGATAGACATCAAGAGCTCGACCGAGATCGAGATCGAGCGCATGCGCGTGCAGATAGAGGGCGCGGTCGCCGAGCGCGAGACTGAGGCGCCGGACTCGGTGGAGGCAGTCGCAGTTGCGCCGGAAGACGCAGCCACCGAGGGCGTAGCGGAACGCGCCGCCGCGATCGCAGCGGAAGAGGCCGCCATCATGGCGGAGCTGGAAGCGGAGGCGGAAGCCGCCTCCTCCCGGCAGGAGCAGGAGGCCGAGGACGCCACCGGTGGCCTGAGCGCGGAGGAGCTGCTCGCACTCGAGTCACTCGATCAGGTAGACGAGGAGATCGAGGAGATCATCGTCGAAGAGATCGAGGAAGACGTGATAGACGACGAGATCTGGAAGGTGCCGGAGCCGATAGGCGGCGGCCCGACGATCCGGTTCGCCGAGGACATCCTGGGCGCTCCCCAGCCGCGGCGCGGCGGGGGACGCCGTCGCGGGGGCGGTCCGCGCCGCGCCAACGCCAATCGCGGACCGCGGCGGCCGGGAGACGCCGGGGGTGGTGGCGGCGACTTCGGGGGTTAGCCCCGCGCGGAGGACCGTATGCGGAACCGCCACATACCGCAGCGCTCCTGCGTTATCTGCGGCGTGAAGACCTCCAAGCGCGAGCTGGTCAGGATAGTGATGACACCGGAGCGGGAGTGCGCCGTGGACGACACGGGTAAGCGCTCCGGACGCGGCGCCTACCTCTGCCGGAAGGCCGCATGCTGGGAGTCGGCGCTCAAGGGCGGGCGTCTTGCCGCAGCGCTGCGGGGCAGGATAGAGCAGGGCGACCGCGAGCGGCTCGCGGCGTTCGCCGAGGAGATACGGACGGCCGCGGAGGCCGCCGGGACCACGGCATAGGAGAGCAGATGGTCGAAGAACCACAGAGGTCGGCGACCGCCACCCGGCGGGTAACGCTCCGCGCACTGCCCATAGGTGAGGCCGTAGCGGTGGGAGCGCTTGCGGAGCGGATGCGCGTGGAGCCCGTGCAGGTCATCAAGCAGCTGATGCGGAACGGGGTGTTCGCGAGCATCAATCAGATCATCGACTTCGACACCGCGGCAGGCGTCGCGCGCGTGTTCGGATACGCGGCGCGCAAGGTGGAGGACTCGGTGAGCGCGGCGGGCGGCGGTGTGGCGGAGGACGAGTCCGCCGACCTCGAAACGCGACCCGCCGTCGTGACGGTCCTCGGGCACGTCGACCACGGCAAGACGACGCTGCTCGACGCCATCCGCCGGACGAACGTGGTCGCACGGGAGGCCGGCGGCATCACGCAGCACATCGGGGCGTACCAGGTAGTGCACAACGGCACGCCTGTCACGTTCATCGACACACCGGGCCACGAAGCGTTCACGGCGATGCGGGCGCGCGGCGCACAGGTGACGGACATCGCCGTGCTCGTCGTCGCCGCGGACGACGGCGTGATGCCGCAGACCGTGGAGGCGATAGACCACATCAAGGCCGCGGAGGTCCCGATCGTCGTGGCCATCAACAAGATGGACAGCCCCAACGCCGACCCGGAGAAGGTGCGGCGGCAGCTCTCCGAGCACGAGTTCGTGGTGGAGAAGTGGGGCGGCGACGTGATCGACGTGGAGGTGTCCGCGAAGGCAGGCGACGGCATCGACGACCTGCTGGAGAGCATCGAGCTGGTCGCAGAGGTGGCGGAACTGAAGGCGAACCCGAAGCGTCCAGGCGTGGGCGTGGTGGTGGAGGCGGAGCTGGACCGCAACCGGGGCGTGCTGGCCCGGATACTCGTGCAGACCGGCACGCTGCGGGTGGGCGACCACATCGTCGTTGGCTCGACGCGGGGGCGCGTGAAGGCGCTCGTGAACGCGGAGGGGAAGCGCACCCACAACGCGGGGCCGTCCATGCCGGTGGAGGTGCTGGGCCTGAGCGAACTGCCGGGCGCCGGCGACCGGCTCGTGGTCGTTCCGGACGAGAAGACCGCCCGGGCGACGGTGGCGGAGCGGCTGCGCCGCGAGGACCTGCACCGTGCACGGGGCGCGACACTGGAAGAGATGGGCGCGCGCATCTCCTCCGGCCAGACGAAGGAGCTGCGGCTCGTCCTGAAGACGGACGTGCAGGGCAGCGTCGCGGCCGTCAGGCAGGCGCTGGAACAGCTGAGCACGCCGGAAACGCAGATACGGCTCATCCACACCGGCACAGGCGCGGTAACGGAGAGCGACGTGCTGCTCGCGGTTGCGTCGGACGCCATCATCATCGGGTTCAACGTCAGGCCGGACCAGGGCGCGCAACGCCTCGCCGACCAGGACAACGTGCAGATACGGCGGTACGACATCATCTATCGTCTCACGGAGGACGTGGAGAAGGCGCTGCACGGCCTGCTGGAGCCGGAGGTGCGGGACGTGACGGAAGGCTCGGCCGAGGTGCGGGCCGTCTTCTCGCTGGGGCGGAACCGAAGGAGCGCGGGCTGCTACGTGACGGACGGGAAGCTGACGCGCGGCGCGCGAGGGCGCGTCATCCGCGGCGGCGAAGCGATCTTCGACGGCGCGATCGCGGGGCTGCGCCGCTTCAAGGACGACGTGCGCGAGGTCGCGACCGGTTACGAGTGCGGCGTGTCGCTCGAAGGGTTCAACGACTTCGAGGAAGGCGACATCATCGAGTCGCACCGCCAGCAGCGCGCCTGAGCCAGGGCTGCGCGCGGAATCGAGCGACCCATGACCCGCAGGACGGAGCGCATCGCAGGGCTGCTGCAGAGCGAGATCGGCAGGCTGACCACCGGCAGGCTGAAGGACCCGAGGCTGTCGCGCCTCGTGACCCTCGCGCACGTGAAGGTGAGCCCCGACCTCGCCCACGCCACCGTGGCGGTCACGGTCGCCGGAACAGAGGACGACGAACGGGAGGCGCTCGCGGGCCTGCGGTCGGCGTCGGGCTACATCAAGAGGGAGTTGCACCAGCGGCTGAACCTGAAGCGCACACCGGAGCTGCACTTCGTGCGGGACACTGCCATCGAAGAGGGTGACCGGGTGCTGGGTCTGCTGGACGACATCAAGGAACAGGGATGAGCGGAACGACAGTACGGGTAGAGGCGGATGGCGCGCTCGTCATCAACAAGCCGAAGGCGATCACGTCCATGGACGTGGTGCGCGCGGTGCGGCGCGTCACGCGCGTGAAGCGCGTGGGGCACGCGGGCACGCTAGACCCGATAGCCGAGGGCGTGCTGCCGGTCTGCCTCGGGCAGGCGACGCGGTTCATGGACTACCTCGTGGACAGCGGCAAGACGTACCTGGGCGAGATCACGTTCGGGACGGCGACCGACACGTACGACGCGGAGGGCGAGCAGACGGCGACGGGCGACTACGCGTCGCTCACGCACGAGCAGATCGAGGAGCAGTTGCCGCGCTTCACCGGCGTCGTGCTGCAGCGGCCCCCGATGTACTCCGCGGTGAAGCACGAAGGCCAGCGTCTGTACGACCTCGCCCGCGCAGGCGTGGAGGTCGAACGTCCCGAGCGCGAGGTGGCCGTCCACTCGCTGACGCTTCGGGAGTGGGCGCCGCCGCGCGCCGTTGTGGAGGTCGACTGCGGCAAGGGGTTCTACATGCGTAGCCTCGCGCACGACCTCGGCGAGGCGGTCGGCTGTCCCGCGCACCTGAGCGCGCTGACGCGCACTCGCGTCGGGCCGTTCTCGCTGGACGACGCGATGACGATCGAGCAGCTGGAGGCGGAGGAGGACTGGGAAGGGCTGCTTGAGCCGCCGGACGCCGCGTTGCGGGATGTCCCGGGCCTTCTCGTGCCCCAGGCGGGCGAGCGTCACCTGCGGAACGGCCAGCCGGTCAACCTGCCGGGCTCCGCCCCGTACGCGAAGCACCTGGAGCCCCGCCGGGCGTACTCGGAGGACGGGCGCTTCCTCGGCCTCGTGCGGTTCAACCGGGCGGAGAGCTCTTGGAAGCCGGAGAAGATGCTGGCCAGGCCGGTGCTCTCACGCTACGCGCCGGAGCCGTAAGGCGATGCGCTGGCAGTACCGCACCGCCGCGCTCTGGCCCCGGCTCGGCGACGGCGCGGACGCCATGAACGACACCGGCGACGTGACGGGCCTGCTGGATGCGCTCGGTGCGGAGGGGTGGGAGTTGGTGGCGGTCGAGTGGCTGGACGACGCGAACGCGCCGAACGGCAGGACGCTCACGGCGTTCATGAAGCGCCCCGTGGGGTGACCCTCATCCGCCACGCTGCGGAACGGCATATACTGGGCGGGCTGTCCGGCAGCGGAAGACGAAGGACGCACGAGCACCGTGATCGAGACCGCCACGCCCGCCCACCCCACGCCACCGCGCCCCGAGAACCGCGCGGCGCTGAAGATAGCGCTCGTCTCTCCGTACGACTTCGGCACGCCGGGGGGCGTGAACGACCACGTGAACAACCTCGCCCGCGAGTTGCGCGCGAAGGGGCACTCGGTCACGGTCATCGGTCCGCTGGCGAACTCCAGGGAGCGCACGCTGGAGCCGGGGTTCATCCCCATGGGGAGGCCCGTGCCCGTTCCGAGCGGCGGCGCGGTCGCCCGCATCACGTTCTCCGTGTGGCTGGAGCCGAACGTACGGAGGCTGCTGCAACGCGAGCGATTCGACATCGTCCACCTGCACGAGCCGATGACCCCGGCGCTGCCGTTCGCGTTCCTCCACAACTCGACCTCGGTGAACGTCGGGACGTTCCACACGTTCAACGGCTCGCGCTTCTACAGGGCGTGGCGCTATCTGAGCCGCCGGTGGTTCCGCAAGCTGGACGGGCGAATCGCGGTCTCCAAGCCCGCGATGGACTTCGTGAGCAAGTTCTACCCCGGCGAGTACGAGATCATCCCGAACGGGGTGGACATCGACCGGTTCGAGAGCGCGCAGCCCATCGAGCGTTTCAACGACGGCAAGCTCAACATCCTGTTCCTCGGCAGGCTGGAGCGGCGCAAGGGGCTGAAGTACCTGGTGATGGCGTACAGCAGGCTGAAGTGGCGCTACCCGAACATCCGGCTCATCATCGCGGGCGGAGGCAATCCGGGTGAGGACGTGCTGTCGCTCATCGGCGAGCGGGACCTGCAGGACGTGGAGTTCATCGGCCTCGCCCCGTACCAGGACGTGCCGCGCTACTACCAGTCGGCCCACATCTACTGCGCGCCGAACACGGGACGCGAGAGCTTCGGCATCGTGCTGCTGGAGGCGATGGCTGCGGGCAAACCGATCGCGGCGTCGCGTATCGACGGGTTCAGCAGGGTGCTCTCGAACGGCGTCGAGGGGCTGCTGGTGAAGCCGAAGGACGACGCGGCGCTCGCGAACGCGCTGGAGCGGCTCATCGTGGATGAGCAGCTGCGCAAGGAGATGGGCGCGCGGGGCCGCATCACGGTGGAGCAGTACCGGTGGGAGCGCGTGGCGGACCGCGTGCTCGCGCACTACCGGGAGTTGCTGTGGCGCAGGGCGCAGCGGGAAACGGCAGGATGAAGGGCTTCGCTCCCAGGCTGCGGGCGAAGGAGACGGCGGAGCGCTACTTCGCACACCCCATCGCGCGGGCGCTCATCGCACTCAAGGTCTCGCCCAACCTGCTGACGCTCGCGGGGTTCGGCGTCGCGGTTGTTGCCGCGTGGCTGCTCGCGGACGGACGGCTGCTGATCGGGGGCGTCGTGATGCTCGCGGGAGCGGCGATGGACATGCTGGACGGCTCGGTCGCGCGGCTGTCCGGCAAGGCGTCCACGTTCGGGGCGTTCTTCGATTCGGTGATGGACCGGCTCGGCGAGGCGGCAGTGCTGTTCGGACTCGCGGTCCACTACATGCGCGACGCGGACGCACTGGGCGTGTACCTGGCGTTCGGGGCGCTGACGGCGTCGCTCATGGTGAGCTACCTGCGGGCGCGGGCGGAGGGGCTGAACGTGCCGGGCGACGTGGGGTTCCTCGGCAGGCCGGAGCGGGTGGTGGTGCTGGGCATCGCGCTGCTGGCGGGGTACCCGGCGTACGGGCTGGGGATCATCGCCGTCGTCGGCGCGCTTACGGTGCTGCAGCGCGCGTGGCACGTCCGCAGAGCGACGCGCGGGTAGAGCAGCGTTCCTACGGGCCCCGGGCGAACGAGAAGGTGAGGTGCCACTCACCGGTTGCGGCGGAGGTGACGGTGACGGTCTGCCTGCCGGGCTCGAGGGCGTCGCCCTGCTCGTATCCGACGTTCACCGTGCGGACCGTGTCGGTGGCGCGCAGGCTATCGACGGTCTGATTTATAGCTTCCCATGTCTGGGTGCCGTCCGAGACTTGGACAATGAAGGGTTCGCTGGTTCCGTTGTTCTGCAGCCGGATGGAGAGCCGCCAGACGCCGGAGTCCAGTTGCAGGTTGGTGAAGGTACATGGGTTCGGCGTGAGCGAGCAGTCGAGGCCCCTGTACCAGAAGATCTGCTCGGGGCGAGGCGTCGGGGTGGGCCTCGGCGCGGAGCGGGGCGGCCAGTTCTGGTCGTTCGAGTTGTCGCCCCAGCAGAGGGGCGTGGAGTCGAGCCGGATGGCGCAGGTGTTCCGGACGCCCGTGTCGATGAAGGAGAACACCTCGTCGCGCGGAGCAGCCGTCTGCCCGTGCTGGTTGCTGCCCCAGCACATGGGCGTGCCGTCCAGGCGGATGGCGCAGGTGTGGCGGTCGCCCGCGGTGATCATGGCGAAGGCCTCGCCCTCCGGCGCTCTGGTCTGAGACCTGTTGCGGCCCCAGCAGACGGGCGAGCCGTTCTCGCGCAGTGCGCAGGCGTGCTCGCCGCCGGTGGTGATGGAGGCGAACCGCTCATCCTCCGGGACCGGTATCGTCCAGCGGCTGATATCGCCCCAGCAGACGGGTGAGCCGTCGGTCCGCAGGCCGCACGAGAAGTTGAACCCGGCGCTGACCGACTTGAGCGTCAGCCCGTTGGGCGGGAGCGTCTCCCCCTCCGAGTTGTCGCCCCAGCACTCGGGCGAGCCGTCCGGCAGGAGGGCGCACGTGTGGTCGAACCCTGCGCTGATCTGGGTGTATACCGTGCGCGGCGGGTCGGACTGTCCGCCGTCTTCGCTGCCCGCGCCCCAGCAGACCGGCAGACCGTCGTCCTGCAGGCCGCAGTTGTGGTTGTAGGAGGTGCTGAGCGAGGCGAGGCGGAGGTTGGGGGGCGACGACGCCTGGCGGTACTCTTTGTTGTTGCTCCAGCAGAGGACGGCGCCGTTCCCGCGCAGGCCGCACGAGTGGGTGGCGCCCGCGTGCATGCTCGCGAAGCTCTCGAACGGTACGACGGTGGGAGTCGGCGGGGGCGTCGGCGTGGGGGTGTTGGTGGGCGACGGCGGGAAGGGAGTGAAGTCCAGGAGCGGCGCGCCGCTGGACGGCGGCGGGCCGGGGATGGGAGTCGGGGTGGGAGTCGGCGTCTGGGTAGGCGTGGGGGTTGGGGTGGGGGTGTCAGCGGGGACGGGAGTGCTCGTGGCCGTTGGCGTGGGCGTGACGGTTGGGGTCGGTGTCGGCGTTCCGGTGGGCGTAGCGGTCGGCACGAGCGTGGGCGTGGCCGTGGGGATCCCGGTGGGGGTTGCCGTCGGCACAGGTGTGGCCGTGGGTGTGGGCGTGGCCCTAGGGACGACCCCAACCGTCGGCTCAGGACCGGCGCACGCGCCGACCAGCGCCGGCACGGCGATGAGAGCCAGGGCGCACAGGACGATGAGGTTCTCTCTGAGCAGACGCATACACACTCGCCGGTTATCGTATCGCATACGGCAATCGTTTCCTCGTATTTAGGGATGCGTGCTAGGTCGTATCGCTGCGCAGGTTGTGCCTTATGCCGAAGCGGCCTTAGCCTTTGCCGCATGGGCGTCCTCACTCCACGCGGGAAGCCGTTCTACGGATGGATGATCACCGGCGTTCTCTGCGTGTTCGGGGCGGTCGGGGTCGGCCTCGCGGGGGCGAACTTCGCGCTGTTCATCGTGCCGGTGTCGGGGGAGTTGGGGTGGAGTTCGTCCACGTTCGGCTGGGCGTTCTTCCTGCGGTTCCTGATGATCCTCGCGGCGGGGCCGCTCATCGGACGGCTCATCGACCTCCGAGGCCCGCGCCTGCCGGTCATCATTGCGTTGCTCGGGGCGGGCGGCGCGGCGCTGTGGCTGTCGCGCATCGCGGCTGCCTGGGAGCTGATGGCGGCGTTCATGCTCATCGGCATCGTGGGGATGGGGCGTGCGAACGACCTGCAGGCGGGAGCGTCGATAGCCAAGTGGTTCGTGCGGCGGCGCGGGCTGGCGATGGGCGTCGCGCTCGCGGGGACGCCGCTGGGCGTTGCGGTCTACTACCCGCTCACACAGTGGCTCATCGACGGCATCGGATGGCGGGACGCACTGGTGGTGCTCGCCGTCTCCGGCATGGTCATCGTCGTGCCGCTCGCGCTGCTGCTGCGGCGTCAGCCGGAAGACGTGGGGCTGCTGCCGGACGGCGACACGCGGTCGTCCGGCGAGGCGCGGGCGTCTGCGCGCTCGTCCCCGGATACGGAGCGGTCGCTCACGCGGCGGGAGGCGATGCGCACCCGCCGCTTCTGGCTGATGCTTGCAGGCTTCACGGCGATGACGTACGGGCTGTCCACGTTCACCATCTTCCGCGTGCCGCACTTCGTCGAGCGCGGGCTCGACCCGACGCTGGTGGCTATTGCCATCTCGGTGGACGCGGTCATCGCGGTCGGTGCAAGCGTGCTGCTCGGCAGGGTGCTGGACCGCGCGCCGCTGCGCGTCGTGCTGCTGGGCGGCATCGCGATTGGGGCGCTCTGCGCGGCAGGGCTGCTGCTCGCGGGGAACGTCTTCTGGTTGTTCGCAGCGAACATCTTCTATGCGCTGGGTTTCCAGAGCACGCACGTCGCGCAGAGCGTGATGTGGGCGAACCAGTTCGGCAGGCGGCACCAGGGCGAACTGCGCGGGTTCACGATCCCGGTGACGGTGGGCGTGGGCGCGCTGGCGTTCCCTGTCACCGGTTACCTGCGGGACGTCGCCGGGGAGTACACGCCCGCGTGGTTCGTCGCGATAGGAGCGCTGGCCGTGGCCGCGGCGCTGCTGGCGGCGGTGCGGCCGGTCCACCCTCACCCGCCGCTGCGCTCCGCTCGGAATGACAAGACTCCAACTCCGCCATCATCCGGTTCCTGATAGCCTGTAGCGCGGTATGTTCGACACACTGACGGACAAGCTGACCGCGGTCTTCAACCGCGTCGGCAGCAAGGGACGACTCACCGAGGAGGACATCGACGAGGCGCTGCGCGAGGTGCGTCTCGCGCTGCTGGAGGCGGACGTTAACTTCCGGGTCGCGCGCGACTTCACGGCGAAGGTGAAGGAGCGGGCCACGGGCAGCGACGTCCTGCGGGGCGTCTCGCCGGGCCAGCAGGTCGTCAAACTCGTACACGATCAACTGGTGGAGTTGCTCGGCGAGGGCAACCACGCGCTGACGCCCGGACCGTCGCTCCCGTCGGTGCTGATGCTGGTGGGGCTGCAGGGCTCCGGCAAGACAACGGCCGCGGCGAAACTGGCGCTGCTGCTGCGCAAGCGCGACGAGCGCGCGCTGCTCATCGCTGCAGACCTGCGGCGTCCGGCGGCGATGGACCAGCTGGAGGCGCTCGGCAGACAGCTGGACATCCCGGTGTACCGCGAGAACGCAGGCCCGGACGCGGCGCCGAGCGTGGCGCTGAACGGCCTCAAGCGCGCCCGCGAGATGGGCGTGAAGTGGGCGATCGTGGACACGGGCGGGCGCATCCACGCAGACGACGAACTGATGGCGGAGCTGGAGGAGATGCGTCGCGTCCTCGACCCCGCCGAGGTCGTGATGGTGCTCGACTCCATGACAGGCCAGGACGCGGTGAACGCGGCCGCGCAGTTCAACGAGCGCATCGCGCTGACCGGCCTCATCCTCTCGAAACTGGACGGCGACGCGCGAGGCGGCGCGGCGCTGTCGGCCACGCACGTGACCGGCGTGCCGGTGAAGTTCGCGGGCACGGGGGAGAAGCCCGACGCGCTCGAACCGTTCCACCCGGAGCGGATGGCGTCCCGCATCCTCGGCATGGGGGACATCGTCAGCCTCGTCGAGCGTGTGCAGGAGCAGACGACGGAGGAGCAGGCGGCGGAGCTCGAGCGCAAGATGCGCCGGGCGGAGCTGGACCTTGACGACTTTCTCAACCAGTTGCGGCAGTTGCAGCAGATGGGGCCGCTGTCCTCGATCCTCGAGATGATCCCGGGCGCGCGGGGGCTGGGGGCGCGGCTGCCCAGCGGCCCCGAGGGAGAGAAGCGGCTGAAGCGCACGGAGGCGGTGATCTCATCGATGACGATGTGGGAGCGGCGTCACCCGGAGCGTATCAACGGCAGCCGGCGGAGGCGCATCGCGAACGGCAGCGGAACGTCGCCGTCCGACGTGAACCAGGTGCTCACGCAGTTCCAGCAGATGCGCAAGATGATGAAGCAACTGGCATCCGGCAAGAAGCGGAACCTGCGGGGGTTGGGGCTGCCGGGATTCTAGATATGGTCACTTGCCTCGCTTCGCGGTCTCGTGTGCGACGCGTTCCTGGCGGATGCGGGAGAAGAGGTAGGTGACGGCGAGGCCGCGGTATGGCTTCCAGCGCCGCTCGGCGAATTCTTCGAGTTCCTGCTCGGTGAGGCGTTTGCCGTCGAAGTACCACTCGCCGACGACGCGCTGCAGGGCGAGGTCGCCCGCAGGGAGGGCGTCGACGCGCCCGAGGGCGCGCATGAGCGTCCACTGCGCTGTCCAACGCCCGACGCCACGGATGCCGCTCAGCAGGTCGATCGCTTCTTCGTCGCTCAAGGGTTCGAGCGCCGCATGGTCGAGGCCGCCCCGCAGGGCGATTTCCGCGATGCCGAGCACGTACTCGGCCTTACGGGCGCTGAGCTTGAGCGCGCGCAGGGCGTCGTGGCCGGCTTCGAGCAGCGTCTGCGGGCGCGGGAAAGCGTGGATGAGGTGGCCGTCTATCGTGATCTCCGTGCCGTACTCGGTCGTGAGCCCATCGCGTATCACACGCGCCACGACGCCGGAGACCTGCTGCCCCACGACCGCGTGCACGAGCGCCTCCCACACGGTCTCCGTGCGCGTGTGGCGCAGGCCGCGCAACCCGCCGATCGCGTCGGCGAGGACGGGGTCGTTCGCGAGCATCTCGTAGAAGCCGTCCATGGGGACGTCGAGGCCGAGCAGCCACGCGACCCACTCCGCGGCAGCGTCGAGCGTCTGCGTCGTGCCGCCGCCCGGCAGGGAGACCTCGATGCCGTCTTCGACGGGGCGCGCCGCCACGCCGACAGGCTCGCCGTTCAGCCAGAGGGCGCGGTAGTAGACGCCGTCCGCGAGAAGGTCGGAGCCCGCCTTGCCCCGGTAGTTGGTCTGGTGCGCGGCGGTGAGGGCGAAATCGAACGGCTGCGGCGCGGGGAGGACCTTCGTGGAAGCGGGCATGTCAGTTCCGCACGAGGCCGCCGGGCTGGCAGGCGCGGCACCAACTCGTGATTTTCTGGTTGGGGCCGATCTCGGAGATGGATGCGCCGCAGCGGGGGCACGGGTCGCCGCCCTTGCGGTGCACTTTGAGGAAGTCGCGCACCTTCACGTGGATCTTCGGGGGCATGCGCTCTCTGACCACGTCGGTCGCTTCGTTCAGCACCTTCGGGATGGCGTTGTACAGGTTGTGCAGCTCGTCGTCGGAGAGGGAGCGGCGCTTTCGGAAGGGCGATACGCCCGCCTCCCAGAGGATCTCGTCGACGTAGGCGTTCCCGATGCCTGCGACGACCTTGCCGCGCGCGATGACGCCCTTGATCTCGCCGGTGAAGGGGCGCAGGCGCTCGACGAAGTCGTCGAACGTGGCGCCGGGGTCGAGCGCGTCCGGCCCCTGCTCCTGCAGGCGGCGTATCCCGCCCAGCTGGTCCGTCGTCACGTAGTTGATGCGCCCCATCGACTTGTCGTCGAGGTAGCGGAGGTCCATGTCGCCGACGCCGAGGAGGAAGAACATGCGCTTGGACGGTTTGGTGGAAGACTCGGTGTACTGGAAGCGTCCGGTGAGCATGAGGTTGGCGACGAGGACGCGGTCGCCGCTCAGCGGGAAGAGGAGGTCCTTGCCCTTGCGGAGGATGTTGCCGAACGTGCGCCCGACGACGTCCGAGAGGAAGTCTTCAGCGGCGAGCGAGCGCACGATCCACGGCTTCGGCGCCTCGGCGCGGACGATCTCCTGTCCGGCGATGCGTTCGTTGAGGAACTCGCGTATGACTTCGAGGTCCGGTATCTCGGGCACGGCGGGAGTATAGCAATGGCGGGTGGACGGCGGGGCGGGCGCACTCTACGATTGACGGGCTCCGATGAACCAGCGCCCTCCCGAACGCCCGTCTCTTGCGCCAGCCGCGGAACTCCTCGGCGAGGCGCTCGCGCTGTACGGGCGCAATGCGCCGCTGCTCATCGCGGTCGCGATTGCCGGGGCGCTGGCGGGAGGCCTGGTCGGGCTGGCGCTGTCGCCTTCAGCGTTCACGGCAGCACTCCTCTGGAGCCTGTTCATCGCTTCCGTCGTCACCGGGGCGCAGGCTCCGGTATGGCTCATGGCCGTTCTTGCGCGCAGGGGCGAGCCGATCACGAGCGCAGCCGTCCTCTACGGGCTCGTCGCATTCGGGCCGAGGTTCTTCGCCCTGGGGTTGCTCTTCAGCGCGGGGAGCGGAGCCATCCTGCTCGTTGCGGCCTACGTCCCGGTCCTGTCGCTGGCCGCGCTCCCCGTCTTGGTCTACCTGGTGGTGCTGTTCTCGCTGGCGACGCCCGCGATCGTGCAGGAGCATCGCACGCCGGTACGGGCGCTGATGCGTAGCTGGGGGCTCGTGCAGGGCATATGGTGGCGCACGTTCCTGATACAGCTGCCCGTGGTGCTGTTCGGGATCATGCTGGTAGCGGTGGGGGGAACGGTGGGGTCGCGGGTCGACTCGGTCCTCGTGGACGTCGTGGTGAGCGCCGTCGCGCTGGGCGTGAGCGCACCGCTCGTGGCACTCGTGGAGACGGCGCTGTTCGAGGAGTACAGCGGGCGGCAGCCGCCGGCGGTGGAGGAGGGGCAGGAGGAGTAGGGGCCCTCACCCGCCGCTGTGCGGCGACCTCTCCCAGAGGGCGAGGTGGGGGCATTAGGGGCGCCCGCGAGGGACGCCCCTACTCCGGTGCCTACCGGAGAGATTCCTCGACTCCGCTGCGCTCCGCTCGAAATGACAGGCACCGCCCCGCACCCCACCGCGTGCGCTGCCCGCGCACTCTGGATTCCCGCCGGTGCGGGAATGACGGAAGGGCACCATGACGGTGCCCTTCCCGGTTCGAAAAGTTGCTGCGGCGCGGCTACTCGAGGAAGTCGCGGAGCTGGCGGGAGCGGCTGGGGTGGCGGAGCTTACGGAGGGCCTTTGCCTCGATCTGGCGGATGCGCTCACGGGTGACGCCGAAGTCGCGCCCTACCTCTTCCAGCGTGCGACTGCGCCCGTCGTCGATGCCGAAGCGGAGTTGCAGCACGCGGCGCTCGCGTTCGCTCAGGGTGCCGAGCGCGCGGGCGACCTCCTCGCGGCGCAACTGGGCGGTCGCGGCCTCGGGCGGCGCGGGAGCGTTGCGGTCCTCGATGAAGTCGCCGAGGTGGGAGTCCTCTTCCTCGCCGATGGGGGTCTCGAGCGAGACGGGCTCCTGCGCGACCTTGAGGATCTCGCGTACGCGCTCGGGCGGGACCTCCATCCCTTCCGCGATCTCCTGCGTGGTCGGCTCGCGCCCGTACTCCTGCACGAGGCGGCGGCTGACGCGCATGAGCTTGTTGATGGTCTCCACCATGTGGACGGGAACCCGGATGGTGCGGGCCTGGTCGGCGATAGCGCGGGTGATGGCCTGCCGTATCCACCAGGTGGCGTAGGTGGAGAACTTGTAGCCCTTGCGGTAGTCGAACTTCTCGACGGCGCGGATCAGGCCGATGTTGCCCTCCTGGATGAGGTCCAGCAGGGACATGCCGCGGCCGATGTACTTCTTGGCGACGCTGACGACGAGGCGGAGGTTCGCTTCCGCGAGGTGGCGCTGGGCCTTGATGCCCAGTTCCTCCACGTCCCGGAAGTGGCGGTGGAGGATGAACTCGTGGCTCTCCATGTTCTGGCCTATGTCGGCGTCCTCGATGACCTCCGGCAGGTCGGCGACGGCGACGTCCGCGCCGACGATGTCGAGTATGTCGTCCGGCAGGACGTGGCTGTTGAGCGCCATCTGCACGACGTACTGGGCGGCCTCCGGCGGCTCCACCTCGTAGCGCGCGGCGAGGGACTCGACCATCTCCAGGTTCAGTTCGCCGTCCACGTTGGCGCGGAGCTTCTCGTTGTGGAGCAGTTCGCCGAGCGTGGTCTCCTCCTCGATGACGAGGAACTCAGTGATGGCTTCCAGCAGGTCGCGCTGGTCGTGGAGACGGCGCAGGAGCAGCTTCGCGACGTCGGTGTCTCTGGGGGTGCGCCCGGTCTCCGCGCGCAGGTCGTTCACGGCCTTCTCCACGTGCTTGTAGGAGGCGCGCTGGAGGGCGAGGCGGCGTTCGTCCGCGGCGGTCAGCAGCGTCACGCGGCCTATCTCACGCAGGTACATGCGGACGGGGTCGTCTATGACGTCCCCCTCCACGTCTTCCTGCTGGGCGTCCGTGATGGCTTCCTTGGCCTCTTCCTCGGTGGCCTTGATGTCCTCCGAGTTCGGCTCGGCGTCAGGCGCCCGGTCGAGCGCAACGGCAGCGACGGCAACAGCGGAGGCGTACGGGTCGGCGATACCGCCAGACTGTGTGCCGTTCGCGGCCCCGTTCACGGGGGCTTCAGCGCCGTTCACCGCGGAAGGAGGCTGCTCGGCGGCGGCGACCTTCGCACGAGTGCGCGGCCTCGCCGCGGTCTTCGGGGCGGGCCTCACCGCGCTCTTCGCGGCGGTCTTCACCGCGGTCCTGACTGCGGCCTTCGGGGCCGTGGCTTTCGGTGCGGCCTTCGCCGTGGTCTTCGAGGCGGGCCTTACCGCGCTCTTCGCGGCGGTCTTCACCGTGATACTGGCTGCAGCCTTCGGGGTCGTGGCTTGCGGGGCGGCCTTCGCCGCAGCCTTTACGGTATTCCTGTTCGCGGCCCCGGCGGCGGGCTTCACCGCTTTCTCTACGGCCTTCGTCACCGTAGCTTTCGGGGCGGCCTTCGTCCGGCCCTTCGCTGCGATGCCGTTCGTCTCCGGGGCGGCCTTCGTCTTGCTCTTCGCAGCGACGCCGTTCGTCGCCGGGACGGCCTTCGTCCTGCTCTTCGCGGCGACGCCGTTCGATGTCGAGGGAGCCTTCGTCCTGCTCTTCACGGCGACGGCGTTCGCCGCTGGGACGGCCTTCGCCCTGCTCTTCACGGCGACGGCGTTCTTCTTCGGGGCAGTCTCGTTATCGGAAGTGACGGGTTTCTGCCTGGTGGCCAACTGCTTCCTCCTCGGTGAGGGAGAGGTCTTCTCGCGCAGGCGGGTCAGCCGCCCTCTTTCGTGAAGAGGCCACGGAGCCGTTCGTTGATCTCCAGGGCTTGCCGGTGAACAGCCTGCACGTACTCCGGGTCCTCAGGGGCGTCGCCGACGGCGTCCGAGGAGAACGCTGCCGCCTCTTGCGTCTTCAGGTTACGGAGGCGCCTCTCCTCGAGCCTCCGCAAACAGCCGGTCCATTCCTCGGTACGCTGCTTTCGATCGGCGGGAGGAAGCGCCTCCAGCGAGTGCCTGACCAGGCGGTCGGCGAGTTGGCCGTCGAGCTGCGCTATCGCACCTTCCATCGTACCAGCATCCCTGAGCGCGAACAATACGGCACGGTTCTCCGGACGGACGAATGTGTCGGGCTCCACCTCGCCGACGCGTCCCAGCAACTCCTCGTCCTGCGCGAGCAGGGCGAGCACGCGCTCCTCCAGCGGGTCGTGCTCCGCCACGGCGAAGACGGACTCCAGCTCCCTGTTCCCGTTTTCCGGCGCGGGCCGCCGAGCGCGTTGCCGGTTGTGCAGCGGGCCCTGCATGCGCCCCACCGCGGCTTCCAGCGTCGCGACGGGGACGCCGACCACCTCGGCGAGGCGGCTGAAGTAGCGCTCCTGCTGCGCCCAGTCCGGCAGGGCGAAGACGACGGGGAGCAGGCGCTCCACCAGCGCCGACTTCCCCTGCGCGGAGTTGATGTCCAGGCGCGCCGCCTCGGCCTTGATGAGGAACTCGATGGCCGGGACTGCGTCCGCAAGCAGGCGCTGCCACTGCGTGGGGTCGTTGCGGATCAGTTCGTCCGGATCCTTGCCCTCGGTGATGAGCGCGATGCGGAGCGACGAGATGTCGTCCGGGCGGTTCAGCATCTCTGTGCGCCTGCGGCCCGCCGCGACGCTGCCGACCAGCTCCCACGTGGTGCGCAGCGACTGGAGCATCGCTTCCTGTCCTGCGGCATCGGCGTCGAGCGCGAGCACGATGCGCTGGGCGCGGGCCTTGAGGAGCGCGACCTGCGTCTCCGTGAGGGCGGTGCCCATGGAGGCGACGACGTTGCGGTAGCCGTGCTCGTGCGCGGCGATGACGTCCATGTACCCCTCGACAACGACGGCCTCGCCCTCCGTGCCGATGGCGTTGCGTGCGCGGTCGAGCGCGTAGAGCATGCGGCCCTTGTCGAAGACCGAAGTCTGGGGAGTGTTGATGTACTTTGGGTCGGAGCCGTCCATCGAGCGTCCCGCGAACCCGGCGATGCGCCCGTCCACGTCACGCAGGGGGAACATGAGGCGCCCGCGGAACATGTCACGCGACGCCGCGCCGTCGTCGCCGCGCAGGACGAGGCCCGACCGGAGCAGCTGGTCATCGTTGAAGCCGAGCGCGCTGAGGCTCCGCAGCAGTTCGCCGCCGGTGGAAGGGGCGTAGCCGATGCCGAAGCGGGCGGCGGCCTCCTCGCCGATGTGTCGTCCCTCCACGTACGCGCGGGCCTGCGCGCCACGGTCGGCGATGTAGGACTGCTTGAAGAACTGCTGCGCGGCGTCGTTGAGGGAGTAGAGGGGGTCGTCGTCGTTGCGCTCCCGCCGCTCCTCGATGCGGACACCCGCCTGCGCGGCGAGGAGGCGCATCGCTCCGCTGAAGTCGGTGTTCTCCGTCCGCATGACGAAGGAGAACATGTCGCCGCCGGTGGCGCACGCTCCGAAGCAGCGCCAGACCTGGTTGTCAGGGAAGACGACGAACGAGGGGGTGTTCTCCTGGTGGAAGGGGCAGCGTGCCTTGTAGCTGGAGCCGGAGCGCTTCAGGTCCGGGACGTAGCCGGAGACGACATCGACGATGTCGAGGCGCGCCCTGATGTCGTCCACGATGCTCATGCTCCCCCTGCATGATTCTACGTCGCGGAAGCCCCCGAGGTTGCACGTTTTTCCGCGACTATGCGCGCAGGAACCGGTAGCGTAACCTGCCTGCGAGCGATCCCCGCCTTCGCGTGGATAACGAGAGAAGACCATCACGAACCCGAAGCCCCGCATCTTCTACGGTTGGTACATCCTCGGTGTCATCCTGCTGACGGGGCTGTTCGCAGGCCCGACGAGCCAGGTGTTCATCGGCATACTCGTCGATCCGATCAGCGAGGACACGGGGTGGAGCGCCACCGCCATCGCGGGAGCCGTGACCGTCGGCGGTGTTCTGGCGGGCGTGGGCTCGCCCCTCGTGGGGTTCCTCGCCGACCGCTACAGCCCGCGCGTGCTGATGACGTTCGGCGTCGTGCTGATGGGCGCCTCGTTCTTCCTCATCGCGGCTGCGCCGGGCGTCTGGGTACTGATGGCGGGATACGCCATCGCCCGGGGCATCGCGCAGAACATGATCGCGGGCGTCGTTCCGCGCGTGGTTGCCGTCAACTGGTTCCGCAGGATGCGGGGCCGCGCCATCGGGCTCGTGGGGACGGCGCACCCGATAGGCACCTTCGTGCTGGGCCCCGTTGCGCTGCTCATCATCAGCGCGGGGTACAACTGGCGGAGCGTGTGGGTCGTCCTCGGCATCGCCGTCATCGTCTTCCTCGTTCTGCCCAATGCGCTCATCATCCGTCGAACGCCGGAGGAGATGGGGCTGCTGCCGGACGGCGACGACGTTACGGAGGCGGGCGGGCAGGCGGCGGTTGAGGCGAGCGCACGAGAGGCCGCGCAGTCGTGGACGTTCCGTGAGGCGATCCGGACGCCGTCGTTCGTCCTCATCATCATCGCCATCGTGCTCACGAACTACGGCGGAGGCGGGCTGCCGTTCCACATGCCGCAGTACTACGCGCAGGAAGGATTCGCACTGCAGATAGGCGTCGCCGCCGTGAGCATGTTCGCCATCTCCGGCGCATTCGCGAACACGCTCTGGGGATTCCTGGCGGAGCACATCTCGGAGCGGCTGCTGGGCATCTTCACGATGCTTATGGGAATGGCGCTCGCGCTGGGCTTACAGTTCGTGTCGAACCCCGCTGTGGCGGTCGCGTACGGCGTCCTGCTCGGCGTGGCGTCGCGCGGTGAAGGCTCTATCCTGATGATCCTCATCGCGAACTACTACGGCAGGCGCTCCTACGGCGCCATCTCCGGGGTCGTGCAGACCGCGTTGCTCGTCGGGCTCGCGCTGGGGCCGGTCATCATGGCGCAGATACGGGAGTCCACCGGCTCGTATCTCCCCGCCTTCTACTCCGCCGCCGTAACATTCACCATCGCAGCCGTGCTGCTGGCGCTGGCCGTGAAGCCGAAGCGTCCGCAGCCGGCGCTCAACACCGAAACCGCAACGGGAGGAGGTACGCAGCCATGACGACATCCACGGAGATCGAGGCGCTGAAGCGCCAGGTGGCGGACAGCTCGCACGTGCTCGACCACCAGGGGCTGGTGGACTTCCACGGGCACGTCAGCGCGCGCCTGCCGGGCACGAACGTGCTCTACATAAAGCCGGTGCTGCGCCCGCACAACCAGATACGGGCGGAAGACATCATCGCGGTCGACATCGACGCCTATCTCTCGGTCGGCGACGAGCAGTGGAACCCGGACTCCCAACGCGGGCGGACGATAACCGAGGCTGTGCCGCCACGCGAGACGGCGCTGCACGCCGCCATCATGCGGGCGAGGTCGGACGTGAACTCCGTCGTGCACACGCACCAACTGGTGGCGACCTCGATAGGGGCGGGAAACGTTTCCATCAAGGCGCTCCAGAACCAGGGCATGCCGTTCGCGCCGGAGACGCCCATCTACCCGAGGCCCGACCTCATCACGACGACCGCACTGGGAGATGAGGTCGCGGAGGCGCTCGGCGACCGGTCCGCGGCGCTGCTGCGGGGGCACGGCGTGGTTGTGGTCGGCGAGTCGATGGACCACTCGGTGTCGAACACGATCTACCTGGAGCGTGCCGCGATCACCCAGGTCATCGCCACCATAGTGGGGACGCCGACGCCGCTGCCGGACGAGTACGTCGCGCGGTTCGGGCCGGACTGGGCGCGGCGGGCGTCGCACGCGTACGAATATTTCCGGTCGCTCGTGCCGAGCCTGAAGACGATGGAGTAGGGCTCAGCGCCGGGCGCGGGCGGCGTAGTGGTGCCAGATGCCGCTGGGCTTGCGCGGCGTCGGGGCGACCTCCGGTGTGAGGTGGTCGGCGTCGGGCATGGAGCGCATGTTGGCGACGAACTCGGCGGCCTGCTCGGGCGTGAGGACGGCGTGGCCGCTGCCGACGGCGCAGAACGCGAGGTAGTTCATGCGCGCCTGCTCCTCCAGGTGCAGCATGTTGACGATGGCGTCCTCCATGTCGCCGCCGACGGTCGCCGCGCCGTGGCCCTGCAGGAGGATGGCGCTGTGGCTTCCCATCAGACGCGCGACCTCTGCGCCGTCCCTCTCGTGGATGATGAGGCGCGGGCTGGGGAACATCGGCAGCGGCTCCGCGAAGAGCGGCATGCCCTCGATGCACATCGGCCCCATCTGCTCCTGCAGGACGCTCATCAGCACCGTGTAGCGCGGGTGGACGTGCACGACGGAGTTGACGTCCGGGCGCTCGCGCAGCAGGCATGAGTGCATCTTCACCTCGTTCGGGAGGTTCAGCTCCTTCGGGCCGCCGGCTTTGTAGCCGTTCACGTCGACGACGACCATATGCTCGGCGTAGGTCTGGGAGAGAGCGGGGCCGAGCGCCTTGATGACGAACCTATCCGGGTCGCCCGGCAGGCGCACGCTCACGTGCCCGCGCTCGATGGTGGAGGCGTCGGCGAGCCCCATCTCGTACAGCATGCGGCTCGCCAGCGCGGCCTCTTCCATGAGTTCGGTCAGGTCTGCCACGTCGGCCTCCTTGTTGTCGTATCAGCCTAGCGGGGGCTGGCGCAGGTGCCAGTCGGTCGCGGTCTGGTAGGCGTGGACGGCGCGGAGGACGAGGGCGTCGTTGAGCCGCGCGCCGCCCAGCATGAGGCCGAGCGGCAGGCCGTCGGGCGAGAAGCCGCTGGGCACGGACGCGCTCGGCATGCGGGCGAGGTTGAACACCCGCGTCAGCCGCAGCAGCATCTCCCGCGACGAGACCTCGTTCCCTCCAATCGTCAACGTGTCTTGGTCGGCGAGCGGAGCGGGCGTGGCGACGCTGGGCATGGCGATGAGGTCGACGTGCGTGAACGCCTGCGCGACCGCCCGCGCGTACGCGACGCGGGCCTGCTGCGCCCGGGCGTAGGCCGTCGCAGGGACGAAGAAGCCGGACTCGAAGCGGCGGCGTATCGCCTGGTCCATGCGGTCGCCCTCCCGGAGCACGCGCGCGCCGTGCGCCATCGCGGCCTCGGCGGTCGTGATGCCCGCAGCGATGGGAGTCGTCCAGTCCAACTCGGGTATCGATATCTCCGTCACCTGCGCCCCAAGCCCTTCCAGCGTTTGCGTCGCGGACTTGAACGCGAGCGCGACGTCGGCGTCGAGCGGCTCCCAGACGTACTGTGCGGGCACGCCGATGCGAAGCCCGCTCACGCCGCCCTCCAGCGACGCGACGTAGTCGACCTTCGGGGCGTCGATCGAGACGGGGTCGCGCTCGTCGTAACCGGCGAGGACGTTCAGGATGAGGGCGAGGTCCTCGACGGTGCGCGCCATCGGGCCCGCGGTGTCGAGCGAGTGCGAGAGTGGGGTGACGCCGAACCGGCTCACGAGCCCGAACGTCGGCTTGATGCCGGATATGCCGCAGAGCGCGGACGGTATGCGGATGGAGCCGCCAGTGTCCGAGCCGAGCCCGAAGGGGAAGAAGCCCGACGCGACGCCCGATCCGGTGCCGCTGGACGAGCCGCCGGGCATGCGGCCCTCTCCCCACGGGTTGCGCGGCATGCCGTAGGTGGCGTTCTGTCCCGTGGGGCCGAACGCGTACTCGACGGTGTTGACCTTGCCCATGGAGATAGCGCCCGCTTCGCGGAGCAGCCGGACGGCGGTGGCGTCCTCGTCCGGCACGAACTCGGCGTCGAGCGCCGAACCGGAGGTCGTGACGATGCCGGCGCTCCAGTAGATGTCCTTGATGCCGAACGGCACGCCGTGCAGCGGGCCGCGCGGCTTTCCCGCGGCCAGTTCGGCGTCGGCAGCGCGGGCATCGGCCATCGCGTCCTCGGAGGTGCGCGTTATGAACGCGCCGACCTGTGGCTCGAGCGCGTCTGCGCGGGCCACGAACGCGCCCACGGCCTCTACGGCGGAGAGATCCTTCGTGGCGATGCGGCGCGCGAGATCGGCAGTCGAGAGCGAGGTGACGTCCGTCATTCCACGCCTCCGACGGCGCGCTCGACGGGGATGTGGTCGACCGGTAGGTCGTCGAGCGGAGCGATGCGTCCGAGCATCGCCTCGACCTCAGGGCGCAGCTTCTCCAGGTGTTCGGGGTTGGCGGTAATCCCGGCGGCGCGCGCCATCGAGGCGAACGCGTCCGGGGTCAGTTCGGGGGGCATGGCACTCTCCGCTGGGCAGGCTGCGCGCAAGTATAGCGGCTCCTCACTGGCGCACCCGTATAATGCTCGTGTGAGCATCCCCTTCCACGCCATCGTCTTCGATTTCGACGGCCTCATCGTCGATACCGAGCAGCCCATCTACGAGGCGTATTCGTCGATCTTCGCGGAGCTTGGCGCGTCGCTGCCATTGAGCGTTTGGAAGGACGTGATTGGCCAGGGCGTGGGAAATGAAGCTGCCTTCGTTCATCTGGAAAACAGCATCGGGCGGGAGGTAGACCGCGAGGCGATACGCGCAGAGGCGCGTGCGAGGCGACGGGACGTTACGCTGAAGCTTCCCCCCCGCGACGGCGCGGCGGAACTCATCGCGGAGGCGAAGGACGCAGGGCTCTCGCTCGCCGTTGCATCGAGCTCGACGCATGCATGGGTGGACTGGCATCTCGACCGGCTCGGGTTACTGCCGTCGTTCGACGCCGTCTGCACCCGCGACGACGTTGGAGAGCCCAAGCCAAGCCCGGCCGTGTACTGCCTCGCGCTGGAGTGTCTGCGGATGCAACCGCACGAGGCATTCGCGATCGAAGACTCGCCGCACGGGGTGACGGCGGCGAAGGCGGCGGGGCTGCGCTGCGTCGCCGCGCCGAACCCGCTCACCGCTGGCATGGACCTGCGCCACGCGGACTCCGTGCTGCCGTCGTTGGCGGGCGTCTCGCTCGCGGAGGTGGTGGCGGGGCTGGTGGGGTAAGCGCTACTCCACCGCCGACGGCACCCAGAAGGCGAGGCGGGCGTCGCCTATGCGGCGGGGGGCATCGTCGCCGACAGCGTCCACGACCCACACCCCGGGAGTCTCGCTGCTGTCCAGCACGCCCGCGAACACGAGTCTTGTGGAGTCGGCCGACCAGAGCAGGTGCGACGGCGCGAACTGGTCGAAGAACTGGATGTGGGTGAGGAAATCGGGAGCGGGGATGAAGCGGGTGAGCTGTCGCGTGTTCCCGGTAGCGGGGTCGAGGACGTGCCACGCGAAGGAGTCGTCGAGCGTGACGTAGGCGAGCCGCGAGCCGTCAGGCGACCAGTAGAAGGCGGCGAGCGACCCGCGCACGAGCGGCTCATCGGCGCCCGCGCCATCCCCGTCCACCACGTACAGTTCGTCGTACGACGGCTTCGACAGCGGCCTCGTAACGATGGCGAGGCGCGCGTCGTTGGGAGCGTAGCCGAACGCGGCCACTCCGGGAACGTGCATCACGGGCATGCGGGCGGCGCCGTCGAGGTCGGACGTGAAGAGCCTGCCGTCGCCGCCCTCGTCGACGACGTAGGCGATGCGCTCGCCGTCCGGGCTGAACGACGGCACGCGGTAGCGGAACGACGAGGCGTCGAGGTCATGCGTCGAGCGGTCGTGGGTGTCGTGGAGCAGGAGTTGCTCGCGGCGATGCACGAGGATGTACCGGCCATCCGGCGACCAGACGTGATAGAGCGGAGCGGGTGCTGTGATCTCGTAGGCGGCGCCGTTGACGGCTGGCTCGACCGAGAAGAGGCCGAGCCCTCTACCGGGCGCTCTTGGAGCGACGAACGAGAGGAGGCGCGAGTCCGGCGCCCATAGGGCGTAGTGCGGAGCGCCGGCGGCGACGAGACCGACGGAGCCCGCTTGCGTAGTGTGCAGTTGCTGCTCGTCGGGGTTGTCGGAGTCCAGCAGCACGAGACTGGCGACCGCGTCCTCCCGGCCGGGGATGCGGGAGAGCGCGACGCTGTTTCCGTCGGGAGACCAGGTCGGCCACGTGTAGCCGACGTTCTGCGCCTGCTGGCGGTGCGAGACGTCGGCGCCGGACCCGCCGGAGCCGCGGGAGGGCCCGGAAGCACGCCCGCCGATGACATGTGTGGGCTCGCTGCCGTCGTCCTGCACGGTCCAGACGTCGAACCGCGGGCCGACGAAGACGATGCGCTGGGGGGCTGAGGGTCCCGATGCATCGGGACCGGGCGCAGTGGGAGTGGGAGTGTCGCTGCCGCACGCCGCCATGGCGAGCAGCACGGCGGCGGCGCAGGCGAGGCGGAGCAGGCTCATGCTCCGTCCACCCGCACCTCCAGGCTGATGTCGAGGGCCGCGACCGAGTGCGTGACCGCGCCGGTGGAGAGCAGGTCGACGCCCGTCTCCGCGACGTCACGGACGGTGTCGATGGTGATGCCGCCGGACGCCTCGGTGAGTGCGCGGCCCTTGCAGATGGCGACGCCCTCGCGCATCTGCTCCGGCGTCATGTTGTCGAAGAGGATGATGTCGGCGCCGGCCTCGACGGCCTCGCGCACCTGGTCGAGCGTGTCGCACTCGACCTCGATGCGGATGGTGTGGGCGGCGTCGCGCTTGGCGCGCTGGACCAGCTCGGTCATGCTCTCGCCGCGGGTAGCCATAGCCGCGATGTGGTTGTCCTTGATGAGGATGCCGTCGCCGGTGCTCATGCGGTGGTTGTGGCCGCCGCCCATGCGCACGGCGTACTTGTCCAGCAGCCGCCAGCCCGGGAGCGTCTTGCGGGTGTCGATCATCTGCGTGGGCAGACCTTCGATGGCGCGGACGTAGCCGTTGACGGCGGTGGCGATGCCGCTCATGCGCTGCACGAAGTTGAGGGCGGTGCGCTCCGCCCGGAGGATGCTGGACATGCGCCCGCGTATGGCGGCGACGTACATGCCGCGCTCGACGGGCGAGCCGTCGTCGACCAAGCGGGTCGTTTCGAGGGTGGGGTCGGTCTCGCGGAAGACCTCGAGGGCAACGTCGACGCCGGCGAGGACGCCGTTGGCCTTCGGCATCATCAGGGCCTCGCTCGTGAGGTCGTCGGGCAGGAGCGAGGAGGTGGGGTCGTAGGCGACCTCGTCCTCGGCCAGCGCCATGCGTATCAGTTCACGCGTTCCGTGCCAGTGGTGCAGCATGGGTTCACCTCGCGCCAGGTGGGGTTCCGCTTGTGAGAGGGAATTCTACGGCGGCGCAAGGGGCACTTTGTGACGGAATGCACAATTGGGGAATGAACAGGGATGGGCAGGATAGGAGGATGGGGAGGATCCTCAGTCTGCTATCGCCAACGTTCCGTCAGAGCCGATTCGCACTCGCTTGCATTCGGTAGCCTCAACTGGCATATCGTTCGAGTTCTGGGATTTGGGATGCCGTGGCTGGCCGCTTGTCAGGTGTGGTCTGTTCGGAGGGCACAGTGCGTAAAGCTTGCCATGCGCACCCGCTCCGCCAAGCAACCGAACGACTTCTGCGGTTCGCTCTTTGAAGGTGTCCTTCCCAAGAACACTCGCTCCACTGCCGCCCCACCCAAGTACTATCCGGTCTGCACGCTCGACCGACCCCACAAGATGGTTGTTGTTCGCGGGATGCCCGACTACGTCTTCTCCCTCACGTAGGGCTTCGCGCAGTCCGACTGGCTTAGGAGAGCGAAACGCGTACAGATTGCACACCCACAAGATTCCGTAGCCCCATTGCTTTGTGAAATCCTTGCACCTGTCAATGGTCCGGTCGGACCGGCAGGCGCCTGCCTTGCTGGGATTAAGCATGAGGAAGAGGCATACCTTATCGGAATTGCCTGACAACTTAGCCTCCAGCCAGTACCGATAACGGCGGTCATCCGAGACACAGACGTTGTGCAAGCTCCCTACGGTAAGGGGCCTCCCGCAACCGGGGCATGCTAGTCGCTCTGGCATTGTGCTTTTCGCCTGCAGTTACACTTGTTAAATTGGGTATGGTCAAGAGGTGCTTAAAAGTTGATTCTCTGCCACTCTCGGTAATTGAAAAGGGCTCCTGCTACCCATGCCTCCGAGAAGTTATGGTTGGCCTTCTTTACCTCGCTCATCAACTGTTTGCCAGTATCCCAATGTTCACGGCTCAGTAGAATTTCGTTCAACTGGTACTGTTTTGACGCGCCGCGTAAGCCGTCGTAGTAGTTGTTGAAATCGAGTACGGTGATGGGCATAGATAGGAATTCAGAGGCGACCAATACATATTTCTCAAGTGCACGTATGTACTGTCGAATGAAGCTGGTGATATCTGGATCCATATCAGGACTGTCATTCAGTGTACTCTGCAATAGAGTCATAATTTCTCGATAGCCCATGGGGATATACTGCCCGGCATCGCGAGGATTCCTAGGCCTTATTCCTGAAGGAGTAAGGAAGACAGGAAGCAAGGTGAAATTCTTGTGTCGTGTCTGCACCTCCTTCAGATAACGACTTAGCTGATTGGAGTGTTCCGTACTGAACATCTTGTTCTCGATGAAACAGACGAAACGATCCGTCTCATCAATCAGAGATATATCAATTCGATTGCTTTCTGTTTCGACAGCCAAATCTTGGAACTTCCAGCGTCTAATCGTTTGAGCATCCGGAATTAGAGTGCGCAGTTGATTGACTCTAAGGAGCTTCCGTCCTTTGATTGTGATGAGTTTGATAAAGGCACGGAGAAAGGAATCGCCTATTCCATGTGAATTACCAGGAGTGAGGAGCCAAGAAATAAATTCGGAATGCTGACGCTCACGCTGCCAGATCTCAAGGACATTGAATAGGTTGAATTCTGGTAATTCTTCGTCTTTTGTCATTGTCTTGCCAATCGATTCTGATTGCTTGTAGAAATCCAGAGCAGAAGTACGCGTCGAGAGATGAAGCATCTCGATCCCAATCACCTCGTTCGAGGCACTGTAGTCGAGCACGACTCCCGGCGAGACTTCCTCGGACTCGACGATGGGCGAGTCATCTAGGCGCAGGTAGAGGGCATCGCCTTCTTTGTCAACGTTCAGTTTCATAGTCTGCCTCGCATGCCACGGTCAAAGAATACGCTGACGACCCGCCAAGGGGCAACGCGGGTGTTCACGACTACACGCAGCGTCCTGCCCCCTCGTTCAGGAACGCTACGGAAGAACCTCTCCAAATCGGTGTCGCAGGGGTCCGGCTCACGTATCGCCGGTTCGGTTACCGCTTGCTCGACCCACTCGCTGGAAATCTCTCGTTCCTCCATGACTTGAAGCGCGTGCTGGGTGAACTCCAGATGGATCGCAGGGGGCGATGTGCCGCCGTTGGTCACGAGTGAACTCTACCAAGGGTGGCCACGTGCGCCCTGCCCTGCAGTGACCAGGGCGTCGTGCGGGTGATGCGCACGTTCAGGACGTCGCCCAGCACCACGCCGTCGTCCTCGGTGTGCTCGAAGAAGACGAGCTTGTCGGTGCGGGTGCGGCCCTGCCAGCGGCCCTTGTTGTGGCCATCCACCAGCACCTCCTGCGTCGTGCCGAAGTAGGCGGTGTTGATCCCGGCGAGGATGGTCTCCTGCGCCGCCTCGATCGCCTTCAGGCGGCGGTGCTTCTCCTCCTGCGGCACGTCGTCGGTCATCCTGCGCTCGGCGAACGTGTTGGGGCGGGTGGAGTACATCGCGGAGTGGACCTTGTCGAAGCGGATGTCGCGCACCATGTCGAGCGTGTCCTCGAACTGCGCCTCGGTCTCGCCGGGGAAGCCGACGATGAGGTCGGTGACCATCGCGACGCCGGGGACGGTCTCGCGGATGCGGGCGACGAGCTCGCGGTACTCGGCGTTGGTGTAGCCGCGCCGCATGTTCGCGAGCACCTCGTCGTTGCCGGCCTGGAACGGCAGGTTGATGTTCTCCATCACGCGCGGCAGTCCGGCGACGGCGTCGATGATGCGCTCGCTCATGTCGTTGGGGTGGGAGGTGAGGAAACGGATGCGCGCAAGCTCGGGCACCTGCTCGTGAACGGCCTCGAGGAGGTCGGCGAGGTCGGGCGCGCCGGGCAGGTCGTGGCCGTAGGAGTCGACGTTCTGGCCGAGGAGCGTGACCTCGCGGACGCCGCGCGCCACGAGCATCCGGCACTCCTCGACGAGTTCGTCGACGGGCCGGGAGACCTCGCGCCCGCGCCGGTAAGGGATGATGCAGAACGTGCAGAACTTGTCGCAGCCGTGGATGATGGGCACGTGCGTCGTGACCGAGGGATGGCCCGGCACGAACGGCCCCGCACAGCCGTCGGGATCGACGCCCATCTTGTCGCCGACCAGCTCGATGAGCGGCTCGAACTGCTGGGGCTGCATGAAGACGTCGACGTAGGGGTAACGCTTGCGGAGGTCGTCCTGCTTCGGGCCGACCATGCAGCCCATGAGGGCGAGCGTCTTCTCCGGAAAGCGCTGCTTCCACGGCTTGAGCGACGTGAGCATGCCGGTGACGCGGTCCTCGGCCTGCTGCCGCACGACGCAGCTGTTCAGGACGATGACGTCGGCCTGCTTCGGGGTGTCGGCGGACTCGAGGCCGAGCTGCTCCAGGCCCGCCCCCATCCGCTCGGAGTCGGCCTTGTTCATCTGACAGCCAACGGTCCAGATGTAGTAGCTCGGCATGGCGTGTCCCGGCCTACGGTTGTCGATGGTGGCGGAGGGAGCGGGATTCGAACCCGCGAGGGAGCTCATCACCCCCAACCCGCTTAGCAGGCGGGCGCACTAGGCCTCTATGCGATCCCTCCACGCCACTCGTCAGGATACCAAATGCGCCCTCCTCCGGTCATGCGCCACGCGCTGCCGGGAGACGCTAGAATGCGGCGCGGAGGTTCCCCATGCCCGACCTGACGACCGAAGAGGTGCGCTCGCTGCTACGGGCGCTCGACATGACGCCGCTCGACGACGTCGACCTCGACGAGATCACGAACCGCGTGAACGCCATCAACGAGGCAGCCGCGGCGCTCGAAGATCCGGAGGCCGACGCGATAGACCCCATCCCCGTCTTCTGGCTCACCGCCGAGGGCGCAGAGGCAGAGGAGGCCGGCGGTGGCCGATGATCTGACGCTCCGCTCCGCGACGGAACTCTCCGCGCTTATCACCCGCGGCGAGGTGTCGCCCGTCGAGCTGACCGAGGCGTTCATCGCGCGGGCGAAGCGCTTCGAGCGGCTGAACGCCTACATCACGCTCGACGAGGAGGGCGCCTTGCGCGCTGCGAAGGCGGCTGAGGCCGAACTCTCCCGCGGCATGGTGCGGGGCCCGCTGCACGGGCTCCCCGTCGCGGTGAAGGACCAGTTCGACGCGAAGGGGATGCGGACGACGCTCGGCGGGAACATCGTGGACTACGTCGCGGACGAGGATGCCACGGCGGTCGGACGGCTCCGCGAGGACGGCGCGGTGCTGCTCGGCAAGCTGAACCTGAGCGAGTACGCGCTCGGCGGCAACGTGCAGCACCCGTTCGGCGTCCCGCGCAACCCGTGGGACGAGACGCGGCAGGCGGGACAGTCGAGCAGCGGCTCCGGCGTCGCGGTCGCGGCTTCCCTCTGCGCGGCTGCGCTCGGCGGCGACACGGCGGGCTCGATACGCGGCCCGGCGGGCTGGTGCGGCATCGTGGGGCTGCGCCCGACGTGGGGCGCCGTGAGCCGTCACGGCGCGTTTCCGATGGCGTGGTTCATGGACACGATAGGCCCGATGACCAAGACCGTCGCCGACGCCGTGATGCTCCACCAGTCGATCGCGGGGCACGACCCGAAGGACAAGTACTCGTCGACGCGCCCCGTCACCCCGTTCGAACCGGACGACGACCTGAGCGGACTGCGCATCGGCGTCGTGCGTGAGAGCATCGACAACGGCATGGCGAGCGCAGAGGCGGCAGCGACCCTGGACGCCGCGATGCGCGTGCTGGAGGACGCGGGCGCCAAGGTCGGTGACGCGTCGCTGCCGCTCTTCGAGCGCGGCGGGTTGATCGCGAACACGCTGTCGGACGTAGAGGCGGCGCACACGCACCGGAAGTGGCTGCGCACGCAGGCGGAGAAGTACGACTTCGCGACGAGGCGCAGGCTGATGGCCGCGAGCCTCGTCCCCGGTGCGGTCTACACGAAGCTGCTGCGCTTCCGCACGCTGATGCGCCGTCACGTCATGCGCGAACTCGGCAGGTATGACGTCATCGTGACGCCCGCGCAGGCGGGAGGCGCGCCGCCCATCCCTACGGAGACGGGGCTCACGTCGAAGGAGGCGGTGATCGCGCAGTTCTTCGGCATCCGCTCGCACCGCAGCCCGTTCAACCTCTCCGGCGTTCCGGCGATGGCGGTGCCGTGCGGGTTCACGGAGAGCGGTCTGCCGCTGAGCATCCAGATCGCGGGGCGTCCGTTCCAGGAGAACACGCTCTTCCGCATCGGGCACGCGTATCAGCAGCGCACGTCCTGGCACGAGGCACGCCCGCCGCTGGAGTAGCGGGGCGTTCGTCAGGCCGAGGGGATAGTGGACCTCGCACGCTTCGGCAGGGTGCTGGTCAAGGTCGGTCTTGCGGCCCTGGCCATAGGGATAGCCCAGACGTTGTTGTGGCCGAACGCGCCCGACCCGGTCCAGACCGCGATGAACTTCGTCTTCTTCTTCGGTGTCGTGACGGGTCTCATGCCGACGCTGGCCAGCCTGCTGTCCCGCCACTGGCCGCGGTGGTAACGCCCCCATCGGACACCACCCGCAGGCGAACGCGCTGGCCGGGCGTGTGCGCTCGTGGTATCATTACGCGTAACGGCTGCGACGGAGACGAGTAGACGGGCCCACGGCGGTCGAGCGAGCCGGTGACGGTGTGAGACCGGTGCGCCGCCCCAGTCGAAGATCCCTCCCGAGCCGTCAGCCGAAGTCCCGCACAGCGGGAGAGTAGACCTGACCGGGTTCGCCGCCCGTTACCGAAGGCGGGAGCGTGATGGCGCTCCGCTGAGTGCCCCTACGGCGCGTGGGGGAACCGGGGTGGTACCGCGGGTGATGCCCGTCCCTGTCAGGGACGGGTTTTTTTTATTGGACGTTGGAGGAGAGCGAGAAGGAGTGGATGTCATGGCGAGCGTAACGCTGTACGACACGACGCTGCGCGACGGTTCGCAGATGGAGGGCGTGAGCCTCTCCGTGCACGACAAGCTGCGCATCGCGGAGCGGCTGGACCAGCTGGGCGTCCACTTCATCGAGGGCGGCTGGCCCGGCTCGAACCCGAAGGACGAGGAGTTCTTCCGCGAGGCGAAGGGCCTCAACCTGGCGCACGCCAAGCTCACCGCGTTCGGCAGCACCCGCCGCGCCAACTCCGCCGTGGAGGACGACGCGAACATCCAGGCGCTGCTCGACAGCGGCGCGGAGGTGGTCACGCTCGTCGGCAAGGCGTCGGAGATGCAGGTCTCGGATGTGCTCGAGACGCCGCTTGAAGAGAACCTCGCGATGATCCGCGACTCCGTTTCGTACCTGCGGGAGCAGGGGAAGCGCGTCTTCTTCGACGCGGAGCACTTCTTCGACGGCTACGTGGCGAACCCGGAGTACTCCCTGCAATGCATCCGCGCGGCGTCTGAGGCCGGGGCGGAGTACGTCGTGCTGTGCGACACGAACGGCGGGACGTTGCCCGTGGACGTGTTCGCGACCGTCAGCGCGGTGGCGAAGGCGGTTGACTGCGGGGTCGGCATCCACTGCCACAACGACGCCGACGTGGCGGTCGCCAACACCATCGCGGCGGTGCAGGCCGGCGCGACCCAGGTGCAGGGCACCATCAACGGCTACGGCGAGCGGTGCGGCAATGCCAACCTCCTCTCCGTGATCCCGAACCTCCAGTTGAAGCTGGGCATGGACGTGATCAGCGATGAGCAGATGAGCCACCTCACGGAGATGCACCGGTTCACGGCGGAACTCGCGAACATGCCGCGCAGCCGCTACCAGCCGTACGTGGGCGAGAGCGCCTTCACGCACAAGGGCGGGCTGCACGTCTCCGCCGTCACGAAGGTGGAGGACAGCTACCAGCACATCAAGCCGGAACTCGTCGGTAACGCGAAGCACGTCGTGGTGTCTGAACTGGCGGGACGGAGCAACATCGCGGTCAAACTGCAGGAGGCGGGGCTGACCGCCGACGTCTCCGGCAAGCGGCTGGGCGCGTTGCTGCAGACGGTGAAGGAGCGCGAGAACGAGGGTTTCCAGTACGAGGGCGCCGAGGGGTCGTTCCGCCTGCTCGTGGAGCGCACGCAGCCGGACTACCGGCCGCCGTTCGAACTCGTCGACTTCATGGTGGTGATGGAGAAGCGGCGCAGGCCGGGGAACCGGACCGGTGACGACGCTCTCTGTGAGGCGATGGTGAAGCTCTCCGTGAACGGCGAGGTGCGGCACATGGTCGCCGAGGGCAACGGGCCGGTGAACGCGCTCGACGAGGCGATGCGCAAGGCGCTGCTCGACTTCTACCCACACCTCGGCAACGTGGAGCTGACCGACTACAAGGTGCGCGTCGTCTCGCAGGGGCCCGGCGGCACCGGCGCGGTCGTGCGCGTGCTCGTCGAGTCCACGGACGGCGAAGAGACGTGGGCGACCGTCGGGGCGTCGACGAACATCATCGAGGCGTCGTGGCAGGCGCTGTCGGACAGCCTCGAATACGCGCTGCTGCAGCGGTAGCGGGAGGCCACGTGGCCACCGAGGTCTTCCACATGGACGCGAACGGCGTTCGCATCTCCCCGCAGCGCGCCGTGTTCGGCGAGCACGCCTATGCCCCACGCAACATCCGGAACGTCGAACGCATCGAGGACAGGGGCGTGCGCTGGCCGGGGACGTTCACGTTGTTCCTCGGGTTCGTGCTCATGGGAGTGGCGCTCGCGCTCGGGCACACGGTCACGCTCTTGATCGGTGCCGTGGCCGTGACGTCGGGTTCGTTCAACCTGGCGCGGAAGAAGCCCCGGTTCGGCATACGCATCACGACACAGCGCGGGCCGGTCTACGTGCTCGCGTCGCGGGACCAGCGCTACGTGGAGGTTGTCGCAGACGCACTCTTACGCGCCATCTCCGTCGCCCACCAGTCGCGCGAGGCGGCACAGGAGCCGGAGGACGGCGGCAGAGAGGAGCCCCGTGTCGAACCCACTCCCGCTCCCGAATCACAGGCGCCTTCGCCCCGCAGGGGCGGTCGTCCTACGCCGCGTAGGAGGCGGCGTTAGCGCAGCGCGTCCGCGAGGTACTCCGCCCAGTGGCGGGGTTTCTTGGACGTGAAGTGCCCGATCTGCTGGCGGCACGAGATGCCCGAGACGGCGACCGGCCAGCCGCGCTTCTCCTCCGCCTCGATGGCCGGGAAGAGCTTGAGCGACCCCATCGCCTTCGACGTCTCGTAGTGCTCCTTCTCGAAGCCGAACGTCCCCGCCATGCCGCAGCACGCGGAGTCGATCAGCTCAGGCTCGTAACCGGCGATGCGGAGCGCCTCCAGCGTCGGGCCTGCGCCCACGAGCGCCTTCTGGTGGCAGTGGCCGTGCACCTGCATCTGCGCCTTGGCGCCCTCCGTGAACGCGGTGCGTACGGCGTCCGGCTCCTCAGCCGCGAGCTTCACGAGCAGTTCGTCCAGCATGAGCGCCTGGCTCGCGACGGACCGCGATGCGCCGTTGCGCAGCAACTCCGGGTACTCGTCGCGGAGCGTGAGCAGACAGGACGGCTCCGTGCCGACGATGAGCGTGCCGCGCTGCGCGTGGGGCGCGAGCACTTCCACGTTCTTCTGCGCCCAGCCCTTCGCTTTCTTCAATTGCCCCTTGGAAATGAGCGGCCTGCCGCAGCAGCCGCGCTGCGTCTCGATGCTTACGTTGTAGCCGAGCGCCTCCAGCACGCGGACGGCGGCGCGTCCCACCTCCGGCGTCATGTACTCGGTGAACGTGTCGTGGAAGTAGATGACGTCGCCGCGCGTTCCCTTCTGCGCCTGCGCGTCCCGGCGAGCGAACCACGACGAGAAGCGTCGCAGCGCGAACTTCGGCAGCGGGCGCTCGCGGGCTATGCCGAACACGCGCTCCGCGAACAGCTTCGACGGCGGCAGGCTGCCGAGCAGGTTCGTGACCGGTGCGATGGCCTGTCCGATGCGGCTGAGGCGTGCGACCTCGCCGAACGCGCGGGCGCGCAGCGGCAGGCCGTGCTTCTCGTAGTACTTGCTGAGCACCTCGGACTTCAGCTTGGCCATGTCCACGTTGGAGGGGCACTCGGCCTTGCACGCCTTGCACTCGACGCAGAGGTCCATCGTGTCGTAGAGGCGCTTGCCGGTGAGTTCGTCGGCGGGGAGCTTGCCGCTGATGATCATGCGGAGCATCGTGGCGCGGGCGCGGGTGGAGTGCTCCTCCTCGCGCGTCGCCATGAAGGAGGGGCACATGCCGCCGTCCAGTTTGCGGCACGCGCCCTGGCTGTTGCACATCTCGACGTGCGCGCCGAAGCCGCCGTCCTCGCTGAAGTCGAGGTACGTGGGGACGTCGATAGCTTTGTAGTCGGGGCCGATGCGCAGGTTCTCGCGCAGGCCGGGCGTCTCGATGATCTTGCCCGGGTTCATGATGCCGTCCGGGTCGAACGTCTGCTTGAGCTCCTTGAACGCCTGGTAGAGCTCGGAGCCGAACATCTTCTCGGTGAAGACGCCGCGCACGATGCCGTCGCCGTGCTCGCCGGTGAGGCTGCCGCCGAACTCCAGGACGAGGTCGGCGATCTCCTCGGCGATGGAGGCCATCTTCTCGACGCCCTCATGCTGCTTGAGGTTGACGACGGGGCGGATGTGGAGGCAGCCGGTCGACGCGTGGCCGTAGTAGGCAGCCTCGGTGTCGTGCTTCGCGATGATCTCCTCGAAGCGGCGCACGTACTGCGGCAACTGCTCGGGCGAGACAGCGGTGTCCTCCACGTACGGCAGCGGCTTGGCGTCGCCCTTGAGCGCCATCGCCAGCCCCAGCCCGGCCTCGCGGAGGGCGTACCAGCGCTGCTGCTCGATGGGGTCGTTCGTGATCATCGTGGCGTAGCCGAGGCGGCGGTGCTCCATGTCGGCCTTCATCGCCTCGAGCCTCGACTGCACCTCGCGCGGGGAGTCGCCGTAGAACTCGACGAACAGCAGTTCGCGCGGCTCTCCGATGAAGTAGTCGAGCAGGCTGCGGTAGCCGGGGTTCACCTTGCAGTTGTCGATGATCATGTGGCCCACGAGCTCGACCGCCGACGGGCTGTGCTCGAGGAGCGGGACGGACGCCTCCATGCACTCGATGAGGTCGGTGAAGTGGACGACGCCGAGGCCCTTGTAGCGCGGGAGTGGCACCAGGTTGACGCGCGCCTCCGTGACGGCGACGAGCGTGCCCTCCGATCCGACGACGGCGCGCGTGAGGTTCATGGGGCCGTCGCCGGTGAAGTCGTCGAGGTTGTAGCCCATGACGCGGCGAAGGATGCGGGGGAAGCGTTGCGCTATCTCGTCGGCATGCTCCCAGGCGAGGCGGCGCGTCTCGCGGTAGATGGCGCCCTCGAGGTCGTTGCGCGAGAACTTGTCCTCCAGCGCCTCGCCGGCGACGGGCGAGAAGCGGGCGCGGCTGCCGTCCGAGAGGACGGTGTCGACCTCCAGGATGTGATCGAGCGTCTTGCCGTAGATGACGGAGTGGGGGCCGCAGGAGTTGTTGCCGATGCCGCCGCCGACGGTGGCGCGGGCGCTCGTGACCGGGTCCGGCCCGTACATCAAGCCGTACTGGCGCACTGCGGCGGAGAGGTGGTTGTTGACGATGCCGGGCTGCACGCGGGCCCACCGCTCTTCCGGCGAGACCTCCAGCACGTTGCGCATGTACTTGGAGAAGTCCATGACGATGGTGTGGTTGGTCGTCTGCCCCGCAAGCGCCGTACCGCCACCGCGCGGCGTGACGGGCACGCCATGCTCGCGCGCGATGCGGATCGTGGCCTCCACGTCGTCCGCCGTGCGCGGCACGACGACGCCGACGGGCGTCATCTGGAAGATGGAGGCGTCGGTGGAGTACATGAGGCGGTTGTAGTGGTCCATCCGCACTTCCCCGGCGATTTGGCCGCGCAGCCTGTCGGCGATGGCGTTGACCTCGGAGGCGGCGATGGACGCGCCCTTGCGGGCGGTTTCGTACAGCAGTGGCATCGGGTCGTTCTCCCTGTGGGCTTCGACGAGCGTCCCCCATCTTACGCCAGCGGGCCGCGACACGTGGGGCTGGAGGGCTTGCCTGAATCACTGAAGCGTGCGACCGCTGGAGGTTGACACTCCTCCTGCGCGCTCTTACGTTGAGTAGGCGATACGTCTACCGAAGGTGAGCGGAGGACATGCAGGAAGCGACAGAGCATAAGACGCCGGTGACGACGCTGGGGCCGCTGGAGACGCGGCTGATGGATGTCGCGTGGACGGCGGGGCGTCCGCTCTCGGTACAGGACGTCGTGGACCGGCTTGGTGACGCGAACTACAAGACCGTGATGACCGTGCTCAACCGCCTCGTCGAGAAGGAGATGCTGACGCGGGAACTCGACGGGCGCGCCTATCGCTATCTTCCCGCGCAAGGGCGCGACGCCTTCCTGCGCGCGGCGGCAGACGGGCTGGTGCGCGGCTACATCGAATCGTTCGGCGGCGACGCGGCGAGCCATCTCGCGGATGCCGCGGGCGCCGCTGCCCCACCCGCAGATCCTGCACCGCAGCGACCGCTCCCGGTCTCGTACCGCTCGTACGATACCCCCGTCTATCGGCAACGCCCGCTCCTGGTTGCCGGCGCTGCGGCGGTGGCTGCCGCAGCGCTCTTCATCCTGTCAAGGCGGCGTAAGAGATAGTGTCCTACGCACCGTTAGACCAGGACGCGTTCATCGAAGCAGCGGCCCGGATCGATGCCCCGCTCTCTCCTGCGCAGGCCGAAAGCATCCGCCGGATGGTTGACCTGCTGCATTCTTACAACGCGTCGGCGTCGCTGATGTCGGAGGCCGCGCTCGCCGACGTGCTGCGCGGCCACGTGCTCGACTCGCTCACACTGCTGCCGCTGGTCCGCAGCGCGGGTCTACACGAGGGGCGGCTGGTGGATGTCGGCACGGGCGGCGGCTTCCCCGGACTCGTGCTGGCGATCGCCGAGCCTACGCTGCGCGTCACGCTCATGGACGCCACACGCAAGAAGACGGCGTACCTGGAGCGCGTTGCGACGGAGCTGGGACTGAACGTGGACGTGCTGCACGCCCGCGCGGAGGATACGGCGCGCGATCCCGCGCTGCGCGAGTCGTTCGACGTCGCGGTCTGCCGCGCGCTCGGGCCGTGGCCGGTCGTGCTCGAACTGACGCTGCCGTTCTGCAGGACAGGCGGGATACTGTTGGGTCAGCGGGGAATGGACGCCTCGTCCGAGGCTGACGCGCACGCGGAGGCCGCCGCGTTGCTCGGAGGGCGGGTCACAGGAGTGGAGCGCGTGGGCGCCGAAGCGGGACTGGAGCACCGCCACGTCATCGTGGTGAAGAAAGTAGAATCCACGACCGTGCGATATCCGAGGAAAGCGGGGATTCCGGCGAAACGTCCGCTGATTTAGGCTTAAGTACGTGGCAAACGTCCTGGCATCGCTCAAGGCCAACCAGTCGCTGAAGCGCAGGCTCCTCTCCCCAAAGACAGGGATACCGCTCGCCGCGCTCGTGCTGGTGATCGTGCTGCTCACGACGCAGCTGGACATCGGCTTCAGCGACACGTGGGAGCACATCACGACGCTGAACCCGTGGTGGTACGCCGCGGCGTTCGTCTCGCACTACACCACGTTCATCTTCCGGGGTGCGCGGTGGCGTGCGCTGATCGCGAACGCGCACCGGCACGGCGGCGGTCCTCCGCCCACGGTGGCGTACGCGGCGCGGGTCATCCTCATGGGGTGGTTCGTGAACTCGGTGACCTGGTTCAGGGTGGGCGACGCCTACCGCGCCTATGCCTACGCGACCGACACGAACACGAGCTTCTCACGCAGCATGGGCACGGTGATGGCGGACCGGTTCATCGACCTCGTCGTCGTCGCGGTGCTCATCACGATAGGCGTTGGCGCACTGTTCGTCGGCGGCCAGATCGTTCCTCCGGTCTTCCTCGTAGGGGTTGCGGTGGGGGCGCTTCTGGTTGTCGGCGGGGGGCTCGCGGCGATGGTCCTCGCCCGACGGTGGGTCGCGCCCCGATTGCCTGAGAGGCTGCGGGAGATGTACCACCGTTTCCACAGCGGGACGATGGACAGTTTCGGGCGCATGCACGTCGTGTTCGCGCTCGGCGTCGCCGGATGGCTTTCGGAGGCCGGGCGGCTGTTCTGCGTCGTGATGGCGGTCGGAACGCCGGTGGCGCTGGGGCTGGTGCTCTTCGTGCCGATGGCGAACGGGCTGCTCACCGCAGTGCCGCTCACGCCCGGCGGGCTGGGGCTGGTCGAGACCGGCGTGACGGGCCTGCTGGGACTGGAACTGGCGGTCGAGGCGGCGCTGGCGGTGGCGCTGGTGGACAGGAGCATCAGTTACTTGAGCATCGTGGCAACGGGAGGCGCGGTCTTCGTGGCGCGCCAGGTGCAGGAAGCACGGCGGGCGTACACGCCCGAAGAAGGAGAGACAGCATGATCGATGGCGCATTCAGGGCGAAACTCCGGTCCGGCGACCCCCTCGTGGGCGTGTTCGTCAGCATCGAGTCGCCCACCACAGTGGAACTGCTCGCGGTCGGGGGCGTGGACTACGTGATGATCGACGGCGAGCACAACCCCATCGCTGCGGGTGACGCGGTGGACATGGTGCGCGCGGCGGAGGCGAAGGGCGTCCCCGCGATGGCTCGCGTGGGCGAGAACACGCAGCAAGTGATGGCGAAGTACCTGGACGCCGGCGTACTGGGCGTGATGATCCCGATGGTGAACAACGCCGCGGACGCTCGGTACGTGGTGGACTCGGTGAAGTACCCGCCGGTGGGCAGGCGCGGGCTCGCGGGCGTGCGCGCCAACGACTTCGCGACGACCCCCGGCTACACGGACATGGCGAACGAGGCGACCGTCGTGATGGTGCAGATCGAGACGCGCGACGGCATCGACAACGCGGACGAGATCATCAATACGGAGGGCGTGGACGCCGTCTTCCTCGGCCCGTCCGACCTCTCGGTGGCGCTCGGAGTGCCGGGCGAGGCGAAGCACCCGCTCGTGCTCGAGACGATCGGGCAGCTGTCGGAGAAGATCGTGGCGGCGGGCAAGACGGCGGGCACAATCGCGCGGGCGCCGGAAGACTACGCCTACTGGCGCGACCGGGGCGTGCAACTGTTCCTGACCGGCGCGAACGCATTGCTGCTGGCTGCGACGAAGGCGTACGTGGACGGCGCGCGCGCAGCCGAGGAGGGCCGGTGATGGCTGAGATCGTCGGCGTCGTTGGAACGGGCATCATGGGCGGGCCCATGGCCCGCAACCTCGCGAAGGCGGGGTTCGAGGTCATCGCCTACAACCGCACCGCATCGCGGGCGGAGGCGCTGCGCGAGGACGGCGTAGCGGTCGCGGGTTCGCTCGCGGAGGTCGGGAGCACGGCGTCGGTCGTCATCACGATGGTGCCCGACACGCCGGACGTGCTGGCGGTCGTGGAGGGCGAGGGCGGCTTGGCCGGAGCGATGCGTGAGGACTCCGTGCTCATCGACATGAGCACGATATCACCCGCCGAGACGCGGGCGCTCGCGGGGCGGCTGTCGGAGCGCGGCATCGCGATGCTCGACGCGCCGGTGAGCGGCGGTTCTTGGGGCGCGCAGCAGGGAACGCTCACCATCATGGTCGGCGGCGAGCCGGAGACGTTCGAGCGCTGCCTGCCCGTGTTCGAGGCGATGGGCAAGAGCATCACGCTTATGGGGCCGTCCGGCATGGGGCAGACGACGAAACTGGTGAACCAGATTCTCGTCGCGGGGACGTGCGCGGCGGTCGCCGAGGCGCTCGTGTTCGCGGCGTCGCAGGGCGCGGACCTGCTCAAGACGGTGGAGGCGGTCTCCGGCGGCGCGGCGGGCTCATGGCAGCTCTCCAACCTGGGGCCGCGTATGGCACAGCGGGACTTCGCGCCCGGCTTCATGGTGAAGCTGCAGCAGAAGGACCTCCGGCTCATCCTGGAGGCGGCGCAGGAGCAGCACGTGCCGCTCGCGGTGACGGGGCTGGCGCGGCAGTACCTGACAGCGGTCGAGGCGATGGGCGGCGCGGACGAGGGCACGCAGGCCGTCGTGAAGGCGGTGGAGGCGCTGGCGGGCGTCGAGGCGCGGCAGGACGCGGGATGACGCTTCCCGGCGCCGACGTCTCATGACCACGCGCGCCCGGCAAGCGTGGGACGCGCTGCACTACCCGGTCGTGATGCTGGTGTTCGCGGTCAACGGCGCGCTGGCGGCGTCGCTGGGCCACGTCCTGCTGAACGAGGTCATCGGCATCGAGGGCTCGCTGTGGTCAGGCCCGTGGGGCTACCGCGTCGTCTACGTGGCGCTGATCACGCCGTCGTACTCGCTGTTGCTCCTCGTCACCGGCACGCTGTTCGGCAAGGGCGCGTACTTCAGGATGCGCGTCCGGCGCATCTGGGGGCGCGTGCTCCCGGTGCCCTGGCTGCGTGGGTGAAGGGCGCCCACAAGGGACGCCCCTACACCAAGCCGGGAGCGGAACTCAGGACTGCGGGAACATGTCGACCTGCGTCTGGCGCGGGCCGAGGCTCTCGTAGTAGTAGTTGGTCTCCGGGTCGTAGCGGCCCTGGTTGAACCCGCCGGACTTCTCGCTGCGGATGATGACGGCAACGGTGCGCTCGCCGACCGTGATCTCCGTGTGGATCTCGTAGGGCTTGACGAGGTCGATCTCGCCGGGGCCGACGACGTCGCTGTTGCGCAGCGCGATCTCCGCATAGTCCGGCTTCGAGCGGTCGTCGAGGCGGTCGTAGCGCTCGATGCGCTCGTGGCCGTCGAGCACGCCGTAGAGCGTGTAGATGTGGGCGTGGTCGTGGATGCGCGCCCGCGCGCCTTGCCGGGCCTCGCCCTTCGTCAGGCCGTTGACCGCGAAGCCGTAGTCCGGGTCTTCGTAGAAGATGAGGTTCTCTGCGCGGCCGTCGGCGGGGACGCAGTCCGGCCAGGACTTCGAGGCTTCGATGACGGTGGGGTCGGCGAGCAGTTCGGCGAGGATGGGCGCGAGCGCCGTCCATCGCTTGTCGAGGTCGGGCTCCGAGGCGAAGAGTTCGCGGGTCTGCGAAACGAACCGGTCCAACGCGTTCTGGGTCCTCGTCTCTATAACCATGGCGTCCCTCCTTGTTGTTACGTGCACTATACGCCTGACGCCGGCGCCGTGCACTCGTTATGCGGGGCTGGGGACGCCTGCGATGGAGTAGAAGCGGGCGCAGTTGTCCCAGAGGATCTTGCGGCGGTCCTCGTCGGTGAAGGGCAGTTCGAAGAAGTTGTCGACCGCCGCCGGGTACTTCGAGTCGCCGTGGGGGTAGTCGGTCGAGAAGACGATGTTGTCGTTGCCGAAGGCGTCGATGGTGTACTTGGCGGGGAACTCGTCGGGCTCGACCGACACGTAGCACTGGCGCCTGAAGTACTCGCTGGGCGGCATCGTCAGGTCTTCCATGAAGATGTCGGCCTCGCGCTCGTAGCCCTCGTCCATGCGCCAGAGCATCCACGGCAGCCAGGCGCAGTTCGCCTCCAGGAAGGCGACGTTGAGGCGAGGGTGATGCTCCAGGACGCCTCCGGCCGCGAAGCTGCCGATGGCCAGCATCTGCTCGAACGGCTGCGCGTAGATGCGGCGCAGGCCGAAATTCGGGTCGTAGTTCTCGGCGCTCTGCCGCGACCGCGACCCCGACGCCTCATGGAAGCCCAGCGGTATGCCCAGCTCCTCCAGCGCGTCCCAGAGCGGTTCGTAGTACGGGTCGTGCCAACTCTTGCCGTTCACGATGTTGGAGCGGACGAACACCGCCCTGAACTTCAGGTCCTCGACGACGCGGTGCGCCTCCTCCACGGCGTCGTTGACGTCGTAGACGGAGATCATGCCCGCGCCGAGCAGCCGCGCCGTGTCGCCCTGGCAGAAGTCGTACAACCAGTCGTTGTAGGCGCGGGCGATGGCGGCGGCGAACCGCGGGTCGAGGTCGGGGATCGTCAGCACGCTGAGGCCCCGGCTGGGGAAGAGCACAGCGACGTCGAGCCCTTCCGCGTCCATCGCCTCCAACTGGACCTCCGGCGACCAGCCCCGCGCCGCGTGGTCGCGGTAGAGCGCCTGGTTGCGCTCGTAGTTGTGGCCGCGGTGCGGCGTGCGGGCCCCGCGCATCGAGCGCTCGCGGTCGGGGAAGTAGACGCCGAGGTCGCGCACGTTCTCGGAGACCGTGCCTACCGGCGCCGCCGATCTGAACTCGGCGTCGATATACCGCTCCCACAGGTCGGGCGGCTCCATGATGTGCATGTCGCTGTCGATGATGCTGAAGCCGTTCTTTGCCATCGTTCGCCTCCTAGACGTTGAAGAAGCGCTTGGCGTTGCCGCCGAGGACCGCGGCCTTGTCGTCGTCCGAGAGGCCGGGGTAGTGGGCGAGTTCGTCGATCTCCTCCTCGGCCTTGAGCGCGTCGACCTCGTGGGGGTAGTCGGAGGCGTAGGCGAACGGGATCGCTCCGACGCGCTGGACGAGGTGGCCGAGCGTGCCTTCGCTGCCCTCGCAGCCGATGAGGACGTTGCCGCTCTTGACCCACTCCTCGGCGTCGAGGCTCGACGCTCGGGGGCGGTACTCGTCCTCTCGCGCGATGCGGTCGAGCACGAACGCGAGCCAGCCCGCGCCGCCCTCCATGAAGCCGAGCTTGAGGTCCGGGAAGCGGTCGATCGCGCCCTGCCGGAAGAACGAGACGAAGTTGATGATGAGCGGCAGCGGGTGGTGGAGGATGTGGGACGCGCCGTTGTCGATGAAGCCCTCCATGCCGAGGTTGAGGTTGGAGCCGCCGTGGAGCGCGAGCACGCAGCCGAGCCGCTCCGCCTCCTCGTAGACGGGCCAGTACATCTCGTGGCCGAGGTTCACGGGGAGCCCGCGGGTGGGGAGCATCGCGCCCGGCAGGCCGAGGTCCTCGACGGCGCGCCGGAGTTCTTTGACCGCCTCCGGCACGTTCTGCATGGGGATGAGCCCCATCGGGTGCAGGCGGTCGCTGACCTTCCGGTAGGCGGCGTGGACATAGTCGTTGAAGCCCTGGCAGACGGCGACGGCGTAGTCCGGGTTCTGGATGATGCCGACCGCCAGCCCCTGGGTGGTGAACATGACCGCCTTGTCGATCTCGGCGCGTTCCAGGAAGGCGACCCAGTCCTCGCCGGAGCCCATGCGGTGCTCGCTGGCGTTGACCCGTTCGCGCCCCGCGGCGCCGGACGGTCGCGCCTGCGGCATGTGCATGCCGTCCAGACCCGGGAAGAGCCTGCCGCCGGCGCTCCTGCTGCCGCTTATGACGGACTTGAACGGCTCCGGCATGAAGTCGAGCATCTCCAGACTTGCCTCGATGATGTGCCCGTCGCAGTCGACGACGGGGAAAGCGCGCTTCGCCATGATTCCTCCCTCCTCACGTCACGGTTCTCGTCGTGTGCGGATGGTACAGCGGCGGAAGGCGTCTGTACACGGGCGCCCTCCCTCCGTCATTCCCGCCCCCTCCGTCATTCCCGCGAAGGCGGGAATCCAGAAGCTCCAGGGCTGGTCCTAGATCCGGTTCTTCATCCGGTCTCCACGAGTGAAAGCGGGCATGTTCGACATCCAGCGGATCTATATCGACAAGGCCGTGGCCTGCTTCAGCGTTCTTCATTTCAAGATCCGCAGCAAAAGCGCGTGTGTCTTCCTGCCGTGGAGAAACTGTCATGCGTAAGGGGTGCGCCATGGACGCGGTCCATGGGTGCTGCCGGTGCAGGAGTCATCCGTCCAGCGTACGGGGCTGGGGCGCGACCTCGAAAGGGGCGCGTGTCACAACTTCACTGGGATGGGCAGGATACACAGAAGGGGGAGCGAGTCAGTTCGTGACGAGGAGGGCGATGAAGCCACCCACGGTGGACGCCCACATAGCGCCCCCGATGATGATGATGGTGGTCTTGAGGCTGCTGAGTTCAGTGTGGAGGCCACCGACCTCAGCGCGGATATCCTTGATGGATTCCACGATATCGCGCAGGCGCTCGTTGACCTGTTCGTAGGCGCCCTCGAGCCTGCTGACGCGTTCCGTGAGGTTGGGTGTGGCTTGGGTGGTCATGGGTCGATGACTCCTCGATGCAGTATAGCACGCTGCCGTGGCCGTTTGGATACGCCCGTGTCAGCGGCTATCCACCAGCCTACGGGAGAGAGCGCCGACTGCGTAACAAGTGCGTGCCACCAAATCTGGGAAGCTCACCCTGTCGCACGGTTGCATGCACACCTGTTCGCGGGGCAATAACCCCCACTGACACTTGCCCCTTGCCCCGCCCAGCCGCCGCCCCCTACCATGGAAGGCCGGTGCGCAGGCTCCGGTTCGATGCGGCGGACACACGCCGCTCAGGAGCGCAGTGGCACCGAATGGCACCAAATGTCACCATGAGAAAAGCGCCCCAGGAGTGAGCGGGGCGCGGTCAGGAGTGCAATGGCCATCGCAGACCGCATGAAGATCGGCATCGCGTCGCCGCATATCTTCACGGACGGCAACGTGGACATGACGTTCGCAGCATCGTACGTGCGCCGTGCCGAGGAGATGGGCTACGCGAGCCTCTGGACGCAGGAGCGCGTCACCGGCTCGCCCACCGTCCTCCACCCGCTGTCGTTCCTCGCGTGGCTCGCGGGGCAGACGTCGACCGCGCGCATCGGGGTGTCGGTGCTCGTGCTGCCGCGCCACAACCCGGTCATGCTCGCGAAGCTGGCCGCCGACATCGACGCGATGAGCGGCGGGCGGCTCGTGCTCGGGGTCGGGCTCGGCAACAGCGGGGCGGAATTGCCGATGTACGGCATCACGGCGGAGCGCCGCGTCACCCGGTTCGTCGAGCAGGTGCAGGCGATACGCGCGCTGTGGGGGCAATCGCCGTCCGGCCACTCCGGTGCCTTCTACGACCTGCCGGACGCGAACATCGATCCGAAGCCTGTGCAACGTCCGCACCCGCCGATCATCTTCGGGGCGAACGCCGACGCCGCCCTCGCGCGCAGCGTGCGCCACGCCGACGGGTGGATGGGCGCGGGCAGCGGGGCGCTCGCCGACTTCCCGCGCAAGGTGGCGCTCGTGCAGTCGCACCTCGCGGAGTCGGGCCGCGACCCGGCGTCGTTCCCCATCTCGAAGCGGCTCTACCTGGCGGTCGACGACGACGAGTCACGGGCGCTGCGGCGTCTGCGGGAGTGGTTCGGCTACTACTACGGCAACCCTGACAATGCGGAGCACGCCGCCATATGGGGCAGCGCATCGAAGATCGGCGAGCTGCTGGAGGAGTGGGCCGAGATGGGGCTGGACGAGGTGCTGCTGAACCCGGTGTTCGACATGGAAGAGCACCTTGAACGGCTCGCGGACATCACGGGACTGGCGTAAACCCATGACACGTATCGCGATCGTGGGAGGAACGGGACCGGAGGGGCGCGGGCTCGCGCTGCGGCTGGCCATGGCCGGACACGAGGTCGTCATCGGCTCGCGGGACGCGGGTCGCGCGGCTGAGGCGGCGTCTGGGCTGCTGGAGGGGAACCCTCACCCGCGCATCGAAGATGCGCACCCTCTCCCAGGGGGCGAGGGGAAAGAAGGATTGGCCGTCACTGGCGCCGCGAACGCGGACGCGGTGAGCGAGGCGGACGCGGTGCTGCTCGCGGTGCCGTTCGAGGGGCTGCGTCCCACGGCGGAGTCGCTGCGCGAGGCGCTCGCGGGGCGGCTGGTCGTGAGCATCGTCGCGCCGGTGGAGTTCGTCGACGGGCAGATGCGCGCCGTGAGTGTGCCGGAGGGGTCGGCGGGCGAGCTGACGCGGGACCTGCTGCCGGAGAGCCGCGTCGCCGCCGCGTTCCAGAACATGAGCGCGCGCGACCTGCTGCGGGCCGACCATCCGCTCGAGGGCGATGTCGCGGTGACCGCCGACGACGAGTCAGCGCGGCGCGAGACGATGGCGCTCGCGGAGGCGATGCCGTCGCTGCGGGCGGTCGACGCGGGGCCGCTGTCGAACTCGCGCTACGTGGAGGAGCTGACGGCGCTGCTGGTGAACCTGAACCGCATCCACAAGGCGCACAGCACGATACGGTTCTTAGGGCTCTGATCCTCTCTGTCATGTTGAGCGAAGCGAAGCGGAGTCGAAACATCTCTCGGGAAAACAATCGTGTGCACGGAGCGCTCCCTGAGAGATTCCTCGGCTGCGCCATCGACTGCGTCGACGGCTTCGCTCGGAATGACAAGGGAAGGGCTGAGGGGTTGACGCATACACCTTGACTTGGCGGTGGTATGATTAAGTTGCCTGCTTCGCCGGTGAATAGCGAAGGAGGAAGAGACCCGTGGCGCAGCGTTATCAACGCGAGATAGAAGAGATACTCGGCCAGGCCGGAGAAGAGGGCCAGGACGACGGTTCAGGCCGGACGCCCCGCTCCTCTCGCCGTGCGACACGCTCGCGCCGGCCCGGGCTGGGCAGGTTCGTCCGGCCCACGCCCGGCAGACTGCTGCTCGCGGGCATCGTCCTGCTCATCCTCTCGGTCGTGGCCGGCCCGCTGGGCGTGCCCGGCGGCGGCCCCTTCTTTCTGGCGAGCGTGGTGTTGTTCGTCTTCGCCTACGTCGCCTACTTCACCAGGCCGCGTCGGACGGTGGAACGGCGCTGGCGCGGGCAGCCGATGGATGATCCACAACCTGCCGGCCCTCTCTCCCGTCTGTGGCGGTGGATCACCGGAGGCTAGGTCATGCACAGCTATCTGTCCCATCTCGAATGCACCGAGACGGGAGAGACGTATAACGCCGACGAACCGCACACCCTCTCGCCAGCCGCTCAGAAGGTCCTCTACCCCCGCTACGACATCGACGCGGTGCGCCGCGACGTCGCCCCGTCGGTGTTCGCCAACCGTCCGCCCACCATCTGGCGCTACTTCGAGCTGATGCCCGTCCGCGACGAGTCGAACATCGTCACGCTGGGCGAGGGCGGCACGCCGATGATGCGCGCCTCGAACCTCGAGCGGTCGCTGGACGCCCGCACGCTCTACATCAAAGACGAGGGGCAGAACCCCACGGGCACCTTCAAGGCGCGCGGGCTGTCGTCGGCGGTGTCGCGGGCGAAGGAGTTGGGGCTGACGCGGCTCACGGCGCCGTCCGCGGGCAACGCGGGCGGCGCGCTGGCGTCGTACTGCGCCCGTGGCGGCATGGAGGCCTTCGTGTTCATGCCGGAGGACGCGCCCCCCGCGGCGAAGACCGAAGCCGCGCTCGCAGGCTCGCACCTGACGCTGGTGAAGGGGCTCATCAACGAGGCAGGCAGACTCTCCCGCGAGAAGGCGGCGGAGCTGGGCCTGTTCGACGTCTCGACGCTGCGGGAGCCGTACCGGGTCGAGGGGAAGAAGACGATGGGGTACGAGATCGCGGAGTCGCTGGGCTGGCGCCTGCCGGAGGCGATCATCTACCCGACGGGCGGCGGCATGGGCCTGGTGGCGATGTGGAAGGCGTTCAGCGAGATGGAGTGCCTGGGGTGGATCGGGCCGGAGCGTCCGAAGATGATCGTGGTGCAGTCCACGGGCTGCGCGCCGATCGTGCGGGCGTTCGAGCAGGGTGTCCGTCACGCGGAGCCGTGGGAGAACGCGCAGACGATAGCGGCGGGCATCCGTGTGCCGGCCTCGGTGGGGGACTACCTGATCCTGGACGCGGTGCGCGAGAGCGGCGGTACGGCCATCGCGGTGACGGACGCGGAGATTCTCGCAGGGATGCGGGAGATGGCGTCCGCCGAGGGCGTCTGGTCCGCGCCGGAGGGCGCGGCGACGCTCGTGGCCTACCGCAAGCTGCGGGAGTCCGGGTTCCTGGCGCCGGAGACGGAGACGGTGCTCATCGTCACGGGCGCGGGGAGCAAGTACACGGACGTGTCGATGGGCGCGTGAAGCCGCCGGTCGAGCGGGTCACGGTGGATTGAAAGAGCGCCGCAGATACTGCGGCGCTCTTGCCCGGGCGATTCCTAGAAGCGGGGTTCGCGGGGGCGGGCCTCGTTGACCACGAGCGCCCGGCCACTCACCGAGTAGCCGTTGAACATCTGGACCGCCTGCTCCTTCGCAGTGTCGTCCTCCATCTGGACGAACCCGAAGCCGCGAGGGCGTCCCGTCTCTCTGTCCGTCGGGATGTGGACCGAAACCACCGCCCCTGCCTGAGAGAAGAGGTCATGGAGTTCGTCCTGAGTCATCCTGAACGGTATGTTGCCTACAAACAAGCGATTGCTGTCCTCTGCCACTGTGGCTGTCCTCCAAGCTACGCAAACTGGCGCGTCGCCGTAGTATTTGCCGCCACCCACGAGCTTGTCAAAGCCTGAGGGTCAGAGATCCGAACGGAACCGACGACGGCCCGCATTGTAGCGGCATGACGGGCTACACGCAAGCGGCGATATTTCGCGTCGAAAATCGCATCGCATGTTGCATGCTCTGTCGGATTGCAGGCATGACGAACCGCCGTGCTGCGTCCGCTCAGCACGTCTGCCGGAGATTTGCGATGACGTTGGGGTTTCGCAATAATAGTGCGCGGTCGGCGCACCCCAGCCGGAGGAAGAGTTCCTTGCATCCGTTCATCTACGTTGCCCCGCGCACTCTGGACGAAGCGATAGCCGTGCTCGAACAGCACGGCGAACGCGCGAGGCCGTTCGCCGGAGGCACCGACGTCCTCGTGCAACTGCGCGGCGGGAGGTTCGACCTCGACGCCATCGTCGACCTGAAGGGCGTGCCCGAGGCGACGGCGCTCGAGCTGAACGGGAGTCTCCGCATCGGCGCGGCGGTCCCCTGCTACCGGATCTACGAGAACGACGCCGTCGCAGCCGCGTTCCCCGGGCTCATCGACGCGGCGTCGCTCATCGGCGGCATCCAGATACAGTCGCGGGCGAGCCTGGGCGGGAACCTGTGCAACGCCTCGCCGAGCGCGGACGGCATCTGCCCGCTCATCGTCCACTCCACGGTGGCGGTCGTGCGGGGGCCGAAAGGCGAGCGGCGTGTGCCGGTCGAGGACTTCTGCACGGGCCCGGGCGCGAATGTCCTCGGACGCGGAGAGTTACTGGTGGCGCTGGAGGCGCCCGTTCCACCGAAGGGGTTCGGCGCGGCGTACCAGCGCTTCATCCCGCGGAACGAGATGGACATCGCAGTGGCGGGAGTCGCAAGCGCGCTGACGCTGGCCGAGGACGGCGCGACCATCGCGTCGGGGCGCATCGCGCTGGCCGCGGTGGGGCCGAAGCCGCTGTTCGCGGCCAAGGCGTCGGCGTTCCTCGCGGGCAAGCCCGCGACACCGGAGACGTTCGCGGAGGCGGGAGAGGCCGCCTCCACCGAGGCGACGCCCATAGGCGACATGCGAGGCACGGCGGAGCACCGCATCGAACTGGTGAAGGTGCTCACGCGCCGGACGCTCGCCATCGCGCTGGAGCGCGCCCAGGCAAATCGCTGAGAAGGCAGGGAATGACGCAACAAGAGACACCAGTCCGGAAGATCCCGGTCGCCTGTACGCTGAACGGACAGCCGGCGGAGTTCCTCGCGGCGCCGTACCAGTCGCTGCTGGAAGCGCTCCGCGAGGTGGTCGGCCTCACGGGGACGAAGGAAGGCTGCAACGACGGCAACTGCGGCGCGTGCACCGTCTCGATGGACGGGCGCATCGTCGACTCGTGCCTCGTGCTCGCCGCCGAGGTAGACGGCAGGCAGGTGGACACGATCGAGGGGATGGCGCCGCCGCACGGGCTGCACCCGCTGCAGCAGGCATTCCTGGAGGAGGCCGCGCTCCAGTGCGGCATCTGCACACCCGGCTTCCTCGTGGCGGCGCGGGCGCTGCTGGAACGCGAGCCGCACCCGGACGAACACCGCATCCGTCTCTGGCTCGCCGGCAACCTGTGCCGGTGCACCGGATACGACAAGATCGTGCGCGCGGTGCAGAGCGCCGCGGACAAGACGACCTAGGAGCCGAGCGACATGACTACGACCGATGACCGTCCCGCACAGGACTTCAAGGTGGTGGGCAGCCGTCCCATCAGGCACGACGGCGTCGACAAGGTGCTGGGCCGCGCCCAGTACGGCGCGGACCTGAAGCTTCCGGGCCTCATCCACGGCGCGGTGCTGCGCAGCCCGTACGCTCACGCCGTCGTCAAGAAGGTGGACGTTTCGCGCGCGGAGGCCGCTCCGGGCGTCTTCGCTGCCATCAGCGGCGACGACATGCCGGTCACCGCTCCCAAGATGGTGGACATGGTGGAGGAGGTGACGAACCTCAAATGGTCCAGCCAGCGCGTCATGGCGCACGGCAAGGCCGTCTACCGGGGGCACCCCGTCGCGGCGATCGCCGCCGTCGACCAGAACACGGCGCTGGAGGCGCTGAAGCTCATCGACGTCGAGTACGAGCCGCTCGAGGCGGTCATCAGCCTGGAAGACGCGATGAAGCCGGACGCGGTCATCATCCACGACGACCTCGTGGGGGACCACCTAGGCGAGAAGGTGCCGAACACGAACGTCGCGGAGCACACCCGCACGGAGTTCGGCGACCCGGAGGCGGCGTTCGCGGAGGCGGCGCACGTCATCGAGCGGACGTACACGATCGCACGGGCGCACCAGGGGTACATCGAGCCGCACAGCTCCACCGCGTTCTGGAGCCCGGACGACAAGCTCGCTGTGTGGACGACGACGCAGGCGCCCTTCGGCGTGCGGAACAACCTCGCCACGGTGCTGAAGCTCCCGCTCTCCGACGTGCGCGTGGTGCCGATGGAGATCGGCGGCGGGTTCGGCGGCAAGATCAACCTGTACCTGGAGCCGCTCGCGGCGATGCTCTCCCGCAAGTCTGGCAGGCCGGTGAAGATGACGATGGACCGCAAGTCGGTCTTCGACGCCACAGGCCCAGGGCCCGGCGGGCAGGTCACCGCGAAGATGGGCGTCGACAAGGACGGCAGGATCGTCGCGGCGACCGCGGAGATCCTCTACATGGCGGGGGCGTACCCCGGCTCGTCCATCAGCGCGGCGACGGCGGGCATCTTCGCGTGCTACAAGGTGCCGAACGTCCGCATCGACGCCTACGACGTGGTCATCAACATGTCCAAGACGGCCGCATACCGCGCACCGGGCACGCCGCAGGCTACGTTCGCCAGCGAGTCGCTCGTTTCCGAGCTGTGCGAGGCGATCGGGATGGACCCGATGCAGTTCCACCTGCTCAACGCGGCAGAGGAGGGGACGCGCCGGCCGGACGGGCCGGTGTTTCCGCGCATCGGGAACGTGGCGTGCATGGAGGCGATCAAGGACTCCGACCACTTCAAGAGCGACCTGGGCGAGAGTTCTGACGGGAAGCTGCGAGGACGCGGCTTCGCCAGCGGCTACTGGAACGGCGGCGGCAACCGCTCCTCCGTCACGATCAGCGTGAACGACGACGGCGTGGTGTCGCTGGTGGAGGGCAACCCCGACATCGGCGGGACGCGCACGACGATCGCGATGCAGGCCGCGGAGGTGTTCTGCCTCCCGGCGGAGGACGTGCACCCCACCGTCGCGGACACGGACTCCGTCGGCTACAACGACCTGACGGCAGGCAGCCGTACGACCTACGCCAGCGGACAGGCGGCGATAGAGGCGGCGAAGCAGGTGGTGGAGGAGATCAAGAAGCGGATGGCGATGATATGGGAGACGGAGCCTGAGAACGTGGAGTTCGAGGACGGCGTCTTCCAGAACAAGGTCGCGCCGGACCAGCGGTTCACGTTCAAGGAGGCGGCGGGCAAGCTCGGCCAGACCGGCGGCCCGGTGTCCAAAACAGGGACGGTGAACGTGCGCGGCTCCGGCGGCGGCAGTTTCGCGGCGCACCTCTGCGACGTGGAGGTGGACCCGGAGACGGGCAAGGTGCAGATCCTCCGCTACACGGCGGCGCAGGACGCCGGCAAGGCGGTACACCCGTCCTACGTGGAAGGCCAGTTCCAGGGCGGCGCGGCGCAAGGCATCGGCTGGGCGCTCAACGAGGAGTACTACACGAGCCCCGACGGCGTGATGCAGAACGCCAGCTTCCTGGACTACAGGATGCCGACCGCGCTTGACCTGCCGATGATCGACGCCATCGTGGTCGAGGTGCCGAACACGAACCACCCGTTCGGTGTGCGCGGCATCGGCGAGACGAGCATCGTCCCGCCTGCGCCCGCGGTCGGCAACGCGATAGCGGACGCCATCGGCGTGCGGCTGTACCAGACGCCCATGAACCCGAGCCGGATCATGGAAGCGCTGGGGAACAAGCGGAACGGGAAGAACGGGCACCAGGGCTAGGCCAGCCGTGGCGACGGTCTTCGTTTCGATACCGCTCAGGCGCTACACGGGCGGCGAGTCGAGCATGGAAGTTCCGGGGGCGACGCTGCGCGCGCTGGTGCGGAACCTCGACGAGCGGTACCCGGGCATCGCAGAGAGCCTCGTCAACCCCGAGGACTCCGACCGGCTGATGCCGGGACTCGCGGCCATCGTGGACGGCGAACCGACGAACATGGGCCTGCTCACGCCGCTCGACGAGCAGTCCGAGGTGCACTTCATCCCGGCGATATCGGGTGGAGCGCCCGTTTCGAGAGGTGCATCGGGGGGAGGTGAGCGATGCGTTTAGCGTCGCGGATGTCGCGGCTGGGGACGGAGACGGCGTTCGAGGCGCTGGCGCGGGCGAAGGCGCTGGAAGCGCAGGGCCACAGCATCGTCTTCCTGGGCATCGGCGAACCGGACTACGATACGCCTGCGCACATCATCGAGGCGGCGAAGGGCGCGCTGGACGCGGGATACACGCACTACGTGCCGTCGCCGGGCATCACCGAGGTGCGCGAGGCGATAGCGGCGGACGTGGGGCAGCGTCTCGACTGCGAGTTGCCCGCATCCCGCATCATCGTGACGCCGGGCGGCAAGCCGATCATGTTCTTCACGATCCTCACGCTGGCGGAGGAGGGGGACGAGGTCATCTACCCGAACCCCGGCTTCCCCATCTACGAGTCGATGATCCGGTTCGCGGGAGCGACGCCGGTGCCTATGCGGCTGCGCGAGGAGCTCGGGTACAACCCGGATCCGGACGAACTCGCCGGGCTCATCAGTCCTCGCACGCGGCTCATCATCGTCAACTCGCCGAACAATCCGTGCGGGAGCGTGATGCCGGACCCGACGCTGCAGCGCATCGCGGAACTGGCGGTGGAAGCGAACGCGGTCGTGCTCTCCGACGAGATCTACAAGGACTTCTACTACGAGGGGTCGCACACCTCCATCACGAGCTTCCCGTCGATGTGGGAGCGGACGGTGGTGCTGGACGGGCTCTCCAAGAGCTACGCGATGACGGGCTGGCGGCTGGGCTACGGCGTCTTCCCGGAGCCGCTGGTGGAGCCGGTGACGCGGCTGGTGACGAACAGCGTCTCCTGCACCGCGGCGTTCGGGCAGATCGCGGCGGTGACGGCGCTGCAGTCGTCGCAGGAGTCGGTGACGGAGATGGTGGGCGAGTTCAACGAGCGCCGGGCTCTGCTGGTGGCGGGGCTGAACGACCTGCCGGGCGTCACCTGCCCGATGCCGATGGGGGCGTTCTATACGTTCCCGAACATCACGGGGACGGGGATGACGAGCGGCGAGTTCGAGCGCGGCGCACTGCAGGAGGCGGGCGTGTCGCTGCTCGCGGGGACGTCGTTCGGGGAGTACGGCGAGGGGTACGTGCGCATCTCGTTCGCGAACTCGCAGAAGAACATCCGGGAGGCGCTCAACCGCCTGGGGCGCTGGCTCGCGGAGCGGTAGCCCCGACGTCACCCGCCCGCGACGTCGTCCGCGAAGTCCAGGACCGCCTGCGCGACGCGTTCCCACGCGCCGCCCGCCGGCAGCGGCAGGCTGTGCGAGCCGTCCACCTTCTCGTAACGCCGCACCGACGGCAACAGCGCGACGAGGCGCTCGGTGTCGGCCGGTTTCACGAGCGTGTCGCGTATGCCCTGCACGACGAGCGTCGGCGCGTACAGGCGTCGCGCCGCGCCACCCGCGGCGATGCCGAGCCTGCGCAGTTCGCTCAGCAGTTGCGTGGGGACGACGAAGGAGCGCAGCTCCGCCTGCACCGCGGGGTCGTCGATCTGCAGGTCGGGGATGACGGCCTGTATGCCCTGCCGGATGCGCTCGTCGGAGAAGTCCGCGCGGCGCAGCGGGCGCCATCGTCCGAAGAAGAGCCGGACGACGGGCCAGAGCATGTGTGTCAGCGGTCCGCCGAAGCGCCAGAACGGGGCGAGCAGCGCGTAGCCGTCGGCCCTCTCCTGCCGGGCTGAGAGTACCGCCACCGCGGCGCCGAGGGAGTGTCCCACGACGATGACCCTGTCGTGCTCCTCCCGCAGCGAGCGCACGCGCTCCACGACGGTGTCCCTCCATTCCGCATGGCGGCGGTTGGGGAGCGTGATGATCTCCGGGCCGAAGCCGGGCAGCAGCGGCGCGTCGACGTCCCATCCCGCGGCTGCCAGCGATGCTGCGAGCGGGCGCATGTCGGCGGGGGTGCCGGGGAAGCCGTGGACGAGGAGCGCCGCCCCGCGCATCGCGCCGCGGGCGGACTTCCGGAACGGCTGGTGCTCGTCCTGCGTGAAGAGCGGCAGGCTGCGGAGGAACGGGGATGGTTGGTACGCCATGAGGACAGGCTATCAGCGAACGTACATGCCGCCGTTGAGGTCTATGCACGCGCCGTTCAGCTGGGACCAGTGCGGCTGCATCAGGTCCAGCAGGACGTGGGCGAGGTCGGCGGCGCTGATGAAGTGGCCGGTCGGCGTGGCCTTGATGTGGCCTTCCAGCAACGCCGGGGGCGTTCCGTCGTGCATGGCGGTCTCGGTGACCATGCCGGGCGCGACGACGTTGACGCGCGTGCGGGGCGTGAGCGACTTGGCCAGCGACTTCGCGAGGGCATGCATCGCGCCCTTCGTTGCGCCGTAGAGAGGATCGTTCGAGCCCCGCTGGCCGGCCTGGGAGCCCAGGACGATGATCTGGGAGCCGTCCGCCATGACGGGAGCGATGCGCTGGATGGCGCGGAACTGACCCGAGAAGTTGACGTCCACGACGTCCGATATGCGGTCGTCGTCGTAGGTCTCCAGCTTGAGGCCGAGGGAGAGGCCGGGCAGGAGGAGCAGCACGTCGGCGCCTTCCGCGGGCCCGGCGAGCGCGTCGAGGTCGGCGGTGGAGCGCACGTCGGCACGCACCCATGCCGCGCGGTCGAGGCCCTCCGGCACCCCGGAGCGGTACGTCGCGCAGACCTCGTGGCCTGCGTCGAGGAGCACGCGTATCGCGGCCTGCCCGATGCTCGAGGAGCCGCTGAGGACGAATACCTTCATGCGTCGTCTCCTGGCGCCTCGCGCGGTGCGCGATGGCGATGGGTGAATGGTACTATGACGCCTCTAGTGTAGTGGGGCGTAACACCATGGTGGACCTCGAACAGCTTTCATCAAAGGTTCGATCATTCCGCGACCTGCATGCGGGACCCGGGATGCTGGTGTTGCCGAATGCCTGGGACGCGGCGAGCGCCCAGCGCTTCGAGGCGGCGGGCTTCCCTGCGATCGCAACGACCAGCGGAGGCGTAGCGCCGGCCATCGGCTACGCGGACCACGAGGCAGCCCCGGTCGAGGAGATGCTCGCCGCGGCGGAGCGCATCATCCGTTCAGTTTCCCTGCCTGTCACCGTCGATTTCGAGGCCGGGTACCAACTGCCTCCGGCTGAGATCGCCCGACGGTTGGTCCACATCGGGGCGGTGGGCTTGAACCTGGAAGACACGGACCATTACGGGACGTCGGTGCTGGTGCCGGCCGAAGCACAGGCAGAGCGTCTGGCGGCTGTCAAGACGGAGGCGCAGGCCCTTGGCGTCGACCTGTTCCTCAACGCACGGGTGGACGTATTCATCCGGCGCGGAGGGGACGTGGATACGCAGTTGGAAGAGGGCCTGCAACGCGCCAGGCTGTACCGCGAAGCGGGGGCAGACTGCATATACCCCATCAGCTTGAGCGACCCCACCGCGATCCGCGCCCTGGTAGAGGCAGCCGAGGTTGTCAACGTAACGGTCCGCCGCGGGGGACCTATCTCGGTTACTGCCGCAGCCCAGGCGGGCGCGCGACGGGTGACGTATGCCGCGAGTATCTTCCGCGAGACCATGTCGCTGGTCGACCAGATCGCTGCGGAGATCCGGGCAGAGACCCCCGGTGTGTAGGAGTACAATACGCCTGTGCCCCTGTAGCTCAGGAGGATAGAGCAGCGGTTTCCTAAACCGCGTGCCAGGGTTCGAGTCCCTGCAGGGGTACCAGGGAACGCCTACCGGACTCGCCGCAATCACTCCGCCGAGACCGACAACCCCTCGACGAACTCCAGACCCGGCAGCTTCTCCAGTTCCCGGGGCGCCATCTTCAGCTTGCCGGACCGGCTGCCCGCTCCAAGGATGACGTAGTCCATCTCCAGCAGGCGCACGTCGGCGTAGACCGGCAACCCCACCGGCAGCGCCAGTGCCGTAACCCCGCCGATCATCATCCCCGTTACTTCACGGGTCTGCTCCGCCGAGGCGAACGACGCCCGCGACACCCCCATCAGCCCGCGCACACGCTTGTTCACATCAAGCCGGTCGCACGCTCGCACGATCCCCGCGCAATACGCGGCCGGGCCTCGCTTGCTGGCCACGATGATCGTATTGGCGGAGTGAGGCAGGTCATACCCATACCGTTCGCAGAAGTCCGCAGTGTCGGCGTACTGCGGATCGATCTCGACCCACTCCCAGCCTGCGATGCTCAGTTCGTCCAGCGCCGCCCGCACCCGCCCTTCGATCTCTCCAGGTGTACTCATCCTGTCCCTCGGGGGTTCCGGGGCCTGTGCTTCAAGTATGGCACGCCGCGTCGTGGTGCATGGAGGGCGGAACGTCTAGGACGGGGTTGGTGTCGAAGAAGCCCACGGGCTTGAGGCTGAACCCGCAGTAGGCCACCGGTGCTATGGGCCAGTCCTCGGGACGCGGCACGTGATGGTAGCCCAGCGTGTACCAGAGGACCAAATCGGTGTTCTCCAGGTTGCGGTCATTCCTCGTGTACTCAGGCAGGCCGGCGCCGCCTGGATGCTGGTTGGGATAGGGGCCGGTGGCCGACAGTTCATCGGGAGCGTAGGGCGTCACCCAGAGGTGCCTGGTCATGAAGCCGGCCCGCTTGATGATGCTGGCGTCGGGGTGGGCGAAAGGCAGGACATTCTCCCCGGGCATCAGCTTGTACCCCACGGGTTGGCCGAGGGCGTTCCTGACCGCGGGATTGGACACCACCCAGTACCGGCCCTTCAGGGGGTCGATGACCCGCTGGGCAGCCAGCTCGGTCTTGAGGGGAGTTGCCTCGGCGTAGAAGGCGTTGGCATGGGGGTTATCCGGCCCCGGGGGCTCAGCTACGGTATTCACCTCGTAGGTGCTATTGGCCTCGCCGTCCACGCTCATATCCAGGCGGAAGTTGAAGAAGTGCTGGTGGATGTGTGCATTCAACTGGGGAGCGACGATGGTGCCATACCTGGGCGTTTCGCCGGAGGGGATGCCTGCGGTGTTGATGATGCCGGTCAGCTTGATCTCCAGTTGGATCGTCCCGTCTTGGTAGAAGTACCAGAAGAAGCCGTACTCGTAGTTGCCCACCGTGGCGATGCTGGAGATCACCAGCCGGCGGGAGCGGCGCACTTCCACGTTGCCGGTGCGCCAGTCGGTGTGCTTCCACAGGATGCCGTAGTCCTCTTCGTGCATGCAGACGGCGTTGGGTATGGTGAAGGCGCCACCGCGTCCATCGTTCAGGGTTGCGTCGAAGTAGTAAATCTCACCAAGACAGTCACACCCCAAGGTCAGGGGGTTGGTGAGGGAACCGATGCCGTACTCCCCGGCGTCGAAGGCGTTCTTGCGGTAGTGGTCCTTGCTGGGGTCGCCGTAGGGCACGACCATATCGGACAGGGCAGCCCGGTAGAGGATGGGCCGAACGCGGCCCTGGTCCTCGTAGGCAACGGTATGGAGCACCAACCCTTCGCGGGGCGTGAATCCTATCCTCAGGTGCCACTTCTGCCAGGTAACGCTGTGACCATCCACCGTGAAGCTGGGCCCCTCCGGCTGGGTTATCTCCAGCGGTCTGAGATCCTGGCGGAACCCTTCGACAAACTCGGCGGCGTAGTTGCCTGCGTTGGGAGGCAGGGGGATCGGGCCGTAGTCGTCCACCCGCATGACTTCCATGGTGTTCAGGTCCACCAGGGCGCTGAGCCCCTCAATGGGCCGCGCGTAACCGTTGTCCATGACGCTGGAGCGAAGGAAGTTGCGGGTCAGGGCCAGGCGACGCCCCTCCTCGTCGGGGTAGCCGTAGTAGCCGGCCGACCAGGGGTCGACCATCACGAGAGAGGGGTCGGTGATGCCCCTTTTCGCCAAGGCGGCGAGAAACTCGGGGTCTGCCCTGACGGCGGCCTCGCACTCGAAGAACTCGTCCAACATTATCCGGGGCTGTACCCCAGGCACGTGTTGCCAGAAAGTGACTCGTCCCTCGTTCAGGGACACCACGGCCTCGTAAGTGGAGCCGTCCTCATTGTCCAGGATGACCACGAAGGCATCGCGGGAGATGGCCCCGCCGGGCTTGTGGTTGAGCACGACGTCCTTGGCCGGTTCCTGCAGGACGATCGTCTCGAAGCGTACCCGCGGGCCCAATCGACGTTGTGCCTTAAGGATGGCGGCGGCCTCGACAATCTCTTCAGATGTCAGAGGGTCAAGGGGATGGGAAACAGCCTGGGAGGTAGCTACGTGAGGTTGTTTCTCGGTGGGAATAGCCATAGGCACCTCCTGAATGCAGCGACGAGGCCAGGGTTGTGGGCCGAGGGTACTGTACTACGAACATTTGAGTAGGTGGATGATGTCATAACCACGGCTCTTGCGGGCCGTTTGACACGCCGCCCCGTGCGTGCCTAGAGTGCGGGCAGCGTAATCGAGAGGAGGCGCAGCGCCATGCCGATAGAGGTCTTCGACACGAAAGCGTTCGGCCACGAGACGAAGAAGCGCACGGTGGTGCTGGACACGAACCGCTTCCACGTGTGGATCCACTACTACACGCCCGACCAGATGGACGAGATGCACTGCCACAACCAGGACCAGACGTTCCAGATCATCGAAGGGGAACTGACGATGAACTTCCCGGACGGCGGCAAGGCGGTGCTGACGCCGGGCATGATGGCGACCATCACGGGCGGGTCGTTCTACCAGTTGCACAACACGGGCGGAGCGCCGCTCATCATGATCGGCACACGGTCAGGCGCGACGGCCAACACGGTGAAGGTGGAGCACGGCACCGGTCGCATCATCAACGACCGCATCAACTACGCTGAGACGGTGAAGCGGTAGCGGTCAGTCCTCGTAGCGGCGGAAGACCAGACAGGCGTTCTGTCCGCCGAACCCGAAGCTGTTGGAGAGCACGGTACGCACGTCCGCGGGGCGGGCCTCGTTCGGCACGTAGTCGAGGTCGCAGGCGGGGTCGGGAGTGGTGTAGTTGATGGTGGGGTGGATGAGGCCGTGGAGGATGGTCTGCACGCAGGCGACGGCCTCCATGCCCCCCGCGCCTCCGAGCGCATGCCCGATCATGGACTTCGTCGAGCTGATGGGTATCTTGTAGGCGGCGTCGCCGAACGCGCGCTTGATGGCGAGCGTCTCGGAGGCGTCGTTGAGCGGGGTGGAGGTGCCGTGGGCGTTGATGTAGTCCACCTCGTGGGGGCCGACCCCGGCGTCGTCCAGCGCCCAGCGGATCGCGCGCGCGGCGCCCGCTCCGTCGTCGTCCGGCTGGAACTGGTGCCCCGCGTCGGATGACGCCCCGTAGCCGAGCACCTCGGCGACGATGGGTGCGTCGCGCCTGAGCGCGTGCTCCAGCGACTCGATGACAAGGATGCCCGCGCCTTCGGCGGGCACGAAGCCGTCGCGGTCGGCGTCGAACGGGCGGCTCGCGGCGGGAGGGTCGTCGTTGCGGGTGCTGAGGGCGCGCATGACGCAGAAGCCTGCGAGTCCGAGCTGGCTGATGCCGGCTTCGGTGCCGCCGGTGACCATCACGTCGGCAGCGCCGCGGCGGATGACCTCCGCGGCGTCGCCGATGGACTGTGTGGATGCGGCGCAGGCGGTGACGATGGTGCTGCTGGGGCCTCGGGCGCCGACGTACCGGCTGACGTTCGCGGCAGCCATGTTGGGAAGGATCATTGGGAAGAAGAACGGCGACATGCGCATGCCGCCGCGCTCGACGAGGATGCGCATGCTCTCGTCGATGGTGGGGAAGCCACCGTTGCCATTGCCGAGGTAGACGCCCATCCGGTCCGCGTCGACGTTCGCGGCGGAGAGGCCCGCGCTGCGCATCGCCTCGTCGGCCGCGGGGATGGCAAGTTGAGAGAAGCGGGCCATCCTGCGGGCCTCCCGCTTCTCGATGTACCGCTCCGGGTCGAAGCCGGAGACCTCGCCGGATATCCGGCAGGGGTAGTCGGTGGCGTCGGCGAGCGTCATGGGGCCGATGCCGGAGCGTCCCGCGGTGAGACCTTCCCAGAACTCGGCGGCGGTCTCTCCGAGCGGGGTCACGGCGCCGATACCGGTGACGACGACTCGTTGGCGTCCGTTCGCAGCGCTGCTCGTCATGGTTCAGACTCTCCCCAGGGCGGATGCCTGCGGGTCGAACTCAGGATAGTGCTCTCCGGCGATGCCGAGGGAGTACTGCAGCGCCTCAGCGACGGCGAAGAGCGAGCCGGTCACGAGCACGAGGTCGCCGCTCTCCGCCGCGTCCAACGCTCGCTCGATGCCCTCGGCGACGCTGTCAGCGCTGTGCGCGGTCGTTCCGAGGCGCTCGAAGAGAGGAGCGAGCATGTCCGGATGCGCAGCGCGGGGATGGCGCGAGGCGACGGTCCAGACCTCGTCTGCGAAGGCCGCGGCCTCCTCTGTGAGCAGGTCGATCTGCTTGTCGCCGGACGCGCCGAACACGAGATGGACGCGCGCGCCGGGGAGGTATTCGCGAACGGTCTCGCGCAGCCTCGCCATGGAGTACGGGTTGTGCGCGCCGTCCACGACGAGGTACGGGTCAGAGCCGAGCAGTTGGAAGCGGCCGTCCCAGCGCACCGAGCCGAGGCCGGCCTCGATAGCGCTCCGCGTCAGCGTCAGCGGCGCTTGCTCCAGGGCGGCCACGGCGACCGCCGCGTTCTCGGCCTGGTGTGCGCCGAGCAGCGGCAGGCGTATGCGATAGCGGTCTCGGGCGGTCGTCACCAGCACCGTCTGACCGGAGAGGTCGTGCGCTTCCTGCGCATAGACCACGTCGCGCCCTACCTCGGTGAGCGGCGCGCCCATCGCCTGCGCACGTGCGCGGATGACGTTCATGGCCGCGGGGTCCTGCGGCGCGGAGACAACGGGCTGCGCTCCCTTGACGATGCCGGCCTTCTCCCCCGCGATGGCCTCGAGGGTCGAGCCGAGGATGGCGGTGTGGTCGAGGCTGACAGAGGTGATGACCGCGACGTCCGCGGCCGCCACGTTGGTCGCGTCGAGGCGTCCACCCAGGCCGACCTCGAGCACGACTGCGTCCGCCGTCTCCTCGCGGAAGACGTCCAGCGCCATCGCGGTGAGCGCCTCGAACGTGGACGGCGCGCCGACGGGCTCCCGCGCCATCTCCTCGACGACAGGCCAGATGCGGTCTACCGCCGCGGCGAAGGAGTCCTCGCTGAGGGGTGCGCCGTCCAGCCGGATGCGCTCTCTGAACGCGTGCAGGTGGGGCGAGGTGTAGAGCCCGGTGCGCAGGCCATGCGCCCGGAGGACGCTGGAGGTCATGGCTGCGACGCTGCCCTTCCCCTTCGTCCCGGCAACGTGGATGAGCGGCGGCCCGCCATCGAGCAGGCCCAACCGGCCAGCCAGCTCCCGCATGCGCTCGAGGTCGTACTTGTACGCGGGGGCGGCGTCTCCTGTCATCCGCTCGAGGTCGGCAAGGGAGAGGAGGCGGTGCAGGGCTTCTTCGTAAGCGGCGTGAGGGTCGTGAGCAGGCATGGGATCCTGTTCCGAGCGTAGCAGCGGCTCGGCGCTCGGTCAACGGAGAGCGCGGGGATGGGGGCGTCGCTCAGAGGCCGGTAGTACACAGGATGCTGTAGGCAAGCGGCAAGACGATGCAAAATCCTGCATATTTCAGGCTTGGGCATAGTGGGGTCACGTCCTTATAATGGCCGGACTTGTCCCGGAGTGTGCAACCGGTGCCATTCACTCATCTTCACGTCCACTCGGAGTACAGCCTGCTCGACGGTCTGAGCCGCATCCCGGCGATGGTGAGCCGCGCCAAGGAGCTGGGGATGACGGCGCTCGGGCTCACCGACCACGGCTCGATGTACGGAGCGGTGGATTTCTACGCGGCGTGCAAGGAAGCGGGCATCAAGCCGGTGATCGGGTGCGAGCTGTACGTCGCGAACGGGAAACGGACGGACCGCTCCACGGGAGGCAAAGGCCAGAACCAGCACCACCTCACGGTCCTCGCGAAGAACAACGAGGGCTACCGGAACCTGATCAAGCTGTCATCCAGGGCGCACCTGGAGGGGTTCTACTACAAGCCCCGGGTGGACCACGAGTTGCTCGAAGAGCACGCCGACGGCCTCGTCGTCTTCTCCGGCTGCCCCAGTTCTGAGATATCGGTCGCGCTGATCAACGGGAACTACGAGGCGGCGAAGGAGCTGACGAGGTGGTACAAGGCAACCTTCCCGTCCTTCTACCTTGAGATACAGCGGCACGAGAACCTCGATTTCCTTACTCCGCTGAACAATGGACTGCTGCGGCTCGGCGAGGAGCTGGACATCCCCATTGTCGCGACGAACGACCTTCACTACGTGGACAAGGGCGACGCCGGCGTTCACGACGTGCTGCTCTGTATCGGGACGAGCTCCAACCTCAAAGACGAGAACCGTTTCCAGTTCTCAGACTCGTCGTACTACCTGAAGACGCACGAGGAGATGGCGGAGCTGTTCAGCGACCTACCCGAAGCGGTAGCGAACACGCAGGCCATCGCCGATATGACGGACGTGGAGCTCGACTTCTCGACGCTGCGGCTGCCGCGCTATCGAACGCCGGAGAACCAGGACGCCGACGAATACCTGCGCAAGCTGTGCTGGCAGGGGTTCGGGGAGCGATACCCGGACGGGGCGCCGGACGCGGCGAAGCAACGGCTGGAGTACGAGTTGGACGTCATCACGGAGACGCAATACCCGAACTACTTCCTCGTGGTGTGGGACATCGCGGACTTCGCGCGGAGGGAGGGCATCGTCTTCGGAGTGCGGGGCAGCGCCGCGTCATCGCTCGCGCTCTACTGCCTGGGCGTTACGGAACTTGACCCGCTGGACTACGAACTGGTGTTCGAGCGCTTCCTCAACATCGAGCGCAAAGAGATGCCGGACATCGACATGGACTTCCAGGACGACCGGCGCGAGGAAGCGATCCAGTACGTTACCGAGAAGTACGGGCGCGACCACGTGGCGCAGATCATCACGTTCGGCACGCTCGGCGCGAAGGCCGCCATCCGGGACTCGGGGCGCGTTCTGGGCATGACATACGCGGACGTGGACCGCGTGGCGCGGCTCGTTCCGCAGCGGCTCGGGATGACGATAGACCTCGCCTTCGAGCAGTCGCCCGAGATGAAGGAGGCATACGAGCAGGACGAGGAGTTACGTAAGCTCATCGATACCGCGCGGAGCCTGGAAGGCGTGACGCGCAACGTGAGCACACACGCCGCCGGGGTGGTGATCTCGGAGGACCCGCTCACGGACCACGTGCCGTTGCAGCGGCCGACGAAGGGCAACGAGAACAGCGTGGCGATGACGCAGTACGCCATGGAGCCGGTTGCCAAGCTCGGGCTGCTCAAGATGGACTTCCTCGGCCTGATCAACTACTCCATCCTGAGCAACACGATCGAGATGGTGCGGCAGCGCAAGGGCATCGAGGTCCGGCTGCAGGAGGTGCCGTTCGACGACGTCAGGACGTATGAACTGCTGAGCAGCGGCGAGACGACGGCACTCTTCCAGTTGGAGAGTCCGGGGATGCGGCGCTACATCAAGGAGCTGCGTCCGAGCACGCTGGGAGAGCTCGCGGCGATGATCGCGCTCTACCGCCCGGGCCCGATGGAGCACATCGGACGATTCATCGATTCGAAGCACGGACGCGCACCGGCCAGCTACCCCCATGCCGACCTTGAGGAGATACTCCGCGAGACGTACGGGGTGATCGTCTACCAGGACCAGGTGCTGCACATCATGCGCCGTTTCGCGGGCTATTCGCTCGGTGAAGCGGACGTGGTCCGCAAGGCGATGGGGAAGAAGATCGCCTCGTTGATGCAGCAGGAGCGGGAAAGCTTCGTCGAAGGGGCCCGGAAACAAGGCTACGACGAGCCGACCGCCGTCGCGGTCTTCGACCTGATCGAACCGTTCGCGGGTTATGCGTTCAACAAGGCGCACAGCGTGAGTTACGCGGTGGTCGCGTACTGGACGGCGTACTTCAAGGCGAACTATCCCGTGGAGTTCATGACCTGTGTGCTGAACGCGTACAACGGAAACGACCGGATGGGCCCGGCCGTGGCAGAGTGCGTGCGCCTCGGGATACCGGTGCTGCCACCGGACGTGAACCGGAGCGGAGTGGAGTTCAGCGTGGACTGGGCGGAGGGAGGCCGGGAAGCGGTGCGGTTCGGCCTCGCGTCGATCAAGAACATCGGGGCGTCGGCAGTGGCGGAGCTGGTGACCGAGCGCGAGGAGAACGGTCCTTTCCCATCGCTGGAGGACTTCTGCAGGCGTGCCGGGTCGGAGGCGGCGAACCGGCGTGTCGTCGAGAGCCTTGCACGGGTGGGCGCGCTCGACGCTTTCGGGTCCCGAGGACAGCTCGCCGCGAGTGCGGACAACATCGTGCACCTGATGCAACAGGAGGCGCGCCTGCGCGAGAGCGGCCAGTCCACGATGTTCGACCTGTTCGGTGCATCCGCGCCAACGCCGCTGGCAGAGATCGAGTTGTTGCCCGTGCCCGAGCCGACGGTGCGTGAGTTGGTGTCGTGGGAGCGCGAGCTGATCGGCGTCGCGCTGGGCCGGCGCGTGCTGGACCCGGTGAACGCGCCCTCGGGAGCGGCGCTCTCCCGCGAAGAGGTGGAGGGGTACGCGGACGGGGAGAAGGTCCTGCTGGCCGGCGAGGTGGCGTCGGTGCGCTTCACGATGGACAGGCAAAGCAGGCAGATCTGCTTCGTTGGCCTGGAGATATTCGACGGCTCGGTGCTGGACGTAGCGGTATGGAGCCGGGTACTCGAAAAGACGTTCGACCTGTGGGTGGAAGGCAATCTCGTGGAGTTGAAGGGGGTTGTGCGGCATCGCGGGGATGAGACCTCGATACACTGCGACGAGGCGATCGAGTTCGCGGTAGCAGAGACGGCGGAGCACCCGCCTGCTCCGGCTGCGGTCCCCGCCACGCCCAGGGTCGAGGAATGGAAGCCACCCGTGGAGGGAACCGAGAGCGTGGCGCCGCAGCCGGTCACCAACGGTGCGACGCTGCACTCGATGAACGGGGCCCCTCGCGTTGAGGCGGTACCGGCGGTGCAGACCTTCGAGGAGGGGCAGCGCAAGATCCTTGTGAAGATGAAGGAGACCGACCAGCCCTCCGAGGACAACCGCCTGCTCAAGCTCGTGCTCCAGACGCTGCTGGAGTACCCGGGCACAGACGAGGTGGACCTCGTCATCGAGAGCGAAGGTGTCTTCTGGCGGGTCCAGATGCCGCTGATCCGAACGCAATTCTGCGACGCGCTCGAGATGCAACTCCGCGAGTTGCTCGGCGCCGGATCGGCGGTGGAGTTCGAGAGTACGGCGGCCTGATCAGGCAGGGGCCGCTTCCAGGTTCAGCAGGCGGGCCTTCATCTGAAGACCAGGGCCGCCGAACCCGTGCAGTCCGCCGTCCTTTCCTATCACGCGGTGGCAGGGGATGAGGATGGGGATGCGGTTCCGGGCCATGGCCTGGCCCGCGGCGCGAACGGCCTTGATGTTCCCGGCGGAGGCGGCGAGCCATTCGTAGGTGCGCGTCTCTCCGGGAGGGATGGATCGGCAGGCGTCCCATGCGCGAAGGAAGAACGGGGCAACTCCGTCGAGGTCGAGGGGCACGTCCCAGGCAGCAACGTTGCCATCCAGGTAGTCCTCGAGTTGGGCACGGTAGGCAGCGAACGCGTCCGGAGCGTGTTCAGGGAGCGGAGCGCGCATGCTGCGTTCCAGATCGTCCAGGGCGCGTTCAGGAGAGGGCTCCGGCAGGGTGGCATATCGTATGCCCTTCTCGGTCCCGGCTACCGCCACCCATCCCCAATCGGTCTCGAAGACGTCGTAGTACAGTTCCATGCTGTACAGCCCTCCTGACTAAATCTCGGGTGGATTGTAAGGTATGGTAGGGTATTGCGGCAGCCATGCAGAGTCATGGAGGCTGTCGCACAGCGATTGAGCGCTGACGCAGAACATTGATAGAGTTGCATACCGAGCCTCCCCCAGGCTTGCCAACACTGACAGCAGAGGAGAAGACATGGAGCTGAAGAGCACACGAGAGGGCGCGAATCTGATCGTAGACGTGGAAGGCCGCGTGGACGGAACGAACGCGATGGACTTCCAATCTGCGCTCGAGGGGGCCATCCAGCAGAGCGACAGGGGCGTGATCATGGACATGGGGCAGCTGCAGTACATCAGCAGCGCGGGTCTCCGTGTCATCCTGCTGGTCGCCAAGTCGCTCCAGAAGCAGAACGCCAAGCTGCTGGGTTGCTCGCTCTCCGAGTCCGTCCGGGAGATATTCGCGATCAGCGGCTTCGACAAGATCGTGCCGGTGCACGACTCCAGGTCCGATGCGCTGAAGGCGCTGGAAGACTAACTCAGCGTTGCCAACCGGTCTGCTGAATCTCGATTACTGAGTCTCAGGGGGCGCTGGGCTGATCGTTCGGTTCGCCCCTGAGCAGGAGACGCGAAGAGGCGATGACAGAGTCAGAGAACGAATCGTACAGGATACTGGTGGTTGACGATGAGCCGGACGTCGAGCCGTTGATGCTCCAACGGATGCGGCGCCACATTCGGTCCGGTCGGTACTCGTTCGTTTTCGCCCAGAACGGGATCGAAGCCCTTGAGGTATTGAACGGCGATCCCGACATCGACATGGTGGTCTCGGACATCAACATGCCCCGTATGGACGGGCTTACGCTGTTGTCCCAGATAGCAGAGTTGAACCCTGATCTCCGTGCAGTGATCGTGTCTGCGTACGGGGACATGAAGAACATCCGCACGGCGATGAACCGCGGGGCGTTCGACTTCGTTACCAAACCGCTCGACTTCGACGACCTGCAGGTGACGATAGAGCGCACGCTGGAGAACATGAAGGCATGGAAGGAGGCGCTCTCCTCCCGCGACAAGCTCGTATCGTTGCAACGCGAGTTGGATGTCGCCAGCCAGATGCAGCAGTCGATCCTGCCGACGCAGTTCCCGCGTGGCGACAATTTCGAGGTATTCGGGAGCATGGAACCGGCGCGCAACGTCGGCGGCGACTTCTTCGACGTCGTGCTGTTGAACGACGGGCAGATCGGCCTGGCGATAGCGGACGTGTCGGGCAAGGGCGTGCCGGCTGCGCTGTTCATGATGTCCAGCCGTACGCTGCTGAAGGGCTCCGCCATCGGCCTGACCGAACCCGAGAAGGTGCTCCGCGAGGTAAACAACCTGCTGGCTGAAGATAATGAGGCTGCGATGTTCGTCACGGTGCTGTACGCAGTGTACGACCCTGCCACCGGGCGCATCTCCTACGCCAACGGGGGCCACAACCTTCCCGTTATCTTCCACGCCGACGGCAGTTCCACCGTGCTCGAATACACCGAGGGACTGGCTTTGGCCGTCTTGAACGGAGTCGAGTTCGTGGAAGGCGAGATCACGCTGGCGCCCGGGGATACGCTGATCCTTTACACGGACGGCGTGACAGAGGCGATGGATGCTGAGAATGGCGAGTTCGGGATGGAGCGCCTGCGAGCGGTGTTCGCGGGAGGCGGGCCGCAGAGCGCAGAGGCCGCGAACGAAGCGGTGTTCGCGGCGGTCCGCGAGTTCGTAGCGGGAGCGCCTCAGTCGGACGACATCACGTGTCTGACGCTGCGACGGAGAGCGTAGGGATGAGCAACGGACTGGCCCTCACGCTCGAGACGCGCCCCGAGGAGTTGGAGCGGCTGACCGCCGCAGTCGAGACGCTGGCTGAACAGGACAACTGGCCTGCCGCGCTCACGTTCAAGGTGAACCTCGTTCTCGAGGAGTTGGTGCTCAACGTGATCAACTATGCCTACGACGAGAGCGGGCATCACGTGGACGTGCGCCTTACGTGCAACGAGGATGACCTGGTCATCGAGATAACGGACGAAGGGAAGCCGTTCGATCCGTTGCACGACGCCCCCGACCCGGACATGGAATCGCCGATGGAGGAACGCCGGATAGGAGGACTTGGCGTCTATCTCGTGCGGACGATGACTTCCGACATGCAGTACCGGCGGGAGGACGGCAAGAACCACATGACCGTGGCGATGTCGAGGGATGAATGAGCGGCGCACTGCGTGTGGCCGGATACTGGGCAGTTCTCTTACTCGCGGCAGGACTGGCAGGTTGCACAGGGGGTGCAACTGAGACGGTTGTCCCGACTCCCAATCACAACAGGCCCACAGCGACGCCCATGCCCCCGGTGGACAACAGTCGGGGCGGGATCACCGACGACCGGGTACTGTTCGGCCAGTCCGCTGCATTCACGGGCCCTGCCGCAGAGTTGGGGACGAATATGAGGACCGGCATCGAAGCGGCGTTCCACGAAGCGAACCGGGCGGGAGGCGTGCACGGGCGCTCACTCGAACTGATCTCCCTGGACGACGCTTACGAACCGGAGACGGCGGTCACGAATACTCTTCGGTTGATAGAGGACGAACGGGCGTTCATGCTGATCGGAGCGGTGGGGACGCCCACATCCCGCTCGGCCACGCCGGTCTCGGTGGCGGCGGGGGTGCCCTACCTGGCGCCGTTCACGGGAGCGGAGTTCCTCCGTACGCTGGGGCCACAGAACGTGATCAACGTTCGCGCCTCGTACAACCAGGAGACCGAGGAGATGGTCGAGCGTCTGACCGAGGACCTGGGCATCAGGCGGATCGCCGTGATGTACCAGGACGACTCTTTCGGCCGCGCCGGCTACCAGGGGACAGTGGAGGCACTCCATCGTCGCAGTATGTCGCCCGTAGGCATCGGGCTGTATACGCGGAACACGACGGCTGTGAAGACCGCGCTGCTGGACATACAGCGTTCGTTGCCCGAAGCGGTCATCATGGTAGGGGCCTACGAGCCGGTGGCGGAGTTCATCAGGTGGGCTCGGCGGATAGGGATGGACGCTCAGTTCATCAATATCTCCTTCGTCGGCAGCAACGCGCTGGCGCGTGAACTTGGCTCTGAAGGAGCCGGGGTTTTCGTGACGCAGGTGGTGCCCTTCCCGAACGACCTGTCGGAGCCGGTGGTGGGGGCTTACCGCAGGGCGCTTTCTTCGTACAACCCGAGGACGTTACCGGGCTTCGTATCGCTTGAAGGTTACCTGGCGGGACGACTGGCGATAGCTGGACTCGAGGGCTGCGGCCCGGACCTCTCCCGCCAGTGTTTCCTGGACAGCCTGACCAACGCCGATTCGATCGACCTCGACGGTTTCACTCTTGCCTACGGGGAGGACGATAATCAGGGCTCGGACACGGTGTTCCTGACCGTGCTCGGGTCCGACGGGAACTACTATCCGATCCAGACACTCCAGGACTTGTGGCCATGATCCAACCACTCAGGATGATCAGGCTTCCATCGCGTATCTCCACGCAGCTGCAACTGGTGATCGCCGGCGCGGTTGCGCTCACGCTGGCCGCCAGTCTCGTGGGCTGGTTCTCGTTCGGTCGTGTGAGCGAGGCGCAGAGTCGGGTTAATGATGCAAGCCTGCCCGAGATCACCAACGCCTTCCACGTGGCTGAATCCGCGGGCGTGCTGGTGGCTGCGGCCCCGCGTTTGACGTCCGCCTCGGCGGACGACTTCGCTGACGTGGTTGCCGAGATCGACGACGCCCGCAGAGCGTTCGATGAGGAACTCGCCACGCTGGAGAGGGGAGGGAGCGACGAGGAGCGTCTCGACCGCATCCGGACCCAGGCGAACAAGCTGGTTGCGAACATAGACACGATCGAATCGGAGATGCCCGGCGTCTTCGATCTGGAAGCGCGGAGCAGCAAACTGCGGCAAGACCTGACGGCGGTCCAGAACGAACTGGACGGAGTCCTGATCCCGGCGCTGGACGACCAGCTCTTCTACCTGATGACGGGCTACACCAGCCTCGACGCGCCTCCCGCTTCGCTTGAGGAGTCCTTCTCCGGTGATCAGATCATCGAATACCGGCGTCTCGCGGAGTTGCAGGGAGCCCTCAGCATAGCAGCGCAGGTGCTGTCGAGCGCCTTCACCGTCTCCGAGCCGGCTCTGGTGGAGCCGCTGCGTGAGCGGTTCGAGGCGGAGTTCGCTGCATTCAGAGGCGCCGAGAGCACGTTCCTGGGGCAGGTGAGTGAAGAGCTGCTGGCATCCCTTAGCCCCCTGGCTGACCGACTCTACGACCTCGGTCTGGGTGAAGAAGAGGGAGGGTTCGCCCTGGTGCAGAGCGGGTTGGAGCTTGCTGAAGACCAGCGTGAGTTGCTCGCCCGGAACCGCACCATCGCGATCGAACTCGTGGACGAAGTGGACGGCTTGGTGAACACGGCGAACACGCACGCGCAAGCGGCGACGCTCTCGTCTGACCAATCGATCCGCACAGGACGCCAACTGCTGATAGCGATCGGCATAGCCAGCGTGGTGGGAGCGTTGCTCATCGACTGGCTCTTCGTGTGGCGGGTGCTGCTGCGCCGCCTGGCGTTCCTCTCCCACCGGATGCGCCGGATGGCCGGGGGCGAACTGGAAGAAGAGGTGGTTGTCAGCGGCCGGGACGAGGTAGCGGACATGGCCGCGGCGCTGGAGGTGTTCCGCCGGAACGCGCTGGAGGTGCAGCGGCTGAACCTGGTCGAGCACCTGGCGGAGGAGTTACGGGAGAAGAACGACGAGTTGGAGGATGCGCTTGCAGACCTGGACAAGGCGCAGGACCAGATCGTCATGCGCGAGAAGCTGGCGGCGCTCGGTGAGCTGACCGCGGGCGTGGCGCATGAGATCCGGAACCCGTTGAACTTCGTCAAGAACTTCTCGGAAGCGTCGGCTGAACTGCTGGTGGAGTTGAAGGAGGCGGTGGAGGACAGCGGCGACCGGCTGACCGACGACCAGAAGCAGTACATCGAAGAGATATCCGGCGACCTGACCGACAACCTCGAGCGCATCCGCTCGCACGGCGAACGGGCGAACCGCATCGTCCAGGACATGCTGATGATGGGCAGAGGGGGCGGTGAAGCGCGTCCGATCGAGATCAACGACCTTGTGGACGAGCATGCTTCGCTGGCCTACCACAGCGCCCGCGCGCTGGACCCGGACTTCCAGCTGACGATCTTGCGGGAGTTGGACCCCGACGCGGGTGAGGTGGAAGCTATCCCGAGCGACCTGGGGCGCGTCTTCCTGAACATGGTGAGCAACGCCTGTTACGCCGTGGACGAGAAGCGGAAGCAGCGGGAAGCGGCAGGAGACAGGGACTACATGCCCGAGGTTCTGCTGAAAACGAACCGCACGGACGAATCGGTGGAAGTGCGTATCAGGGACAACGGGAGCGGCATACCCCAGGAGGCCATCGACAAGATATTCAATCCGTTCTTCACCACCAAGCCCACCGACAAGGGAACAGGGCTGGGGCTTGCGATCTCGAACGATATCGTTCGCCAGCACGGCGGAACGATATCCGTTACTTCAGAGGCGGGCGAGTTCACCGAGATGCTGGTTAACCTGCCGTTCAAGTATCCGGTGGTAACCGCCGAGCACGAGGACGATGCCGCAGACGGCGTGGGTGACGATGCGGACGAAGACGACGACGATGTGGACGAGGGAACCGGAGACGTCGACGGGGAGGAAGATGAGGCGGAAGACGGCACAGAGGAGGCTGACGACGACGGCAGGGCAGGCTAGCGGGCGCTGGTGCGGAGCATGAACTTCGACTCCTACAACCTCGACACCACCATCTACGACGAGATGCTGCTGCCTGATGGGTCGCCACGGGAACACTCCCGGAGATTGCACGAGGCATTGCTGGGGCTTTCTCCCGAGCAACTCGGCAGCATACAGGAAGGAGTGGCCCGCTCCTTCCTGCACGAAGGCATCTTCTTCACGGTGTACGGGGACGAAGAAGCACAGGAACGGATCATCCCGGTGGACTGCGTGCCCCGCGTGCTGCCCGCGGCCGAATGGCACCTGCTGGAAAGCGGCCTTGCCCAGCGTCTGCGCGCGCTCAACCGTTTCGTGGACGATGTCTACAACGGCGCGTACGCCGTCTCAGACGGAGTTATCCCGGAAGACCTGGTGACCGGGTGCCCCAACTATCGCCCGGAGATGCTCGGCTATTCACCCCCGGAAGGCGTGTGGGTGGGCATCTGCGGCACCGACCTGCTGCGGACAGACGACGGCTTCTTCGTGCTGGAGGACAATCTCCGCTCTCCGTCCGGCGTGTCCTACATGGTCGCGACCCGGAACGCGGTAAAGGCCGGGCTGCGCCGCCTCTACCGGTCTTATCGCGTCCGCGAGGTCGAGCACTACGGAAGCCTGCTGCAGCAGACGCTCCGCGAGTTGGCCCCCGGAGGCAAATCCGACCCCACGATCGCGCTTCTGACGCCAGGGGTGTACAACGCAGCGTTCTATGAGCACATGTTCCTCGCACACGAGATAGGTGCGGAACTGGTGGAGGGCCGCGACCTGCTGACGCGCAACGGGTTCGTGTACATGCGTACGACTTCCGGGCTTCGCCGCGTGGACGTCGTCTACCGCAGGGTGGACGACCTGTTCCTGGACCCCTTCGTGTTCCGCCCCGACTCGATGCTGGGCGTCCCGGGCCTGCTCGACGCGTGCAAACGCGGCAACGTTACGCTGGTCAACGCTCCGGGAGTGGGTGTCGCCGACGACAAGAGCGTCTACCCCTTCGTGCCGGATATGATCCGCTACTACCTTGGCGAAGAGCCGATACTCGGCAACGTGGAAACGTATCTCTGCCGGCGTCCCGCAGAACTGGAGTACACCCTGGACAACCTGGACAAGCTGGTCGTGAAGCGCGTAGGCGAGTCCGGCGGCTACGGGATGCTGGTAGGCCCGCACGCCACACCGGAGGAGCGGGATGCATATGCGCAGCAGGTGCGGGCGAACCCGGCGGATTTCATAGCCCAGCCCGTGCTGACATTCTCCCGCGCACCCTGCCTGGTAGATGGACAGCTGGAGCCCCGCCACGTGGACCTGCGTCCCTTCGTTCTGCAGGGACGCGAAACGCGCATCGTGCCCGGAGCTTTCTGTCGCGTTGCCCTGCGCCGCGGAAGCCTCGTGGTCAACTCCAGTCAGGGCGGAGGCGGCAAGGACGTCTGGGTGCTGGAAGAGTGACCCATGCTGGCTCGTAGCGCAGAAGGTTTGTACTGGATGGGCCGGTACCTCGAACGGACGGAGTGCCTGTGCCGGTTGCTGCAGCTTCAGACCGAAGCGCTGGTGGACCGTCCCGCTCGCGATATACACGCCGGCTGGCGCAGGCTCTACGGCGCGCTGCGCCGGGCTCCGCCCGGGGGTGCGCTGGCCGTAGCCGAAAGCGACGACTTCACGCTTGCGGACTCGTACACGCTCGCAGGGGACCTCACCTTCGAGCGTTTCAACCCGGATTCGGTATGGAACTGCTTCGCCCAGGGCAGGGAGAACGCGCGCCAGATGCGCCATTGCATCAGCGCGGAGATGTGGCAGCGCCTGAACCTGGCGTACCTGCGTCTTCGGGACATGGACATCGAGGACATCTGGAAGGCGCTGCCGGAAGGCTTCTACGCAGGGCTTGCGGCGGAGACCGACGCGTTCGACGGGGCAGCGCAGGCGACGATGTACCGGGACGAGGGATGGAGTTTCCTCCGGCTGGGCGGTTTCGTGGAACGTGTACAGTTCGCGCCCGCTCTGCTGTTGCAGCAACTGGCCATCGATGCCGAAGGCGACGATTACGCCGAAGAAGACTGGGTGAGCTTGCTGGAAGCCTCTCATGCGCTGGAGGTATACAACCGGCGCTATGGCGCTACGATCCGTCCCCAGGAAGCGCTCGATCTACTGGTAACCGATCCGTTGCTGCCCGGTTCGCTCGGCCGGTCGTTCAACCAGATCTCTCAAGAGATCGCGAGGCTCGGGACCGGGCCAGGCACAGACTCGGGCCGCGCGGCGCAGCGGCTGACGGGGCGGATGCTCTCCCTCCTGCAGAACGAATGGCCAGACAGCAGGGAGCGTGAGGTGCTGCTTCGCAGGGTTCTCAGCGAGGCAACGAACCTCCATTTCATGATCAACGAGGCCTACTTCGACTACCCTCTCAACGTTCGCGCGGAGTAGTCGTTCGCCGCCCTACCTCTCGAGATAGCCACCAGGAGCCGTGACGATGACCGAATCCCTCGCCCGCATCAGTTCCCGCAGACCGTGGGTGACCATCGGGATATGGCTGGTGATGGTGCTGATCGCCCTGGGAGTAGTGGGGCAATTGCTTCCCACGGCCACGACCACGGAACTCCGCATCATCCCGCGGTTCGGCGAGGTCGGGTCGGTGACTGCCGGAGAGCTGCTGAAGGGCAGCCCCATCGAGCCTCCGCCCGCCGAGGTCGTCATCGTTCGATCGGGATCATCGACGGTGGACGATGCCGCTTTCCGCGCGAAAGTGGAGGAGGTTACCGGCAAACTACGGGCGTTGGAACCCGAAGTCGTACGAGCCAGCACGAACTACTACGAAGTGCTGGCCGCCAACCCCGTGGACTCCCTCGCGCTGGTTTCAACGGACCGTAGAAGCGCCATAGTGGCGCTCCAGATGGCGGGCACGCTCGGCGAAGCCCTGGACCACATCGAGGAGGTCATCCACGTCGTTGAGGAGGCGGACGGCCAGGACGGGTTCGAAGTGCTGATAGTCGGCGACGTGAGCAGCCGCTTCGAACAGGCGGAGCTGTCGGCGATGGACCTGGAGCAGGGCGAGCGTATCGGCCTGCCGGTGGCGCTCCTCATCCTCCTGGTGCTCTTCGGCGCGGTCGTGGCGGCGCTGATACCCGTCGGTCTCGCCGTCATTTCGATACTGGTCACGCTGGCGATAGTGGCCGTCATCGGCACCGTTTTCGGGCAGTTGGTCTTCTTCGTCCTGCTGTGGATAACGATGATCGGCCTTGCAGTGGGGATCGACTACAGTCTCATCGTAGTGTCCCGCTTCAGGGAAGAACTGGCTCGTGGCCTGAGCGTACGGGACGCGGTCATCAAGGCAGGCGCTACCGCCAGCCGCACGGTGTTCTTCAGCGGCATGACGGTGGTCATCGCATTACTCGGGGTGTTCATCGTCCCGCACACGCTGTTCTTCGCAACCGGCCTCGGTGCCATCCTGGTGGTCATCGTTTCGGTTACGGCGACACTCACGTTCCTTCCCGCTGTGCTGACAGTGCTGGGGCCGCGTGTTGATCTTCTCCGGCTTCCGTTCCGCAGGAGCGCGGCATCAGCTTCTCCAGAGAAGCAGCGCGAGGGTTTCTGGGAGTTCATCACGCGCAAGACGATGCGTTACCCCATCATCAGCATCCTCGTGGTCGGCGGGCTGATGGTCTGGGCGTCGGTGAACTACTTCGGCATCAACACCGGCTTCAACAGCGTCGAGACGTTCCCGCACGACTCGCATACCCGCGAGGCCTTTACCGCCTTGGAAGAGGACTTCCCGCTCGGATACGGCTCCGCGAACCCCGCCAGGATCGTCATCGAGGGAGACATCAACGATCCGGCGGTTGCAGCCGCGGTGCAGGAGTTCAAGCGGTCAGTGGTCAGCGACCCGGTAGTTACGGAGGCTCTCCAGAAGATCCAGCAGGCCGTTGAGAGCGATCCAGCCCTCGTCGCAGCCCTGTTGCGGAGCAACCCGGAGATACTCAGCGACCCCTCGGCTGCCGCGCTTCCAACGAGCACGTACGGCAACCTTACCGTGATCGCGATACCGGTTCCCGGCGCTCCCAGCAGTGTGGATGCGTTCGACCTGATAAAGCGGCTGCGGGACGACTACATCCCCGCGGCGTTCTCCGGCGCACCGGCAGAGGTGTACGTCGGCGGCATCTCGGCCGAGTACCTGGACTTCGATACGCAGCTCAGCGCCTACCTCCCCATCATCTTCGCGTTCATCCTCGGGGTGAGTTTCATCCTCCTGCTGGTGGTCTTCCGCTCCATCGTCATCCCCATCAAGGCGATCATCATGAACCTGCTCTCCGTGGGGGCTGCCTACGGGTTGATGGTGCTGGTATTCCAGAAGGGCGTCGGGGCGGACCTGTTCGGGTTCCAGCAGGTCGAGACGATAGAAGCATGGCTGCCGTTGATCCTGTTCGCCATCCTGTTCGGGTTGTCCATGGACTACCACGTGTTCATGCTCAGCCGCATCCGCGAGCGGTACGACCAGACGCACGACAATGCCGAGTCCGTGGCGTACGGCCTGCGCTCGACCGCCAGCCTCATCACCGGCGCGGCGCTCATCATGGTCGCCGTGTTCAGCGGGTTCGCCTCGGGCGACATGGTGGTCAACCAGCAGGCGGGGTTCGGGCTTGCGGTGGCGGTACTGCTCGATGCGACGCTTGTGCGCAGCATCCTCGTTCCGGCCAGCATGCAACTGCTCGGCGCGCGGAACTGGTACCTGCCCGGATTCCTGAACTGGCTGCCCCAGATACAGGTAGAGGCCGAAGAAGGAGCGTGAGCGCTGCGGGGCGGCGCTAGCCGAGGAACCGGCGGATGAGGGCGGCCTCTTCGATGAAGTGCCGCGTCCGTGAGGTGCGGTTCCGCACGAGCCCTGCCCAGACCGCCGTGGTGAGCCCTTCGTGGACGCGGTCGATCTCCTCCGTGAAACGCACGAACAGCCGCCGGTAGTCGTCGCCGAGGAGTTGCGTGATGCGCGTCTCGTTGGAGAAGCGCAGGGCGGCGCTCAGGTCTTCCTGGAAGCTGGGGTAGACCTCTCGCAGGTACGCGAAGTCGTCCTCGTTGAGCGCGGCGAGCCCGAGCAGGTCCGGCGGCACGCCGATGGAGTAGAGCGTGGCGGCGAAGGCGATGGCGCGCGGGAGGGTTACGTCGTCGGCTCCCGGGAGCGTACGTCCGTAGCCGAAGAGGCCGACGTGGAGCTTGCGCTCCCGCCTGCGTGGTATGTGGGCGGAGACGGAAGCGATGGTAGGGGCGAGTTGCCGTACCTGCTGCTGGTAGGCGCCCCCGGCCCTGTCCAGGATGTCGTTGACGCGGGCTTCGTCCACGGGAGGGGCGGGTCTGCGTTCGTACGCGTGCAATCGAGCGATGGCGTCGACCACCTGTTCGCGGTCGTAGTCGAACTTGAACGCGGACTGGACGGTGAGGGTCTGGACGCTGGGGTACTCGCGGAACGCGCGGTCCACGTTCACGGGTGAGAGGTGCCCCCGGAACGGCGCTGAGCCTGCGCCGATGATGGGGTAGAGAGGGATGCCGAGCTCGCTCTCCAAGCGGTCCAGCCGGGCCAGGGCGGTCTTGAGCATCAGCTCTGCGCCGACGATGCCGTGGTTGAGCGCGGGGTCGCTCCGAGCAAGGAAGACGCGCTGGTATTCGACCTCCCATCCCTGCAGGTACTCGCGGACGATGTCGTCCACGGTCATCATCTGTTCGCGTTCCTCGAAGAGCGGGATGACGCGGATGTGCTTGGGGTAGAAGTCGCCTATCCAGTCGCTGACGGTGCTTCCGTCCGGCAGGTGCCTGCTCTCCTGCCCGGCGATGAACTGGGCGTAGTAGTCCCGCACCTTGACGATCTGATCGGCGTTGGTGGTGAAGGGGAGGATGACTTCCTGGATGGGGGGCTCGAGGTCGCCGTCGTAGAACTCGTTCGCGACGTCGTAGGCGATGGGGATGCCGTGCAGGGCCTCGATGAGGAGCTTGCGCATCTCCAGTTCGATAGAGGGGTTGGGGACGCGGAGTGTAATGATGGCGTCGCGCCCGAGTTTCTTCTCCTCGGAGAAGTAGGCGGGGTTGTTGCCGAGCAGTTTCTGGATGACGTGGGTGTCGGTGTCCTTACCCTCGGAGTCCCACATCTGCTCGTCGCACCCGAGCGCCAGAACGTCGGCGGCTTCGATGATCTCCCCGTCGCCCTTGATCACGCCGTCGATGGCGTAGGCGGGGGCCTCCGCATTGTCCGGGTGCTGCGTGCTCATCACTCGCGGGACCAGGGGCACGGCATAACCTCCTTCGCGTCAGGGGGCATGATAACTGCGCGAGCGACCGAACGGGCAACCCGGGTGTTGTGTTCTGTTACAGGGTGCGCTGGATGAAACCGGCTTTCCTGCGCCACTTCGCGTTCACTTTCACCCACAACTCCAGGAAGGCAGAGCGCCCCGTGAGCGATTCGATCTCGGGGCGTGCGAGGACGCCGACCTCCTTGAGCGCCGCGCCTCCCTTGCCGATGAGGAGCCGCTTCTGGGAGGGAGTATCCACGTAAACCACGGCGCGGATGTAGTCCGGCGCCTGGCCCTGCCGTTCGTCGAAAGAGACGACCTCCACGGCTGTGTCGTAGGGGACCTCGTGTGCGTACAGTTCGAATATCTTCTCGCGGACGAGTTCGCCCACGAGGAATCTCGTCGTGCGGTCGGTGAGCATCTCCGGCGGGAAGAGGGCTTCCTGCTCCGGCAGGTGCGCGCCTATCGCTTCCGCGAGAGGCGCCAGGCCATCGCGTCCAAGGGCACTTACAGGCACGATCTCGGCGAAGGGGTGGACCTCGGCGTAGCGCGCCATCACGGGCAGGAGCTTGTGCTTGGCGACGGTGTCGGTCTTGGTGAGCACGAGCAGCGCCGGGACGCCGGCTGCGGCGATCTGCGCGATGAGGGCCTGCTCGACTTCGCCGGGGTAGCGGGATTCGGCGGCGAGCACCACGGCGTGGGCGTCCCCGAGCGCGACTGAGAGCTGCCGGGCCATCGCGGCGTCGAGCTGGTCGCGGCCCTTCCGGAGGAAGCCCGGGGTGTCGATGAGGGCAGCCTGATAGTCGCTGCCGTTCAGCACGCCGAGCACGCTATGGCGCGTGGTGTGGGGTTTCGCGCTCACGATGGAGAGTTTCTGCCCGAGGAGCGCGTTGAGCAGTGTGGACTTGCCGACGTTCGCCCTGCCGACGATGGCCACGAGCCCGCTGCGGAAGTTGGGGGCGCCGCTCTTCACGTTTCAAGGATACTCGCTCCCGGAAGTCGGTGACGGGGGCACGCCTCGGTAGGTATATTCGTTCCACCGCGCCATCTGCGGGTAACGATGCGCATCCTCCACGGCTACTCCACACGTTTCCTGGTCATCGCAGTTCTCCTGCTGCTCACGCTTGCCGCGTGCGGCGAGCCGGGGCCGGGAATCGTGCAGTTCGAAGCCCGCGCGACTCCCGAAGGCCCCAGCACTCCCACACCGACGCCCGCGCCTACCCCGACGGCGACGCCCGCACTCGAGCCAACGGCTACACCCACACCCGAGCCAACGGCCACACCCACACCCGAACCGACGCCCACGCCGACGCCGGAAGGCGAAGGCATCCTCGACGTGACACCCCCGGGCCTCGTCCTGACACAGCAGCCATCGCTGATCAGCAGCGGCGACGTGCACACCTGTGTGCTGGACGCTACCGGGACGGTGCAATGCTGGGGCAGCCAGGCATCCGGACAGAGCGTCGTGCCACCCTTGTCGCAGCTCAATCCCAGCCCGGTACTCAGCGTCAGCAGCGGGGACAGCCACACCTGCGTGCTCTTCTTCGACGGCACGCCATTCTGCTGGGGGAGCGAGAACGGCGCGGTCCCGGAAGGCGTGCGGGTCGCCGCCATCAGCAGCGGAGACAACCACGTCTGCGGGCTGATGCTGGACGGGACGCCGGTCTGCTGGGGCAGCAACGATGCGGGACGGGCAACCCCTCCGGAGGGCGAGCGTTTCACGGCCATCAGCAGCGGGGACCGGCATACCTGTGGTCTCCGACAGGACGGCAGACCGGTCTGCTGGGGAGACGATGCGGACGGGAGGCTGATGCCTCCCGACGGGACGTTCGCGGCCATAGCCAGCGGTGGAGACCACACCTGCGCGCTTACGATGGAAGGGAACCCGGTCTGCTGGGGCAGCGACCGGTCCCGTCAGCGGACGGACACGCCTGTCAGCGAGACGTTCATCGCCATCAGCAGCGGGGGTTCGCACTCGTGCGGACTGCGTGGCGACGCCACGCCGGTCTGCTGGGGCGCATGGGGCGACGCCGAGGTCCCGACAGGCGAGTCGTTCCTGGCGATCAGCTGCGGCCGCAGTTACAGCTGCGGTGTGATTGGCGAAGAGACCGTCTGCACAGGCGAGGTCCACACGTGTGGAGTGACCTTCGATGGCGCCGTTGTCTGCTGGGGCGACAACGGCTCAGGGCAGTCCACGCCGCCTGCAACCCTGTCGGGTTCGGGGCAACCGGGTGACGGGACGGACAGTGAAGCCACCCCAGAGCCTGGCGGGGGGTTGGTCGTGGACGGCGAGGTGATACCGCCGCCGCCGTTGCCTCCGGGAGTACCGCCACCGTCCTAGCGCCAGCGCCGCCCTACTCGCTACGGAGGCGGGGGATGAACTCCGCCATCTGCGATTCCGCACCGGACTTCGCGAGCGTCTCGAGGAAGATGTCGTGGATGACGGGGTCTTCGTCCTCGTACTCGATCTGCGCGCCACCCTGCTTCATGTCCACGTCGGTGTCGCCTTCCATCGCAACGCCGAGCGAGAAGTAATACTTCTGGCTACCCCAGCGGAACGCGAGGTAGCGCGCGGGCGTGGCGCCGCCGTTGAAGTGCTGGTGGAACCAGCCGTTGGGGGGCACGACGAGCGAGCCGGGCTTCCAGTCGACGCGCTCCATGCCGTCGTGGGGGCTGCCGTGGGACGGCCAGAGCAGCGAGTAGCCATCGCCCTTGATGATGATGACGTGCGCGCCGGGGCCGTGCCGGTGCGCCTTCTTGTAGGTGCCGACGGGGAACTGCGAGACGTGCGCCGTCTGGGTCTGGTCGGCGAGTTCGAACTTGATGTGCGCACCGCCCGCTCCGCGCTCCTTCCATGAGAACGTGGTGAAGGTCTCGATGTCCGGCACGAAATTCGTCTCCCAGGCGTTGGTGCGTCCGGTGGTCGCCGTCCACATCTTCCCCTCGCCCTGGAAGTGCTTGGGGTTGCCGATGCGGTCTTCGAAGACGTAGGGATTGTTGAAGACGAACCCTTCGTTGTGGAAGAGGTTCATGGTGATGGGAGCGGTGGTCACCGCAACGAAGCGTGCGGGCTCGGAGCCGCTGCCGTTCATGTGCTGGTGCCAGACGTTGACGGGGATGGAGAAGACGCTGCCCCGCTTCCACTCGAACGACGTGCGGCTGTTCGGGTCGTCTCCGACGAGGGTAGCGCCGCGCCCTTCCAGCACGTAGATGTTCTTCTCGAAGATGTGCCTCTCCGGGGCCATCTTGCCGCCGGGCGGGATCTCCGCGACGTAGGCGTCGTTGGTGTCGCCGGCGCCGTCGAGGTTGATATAGGTGCCGAGGCAGTCGAGGCGCGCCCATGGCTTGACCTCGACGGTGCGGAGGTCGTCCACAGCGAACCCGGTGATGACGGGTATGCCCTCCTTCTCCTGGAAGGCGCGGTAGGTGTCGTACTTGACGATGCGGTCGAAGTCGGGGCGTGTCTCCGGCGCGGACGTTGTCATGGGCGATCCTCCTGTGGCGGAGAGGCTGGGTGGACTGGAGGGGTGGAAGTGACTGGAGCGGGCGATGGGATTCGAACCCACGGCCCTCTGCTTGGGAAGCAGATGCTCTACCCCTGAGCTACGCCCGCGCCAGTGGCAGATTGTAGCGCGGTTCCGGCGAGTTGGCACGCGCTAGGGCGCGAGGCGCGACCAGGCGACCGCCATCGCAACGCCGACGGCGGCGAGACGGAAAAGCCCTCCGATGGAGAGATCGCTCAAGGCGTTGAGCAGGAAGGGTAATGTCGCGAGGGCCACGCTGCCCAGCGCCATCCACTGGTAGGTACGGCCTCTGCGGCGGTTGACCGCGGCGCTGACTGCCTCGCCCAGGACGTATCCGAGCCCCAGCATGATGAAGAAGGTGAAGAACCCACCGAAGGGGATGATTCGAAACAGGACCTGCAGGGCGATGAATCCTCCCACTCCCGCCCCCATCGCCGCCAGAAAGCCTCGCGTCACGTAGCTCACGGAGACGGCGTGGGTCGGCAGTCCGACCGGGGCGCCGCACTCCCGGCATCGTATGCCGACCGGGTGCTGACGCATGCACTCGGTGCAGATGGGCTTCTCGCAGTTGCCGCACCGCAACCCGGTCTCGCGTTCGGAGTGCCAGTAGCACGTGGCCGGCTGGGTCATTCCATCTCCGTCGGGGGCGTGTTGCGCTGCACCCAGGCGTCGTGGTCGGCGATGTCGCGGTCGTACATGAGTCGGTTGAAGAGGAGTTGCGGCAAGGGGACATCGGAGCCGCGCAGCGAGTTCGAGGCGAGGCGCTTGACGACGGTGACGAGCAGCAGACCCACCATGAGCAGGACGACCGCGGGCTCCCGCTGGAAGTAGAGCGCGACGAACGGCAGAGAGACGAAACCCAGGAGCACCCAGACGCCGGATGCCTTGGTGAACTGCCACCCGGCGCTCGTGACGACGATGAAGAAGGCGAGCTCCAACCGCCCGAGGGCGAGGAGCGTTCCCACCGACGGAGCAACTCCTCTACCGCCCTTGAACCCGAGCGTGATGGGCCAGTTATGACCGACGACGGCGAGCAGCCCCGCAGCCGCCTGCACCTCGATCCCCAGGCCGAGAGCGCGGGCGAAGTAGACGGGCGTGAGTCCCTTCACGAAGAGGTCGAAGATGCCGACGGGCAGGATCCAGAAGCGTCCGACGTTGTAGTAGACGTTGGATGCGCCGATGGTGCCGCTGCCAACCTTGCGGAGGTCGATGCCCTTCACGAGGCGGGCGACGATCCAGGCGGCAGGCACGGAGCCCAGCAGGTAGGCGTAGAGGAGGACCAGTGCTATCTGTAAAGAGTCGTCCATCGCAAGAGGCTTCTATCCCTCTCCGGCAAGGCGCTCAAGGGCTTCGAGCACGTCCGCTGGCGGCCCGTCCGCTCCAGGGAGCGCCTCGTTCTCGTTTCCCATCGCATGATAATCGCTTCCGCCGCAGGGCAGGAGGCCGTACCGGCCGGCGAGGTCGAACAGGAGGCGCTGCTCCTCCGCGTTGTAGTTGGCGTAGTGCGCTTCCAGCCCCACGATACCCATGTCCGGAAGCCGTGGGATGAGCGTCTCGTACTCTTCGACGTAGAGCGGGTGCGCGAGCACCGCCGCCCCGCCCGCGCTTCGTATGGTGCGCGCTGCGTCTTCCAGCGTTACGCCCGCACGACCGACGAACGCCGCGCCGCCGTTGTTCAGCAGGCTGTTGAAAGCGTCCTTGTACGCCGCCAGGTAGCCCCGCTCCACCATCGCATGGGCGATGTGGGGACGCCCGATGCTCGCGCCGTCCGCGAGCTCCCGGACGCGCTCCCAGTCGAGGGGGTAACCGAGTCCGGCGAGTTTGTCGAGCATCCGCAGTCCCCGCTCCTCCCGCTCCTCGCGGAGCGCGGTGAGCTGCCGCTGCAACCCGGCGTCGGTGCGGTCCACGAAGTAGCCGAGCAGATGCACGTCCGAATCGCTCCTCGTGGGGTGGGAGGCGCTGATCTCGATGCCGGGGACGATGCGCAGCGCGGGATGAGCAGCGGCTGCGGCAACAGCCTCATCCAACCCTTCGGTGGAATCGTGATCGGTGAGCGCGGCGACGTCGACCTCCCGTTGCGCAAGGACCCCCACGAGTTCGGTAGGCGTCAGCCGCCCGTCCGAGCGCGTGGAATGCATGTGGAGGTCTATCTTCATGCGGGTTTCACAGCGGGGTTGCCCGCACTCGCGCCGGAGCGCGAGCAACCCGCCGCTGCAACTAGTGGGCGACCTCGGTAGCGCGCGTCTCGCGCACGACGGTGACGACGATCTCGCCGGGGTAGACCAGGTTCTCCTCGATCTTGCGGACGACCTTGCGCGCCAGATTGGAGGCGGCAACGTCGTCTACCGCGTCTGGTTCGACGAGGATGCGCACCTCGCGTCCCGCCTGTATGGCGTAGGACTTCTGTACGCCGTCGAAGCTGTTGGCGACGTCCTCCAGCGCTTCCAGCCGCTTGAGGTAGAGTTCGACGGTGTCGCGGCGGGAGCCCGGACGCGCGGCGCTGATGGCGTCAGCCGCTGCGACAACGAACGCCTCGACGGAGCCTCTGTCGTCGTCGTGGTGTTCGTTGATGGCGGCGGTTACCGCGGACGACAGTGAGTAGCGCCGGGCAACCTCTTCGCCGAGCTCGATGTGCGTGCCCTCGAACTCGTGGGTGAGGGCCTTGCCGATGTCGTGCAGCAGCCCGCCCGCCTTGGAGGTCTGGACGTCCGCCTCGATCTCTCCGGCGATCAGCCCCGCGATGCGCGCGACCTCAACGGAGTGCTGCAGGACGTTCTCACCGTAGCTGTAGCGGTACTGGAGCCTTCCGAGGAGTTTGATGAGTTCGGGATTCAGCCCGCGGACACCAGCGTCCAGAACGGCCTGTTCACCCGAGCGGGCGATGGTGTCCTCCACTTCCTTCTGCGCCTTGTTGACCGATTCCTCGATGCGCGCCGGGTGTATGCGGCCATCTGCGATGAGGTTGGTGAGCGCCACCTTCGCGATCTCCCGGCGGATGGGGTCGAAGCAGGAGACGGTCACGGCCTCCGGCGTGTCGTCGATGATGAGGTCGACGCCCGTGGCGGCTTCGATTGCGCGGATGTTCCGGCCCTCGCGCCCGATGAGGCGGCCCTTCATCTCGTCGTTCGGCAGCGCCACCTGGGACGTGGTGGACTCGTTCACCACGTCTGAAGCGAGGCGCTGGATGGAGAGGGCGATGGTCTTCTTCGCCTTCTCGTCCACTTCGCCGAGCATCTTCTGTTCGAGCGCGTAGTAGCGCTTGGCGAGCTCGTGTTCGGCCTCGTCCTCAGCGGTCTGCATGATCTGGGCTTTCGCTTCCTGGACGCTGAGGTTCGCGACCTGTTCGAGCTTGGTGGCCTGCTCCGCCTTGATGGCTTCGGCCTCCTCGTACCGCTGCTCGACGTCCTGCTCGCGGTCGCCCACGCGTTGCTCTCGGAGTTCGAGAGTCTCCTGACGGCTGTCGAGGCTCTCGCTGCGGCTGGCGAGACGGTTCTCCGTCTTCTGTACCTCACGCCGCCTGTCGCGCAGTTCGGCCTCGGCCTCCTGCTTCGCTTTGAGCGCCTCTTCCTGGGCCTCCAGCAGGGCGCGCTTCTTCTCTTCCTCAGCGCTGGCGAGGATACGTGTGGCCTCGTCCTGGGCTGCTCCCGTGCGCCTGCTCCGTCCCACAGTCCTGACGAGCAACACCAGTACGACACCGACGATGCTCCCTGCTACTGCTCCTGCGATACCAACGACCAACGCTTCCATGAGCGTCTCCTTTCGGGCTCGGCCTGCGCGCGTGTCCCCTTCGAGGAGGACCGGACAGACCGGCCGTGGCTATGGACAGACGACGGTTCCCCGGTTCCGGGAGCGGCAGCGAAGCGAGTACGCCAAGACCGCCCCAGCGGCGCACAGGCCGCTGGCGCGAGAGAGCGGGTGTGGCACCCGCTGATTTGCGCGTTGGTGAAGCGCACGTTATCTGCCACCGCCGTCTTTCAATGCTCGGCGAGTGGCAACCAGAAGACGATGCCGGTTATCCGGTTGCCGGGGCCGCCGGTTGGAGCTCGGCCTCGGGAACGGGAGCCTCGCTGTGTCCGTTCGCCGCGTCTGCGCCGCGAACCCTCGCCTCGATCTGGGCGGCGAGCTCCGGATCGCTGCGGAGGAACGTCTTGGCGTTCTCCCGGCCCTGTCCCAGACGCGTCTCGTTGTACGAGTAGTTCGCGCCGGACTTGCGAACGATGCCCATCTCCACACCGAGGTCGAGGAGGTCTCCCTCCTTGCTGATGCCGACCTTGAACATGATGTCGAACTCGGCCTGCCTGAACGGCGGAGCGACCTTGTTCTTGACAACCTTCGCCCTGACCCGCGAACCGACAGGGTCCGTCCCCTGCTTGATCGTTTCGATACGCCGCAGGTCTATGCGGACGGAGCTGTAGAACTTGAGCGCCCTGCCTCCCGGAGTGACTTCCGGGCTCCCGAAGAAGACTCCCACCTTCTCCCGCAGCTGGTTCACGAACACAACCGCGGTGTGGGAGACGTTGGTGGCGGCAGTGAGCTTGCGGAGCGCCTGCGACATCAGCCGCGCCTGCAGTCCGACGTGAGCGTCGCCCATGTCGCCCTCGAGTTCCGCCCGGGGCACGAGAGCGGCGACGCTGTCCACGACGACAACGTCCACGGCGCCGCTGCGCACGAGGTACTCGACGATCTCCAGGGCCTGCTCGCCGGAGTCAGGCTGGGAGATGAGGAGCGAGTCCACCTGCACGCCGCACTGCGCGGCGTAGGTGGGGTCCAGTGCGTGCTCGGCGTCTATGTAGGCGGCGGTGCCGCCGCGACGCTGCGCTTCCGCGACGATGTGGCTGCAGAGCGTGGACTTCCCCGCAGACTCGGTTCCGAATATCTCGGTGATCCGCCCCTTGGGGATCCCTCCTATACCCAGGGCCAGGTCCAGCGAGATGGAGCCTGTGGGGATGGCTTCCACATGCAGGCTCTGGGCGGCTTCACCCAGCCGCATGATCGCCCCGTGCCCGAACTGCCGTTCTATCTGCCCGAGAGCCAGTGCCAGCGCTTGTTCCTTGTCAGACATGTCCTTTTGGCCTCGTCTCCTGGCTGCCACTTGCCAGTGTTTTTCATCGTATCACACCCGCATCCGCGGGCTGTGTGGCGGTTGCTGACGAGTTTGCCATGCATATGGCGCAACCGCGCAATGGGCATGTGTCACAGATCCGGATCCTGCCTGAACCGGCACACTGACAGAGACGCGTAGGGCAGTATTCAGGAGGGGCGGTAGCGGTTGACGATGGGGAGGCGGCGGTCGCGTCCGAAGTTGCGGCGCGTGATCTTCACGCCCGGGGGGGCCTGGCGGCGCTTGTATTCGCTCCGGTCAACGAGGCGAACGGTGAGCTCGACGGCGTCGCGGGGCATCCCTGCGGCGAGCATCTCGTCGAAGCTGCGGTCGTCCTCGACGTACGCCTGCAGGATGGGGTCGAGCACGTCGTAGGGAGGCAGCGAGTCCTCATCCTTCTGATCGGGCCGGAGCTCAGCGGTCGGCGGCCGCACGATGATCGACTCCGGGACGACCTCCCGCCCTGCCATCACGTTGCGGTGGCGCGCGAGCTGCTGCACGAGCGTCTTGGGGACATCCTTGATGACGGCGAACCCCCCCGCCATGTCGCCGTAGAGGGTGGCGTAGCCGGTGGCCATCTCGCTCTTGTTGCCTGTGGTGAGCACGATCCAGCCGAACTTGTTGGACGCGGCCATGAGCAGGTTGCCCCGGATGCGGGCCTGCAGGTTCTCCTCCGTCGTGTCCGGCTCCTTGTCGGCGAACTCGTCCGCGAGCGTTTCGAGGAACCTGTCGAAGATCGGGCGTATGGGCAGCGATACGAGCCGGACGCCGAGGTTGTCGGTGAGCTCCTTCGAGTCGTCCCAGGACTGGCCCGACGTGTACTGCGACGGCATGAAGAACGTGGTGACGCGCTCCGGGCCGAGCGCATCGGCCGCAATGGCAGTGGTGAGCGCGGAGTCGATACCGCCGGAGAGGCCGATGACCGCGCCCCCGAAGCCGCTCTTGAGGACGTAGTCCCGCGTGCCGGTGACGAGGGCCTGGTAGACCTCCGTCAGCGGGTGCAATTCCTCGGCGACGGAGGGAGCGAGCGGTTCACGGGACGTCGCATCGCTCGGGCCGGAGAGGAAGTACCGGCGCGACTCGCCGATGGCGTCGAGCCCCGGTTTCGCGAGCGCCCCTTCCGGGTCGGGAGAGCCGACCTCGTCGGCATCCACGTCGACGAGCAGCAGCGACTCCTCGAACTGGGGGGCGCGCGCGATGAGTTCGCCGCGCGGGTCGAAGACGAGGCTCTGGCCGTCGAAGACGAGCTCGTCCTGCCCACCGATGAGGTTGACGTAGGCGATGAAGCAGCCGTGCTCGCTGGCGCGTCGCGAGAGCATCGCGCTGCGCTGGGCGAAGCGCCCCTGGTGGTAAGGGGAGCCGTTGATGGTCACGACGACCTCCGCGCCCGCGAGCCGCTGGACAGTGGCGGGGCCGGTGTCGTACCAGATGTCCTCGCAGATATTGACGCCCGTCTGCACACCGTTGATCTCGAAGACGGGACACTCGCTGCCTCGGGCGAAGTAGCGCTCCTCGTCGAACACGCCGTGGTTGGGAAGGAGGATCTTCCGGTAGACGGCGGCGACGTTGCTGTTATGGAGCACTGCTGCGCCGTTGTAGACGCGTCCTTCCATCTCATCGGGGTAGAGGGCTGCGCCGAGGTGGAAGGGCTCCCCGTCCATGAACTCGGGCGCCCCGACTACGATGGTGATGCCGCGTGCTGCTTCGGCGAGGCGCTCCAGTTCGGCGCGTGCGTCGAGCAGGAACTGTCGTTTGAAGAGGAGGTCCTCCGGCGGGTAGCCGGTGAGGGCCAGTTCAGGGAAGGCTACGAGGTCAGCCTGCTGCTCCCGGGCCTGCCGGACGAGCGCAAGCATGCGTTCGGCGTTCCCGTGGAGGTCGCCGACGGTTGCGTTCATCTGGCCGAGGGCTATGCGGATGGGCCTCACGAGTCGCCCCAGTGCAGGTTCGGTAACGGGGCTGGCGTTGGCTACCCAGCCAACGCACGCAGGTGTGGCAGGAGGGTCACATGCCGGAGCGGCGGCGGCGCCTGGCGGAACGGCGCGCCGCGATGCGGGCCTTCTCTCCCTTGGAGCGGAAGAAGCGCCGGTCCTTGTGGGCCTTGAGGATGCCGTTGCGGGTGACTGCCGCGCGGAACCGCGACACGATCGCCTCGGGCGGCTCCCCGTCTCTCATCTCAACGAATGCCATGGATACTCCGTGCGCATGCTCCGCGCGAGAGTGATGCTAGCACAGCGCGACGCTCACGGGCAAGGCGGCGCGATTGACAACGCCGCGCCGCGGCGGTATGTTGGCGTTAGCAGTCGCGAGTAGCGACTGCTAACTGTGAGAGAGGCCTAACGCTCAATGCCTACCTACGCATACCAGTGCGAGTCCTGCGGCAACGAGTTCGACCTGCGCCAGAGTTTCAGTGCGAGCACCGAGCAGCCGTGCCCGGCCTGCTCCGGCCTCAGCCGCCGCATGCTCTCGGTTCCTACGGTGATCTACAAGGGCTCCGGCTTCTACACGACGGACTACGCCCGCAAGGGCGTCAGCGACTCGTCGTCGTCCTCCTCTTCTTCGTCTTCCTCATCGTCGTCATCGTCCGCTTCGTCATCTTCGGCAGAGAAGAGCGGCGCCAAGACGGCGGACTCGAAGAGCAAGGCATCCAGCAAGTCTGAGTAGACGATGCGCGCGGTCATTCAGCGCGTGAGCAGCGCCTCGGTGTCGATCGACGGCGAGGTGGTGTCGCGCATCGGCGCGGGTCTGGTGGTGCTGGCGGCGGTGGGGCGGGACGACACGGACGCCGATGCGGACTACGTCGTCGAGAAGACCGTGCACCTGCGTATCTTCCCCGATGCCGAGGGGCGTTTCGACCGCTCCGTGGTGGACACCGGCGGAAGCCTGCTCGTGGTGAGCCAGTTCACGCTGTACGGAGACGTGCGGCGGGGGCGGCGGCCGTCGTTCACGGATGCCGCGCCGCCGGCAGAGGCAGAGGAGCGCTTCGCGGCGCTGGTGGAGCGTTTCCGTGCGACCGGCGTTCCCGTCGAAACGGGGCAGTTCCAGGCGATGATGGACGTCTCGCTGGTGAACGACGGCCCGGTGACGCTCATCCTGGACTCGTCAGACCGGCACCGCCCCCGGCGTTAGGAGAAGAGTGGAGATGGCCGCATGATGCTCCGATGGCTCGCGTCGCTGGTTCTCTTCGCAGTGCTCATCGCCGCGCCTGCGTGCGGCAACGATGAGCCGCTTCAGCCGGTGAGCGCCGCAGAAGCCGAGCGCATCGAGGCGGAACTGGAGGGCCGCTCATTCCGCCAGTTCGAACCGGGCAGGGATGCTGATCGACGGAAGGCTGTCGTCATCGATTTCTTCGGGCCGGTCGGCATCTACGCGCAGTATGCCGAGGGCGGCCATGTGGTGGATGAATGGGAACTGTATGCGCAGGACTACGGCATCGAACAGCGCGGCGACGGCTCCGAGATAACGGTCCGATTCATCGACCCGCGCACCAGGCAGCAGTTCCCCACGCGGTGCGAGGACTGCGTTCCCATCTCCGGTTTCTCCCTCTCGATCAGGGACCTCTTCGACAAAGAGAAGATCGCGTTCAGACTGAACGACCCGGAAGGGGTGCTGCCCTCGCCGTTCCCCGTATTCACCTCTTGGACGAGGTTCCGGGAAGACGAGGTCTTCAACGGGGGATAGCGCGCAGGAACCCGCTTGACCGCGTCCGCTCAGGCTTGCTAGCGTGCCCGCATCCGTTGGAACGGAGGTACGTGATGAGTGCTGCGATGAACAGGTCCGGTGGATGGGCTCTGGTGATAGGCCCCCTGCTCGCGTTGGCGTTCTTCCTGATCGAACCCGGCGGCCTGCTGATAGACAGTGCCGAGTCGACCGACGCGGTTGCCAGCATCACGGCGAAGGCCTCGAACACGGCGCTCGCCCACCTGACCGCGCTGGTCGTGCCGTTCGGGCTCGCGCTCCTGCTGTTCGGGTTCATCGTCCTCCAGGCGGGGGCCATCCGGGAAGGCGGCGGCATCGGAGCGGCGCTGCTTGCCGTGGTGTTCCTGGGGACCGGCATGGTCGTCTGGGGGATAACCCAGGGATTGAACCACCCGATCTCCGAGATCGACGTTTCGTCGGCGGAATCGATGGCGGTGGGGCTGGCGCTCTTCGAAGTGCAGTCCGCGAGCCGTGTGCTGGGCGGGCTGTTGGTCGCCGCCGGATTCCTCGTTCTGGGCCTGAGCCCGTGGATGCGCGCCCGCTCCAACGTGCTTGCGGCGAACGGGATCGTGGTCGTCTCCCTCATCTCGCTCGTCGGCCTGGTTGTCGGGCTCTTCTCGGTCGATCTGCGCCTGGAGGGGATCACCGTATCCAGGGCGTGCTACTTCATCTGGGTTGCCTGGAGCATCTACCTCGGGGTGCAACTCATCAAGAGCAGCAACGACGCGTCCGACTGACGCGCCGGCGGGAGGAACGGCAAAGGAGGGGCGAGCGCTGTCGTGAATGACGCAGGGGTCGAGCGCTACGGCTCCGGCGCTGCTTGCGCCAGCACGTCCTCGTCCGGCACAACTTCGAGGAACCGCCACGGGAACATCAGCCCCCGCGCCTCGCAGAAGGCGTCTATCACGCGCCACAGGTCGCGGTCGCTTTCGATACCGGTGTGGGCCGCGAACTTGCAGAAGCCGAGCGTATCGTTCCCCGTCGTAACGAGCCGGTGGGCTTTTTCGTCCCAGGCGACCATCAGGGTTTCGATGCGGCATCCCATGGCGGGATGATAGCCCCGCTGAACCCGATTGACACGCCCTCCGGCGCCAAACCCGCGTTATACTCTCCGCCAACTCGCAAGGACTGGACGGAGGCGTGGCAATGGGAGATCTGCTCAAGGGGAGAGTGGCGGTCGTCACGGGCTCGGGACGGGGCATCGGACGCGCCCACGCGATGGCGCTGGCCGAGGAGGGGGCGAGCGTCGTCGTGAACGACATCGGTGTCGAGCGCGACGGCTCCGGCGGGACCCGCGCTCCGGCGGACGAGGCGGTCGCGACGATACGCGAGAACGGCGGTGAGGCCGTCGCCAGCTACGACGACATCTCGGACTACGAGGCTGCGGGCAACCTCATCAGGACGGCTATCGACACCTTCGGGCGGCTGGATATCCTGGTGAACAACGCGGGTACGTTCAAGTACAGGCTCTTCCACCAGCTGACCGAGGAGGAGTGGGACGGGCTGATGAACGTGCACCTGTTCGGGACGTTCAACACCTGCCATCACGCCGTGAAGGTGATGATGGAGCAGTGCTACGGGCGCATCATCAACACTGCGTCCAGCCAGTGGCGCAACCCGGAGGGACGCGGGAACTACGGCGCGGCGAAGGGCGCCATCGTGTCGCTCACGTGGGGCCTCGCGTTCGAGCTGCGGAACCACAACATCACCGTGAACGCGCTCGCTCCCATGGCGGCGACGCGGAGTTTCGACGACGACACCTACCGGAACATGCTTGCCGACGCCGGTCTGGACCGGAAGAAGAACCCGGCGGAGCAGGGTACCAACCGCGCAGGGCCGGAGTTCGTCTCACCGGTCGTGGTCTGGCTGGCGTCGGACCGCGCGGCGGGGGTCAACGGCATCGTGTTCAGGGCGGGGTCCGGCAAGATCGGGCGCTACAGCCACCCGACGGAGACCAGGACGCTGTACCGCGAGGCCGGAAACGGCGACCCGTGGACGCTCGACGAGCTGGACGAGTTGCTGCCCTCCACGGTGCTGCTGGGCGAGACGAAGGCCCCGTTCATCCCTTAGGGCGGACAGGAGGAGAGCTATGGCAGACGAGTACATACCGCCGAGAGGGAACAGGCTCGCGGGCAAGGTGGCCATCGTGACCGGCTCGGGCCGGGGCATCGGTAGAGCGCACGCCATCGCGCTCGCCGCCGAAGGCGCGAAGGTGGTGGTCAACGACCCTGGCGTCGAGCGGACGGGCGCAGGCGGGAGCGCGGCGCCGGCCGACGACACGGTCTCGTTCATCCGGGAGAACGGCGGCGAGGCCGTTGCCAACTACAACTCCGTCGCGGACTACGGGGAGGCCGGACAGATCATCAGGACGGCGCTCGATGCGTACGGACGGCTGGACATCCTGGTGAACAACGCGGGCATCGCACGCGAAGGACTTTTCCATCAGATAACGCCGGACGATTTCGCTGCGGTGGTGGGGACGCACCTGAAAGGGACGTTCAACACCTGTCACCATGCCGTCCCTCTGCTGATGGAGCAGCGCTCGGGACGCATCATCAACACGGCATCCAGCCAGTGGCGCAACCCTGAGGGGCGCGCGGCGTACGGCGCGGCGAAGGGCGGCATAGTGAGTCTCACGTGGAACCTGGCGTTCGAGCTGCGCTACCACAACATCACCGTCAACGCGATAGCGCCGATGGCGCAGACGCGCGGGTTCATCAACTACAACCATCCGCAGGTGCTTGCGGAGGCCGGCATCCCGGCGAAGAAGGCGGGCGACGAGCTCGCGGCGAACCGCCCCGGCGGCGAGCACGTCTCGCCCATCGTGGTGTGGCTCGCAAGCGACGCTGCGGCGCACGTGAACGGCTGCGTCTTCCGTGCGGGCAGCGGGAAGTATGGGTTCTACGCGCACCCCACCGAGGTGCGGACGGTCAACAAGGACTTCCGCACCAAAGGGAAGTGGACGATGGAGGAAGTGAGCAGGATCCTGCCGAGCAGCCTGCTGTTCGACGGCTCGACCGCGCCGTTCATCCCGGTGGACTAGGGGCGACCGCACCCGCTCATGCCGGACCTGCCGTTTGTCATCGGTTCCGCCGTCACGGTGCTCGTTGCCGCGATCATCCAGGGCGCGACCGGGTTCGGGTTCGTCGTCACGTCGTCGCCCATCATGGCCTCGTATCTCGACCCGAAACTCGTGATCCCCGTGTTGCTGATCCTCGGCACGATCCTGAACTTCCCGCTGATGGTGCACACGCGGCACGAGTTCAGCATCGTACGGATATGGCCGATGATGCTCGCCGGCGTGGTCTGTACCCCGATCGGAACGTTCATCCTGACGCGGCTCGAAGCACCGGAGATCAAGATCATCCTGGGTGTCGTGACGGGCACGGTGGCGGTGGCATTGCTGCTGGGACTGCAGCGCACGGCGCGCAATCAGCGTCTCGCTTCGATACCGGTAGGCGCGGCGAGCGGGCTGCTCACGGGTGCGACTGGCCTCGCGGGCGCGCCGGTCATCCTGTTCTTCGCGAACCAGGGTGTTGAGCAGCGACAGTTCCGCGCGGATATCATCTATTATCTGGCAGGGGTGTCGCTGTCCGCGTTCCCGAGCTACGCCGTGGCGGGCGTCCTGACGCTCGAATCGGTACAGTTGGCGGCGGTGCTCCTGCCCGCGGGGGCTGCGGGCGTCTTCGGCGGGATATGGCTCTCCAGCCGTATACCGGCGCTGGTGTTCCGGCGCATCGCATTGGGGATCGTGTTGATCGCAGCGGTGATCGCGATCACGTCAGGAGTAACGGGATGAGGCTGTCCCGCTCGATACGGTATCGACTGGCCTCGATGGCGGCATTGGCGCCGCTCTACTACACGTCGGTCACGGCGCGTGCGATGCGCAAGGCCCCGCCCGGTTACAGCTCGACGCAGCACACGATGAGCCGTCTCGCCGCGCGGGGCATGCCGAGCTCCAAACTGATGAACGCCGCTTTCGCAGGCTACGGCGTGCTCGTGCAGGGGCTCGGGCCGCTGTTGCACCACGAGGCGAAAGGAGGAAAGCGGGGGCGCATCCTCTGGGGACTCGTGGCGGTGTACGGACTCGGCGCGGTACTGGCGGCGAAGTACCCCACACGCAGCGAGAAGAAGGTGCTGCCGGGCATCACGGAGAACAGCGCCCACAACATCGCGGGCGGGATGACGCTGTCGAGCATCGGCCTGCTCATGGCGCTGTCGCCCCGCGCGCTGAAGGAGCGTCCGGCGTGGTGCGGGTGGTGGAGATGGTTCTCCTACGCCATGTTCGCCGCGACGTGCATCCTCACGCTGCCGTACTACTCGCGGACCTGGCTCCGGAAGCGTGGCCTGTTCCAGCGCGGCCTGTTCGCCACGACGATGACCTGGGTGATGACGACTGCCCTGCGCCTCCGCAGGCTGTCCTAACGCGCCGGGGCCTGGGCCCCCATCCCGAAGCGCTCGACCTCCTCGTCGGTGCCGTCCCACGCGGCGATGGCGTCGACGGCGTCGCGCTCCTCGGGTGAGAGCATCCACTCTCCTGCGGCGGCGTTGGCCTCCACCTGCGCCTCGGTCATCGCGCCCGCGATGACCGAACTGACGGCGGGGTGCGCGAGGAGCCACGCGAACGCGAGGTCGAGGACCGTGTGGCCGTTCTCGTTCGCGTAGGCGTCGAGGCGCGCGAGCACGTCGCGTGCGCGCTCGTCGCCCTGCAGCTGGCCGACCATGCGCCTCGCGCTGCCGGGTACCTCGGCGCCCGCCGCGTACTTGCCCGTGAGCCATCCGCCTGCAAGCGGGAAGTAGGGGAGGAAGCCGATGTTGTGCTCCGTGCAGTACGGAAGCAGCTCCAGCTCCACCTGGCGGTGCATGAGGCTGTAGTTGTTCTGCGAGGAGATGAACGGGGCGAGTCCGCGCTCGTCGGCGGCGCGGTTGGCGTCGGCGTGGCGCCAGCCGGAGTAGTTGCACTCGCCGACGTAGCGCACCTTGCCTTCCTTGACGAGGTCGTTCAGCGGTTCCAGGTACTCCTCGTGCGGGACGCCGTGCGGGATGAAGTGGATCTGGTAGAGGTCGATGACGTCGGTCTGGAGCTTGGAAAGGCTCTCCTCGACGTTATTCATGATGCGGTCGCGCGGCGACTCCCCGTCCAGGCTGTTCAGGTTGAACTTGGTGGCGATGAGAAAATCGTTCCGCTGGCCGCGCAGCGCCTCGCCGATGTGGACCTCGCTCTGACCGCCGCCGTAGATGTTGGCCGTGTCGATGAGGTTGATCCCCACGTCCCGGCACTTGTCGAGAACGCGCTTGCTGTCAGCGTGGTCGCTGATGCGGGAAGGGTTGCCGAAGTTGTTGGTCCCGAGGCCGATGACGGATACGTTGAGGTCCGTGTCGCCGAGTCTGCGGTACTGCATCTGTTGCTCCTCCGAGTTGCGCCGGTGAGGTACTGCGCCTGACGCTCCCACGGATGATAGCGGATGGATGCGCAGGCCGTGGGAGCAACGTGGATTGCTATACTCGCGGGAACTATGGCCGAGAACTGTTTCCGAGGTGGCATGGCTACGTTCACGTCAACCGTCCGAGCCGTACTGGCCTGTGCGCTTCTGCTGGGGTCGGTTGTGGCCTGCAGCGACGATCCACAGTCGCTCAAGATCGGTCTCCTGCTGGACTTCAGCGAGGGCTCGACAGAGAAGGCGCGCGACCGGGAACGGGCGTTCGATCTCGCCGTGAAGCACATCAACGCCGCCGGGGGAGTGCTCGGACGCCTCGTAGAGACGGTGACGAGGGACTCCACGCGCGATCCCCAGGTTGCAGTGGAAGAGGCCCGGCGCATGATCGAGGAAGACGGCATCCACGCCCTCGTCGGACCCAACTCCAGCGCAAACTCGCTGCCCGTTGTCGAACAGGTAGCCGGTCCGGCGGGCATACCCGTCATCAGTCCGTCGGCCAGCTCTCCGCTGCTCACGAACGTGGCGGACAACGACTTCTTCTTCCGCACTGCCCTGTCCGACAGCGCGCGCGGGCCCGTGCTTGCGCAGGTGACACGTGACCTCGGTTTCACGAACGTCGGCCTCGTCTACCGCGATGACGCCTGGGGGCGCGGCATCTACGAATCGTTCGCCGCGGCGTGGACCGGACCGCTGCGGGCCGCCGTCCTCTCGCCGGGGCAGACGACGTACCTCCCCGAGTTGCGGGAGACGGCGAGCGGGGGCGCCGAAGCGCTCGTCGTTCTCACGTTCGAGGTGGAGGCGGCGGTGGCTATCGGGGAGGCTGTCGAGAGCGGCCTGTACAGCCGGTTCGTGTTGGGTGACGCTTTGAAGAGTCCCGCCCTGGGCGCCGCCGTCGGTGGCGCTCTTGCGGGCGCGTACGGCACGGCAGGCGTGGCTGCGCCGGAGAGCGCAGCCGCAGCCGCTTGGGACGCAGCGTTCGTTGCGGAGTATGGCAACCCGCCTGAGTACGCCTATGTGCGGGAGACGTACGACGCCACGATCGCGCTCGCACTGGCGGCGCAGTCCGCGGGAAGCGTCGATGGAACTGCCATCCGCGATCGGCTGCGCAGCGTCGGTAGCGGGCCGGGTACAGTGACAGCGCCGACGGCTGCGGGAGTTGCGGAGGCGCTCCGCATCCTTGGCGAAGGCGGAGCGGTGGACTACGAAGGGGCCGCCACGACGATGGACTGGGACGACAACGGCGACTTGAGGCGCGGCCATATCGGCGTCTGGCGGTTCACGGACGACGGACGGATAGAAGACCTCTACGCCGTGCGCTTCGACTACTAGCACATAGCCCTGGGAGGGCAGGATGGATATCGGGTTCGTGGGGCTCGGCATGATGGGCAAGCCGATGGCAGTGAACCTGCTCAAGGCTGGACACAACGTTACGGTCGTCAACCGCAGCCAGGGCAAGGTGCAGGAGCTCGCCGGGATGGGCGCGACACCCGGAGGGTCGCCAGCGGCTGCGGCGCGTGGCGCGGAGGTCGTGGGACTGTGCCTCGTCGGCGACGCGGTCGTGGAGTCGGTGCTGTGCGGCGAGAACGGCGTGCTGGCCGGAGCGGAGCCGGGCGCCATCGTGCTCGACCACTCGACGGTGCACCCGGAGTTCGCGCGGCGGATGGAGGAGGTCTGTGCTGAGCGGGGCGTGACCTACCTCGACGCGCCGGTATCGGGAACGGGCGACGTTGCGTGGGGCGGCAGGCTGACGGTGATGGTGGGCGGAGACGCTGCCGCATTCGAACGCACCCGTCCCGCGCTGGATGCGGTGTCGGCGAACGCGCGGTTCATGGGGCCGGTCGGCAGCGGCAACATGGCCAAACTGGTCAACAACATGGTGAAGGACATCAACCAGCTGGGCGTACTGGAGACGTTCGTGCTCGCGGCGAAGAAGGGACTGGACTGCGGGCTGCTCTTCCACGTGATGCGCAATGGCGCGTCTGCGAGCCGTCAGCTTGAGCGCGCCCTGCCGAAGGTACTCGACCGGTCGTTCGAGCAGACGTCATACATCTCAACGAACATCAAGGATCAGGGCCTCATGGAGTGGATGATCGGGCAGGCAGGGCTGGAGCTGCCACTCAGGAACGCTGCGCGCGGCTCGTGGCTGTACGCCGCCGAACAGGGACTGGGAGGCGCCGACCCGCCGGAGGCCATCAAGGCGCTGGAGCCCATCGCGGGCGTCGAGGTTGCGGGAGAGTTGCTGCCGCGCGATGCGGAGATCACTCCACCGGACGGCGCGTACGAAGCGCTCAGCACCGCAACGGCGGCCATGTATCAGGTGGGCGTGTTCGAGGCGTTCGCGCTGACCAGGGATCTTGGCATGGACGCCCCGGCCATGTACGAGGTGATGCGGACGGCGTCCGGGGCGTCGGCGCAGCTGGAGCGCACCGGTGCGACTCTCCTCGGCGGGGCTGCTGACGGCGAGGAGCAGCCGGTAGACGCTTACGCCGCCTGCTATGGGCCCCTGCTGGAAGAGTGGCGGGGCGAAGGGCTGCGCATGCCGCTGCACGAGGCGTCGGCGTCGCTATGGCGCAGGGCGTCGGAGCGGGGGCTGGGGAGCGAGCCGTCGTCGGCTGCGTATGCGCTCTACGCGTAGTTCTCGATAGACTGTGCGCATGGAGTACGTCGAGGTGGACGTGGAGGCCGGGGAGAACTGCGACCTCTCCGTCACACGCATGTTCGAGGCGCTGGAGTCGCCGTACGAAGTCACGTGGGTCGAGTCCGCGTTCCGCCCGGACGGCTGGGAAGGCCCGTGCGACGTGGTCGGCTGGTCGGGTGGCGAACCGGTCCCCGCGATGGCGGCGAAGGTGTCGGACTCCGGCGACGGCGTCGTGGTGCTGGTGTACGGCGGCGATGAGGGGCTGCGCCTGCGCCCGTCCGGCTCGTCAGCGGGGTGGTCGCTCGACGACGCGGAGCAGTGGGGCGAGCCGTGCCTGCTGCTTGAGCTGACGCTGGGAGTCAGGTAGGGCCTCTCTCTGCCTGACGGAGCAGAGGCATACTGTACAATGCTCGTACGCGTGACTCGTAAGGCGAGGTCGGCCCCGGCGCGGCATCGGAACGCAGCATGGCACTCCGGACGGCACAATCGGACACCGGCGAGCAGGGCGGCGCCCAGTTGCGCTACCGCCGGATCGTGGTCAAGGCGGGCACGAACGTGCTCACCCGCAAGACCGCCCACCTGGACCGCTCTGTCATGGAGTCGCTGGTCGGCCAGATCGCGGATGTCGTGGAGATGGGCGCGCAGGTCGTGCTCGTCACCTCCGGCGCCATCGCGGCGGGACACGAGGCTGCTCCCGGCGTCGTGCAGGGCAAGAGCGTCGCTGCGAGCCAGATGCTCGCGGCCATCGGCCAGAGCCGCCTCATGCACGCCTACCAGGAGCTCTTCTCCCGGCGAGGTATCGTCGTCGCACAGACGCTGCTCATCGCACGGGACGTGGACGACCGCGTGGGCTACCTCAACGTCCGCAACACCCTCAACGGGCTGCTGGAGCGCGGCGTCGTGCCCATCGTGAACGAGAACGACGTGGTCGACACGAAGGAGATCAACGGCCAGCGCTTCGGCGACAACGACACGCTCTCTGCCATCGTGGCGAACGTCATAGACGCCGACCTGCTGCTGATGCTGACGGACACCGGCGGGCTGTTCACCGCCGACCCGAACCGCGACCCCGCGGCGGAGCTGATCTCCCGGGTAGACGAGATAAACGACGCGATCATGTCCCTGGCGGAGGTGCATACCAGCACTGCAACGCGCGGGGGGATGGCCTCGAAACTCCAGGCGGCCCAGCATGCCACCGGCATCGGCGTCGCGGTGATGTTCGGCCTCGGTGGAGACCTGACCGTCATACGGGATGCGGCGGGCGGTGTGTTGACCAACGGCACGTTCTTCCCCGCGAGGGGGTCCGTTGTCGAGAGCAGGAAACGCTGGCTGCTGAGCGGCATGACGAAGAAGGATGCAGGGCTGGTGGTGGACGACGGCGCGGTGCGCGCGCTCCGCGAGCAGTCGCGCAGCCTGCTGCCCGCGGGCATACGCGAGGTGAACGGACGGTTCGTGCGGGGCGACGTGGTGGAGGTGTGCTCGGAGAGTGGCTCGCGCCTCGCCTACGGGATAGCGAACTACGACTCGTCGGAGATGCGGAAGATCGCAGGTGAACGCTCTGACCGCATCATGGCACTGCTCGGGCATCACAACGGCGACGAAGCCGTGCACCGCAACAATATGGTCGTCGTCTGAGCGCGAGGGGAGACAAGCATGGCAACCGGGACTGCAACCGCTGAACTCATCGCGAAAGCGCAGGCTGCGCGAGAGGCGTCCAAGCGTGTGCGCATGCTCTCCACCGAGCAGAAGAACGCCGCGCTGCGCGCCATCGCCGACGCCCTCGAAGCGAACTGTCCTGCCGTCCTGGAGGCGAATGCGCGCGACCTCGAGGCCGGGCGTGAGGCCGGCCTGAGCGAGGCGCTGATGGGGCGGCTGCTGCTGAACGAGCAGCGCGTGAGTGGCATGGCGAACGACGTGCGCGCCGTCGCGCTGCTGCCCGACCCGGTGGGGGAGCGCTTCGACTCCCGCACGCTGCCGAACGGGATACGCGTGGAGCGGCGCAGGGTGCCGCTGGGCGTCATCGGCTGCGTGTACGAGGCCCGTCCGAACGTGACGACGGACATCGTCTCGCTCTGCCTGAAGTCCGGCAACGCGGTCGTGCTGCGCGGCGGCAAGGAGGCGGTCCACACCAACACGGCTGTCGCTGCGCTGGTGAAGGACGCGCTGGAGGCTGCGGACGCCGTGCCGGAGGCAGTGCAGTTCGTCACCGACACGGATCGGGCCATCGTCGACCAGATGATCCGGCTCAACGACTACCTGGACCTGTTCATCCCGCGCGGTGGCGACGCGCTCATCAGGTACGTGCGCGACAACGCGACCGTCCCCGCAATCACCGGCGGCGTCGGGGTCGTCCACGTCTACGTGGACGCCGGCGCGGACATCGAGAAGGCATCCGGCATCATCTACAACGCCAAGACGCAGAGGCCGGACGTGTGCAACGCGCTGGACACGTTGCTCGTGCACGCCGCCGCCGCGCCGTCGTTGCTGCCCGGCGCCGCGTCCCGCCTCACGGAGGCGGGCGTCGAGCTGCGATGCGACCAGCGCGCGCTGTCGCTCATCGGGCCGGTGGACGAGGCGCAGGTGCGGGCCGCGGAGCCGGACGACTTCGGACAGGAGTTCCTCTCGCTCACGATGTCGGTGAAGGTGGTGGACTCCCTGGACGATGCGCTGGGGCACATCGACGAGTTCGGCTCCGGGCACACCGAGGCCATCGTGACGGAGGACTACAGCGCCGCGATGCGCTTCACCGACGCGGTGGAGGCGTCGGTCGTGCTCGTGAACGCGAGCACCCGCTTCAACGACGGAGCACAGCTCGGGCTGGGGTCCGAGGTCGCGATCAGTACGAACAAACTGCACGCGCGGGGGCCGATGGGCCTGCGCGAGTTGACAAGCTACAAGTGGATAGCGCTGGGCGACGGACAGGTCCGCCCCTGAGCAGCGCTTCCTTCCCACACAAGGCGCACCCGAGTCAAAGGAGAACCCATGATCCGCTTCGAACGCGAGTGCCGTACGCCGTTCTCTGAGGTGTACACGCTCTACGAGGACGACCAGCCGCAGCCCCAGGGACGCTTCGACGTGCACTTCTACGGGCGCATCATCCACGCCACGTTGTGCGTCTCCGAGCGCTACACCACCGACGAGATACAGGACCTCATCGCCGACCTCGACGACGAGCTGCTGGACGCCATCGGCCTCGAACGGGAAGACTTCGTCGTGCACGTCCACCAGGGCCGGGAGGTCGGTGTCTTCTCCGGCAGCGCGTACGAGGAGGGCGAGGAGCCCGGCTCCGAGAACTAGGCACAGACCAGGTATGTCAGCCATGTCCGTCATTCCCGCACCGGCGGGAATCCAGGGTGCGCGGGCAGCGCACAAGGGGTGTGGAGGCGGGTGGAGTATTGTCATGCTGAATGAAGCGCAGCGGAGTCGAAGCATCTCTCAGGGGACGTGCGCTTGTTCAGATGACCCTATGGCAGCAGACGACCGGCGCGAGGGGCCTCGTGATCGTTGACTTCCACACGCACCTGCTGCCTGCCTCCTTCCATGAACGGCGCTCGGAGATAGCGGCGCGCGACGCCACGTTCGCCGCGCTCTTCGGCAATGGGGGCAGGATGGCCACGGCAGAGGATCTCATCGCGGCGATGGACGAGGACGGCATCGACCGCTCCGTCGTGCTCGGCTACGGCTGGTGCGACCGCGAGGTCGCGCGCGAGGCGAACGACTGCCTGCTGGACGCCGCGACGCGGTATCCGGGGCGCATCGCCGCGTTCTGCTCCGTACATCCCGGCTGGGGCGACGACGCCCTGCGCGAGGTGGAGCGCTGCGCGCACGCGGGCGCGGTCGGCATCGGCGAACTGCACCCCACCTCGCAGGAGATAGACCTCGCGTCGGACGAGTCGTTCGCGCCGCTGGCGCATCTCGCGTTGGAGCGCGGCTTGCTTGTCGCCGTCCATGGCTCGGAGCCGGTCGGCCACGCCTACCCGGGCAAGGGTTCGACGACGCCGGAGCGGCTGCTCGCGGCGGCGCAGCGGTTCCCGGACGTGCGCTGGGTGTTCGCACACTGGGGCGGCGGGCTGCCGTTCTACGCGCTCATGCCGGAGGTGAAAGAGGCGCTCGCGAACGCATACTTCGACAGCGCGGCGACGCCCTTCCTCTACGACGCGCGCGTGTTCGACGTCGCCGTGCGCACCGTGGGAGCGGACCACGTGCTGTTCGGCTCGGACTATCCGCTGCTGAGCGCGTCGCGTGTCGCGGAGCAGGCTCGCAGCACGCTCGACCCCGCGACGGCGCAGGCCGTTCTCGGCGGCAACGCCGCGCGTTTGCTGGGGCTCGCCGATGACTGACGCGCCGACGCTGCCGGACTACCTGCGTCCCGGACTCGACCTCGTGTTCGTCGGCATCAACCCCGGCGCGTACTCGGCGTCGGTGGGCAAGTACTTCGCGACGCCCCAGAACCGGTTCTGGGGCGCGCTCAACCGCTCCGGCGTCACAGATGGCTATGAGCTCGGTCCCGGCGATGAGGCGTGGCTGTTCGAGCATCGCGCAGTCGGCTTCACGGACGTGGTCAAGCGCGCGAGCAACAGCGCGTCCAGCCTGCGCGCCGCCGACTTCCGCGCCTGGGCGCCGCTGACGCGGGAGAAGCTGCTGGAGGCGTCACCGCTCGTCGTCTGCTTCAACGGCATCACCGGCTACAAGTGGTTCCTGCAGTACGCGGAGGGACGCAAACAGGACGACGTTGCGCTCGGCGAGCAGCCGGAGTGGCTCGGGGACAGCCGTGTGTTCGTCGCGCCGAACCCCAGCCCGGCGAACGCCTCCTACTCCCTGGACGACATCGCGGGCTGGTACCGCCGCCTCGCCGACCTGATCGAACGCGCCAGGACGGAACGCGGGGAGGCAGTATGAGCAACTTGGAACAGATGCAACGTCTCGCCGAACTTGTACAGCAGAAGAACTATGCCGACGGCAAGATCGCTGAGGTGATTGGCCGCCCCACGATTCCAGGCCACTTTGGAGATTTCGTGGGTGCGGAGATATACGGCGTCGAACTGCATGCCTCAGCCGTACAGAAGGGTAGCGACGGGTGCTTCGCAGGCGGTCGGCTCTCTGGGGCGACAGTGAACATCAAGTATTACCCAAAGAATGAAGGAGTGTTGGACATAGCCATTGATGGTGCGCCGGAATATTACCTCGTGCTTACAGGACCGAGGAGTGCGGCAGTGTCATCTCGCGGTAAGACCCGCCCTTGGGTCATCGAAGCGGTCTACCTGTTTGAGACAGCTTCTCTCATAAGGGGACTCACCTCCAAGATTGGCATTGCCACTAGCGTCAGACGTGAATTCTGGGATGCTGCTGAGATCTACCCGCGGCGCAATCCCTCCTTCCCACTCACCGAGATACAGCGTGAGATGCTTGCGATGTTCAGCGAGGCATCCATTGGCTGACGGTATCCTCCGCCTCTTCGTCGCGCTCGCCTTCCCCGACGAGGTCCGCACCGAATTGAAGCGCGTCGCTGGCGAGATGCGGGCATTCGCGCCGCGCGGCACGCGGTGGGCGAACGTGGACGGCGCGCACCTCACGCTACGGTTCATCGGTAGCACGCCGCCGGACGCGACGTCGGCGCTCGGCGAGGCGATCACCCACGCCGCCGATGGCATCGCCCCGTTCGAGCTGTCGCTGGCGGGCGCAGGCGTCTTCCCGCCGCGAGGCGCCCCTCGTGTGCTGTGGGCGGGTGTCGGCGGCGCGGTCGATGCGCTGATTGGCCTGCGCGACCGCGTCGAGCGCTCGCTCGCTGAGGCTGGCGTCCCGAACGACGACCGCGCCTTCGCGCCGCACGTCACGCTCGCACGGGTTAACACGAGGCTGTCGCGGGACGAGTCGCACGCGCTGCGCGAGGCCGTCGCGGCGCTGGACGTTCGTCCTGTGCCCTTCGCGGTGGAGGAGGTCGGACTGTACCACAGCGACCTGCTCCCCACCGGCGCGGTCTACACACGCCTTGCGTCGGCCCGGCTGGCGGTTGGTCCCCTCTCCTGAGGGAGAGGGCAACGCGCTTCAGCGCGTGGGTGAGGGCACCCGGTGGGGCGCGGGTAGGTGTCTGGTCCCTTCCGTATCCACAAGTCAGATTTGTGACACCGGCTGGTTTCGCGATTGACGATAGTGCGCTAACCTGATCCCAACAACCGAAGTTCGCCGGATGAGACGCATGAACGGGGACGAGCCCCGGCCTTGAGAAAGGGCCGGGGCTTTTTTCGTTTCCGGGACGTTCACCCGCGGCGGACACACAGGAGGCAGAGGCATGGAGTCGTACGAGGTGAGCGCGGGTGTCAGCGAGCGTGAGCGGTGGGAGCGTGAGCGGCTGCTGGAGTCGCTGGAGGCGTACCGGCGGGGGCTGGCCGACGCGCCGGTGGTGCAGCGGTTCTCGGTCTGCCGCGCCGTCGCGCCCAACGAGGACCGCCCGCTGACGGTCGTGGCGTCGGATGAGTCGCCCGACCGCCTGGGCGACGTCGTACGCGCCGGCGGCTGGGACCTGGACGCCTACAAGCACAACCCCGTCTTCCTGTGGGCGCACGACTACACCCGCACGCCGATCGGGCGCTGTTCGTGGGTGGGCGTGGACGGCGCGAAGCTGATGGCGACCGTGGAGTTCGCTCCCACAGCGTTCACCCGGGAGGTCGAGTTGCTCTACCGGCAGCGGTTCTTACGCGCCGTGAGTGTCGGCTTCCGCGCCAGGGAGTTCTCATTCCGGAAGAGCCGTGACGGCTCGGTGGACGGCGTCGAGTACACGAAGCAGGAGCTGCTGGAGCTGAGCGCGGTGCCGGTGCCCGCGAACCCGCACGCACTGGCGAAGGCGCTCGAGGGCGGGCTCGAGGCGCCGCGGCTGCGTCCGCTGTTCACGTTCGACCTACCAGCCTCATACATCGCGCCGGAGGACGCCCAGCGTGTCCTGAGCGAACTCCGCCGTCTGCGCAGCCTTGTCTCGGCGTAGGGACGTCCCCTGCGGGCGCGCTGTCTGACCCCCTCTCCCTCGAGGGGAGAGGGTTGGGGGTGAGGGTGAACCGGCGGGGAGGCGTGGAGGTTGTCATTCCGAGCGCAGCGTAGCGGAGTCGAGGGATCTCTCGGGACTCCCCTCCCCCTCTGGGAGAGGGAAACGCGCGTCAGCGCGAGGGTGAGGGTTAAACAAAACGGCCCTCGGGCCGGGAAAGGAGGAGAGCGATGCGGATAGCACAGGTGGTGCGCGTGGCGTTGCAGGCGGCGCGGCTGGTGGACGGCCTCTGCCGGGTTGCGCCGGATGCCGCCGAAGCGCTGGAGACCGGAGCGCGGCTGATGCGCGAGTCGGTCCGCGCCGCCCCGGACGGCCTGACCGTGGCCGAGCGGGATGCGCTGGCGTCGTCGGCGCGCAGGTTCGGCGAAGCACTGGCCGGGGCCATAGAGGCCGCGCCGGTCATCGAACAGGAGAACTGATCCCACAGAAGGAGGAGAGATGTCTGCGATAGACGAGATGCAGAAGGAGATAGTGGAGACGCAGGAGTTCGTGCGCGAGCGGCTCGGCCCCGTGACGAAGGAGCTGACGCTCATGCGCGAGGAGCAGGAACGGCTCGCGGGCGAAGTGCGCCGCGTGCTGGAGCACGACCGTTCGGTACGGCGCGACGCGCTGCTGGGCCGGACGTCGAACGATCGCGTCCGCGTGCGCGGCGGGAAGCTCGACGGGTTCGACCTCGTGGACCTCGCCGTGATGCGGAGCCTGCTCGCGGCGCAGCAGGCGCGCCCGCAGGACTACGACCCGCGAGCGCTCCGCGCATGGCAGGAGAGCGTCGCCAAGGCGATGGACTCCACCACCGCGGGCGCGGGCGACGAGCTGGTCCCGCAGGAGGAGGCGCGCCAGTTGTGGGCGGACGTGAACATCGAGACCGCGGTCGCCTCGCTCTTCGAGACGGTCACGATGCCGTCCAACCCGTTCGACGTGCCGCTGCAGCTGGGCGACGTCGACTGGTACCCGGGTACGGCGAACACGGCCACCACTGCCACGGACCTCAAGACCGCCAAGCAGACGCTGACGGCGCACGAGCTCGTCGGCATGGTGCCGTGGGCCTACGAGCTGGACGAGGACGCCGTCGTCGCGATGATGGCGGAGGTGCGTTCCACCTTGCTCCGCAACGCGGCGCAGGTGCTGGACGACGTGCTGCTGAACGCGGACGTGACCACCTCGTCCAACATCAACCACGACGGCGGGACCCTCGCCCCCTCCGCCGCGGGCAAGGCGCACTACCTGCTGGGCTTCGATGGCCTGCTGCACCTGCCGCTGGTGGACAACACGGCGATGAAGAGCAACTTCAACGCGAAGCCGACCGTGGACATGTTCAACCAGTTGCGGCGGATGCTGGGCAAGTACGGCGTGCGCCCGTCGGAACTGGCGTTCGTCACGGACGTGGGCACGTACATCGCCATGCAGGCGGTGGACAGCTTCCAGACCCTGGACAAGCTCGGCCCGCGCGCGACCCTGCTCACCGGGCAACTGGGCGCGGTCGAGGGCGTGCCCGTCATCGTGTCGGAGCAGCTGCGGCTCGCGGACTCGGACGGCAGGATCACCTCGGACGGCAACGTTGCGAACACCGGGCGTCTGCTGCTGTTGAACCGCACGCAGTGGCGCAAGGGCTTCAAGCGCGAGCTGCTCATCGAGACGGAGCGCGACATCCAGAAGCGCCAGAACGTCATGGTCGTCAGCATGCGCGTGGCGTTCGCGGAGCGCTCCGGCGACCGCGCCAACGCGACCCACACCGCGCTGCAGTACAACGTGAAGCACTCGTAGCCGCAGGGTGGTAACCCGTCGGTGCGGAAATGGCGTTCGTCATTCCCGCACCGGCGGGAATCCAGAGCGACCGTCAGGTCGCAGGGGGAGGCTGGGTTATGGGAGGAGGCTGATCCCTCGCCCCTTGGGAGAGGGCAACGCGCTTCAGCGTGTGGGTGAGGGTTGGCGGAGCGGGACGCTCCGTCGTTCCTGCGAAGGCAGGAACCTCGCCTGGTCCACGCTTCTACGCGCCCTCTCCCTGGGAATTGCCATATCCCCCTCTCCTGGGGGAGAGGGTTAGGGTGAGGGCCCTCTCCCCACCACCTCCGGCCCGCTGAACGCGAGCCGCTCCGCCATGACCCGCACGGCCTCCGGATTGCTGTCGATGAGCAGGTAGCGCCTGCCGTTGCGCGCCGCGGCCTCGCCCGTCGTCCCCGACCCCGCGAAGAAGTCCAGCACCAGGTCGCCGGGGTTTGAGTGCACCCGCACGATGCGGTCCAGGATGGCGATGGGCTTCTGCGTCGGGTAGCCGGTGCGCTCGCGTCCGACCGTAGGAACGATCGTCTGCCACCACACGTCGGTGGGGATCTTCCCGCGCGCCGCTTTCTCCGCGCCTGCCAGCCCGGGGGCCATGTAGGGCACGCGGTCTATCGCGTCGTGGTGGAACGTGTACCGCGCCGGGTCCTTCGCGTACCAGAGCAGCGTATCGTGCTTGGCGGGCCAGCGGTTCTTCGGCCTGCCGCCGTAGTCGTACGCCCAGATGATCTCGTTCATGAAGCACTCGCGTCCGAACAGCGCGTCGAGCAGCACCTTGCAGTAGTGCGCCTCCCGGTAGTCGATGTGCAGGAAGAACGACCCCGTCGGTGAGAGGATGCGGTACGCCTCGACGAGCCGCGGCTCCAGGAACGCGAGGAAGTTGTCGAAGACGTCGTCGAACGACTGCGCGCCGAGCCGCACCGTCCGGTAGCGCCTGCCCTGGAACCCGGTGCGGTCGCCGTGCTCGTCGTCTCGCACCGTCCGCAGGCGCTCGCGCCGCTGCTCCTTTCCCGTGTTGAACGGCGGGTCGATGTAGATCAGCGCAGCCGCGCCGTCCTCGATGGCCGGCAGCACGTCCATGTTGTCGCCGAGCACGATGCGGTTCACGTCACCCCCGTCGTTCCTGCGCAGGCAGGAACCGCGCAACCTGTGCGCTTGTTTCGCTCATGGTGAGCCTGTCGAACCACCGCGGTGCTTCCACCTCAGCCTCCCAGCAGCGACCGCACGTGCGCTGCGGCCTCCGTCAGCGACCCCACGACCGCTACGCCGTCCGGCGCGGAGGGACCCGGCGTCCGCTGCACGAACACCGGCGTGATCCCCGCGCTGCGCGCTCCCTCCACGTCTGCCCCGATGCTGTCGCCGATGTGTACGGCCTCGGCGGGCTGCGCGCCCGCCTGCGTGAGCGCCAGTTGGAAGATGCGCGGGTGCGGCTTGCTCACGCCCGCGCTCCCGGTGGTGGAGCGCACGGGCAGGTATCCGCCGATGCCCAGCCGTTCCAGCAGTCCGTTCAACTCCAACCCCATGTTGGAGATGACGCCGAGCGTGAGGCCCAGCGCCCGCAGTTCTTCGAGCGCGGACATTGCGTCGGGGAGGAGCGTCAGCTCGTCGGGTGCGCCGCGGACGCGCTGCCAGACGCGCGCCGCAACGTCGAGACTCACGTCCGGCGCGCCGGCGTCGGCGAGGAGCCGGCGCTCGTACTCCGCGAAGAACGCGTCCCGTTCGGCCTGCGTCCGCTGCTGCACGGGCTGCCTCGCGTTCTCCGCGTCCATGTAGGCGTTCGCCGTGCGGTAGGCGCTCGCGATGGCGGCTTGACCGACAACGATGCCCTCGGCTGCGGCCGCTGCCTGCTGCAGCCCCTCCGCCGTCGGCCAGTCGGCCAGCGTGCCGTAGAAGTCGAAGAACACGGCCCGTATCATGCGGTTCAGCCTACCATGATGCACTGCCCCCTTCCGTCATTCCCGCGCAGGGAAGTCACCCTCGTGGAAGCGGGGGCGGGAACCTCGCAGCCTGGAGTTGGGCATGGCTGGGATGCTTCGTCATTCCCGCACCGGCGGGAATCCAGGGTGCGCGGGCAGCGCACGCGGTGGGGCTGGCGGGAATGGGGGGTTGTCATGCTGAGCGGAGCACAGCGGAGTCGAAGCATCTCTCGGGCGCCTTGCTGGGCTCCCCTCGCCCTCTGGGAGAGGGGCCGGGGGTGAGGGTTCCATGCGCATCGTCTCCAACATCCTCCGCTCCACGCTCGACGTGCTCTTCCCCGTCCGCTGCGTCGGCTGCGGCAGGAGCGGCGCGTACCTCTGTGCGACGTGTCTTACACAGGCTAAGCGTCCATCGCCGGCGCCGCCGCCTGAGAGCGGTCCGCTCGCCGACGTGCTGACGCCGCTCGCCTACGAGGGCGTGGCGAGGACCGCGGTGCAGCACCTCAAGTACCGCGGCGTGCGCGCGCTCGCACCGGAGATGGCGCGCCTGATGGCGTGGGAGGCGGCGGTCACCGTCCCGCCGCCGTTCGCGTTCGTGCCCGTCCCGCTGCATCCGAAGCGTCTGCGCGAGCGCGGCTTCAACCAGGCCGAGCTGCTCGCGCGGGAGGTTGCGCGGGTGCTCGACGCCCCGCTTGCGACCCGCGCGTTGCGCCGCACGAAGGACACGTCGTCGCAGGTCGACACGTCGAACCGGGCAGACCGCCTGCGGAACGTGCGCGACGCGTTCGCTTCCACGGGTCCGCTCGACGGCGAGACCATCGTCCTCGTGGACGACGTCACCACCACCGGCGCGACGCTCTCCGCCGCTGCGAGCGCACTGCTGTCGGCCGGTGCGTCGCGGGTCTACGGCCTCACCTTCGCCCACGAGGAGTGACGATCCCGTCATTCCCACCCCTTCCGTCACTCCGCTTCCCCCGTCATTCCCGCACCGGCGGGAATCCAGAGTGACCGGGCAGGTCACGCGGTGGGGCTGGTGGGTGGAAGCGGCGTTGGTCCCCTCTCCCTTGAGGGGAGAGGGTTAGGGTGAGGGTACTCTGGGGGAGGAACGGAAGGCTCCCCTCGCCCTCTGGGAGAGGGAAACGCGCGCCAGTGCGAGGGTGAGGGTGAACCGGCGGGGAGACGCGGCACCTGGTGTAGGGGCGTCCCTTGTGGGCGCCCTTGTGGTCCTTCCCCTTGGTTATGCGATAGTTCTGAGAACGAACCACAAGGAGAAGAGAGATGAAACTCTGCCTGTTCGAAACGAGCGATGCCCCCGGCCAGCAACGCCTCGGCACGGTGGTTGATGGCGGCGTCGCTGAACTGACCGCCGCCCTCGGCGATGCCGCTGCCCTGCCGGCGCAGGCGCGCATGGAAGCCGTCATCGACGGATTCAAAGGGCTGCGCGGTGCCTTCGAGCGCATCATTGCAGGTGGGCCGTCGCATGCGGATGGCTCGTTCCGCCTCCGCGCGCCGCTGCCGAGACCGAGCAAGATACTCTGCTGCATCGGCAACTACTGGGAGCACGCCGAGCGGGAGCCCCGCCCCCTCAACATGTTCCTGAAGTCGCCTGACGCCGTCATAGGCCCCGGCGATACGATCGTGCTGCCGTCGACGACCGACCCGTGGGTCTTCCAGCACGAGGCGGAACTCGCCATCGTTGCCAAGGGCCCGGCAAAGGACGTGAGCAGGGAAGACTTCGCGAGCGCGGTGTTCGGATACACCGGCCTGATCGACGTGTCGGCTCGCGGTGAAGGACGCCGCACCTGGCGCGCGGGCAGCTGGATGGGCAAGTCGTTCGACACCTTCGGTCCCCTCGGCCCGGTGATCGTCACGGCTGACGAGATCGCCGACCCGAACGACGTGCACGTTCGATTCTGGAACGACGGCCAGCTGCGCCACGACTACAACACCGACGACATGGAGCACCGCGTGCCGGAGCTGATCGAGTTTGCAACGAGCATCATGACGCTCAACACGGGCGACGTGCTCAGCTGCGGCACCAACCACGAGGGGCTCGGCCCCCTGCAGGACGGGGAGACGGTGGAGTTCGAGCTGGCGGGCATCGGCAGCATGACGTTGCACGTGTCGGACCCGCTCAAGCGGACGTGGGAACGTGGTATCTACATGGGCCCGGACTCCACCGCCCGCCGCTAGGGAGTGGTCCCCTCTCTGTTGAGGGGAGAGGGTTAGGGTGAGGGTGAACCGGTGGTGAGGAGTGGGACCACCCCACTTCTCCTGGGGGAGAGGTCGACGCGCTTGCGCGGCGGGTGAGGGGCCCTCGGCGGAGCGAGGCGGCGGGGCGCCTGGTCCCTTCCCCCTTGACGGGGGAAGGTTAGGATGGGGGTGAAGGCGCGCCCAAGTGCCCTCGTCCTGCGGAGGCAGGAACCTCGCAGCCCACCTCTCCCCCTGGGAGAGAGCCTGCCCTGAGCTTGCCGAACGGGTCGACGCGCTTGCGCGGCGGGTGAGGGTTCTGAGGCCGCCCCGTGCTGTTGACCCGCGCGGCGTATCGTCCTAATCTCGCGCCATCGAGAGAACATCGAACGCACAAGGGAGGTTGCCATGCTGAGCGCAACGGATAACGAACGGTTGGCCCGCATCGGTCCCGGAACGGAGATGGGCGCGCTGATGCGCCGCTACTGGATCCCGTTCCTCCTCACCGAAGACATCCCCGAAGTCGACGGCGAGCCCGTCCGCGTCACCCTGTTGGGCGAGCGGCTCGTCGCCTTCAGGAACAGCGTCGGGCAGGTTGGGCTGGTGGACCGCCTCTGCGCCCACCGCAACGCGGACCTCTTCTTCGGCCGCAACGAGGAGAACGGCATCCGCTGCACCTACCACGGCTGGAAGTACGATGTCGACGGCAGGTGTACCGACATGCCGTCCGAGGCGTCGGACAGCAACTTCAGGGACAAGATCCAGCTGAGGGCGTACCCCGTGCGGGAGCGCGGCGGCGTCCTCTGGACGTACATGGGCCCGAAGGAGCACATGCAGCCGATGCCGGAGTTCGAGTGGACCCGCGTCCCCGACGACCACCGCTACGTCTCCTGGAACTTCCAGGAGAACAACTACGCGCAGGCCATCGAGGGCGGCATCGACACCGTGCACTCGGTCTACCTGCACAGCGCCATGGACTCCCACCGCCGTCTCAGCGACTGGCAGGAGGCGGGCAGGGACTCCGGCGACGTGACCAAGATGTACCGCACGCGCGAGAACCCGCCCAAGCTGAAGGCGCTCGAGACCGACTTCGGCCTCATCATCGGCGGCAGGTACCCCGGCGACGAGACACAGGACTACTGGCGCTTCAACCTCTTCTGGATGCCCTTCTACACCGCCCCGCCCGGCGGTGGCGAACAGAAGATGATGCACGCCTTCGTCCCCGTCGACGACGTCACCACGGCGCGGTGGTGCTTCACCTGGAGCACCACCGACAAGCCGCTCTCCCGAAGGCACGTCGCCGACCTCCGCAAGGGGCAGGGCGTCCACGCGCAGACCATCCCCGGCTCCCACTGGCCGGTGCGCAACATGCGCAACGACTACCTCATCGACCGGGAGGAGCAGAAGTACCTCACCTTCACCGGCATCAAGGGCACCGGGGAGCAGGACTTCTCCGTGCAGGAGGGCATGGGGCAGATATCCGACCGCACCCGCGAGCACCTGGGCGTCACGGATATCGGCATCATCGCCATGCGCCGCATGCTCCTGAATTCGGCCTCCGCCATCCGTGAAGGTTCCGAGCCGGCGACGGCCCGGAACGCCGAGGCCTTCCGCGTCCGCCCGGGTCAGACGATGATTCCGAAGGACGCCGACTGGGCCACCCACGAGAACCTCAAGGAGGCCATCGCCGCCACCTACTAGCCGCCTGATCCCTTCCCCCTTGATGGGGGAAGGTCAGGATGGGGGTGAATCGGTGGAAGGGAGTGGTGCTTGGTGTAGGGGCGCCCCTTGTGGTGCCCTGTCTGATCCCCTCTCCTGAGGGAGAGGGAAACGCGCTTCAGCGCGCGGGTGAGGGCCTCGGCGGGGCTGAGGAGCGGGGGTCCTGCCCCTCACTCCCCGAAGTGCGGCATGACCTCCGCAGCGAACCGCTCGTAGGTCGGCAGCAGTGCCTCCGGCGCGCAGAGAGCGTTCATGGTGAAGTGCGTCACGCCCGCGTTGGTGAACGCTTCGAGTGCCTCGATGCAGTCCGCCGGTGTGCCGAGCGGGAGCGTCGCCGGGTCTATCTCCCAGGCGTCGTCCCCGAAACGGTGCCGCATCGCGGCCTGCACCTCCCGGTAGGCGTCGTCCTTGCTCTGCCCCATGCAGAGGTACATATTGCACGACCACTCGAACGCCGCCGGGTCGCGTCCGTACGCGGCTGCCATCTCCTCGATGGCGGCCTTGCCCTCGGCGTAGCCCTTCGGCGTCATGCCGTTAGGGTGGAACCCGTCGGCCCAGCGCGCCGTTCGCTCCAGCGTATGCCGGGTGAACCGGCCGTCCCACATCGCCCCGGTCCATAGGGGCAGATGCGGCTGCTGAACGGATCGCGGCTCCAGCGTCACGTGCTCCATGTCGTGGAACGTCCCGTGATGCGTCACGTCCGTCTCGGAGAGCAGCCTGCGCACGAGGGCGAACCGCTCGTCAGTGATGCCGCGCCGGTCCTCCACCCGCACGCCCTCGACGGCGAAGTCGCCGTTGTAGACGCCGCCTGAGCCCAGCCCCAGCACCATCCGCCCTCCCGACAGCACGTCGATCGAGGTCGCGATCTTCGCGATCTGGTACGGGGTGTGGAACGGTAGCACGGCGACGCCGGTTCCCAGGCGCATGTGCGTCGTGCGCTGCGCGACGGACGCGAGCAGGATGAAGGCGTCGAGCGTCGGGAGCGTCTCGAGCTCCGGAACGAAGTAGGAGCGGTACCCCAGCGCCTCCGTCCGCTCGGCGAATTCGAGTGAGCCGATGACGCTCGCCATCAAGGCCCCGTTGTACTGGACGCCGAATACCGCCAAGGGCAACTAGCCGCCGGTTGCTTCGAGCGCGTAGGGGATCAGCTCCGCCCCGCGGGCCCGTCGCTCGCTGCGGATGATGATCGCGGCGCTGCGCTCCCCGATCGTGATCTCCTGGTGCGCCAGGTGCGGCGGCACCACGTCCACGTCGCCGGGCTCGATGCGGAAGGTGCTGTCGTGGACGACCTCGTCGCGGTCGCGGTGGAAGCGGTTGATCTCCTCCGTCCCCTGCACGAGCCCGTACATCGTCCAGATCTCTCCATGGTCGTGGACGGTCGTGTGGTGCCCGGCTTCCTTGGCCATCGCGGTGACGAGGAAGCCGTAGTCGGGGTTTTCGTAGAAGATCAGGTTGCCGGTCCTGTCGCGCCCCGTGCTCGTCCGGTCGGTCGCGGGCCAGTTCTTCGCGTGTTCCTGCACCTCCGGGTCGGAGGCGAAGTCGCGCAGGAGTTCACCCGTCCTCGTCCAGCGCTCCTCGTCGCTCATCTCCTGTGCGCAGAGCGTGCGGACCTCGCTTACGAACCTCTCCGCTGCTTCCAGCATGGTTGTCCTCCTCTGGCCTCTAGAGGCCGTACAGCGCTCGCGGGTTGTCGTACAGGATCTTGGCCTTCGCCTCGTCGCTGACGTCGTCCATCGCCATGAACACACTGATGGCGTCCATCGCGCTGGAGACGTCCGTGTGCCCGTAGTCTGTCCCGATCAGGATGTTGTCTTCGCCGCCGTGCTTCAGCACGAACGGGATATCGTCGGATACCTCGCAGGTGACGTACACGTTGAAGTGCTTCAGGACGTTCTCGGGCGGAGGGCCGAGGTTGCGGGCGATGAACCGCTGGCGCACCTCGCGAACGATCCACGGCACCCAGTTCGACGACGCCTCTACGAACCCCCACCGCAACGCTGGGAAGCGCTCCGGCACCTCGCTCACCATGATGACGCCGCACTCCATCACCGTCGGGATGCGGAACGGCGTGAACCCTCCGGTCCGGTCGAACGGCGACCGCAGCGTCTGAAGCATCGCGCTGCTGCCGTTGGAGATGTGGATGGCCACCGCCAGGTTCAACCTCTCCGCCTCGGCGTAGAGCGGGTAGAAGTACGGGTCTACCAGCGTCTTCCCGAGCTCCAGGGGGCGCAGGGCGATGGCGGCCGCGCCATGCTCCTTCGCGTAGCCGATTTGCTCGACTGCGGCCTCGATGTCGAGCGTCGGCATCACGGCGCACCATCGGAGGCGTCCACCCGCCTGCTGCCACACGTCGGCCATCCACCGGTTCCAGCTGCCGCAGAGGGCGACGTCGGCTTCCGGCACGTCCGTCACCGGCTCTATCCACATCGTGTTGTGGAGCACCTGTACGTCGATGCCAAGCTCGTCCATGTGCCGCAACCGCTGGGACACGTCGGACAGTTCGCGGGAGTCCTGTGTGGAGATGAGGTCGCGCCCCACCTGCGCCGAGAGCTTCCGCAGGTGCTCCTGCGTCGGCGTCGCGTTCCGGTGCCCGCGCACCTTCCCGCCGATCACCCAGTGCCCCTGGTTGGGGTTGTCCGGGTTGACGAACAGCGTTGGGCGGAACCGCTCCTCGTGCGGGAGGAGGTAGTCCCACGTGTGCTCGGACTCGATGACGTGGGCGTCGCTGTCGACAACTCTTACCTTCGCCGTTGTTGCCATGCGCGCCTCCTTTACCCTCACATCATCCGCGAACCCCGGCCGGTGAACGGCAGCGTGAAGAGTACCACCACCAGCGCCGCGGCGCTCATCGCCGCCATGTACCAGAACACCGACTCCGTCCCCCAGAAGGTCACGACGACGGCAGTCATCAACGGCCCTGCGCCCCTGAAGATGGCGTTTGCCCCGTCCAGGATGCCCAGCGTCGAGCCTTCCAGGTTGCGCCCGTGAGCGATGTCGAGCGCCCACGTCTGCACCAGCGGGTTGACGACGAGGTTGACCGTTCCCATCGCTGCGATAAGCAGCGTCAGCACGATGCCTGTGCCCGAAAGCGCGATGAGCGCGGCTATCGCAGTCTTGGCCATCAGGACGATGACGATGACGGGCATGCGCCCGATACGGTCGGACAGGTACCCGAAGGCGGGACCGGTCACGATGCCCATCGCGGTGAGCAGGGAGAGATGGAACCCATAGCCCAGTTCGTTCATGCCCGCGACGTCCCTGAGATAGAACGGCAGCCACACGAAGAGGCCGCCCTGCGCGAACCCGGCGATAGCCTTGATGATTATGAGCAGGGAGAGGATCTGGGTATGCTCTCGGAAGAGGCCCACGACCGCTCGGAGTTGCTCGCTGAGGGGGCGCGACTGCGTCTTGGAACGGGCGCCGACCTCTTGGAACGCCTGTGACCGCCGTAGCAACACCCAGAGGAAGAGCATGAACAGCAGTGCCAGCGGCAATGCGGGTAGGAACACTTCCTGCCATATCAGGAAGGCCAATAGCCACGAGGCGATCAAAGGACCTGAGCTATCGCCGAGCGCTCCTGCTGACCTGTCGACCGTGATCATGAACCCGCGTCGGTGCGGGTATATCTGGGAGAGCAGACCGCGTGCGGTGGGATGCCATATCGACCCGGCTAGCGAAGCGACCAACAGGGCGCCCAGTATCAGCACGTAGGTCGGCGCGGCCCCTACCAGGAAATACCCCAGCCCCATGGAGAAGAGGCCGATGTAGAGGATCATGAGACGCCGGTGCTGCAGCCGGTCCACGAGGAAGCCGCCTACCGTGGAGGCGACACCGCTGCCGACGTTGCGCACCGTTCCCACCAGCCCCACCATCAACGGGCTGAGCCCCAACGATGCAGCGATGGACGGAAGTATCACCCAGAGCGCGTGTCCATACAGGTGCTGCAGCGTGTGGCTGGTGATGACGGCGCCGGCCGCCACGTGGTCGCGCACCTCGGGCTCGGTGGAGACTGCGCTCGCCGTAGCCATCGTTCCCCCTTCCCGCTCTGCTCTCGGGACACGCCCTGCAACTGCGCGAGTGTACCACCGTGAACGACTCGCTGCGGGCACGGCTGTCTGGTCCCTTCCCCCTTGGTGGGGGAAGGCTAGGATGGGGGTGGCACCTGTCATGCTGAGGGGAGTCGAAGCATCCCTCAGGTCTCGGCGTTTACGCTTATTCCTCGCAGACTATGCCGTCACCATCGCCATCGTTCGCGGACGGTACGAGGCCTTGAGGGAATCCATGGCCGCCGCCAGGATATTCTCCAGTGTACTGATGCCGGCCCTGTTCACGGGGCTCTCCAGCCGCCTCAGCAGCAGCGCAGGATGCATAGGTCTTTCGCTCTTGTGGTCCTGTGGGGTCGGCACTCTCAAACAGGCCTACCTGTGAAAACACCGAGCGCGGGAACACTGCGCCGTTTACGCCACACGCGGATGAACCTGACTGCATCACCGATATCGTGCACTGCACGGAGCCGCCTTCTCCAGACAGAGTTCGGGACTCATCTTCGGAGAAGGGGCCGACAAGAACGTGCCGCCCACTCCAGTACACATACGCGAATATGTCATTCGTAAACTTATTGCGCTTCCAAGTGGTATTGGGGGCGTTCGGCACAAGATTTATCGTAAGGGTATCGCCGTCGCCCGACACGAAGGATCGTGTTATTGGAGTCGGCGTCGGGTCATCCGGTAGGGGGGTGGCTATCATTACCGTTGGCCGGGGTCTACCCCATGATTCCGGGGTCGGGGTTGATGTGGGTTGCTGCGTTGGAACTGGTTCAGGAGTAGGCGTTGGACTAGGAAGAGCAGGAGTAGGCGTTGGAGTCAGCATTGCCGTAGCCGTAGCGGTTGCTGTAGCCGCTGGTGTAGCCGTGGCAGTTGGAGTGGGTTCTGTCGTCACCTCAGTGCCGTCGCATCCTGCTGGGAGCACTCCTCCCGCAATTACCGCCACCATCACTACGGCTTTCTGGATTACTCGCATACCACTCCGTCGTTGTCCCGGTCGTCCATGAACTGGTAGGCCGGGTGGCCGCGACGGACGGGCGCGATGCCGTGTCCTCTGGCCTCCGCACAGGTGATGCGGCCGTTCCCGTTGTCGTCGTACAACCGCAGGGCATCGACACCAGGTCTGCTTCCGGAAGATGGCGTCGGTGTTGCGACCTGAAGCGCACCTGATCGATCGACGACCATTGCAGTTGACGTGCAGCTCGACAGGATGCCTTCGAGCACGTCGCGCTCGCGCATGTCGATGGTGAGGTGGTACCGCTGGCGCACTTCCACGACACGGTTCGCGAACCAGCACTGGTTCTGGTTGGGAAGCCACTCTGCCGCGTCCTTCCCGCTCTTCTGCGACCGATTGACCGAAGGACTCGCCAGTGTGAGGTTCAAGACGTCGGAGGCGAACTGCCGCTTCGTTGCGGCATCCGCGGCGCAGAGGCCGCTATCGTGCGCTTCCGAGCGCGCAATGATGTGCTCGATGTCCGTCTGAGATGTGCTGTCGAACCACGTCCCTGTGTACGGGCCGTAGATGATGCCTCCCATGCTCGCAACGATCCGTGGCTCGACAGATTGCGAGTAGGAGTAGTCGTCGGAATCGTAGTGCGAGCAGCGGTGCTCGGCGGCGACAGTAAGTCCCCGCCAGGTGTTGGGCTCAGTCGCCGCCTCCGGAGTCGCTGTTGGCTCGGGGGTAGCCGTAGGCTCCGCCAAAGCGGGCTCGGGCGTAGGTGCAGCAGTCAAGGGAATCGGCGTAGGAGTCGTTGTTGGCTTGGGGGTCGCTGTAGGCGCAGCAGTCAAAGGGGTCGGCGTAGGTGTAGCTGTAGGCGGCACAGCGGTAGTGGTGGGACTGCTCTGCTCACAAGCGGCCAGTACCGCGGCCAGCAACAGAGCGGCGAGTACGCACAGTGAGATACGGATATCTCTAGGCATTGATAGGAGAGACATTGATGAGATTCTACTGATTGATAAGTGATTAATACTAGTATCGTGGTCAGATAACTACATTGCAGGGGCGACTCTCGAGTTGGCGATGCGTCTGGTGACATTCGCCTCTTACGCGATGCCGCCCTCATCCGCTACGCTGCGCGCATGACCCGCGCACCGGCCCGACCCGACCAAGATTCCATTGTCAGGCCCCGATGAATTCTTGTTCCGCGCTGAGGGAGGGCAGAGGAGGACACCATGGCGCAGCAGTCTGTCCCGGCCATCCGGTTCGGAGCATCGTGGTCGACGCAGTTCAGGTTCACGCAGGCCATAGGCCGCGGGCTTGCCGGGTTGAAGCGGGTCGATGCGACGGTGCACGTCCTCGGGCCCGGTGGAATGGGCGCGCTGGCCGCCGGCGCGATCGACGTGGTCTTCTCCAAGTGGGTGGTCAATGAGCACCGCTACTCCGGCAGAGGCATCTTCGCCGGAGAGAAGCCGGACGACTGGCTGCGGACCATCGCCTGGCTCCCGCAGGAGGACCGCTTCCTTTTCGCGATGGCGCCGTGGACGGGCATCGAGTCCTTCGAGCAGCTCGTGGCGGAGAAGCCAGTGCTGCACATGGCCGGCAGCGGCGCCGAGGTCGTGCTCCGGGAGTACGGTTTCACCTACGCCGACATCGAGAAGTGGGGCGGCTCCGTCGGGCGCATGGAGCACACGGCGCGCGACGCCAAGGCCCGATACGACGCCGGGCAGCTCGACGCGTTCTGGGGCGACGGCAGCGCCTACGACTTCTCGGCGTGGCCGTGGGTGGGGTCGCGCGGCTACCGCTTCCTCGACATCAGCGAGGAGGTGATGCAGCGACTGGAGGCGAAGGGCCTGCGCCGCCAGGTGACGCCAGCGGGCTTCGTGCCGGGCATCGACAGGACGCTCACCGCGCTCGACGACTCCCACATCGTGGTCACCTGCCGCGCCGACCTCGACGACGAACTGGCCTACCTGCTGGCGAAGGCGATAGACGACAACAAGCGGGACATCGAACTGACCTCGATCCAGATCGACTACGACAACGGCGAAGCCGGAGGCCTCCCGATGATCAGGCCCACGTACTGGTCGTCGCTCACGGGGCCCATCGGGCGGCAGTGGGACGAGGGCATCACCGGCGCGCCACTGCACGATGGAGCGAGGCGCTACTACCGGGAGCAGGGGTACCTGTAGAGGTGGCCGCTACTCGGTCGCTGGCCCCTTCATCGCCAGCGGCAGCCCGGCGGCCATGAAGTAGACGGCGTCCGCCTCGGCGGCCACGAGCTGGTTCACGCGGCCGAGTTCGTCGGCGAAGGTCCGGCCCAGCGCGGTCGCCGGCACCACGCCGAGCCCCACCTCGTTGCTGACGACTACCCAGGAGGCGTCGCCGTGCCGGTACGCCTCCAGCAACCGCTGAGTCTCCGCAGGGATGTCATGAGTCCGTTCGCTCAGGAGCAGGTTGCTCACCCACAGCGTCAGGCAGTCGAGCAGCACCGTGTCGTAGCGGTGCAGTACGGGCGCCAGCGCCGTCGCGGGGTCGAGCGGCTCTTCGAGGGTGTCCCATTCGGGGGGACGGCTCGCCTGGTGCGCCCGGATGCGCGCTTCCATCTCAGCGTCGCCTGCTTCGGCGGTCGCCACGAAGAGCACGCGCTTGCCGTGGGTCGCCAACTGCTGGGCGTAGCTGCTCTTTCCGGCCCGGACGCCGCCGAGGATGAGTGTCAGCCGCTTGCTCATCTCCCCACACCTTTCTCACCGGGGACGCAGGGCGCCTCGTTCAGGAGTTCGAGAACGCGCCCGCCGGGGCGGTTGCTGACCACGGAGAGGCTGCCCCCATCGACCCGGAACCCCCAGAGCCGGTCGTCCGGCAGACCGAGGAGACAGGTGAGGAGCGCGCGTATCGACCCCGCATGCGCCACGATCAGCACGTCCTCGGAGGATTGATGGCGTTCCACAGCGCATTCGTAGAACCGCCGCACGCGGTCCAGCAGTTGTTGCGTGTTCTCGCCTCCCGGCGCGGCGAATACGCCTGCGTCCAGCGCCATCCGTCTGGCGTATTCCTCGGGGTCCTGCGCCTCGGCTTCCTCCGTCGTCAGTCCTTCCCACTCGCCGTAGGAGAACTCGCGCAGGTCTGGGTCGGTCTCGATGGCGATGCCGCGACCCTCAACGATGGCCTGCGCGCTCTCGACGGCGCGCGACAGGTCGCTGGCGTAGACCGCTGCGAACCTGCATCCGGCGAGCCTCGCCGCAAGCGTGTCCATCTGTCGCCTGCCGTAGTCGTTCAGCCCTGTATCCGTGTGGCCCTGGATGCGTCCGTCTCTGTTCCACTCTGTTTCTCCGTGGCGTACCAGGTACCAGCGGCCCGTCTCCCTGCCTTCTGTCACCATAGCGGCGCTCCGAACAACCCTGCACCCACCTGGAAGAGGACGATGCCAGCCAGCAGCACGGCCACTTCTCCTGCCTCGTTCACCGCTCCGTAGGTGTCGCCGGTCATGCCTCCCAACAGCCCCGTGGCCCATCGGCCCATCCCCAGCGCTACGACGATGACCGTGCCCAACAGGACCAGCCCCGCGAACCCCAGCAACAGCCCGCTTGCGGCTATGGCCGTGGCGAGCCCGAACACGACCTGCCATCTGCTTCGCCCATCTTCGAAGGCTGTGCCGAGCCCATGCTCCCTGGCGTACGAGAAGGCTTCCATCGTGACCAGCATGCCGAACCGGGAGAGGCACGGGAACAGCAACAACAGGGCGGTGCGCTCCTCGTCCGGAATACCCACGACGAGGCCCCACTTCAGCAACAGCAGGCTCGCACCCCCGATGACGGCGAACGCACCCACGTGTGGGTCGCGGAGTATCTCCAGCCGCTTCTCTCGCGAGTACCCGCCGAACAGGCCGTCGCAAGAGTCGAGGAACCCCTCGGTGTGGATCGCCCGCGTCAGCACCAGCAGTGCGACGACCAGCAGCGCGCTCACCGCCAGCGTTGGCAATGCCTGCCTCGCTGCGAGGTCGAGTCCCGCCAGGACGCCCCCCAGCGCCAACCCCACGAGTGGGAAGTAAGCACGGGCAGGCGCCATCCGCGCTGTGCCGGGGGGCGCGAGCGGAAGCACCGTCAGGAAGCCTATGGCCAGCCGCAGGCCGTTCAGATCGCCTCCTTGGCAACGTTCCCGGATACTCCCGCCTCGGCGAAGGTGGCCATCTCCGACAGGCATGCCGCGGCTGCCTCGATCAGGCCCATCGCCAGCACAGCACCCGTACCCTCGCCCAGCCGCATACCGAGGTCTAGCAGCGGGCTTAGCCCCATGTGCTCCAGCGCGATGCGATGTCCCCGCTCGGCGGACAAATGGGAGGCGACGACATAGCCGCCGACATCGGGACACAGGCTGTGCGCTGTCAGCCCTGCGGCGGTCGAGACGAAACCATCGAGCACGACTACCCGGTGGGCAAGCGCTCCTCCCAGCACGACTCCGGACAGCACGCCGATCTCGAACCCGCCGACCTTGGCGAGCACATCCAGCCCATCGCTGGCGTCGGGCTGGTTCACCTCCAGCGCACGCTCCACGACGGCGACTTTGTGCACCATCTCCTCTTCGTTCCGTCCCGTTCCGCTGCCGGTCGTCTCGTCGGCCGGACTGCCGGTCAGCACCGCGGTAACGGCGCTGGATGCCGTGGTGTTGCCGATGCCCATCTCCCCTGCGCCGATGATGTCCGCGCCGTTCTCCGCGGCCTCGAGCGCGAGAGCGATGCCCGCGCTCACGCACTGCTCGGCCTGCGCTCGCGACATGGCCGGGCCCTGTGTCATGTCCGCGGTGCCTCGTCCTGCCCCGACGACCCGGAGCTCAGGATGCTGCGGCAGTGGTGCGGCTACCCCGGCATCGACGATGACGAGACCCACGCCCGCCTCCCGCGCCATGACGTTGATGGCCGCGCCGCCTGCGAGGAAGTTCTGCACCATCTGTGCGGTGACCTCCTGCGGGTAGCCGGTGACGCCCTGCGCGACCACGCCGTGGTCGGCGGCGGCAACGATGACCGTCTTGCCGCGTATCGTGGGACGTTCGGTCCGGAATACGCCCGCCAGTTGGATGGAAAGTTCTTCCAGTCGGCCCAGGCTACCGGGCGGTTTCGTGAGTTGCTGCTGCCGCAATTCGGCTGACCGTTGAGCCCGCCTGTCGACCGGTTCGATGCGCTTCAGCACATCGTCGAGCGTCATCGTTAGAACTCGATGCCCTGCTGGGCCTTGATGCCCTGCGTCTCGTAGGGATGCTTGATCATCCGCATCTCGGTCACGAGGTCGGCGAAGTCGATCAGCTCCTCCGGGGCGTAGCGGCCGGTGATGATGACGTGCAGCGTGCTCGGGCGCTGCCTGAGCGTGTCGATGACCTCATCCACCGAGACCCAGCCGTAGTGCATGGCGTAGGTGAACTCGTCCAGGATGATGACGTCCTCTCCGCCCTGCAGGATGGCTTCCCGGCACCTTCCCCACTGCTCCACCGCCAGGGCAGTGGTCCGGTCCATGTCTTTCGAGAGCCAGGTGAACCCGTCGCCCAGCGCCTCGATGCGGATGCCGAGTCGCTCGGCTGCTCGCTGTTCGCCGAACCGCGCGCCGGTGTGCTTGATGAACTGGAACATCCTGACGCGGAAGTTCCGCCCCCAGGCGCGGAAGAGCACGCCGAGCGCGGCCGTCGTCTTGCCCTTGCCCTCGCCGGTGTTGACGATGACGAGGCCGTGGCGTTCGCGGCGGCGCCTCACGGGCTGTGGGGTTTCTCCTGCCGGCTCTGGTTCGCTCACGGTTCTACTCCCTGGACTGCCAAGGGGGCCTTCTCGGCTGGCGCCGGTGCTCGGTCATCCGGGGCGGGCGATGTGCGCGCGTCCGCAGGGCCGATGAGGCTTATCGCGAGCGAGCCGGTGACCGGCTCCCGGTAGACGGCACACCGCACTCCGAAGGCGGACTCGATCGCCTCCGGGGTCAGCACTTCCTCGGGGGTTCCCTCGGCAAGGACCCGCCCGGAGCTCAACAGCACGAGACGGTCGCAGTAGCGTGCCGCCATCTGCAGATCGTGGATCGCGGCGACGGCGGTCAGCCCGTCGTCAACCAGCTGGCGCACCAGGTCCAGCACCTTGAGCTGGTGGAAGACGTCCAGGTTGGATGTCGGCTCATCCAGCAGCAGGATGCGGGGTTGCTGCGCGAGCGCGCGCGACACGAACACCCGCTGGCGCTCTCCCCCGGACAGGGTGTCAAGCGTCCTGTCGGTGAACTCCTCCGTGTCGGTCAATCGCATCGCGTCACGGGCGATGCGATTGTCCTCCCCGCCTTCCACCTGGAAGCGCCCCAAGTGTGGATACCTGCCCATGAGCACCAGCTCGAAGGACGTGAAGCCGTGCGTGTACGGCGCTATCTGGGGCACCAGCGCCAGTCCGGCTGCAACGTCCCTTGACGACAGGGACCGCAAGTCCTTTCCCTCCAATCGCACCGCCCCCTGCTGGTGCTGGAGCATGCCGGACAGCGCCCGCAACAGCGTGGACTTCCCCGCGCCGTTCGGCCCGATGAGGCCGACGAACCGCCCCTGCTCAGCATGCAGGTGGACGCTGTCCAGCAGCGTCTGCGCCTCGACGCTGTAGGAGAGGTCCTCGGCAGTGATCGCCGGCTGTTCGCGTTCACCCATCTGCTACCCTGCCAGACTGAATGAGGCTGCCGGAGGGTTGGGGAAATCATCCGGCCAGAGCAGCCGGGCGAGGTCCTCGGCCCCGCGGATGTTCCAGTAGGAGAGCGTGGTGAAGTGCTTGCTCTCAACCACGTGGATGGCGTCATTCTTGACCGCCGGGATCTCGGCGAGCGCTTCATTGTCGAACAGGCTCTGCCTGAATTCTTCGGCCCCGAACTCGATCGGCTGAGCGATGACGATAATCTCCGGGTTCATGGCGATAACCCCTTCGAGGCTCGTGGTCTGATTCCCCTCGATGCCTGCTTCCTCGGCAGCGTTGATGCCGCCTGCCGCGGTGATAACGCCGCCTTCCGTAGAGTTGCCGCCCGCGACCCAGAGCTTGTCCGAGTACTGGGTGAGTGCAAGCACCCTGGGACGAGGCTCCGCAGCGCCGGTCACGGCGACGAGGGAATCGTAACGCTCCTGCACTTCGGCTGCGAACTCCAGGGCGCGCTCTTCCTCGCCGAAGATGTAGCCCATGAACAGGATGTTGTCGATGCGCGCCTCGGGGTCGTGTTTCAGGGCCGTCTGCACGACCGGGATACCGACTCTCGACAGGGCCTCGATGCCCTCCGCAGAGAAGAATGGGCTGGTGACGATAACGTCAGGCGACTGGGCGATGATCGTCTCCGGGTCGCGTGAGATCTCGGCCTTGTCCTGCACCAGCGACGCCACGTTGGAATAGGTCGCGTTCTTCGTGGCGCTTCCCACGGCAACGAGCCGTTCATTGGGCACCAGTGCGAGTGTCATCTCGTCGTGCCCCACGGAAGCAGTGATGATGCGCTCCGGTTTGGCCGGGATGCTCACGATGCCATTCAGTCCCTCGACCTCGCGCGGCCATCCAAGGTTGGAGGTATCGATGATGCCGGGTACGCTCGCTGGCAGCTTGGGCGCAGGCGTTGGAGTTGGTGTGGGGTTGGGGGTCGGAGTGGCTGTCGGAGGAGGCGCTGCTGTGGGAGTGGCTGTTGGCGTAGCCGTCGGCGCGGGAGTCGGGGTCGGGGTCGCCTGCGAGCAGGCTGCGAGCGCCGCGAGAAGGAACACGGACAACGTGATGATGAGGCTGGGGAAGCGTCGGACTGGCAAGGTGACTCCTTTCGTTCGGTAGCGTCTCATAGCGAGTAGACCTGTCGTTTGTTCCTGATGAGCAGGAGGATGAAGAATGGCGCGCCGACGAACGCGGTGAGCACGCCGACGCGGAACTCGGCTGGTTGGATGATGGTCCTCGCCACCGTGTCGGCCACGGTGACGAAGACCGCGCCGCCCAGCGCGCTCATGGGGATGAGCACGCGGTGGTCCGGTCCGATCAGGAGCCGGAGGATGTGGGGCGTGACGAGGCCGACGAAGGCGATGGTGCCGCTCACTGCCACGGCGGTCCCGGTCACCAGGGCCGCCGCTGCCAGCAGGACGACTCGTGCCACGCCGACGCGGACGCCCATCGAACGCGCCTCGTCGTCGCCCAGCATCAGGAGGTTCAGGTCGCGGGCCATCAGCATGATGACAGCTGCGCCGCCGAGGATGAGCGGCGCGGAGATGCGGACGTGCTCCCAGGAACGGGAGTCCAGCCCCCCCGCGAGCCAGAAGAGGATCTCGCGCAGCGCCTCGTTATCGGGCAGGAGGATGATGATGGCGGAGACGATGGCGCCGAGGAACGCGTTCACCGCCACTCCCGCAAGCAGGAGCGTCGCCATCGAGAAGCGTCCGCCAACGGCGGCGATGCCGTACACGAGGAACGACGCGGCGATGGCGCCCATGAACGCGAAGACCGGCAGCGCAAGGAAGAAGAGTCCTGCCATGCCCGTGGCGATGGCCACGACCGCGCCCACCGCTCCACCGGCGGACACGCCGATGATGCCGGGGTCGGCCATCGGGTTGCGGAAGAGTCCCTGCATCGTTGCTCCGGCTACTCCCAGGGCGACGCCGACCACGACGCCGACGAGTATGCGCGGGAGTCTGATCTGCTCGATGACGAGCTGTTCGGTACGACCGAACCCCGTTGCCTCGAATCCGAAGAACGACAGCACGATAGAAGCGACGTGAGCGGCGGGTATGCTGACGGGCCCGAGGCTGAGCGAGACGGCGGCGCTCATCACGATCAGGAGGAGCAGCACGGATGCTCCGATGGCCAACCGGCTGGTGACCGCCATCCGGCGGTAGCCTTGCAACGTCGTGAGTCCGACGGCCCTCAAACCAAGAACCTCCAGCGCTCTCCGCTGGAGGTCAGGCTTCACTCTGCCGGGATTCGCGTCCGGTGGCCGAGGGACCCTCTCTGAGGCGGAGAGTGGTCACCTCTCGTTCAGGCAGGTCTCCTGGCTCGCGGGTGGGTTATCGCTGCGCCCTTCCCATCGCCGTTTCCGACAGTGGGCTCAGCTTCCGAGGATCCCGCTTACAGTGGCGCTACCGCGGCGGACTCACACCGCCTTCCCTATTCTCCCTGGGACGGGCACCTGAACGAGCAGTGATCGTATGTTCGTACCGAGGAGGCAGGCTATGGCGTCGCCAACGGGCCTGTCAAGGAGAACGACCTCGCGCGTAGGGCTACGCCTATCTCAGCCTCATCACGGAGTAGACCATCTCCATGTCCAGGTGCTGGCGCACCAGCGCCGCCAGCTTGTCGTACTCCTTACTCGGGTCGAGGTCGTCGCCGGCCGGCAGGGCCACGCCCTTGCGTCTGCTTGCATGCTCCAGGATCGAACGCCGAACGGTGCGGTTGTGGAAGAGTCCGTGCAGGTAGGTCCCGAGCGTAAGCCCGTCATCGTCCAAGGCGCCGTCAGTCAGGCTGATGCGCTGCCCTGAGCGTGTTTCGATGACGAAGGGATGGGTAGTACCGGATGATGAGGTGACGCCCATGTGTATCTCGTAAGCGGTGATGGCTGTCCCGGCGCAACCGCTCAGGAGACCGTGCCCCGCTGCAACTTGCGCCGCCACTTGGTGGGTGGCCTTCTCGCGCGAGAAAGTTGTGGACGCGGGCAACAGCGCGAGCCCCTCCGCCCTGGCTCGAGGCGACTCGACGCCGTCGGGGTCCAGGAGTTCAGTGCCCAGCATCTGGTACCCCGCGCAGATGCCGATGACGGGGATGCCCTTTCGGCGTGCGGTCACCACACACTCCGCGATGCCCTGGTCGCGCAGCCAGTCGAGGTCTGCCATGGTGGTCTTGCTGCCGGGCAGCACAACGATGTCCGGGTTGCCGAACTCTTCAACCCGGCCCACATAACGAACGTGGACGCCGGGCTCCTGGCGCAGGGGGTCGAAGTCGTCGAAGTTGGCGATGTGCGGCACGCGTATGACCGCGACGTCCACGGCAGTCTCGTGGCCGCTCCTGGGATCGGTCGCTATGCCGAGCGAGTCCTCCTCCGGCACGTGGATGTTGGTGAAATACGGGATGACGCCGGCCACCGGTACTCCGGTCTTCTCGTGCAGGAGGTCCAGCCCTGTTGTGAGGAGCGAAGGGTCTCCCCGGAACTTGTTGATGACGTGCCCCTTGACCAGCGCCCTCTCCTCAGGTTCGAGGAGCATCATGGTGCCGATGAGCTGTGCGAATACGCCGCCGCGGTCGATGTCCCCCACCAGCAGAACGGGAGCATCGGCATGGAGGGCCACGCGCATGTTGACGATGTCGTGCTGCTTGAGGTTGATCTCCGCGGGACTGCCGGCCCCCTCGATCACGACGACGTCGTAGTCGGTGCGGAGGCGGCTCAACGCTGCGGTCACCGTCTCCCAGATCGAGGGTTTGAGTTCCTGGTACTCCCGAGCCGAGGCAACGGTCATGGGGCGTCCCATCACGACAACCTGGGAGCGTCTGTCGCCTTCCGGTTTGAGGAGGACAGGGTTCATCTCAACCTTCGGGGCCACCATCGCGGCAGCGGCCTGTACGGCCTGCGACCGACCGATCTCTCCGCCATCCGGCGTGGCATAGGAGTTCAGGGACATGTTCTGCGCCTTGAACGGGGCTACCTGGTAGCCGTCCTGAGCGAAGATGCGGCAGCGTGCTGTTGCCAGGACGGACTTCCCCGCGTGGGAGGAGGTTCCCTGGACCATGATGACCTTTGCAGGGCTGCTACTCATCGCTCAGGACTTCCTGCAGTGCGCCGATGAACCTTGCGCACTCCTCGGGCCGCCGGATCGCTGTGCGTATGTGCTCCGGCTCCGCTTCGTCCAGCCCCCCCATGTACCGTGTGCAGTGTGGTCATCTGTCCCATCAACCCGCGACCGCATGGCGCGCTGCGAGCAGCCCGAGCGCCAAGATAACTGCAAGTACAGCAGCACGCTCCATGACCCGTATCGCCGCACCGATGTCTTCCGCCTCGGGCTCGCGCATGCTCTCGCCCAGGCTGTAGTGCCCGGGCTTCTCCAGTACCGTTCCCAACAGCCCGGCCATAGCGCTCATCGTCCATCCCGCGTTGGGGCTTGCCGTACGTCTGCGGTCGCTCAGCATAACCTTCCACCCACGGGAGACCGACAGTCGAGGGAAAGCCCCGCTGAGCAACAGCAGCAGCGCGCTCAGTCGCGCCGGCGCCAGGTTTACAACGTCGTCCAGCCGAGCGGCGGCCTTGCCGAGGTATTCATAGGCGCCACGATAGCCCAGCATGCTGTCCAGCGTATTGACCGAGCGGTAGGCCACGGCGCCCGGCACGCCGAAGAGCGCGAACGCCAGCCATGGCCCGACGTAACTGTCCGTCGTGTTCTCGGCAACGGATTCTATAGCGGCAGCGGCGACGAGCGGTGCAGTGAGCGTAGTGGAGTCCCGGCTGACCAGACTCCTCAGGCTCTCCCTCGCGTCGTCCAGGCTGCCGGATGTGAGAGCCTGTCGCGTTCGGTCAGCCGCCGAGGAAAGCCCTCGGACCGTGAATGTGGTGCGTAGCAGGAGTGCTCCTCCGATTACGTATGCCAGGGGGGTCAGGGACATCAGCAGGACCATTGCGAACCAAGCAAGCGCGATGGAAGTTCCCGCTACCACCACAACGATCACGCAGCCGAACAGGAATGCCGCTATCGGCTGCCCGGGTACCGCGCGCTCCATGAGCGTTATGAGGCGTCCCATCCAGACAACCGGGTGGACTTTCGCCGGAGGCTCCGGCAGGAGGCGGTCCAGAGCAACCGCCATCAGCAGGACCAGGATATTCAGGAACAGACCGTCCCACCATGAGGAAAACATGGCAGGGATGATAGTCGGATGGTCTGGTGGGCGCTGCGCGCTTGACCTGCGCGGCGCAGGGAAGCAGACTCCCGTGACGGCAGGGCTCTGAGCAGAACGGGCGCGACTGCCGAGGATGTAACCGATAGCAGCCGATACCAGACACGTGAACGCTGGCTCGAAGTGGGCGGTGCTCGCTGCAGCGGGAGCGAGTACGCTCCTCGGCACCTCCGACTTCTCGATCGTCGCCATTGCACTCCCCGCCTTCACCGAGGTGTTCGAGACGTCCACGTCGACAGTCGTCTGGATCGCTCTGTCGTACCAGCTCATCGTGCTCGGCTTGGCGCTACCGATGGGCCGTCTGGGAGATCAGTTCGGCAACAAGACCGTATTCGCCGCGGGAGCCCTGATCTACGCAGTCGGCCTCGTGGGGGCCGCCGCTGCCCCAAACATCCTGACGCTCATCGCCGTCAGAGCGGTACAGGGCGCAGGGGCTGCGATGATGGTCTCTCTTTCGCTGGGGCTGGTGTCGAGCGCCTTTCCACCTGACGAGCGCGGCAAGGCGTTGGGCTTGATGGCTTCCGTCGCCGGCTTCGGACTCATGTCGGGGCCGGCGCTCGGCGGCATCCTTCTCGACACGCTGGGCTGGCGCTCCATCTTCTGGGTGCGAGCGCCATTCGGGTTCGCCGCGTTCGCCCTTGCCATGACCTACCTCCGGGACGTACGGACGACTACCGACCGGCGGACCGACTTCCCCGGTGTGGCGCTGCTGTTTGCCGCATTGGTCCTGATGGCTGTAGGGCTGAACCGCGGCTCTGTCGAGGGATGGACATCGCCGGTGGTCGTCACGGTGTTCCCACTGAGTGCTGTTGCCATGACGGCCTTCGCGCTCCACTCGGTCCGCACAGGGAGCCCCGTCGTAGACATACGGATGTTCCGGAACCCTGCCCTCTCCGTCTCCAGCGCGCTGATGCTGATGGCCGGCGTTGCGATGATGGCCGTAACCTTCGCGATGCCGTTCTACCTTCTCATCGCGCGGGGGCTGTCACCGGCGATGGCCGGCCTGATCATGCTGACGCCCCCTGCCATGTTCATCGTGTTTCCCCCGTTCACGGGACGTCTCTCCGACCGGATCGGCCCTCGGGTCCCCACGACGATCGGGCTGAGCATGTCGGCAGTGGCGCTCTTCCTGCTCGCGAACCTGGACCTGAGTACGTCAATCCCGGCGATCGTGGGCATCATGGTTCTGAGCGGCATCGGCGGCTCGTTCTTTCAAGCGCCCAACCAGAGCGTCATCATGAGTGCGGCCCCGCGAGACCGCGTCGGCACGGTCTCCGCGCTGATTCCGACGCTTCGTTACATCGGGATCATCACGGGGGTAGCGACCTCCGAGGCGATCTTCACCTCGGGTCTGGGCGCGTCTGGACTGGGGGGAGCGAATGCGGAGACGGTGACAGCCGCCGCGCGAACCGTGTTCCTCGTCTTCGGCGGGGTAGCCTCTCTCGCCGCAGTGGTAGCGCTCTTCCGCACCGGCGGACGCTCCTGAGTCGACGGCGATCCCCAGGCTGTCCCACTGTGTGAATATGCGTTGTCGCGATGTAACTTCCCCGCAGTCTGGACGTGGACTGTCACCCACCGAACGCGGCCGAGGCCCAGCCGACGACGGCGGCGACCGTGACGGCGAAGGCGGACTGCCGCACGACAAGCCTGCCCGCGAACCGCAGCCCGAGTTCGCGTCCGATGGTGATGGCGGTGACCAGGCATGGCAGCACCGTTCCGGCCAGGAACGTTGCAACCAGCAGCTGGGTCGCGCTCAACGAGGCGACGGTGCCGGACTCAGCCAGGAGCAGTATGCCGTCCTTGCGGACAGCGGCGAGCACGGTCGGCATCGCCGCGTCCGCCGGCAGTGCGAACACGGCCATCGCCGGCGCCAGCAAGCCCCCCGCTGCATCGAGCACGCCCGACCAGTCGAGGAGCGAGGCAACCATTGCGATCGCGAAGAAGATCGGGAGCGCCGTGCGCAAGAATGCCCCAACCGTTCCTCGTGCCTCCGCCCCAACTGCCGCGAAGGACGGCCAGGTGAGGAAGGTGCGCGGTTCGATGAGCATCGTGAGCGTCGACCGCGCGGCAGGCTGACTGATGAGGCGCGTGTAGACGAGCGTCGCTGCGACGAGCAACGCCAGGTACGGCACAACGAGACTGCTCCTGTCAGCGGCGGCAAAGACCGCGAGCGTCGCGCCGAGTTGGTATGAGCAGGCGGACCCGAAGGAGATCGCGCCGACGGTCGTCGGCCGGGTGCAGGCAGAGCAGGAGCGTGTCGAGACGATTGCCGGGACGTTGCAGCCGAAGCCCATCAGCACTCGTGTCACGTCGCGCCCGTGCAGGCCGACCGGCCGCAACAGGGGGTGGAGCGCCGTCCCGATGCGGTCGGCGAGGCCGCTCGCCTTGTATGCGCTGATCAGCACCGAGTAGACCAGCACCGTCGGGACCGCCCATACGAACAGCAACGGCCCCATCGTGAGCAGCCCGTAGTCACCGGCGAGCACAGCGCCGAGCGGTCCGGGCCAACCCTCCATCCTCTCGGCCAGGGGTGTCGTGCTCGCCACGGCCAGCGGATCAAGCCAGGCGGCGGCCTGGTTCGCGCCGAGCACTGCGAGCAGAGCGGGCAGGACCAGGAGGGCGACCGCTGTCGCCGGACCTGCTACCGCACGTCCGAGGAGCAGTGTGGCGGGAGGCGCCGCGACATCGATGTTCTGCCGGTCAGCACGCACAGGACTCGGCGCAGCAAGAGAGGTCGTCCAGGTACATCCCCACCGCCCGGTGGGCCGCAACGGCTTCCGTGGTGTCCTTTCCGAGGCGCTGTGCTATCGCATCGGCGACGATGGCGAAGCGCTGGCGGAACTTGTAAATGAAGCAGAAGTTCACGCCCCGGTGTTCGAGTATGGGGCCGGAGATGAACAGGCCAGGCACAAGCGTGGACTCGTCGGCCTCTTCCGTGACGACGGGGGCGCCGCCTTCATCGTACTCGATCAGGCCGTCGAGGTGGCCCAGGGACCCTTTGAAGCCGGTGGCCAGGATCGGGCGTGTCTCGCTCACCCACTCGCAGCCGTCCGAAGCCTGGACGACCCACGTGTCACCGTCCACACGCACCGACGTGATGTCGACACCGCCGACGAGGTCCACGGAGCCCGTGGACTCGGCCCATTCCAGACGTTCGCGGGAGAACGGGGTCAGGGAGATGCTGGGGTCCGGGTGCTCACTGTCCCATGTCGCATATCGCCCCAGCACGGTCACGTTCTTCCCCAACCGCACCAGCGAGACGGCCGCGTCTGCGGCACTCTCGTAGCCGCCGATCACCGTGAAACGGTCACCCTCGAGTTCCTGCCACGTGCGGACCTCGGACGAGTGGCAGCAGCACTCCGCGCCCGCGAACGAATCGCGGTCCGGGTACTGGAATTCCCCGGCCGCCCAGATGACATGCCGCGCCCGCACCGGCCGGTCAGTCGTCGTGAGCGTGAATGTTCCGTTGTCCTCGACTGTGACAGCGCAGACATCGATGCCGGACTTCACTTTGAGTTTGAAGTGTTGGACGACGTTGTCGAGGTACATCGCGTAAGCGGTCCCGCTGGGGTGTTCGCGGTCGAGCGTGTAGGCGGGCGACGTGTGGGGGACGATCGCATTGAGGTCAAGCAACCCGAACGCGTTCGAGGTGAACGACGGCGTGATGAAGCGCATCTCTTGCGGCCACCGCCGGAACGAGGCGCCGACCTCATGGCGATCGAGGATGATGATGTCGTTGACGCCAAACTCCTTGAGGGCAACCGCGCACCCGAGTCCGGCCGGTCCCGCGCCCACGATCGCGACCTGGTGGAGGCGCGACCGTTTCGGGGCCTGGTCCCGCCGCCGTAGTGTGCCCTCTTTGCTCATGCGACCTTCCTCCGAACTCCTGATTTTACGAGTCCGAAGCGTAGCAGTATTGATACTTCATGTCAATACATCTGCCCTGACCGACCGACCTGTAGTCAGAGCCCAGCCTGTCCGGAAGAGGTTGAAACAGCGTGCGCGACGAGCGCCTTCACTCGCACAGGACTCCCTGATCGGCCGACCTGTAGTCCAGAGTCCAGTCTGTCCGGTCATGTCGCCGTTCAGGTAGTGTGGTCCGCAGTCGATTGCGGAAGTGGTGGGCGAAGCAGGAATCGAACCTGCGACCTCCTGTGTGTAAGACAGGCGCTCTAACCGCTGAGCTATTCGCCCTGGAGGGATAGTCTACAGCGTGCGTTGCTTCAGGCGTGATAGCCTGAGAAACCCCATCACGCCCTTGGTGGTTCCCTTGCTCACGTCCCGGAGGTTCTGGAGCGGCGCGCTCCACATCTACATCCCGTCCCTGCTGATGATGATCGGCCAGGGGATGCTCATCCCTGCGCTGCCGACCCTGGCGGAGACGTACGCAGTTGCTCCTGCACTCGCGGTGCAGGTGGTGACCATCCAGCAGGTGGGCAAGTTCATCGCGTTCATCCCCACAGGCGCGATAGTCGATCGCTGGGGCGCGAAGCCTCCCATGATGATCGGCGCGTTCGTCTCTGCGATATGCCTCCTGGGTGCGGCTGCCACGGAGAACTTCGTGCTGCTCATGGGCACGCAGATCGTGTGGGGTTTCGGCCAGAACATGTGGATGTTCGGGCGGGAGATCGCGGCGGCGGAGATGGTGCGGGCGGAGCACCGAGGTCGGGCGTTGAGCACGCTGATGGGCATCAGCGGAGCAGGCATGGCGCTCGGCCCGGCGATAGGCGGGTTCCTCGTTGGGCCTGTTGGCGTGCGCGGGCTCTTCCTGATCTTCGCGGGGATCAGCGCAGTGATATTCGTCCTGGCGACCATCCACAAGAGCGTTCGGATCGAGAGGCCGAAGAGCAACCGCTCCATGTTCAACTTCACCGCCTTCAAGGAGATACACCCCTACTTCCGGCTCACGTACTTCATCCTGTTCATCACCACGTTCGGCGTACTCACGCGTACGCAGGTCACGCACACGATGCTGCCCCTCTACGTGGAGAACCAGCTGGCCTACAGCCCCACGGTGACCGGGCTGCTGTTCACGGTGCACGCCATCGCAACATTCGCGATCATCCTGCCCGCCGGGTTCGTCTCGGACAAGCTGGGACGCAAGTGGGTTGCGGGGCCATCGGCGCTCATCGCGGGCGCCACGTTCATCTTCGTTCCATTCGCGGACAACATGCTGACGCTGGGAGCCGTGCTGGTGTTCATGGGGTTCGCCAGCGGCATGGCGATGGGGTCCATGACGACGTACACGTTCGACATCGTGCCGGTGCACCTGCGCGGACAGCTGCAGGCGCTGCGCCGGTCGTTCGGAGAGACGGGGGCGATATCGGGGCCGCTCATCGCAGGAGCAGTCGCGAGCGTGTCCAGCCCATCGACGACCTTCTGGGTGTTCGCTCCGTTGCTGACGGGCGCGGGACTGGCGCTCGTCTTCTTCGCCAGGGAAGGCCTGCCATCCAGACGTGCGCCGGGCGCTCCGCCGCCTGCCGTGGAGAGCGTTCCCGCCCGGTAGGCTGCTACCATGCGGGTGCGGTTCAGCCGCACTTCCCTTCGGAACGGAGGCCTCTTCGTGCGCTCCGGCAGGCCATCGCTCCTGAGAGCGACACTCTCCATCTACCTGCCGTCCATGCTGATGAGCATGGGGCAGGGCATGATCATCCCTGCGCTTCCCGCGATAGCCCGGACGTTCAACGTCTCGGAGGCGCTCGCTGTCCAGGTGATCACGAGCCAGCTCATCGGACGTACGCTCTCCATGCTCCCCACCGGGGCCATCGTCGACCGGTTCGGCGTGAAACCGCTGATGGTCGGCGGGGCGGCGCTTGCGACCGTCAGCACCTTCACCGCGGCTATCGCTCCGAGCTTCACCGTCATCATCGTGACGCAGTTCTTCTGGGGCATCGGCATGAGCACGTGGATGTTCGGACGCGAGATCGCCGCGGTCGACATGGTGCAGCGGAGCCAGCGCGGGCGGCAGATGAGCGCGCTCATGGGCATCGGCAGCACAGGCATGGCGTTCGGCCCTGCTATCGGAGGGGTGCTGACCGACCTGATGGGCGTACGGGGCCTCTTCTTCGTGTACGCAGGTATGTCGGCGGTCGTGCTGGCGATATCGCTGCTGCACCGGGAGATATCCCGGCCTTCCCGCCGCACCTCCGCACCACTGTTTGACCTGCGCGCTGTTGCGCAGATACACCCCTACTACCGCGCCACCTACCTGGTCCTCTTCTATTCGACGTTCGCGCAGATGATCCGCGGGCAGGTGACGAACACGATGCTCCCGCTCTACGTGCAGAGCCAACTGGAATACTCCGCGTCGATCACGGGACTTCTGTTCACCGCTGCAGGCGTGACGACGTTCCTGATGATCGCGCCGACAGGGATCATCTCGGACAAACTGGGGCGGAAGTGGGCGGCCGGGCCTGCTGCCGTGTTCTCCACCGTCGCGTTCATCGCCTTCCCGCTGGCGACGAACATTCCGTTGCTCTTCGCCGTGATGTGCCTCGTCGGGCTGGCGAACGGGCTCGCCATGGGGGCCATGACGATCTACACCTACGACGTCGTGCCGGTGCACGTGCGGGGGCAGTTGCAGGCGCTGCGGCGGGGGGTCGGCGAACTCGGGGCGCTTACGACGCCGCCCTCGGCAGCGGTGATCGCCAGCGCATTCACGCCGGCGATGGCGTTCTGGTTCTTCGCCCCGCTGCATGTGCTCTCGGCCGTGCTCATCTTCGGGCTGGCGCGGGAGAGCCTGCAGGGGAAGCGCAAACCGGGCGCGCCGTCCTCGCAGGAGATCGACGAAGGTGCGTCGTCGGTGCGTTCGGGGGATGAGTGAGGGGTGGTCGTTGGTGGCAACGACAGGATTCGAACCTGTGACCTAGCGCTTATGAAGCGCCCGCTCTGCCGCTGAGCTACGTTGCCACCGGGCACTCCGGGGAGCCAGCCGCTCGACCCGGTGCGCAGCCTTTCGATGATACGGACGCCCAGATACCTCCGTCAACGAGAGAGTGACGCGGAGCAGCGCCTCACGCAGACGCGCGGCGCGGGTTGCCGATGGGCGGCAGGAAGAGCGCGGCGATGGTCGCGAGCAGGGACACGACGGCGGCGTACGGAAAGATGAGGCGGTAGTCGTCGATGCCCGGTGGGGAGAACCAGGCGATGATGATGCCGAGCAGCAGGGGGGAGAAGGCGCCGAAGAAGGCGTTGTTGCCCCAGAGCAGGCCGATCATGCTGCCTTCGATGTGACGCCCCTCGGCAACGTCCAGCGACGCCGCCTGCGCAAGGTTCGCGCCCGCGAACCGGAATATGCCCAGCAGGCCGACCAGCACGAGGAAGAGCGGGCCCAGTTCCGCAGTGAAGATCATGATGCCCGTTATCACGGTCGAGAAGAGGAGTACGCCGACGAGCACCGGCTTGCGTCCCGCTCTGTCGGAGAACGCACCGATGAGCGGCGAGACGATGATGGACGTCCCGACCATCAGCGCGAGGTAGGGCGCGACGACTGCGGCGATGCGCGCATCGCTCGGGTCGTCCTCGACTTCGCGCAGGAGCTGTGCAATAAGGACGGGGAGGAAGAAGACGATGGCGCGGTCGGCCATGCCGCGGAGCCCGGAGACGATGAGCAGCACCGGGAGGGCACGGCTGGTGAACAGCCCGCCGATGCTCCTGAACTGTGCTCCCGCGGTCCGGGACACGGTCTCCCTGCGGGGGAGACCCAGCCGCGCGAGTATGAACAGGATCATGGCCGAGACGATGGCGATGACGAAGAAGCCGCCCACCAGGACGCCGCTCCACGTGGTGACCAGGAGCGCTGCGGCGACGATGAACGGCGTTATCACCTCGCCGAGGCTTCCGGCGGAGCGGTGCAGCGACATGAGCAAGGCGCGGTCTTTCGGGAACGTGAATGACAGGATGCCCAGCCCGACCGGGTGCCAGAACGAGCCCGCTGCCGAGCCGAGCGAGACGGCGATGATGAGGACGGCGGCGTTCGGCGAGATGCCCGCCAGGAGGTAGGCGAAGCCCATGGAGAACAGGCTTCCGGCAAGGAAGAGGCCCCGGTTGCCCGCAAAGAGGTCCACCATGAAGCCGCCGCCCATGCTCAGGATGCCGCCTGCAGCCTGCCGCGACGCCGACAGGATGCCGAGCGCGACCGGCCCCATCATGAACACGTCCTGAATGATGGGCAGCAGGACGAGGAAGCCATCGGCATACATGTGCTGGAAGCCGTGGCCAGTGACGATGACTCCGGCCACGCGCTTCGGCTTGGTGACGACGACTACGTCGGCTGTTGGTGCTGCGGTGGTCATACCGTTCACTCTACTCCAGCCGGAAGCAGCGGGCGGCATTCTCCCACATGAGCCTGCGCATCCGCTCCTCGCCGAGGCTGTCCCAGCCAAGGACGATGTCCGCAGACCTGGGGAAGCGCGATTCGGCGTGGGGGTAGTCGGAGCCGAACATCAGGACGTGGTCGCCCATGAACTCGGAGACCATGCGCGTCATCTGCTCGCCCTCGTGGATGACGATGCCGGCGAAGAAGCGCCCTCCGGTCATGTACTCCTCGATGGTGCGCAGGCCGTCGGCGACGTAGCCCATGTAGTGCACCTGGTCCTCCATGCGCTTCATCCAGAAGGGGAGCCAGCCGAAGCCGGACTCGAGGATGGCGAGGTTGAGGTTCGGGTACTTGTCGAGGAGGCCCGCGCCGATGAAAGCGGAGATCATCCGCATCGCGCCCCAGGGATGGGAGGCGGTACGCCCGATGAAGGGATTGTCCCAGAGGTCGCGGTAGCCGGGGTAGCCGGTCGCGAAGCTGTGATGGGCGATGGTGAGCCCGGCGTCGTCGGCAGCGGCCCAGATGGGGTGCAGGTCCGGGTGGTCGACCGGGTAGTCGACCGGCAGGCTCACCCAGACACCCTTGGCCCAGGGTGAGTCCGCGTAGCGCTTGATCTCCAGCACGGAGCCCTCCACGTCGCGCGCGGTCGCGAGGATGAGCGACATCAGCCGTCCCGGGTGGCGGGAGCACATGTCATCCAGCTGGCGGTGGACGCTGCGGAGCATCGCCATGTCGACGGCGGGGTCGGGGTGGCCTGAGGCCACGCCGGGCACCATGAGGTGCACGTCTACGCCCTCCTCATCCATGTCGCGGACGCGGACATCAGAGTCCCAGTCGGAGCCTCCGGGCGTAGGGAAGGTGAAGCCCTGGAAGTTCTGGAAGTGACGCTGAGCGTTGGGGCGTGGCCCTGCCTCCCCAAGGATGCGGGGCGGGGCTTCTCCCCACCCGCGTTCGTTGCCAAGGCGGTAGAGGTGGGTGTAGGGCTCCGGCATCTCCTCGCCGGCCCAGCCCGTGCGGAACTCGCGGGTCTGGAGCTCGTCCTTCATGTCGCGGAGCATGGGGTCGAGGAAGGGTTCGAGGGTCTCGGCGGACGCGTGGAAGTGCGTGTCCGCGTCGAATATCCGGTAGCCGTTGCGCATGGCAGTGCCTCGCTGGGGTGTGGGCGGAGTATACGCCCCCCCTTCTCTTGTCATTCTGAGCGAAGCTGAAGGCGCAGCCTGAAGCGCAGCCGAAGCATCTCTCGGGAGAGGTGCTAGGATGCGCCGCATGACCAACGCAGAATCAGGACGCCGCATCGGGTTGCACGTGGCTGCCGGGGGCGGCCTGACTCACCAGGAGACGCTCGACCTCGTGCGCCGCGCCGAAGAGCTGGGGTACGAGTCGGTCTGGGCCGGCGAGTCATGGGGGTTCGACGCATTCACGACGCTGGCGTGGCTCGCGGGGCAGACGACACGTATCGGCATCGGCACGCACATCGCGACGATGTTCAGCCGGACGCCCGCGATGACAGCGCAGAGCGCGGCGTCGCTCGACACGATAGCGGGCGGGCGCGTCACGCTGGGGCTCGGCACGAGCGGGCCCATCGTGGTCGAGAACTGGCACGGGCAGCGGTGGGAGCAGCCGTTGCAGCGCACCCGCGAATTCATCGAGATCGTGCGCCTTGCGCTGTCGGGCGAGCGCGTGGACTACGACGGCATGGTCTTCCGGCTGCGCGGGTTCCGCCTGCGGGACGAGCCGCCGCGCCCTTCCGTGCCGGTGATGCTGGCCTCGATAGGGCCACGGAACGTTGAGCTCACCGGCGAGTTGGCTGAGGGCTGGCTGCCCATCTTCCTGCGCATGGACGCATTGCCGGAGATGAAGGAGTTGCTGGCGGCAGGCGCGGCCCTGTCCGGGCGGGACGCCTCGGCGATCGAGATAGCGCCCGCCATGCTGGCCGCGGCATCGGAGCGTGCGCCCGAGGCTGCGCGGGACCTGGCGCGGGCGCACATCGCGTTCTACGCGGGCGGCATGGGAACGTTCTACAACCGGATGCTGCAGCGTTTCGGCTGGACGGAGGAGGCGGAGCGCATCAGCCGGGAATGGGTGCGCCCGAACCGCGAGGGCCGTCCCGCTGCCGCAGCCGCCGTCACCGACGAGATGCTGGACTCGACGAGCGCCGTCGGCTCGCCCGTGCAGGCGAGGGAACGGTTGGAGGCGGCGTATGCCGCGGGCGTCACGCTGCCCGTGCTGATGTTCCCTTACGGGGCCGACCTGCCGCTGCTGCGCGACACGCTGGAGGCACTCGCGCCGTCGAGGTGGTAGACCCCGCTGCCTGCGCATGCGGTTGTCTGGTCCCTTCCCCCTTGATGGGGGAAGGCTAGGATGGGGGTGAACCGGCAGGGTGCGTACGCTTGCGCTGTTTCCTACCCCATCTCGATGATGGCGCGGCCAACGATATCGCCGCTGGCGAGAGCGCCGTAGGCGTCGTTCACCTCGTCGAGCGTGTAGCGGCGCGTGATGGGTGCGCTGGTGTCGACCGCGCCGCGCCGCACGAGTTCGACGATCTCCGGCATGTCGCTGCGAGCCTTTGCGCCGTAAGACCCCGCAACCGTTATGCCGCGCCGGACGAACCGCGTGATCTCCAGTGGCACCTCGACGCCCACCGGCGCGATCCCGATGAGCACGACCTTGCCGCCGTCGCGCACGGACTCGAACGCCTGCCGCACCGTCACGGGCGAGCCCAATGCCTCGATCGCGACGTCGACACCGCGCCCGTTCGCCAGTTCGCGGACGCGGGCCGGGGCGTCCTCCGACGCACCGTTGACGGCGTGGGTCGCGCCCATCTCCAGCGCCTTCTCCAGCTTGTCGCCTCGAATGTCCACGGCGATGACCTGCGATGCGCCGAACGCCCGTGCCATCTGCAGCACCTGGGTGCCGACGCCGCCGACGGCGAAGACGGCCACGCTCTGGCCCGGGCGCACATCGGCCTGGTTCCGCACCGCGCCGTAGGCGGTGAAGATGGAGCAGCCGACGATGGCGGCGTCCGTGAGCGGGACGCTCTCCGGCAGCGGGAAGACGGACGTGTCCGGGGTGACGGCGTACTCGGCAAGCCCGCCCATGCTGTACATGGCGATGGGTTCGCCGTCGGGGCGATGGAGGCGGGTCGAGCCGTCGTACAACTGGCCCTTGAGGCGGTTGTAGGCGAAGAACGTCTCGCAGAGGTCCTCGCGCCCGTGGACGCAGTAGCCGCAGTTCCCGCACGGCATGATGAACGAGCAGACGACGCGGTCGCCCACGGCGACGTTCGTCACGCCGGGCCCGACGGCGTCCACGACGCCGGAGACCTCGTGGCCGAGCACGCCCGGTGTGGGGAAGGCGACCTCGCCTTTCAGGACGTGGAGGTCGGTGTGACAGACGCCGCACGCCGCGACCTTCACGCGCACCTCGTGCTCGTGCGGCTCCGGCATGACCAACTCCTCGACGGTCATGGGCTGGTTGGGCTGGGAGAAGACGGCGGCTCGCATGATCAGAACCACCTGCTGATGACGACCTTTCGGTCGGTGAAGAAGTCGACGACCTCGCGTCCCTGGGCGTGGAGCGTACCGAAGAACGAGTCCTTCATGCCGCCGAATGGAAAGAAGGCCATTGGCGCAGCGACGCCGACGTTGACGCCGATGTTGCCGGCGGTGACGCGGTGCCTGAACTCGCGCGCCGCGGCGCCGCTGGCGGTGAAGATGCTGGCTGCGTTGCCAAACGGCAGGGCCTCGATGTGGCCTATCGCTTCGTCCAGCGAGTCCGCCCGCATGATGCCCGCGACGGGGCCGAATATCTCCTCTTTCGCGATGGCCATCTGCGGCTCGACACCGTCGAACACGCACGGCCCGGCGAAGTAGCCCGCGAGCTCCTCGTCCTGGCGGGCTGAGCGCCGGTCCACGATGAGGTCCGCGCCCTCCTCGATGCCTTTGTCGACGTAGCCGAGCACCCGGTCCAGCGCGCGCTGGGAGATGACCGGCCCCATGCCGACGCTCTCATCCAGTCCGTAGCCGAGCTTGAGGTTGCGCGCGCCCTCGGCAAGCCGGTCGCGCACGCTCTCGTAGGCGTCGCCAACGGTGATGACGACCGAGCCCGCGAGGCATCGCTGTCCCGCTGCGCCGAAGATGGAGCCCATCATGTTGTCGATGGTGGAGTCGAGGTGGGCGTCCGGCATGGCGACGAGGAAGTTCTTCGCGCCGCCGCCGCACTGCACGCGCTTCCCCTCTGTGGACGCCTTCGTGTAGACGTAGCGCGCGACGGGCGAGGAGCCGACGAACGAGATGCCGCGCACGTCCGGGTGCTCCAGCAGGGCGTCCACGGCGTCCTTGGCGCCGTGCACGACGTTCAGCACGCCTGCAGGGATCCCCGCCTCCAGGGCGAGTCCCGCCATGCGCGTCTGCGAGAGCGGGGTCTGCTCCGACGGCTTGACGACGACGGTGTTGCCGGTGGCGATGGCGTACGGGATGAACCAGTTGGGCACCATGAGCGGGAAGTTGAACGGCCCGATGATGCCGAAGACGCCGATGGGCTGGCGCACGGCTTCGGCGTCGATGCTGGGAGCGATGTTCTCCAGACCGTAGCCCTGCATGAGCGTGGGGATGCCAGCGGCGACCTCCACGTTCTCGATCGCGCGGCGCGTCTCGCCGCGCGCATCCTCGATCGTCTTGCCGTGCTCCTGGACGATGGTGCGAGCGAACTCCTCGAAGTGCTGCTCCATCAGCCCTTTGAGTGTGAAGAGGCTGCGGGCGCGGAGTACGGGCGGAGTCTCACGCCATGTAAGAAATGCCTGCTTCGCCGCCGCGACCGCGTCGTTCACCTCGCTGGGGGTGGAGAGCGGGACCTGGGCGATGATGCCGGTGGTCGCGGGGTTCTCCACGTCCAGCCAGTCGCTCGCGTCGGGTTCGACCCACTCGCCGTTGATGAGATTCCTCAATCTGCCGTAGTTCGCTTGCACCTCGGAAAGCACGCGCGTTCCTCCTGTGTTTCGGTATGGAGCGGGGAGCATTGTAGCGGAGCAGGTGGCCGGTTGCGCCGCTGGCCTATAATCCTGCCGTCCCACGAGGAGGCAACGACGATGGATGAGCAGCAGGCACGGGAGCGTCGTAACGAGCTGACCCGGTACGCGTCGCGGTTCTGGGCGGGCGAGGCCGAGATAGCGCGGACGTTCTTCTCGCAGCCCCGGGCGCCTGAGGAACACCTGCGCTGGCTGCGGGTGCAGGCGTACAAGGAATTACAGCCGCGCGACGACGGCATCATCCTGCGGAACATCGAGCAACTGGCGCGGAACTACCCCGCGCTGGAGAAGGGCGTCGACCGCGCCGACTTCCTCTACAACATCCAGTTCCTCGAAGAGGAGTTCAGGCACTACGTCGTTTTCGCGGACGTGATCGACCACATCACGGGCGGGCAACTGACGACCGAGGAGTTGGCGACGTACGACATCGAGCACGAGCGCGAGCTGCGGGCGGTACGCAGGCGCTGCTTCGAGCGGCACGGAGAGCTTGGGCGGTTCGCGTCGTCGTTCTGCGAGGGCGGCGGGGCCTCCATCTTCTACGAAGGGATGCAGATAGGCGGCGACGAGCTCAGCGACCGTATCGCCGCGGCGTGCGCGAACGTGTACGGCGACGAGGTCGACCACGCGGCGCACGGCGCGGACAACCTGAACGCGGTCGCGAGCACGGAGGAAGACTGGGCGCTGGCGAAGGAGATGGTGACGGAGATCTCCATGCAGCGGCTGCGGATGCGGAACGAGGAGTTCGGCTTCCCGCTCTCGGACGAGCGCCTGCTGGAGATCGCGGCGGGGCAGGTGGAGATGCCGGAGCGTTTCGAGGCGCTCCTCGTGTGAGTGCCTGGTCCCATCTCCCTTGATGGGAGAGGGTTAGAGCCTGCCCCGCACTTGATGCGGGGGTGAGGGTGAACCAGTTTCAGCGGAGCTCGGGGAGGCGGGCGACGAGGTCACGGCCGATGTCCTCGATGCGGGCCTTCCCGCACATCATCATCGTGGTCTCGACCTCGTCGCGGAGGATGTCGAGCATGTGCACCACGCCCTGGTCTCCGGCGTAGGCGAGTCCCCAGAACATCGGCCTGCCGAGCATGACAGCCTTCGCCCCGAGGGCGATCGCCTTGACCACGTCTGTGCCTCGGCGGATTCCGCCGTCGAGGTAGACCTCCACGTCGCCTGCGGCCTCGGCCACTTCCGGCAGGGCCTCGATGGTGGGGATGGTGGTGTCGAGGTTACGCCCGCCGTGATTGGAGACGATGAGGGCATCAATGCCGTGCTCGGCGCAGAGGGCGGCGTCCTCACGGGTGATGATGCCCTTGAAGACGATGGGCAGGTTGGTGACGGAGCGGAGCCAGGCGACGTCGTCCCAGGACGCTCCCGGATCGACCCGGCTGCGGGAGCTGATGCCCGAGTTGAACTTGGTGAGGTCCTTGGGCGGGGCCAGGCCGGGCGCGTCCCCGGCGGTGGGTTGGCGCTGGTAGGAGTTGCGGATGTTGCGCTCGCGCTTCGGCGGCCAGACGGCGTCCAGGGTGACGCAGATGGCGTCGTAGCCATTCTCCTCAGCCATGTGGACACGGTCCACGGTCTGTTCGCGGTCGCGGTAGAAGTAGGTCTGGTACCACTTTGGGCCATCGGCGGCGCGGGCTATCTCGTCGGGGGCGTACGAGCAGTTGGCGCTTACGGCGAGGATGGTCCCTGCGGCTGCGGCGGCCCTCGCGGAGGCGAGTTCGCCGTCCTCGTGGGCGCGCTTGTGACTGCCGCACGGGGAGAGCATGAACGGGAGCGCGATGCGCTGGCCGAGCACGGAAACGGAGAGGTCGGCGTCCGGTATGCCCGCGAGCATGCGCGGTCGGAGGGCGATGTGGTCGAAGACGGAGCGCGTGCGTTCGAGGGTAATCTCGTCGGTCGCGCCGCCCGCGACGTAGTCCCACTCGTTGAGCGGGAGCGTCTGCTCGCAGATGGCTTCGAGTTCGTAGAGGTTGATGGGTTCTCCGGCCATGGTTCCCCTCCCCTTTCCTTGTCAGCAGGGATTGTAGTCAGCAGGGATCGTCGCCCGTGAGCCGTTCGAACGGCAGGGCGCGGTCCTGGTAGCGGGCGAGCATGAAGATGAGGTCCGAGGCGCGGTTGAGGTAGCGGAGCAGCTCCGGGTTCTCGATCATGCCTTCGAGGTTCATCTGCACGGCGCGGCGTTCGGCCCTGCGCAGGATGGAGCGTGCGAGGTCGAGGGCGGAAGAGGCCTGGGTCGCGCCGGGGATGATGAAGCTGCGCGGCAGTTCCACCTGCGCGCCGAGGGTGTCGATGTCGTTCTCGAGCGCGGCGGTCATCTCAGGGGTGACGACGCTGAAGTGGCGCTGGAGGTTGGCGTACTCGGCGCGATCGGTGGCGAGCTCCGCGCCTACGGTGAAGAGTTCACGCTGGAGACGCTTGACGATGCGCTGCACGTCCGGGTCGCCGGTGATGGAGCGGGCGAGGCCGAGGGCGGAGACGGCCTCGTCGGTGGTGCCGTAGGCCTCGGTGCGGAGGTCGCTCTTGGAGATGCGCCCGCCGTAGAGAAGGCCGGTTTCTCCTTCGTCGCCGTACTTGGTATAGATCTTGAGGTCAGTCATGTCGCGGGGATTATACGTGCGCCGGAGGCCAAGGTATGTTTCCTTGTTGGGCAGTGACCGTTGTGGGAGTGGAACGCGGTTGACACAGGAGTGAGCTTGCGGTAGCATCCCCATGTTCGTGCCCGAACGGGGACGGATTCGGCAGAAGGGCTTACGAAAAGCGCAGGGAGTACCGCACAAGTGCCTACGGTAAATCAGCTGGTGCGTCATGGACGCAAGCGCGTGGTGAAGAAGACCAAGGCGCCTGCGCTCCGTTTCGTGCGGAACAGCCTGCGCAACCGTGTGTACCGAGGGGATGGCAGCCCGCAGAAGCTGGGGGTGTGCGTCCAGGTGCGGACGGTGACGCCGAAGAAGCCGAACTCCGCTCTGCGGAAGGTGGCCCGTGTTCGCATGACGAACGGGATGGAGGTCACGGCCTACATCCCCGGAGAGGGCCACACGCTGCAGGAGCACTCCGTCGTCCTGATCCGCGGAGGCCGTGTGAAGGACCTGCCGGGCGTTCGCTACCACATCATCCGTGGGGCGCTCGACGCTACGGGGGTCAACGGCCGGAAGCAGGGGCGGAGCAAGTACGGGACCAAGCGCCAGTAGGTGATCTTGGGTTTCCCGTTCTCCAATTCGTAACCGGAAGGGACGCGGTTCGCTGGCGCGATCTGCGGGCTCAGCGTCCTGGGTTATCTGCGCTCCGGCGCAAGGAGGAAGCGAATAGATGTCTCGCCGACGACGTGCTGAGCGCCGTGTGCCCGTAGCAGACCCTCGCTACGGAAGTGTGACGCTGGCCAGCTTCATCAACCGCGTCATGCTGAACGGCAAGAAGACGGTTGCGCAGCGCAGCGTGTACCAGGCGCTCGACCAGGTGGCGCAGGAGACGAACCGCGACGCGATGGAGGTCTTCCAGACAGCGTTGCGGAACGTCACGCCCACGGTCGAGGTGAAGCCCCGGCGCGTGGGCGGCGCGACGTACCAGGTACCGGTCGAGGTTCCTGAACGTCGGCGGAACGCTCTGGCGATGCGGTGGCTCATACGCTTCGCGCGTGCGCGCGCAGGGCAGCCGATGCGCTCGCGGCTGGCGGCCGAGATCATCGACGCGTCGCGGGGACAGGGCGCGGCAGCGCGCCGCCGCGAAGAGATGCACAGGATGGCCGAGGCGAACCGGGCGTTCGTCCACTATCGCTGGTAAGAGGACAGATGACAGTCGACCTGCAGAAAGTTCGAAACATCGGATTCATCGCCCACATCGACGCCGGCAAGACGACGGTTACGGAGCGGGTGCTGTTCTTCACGGGCCGGACCTACAAGCTGGGTGAGGTGCACGAAGGAACGGCAGTGATGGACTGGATGGCCCAGGAGCGTGAGCGCGGCATCACGATAACGTCCGCCGCAACGCGTGCCGCCTGGAAGGGCCATCAGATCAATATCATCGACACGCCGGGTCACGTGGACTTTACGGCGGAAGTGGAGCGAAGCCTCCGTGTACTGGACGGAGGCGTTGTTGTGTTCGACGCTGTTGCGGGCGTGCAGCCGCAGTCCGAGACGGTGTGGCGCCAGGCCGACCGTTACGGAGTGCCGCGCATCTGCTTCGTCAACAAGATGGACCGCATCGGCGCGGACTTCGAGAAGACGATGGACTCCATCCGGCACCGGCTCAAAGCGGTGCCGGTTCCTGTGCAGTACCCGATCGGGGCCGAGGACCAGTTCCACGGCGTGATCGACCTGGTGGAAGAGAAGGCCTGGTTCTTCGAGCGCGGCGGCGCGTCCGGCGAGCTGCGGGAGGGCGAGATACCGCCCGAGCTGCGTGAGCAGGCTGCCCAGGTCCGCGAGGAGATGATCGAGCGGGTCGCGGAGAACGACGAGCACGTGCTCGAACAGTTCCTCTCCGGCGAGACGCCCTCACCCGAGGAGATCAAGGCTGCCCTGCGCCGGGCGACGATAGCGAACCACGCGGTGCCGGTCGTCTGTGGCTCGGCGCTGCAGAGCCTGGGCGTGCAGCTGGTGCTGGACGCGGTGCTGGACTACCTGCCGTCGCCGCTGGACGTCCCCGCGGTGGTCGGGAAACTCCCGAACAGCGAGGACGCGGTCGAGCGCAAGGCGGACGAGTCCGAACCGTTCGCGGCGCTGGCGTTCAAGGTGGTGTCCGACCCCTACGTGGGGCGGCTCGTCTACTTCCGCGTGTACTCCGGCTCCATGAAGGCCGGGGCGAGCGTCTACAACTCCATCAAGGGAGTGCGGGAGCGGATGGGTCGCATCATGTTCATGCATGCGAACCACCGGGAAGAGGCGGAGAGCATCTCCGTGGGCGAGATCGGCGCCGCGGTGGGACTGAAGAACACCTTCACCGGCGAGACGATCTGCGACGAGAAGCAGCCCATCATGCTGGAGTCGATCCGCTTCGCCGAGCCGGTGATCTCGGTAGCCATCGAACCCGCGACGCGAGCCGAGCAGGACAAGCTGACGGACTCGCTCATCAAGCTGGCGGAAGAAGACCCGACGTTCCGGGTGCGGTACGACAAGGAGACCGGACAGACAGTGATGTCCGGCATGGGCGAGCTGCACCTCGAGATCCTGGTCGACCGCCTGAAGCGCGAGTTCAACGTGAACGCGGCGATAGGCCGCCCGCAGGTGGCGTACCGCGAGGCGATCACCCGTGCGTCGAAGGCGCAGGGTCGTTTCGTTCGTCAGACCGGCGGCCGCGGGCAGTTCGGCGACTGCGTGCTGGAGATCGAGCCGGGCCAGCAGGGCTCCGGCTTCCAGTTCGAGAACCGGATAGTCGGCGGGGCCATCCCGCGGGAGTACATCCCGGCGGTGAGCAAGGGCGCCGAGGAGGCGCTCCTGACCGGCGTCATCGCAGGCTACCCCGTGATGGACGTGAAGGTCGCCGTCGTGGACGGTTCCTTCCACGCGGTGGACTCGTCCGAGATGGCGTTCAAGATAGCAGCGTCCATGGCGATCAAGGACGCGCTGTCCAAGGCCGGACCCGTACTACTGGAGCCGGTGATGGAGATGCAGGTCATCACGCCCGGTGAATACCTGGGCGAGGTGCTCGCAGACCTGAACAGCCGTCGGGGCAGGATCAAGTCGATGGAAGGCCAGGGCGACACGCAGGTGCTCGAGGCGGACGCTCCGCTGGTGGAGATGTTCGGCTACGCGACCGACCTGCGGTCGGTGACGCAAGGCAGGGCGAACTACTCGATGGAGTTCGGACGCTACGAGAAGGCGCCGGAGTCCACCGTGCAGGCCGTGGCCCGCAGCGCATAGGAGAACAGGACGTGGTTGAACAGACGACGACACGAGCGCGAGGCGCCCAGCCGGCAGGCCCGGGACAGAAGGTCCGCATCGTCCTGCGGGCGTTCGACCACAAGCTGGTCGACCAGTCCTCCGGCCAGATCGTAGAGGCGGCGGAGCGGACAGGCGCAGCAGTGTCGGGCCCCGTCCCCCTGCCGACGCGGATCAAGCGGTTCTGCGTGATCCGCTCTCCGCACATCGACAAGGACTCCCGCGAGCACTTCGAACTGCGGACGCACAAGCGGCTCGTGGACATCCTGGACCCCAACTCCAAGACGATAGACGCACTGACACGCCTGCAGATGCCTGCAGGCGTGGACATCTCCATCAAGTTGTAGCGGACGATGATCGAAGGGCTGATAGGCAAGAAGATAGGCATGACGCACCTCTTTGCATCAGAGGCGCGGGTCATTCCCGTCACGGTGCTGGAGGTGGGGCCGTGCGTCGTCACGCAGGTCCGCACCGAGGCGCACGACGGGTACGACGCCGTTCAGATCGGCTACGGCTCGGTCAAGCAGCTGAGCAGACCCGCGGCGGGACACCTTGCGGCGTCCGGCGCGCGAGTGCGGCATCTGCGCGAGTTCGGCGCGGACGACGTCTCTGCCTACACGGTGGGGCAGGAGCTGCGCGTCAACCAGTTCCAGGCCGACGATTTCATAGACGTGGTGTCGACGACGAAGGGCCGCGGCTTCCAGGGCGCCATGCGGCGTCACGGTTTCGGCGGCGGACAGAAGACCCACGGACAGGGCGACCGCGGCCGGGCGGTCGGCTCGATCGGCGCGGGGACGTACCCGGGCCGTGTGCTGAAGGGCAAGAAGATGCCCGGCCACATGGGGAACAAGCGCAAGACGGTCCGCAAGCTCAAGGTGGTTGAGGTGGACCCCCAGCGCAACCTGCTGTTCGTGCGCGGCGCCGTTCCGGGTTCGCGCAACACCACGGTGATGGTGCGCTACGCGCACGGCGTCCCCGTGGCGGAGCGCGTCGTCCCGGAAGAGCCGGTTGTCGAGATCGAGGAGGAAGTGGTCGAGGAGGTGGTTGCGGAGGTCGCTGAGCCGGTGCAGGCGGCGGCAGCGGAGGCCGCCCCGGAGGAGCCGACCGCAGAGGTCGAAGCGACTACGGCGGAAGAGCCGGCAGTCGAGGCCGAAGAGGCTGCTCCGGAAGAAGCGACCGCAGAAGCAGGGGAGACCACTGCGGAGGAACCGGCTGCCGAAGTCGAAGAGGCTGCTTCGGAAGAAGCGGTAGCAGAGGTTGAAGAGACTCCTGCTGACGAACCGGCGATCGAAGCCGAAGAAGCCGTTGCGGAAGAACCGGAGGCGGAGGCGTCGCAGGAAGAGCCCGTCGCTGAAGCTGACGAGCCCGTTGCCGAAGTCGAAGAGACGCCGGAAGACGAAGCCCCAGCAGAGGAAGCATCTTCCGATGAGCCTGCGGCGGAGGCCGATGAAGCGTCGGTCGACGAAACGCCGGCTGAAGAAGCCCCCGGCGATGAAGCCGAGGCTGAGGATGCGGAAGCGGAGCAGTCCGACAAAGAGGAGGAGCGTTCCTGATGCAACTTCCTCTGTACGACCTGGATGCGAACGGCACGGACACGCTGGAAGTCAGCGACGTGGTCTTCGGCGCTCCGGAGAACCCGGAGTTGCTGCACCAGGCGCTGGTGTACCACCGCGCGAACCAGCGGCAGGGCTCCAGCAACACGTTGACGCGCGGACAGGTGAACGGCACGGGCCGCAAGCCTTTCTCGCAGAAGGGCACAGGCCGCGCGCGACAGGGCTCCTGGAAGTCGCCGCACCATCGCGGCGGCGGTGTTGCGTTCGGCCCGACGCCGCGCTCGTACCGGAAGCGTTTGCCGAAACAGATGCGCCGGCAGGCGATACGTGTGGCGCTGTCCGGCAAGGTGGCGGCAGAGCGGCTGTTCGTGGTCGACGGGCTGGACTCGATAGAGCAGAAGACGAAGGCGATAGCCGGAGTGCTGTCAGCCTTCGACGTGAAAGGCACGGCGCTCGTCGTGCTGGGAGCGGAGTCGCAGGCCGGGATCGCGGTGCGGAACATCCCGCGCGTCAAGGCCATCCGCGCCGATTTCGTGAACGTGCTCGATCTGCTGCGTTACGACGCGGTGCTGATGAGCCCGGACGCGACCCGCCGCACGGACGAGATATGGTCGGACTCCCGCCGGATACGGAAGCAGGAGGCGGCCTGATGCATATCTTCCAGGTGCTGAAGCGTCCGTTGATCACGGAGAAGTCGACGCTGCTGCAGGAGCAGAACAAGTACGTCTTCGAGGTGATGCCGTCCGCGAACAAGGTGCAGGTGCGTGAGGCCGTGCAGCGCGCGTACGACGTGAAGGTCACGAACGTGAACATGGTGCACACCTCCGGAGAGAACCGGCGCCTGCGCAACGGGCGGTGGCTCCGGACTCCTGCGACGAAGAAGGCGATCGTTACCGTCGCTTCGGGCGACACGATCCAGCTGTTCGAGGGAGCGTAACGATGCCGTTGAAGCGATTGAATCCCACGAGCCCCGGCGTTCGCGCCGCAGTGCGCCCCGACTTCTCGGAGGTGACGCGGCGGTCGCCGCACAAGCCGCTGACGAAGGGCATCCACAAGAGCGGCGGCAGGAACGTTCGCGGCAAGATGACGGTCCGTCACCGCGGGGGCGGGGCGAAGCGGGCCTGGCGCGAGGTCGACTTCAAGCGCAACAAGCCGGGCATCCCCTGCAAGGTGGAGTCCATCGAGTACGACCCGAACCGCTCCGCGCGCATCGCGCTGTTGCTGTATGCGGACGGGGCGCGCCGGTACATCCTCGCTCCGGGCGGGGTGAAGGTCGGCGATGCTCTCATGTCCGGTGCGGACGCGGAGATACGGGCTGGAAACGCGATGCCGCTCAGGAACATACCGACCGGCACGATGGTGCACAACATCGAGTTGCAGCCCGGCAAGGGCGGCCAGATGTGCAGGGGCGCAGGAACCGGCGCGCAGCTGCTCGCTCGGGACGACGAGACGGCGCTGCTGCGGCTGCCGTCCGGCCAGATCCGGCGCGTTCCGAGCACGTGCCAGGCGACGATAGGGCAGGTGGGCAACGCGGAGCACAAGAACGCGTCGTTGGGCAAGGCCGGCAGGAACCGGCATCTGGGCAAGCGCCCGCACACGCGCGGCACCGCGATGAACCCGAGCGACCACCCACACGGCGGCGGCGAAGGCCGCGCAGGCATCGGGATGACGCACCCGAAGACTCCATGGGGCAAACCGGCCCTGGGGCCGAAGACGCGCCGCCGTATGCACACAGACGTGTTCATCGTTCGCGACAGGAGGAAGCGGTAAACCATGTCCCGCTCAGTGAAGAAGGGGCCGTACGTGCACCCGAAACTTGCAAAGAAGGTCACCCGCGCCCAGAACTCGGGCACGAAGGTGGTCATCACGACGTGGTCGCGCGCTTCGACCATCATGCCGGACATGCTGGGCATGACGATCGCTGTGCACGACGGGCGCCGGCACATCCCGGTGTTCATCACGGAGAACATGGTTGGGCACAAGCTGGGCGAGTTCGCTCCGACCCGGACGTTCCGCGGCCACATCTCCAAGTCCGAGCGTCAGTCGTCGGTGAGGCGGTAGGCGATGCCGGTCAGCGCAACAGGCAGGCAGGTCGGCATATCGCCCAAGCGGGTGCGCCCATTGCTGCGCGCGCTCCAGGGGCGGCCCGTGCAGGCTGCGCTCAACGAACTCCGGTTCCAGCCGGGGCCGACCGCAGAAGAAGTACTGTCGCTGCTGAAGTCGGCGGCGGCGAATGCCGAGAACAACGAGCAGATGGACCCGACGAGGCTGGTAGTGGTGTCTGCTTACGCGAACCAGGCGGTGAAGATACGCCGGTTCCGCGCACGGTCGCGGGGCCGCGTGAGCCGTATCGCCAGGCAGGCGAGCCACATCACGATCGTCGTGGACGAACAGGGAGACTGAGCGCGTGGGACACAAGACACATCCCATAGGCTTCCGCCTTGGAGTGATCAAGGGCTGGCAGTCGCGCTGGTTCGCGGGCACCGGCAAGCAGTACTCGGAGCAGGTCGTCGAGGACTGGCGCATCCGCGAGGTTATCCGCAAGCAGTATGCGGAGGCCGGCATCTCACGAGTGGAGATCGAGCGGAGCACGCAGGACATCACGATCAACGTGCACACCGCGCGTCCGGGCATCGTCATCGGCCGCGGCGGCCAGCGCGTGGATGAGTTGCGGAAGCTGGTGGAAGGCGCCGCGGGCGGGAAGCGGGTCCGGCTGAACGTTCTGGAGATACGCCAGCCGGAGTTGGACGCGTACCTCGTTGCACGGAACGTGGCGGACCAGTTGGAGCGCCGTGTCATGTATCGCCGGGCGACGCGCCAGGCGGTGATGCGTTCCATGCAGGCGGGTGCCAGAGGGATCAAGGTGCTGGTGTCCGGCCGCCTTGGCGGCGCGGAGATCGCGCGCCGCGAGAAGGTGATGGATGGCCGCGTGCCGCTGCACACGCTGCGCGCCGACATCGACTACGGACTCGCGGAAGCGAACACGACCATGGGCCGTATTGGCGTCAAGGTGTGGATATACCGGGGCGACGTGCTCAAGGAGCCCGAACGCACTCAGCCTGCCGCGCCCGAGGTGCCGGCGGAGATCGTCGCTGCCGCACAGGAGGCGCTCGCTGCACAGTCGGCGGGCGCCGCGACTGCCGTCGCTGAAGCGGAGGCAGACCCGGCTCCCGTGGAAGACGGCCAGCCGGCAGCGGTTGCGGAACCGGTGGCAGAGGAAGCTTCCCCGGAGGCTCCCGAGGGTGCCGTCGAGGACGCTGAGAACGAGGGAGAAGCAGATGCTTCAACCGAAGAGAACTAAGTACCGGAAGCAGCATCGCGGCCGCATGCGCGGTATGGCGTTGCGCGGAAGCTCCGTACGTTTCGGCGATTTCGGACTGAAGTCGTTGGACGCGGGGTGGATAACGGCGCGCCAGATAGAGGCGGGTCGCCGCGCCATCACCCGTCACCTCCGCCGTGGCGGTAAGGTGTGGATACGGGTATTCCCGGCCAAGCCCATCACACGCAAGCCTGCAGAGACGAGGCAGGGCGGCGGCAAGGGTCCGGTGGACGCCTGGGTGGCGCTCGTGAAGCCGGGCCGCGTGATGTACGAGGTCGGCGGAGTGCCTGCGGAGCTGGCGAAAGAGGCGCTTGCCCGTGCGGCGCAGAAGATGCCGGTGCAAACGAGGATGGTAAGCAGGGAGGAGCCGCTGGTGATCGCCTAGCGGAGCAGCAGGAAGTATGAGAGCCAAGATAGAAACGGTACGGGCGCTGTCCGACGAACGCCTCAAGGAAGAGGAGTTCAACACGCGCCTGGAGTTGATGAACCTTCGCTTCAAGGTGGCGACGCGCCAACTCTCGAACCCATCGGAGTTGCGGGACGCGAAGCGCCGCCTGGCGCATATCCTGACCGTGGCGCGGGAACGCGAACTGGTGGGAGGCGAGCAATGAACGAACGTGCTGTCCTCCGCAAGAGCCGCGTTGGCCGCGTGGTCAGCGATGTCATGGACAAGACGGTGGTGGTGGTCGTGGAACGCCGCGTGCATCACCCCATCTACCACAAGTCCGTCCGTCACGTTAAGAAGTTCAAGGCGCACGACGAGCTCAACGAGTACAAGGTGGGAGACGTCGTGCGGCTGATGGAGACGAGGCCGCTCTCTCGCACGAAGCGCTGGCGTGTCGCGGAACTGCTCCACCGGGAAGAAGTTGCGCAGGGCCCCCAGGTCGATGCGGCCACTGAGCTGGAAGAGTCGCTGGAGACAACAGCGGCCGATGACGCTCCTGTCGTTGCGGAGGTCGAGGAGCCGGCGGAGCCTGCTGAAGAGACAGCGGAGGAAACAGACGCTGGCGATGAGACCGCCGTGGCCGAGGTAGAAGAAGCATCGGAAGAACCTGCTGTCGAGGCGGAAGAGGAAGCGGACGCTGCTGACGAGGTCGCCGTGGCCGAGGTAGAGGAGGCGTCTGAGGAGCCTGCTGCCGAGGCGGAAGAGGAAGCGGACGCTGCCGACGAGGCCGCCGTGGCCGAGGTTGAGGAAGCGTCTGAGGAGCCTGCTGAAGAGGCGGAAGAGGAAACAGAGGCTGCTGACGAGGCCGCTGTGGCCGAGGTCGAGGAAGCATCTGAGGAACCTGCCGCCGAGGCGGAGGAGGAAGCGGACGCTGACGATGAGGGCGCTGCTGCGGCCGAGGTCGAGGAAGCGACTGAAGAGCCCGTGGTTGAGCCTGAGGAGCCTGCCGCAGACGCAGAGGAGCCGGAGACCGCTGATGAGGCGGATGCCGACGAGACGCGCGAGGAGAAGACGTCGTGATCCAGCCGCAGACGCGCCTGAACGTCGCCGACAACTCCGGCGCGAAAGAGATCATGTGCTTCAACATCCCCGGCGGGACGCGCAGGCGTTACGCCCGGGTGGGCGACATCATCGTGGCTTCGGTGAAGCACGCACAGCCGAACAGCGCCGTGAAGAAGGGCGAGGTGGTGCGCGCCGTTGTGGTCCGAACGAGCGCGGTGACCAAGCGCCCGGATGGGTCCACGATCCGGTTCGACGACAACGCGGCGGTCATCCTGTCCCAGGCGGAGATGCCCCGTGGGACGCGTATCTTCGGGCCGGTGGCCCGCGAGCTGCGCGAACGCAACTTCATGCGCATCGTTTCGCTTGCGCCGGAGGTGCTGTGATGACGGCGCGGCTGCAGCGGGACGATGAGGTGATGGTGATAGCCGGCCGGGACAAGGGCAAGCGCGGCAAGATACAGCGCGTCATGCCGGACGGCGGGAAAGTGCTCGTGGACGGTGTGAACATCGTCAAGCGGCACCAACGGGCAGGCGCGGGCGGCGCCCGGCAGGCGGGTATCATCGACAAGGAGATGCCCATCAATGCGTCCAAGCTCATGCTGGTCTGTCCCGCGTGCAACAAGCCGACACGCATCGCCATCAAGGTGCTGGAGGGCGGCAGGAAGTCGCGCATGTGCAAGAAATGCGAGGGGATGCTCAGTTGACGACAGACGCTGAAAACAGCGCAGCGGAGCAGGAGCCATCCGCGGCGGAAGAGAAGCCGAAGCGGCCCGCTCGGACGCGCCGGAGCGCAAGCGGAGAGTCCGCCCCGCAGCCTCGCACGAGGCGGCGGGCTGCTGCGACCGCCAAGGAAGCCGCGCCTGCCGCAGAGACTGCCGTCGCTGAAGCAGAGGCGGCTCCGGCAGCCACAGGCGGTTCGCGGAGGCGTGCGACGCCGAAGCGTACGAAACCGGTCGTCGAACAGCGTCCGTTGCCCCGGCTCATGGGTCGTTACCGCGAGGAGATACGCGGGCAACTGATCAGCGAGTTCGGCTACGTGAGCGCGATGCAGGCCCCCGAAGTGAAGAAGGTGGTGCTGAACGTTGGTCTGGGCGAAGGCCTGACCAACAGCCGCGCCCTCGAGACGACCCCCGGGCACGTGGCGGCGATTACCGGCCAGAAGCCGGTGATCACGAAGGCTCGCAGGTCGGTTGCGGGGTTCAAGGTGCGGGAAGGCCAGTCGGTAGGAGTGATGGTTACCCTGCGTGGCAGGCGGATGTACGAGTTCCTGGACCGGATGATCTCAACGGCGCTGCCGCGCATCCGAGACTTCCGTGGGGTGCCTCGAGACTCCTTCGACGGGCGCGGGAACTATGCATTGGGCTTCCGTGAACAGATCGTGTTTCCTGAGATCGATTACGGGAGCGTGGACCGGGTACGAGGGTTCCAGGTGGTGATCACGACGAGTGCGCGCACGGATGCGGAGGGTTTTCGTCTCCTGGAGTTGATGGGGATGCCGTTCGCACGGGCGCAGACGAACTAGGAGGCGGAGGCTTTGGCGAAGAAGAGCAAGCTGGCGAAGTGGAAGCGGACCGCGCCGTACAAGGTGCGGGAGATGAACCGCTGTTACCGCTGCGGCAGGCCGCGGGCGTATATCAGGTTCGCGGGACTCTGCCGCGTCTGTTTCCGGCAGATGGCGCTGACAGGCCAGTTGCCCGGCATACGGAAGGCCAGTTGGTAAGAGGCGCGCAATGACGATGACCGACCCCATATCGGATATGCTCACGCGGATCAGGAACGCGCTGCTGGTGCGTCACCCTGACGTCGACGTGCCGTCCTCCAAGGTGAAGGTGTCCATAGCGGAGATACTGAAGAGCGAGGGCTACATCTCCGACTACTCCGTCTCCAGGCAGAGGTCTCAGAGCTGGCTGCGGTTGCAGTTGCGCTACAAGACGAATGAGGAGCCGGGGATAACCGGGCTGAAGCGGGTGAGCAAACCCGGACTGCGTATCCACGTACAGAAGAAGGACGTGCCGCGCGCCTTCGGCGGCATCGGCATCTCCATAGTGTCTACGTCGCAAGGGATCATGACGGGCCATGATGCGTACCGCCGGGGCATCGGCGGGGAGCTCATGGCGTACGTGTGGTAGGAGCACGAAGTGTCACGAGTCGGCAAGAAGCCCATACCCATACCCGGTGGCGTCTCCATAGAGGTTGCCGACGGGGAAGTGGTCGTCAGGGGATCGCGCGGCGAGTTGCGCCAGGCTGTGAATCCGGGCATCTCGGTGCAGGAGGAGGATGGCGAGATCATCGTCCGGCGTGCATCTGACAACCGTGAGCACCGTGCACTGCACGGGCTGACGCGTGCGCTTCTGGCCAATATGGTCACGGGCGTGAGCGAGGGTTTCACCCGGACGATGGAACTGGTGGGCTACCGGGTACAGGCCCAGGGCAGCGCGGTCAATTTGCAGTTGGGTTTCAGCCATCCTGTGGTTGTGGATCCTATGGAAGGGGTGGAGTTCGAAGTGGAAGGGGTCAACCGCATCCATGTGCGGGGGATAGACAAGCAGATCGTGGGCGAGCAGGCAGCCCAGCTCCGTCGGCTCAGGCCCCCGGACGCGTACAAGGGCAAGGGCGTGCGCTACATGGGTGAGCGGGTCAGGCTGAAGCCCGGCAAGTCTGCTGCGAAGAGGTCTTAGCGAGATGGCGAAGGTCAAGACGAGTCATGCCGCCCGCTTGGTGCGGCACCTCAGGCTGCGGCGGCACCTGTCCGGTACGACTGCACGCCCGAGGTTGAACGTGTTCCGCAGTGCGCGGTTCACGTACGCGCAGGTGATAGACGACAACGCTGGACACACCATCGCGGCCGCGAGTTCGCGTGAACTCCCGAAGGACGCGTTCGGCAAGACGGATGCCGCTAAAGAGGTGGGCCGGTTGGTCGCTGGTCGCGCGAAGGAGAAGGGCGTCCGGTCCGTCGTGTTCGACCGGGGCGGCTACCAGTATCACGGACGCGTGAAGGCGCTGGCGGACGGCGCGCGGGAAGAAGGACTGGAGTTCTAACCCATGGTAATGACCGATCGTTCAAGCGAAGAACAGAGCGACCTGCTGGAGAAGGTTGTCCACATCCGCAGGGTCGCCAAGGTTGTGAAGGGCGGGCGTAACCTCACGTTCAATGCCGTTGTGGTGGTGGGGGACGGTCAAGGGAACGTCGGCGTGGGGTTCGGCAAGGGCAAGGCTGTGCCCGATGCCATCCGCAAGGGCGCGGCGATCGCCCGGAAGGACATGACGCCGATAACCTTGAACGGTTCGACGATACCGTACTCGGTGACGACGAAGTTCCGCGCATCGCAGGTGTTGCTGCGTCCCGCACAGCCCGGAGCGGGGATCAAGGCAGGCGGGGCGGTCCGCGCGGTGATGGAAGCGCTCGGCGTGAAAGACGTGGTTGCCAAGGCGCTCGGCAGCCGGAACCCGATCAACGTGGTGCAGGCCGCCATACAGGGGCTCCGCGAGATGCAGGCGCTCTCCCCCGAGGCAGGGGAAGAGTCGCACAGGGCAGTACTCCCGACTGCGCCCGACCGCCGCACTCCATTACGCCGCGAGGCGAGTTCCCGCCGTGACCGCGACAGGGACCGGGAGCGCCGCGAACCATCGCCGCGTCCGGCGCAGGCGTAGGAGCGTTATCCGATGGCGAAGTTGCGTATCAAGTGGGTGCGGAGCGGTATCGGTTATGAACAGAGCCAGCGCCGCACGATCAAGGCGCTCGGACTGCGACGCCTCCAGCACGAAGTTGTCCGGGAGGACAGCCCCACGATCCGCGGGATGGTCCACAAGGTGCGTCATCTGGTGTCAGTGAGCGCAGGAGAGGAAGGCTAACGATGCAGGCGCATACGGTCCGGTCTGCTCATGCGCGCCCGAAGCGCAAACGTGTCGGCCGGGGTGACGGCTCCGGCAAGGGCACCTACTCCGGCCGGGGAATGAAGGGCCAGAAAGCCCGCTCGGGCGGAGGCGTGCGCCCCGGTTTCGAAGGCGGCCAGAAGCCACAGATCAAGGGCCTGCCGATGCTGCGCGGGTTCAAGAACCGGTTCAGGGTCGAATACCAGGTTGTGAACGTGGGGAGGCTCGCGTCGTTGCCGGATGACGTGAGCGACATCACTCCGCCGGCGCTGAAGGCGAACGGGATGGTCAGGCACGCAGACAAGCCGGTGAAACTGTTGGGCGGCGGCGAGTTGGAGCGTGCTTTCACAGTGTCCGGAGTGAAGGTTACAGCGTCCGCCAGGGCCAGGATCGAGGCGGCGGGCGGCTCAGTGGAGGCGTAAGCGGTGCGAGCCGGGCAGACCTCTGCTCGTGAGCAGCCGGGCCGACCGGCTCTCATACAAGCGATGATCGATGCGTTCAGGACGCCGGACCTGCGAAACCGGATCCTGTTCGTACTGGCGATGCTCGTTATCTTCCGGCTTCTGGCGCACGTTCCGGTGCCCGGTGTGGAACGCTCCGCCCTGGGTAACCTCTTTCAGAGCAACCCGCTGGTGCCGCTGTTCGACCTGTTCAGCGGCGGCGGCCTGCGGAACATGAGCATCGCCGCGCTGGGTGTGTTCCCGTACATCACGTCGTCCATCGTCATCCAGGTGCTCACACCGGTGCTCCCGCAACTGCAGGCGTTGTCCCGGGAAGGAGACAGCGGGCGTCAGCGGATAAACCAGATAACGCACTGGATCACGGTGCCCATCGCGTTCTTCTCGGGCTACGGACAGCTGCTGCTGTTTGCCCGCTACGGCGTGTTCTCCCACCCCATCGGTCTGTACGGCCCCGGATCCTTCGAGACGCTCACCATCGTCATCAGTTTCGTGGGCGGGACGATGCTGCTGGTCTGGATGGGCGAACTGATCACCGAGCGCGGGGTAGGCAACGGCATCTCGCTCATCATCTTCGCGGGCATCGTGTCCGGCCTGCCGAGCCTGCTGGGGCAGGGCTTCCTTGCGCGCGACAACACCGTGGGCTTGCTCACGCTCGCCGGCGCGGGACTCGTCCTCGTCTTCTTCATCGTGGTGTTCAACGAAGCGCAGCGGCGCATCCCTGTGCAGTACGGCCGGAGCGTATTTCGCGGCGGACGTATGTACCGGCAGACAGGCGCAACCCATCTGCCGTTACGCGTGAACTCGGCGGGGATGATCCCGCTGATATTCGCGTTCGCCATCATGGTGCTGCCGGGCATGGTCGCGAGCTTCATCTACAACCCGTCCAGCACCGGATTCCTGTCGAGGGTTGCGGGGTTCATCGTCCAGACGTTCGGGCCCACGTCGCTCTGGTACTGGGCAGCCATATTCGTCCTGGTGGTGGTCTTCACGTTCTTCTATACCCTGGTCGTCTTCCAACAGCAGCAACTCGCTGAGAACCTGCAGAAGAACGGAGGGTTCGTACCCGGGATACGTCCAGGAGTGCCTACGCAGCAGTACCTGAACCGTGTGATAGTGCGCATCACGTGGGGTGGCGCGCTCTTCCTGGGCACGGTGGCCGTTCTGCCGTTCTTCTTCACCCGGGTGACAGGCGTGGCGGAGTTGACCCTCAGCAGCACGAGTCTGCTCATCATGGTGTCCGTCGCGCTCGACTTCATGCGCCAGTTGGAGGCCCAGTTGCTCATGCGCAACTACGAAGGGTTCCTCCGATGAGTGCGCGCGTCGTCTTGCTGGGTCCTCCCGGCGCGGGCAAGGGCACACAGGCAGCGCTCATCGCCGAAGGCGGCGCTGCTGCGCACATCGCCTCGGGCGACCTGTTCCGAAAGCACCTGGGCGAGGGGACAGAGCTGGGGGCGCTGGCGAAGACGTACATGGACAAGGGCGAGTTGGTGCCCGACGACGTCACGATCCGGATGGTGCTCGAGCGCATGGAAGAGCCGGACGCACTCGATGGCTACGTGTTGGACGGGTTCCCTCGGACGATGGAGCAGGCAAAAGCTCTGGACGAGGCCCTCGAGGACCAGGGACGCGAGATAACTGCGGCGTTGCTCATAGAGGTGGAGACCGAAGAGCTGGTGCGCCGCCTGGCCGGGCGTTGGATATGCCGGAAGTGCCAGGCGCCGTATCACGAGGCGTTCTCTCCACCACGAACGGCTGGGAGATGCGACGCCTGTGGCGGAGAACTCTACCAGCGCGACGACGATAAACCCGAGGTTGTGCGCGCCCGGCTGGAGACTTACGAGCGCCAGACGGCGCCGCTGGTGGGCTACTACGAGTCGCAAGGGAAGCTGGCGCGAGTGAACGGCCAGCAGAGCGTGGAGCGGGTCACGGCTGACCTGGAGGCGGCCTTCGCGCATGAGTCAGCGCTTTGCGTTGTCTGCCCGCCCCACGTACAATAGGCGTTTGCGGATGAAGACACAGACGAGATCGGTACTGCGGGACCTGGGCGTCAGGAACGGACGCGGCGGCATCACGGTTAAGAGTTCGAAGGAGCTCGATCTGATGCAGGAAGCCGGGCGCGTTACCGGCGAGGTGCTGCGCGTGCTGCGCGGGTCCATCGCTCCCGGCATGACGACGCGGGAGATGGATGAGATCGCGGAACGCGAGATACGAGCCCGGGGAGCGATCCCCGCGTTCAAGGGCTACCGTGGCTTTCCCGCTACGCTGTGCATCTCGCTCAACGAGGAGATCGTCCATGGTATACCCGGCGAGCGCCGAATCCAGATCGGCGACGTCGTAGGGATGGACCTCGGGGCGATCGTCGACGGGCTGTACGGCGACTCCGCAGTGACCGTGGCGGTTGGCGACGTGAGCGAAGGTATCCGTGCTCAGATGGAGACGGGGCGCGCGGCGCTGTTCGCCGGCATCGCGCAGGCACGCGCGGGCAATCGCGTTGGCGACGTCTCCCACGCCGTGGAGCAGGAGATCCTGCGCCGCGGTCGGTATGGCATCGTCAGGGAGTACGTTGGGCATGGCATCGGCACCCAGCTGCACGAAGAGCCGTCCGTTCCCAACTTCGGGCCTGGCGGTCACGGGCCGCTGCTGCGTCCGGGGATGGCCATCGCCATCGAGCCGATGGTGAACTTCGGAGGCGACGGTACGACCGTGCTGGACGACGATTGGACGGTGGTTACCGTGGATGGATCGGTGTCCGTCCATTACGAGCATACGGTGATCATCACCGAGGGTGCTCCCATCATTACGACGAAGGTGGATGAGTAGGGAGAAGACGTAGGCCACATGGCAAAGAAAGAGTCCATAGAGGTCGAGGCCACGGTGATGGAGGCGCTGCCGAACGCAACCTTCCGCGCGGAGCTTGCGAACGGCCACGAGGTACTGGCGCACGTATCGGGCAAGATGCGGATGCACTTCATCCGGGTTCTTCCCGGGGACCGCGTGCTGGTCGAACTGTCGCCGTACGACCTGACCCGTGGGCGGATCACCTACCGGTTCAAGTAGGAAGGAGCAGAGAGTGAAGGTATCAGCATCGGTCAAACCGCGGTGTGACAAGTGCCGTCAGGTACGGCGTGGCCGCACGCTCCGGATCATCTGCTCCAATCCTCGATGCAAGCAGAAGCAGGGGTGAGATCATGGCACGCGTAGCAGGCGTAGACATCCCGGATAACAAGCGAGTGGAGATAGCGCTCCGGCGCATCCATGGCGTAGGGCCGACGGCTGCCCGGAAGATTGCCTCTCAAGCGGGCATCTCCGGCAACCCGAAGGTGCACGAGGTGCCGGATGAGCAGATGACCCGCATCAGGGAGATCATCGACCACGAGTACATGGTGGAAGGTGACCTCAAGCGGGAGGTGAACGACAACATCCGGCGCTTGATAGATATCGGCGCTTACCGGGGGCTGCGTCACCGCCGCGGACTGCCGGTGCACGGCCAGCGAACGAAGACGAACGCACGCACCAAGCGGAGCGGCCGCAGGACGGTCGCCGGCAAGCGGCGCGTGATGAAGAAGTAGGACGCCGGAGGGATTATCTTGGCCAGGGCCAACAGGACAAGGACGCGGCGCCGGGAACGGAAGTTCGTTCCGCGCGGCAAGGTGTTCATCACTGCAACGTTCAACAACACCATAGTCTCGCTCACCGACCCCGAGGGCAATGTTGTGGCCTGGGGCTCCGGCGGCGGCGTTGGATTCAAGGGAGCGCGGAAGAGCACGGCCTTCGCGGCGCAGCGGGTCTCAGAGACGGCTGCGCGCAAGGCGATGGACTTCGGTCTGCGTCAGGTTGAAGTGTACGTCCGAGGCCCAGGGGCGGGTCGCGAGCCCGCGATCCGCGCGCTGCAGGGCGCAGGTCTGACCGTGACGAGCATCCGCGACGTTACGCCGGTTCCACATAACGGATGCCGCCCACCGAAACGGCGGCGGGTCTAAGAGGCAGAGATGGCAAGATACACAGGACCCGTGTGCCGGCAGTGCCGGCGCGCAGGAGAGAAACTGTTCCTGAAGGGCGAGCGTTGTTTCACCCCCAAGTGCGGGGTGGAGAAGCGCCGCAAGACACCGGGCGACCAGCAACCGCGCCGTCGCCGCGCGTCCGACTGGGCGGTGCAACTGCGCGAGAAGCAGAAGGCCCGGCAGTCGTACGGCGTGCTGGAGCGCCAGTTCCGGCGCTACTTCGGCGACGCCCTCCGCATGCAGGGCGCGACGGGCGAGAACCTGCTTCAACTGCTGGAGCGCCGCCTGGACAACGTGATCTACCGCATCGGGTTCGCGGACTCCCGCGCTCAGGCCCGTCAACGTGTATTGCACGGACACTTCACCGTGAACGGGAAGAAGGTGAATATCCCTTCCTACCGGGTACGTTCGGGCGAGATGATCGCCTGGAAACCGTCCAGCAAGGATGCACAGTTCGGACAGGACGCGGTCCGCTCGGTCGGGCAGCGGCCGATACCGGAATGGATCGAGTTCGACAGGAACGAGATGACGGCGATGATCGTGCGGAACCCGGAACCGTCGGATATCGACAGCAAGATCGAGACCCGAATGGTGGTGGAGTTCTACTCACGCTAACAGGCTGACCTGGTTCTGCCCTGCTCTCCGAGGAGACCAGGGCGCATGAAGGATGGGACAAGAGATGTTGGATTACGGCTACGACGAGCCTCGCGACTCCAGTTTCGACCTCGCGCCTGTGCCCAAGCCCACGGTGCGGATGACGGAAGCCGGTGAGAATTACGGGATGTTCGTCATCGAGCCATTGCCGCGCGGTTTCGGCGTGACGCTGGGGAACCCTCTGCGCCGCGTGCTGCTGAGTTCGATCAACGGCTCCGCGATCAGTTCGGTCAAGATCGAAGGTGTTGAGCACGAGTACTCCACGGTCCCGCACGTGAAGGAAGACGTGGTGGACATCCTGCTCAACGTGAAGTCGATCAATCTGCGTGCGCACACGAACAGGCCCGGGAAGCTCCGGCTTCGTGTCGAGGGCCCGGGCGAAGTGAAGGCGGGAGACATCATCATGTCCCCGGATTTCGAGATCGTGAACCCCGAGTTTCACATCGCCACGCTGGACGGTCCGAACTCCAAACTGGAGATGGACCTGAACGTGGAGACGGGCAAGGGCTACGAACCGGCGGCCTCCGGCGACGGACGACCCATCGGGGAGTTGCCCGTGGACGCCATCTACACCCCGGTGCGCAAGGTGAACTACACCGTGGAGCGCACTCGCGTGGGGCAGCACACGGACTACGAGCGGCTCAACGTGGAGGTGTGGACGAACGGCGCCGTCTCGCCTGCCGAGGCTATGCGCCAGGCGGGCCAGGAGCTGGTGGAGCACTTCTTCCGCTTCTCCACGGTCTCGGAGTCGCAGTCCCAGGACGGCGACCGGATGATGTGGGCGGCGGCGATCCCGTCTTCCCAATACAACATGCCGGTCGAGAACCTGAACCTGACGATGCGCACGCTCAACTGCCTGAAGCGCGCCTCTATCCACAAGGTGGGCGAGGTGCTGGAGCGGGACCGCGACGAGTTGCTGCGCATCCGGAACTTCGGTGAGAAGTCGTTGGACGAACTGGATGAGCGGCTGCGCGAGATCGGGATCACGCACCCCGGCCTTCGGACACAGGAGAGCGCGCCGGATCCGGTCCCCGTAGCCGCCGCCTCCGAGCAAGCGGCACAGGGCGAAGAGGAGTAAGGCGATGCGACATCGAGTATCGGGCCGCAAGCTGGGGCGCCGCACCGAGCATCGAGAGGCGCTGCTGAACAACCTCGTGTCGCAATTGCTGCGCCATGAGCGGGTAACGACGACCGAGGCGAAGGCCCGTGAAGTGCGGGCTCTTGCGGAGAAGATGATCAGCAAGGGGAGAGAGGCGACGTTGCACAACCGGCGCCAGGCGCTCTCCGCGGTGCCGGACAAGTACGCCGTCGAGCGGCTGTTCAACGAGATAGGGCCCCGGTATGCGGATAGGCCCGGCGGCTACACGCGGATGGTGAAACTCATGCCGCGCAAGGGCGACGCTGCGCCGATGGCGCTGCTGGAGCTGGTGTAAAGGAGAACCGTGACGAGACGGATAGCGCTCGTCATCGAATACGACGGGACGGGGTACGCCGGGTTCCAACGCCAGGCGAACGCCCCATCGATACAGGAGGAACTCGAAAACGCAATAGAGTCGCTCACCACTGCCAGGGCCACAGTCAGGGGAGCAGGGCGTACCGACGCTGGAGTCCACGCCCACGCGCAGGTTGCGGCGTTCGATACAGAGAGCGCGTTGCCTGTCGAGCGCATCGTAGCCGGGTTGAACCACTACCTGGGCGAACAGATCGCAGTGCACGCGGCCTACGAGGTCGCTCCAACGTTCGATCCTCGCAGGCACGCGAAGTCGCGAGTGTATCGCTACCGGTTGTTGGAAAGCCGGTCTTCGTCCCCGCTCCGCCGGGGAGTCACACACCGGGTGGTGCGCAGGTTGGACGAGGAGGCGATGCGCCGGGCGGCTGCAAGCCTGGTCGGAGAGCATGATTTCCGCGCCTTCAGCGGGGCGCAACCGCAAGGCAGATCGTTCGTCCGACGGATGATGCGATCGGATGTGGTCCGGGAAGGCGACGAGTTGATAGTGGAGTTGGAGGCGAATGCCTTCCTTCCCCAACAGGTGCGCCGAACAGCCGGGGCGCTGGTGGACGTAGGGCTCGGCAGAATGACGGTGAGCGCATTCGAGCGGATGCTCGAGAGCGGAGCGCAGGGCGCGGCGGAGACGGTTCTCCCCGCACGCGGCCTGACACTACAGGAAGTGAGATACGCGGGATTCCCGCCTGAGAACGATGCAACTACAACGCATAACGAAACATACGAAACCGGCAGCCCGTAAAGAGAAGTGGCACGTGGTGGACGCGGAGGGCGAACGGCTGGGTCGTCTGGCCACGAAGGTCGCCGGCCTGCTGCAGGGCAAACACCGCCCCGACTACAGCCGCCATCAGCTGTCGGAGGACTTCGTCATCGTGGTGAACGCCGCGAAGGTGGGGGTGTCCGGCAACAAGATGTCGCAGAAGCTGTACTACCGCCACTCCGGCTACGTGGGCGGCATGCGGACCCGCACACTGGAAGAGATGCTGACACGCTTCCCCGAGCGTGTGATTGAACTTGCAGTGAAGGGGATGCTGCCGCGCAACCGGCTTGGCCGCAGGATGCTCCGGCGGCTGAAGGTATACACCACCGACACGCACCCGCATGAGGCGCAGGTCCGTATCGGCATGGGCAAGGCGAAGCAGGCCCCGGCTGCTCCGGCGCCCACACCGGCGCGGCGCAGGCGCCGCACGACGCGCCAGGAGGCGGTAGCCGAGGAAGAGGCTCCGAAGGCTGCCGCAGAAGCGGTGGAGGTTGCGGAGACCTCGGTAGAAGACGAACCGGAGACCCCGGCTGCGGAAACCGAGGAGACCACGGACGTGGAGACGCCTGGAGACTCATCGGACACGGAAGAGATCGCCGAGGGTGAACAGGACGAGGAGAGCGAGGCCAAATGACGACGCAGGAGAGCTATTACTACGGGACAGGGAAGCGCAAGTCCGCCATCGCTCGTGTGAGGCTCTACCCGGGCGGGACGGGCACGGTTGTGATAAACGGCAAACCGCTCGAAGAGGCTCTGCCCTGGATCGACTGGCAGAAGCGCGCGATGCAGCCGTTCGAGACGATCTCTGCCGCGGCTGACCGCTTCAACGTCGTTGCGAAGATCGAGGGCGGCGGCGTCTCCGCCTGGGCGGACGCGCTGCGCCACGGCATCGCCCGTGCGCTGCTCCTCGCTGACCCGAACCTCAAGAAGGAGCTGCGCAACCACGGCTACCTGACCCGGGACGCTCGCATCAAAGAGAGCAAGAAGTACGGTCTCAAGCGTGCCCGTCGCGCCCCGCAGTACACCAAGCGCTAGGGCCGATCTCACGACGGTTGCAAGAGAGCCCGCTCATCGAGCGGGCTCTCTTTACGCTCCTGCGATGCCGCGCAGCTCCTGGAGCATCTCGGCGACGCGCTGTGGACTGTCGCCTTCTGCGTAGATACGGAGCAGCGGCTCGGTGCCGGAGGGCCGTATAAGCCCCCAGAAACCACCCTCCAACACGTAACGCACGCCGTCCAAGGTGTCAGTGCCCGTTACGCGCAGGCCAGCGATCGATGCTGGCGGCTTCGCCGCGAGCGCGTGCGTGTCCGGCTTCGGGTCGTCGGGAGCGAGGTCGACGTCCAGGCGGTCATAGGCGTGTTCGCCGACCTTCTCGAAGAGCAGTTTGACGAGTTCGGAGGCCCGCTTGCCGGTGCGGACCATCAGTTCCACGAAGAGGAGGCCGCTGAAGATGCCGTCCCGCTCCGGGATGTTGCCCTGGAAGGCGTAACCGCCGCTCTCCTCTCCTGCCGCAACCGCCGACTCCGTGAGCATCGCAGGCCCGACGAACTTGAAACCGACGGGCGTCACGTGGACAGGCACGTCGTACAGCGTAGCGAGTTTGTCGATCATCGCACTCTGTGTGAGGGAGCGGATGACAGGTCCACGCAGGCCCTTGCCGTCCAGCTGGTGGAGGCAGAGGAGAGAGAAAGTGGAGAGCGTGTCGATGAACACACCGTTCTCGTCGAGGACGCCGAGGCGGTCTGCGTCACCGTCGTTGGCGAGCACTACGTCGAAATGCCCGGCGCGCGCGGCCTCGATGCTCGGGCCGAGGTTGGGCCCGATCGGCTCAGGCTGTTTCATGCCGGGGAAGGCGGGGTTCCGCTCGGCACGCATCTCCTGCACATTCGCGCCCGTGTCGGCGAGCGCAGCGCTGACGTAGCCTGCCCCCGCGCCGTGCATGGCGTCCACGCCGATGCGTAGGCCAGCCGAGCCGATCACGCTGAGGTCGATGGCGGCTGCGAGGTTGGCGAGATAAGGTCCCTTCATGTCGACGGTCTGCGCCTTCGGAGCGCTTCGTCCGGGTGCGTCCACGCCTCCTGCAGCTTGGAGAGCATCGATGTGCTGTTCGATCTTCGAGACGGTCTCCGGCGGCGCGCTGCCCGCGTAGTCAGGCTTGTACTTGAAGCCGTTCCACAGGCCGGAGTTGTGGCTGGCGGTGATGATGACGCCGCCGCCCGCCCGCTGGTGGAGGATGTTGTAGCTGACGACCGGGGTGGGAGAGACGTTGTCGGAGAGATAAGTGGGGACCCCGTTCGCTGCGAGAACGGCTGCGGCTTCTGCAGCGAACTCCGGTGAGCCGAAGCGGGTGTCGTAACCGACTACCGCGCCACGCTCGTTCAAGCCCTCGTCTTTGAGGTAGGCGGCTACAGCCGCGGCGCAGATGCGCACGTTCTCGAACGTGTAGTCGCGGGCGATGAGGGCACGCCAGCCGTCGGTGCCGAACCGGATGAGCGGGGCCTCGGTCACCGGCCGGCCCCGAGCTTCGCGTCGGCGCGGAGGGCTTCCGCCTTGTCCGTGCGCTCCCACGGCAGGTCGACGTCCATGCGGCCGAAGTGGCCGTAGGAAGCCGTCGGGCCGTAGATGGGCCTTCTGAGTTCGAGGTCGCGGATGATGGCGCGGGGGCGGAGGTCGAAGTGCTTCTTCACCAGTTCGATTATGAGCGCAGTATCCACCTTGTTCGTGCCGAACGTTTCGACAGCGAGGCTCGTGGGCTCTGCGACGCCGATCGCGTAGGAGACCTGCACCTCGCAGCGGTCTGCGAGGCCGGCGGCGACGACGTTCTTCGCGACCCATCGGGCCGCATACGTGGCGGAGCGGTCCACCTTTGTGGGGTCCTTGCCGGAGAACGCGCCGCCGCCATGACGCGCGACCCCGCCGTAGGTGTCGACGATGATCTTGCGCCCGGTGAGACCGGAGTCGCCATGCGGGCCGCCTACCACGAAGCGCCCGGACGGGTTCACGTAGATGCGGGTGTCGTCGTCCATGAGGTCTGCCGGGACCTCCGCGTCGATGATGTGCTCTCGCACGTCCTGCTCGATCTGTTCGTTGGCGACATCTGCGCTGTGCTGGGTGCTGACGACGATGGCCGCGATGCGCTTCGGTTTGCCGTGCTCGTATTCCACGGTGACCTGCGACTTTCCGTCAGGCTTCAGGTAGGGGATGACGCCCTCACGACGCGCGATGGAGAGCCGGCGGGTGAGCTTGTGCGCGAGCGAGATGGTGAGCGGCATGAACTCCGCAGTCTCGCTGCACGCGAAACCTACCATCATGCCCTGGTCGCCGGCGCCGAGGTTCAGTTCGTCGGTCGCACCGTCCTTGCCGCGCTCTTCGAGCGCCGTGTCCACTCCGGCCTTGATGTCGGGCGACTGCTCGTGCAGCCGGACGATGACCTCACAGGTCTTGTAGTCGATGCCGATCTCCTGGTCGTCGTAGCCGATGCGCCTGACGGTGTCGCGGACGACCGCTTCGTAGTCGACCATGGCAGTCGTGGTGATCTCGCCGACCACCATGACGATGTTCGTGCCGGTGGCCGTTTCACAAGCGACGCGGGCCATCGGGTCCTGCGCATAGATAGCGTCGAGGATGGCGTCGGATACCTGATCGCACAGTTTATCGGGATGCCCCTCGGTAACGGATTCCGAGGTCAGCAGGTAAGAGGGCGAGGTCTCGAACGTCGTTCCGGTCTGTGTCATTCCGTGGGTCCTCCGAACTCCAAAGTTACTTGCCTGCGGGCTATGTGCCCGCTTCCCATCCCGCCAGATAGGCTGCCTGCTCATCCGAAAGGATGTCCATAGAGAGGCCCATCGCTTCCAGTTTGAGCGAGGCGACCTGCTGGTCGAGCTCCAAGGGGACGTCGTAGACGTCTATGGGGAGGTTGGCGGCGTTCTTCGCCATGTATTCGGCGCTGAGCGCCTGGTTGGCGAAGCTCATGTCCATGACCGCGGAGGGGTGTCCTTCCGCGGCGGAGAGGTTGACCAGCCTGCCCTCCGCGAGCAGGTTGATCTTGCGGCCGTCCGCCATCACGTACTGGTGCACCATGGGGCGCACTTCCTTCTTCTCGATGGCGGCGTCCTCCAGTGCGTCGATGTTGATCTCCACGTTGAAGTGACCGCTGTTGGCGATGACGGCCTCGTCCTTCATCACCTGGAAGTGCTGCGCGTCGATGGCATGCTTGCCGCCGGTCACGGTGACGAAGACATCTCCTGCCCTGGCGGCGTCGTCCATGCGCATGAGCTGGTGCCCGTCCATCGTCGCTTCGAGAGCCCGGACGGGGTCGATCTCGGTAACGATGACCTGTGCGCCCATGCCTCTGGCGCGCATCGCGATGCCTCGCCCGCACCAGCCATAGCCCGCGACAACCACGTTCTTCCCCGCGAAGAGCAGGTTCGTGGCCCGCGTGATGCCGTCCAGCGTGCTCTGGCCGGTGCCGTAGCGGTTGTCGAACATGTGCTTGGTGTCGGCCTGGTTGACGGCGATGATGGGGTAGCGGAGCTTGCCGGCTTTCGCCATGCTGCGCAGGCGTATGACGCCGGTAGTGGTCTCCTCCATCCCCCCGATGACGCCGTCGAGGAGCGTCTGCCGCTGGGTGTGGAGCATGGCCACGAGGTCGGCGCCGTCATCCATCGTCATGTGTGGCTTCGCGTCCACGACGGAGGCTATGTGCTGGTAGTAAGTGTCGTTGTCCTCGCCCTTGATGGAGTAGGTGGGTATGTCGTAGGCGACGGCGAGCGCAGCCGCGATGGGGTCCTGCGTGGAGAGGGGATTGCTCGCGCAGAGACGCACGTCCGCGCCCCCGGCCTGCAGGGCGAGGGCGAGGTTGGCGGTCTCCGAGGTTACATGCAGGCACGCTGCGAGGGTGAGCCCTTCCAGGGGCTTCTCCCTGGCGAAGCGCTCCCTTATCAGGCGTATCACGGGCATCTCCCGCGCCGCCCATTCAACGAGACGGACTCCCTCGTCCGCCAGCGACGGGTCTTTGACGTCTCCGAGTTTTCCTTCCGGTTGCAAGTTATCTCCCTTCCTGGTCGCCGTAGTCGGTCGGCAGGTCCGCCGCGATCCAGGTCGGCGTGCCTTCCTCGACGTTGTAGAGGTGCTCGGACTCGAAGCCGAGCGCTGCGGCCATCTCCGCCGCCAGCCCGCTGCGGACGCCCGCGGCGCAGATGAAAAGCAGGTCGTTGTCCTTCGGAAGCTTCGCTTCCGCTTCTCCGAGGAAGTCGTCCACGGGGATGTGCAGTGCGCCGGAGACGTGTCCCGCGACCCATTCGTCGGGGCGGCGCACGTCTACGACGAGTGCGCCTTCCCGTTGCATCTCGTGGGCCTCCTCGACGGATATCCGCCGGTAAGGCTCGCCCGGTTCCTGTCGTCCTCGTGCCATGTCGTCAGCTCCTCACTTGGTTAGTGTACCGGGAGACGATGGGGCCGAGTCGCTCCAGGGTCTCCTGTGGGGCATGTCCGATGGGCGTGACTATCGCGTTGCGCAGGGCGTCCCCGCACTCGCACGTACGCTCGGACGTGAGCCTGGGTATGAGGCGCGCCAACGTCTCCCTTGATGCAGCCACGTTCCTCTGCAGGTTCTGAATCACCACCTCAACGGTCACGCTCGCGTACTCGTCGTGCCATACATCGTAATCGGTCGCGCACGCGAGCGTGGCGTAGCACATCTCTGCCTCGCGGGCCAGTTTCGCCTCGGGCAGCGCCGTCATGCCGATGATGCTCGCGCCCCACGACCGGTAGAGCGCGGACTCTGCCCGGGTGGAGAAGGCGGGGCCTTCCATCACCACCAGCGTTCCACCCCGGTGCACGGTTGTCGAGGCGTCTTCCTCGACGGCGTCCGCCAGCTGAGCGCTCAGGTCGGGGCAGAACGGGTCAGCGAAGGAGATGTGCGCTATAAGACCATCGCCGAAGAAGGTGTTCCCGCGCAACCTCGTGCGGTCGATCAGTTGGTCCGGCACGACCATGTGCAGCGGTTCTATCTGCTCCTGCAGGCTACCAACGGCGCTCACGGAGACCACCCGCTCGACACCCAGCTGCTTGAATGCGTGGATGTTGGCATGGGAGTTCAGTTCCGTGGGAGATATGCGATGGCCCGCGCCGTGCCGTGGGAGGAACGCGGCGGTGGCGCCTCCCATCTCACCTATGGTGATAGCGCCGCTCGGCTCACCGTATGGCGTGGAGAGCGTCACTTCGTGAACGCTGTCCATCTCGATATCGTACAGACCGGTGCCGCCGATGATGCCGACGGTTGCGTGTGGCAGGCCCTTCATGCCACCTCCGGCTGCGCGGCGAGCGAGCGCAGCGGCGCCTCGTAGGGCGGACGGAGCACTCCGCGTTCCGTGATGATCCCGGTGATGAGCCTGGCGGGTGTGACGTCGAACACGGGGTTCCAGACCTCAACGCCCTCCGCCGCGATGGGTTGTCCTCCCAGCGAGGTGACCTCGATGGCAGGGCGCTCCTCTACCGGGATGTCTGCCCCGCTCTTCACGTTCAGGTCTACCGTAGAGAAGGGGGCGGCGACGTAGAACGGGATGCCGTTCGCGGACGCGAGTGTCGCCAGGCCGTACGTTCCGATCTTGTTCGCCGTATCGCCGTTCGCCGCGATGCGGTCTGCGCCGGTTACGACGGCTGTGACGGCGCCGGATGCCATGAGCGCGCCGGCTGCGGAGTCGACGATGAGCGTCGCCGGAATGCCGAGCCGGGCAAGCTCCCATGCGGTGAGGCGGGCGCCCTGCAGCCACGGGCGGGTCTCCGTGTGGAAGACTCGAGGCCGCTTGCCGGCCTCCCATGCGGCGCGGATGACGCCCAGCGCTGTGCCGTAGCCCGCAGTTGCGAGCGCGCCGGTGTTGCAGTGCGTGAGGATGCCCCCGGAGTCCGGCACCAGCGCAGATCCGTTGCGCCCGATGGCCCTGTTGGACTCGATGTCCTCCTCCCGCATGGCATTCGCAAGAGCGAGGATGCGCGTGGCAGCCTGGCCGGGTGTGCTGCACGTACGCGCAGCGTCCTGGCATCGCTGCACCGCCCAACCGAGGTTGACCGCAGTGGGGCGCGCAGCTGTTATCCGCGCTGCCTGAGCGTCCAACTCGTCCAGGAAGACGGACATCGAAGCAGCCTCGACGCTGCGGGCGGCAAGCGCCATGGCGTACGCGGCAGCGATGCCGACCGCGGGGGCGCCCCGCACGCGCATGGAACGGATGGCCTCGATGGCGCCGCCAGCGTCGTGGACCGCCACCCACTCTTCATGCGCAGGCAGTAGCGTCTGGTCGAGCAGGAGCAGGTGTCCGTCCTGCCAGACGATCGGTTGGAGTTCTTCGGTCGTCGAGGGTAAGTCGCTCACAGGTTCTGTCCACGGGCGTACTGAACAATGCTATGAGCGTAGAGGCGGAGTGTCAAAGTCCCGAAGGAGTTCAGGATACTCCCGCACGAGCGCGGATATGCTGCGAGCCGCCCCTGAGGACGGCTCGCAATGATGAGCGATTGTCAGGACGGAGACTACTGACCGAACCCGCCGCTGCCTGCGGGCGGCGTCATCTCGAGGCCGCAGGTCTCGGCGGCTGCCATCAGTTCACCCAGCGCCGCCAGGTCCGGCTCTCCTCCAAGGCCCCCTAAGAACAGGGCTAGCAGGCCATCGAGGCTCCCGAGTTGCTCCTCCATGCACCGCATGACGGATGGGGGAGGCATAGCCTCTCCGCTCTCCGCTGCGAGGCGTGCGGCTTCCTCGTCGGTGAAGCAGAGCTGTATCTGTATGGCTGTGCTGAAGAGCTCCGTTGGGTCTTCCGGCTCCGCACCGATCCCAAGCACGCTGGGATTCTCCATCGCGAGGGTGCTGATGCAGCCGCGCGTCTCCGCGCTCAGTCCTCCAGCCGCCGCAGACATCATTGCGATACTGATGCCGATGGCGCTCTCCGGCGCGAGACATTCGAACGGCAGGGCATCCATGGCTCCCGGGGGAGCACTCGCCAGGGGGAGGTTCATAACAGCACCCAGCGTGGCTTCGCCCACGGCGTCACGCAGGCAGGATACCTCGCTCTCGGAGAGCGCAGCCATGAGGTCGCCCACGGTGGTGTTGTCATCGATGACGAGGTCCGCTATGGAGCCCGCCCCCGGTTTGGGCATCATGGCATCCGGCGTTGCCTCCGGGGCAGGCGTTGGCGTTGGAGTCGGGGGCACCGGCGTCGGCGTAGCCGTGGGAGTCGGCGTAGGGGTTGGCCGGGGCGTGGGCGTGGCTGTCGGTTCCGGATTGCTGCAGGCGGCGGCGAATGCCGCGAGCATAAGAAGGACGAGTGAGATAAGGACGGCGCTGCGGAGGCCGGCGCGGGTGGACTTTCGCTTGGTTGTGAGCACGGGGATACTCCTCCACGTTCGATCATCAAGGCGCGATCCATGACCGTATCTTCATTGTACATGGAGGGAGATGCGTCCCCACAACGCCACTGGGCTGCGTTTTCCTTCGGGTGTGCGACGAAAGAGGCGCTTGCGAGGTACAGGATCCGGCTTACAGGCCCTCTTGACGCTCGGTCTGCGAGCCTTCATGTGTGCCGTCCCTACGCTTGGTCGAACTCCTGCCTGGCGATACCCAGGTCTCTCCGGATCCCGTGGATGGTTCCTGTGGCCAAGTCCCTATTGCCATGCCTCGGAACCGTGGTTTCCCGGTTGCTGGCCGGGTTGATCCAGATTTCGTGCGAACCTCCCGCCTGACGCTCGAAGACGCAACCCAGCCTTCTGAGCTTCCTCGTCAGCTCCCCGTACGTCATACGGCGACGGAGATGCTGCCCTGTCCTGTCCGCAACCGGGCTATCCGTGCAGGCAGAGGTTTGCCACGGTCCTGGTAGGAGAGAATGAAATGTTCAGCTACCGTGCACAGTTCAACCAGAGTCTCTTTAGGCGTCTCCGCCCAGGCTCGGCACCCGGGAAGTTCGGGTATCTCAGCCATGTAGAACCACCCCTGCTCCTCGCAGGGTTCGTGCAACACGTAGTCCAACTGGTACAGCTCCATGCTCACTGCTCCACGATGCCTCAGCCTGCATTGTACGCCATCCCGCAACTGACACCTGAGTGAGCACAAGAGATCTACGGTAGTGACGCACGGGCGAACGGCTGAGGTGTGAGGCATGCACGTATCCTGGCACGCCCCATCTCCTCCCCGCCGCTTGTACGCCTCACGACGCTCCATAGTTGCGTAAGCAACACTCTGCCGGTTATCATGTACGCAGACGCGGCGGCCGGATTGATCGGCTGACTCGCAACGCAGTGAACGGGGACGAGCCCCGGCCTTCAAGTGGCCGGGGCTTTTCGTTTAACGAGGCCGCCTGCTCCCTCTCCTCCTGGGAGAGGGGCTGGGGGTGAGGGTTGACCCGACGGCAGCATCACGAAGGAACGACAGGGAACGAAGGCACGCAATGAGCACTGAGGTCCGCTATCCGGAATACCGGGACGACCCTGCCGGGTTCGTCGAGAACGTCCTCGGCGCGGCGGGCAAGCCCTACTCCACGCAGCGCGACATGCTGAACACCGTCGCCTCGTCCCGCCGCGTCTCCGTCGTTGGCGCGAACGGCTGCGGCAAGGGCTGGGCGCTCGCCCGCCTCATCCTCTGGTGGGTCGAGACCCGCGCCCAGGCGAAGGTCGTCGTCCTCTCCTCCACCCAGCGCCAGGTGCGCGAGGTCCTCTGGCAGGAGCTCGCCGCCGTCCGCGACGCCGTGGGCGACGCCCTCAGCGGAAAGCTCACCCAGGGCCGCTACTTCATCTCGCCGGAGCGGTTCGCCATCGGCTTCGCCACCAACAACCCGGACAACATCCACGGCTTCCACTCGCCGGAACTCCTCCTGATCGTCGACGAGGCCCACGCCGTCAGGGAGTCCCACTTCGACGCCGCGCTCCGCCTCAACCCGGTGAAGACCCTGCTCGCGGGCAACGCCTTCTCCACCTCCGGCACGTTCTACGAGTCCCACCACGGGAAGCGTCACCAGTACCAGCACATGCGCATCTCCGCCTACGAGACGCCCAACCTCACCGGCGAGGAGCCGGCGCGGCCCGGCCTGATCAACGCCGAGGACATCGCCGACCGCGCCCTGCACTGGGGCGAGGACCATCCCAAGTTCATCGCCGCCGTCTACGCGGAGTTCCCCGACGTTCTGGAGGACTCGCTCGTGGGACGCGCCGCCGTCGAGGACGCGATGCGCGACGACGCTCCCAGTGGCGAGGGCGCCCCCACCGAGGAGGACGACGCCCGCGAGCCCCTCTACGTGGGCGTGGACGTCGCCCGGTTCGGCGACGACAAGTCCGTGCTCTGCGCGCGCCGCGGGCAGAGCGTCGTCGCCATCAAGTCATTCGGGCGCGTCGACACGATGCGCGTGGCCGGGGAGACTGCGCTCATGGCGCGCGAACTCGGCGCGGAAGCGATCTTCGTGGACGAGGATGGCGTCGGAGCGGGCGTTGCCGACCGCCTGCGCGAGCTGGATGCGCCCGTCCACGGCGTGCAGTTCGGGCGCAAGGCGATGCACCCGACGCGCTTCAGGAACCTGCGCTCCGAGATATTCTGGGAGGTGCGCCGCCTCATCAACGACCGTCTCATCGCCCTGCCGGACGACGAGGAGCTCGCCGCGCAACTCCTCGCCCTGCGCTACGACGTCTCCAGCTCCGGCCAGGTGCAGATGGAGAGCAAGCGGGAACTGCGCAAGAAGAAGCTCTCCTCGCCCGACCGCGCCGACGCCCTCGCGCTCGCGTTCATGACCCCGCCGTCGCTGCAGATCTGGACCGGCTACGAGTCGTTCCTCCTCCCGCGCCCGCCGGTCGGCATCCCCGTGCCCCCGCGCAGCAGCGACGGTGACGACGATGGGGGTTCCGTCGTTCCTGCGGAGGCAGGAACCTCGCAGCCGAGGGGAGGCAAGCATGAAAGCGGCGACGGCATCGACTCCGCCACCCCCGCGCCCAACTTCGGCGTGTGGTGACGATTATCATTGCAGCAATGCAACTCACGAACCTGACACTCACCAACTTCCGCTCCTACAGGCAGTTGGACCTCGCGCTGGGACCCGGACTGACCGTCGTCAGTGGAGAGAATGGGCAGGGCAAGAGCAATCTGCTGGAAGCGGCCTATCTCCTTGCCATCGGCAGGTCGCAGCGTGCGGTGACGGAGCGCGAGCTCGTCTCGTGGGAGGCGGCGGAGGCGGGCGGCTATGCCATCGTGGGGGCGGCCCTCGATGGGCCCAACGGCCCGCTCGAACTGCGCATCGGGCTCGATTGCAGGGAGGGCAGTGGCACTGCGAAGCAGATCAGAGTGAACGGCGCGCCGAAGCGTGCGTCGGACCTCGTAGGGATGATGGGGGCGGTGCTCTTCGCGGCGGAGGACATCGACCTCGTATTCGGTCCTCCGCGTGGACGCAGACGCTACCTGGACGTGCTGCTCGCGCAGGTATCGCGCAGGTACGTGCAGGCGCTGTCGCGCTACCAGCGTGTGCTGGCGCAGCGGAACACGCTGCTGCGGGCTCTGCGCGAGCGGCGCGCAGGGGAGGAAGAGCTGACGTTCTGGGACGAAGCGCTGGTGAAAGAAGGGGCGATGGTTCTCAACGAACGCTGGTCCTCCATGACGGCGCTGGCGCAGGCTGCCGTATCGGCGTTCGAGCGGTTGTCGTCGCAGGGCGTGCTGTCGGTTGCGTACGTGGGGACTGCGGCGGAACCGGAAGACGGGGACGGGGAGCGCGCACTGAGAGAGGCGCTGCGCTCGTCCCGGGACCAGGAGCGTGCGCGCGGCATGACGCTCGTCGGGCCCCATCGCGACGATCTGCAACTGCTGTTGAACGGGGTGGAAGCGTCACGGCACGCTTCTCGAGGGCAGGCCCGGCTCGCGGCGCTGGCACTGCGGCTGGGCGAGGCGCGTCTCCTCGCTGAGCGCAGAGGAGACCAGCCGCTGCTGCTCCTGGACGACGCGCTGTCCGAGCTGGACGAGCGCCGGAGGCAACTCGTGTTGGAAGAGGCGTGTTGCTATCCTCAGACTATCGTGACGACCGCTGATCCCCATGCGCTGCCCGAGGTGTACTTGCGCGCCGCCCGTCACCTGCGTGTCCAGGACGGGCAGATGATGACCGAGGATGTTGCATGAGCGAAGCAGGGGAGCAGGCGCTCGGTGTAGCGGACGTCTACAAGCGTTTCGGAAGCGTGGAAGCCTTGCGGGGCGTCGACCTTTCGGTTGAGCAAGGTGAGATATTCGGCTTCCTCGGTCCGAACGGCGCGGGCAAGACCACGACCATCCGTGTGCTGACGGGTTTCATCCGCGCGGACCGGGGCAGCGCCCGGGTGCTGGGGATGGACGCCTGGCGCGATACCGTTGCCGTCAAGGCGAGGCTCGGTTTCCTGCCGGACGTGGTCGCGTTCGCCAGCGGCCTGACGGGACGGGACTTCCTCAACTACGTCGCAAGCCTGCGAGGCATCAGGGGCAGACTTCCCCGGCAGGCCGAACTGCTGGAGCGTCTCGAACTGCCGGATGCTGCGCTCCGGCGGAAGGTGAAGGGCTACTCCTCGGGCATGGCGAAGAAGCTGGGGCTCGTGCAGGCGATGCAACACGACCCTGACGTGTTGATCATGGACGAACCGACCGAGGCACTCGACCCGCTGATGCGGCAGGAGTTGTTCGCGATCATCAGAGAGTCGCGCGACAGAGGCGCGACGGTGTTCATGTCCTCCCATGTCCTCTCAGACGTGGAGGAGGTCTGCGAACGGGTGGCGCTCATCCGCGACGGCCGCATCGTGGGTACGGGGTCCGTGGAAGCGCTGCGGGAGGGCAAAGCTCGCACGATGGACGTGGAGTTCCGGGAGCCCCCACCCGACGGGCTCTCCATCCCGGGCGTGGAGGTGCTGTCGCGGGATGGCGCCCGCTGGGAGCTGGCTGTCTCAGGCGACATCAACGAGGTGCTGCGGGAGTTGGCGAGGCACGACATAGTCGACATGACCTACGAGCGGTTGAGCCTCGAGAACCTGTTCATGGGCTTCTACGGTGAGGATGGAGGTAAGGAGTTGGCCAGTGGGTAGCGTCTTCATGCACACGCTCCATTCGCACCGCATCGGGCTGCTGGCCGTGTCGGTGGGCCTGTTCCTGATGAGCCTGATCATCGTCTACACGTTCGACGCTTTCGGCGGATTGGACGCGCTCGCCGACCTGTTCGAATCGCTGCCCGCGCCGATGGCCGCGATGTTCCGCGCCCAGGCCGGGTTCGGGACATCGATAACGAGCTACATCGCACTCGACTACCGCCATCCGGTCTACATCATCGCGGGACTCGCGTTCGTGCTGACCGTATCGAGCGGCGCCGCGGCGCGCGAGATCGAACGCGGCACGGCGCTGATGCTGCTCGCGTCGCCCATACCGCGCTGGCGCTACCTGGCTGCGAAGGCGGGCGTGCTGGTCGTGGGGGCGGTGATCATCGTGGCCATGTCCTGGCTGGGTTCGCTGGGGGGAGCGGCGCTCACGGGCCTCGCCGGCGACGTGGAAGCCGGTACGCTGCTGCTGGCCCAGGTGAATGCGTTGGGTGTGCTCCTGGCATCTGGCGGCATCGCGATGCTGCTCTCCGCGGTAAGCTCGGACGGCGGGCGCACGGTGTCCATTGCCGCGGGGATACTGACGGTGATGTACTTCCTCGATTTCGTCGGAGCCATATGGGGTCCAGCGGAGCCTCTGGCGCCCCTGTCGCTCTTCTACTACCTCGACCCGCTGGCGGTGGCAACGAGCGGCTCGTCGCTGCTGCGCGACGTTCTGGTGCTGTTCGGGGTAGCACTCGTGGGATTCGTGGCTGCGCTCGTGCTCTTCCAGAGGCGCGACATCACACGCTAGTGGGTGCGTCTAGAGTTCCGGGTGCCGGTCGTGCCACTCTGACGCCTGCTCGTAGGCGTAGGCGGCACGGAGGAGTGTGGGCTCACTGAGGTGCGGGCCGAGCAGCTGCAGCCCGATGGGGAGGCCGTCGGCGAACCCGCACGGGACGGAGATGCCGGGGATGCCCGCGATATTCGCGGGTATCGTGCAGATGTCGTTCGCGTGCATGACGATCGGGTCGACGATGCCGCCGATCTCGAACGCAGTGGTCGGCGAGGTGGGGAGCGCGAGGATGTCGACCCGCTGGAAGGCGTCGTGGAATTCCCCGCGGATGAGCGTCCGCACCTGCTGGGCCTTCTTGTAGTAGGCGTCGTAGTAACCGGCTGAGAGGGCGTAGGCTCCCATGAGGATGCGTCTGCGCACCTCGGCGCCGAACCCGTTGCGGCGGGTTGCGTCCAGCGCAGCCCACATGCCGTCCGCCTCCTGGTCGGAGTAGCCGTACTTCACCCCGTCGTAGCGCGCAAGGTTCGCGGAGCATTCGGACGGCGCAAGGACGTAGTAGACCGCAAGAGCTGCGCGCGACGTGGGCAGGGCGACCTCCTCGACGACCGCGCCCTCGGACTCGAGCACACCGAGCGCGGCTTTCACCGACTCCGCGACCGCAGGGTCTATCCCGTCGCCGAGGTACTCCGGCACGACGCCGATACGCAGCCCGCGTACGCCATCCCGGAGGCTGTCCGTGTAGTCCGGCGGCTCTGCGGGGATGCTGGTGGAGTCGAGCGGATCGTGACCGGCGATCGCGTTGAGGACGATGGCGGCATCTTCCACAGAGCGCGTCAGTGGGCCTATCTGGTCGAGTGACGATGCGAACGCGACGAGTCCGTAACGCGACACGAGGCCATACGTGGGTTTGAGGCCGACGATGCCGCACAGGGCGGCAGGCTGCCGGATGGAGCCGCCCGTGTCCGAACCAAGCGCGTAGGGCGCCAGCCCCGCGGCGACCGCTGCTGCGGGCCCTCCGCTCGACCCACCGGGCACGCGGGAGAGGTCCCAGGGGTTGTGCACGTTCTTGAACGCGGAAGTCTCGTTGGAGGAGCCCATCGCGAACTCGTCCATGTTGCCCTTGCCGAGGAGTGTGCCTCCGGCGCTTACGAGGCGCGTCGTTACCGTGGCGTCGTAAGGAGGCGTGTAACCGTCCAGCATGAGAGACGCGCAGGTAGTGGCGATGCCGCGCGTCGAAAGGTTGTCCTTGAGTTGCAGAGGGATGCCGGTAAGTGGGCCGGCATCGCCTTGAGCGATGCGGCGGTCGGCCTCAGCCGCCTGCGTTCGCGCTGTCTCAGGGGTTACCGCAAGATAGGCGCCGATGCTCGGGTCTATCTCCGCGATGCGCTCCAGATGGGACTCCGCGAGATCCACGGAGGAGACCTCTCTCCCGGCCAGGGCACGGGACATCCCGGTTACGGTCTGGTAGTGCCGCTCGCTCATCGCTCAGGACTCGTCCATCACGGCTTGTACGCGGAAGAAGTTGCCTTCACGCCGAGGGGCGTTGGCGAGCACGTCCTCACGTTCCAGCGGAGGGCGCGGGGTGTCGTCGCGCATGACCGTGTGGACCTCCTCGACTGCGTGGCCCGTCGGCTCGACGCCGGACGTGTCGATGCGCTGCAGGACGCTCACCTCGTCCAGGAGCTTGGCCATCTCGGCGCGCAGTTGCTCCGCTTCCGCATCGGTGAGCGCGATGTGGCACAGCGCGGCAACCTGCCGCACCTGTGCGATGGAGAGTTCCGGTTCCGGTCGGTTGGTCATGATCGTGGCGCACGGATGCGCGGGGCGTAAAGAGCATGGACAAGTGTATCAGACACGCTCCTCGAAACGGCCTCCCCGGCGATAACGTGCGCTTACCTGCAAGCGAATCTCATTCCGATGGTTCGGGGGCACGTCTAAACTGGACTCTCCAGTGAGCGAGGGTACGCCTGCTGAGAGGGACACGCCGATGAAGATATCCCAGATCGCCAACTACAGCCTGCTTGCCGAGGGTGGCCTGCCACCCTTGCAGGCGATGGTGTACGAGGAGTTGATGCGCCGCCCGGACGAGGTTTTCGAGTATCAGGGCGATGAGTTGATCAGGACGTTCCCTCGCATGAAACGCTCGGCGCTCAACTGGTCACTGTGGCTGCTGGCGAAGACGGGGCACATCGGCAAGCTGCGGGTCCGGGTGGATGGACGGCTGACGACGGTGTACGGCGCTCACGAGGCAGTAGACGCGCTCAAGGAGCGCATGGGCATCGCCAACTAGGGACGGCCTGCCGGCAAGTCTGGTCTCCTTCAACCGGCGGACTGGCTCGCGAGGTCGCGGATCAGCCTGTAGGGGAATATCCCCGTATCGTGCAGGTCGCTGAAGAGCAGGCCGATGGCGTAGCGGCCCACCTCCATGTAGTCCTCTATCGTCACGTCCGACGGCACATCGTCCACGCCGACGCGCCGCGTGTGGGTGATCTCGTCCACACACTGGGCGCAGCCGCAGTGCCCCCGCAGGTAGCGGTGAGGGAGAAGGGTCTCCACGCCGTCTTTCCAGATGATGTGAAGTCCGTCCGGCGCGATGTCTATCTGCCGAGGCTCGTACTGCTCTTCCGCCATGATTCTGGCCTCGTCTCCTTCGAGGATCGGAACTAGAGTTCCACTTCCCTGCCGATACCGGCTTCCAATGCCTTTCTGTACACGTGCATGCCGACGGTGACGTCTTCCATGGCCAGTCCCTGGGACTCGAAGAGGGTGATGGCCTCCGGCGACGGCCTGCCTGCCGCGCGTCCGGCAACCACGTCGCGCAGTTCGACTGCGTTCTCCCACCGGAACGCCCGGCGCTCAGCGGCCCATATGAGCTCTCCGCACTCTATCTTCGCGTTCTCCGTGTCGTCCACGACGACGATGTCGCTGCGGCGTATCGTCGTTTCATCTATCTCGCGGCGTATCCAGTGATTGCTTCCCGCCGCGTTGACGTGCGTTCCGGGAGCGAGTGAACCGCCGTCGAACACCGGCTCCCGGGAGTTGGTGATGGCGCAGACGATGGCGGCCTCGGCAACGGCGTCGTGCGCCGATCCAGTGGCGCGGACGTCCATGCCGAGGTCCTGCGACATCCGCTGCGCGAACGCTTCGCGGCGCTCCTGATCGCGGCTGTAGACGAGGGCTTGCCGGACCGGGCGCACCGCCGCGACGGCCGCGAGTTGCGTCCGCGCCTGGTAGCCGCTTCCGATGATGGCCACGGTGGCGGCGTCCGCACGCGCCATGTAACGGGTGGCGACGCCACTCGCGGCCCCGGTGCGCAGCTGTCCGAGTGCGTTGGCGGCGAGCATGGCGAGAGGAGCGCCGTCCTCCGTGCTGAAGAGAAGCACGACCATACTGCTCGGCCCCTGCGTGCCGGTAACGTAGGTCTTCAGTCCGGTTGCTCCGGCGTCGCTGGACATGCCTGCCATGACCTGTTGCGCGCCCCGCATGAGCGGAAGCCGGTAGCGGGGCATGTTGGAGACCGACCCCGCAGCCCATTCTGCGAACGCAGCGTCCAGCACGTCCACGCACTCGTTCATGGGGAGCAGGTCCCGCACTTCTTGTTCGTTGAGCAGTAGCAAGCGTTAGTTCTCCGTATGGCCGTCGTCTATACCCAGGGCAAGTTGCCCGGGGGCCTGGACAGGCCGCAGGTTGCTGGCACCGACACCGATGAGGCGAACGTTCGTCCCGGGCTCCCAGTTGGCATCGAGCAGGCGCAGTGCGTCAGCCAGTATCGCATCGGCGTGGGCTGTTGCGTTATCCCGGCTCGTGGAGCGGGTCAGGGTGGTGAAATCAGACAGGCGGAGTTTCAGGGTTACGGTGCGCCCGACCAGTCCGTGCTGTTCCAGCGACCGCGCTACCCGCGCCGCCATGCGCCGAAGCTCCTCTGCCAGCGATCCACGAACGTTCACGTCCTCCGCAAAGGTCTCTTCCGCGCTCACAGACTTCGTTTCCCGTTCCGTCTCCACGGGCGATGGGTCTTCTCCCTGCGCCCTCCGCTTGAGCGCAGCGCCCCAGGGTCCGAGCACGGTCACCAGCGCGTCCGGCGACGCGGCGGCGATCTGCCCCAGGGTATGGAACCCATGCGCCTTCAGACGCTCCGTCGAGCGCGGGCCGATCCCGGGGAGGGAGCGCACGTCCAGGTCCGCGAGGAACGCCGACTCCGTCCCCGGTTCCACGACGACGAATCCCCCCGGCTTGCCCGTTTCACAGGCGACCTTGGCGACCATCTTGTTGCCTGCGATACCGACGGAGCACGGAAGGCCGAGGTCCACGCGGACCCGTCCCTGCATGCGATGGGCGCGGCTGACGGCCTCCTGCATCCCGTTCGATATCGGAGTGAGGTCAACGTAGGCCTCGTCTATGGACATCTGCTGGATGACGCCGGACTCCTGTTGGAGGATGTCCATGACGCGTCCGGAATACTCGCGGTAGAGGTGGAAGCGGGGCGACAGGACAACCGCTTCCGGGCAGAGGCGCACGGCCTGGGACATCGGCATGGCGGAGCGGCAGCCGTACTTCCGAGCTTCGTACGAGGCTGCCGCAACGACGCCTCGCGACGTCGGGCTGCCTCCTATCAGCAGCGGCTTCCCTGTCAGGGACGGCTCCTCGAGCACCTCCACGGAGGCGTAGAAGGCATCCAGGTCTACGAGGGCGATGTACCGCTGGTCGTTCACGGCGCTCATGGTAGCCTCGGCGCCGTGTGAGTGGGAATGGCTGGTTGTCCCGGCGAGGGTCAGCCGGGGTACTGCAAATGAAAGGCCACCTCCACGGTCTACCGGGAGGTGGCCTCGAGATGCAGTGGGACTGGAGATATGCGCCGATGGGCTACTTGCGGACTGCTCCCGCGAGGTCTGCGCCTGCGGTGAAACCGACGCGCTTGTGAGCCGGGACAGTGATGCGCTGCCCCGCCTGCGCCCCGCGGATGGCCGTTACCTGCCGCTCCTTGACCTGGCGGGACTCGAACGAGCCGAACCCGGTAAGGACCACACGGTCTCCGGCTGCTACCGCCTCGGTGATGCTGTCGATCACCGCATTGAGGGCCGCATCCCCCTGGGCGCGGGTTGCGTTCAGTTTGAGCGAGACTTTCAGCGCCAGGTCTCCCTTGCGAATCGTTGCCACCCTTTCACACCTCCTCGCACCGAGGCTGGCTACGCCTCGATGCTCATGTGGTGAGGGGAGTATAGCACGGGCGAAACCGTGCCTAGCGCCTGCGCTGGCTCATTGTGGAGTCAAATTCGGCGTTACTCTCCGGCTACCGGCCCCACCATGCATGGAAGTGGTGCAGGGGCCCGTGCCCTCCTCCGATAGGCGGAGCGCCTGCGATGGCGGCGGTTACGTATGCTTTCGCGTCGGACACCGCGTCCTCGACCGTGCTGCCTCTGGCAAGCCCGGCAGCCACCGCCGATGCGAACGTACAGCCCGTGCCGTGCGTGCTGGTCGTTGCGATGCGCTTCGCCGGGAACTCGGTGAACGTCGAGCCGTCGTACAGTACGTCAACGGCGTCTTCACCGAAGTGCCCGCCCTTCACGACGACGTAACGGCATCCCATGCCGTGGATGGCACGCGCCGCTTCACGCGCCTGCTCCATAGTCTCGACGTGATGCCCACAGAGCGCGGCAGCCTCTCCGGCGTTCGGCGTTGAGACGAGCGCGAGCGGCAGGAGCCGGGAGACCAGTGCGGATACGGCGTCCTCTCGTAGAAGGCGGTCGCCGCCCTTCGCCACCATGACGGGGTCCACGACGAGTTGCTGCACGCCGTGGTATTCGAGCCGTCCGGCGACCGCGTCGATGATCGCCGCGCTGGAGAGCATCCCCGTCTTCACGGCGTCCACGCCCAGATCCGTCACCACAGCGTCTATCTGGGCACTGATGACGTCCACCGGCAATTCGTGGATAGCGGTAACGCCGAGCGTGTTCTGCGCGGTGACGGCGGTCAGGGCGCTTGCGCCGTACACTTCGAACGCGGCGAACGTCTTGAGGTCGGCCTGGATACCCGCGCCGCCTCCGGAGTCCGATCCTGCGACCGTCATCGCGATGGGAGTACGCCCTTCGTTCATACCGGCCACTCCTCCTGGTTCCACGCCATCTCCCAGAAGAGGTATTCGTAACGGGAGCTGGTGACGAACGCTTCTTCTACGAGGCGCAGTTCGCTCTCCGGCAGGCCGTCGGCGATCCGGTCGAGCAGGTCCCGGCACCATGCCGCCAGTTCGGCGAACTCCGCTGAGGCGTACATCTCTATCCATGCGGCATAGCGCGGGTCCGCCGGACGGCCCCCCGTCGCCAGTTGCCGCCCCACTTCCGAGAACCCCCACATGCACGGCAGCAGGGCGCCGACGACCTCCGGGAAACTGCCTGTTGCAGCCGTGCGGACGAGGAAGTCCGTGTACGCCCTGCAGGTAGGCGACATCTCTTCGCGCTCCAGCTCTTCCTCGCTGATGCCGAACTCCGCCGCATAGGAGCGGTGCATGGCCATCTCCGTGTTCAGCGTTTCGTTCGTGAGCTGCGCCAGCCTGGTCATCGCCTCCAGGTTGGGCGCTCGCGCCGACGCCGTCGCGAGCATCCGGGCGTATTCGATCAGGAAGCGGTAGTCCTGGCGCACCCAGTGCCGGAAGCGGGCGATATCCAGGCTGCCGTCGCCGATGCCGCGGATGAACGGGTGCTCGTGTTGCGCCGCCCACACCTCCGCAGCCGCAGCCCTCAGACGCGCGCTGAAAGACTCAGCCATGGCGCCCCCCGCGCCCCGAACCCCGGAGTACCCTCACCCCAGCCCTCTCCCCTTGTAGGGAGAGGGAGCCGGACATCACCTGAGAGATGTTTCGACTCCGCTGCGCTCCGCTCAACATGACAAGGTCCCGCTCATGCTTCGCTCTCCAACGGGCGTATCTCGTCCGCCAGCGCTTCCAGGTCGAACTCACTGGTGTTGCGCTGCCGGGCGGCCAGCACGAACAGCGCCGTAACCACCGACGAGACGACGACAGCGAGGAGGAAGCTGGCCAGCAGATTCCCGGACGCGAGGATGTGCCACACGTTCGTGAGGCCGTCCCACGTCCACCAGCCTGCGAGAGTCCTCGTGGGGAAGAACAATGCCCCTACGGCGATGCCGGCCACTGCCCCGGTCACCGCGCCGGTCCCGCTCAGGCGCCGGCTCCACATGCCCGCGAATACGGGCACCATCGCTCCGGCGCATACCAGGTCCGCTATCAGGAACAGGTAGAGCACGCTATCGAATGCAAACCCGACGATGGCGGCAGGGATGATGAGGAGCCCGGTGATGAGCCTCGTGGAGCCGAGGAGTCCGCGTCCGCCGCGGATGCGGGAGAGGTCTGTCGTGAAGACGCTCGCCATTCCGTTGAGGAGGGTGTCCATGCTGCTCATCACGAGCATGAGGGCGAGCGCCACGAGCATGACGAGCGCCCAGCCGGGCAACACTTCCAGCGCCAGCGAGAAGAGCGCGATAGAGGCAGGCTGGTCGTCGTTCACCAGTCCGCTGCTGACGGCCCAGAGCCCGAACAGTCCCGCAGCGATGATCAGGGGGACGACGATGGCGCCGGCAGAGAGGAACCCACGCCAGATGTCGGCATCCGTCTTTGCGGCATACACGCGCTGCCAGAGTCCCTGGTGAAAGAGGTTTGCCGCGAGGATAGCGATCACGAGGGTGATGCCGAACTCGATGCCGTGCAGTTGGGTGACGTCGAGCAGCGCCGCGTTCTCCTCCCGGACCGTATCGAATGCCGCAGTCCAGCCTCCGAAGTGGGCGAGCGTGGCGACGAGAACAGCGATGAGCAGGGGGATGATGACGGCGAACTGGATGTTATCCGTGAAGATGGAGGCCCGGAGGCCGCCGTAGATGGTGTAAGCCAGCGTCGCCACGCCCACGAGCACGAGCGTCAGCAGGAGCGGCGCGTCGGCAACCTGTCCCACTGCCCGCGCGATCGCTCCCATCTCCGCGGCGAGGAAAGTGAACATGTACAGGACGACGATGAGGAGCGTAAGGAGGTACATCGCCCGGCCGTACCGCTGCCAGACGAACTCGCTGAGCGAGTGGCCGTTCGGCGCGAGCTTCCGCATGCGCGGTCCGACGATGGTGAACGCCACGATGGGGGCAGCCTGGCCGATACCGTATCCGATGAGGGCGGCAATCCCTGCCCAGGTGGCCGCTTCAGCCGGGCTGAACAGGATCCACGCGCCGAGCAGGGAGGCGGCCATCGTCGCCATCGCGGTCATGCCTCCGACGGAACCGCGCGCAGAGACGAAGTCCTCGATGGTCTGCCGTCTCGTCCTCGTGTAGATGATGCCGGCGGCGGACATGGCGGCCATGGTGACGATCGCTGCGATAAGGGCCCAGGCCTCGGTAGGCATCGCATCCCTCCTGCATAGCGAAGGGCCGCTCACTGGAGGAGCGGCCCTTGCGGCATAATGCGGCTGCATCGCTCTTCCTACGCTGGCATGACCCAGGTCAGGTTCTGAGGGTCGCCCGGTGCGGGCCTCTCAGCCGGACGCTGCGCCCGGCTCCCCTGAACGTTCGCTATTCTGTTGAGCGGCATGGTATAACCGCCGGAGCGGGGGGTCAAACAGGTGCGGGAGTGCACGTATCCGCAGAAAGTTGAACGAGAGGATGCTGTAAAAACTATGGCGGAGCGGCGATGATGTACTATAATGCCGTCCAAAGCCTGAACCGGCTACCGGGCTGGCGAAGGATGTGATATGCATTAGGTGTGTCCGGAGGGCATCGTCCGGCCATGCCTCGATGCGTAAAGAGTCACCGGACTAACAGGAGGCGGGATGTTCACACGCCGAAAGCTCTCCATCAGCGTAGCCTTGGTGCTCACGCTGACCCTGCTCATGTCCCTCAGTGCGAGCGCGAGGGAACCTGCCCTTGGCGGCACCGCCAGCTTCCGCGACGCCAACGCGGCGAGCGACAGCCTGGTGATCGATTTCACCGGCGCGGCCGTCCTCTCTCACGGTTCCCGGTATGAGGGCTGGCTCATAGATGCCGACGACAACAAGGTCAGCACCGGGTTCCTCGGCCGCGGGCCGTACCTCCAGGGCGAGTATGTCTCTTCCAGCGGTGCGGACCTTCTTGCGCGCTACAACGTATTCGCCATCACCATCGAGGATCTCAATGATCCTGACCCGGCTCCCTCCGGGGTTATCGCCTACGGCGCGGCGACCCGCGGTGCTGTCCTCTCGTACGTGAGCACTCTCGTGGGCGAGGGTGGTGCGGCGACAGCGGTGCGCGATCAGGCCGCGCAGGTCATGGCGTACGCTGAAGCGGGAGACGCCGACATGGCCGCGGGTATGGTGGACGGCGTCATTGCCTCGGCCAAGGAAGCGTCCGCGGCGGCCCAGAACCTCGTCGAAGACGAGAACGTCGAAGACGAGAACGTCAGAGGCACTGCGAACAGCATCATCGACGCGTCGAACAACGTGATCAGGCTTGCAGGCGAGGTGCGGGACGCCGCGGCGCGCGTATCCGGCGCGGGCGGCATCGAAGCCGAACAGGAGGCCAAGAACCTCCTCGCGTGGGCGACCCGCCTGTACTCCGGCACCGAGCAGGACGGCCAAGCGCAGGACGAAGTGCCGTATGGCGCGGTACACGTCTACGAGATGTCGCAGGACCTCGGCGCGTTCCGCCCCGGCCATGGCGCTCCGCCTGCCACCGGCGACTCGCTCGTGCCGATGATCGCGCTGCTGGCTCTGGTGCTGGGTGCTGCGTTCGTCATCAGTGGCGGGCTGGTGGTCTTCCGCACCCGCCGGGCGATCGCCTAGGCACAACGGACAGATACGAGAAGAGAGGCCCCGCTCACTTGAGCGGGGCCTCTTCGTACCCGGAGCACCCTCCGCCCCGCGTCTGAGGCACCCTCACCCTCGCGCTGGCGCGCGTTTCCCTCTCCGAGGGGGCGAGGGTGGGATGCGAGGTTCCCGCCTTCGCGGGAACGACGGGGGCTGCGCCCCGCGTCGGGCGCCCTCACCCTCGCGCTGGCGCGCGTTTCCCTCTCCGAGGGGGCGAGGGTGGGATGCGAGGTTCCCGCCTTCGCGGGAATGACGGGGGTTGCGCCCCGGGTCCGGGCGCCCTCACCCTCGCGCTGGCGCGCGTTTCCCTCTCCCAGGGGGCGAGGGTGGGATGCGAGGTTCCTGCCTCCGCAGGAACGACGGGGGCTGCGCCCGGGTCCGGTTCACCCTCACCCTCGCGCTGGCGCGCGTTTCCCTCTCCCAGGGGGCGAGGGGACAGGCCGAGGGGGAATGGACCAGGCCTTCACCACTGCCCTCACCCCAGGGATGCTAGGTTGCGCGCTAAAGCGTGGGCCTGCAGGAACGACGGGGATATCAGGGCAGGCCGAGGGTCTCTTTGAGTTCACGCCATTCGCGAGGGGACATGTCGAGAGTGGACTCGTCCATCTCTTCACCGGCAAGCATACGCTTGACGGCTGACAGCCCCTCCGCGCTCAGGCGTGCTCCGCCGATGCGGTACCGGTGGAACGCGCTCGCCGTGAGAGGCACCCAGCGCTCCACGACGTCCAGTATCACACGGGCGTACTCCTGTATCTCCCACTGTGCGTGAGCGTCGCCGCGGAGCGCGAGGAAGTGCAACAGGTTGTGCAGGTCCGTCTTCCAGTACCACTGTGTATAGGTGCTCAACGGCAGGCCGATGCGCGCCAGTTCACGAGCGAAGCCGGCGGTGAGCAGGCTGTCGTACTGATCGAACGAACGTTGGGCGTCCGCCGACATGGACTCCTGGACGTGCTGCGTCTCGACCTCGATGGCTCGGGCGCGTTGAGTCTCGGCAGAACGCTCGCGAGCGGTCTTCCTTCTGGGGCTTTGCTGTGCTCCGGCCTCCGGCGCGGAGACGGAACCCAAAGTGAGCTGCTCCCCTGCGCCCACCTCGCCGCGGCCCTGGTTGTTGGTGGCGGACTGGGTCGCCAGCTGGTCGCCTTCCGGGATGTAGAACTCCCTGTCGAGCACAGAGTAGCGCGCCGAGTACTCGTTCACGTTCGCCATGCGGTGCCGTATCCACTGCCGCGCCACGAAGATGGGGAGTTTCACGTGGAGCTTTATCTCGCACATCTCGAACGGCGAGGTGTGGGCGTTCCGCATCAGGTAGTTGATGAGCCCCTGGTCGTCGCGGGTCCGTTTCGTTCCGCGCCCGTAGGAGACGCGCGCCGCCTGCACGATAGCCGCATCGTCGCCCATGTAGTCCACGACGCGCACGAACCCGTGATCGAGCACGGGAAGCGCTTGGTAGAGGACCTCCTCGACTGCGGGCACGGTGGCGCGGCGTGTCTGATGCTGCTCCTCGCGGAGCGCATCTATCTCGGCCTGCTGTTCAGGGGTTATGGACATCTTGACTGGCGTGCGCGTTGCGCACTATCGGAATGTTACACGCAGGGCGGCCGTTGTAGGGGCTCCGGGATAAGCGAACGGCCCGCGAATCACTGACTCGCGGGCCGTCGTCGGATGACGTTACGTCCGTCTGCTACAGCATGCGCTGTACGATGCGATCAGCCTGTTCCTCGGTAAGTCCTCCGGTGCGCTTGGCGACGGGCCCGTCGCGCAGGATGGGTTCCAGCGCCGTGAGCGATTCCTTGTCGTTCTCCAGGTGGTAGAACTTGCCGATGTAGATCTCGTCACCCCAGACCATCGCCTTCTCGCAGGCAGCGGACCAGTCAGTGGCGTCGTGGCCCTCGTCCTCCAGCTTCTTGATGCGTTCCTTGAAGAAGTTGTGGGTGTTGTCCAGGTTGAAGGTAACGCACGGGCTGAAGATATCGATAAGGGCGAACCCCTGGTGCTCGATGCCTCCCTTGATGAGCTCGGTCAGGTGTCTGACGTCGCCGGAGTAGCCTCGCGCAACGTAGGTCGCGCCGTTCATGATGGCGGAGGTGATGGGGTTGATGGGGTATTCCACGCTGCCGAACGGGGTGCTCTTGGTCTTCTGCCCCACCCTGCTGGTCGGGGAGACCTGACCGGTGGTAAGGCCGTAGATCTGGTTGTTCATCACCACGTAGGTGAGGTCCACGTTGCGGCGGGCGGTGTGGGTGAAGTGGTTGCCGCCGATGCCGTAGCCGTCGCCGTCGCCGCCGGTGGCGATGACGGTGAGTTCGTGGTTGGCCATCTTCACCCCCGTGGCGAACGCGAGCGAGCGCCCGTGGAGCGTATGCGCCCCGTAGGTGTTGATGTAGCCCGGCAGGTTGGACGAACAGCCGATGCCGCTGACCGTCACGATCTCGTGCGGGCGCAGGCCAAGCTCGGCGGCGGCGCGCTGCAGGCTGTTCAACACACCGAAGTCACCGCAACCCGGGCACCAGTCGGGGTCGATCTTGCCCTTGAAGTCGCGTGCTGTCAGTTGGATGGTGGTCATGATCTTTCTCCTTGGCTAGACGATGACTTCCTGATAGGGGATGAAGACGCCGCCTTCTCTGCCGAGCAGGTCAGCAACTCCGTCCGCTATGTGGTGTGGGGCGAACGGCTCGCCGTCGTACTTGCGGATGTGGCCGTAGGCGCTCAGCCCGGTCTCGCTTCGCATGTAGCGGGCGAACTGGCCGGAGTAGTTGTTCTCCACGATGATGAACTTGTTGGCGCTCGTGAGGGCTGCCGTGATCTCGTCCGCGTGCAGGGGGATGAGCCACTTGACCGCCAACTGGTTCGCAGTGATGCCGCGGTCCGCGAGCTGCTCGATAGCCTCCTGGATGACGCCCGCGGTGGAGCCCCAGCCGACGAGCGTTACCTCTGCGTTCGCCGGGCCCTCGATCTCCGGGGGCGCGATGAGGCTGGCCGCGGCCTCGAACTTCCGCGCGCGCTTCTCAACGGATGCGCGGCGGCGGTGCGGGTTCGTGAACTCGTCGGAGAGCAGCATCGAGTCTTCGTCATGCTCGTCCGTTGCTACGGTGTGTACGTACCCCTCGGTCCCCGGCACCGCTCGTGGGGAGACGCCGCTTGCCGTGTCCTTGTATCGCATGTAGGCATCCCCGTTGGAGGCGCCTTCCGTGATGAGTTCGCCCCTGTCGATGTCGGGGTGGAAGTCGATGTCCCTGGGGCTGACGCTGTACCGGCCCTCGGAGATGAGGAGGTCGGACAGGATGATGCCGGGGCATTGCAGCTTGTCCGCCAGGTTGAACAGCTCCGGCACCGTGTTGTAGGCGTCGAGGGCATCCTTCGGACTGACGACGAATCGCTCGAAGTCGCCCTGGCTCGCGCCGAGAGCTTGCCACAGGTCTCCCTGCTCGGTCTTGGTGGGGACTCCCGTGGACGGCCCTGCACGCTGCACGTTGATGAACACGCAGGGTATCTCCATCATCGCGGCAGCGCCGATGGCCTCGGTCATCAGGGCGAAACCGCCGCCGGAGGTCGCGCACATCGCGCGGGCCCCGGTGTGGGCAGCGCCTACGACCATGTTCGCGACGCCGATCTCATCCTCCACCTGGCGCACCATGATGCCGAGGTTGCGGGCGTTCTGCGCCATCCAGTGGAGCACGCCCGTGGACGGGCTCATCGGGTAGGCCGCGTAGAACTTCACACCTGCCGCGGCGCCGCCCATCGCGAGCGCCTCGTTGCCGGACCAGACACCCATCGGCTCGCCGCCTTCGGGCATCGGCATCGGGAACGGCGTGAAGTTCTCCTGTGCATGCGTGTACCCCGCCAGGGCAACGCGCACGTTCTCGTTCACCACGTCCTCGCCCTTGCGGGCGAACTGCTGGGTGATGCTTGCCTCCAGTAGCCCGAAGTCCAGACCGAGCAGGTGCATCATCGCCCCAAGCGCGACGGTGTTCTGGTTCAATCCGGAGCGCTGGGAACCGGTGAGGTCGTTCACGGGCAGGGGACAGAGCTGCACTCCGTCCGCATAGTCGCCCGGAGAGATGGTGTCGCTGTTGTAGAGCGCCGCTGCGCCGGAACCGAGCAGCCGCAGGTGCCGGTTCATCGTGTCCTGGTTCAGCGCCAGCAGCATGTCCAGCTTGTCGCCGTGGCTGCGTACCTCCCTGTCCGATACGCGCACGGTGAGGAAGATATGCCCGCCTCGGATGATGGACTGGTAGGCGTTGTAGGTGGACAGGTGCAATCCGCGGCGTACAACGATGCGGGCGAGGGTGTCGCCGGGTGTGGCGATACCCTGACCGGCCTCGCCTCCGATCGCGAGGGCTAAGTCGAAATTCCCGTCACTCATAGACTCCCTCCATCCGGCCTGCTGGCCGTACGCTGTGTCGTTGTCGTGCGCCGCTTCGCTATACGGCGGCCAGCGCCGCTTCTTTCACTGCCTCGGACATGCTGGGGTGGACGTTCACCAGCCTGCCGATCTCGACATCCGTCCCGTCGAGCAGCCGGACCATGCTCAATTCGCCCAGCAACTCCGTCACCTCATGGCCTACCAGGTGCGCGCCCAGCAACTCCCCGGTAGATGAGTCGGTCACGATTTTAGCGAATCCCTCCCTGTGTCCCACGGCGAGGGCTTTCCCGTTCGCCAGGAAAGGGAACTTCCCCACCTTTATGGAGTAGCCCTGCTCGCGCGCCTCTGACTCTGTCAGCCCCATGCTTGCCACCTGCGGGTTACAGTAGGTGGCGCGGGGCATGCCGGGGTAGTCTAACGCAGGCGGGTTCAATCCGCCGATGTGCTCCGCCGCGTAGACCCCTTCAGCGTGCGCTACGTGAGCGAGAGGCAGACGGCCGTTCACGTCGCCCACGGCGTAGACGTTCTCTCCGTTCGCGCGCAGGCGATCGTCCACTCGGACGAACCCGCGCTCGAGAGTGCCCCCTGCGTTCTCCACTCCGAGCCCTTCCGTGTTGGGGGTTATGCCTGCTGCGACGAGAACGCGGTCCGCTTCCAGCTCGATAGCGTTGTCCGCTGCTGCGATGGTCACGCGGGCCGTACCGTTCTGTACGGTGATGGCCGTGATCGAAGCCCCGGTGAGCAGCCGTATGCCCTGGCTCTCCAGAGCGCGGGACAACGCCTGCGATATCTCCTCGTCCTCTCTCGGCAACACGCGTGGCAGGAACTCCACCAGCGTTACGTTCGCGCCATACACGTTGTAGAGGTAGGCGAACTCGATGCCGGTGGCGCCCCCGCCGACGATGACGACGCGCTCAGGCACGCGTTCGTCGACGATGACCTCTCTGTACGTCACCACCACTTCTCCATCCGCCGCCAGAGGCGGCGGGAGAGCGGGCCGAGCTCCCGTTGCGATGATCATGCTCCGGCAACCGATGGGCTCGCCGTCCACGGAGAGCTCGTGGGGGCTCCTGATGGTCGCGTTACCTTCCACATAGACGACGCCATCTCGCCGAAAGAGCGACGCGACACCCTTCGCGAGGCGGTCGACGACCTTCCGGCTCCTGGCGACACCGGCGGCGTAGTCGGCCTTGACCCCGCTCACCTCGACGCCGTACTGGGAGGCGTTGTAGACGGTGCTCAGCACTTCCGCGTTCCGGAGGAGCGCCTTGGAGGGGATACAGCCCAGGTTGAGGCACACGCCCCCGATGGACTCACGCTCGATGCACACCGTGCTCAAACCCAACTGGGCGGCTCGAATCGCGGCAGGATATCCCCCCGGGCCAGAGCCGATGACCGCCACGTCGTAGTCTGTCATTGATGAAATCTTTTGCTTGCGACTGCGTCGTTATCCCCTGCGAGAGGGCGCCGATACGGGATGGCAGGGGGAATTCACGCGTGAAGTTGCTCTGGAGTATATCGGTTTCGGCGTACTCTGAGCAAATCGGAAGGGCAGGGCCTGGGGTACCGGATCGGCTGAAAAAGGCGCCCAGGTATAGATAATTTCTATAGCTTGCGGCTTCAGCTATTCGTCCACTCTTTAGCTGGCGGATTCCGCAAAGATGGGGAGCCGTTCTGCTCCGAGTGTTACAGGGATGGGCCTGCGTCCATGTCCACCATCACGATCGTGCAGACACCCTGCGCTGCGTCCGCCAACGGTTCCACGGTGCTGAAGACCACTCCGCCTGCCGGCGCGGTCTCCCACGCGAGTGCAGCCGAACCCGCACCGTTCGCATAGCTCTGCGTCCGGCTCCTGCCATGCGCTGCAGACTCCGCAGCGCGGAAGCTCAAAGCGTCCTTCTGCTATCGCGGTCCAGAACCGTTCGGCGGCGGGTTGTGCTCGCGTATGCGGCTCTAGGCTCCCGGCGCCCGGTAGGACACGCTCTTGCCGATCGCCTCGTCTATCGTCTCCGGCGTCACCAGCACGGTGGTGCTGACGGTGAGTGCGCCGGCGGCGCCGACGTGCAACGAGACAGCTGCCGCCGCCGCGTCACCGGGAAGGTCAGCGACGATGTACAGATCGTTCTTCCCGAACGCATAGTAGAACGACTCCAGCGTGCCCCCGGCGCTTTCGATGGCCTCCGCGAGAGCTGCCCGCCGTTGCGTGCCCCCCTCCTTCAGCAGGCCGGTGGTGCCTCCCTGGGTGTAATCCGCCTCGAACAGGTACTTGCCCATGCGTACTCCTCTGCAAGTGATGTTTCATGCTTACCAGTCAGGGGAGACGCGGTCAAGCCAGCGGATGTTCACCACTTCCAGCCCGCTCGGAAACGGCGTGCCTGATACGGCCCGTCGCGCTGTCCGTCGGGGCTATAATGGAGGCATGGATGAGCAGGATGTACGCCTCATGGAGGCCATCGCCAGTACCCGCGTTGTCAGGCCTCCCCAGCAGGGGCTTGCGACGTTCGGGTCGACGTCTGTCCGCTACTACCTCGTGACCGAACCCTCCTATCGAAACCTCGACGTTGTACATGACGGACATGAAGAGTCCGTTGTTCGGGAGGGCGTCGTACGCGCGGAGCGGCCGCGGGTGGTGACCCCGTACTACCTGCTGCGCCACGAAGGCTTCGGCGACAACGCCGACCGCTACCTGCAGCGCCTTGTCGAGGAAGTAGGGCCGGACCACCCGGGCCTCATGTACCACTACAAGAACGAAGGAGCGGAAACCGCGGTCGTCTCCGGCACGGTCGAAGAAGTGACGCGCAGGATCGTCGACCGGTTGGACAGGGAAAGTAAACCGCTGGAGGCGGTGATAACCGGCTCAGACGACCTGTGGGACCTGTCGCTTATGAAGTTCATCTACGACCTCACGACGCATTCCGCGCAGGCCAACGTTTCCGAGATGCGCGCGAAGGGCCTGCTCCGTACGGAAGGCGGGGTTCCGATGGACGCTCGTCTGCGCATCGAACGGATGCTCGAAGAGGCGCGGAGCGGCCAGCGAGAGCCGCGCGACGTTCACCGGGAGATCGAGCGTTGGGACCTGTTCGACGAGTACCAGGACCGGTTCTTCACGCTCTTCCGGTGATCGATGAGGCAGCGGTTCACCAATTCGGTTTCGAGGCTCCGTCTCCCCATCCGGCGCAATGCGCTCTTGCGCACTCCCCGCTTGCCCCAACGTACCCGCGCCGGCTCCCCGGAGCGTAACTCACGCCCACTGGGCCGGACCCCCCGGCTCATCAATCCCCGGCTCACGCGCGGCGCCCGGGGCCGCATCCTGTTGCGCGTCTACTTCTTCCAGGCCGGGCTCGCTGCTGTGTCGCTCATGCTGGCCCTCTGGGCCGCCGACCTCCTCACCGGGGATAGCGTTGCCCGTGCCGTTCTCGTTGCAGCCATCGCTTCAACCGCGTTCATCCTTTTCATCGGCCCGCGCAGCGTAACTGCGCATCCACGGCACAGCATCGGCGGGCATGCGGTGGCCGTCGTAGCTGCCTCGTTCGTCTACTTCTTCTTCGAATATCTCATCGGCGCACAGTTCGCCAATGGGTTCTCTCTGCTGTTCGGCTTCTACGCCGCGCTCGCTGTTGGCCTGGCGATGCTGCTGATGGCGCTTACGGATACTGAGCACGCGCCTGCTGCGGGAACTGCCCTTGCCGTCGTCGCGCATGGGGTGGACTGGCAGCTTGTCGTGTTCCTGACGACGATGGTCCTGCTGCTTGCGGCTGTCCACGGCCTGCTCAAGGACCGCCTGCACGACTTCTTCTAGAGCCCTCTGAGGTCTCCCGGAAGCGGCGGTGAGAAGTAGCCCGTTGGCGAGGAGAGGCGCTTCTGCGCGGCGTCCCAATCGGGGGGCGTCTCGCTCACGAACTCCACGTAGCAGGAGCCGGGCGCGGCGAACTCTGTGACCACGGCGACGGCCTCCGCGTGCGGGGGAGTACGGACGAAAGCGGTCATCGAGTCGCGGTCTTCCCAGATCGTGTAGGTGTAGAACTGCCCGCGCCACCATTTCGCGCGGATGCCTCCGGCGTAGTACCCGGCAGCGACGCGCGCCTGCTTGTAGACGCGCATGGAGAGCTGCATGAACGCCAGCGTCTGGCTGCACCGTTTGAGCCGCACGTACTCCACCACGTGGATGCGCGGCTTGATCTCGTACTCTTCGGACGGCTGGAACAGCGCCGACCCTCCGCTACGATATGTGGACGCCGCCGTTCACTTCCAGCAGCGCACCCGTTACGTAGGTCGAGAGGTCGGAGCAGAGGAAGATGATCGGTCCGACGGCCTCCTCGACCGCCGCCGCGCGCTTCAGCGGTATGATCTCCAGCGCCCTGTTCCGCGCGGCTTCAGGTATCCCCTGCGGCGCTCCCTGTACGAACTCGCTCTGCGACTCCATCGCCCGCGTCATCCGCGTATCGATGAACCCGAACGCCATCGAGTTCGCCAGTACGTTGAACATGGCGCCCTCTATCGCCACCGTTCGCGTCAGCCCCGCTATCCCGGCCTTCGCCGCGGAGTAGTTCGCCTGGCCCAGGTTTCCGAACCCGGAGAGCGACGAGATGGTGACGATATGCCGCGCGGGCACGGCTTCGCCGCGTTCTCTCTCCTGGCGCGCATGCTCCCGCATCACCTTGAAGGCGTCGCGCACGACACGGAACGTTCCGCCGAGGTGTACGTCCACGATGGTGCTGAACTGCTCGTCCGTCATCCGGTGGATCATGCCATCCCAGAGGAAACCGGCCGCCGTTACGACGATGTGCAGACCACCGAAACGCTCCACAGCCAGCGACGCCAGCCGTTCACCGACGTCCGCGTCCGTCACGGATGCGGCAAGCCCCACAGCGGTGCCGCCCGCCTCCTCGATCTGCCGCACCGTCTCGTCCAGCGGCCCCTGATCAAGGTCGTTCACCACCACACTGGCGCCCTCTTTCGCCAGCCGCAGGGCGACGCCCTGCCCGATGCCGCGTCCCGCGCCGGTAACGATGGCTACGCGGCCCGCTATGCCTTCCACCATGCTCCGCTCTCCTCTCTCTGGTACGTTGTCGTACGGGTCATTCTACGCGAGGGTTTGCGCCGTCGCAGTGCATATCCACAGGTACGCCTCGCTGCCGTTCTCGCTGTGGGGGTAGTCGATGCGCTCCGCCTCGAAGCCCGACTCGGTGAGCAGCCGCTCCCACGTGCTGATGGGGAAGAGCCCGGTCGTGTGGCGGTCCACCTCCACCCGCAATGCGCCGTCCTCCTGGAAGAAGAACACGTAGACCGTCTCGATCTGCGTGTCGCTCGGGTCGGGGTCCCACGAATACTCGACGAACGTGAGCTCGGCACCGTCCTTGCGCTGCGTCTCGTGCCATACGTGCGGTGGGGTAAACGTCTCCACGTAGTCGTCGGGCGTCATGAGCAGGAAACCGCCGGGGCGGAGGTGTGCCCGCGCCGTCGCGAACGCTGCCCGCAAGTCGTCTTCCGTCGCCATGTAGTCGATAGCGTCGTGGATGAGCACGGCGTCGAACGTCTCGCCGAGGCGGACGGTCCGCATATCGCCGACGTGGTGCGTCACGTCCGGGTTCAGTCGGCGTGAGTGCGCGAGCATCCCTTCGGAGAGGTCCACCGCGGTCGCATCGAAGCCGTCGGCGATGTGGTGCAGGAGGTGTCCGCCACCCGTGCCGAGTTCGAGGATTCGCGCCCTGCCGGGACCCAGCCGCTTGCGGAGCTCGCCCCGCCAGCAGTCGCCCTCGTCTGCGTAATCCTCCGGGGGGCTCATCAGCGGCCACAGGTGCGCGAGGTCGGCGTAGAGTCGGTTGGAATCGGGCGTCATCGTGCTGCCATGATATGCCCGCGAAGTCCGGGCGGGGCGTGTAGTCAGGGAACCAGCCCGCTTGCCGCGGTGCGCGCGACCTCGAGCAGACCGCCCGGCCAGAACCCCAGCACGAGGATCGCCGCCACCGTTATCCACAGCGTGAGCCTTCCGGAGAACGCTGCGGCGATGGGCGTGGCGTCGCCTGTGGGTTGGCGCAGGTACATCGTCCGGATGATGCCCACGTAGTAGTACGCGGAGACAACCGAGTTGACTGCTCCTACGACAGCGAGCCAGACGAGCCCCGAGTTCACGGCGGCGTTGAACAGGAAGAGTTTGCCCATGAATCCCACCGTTGGCGGGATGCCGGTGAGCCCCAGCAGCGCTACGGTCAGTGCAAGGGCCGCGAGCGGGGCGCGCCGTCCCATGCCCGCCATCGCCTCGATGCGCTCGTCTCCGCTGCGCTGCGTAAGCACGATGACGGCGAAGAACGCTGCCAGCGTCATCGCCGCGTAGCCGGCCAGGTAGAACAGGACGCTCGTGATGCCGGACGCGTCGGGCGTGTCCTGTCCGTGCGCGGTCACGGCTGCGACGCCGATGAGCATGTAGCCCGCGTGCGCGATAGCGCTGTAGCCCAGAAGGCGCTTCACGTTGCGCTGCGCTATCGCGACGAGGTTCCCTATCGTCATCGTGATCGCCGCGAGCGCTGCGAAGAGCGTCGACCAGTCAGCGGACGAGCCGCCGAGCGCCTCGTAGAACAGCCGCAGCACGACGGCGAACGCGGCGGCTTTGCTGGCCGTCGCGAGGAACGCGCCGACCGGCGTGGGGGCGCCCTCGTACACGTCCGGCGTCCACATCTGGAATGGGACCATGGAGAGCTTGAAGCCGAAACCGGCGGTCGCTAGCACGGCGCCGGCCATCACTGCGACCCCTCCGAATGGCACTGCCGCCGTGTCTGCAGCCAGCACTTGCGCGATGGTAGGCGCACCGCTGCCGCCGCTCACCACCTGCATCGTTCCCGATGCACCGTACAGGAACGCGAACCCGTACAGCAGGAACGCCGACGATACGGCGGAGAGCAGGAGGTACTTCACCCCTGCCTCGATGGGCGCGACGCGCGTCCTGACGAATGCGGCCAGCGCCACCACCGGCAGTGTCGCGAGTTCCAGCGCCACGTAGATGGTGATGAGGTCGGCCGCCGCCGCCAGCAGCATCAGCCCGCTCGCCGAGAAGAGCACCAGCCCGGTGAACTCCGACTCGTAGGGCCGGAAGCGCTCCGAATACTCCAGACCCGCGATGAGGACCAGCGCCGCGGTGCCGGCGACGAGGAACTTGATGTAGAGAGCGAACTTGTCGACGATGAGCGAGTCGTTGAAGGCCGACTGTGCTCCGTTCGTGTGCACGTCGCTCCAGAGCGCGATGCCGACCGCGAACGTCGCGGCGAGCCCGAGCAGCGCGAGTACGAGCGCCCATTGCCGTTGTCGGAACACGATGCCGGAGAGCACCACAACCGTCGCTGCCACCGTGAGCGCGAGCTCCGGCGCGATGAAGAAGAGGTCTCTGCCCGTGATGCCCACGCTAGCCCCCCAGCCCCTCGGCGAAGGATGCGATGATGGGCGTGATACCGGCGTCGAACACGTCCGTCAGCAGACCGGGGTACACCCCGAACACGAAGATGGGCACGATGAGCACGCCCATCGCGGCGACGTCCACGCGCGTTGCATCCTGGAGGTGGGCCCACCGCTCCAGGGGAGGGCCGAACATCGTGCGCTGCGCCGTCCACAGGATGTAGCCCGCCGCAAGCACGACGCCGAAGGCGGACAGCGCGGTCGCCAGTCCGTACGCCGGGAACGTGCCGAGGAACACCATGATCTCTGCGGCAAAGCCGCTCGTCGTCGGCAGGCCGAGCGATGCCAGCCCCGCCACCATGAAGCCGATGGCGATGAGCGGCATGCGTCCGGAGAGCCCGCCCATGTCCGCGATGTGCCGCGTGTGGGCCCGGTCGTAGACCAGCCCGACGACCACGAACAGCAGCCCCGTGATCGTCCCGTGCGTGAACAACTGCATCGCCGCCCCGTTCAGTCCCGTGCCGTCCAGCTGCGCCGCTCCTGCGCCCACCGACGCCAGGCCAAGCACGACGAACCCCATGTGGCTGACGCTGCTGTATGCGACGAGGCGTTTCAGGTCGGTCTGGCGCATGACGATGAACGCCCCGTACAGCACGTTCACCACGGCGAGCATGGCCAGCAGCGGTGCGGCTGCCGCCAACTCGTCCGGGAACATCCCGGCATTGATGCGGAGCAGGCCGTAGCCGCCCATCTTCAGGAGCACGCCCGCGAGCATCACGCTCACGGCTGTCGGCGCGTCCGTATGCGCGTCCGGCAACCACGTGTGCAGCGGCACGATAGGCAGCTTCACCGCGAACGCCACGAGGAAGCCGCTGAACACCAGCGACGACGGCACGATGAGGTTCGTCAGGTCCTTGTGGATAAGCGCCGTCATGTCGAACGTGCGCTCGCCCGCCGGGAACGAGAAGTAGAGCGCGAGGATGGCCGCGAACATGAACGCCGAACCGAGGAACGTGAACAGCAGAAACTTCATCGCCGAGTAGTCCTTGCGCCCCGTTCCCCAGATGGAGATGAGGAAGAACATCGGCACGAGTTCCAGCTCCCAGAAGATGAAGAACAGGATCATGTCCAGCGACACGAAGACGCCCATCACCGCGCCCTGCAGCATCAGCAGCCACATGAAGTACTCGCGGACGCGCGTCTCCACCCGCCACGACACCAGCACCGCCGCCACGCCGAGGATGCCGTTCAGCAGCACCAGCGGCGCGCTCAGACCGTCCACGCCCATCAGGAACTCGATGCCGAACGCCGAGACCCACGGCGCGCGCTGCACGAACTGATATGTGTCTCCCTGCGCGTTGAAGATGACGTACATGGAGATGGTCAGCCCGAGCTCCGCCAGCACCGTCGTCAGCGCGATGAGGCGCGTCGTCCGCGTGGAGCCGCGCACGGCAAACGCCAGCGCAGCGCCGATCATCGGTACGAATGTGATTGCGGTCAGCATCTGCTCAGCGTTGCATCAGGTAGAAGATGAGTATCACCGCCGCGCCCATCGAGACCCCCACGCCGTACACCTGGATGTGGCCCGTCTGCAGCTGAGCTATAGCGCGTCCGCTGTTGCGCCCCAGCCAGCCCGCAAGGTCGGCCACGCCGTCCACGATCCGGCGGTCGAACCAGTCGGAGACGAGGAACAGCCCGCGGTAGAGTGTGCGGCGGACGATGAGGTCCTCGTACAGCGCGTCCATGTAGAAGCGCTCCGCCAGTAGGCGGTGTCCCCACCGCCACAGGCGTCCGAGCCCGTCGAACGAGACCGTGCGCGTTCCGTACACGAGCACCGCCAGCCCTATCCCTGCGACCGCAACCACCGTGGACGTGAGCGCGATGGCGATGTTGAACTTCGGCGCGTCCTCGTGCAGCAGGTGGGAGAACCAGTGCGCGGGGACCGGCCCCAGGTCGATGAGTGAGTTCGCCACGAACCCGGAGCCCACCGCGAACACCGCCAGCACGATGAGCGGCAGCGTCATCACGCGCGGTGACTCGTGCTGGTGCACATGGTGGTGCGCCTCGTCCGGTATGCGCTCCTCGTGCGGGACCGAGTCGATGCCGCCCCGGAACTCGCCGTGGAACGCCATGATGATGAGGCGGAAGACGTAGAACGCGGTCATGAACGCCGCGGCGAGCGCCAACCAGAACACGAGTTGCGACACCCCGGTATTCGCCGCGTGCGCCCCGCTCCACGCCGTGGTCAGTATCTCGTCCTTGCTCCAGAAGCCCGCGAGCGGGAATATCCCCGCGAGACTCAGCCCGCCTACGAGCGTCGTCAGGTAGGTGATGGGCATCCATCGCCGGATGCCGCCCATGTACCGCATGTCGAACGTGTGCACCGAGTGGTGCACCGAGCCCGCGCTCAGGAAGAGGAGGCACTTGAAGAAGGCGTGGTTGAACAGGTGGAACATCGCTACGCCGGGAGCGCCCACCCCCAGTGCGAGGAACATGTAGCCCAGTTGGCTCACCGTCGAGAACGCGAGCACGCGCTTGATGTCGTTCGCGGCGAGGCCCATCGCCGCTGCGAACACGGCGGTGAACCCGCCGATGATAGCGACCGTGTTCATCGCCGCCGCGCTCTCCTCGAACAGCCCGAACAGCCGCGCAACGAGGAACACCCCCGCGGCGACCATCGTGGCCGCGTGGATCAGCGAGCTGACGGGCGTCGGGCCCTCCATCGCGTCCGGCAGCCACGTGTGCAGTGGGAACTGCGCCGACTTGCCTGCCGCGCCCGCGAACAGCCCCAGCGCCGCCCATGTCGCAACGCCGGCGGAGAGCATCGGCGCGGCGTCCAGTATCGCGGGAATCTCGAACGGGTTGAGTCCCAGCGCCGTGAACTCACCGCGGTTCAGGAACAGGTAGAGGATGCCGAGCATGAAGCCGAAGTCGCCGATCCGCGTGACGATGAACGCCTTCTTGGCCGCCGCAGCCGCAGCCGGACGGTGGTACCAGAACCCGATGAGCAGGTAGGAGAAGAGCCCCACCAGCTCCCAGAACACGAACAACTGGATGAGGTTGTACGCGAGCACCAGCCCCAGCATGGAGGCGGTGAACAGCGACATGTACGTGAAGTAGCGGGGGTAGTCGCTCCACGCGCCGTTCTCGTCGTGCGCGTCCTTCCGCATGTAGCCGAGCGAGAACACCTGAACAACCGTGCTCACGCCGGATACGACCGCCGCCATGATGGCCGAGAGCGGGTCGAGAAAGATGCCGACCGTCATCCGGAAACCGTCCTGGGCTCCGAGCGCCCCGACGGCGAACCACGCGTGCGGCTCGTAGCCCGCGTCGCCGTTCCCCATCGCGCCGTTGACCGCAATGAGGCTCAGCACGAACGCGGCGCCGGTGCCTGCGACGCCGACGTATCCCGCGTACTGCCAGAGCGAGCGCCGCCACGGCCTGAGCACGGCGATATTGAACACCCCCGCGAGGAGCGGCAGGCCGATGATGAGCCAGGCTGCTGCTTCCGGGAGCATCGCTTACAACTTCCTCAGGATCTCGTCCGCAACGTGCTCGCGGCCTCGCGGCACCATCACGCGGAACGCCGACGTCTCGCTGTACTCCAGCAGGCCCCCCTCCGGCAGAAGCCGCACGGGAAGGCCCTCGCCCTCGAGGATCTCCTTCCACATCTCGGCGAGCATCAGGTTCGGCGCCTTCTTGTAGTCAACCCACATACGAGTCCCGCTAACGCCGCAGCGTGTTCAGGTCTGAGATATGGATCGTGTCGCGTCTCCGGGCCAGCGCGATGATGAGCGCGAGCCCCAGCGCAACCTCCGCTGCCGCGACGACGATGACGAACACTGCCAGCGTCTGCCCCTCCAGCACGAAACGCTCCACGTCCGCGCCTGCTCCGGAGAACCGCAGCGACGCCGGAACGGTGTAGCGGGAGAACGCCACGAGCGCCACGTTCACCGCGTTGAACATGAGCTCTACGGACATGAGCACCGCGATCATGTGCCTGCGCGACAGCACCCCGTACAGCCCGATGCAGAACAGGATCGCCGAGATGATGAGCAGCCGCTCAAGCATCGTGTCGCTCCCTGACGAGCGAAAGCGCCCCGATGACCGCTGCGAGCAGCAGCACGCCGGCCACCTCGAACGCCAGCACGTAGTCACTCAACAGCAGCCGGCCCAACTGCGTCGGCGTTTCCACGAACACGGTAGCGATCGGTCCCGGCAGCGAGTCCGGCAGCAGCGTCCACTCTGCCTGCACGATGCTGTACGCGAGCGCGGCCAGCAGCGCCGCGCCCATCGCGAGCGCCACCGGCTGAACGGCGGTCGAGCGGTTCCCGGTGTCCACGTCGCGCGTCATCATCACCGCGAATATGACCAGTACCGCGATGCCGCCGCCGTACACCAGCACCTGCACGACCGCGAGGAACTCGGCGTTCACCATCGCGAATATCCCCGCGATGCCGAGGAAGCTGACCACGAGCATGAGCGCCGCGCGGAAGATGCTGCGCAGGTGCACCACCAGCGCAGCCGACCCGATGGTGACCACCGCCAGAGCCCAGAACACGATCTCGGAGAAGAGGTTGTCGAACGCCACGGCTAACGCTCACTCCCGTAATCGCCCGAGGCGCTGGACCGGTGGTCCATCTCTTCCGGCATCTGTCCCGGACGCTTGGGGTGCCAGAGGAATGGTTCGCGTCCGACGCTCTCCCATTCCTGCGGCGCATCGTGGTGCGGGTCGGCCTTCTCGCGCTCCAACTGCGGCCGGAACCAGGTGCTTGGGTGCTTCTCCCGCTCCTTGAGCGTGTCGATGTCGATCACCAGGTCTGCCCGCCGATAGCGCGCCGCCTCGAAACCTGAGCCCATGTGCAACGCGTCGTAGGGGCACGCCTCGACGCACAGGCCGCAGTACATGCAGCGCGCCTGGTCTATGTCGAACACGTCCACCTTGTAGCTGCCGCCGTCCTGCTCGTTCCCCCCCTCCGGGTCTGTGACGATGCGGATGATGCCGAGCGGGCAGTACTTCGCGCAGCTGGCGCAGCCCGTGCATCGCTGCTCGTACCAGGTGAACTCCTGACCCCGGAATCGCGGGTGCTGCGGGATGCGCGCCTCCGGGTACTGGACCGTGAACGGACGCCGCACGAGGTTGCGCAGCGTCACGCCCAGCCCGCGCAGTATGCCTTCGCCGTACATCAGCGGCCCTCCGTTGAGAACACTGCCGGAGCGGGTGGCGCGGTCCGCAACGACACGACCTTCGACCAGAGCAACGCAGCCGGAATCGTGACGGCCCAGTTGATCGCCGCCATGATGCCCAGTTCCGCCGTGCCCGCCTCCGGCCAGACGATGACCTCCGCTGCGAGCAGCAGAACGTTCAGCAGGCTCAGCGGGAAGAGGTACTTCCACGCCACCGCGAGTATCTGGTCCAGCCGGTATCGCGGCAGCGTCGCGCGCACCCACACCGCGACGAACACGAAGACTGCCACCTTGAGCAGGAACCAGACGTGCGACGGCAGGATGGCCCACTTCCAGCCCTGCAGGAAGAGCACGGCGAAGATGGCGCCTGCCACCACGGTATTCGTGAACTCCGCCAGCATGAACACGCCGTACTTCATGCCGCTGTACTCGGTCATGTACCCGGAGACCAGCTCGGACTCCGCCTCCGTCACGTCGAACGGCGCGCGGTTCAACTCAGCCGAAATGGCTGCGAGGAAGATCAGCGCACCCAGAGGCGTCACCAGCAGGAACGGCAGCGCCTGCGCCTCCACGACGTCGACCAGCGACATCGACTGCGCCAGCACCGTCACGCCCAGCAGCGCCATCACGAGCGGCACCTCGTAGCTCACCAGCATCGCCACTGCCCGCATGCTCCCGAACAGCGAGAAGCTGTTGGGCGAGGCGTACCCCGCCATCATCACCGCGATCGTCGAGATGCCGCTCACCGCCGCGATGTACAGCACCGCCACGTTCAGGTCGGCGACCCACGACCCAGCGCCGAACGGGATGACCGCCAGCACCAGCAGCGTCGGGGCGAGCATGACGACGGGAGCGAGCGTGAACACGATGCGGTCGGCGCCCACCGCGATGATGTCCTCTTTCGTGACCAGTTTGATCGCGTCGGCTATCGGCTGGAGCACGCCGAACGGTCCTGCCCGGTTCGGTCCCAATCTCCCCTGGAAGCGGCCGAGCAGCCGCCGTTCGAACCACGTGTACACCGTTCCGATGGCCATGACGGCGTTCGTGACCAGCAGGATGATGGCCATCCCGGCTGCCGCGTACGCCACCCACGACCACTCCTCGCCCAGCAGGTCCTGCACGAACTCATAGACGTTCCGGTAGATGACGTTCCCTGCGAGCGTCTCGCCCATCAGCGGTCAACCTCGCCCATGTTGAAGTCGAGGCTGCCGAGCGTCACGATGGCGTCTGCCAGCTTCCAACCAACCAGCATCTCCCTGAACAGCGTGAGGCTCATGAAGGACGGAGAGCGCACGTGGCAGCGGTACGGCGCTATCGTGCCGTCGCTCACCAGGTAGAACCCCAGTTCGCCCTTGGGCGCCTCGATGGGCACGTACGCCTCACCCGGCGGCGGACGGAACAGCATCGCCATCGTCGTCCGCACCGGCCCCGGCTCGATCTGCTCGCAGCACTGTTCGATGATGCGCAGCGACTGCCGCACCTCCAGCATCCGCACCCAGAAGCGGTCGTAGTTGTCGCCGCCCGGGCAGGTCGGTACCTCGAACTCGACACGGTCGTACACGTCGTAGGGCGCGGCCTTTCGCCAGTCCCACTCGACTCCGGACGCGCGCAGGATGGGGCCCGTGAACGACGCCGCGATGGCGTCCTCCGCCGAGACCGGCGCGACCCCTATCGCACGGCTCCGTACGATCTCGCTGTCGAACACCAGCGCCTGCAGCTCGTCGGCATAGCCAGGCATGTCGTTCAGGAAGGAGCGCAGCGCGGGCCAGAACTCCTCAGGCGCGTCCTGCAACACGCCCCCGATGCGCATGTAGGTGAGCGTGATGCGTGCGCCGCACAACATCTCGAACATGTCCAGGATGCGCTCGCGCTCGCGGAACGCGTACATCAGCGCCGTCCCGCCGAACACGCCCAGCTCCTGCAGGAAGAACCCCACGCCGATGAGGTGGCTCGCGATGCGCTGCAACTCGGCAGCGATGACGCGCAGGTACTTCCCGCGGTCCGGCGGCTCGATGCCCACCAGGCGCTCGCATGAGAGCACGAACGCCTGGTTGTTCGTCATCGACGCGACGTAGTCCAGCCGGTCGGTGAGCGTGATGACCTGCGTGTACTGTCGCTCCTCCGCCAGCTTCTCCGTGCCCCGGTGCAGGTAGCCGATCACCGGCTCCGCGTCGAGGATGTTCTCCCCGTCGAACGTCAGCTTCATGCGGAACACGCCGTGCGTGCTCGGGTGATGCGGCCCCACGTTGACGACGACGGGCTCGGTGCGCATCGTCATCGTCACCCCCCCTGCGGCCACGAGTACGGGAGCGGCGGCTCCAGGTAGTCCCGCCGCAGCGGGTGTCCCTGGAACCCTTCCCACGTCAGGATGCGCTTCAGATTGGGGTGGCCGTTGAAGCCCACGCCCATCAGGTCCCACGCCTCGCGCTCCTGGAGCGTCGCGCCGCGCCACACGCCGGTTACGCTCGGCAGCGAGACGTCGTCGCGGCCGTATACCCGGGCCTTGAGGATGGCGGTCGCGTTCCTGCTCAGGGACGTGAGGTGATAGACCACTTCGAAGTATTCGACGTAGTCCACCGCCGTCAGCGAGCCGAGCATCTTGTAGTCGTGCGCGGGGTCGTCCCGGAGGAAGGCGCACACGTCCGCTATCGCGCTGGGAGCGACCCACACCGCGCTCTCGTCCGAGTCGATAACGGCGTCCGGGAACCGGGAGCGCAGCGACTCGGCGAGCGCGTTGCCTGCCGTCGCGGTCGTCATGCGCGGTCCACTCCCGCAGCGTCACTCCCCACGCTGTACCGCTTGATCTTCTCGTGCAGCTGCATGATGCCGTAGAGCAGGGCGTCGGGACGCGGCGGGCAGCCCGGCACGTAGACGTCCACCGGCACGATGTGGTTGACGCCGGGCACGACGCTGTAGCCCTGGTAGTACGGGCCGCCGCTGGTCGCGCAGACGCCCATCGCGATGACCCACTTCGGCTCCGCCATCTGGTCGTAGATGCGGCGCACCGCGGGCGCCATCTTCCACGTGAGCGTGCCGGAGACGATGAGCAGGTCGGCCTGGCGTGGTGTCGCGCGCATCGCCTCCATGCCGAACCGGGCGAGGTCGAAGCGCGACATCGCCGAGGCGATCATCTCGAATACGCAGCACGCGAGCCCGAACGCCACCGGCCACACCGCGGAGCGGCGGCCCCAGTTCAGCAGCGCGTCCACGGACGTGACCGCCACGTTATTGGCGATGTCTTCGGGTATCTGGATCGCGGGGTCGGGGAACGCTTCCTGTGCGTTCCACTTCAGTTGCTCGACCGCCTCGCCCTCGATGCGGTCAACGTCCCAGCCGGGCATCGTCTGCCCGTAGACCGCGCCGTGCTCCTCCGCTCCGGTCAGGAGGGAAGGCGGGGACAGGGGAGCGTGCTCGTTCGGGTTGACCATGGCCTGCTCGGCAGGTTCCTCCCAGGCAGGGCTGCACCCTGCCCGATCTGGGCGTGACCACGAGCGCGAGCATAGCACAGCAGGAGCGTAAGTGAAACGCTGCACAATCCGTCCCGCGGAGGCGGGAACCTCGTCTCCGGCCCTTCGTCTGCTAGGCTATGCCCATGGACGACGCAACCGGCAACATGCAGTCCCGCATCGACGAGATAGCCGCCCGTTCACTCGACGAGTTTCGCGCCAAACACGAGCGGCGCGAGCAGGCGATCAAGGTTTCCCGCGAAGTCGTGCGGACCTCCGCGAACGCTATACGCGCCATCCATCGCAACGAGCTCGACGAGGCCCGCGAGCTCATCGCGGCTGCCGGCGCGCTCGTCCGCGAGACGCAGCAGACCCTCGAGGGCCACCCGGACCTCTACTTCACCGGCTACACCCAGGACGCCCAGAAGGAGTACGCGGAGGCGTGCGCCGTCCTCGCATTCATCGCCCGCTCGGAGTTGCCGCTCCCCGCGGACATCGGCGTCGAGACGCCGTCCTACCTGAACGGGCTCGCCGAGGCCGCGAGTGAACTCCGGCGCTACATCCTCGACTCCCTCCGCCGCGACGACGACTCGCGCGCCGAGGAGCTGATGCGCTACATGGACGACGTCTACAACATCCTCGTCGTCATGGACTTCCCGGACGCCCTCACCTCCGGCCTTCGCCGCACCACCGACCAGCTCCGCGGGGTTCTCGAACGCACCCGCGGCGACCTCACCATGACCATGCGCCAGCGCCGCCTGGAACGCCTGCTCACCGACCGCTCCGGCACGTAACGGCGCGCGAGTGTCCGGTGTCGCTGGTTTGACCTGAAGACGCTCTGGCGGAGACAATACCCCACTGCCGGTATCCGGCGAGAATCACATGTGCGGGGCAGTGGTGGGCCGTGCCCATGCCCCCAGGAGGTAGATGCTGATGGAAGGCCTCATACTGGCCATCGTTGCGGGCGCAGTGGCGCTCGCTTTTGCTGCGTATCTCGCTGTGCGCGTGCTCAAGGCCGACGAAGGCACCGAGCGCATGCAGGAGATCGGAGCCGCTATCCAGGAGGGCGCGAACGCCTTCCTCAAACGCGAATACACCGTGCTAGCGGGCTTCGTCGTCATCGTGTTCATCGTCCTGCTCGTGCTCGGCCTCGCCCGTGAAGAGCAGGACCCGGCGACGGCGATCGCCTACATCGTGGGTGCCATCGCCTCGGCGCTGGCAGGCTTCATCGGCATGCGCATAGCGGTGAAGTCCAACATGCGCACGGCCTCTGCCGCGCGCACCGGCCTGAACCGGGCGCTCCGCGTCGCATTCTCCAGCGGCGGCGTCATGGGCATCACCGTTGTCGGCATCGGACTGCTCGGCGCGGTCATCCTCTGGATCGTCTTCGGGGACAAGGACATCGTCGCCGGGTTCAGCTTCGGCGCGTCCAGCATCGCCCTCTTCGCCCGTGTCGGCGGCGGCATCTACACCAAGGCCGCCGACGTGGGCGGCGACCTCGCGGGCAAGGTCGAGGCCGGCATCCCGGAGGACGACCCCCGCAACGCCGCCGTCATCGCGGACAACGTCGGCGACAACGTCGGCGACGTTGCCGGCATGGGCGCGGACCTCTTCGAGTCCTACGTCGGCTCCATCATCGCGAGCCTTGCCCTCGCCGCGACGGGCACGGCATTCCTCCTGGGCGTTGACGAATCCCGCGTCGACATCGATGTCGACTCCGCCCTCGCGGTCCTCCCCTTCATCATCGCCGCCGTCGGCATCGCCGCATCCATCATCGGCACGTTCATCGTTCGCACGGGTGAGACGACGAGCATCGGCAGCCTGCTCTGGTCGCTGCGGCGCGGCATCTTCGCCGCGGGCTTCCTCGCGCTGATCGGCTCCTTCGGCGCCATCTACTGGCTGTTCGAGGTGGACGGCGGGTTCGGCATGGACAAGGTCTGGCAGTTCTGGGGCGCGGTCGCCGTCGGGCTCGGCGCGGGCGTCATCATCGGCGTCAGCACCGAGTACTACACCAGCTACGAATACAAGCCGACGCGGGGCATCGCCGCCCGGTCCGTCACCGGCCCGGCCACCATCATCATCAGCGGCTTCGCGACCGGCATGCTGAGCACGGCTATCCCGCTCATCATCATCGCGGCGGCGGTCATCGGCGCGCACCAGCTCGCCGGGCTCTACGGCATCGCCATCGCCGCGGTCGGCATGCTCTCGACCCTCGGCATCACACTTGCCACCGACGCTTACGGCCCCGTGGCCGACAACGCGGGCGCCATCGCCGAGCAGGCCCACCTCGACCCCGAGGTGCGCGAGCGCACCGACGCGCTCGACTCGCTCGGCAACACCACCGCTGCCACCGGCAAGGGATTCGCCATCGGCTCTGCGGTGCTCACCTCGCTCGCCCTCATGGCCGCCTACGCCAAGATCGTCGGCCTCGAAGCCATCGACCTGCTGGAAGTCTCGACGCTCGTCGGACTGCTCATCGGCGCGCTGATGCCGTTCATCTTCAGCGCGCTCACGATGGAAGCCGTGGGCCGCGCCGCGCAGGACATGGTCGAGGAGGTGCGGCGGCAGTTCAACGAGATCCCCGGTCTGCGCGAAGGCAAGGAGGGCGTGCGCGCCGAGTACGCCCGCTGCGTGGACATCAGCACGAAGGGCGCGCTGCGCGAGATGATCATCCCCGGTCTGCTCGCGGTCATCGTGCCCATCGCCGTCGGCGTCATCCCCTTCCTCGGCAAGGAGGCGGTGGGCGGACTGCTCATCGGCGCGATCGCGGCGGGAGCGCTGCTCGCCATCACTATGGCGAACTCCGGCGGCGCCTGGGACAACGCCAAGAAGTACATCGAGGCGGGCGCGCATGGCGGCAAGGGCACCGACGAGCACGCCGCCGCCGTTGTTGGCGATACGGTCGGCGACCCGTTCAAGGACACGTCCGGCCCGTCGCTCAACATCCTCATCAAGCTCATGTCCATCGTTGCCGTTGTTTTCGGCACTGTGTTCGCCGGATAGGAGCGGGGAAGTCTGCGAGAATCAACGGGGCGGTTGCACACGCAGCCGCCCCGATTGCTTTCAACAGTTGGAGGAGAGTTATGGACCTCGGTATAACCGGCAAGCGGGCGCTTGTTACGGGAGGCACGCGCGGCATCGGCTACGCCATCGCCTGGGAACTTGCGCGTGAGGGCGTCGATGTGGCGCTCTGCGCCCGCGACGAGTCCGCAGCCCGCGACGTCGCCGCTGAGATCGCCGCCGGGACCGGCGTGCGCGTCGTCGGCTTCCGCGCCGACACCGGCATCGCGGAGGACGTGATGCGGCTCGTGGCGGACACGGCGGATACGCTCGGCGGGCTGGACATCCTCGTGAACAACGCCGCGCGCGTCGGCTTCGCTGGGGGCCCGGACACCCTCGGGCAGTTGAACGAGGAGATGCTGCGCGACGACTTCGACGTGAAGATCATGGGCTACCTGCGCTGCGCTCAGCAGGCGGCCCCCTACATGGAGCGCGCCGGGTGGGGGCGCATCGTCAACATGGACGGCATGGCCGCGCGCAACGCCGCGGGCATCAGCGGCGGACTGCGCAACGCCGCCGTGATGAACTTCACCAAGGTCATGTCTGAGGAGCTTGGCCCGAAGGGGATCACGGTCAACGCCGTCCACCCCGCGGTGAGCAGGACTGAGGCTTTGGTTGAGCGCCTCGAAGGCACCGCTGAGCGCGAGGGCATCACGGTCGCTGAGGCGGAGCAGCGCATCGCCAGGAACAACGCCATACGCCGCCTCGTGACGGTCGAAGAGATCGCGGCGGTCGTCATCTTCCTCTGCTCGGAGCAAGCGGGCTGCATCACCGGCGAGGCCGTCGCCCCCGCGGGCGGCAACTCCCGCGCCGTGTTCTACTAGCGCCATGCCACGCACCAACATCAGCGGCAACAGCCCGTACGAAGGCTCCATCGGCTTCTCACGCGCCGTGCGTGTGGGGAACGCCGTTTACGTCTCCGGCACCGTCGCGACCGCAGCCGACGGCTCAGTGGCAGGCGTCGGCGACGCCTACGCGCAGGCGGTGCAGACGCTCCGCAACATAGAGGCCGCGCTGCAGAAGGCGGGCGCGTCCCTGAGCGACGTGGTGCGCACCCGCATGTACGTCACGGACATCGCCAACTGGGAGGCGGTCGCCCGCGCCCACGGCGAGTTCTTCCGCGACGTACGTCCCGCCTCGACGATGGTGGAGGTGAGCCGCCTCATCGACCCCGCGATGCTCGTGGAGATCGAGGCCGACGCCCTTATTGAAGCGTAGGGGCATCCCTTGTGGGTGCCCTGTACTGAAGGGACCCTCTACTGCAAAGGCAGCGGCGGCTGCAGCCACGCGCCAGTCGTGTTGACCTCTATCCGCGTGACCCACTTCACCCACTCGAACCCGCGCTTCCCCGGCACCACCAGCCTCACTGGTGCGCCGTGCCCATGCGAGATCCGTTCGCCACCGACGTGCGTTGCGAGCAGCAGCCCCTCCGCATGCTGGAGCCCGAAGCGCCGGTAGTACCCCGTCGCCGACGTCACCGTGATGCTCGCCGCCGCGGTCTGCGGACGCGCTTTCGCCAACAACTCCCCGAGCCGCACGCCGCGCCACGTCTGCGTCGAGTGCCAACCTCCGGTGCAGTCGAGCACCACCGTCTCCTCTTCCGTGCCCGTCACGTCGCCGTAGCCCAGGGTCTGGGGAGCGTCGACCGCGCCGTCTATCGTGAGCGTCCACGTCTCGCGGTCGATCGGTTCGAGCCTGTCGTTCAGCCACGACGTGGTGGGGAAGGCGTTGCCCGTGAAGTCGCCCGCCGCGTAGGAGCCGGTGAACCGCTTGGCCTGCGCGATGCCCGTCACGCCGTCGATCCGCGCCCCGATCTGCCACAGCACCGTGCCCGCGAGCGCCAGCCCGCCCAGCCGCAGCACGGAGCGCCTCTCGGCCCAGTAGCGCGGGCGCAGCAGTTTCCGGTAGCGCGCCAGGTGCCACACGATCATCGGCACGATAAGGAACACCAGCAGCGCGTGCCACGTCATGCCTGATGAACCAAGGTAGGAGAACCGCCCGATGTGCGACCACGCCACGCCCAGCATGATGTCGGTCAGCAGCAACGAGAGAGCCCCCACCGCGACCCAGTCCTGGCCCGTCCATGCCCCCCAGCGCCGTTTGAGTGGCCGGACCAGGTTCGGCACTTTCCACACCAGCACTGCCACCACCGCCAGCCCTGCCGCGCGGTGTGCGCTCGTCTGCCACGCCTGCTCCGGCTCAGCCGCGACGAATGCGTAGTAGCCCGTCACGACCGAACCGGTGGCGATTAGCAGGATGAACATGTTTGCCCACGGATGCTTCATCGCGCGCTCGCCTGCCCTGTGACTATGGTACGCCCGCCGCGCGGGTACGGCTCTTCCCGCTGTCCTGCGTGCGGTGTGCCTGCCGCTGCTAGAATAGCGCGGCCATACCGGGGAAGAGGGGCAGATGACGGTTCTGAGCGACCGGACGATACGTGAGGAGTTGAAGAGCGGGAACATCGTGATAGACCCGCTCATGGAGGGCTGCATCCAGCCCGCCAGCGTCGACCTCCACCTCGGCCGCAGTTTCCTCGTGTTCCGGAACAACCATGTGCCGTTCATAGACGTTCGCGCGATGAACGAGACGCTCACGGAACAGGTGACCGTGGGCGACGACGTGCCCTTCATGCTGCACCCCGGCGAGTTCGTGCTCGGCAGCACGCTCGAGCACGTCGAGGTGCCCGCGGACCTCGTGGCGCGGCTGGAGGGCAAGAGCTCCCTCGGGCGCGTCGGGCTGCTCATCCACTCGACCGCTGGCTATGTCGACCCCGGCTGGAAGGGACGCCTCACGCTGGAGTTGAGCAACGTCTCCAACCTTCCCATCACGCTCTATTACCGCATGAAGATCGGCCAGATATCGTTCCTGCGCCTCTCGACGCCTGCGGAGCACCTCTACGGCTCTGCCGAACTCGGCTCCAAGTACCAGGGTCAACAGGAGCCCACGCCCAGCCGCATCCAGATGGACTTCGACACGCCTCCCGACACTCCGCCGTCCTCCTGAGACGCACCGCTATACTTACCTCTGAGGACCAACGTACGGCAGCCTCGGAGGGATGTCGCGCCGTGACCACCACGGACCACATGCAGCGGGCCGTCGAACTCGCCCGTGAGGCGGTTGGGAGCACCAGCCCCAACCCGCCCGTTGGCGCGGTGCTCGTGCGCGACGGACGCGTCGTTGGCGAGGGGCGCACCCAGCCTCCCGGCGGCCTGCACGCCGAGGCCGAGGCGCTCCTCATGGCCGGCGATGCCGCTCGTGGAGCGGCCCTCTACGTCACCCTCGAGCCCTGCGCGCACCACGGTCGGACCCCTCCCTGTGCCGACGCGCTCGTCGAGGCGGGAGTTGCATCGGTGCATGTCGCCGCGATGGACCCCGCGCCGCACACTGCAGGCAGGGGCGTTGAGCACCTGCGCGAGGCGGGCATCCCCGTGACTGTGGACGACGGCTCATCGGAGGCACAGCAGCTCGTGGAGGCGTTCGCGAAGCACGTCAACACGGGGTTGCCGTTCGTCGTGGCGAAGTTCGCCATGAGCCTGGACGGCAAGACCGCCTCGCGCTCCGGCGACTCCCGCTGGATATCGAACGAGACCTCGCGCCGAGAGGCGCACCGCCTGCGTGCGGAGGCCGACGCTGTGATGGTCGGCATCGGCACGGCGCTCGCGGACGACCCCCTCCTCACCGTACGCGACGCCCCGCCGCCTGTTCGCGGTCAGCCGCTCCGCGTCGTCGTCGACAGCGCGGGACGCCTCCCCGCGAATGCGGCCATGCTATCGGCGGAGGGCACGACGCTTGTCGCGGTCGCCTCGTCGGAGGCGGCGCGATCTGTCGAAGCGTACGGAGCCGAAGCCATCCTCGCTCCCGGTGACAGCGGGCGTATCGACCTGCCTCAACTGCTCGCCGCGCTCGGTGCGCGGGGCGTGATGTCGCTCCTCGTCGAAGGCGGGGCTGCGCTCCACGGAGCGCTGTTCGAGGGCGGCCTCGTGGACAAGGTCGTCGCGTTCGTCGCGCCTGTCGTCATCGGCGGCGATGGCGTGCCCGGCCCCATCGGCGGCGCAGGAGCCGAGCGCATGGCCGACGCGCTGCGCCTCCGCGATATGACGTACACCGACCTGGACGGCGATATGATGGTCGTCGGTTACCCTGTGCGGGAGTGAGAACGCGGATGTTCACGGGCATCGTAGAAGAGGTTGGAGAGGTCGTCGAGGTCGCGCCTCACCGGCTGCGCATAGCGGGGGGCGAGGTCGTGGGTGCGCTCGCCGTGAGCGACTCCATCGCCGTCAATGGCGTCTGCCTCACCGTTACCGAGCGCACGGATACCGGGTTCGCCGTGGACGTCGTGGAAGAGACGCTCTCCCGCACCAACCTGGGCGACCTCGCACCCGGCGGCATCGTCAACCTGGAGCGCGCGCTCACCCCTTCGTCGCGGATGGGCGGCCACGTCGTGCAGGGCCACGTGGACGGTACCGGCGAGGTGGTGTCGTTCGGCGGCACGCCGGAAGCGCGCGTGCTGCGCATCGATCTTTCTATGGAACTTGCGCGCTACGTCGTCGAGAAGGGCTTCATCGCCCTGGACGGCATCAGCCTCACCGTGGCGTCGCTGGAAGGGGCCGGGTTCTCCGTCGCCGTGATACCGTATACGATGGAACACACCGTTCTGCGGGTGAGAAAACCCGGCGACCGCGTTAACATCGAGGTGGACATCCTCGCGAAGTACGTGGAGCGCCTCGCCTCCGCGCAGGCGCCCGGCGGGAGATGACATATGCCGCTCATCAGCGTTGAACAGGCGATAGAGGACTTCCGCACCGGCAAGATCGTCATCATCGTGGACGACGAGGACCGGGAGAACGAGGGAGACTTCGCCATCGCCGCAACCTGGGTGACGCCGGAGGCCATCAATCTCATGGCGACGCACGGACGCGGCCTCATCTGTGCGCCGATGACCGGGGAACGCCTGCGGGAGCTCGACCTCGACATGATGGTCGAGCGCAACACCTCCAAGCACACCACCGCCTTCACCGTGTCCGTGGACATAGACAACGGCGGGACCGGCATCTCCGTCCACGATCGCTCCGCCACCGTGAAAGCGCTCATCGAACCCGGCACCAAGCCGTCCGACCTCGCTCGTCCGGGGCATATCTTCCCGCTCCGCGCCCAGGCGGGCGGGGTGCTCGTCCGAGCGGGCCAGACCGAGGCCAGCGTCGACCTCGCACGCATGGCCGGGCTGCCGCCGGGAGCGGTCGTCTGCGAGATCATGAACGCCGACGGCACGATGGCCCGCATGCCGCAGCTCGAGGAGGTCTCCCGCGAACTCGGCATCGACATCGTGACCATCGCCGACATCATCGCCTACCGCCTCGAGCACGAACGGCTCGTCGAGCGCGTCGCCGAGGCCCGGCTCCCTACCCTGTACGGCACCGCCCGGGCTTTCGCCTACAGCTCCTCCGTCGACTCCGCCGAGCACGTTGCGCTCGTGTTCGGCAACGTCCGCACCAAGGAGCCCGTCCTCGTCCGTGTCCACAGCGAGTGCCTGACCGGCGACGTGTTCGGCAGCCTGCGCTGTGACTGCGGAATCCAGCGCGAGATCGCGATCAAGGCCATCGCTGAGGCGGGGCGCGGCGTCTTCCTCTACATGCGCCAGGAAGGGCGCGGCATCGGCCTCCACAACAAGATCAAGGCGTACGCCTTGCAGGACAGCGGGGCGGACACCGTGGAGGCGAACCGCCAGCTTGGCTTCCCGCCGGACCTTCGCCACTACGGTGTCGGCGCGCAGATCCTCGTGGACCTCGGCGTCCGCAACATGCGCCTCATGACCAACAACCCCAAGAAGGTCGTCGGCCTGGAGAGCTACGGGCTCTCCATCAAAGAGCGTGTGCCCATCGTCGTTCCCGCCAACGAGGAGAACGCCTTCTACCTGCAGACCAAGCAGGAGCTCCTCGGCCATCTCCTCGACCCGCACAACGCCCGATCGCCGGAGTAGCCTCCAACCCCACACGGCGGGCGCGCCGCAGGCTACAATACCCGCATGGCCTTGGAGATCAGCGGAAGCCTGGACGCGCAGGGGCTGCGGCTCGGCATCATCGTTTCGCAGTTCAACGAGGCGCTGACCTCCCGGCTCCTGCGTGGCGCGCGCGAGGCAGCCGCACGACACGGCATCCGCGAGGACGCGCTCACCATCGTCCACGTTCCCGGCTCGTTCGAACTGCCGCAGGCCGCGGAGCGCATGGCGCGCAGTGGCGAGTGGGACGCCCTGGTCACCCTCGGCTGCGTTATACGCGGCGAGACTGCGCACTTCGACTTCGTCGCCGCAGAGGCCGCGCGAGGTATCGCGCAGGTCGCGCGTGAGACGGGAGTGCCCGTCGCCTTCGGCGTGCTCACAACCAACGACACGGAACAGGCCCTCGCCCGCTCCGGCGGAGCGCAGGGCAACCGCGGCTTCGATGCCGTCGAGTCCGCCATCAAGATGGCGAGCGTCCACCGCCAGTTGAGCGCGGCGATGTCTGACAAGGAGTAAGACAGCCCGATGTCCATCACGGAACAACTCGTCGAAGACCTGAAGACCGCCATGAAGGCGCAGGACGAGGTGACGAAGGGCGCGATACGCCTGATCCGCGCCGCCGTCAAGAACGCCGAGATCGAGAAGGGCAGCGAACTCGACGACGAGGCCGCGCTGGACGTGCTCGCGCGCATGGCCAAGCAGCACCGCGACAGCATCGCTGCCTATCGCCAGCACGGACGCGAGGACCTCGCGGCCCAGGAGGAGGCGGAGTTGGCCGTCGTCTCCCGCTACCTGCCGGAGCAGATGGGTGAGGACGAGATACGCGCCCTTGCTGAACAGGTCGTCTCCGAGCTGGGCGCGTCCGGCCCCGGCGACAGGGGCAAGGTGATGGGCAGGCTCATGCCGCAGCTCAAGGGCCGCGCCGACGGCAGCGCCGTCAACCGCATCGTTGGCGAACTGCTCGGGCAGGGGGCGTGATGACCGCTTCCTACGGCGTCATCGTCTTCCCCGGCACCTGGTCCGACACCGACTGGCGCGACGCTATCGAAGGCGTGCTCGGCGCGCATGCCGAGTACGTCTTCCACAAGGAGACGGACGTCTCGCGCTTCGACTGCCTCGTCGTTCCCGGCGGCTTCTCCTACGGCGACTACCTCCGCCCCGGCGCCATCGCCCGCTTCTCTCCCGTGATGCGCGCCCTCTCCGAGTTCGCCGCGGCGGGCGGCCCCGTTATCGGCAGCTGCAACGGCTTCCAGGTGCTCTGCGAGTCCGGCCTGCTCCCCGGCGCGCTGATGCGGAACGCCAGCCTCGAGTTCCGCTGCCAGCCGCAGCACTTGCTGGTGGAGCGCGCCACCGCCCCGTTCACCTCTCTCGTGCGTGAGGGCGACGTACTCGCTGTCCCCGTCTCACACGGCGACGGCAACTACTATGCGGACCCCGAGACACTCGCGCGCATGGAGGCGAACGGCCAGGTCGCCTTCCGCTACTGCGACGAGACCGGCGCCGTGACGCCCGAGGCCAACCCCAACGGTTCGCTCGACAACATCGCGGGGGTGACCAACGAGGCCGGGAACGTGCTCGGGCTCATGCCGCATCCGGAGCGGGTGGTTGAGGAGGCGCTGGGCGGAACGGACGGCCTGCGGATCCTGCGGTCGCTGGACGAGGCGCTCCACGAGCGCTCCCGGAGCGCAAGCGCGTAGATGGGCGTCGGTATCCTGCTCGCCATCGTGGCCACGTTCGCGTGGGGCGCTGGCGACGTGTTCGTGCGCCGGGCGATGTTCGACGTGCCCGCCGAGCTCGTGGTCGTCGTGGTGGTGGGGATGGTGGCGGTCGTGCTCGGCGTCGTGGGCCTCTCCACCGAGGGGCTTGCCGCATTCGGCGGCATCGGTCTGGGAACCCTGGGCATCGTGGCGGTGATGGGGGCGTTGATCTGGGTTACGGGCAATCTCTTCTACTTCCACGGCCTGAAGAGAGCGGGCGTCACCCTCGCCGCGCCCATCCTGGGAGCCGGGCCGCTCTTCGCCATCGCGCTCGCCGTGCTCTTCGCCGGGGAGCGCCCGAACGTCGCGACCCTGATCGGGGCTGCCGCTGTGGTGGCCGGCGTCGCCGTCATCCTCACAGACCGCAAGCGGGTGCTCCGGTGAGCGCCATGGCCAGGGGCGCGGATACGCGGCGGGTCACTATCGGCCTCGTCTTCGCGACGCTCGCGATGCTGTCGTTCGTGACGGGCGGCCTGCTGGCGAACCACCTCGTGGACAGGGGGAACCCGCCCGTCGTCGTCGCGTTCTACGAGGCATTGTTCGGTCTTGCGCTCACGCTGGCCATCAGGCTGCGCGGGCTGCGCTCAGGAGCACCCCGGGTCCGGTCCGGCTGGGGGTGGATGCTGGCGGCGGGAGTCCTCTTCGCGCTGGCGACGGGCAGCTTCTACACGTCGCTCGCTCGGATAGACTACAGCGTCGCCGCCCCCATCGTCGGGGCTGTGCCGCTCGCCTCGTACCTGTTCGTGCTCGTCGTGTTGCGCGGCTACGAGCGCCTGACGCCCCGGGTGGTGCTCGGCGCGACGCTTGTGGTCGCCGGAGTAAGCCTGATCGGAGTTGCCAACTGATGCCTGTCTCGCAGGAAACGCTGGACGAGATCGCCCTCACGCGTGAGGAGTACGACCTCATCGTCAGCAGGATCGAGCGCGAGCCCAACGGCGTGGAGTTGGGGCTGTTCGGCGCGCTCTGGAGCGAGCACTGCGGCTACAAGCACTCCAAGCCCCTGCTCCGCGGCTTTCCCACGACGGGCGAGGCCGTGCGCGTGCGGGCGGGTGAGGAGAACGCGGGCGTCGTCGACATCGGCGGCGGGCTTGCCGTCGTCTTCAAGATCGAGTCGCACAACCATCCCTCCGCCGTCGAGCCGTACCAGGGCGCCGCGACGGGCGTCGGCGGCATCGTCCGCGACATCCTCGCGATGGGCGCGCGCCCCATCGCGCTCCTGAACTCGCTCCGTTTCGGCCCGCTGGACAGCGCGCGCAACCGCTACCTCTTCCAGGGCGTCGTCGCCGGCATCTCCGGCTACGGCAACTGCATCGGCGTGCCGGACGTGGGCGGCGAGACGCTGTTCGCTCCCACCTACAGCGGCAACCCGCTCGTCAACGCCATGTGCGTCGGCCTGCTTCCGCACGGAGCACTCATGCGCGCCGCCGCGGCCAACCCCGGCTCGCTCTTCCTGCTGGCGGGCTCCGCGACCGGCAGGGATGGCATCCACGGCGCGTCCGGCCTCGCCTCCCGCACGTTCGAGGAGGAGCGCGAGATGCGCCCCACCGTCCAGGTCGGCGACCCGTTCCTCGAAAAGGTGTTGATCGAGGCCTGCCTCGAAGCCGCGGGGAGCGGACTGCTGGAAGGGATGCAGGACCTCGGCGCGGCGGGGCTCACGAGTTCCGTCATGGAGTGCGCTGCGCGAGGAGGCACCGGCGTCGAGATAGACGTCGCGCTCGTCCCTCGCCGTGAGGACGGCATGACGCCCTACGAGGTCATGCTCTCCGAGTCCCAGGAGCGCATGCTGCTCATCGTCAATCCGGAGAACGAGGACGCCGTACGCCGCATCTTCGATCGGTGGGACGTGCCGCTCACCGCCATCGGCGTCGTCACCGGCGACGGCATGGCCCGCGTCTACGACGGCCCCGAGCTCGCCGCCGAGGTGAACGTCGCGACGCTCGTCGAAGCGCCGCAGTACCGCCCCGGCGGAACGCGCCCCGCGTACCTCGACGACCTGCATACCGCCGCGATGCCCTCGCCTCCCGACCCCGCGCATGCGGGGCGCATCCTGCGAGAACTGCTCGCCTCGCCCAACGTCGCGAGCAAGCGCGCCGTCTACCGCCGCTACGACCACGAGGTGCAGACCCGCACGATGGTCAAGCCCGGCGCAGGGGACGCCGCCGTGCTCCGCCTCCGGGAGATACCGAAAGCGCTCGCCCTCGCCGTGGACGGCAACGGACGCACCGCCTGGCTCGACCCCTACACCGGTGGCGCGATGGCCGTCGCCGAGGCGTGCCGGAACGTCGCTGTATCAGGCGCTACGCCTTTGGCCATAACCGACTGCCTCAACTTCGGCAACCCGCAGAAAGCGGAGGTCTACTACCAGTTGGAGGAGTGCGTCCGGGGCATGGCCGACGCCTGCAGTGCCCTCGGTGTCCCCGTCGTGAGCGGCAACGTCTCGCTCTACAACGAGACGCAGGGCGAGGCGGTCTACCCGACGCCCGTCGTGGGCGCCGTCGGTCTGCTGGACGACGCCCGGAACGCGCTCGGCGCGGCGTTCGCCAGCGAGGGCGATGCCGTGCTCCTGCTCGGCGCGTCGCCGTCGGACGATGGCTCGCTCGCGGGCAGCGAGTACCTCGCGCTCGAACACGGGACGGTGGCTGGCAAGCCCTCTATCGACCTCGACGCCGAGGCCCGCCTGCAGCGCCTCCTCGTCGACCTCGCGCGGGAGCGTGTGCTCCGTTCCGCGCACGACTGCTCGGACGGCGGCCTCGCCGTCGCGCTCGCGGAGAGCGCCATCCTCGGGAACGTCGGCTTCAACGGCGCGGGTGATTGGCCCGATGGCCGGTGGGACGCCGCACTCTTCGGCGAGACGGCTTCGCGGGCCGTCGTCAGTTGCGCCCAGGCGGACGCTTCGCGCGTCGAGGCTGTCGCCCGGGAAGCGGGCGTGCCGTGTGCGAGGCTGGGCGTTACCGGCGGGGCGCGGTTCACCATCGCCGACCTCGTTGATGAGCCGCTCGCAGACCTCGCCGACGCCTTCTTCGGCGGTCTTGAGCGCGCCCTGGACGCCTAGAACCGCCGTCCCGCAAAACGCAAGCGGTGCGTTGACCGGAATTCGATGAACTCCGCTGAGTGGGGTCGCCACCCCCGCTGTGCCACAATCCACGCGGCGTAACTGTGACACGGGGCTCTTGCGCGACCGGCGCGCGGAGGAGGAGCCTGACCAGTGGTATGATGTAGCGTGCGGCCAGTCCTCTGGCCGTATCGTCGTTGCCGCGTGCATGCGCGGACTCATACCCACAGTGCGAGGGATTGCGAGATGAAGGTCATCTTTCTTGAAGACGTGGCCGGCGCCGCTGACGCGGGCGAGGTCAAAGAAGTGAAGAACGGGTTCGCCCGGAACTACCTGCTGCCCAAAGGGCTCGCCGCTCCGGCGACCCCCGGCCAGCTGCAGCGCATACGCGCCATCGAGGCGGCGGCGCGACAGAAGCGCCTCCAGTTCTCCGAGGAGTGGGGGCAGGTCGCCGAGATGATTCAGGGCATGGAGGTGCCCGTCGAGGTGCGTGTCGGCCCGAACGGCCGACTCTTCGGCTCCGTCACCGGACGCCACATCGCCGAGCGGCTCACCGCCGCGACCGGCCGCACGATAGACCACCGCCAGGTGCTCCTCGGCGCCGCCATCCACGAGCCGGGCGACTACCCGGTCAACGTCCGCCTCTACCGCGAGGTTACCGCCGAAGTCAGGGTCTCCGTCGTTCCCGAAGGCTACGATGCCGCCCAAGCCGTCGCCGAGGCGGAGTCCGACGCACCTGAGGACGACGCGCCCGAGTCCGAGCAGAGCCCGGACGACGCAGGCGAAGGCGACGCAGGCGAAGACGACGCAGGCGAAGACGACGCCGACGAAGACGCAGACCAGTCCCCCGACGAAGACTACGAAGAAGACGAAGATGAGCCCGGGGACGGCCAGACCGGGGAAGAAGAGGAGCCGTAGGAACGAGGCAGGATGTATGCGGAGAAGCTCCCACCCCATGACGCGGACGCCGAAGAAGCGGTTATAGGCTCACTCCTCATCGACGGGGAGGTGATCAACCGCATCGCGCCGCTCGTCGGGGTGAACGACTTCTACCGCGAGCGCAACCGGTGGTGCTACGAAGCCTGCCAGTCCCTCTACCACCGGGGCGAGGCCATCGACCAGATCAGCGTTGCCCGCGAGCTGTCGCTCAAGGAGCGGCTGGACGAGGTCGGCGGCCCCGGCTACCTCAGCCACGTCATCGCCGCCGTCCCCACGTCCGTCCACGCGGAGCATTTCGCCCGCATCGTCAACCGCACCGCCACCATGCGCAGGCTCATACAGGCCGCGGGCGATATCGCCGCCATCGGCTACGAGGACGCGCCGGACACCGAGCAGGCCCTCGAACGGGCGGAGGACATCCTCTTCCGCGTTCGCAACACGCACGTCACCCGCGACTTCGTGACGATCCGCGAGGTGCTCGACCAGTACCTCGAAGAGTCGTCCGACCTCCCGCTCGATCACGGCGTTGCCCCTATCCCCACCGGCTTCGTCGACATCGACAACGCTCTCGGACGCCTGCAGCGCGGGGACCTCTTCATCCTCGCGGCGCGGCCTGCGTTGGGGAAGTCGACCCTCGCGATGAACATCGCACGGAATGCCGCGGGGCAGGGCGCGGTCGTCGCGATCATCAGCCTCGAGATGAGCCGTGAGCAACTCGCCTTGCGTCTGCTCTCAGCCGAGGCTGAGGTCGACAGCCACCTCCTGCGCATCGGCCTCCTCGGCGACACCGCACAGACCCGCGTGGTTACCGGCATCGGCGCGCTCTCCGACCTCGCGATCTATATGGACGACTCTCCCGCGCAGACCGTCCTGGAGATGCGCTCCAAGCTCCGGCGTCTCCATACCGGAAGGAACGTGGACCTCGTCATCGTGGACTACCTGCAACTTATCGCAGGGCGCGAGAACCGGGGCGACAACCGCGTCCAGGAGTTGAGCGAGATCACGCGCCAGTTGAAGGCCATAGCCCGCGACCTGAACGTGCCGGTCATCGCTATCTCCCAGCTCTCCCGCGCTATCGAACAGCGTACGGACCACCATCCCCAGCTCTCCGACCTGCGGGAGTCCGGCAGCATCGAGCAGGACGCCGACGTCGTCGTCTTCATCCACCGCGACGACAAGTACATGACTCCCGAGCAGTGGGAGCAGCGACACCCCACCGACCCATACCCGGAGAACCTTGCGCAGCTGGTCATCGCGAAGAACCGCCATGGCCCCACGCGCACCGTCCACGTCTTCTTCGACGGCAAGTATTCGCGCTTCCAGAACCTGGCGACCGAAACGGCGGCTCTATGACCGCGCCGACGTTTCCCGGCTTCGGCGCCGCTGTGAAGCGCCTGCCCGTGCCTGCACCGCTGCTCGCATCCCTCCTGGCCGACATCGCCGACTGTGCCGAGTTGAAGTGCACGCTGCGCTTCCTCTGGCACGAGGCCCAGCAGAGCGGCGTCCCGAAGCGCGTTGCAGCTTCCAGCATCATGGCGGACGAGGTGCTGCTGGATGCGCTCGGCTCCGCGGGCGAGATCGAACGGGGCATCGCGTTGGCGGTCGAACGCGGCACACTGCTCGAAGCGAGCGGCTGGCTCCTGCTGCGTACCCCCCAGAACGAACGCGCCGCCGAACGGTTCGCCCCCGCACCGGTGCAACCCGTGACCGGCGAGCCGTCCGAACGTCCCAACGTCTTCCGGTTGTACGAAGAGAACATCGGTATGCTCACGCCGCTGGTCGGCGACGAGCTGCGGGCCGCTGAGGAAGAGTACCCCTTCGAGTGGGTGGAGGCGGCCATACGCGAGGCGGCCGCGGGCAACGTCCGCAGCTGGCGCTATATCGAAGCCATACTGGAACGGTGGAAACGCGAAGGGAGAGGAGCGAGGTCGAGTGGAAAGCCTGGGAGACATTCTGAGGCGCTTACAGCAGCGGAACTTCTCGAACGTCGCCGCCGTCCCTGATTGGGTGCAGCAGCTCGACGCCGAGTCCGCCGCCGCTGAGGCATGCCCGACCTGCGGAGGTCAGGGCTGGGTGCGCCGCGACGTGCCCGTGGGCCATCCGGACTTCGGGCGCGCATTTCCCTGCCTCTGCCAGGTGCAGCAGGGCGAGATGGACCGCCTCGCGCGGTTGCAGCGCTACAGCAACCTCGGCGTGCTGCATGCCGTCACGTTCGAAACGCTGGCCCCGAGCGGTCCCGGCGTCGGCCCCGAGGCGAATGCCCGCTACGACGCGGCCCTGCGCGCAGCACGTTCCTTCACTGAGGAGCCAAGCGGCTCACTGCTGCTCACGGGCGGCCACGGGACCGGCAAGACCTGTCTCGCCGCCGCCGCCGCCAACCGACTCATGGCGGGGGGACACCCGGTCCTCTTCACCTTCGTCCCCGACCTCCTCGATCAGCTCCGGGGCGGCTATGCCGACGACGCGGAACTCTCCCACGACGAGGTATTCGAGCAGGTCAAGAACGTCCCGGTCCTCGTCCTGGACGACATCGGCGCGCACAACGGCACGCCCTGGGCGGAGGAGAAGCTCTTCCAGGTCGTCAACCATCGCTACCTCAACGGTCTTCCCACCATCCTCACCTCTGCCGTGCCGCTCGAACGGCTGGACGGACGTCTCCAGAGCAAGCTCACCGACCCCCGTAACGCGCTCGTCATAGACATGGGCGGCGCCACCGGTGCGAGGACCATGAGCCTCGGCGGCATACCGCACGCCATGCTTCGCGGCATGACGTTCGAGTCGTTCGTGCCCGAAGGGCGGGCCCGCATGAGAGAGGACAGGGAGACGCTCGCCGCCGCCCTCTACGCCTCGCGGGCCTTCGCCCAGGAGCCGGACGGCTGGCTCGTCCTCGTGGGCGGTCCCGGCTGCGGCAAGACGCATCTCGCGGTCGCGGTTGCCAACCAGCAACTCACGCAGGGGGGCGACGTCTTCTTCGCTTTCGTACCGGACCTGCTCGACCACCTCCGCTACACCTTCAGCCCGGACAGCCGCGTCACCTACGACGAGCTGTTCGACCGCATCAAGCAGGCGCCGCTGCTCATCATGGACGATCTGGGCGCGGAGAGTTCCACGCCGTGGGCGGACGAGAAGCTCTACCAGATCATCGTCCACCGTCATAACGCTCGCCTTCCCACCGTCATCACCATGCGCACCCTTCCATCCGGCCCCGCGGACCCCGTCGCCTCCCGCCTGAACGACGCCCGGATGGTTACGGAGGTCCCCATCACCGCGCCGGACTACCGCCAGACGGGACGCGTCCGGCAGGAGCGCCGACGCGATGTCTCATAGCGCCCCTTCGGGCAACCAGGGCGAGTGCGCGTTCTGCGGCATCGCCTCCGGCGCGCTCCCGCGGGAGATCCGCTACCAGGACGCCGATCTCATCGCCTTCCACAACGCGCTGGACTGGGCGCCGCTCATGTACCTCGTCGCGCCGGTCGTCCACATGAGCCAGCAGGAGTTCTGGCAGTCGCCGCTCTTCTCCCGCGCTGCGCAACTCGCGGTCGACCTCGGCAAGTCCGACGCGCCCGGCGGTTTCCGCATCGTCTCCAACTTCGGGGCGGACGCGATGCAGTCGCAGCCGCACGGCCATCTGCACGTGCTTGGCGGAGCGCACCTCGGCCTCTACATGGACTTCCCCGGCAAGAGCGACTTCTGGCTCCGCTTCTACGGCAGCGAGCAGCACGACCCCCTCACCTTCCGGAAGCGCCACCCGTGAGCGATCTGTCATTCCGAGCGGAGCGCAGCGAAGCCGAGGAATCTCTCGGGGTGCGGTAAGCCATGACTGACCTCCTCCTCGTCGGTCTGGGCGGCTTCATCGGCGCGGCGTCGCGCTACGGCGTGATCCTTGGCATGTCGCGCGTGCTGGGGCAGCCGTCCTTCCCGTGGGGGGTGCTCGCCGTCAACGTCGTCGGCTCCCTGCTCATCGGGGTGCTGGCGGGGCTGGCGGAGACGCGCCAGCTCTTCGGGCCGGGTGTGCGCCTCTTCCTCTTCGTCGGCGTGCTCGGCGGGTTCACCACCTTCTCCGCCATAACCAACGACACGCTGACGCTCCTGCGCAGCGCCGCCTACCTCTCCGCTACTGCGAACGTCCTGCTCAGCGTCGCACTCGGCCTCGCGGCGGTCGCGGTCGGTTACGCGTCGGTACGTGCGCTCTAGCAGAGTGACATCCGCCCCTTGCTCGTTCGACGCCGCTGCCGGACTCTGCCATCCTGCGCAGTGAGGTGACCTGCGGAGGATGTCGGCGTCTGCCCCACGCTTGACCGGCGTGCACTGGGGGAACATACTCTGCCCGCCTGGTACACACCGAGGGAGACTGAGGAGGCCGAGAATGGGACACGTACTCGATGCCGATACCCATATCGCCGAACCGCCGGAGATGTGGGACTTCCTGGACCCGGACTGGCACAAGCGCCGGCCCGTCGTCGTGCAGGTACCGGAGGACACGCTCTACGGCGGCGTGGACCACATGTGGCTGATAGACGGCCAGATCTACCCGCGTCCTGCCGGACGAGGGGGCAACTTCCTCGTCACGCCCACGGCGCAGAAGAACGTTCGCGATCGCCCCGACAGGAAAGCGCGCGAGCTGCTCGACCTCCCGATGCGGTTCGAGGGCATGCAGGCGACCAACGTGGACTCGCAGGTCGTCTACCCCACGCTCTTCCTCGCCTACCTCACGCACGATGCGGCCTACGAGGTCGAGTTGTGCAAGGCCTACAACCGCTTCCTCGCCGACGTGTGGGCGAAGGCGGAAGACCGCATCCGCTACGTCGTCGTTCCGCCCCTTCGCAACATAGACGCCGCGGTCAGCGAACTGCGCTTCGGCAAGGAGCACGGCGCGTGCGGCGTCTTCTTCCGCGGCATCGAAGGCGACAAGACGCTGGACGACCCGTACTTCTACCCGGTCTACGAGGAGGCGCAGTCGCTCGGACTCCCCATCTGCATCCACCAGGGCCAGGGTGCGCCCGCGCTCAACTACCTGATCGACGTGAGCCGCAGCCACACATTCACGCACGGTCGCATCCCGCCCGTCGTCGCCTTCCGGAACCTCGTCTCGAACAAGGTCCCCGAACTCTTTCCCGACCTGCGGTGGGGCTTCATCGAGACCGGCGCTTCCTGGATCCCGTTCGCGATGTACCAGTTGCGCGGCACGCTCCGCGCCGACCGGGACTTCTGGGGACCCCGGCTCTTCGATGAGTACAACATGTGGATCTCCTACGAGGTCGAGGAGGACCTGCCCTACCTGATGCAGTACATCGGTGAAGACCACCTCGTCGTCGGCACCGACTACGGACACCACACCCCCGGGACGACCGATCGCCTCGCTGCCGACCCGTCGGCCCAGGTGCACTGCGTCAACCAGATGCGCTCGCGCGACGACATCTCCTCGGCAACCGCGGAGAAGATCCTGACGGACAACGCCACAGCGCTCTACGGCGTGTAAGGCGAGGACAGTTCCGTATCCATGCGGCGGGGGGCGAGGCGGGCCACGGAACGGCAGCGTGTAGTCTACCCACGTGTCCTGCCGGACGGCTGTGATGATGCCGATGGGGATCGAGAGCACCGTGCTGACGAACAGGGCGATGAGCGAGAGCTCCAGCGTTATGGGGTAGCGCCGCCCCGTTCGTGTGCAACGGTGTTTCCCGTCCAGAGCGACTGCCCCAGGTCACTACGAACAGGCCGCCGAACCATTCTCGAACTGGACGTAGAACGGCCTGTGGAGTCCCAACTCCCGCAGGATGGCGTCCCGGTCTGCCGCGTAACCGAAATCGGAGAGCATTAGGTCAATGATGACTGGCGTCGCGTCGAAGAGACAAAACACAGGCGGGTCAGTCTGACCCGCCTGTGTCGGTTCTCCTTTGATTACAGCCGGGACTACGGTTCGCTACGATCCTTGTTGATCTCGATGAAGCGGGTCTGGTCGGCAGGGAGGGCGTCCTCGGCGAAGATCGCGGCGACGGGACAGACCGGCTCACACGCTGCGCAGTCGATGCACTCGTCGGGTTCGATGTAGAACATGCGGTCGCCCTCGTAGATACAGTCCACAGGGCAGACGTCAACGCACGAGGCATCCTTCACGTCAACGCAGGGTTCGGTGATTATGTAGGCCATCTTGGAAGTGCCCCTCCCTTTGTGCTAGGCCCGTCCGGGCCCTCCTTCCTCCCAGGAAGGTGAGCGTTATTCTAGCAGACGTGTCGCTGGGGTGGGAACGGGTTATCAGTCCCCGTCCTGAGGTATGAAATCACCCACGTTCTTCTTGATCGAGAGGTTGATGAACGTCTCGGTCTGCCGGACGCCCTTGATGTCGCCAACGCGATTCCTGAGGAAGTCGGAGAGTTCGAGCGGGGAACCGAGGCTCACACGGCAGAAGACGTCGAATGCGCCGGTGGTGACAGCCGCGTAGTGCACCTCTTCCATCTTCGCCAACTCCTCCGCCGCTGACTGGACGTGTGGCGGGTCTACCTTCAGCCCAACGAGTGCGGACATGCGACGCCCGAGCTTGGAAGTGTCCGGTATGGCGACCACGCGGATCACTTCCTCCTGAACGAGGTTGCGGAAACGCCGCCGGATCGTGCCTTCGCTCACGCCGGTCTTGCGCGCCAGTTCGATGTTGGAGGCGCGCCCGTCGCGCTGCAGCAGCTCTATCAGCTTCGTGTCGAGCTCGTCCAAGGGCGCCATGCCGACCTCCTCGTGAAAATTCGCACAATGCGGATATGGTACGTCTTGGGGACCGGTGCTGACAAGAGATGGCGGCTGTCCAGAGCGGACCGGCAGGGGCGCCTGGTTACAGGAACTGGGTCGGGTTGTCCGCGAACGCGGTTCGGCAGCCCGGCGCACAGAAGTAGTACGTCTCCCCGTCGTGTTCGGCGGTCCCGCCTGGCGGGTCGGCTTTCAGCACCACCATCTTGCAGATAGGGTCTATCGCCGTGTCACCCGGTTTCCCGAATATCACGTCCAGCCGGTTCATGCGCCTCTTCTCCTGCGTCCGTGGCGTACGATCATATGCCGATATTCTATGGCATCCATCTTTTCAGACGCAGGCTGTTCGTCACGACAGACACGGAACTGAACGCCATCGCAAAGGCGGCGAGCATCGGGTTGAGGAAGCCATGTTCCCCCAGTGCCCAATGCCATGCCTCCGGCACGCCATTGTCTCCGAACAGGAGGTGGAGGACGCCTGCCGCGACCGGGATGAGCAGCAGGTTGTAACCGAAGGCCCATGCGAGGTTCTGCCGGATGGTCCGCATCGTTAATCGGGAGAGCCGCACTGCGGCCCCGGCGAGCCGTACGTCCGTTGTCATGAGCGCCACGTCCGCTGCCTCCAGCGCTGCGTCCGTGCCGGAGCCGATGGCGATACCCACGTCGGCCTGGGTCAACGCGGGAGCGTCGTTCACTCCGTCCCCAACCATGGCAACGCGTTTGCCCTCCCGCTGCAGGCGCTCGATCTCCGCCGCCTTGCCGCCGGGGAGCACTTCCGCAAGGACCCATTCGATGCGGAGCTCCCCCGCGATGCTCTCCGCGACCGGTCGTACGTCGCCGGAGAGTATCGCCACGTCGAGGCCCATCGCCTTGAGTGCGTCAACGGCCTCCTTCGATTCGTCGCGCAGCGTGTCGGCTATGCCCAGGATCCCGATGACAGCGTTGTTTCGCAGCACGATGAGGGGAGTCCTGCCGCGCTCCGCGAGTACGCGCGCTGCGGATTCGGCAGTGCCTCCCAGCGTGATACCGGCTTCCCGCACCAGCGCAAGACCACCGACGGTGATGGAGTCCACGTCCACGGTCGCCCGTACCCCGAGCCCCGGCGCGGCCTGGAAGTTCGTGGCGCGCTGAAGCGCGATGCCCCGGTCGCGCGCGGCCTGCACGACCGCAGCCGCAAGCGGGTGCTCGCTGTGCAGTTCCACGGCTGCCGCCAGCGTGAGCAGTTCATGCTCGGAGACCTCGCGCGCGAGGACGTCCGTCACGTGTGGCTTCCCCTGGGTCAGCGTGCCCGTCTTGTCGAAGACCACCACGTCCAGCCGGTGAGCAAGCTCGAGCGCCTCTGCCCCGCGTACGAGTATGCCGTGTCGTGCGCCGACGCCAGTGCCGACCATGACGGCCGTGGGGGTGGCGAGTCCGAGAGCGCACGGGCAAGCGATGATGAGAACGGCGATGGCGTTGAGCATCGCTGTGTCGAACCCAGGCTGCGGACCGAACTGCCACCAGGCCAGGAACGTGACTGCTGCGATGGTGAGCACGCCGGGAACGAAGTAAGCGGCCACGGTATCGGCGAGCCGCTGCACAGGCGCGCGTGAGCCCTGCGCCTGCTGCACCATGCGGATGATCTGAGCGATGGCCGTCGCGCTTCCGACTTTGGTCGCTTCTACGGAGATGCCTCCGGACGTGTTCACGGAGCCGCCGAACACCACGTCGCCGATGCGCTTCCCGACCGGAACGCTCTCGCCGGTGAGCATGGACTCGTCGACAGCGGTCATTCCTTCGGTTACAACGCCGTCCACGGGGATGCGCTCACCGGGGCGGATGGTGACGGTGTCGCCGGGGACCACATCGCTTGCGGGCAGGTCTTGCTCCTCGCCACCCCGAGTGACCCGGGCGGTCTGCGGCTGCATGCCGATCAGCGTTCGGATGGCATCCGACGCGCTGCCCTTCGCCCTGGCTTCCAGGAACCTGCCGAACAGAACGAGAGCGATGATTGCGGTCGAGGTGTCGAAGTAAGTGTGCCCGCTACCGACGGTGCTTCCCGAGAGGGTTACAACTGCGCTGTAGAAGTAGGCTGTGGACGAACCGAGCGCGATGAGCGTGTTCATGTTGGAGGTGCGATGCCGCAGGGCGCTCCAAGCGCTCGCGTAGATGTGCCGTGCGGCCCGGAACTGCACCGGCGTTGCCAGCAGGAGGGCGACGGCGTTGAGCCACGGCATCCCCAACGTCCGCTCGACGGCGGGGATGAGCATGAGCAGCATGATTGCGGCGGCAGTCGCAAGGCTGAACGCGGCGCGGTTACGGAAGTCGCGGACCTCCGCGCGACGCGACAGGCGCTCCAACTCGGCATCCATGGCGTCCGCGCCGGTCACGTACGCGCCGCTGAATCCCGCCTCCTCTGCAGCATCCCGGAGTACACCTGAAGCGACCGCGCCGGGGACGATGGCGAGTGTGATCTGCTCGGTGGCAAGGTTCGCGACGGTGCGGAGCACGCCGTCCACGTTCGCGAGCCGCGCCTCCAGGGCCTTCGCCGAGTCCGCGTCAGCGAGGCCGGGAACGGTGAGCACCGCGCTCTCCTCCGCCATCCCGTAGCCGACCGACCGCACGGCGTCCCGCATCGCCGCGATGCGCCGCTCCGCCGGCGCGAACGTCACGGCGGCAGTTTCCGATGCGAGGTTCACGACGACGTTCGATACGCCGTCGACGCCTGCGATCGCGTTCGTTACCGTGCTCACGCACGCGGCGCACGTCATGCCCTCGATGGGCAGAACGACACGCCGTTCGTCGTGCTGTTGGTGCTGTCCGGTTGCGATGGACATTGCAGGCGTGCGTCTTATCGGACGGTTAAGTGCCCTTGCGGAGATACTAACACCGGAACGCCAGCCCTATACTTGCGCAGATGAACGGCATGATGGCGATAGGGCTCATCCTCATCGTTGGGCTGGGTGTGCTGGCGGCGCTCGTCATACTCCTGGCGCTGCTCACGCCGCTGCCGTGGTGGGGTGCGCTGATCCTGCTCCCCATCCTCGACGCAGCGCTGATCCTGTGGGCGCGGCGCAGGCTGAAACGGGGTGCGCCCGCACCCGGCGACGCGAGCGGTTAGAAAGGCAATCCCCAGATGGGGTACCACTCCTTGATGGCGCGCGAGGTGGGGATGTCCTTCCGCGACGCCTGCTCCATCCGCAACTCCAAGGGATGGTCGCGGGTCTCAGGCTCGCCTCCCCTGGCTGGAGCGAATGGTGTGAACGCCCTGATACGCGGCTGGTAGATCCAGTAGATGTCCTGCTCCTTCCACCTGAACGCGTAGACCGCTGCCAGCACGCGGGGGCCGATGCCCATGGCCACGAGTGTTTCCCCGATGATGCGGGTCGAGTTCGCCAGCGCCGACAGCCCTGAGTCCCGGACGATGATCCACGGGTGGGGGTGCTCGGAATCGTCCAGCACCACGTCCCACCGGGCATCGGAGGACTGCAGGTGCCCCAGCGCGCGCTCGAGTTCGGCTTTCGCCTGGACGGCGTCCTGGTCCTCGGATGGGCGGACGAGCACGCCGGCCTTGCCGGTGGTGAAGGTATCGAGCACTTCCTCGAACACTTGCGTGGCGTTGGCCATCGCCTCGTTCGCCTCGCTCCATCCGGCGCTGCGCGGTCGGGAGAGGAACTTGCACATGGGCTATCCGGTCAGCATCCCTGTCCGCTCCAACTCGAGCAGGCGCTCGATGCGGCGGGCCATGGGAGGATGCGTGGAGAAGAGGCTGGCGAAACCGTCGCCGATCGCGGGCATGATGAAGAAGGCGTTGAGCGTCTCGGCGCGGCGGAGGTCGTTCTGGGGCAGGCCGGTGAGGGAGCCGCTGATCCGCTGGAGCGCGTTCGCGAGGTCGCGGGGGCGGTTGGTGAGGATGGCGGCGCCGCGGTCAGCCGCGTACTCGCGGTACCGTGAGAGGGCGGCGATGAGCACCTGGCTGATAACCCAAACGAGGATGGTGACGATGTAGGCGATCATGATGTAGCTGCCCGCACTGCCGCCCCTGCTGCGCCCGAAGCCTCCGCCGAAGAGCGCCGACCAGAAGAAGAGGCTCATGAGCGTGGAAGCCACGACGGAGAGGAAGCTGGCGTAGGTCATCACCTGTACGTCGCGCGAGGCGATGTGGCTTATCTCGTGGGCGAGCACGCCTTCGAGCTCCCGCTCGTTCAAGACGCCCAGCAGCCCGGTGGTGACGGCTACCGCTGCATGCTTCTGGCTGCGTCCGGTGGCGAACGCATTCGGGACACTCATGTCCGCGACAGCGACCCTTGGCTTGGGGATGCCCGCCGTCATAGCGAGCCGGTCGATCATCGCGTGCAACTCCGGCGCCTCCTCCGGCGTCACGACCTTCGCACGCATCGACGTGAGCACAAGCTTGTCGGAGAGGAAGAACTGCACAAGCACGAGAACGACGGCAAAGCCGAGCATGACGGTCGCGCCCGCGACGGATATGAGGAACCAGAGGAAGAGGCCGTAGACGAGGCCAAGCAGGAGCATCGTGAAGAGCATACGCGCCCGCAACTGGTTGTCGCGTCGTAAGCGCTGCGGTTGGAACATCGTCATACTTCCAGCTTCCTCCGTTCCTGCAGTGGTTCCATGATAGCGCGTTCGTCAGCCGGTTGCCTCGCGCCCGTGGCAGTGCTGGTCATGTCGCACCGAGCTTCTGGATAGCAGCCCTGAAGCCGGGCGCTGCGCCCTCCAGCGCGGCCTGGTGGACGCAGTAGGAGATGCGGAAGTAGCCCGGCATCCCGAACCCGCGCCCCGGAACGACGAGCACTCCTTCCTCCTGCAGCGCCTCGATGAGCAGCATCTCGTCCTCCACCGGCGACTGCGGGAAGAGGTAGAACGCGCCCTCCGGCTTGCGGACGTTGTAGCCCGCCGACGTCAGCATGTCGCATAGGTAGTCCCGCTTTGCCTGGTAGTCGCCGACGTCCACGGTGACGTGCTGCAGGCCGCGCACGAGGTGCTGCATGATGGCCGGCGCGTTCACGAACCCGAGCACACGGTTGCAGAAGACGAACGCGTCAATCAACTCGCCCGCCTCCTCGCAGCCGGGGTGTATGGCCAGGTAGCCGATGCGGTCGCCGGGGAGGGCGAGGTCCTTGGCATGGGAAGTCGCGGTGATGGTGCGCTCGTACTCGTGCTGTGGGAACGGGTAGGCGAGGCCGTCGTAGATGATGCGGCGGTACGGCTCGTCGCTCACGAGGTAGATGGCCGTGCCGTGCTCCTCGCTCTTGCGCCGCAGCAGCGCGGCGAGGTCGGCGATGAACGACTGCGGGTAGATGACGCCGGAGGGGTTGTTCGGCGAGTTGAGGATGACGACCTTCGAGCGCGGGGTAAGCTTGCGTTCGAGCTCGTTGAGGTCCGGCGTGAAGTTCTCGTCGCAGCCAACGACGACGGGCGTCGCGCCGTAGTTGTAGGTGTAGAAGAGGTACTCGGCGAAGTAGGGCGCCAGGATGACGACTTCGTCGCCGGGGTCGCAGAGGGAGCGAATGGCGACGTTGAGCGCGGCTGCCGCGCCGCACGTCATCAGCACGTGCTGGGCTTCGTAGGGGAGACCGGACTCCTCGGCGAGCGTGTCGGCGACGGCCTGGCGCGTCTCCGGGTAGCCGGCGTTGGGCATGTAGCGGTGCGCGCCGGGCATCGGTGTGTTGGCCAGGCTGCGCAGGGCGTCGAAGAACTCGGAGGGTGGCTCGACGACAGGGTTGCCGAGCGAGAGGTCGAACACGTTCTCCTCGCCGCGCTCTCGCTTGAGGGCGATGCCGAGTTCGAACATGCGCCGTATCCACGAGCTGTTCTCCATGTGCTGCCTGACGTTCAACGCTATGGCCACGCTCACCTCCTGCAGTACGGGCTGCCGCGTGCGCGGCGCGCCTGCCCGCCTCTGCTAACATTGCCTCGGTTAACCCTACGATACCGGAGGGACGGATGGCTGCGGAGACCGGCAAGCGTCTGGAGTGTGCCGACCTGGGCGCGCAGTACATGATCACGAAGGGCGGGGATGGGGAGTTGTCCTGCGCCTCCGCCGCGGACGGCGAGGCCGACCAGTTGGGCAAGCGCTATCAGGACGAGGCGACGGGCATCATGGTGCTGTGCACAAAGGCGGGCTCGTCCCGCATCCACTGCGACGGGCGCCCGATGGCGATGCTGGAAGCGCGCAAGCTGCCATCGTCCGATTGAACATTCCTTCCCCGAGAGATTCCTCGACTCCGCTGCGCTCCGCTCGGAATGACAACCTGTTCAGTCCTTGAGCCACTCGTAGAGATGGTAGTGCTCGCGGGTCATGCCGAGCGCCTCGTAGACGCGCTGGGCGGGCTCGTTGTGCTTGTCGACGTAGAGGCGCAGCCCCACGAGTTCATCGGAGCGCTCCACCTGCGTGCGGAGGTGGGCGTACATGGTCGAATAGACGCCGCGTCGGCGCGCCTCCGGCACCACGTAGACCGAGTGTATCCAGAGCACAGTGCCGTTCCGCCAGTCGCTCCACTCGGTGACGGTCATCAACATGCCGACGGGGGTCTCGTCTTCCTCGGCAAGCCAGTAATCGGCGTGGACGCGGTCCTCCAGCACGGCGCGCACGCCCTCGGTGAGCGTGGCGCTGTCGAGTTCTGCCCCCTCGCTCTCGACGGCCATCGCCATCTGCGCGTCGACGATGAAGCGGAGGTCGTCGCGGTTGGCGCGGCGCACGACGATCATGGCGCTGCTACGCGGCGACCTTGCGCATGACGGCGATGACCTTGCCGTGCACCTGGACGCTGTCCGCGGGGACGATGATGGGCTCCATGGCCGGGTTCGCCGGCATGAGGCGGACGTTCTCGCCCTCGAGGTAGAAGTGCTTGAGCGTGGCTTCCTCCTGCATCGGCAGCCATGCCGCGACCATGTCGCCGTTGCGGGCGTCGCGCGTGTGGCGCAGCACCACGATGTCGCCATCGGTCACGAAGGCGTCGATCATCGAGTAGCCCTTCACGCGGAGCGCGTACAGGTTGTCCGGGTCGCGTGGCGTCAACTCGGGCGGGAGCGAGAGCGCATCGCGGTCGTCGTCCGCGTAAGCGCCGGCCTCGGGGACGGGGATCGGCTCGCCGGCTGCGATCGCTCCGAGCACGGGGATGCGGGCGACCTCAACGAGGTCGGGGGCCGACTCGCCGACGAGTTCGATGGCGCGGGAGATGTCAGGATCGCGGCGGATGTAGCCGTCGCGCTCGAGCAGGCGGAGGTTGTAGTCGACCACGGACGTGGAGCTGATGCCGCAGGCGAGCTGTATCTCGCGGATGGACGGCATGTAGCTGCGGTCGGTGTGGTACTCGCGCAGGAAGTCGAGGATCTGCTGCTGGCGCGTCGAGATGGCTGACATGGGCGGCCCTCCGTGCGGATTCAGAACGTGCGTTCTAGGCTAGAAGGCCCCCACGCGCCCTGTCAACGGGGTCGTGTCACAGTTTGCGCGGGAAGAACTCACATGGATGCGCAGGATGCACAGGATGGGGGGATAGGGAGATACATCGCGATACGAGAAGGCGGCACTCCGTGCGACCTCGCAGGGGCGAGGTCCCTGCCTTCGCAGGAACTACGGGTGTGCTACTCGGCGGCGGCGGCGTTGAGCCGCTTCGTGAGGCGGGACTTGCTCCGCGCGGCGGCGTTGCGGTGGACGATGCCCTTGGAGACGGCGCGGTCGATCCTGCTGACCGCCGTGAGGACGGCGCTGCCCGCTGCCTCGTTGTTGGTGCTGAGCGCGCGGACGGCCTTCTTGACCGCCGTGCGGGTGCTGGAGCGGACACGGCGGTTGACGATGCGGCGGCGCTCCTGGACTCTGGCTGCTTTCTTGGCTGGCATTGGTGCTCCGTGGGACCTGTTTTCGTCGCTGACGGCCTATTATCGCTCACTGAGGCCACGTTTGGCCAGAGGCGGAAGGACGACGAGGGCCGATCAAGATCCCAACCCCTACCGGAAACCGGAATCTTGAGGGGCAGTCTACGAGTGAGCGGGATAACCGATCTGACGTTCTTGAAATCTTGCTCTGGGGTGTTTCCGTGGCCGTGGCCTGCTTCCCGTGACCAAGGAACCAAGATTTCATCGATTTGACCTGTTGCACCAGGAGCCATAGGTCCTGCCTATAGCTGAAGGCTGAGCCATAGACGTGGTCTATAGGTGCTGTCAGGGCGACGGCCATGCATCCAGCGTACGTGGGCAGGGGGCGTTCGCGGAAGGGGCGCGTGTCACACGATCAACCCTCACCCACGCGCTAAAGCGCGTTGCCCTCTCCCAGAGGGCGAGGGGAAGCCGGGCACCCCACCCTACGTCGCCCCCGGTGAGAGATGCTTCGACTCCGCCTGCGGCTGCGCTCAGCATGACAACCTCCACTCCCACCAGCCCCACCGCGTGCGCTGCCCGCGCACCCTGGATTCCAGCCGGTGCTGGAATGACGGAACTTATCTACCTGACCAGCAGCGAGATGGCCGCGGCGGCGATGACGATCTCGACGATGTAGACGAACGCCTTGTCCGAGACGCGGTTGACGATCGCGCCGCCGACGTACGCGCCCCCGACCATGACGAGGCCGAGCACGACAGCAAGGAGCAGGGCGCTCGTGTCGATGAGGGCGAACGAGCCGTAGATGCCGATCTTGACGACGTTGATGATGGTCATACCGGAGGCCATCGTGCCGACGAACGCGCCGCGCCGCAGGCCGTAGGCGAGGAAGAACGACGCGCCGAACGGACCCGCGCCGCCGAAGAGCGAGGAGAGGAAGCCCTGCCCCGCGCCGACGCCAACGAACGCTCGTGGGTCCATCGGCATCCCCCGCCCGGCGATGGGGGTGTGCCGGTAGACGACGATGAGGAGCAGGAAGACGGCGAACGCCTTCTGCAGCAGGTCCGCCGGGAGGTTGGCGAACGCTGTCGCGCCGACGATGGAGGTCGGGAGCGCGCCGATGAAGAACCACTTGACGACGCTCCGGTCGATGAGGTGGCGGTTCACCCATATGCGCGACCAGGTCTGCATCATCACGGCGATAGTGGCGATGGGGACGGCCTCGCGGATGCCGACGGCGAACGCGAGCGCCGGGATCATGATGATGGCTGAGCCGAGCCCGGCGAGCCCGCCGATGACCGCGGAGAGGAAGGCGACGACCCCAAGCGCGACGAGGACAACCGGGTCCATCGGCTACCCCGTCGCCAGGAGCAGCAGGCCGGAGACGACCATGAAGAACTCCACCGCGTAGATGAAGAGGCGCTCCGGCACGTGCTTGACGATGTGCGCTCCGGCGTACGCCCCCACTGCCATGATGAGGCCGATGCCGACGGCGATGAGGAACGTCTCCATGGTGAAGAGCGAGAAGCCACCGTAGACGATCGTCTTGACGATGCTGACGAGGAACGTGCCGACGGCGACGGTGCCGACGAACGCGTTCTTGGTGAGTCCGTACGCCATGAAGAAGTGCGCGCCGAACGGCCCTGCGCCGCCGAAGAGCGCGGAGAAGAAGCCCTGGCCGATGCCGACAGGCAGGAAGGCGCGCAGGGGCATCGCGCGCCCGGCAAGGAGCGGGATGTGGCGGTAGACGACGAGCGCGAGCAGGAAGACGCCGAGCCCTCGTGCGAGCCAGTCGGTGGGGATGTTGGCGAAGACGACGCCGCCGAGCGCGGCGGCGGGCACCGCGCCGAAGCTGTACCAGCGGGCGACCCGCCAGTCCACGTAGTCGCGGTTCGCGACGGAGCGCGAGAGGGTGTTGAGCAGCATGGCGACGGTGACGATAGGGACGGCGAGGCGTATGCCGAACGCGAAGATGAGGATGGGGATGGCGATGATGCCGGTGCTCATGCCGGTGACGCCGCCGATGAGGGCGGCGATCAGCGACGTTGCGACGACCGCAGCAGCTACGGGTGCGCTGATGTCGACATCGAGCATCGGCGCGGCCTACAGCCGCTCGAGGATCATGTCGGTCATGTGCTGAGTGGTGGAGAACTCCGCGCCGGGAGGGGCGAGGTCGGCGGTGCGGTGGCCGTCGTTCAGCGCGCTCTCGACCGCGGCGTTGACGGCGGCGGCCTCTTCGGCGAGCCCGAACGAGTACTGCAGCATGAACGCTGCGCTGAGGATGGAGCCGACGGGGTTGGCCTTGCCCTGGCCGGCGATGTCGGGCGCGCTGCCGTGGCTTGGCTCGTAGAGACCCTTCACCTTTCGCGTCCTGCCCTTCGCGTCCTTGCCGGGGAGCCCGGCGAGGCTGGCGGACGGCAGCATGCCGAGCGACGCGGAGAGCACCGCGGCCTCGTCGGAGATGATGTCGCCGAACATGTTCTCCATGACCATCACGTCGAAACTGGTGGGGCGTGTGATGAGGACCATCGCGCAGGAGTCGACCAGCTGGTGCTCGAGCTCGATGTCCGGGTAGTCCTTCGAGACCTCGATGGCGATCTCGCGCCAGAGGCGCGAGGACTGGAGGACGTTCGCCTTGTCGACGGAGGTGAGCTTCTTGCGGCGGGAGCGTGCGAGCTCGAAGCCGACGCGCAGTATGCGCTCGATCTCCTTCTCGGTGTAGAGAAGCGTGTCGACGCCTTTGCGCCCGGCCTTCGTCTCCCAGCGCTTCTTGGGCGGGGCGTAGTAGAGGCCGCCGGTGAGCTCACGCAGGATGACCATGTCCGCGCCCCGCACGCGGTCGTCCTTGAGCGGGCTCGCGGGCTCCATGCCGGGGAAGACCTTCACGGGGCGGATGTTGGCGTAGAGGCCAAGCGCCTTGCGGAGGCCGAGGATGGCCGCCTCAGGGCGCACCGGCTCGTTGTCCCACTTCGGGCCGCCGACCGCACCGAAGAGCACGGCGTTCGCGCGCTTCGCTGTGCGGACGGTCTCGTCGCGCAGGGGCGTGCCATAAGCGTCGATCGCGCCCCCGCCGACCACGTCGGTCTGGTAGCGGAAGTTGTGCTTCCAGCGCGCCGCGACGGCGCCCAGCACCTGCTGCGACGCTCCGGTGACCTCCGGGCCGATGCCGTCGCCCGGCAGAACCATGATGTCGAAAGTGGCCATGTGCGTACCTCGGGATGCCGGCGTGTTCGCGGCGGAGTAGGGGACGGGGTCAGGCGTTGGCGTTCTCGAAAGCGTCGATCGCCGATTCGTGCTGCATGGTCAGGCCGATGTCGTCCAGCCCCTGCACGAGGTTCTCCTTGCGGAAGGGGTCGATGTCGAACGTCGCGGTCAGGCCGTGGCCGTCGGTGACCTGCTGCGCCTCGAGGTCGACGGTCAGCTCATAGCCCTGGATCTCCTGGGCGCGGGCGATGATCGTGTCGACCTCGGCGGCGTCGAGCATGACGGGGAGGAGGCCGTTCTGGTAGCAGTTGTTGCGGAAGATGTCGCCGAAGCTCGGCGCAATGACGACGCGGAAGCCGTACTGCTGGATGGCCCACGGCGCGTGCTCACGCGAGGAGCCGATGCCGAACTGGGGCCCGCTCACGAGGACGGTGCCGCCGGCGTACTGCGGCTGGTTCAGGATGAAGCCGGGCTTGGGGGAGCCGTCCTCCTCGTAGCGCAGCTCGTAGAAGAGCAACTCGCCGAAGCCGACGCGGTCTATCTTCTTGAGGAAGCGCGCCGGGATGATCTGGTCGGTGTCGACGTTCGGCATGTCGTAGGGGACGACCTTGCCGGTGTGTTTCGTGAAAGCGTCCATCCGTGTACTCCTGGGCCGGAACCGCGTCCGGTCTCGTTAGTTGAGGTCCCGCACGTCCACGAAGTGCCCCGCGATAGCGGCCGCGGCCGCCATCGGCGGGCTGACGAGGTGCGTGCGCCCGCCGGGGCCCTGCCGTCCCTCGAAATTGCGGTTGGAGGTGGAGGCGCTGCGCTCGCCGGGTGCGAGGCGGTCCGGGTTCATGGCGAGGCACATCGAGCATCCGGCGTCGCGCCACTCGAACCCGGCCTCGGTGAATACCTGATCGAGCCCCTCCTTCTCCGCCTGCTGCTTCACGGCCCACGAACCGGGTACGACAAGCGCGCGGACGCTGTCCGCCTTCTGCTTGCCCTTCGCCACCGCGGCGGCAGCGCGCAGGTCCTCGATGCGGGAGTTGGTGCATGAGCCGATGAATACGGTGTCGATGGCGATGTCCTGGATGCGCTCGCCGCCGCTCAGGCCCATGTACGCGAGCGCCTTCTCCACGGCGCCCTGCTCCTGCGACGACTCGAACTCGTCAGGCTTCGGCACACGCCCGCCTACGGGGAGCACCTGCGCGGGGTTCGTGCCCCACGTCACCTGGGGCTGGATGTCGGCGGCATCCAGCGTGACGACGGTGTCGAACGTTGCATCGGGGTCGGTGCGGAGGGCCGTCCAGTGCTCGACGGCGGCGTCCCAGTCGCCGTCCTTCGGGGCGTACTCGCGCCCCTTGAGGTAGGCGAAGGTCGTCTCGTCAGGCGCCACCATGCCGGTGCGCGCGCCCGCTTCGATGGACATGTTGCAGACCGTCATGCGGCCCTCCATGGACATCTCGCGGAAGACGGAGCCGGTGTACTCGATGGCGTGGCCGATGCCGCCGGAGGTGCCGATCTTGCCGATGATGGCGAGGATGACGTCCTTGGGCGTGACGCCGAAGCCGAGCGTGCCGTCCACGCGTATCTCCATCGTCTTCGGTTTCGCCTGCCAGATGCACTGCGTGGCAAGGACGTGCTCGACCTCGGACGTGCCGATGCCGAACGCCATCGCGCCGACCGCGCCGTGCGTCGCGGTGTGGCTGTCGCCGCAGACGATGATCATGCCGGGTTGGGTGCGTCCCTGCTCCGGCCCGATGACATGGACGATGCCCTGCTTCTCGCTGAACATGTCGTGGTACTCAAGGCCGAACTCGTCCGCGTTGCGCTGCATCGCCTCAAGCTGCGCCTTCGAGACCTCGTCCGTGAGGGGCTTGTCGCGGTCGTTGGTAGGGACGTTGTGGTCGGCGACCGCGACGGTCTTGTCGAGCCGCCGGATGCGGCGGTTGTTGAGGCGCAGGCCGTCGAATGCCTGGGGGGACGTGACCTCGTGGACGAGGTGCAGGTCGACGTAGAGCAGGGAAGGCTTGCCCTCCTCCTCACGCACCACATGGGCGTCCCATATCTTCTCGAACATCGTCTTGGGGGCCATCTGATCCTCCGCTTCTCTTCAGACGGCGAAATCGTCCAGGACCAAGGTAGGTGGAGGTCGCAGTTCCTGGCGAATGCGCGGTCGCTGCGATGATAGCATCCGGCGCCTTCAAGTTGGTGGAGGGCGTTACGAGCCGGCCTTGAGTGCCGCCGCGATCTCGCCGTCCAGGCGGTAGCGCTCCGGCTCCTGGTCTTGCGCCGGGATATGGCGCACCCAGCGGTTGGACGTGAGCCTGCCCAGTGTCTGGGCCAGGTCCGTGGGGTGGCCGTTCTCAGGGATGAGCCATGCGAGGTCCGGGAACGTGGCCACGTGGTACGGGCAGTCCATGAGCGTGTCGGCGACTGCCCGCACGCCGCTGTCCGTGGCGTACAGGTCCTCGAACCGCTTGCACCATTCGCGGGAGCCAGCGCCGCCGGCGCGTTCGGACTGCGGCTCGTCCCACCTCTCGGGCTCGCGCGGGATGTAGCGGTCGATGCCCTCCCTGACGCCGCCGTACGCCCCCTTCATGCTCCCCTGGAGGTACTGCACCCAGTTCTCCGGCTCCTTCACGAGGACGATGTCCCCGTCTATGACGGCGGCAGCCATCCTGTCCCCGGGGTTGATGCCGACCTCCCGGAGGATGGCGACGGGGATGGTTATCTGGTTCTTGCTGCTGACGGTCACGGTGCGCATGGCAAGCCTCGGATGCTTGGTATCCCTTACTTCCTTGAAAGTAAAGGTTTCCAAGCACCCGGTCAAGCCTTTGGCAAGAAGACCGAGCGTACCTAGACGGCGCCCGCCGCCTCCGGGGAGCGTGAGGTGTCGCCCATCGCGATCAGGCGGTTGAGCGCGTTCATGTAGGCGCGGGCGCACGCGACGATGATGTCCGTGTCGGCCCCACGCCCGATGTACGGCATGCCGTTCTGCTCGATGCGGATGCTCACCTCGCCGATCGCGTCGATGCCCTCCGTGACCGAGTTGACGCTGAACTCCGTCAGCTCGTTCGGGACGCCGACGATGCGGTTGATCGCCTTGTACACGGCGTCGACCGGACCGGTGCCCGTCGCCGCGTCGGTGTAGGTAGCCCCGTCCTCGTGGGAGAGCTGGACGGTCGCGGTCGGAATCTCGCCGGTGCCGCAGGTCACCTGCACGTGCTGGAGCGAGTACGTCTCTGCGATGGCGGTCCGCTCGTTGCCCATGAGGGCGATGAGATCCCGGTCGGTCACCTCGCGCTTCTTGTCGGCGAGTTCCTTGAAAGACTCGTGCACCTTGTCGAGCTCCTCGTTGGTCAGCACGTAGCCGAGTTCCTCGAGCCGCGACCGGAGGCCATGGCGTCCGCTCAGCTTACCGAGCACCAGTTCGCTGCGGGGCACGCCCACGTCCAGCGGGTTCAGGATCTCGTAGGTGGTGCGCTCCTTCAGCACGCCGTCCTGGTGGATGCCGGAGGCGTGGCGGAAGGCGTTGCGCCCGATGACCGCCTTGTTCGGCTGGACGGGGAAGCCGCTCACCTGGCTTACGAGGCGGCTGGTGTTATACAGCTGCTGCGTGTCGACATCGGTGTCGACGCCGAAATAGTCGGAGCGCGTACGGAGCGCCATGATGACTTCCTCGACGGCGGTGTTGCCCGCCCGCTCGCCGATGCCGTTGATGCAGCCCTCAACCTGGCGGGCGCCAGCCTTCACGGCGGAGAGGCTGTTCGCGACCGACATTCCGAGGTCGTCGTGGCAGTGCACGGAGATGCGGACGCTGTCGCCCAGTTCCGGCACCTCGGCGCGCAGGTAGGTGATGAGGCCGCCAAACTCCTCCGGCACCGCATAGCCGACCGTGTCCGGGATGTTGATGGTGGTCGCGCCCGCGTCGACGGCGGCCCGCACCATGTGGGCGAGGAACTCGCGCTCCGTTCGGCTGGAGTCCATGGGGGAGAACTCGACGTCGTCGGTGTACTGGCGCGCCCGCGAGACGGCCTTCACTGCAATCTCCACCACCTCTTCCCGGTTCTTGCGCAGCTGATGCTGGATGTGCTGGTCCGAGGAGGAGATGAAGATGTGGATGCGCGGGTGCGCCGCGTCCTTCAGCGCCTCACCGGCCCGGTCCACCGCGGTCTCGTTGGCGTGCGCGAGGGCGGCGATGATCGGTTTCCGCACCTGACGCGCGATCGTCTGCACCGCCTCGAAGTCGCCGGGGGAACTCACGGGGAAGCCCGCCTCGATGATGTCGACGTTGAGCCGCTCCAGTTGCCTGGCGATCTCCACCTTCTCTTCCACGGTCATCCCCGCCCCGGCGGACTGTTCTCCGTCCCGGAGCGTGGTATCGAAGATGAGCACTCTGTCTTCCATGTCGTCCCTCCGCAAACAGGCCGCTCACGGCCTCCGCTGTTGCTGGCGGTCTACTTCTTCCCCAGGAAGGTCATCATCCCCCGGAGCTCCGCTCCGACGGTCTCTATCTCGTGTCCGGCGGCCGCCTCGCGCATCGCCTTGAAGCGCGGCTGGCCTTCGTGGTTCTCGGCGATCCACTCGCGGGCGAACGAGCCGTCCTGGATCTCCTGGAGCACGCGCTTCATCTCGGCGCGGGCGTGCTCGTCCACCACACGGGAGCCGCGGCTGTAGTCGCCGTACTCCGCGGTGTCGCTCACCGAGTACCGCATGTACTTCATGCCGCCCTCGTAGAGCAGGTCGACGATGAGCTTGAGCTCGTGCATCACCTCGAAGTAGGCGATCTCCGGCTGGTAGCCAGCCTCGACGAGCACCTCGAACGCGTTGGTGATGAGGCTGGTTACGCCGCCGCAGAGCACGGTCTGCTCGCCGAAGAGGTCGGTCTCCGTCTCTTCCTTGAACGTCGTCTCCACGATGCCTGCCCGGTCCGAGCCGATGCCCGCGCCGTAAGCCAGTGCGTTCGCAAGCGCGTCGCCCGAGGCGTCCTGGTGGACCGCCACGAGCGACGGTACCCCCTGTCCGTCGACGAACACCTCGCGCACCCGGTGCCCGGGCGCCTTCGGGGCGATCATCGACACGTCCACGTTGGCTGGCGGTTGAATCTCCCCGAAGTGGATGTTGAAGCCGTGCGCGAACATCAGCGTCTTGGAGCTGTCCAGGTTCGGCTCGATGGACTCCGTGTAGATGCTGCGCTGCGCGGTGTCCGGCGCGAGCACCATGATGTAGTCGCTCTCCTTCGTGGCCTCTGCCGGAGTGGCGACGCGCAGCCCCTCGGCCTCAGCCTTCGCACGGCTGGCGCTGGTCGGCAGCAGGCCGACTACCACGTCCACGCCGTTGTCGCGCAGGTTGAGCGCGTGCGCATGCCCCTGACTGCCGTAGCCGATGACGCCGACGCGCTTGCCGTTCAAGCGGCTGATGTCGGCATCCTCCTTGTAGTACACCTTCGCCATACTCTCGTCTCCTCCTCGTATTCTGGTCCCGTACGTCCCTCAGGGGACGACTTCCGTGTCCGGCGCGCTCTGCGCGGCTGCGGAAGCCGCCGGCTTCGTGCCCGTGGCCACGCCGCCGCGGGTCATCGCTATCCGTCCGGTCCGCATCGTCTCGCGGACGCCGAACGGCTGGAGCAGCTTGATGAGCGCGTCTATCTTCTCCTCGTCGCCCGTCACCTCGATGATGAGCGTTTCCTTGCCCACGTCCACGATGCCGGCGCGGAAGATATCCACGATCTGCATGATCTCCGGACGGGACTCCTTGCTGGACTTCACCTTCAGCAGCGCCATCTCGCGCACGACGCTGCTCTCCGACGAGATATTCGTGACACGCACGACGTCTATCAGCTTGTAGAGCTGCTTCGTCACCTGCTCGACCACCCAGTCCCCGCCCTCCACGACGAACGTCATGCGGGAGAGCCCCGCCGTCTCGCTGTGACCGACCGCAAGGCTGGAGATGTTGAACCCTCGCCGGGAGAACAGCCCCGCGACGCGCGCCAGCACCCCCGGCCTGTCGTGCACCAGCGCCGTTATCGTGTGGACGTGTCCGTTGACGCTCACGTCAGCCATGACAGCGCTTCCCGTCCCTCCGGGGACTCGATCATCTCGAACACGCTCTCTCCCGCCGGAACGTGCGGGTACACGTTCTCCTCCGGCTCGACGTGGAAGTCGATGATGGCGGGTCCGTCCACCGCAGCGGCCTCTTCTATCGCGGACCGCACCTGCGGCTCGTCCGTCACGTGCTTCGCCCAGATGCCGTACGCCTCGGCGAGCTTCACGAAGTCTGGGTTGGCGGTGTAGCCGGACGCCACGCGCGAACCGCTGTAAAACAGGTCCTGCAGCTGCCGCACGAGACCGAGGTTGTTGTTGTTCAGGATGGCGAACTTCACGGGCACGTTGTGCTCCACGATGGTCGCCAGCTCGGACATCGTCATCTGGAAGCCGCCGTCCCCGGCGATGCTCCACACCTGCCGGTTGGGCTGCGCGAATGCCGCGCCCATCGCCGCGGGAACCTCGAAGCCCATCGTCCCCAGCCCGCCGGACGTGATCCAGGAGCCCTGCTCCTTGAAAACGTAGTGCTGAGCCGCCCACATCTGGTGCTGCCCCACGCCGGTGACGACGATGGCACGTCCGTCCGTGACCGCGCACAGCTCGCGCACGACGTGCTGCGGGCGGAGCCCGCTGCCCTCGCCGGAGCCCAGGGGATGCTCGGAGCGGAGGGCGTCTATCTCCGCGATCCACTCGGGACGGGAGACTTGCTCCACCTGCTTGGCGAGCGCATGCAGCACGCGCTTCGCGTCGCCGACGATGGGCACCGTGACGCGCACGTTCTTGCCCACCTCGGCGGGGTCGATGTCGATGTGGATGACCTTCGCGTTGGGGGCGAAGGCGCTCAGCCTGCCCGTGACCCGGTCGTCGAACCGCATCCCGACCCCGATGATGAGGTCGGCGCGGTCGATGGCCCAGTTGTTGTAGGCCTGGCCGTGCATCCCCGGCATGCCCATGCTCAGGATGTGCTCGCCCGAGAAGCTGCCGATGCCGAGCAGCGTGGTGATGACGGGGATCTGGGCCTTCTCCGCTATCTCCCGTACTTCGGCGAACGCGCCGGAGATGATCGCGCCGTGTCCCACCATGAGGAGCGGCCGCTGCGACTCCGCGATGAGCTGCGCGGCCCGCTTGATCATCTGCCCGTGCCCCTCCATCGTCGGCTTGTAGGAGGGAAGGTCGACGTGCTCCGGGTAGTCGAAGTCGTCGCTCTCGGTGAGCACGTCGCGCGGCAGGTCGATGAGCACGGGGCCTGGGCGGCCCGTACGCGCGATGTGGAACGCCTCGCTCATGATCTGCGGGATGTCCGCAGTGTCCATGACGAGGTAATTGTGCTTGGTGATAGGGAGCGTTATGCCGGTGGTGTCCGTCTCCTGGAACGCGTCCCGCCCGATTGCGGCGCGCGGCACCTGTCCGGTTATCGCCACGATGGGGACCGAGTCCATCATCGCGGTTGCGAGCGGCGTCACGAGGTTCGTCGCCCCGGGCCCGGAGGTCGCGACAGCGACGCCGACCTTGCCGGACGCGCGGGCATAGCCGTCCGCCGCGTGACCGGCGTTCTGCTCGTGCCGCACGAGGATGTGCCGCAGTTGCGGGTACTCCGGCAGCGTCTGGTAGAGCGGCAGTATCGCGCCGCCGGGAAGGCCGAACATGATGTCTGTTCCTTCCCGCACCAGGCTCTCGCAGACCATCTGTGCGCCGGTCAGATGCAAGACTCCCTCGCTTTCCTTCGCCTGTCGTTCCGTAATAGGAGCGCCCTTCCGCGGGTAAAAAAAGACCCGCCCCATGAAGGGACGGGCCGTTAACCCGCGGTACCACCCTACTTCCCCGGCCCACAAGCCGGAGCAGCTTTCCTGCGCGGTAACGGCGCGCTCCGCTGGCCCTACTGTTGCTGTTCAGGCCAGCCGCTCGGGGACGAGTTCAGGAGGGCTTGTCCATCGCCGGTCTCGCACCAGAACGACCGGCTCTCTGGGATGCGCTTGCCCCTTACTACTTCCCTTCCCAGCGGAACGGATGTTAGAAGCGGCGACATGATAGTACAAAGTCTCAGGCCAAGTCAACTTTCAGGCGTGGGTCGTGCTCATTCCCGCATCGCGGACCCGGACGCGGTAGACTGTCTGCCATGTTGGACCGTCTCGAAAGCGCCCTTGCCCGTGCGCGGGATGAGGGACGCACCGCCGTCGCTCCCTACGTCACCGTCGGGTTTCCTTCGATCGAGGATACGCTTGCAATCATCCCTGCCATCGAACAGGCAGGGGCGGACGTCATCGAACTCGGCGTGCCGTACAGCGATCCGCTTGCCGACGGCCCCACGATACAGGCCGCGAGCTACCGCGCGCTGACCGGCGGGGTGGACACCCGGGTCTGCCTCGAAACGACGCGCCATCTCCGGGAGGCAGGAGTGAGCCTGCCGCTCGTATTCATGGGCTACTACAACCCCATCCTGCGCTACGGCATCTCCGCATACGCCGCGGACTGCGCGGAGGCGGGAGTGGACGCGCTCATCATCCCCGACCTGCCGCCGGACGAGGCGGGTGAACTGCGCGAGGCACTGGAGCAGCACGGCTTGGGCATCGCCAGCATGCTCGCGCCCACGAGCACGGAGGAGCGGATCGTACTCGGCTGCGAGCGTGCGCGAGGGTTCGTCTACTGCGTCAGCGTCACCGGCGTGACCGGCGCGCGGAGCGATCTCCCGGACGACTTCCCCGAGTTCGTGACTCGCGTACGGCGGCACACGGAGCTGCCCGTGGGGGTCGGTTTCGGCATCTCGGAGCGGCGGCACGTGGAGCGCGTAGGGCAGGTCGCGGACGTGGCGTTCATTGGAAGCGCGCTTATCAACGTGATAGATTCCGCCCCGCCCGGCGAGGCGGCCTCCCGTGCAGGCGCGTTCATACGGGAGTTGGTTGCCGCGGGGTGACCCCGCACGAGATGTGAGCGGCTGCCGTTCCTGTCCGTGGAGCGAGTGGAGACAATCAGATGCAGACCCTTGGACTGCGCGGCGCAACGACAGCCGACGCCAACACGCCCGAGGCGATCCTCGATGCCACCGAGGAGTTGTTGCGCGAGCTTACGACAGCCAATGACCTTGCCGAGAGCGACATAGGCGCGGTATTCTTTACCGTAACCGCAGATCTCACCGCGGAGTTCCCGGCCAAGGCGGCGCGCTTGCGGCTGGGATGGAAGCAGACAGCGCTGATGGACAGCTGCGAGATTCCGGTGCCCGGTGCGCCGGAGTCCGTTATCCGGGTGCTCCTGCTCGTGAACACCGAGAAGCGGAAAGGCGACCTGCGGTATGTCTACCTGAAGGGCGCTCGCAATCTGCGGTCGTCCGACAGCGAATGAACCGGCGGGAGGAGATGCGCATAACGCTCGCAGCCGAGCCTCGCATCCGTGGCGTCCGTGCTTCCGGCGGGACGCGGCGGTTCTTCCTGTTTACGCGGCGGGGCGGCGTTAGCGACAGCTATCGCTAGGCTCCGCGTTCGTTCTTTCCGCCTTCCGCATCGTCAGAGTACAGAAAGGGGATTGCGTCATGGCGCGTTCCGTTACCGACCTGCATATACGATCGATAGAACCGCTCGCTCCGCCTGAGGAGTTGCAGCGCAAGCTGCCGCTCACGCCCGCGATGGCCCAGACCGTCGCCGAGGGGCGTGACCAGGTGGAGCGCATCCTGACCGGCGAGGACCCGCGTCTGCTCGTCATCGCGGGCCCGTGCTCCATCCACGACGAGAAAGCCGCGCTCGAATACGCCGGCAGGCTGGGCGAACTCGCAGCGCGGATGAGCGACTCGCTCTTCATCGTCATGCGCGTCTACTTCGAGAAGCCGCGCACCAGCCTCGGTTGGAAGGGCCTCATCAACGACCCGAACCTCGACGGCTCATTCGACATATCCAGCGGCCTCTACCGCGCGCGAAAGCTGCTCATGCAGTTGGCGGAGAAGGGTGTGCTGGCGGGGACGGAGTTCCTGGACCCCATCACCCCCCAGTACCTCGCCGACCTGGTGACCTGGGCCGCCATCGGCGCCCGCACGACCGAGAGCCAGACGCACCGGGAGATGGCCAGCGGCCTCAGCATGCCCGTGGGCTTCAAGAACGGCACGGACGGCAACTCCCAGATCGCGATCGACGCGATGAAGACGTCACGCGCTCCGCACTCTTTTCTCGGGATAGACCGGCAGGGCCGCACCTGCATCGTCAACACGAACGGCAACCTGTACGGCCACCTCATCCTGCGCGGCGGCTCCAGCGGTCCCAACTACACGGAAGCCAGCGTGCGCGACGTGCAGGCGAAGCTGGAGGCCGCCGGGCTGCCTCCCCGCATCATGGTCGACTGCTCACATGCCAATTCCGAGAAGGACCACAACCGGCAGTCCATCGCCTTCCGGGACGTGGTGCTTCAGCGCCGCGCGGGGAACGACCTCATCGTCGGTCTCATGGCGGAGAGCCACCTCTTCGGCGGACGGCAGGACCTCGGAGACGACCCGTCGGAACTCCGGTACGGCGTCTCGATCACGGACGCCTGCATGGACTGGGAGGAGACAGCGGCGATGCTCACGGAGGCGCATGAGGCGCTCGCCGTCGAGCCCGTAGCCTGACCCTCGCGTGGAGCGCCTTCGTGCCCGACCTCTGTGAGGAGCTGACCGCACACCGGCCGGAGCGGCCTGCGGCTGTTGCGTTCGGCGTGTTCGACGGGGTTCACCTCGGACACCGGCACGTGCTCGATACCCTCGAGGCAACGGCGAGGAAACGCGGACTCGCACCCGTAGCCGTAACTCTCTCCAATCATCCGCTCTCCGTGCTCCGCCCGGACGTGCAACTGCGGATGCTGACGTCCCTGGACGAGCGGCTCAATCTGCTCGCGGGCTCCGGCGTCGAGGCGGTTGTGCCTGTCACGTTCACGAAAGAGGTGTCGCTGCTCACCCCGCGCGAGTTCATGACCGTCCTGCGGGACTGTCTCGGCATGGCGCACTTCGCCGCCGGGCCGGATGTGACGCTCGGACACAACCGAGAAGGCACGCTTCCCGTGCTCACCGCGCTGGGCGATGAGCTCGGCTACACGATGGAGTGCGTCGAGCAGCTCTCGCTGGGCGGCGAACCGGCCCGCAGCACCGCCATACGCCAGGCCCTCGACGCAGGCGACGTCGCACGCTCCGCGCGGATGCTGGGGCGTCCGTTCACGCTCGACGGCCCTGTCGTCGAAGGCGAGCACAGGGGCGCCGGGCTGCTCGGCTACCCCACGGCAAACGTCGAGGCAGAGCCGCAGCAGGCGCTTCCGGCGGACGGCGTCTACGCCGCCTGGTTGCGTCATGGCGCGGAGCGGCTACCCGCTGCCGTGAGCATCGGGCACAAACCCACCTTCCACGAGGGCGGCCCCAGCGTCGTCGAGGCGTTCGTCCTCGATTTCGACGGCGACCTGTACGGCGAGCGGGTGCGGCTGGAGTTCGTCGAACGCCTGCGCGGGCAGGAGAAGTTCGACAGCACCGACACCCTCGTCGCCGCGATGCGTGACGACGTGGCCCGCACGAGGCGTATCCTTGCACTGCCGCAGGAGGCGTCCTGACATGCCCGCACTCGACCGGCAGACCATCGACCGCATCACGAAGCGCGGCGTCGCGCAGATCATCCCTCAGGACGAGTTCATCAAACGTCTGCAGGAGGGCAAGCCGCTCCGCCTCAAGATGGGGTTCGACCCGAGCAGGCCGGACCTGCACCTCGGGCACGTCATCGGACTCAGGAAACTGCGGCAACTGCAGGACCTGGGCCACGAGTTGATCCTCATCGTCGGCGACTGGACGGCGCAGATCGGCGATCCGTCCGGCGCGTCCGACACGCGTACGATGCTCAGCGCCGAGGACGTGCGCGAGAACGCCGAGACGTACATGCGCCAGTTCTTCAAGGTCGTCGACCCGGACAGGACCCGCGCCGTCTACCAGAGCGAGTGGTTCGGGAAGTTCACCCTGAGCGACGTGATACGCCTCACCGCGCACTTCACCGTCAACCAGTTCCTGCACCGCGACGACTTCGGGCAGCGTTACGCCGCGCAGCGCCCCATCGCCGTCACGGAGATGCTCTACCCGCTGCTGCAGGCGTACGACTCGGTCGCCATCGAGGCTGACGTGGAGTTCGGCGGCACGGACCAGCTCTTCAACCTGCTCGTCGGGCGCGAACTGCAGGAGAAGGTCGGGCAGCGTCCCCAGCTCGTCTTCACCATGCCCATCCTCCCCGGCACGGACGGCGTCCGCAAGATGAGCAAGTCCCTTGGCAACTACATCGCCCTCGAGGACACCCCGAGCGAGATGTTCGGCAAGACCATGTCGCTGCCGGACGATCTCGTCCCGCTCTACTTCGAACTGCTGACCGACGTGCCGGACGACGAACTCGACGCCATCCGCGCCGCGATGAGCGGCGAGACAAGCGCCAGCCCCATGGACCTCAAGAAACGCCTTGGCGAGGAGATCACCGCCACGTTCCACTCGGCCGAGGCCGCCGCCGCAGCGCGGGAGGATTTCGAGCGCGTCTTCCAGCGCCGTGAGATGCCGGAGGACATCCCGGAGGTTGCCGTCGACCTGACCAGCCCCGCCGTCGCCTCGCACGACGCCGACGGCTTCGAGGCTGACCTCTCGCACCTGCTGCCCGCGCTCAACATGGCCGCGAGCCGCAGCGAGGCGCGGCGCCTGCTGCAGCAGAACGCGGTGCAGATAGACGGCGAACGCCCCGACGGCGAGCGCGTCCGCGTCCCCTACGGCGCGCTGGTCCGCGTCGGCAGCCGCCGCTTCGCCCGCGTCGTGCGGGGGTAACCCCTTGCGCATCGGCGTGCCCGACCTCGTCTCGAACTCGTACTTCCCCGCCATCGCTGCGGTCGACCTCGGCGCGTTCGAGGACGAGGGCCTCGATGCCGACATCGAGCTTGTCTTCCCGGTCACACGCGCGATGGAGATGCTCCGCGACGGCGAACTCGATTACGTGGCGGGCTCGGGGCATGCCGTGCTGACAGCGTTCCCCCGGTGGGAGGGCGCGTCGTTACTCGCGGCGCTCGCGCAGCACATGTACTGGTTCCTCGTGCTCAGGAGCGATCTCGGCGCGCAGCGCGGCGATATCGAAGCGGTGAAGGGCCTTCGTATCGGCGCCGCGCCCGGCCCCCGCGACGGCCTCGAGGAGATGCTCCGGGAAGCGGGCATCGACCCCGAGCGCGATAACGTGGACATCGGCCCCGTGCCCGGCGCGACCGGCTCCGGCGTGTCGTTCGGGGTACAGGCGGCGCGGGCGCTGGCCGACGGCGCGATAGACGGCTTCTGGGCGAACGGCATGGGCACCGAGGTCGCCGTACGCTCCGGCGCGGGCAGCATCGTGCTGGACGTGCGGCGCGGCGACGGCCCGCCTGCTGCTCGTGGCTACACGTTCCCCGCGTTCGTGGCCACCGACCGCAGGGTCGACGAGCAGCCGGACGAGGTCGCGGCCGCGGTGCGCGCCATCGTGTCGGCGCAGCGTATGCTGAAGGCGGACCCGTCGCGGGCAACAGGGGTCGGCGAGAAGCGCTTCCCCACCCAGGAGGCGTCGTTGATCGCGGACCTCATCGAACGCGACCTGCCGTACTACGATCCTTCGATATCGGAAGAGGCGGTCGAGCAGATGAACCGGTTCGCGCAGCAGATAGGGCTGCTCGATTCCTCCGTCCCGTACGAACAGGTGGTAGCGACCCGCTTCGCCGGGCTCTGGACGTCTTAAGCATCGTAAGAGAGGAGTGAACGTGGCGAAACCCGAATTGGAGTTCTTCGACCCGTCCGGCATCCCCAGCGAGCCTATCCCGCCGGTGCAGGGCCTCAGTCAGCAGATACTCTCCCGCGACGACGAGACCGGCGACTACACGCGCCTGCTGCGGTTCGAGCCGGGTACCGACACCTCGCCGATGGGCCCGCAGGTGCACGACTTCTGGGAGGAGGTCTGGATCATCGAGGGCAGCATCCACGACATCCCGCTGGACCAGACGTTCACCGCCGGCATGTATGCCTGCCGCCCGCCCGGCATGCCGCACGGCCCATGGATATCGCCGGACGGCTGCCGGACGTTCGAGGTGAGGCACTATGAACGCTGACATGACAAGGAAACCCAGCCGTATGCTCACGTTCGACCGCGCCGGAGCGCCGATGCGCTTCACCGCGCGCAGACTGCTCGCCGGGGGCTACACGGGACGCGACCCCGCGGCGGTGGAGGAGCACATCGCGGAGCTTGCCCTGCTCGGAGTGCCGCGCCCGGACCACGTGCCGTGGGTATTCGTCGCGAACCCGGAGGTGCTGCAGATCGACGGGACGGTCTGGGCGTACGACGGCACCTCGTCCGGCGAGGCGGAGTACGTCCTGCTCATCGGCAGGGACGACATCTTCGTCTGCATCGGTAGCGACCACACCGACCGAGGACTGGAGAGCCTCTCCATCGAGAAGTCCAAGCAGGTCTATCCGAAGATACTCAGCAGGCAGATCTGGCGTCTCGACGACCTCCTGCCTCGGTGGGACGATCTGCGCCTGCGGAGCCGTGTCCGCGAGGGAGGCGACCTCGAGGACTATCAGGACGGCACGCTCGCGCAGCTGATCCGGCCCGAGCGGCTGCTCGAACTCATAGGCCCTGATCCCGGCGCAGGGACCGTTGTCTTCTCCGGCACGCTGCCGGTGCTCGGCGGCAACGTGCGTCCTGCCCCCCGCTTCGCGGCCGAACTCTTCGACACGGATGGGCAGACGCTCGCCTCGCTCGGCTACGACGTCGTGGTGCTGCAACCGCAGGTGCAACCCGACGAACGCTGAGAGGATGCTCGCGTGCGTGATCCCCGCGCTTGACGAATCGCGCTCCGCGAGCGAGAGTCCACCCAGACAAGCCTGACAGGCTCGGAGGAGAACCATGGCGCAGCAGACAGACGTCGCAACGATAGGGAAGGTGGACATAGACACTGACGCGCGGGCGAAGCAGCTCCCGTACGACCAGTGGGTCGAATCGCTCGACCTGCCCGTCCACAAGGGCTACTTCGTGGAGGACGTCCGCAACCTGGAAGTCGCCCCGTGGCCGGAGATGGGCTGCAACGGCGCCTTCATCCAGCTCGAGGGCATGGAGGGCACGGCTGACGCGCGCATCACCGAGATCCCGCCGGGCGGCGAGACCAAGCCCATGCGCTTCGGCCTCGACGAGGTCGTTTACGTCGCGGACGGGCAGGGTCTCGCCACGGTCTGGGCGGAGGGCGTCGAGCGCAGGACGTTCGAGTTCAGCCCGCGCAGCCTCTTCGTCATCCCGCGCGGCGCGGTCCGTCAATTCGCGAACGCCCGCGGCGACCGGCCTGCACGGCTCATCAGCAACACGTACCTGCCGGTCGCCATGTCGCTCGTCCCCGACCCCACCTACTTCTTCAACAACACCTACGAGGACCCCACGCTGCTGCAGACCTCCGAGGACGAACTCTACTCGGTCGCCAAGCGCGCGCCCGGCGGACGCGGCGCGAGCTGGTTCGGCAACTTCTTCACCGACCTCGCAGCGTGGAGCGGCCTCGTCCCGCACCGCCAGCGGGGTGGAGGCGGCCACGTCGTGGACATCCAGTTCCCGCACTCGGAGATGGGTGGGCACATGTCCGTCTTCCCGCCGGGCACCTACAAGAAGGCGCACCGCCACGGACCGGGCGTCGTCATCATCATCCCCGCGGGCGAGGGCTACTCCATCATGTGGCCGGAGGGCCAAGAGAAGGTCATCGTCCCATGGCACGAGGCCAGCATGTTCGTGCCGCCCAACCGCTGGTTCCACCAGCACTTCAACGTGAGCGTGGAGCCCGCGCGCTACCTCGCGCTCTCGCCGATCCGCCAGATGCGTGGCCTCAGCAACCGCATGAACCCGCTGCTCGACCAGGTGGAGTACCCCAGCGAGGAGTCGTGGATCCGCGAGATGTTCGAGGAGGAGCTTGGCAAGCGCGGCCTGGAGAGCCTCATGCCGGAGGGGGCGTATCAGGACCCGCACTACAAGTGGGAGTACGCCGCCTCCGAGGAGCAGGGCGCAGTCCTCGACGCCACAGCAGGCCGCGGGCTGTAGGAGAGATGAACGCCATAGACCTCGCTGACAAGTTGTCACAGTTCGATGAGTACTGGAGCCCCCGGATCGTCGGTGAGGTCAACGACTCCTACGTGAAGCTGGCCAAACTCAACGGGGAGTTCGTCTGGCACAACCACGAGCAGGAGGACGAACTCTTCCTCGTGGTGAAGGGACGTTTGACGATCCGGTTCCGTGACAGGGATGTTCATCTGGAAGAGGGCCAGATGATCATCGTTGAGAAGGGCGTAGAGCATCAGCCGGTGGCTGAGTCCGAGGCCCACGTCCTGATAGTGGAACCCAGGTCCACCCTGAACACGGGCGACGTCGTGAACGAGCGCACCGTCGTCGACCTCGAGCGGATCTAGACGGGTAAGTCCGTCTCTGCCATCTGTCTAACTCGGGGCAGGCTCGGCCTGGGGCAGCGCGACACCGCGCAGCGCCGCTCCCCGCGCCGCGATCGTCACCACGACGGTGAGCAGCAGCGCTCCGGCTCCCGCGACGGCGATGGGCGCGCCTGTGCCCTGGGCGACAGCGTTCATCAGCGCGCCGCCCACCGGCAGCAGGCCCCAGTGAACGCCGTACAGCGCCATGACGCGCCCGCGCAGGCTGTCCTCGACCAGCGTCTGCAGGATCACCTGCCCCGTGGTGATCTGCATCACGCCGACGGCGCCGGAGAGGAATAGCAGGACGAGCGCCGCCTCGAACCATGGCGTGAGCGCGAATACGATGAGCATCGCCCCGAACGACCCTGTCGCTCCCAGCACAACGCGCCCTGCGCCTCGCTTCCTGAAGTAGCGCGAATATGCGTAGAGCCCCACCATCGCTCCGACGCCCGCCGACGAGTACATGAGCCCCAGTTCCCGCGGGCCGACGTCGTACACTTCGGCTTGGAACACCGGGAAGGTGAGCATGTACCCCTGGCCGAACGTCGAGGCCGCGAGCGCCAGCAGGAGCAGCGGGCGGAAGACCGGGTGTTCCCACACGTAGGCTGCTCCGGCCTTCAGATCACCGAGCATCGTTCCGCGTCTTCCGGCGGCTGCCTGCTGCGGGTGCACCAGCCGCATCACCGTGGCCATGGCAGCCGCCCCGATCGCGGCGGCGAAGAAGCTGGGCCCTGCTCCTGCAGCGGCGATGACGAACCCGGCGATGGACGGCGCGACGATGCGCGTCGAAGACCACGCCACCGACGTGAGCGGCACCGCTATGGGGATGAGCGAGCGGCTCGGCAACAGGCGCGGGAAGAACGACGCACGGGCCGGTTCGTCGAATGACTGCACCAGCCCCAGCATCACTGCTGCCGCTGCCAGACTCCACACGGCTGCCAGGTCAGTCATCGCCAGAACGCCAAGCGTGACCAGCACGGCAAGGGAGATCGCCTGGGCTACGACGACAAGCGTCCGCGGGTCGAACCGGTCTGCGAGCACGCCGCCTGCGATGTTCACGACGATGCGCGGGGCGGCGCTCGCCAGGTTGATGAACCCGAGAGCCAGTGGCGACTGTGTGAGGTCGTACGCCAGCCACCCGAGGGTGACGATGGTCATCTGCTGGCCAGTAACCTGCGCGACCAGCCCTATCCAGAAGAACCGGAAGTCCCGGTAGCGCAGCGCGGCGAAAAACTCGACGAGGCCGCCGAACAGCCTCACGGCGTCTCCGGCGCCTCGCTCTGCTCGGCCGCAGGCGCGGATGCGCCGAGGTGGGTTCGGAAGAACGCGAACGTCCGCTCCAGCGACTCCGCCGCTGCCTTCTCGCGGCGCTCGGAGGAGTCCTGGTTCGGGTTCAGGAAGGAGTGCCCCACCCCCTCGTACATGAACAGCTCGTATTGCTTCTCGTACCGGTCGAGCGCGGCCCGGAACGCTTCGATCTCCGATACAGGCGTCGTGTGGTCGTGCGTGCCGTAGTGGCACATCATCGGCGCCTGGATGTTCTCGAGTTCCTGGGAGTCCGGGAAGAGGCTGTGGTAGTAGACAACGCCCGCGCCAAAGGTGTTCGTGCGCGCCAGGGCCAGCAGGACGAGTCCCCCGCCAAGGCAGAACCCCACGATGCCCACCGGCGCGTCGTCCGCCGTCCACGGCAACGAGCGCAGGAAGTCCGCCCCGGCGCTCAGGTTCTCCACCGTCCGCTGCACGTCCAGCGAGTTCTTGTAGTGCAACTGCGTGGCGCGGCCCTCAGGAAGCGCGCCGTCGAACAGGTCCGGGGAGAGGGCAACGAACCCGGCGCGTGCGAACGTGCGTGTCATCTCCCGCTGGAACCAGTTGAGCCCACCCATGCCGGAGATGACCACGAGCCCCGGGTACGGGCCCTCGTCCGCCGGCCGGCCGACATATCCGTCCACGAAGCCGTTGGGGCCGTCGTATCCCGCGTGCAGTGAGACGATGCGATGCGCCATACCACACCTCCTGCTGCGCGCATCATAGGGCGGGGCATGTATCCCGACAACCGCCGCGGACTCAGCAGCGTCACCCGGCCGGTCTCGTTGCTCCACTGCTGAGCAAACCGAGTACCAGGGTTCTGGCGAAGGGGACCGCCAGCAGGCCGAGGAGAGCAACGAGCAGGTGGCGAGCAGGGATGCGCGTTGACTCCTCGTTCGCGGGAGGCGACAGCTGGCCGTTGTCGTCGCTGCCCCAACAGACGGGCGTGCCGTCCGCCTGCAGCGCACAGGTGTGCTTTTCGCCTGCGCTGACCTGCACGAACGTCGCATCGGCAGGAGGCGTGGACTGCCCTTTGTCGTCCTCGCCCCAACAGACGGGCGTTCCCTCCGATGTCAGTGCGCAGGTGTGCCGTCGTCCGCAAGAGACCGAGACGAACCCCTGGTCCGCAGGCGCTTCGGATACCTGTTTCTTGTTGTCCAGCCCCCAGCAGGCTATGGAGCCGTCCGACTCGACCCCGCAGGTATGGAGGTAGCCCGCGCTTACTGCTGTGAAGGTGGTGTCATCGGGCGGCGACACCTGGCCGTGATCATTGTCCACGCCTCCCCAGCAGACGGCTGTGCCGTCCGCCTGCAGCGCACAGGTGTGCGTTTCCCCCGCACTGATCGCCGCGAAGGTTGAGTCGGCTGGCGGAGACGACTGCTCTTTCTCGTCGTCGCCCCAGCAGATGGGTGTGCCGTCGCTCTCGAGCGCGCATGTATGGACATAGCCTGCGCTGATCGCGATGAACGTCTTTCCTGACGGAGGAGAAGCCTGACTGCTGTCGTTCTCGCCCCAGCAGACGGGGGAGCCGTCAGACTCGAGCCCGCACACGTGTGACGAGCCGCTGCTCACGACTGTCAGGGTTGTGTCTGCCGGAGGCGACGACTGGCCGGCTCCGTTTTCCCCCCAACAGACGGGCGCACCGTCGGACTCGAGCATGCATGTGTGAATACCGCCTGCATCGATAGCGTAGGTGGACGTTCCTTCGGCAGGCGTGGGAGTGGGCGATGGTGTCGGAGTAGGCGTCGGCGTGGGAGATGGAGTAGGAGTAGGTGTGGGAGTGGGCGATGGCGTCGGTGTCGGAGTAGGCGTCGGCGTGGGTGATGGTGTGGGTGACGGGGTAGGCGTGGGCGATGGAGTGGGAGACGGAGTAGGAGTAGGTGTGGGAGTGGGCGATGGCGTCGGGGTCGGAGTAGGCGTGGGTGATGGTGTCGGTGACGGGGTAGGCGTCGGAGTAGGTGATGGAGTTGGCGACGGGGTCGGGGTAGGTGTGGGCGATGGTGTCGGCGATGGAGTAGGCGTAGGCGTAGGAGTAGCCCCTGAGGTGGGTGGCGAAGATTGGCCGGATCTGTCTTCCCCCCAACAGACAGGCGTGCCGTCTGCTTGCAGCGCACAGGTGTGATCTTCCCCCGCACTGATCTGAACGAAGGTCGTATCACCGGGAGGCGTGGACTGCCCTTTGTCGTCCTCGCCCCAACAGACGGGCATTCCCTCGGATGTCAGCGCACAGGCGTGCCGTCGTCCGCAAGAGATCGAGGCGAACCCCTGGTCCGTAGGCGCTTCGGATACCTGTTTCTTGTTGTCCAAGCCCCAGCAGGTTATGGAGCCGTCTGATTTGATCCCGCAGTTATGGAGGTAGCCCGCGCTTATCGCCGTGAAGGTAGTGTCTTCCGGCGGCGACACCTGGCCATGGTCGTTGTCCACGCCTCCCCAGCAAACGACTGTGCCGTCCGCCTGCAGCGCGCAGGTGTGCGTTTCCCCCGCACTGATCGCCGCGAAGGTTGAGCCGGCTGGCGGAGACGACTGCTCCTTCTCGTCGTCGCCCCAGCAGATGGGTGTGCCGTCGCTCTTGAGCGCGCACGTATGGACGTACCCCGCAGAGACTGCGATGAACGTCTTGCTCGAAGGAGGAGTCGTCCGGCCGAACTCATCCTCGCCCCAGCAGAGGATGGCACGGTCGGCTTTGAGTCCGCACACATGCGAGGAACCGGTGCTGATCGAAGTCAGCTTCGTGTCATCGGGTGGCGTTGACTGGCCGACGGCGTTGTCACCCCAACAGACGGGCGTACCGTCTGATTCGAGTGCGCACGAATAAGTGCCGCCCGATCCGATGGCTTGCCGAATCACTTCCTCAGGCGGGGCCTTTGGTGCAGGTGTCGGGGAGGGCGTCGGCGTAGGCGTAGGTGATGGGGTGGGGACGGGACGCAGGGTTGGCGTCGGAGTAAAGGTGGGAGGGAGCCCGGAGTCGACTACTCGGTCTGGGTAAGGAGTGGGAGATGGAGTAGGAGTAGGTGTGGGTGTTGGCGATGGCGTAGGAGTTGGGGTAGGCGTCGGCGATGGTGTAGGAGTGGGTGAGGAGGTCGGCGTTGGAGTAGGCGTAGGAGATGGAGTAGGTGTGGGTGTAGGCGTTGGCGAAGGTGACGGCGTGGGGGTGGGGGTTGAAGTTGGCGTAGGCGTTGAGGTGGGTGTGGGCGTGTGCGCAGGGGTGGGAGGCAAAGCAGACGATAGCGCTGGTGTAGGCACGAGAGTAGGCGTAGGTGTGACCGTAGGCGTTGGGGTCGGTCTCGGGGTCGGTCTGAACGGCGACGTAGCGACGTTGTCGCATGCGCATAGGAGGACGGTTAACCCGACGCATAGGATGAACAGCGATGCGTGAAGGCGTGATAGCAAGTCACATGGAACAGCGGGACGACGCTATGGCTGCGCCTGCCCGGAGGATGTAGTATTGATGAACTATGTATTAGCATAACAATATCCTATGTATCAACCCGGACGATTCGCATGGAATGGTAATGCAGTGTCATGATTCACGAGCCAGGCTTGGCACACGAGTGTGCACCTCTTTCTGATGCAGTACCCGCAGCCACGTGCCAGCCTACGCCGGACGGACTCCCTCCTCATCGCGGGTGTCGCGTCGGCCCCGGAACCAGAGCAGGAGCGTGAAGGCGAGCAGGAGGGCTGCGCTCCCTCCCAGCGTCACTATGGCCAGCGGCGACTCGCTCAGCAGGTCGCCATACCTGGCCAGGATGGCGGCAACGGCAACTATGAGGCCGGCAAGCAGCAGTGTCGCCAGGAGCAGTGCGATGAGCATGAGGCTCTCGTGCCGCATGAGCCGGCGCTTGTCCAGCGATCCCACCCCCTGCAACCGTATCCGACGTTCCAGACCCTTCATCCCCACGATGCGGTGCAAGGCAACGAGGCCGACCAGGCACGCGATGAAAAGCGCCGAGTCTCCGTAGACGGAGCGGTCACCCACCAACTCCTCTTGAAACTCGAGCAGTTCATGCCATCCGATGCGGTTGTGGGACCAGGCCGGGAAGGCGTGGGGAAGGGCGACCACCAGCGCCATGGACCAGAAGGCGATGCGGTCGCGACCAAGGGCCTGCAGCCCCCAATACAGCGCCAGACCGAGAGCTACCGCCAGCACGGGTTGCCAGGGGATGAAGAACAGGAACAGCTCGTCCGCCCGTTCCACCCATGAAGGCGCCTGCACGTAGAGAACGAAGCCCATGTCCCAAAGCACGTAGGCGGCAAGCAGCAGCAAGCCGGACAGCACAAGCGATTCCGCGACAACGAACCTCAGGCTCCCACCACGCCAGTCCGGTCTACCGATAGGCTTCAACATGTCGCACCAATACCGATGTGAACTCCTCCCGGGCGGGCTCCCATTCGATGACCGACGCCCCCGCATCACGAAGCTCCCCGGCAACGAACCGCGTTTCCCACCTGGTCAGCCCCAGCCCCTGCGATATCTCCGGGGGCTGCTGCGGGTCCACGTGCACCACCCTGACCGTGCTGTGCCTGCCGGAGAGCGTCCCCAGGGACGCAAGGCGGGTGACCGCGGTCTTGAAGCGGTCGAAGGAGCCGGTCGTTTCGCCGGGCCTGAGGTAGTGCACGTCCAGCCGTGTGATGATGAAGAAATTCGGCTGCAGGCGGAAGAGGAAGCTCTTGCACCGCTCCACCGCCTGCAGCAGGTCCTCCTCGGGCGGGCCCGGCCTCAGGCCTGCCAACATCCGTATGAGACGATTGAACTGACGCTTCCCTGACTCGGGAGTGAGCAGCTCCCCTCTGCCCTCGTAGCTGTTGTAGGCGTATGCGCCGAGCGTGGACCCCTGCGCGAGGTAGTACTGGGCCAGGGCGCCGGACGCCTCCACGGTGTTCTCCAGGGGGTTGGACAGCGGCACGCCCACGTCCATGTAGTCCGCCATGTCCAGGAAGATCCAGACTCCCTTCCTGGCCTCGGGCTCGACGTCGTTGACCAGCGGGAGGTTGTCCGCCCTGGTTCCGCGTGCGCTGGCCTTCCAGTTGATCCGCTTGAACGGGTCTCCCGGCTGGTAGGGCCGGAGTTCCCGGAACTCGTCTGTGGATGCCCCGGTCCTCGACAGGTCGCCCAGGAACCGGCCGCCGATGCCGACGGCGCGGACGGCGTTCAGACGGGTGATGCTGCGGATCCGGGGCACGACAGAGACCTGGTACGCGGGCCCGCAGGAACCGGACGCGCCCTGGTTCACTCCGAATGGCGCGCGCGACTCCCAACCCGTCTCCTCCAGGGTGAACATCCCGCGTTTCGAGAACTGCACCTCGTACGAGATGTCCGTGGCATGGCTCCCCGGCCATTTCCACACCACACGCAGGTTGCTCCCATTCATCACCTGCGCTTCCGGAGGCAACTCGTCGTGCACGAAGATGGCGCCGATGCCTCCGCGGACCGTCAGCCGCCGTTCCACGGCCAGGGTGTCGCCGACCCAGCACGCCACCTTGGCAAGGCTCCTGGTCATCACCACGCCGGAGGGCGGAGGCAGGGCGGTGGAAAGCAGGGCCGCGAGCAGGACGAAGACCGCCCCGGCCAGCAGCACGACGTTGCCCAGCACCAACCCCACCACCAGGAGGAGCAGGGCGACAGCGGTCCAGCTCAGTTGCGACGGTTGGTACTTCACTACGGCGCGGTCCGTCCGATCTCGCCGGGCACGGGCACCTGGGACAGGAGTTCCTCGACGACGAGGTCGGCGCGGACGCCCTCCAGCGTGTCTTCGATGTTCAGGATGATGCGATGCGCGAGCACGTCGGGGACGAGCATCTTGACGTCGTCGGGCACCACGAAGTCCCTACCATGGATCAGGGCCATGGCCCGCGATGCCCTGAGCAGAGCCAGGCCACCCCTGGGACTGACGCCTACCGCCACTCGCGCATGTTCGCGTGAGAGCCGGACCAGCTGGGTGATGTAGTCCACGATGAGCCGGTCGGTGTAGACGCCGGTCTCCACGAACCGCTGCAGCTCCACGAAGCGATGGACGTCCACCGCCGGTTCTATGTCCGCGGTGGGGTCGTCCTTCTGCCAGTGGATGCGCCTCAGGAGGATGTCATTCTCCAATGCCGCGTTGGCCGGATACCCCGCGGATACCTTGAGCAGGAAGCGGTCCAACTGGGCTTCCGGCAGCGGGTACGTGCCCTCCTGCTCGATGGGGTTCTGGGTTGCGATGACCACGAAGGGGAACTCGAGGTTCATGGTGTCCCCGTCGATCGTGACCTGGCGCTCTTCCATGGCCTCAAGGAGGGCGGACTGGGTCTTGGGCGGGGCTCGATTGATCTCATCCGCCAGGAGCACGTTGGTGAAGACGGGGCCCGGCATCATCCGGAACGTGCCGTCGTTCTGCCGCCAGACGTTCATCCCGAGGATGTCAGAAGGGAGCAGGTCGGGCGTGAACTGGACGCGCTTGGTGTCCCCGCCTATCGCCCGCGCGAATACCTTGGCCAGGAGCGTCTTGCCGAGGCCGGGGAAGTCCTCGAACAGCACGTGGCCGTTGGCCAACGCCGCCGCCAGGAGCTTCCGCAGGAGCAGGCGATTGCCCACGAAAGCCTCGGCAACCCGGTCGATGATCTGTTCGCAGGAGAGACTTGCATCTTCCAGTTCTCGCTCGTTCATGGGCGGGCCACCGTCCTGACGTCAACAAGCTTCATTGCCATCAGCATAGCCAACCTCCTTATGCATCTGCGTTGTGTTGCCGAAGAGCGACGCGATCGCGTCATCGACCAGATCGCGGCGGCTCAGCGTGGTGTCCAGCCCGGCGTTCGACGGGCCCCACAGTCTGGTGAACCGATGCCGGGCCGGGTCCGGCGCGTCGACCAGTGAGAACCAGCGGTCGACGGCGTCTTCCGGATCGCCGCCTCCCTGGCAGTGGGCGACGGCCAAGGCCACAGCCAGCGGTTCCGGGTCTGTGCCCCTGTCGATGAAGGGCGCGGCCACATTTCGCACGTCGTCGGCGTTGACCGGTCCCAGCTGCAGCGAGTGAGCGGCCAGCGCCCAGCCTGCCGAATCCAGGGCGTGTTCCAGCGCATCGGTCCTCTTCGATCTCCTGCCGTCGCGGTCGAAGACGTTCCACACCGGAGGCGCGGCAGCGCCACGGCGCAGGGAACGGCAGACCGCCAGCATCGCGTCCATGGATGCCCCGCCCCGGTAGAGGAGGCCGAACAGGTACGACCAGAGGGGCCTCCAATCGCCGCGGTCCACGAACCGCCGCCGCAGCGCGTCGGTCAGCTCGGCGCGCGGGTCCGGCTTGCTCTCGAGGACCTGTTGGTGGTGAGACCAGTTCATCCAGGCAGGCTCCGATGTCCCGGGCGCGCCGGCGACGAGCCGCAGCCTGTTGACGACGTTCATCAGGACCGCCAGCAGCAGGAGGAGGAGCGCGGTGTATTCGAAGAGGGCGGCGAACCAGAGCATCTCGTAGACCACGGGCCGCAGCAGCAGCACGTAGAAGGCGACGGCTCCTCCGAGGACGAAGCCCCGGACCTGAGACGCCGCCAGCCAGGCGGCGATGTCGGCCACAGCCAGGTTGGAGGAGGCGGTGGCGTAGGGCGCCAACCGCGTGAGCGCCAGTGAGAACATGCCTGCCGCAGCGATGGCGCCGCCGAAGGTGAAACCGTGTCCGAACGTGGAGAGACCGGTCGCCGTGAGCCAGGCGAGACACCCCACGGCGAAATAGCTCACGGCCGACAGCATCGGCTGATAGCGCATGAAGGTCCGTCCTTCCAGTACGCGAGGCAGGAGGAACATCGCGGCTGCCGTGAACGACAGCCAGGCGATGGAATACCGGGCTTCGTGGAACCCTCCAAGGAACGGCAGGAAGTTCTCTCCCAGTTCTCTCGTTCCGGGGCGGTCCAGAAGCACGGCGTTGGCGACGGGAAGGTGAGCGAGCACAGTCCCAACGACCAGGGCCAGGGCCGCGGCCACTGCCAAGGCGCTCAGAGCCCTCGACGCATTCGTATTCAACAACGCATACCGTCCGGTGACCTCGATCTTCGCCACGTTCCGCAGCGTCATGGTTGCGTAGGTGAGGGCCGAAGCAACGATGAGCGCGGTAAGCATCCCTGATACATCGACCGCAAATGCTGTGGAGAGCACACCGCTGCCGGAGAACACGATGTACACAACGGCCAGCACCGCAAGGTGCCCGACGGGAGCCGCGAGGATGCGGGCCACGGCGGGCCGGAGCACCCGGGCGTAGTGGATAAGTGCAAACGGAAGCAGCACCGCGATCACCTGCACGGCCGACAGCGAGTAGAGCACCGCCAGGTACGATGGATCCACCGAACCTGCACCCACTTCACCGGGGCCCGTAGATGCGTCCTCTGCAGCAAGAGCCAGGAGTGCCATTGCACCCCACAGCGCGAGAACCCATGCAGCCTCGGTCCCATAGAGCGCCCTGCGGAGTCTCGGCAATCGCTCCGGCGGCCCGGCCGGCATGGCGCGGCGTATGACAGAAGCGGCGTATGACAGCCCCACTGCGAGGACAAATCCCAGCAGCGCCCAGACGCCGTCCAGCGCGAACGCGGTGGAGAGCGTGCCATCAACACCCAGGAAAGCGTACGCGACGCCGAGAGCCGCGAGGTGAGCCCAGGGGAAACCGACGATCCCGCCGACGTGCGGGCGGACTTCCGCGACCGATCGAGCGGCGATGAAGGGTGCAACGAGGAAGACGCCCAGGAGTGCGAGCGAGTCGAAACCATGCAGGTAGAGGCCGAGAGAGGCGATGTCCGGGGTCCAGGGGTGCTCCGAGACGACACCCGGCAGCCCCGATACGGACGACAACACCCCCAACCCAAGGGCCGTCCAACCGAGGTCCGTCAGCACTCGCTGGGCAACGGGGAGCACTGTGGCCAGCGGGAGTACGCGGGTTGCTCCGCCACGAGTCCGCAGCCGCCAGGCGACGCGCCCGGCAAGCTCCGTGCCGCGCAGCCACAGGGTAAGCCTGCCGAGGGCCAGCAAGACCCCGCACAACGTCAGGGGCAAGGCCAGGAAGCTCAGGTCCAGCCGGACCAACCGGGAGACGGGGCTGCCCGCACCCGAGAGCAGCGCGAGCGCCACCAGCGCGCCGCCTGCCAGGAGCGCGGCCGTCAGGGCCGGACGTTGAGCGAGAGCAGGGTTCCTCATCGCTCGCGCCCCACCACCGCGCTCCACGCGCGGTACATCGCTTCGTAGTGCCGGCGCGCGATCGGATGCTCGCTGTAGTCTGCCTCCTCGAACCGGGATATGAGCTCATCGAGCGCCTTCTGGGGGACCGGAAGTCCCTGGGACACGAGGATGACCTCCACCTCCCGCGGCGTGGACTGTTCCGTCACGTCGTCGGCCCTCTCCTTCGCCCAGTCCAGGAAGACGTTGTACAGGCGGACAATCTCCTCCCTGAACTCCACTATCCGAAGGACCCGCGACTCGGAGGACGGCAGGTAGGCTTCGTCGCCCCCGAATTCCACCGACACCGGGTACTCACCCGGCTCGCTGATGCTCAAGCTGAAGGTGTACGTCCCGTCGTTGCCGACGATCGCCAGTTCCGTGACGGCATCGCCTCCCACGGAGACGTCGACGATGGCTCCGGCGACCGCACGTTCCTCCTCGTCAGTCATCCTGACAGTGACGGACACTTCCTCGCCGATCCCCCAGACATCCGCGAGGTCCGGCGCCGCCTTCCGGAACTCGATCCACAGGTGGACAGATTGGGGAGCCGGGCCTGCGTCTTCATCGGGCTCATCGTCACCGGCCGTGTCGGGCACTGCCGGGACCGGCTCGGCCGGTGCGACCCTCGAGCGCCCGAGCACCGGCAGCGGCATCAGTTTGAGCCTTCTGCCGGCGTAGGCTGCCGCAACGGCCAGCGCGATGAGGCCGGGCGCTCCCACCCAGAGGAGCCAGTTGAACCCCGCCGGTGTGATGGCGCCCTCCCAGAAGTACGGCATGGTAAGCGGCGCGTGGAGACCGTCCCCTGCGTAGGTGAACACCACCGAGGCGCCCTCCAGGTCTTCGGAACCGGGCACCGTGAGTTCGAGCGATGCGATACCGAACTCGTCCGTGACGGCGTCCACGCCCTGGCTCGATCGCAGGGCTGCGTGTGGTATCCCCGCTCCCGTGTCGTCCACCAGGGCCGCCTGCAGCAACGTCGCGCCGCCGGGGCGCACCCTGCCCACCGGAGTCACGATGAGGTTGGCGGCGGACTTGACCACGAGGGGCGTCGTAGCGTTGGCGTCGAGTCCGGGTGCCGCGATCACCACCTCGGTGGTCCCCAACGGCGCGTCAGCGGATATCTGGTATGGGTGCGCGAAGGAGCCCACGTCGTTGGCCTCGAAGGCAACGCCGGGCCCGGCTGCCAGTTCCGCGCCGGGCACGGGATAGGTGCCCAGCAGGACGGTACCGCGGAGGACGGCCTCGCTGCCGCGCGTCACGGGCGCCAGGGGCTCGACCACGATCCGAGGGAGCCCGACGGGGACATCCAGGGTGGCGCGGGTGGGAGCCAGCAGGTCAGTGCCATCGAAAACAACCTCGACGCCCAGCGTGGACTCGTGCGGGTCGCCCGCGGAACTCGCGTCGAACACCGCGTTGGCTTCCCACGCGAACCTGCCGTCGGCGTCGGTCGTCAGGGAGAGCGGCTCGTCGCCAACCACCTGCACTTCGGCGTTCGGGATCGGGCTCCCACCTGTATCACGCAGCGTGCCGCTGAGCCGGAACCCATCGCCGTCCCTAACGACGGTGGGGCCGCCGAGCGTCAGGACAGTGGGCTCCAGCACCTCGAAGGCGAACTCCGTCGAAGCCGGCTGCACGAGCGCCCCTCCAGCGAAGCGGCCCGTGAGCGTATGCGGCCCGGCGCTGTCGAAGGAAGGATGCTCGTACACGAACGTCCCGTCTTCAGCGATGTTCACCACGACGCGCTGCTCGCTGCCGCCAGCCTCTACGGTCAGTTCGACCTCGCCGGTGGGAGAGAACGTGTCCGATGCAGCCCTGCCCCGGAACACTCCTCCGTCGCCCCGCTTCAACCGGAGCGGTCCTTCGAGCGTGAGCTCCACGGCATGGAGGGCCTCGATGCGAGTTGTCCCCGCGGACGCGAGCACCGAGCCCTCGCCCCGGAAACTTGCGCTGACGGTGAACTCCCCAGCGGTCGATGCCGCACCGGCAACCTCGAACCGACCTTCGCTGTCTGTGGTGACCGACCGCTCGGCACTACGGCCGACCCTTACGCCAACACGCTTCCCGCCGAGAGCGGCCCCGTCGGCCCCCCGCAGTTCACCCGTCACCAGGAACTCTTCTCCTATCACTACGGAACCGGGCACATAGACATCAATCTCCGTCGGCAAGACGACCTGGAAGTCCAGGCGGGCCGTGTTGTCCAGCAGGAACTCCTCTCCCCGGATCTCCACTTCCACCCAGTGCTGTCCGAGCCGTGAGAAGGACTCGGAGAAAGTGAACCCGCCTGATGGGTCAGTCGTCACCGAGGACGCCACGTTCCCATCGAACGTCACTGTCAACTCGCGTCCGGCTACTCCCCGGCCCGAGTCTTCGAGGATCTTTCCCGTGAATACGGCCCGAGCGTTCCGCGTGACTTCCGCAGGGCCTGCCAGCTCGATCCTGTTGCCGGAGAAGACCTTGATATCGGGGTCGCTCCAGGACTCGTTGAACCGGTCGTTCCCGACAGCGCGGGCCAGGAGTTGGTAGCCGCCTAACTCCATGTTCGCGGGGAGTTGCACCTCTGCATCGAAGCGGCCAAAGCGGGACGTGGTCGTTCCGATCTTCGTGCCGCCGTGCTCCTTGGTCTCGTTGATGTAGATCTCGACGGTCATCCCGTTGACGTTCTGCCCATCGTTTGTGAGCACCGTTCCGCCGACCACGAAGGGTGTCTGACGGCGGATCTCCGAGGGCCAGCGGGTGATGTTCGTCACCGTGTCAGCGGGGCCGCTCACAACGGCCGACCCGTTCCCGCTGCCTGAGCCTCCACCACCGCTTCCCCCTGACACCCGCGATGGCGCCCCGCCCGACGCCGTCGGCTCGAAACTGACCCAACCGATACCCTCCAATGCGATCTCCGCCCACTGGTGCGCCTGGTCTGCGTAGACCGTCTGCCGTCCGGCCATCGGCGAGATGGCCCACCCCGAAACCACCCTGGCGGGTATGCCCACGGAGCGGGCGAGGACGACGAATGCGCTGCTGAACTGTCCACAGGTCCCTCTTCGGGTATCGAAGAGGAACCACTCGACGGGGTCGCGCCCTGCGGGCGGGATACCTGCGCTGGGACTATCGGCGAACCCGTAGGTGTACCGGGTCTGCAGGTACCGCTCCAGCGCCCTGGCCTTGGCATATGGGGAGTCGTAGGGGCCGGTGATCTGGAGGGCCAACTCCCTAATCCGGGCAGGCAAGCCCGGGGGTAACTGGGTATACGTCGCATCGGCAACGGCAGCGGCGGCGGTGTACTGCGCCTGCGAGAAAGACGAGATGTCGGACGTCCAGGAGAAGCTCGCTACTGGACTCTCTGAAGAGAACGTGGCACTGAAGGGGTAGTAGACGCCGTCGAGGTCCATCTGCCGCAGGATGAGCGACGTGGGCATGACTCCATATGGCAACTCTGCTAGCCCTTCGACGGGGACCATTCGGATCCGGTCGGAGGCGACAGGGCCGGAGTCATACTGAAACCCGAACAGCGACGTGGCGGCCCGCCTCTCAGGGGGGACCCCGCTGAATCCCCCTGACGGGGAGAGGTACTGCTGCAATACCACATCGGGGACATTGCCTCTGGCCGTGTATGGAATGGCTACAGGGTCCAGCTGTCTCCAGCCCCCGTTCTCATAGACGTCCCCTACAGATTTCCGCAGGTAGCCCGTGTGCGCGGCCCCACTTACCTCGAAAACCGGAACGTGAGGAGGTTGTGCAACCTGATGCGTCGTTGTGCCTCCCACCGAATAAGGGGTATTGTCCACCGTTACCAGCGCCCCACCGTTTTCCAACCGGGACACGTCGGCGCCCTGCTCCTCCAGGGCTCCGAGCGCAGCGTCGCGTGTTGCTTCATCTTCCCGGGCGAGCGACGAGATGTCCTCCCACGAGAGCGATACCCCCGCTCCGTCGCCCGTGCCGATCCCTCCGCCTGTGCCTCCGCTGCTCCCCGATCCACCTGTGCCTGTGCCGTCCCCCTCCAGTCCGGCTATGCCAACGCCCAGCCTCTCCAAGGCTTCCAGTGCGGCATCGCGGACCTCCTCAGCGGGATCGGCCAAGGCCCTGGTCAAGGCAGGTATCGCCCCTGTGTACTGCCGCTCCCCCATGAGTTGAGCAGCCGCAGCCCTCTGGGCGGGGTCCGCTGCACTTTCGAGGGTCGACAGCAGGGCGGAGAGGTCCCATGCGCCCAAGGCCTCCGCTGCCGCATTCCTGACGGCAGCTGAGCTGTCATTGGACCGGGCGTCGAGCAGCGGTCGCAGCGCTATGCTGTCCCTGGCCTCGCCCAGGGCGTAGGCCGCCGCCGCCCTGACCTGAGCGTACTCATCCGTAGCCAGTGCTCTCAGCAATGCGTTCAATGCTCTAGTGTGGGAGTACTGTCGCTCCCCCATGAGCTGAGCAGCCGCAGCCCTCTGGAGTGGGTCCACTGCGGTTTCGAGGATCAACAGCAGTGCGTCGAAGTCCCATTCCCCCAGGGCTTCAGCCGCGGCAAATCTGACCTCAGGCGATGCGTCATCGGACCGGGCGTCGAGCAGGGGTCGCAGTGCGACGTTGTTCCTGATCCCGCCCAAGGCCAGCGCAACCTCCACGCGCACCTTCGGGGCAGGATCGGAGGAGAGAGCAGGCAGCAACCGGCCCGCGGTCCACCCGGTCTTCAGGGCGCCCAACGCCCGGGCCGCGGCCTCTCTGACGAGAGCGTGCTCGTCCGTCTCCAAGGCCTGCAGCAGCGGCTCTTCGGCGCTGCCTTTCCCCAGGATGGCCAGGGCGTCAGCGGCCGCCACCCTGACCCGGGCGTCCTCATCCGCACCCAGAGCCTCGATCAGTGCGTCCAGCGCCTCGGGATCCGCCAACACCCCCAGGCCGTAGGCCGTCGCAGCCCTCATGAGAGGATCTTCATGATCCAGCAGGACGCTTATGAGATGGTCAAGAGCCAGTGTACTCAGGGCCGTTTGCGCGGCATGCCTGGCCTCCAGGTCCTGAGCGTTGTCGATGGCCTGGAACAGCAGGAGCAGCGCTTCAGGATCGTCAAAATCGCCCCACAGGGCGGCCACCGCCTCCCGTATTTCCGGCGCTGCGCTGACGGCTATCTCGTCCAGCGCAATCTCCCAAGCATGGTTGATGCTGGTGTCCGAGAAAGCGTCCCTGGGGAGCGGGTCGACGGTCACCCAGCCCAGGCCGTCCAGGGCGATCTCCGCCCACTGGTGGGTCTGGCTCCGGTGGACCGTCTGCGTGTCCTCCTGCCTTGCGACGACCCAACCGGACACGGCTCTGGCCGGAATGCCCGCCGCCCTGGCAAGCACCACGAAGGCGCTGCTGAAGTTGCCGCTGGTGCCTGCACGGCGGTCGAAGAGGAACCAGTCGACCGGGTCCTGGCCAGCCGGAGGCTGCACTTCCTCATCCGCGGCTGCCGCTCTGAAGGCATACTCCTCCTGCAGGTGCACCTGGAGCAGGCGGGCGTTGAGGTATGGGGACGCGGCGCCGGCAACCTCCCCGGCCAACTCATGGACGCGAGGCGGCAGTCCGTCCGGCAGTTGAAGATAGACCTGATCCGTGACCGGAGACGCCCCGATCTTCTGCTTCAGGGCGAAGAGCGGGAGGGTGGATCCGATCTGGTAGTTGGCGACACCGCCGTCGGCGGTCAGGGTCTCGCTGAACGGAAAGTACGTTGCGGGAGTATCGACGCTCTGCAGGTTCTTCGGGGCGGGGAGCGCGCCCGCCGTGAAGCTGTCGACCCCTTCGACCGGCGACACCACGATGCTGTCGGTGAACTCGTGAAGAGGAGTCACCACCGGCAGGTGCAGCTCTTCCATCAGAGGTCCCACCGCATCCGCGACAGGGGTGTTCTTGTCCAGTTGCACGGCAGCCGGGTCCCGCTGGCTCCACGTTCCGTCGCTGTAGATGTCGCCCGTGGATGTTCTGAGATACCTCGTGTGGACCGCTCCCGTCACCTGGAACATCGGAGCGTCTCTCGGTGGAGGAAGCTGCAACGCTGTGACTTCCGACTGCAGCGACGTATCCGAGAGCGTGCTCGCGGCAGGGGCCGCCGATCCTGCGGGCTGCCCGGACGACGTGTCTTCCGTCTGCCGCAAGCCCTTCACCGCCGCCGCGAATTGAGCAGGCACCTCCAGGAACTGCGTCCGGGGAAAGAGGAGCAGTCCATCGATAGGCTTGGTGTCCAGGAAGCCGAAGGCACCGGCGGCGGCCAGCCACAGCACCAGGGATACCGCCAACAATCTCCAGTTGAGTATCCCGGCGATGGTGAGAGACAGGAAGAACGTTGCCAGGAGGACCAGGCTCGCCGACTCGAGGTAGGTACGTTGCACGAGGTGCTCGTCGTAGGAGACCGCGCTGCCCAGGAGTCCCGAGAAGGCGAGGTACGCTCCAGCCGCGACCAGGGCAGCCGCCGTGAGCACGCCAAACGCAAGGGACCATGAAGGCCGGAAAGAGGTCCTGCGCAGCGGCCAACCGAGGGATACTGCCAGGGCTGCAGATGCAAGGACCACGGATACGGGGAGGACCAGGAACTCGAGCAGGTCGACGCCGTTGGGTACGCCGAATCGCCTTTCGTCAGCGGGATTGACGGCCAATATGTCCCGGGGGCCGATCGACACCAGGGAAACGACATACTCGAGCAGCAGGAAGAAGCCTGCCAGCGCTGCCGACAGCAAAAGCAGAAGCGTAGCTTGACGTGCCAACCCGCCGGATAGCGGCGGCTGCAGGCTGATGGTCAACCTTTGCATGGTGTGAATCACTTACGCTCCCGTCCCAGTAGCGACAACGGGGCTTGCGGCGCCCATCATCGAAGGGGAGGGTGGCCGTGACGGACCGAAGCGGGCCCCTACTAGCGGGAGTTCGGCAAGTGTAGCAAAGCGATGAACGAGCCGAGCAACCGCGTGAATGGGCGCTGGTATACTCGGCTGGAACTCGTGAGGAAGGGCAGGAGTCGGAATGAGCGTGGTCCAGATAGCAGGGGCGGGGCCGAGAGCCGGCGCGACGACGGTAGCGTGCGGGCTCGCGTTGCTGCTGCGCTCCGAGGGGAAGCGCGTGACGCTCGTGAAGCCCCTGTCGTCGCCGGGCGACGCGGATCCTGCGTTCCTGGCATCCCTCGGCGGTTCGGCGGAGACGGTCGAGGTCGAGGGAGCACCATCGGCGGAGCAGGTGGCGCAGGCGGTCAAAGTTGTGCAGGACGCGGCGGCGAGCGCCGATGTGGTCGTGGTGGAGGGACCGGCCCTCGGGAACGGGGCCGGGGCGGCTGAACTGGCGCAGAGCACCGGCGCGGCGGTGATCGGCGTACTGGAGTACGAGCGTACGCTCGGTGCGGCAGCGGCAGGTTCGTGGCCCGAGGCATTCGGCGAGTCGCTCGCTGGGTGCGTCGTGAACAAGCGCACGCGATACGCGGAGCACGATGCCTCGGCACGGCTCGCGGTCGAATTGGAAGATGCGGGGCTGCCGGTGCTCGGCGTGTTGCCGGAGGAGCGGCTGCTGCTCGCGCCGACGGTGCAGCAGGCAGCGGAGCACCTGGGCGGTACGTATTTCGCGGGCGAACACGGGGGCGGCGAACTGATCGAGCACTTCCTCATCGGCGGCCTGATCACAGAGTGGGGCGGCAACTATTTCGGGCGGCTGCCGAACCAGGCCGTCGTGGTGCGCGGAGGCCGGATAGACATCCAGATGAGCGCGCTGAACTTCCCGCTGAACGCGCTGTTCCTGACGGGGTGCGAGACGCCGTCGCAGTACGTCTACCAACGCGCGGACGAGCTGGACGTGCCGCTGATAGCGGTGGGGAGGAACACGCACGAGGCCGCAGCGGCGCTGGAGTCGCTTGGCGATGCGGTGAGTATCCACCACGCGGCGAAGGCGGAGCGTGCCGGAGCGATGGCGCTCGAGAGCGTGGACGCGTCGGCGCTGAGCGCGGTGCTCGGGGGCTGATGCGTGGCGCTGATCGGAGTGACGACATCCAGCGGGAGCCGCGCGAGCAGGTACGTTACATCGCTTGAATCGCGCGGCGCACAGGCGCGGGTGCTGACGCCTGACCGGTTCTCATCGGTGGAGGAGGCGATGGCTGGCGTGTCCGGCCTGCTGCTGACCGGCGGCGGCGACATCGACCCGGCCCTATACGGCGAGGAGCCGAACGGAGCGATGGGCATAAGCCAGGACCGGGATGAGATGGAGATGGCGCTGTTCCGGTACGCGGTGCAGGAGGACATGCCCACGCTGGGGATATGCCGGGGTATGCAGCTCATCAACGTGGCGATGGGGGGCAGGCTGATCCAGGACCTGCCGGGGCATACGCTGCCGGAGTTCCAGTCGGCGGTGCACCAAGTGTACGTGTCGCCGGGGAGCCGGTTCGGGGCCATCATCGGCGCGGGGGCGATCTACCGCACGAACAGCCGTCACCACCAGGGCCTGAAGGAGGCTCAGCGCGCGCCGTGCCTGATGGCGTCGGCGTACCACCCTGAGGATGGCATAGTAGAGGCGCTGGAGAGTCCGGAGCATCCGTGGCTCGTGGGGGTGCAGTGCCATCCGGAACGCGAGGACGAGGTGCCCAAGAGTTTCGGCAAGCTGTTCGATTGGCTCGCCGGGTGGGCGGAACGCTACGAGGCAGGAGACATGCCGCGATGAGACGCCGGAACGTTCAACCGCAGCAGCAGGTGGATGAATCCGGCGAATGTCGGCATCTGTACCTGACCAGCGACGCGACATGCGTGCACTGCGGTATGCAGTTCCGGCTTGCGTGGGCGTCCGAACGGCGCGACCTCGTACGGCCGACGACGCGCAACCTCGTCTTCGCCGTGGTAGCGGTCATCCTGCTCGTCCCCGCGCAGGCGTTCCCGTTAGGGGGCTCGTCCATCCTGGCGTCGGTGTTCCTGGTGATAGCGGTGCTGTTCTTCACGCGGACGCTGCTGGGAGGGTACGAGCTGTACGCGCGGCACGGGTTCGTTCCGGGGAGGCTGGGGCCCATCGCGCGGCGGCATCCGCTCAACCCGCTGCCGCCCAAGGGATATGTCACCACGCTGGGGCGCGTCCGCTTTCCGATCGACATCGAGACGTACCGGCAGTTCGAGCAGGGTGACACACTGCTGATCGAGCACCTGCGCTGGTCGCGCCTGCCGGTTGCCATCTACAAGGGCCACGCGGCATCGTAGACGTGGATCCGGCGGTAAGCAGGTGCCACGGGGTTGTTGGGGGTTGCGGACGCTTTTGTTATAATAGATAGACTATTTGGCACATATCTGGGAGAAGGCAGTCCCCCCGCCCACCACATGTAGTGGTATACGGCGGCCACTCCCCCATAGCGCGAAAGGAGCCGCATGGTCACGGGGAACTCCGACAAGGTCAGACCCGTACGCATAGAAGAGGAGATGCGCAGCGCGTACCTGGACTACGCGATGAGCGTCATCGTCTCCCGTGCGCTGCCAGACGTACGCGACGGGCTGAAACCCGTCCACCGGCGCATCCTGTATGCGATGCAGGGCATGGGGCTGCGCCCCGGCTCCTCCTACAAGAAGAGCGCCGCGGTCGTGGGCGAGGTGCTCGGCAAGTACCACCCTCACGGCGACTCGCCGGTGTACGACGCCCTCGTCCGCATGGCGCAGGACTTCTCCATGCGGCATACGCTCGTGGATGGCCAGGGCAACTTCGGTTCGGTCGACGACGACCCGCCAGCGGCGATGCGATACACCGAGGCGCGGCTCGCGCCCATCTCCGAGCAGTTGCTGCAGGACATCGACCGCGACACCATCGACTTCGTCGACAACTACGACGGCTCCCAGCGGGAGCCGACGGTGCTCCCGGCCCGAGTGCCGAACCTGCTGGTCAACGGCGCGTCCGGCATCGCGGTCGGCATGGCGACGAACATCCCTCCGCACAACCTGCGCGAGGTCTGCGACGCGCTCGACTATCTCGTCGACAACCCTGATGCGACGCCCGACGAACTGATGCACTTCGTACAGGGGCCGGACTTCCCGACCGCAGCGACGATCATGGGACGAGAGGGCATCCAGCAGGCGTACCAGACCGGGCACGGACGCGTCATGGTCCGGGCGAAGGCAGCGGTGGAGGACGCGGAAAAGGGCGGCTCGCGGCAGCGCATCGTCGTCACGGAACTGCCGTACCAGGTGAACAAAGCGGCGCTCGTCGAGAAGATCGCCATACTTGCCAAGGAGAAGAAAATCGACGGCATCTCCGAGGTGCGCGACGAGTCCGACCGCGAAGGGATGCGCATGGTGATCGAGCTGCAGCGCAACGCTGCGGCTGGGGTCGTGCTCAACAACCTGTACCAGCACACGCCCATGCAGAACGCGTTCCACGTGAACATGGTCGCGCTGGTGGACGGTCAGCCGCGCGTGATGAACCTTCGCTCCGCGCTGAACCGCTTCCTAGACTTCCGCAAGGAAGTCATCCGGCGGAGGGCCGAATACGACCTGAACCGCGCCCGGGAGCGCGCGCACATCCTGGAAGGCCTGCGGGTGGCGCTGGAGAACCTGGACGAGGTCATAGCGCTCATCCGCGCGTCTTCCGACACCGAGGAGGCGCGCAATGGCCTGATGCAGCAGTTCGGCCTGACCGAAGCGCAGGCGCAGGCGATCCTGGAGATGCAGCTGCGGCGCCTGGCGGCACTGGAACGCGAGCGCATCGAGAACGAGTACCAGGAGTTGATGAAGCGCATCGACGAGTTGCAGGCCTTGCTCTCCGACCCGGCGAAGGTGCTGGCGGTGGTCAAGGCGGAAACGGCCGATCTGCGCAAGACGTTCGGCAATGCTCGCCGCACCGAGATATCCGACGAGGAAGCGCGCGACCAGTCCCAGGAGGAGTTGACTCCCCACGCGGACGTGGTCTTCACGCTCAGCGACCGCGGCTATATCAAGCGTCTGCCCATATCGCTCTACCGCCTGCAGCGGCGCGGCGGCAAGGGCGTGCGAGGCCAGGAGCGCCGCGAGGGCGACGCCGTGCAACAGCTGGTGGTCGCGGACACGCACGACTACCTGCTCTTCTTCACTGACAAGGGGCGCGTCTATCGCAAGCGCGTTTTCGAGGTGGGCGAAGACTCGTCCCGCCAGACACGCGGCACGCCCATCCAGAACCTCATCGAGGCCATCAACCCTAACGAGGAGACCGTCACCGCCGTCGTAGCCATTCCCGACCCGTTGGCGGACCTCTTCATCTTCATGGCCACCCGGAAGGGGAAGGTGAAGAAGATGCACCTGGACAAGTTCCAGAACATCCGGCGCGTGGGGCTCGCGGCGTTCGACCTCGATCCGAACGACAGCCTGCTCACGGCCCGCCTCGCGGAAGAGGGCATGAATGCGGTGCTCATATCCCGCAACGGCAAGGGTGTGCAGTTCAGCCTGGAGGCGGTCACCGAACGGCAGGGCCGCAGCACGGGCGGCGTCGGCGGCATGCGCCTTCTGGAAGACGACGAGGTGGTGTCCATGGAGGTTGTCACCCCGGATGCGCGCCTCCTCATCATGAGCGAGCTCGGCTACGGGAAGCGTACGGCGGTGGAGACGTTCCGCACCACGGGACGGAACACACAGGGCGTCATCGCCATGAAGATAACCGATAAGACCGGGCCCATAGCCGGGGCAGTGATCACCGGCACCGACGACGAGGAGATCATGGTGGGCTCGCGCAACGCGATGATCTACCGAACGTCGCTCGCGGAGATACGCACGCTGGGCCGCAACACGCAGGGCGTGAAGATCATGACCAAGCTCGCGGAAGGCGACGTGGTCATCTCCATGAGCGCGTTCCGTGAGCGCACCTGGGAGGACTTCGAGAAGTTGCCGAAGGTGCAACCGAAGAAGACGCGCGCAGCCTCGACGAACGGGCACGCGTCCGCCGTGCCGCTCGACGACGCGGCGGCTGTCGCCGAGGTTCCCGCCGAGGGCGAAACGACCGACGCGCAGGACGCAGGCGAGGAAACCCCGGGTGATGGCACGCCCGGCTCCGCCGAGGACGCAGCCAACGTCGACGATACGCTTTCCATGTGGCACATCATGCAGGCGCCCCTCTTCCCGGAATCGGACGAGGAGGAGAACGGCGCCTAGATCGGTGTTGATGAACGTCTGAGAGCGGGATTGCCTGTATAATCGCGGGGCAGCCGGAGACGGCGCGCCCCGCTCCCATGTCAGACGTACTCACCATCCGCGTTCCCGCCACCACAGCGAACCTCGGGCCAGGCTTCGACTGTCTCGGCATGGCGCTGTCGCTCTGGAACACGATGCGCGTTGGCTGGGCTGACAAACCCACGCTCAGCCTGCACGGCCTGGGCGCGGAACAACTGCGCCGCGACCCCGGCAACCTCATGTACCGCTCCGCCGAGCGCGTGCTGATAGAGACCGGCAACGCGAACCGCAGCCTGTCGATAGAGGCGTGGCAGGAGATACCGCTCAGCCGTGGACTCGGCAGTAGTTCGGCGGCCATCGTAGGCGGCATCTACGCTGCGAACGCGCTGCTCGGCTACCCGCTCTCGCCACACCGGCTGCTGGAGTTGGCAACCGAGATCGAGGGGCACCCGGACAACGTCGCGCCGGCGTTGATGGGCGGGATGAGCATCGTCGTGGCGGACGGCACGACGGTACACGCGGCGCCGGTGCCGGTGCCGAAGGACCTGCAGTGTGTCGTCTATATCCCCGATACGCCGATGGCGACGCACGAGGCCCGGAACATCCTCGGTTCCGAGGTCCCGCGCGCGGATGCCGTTTTCAACGCCGGGCGCACCGCCCTGCTCGTGGCGAGCCTCACGCTGGACAGGCCGGAGTACCTCCGGCTCGCGACCCAGGACAGGTTGCACCAACCGCAGCGTCAGCAGGTGTATCGCCAGATGAAGGTGATCTTCGACCATGCTCTGGCGGCGGGGGCGCGGGGCGTCTTTCTCTCCGGCGCGGGCTCGTCGGTGGTCGCCTTCACCAAGCAGGACGAGAACCGGGCGTTCACCATCGGCTACGAGATGGCAGACGCGGGCGACAAGTCCGGCCTGACCGGCACGTTCCAGGTGCTGAAGCCGGCCCGGGGCGGCGCTGAAGTGATACCGCATCCGAAGGGACTGGAGTAGATGGCCGTCCTCGTGCAGAAATACGGCGGCACGTCTGTCGGCGATGCGGAGAAGATACGGCACGTGGCGGGACGCATCGCGACGGCGCGGCGCGCGGGCAACAGCATTGCGGTCGTGGTGTCGGCGATGGGGGACACGACCGACCGACTCATCGACCTTGCGGAGTCGATCAGCGCTGCACCCGACCCTCGCGAACTGGACGTGCTGCTCTCCACCGGGGAGCTGGTCTCCTGCACGCTCGTCACGATGGCGCTCAGGGAGATCGGAGAGGAAGCCGTGAGCATGAGTGGCGCGCAGGCGGGGATACGAACGGACACGTCTCACGGGAGTGCCTCCATCGTCGAATTCGACGCGGAGCGCGTGCAGCAGGCGCTTGACGCCGGGCGCATCGTCATCGTCGCGGGGTTCCAGGGCGTCACGCACGAGATGGACGTGACGACGCTGGGTCGCGGAGGCTCGGACACGACGGCGGTCGCACTGGCCGCGGCGCTAGGTGCGGAGCGGTGCGAGGTGTACACAGACGTGGACGGCATCTATACCGCCGACCCTCGGATCGTGCCTGACGCCCGCAAGCTGTCGGAGATCGGCTACGAAGAGATGCTGGAGCTGGCGAGCTACGGCGCGAAGATGCATCCGCGCTCGATAGAGCTGGCGGCGTGGTACAACACGCCCGTGCTGGTGGCGTCGAGCGCGCGGGACGTGCCGGGCACGCTGATCCACGAGATCGCGCCGGAAGGAGCAGGGATGGAAGTCGCGAACAAAGTGCGAGGAGTGACCTACGAGCGCGGGGTCGCGCGCATCACGCTGCGCGCCGTGCCGGACCGCCCCGGCATCGCTGCAGCGGTGTTCGAGCCGCTGGCGGCGTCGAACGTCAGCGTGGACACTATCGTCCAGAACGCGAGCGCGGAGCGCCTGACGGACCTCTCCTTCACTGTGGACCGGGGCGACCTGCGTACGGCGCTCAAGGTGACGCAAGGCGTCGCCGGGACGATTGGCGCGGGCGAGTGCGTCTCACACGACGGCCTGGGGCAGGTGAGCATCGTCGGCACCGGCATGCAGAACGCGCCGGGCGTCGCCGCCGTCATGTTCTCGGCGCTCGCGGAGGCGGGCGTGAACATCGAGATGATTACGACGTCGCAGATACGCATCACGTGCGTGGTGGACGAAGCACAGGTGAATGACGCCGTGCGCACACTGCACGACGCGTTCGAACTGGGTGCGGGGTAGGAACGGGCGGGAGCCTAGACCAAGAGCATCCGCTTGTTCTGGATGGTGCGGAGGCAGCGGGTGCAGACTTTCATCCGCTTGGTCTTGCCGCCGACGGTCAGCTTCGCGCGCTGAATGTTCGGGAAGAACCAGCGGTTCGTGTGCCGGTTGGAGTGGCTGACGTTCTTGCCCGCGCGGCGGCGGACGCTGCAAAGTTCACAACTGGCCATGTCGCTCTCTGTCGCCGGAGCTGCCCGGCAGGGTAGAATGCGCGCACTCTAGGGAGTGCGCAGACGAGGAGTATACCACGCTCCCGCGCCCGAGGCGAACCGATGAGCGGAGACGCACGCCAAACCTTCGACGCACAGGACTTCCGGCAGTTGGTGCTCTCCGGCACGGGGTGCCTGGAAGCGAACGTCGACGCGATCAACGCGCTCAACGTCTTTCCGGTGCCGGACGGCGACACGGGCATCAACATGCTGCTGACGTTGCGTGCGGCGACGTCAGCCGACCTGCCTGACGGTGCGAACGCCACCGTGGGCTTGATGAGCAGCGCGCTCGCTCGCGGCGCGTTGATGGGAGCGCGTGGCAACAGCGGCGTTATCTTCTCCCAGTTCATGAAGGGGCTAGCCAGCGGGCTCGCGGAATACGACCGCGCCGACGGTGCAGCGTTCGCGGCAGCGTTGCAGGCTGCGGCGGACGCGGGCTATCAGGCCGTAGGCAACCCGGTGGAGGGGACGATGCTGAGCGTGATGCGTGCAGCGGCGGAGGCCGTCCACCCGCCGGACGGAGCGGATGCGCCTGACGTACTCCGCGTCGCCTATGAGGCCGCCGAGCGCGCGCTGGCGTACACGCCGGAACAGCTGCCCGTGCTCAAACAGGCAGGGGTCGTGGACGCGGGCGGCCAGGGGGTCGTTGCGTTCCTTGCGGGGATGGTCAACTTCACCAGCGAGGAACCCGTCGTCCTGAGCATCACCGCGCCGGAGGGCGGGCTCGAATCCGCCGCGGCGAACGTGAGTCACGAGTTCCTGGAGCACACGGAAGAGGAGATGTACGGCTACTGCACGCAGTTCGTCGTGCAGGGCGAAGGGCTCGACCCGGACGCGGTGCGCGAGCGCGTGATGGCGATGGCGATGTCAACTGTCGTGGTGGGTGACGACCGTATCGTTCGAGTGCACGCCCACGCGGAGGACCCGGGACCGCTGCTGAGCATGGGCGCGTCGATCGGCGCGCTCGACCAGATCAACATCCAGAACATGGACCTGCAGCACCAGGAGTTCATGTCACTCCACGGATACGGCGAGGATGCGACGGAGCAGGCCGAGGCTACTGAGCTCGCGGTCATACCGGTCGCGCCGGGTGACGGCATCGCGAGCGTCTTCCGCAGCCTCGGTGCGGCTGCCACGGTCTCCGGCGGCCAGACGATGAACCCGAGCGCTGCGGACATAATCGCCGCGGTGCAGAAGACGAACGCCGCGTTCACCATCGTGCTGCCGAACAACAAGAACATCGTGCTTGCAGCGGAGCAGGCGGCGGAGCTCTCCGACACGCCCATCGCTGTCGTCGCGTCGCGCAACATCGCTCAGGGAATGGCGGCGATGCTGGCGTTCAACCCCGACCTGACGGGCGAAGAGAACGCCGAGGCGATGCGGGACGCGCTGGACAGCGTGCGCTCCGGCGAAGTGACCACGGCAGTGCGCTCCACGACTATAGACGGCGTGGACGTGCAGGAGGGACAGGCCATCGCGATACTCGACGGTGTGCTCGCCGCGGCCGCCGCGACGCCGAACGATGCGCTGGCCGCGATGCTGGACGCCGCCGAACTCGACAACGGAGCGCTGGTGACACTCTTCTACGGCGCGGGGCTGGCGGAGCAGGTGGCAGAGGAAGCAGCAGCAGCCATCGGCACGCGTCCCGGCGACACCGAGGTGGAAGTTCACGAGGGCGGCCAGCCCCACTATCATTACCTCGTCTCCATCGAATAGAGACAAAGGGAGGTTGGCATGGCGGTAAAGGTCGTCACGGACAGCGCATCGGACATACCCGCGGAGCTCGCAGGGGGACTCGGCATCTCCGTCGTGCCCTGCACGGTCTTCTTCGGGGCCGAGGCCTTCAAGGATGGGGTGGAGATCACCAAGGAAGAGTTCTTCCACCGGCTGACCACGGGCAACGTCATGCCCACGACGACGCAGCCCTCGGTGGGGGACTTTCTGGACGTCTACAAGCCGTTGGCGGAGGCGGGGCACGACATCGTGTCGGTGCACGTCTCCGGCAAGCTGAGCGGAACGGTCAACTCGGCGCGGCTCGCCGCCCAGGAACTGCCGGACACCACGGTGGAGACCGTGGACACGGAGCTGGCCTCGATGGGAGTCGCGCTTGCGGCGAAGGCCGCGGCAGATGCCGCCGCCGGAGGCGCGGACGCGGCAGGGGCAGCCGAGGCCGCCCGCAATGCGGCCGCCAACACCGAGGTTTTCGTCGTGCCCGACACGCTGGAGTACCTGAAACGCGGGGGGCGCATCGGCGGGGCGCAGGCGTTGCTGGGCTCCCTGCTCTCCATGAAACCCATACTGAAGCTGCAGGACGGCGAAGTGCACCCGCACGAGAAGGTCCGTACCAAGGGCAAGGCGGTGCAACGGATGCGCGATATCGCTGCGTCCGGAGGTCCGTACCGCGAGGCGGCTGTGATGCATTGGGTCAGCGACGAGGAAGCCAACGCCATGGTTGAGCATCTCGCGCAGTTCACGGCGAACCCGGTCGTCAACGGTTCGATCGGGGCTTCGATCGGCGCGCACGCGGGTCCTGGCGTGATCGGCTTCGCGCTCGTGAAAGAGGAGTAGAGCAGGGTCGCTAGCCCGAAGCCTCGACCGCTGATTCGACGTGCGAGACGTGCGCGGGGCCGTCGGGTTGCAGGGTGATGGCCACGAGGTCCACTCGCCACGAAGAATCGGCGCGCCCGTGCTCGGCCAGGTACTGCTGTGCGGTTCTCACGAGCCGGACTTGCTTACGCCGCGTCAGTGACTCCTCCGGCGTGCCATAGGCGGTGCTGCGCTTCGTCCGCACTTCCACGAATACCGTCTCCGCACCGTCCCGTGCGACGAGGTCTATCTCGCCGAACCTCGTGCGATAGTTCCGCTCCTCGATGACGAGGCCGAGGGACTCGATGTGCGCTGCGGCTATGCGCTCGCCCTGCGCGCCGAGCCTGGAGCGTGCGCTAGGCATCGGTGAACAGCGTCAGTCTGAATGGAGAGAAGCTGCGTCGGTGCACCGGGGACGGTCCCTTCTCCGCGACCGCGGCGAGGTGACGGGCCGAGGCGTAGCCCTTGTGCGCGCTCAGACCGTAGCCGGGGTAGCGCCTGTCCAGCCGGCGCATGACCCTGTCTCGGTAGACCTTCGCCACGATGGAGGCGGCGGCGATGGCGGTGCAGAGCGCGTCGCCCTTCACGATGGCGGTACACGGTTTGCGCCGCCAGTCGAGGGGAAATGCGTCCACGAGCACGTGGTCCGGCGGTTCGGCGAGACATTCGAGCGCACGGCGCATCGCCATACGGGAGGCTGGCGCGATGCCCTCGCTGTCGACCTCCTCGTTGCTCGCCTCGCCGATGCCGATGGAAAGAGCGATCTCTCGAACGAGCCGGTCGGCGCGGCGCAACTCGGCGGGTTTCAGAGTCTTGCTGTCGCGCATGAGCGACAGGTCGTCGTGCTCGAACCCGGTCAGGTCGGGGAGGACGACGGCGCCCGCGACGACCGGCCCTGCGATGGGGCCGCGCCCCACCTCGTCCACTCCTGCGACGCGCACGTAGCCTTCCGTCAGGAGGCGGCGCTCCTCGTCCTGCGTGGGGATGGGGTGTCCGTTCGTCGTCGGCCTCAGACGGCAGCCGGTGCTCCGGCCGGGCCGTTGTTCTCAGCGATGGACGGCAGCCATGCTGCCGCCGGACCCTCTATGAAACCGCCGCCGAGCACGCGGTCATCGTCGTAGAAGACGGCAGCCTGACCCGGGGTGACAGCCCGTTGCGGCTCGTCGAACCATAGGACTGCGTCGTCGCTACCGTGGTGGAGGAGCGCCGGGGCGGCGCGTCCGTTGTAGCGTATCTTCGCCATGATGCGCAGTGCGTCTGCGGGGCGCGTGCCCGCGACATAGCGAACGTTCCCTACACGTACGCCGCGTAGGAGCAGGTCACCGCTCCCGCCGACGGTGATGCGCCGCGTCTCCGGATCAACCGCAGTGACGAAGACCTTCTCGGCTTCCGGCAGGCCTAGTGCAGACGGAGCAACGCCGATGCCACGTCGCTGGCCGACGGTGTAGAACTCGATGCCCGGGTGTTCGCCAACAACCCGTCCCCACGCGTCCACCAGTTCGCCCGGCTCAGGCGCGGACTCCTTACGCATGAACCGCCGGTAGTCTCCATCCGGGATGAAGCAGATCTCCTGGCTGTCCACCTTGTCAGCGAGGTGGAACCCGGCCTCCCTTGCGAGTGAGCGGATCTCGTCCTTGGTGTACCCCCCCACCGGCAGGAGGACACGGTGGAGCTGCTCCTGGCCCAATCCGAACAGTACATAGGACTGGTCCTTTATAGCATCCACACCCTGACGGAGCGTCCATACGCTGTTGGAGTCGTCACGTTCGATGCGGGCGTAGTGGCCGGTGGCGACGTAGTCCGCGTCCATCATCGCGGCGCGCTGCATCAGGAAATCGAACTTGATGCGGTCGTTGCAGGCGATGCAGGGGTGGGGTGTGCGCCCACGCTCGTACTCGCTGACGAAGTAGGCGATGACGTGCTCGCGGAACTCGTGCCTCGCGTCCACGACGTAATGCGGCACGCCCAGCGTCTGACAGACCCGGCGCGCGTCCTCGATGTCCTGGATGGAGCAGCAGCCCTGGTGGTCCGGCGATACGTCGTCTTCGTCCGCCGACCAGAGCCGCATCGTAACGCCGATAACGTCGTATCCCTGCTGGTGCAGCAGGTACGCTGCGACTGAGGAGTCGACGCCGCCCGACATCGCGGCGATGACCCGCTTTCCACGCGCTGCTGTGCCGTCGTTCATTCCCATACGCTTCGGCAGCCTCCCGGTTGCCGGTGTCCATGATAGCAGCGCCCCGCCTATAATCTCCCTGCATGGCAACGCAGCAGAGCACACCTCCGGACACGGGCGCAGCGGCGCGCAGGGCCGTGGACACGGCATCGGACAAGCAAGGTTCCAACATCGTGCTGCTGGACGTGAGGGGAGTGTCCGCGTTCGCTGACTACATGGTAGTGCTGACGGCAGGCAGCGTTCGCCAGCTCAATGCGCTCGCGGAGGACCTCGTCGAGGCGGTGGAGAAGGCAGGGCCTTCCTTGCATCACCGCGAGGGCTCCGCAGAGTCGGGGTGGGTACTGCTCGACTTCGGAGACGTGGTGGTGCACGTCTTCAGCGAGGAGCAGCGGGACTTCTACCGGCTCGAGCAGGTGTGGCGGGCGGGCAGGGAGCTCGTCAGGATTCAGTGACCCAGGGTTCGATCTCGCGGGAGTAGTCCAGCAGGTCGCCGTCCTCGAAGAAGATGGCGAGTTCCCGCTCCGCGGACTCCGGCGAGTCGGAGCCGTGGATCAGGTTCCGCCCGATGTCCACCGCCAGGTCGCCGCGAATGGTGCCGGGCTCCGCGTTCTGCGGGTTCGTGGCCCCCATCGTCTTGCGCACGACCTCCACCGCGTTCTTGCCTTCGACTGCCATCGCGACGATCGGACGGGACATCATGAACGAGGCGAGTCCCTTGAAGAACGGCTTCTCGACGTGCTCCGCGTAGTGACGCTGTGCAGTCGGCATGTCCATCTGCATCAGCTTCATGCCGACTATCTTCAGCCCACGGTCTTCCAATCGAGAGATGATCCTGCCCGCGAGACCGCGCTGCAGCGCATCCGGTTTGAGCAGAACGAGAGAACGCTCAGACAAGAGTGATTACTCCTTCGTGCCGCTGAGCCGGGGCGCCAGCGGCTCACAAGATGACCCGTCGCAGCGGGGCGGCGGGTTTTCGTAGGCTATCACAACGGGCGCGCCTAGCCGCCCGCGACGGGCTTCGGCGGGCCGGGAGGCGTGATGCGCGGTGAGCGGAGATAGCGAGGTGCGATGGACGCCGCACCGCCTGCCTCGCCGGAGGCCAGCATCGCCGCACCGATCTCCGCCACGCCTGCCAGACGCGTCAGCGGCACGGACTCTGCGATGAACCGTGCATCCGCGCCCATGCACTCACGCAACGCGTCTTCCACGTCAGCCGCCGCCTCGCCGCAGAAGAGCGTCTCGCCGGACTGCGCGCCCGCGAAGCCAGGGATGGGGGCGACCTGCTCCTCGCTCAAAGTGCTCCACGCGCCGCCGCTCGTGCCGTAGGCGGCCCAGGCCACCACGCCCCGTCCCGCCGGAAGCACTGCGCAGACTCGCTCCGCCGCCAGGCGGTAGGCGTATGCCGAGGCTTCCAGCGTGCTGACTCCTGCTACGGGAAATGCCGAGGCCACGGCAAGCCCCTTCGCGACGCCGATGCCGGTGCGCAGGGCGCTGAACCCGCCCGGCCCCACACTTACGGCGACTCCGTCGAGCGCGTGTGGCGCTATGCCCTCGGCCTCCGTGAGCCACCGGACGGCGGGCATGAGCTCCGCGGTGTGGTTGTTCCGGGAGCGCCAGGAAACGACGCGCGACAGACCATCCCGCCAGAGTCCCGCTGCTCCATAGCGTGTCGAAGTGTCTATCACGAGGTACGTGGTCATCCCACCTCCTCGCGCAACGCCTCGATCAGTCGCACGTAACGCTCGCCGTGCGGCTCCAGCGTCAGCACGCGAGCATCCGGCCCATCTCCGAAGGCGATGCCCACCGCGAGATGCTCGTCCGGAAAGACAGCCTGCGCCTGCTCCGGCCACTCCACGACGCACGCGCCCTCTTCCAGCATCTCGCCGAACGCCAGATCGTCGATCTCGAGGTCGCCGCCGTCCATCCGGAAGAGGTCCACGTGGTAAACAGGGATGCGTCCCCGATACTCGTGCACGAGCACGAACGTCGGGCTGTGCGCGTACCCGGTCACACCCGCGCCCCATGCGAGACCCTGCGTCAACGTCGTCTTGCCTGCGCCAAGCGTCCCGCGCAGCAGGTAGAGGTCGCCGGGCTCGGCAAGCGCGCCGAGCCTGCGCCCGAGCGCCTGCGTCTCCTCGGCGCTATGGGTCTCGAAGCGTGCGTTCATCACCTCAGGTGCTCCCATCCCTCGACACCGAACGAGAGCTGCTCACCATGGCCTGCGAAGAGCGTGACCATGCCTGCCGTTCCCTCAGTAACGCTACCGATGACAGCGCTGCCGGGGATGTCAGCAACGGCGGAATCGACGACGTCCTGCGGGCCGGCGAACAGTAGCTCATAGTCCTCGCCGCCGCCCAGCGCCAGCCGCAGCGCATCCGGGCGGAACTCGCTCCGGAGCGCATCCGCCACGGGTATCTGCTCTACCTCTATCCGCGCCGCGACGCCGGACGCTCTCGCGAGTTTCGGCAGGTCGGCCGCGAGCCCGTCAGACAGGTCCATCGCACAGCGCATGCCGATACGACGGAGCACGGCGCTCGCGTCCGTCCGTGCTGTGGGGCGGCGGTGTGCGAGCGCGAGCGCTTCCTTGGCAGGGGTATCCAGTTCGACACCCTTCTCCAGGAGCATCAGCCCTCCACGGGATGCGCCGAGCGGGCCGGTGACAGCGAGCGCGTCACCGGGCCGGGCGGCTGATCTGGTGAGTGGGCTGGCGCTGCACACCCCGGTCATGGCGATGGTAACGAACGGAACCGATGCCCCGACGATGTCTCCACCCATCAACTCAGTCCCATACACGGAGCACGCTTCCAGCATACCGTCGTACAGCGAATCGACGTCGCTCACCTCCAGATCGGCCGGTAAGCCGAGCGTTACCAGGCCTGCGAATGGCGTGCCCCCCATAGCGGCGATATCGCTTACGTTGGATACCCATGCCTTCCAGCCCAGGTCCGCCCACGACGTGGTGGACGTGCGGAAGTGGATGCCCTCCACCATCGTATCCGTAGTGACGGCCTGTATGCCCCCCACGCGCCAGACAGCGGCGTCGTCTCCGATGGCAATGACGACGCGCCCACCCAGCCCCTGGAGCGGGCTGACGCGGCGCACGCGCTCGATGATGCGCTCGATGAGCGCCGTCTCCCCCAGTTCGCCGACCGTGGTCATGGGGGCATTATCGCAAATCCGTCGAAGAGCAAGGCACGTATACTGTTATTGAACGCTATGTCACGATCAGGCCTCCTTCTCCTCTCGGTCCTGCTTGCCGTTGTCATTGTCATGGCAGGGTGTACTTCCACGGCCCATACGCCTGAGCCTCCCACGCCGACTCCCACACACACGCCGACGCCGGCCCCGACGAATACCCCTTCCCCCGCCTCCACTCCGGAGCGCCCGTACGACCCCAACAACACGATGTGGCGCATCTTCAGCGGCCTCGACCAGTCGTTCGAATCGACACAACTCGCCCTCTCCGACGCGGTCGCTGCGAACGACGTCTCGCAGGTGCCGATCATTGTGGAGATCATGCGCTTTGGCGCCGCGCCCACCGTGCTGGAGGCGTACAGAGAGGCGCTTGCCAGCCTCACCGGCCAGGACTTCTGGCTCGACCCGCCTGCGTGGAACGCGGCGATGGAATGGCTCGGCCCCCGCAGAGACGAGTTCCCTCCGCCTGACGAGTACCTCGACTGGAAGGTGAACCTCCTCGGGCTCATCGACCCGCGCATGGCGGCATTCTTCAGCTCCGTGCCCGGCTCGGAGCGCATCGACCTCACGGAGGCCGTCTGGGGCGGCGTACGCACCGACGGTATCCCGGACCTCCAGTTCGCGCCCACGCTTACCCCGGAAGAAGCGGACTACCTCGACCCGCGAGACCGTGTCTTCGGCGTCTCCATCAACGGCGAGCACCGCGCCTATCCGCTGCGCATCATGAACCCGCACGAGATGGCGAACGACTGGTTAGGAGGCGAGCCTATAGCGCTCGCCTACTGAACGCTCTGCTTCAGCGGGATCGTGTATTCCGCAAAGATAAACGGGGAGCCCACCACGTTCGGCACGTCCGGCATGCTCTACCAGAGCAACAAACTGATGTACGACCGCACGACGAACTCGATATGGAACCAGTTCACTGGCGAACCTGTCGTCGGCCTGCTGGCCTCCAGCGAGACCAAACTCGATTTCTTCCCATCGGTGCTGACGACGTGGGAGGAGTGGCTCGCCGAGCACCCGGACACGACCGTCCTGGACATCGAGACCGGTGTGTACTCACCGGCCGTGTACGCGAACGAATGGGAGCCGCACGCGATCTACTACGACTACTTCGCATCGCCCCGGACGATGTTCCCTGTTTTCAACCGGAACGAGGAGCTCCTCCCCAAGGAGACGGTCATCGGCGTGGGCATCAACGGCGACTACAAGGCTTATCCCGTCTCTGCGTTCGCCGACGAGCCCGTCATCAACGACGCGGTGGGCGGACAGGAGATGGTCATCGTTGGCTCGAGCACCTGGGGTACGGGCAGGGTCTACGAACGCGGTGGACGGACATTCGCCGAGGAAGGCGACAGTCTGCGGGATTCGGGCGGGGCGCTGTGGTCCATCGGCGAGGAGACCCTGACAAGAGCGGATGGCGCCGCGACGCTGGCGCGTATACCGACGATAACCGCGTTCTGGCACGGATGGTTCTCGTTCCATCCGGACACGGCTATCTACGAGAGCAGCTAGCCTGCGTAACGGAAGGCACTTCTTCCGCTTAAACGAAGAAGGCGGGTTTCCCCGCCGTTCATTCCTCGGCCAGCGTCCCCGGCACACCTCTTATCCGTCGCTCCTTAGCAGTATCTAGGGCGGAGCCACCCATGTCCGTGCCGGTGTTCGCCTGCAACACCCATACTACCGGCAGGGTGTTGCATCTCCGTTACACGAACGTTAAGAGAGTGTTACGGCTCGTGGAACGTTCCACGAGCCGTACACGGTCAGTTCTCCGGAGTACTCTGGAGGCTCAGGCCGCGCCCACGTACATCTTCTGCATCAGCGCGTCCTGCCAGCGAACGTTGCCGGGCAGCACCTCTTCGATGGCGCGGATGTTGTAGTAGGAGTCGTTCGCGCCCAGGGGTGTTCCGCCGTCCTCCATCGTGCGAACCGCCTCCAGCAGCATCTTGCGCGCGATGATGACGGCGCGGTCGGTCTGGCCGAGGTGCTCCTGGCTGCGGTCAACGATAGGTTTCATCGCTTCCTGCACAGCCCGGTCCTGCGAATTGATGCCCGCGATGCCGGTGAACGTGTCTGTGCGCTGGAGTTCGCGGTCGATCATCCAGTCGTTGCGCGGGTTGCGGATGCTGCGCCAGGTTGTCTGGTCGACGTAGTCCGGGCCGTTGCCGTTGGAGAGCTCATCGCGCTCGGCCTGGGTGAGCGGCTCGTCCAGCGTGTAGAACCAGTTCCAGACCATCGTGTTCTCGTCGTCCATCGGTACCCAGTGGTGGCCGGCGATCTTGAACTTGAACCAGGAGCCGTCGTTGTTCAGTTGCGCCGCCCGGATCTGGATGTGGGGCATCACGAAGTGGTACGTGCGGACGTAGTTGGCGTCCTCGCCGGGGAGAGCGCGTATGGAGCCGTAGCGGTAGCCGTAGTCCGTCGGTTCGACCTCCAGCTTGGAAGCGGTCCCCTTAGCCCGCAGGCCGTCCAGCCCCATGGCGCCGCCCGTACCGAACTTCCGGTGAAGGAAAGACGAGTGCACCGAGTCGATGCCGCCTTCCAGCGCCTGCAGCCAGTTGCACTCCTCGATGACCTTGGAGGCGTGGCGATGGGTCTGCGGCTGCCGGGTGAACTCGAACGAGGGCTCCGGCGGCGTCTGCTCCTGCGGCCCCATGTAGGTCCAGATGACTCCGCCCAGTTCCACGGTGGGGTAGGCGGTGGTGCGCACCTTGCGGCTGAAGTCGTACTGCGCAGGCTCGTTGGGCATGTCGACGCACGCGCCGTCCACATCGAACTTCCAGCCGTGGTAGACGCAGCGGATGCCGTTCTCCTCGTTCCGGCCCAGCCAGAGTGACGTGAGACGATGCGGGCACCACTCGCTCAAAAGGCCGACCCGGCCTGAAGTGTCGCGGAAGGCGACGAGGTCCTCGCCGAGGATGCGGATGCGCAGCGGGTCGCAGTCCGGATGCGGCAGTTCGTGGGAGATGAGTACCGGCTGCCAGTAGCGCCGCATCAACTCCCCCATGGGCGTGCCGGGCCCCACTCTGGTGAGTCGTTCGTTGTCCTTGGTCGAAAGCATGGTTGGCTTCCTCTTAGGGTCCTTGGGTTTCGATGTTTTGTACGCTCACGCGGTCGAGCCTGTCAATGCGTGCCAGCCCCGCCGCGTAGCAGGCGCAGGAAGATCGTGGCGTCTGGAACGTCGTCGAGGTGCTCCGTCATGTCGATGACTTCACTGATGGTCGATTCGCTGAGCGTGCTCCCCGCGTGGACGGCACATTCGCGGAACTTCTGGCGGCGCTGCTCATCCGTCAGGGGGTTGTCGCGGTGGCCTGGCGGGGCGTCCACTCGTTCTGAGAGCGTTTCGCCGTTGGAGAGCGTCACCTCCACGACGCCGGACTTTCCGAGCGATTCGTCCACTTGGTAGTCGGTGACGTTGGCGACGCGCAGGGCAGCCTCCTCGAACAGTCCCTGTGGTGTTGGTTGCAGGTCGGCAAGCGTCACGCTGCCGGTGGTGAGCGCACGCGCCGTCGCGAAGATGATCGAGTCCTCCGCCTCGACCGGCGCCTGCGGGTTGCGTCGCGTCTCCAGCGGCTCGCAGAACGTTTGGATGTGGGGCTCGCCTCGCAGCAGCACGCGCACGACAGCAGACGGATCGGGGACACGCGAGGCGCGCAGGTTCGCTGCGGCTTCGATGAACACGTGCGCGACGCCGGTGGTGGGCCATGGCTTGATCCCCACGTTCAGCAGACGCCACTCCTCACCGAGGCCGTCACTCATGGCGGGACGGTCGAACACGCCGCCGTAGTAGGTGGGGAAGAAACCTGCCGCTCCCTCGAATGCGTCGCAATTGCCCAGCAGCCCCTCGCGCGCCAGGAGCGCGCTCTGCATACCGGCCTGGCAGGAGAACGCCGCGTAGATCGCCTTCGCGGGGCGTCCCTCCAGCACCGGCTGCCGACCGCCGGACGCCTGCATGAATGCGAGGCCGAGCGCGCTGTGCGTCTCCTGCGGGGAGAAGCCGAGCATGCGGGACGCGCTCATCGCCGCGGCGAGGCAGCCCGGCATCTGGGTCGGTTGCGGTCGGGACTCTGTGAACTTCCCCTGGGTGGCAGTGATGGCGATGCCGATGCGCGACATGAGTTCCATACCCGCCGCGAGCGCGGTCATGAACTCCCTGCCAGAGGCACCCCCCAGCAACTCAGCCCCGGCCATCGCGGTCGGCAGCGTCACCGGTCCCAGGTGCCCGGAACCGACGGCGGTGGTGTCGTCGAAGTTCAGCGCGTGCGCCATGCCGCCGTTCAGCATCGCGGCTGCGGCTGCGGGCAGCCTGTCCGGCAGACCGATGAGCGACGCTTCCTCCGCTCCTCCAGCCTTCCGTGCCCACGCGAGTAGTTCCGGGATGCCAATGCCAAGGGTGTTGGCGGCGATGGAGGTGGCCAGTGTATCCAGGGTGATCGAGCGGACCGTGCGGCGCACGTTGTCCGGCAGGTCCTCGTACGTCAATCCCGCGCCGAACCGCGCCCACAGCGAGGTCAGCTCTTCCGCGCCTGCGTCCCGTGTAGTCATGCCACGCTCCTCCATGCTCACCGGCGTCGTGCATTATGACTGCCCGCCGCACAGGCAGCCAGCGCAGCGTACAGCCCGAGTAGTAGCATGCCGTCCATGCGAACGCTCATCGTCAGCGACGTACACAGCAACCTCACTGCGCTCGACGCCGTTCTCGCGGCAGCCGAGGCGGACGGCCCGCTGGACAGCGTGTGGTGCCTGGGCGACATCGTGGGGTATGGGCCGTGGCCGCTCGAGACTGTCCGACGCATCCGCTCGCTGAACGCGGTCTGCATCCAGGGCAACCACGACGCAGGGGCTATCGGGCGTATAAGCCTCGACACCTTCAACCACGCGGCGCGCGACGCGTGCCGGTGGAACGGCGCGCAACTGGACGAGGATGCGCGTTCATTCCTTCAGGGTCTTCCCGATACGGTGACCGTCGAGGGGTTCACGCTCGTACACGGCACGCCGAGAGACCCGCTCTGGGAGTACCTCACCGGCTATGGCGATGCCGTCGAAGCACTCGAACATGTCGACACCCGCGACGTGCTCGTCGGCCATACGCACTACCAGTTCGCGTTCGAGGCCGGGCGTGGCGCGCGGTTGCCGGGGCCGGACGGGCTGACCGTCACGCGCGATGGCGGACGCCTCGTCGTGAACCCCGGGAGCGTGGGACAGCCCCGCGACCACGATCCCCAGGCTGCCTATGCGGTTTACGACAGCGAGACGGACATGCTCACCCTGTGCCGGGCTGCATACGATATCGCCGCGACGCAGCGTGCGATGGAACAGGTTGGGTTGCCTGAGCCGCTCATCTCCCGGCTGAGCGTGGGGCGCTGATTCTGCGTTGCCCCTTCCGTAATCCTGACGTGAGTGGTAGACTCAACGGGCTTATACCGCCCAATGCTACTGGAGGCGACCTTTCTCATGCTCCGGATCCGTCTGCGCCGAGTAGGCAAGAAGAAGCAGCCAAGCTACCGCATCGTTGTGGCTGACGTACGGTCGCCCCGCGACGGCAGGTTCGTAGATCAGGTTGGACACTACAACCCGTTGACCGATCCGCCCACTGTTGTCGTGAATGAGGAGAAGACCCGGCACTGGCTCGGGGTTGGCGCCAAGCCCACGGACACCGTCCAGCGCATCCTCCAGACGCAAGGAGTCGTCGAGAAAGCGGGGTAACCCATGAAGGAACTGGTGGAATACATCGCCAGGGCCATCGCCACTCATCCCGACGACGTGAAAGTCACCGAGGAAGAAGAGGACGGCCAGATCATCATCAAGCTGGAAGTCCATCCGGATGACAAGGGGAAGGTGATCGGGAGACAGGGCCGCGTGGCGCAGGCGATGCGCGTGCTGCTTCGTGTCGCCGCCATCAAGGAAGGTACCCGCACCAGCCTCGAGATCGTCTGATTCCGCCTCGTGCCGACAACCTCCGGCAGCACTCCCCGGGAACAGCCTGACAACTTCGTAGCCGTTGGCCTCGTCCTCCGCGCTCATGGCAGCGACGGTCGTGTGCGCGTCCAGCCGGAGACCGACAACCCGCAACGCTTCCGTAAGGGCGCCCGCCTCCTCGCGGGCGACCGGGAGCTCCACGTCGAACGTGTGCAGCGGATGCCCGACGGTTCCCTGCTGCTGCGTTTCGCGGCCATCGTTGCGCGCAGCGATGCAGCGACCCTCGTCGGAGAGACGCTCTGCATCCCGGCCGATGAGGCGCCGGAAGCCCCGCCCGGCACGTATTACCACTATCAGCTCCTCGACATGAGTGTCGCGAACGAAGCGGGAGAGCGTCTGGGCACGCTCACCGAGATCATCGCCACGGGAGCGAACGACGTGTACGTCGTCACCGGGGAGAGCGCCGAACTGCTCCTCCCTGCGCTCGGCGACGTAGTCTTGAGCGTGGACGTCGGCGCGAACAGCATGACCGTGGCGGTGCCGGACGGGCTTGCGTGGCGGGAGACGCGCCCGCGTCGGGAGAAGCCGAAATCGCGCCGCCACGCGCCGCGCGGGTCTGGATCAGCCGCTGGCGGGTAGAACGCGGGCGCGGTTTGTCCTATCCTGCTTCCGCTGAAACTGGGTAAGAGGAGTCCCTGCATGTCCGGTCACTCCAAGTGGTCAACCATCAAGCACAAGAAAGCCGCGCTGGATGCCAAGAAGGGCGCGCTCTTTACCAAGCTCGCGCGCGACATCGCCGTCGCCGCGCGTGAAGGCGGCAGCGGCGACCCCAATATGAACTTCCGGCTTCGCCTGATGATGGACAAGGCCCGTGCCGCCAACATGCCTGCGGATAACGTGGACCGCGCCATCAAGAAGGGCCTCGGCATCGGCGGCGACGGCGTCTCCTTCGAGGAGATCGTCTACGAGGGCTACGCTCCCGGCGGAGCGGCCATCATGGTGAAGGCGTTGACCGACAACCGCAACCGGACCGCCTCCAACGTGCGCGCCGTCTTCTCGCGAGGCGGCGGCAACCTCGGCGAGGCCGGCTCTGTCGCCTGGATGTTCGAGAGCAAGTCCGTCGTCACCGTCGAGGAAGTCTCCGAGGAGCAGGCGGAGGAGATCGCGCTCGCAGCGATAGACGCGGGCGCGGAAGACTTCAAGGTGGAGGACGGCGTTCTGGAGATCACGGGTGCGCCGTCCGGACTGGAGCCGATCGCCGCGGCGGTGAAAGAAGCCGGTATCGAGCCCGCGCAGGCCACAGTGACGATGGTCCCTTCCGCCACGATAGAGTTGGACAGTGGGCACGCGGGGCAGACGCTCCGTCTGCTGGACAACATCGAGGAACTCGAAGACATCCAGCAGGTGTTCACGAACGCCAACTTCACGGACGAAGCGCTGGAGAAGTACAGCAACGCTTAGCCTCTTTCAGGTAAGCGGCACCGGGCGGACCGATCCTACGGGCTGTGTCCTGTGGCGTGTCTGGTCGAGCGTATGCTCTTGCCGGTGACTGCGTTATCGCATAGAATCTATTGGTTGTCATGGACTATGCGATCGTAGAAACCGGTGGGAAGCAGTACCGCGTTCAGGAGGGCGACTCCATCACGGTGGAGAAGCTCGCCGGCGAGGAGGGCGGTACCGTCGAGTTGGACAACGTGCTCCTCGTCTCCAAAGGCGACAAGGTGACCGTTGGCCAGCCGCGCGTGGATGGCGCGAAGGTCGTCGCCGAGGTCGCGCAGCAGGGCAAGGCGGACAAGATCGTCGTCTTCAAGTACAAACCCAAGACCCGCTACAACGTCAAGAGCGGGCACCGGCAGCCGGTCACCCGGCTCGCCATCAAGCAGATCGTCGCCGGATAGGAGGCTCACTCGTGGCGCACAAGAAAGCGGGCGGAAGCAGCCGGAACGGGAGAGACAGCCACGGCCAGCGCCTCGGCGTCAAGAGGTTCGCAGGCGAGAATGTCCGCGCGGGCACCATCATCGCGCGGCAGCGCGGAACGAAGATCCACCCCGGCGTGAACGTCGGCATGGGCCGGGACTTCACCCTCTACGCGCTCGTCGACGGCCAGGTGATGTTCGACCACGCCAATAAGCTGCGCAAGCGCGCCAACGTAGCGCCGGCGTAGCGGAGCGGACGCGAGCGATGAAGGCCGAGATACACCCGGACTACTACCCCGAAGCCGTCGTGACCTGTTCCTGCGGGGACACCTTCACGATAGGCGCGACGAAGCCCCAGATCAAGGTGGAGATCTGCAGCACCTGCCACCCGTTCTTCACCGGCGAACAGCGCATCGTCGACACGGAAGGCCGCGTGGAGCGCCTCAAGCGACGCTTCAACCTCCAGTAGGACACCCCTATGCGCGTTCTCCTCTCCTCGGCACTATCCCCTCTCCTTGCCAGGAGAAGGTCATGGTGAAGGTGGGGTGAGGGCATGGCGCAGGCGCAACAGTATTCTGTCTACGGAGGCCAGGCGGTCATCGAGGGCGTGATGATCCGCGGGCGGCATGTCTACTCCGTGGCCGCCCGCCATCCCACCGGCGTCATCAAGACCATCACTCGCCCCGTTCCCACGTGGAGCGTCAACCGGTTCCGACGCATCCCGTTCATCCGCGGCACGCTGGTCCTCTCCGAATCGCTCGTCGTCGGCATGCGGGCCCTCACCTGGTCGGCGCAGGTCTCCTCCGGCGAGACCGAAGAGGACGAACAGCCCATCCCTCCTATCGCGATGGCGCTCACGCTTGCGACCTCGCTCGTGCTGGGTATCGGCCTCTTCTTCATCCTGCCGCTGCTCATCACCCACGGGTACGTTGACCGGTTCACGGACAACTCCATCCTCAGCAATACGGCGGAAGGGGTCCTCCGCCTCGCCGTCTTCTTCGCTTATCTCACGGTCATCGGCCTCATGCCTAGCATCCGGCGGGTGTTCGGCTACCACGCGGCGGAGCACATGACCGTCCACGCGCAGGAGGCGCGGCTGCCGCTGGAGCGCGACAACATCCGCCTCTTTCCGGCGGCGCACCCGCGTTGTGGCACCGCGTTCCTGCTCACGGTGATGATCGTCTCCATCATCGTGTTCGCGTTCCTCGGCACGCCGGACCTGCCCATCCGCATCGCCTCCCGCATCGTCCTCATCCCCGTGATAGCGGGCATCTCCTACGAGGTGATACGCATGAACGCCGCGCACGCCGGCAACGCGCTCGTACGTGCGAGCACCCTCCCCAGCCTCGCCCTCCAGTCGATGACGACCCGCCCTCCCGACGACGGCCAGATCGAGGTCGCCATCGCCGCCATGAACGCGGCCGTCGAGGGCGACGCTCAAGCCGAGGCTGCGGGCACCGGGGCAGGTTCCCCATCCGACCTCGTCCACCGCGGGTGCGGCTGCTGAGCGAGGCAAGGGGCATAGGACCCGCTCCGCTCCTCAGTGCCCTCACCCACGCGCTAAAGCGCGTTTTCCTCTCCCTCAGGAGAGGTGACCTTCTTCCTCTGCGCGGCGCGCTCCAGCATCTCTTGCGCCACCTGCCCCACCGCCGCCCCGCTGCCGAGCATCCCTGCTATCTCCTCGGCGCGCTCCGCATCGCTCAACGACTCCGCGCCTGAGTACGTCCGCCCGTCCTGTACCGCCTTACCCACGCGGAAGTGCGTATCCGCCCATGCGGCTATCTGCGGCAGGTGCGTGACACAGAGCACCTGCGCCCGTCGGCCCACCGTCCATAGCTTCCGCCCTACCACCTCGCCCGCGCGGCTCCCGATGCCCGAGTCGATCTCGTCGAACACCAGCGACGGCGCGCCTGAAACCGTCTGGAGCGCGCTGTTCAGCGCCAGCATCATGCGCGACGTCTCACCGCCGGACGCCACCTTCGCCAGAGGACGCGACTCCTCTCCCGGGTTCGTCCGCGCCGCGAACACGACACGGTCGATCCCGCTCACAGAGAAGGCGTAGCGCCGTTCGTCTGGCGCGGGCAGGCCGTCGTCCGCCTCGTCCCGCTCGACCACGATGTCGAACGACGCGCGTTCCAGCCCGACCTCCCGCAGTTCGGCGGCGACCGCATCGCTCAGCGCAGTCGCAGACCGCCCGCGCGCCTCCGATAGTTCGACTGCGAGCATCCCCGTACTCTGCTCCGCTTCTCCCAGCGCGCGCTCCAGCTCCCGGCGGCGCTCGTCCGCGGTGTCGATGCGGTCCAGTTGCGCGCGAGCGTCCTCCGCGAACCCGAGCATGGCAGACTCGGAACCGCCGTACTTGCGTTTGAGGCGTCGCAACAACTCGACTCGGTCTTCGATCTCGCCCAGCCGCGCGGGGTCCGACTCGACGCTTTCCGCGAGGTTCCGCACCTCACGCGCAGTGTCGCTGAGTTGTGCCAACGCGGACTCCAGCACGGCGATCTGCTCGCGCAGCGCCGCGGCCGTCCCCGGAGAACGACGCAGGTGGTCGAGCGCCTCCGCCGCGAGGTCTGCGGCGTTGCGGTCGCCTTCGCTCAGTGCACGCCAGGCGGCGGCGCACGCGTCACGCACGCTCTCGGCGTGCTCCAACACGTTCCGCTCACGCAGCAGCACTTCTTCCTCGGCGTCAACCGGCGCGGCTGCCTCGATCTCGTCTATCTGGAACGCCAGCAGGTCGCGCCGCTGCTCCGCTTCCCGTATCGCCGTGTCGGCGCCGGCGAGCTCGCCGCGCAGGCGAAGCGCCTCCGCGATCGCGCTTTCCACGGTGCCGCGCTGCTCCCCGAGCCCGCCGAAGTCGTCCAGCGTCCGCATCTGGAAGCGCGGGTCAAGCAGCGACAGGTGCGACCCCTGGCCGTGGATATCCACCAGCGCACCACCGACGGCGCGCAACGTGCTCACGGGCACCGCCCGACCGTTCAGGCGGGAGACCGTGCGCCCTTCCTTGTGCACCTCGCGATACAGCACGGCGACGCTGTCCTCCTCGTCCACCTCCACCCCGAGCTCCGCCAGCGCCTCCCTCGTGTGCGGGCCATCGCTCACGTCGAAGACGGCCTCGACGCTCGTGGAGTCCGCGCCGCGCCGCATCATCCCCCGGTCGGTTGCGCCGCCAAGCACGAAGACGAGCGCGTCCACCAGCAACGACTTGCCCGCTCCCGTCTCGCCGGTGATGACGTTGAGTCCAGGCCCGAACGCGAGGCGTGTCTCTTCGATCACGGCAAGGTTGCGGACGGTGAGTTCGGTCAGCATCGCGCGCCGATTATACGTTGGCCCGGCGCGACTCCCCGCTGCGCACGGCGATGTAGACACCCAGCAGCAGTAGTGCTCCGCCGGGCAGCGCGGTCCACGGCGGGACCTCTCCCAGCACCGGGATCGCGAGCAGCGTCGCGAGCACCGGCTCGGCGCGCACGGCGAGCGTGACATTGACTGCGGGCCAGTACCCCAGCGCCCAGTTGAGCAGCGAGTGTCCGACCGCCTGCGGCAGGAGCGCGGCCATCGCCATCCAGAAGTACGACTCCGCGGGGAGGCCGAGCATCGGCGCGCCGCTTGCCACGGCTGCCACGAGGAGCACGACCGCAGCGGCAGCGTAGACGACGGTGATGTAGGGCAGGGTGGGGATGTGTCCGCGCACGCGACGCCCCACGAGGAGATAGCCCGCGACCGCGACCGCCCCGCCGAGCGCCAGCGCGTCACCCAGCAGGTGGCGGTCGCCCTCAGCCCAGTCGCCCGCCGCGATGATGACGCCGCCCCCGACGCTCACGAGCACCGCCAGCGCGGTGAGCCGCCCAACCTTGTCCGTGGAGGTGAAGTGGGCAAAGACGGCGACGAACACGGGCGTCGTCGTGACGAGCAGTACCGAACTCGCCACGGACGTGTGCGCGAGCGACGTTATCCAGAGCGCGAAGTGGGCCGCGAGGAAGACGCCGGACCCGGCGAGGAGCGGGAGGTCGGACCGGCGCACGGCGGCGAACCCCCCGCGCCCCGCGACGCCGGCGGTCACGCCGACGATGACGGTGGCGATACACATGCGGTACGCCGCCACCGTGAGCGGCGGCGCGTCGGCCAGCCTGATGAAGATGGAGGCGAGCGAGACGCTGATTACCCCCACTCCGACCCAAACGTACAGCATCGCTCAGATTCTGCCACATGGAGCGCCGCTGCCTTGCGGCGCATACGGCGGCACGCGTCGGCTGCTAACCTTAACCCACTTCATGCACGCACCCCGCCAACGCACGGAACGTACCGACCCTCCGAGGCATGCCCGGGGCTGGGCCGGTACGTTTTCCGCGCTCCGCTACCGCAACTTCCGCCTGCTCTGGTTCGGCACGCTCTGCATGAGCAGCGGCACCTGGATCCAGCAGGTGACGCTCGGCTGGCTGGCCTATGAGATGACGGGGTCGCCGGTGCAGGTCTCCATCGTGCTGGGCCTGCGCGCGTTGCCGATGCTCGGGGCGCCTATCGCCGGAGTCGTCGCCGACAAGTTCGACCGGCGGAGTGTGCTGCTCATCGACCAGTCCTACCTGGCGCTGCTGGCGATCGTATTCGCAGCCATCCTCCAGTTCGGGCTTGTCCAGGTGTGGCATCTGCACGCCTTCTCTTTCCTCACCGGGGTCGGCTGGGCGCTGAACAACCCCCTTCGCCAGACGCTCGTTGGCAACTCCGTCCCGCGTGAGCGGCTGATGAACGCTATAGCGCTCAACTCCATGGCGTTCAACTCCATGCGGATGATCGGCCCCGGTATCGCAGGGGGCATGATCGCCTTGCTGGGGCCGGAGGTGAACTTCATCATCCAGGCTGTGGTCTACGGAGCCGTTGTCCTGCTCGTGCTGCCGTTTCGGGCAGAGTACGCGGAAGGCCGCGAGGGACGGAAGCAGCAGTCGCCGCTCGCCGACCTCAAAGAGGGGCTGGCCTACGTCGCGCGTGAGCCGGTCCCTCGCTATGCCATCCTTCTGAGCCTCGTGCCGACACTGGCGCTGATGGCCTTCATCCAGACGCAGATGCCGGTCTACGTGGCGGAGGACCTGGGCGACTCTGAAGGTGCGCTGCTGGGCTTCATGTACGTAGGCATGGGCGTTGGCGGCTTCCTCGGCGCGGCGTTCGTTGCGCGCTTCCATGCGGCGCAGCACAAGGGGTTGCAGTCGCTCCTGGGGGTCGCGGGCGCGGCGCTGGCCCTGCTGGCGCTCTCGCAGGTGGACGTCTGGTGGCACGCATGGGGGATCCTCATCGTGCAGCAGCTCTTCTTCATCATGGTGATGACCACCAACAACAGCATCCTGCAGACGGTGACGCCGGACTACATGCGGGGGCGTGTGATGGGCATCTACATGATCGACGTGGGGATGCAGCCGCTCGGAGGCGTTGTGGCGGGGGTACTCGCTGAGAACTACAGCGTGTCGACTGCGTGGGTCGTGGGCGGATCGGTTGGCATGGTGCTCGTCGTGTTGATTGCGCTCATCGCACCCTCGTTCAGACGCCTGCGCTTGTAGAGAGCGCCTTCGAGACAACCTCTGCCAGCTCCGCGTCGCGCTCCGGGGGCACGGTACGGGGATCGAGTACCACCCGGTCGTCCTCGATGCGCGCCACGACTGCGGGCGACCCTGCGCGCAATCGCCTCGCGAGCTCATCCGCCCCTGCTGCTGCCGACGGGTCTACGCTCACGAGACGGGTCGGCAGCTCGTCGGTGGGAAGGCTCCCTCCGCCGAGTCTCGACGCGCCGCGGACGACCGTCGCGGCCGCGCCAACACGTTCCGCCATGGCCTGTGCGCGCTCCTCCAGCACCTCTTCCGAAGCTGCGATCATGCGCCAGACGGGCACCTTCTCCATCGCCTCGCCCCGGACGTAGTGCAGCAGCGTTCGGTGCAGCGCCGCGAGCGTCAGCTTGTCGGCGCGCAATGCCCGCGCGAGCGGGTGTGCGCGCAGCGCTGCCACGAGGCCGGAACGTCCAGCGGCGAGCCCTGCCTGCGGCCCCCCGAGCAGCTTGTCGCCGGAGAAGAAGACGAGATCCGCGCCCGCCGCGAGGCTCTCCTGCGGCATCGTTTCGTGGCCGATGCCGAACTGCGCCGTATCCAGCAGCGCGCCGGAGCCGAGGTCGTGCAGGACGGGAACGCCGCGCGCCGCGCCGACCCCGGCAACGTCCACCAGCGACGGCTCGTGTATGAAGCCGGTGACGCGGAAGTTGGAGCGGTGTACGACGAGCAGGGCGGCGGTCTGGTCCGTGATGGCGCGCTCGTAATCCGTCGCATAGGTCTTGTTGACCGTCCCCACCTCCACGAGCCGTGCGCCGCTCTGGGCGAGCACATCCGGTATGCGGAAGCCCCCGCCTATCTCGCTGGCCTCACCGCGCGAGACGACGACCTCACGCCCAGCGGCCACGGCCGCCAGGCCGAGCAACACTGCCCCGGCGTTGTTGTTGACTGCGACGGCGTCCTCCGCGCCGGTGAGTTGCCGCAGCAGCCTGGCGATCGCGGCGTGCCTGCTGCCGCGCCTGCCGTCGTCCAGCTCCAGTTCCAGGGTCGAGTACCCCTCGGAAGCGGCTGCGGCTGCGCGGATGCTTTCGGTAGAGAGCGGAGCGCGCCCTAGGTTCGTGTGCAGGATGACGCCTGTGGCGTTGAGCACCGGCGTGGGCCAGTCCGCCTCGCCGCGCGTTGCTGCATCCGCGACGTCGCGTGCCACCTCGTGGGCGGTCGGGGGCGTTGCTCCTTGGGCGATAGCGGCGCGGGCCTCGGCGATGCGCTCCCGGACGGCAGCGGTGAGGATGTCCTGGCGGTAGCCGTCGGCGAGCAGCGCCGCGACGGCGGGCTGCGCGAGCACGTCGCTCACGGCAGGCAGTTCTCGGAACGCGGCGTTGGTCATGTGCTCATGTTATACCTCTATAATCGGGGTGTGCCGAGGTGGCGGAATGGCAGACGCCGCGGACTTAAAATCTGCTGTCCATAAGGGCGTGTGGGTTCGAGTCCCACCCTCGGCACCAGGGCTCCGCTGCACCGATGCGCCGCCTTCACCGCTGTTCGGATAGCGGGAAGGAAGCCTGCGCGCCATCCGCGTTGACCCTGATGCCGCCCTGCCCTAGACTTATTGATTGGTATCTCCGTGCCATATCGGAATGCGGTTCCGGGCGGGGAGGATAGAGGATGATGGCCGGGAAGCCGGGTGAACCCAGCCCACGCTATGCAGAACGCTGACGCAACACGTGCCCCCGGAGAGGGGGATAACTCGGAAGGCATCGTACTGCCCGCCGACTATCTGCCCCAGCGCGAGAAGGCGCTGGCGCACGACCGCGAGCGGGCGTCCAACTACTTCAAGCACACCCTCATGGGCGACCCCGTGGTCGACGAGATGCTGGAGGAATGCTCCTCACTGGAACGCGGTGAGTTGTATCTCTTCATCCAGGCGGGGATGGATGAGGACAAGAGCGCTCTCGCCGATGCCCCGGCTGCGTTGCGGGAGTTCTTCGAGGGACTGGACTCTGTTCCCGACTGGTTCCACGAGATAGACCCGATGCCGGGCATCCGGGGCTTCCACCGGAACTCACCTCTCATCGTGGGGGGGATGGTCGGCGGAGTCCTCGTGGAGGGGTTCACGACCAACATCAGCAGGTCGTTCTTCCTGAGCGGGCGGCTGCGCGATCAGGGAGTCAGAAGGCTGCAGCAGAACAACCGGCACATGCTGGAGATATTCATGCCGGGCGGCCTGGACAGGCAGGGCGACGGCTTCAAACTCTCTGTCCGCATCCGCCTGGTGCATGCGCAGATACGTCGCCTGCTCAGCCGGTCGGAAGACTGGGACGCGGGAGCTTGGGGCATGCCCATCAGCGCTGCGCACACGGGCTTCGCCATCTCCGCCTTCTCAGCCCGCCTGCTGTACCACGCGAAGCGGCTTGGCGCCAGGTTCACCGATGAGGAACGGGCGAGTTTCATGCAGGTATGGCGGCGCTCTGGCTATCTGATGGGGATCCCTGAGACCATCCTCTTCCACGATGAGGCCGAAGCTCTGAAGACCTTCGAGGTCGGCCTCATGTGCGAACCTCCCCATGGACTCGAATCGATAGTCATGGCTAATGCGCTGGCGAACTCGGCGCCCGTGGTTATCGGGATCGGGGATCCTACTAAGCGGCGTGGCCTGGCGAAGTACGTCTACGATGTATCCGGCGCCCTCATCGGGAAGGATACGGCCAAAGCCTTGCGGTATCCCAAGCACCATACCTTCGGCGTGCTTGCGTTGTTCCGCCTGAACGTCAGGTACAAGCGGCTGCTGACAAGGCTGTTCCCAAAGCGCGCCGAGAGGACGAAGTCGGATGATTTCATCGGCCTCCTGGGCGCATCGGTATACGACGATGCGGGCATCACCTACGGGCTGCCCGACCACGTCTACGCGGAGCGCTCGAGCAGATACTAGGGGTTCACTCTTGAGAGTCCAGCCCGGCCGCTACCGCCGCAGCTTCGCCCACGCCACTACCAGCACGCCCAGCACTGCCAGTCCGCCCATAACCCACGGGTCCAACCCGGTGACGACCCCCAGGACGGCGTAGAGCGCGAGTCCGAACCCGGCCCCGACGCCGGTGTTCCGCAGCACGAAGATCATTCCCACGCCGAGCGCCATTGACGGCAGCGCGATCAGCCAGGCGAAGCCCAGGCACCCGCCCGCAAGCGTCGCGAGCCCCACGCCGCCCGGCAGTCGCGACAACCCCAGCAGCGGCCAGTTGTGCCCTGCGATGGCCGCGGCGAGGGCAGGGAGGGCGAGCGCGTCCTCCGCACCCATGGCGTTCGCGATCGCCACAGCAGCGGCCCCCTTGGCGGCGTCGCCGAGGAACACCAGCACGCCCCACCGGCGCCCGACCTGCCGGAAGACGTTGGCCGTGCCTGCGATACGCGTATCCACCTCGCCGATGGCGATGTCCTTCCGCCGTGCGGCCAGGTAGGCCCACGGGAGCGAGCCGAGCAGGTAGCCCGCGACGATGGAGGCCGCAACCGCAGCGTAGACCGGCATGGCGCAGAGTCTACCGCACGAGTCGTCGCCGCCTGCGGGCTGTGATAGTCTCCCTACGCTCATCCCCACCCACACAGGAGCAGAATGAAGGCCATCGCAGTAGACACGGGCGGCACGTTCACGGACATGGTCGTCCTGGACCAGGACACCGGAGCGCTCGCCGTTCTGAAACTCCCATCCACTCCTGACGAGCCCGGCAGGGCCATCATCGACGGCATCCGCGAGACGTTCGCCAACGGAGTGGCCCCCTCGGACGTGCTCTCGCTCTCTCACGGCACGACGGTCGGCACGAACGCGCTGCTCACCGGTGCGGGGGCACACGTGGGCCTGTTCGTCACCGAGGGCTTCGGCGCGATCAACGACGTCTGGCACCTCGCACCCAGCGAGGACTCCTCGCGTGCCACGAGCGTCTACGTGGAGAAGAAGCCGCCTGTGCTCCCGCGCTATCGACGCGAGGCGAAAGAGCGCGTGAACTACATGGGCGAGGCCGTCGTCCCGCTGGACGAGGATGCCGCCGTGGAAGCGGTGCGCTCGCTCGGACGGCGCGGCGTCGAATCGATCGCCGTCGTGCTCCTCTTCTCGTTCCTCAACCCCGAGCACGAGGAGCGCATCGCCGAGATCATCGAGCGTGAACTGCCGGGAACGACGGTGTCGCTCTCATCGAAGGTGCTCCCGCAGATGCGCGAGTTCCCGCGCCTGAGCACCACGGTCGCGAACGCCTACATATCGCCGAAGATGGGCACCTACCTCGCCACGCTGGAGGAGCGCGTGCGCGCCGAGCAGGTAACGAGCGACGCCCTCTACGTGATGCAGAGCAACGGCGGCGTTGCCCGAATCGGCAGCGTCACGCCGGTCACCACCGTCCTCTCGGGCCCGTGCGCCGGAGCGATGGCCGCGATGGCTGTCGCGTCCACGGCCGGGTTCGACAACGTCGTCTCGCTGGACATGGGCGGCACGAGCACGGACATCGCGCTCGGTCAGCAGGGACGCGTCCTCGAAACGACGAGCGGACGCATCGGGGACTGGGAGTTGGCGGTGCCCATGCTCATGATCAACACCATCGGTGCTGGCGGCGGCACTATGGCGATGGTCGAGTCCGGCGGCGGGCTGCGCGTCGGACCGGAGAGCGCCGGCGCCGACCCCGGCCCTGTCGCCTACGGCAAGGGCGGCGTGCAGCCCACCGTCACCGACGCCAATCTCGTACTCGGTTTCCTCAACCCGGAGTCGAAGCTCGCCGGGCGTGTGAGCCTCGACCGCGCCGGCGCCGAGCGTGCGATCGAGGAGATGGCTGTGCAGTTGGGACTCGGTACGCTGGAGACTGCGGAGGGCATCATCCGCATCATCAACGCCAAGATGGAGGAGGGCATCCGCGCCGTCTCCACTGAACAGGGCTACGACTTGCGCGACTTCGTGCTCGTGGCCTTCGGCGGAGCGGGGCCGGTGCCGTCCGGCAGGCTCGCAGCCGACCTCAAGATGTCCAAGGTCATCGTGCCCCCCGCGCCTGGCGTCACGTCGGCGCTCGGTCTGCTCATGGCCGACCCCCGCCACGACTACGTCCGCTCCCGCCTCCGCCTCATGTCCGAGCTGGACGCGGCCGAGTTGACCGCTACCATGCAGGACCTCCGTGCGCAGGCGGAGAGCGAGTTCACGGCTGAGGGCTACTCCCTGGACCAACTACTGCTCGAATTCTCCATAGATGTCCGCTACCTCGGCCAGGGCTACGAGCTCACGATACCGCTCGGCTCCGAGAGCAAGGTTTCACAGCAGGACGTGGCCGCCGCGCGCACCCGGTTCGACGCGATGCACGAGCAGATGTTCGGGCATGCCGCGGTGGACGAGGAGGCCGAAGCCGTCAACTACCGGCTGCGCGCCTCCGCCGTTGTCCCCAAGGCGACGCTGAAGCGCCAGTCGCATGCCGACACCGATGCCCGCGTGGCGCGCGTGGGCGAGCGCGACGTCTGCTTCGACAGCGCGCAGGGCACCGTCTCCTGCCCCGTCTACGACCGCGCGCTCCTCGCTCCCGGCCACCGCCTTGACGGCCCGGCCATCGTCGACCAGCTCGACTCGACAACCGTCGTCTACCCCGGCCAGCGCGCCCTGGTGGACGACTACCTCAACATCATCATCGACGTGACCTAGGGAGGTGCCGCCATGGCACGCGTTGACCCCATCACCTACGAAGTGCTCCGCGCCCGGCTGGATGGCATCGTCCGCGAGATGGAGAAGGCGGTCTTCCGCACCGGCTACTCCACCATCGTCCGCGAGTCGCACGACTTCAGTTGCGGCGTGCTGGACAAGCAGGGGCGGCTCGTCGGCCAGTCGTTCCACCCGGGGCACATGGCCGCCTACCCGGAGTCAATCAAGGGGCTGCTGCAGTTCTACAGCCTCGACGACATGGCCGAGGGTGACGCCTTCCTTGCGAACCACCCCTACTACAGCGGCTGTCCCCACGCCAACGACATGGTCATCATGACCCCTATCTTTCACGAGAACGAGGTCATCGGTTTCGCCGCCAGCATGGGGCACACGCCGGACATCGGCGGCGTGTCCGCGGGCAGCCGCAACGCCACCTCCCGCGACATCTTCGGTGAGGGCTTGCAGATCATGCCCGTGCGCTACATGCGCAACTACGAACTCGTGCAGGACACCGCCTCGTTCGTGCGCGCCAACAGCCGCGTGCCGGAGATGATGATCGGCGACCTCTCCGCCAAGGCGGGCGTCTGCTTCACCGTCGGCGAGGAGCGCGTCAAGGACGTCCTCCGCACCTACGGCAAGGACACGGTCCTCCAGATGTTCGAGGATCTGGGCGAGCGCACGGAGCAACTTGCCCGCGACTACATCTCCCACTGGAAGGACGGCGTCAGCGAGTCCGAGACCTGGGTGGACGACCCGTCCAACCCCGGCAAGCCCATACGCCTCCACGCCGCGGCCATCAAGGAGGGCGACCGGCTCATCGTCGACTTCACCGCCACCGGCGATCAGGCCGCTGCTCCCATCAACGTGCGTGAGCCGTTCATCCGTGGCCTCGTCTACAACGGCGTCATCTGCATGACCGACCCGTACCTGCCCATCAACCACGGCCTTGCGAACGCCATCGAATGCCGTTTCCGGCCGGGCAGCATCATCTCGCCGGAGTTCCCCGGCCCCGTCGGCTTCTACTCCAAGACGATGGCCATCGCCGAGAGCGTCATCATGACCGCCGTCGCGAAGGCCGCCGGACAGCCCACGCTCGCCCACGGGTCGACCCAGAGCTCCATCGTCATCGGCTACCAGGGCGACGGCGACCGACAGTACGTGCAGTACGAGCTGATGTACGCGGGCGCCCGCGCATTCGACGGCGGCGACGGCTTCTCCGGCGTCGGCGCTCGCGCCAGCGGCGGCCGCTTCACGAGCGTCGAGATCATCGAATCCGAGTTCCCCGTCGACATGACGCGATTCGAGGTGCTGCCCGACACCGGCGGCGACGGCAAGTCGCGCGGCGGTCCCGGCTACGTGCGCGAGTACAAGGTCCGCTCCGGCGGCCGTCTCTCCGGCGGGGCGGCCAAGCGCGAGGCCGCCGGCATGGAGGGCGGCGGCAACGGCGCCAACGCCTACGTCGTCGTGCATCCCGGCACCGACCGCGAGGAGCGCTACCCCGGTATCGCCTCCAACCTCGGCATGCAGCCCGGCGAGGTGTTCAGCATCGAGACGGGCGGCGGCGGCGGCGTCCTGCCTCCCGCCGACCGCGACCGCGAACTCGTCAAGGGCGACATCCAGGACGGCCTCATCACCCCGCAGAAGGCGATGGAGGTCTACGGCCTCACTGAAGCAGAGGTCGCTGAGGCGCTGGCGGACTGACGCTGGGGCACCTCGCGCCGTCCTGCCCTCCCCGCAGGGTGTAACATACGCGCCAACGCTCCCAGGGAGGTGTGCGATGGCGTTCGATCTGCTCATCAAGGGCGGCCTCGTCGTGGACGGCACGGGCGATGCCCCACAGGTTGCCGAAGTCGGCATCGTGGACGGGCGCGTCGCCGCCGTGGGACGGCTCGACGGCCCCGCGTCGCGCGAGATCGACGCGAGCGGCTGCGTCGTCACCCCCGGCTTCATCGACCACCACACCCACTACGACGGCCAGGTGACGTTCGACCCGCTCTGCACCTTCTCCTCTTACAACGGCGTCACGACCGTCGTCAGCGGCAACTGTTCCCTGACGCTCGCGCCCGTGCGCGAGGGCGACGAACCCGCGCTCGCCGGGATGCTCGCGAAGGTCGAGGCCATCCCCTACGACGTGCTGATGAACGGTGTGCCCTGGGGCTGGCGCTCGTTCGGCGACTACCTCGGCTCGCTCGACGACAACCTCGGCATCAACTTCGGCGTCATGGTCGGCCACTCCGCCGTCCGCCGCTGGGTGATGGGCGATGATTCTCAGGAGCGCGAGGCAACCGGCGACGAGATCGAGGCGCTCCAAGCCGCGGTGCGCGAGAGCATCGAGGCGGGCGCGCTCGGCATCTCGTTCGACCGCAATCAGCGCCACGTCGGTATGGACGGAAGGCACTTGCCCTCGGACGTGGCGTCCATCGACGAGCTGTACGCCGTAGCCGGCGCGTTGCGCGACCTCGACACCGGCGTCATCCAGGTCGGCGATCCGATGGACCTCGAGCTCAGCGAGGGCCTCTGCACGAAGATGTCGGAGATCAGCGGGCGTCCGGTGACTTACCTCACCATCGCCCAGAGCGTGCTTCGGCCGAACCACTGGAGGGAGCATCTCGCCCACCTTGCCGAGGTTGCCTCCACTACCTCAGCCCGCATCTACCCCCAGATCAACCCGCGCCCCGGCCTGCGCTATTTCCAGATGGACAGTGCAGAGTTCTTCAACTTCATGCCTACCTGGAAGCGGATCATGAACGGCACAACGGCGGAGCGAGTTACCGCGTTCTCCGACGCGTCGCTCCGTCCGCAGCTTGCGAAGGAGGTCGCCGAGCGCAGCGACAGCACCGCACTCGGCTTCTCCGGGCGCTGGGACCACGTCGTCATCGTCAAGCCCGCCCTGGAGAAGAACAAAGGCCTCGCGGGCATGACCGCCACGGAACTCGGCGCGCAGCGCGGCGTCAGCGCGATGGACGCCTTCCTCGACCTCGCCGTCGAGGAGGAGATGAAGACGTGGTGCGCCCGCAACCAGCAGAACAACGATGACGAGGCGATGGCCGCCATCCTCAACGACGAGCACACGCTCATCGGCCTGTCGGACTCCGGCGCGCACGTCGTGCGGGAGGACGGCTACGGCTACGCCGTCCACTTCCTCAGCCACTGGGTGCGTGACAAGGGCATCATGCCGGTGGAGGAGGGCGTGCGGCGCCTCACCTCGTTCCCGGCCGACATCTTCGGCACGCCCGGACGCGGCAGACTCACTCCCGGCAGCAAGGCAGACGTGCTCGTGATGGACTACGAGAACCTCGGCCTCGACCCCTCGGAGGAGGCCTACGACCTGCCCGGCGGCTCCATGCGGCTGAAGCAGGTGGCGCACGGCATCCCGTACACCATCGTCAACGGGCAGGTGCTCCTGGAGGACGGCGTGCACACCGGGGCGCTTCCCGGCCAGGTCGTCCGGAACTCCCGCTACGAGCGGGGGAGGAACGGGAACGGAGCGGCGGGCTAGATCTTGTCCTGGGTAGTCATCGCGCTCGCAGGTGCGGCGATCTCCGGGATCGTCAGCATATTCGACAAGACGGTCATCTACCGCTACGCCACCACGCCCCACACGCTGCCGCTGCTTATCGGCATCGCGCAGACATTCGTCGGGATCGTCGTACTCGCTGTCGTTCGCGTACCGGAGAGTGCCGCGTGGGAGCCTGTCCTCTGGGCGCTCGTCTCCGGCGTGGTCTTCGGCCTCAGCGCGCAGTTCCTCATACGCGTTCTTTACTGGAATGAGGTGTCGCGCACCATCCCGGTCTTCCAGAGCTATCCTATTTTCACCGCCATCTACGCCTTCTTCTTCCTGGGCGAGGAACTGGGCGTGGTCGAGTGGCTCGCGGTCGCCGTCGTCGTCGCGGGGGCAGTGCTGATCTCGTTCCGGCCCGGTTCCACCTCCATCCGCGGCATCCTGTTGGACAAGGCGTTCGTGCTGCTCATGATCGGCAGCGCCATCCACGGCAGCGCGCACATATTCGGCAAGGTCGCGGTGGACGAACTGCCAGTGCTGTTCACGCACGCCCTCCGCTCGTTCGGGCTTGGCGGCGTTTTCCTCGTGTTCAACCTCCGGAGCGGTTCTGTGGACGATGTGCGCAGGTTCGTCCGCACCCGCAGCCCGGCGCTCAAGTTCGTCGCCATGAACGAGTTGATCATCGCCACGGTGGGGCTGTTGCTCCTCCTCTGGGCGCTGGCGCTCGGCCCCGCTGCGCTGGTTACCGCGCTGACCGGTGCGCGCGCCTTCTTCCTTGTGGTCTACAGCACCGCGCTTGCCCTCGTCTGGAAGGGCGCCCTCGGTGAGGTAACGACGCCGGGCGTCATCGCTGTCAAGCTGGCCTCGACCGCTCTCATCGTGGCCGGAGTCGCCGCCATCGCGGTAGGGAGCTGACAGGCTTGTCCTGGGTGGCAATCGTGCTGGCCGGCGTGGCGCTCGCCGCGCTTCTCAGCATCCTCGACAAAACAGTCATCCACCGCTACGCCCGCATGCCGTATCTCCAGCCGCTCGTGATCGGCATCGCCATGATGCTCATCGGGCTTCCGCTGCTTGCGGTGACCGGCATCCCCGCGTCCGCAACGTCCGAGGCGATACTCTCGGCCCTTGCGTCGGGCGTCTGCTACGGCCTCGGCACGCACATCCTCGTGTACACGCTCTACAGGCAGGAGGTCTCCCGCGTCATCCCCGTTTACCAGACGTATCCCATCTTCACCGCGCTTATCGCGTTCGCCTTCCTCGGCGAGCGGTTGCATGCCGTAGAGTGGCTCGCGATGCTTGCGGTCGTGGGAGGAGCCGTGCTGCTCTCGTTCCGCCGGGACGAGTCCGGCTGCGGCTTCCTGCTGGATAAGGCGTTCATCATTCTGATCATCGGCAGCGCGATAGAGGGCAGTTCTTTCGTGTTCGGCAAGTCGGCGGTGAACGAGTTGCCGGTGCTGTTTACGCATGCGCTGCGTCTGCTCGCTACAGGCGGCGTGCTACTCGCGTTGAACCTGCGCCGCCATTCGCTGGAGCAGGTGCTGTGGTTCGTCCGAACGCGCAGCCCGGCGCTCCGGTACGTCGCCCTCAACCAGCTCGTCATATCCAATGCGAGCCAGTTCCTCTTCCTTTGGGCGCTCTCGCTCGGCCCCACAACGCTCGTTACCGCGCTCTCCAGCCTCCGGACCTTTTTCGTGGTCTCCTACGCCATCGCTATCTCCCTGGCGTGGCGCGGTGCTCTGGGCGAGGTATCGACCCCCGCCACGGTCACGGTGAAACTCACCTCCACCATCCTGATCGCCAGCGGTGTCGCCGTCATCGCGCTGGGGAGTGGGTAACGATGTCCTGGGTAGCGATCGTACTGGCGGGCGCGGCGCTTGCCGCCTGCATCGGCATCCTCGACAAGACCATCATCCACCGGTATGCCCGCACGCCGGGCACGCAGCCGCTCGCCATAGGCCTCACCATGCCGTTCGTCGGCACGGCGCTGCTCCTCGTCTCCGGCATCCCAGCGTCGGCAACACTGGAAGCCGTGTTCTGGGCGCTGCTCTCCGGCGTCTTCTACGGTCTCGGCGCGCACATCCTCGTGCGCACGCTCTACACGAGTGAGGTCTCCCGCGCCATTCCCGTCTACCAGACGTATCCCATCTTCACCGCGCTCATTGCGTTCTTCTTCCTCGGCGAACGGCTGAACGGAGTGGAGTGGCTCGCGGTCCTCGCCGTGGTCGCGGGCGCTGTGCTGATCTCCTCCGGCCCCGGCGCCTCCCGTGGCTTCCTTCCGGGCAGGACGTTCCTGCTGCTCATGCTCGGCAGCCTCATAGAGGGCAGTTCTTTCGTGTTCGGCAAGACGGCGGTGAACGAGTTGCCGGTGCTGTTCACGCACGCGCTGCGGATGCTTGCCCTTGGCAGCGTGCTGCTCGCCCTCAACTTGAGGCGTCCGCCGCTGGACGACATCGCGCGGTTCTTCCGCACCCGCAGCCCCGCGCTCGGGTACATGGCCCTCAACCAGTTCGTCGTCGCCAACGCGAGCCTCCTCCTCCTCCTCTGGGCGCTCTCGCTCGGCCCCACGACGCTCGTGACGGCCCTCTCCAGCCTGCGGACGTTCTTCGTCGTCGTCTTCACCATCGGCCTCTCGCTCGTCTGGCGCGGCGCGCTCGGCGAGGTGACGACACGCGCCACGGTCACGGTCAAGTTCGTCTCGACGGCCCTCATCGTGGGAGGAGCGGTCGTCATCGCCCTCGGCAGCGGGTGATTCATGTCATCGCTGTGACACTTGCCCCTTACCCGGTTGACCCCGCGTCCGTTACGCTGAATGCATGACTGCCTACCTCGCCGCACCCATAGACCGCGCCTATAGCCTACGGGCGCACCTATCGACAGGGTCTATGACTTCGCCGCAAACTTCTGAAAACATTGGCCATCTTGGCCACCTTGATACGGGAAGCAGGCCACGGCCTTGGAAACGCCCGTTTCAAGGTGGCCAAGGTGGCCAGATCGGATGTTTCGGTTTACTCGTAACGCGGCTATCAAGGTGGCCAGATTTGGGTGACATTGGCCACCTTGATCGTCCTCCTGTAGCTACTCGCCACCTGTGCAAGAATGAGAGTTCCTTCCTCGCCATGAGCAGCACCACACCCGCACGACGCATCACCCTCTACCCGTCCTTCCGCGGATGGTGGATCGTCGGCGTCTCGTTCCTGGCGCTGTTCACGCACGGCGCTGCGACGAGCTACCTCTTCGGCCTGCTCGTCGTTCCGATGGAGAACGACCTCGGCTGGAGCCGCACGATGCTCACCGGCGCGCTCACCGTCGCCACGTTCGTCTCCGCCGGGCTCGGCATGGTGCTCGGTCCGCTGTTCGACAGGAGCGGCGCTCGGCTCGGCATGACGCTCAGCGCCCTGTTCGGCGGCGCGTGCCTGCTATTGCTGGCGTTCACGAGTGTGCCGTGGGTGTACTACGTGCTGCTCGGCGTCGGAGTCGGTGCGGCGCGCACCGGGCTGGAGATCGTCGGGCCGCGCACGGCCATCGCCAACTGGTTCGTGCGCCGCCGGGCAGCGGCGTTCGCCTGGTCCAGCGGTGGGCGGGCCGTCTTCGGCTTCACCATGGTCCCCGTCTTCGCCATCCTCGTGGAGCAGACCTCGTGGCGCGCCGGGTGGGGCGTCCTCGGCGTCGTCGAGGTATTCATCCTCGCCCCTCTCGTCTGGCTCATCGTGCGGCGCAGGCCGGAGGACTATGGACAGTTGCCCGACGGCGACCTGCCCGGCGCGGCGCGGATGTCGGCGCGCGAGCGATCGCGCACCGTCTCGGACGAGGACAGTTGGACGCTACGGGAGGCCGTGCGCACCCGCACGCTCTGGCTCATCGTCATATCGATCATGCTCACCGGCTTCCCGGCCACCGGCGTCATCGCCAACATGGTGCCGTACTTCATCGACGAGGGCTTGGACCTGCAGTTCGCCTCCAGCGCGTTCGCCTTCTTCGGCTTCGGCGCGATGCTGGGACGTCCGTTCTGGGGCTACATCGCCGCGCGCTTCGGCGTGCACGCCAGCCTCACGCTCTGGGGGTTCGGCTACTCGCTCGCCATCGCGCTCTACGTCCTGGCGGATACCCCCGCGACGCTCTTCGCCGCGGCATGGCCGATCGGCCTCGTGATAGGCGGCTCGCAACAGCTGCAGTCGCAGGCGTGGCCGGACTACTTCGGCCGCAGACACGTCGGCGCGATAACGGGACTCACCGTGCTGCTCGTCACACCCGCGATGGCCCTGGGCCCGGTCGTCACCGCACTCGCCTTCGACCTCACCGGGAGCTACGAACCCATACACACCGTGTACGTCGTGGGTGCGTTCTTCGCGGGCTTCTTCTTTCTCGCCGCCCGCCGCCCGAGGCGAAGAAGGTCTCATGTCCCCTCTCCTGAGAGAGAGGGCTAGAGCTCGCCCTGCACTTGATGCGGGGGTGAGGGCCTACGCCTGACGCCCTCCGCGCCGCCGGAGCGCCAGCACGGCTATGGCCAACGGGATCACCAGCACCACCACTCCGATGAGCACGACCATCACCACCGGCCCCTGCCCGACGACGAGGTCCACGGCGTGGGTGAGCCACTCCAGCAGTTCCGGGTCCGTCGGTTCGGAGTGATGCGCGCGAATGCCCACGCCGACCTCTCTGCTTCTACGCCTCGGCCAGCCGCATGGGCGTATAGCGTGCGGAGACCTCCCGTTCGCGTACCAGCCAGGCCATCAGCGACGCTCCCACCAGCAGGACAACGCATACCAACCAGACCTGATCGTAGGACCCGAAGTAGTCGAACGCGGCACCCGCGGCGGCCACCGCAACGGCCCCGGCGAACATGTGCACCATGGTCAGCATCCCAGTGATGGAGCCCGAATTGCGGACGCCGTAGATCTCCGCTGCGAGCGCGCTCGTCTGCGGCACCGTCGCCAGCCACGAACTGCCCGCCACCACCGCGAAGACCCAGAACCCCACGGAGGTCGGGAGCACCAGCAGCGAGAGGAAGCCAAGCCCTCGCACTGCGTAGACCAGCATGAGCGTGTTCTTCCGCTGGAGGCGGTCGGAGAGGAGGAAGCCCACCGCGAGCACGCTGCCCATGTTCGCGAAGTGGAGGATCGAGAAGGCGAACGCGGCGGTTGTCTGCGTGATGCCCTCATCCTTGGCGAATGGCACGAAGTGCACGGCGATGACCGCCGTCGTTATGCCACAGACGACGTAGGTGAGCGTAAGCTGCCACATGGGAGCGGAGCGGTACGCGTGCCGCCAATGGGACACCGTCAGCGGGCCGTTGGACAGCCCCGTCCTCGCTGCCCCGGCAGCGGAGGATGGCGCGCCACCGTCCGGCACCAGCCCCAGTTCCGACGGGCGGTTGCGGATGACCACGAGCACGAGCGGCAGCGCCAGCAGGACTATGACGGCGACGGCGGCCAGCGATACGCGCCAGTTGAAGAGGTTCAGCAGGTAGGTGGCGAACAGGATCATCAACATCGCGCCCGCGGAGCCTCCGGCGGTGATGATGCTGAGCGCCACTCCACGCTTGCGTACGAACCACCGCGCGATGAGCGGCGTTACCGGCGTGAACATCGCTCCTGCGTTGGAGAACGAGGCGAACGAGGCGAAGAAGAACGCCAGCATCCAGACGTTGAACGAGAACGCCATCGCCAGCGTGCTCACACCGAGCACCGCGAGGCTTACGGCGGTAACCACGCGCGCGCCGTAGCGGTCGGCGAGTCCGCCGACCACCGGCTGGGCGAGGCCGTTCACCACCCACCCGGCGGACGCCACGTTGGAGAGGAACCCGCGCGAGTCCAACCCGTACTCGCTTTCCCACGTCACCACGAACACGCCGTAGCTCTGCCGGAAGCCGATGGAGACGAACACCATGAAGAAGACGGCCGCTACGATGTACCACCCGTAGAAGATGCCGCCCTGACCCGTCCTGCCGTCTGATGCCACTCCTGCTCCCTTCGCCACGCTTTCGTGATTATACGCGCCGCTCTCGCGTGTACGTCGGCAGGCCGGGATGGGCGCGCTAGAACTGCAGCCGCCGGTAGCGCGGGAACGCCACGCTGGCGAAGGCGATGATCGCCAAGCCTGCTATGCCGGCGATGAGAAAGGCGTTGTCCACGCCGTACGCCCTGGAGAGTGCGCCTCCGACCAATCCCCAGAACGGCATCAGCCCGATCTCCATCTGGTAGACGCCGATCACCCGTCCGCGCAGATCGTCCGGCGTCATCGAATGTACGACGGTCATGTTCGTCGTCATCACCACCTGTACGAACATCTGCTGGAGCAGGAGCGCAGCCATCGCCATCCAGAGCGTCGTCACCTGGGAGAGAATGACGACAGCTACCGCCGACAGCACGAATGCGGCGGAGGCGAGCACCCCTTTCCGGCGCGTCGAGGCCAAGGCTGCGATCAGGACCGTCCCCAAGAACCCGCCGAACCCCATCGCCATGAGCAGCAGACCCAGCTGGCTCCCGTCGTCGTTGTGCAGTATCTCTGCCGTGTAGACGGGAAGCTGGTTGAACACCATGGCCAGCATCGTGAGCGACAGTCCGAACGTCATCAGGGTCGTGATGCGCGTGGTCGGCTCGCTGATGACGCGCGCGAAGCCTTCCTTGAGGTTCTGCAGCGGCGAGCTCTCCCTCGCGTGCGCTCGGTCGGCGGTGTAGTAGGGCGTCCGCATGCGCGTGAGCACCAGCAGCGCGAGGAAGAAGAGGACTCCCTGTATGAGGAAGTTGATGCCCGGGCCGAAGAAGGCGATGACGAACCCGCCGATGGCCGGGCCGAGGGCGCGCATGAGGTTGAACGACATGGAGATCATCGCTGTCGCATTCATCAGCGCTTCGCGGGGCACCGTGTTTGCGATGAGCACCTGACGCACCGGGTTGTTCGCGGCCCAGAGGGTGCCGAACACCAGCGCGAAGACGTACAGGTGCCACAGCTGCTGCAGATCGTTCAACAGCACCAGTGCGAAACCGAACACGAGTACGGTGACGAGCACTTGGTCAACGAACAGCAGTTTCAGACGGTCCACCCGGTCCGCGATGACGCCGGTGAGCGGCGACAGCAGCAATGGGAGCGTTCGGACCCCGACAACACCAGCCGTATGCAGCGCATCCTGGGTGAGGTCGTAGGCGAGCCAGCCGAGCGTCACCTGCTGGAACCAGATGCCTCCGGCCACGAGCCCCGTCGTGAACCAGAGGATGCGGAAGTCGGGGTAATGCAGCGCCCGCCTGGAGACGGCGCTCCCAGTGGCGGAAGGGACTGGCTGTGGGTTTGGAGTCTGCATCGGGTCGCTTCACTATACGCCCTGTACTCCGCCGTAACCTGCCCCCGGTTTGGACTTGCCTGAGGCGGGGTCTATACTCCGCGCGGGAGGGACGCCATGAGCACGAACGTCGAGTTGGTCATAGACGCTGACGGTCACGTCCGGGAGGACAACGACGGCATCCGCGAGTTCCTGCCGACCCCTTTCCACAGGGACAGGATGCAGAACATCTTTCCACCCTTCGACCACTTTCACGGCTCCCACCTGATCGAACCGGACCCGGAACGCGCCAAGCGGGGAGTGGTGGGACCGGACGAGTGGCTCACGTTCCTGGACGACGTGGGGATCGACACCACCGTCCTCTACCCGACCCGGGGGCTCGCCTGCGGCAAGATCACGGCTATCGACTGGGCGATCGCTGCAACACGGGCGTACAACGACTGGCTCCACGCGACGTACTGCGCACGGGACTCGCGCTTCAAGGGCATGGCGCTGATCCCGATGCAGGACCCCGTCGCCGCAGTGGAAGAGCTCCGGCGGGCGGTGACCGAGCTGGGGATGGTAGGCGCGATGCTCCCGTCGCGGGGCCTGAGCGCGCACTTGGGCGCGAAGACCTACTGGCCCGTCTACGAGGAGGCCGACCGGCTGGGCTGCGCGATAGCGGTCCACGGCGGCTGCCATGACGGGATGGGGTTCGACGACCTGAACCGGTACGCGCCGGTCCACGCGATGGGCCACCCGATGGGGGTGATGATCGGCATGGCCGGCATCGTCTTCAACGGCGTGCTCGACCGGTTCCCCAACATGCGGATGAGCTTCCTCGAGGGCGGGGTGGGGTGGTTCCTCATGGCGATGGAGCGTTTCGACCGCTCGCACGTCACCCACGTCGAGCACGACCCGGAGGGCGAGTACGGCCCGCACGGCGACGAGATACCCAGCGAGTACATCCTGCGGCACATCCGCGACGGGCGGCTGTTCATCGGGTGCGAGGGCGAGGAGCCTGCGCTCGGCTTCGCCGCGACGCGCTACAGTGCGGACGCTTTCCTGTACTCCAGCGACTTCCCGCACGAGGTCACCACGGAGATGTGCAAGCGCGAGATACAGGAAGTGCGGGAGAGCGAGGAACTCACGGACGCCGACAAGCAAGCCATCCTGAACGGGAACGCCCAGCGCTACTACCGCCTGTGAGACGTTGAACATCCTCGTAACAGGCGGGGCGGGCTTCATCGGCTCCCACCTCGTGGACAGGCTCATCGCGGACGGCCACCGTGTCGCGGTCGTGGACGTGCTCGCCACCGGCAAGCGCTCACACGTCAGTCCTGAGGCTGCGCTCTACGAGATCGACATCCGGAGCCCGGCGTTGGCGGCTGCGTTCGAGGCCGCACAGCCGGACGCCGTCTTCCACGTCGCGGCCCACGCCAGCGTCAGCGAGTCCGTCCGCGATCCGATGCACGACGCGGAGGTGAACGTGCTCGGCACGCTGAACGTGCTCCAGCAGTGCGCGGCTTATGGAGTGCGGCTCGTCGTGTTCAGTTCGACGGGTGGTGCGCTCTACGGCGAACCGGAGCACCTGCCCGCGGACGAGGAGCATCCCGTGCGCCCGCTCTCGCCGTACGGAGCGTCCAAGGCGGCTGCCGAGGCGTACGTGCAGATGTTCTGCGAGCTCTCCGGCATCCGGTACACCATCCTGCGCTATGGCAACGTCTATGGTCCGCGGCAGGACCCGTTCGGCGAGGCGGGTGTGGTTGCGATCTTCGCCGGCGCCATGCTGTGCGAACAGCGCCCCACGATCTTCGGCGACGGCTCGCACGAACGGGACTACGTGTACGTCGACGACGTGGTGCAGGCGAACGTGCTTGCGCTTGGGCAGGACGCGGACGGCGTATACAACATCGGGAGCGGTGAGGGGACGACGGTATCGCAAGTGTTCGACGCGGTCGCCGGGGCCACCGACTACGCAGGGAGCGCAGAGTATGCGGCGGAGCGTCCGGGCGACGTGCGCCGCATCTACCTGGACGTGCGCCGCGCGGAGCAAGGGCTCGGCTGGCACGCCACCATGTCGCTTGGCGAGGGCATACGACGCACCGTCGATGCGATGCGGGAGGCGGACACGCGTTGACAGCGGCGCTCCGAGATTCGACCATGATGCGGCCCACCTTGCCAAGGAGTTGATACGTGAAAGACCTGATCTGGCCGTTCGGTAACGCCGAGGACATCGGCTACATCATCTGGCCCGTAACTGCCGGAGGCGCCATCGGCTTCGGAGCGTTGCTCATCATCCTCAGCTTCGTCTGGCCGTAGGCGTGCCCATGGGCGAGGCACGGTTCGCCACCGTCAATGGCGTGCGCACGGCGTACGAGACGTCCGGGAGCGGCTTCCCGCTGCTGCTCCTCCACGGCTTCCCGCGCACGCGCCGCACGTGGGAGCAGATCACGCCCGCGTTGTCGGAGCGGTTCACCGTCGTCGCGCCGGACCGGCGCGGCTACGGCGACTCCGAGCGCATCGCCGACCCCGCCGCCTACGGACTCGCGGCGATGGCGGCAGACGCGCTCGCGCTGATGGACCACCTCGGCCACGAGCGATTCGTTGTCGTGGGGCACGACAAGGGCGCGCCGACCGCGAGGCGCATCGCTGCCGACCTGCCGGAGCGCGTCGCCGGCATGGTGCAGATCGACTCGACGCCGCAGGGCGTGGGCGAGGGGCGCCGCGACCCCAGCGGACGGCAGTGGTACTTCGATTTCTTCCGCCAGCGCAACGTGGCTGAGCCGATCGTGAACGCGGTACCCGAGCTGTTCTTCGGCCTCTTCCTCGACCGCAACCCGCACCTGTCACCGGAGGAGCGCGCGTACTACGTGGAGATGTTCTCCCGCCCCGGCACGGCGAACGCGGTCATCTGGGACTACCGTCTCGCGCTGGAGGAGGACCCGGACTACTGGCGCGCCGAGGTTGCCGCCGAGCGCAGGATCATCGTGCCGGTGCTGGCGTTCTGGGGCGGCTCCGGGCCGTCTGCGAACGCGGACGTGCTTGGCGCCTGGCGGGAGGTCGCGGACGACGTTCGCGGCTGGCCGGTCGAGGGCAGCGCGCACTACGTGCAGGAGCAGCAGCCCGAGGCGACCGCCGCCGCCATCCTTGGCTTCGCCGACGAGTTGGGGTTGCCGTAGGGCGGTTCACCCCCATCCTATCCTTCCCCCATCGAGGGGGAAGGGATCAAACATCCCTAGCGGGCCAGCGCGACCTGCTGCTCCTCCCTCGCCGCGTCCGCCTTCGCGAAGTCCGTCTCGCTGAAGTTGTAGAGCGTCGCGCCGCCGTAGAGGATGGCTGCCGCCGTCTCGCGCGATACACCCTGAACAAGGTTGTTCGACACGTTCGGGAAGTTGGAGTCGAAGTGCGGGTAGTCGGTCGAGATGCACATCCGGTCCGCGCCGATGAGCGAGGCGGTCGCCTCGATCTCGGGCTCGCTGCCTTCGACGGCTGCCCAGCAGTTGCGCCGGAAATACTCCTTGGGCGTGAGCGACAGGTAGGGCGCGTGGGTCTCCAGATACTGCGGGTAGTCCCATTCGATGCGGCTCAAGAGACCCGGAGCCCACGAGTTCTGCGCCTCCAGGAAGCCGACGCGCAGGTTGGGGTGGAACTCGAAGACGCCGCCGATAATCATCGCTACCAGGGCTTGCTGCATCTCTATCCAGTGACTCGCGACGTGCCGGTAGAAGCGGTTCTCACCGTAGAGCGTGTTCATGTTGGAGTACCACGCGCCGGTGCCCTCGTGGAAACCCCACGTCACGTTGAGTTCCTCGTGCAGGCTGTAGAGCGGCTCCCAGTAGTTGGAGTGCCAGAAGCGCCCGTTCACGAGGTTGGGCCGCATGAAGGAGCCGACCGCGCCGAGCTCGGTCACGCAGCGGCGCAGCTCGCGGCAGGCGAGCGTCACGTCGTGGAAGGGGAGCATCGCGGCGAACTTCAGCCGGTCAGGGCTGTAACTGCAGAAGTCCGCGATCCAGTTGTTGTACGCCTGGCAGAGTGCGTTGGAGAGGAGCGGGTCCATCCCGTTCCGTGCGATGAGCCCCAGCCCCATGGTGGGGAAGAGGACGGCGATGTCCACGCCCTCCATCTCCATGCCCATCACCTGGGCGACCGGGTCGTAGTTGCGCTCGATGGCGAAGCCAAGGTAGGGAGCGGAGCGCGAGCCGGAGAGCGGCTGGCGCTGGTTGGAAGAGACGTTCTTGTTGCGCTTCCGGTACTGCTGAAGGTCGTCGTCGCCAGCGCGGGAGAGGCCGTCGATTACCACATTGGATCCGCCTGCGCGCCCCGGGGCGCTGATGACGCGGTCCTTGAACTTCGGGTCGAGGTACCGGTCGAAGATGTCCGCCGGTTCCATCACGTGCATGTCGCAATCAACGAACCGCATGCCGTCTTTCATGGGTGTTCTCCTTCCGCGCCTCGGTGCTTGGTCTGCTGGTGCAGGCAGTATATAGGGATTGCCTGGCTGCAGCGGGCTTACCCCGACGCCCTCACCTCAGCGATGAACTTCCGTACGTGAGGAATCATGGTGTCGGCCGCCAGGAACCCTTCCATGTGCGTATGGTCCGGCAGCGAGAGGAACGACGCGTTGGGGGCGAGCGACGCGCATCGCTTGGCCGGCTCGTGGTTGCGCGCGTCCTTCGTTCCCGCGTAGACGAACGTGGGCAGCGTCATGTTGAGGATGTCTTCGTCCGGCGCCCCCCAGTCCAGGTTCGCGAGCTGTTGAGCGGCGTAGGAGTCCTTGTCGTTCGCCAGCAGGCGCTCGCGGTCGTAGTCGGCGAGCGGACCGGCGTCCATCTCCATCGCGGCGACGTAGACGTCCATGCCGAGCCGCATGATCTTTGCGCGGGCCTCCCACCGAGCGCGGTCGAACTCGGGGACGGGTAAGGGGATGACGGGGTAGGAGCCAAGCACGAGGGCGTGGAAGCGCTGCGGCGCGAGCATGCCCAGCGCCCATCCGATGCTTGCGCCCATGGAGTAGCCCCAGTAGAAAGCCTTGTCGATGCCGAGGTCGTCCAGGACGGCGGTGACATCGGAGACCTTCTGCGCGCGGCCGTAGTCGGCAGGCTCAGTGAGCTTGTCGCTCTGACCGAAGCCCCGCGAATCGATGGGGATGAGCCGGAACTCGCCGGAGAGGGCCGCCGTGTAGCCGGCGTTGTGCCAGTCTTTCGTGCTCATGCCCATGCCGTGCATGAGCACGAGCGGAGGGGCGTCGTCAGGCGAGTCGTCCACCTCGTAGTGGATGCGGACACCGTTGTTGTCCACGAACCGGTCTTCGAATGCCATGGCGCTGCTCCCCCTGCTTCCGGCTTCTCTAGCGTGTGTCCTCGACCATGGCGATGAACTCGCGCACGTGCGGGATCATGAGGTCAGCCGCAAGGAATGCGGACATGTGGGTGTGTCCCTCCAAGGGCAGGAACCTGGCGTTGGGCGCAAGAGAGGCCGAGCGCTTGGTGAGCGTGTGATTGCGGGGCATGGGGTAGTCGTCGTCGGTGCCTGAGTAGACGAGCGCGGGCAGCGTCATGTTGACGATATCCTCGTCGGGCGCCCCCCACTCGAGGTTGGCTATCTGCTGAGCGGCGTAGGCGTCCTTGTCGTTCGACAGCAGCCGATCTCGGCTCTCCTCGGGCAGGGGGCCCTGGTCCATCTCCATGGCGGCGACATAGACGTCCATGCCGAGGCGCATGAGCTTGGCGCGGGCTTCCCAGCGCACGCGGTCGATCTCCGGTACGTCGGGCGACAGCACGGGATAGGCTCCGAGGATCAGGCCGTGGAAGCGTTCAGGCGCAAGCATGCCCACTGCCCAGCCGATGCTGGAGCCCATGGAGAACCCCCAGTAGTAGGCCTTGTCCACGCCGAGGTCGTCCAGTACCGCGGTAACGTCGGACACCTTCTGTGCGCGTCCGTAGTCGGCGGGCTCCTTCAGCTTCTCGCTCTGTCCGAATCCACGAGAGTCTATGAGCACGACCTTGTACTCGTTGCAGAGCTTCTCGGGGTACCCGGCGTTCCGCCAGTCCTTCGTGCTCATGCCCATGCCGTGCACGAAGACGATGACAGGCGACTCGACGGGCCCTTCCTCCACCTCGTAGTGGATGCTGACGCCGTTGTTGTCCACGAAACAGTCCTGGTATGGCATCTGCTGCTCCTTGTTCTCAGTGTTCCTAGCGTGAGTCCTCGACCATGGCGATGAACTCGCGCACGTGAGGGATGACCACGTCCGCCGAGGCCATCGCGGATGCGTGCGTGTGGCCCTCCAGTGGCAGGAACTTCGCGTTGGGCGCGAGCGATGCCGAGCGCTTCGTAAGCTCGTGGTTGCGCGGCATCGGGTACTCGTCCTCGGTGCCGGAGTAGACGAGCGCCGGGAGGGTCATGTTGCGGATGTCCTCGTCGGGCGCGCCCCAACTGAGGTTAGCGATCTGCTGAGCGGCGTAGGCGTCCTTGTCGTTCGCCAGCAGCCGGGCCTTGTTCTCCTCCGCCAGAGGGCCCTGGTCCATCTCCATCGCTGCGATGTAGACGTCCATGCCGAGGCGCATGAGCTTGGCGCGGGCCTCCCAGCGGACGCGGTCTATCTCCGGCACGTCGGGCGACAGCACGGGGTAAGCGCCGAGGATGAGGCCGTGGAAATGTTCAGGCGCGAGCATGCCGACCGCCCAGCCGATGCTCGCTCCCATGGAATAGCCCCAGTAGTAGGCCTTGTCCACGCCGATGTCGTCCAGCACGGCGACCACGTCGGACACCTTCTGCGGGCGCCCGTAGTCTTCCGGGTCCTTGAGCTTGTCGCTCTGGCCGAAGCCGCGCGAGTCGATGAGGACGACCCTGTACTCGTCGCGCAGCTTCTCCGGATAGCCGTGCATTCGCCAGCCCTTGGTGCTGCCGCCCATGCCGTGCACGAAGATGATGACGGGGGAGTCCGCGGGCCCCTCCTCCACCTCGTAGTGGATCCGTACGCCGTTGTTGTCCACGAACCGGTCTTCGTATGACATGTCGCTGCTCCTTACTATTCGCGGGGCCTGCTTCCTACCGCCGCCCGCCGTCCGCTTCTATGGCTGTGCCGGTTATGTAGCCCGCAGCGTCCGAGACGAGCCAGAGGACGGTGCCCGCGTGCTCGTCCGGCGTGCCGAGGCGCCCCATCGCGCTGCGGCTCGTCGTAGTGGAGCGGACGCTCTCGTGCCACATCGGGCGATGGGGCGTCTCGATGCCGCCGAGCGCGATGGCGTTGACGCGGACCTCCGGCGCCCACTCGTACGCCATCGACTTGGACATGTTGATAACGCCGGCCTTGGCCGCACCGTAGGCAGCCTGCCCCGTACCGGGGTTGACGCCCGCGCCGGACGCTATGTTGACGATGGCGCCCTTGCCTTGCGCCTTCATGATGGGCTGCACGGCCTTGGAGCACATGAACGCCGTCAGCACATTAACGCGGTAGCACTCGATGAAATCGTGCGGCTCCAGTTCCATGAGCGGGCCGGAGCGGAACGTCTCGCCCCAGCTGCCGCCGACGACGTTCACGAGGGCGTCGATGCGCCCGAACTCCTCCATTGTCCGCGCGACGACGTTATCCACCTCGTCCTGGTTGCGAACGTCCGCCGTGATGCCGAGTGCTCGGCTGCCGATGGCGCGTATCTCGTCCACGACGGGGTGCACAGGTGCGTGGGGGCGCTCCCTGCCGACCGTCACCTGCTCCGGCTCACGCGCCGCAACGACGACGTTCGCGCCCTGGTGCGCGAGGGCAAGCGAGATGGCCTTGCCGAACCCCTGCGAGCCTCCTGTCACGATGGCCACACGGTCGGTCATGTCGAAACTGGGCATGGCGCCTCCTCCTCTCAGAGCCGATGGACGATACTTCCGCAGTCTGACGCGGGACCGTCGTGCTAGAGTTTACGCGATGAGCGACACGGATGAAGCGGCGGTTCTCGCCGCCAACAAGGCGTTCTACGATGCGTTCGGTACGCTGAACATCCGCCGGATGGAGGAAGTCTGGTCACGTGAGGACGTAGTGACGTGCATCCACCCCGGCTGGGCCGCGCTCGACGGCTGGGCAGAGGTCATGGAGAGCTGGGAGCGGATATTCGAGGGTGCGGCGATGATGACGTTCACGATCACCGGCGCGGAGGCGACGGTCGAGGGAGACGTTGGGTGGGTCACGTGCACCGAGAACCTGACGTCGGTGACCGGAGGACGCGTGATGGACGCGCGCATCGAGGCCACGAACGTCTTTCGCAGGCGGGACGGGCGATGGCTGATGGTGCACCATCACGGCTCACCCGTTCTGGGTGCATAGGGCGGCGTAGGGGATTTGACCGGAGCACGTTTGGAGTGGCAATCTTCATCCATAACAAGGAAGAACCGACAGAGAGCAGGGAGGTGACCGATGCTGACCCCAGAGCAGAATGACCGTTTGACGTTGGTGGGGCCGGGGACGCCCATGGGCGAGTTGATGCGGCGCTACTGGCAGCCCATCGCCGGAGTCTCTGAGTTCAACGAGAACCCCACGAAGGCGATCCGCCTCCTGGGTGAAGACCTTGTACTGTACAAGGACGAAGGTGGCACGTTCGGTCTGATCGACGCCTCGTGCGCTCACCGGCGCGTCAACATGCTCTGGGGCATCCCCGAACCGAAGGGTCTTCGCTGTTCGTACCACGGCTGGTTGTACGATGAAACAGGCCAGTGCCTGGAGATGCCGGCGGAGCCCGGAGACTCGACCTTTCCCAGCCGTGTGCAATTGAAGGCCTACCCGGTAGAGACGCTCGGAGGCCTCGTGTTCGCCTACCTGGGCCCGCAGCCTGCTCCGTTGCTCCCGCACTACTACCCGTTCGTGGAAGAGGGGAGAGTGCGAAGCATCGGCTGGACGGTCGTCACCTGCAACTGGCTCCAGATCATGGAGAACTCGCTGGACCCCATCCATGCCGAGTACCTCCACGGGTACTTCTCAAAATACGCTCTCCAGCGGGTCGGGCTGCTGAAGCACCGCGGCGACATCTACGGCAAGCGCCCGCCGGAAGAGAATGAGGACTTCGGTCCGTACTGGCGGAAGGCGGGCCGCACTATGCGGCACATCTCCGCGTCCACCAGCAGGTTCGAGCATGGCATCCTGAAGCACCGCTGGCTGGAGGGGGAGGAGAAGGAGGAGTCCATCGGCTGGCGCTATGGCCACCCGATACTCTTCCCCAACCTGGAGTCCGGCACGGGCGGGCACGATTTCCAGATCCGCGTGCCGATGGACGACACGCACACATACTACGTCTACTACCAGTCTCACTGGCCACGCGAGGGGGAGAACCCGAACCAGCGGGAAGACGAGATACCCGTCTACCACGTGCCGATCGCCGGCGTGGACGAGTGGGGCCAGCCCATCTGGGAGCAGCTCGACAACAACAGCGGCCAGGACCACTTCGCGTGGACGTCCCAGGGTCCGCGCACGCGCCGCTACCTGGAGAAGCTGGGGCAGTCGGACATCGGCATCATCCTCTTCCGCCGCATGCTTCTGGAGCAGATGCAGATCATGGAGGACGGCGGCGAACCGATGAACGTGTTCCGCGACCCCGCGAAGAACGACATCATCTGGATCCCGTTCGACCGGATGGACGATGAGATCATCGAAGGGAAGACGGCCATCCCGAAGAACCCGGACCGACACGCCGAGGGGATGTCGACCGGTTCGTCTGGCAAGTTCAATACGTTGAACCTGGAATACGCCAAGCGCATCGGTGCGACGCTGCCGCCGCCGTTCCCGAAATCGGCCAAGACGGCGGTCGAGGTCTCGCCCGGGTAGAAAGGGATTCGGAGTCGAAGCATGAACCTGGAAGGCATCGAAGCAGGCACGCGCCTGGTGACCGTAGGCGGGGACGTTGTCGAATTGCTGAGCGTAAGCGCTGACGGCATGACCGCGAGTGTGCGATACGTCGACGTTCTGGGCGGAGCGGACGTCACTGAGGGTGAAGAGGCATCACTTCCGTCCGAGGAGATCGCCACGTTGGACGGCAACCGTTTCGTGGGGCCGGGCCGCACGGCATCCTACACCGGCGACAGCCGAGCGTAGGGCCGGACAGAGTCTCGCTCAAAGGGTGTTGACCCTTACGCAGCGTCAGGCTTTACGCTGATGCGGTTATGAATATGGGACCGCGTTCCTACCGGATCGGGGAGTTGGCCATACAAGTCGGCGTGTCGGTCCGGACGCTGCGCCACTACGACCAGCTCGGCTTGGTGCAACCGTCGGCGCGCTCGGAGTCAGGCTATCGCCTCTATCGAGAGACCGACTTTCTCCGGCTGCAGCAAGTGCTCTCGCTGCGCTGTCTGGGATTCTCTCTCCGGCGCATCCGGGACGTACTCGACAACAAGGACTTTGACGTTGCGGCGTCGCTGCGGATACAGCGCTTGGCCCTGCAGAAGCGGATCGAGGACTTACAGCGCGTCGAGTCGGCGATAGAGAATGCGCTTGCAGCGCACGAGCAAAGCGGGGAATGGGACTGGAACCTCGTGCTGATGGCTGCTTCCGCAGCCGGAAGCGGCAACGAAGGGGATATAATCGACTTCTATGGAGAAGTACTACACACCTGAACAGATGGCACAGTTCGCGGAGTTGCGCGCCGAGACGCCGCCCGAGGAGATCGAGGCGGTCGAGCGTGAGTGGACGGCACTGCTTGCGGACGTGCGGACGTCGGGCGGACTCGACCCTGCCAGCGCGGAGGCGAAGGCGCTCGTGGCGCGGTGGGACACGCTACAGGAGCGGACGATGGCGCACTTCGCGAGCAAGCCCGGACTCATGGAGGCGATAGGCCGCAACTACGAGGCGGGTTCGTTCGAGGGCATGGACCGGGCGCCGCAGACGGAGGACTTCGCCTTCACCCAGCGGGTGCGGGAGGCATGGGCTTCCTGAGCCCTGCCTACGGACGCCAGTCGTGCGCCCGCTCGAGAAAGACGTCGGGCTTGGCGCGCCATTCGGGATAGTCGATGACGCCGCCGTTGGTCAGGTAATCCACCTTGTCGTTGAGGCAGGCGGTAAGCGCTGTCTCGGCGGCGGGCAGCGTCCAGCCTCCGTGCTCGACGGCGGGGTCGAGTGCGGTGACGGCGAGGACGCCCCCGCCGCCATAGGAATAGGCAACCTCGGTGTTGCCGACCGCCCCGCGGGCGACGGCGTCTATGGAGCCGTCGGCCAGGGACTCGATCATCTCCATCCCCGCTTTGAAGTAGAGGACCTCAGGCATACTCGGCGACGGCGGCAGAAGACGCTCGCGTCCTTCCAGGTTCGCCGAGGACCCGGCGGCGGTGACGAGGTAAGCGTCCGTGCCGTCCGCAGTGAGGGTCCCTGATCCGGAGACTATGCGGGTACCATCGGCAAGGAGCCCTTCAGGGTTCGCAAGGCCGGTGAGTTGGAGCAGGCGGGCCTCGCCCGTGGTGTCGGATATCGCGCCGACGCGGGACTCGCTCGTGAGGCCATCGTGAGTCGCGTACCGCTCGGCGTCCGCGGCGCGTACGAGCAGCGACTGTTGGAAGGAGATGTGACCGGACGTGAAGTTGACCACGTGGTCGCCATCGGCGTCGCGGGTGCGAGAGTCGAGGATGGTGATACCGCCTCCGGCGACGTCGAAATCGGGTGTGGAGGGGAGCAGCCAGATGCCGGGCCACTCGGCGATGGGGATACGGCTGAACCGCAGTCCCGCTCCGTCCATCGCCTCCAGCGCCGTGAGCAGGTCGGCCTCATAGCCGGCGTGCTCGTGGAAACCCGGGGAACCCGGGTCTGTGTCTGCGCTGAAGCTCACCGGTTCAAAGAAGGCGTAAAAGGCGAAGTTGAGCGTCCGCCCGTCAGTGCATGCGGCTGATGGCGGCAGAGAACCGCTGCGTCCACAGGCAGCGAGTGCAACCAGCATAAGAACACCCGCCAGGACGGCGAAGGAGCACAGGAAGGTGCGGGACGGCAATCAGCTCACTCCGAGGTAGCGGAGCGCGTTCTTCCAGCCGATGAGTTCACGCTCCTCCGCGCCGAGGCCGAGCGCGTCGAACTCCTCCTCTGGCGACGGCGTCTTGGGGCCGGTGCCCTGCCAGTCCGAGCCGATCATCACCTGGCCCATGCCCACGTGGTCGATCAGGTAGCGCAACGGGGCCGTGCCGAACGTGATGTCGTCGTAGTAGAGCATGGCGGCGTACTCCATCGGCGCCTTCGGGAGGAGCTTGCGCACCGGCTCGCGCGTGCGCCAGTTCTCGTCGCTGCGGGCTAGCAGTTGCACGAGCACGCCGCCGCCGTGGCTGATGCAGATGCGCAGGTCCGGCAGCTCCTCGAGCAGACCGCTCCAGATGATGGATGCGCCGGCCAGCCCGGACTCGATGGGGAAGCCGAGCGGAGCGTCCGCCACGATGGACGGGATGTGCGCCAGCCGGTCCGCGAAGGTGGGGCGGTTGGCGTGCGGGAACACCGCGAGTCCGAGCGCGGCGGCCTCACGGAAGAAGGGTCGGAACCGCTCCTCGCCGAGGCTGCGCCCCTCGATGTTGGAGCGTATCTCCACCCCGTGCAGGCCGAGTTCCCTGATGACGCGCAGCTCCGCCACCGCGAGTTTGATGTCCTGCATCGGGACGGAACCGAGCCCGTAGAAGCGCTCCGGCTCCGCAGCAACCATCCCGGCGATGGTCTCGTTCAGGTGCCGGGCGAGGTCTGCGCCGTCCTTCGGGTCCAGGTGGTACATGAGCAGTTCGGGCAGGGGAGAGAGCACCTGCTTGTCCGTGCCTTGGCCTGCCATCTCCGCGGCGCGTTTCGGAGCGTCCCAGCAGACGTCGCGCACCGTGCGGTACTCCTCACCGCTGATCATGATGGTGGAGCGCTCCTCGTCCTTCGGCGCCATGCAGGGGAAGGCGTCGCCGGACGGACGGTCGGGGAGGTAAGGGAAGTCCTTTGGGACGATGTGCGTGTGCATGTCGATGATCATGGGATGTCGCCTTATGGTGTGTGTGTGCGACGCTAGCCTACCATCGGACGCAGTCCCTTCGCAGAGGCTTGCAGACGGGAGTATCCTGTGGGCGAATCGAGAGACATACAGGGAGGTCAGCCATGGCGCTTCAGTTGGACCACACGATCGTCCCCGCCTACAACAAGGTGAAGTCCGCCGAGTTCATCGCGCGGATGTTCGGGCTCACGTACGACGGCCCATACGGCCACTTCGCGCCTGTGAAGATCAACGACATGCTTACGCTCGACTTTGATGACCTGAAGGAAGGCGAGACGAAGCCGCGTTCCAACCACTATGCCTTCCTCGCCTCCGACCAGGAGTTCGATGAGATCCTGGGGCGCATCAAGGAAGAGGGCGTGGTGTTTGGCAGCGGGCCCGGCACGCGCACGGACGGCGAGATCAACTACAAGCACCAGGGCCGCGGCTTCTACTTCGAGTGCGAGAACGGCCACGTGTGGGAAGTGATCACCCACACCTACATCGCCAGCTCGCTGACCAACTGATCCCATACCCTACCGCGAAGGAGCCGCACCCTTGGACGACGCAGCACGCCAGGCACTGGAGACCGACAGACTCGTCGACATCACGACCGTAGGACGCAAGAGCGGGAAGGCACACCGAAAGGAGGTGCGGCTGCGTCAACTGGACGGCCAGCCGTACATCTCCAACAACCCCGGCCCACGCGACTGGGCCGCGAATCTGCTCGCTAACCCGGAGTTCACGTATCACCTGAAGGAGAGCGTGCAGCAGGACCTGCGGGCGCGGGCCACGCCGGTACGCGACATCGACGAGAAGCGCGCGCTCCTCACCCGCATCCTCGAGAAAGAGGACGCGCTGGACACGGTCGAGGCACGCGTCGCAGGCAGTCACCTCTTCCGCGTCGAGGTGCTCGACTAGCGGCTGAGAGAGGCCGGTGCGGTACCGCCTCGTTCGCGCCTAGTCCGGCAGGAAGTCGAGCAGGGCGGCGTTCAGTTCGTCCGGCGCCCCGGTCGGGATCCAGTGGTCACAGTCTTCGATGACCACCATCTTCGAGCCCGGGATGCCCGCGTGGGTCATCTCGCCCATCTCGAGCGCGTTCGTCGAGTCGTTCCTGCCCCAGACCACGAGCGTGGGCACGGGGATATGCGGGAAACGCCGGACGGTGTTGTAGCGTCGGCGAGTCTCCATGTTGTTCATGTGGTTGAGCACACGCTGGTAGGCGGCGAGCCGCTCCGGGTTCCGGGCGAGGGAATAGTGGTAGTCGGCCATCGCCTCCAGGTCCTCGTCGGGCGTCAGCCTGTTCCGCAGGTGTTCGAGGAGCTGGTCCCGTGACGGGGGTTGGAACTGCACCATGCTCGGCAGTTGGCGCGGCATCGCTCCTCCGCTGGCCACGAGGACGAGCTTGTTGAGCCGGTGCGGGCTCTCGTAACCGAAGAGCGACGCCAGCCATCCCCCCATCGAGTGACCCACGAGGTTCGTCTTCTCCAGCCCGAGCACGTCCTGGAACTCGCGGAGGAAGTCCACGAGGTAGGCGAACGAGTACTCCTGATCCAGCCAACCCTCGCCCTTGCCCCAGGCCAGCGCATCCACTGCGATGACGCGAAGCTTGCTGGAGACCGGTCCGATGACCCGCGCCCAGTCGTGCGCGCCGCTCGTATAGCCGACGCCGTGCACGAGTATGGTGGGATAGCCGTCGCCGGCCTCGACGTAGCGGGTCGTCCCGTGACTCATCTCCACGAACTTCTCTTCGGCGTTCCCTATGACTACGCCACCGAGGTCTACGCTCATCTCGTCCTCCGTCATGAAAATGCGCCCCTGCCGGGTGCGCCTGCGTATCGTGCGAGTGTGCTGTGGCGGTGTCAAGTATGGCATGGTCGTGTAGGCTTTCGGCATGCAGCAGAAAACGCCGTTCCTCTTCTCCATGCCGCCACTCTACGCCTGGCCGCTCGCCTTCATGACCAGCATCGCTCTGCTCCTCGCAGCGGCGTTGGTCTTCTCGGACGGATCAGCGGACACAGGGATGCCCGCCGACAACGGAGCGGCAACACAGGAGACGGACGAGGAACCTGCGGAACCCCGCCAAACCAGCCCTGTTGAAGCTGCCGTCTATATCGGCTTGCTCGTTCTGCCTGTGGGCCTGATCCCCATGATGGCCCGCCGCAAGCGCATGAACTCGATGCGCTGGTCCATCGCCGGCGTCGGGGTGGGGTTCGTCCAGCTGATCACGCAGATCATCTTCGTGCACCCGCTCATGGTGCTGCTTGCGTTGGTTTACCTGCGTCCTCCCCTCACCACGGCGCCTGCAGCCGCAGTGGATGTGCCTCCCTCCGCATCGCTCGAAGCGGTAGGCAGCAGGGCCGCCCCCACGGACGCACCACCCGCAGACTCCCAGCCCGTGGAGACCCCTGACGCGCCCGCGCGCCGCCGTCCACCGCGCCGTCGCAGGCGTCCCCGCTTCTAGGCAGGTGCGGTACGATAGGAGCGTCGGCGGGGAAGTGGCGGAACGGCAGACGCGCATGATTTAGGATCATGTGCCCTCGGGCGTGGGAGTTCGAGTCTCCCCTTCCCCACCAGAGGCACCCGAGAGATGTTGTGGGTGGGCCTATGCGTTCGGCAGGATGACGGCGACCATCGCCTCCAGCGACTCGTGCACCTCGAACGCCTCGTTCACCTGCGCCAGCGGGAACTGGTGCGTGACGAGGTCCTCCACCGGCACGTCGATCATCGAGCGGAGGGCCTCCATCGAGCGGACGATGTGGCGCGGCTCCGAGGCAACGACCCCGCTGACGCGCAGCGCCTTCTTGGTGATGAGCGTGGGGTTGATGTCCTGCGTGCCGTAGTCGGTCCACGGGCCGACGAGGAGGTGCTTCCCCCCGAAGCGGACCATGCGCAGTCCCTCCTGCGTCGCGCCCATCGCGCCGGAGCATTCGACCACCACGTCCGCGCCGCGTCCGCCGGTCAAGTCCATCACTGCCTCCACCCGCTGATCGGCGGTGGTCAGTTGTTTGATGTCTATCGTCTCGTCGGCGCCCAGGCGGGTGGCGAGTTCGAGCCGTCCCGTGGGCGCGCCGATCACGATGACGCGCCCCGCTCCGAGCAGCTTCGCCTGCAACAACCCGCCGATGCCCATCGGCCCCGAGCCCTGGATGACGACGGTGTCGCCGAGGTTGAGCCCGCCGATGCGCTCGTAGCCGTTGAGCAGCGTGTGGGTGCCGACGACGCTCAGCAGCGCGCGCTCGTTGGAGAGGTCGTCCGGGATGCGGAGGAGCCACGGGTCCGGCGGAAGGTGGACCTGCTGGCCGAACCCGCCGTAGAGGTACGGGGACTCGTTGGATGGCGTGAAGCCGGGCTGGCGCACATTCATGCAGAACTCGCCGATCGTGCAGTTGAAGCAGTGGCCGCACGGCGAGGCGCGGAAGGTGACGCGGTCGCCTTCCTTCAACGGTTGCCCCAGCGCATCCGCGTTGCGTTCGAGGCGGCTCGCGGCGATGGTGCCGATGTTCTCGTGCCCGAAGATGGTGGGCGCCGGCGTATCCGGGTGGTGAATGGCGTGGGCGTCAGTGCCGCAGATGGCGGCCATCTCCATGTGGACGACCACCGCGCCCTCCTCCGGGTCCGACTGGGGGAACTCCCATATCTCCAGCGGCTTGTCCTGCCCCGTAAACACTGCGGCCCGGCTGTTGCTCATCGTGTCGCCTCCCTCCGATGGTGGTTAACCGCGCTCATGCTAGGCGGCGGCGCGCTCCGCGCGCAACGGACAGACTGCCCGCGCGGAGGGTGAGTCTTTTCGATTTCGTTGCTTTGCGCCGCATCCGTTCGTGGGGAGGCCTTGTGGCTGCAACAATCGGGCTGCGCTCAGCACCGGCGATACGGACAGAAAGCAACTGTGATGCAACAGCGATGCAACACTTTGCAACAGGGCTCTCCAGGGCGCCGCCAGAGGGAGGGCGCCGGGGATGGGTGCGAGCAGGGCAGTCATGCAGGCAGCGTAAGGGATGCAGAGGCGACTGCGAAAGGGGCGGATGGCACACGGGGGTCGGCCTCCGCAGGATGGCCTATGGCCACGTCAGGTTCACCCCCATCCTAGCCTTCCCCCATCAAGGGGGAAGGGACCAGGCGGCCCTGCCACCCACCTTGCCCCTGCTGCATGTTCGACAGGCTCACCACGAGCGGGGTTGTTCCCTGCTCCCGCCTTGACACTCCTCACGCCCACCCATATAAGGTTGCGCGCGTGGCCTGCTGAGAGCGCTGCCACGATTCGAGCGAGGCGATGGCCACGAACCCAAAGGTTGCGATTGCGGGAGTCGGCGAGGCGCGCGGCGGACGCGCGACCGGGAAGACGACGGTGCAGCTGTACGCGGAAGCGTTCCTGGACCTGCTGGCCGACTGCCCCATAGATCCGGCCTCGATAGACGGCGTGCTCACGTCCAGCCCGGACGCGGAGCCGCACCACATGTTCTCGACGTGGCTGGTCGAGTATCTCGGCCTGCGGCCCAGGTTCACCTCCGCGGTGCAGATGGGCGGAGCGACGCCCCATTCCAACATGGCGCTCGCCGCCGCACTGGTCGAGTCGGGACGCTGCCGGGCGGTGATGGTGGCGGACGGGGACAACCGGGCATCCAAGTTCTCGCGCCAAGACAAGGTGCAGGCGATGAGCTCGCAGGTCGGGCACCTGAGCAGCCTCGAGCCGCCCCACGAGTTCGACGGCCCGTACGGGCCAACCGCTCCCGCGCTGTACGGGATGATGGCCACACGGCACATGTACGAATACGGCTCCACGCCGGAGCAGTTCGCGCGCATCGCGGTCGCGTTCAGGGCACACGGCGCGCTCAACGAGCGGGCGCAACTCCGCAAGCCCGTCACCGTTGAGGACGTGCTCGCCAGCCCCGTCATCGCATGGCCGCTGCACCGCGACGAATGCGCGCTCATCTCGGATTGGGGCAGCGCCATCCTCGTGACGACCCCGGAGTACGCGAGCACGCTCCGGCGCGACCCCGTATACCTGCTCGGTCTCGGGCAGGCCCACCAGGGCTACAACCCGTACCAGGCCCCTTCCATCACGTCGTTCCCGATCCGCGAGTCCGCGGACGAGGCGTTCGACGCGGCGGGGATCAGCCGCGGCGAGGTCGACGTGCTGGAGCTGTACGACTCGTTCACCAGCACGGCGATGGTGACGCTGGAGAACATGGGGTTCTGCGGCACCGGCGAGGGAGGCGCATTCGTGGAAGCGGGAAACATAGACCTTGGCGGAAGCATGCCCACGAACACGCACGGAGGGCTGCTCTCCTACAACGGCGGGCACGGACACTTCATCGTGGAGGCCACGCGGCAATTGCGCGGCGAGTGCGGGGAGCGGCAGGTGGCGGGTGCGAAGGTCGCGGTATCGCAGGGGACGGCGGCGCTCGCGTCGTCATCAATCACGCTGGTGCTGGGGACGTAGCGATGGAGCGGGTGAATACGGTCACGCAGCCGTACTGGGACGGCGTAGAGCAGGGAAAGCTCATGCTGCAGTTCTGCTCCGACTGCGACGTGTACCAGTACTACGCCCGCCCGCTCTGCGCGAAGTGCCCCGCCGCCGAACCGGAGTGGCGCGAGGCGTCCGGCAACGGCGTGCTGTACTCGTACAGCGTGGTATACCGAGGCCCCAGTCCGGCGTTCCAGGCCATCGTGCCGTACGTAACCGCCATCGTGGAGTTGGAGGAAGGGCCCCGCATGTTCACGAACATCGTGGACGCCGAGCCCGAGTCGCTGCGGGTGGGAGAGCCGGTGCGCGTGGTATTCCGGGACGGACCGGAGGGCTTGCGGCTTCCGTACTTCACACCGGTGGAGGGCTGACGTTGCGCGTGCGGATCACCGAATACCTCGATATCGACTTGGAGCGGGAGCTGTGGTGCTGCAACCGGTGCGGAGGGGACCTGATCTCGGCCCGCGAGCCGTACAAGCGCGGCTGCCTCCTGCACGAGCGAGACCCGCGCGAGATACACAAGCCGATCAGCGACCACCCGGTGTTCAACTACTCGTTCGACCCGGACTGGGTGCGCATCATCGAGTTCTACTGCCCGCACTGCGGGGTGATGGTGGAGAACGAGTACCTGCCGCCGGGACACCCGCTGACCAACGACATCCAGCCCGACATCGACGCCCTGAAGCGCAAGCACGCAGGCGGAGGCGCATCGTGAACGCGCGGCTCGGCCTCGACATCGGCGGGACGTTCACCGACGCCGTCGGCGTGCTGAACGGGGACCTCGTCTGGGCGAAGGCAGAGACGACCCATCACGACCTGAAGGACTGCTTCATGGAGGCCGCGGCCCGCGCCGCCGAGCGGCTGGGAGCCGACCTCGCCGACGTGGCCCGCGACGCCGAGGCGCTCATCTACTCGACCACCGTCGGGACGAACACGCTGATCGAACGCTCGGGCCCGAAACTCGGCCTGCTGACGACGATGGGGTTCGAGGACACGCTCAAGGTCGGGCGGTCGCGCAGCTGGGCGGACGGGATGCCGCTGGAAGTGCGGTTCGCGAAGGGGCGCGCGCGGAAGCCGGAGCCGCTCATCCCCCGCGACGAGTTCACAGTGAGCCTGCGCGAGCGCATAGACAGCCGGGGACAGGTGCTGATTCCGCTCGACGAGGACGAAGTCCGGAGCCAGGTGCAGCGGCTCGTGGACTTGGGCGTGCGCGGGTTCGTCGTCGTGCTGCTCAACTCGTTCATCAACCCGGAGCACGAGAACCGCGTCCGGGACCTGATCCACGAGGAGTACCCGGAGGTCTACCTGGGACGGATGCCGGTCTTCCTCTCGCACGAGGTGTCGCCGCAGATGGGCGAGTACCGCCGTAGCCTGACGACCATCATCGACGCGTACCTGCGGGTGAACACCGAGGAGCACATCCTCGACATCTGCAACGACCTGCTGGACATGGGCTACCACAAGCCGTTGTTCCTTGCGAAATGTACGGGCGGCATCTCGTCGGTCTCGCGCACGCGCCCCGTCCACCTGCTTGGCAGCGGACCGGTGGCCGGCGTGTTCGGCGCCCGCGCGCTCGCCGAGGCGTACGGTCTGCGCAACGTTCTCCTCACCGACATGGGCGGCACGAGCTTCGACGCGGGGCTGATCGTCGAGGCACGGGACCGGCTGTACGAGTCGGACCCGGTGTTCGACCGCTGGCGGGTGCAGGTGCCGGTCATCGCGCACTGGTCGATCGGCGCGGGCGGGGGGAGCATCGCCTACATCGAAGACCGCAGGTTGCACGTCGGGCCACGCAGCGCGCGCTCGCGTCCCGGCCCGGCCTGCTACGGCAGGGGCGGCATGGAGCCCACCGTCACCGACGCCGACGTGGTGCTCGGCTACATAGACCCGGACTACTTCCTCGGAGGCCGGATCAAGCTCGACGCCGCGCTCGCCGCCGAGGCGGTGCGCACGCGGGTCGCGGCGCCGCTCGGCGTGACGGTGGACGAGGCCGCGTGGCATATCCGCCACCAGATCGACGGCATCATGGGGCAGGAGCTGTACATGCGCACGGCGCTGAATTCGGGCTCCGACCCCAGGGAGTTCACCGCGTTCGCCGTGGGCGGCGCGGGGCCGGTGCACGCAGCGGGCTACGCCGAGTTCGCGGACGTACGGCGGATCGCGCTGCCGCCGTTCGCGGGCGCATTCGGCGCGTTCGGCACGCTCTCCATGGACCTCGTCCAGACCTACGAGAAGGGACGGAAGGTCGTCATCCGTATGCCGGGCAGCACCGAGTTCGACCCCGCTGCCGCCGACGTGCTCAACGGCGAGATCGAAGAGCTGCTGGTCAGTGCGCGCAGGGACATCGCGGAAGAAGGGCTGGACCCGGACGCCGTATCGTTCGTGCTCGAGTTGCAGATGAGCTACGGGATGCAGCGCCAGACGCTCGACGTCCCGCACTCCGGTCTGCATATCGACGGCGCGTCGGACCTCTCCACGCTCTTCGACCGCTTCCAGAGCGCGTACGCGGACAGCTTCGGGGAAGGCTCGACATCGCCGGAGTCCGGCGCGGAGGTGCGGCTCGTCCGGCTCAACGTCATCGGCGCGTCGGAGAAGCTTGCACTGCCGTCGTTCGAGGCTGCCCCGGCCATGCCGAAACCCACCGGCTCGCGGCGTGTGCTCTGGGATCTGGAGCGGGGCTGGGAAGAGACGCCGGTCTTCCGCCTGGACGAGCTCGGGCCGGGCGCCGCGATGGAAGGACCCGTGCTCATCGAGGCGGAAGACTCGGTGGGCGCCGCGCCGCGCGGGTGGTCTTTCCGGCTGGACGAACACCGCATGGGATGGTTGGAGAAGCAGACATGACATCCCTCAGAGACCAGATCAAGCTGCACGAGGGACTCGTGTACGACCGCCACGCCTACGGCAAAGGGCCCGGGTGGGACCCGGAGCTGATCGTGGAGAAGGCAGCCGAGCCGAGCCCCATCGAGAAGGAAGGCTACGACCTTCTCTCGGACGTGGAACTCGAGATCTTCTACCACAAGATGCTCACCATCGTTGAGGAGGCGCGCGAGGTCTGGCAGAACCTCTCGATCTCCGACATCATCCTCGCGGGCGACATGTCCACTGCGGTCTTCACCCCGAGCGGCGACCTCGCCGTGGCGTCCACGGGCATCCACTTCCACGCGCTGCTCAACTACGCGCAGTCCAAGTTCATCCTGAAGTACTACCGGGACGACCCCACCGTCGGCCTGCGCGACGGCGACATCTTCTTCTTCAACAACCCGCTCGCAGGCTCCACGCACGCGCCCGACATGTTCACGGCGATGCCGGTCTTCCACGGGGATGAACTCGTGGCGTGGGCCGAGGTGGGCGGACACCAGGGAGACTGCGGTTCCGTCTCGCCGGGCGGGTTCAACCCGTACGCCACGAGCCGGTTCGAAGAGGGCTTCCACATGGCGGGGGTGAAGATCGGTGAGAACTTCCGCATACGGAAGGACATGCTGGACTACCTGTGCGGCTCGGTCCGCAACCCGTTCGTCTTCGCGGTGGAGCTGCGCTCGCGCGTGGCGACCTGCCTGCGGATGCGCGACCGCATCCTCCGCGAGGTGGAGCGCCGAGGCCCCGCCGCCGTGTCGGGCGGCCTGCGCAGGCTGATCGACCGTTCGAGCGAACTGGCATCCGACCGGCTGCGGCAGATCAACGACGGCGTCTACCGCTCCATCCTCTTCAACGACACCATCGGCGCCGAGAAGGGGCTGGTGCGGATACCGGTCACGGTCATCAAGGAGGGCGGCGAGATGACCATCCTCGTGCAGGGCGTCTCGCCGCCGAACGGCAAGGGGCCGGTGCATGCGACGTGGCACCTCGTGCGCGCGTCACAGGCTGTCTACCTGTTCGCCTACTTCTTCCGCGGGCTGATGCCGAACGTGGGGCTGTTCGAGCCGCTCACCTTCCTCATCGAGGGCCCATCGGTTGCGAACTCGCCGGAGGACGTCGCACACACGGAAGGCACCATCATCTCCGCGGCGGTGGTCCAGAGCTTCCACATCATCGGCTCCAAGATGCTGTTCGACAGCCCGTTCAGGGAGAACGTCTCGGCGCCCTTCTCGCGGAACATGGTGGCTTTGGTGTTCTACGGCTCCAACCTGTTCGGCTACCGTGCTACGGGCATCACGTCCACCGGCAACGGGGCGGGACAGGGCGCGCGCTTCGACGGCGACGGCGAGCACTCCACTGGCTTCTACTGGGCGTCGATGACGGACGCGGGCGAGGTCGAGGAGTTCGACGCTCGCTACCCGTTCACCATCGTCGCGCGGGGACTGCTCGGCACCGACTACCACGGGTTCGGCATGTACCGCGGCGGCTCGGCGCTGATCGAGGTCAGCATGGCCTACCCCAACCCCGTCGTGATGACCTCGTGGGGGACCTCTGACGTTATCTCGCACAATCCCGGCCTGTTCGGCGGCTACTGGGGGCCGCCCAACCCGCGCCTCACCATCACGAAGAACGACGCGCTGAAACTGATGGCGGAGGGCGCGCTGCCGGAGCTCACGCACCACTCGCTCGCGGCTGAGCGCCGCCTCAACGGCGAGTACGCGTTCGAGTCGTCCAGCGTCAACCCCAAGGAGTTCGAGATCGGCGACGTGTTCCTGTGCGACACCGGCTCCGGCGGCGGCTATGGCGACGTGCTGGAGCGCGACCCCGAGGCGGTGATGACCGACGTGCGGGAAGGCATGATCTCCGCCGACGTTGCCTTGCGCGTGTACAGGGTCGTCTACGACGAGGAGACGCTGCGGGTCGATCACGCCGCCACGGAGGCGCTGCGGCAGGAGGAGCGCCAGGCGCGCATCGCACGCGGCAAGCGGTTCGACGACTTCATCGGCGGCTGGCTGGCGCAGAAGCCGAAGGAGCACCTCCTCACCTACTACGGCGACTGGCCCGACCCGCGCGTCCCCGGCTACGACAAACCGTTCTGGGGAGAGCACGACTGATGTACACCATCGACCTGGACGTCGGTGGAACGTTCACCGACGGCTTCTTCTCAGACGGCCGGACCTACCGCACGGCGAAGGTGCCCACGACCGCGCACGACGTTCCCGCGTGCGTGCTGGAGTGCGTCGCTGCGGGCGCGGCGGCGTTCGGCACGGACACCGCGGGGCTGCTGCGCGAGGCGTCTGTGTTCCGGGTGGCGACCACCATCGGCACGAACATCATCGTGCAGGGGCGCGGCGCCAAGGCGGGGCTGCTCGTGAGCGTGGGCGCCGAGGATGACCTCTACGGCGACGGCCCCGCCGGCGTAATCGGGCAGGGTTTCATCAGGCCGGAGATGATCACCGGCATCGGCGGGGCCATAGACGAGAACGGCGCCGAGGTTGCGCCACTGGACCAGGAGGAGGTGCTTGCCGCCGTCAGGGAGCTGGTGCACCGGGGCGCGCGCATCATAGGGGTCTGCCTCCGCAACGCGTGGCGGAACGATGCCCACGAGGTCCGCGTTCGCGAGATCATCCATGAGCGCTACCCGGTGCATTACCTGCGCTCCGTCCCGCTGCAACTGAGCACAGAGGTCTCCCCGGTCACCGACGACCACGCGCGAGCCAACTCGCTCATCGTCAACGAGATGCTCCACCGCGAGATGACCCGCAGCCTGTATGACCTGGAAGACCGGCTCCGCGACGCGGGCTACCGCTGGCCCCTGCTCGTCACCCACGCGAGTGGAGGCTGCGCGCGCGTCGCGAAGACCGTCGCGGCAGAGACGCTCCAGTCCGGGCCCGCGGCAGCGGTGCTCGGTGCATGGCGCATCGCGCAGCTCACCGGCGCGGAGCACGTCGTCGCCGCGGACATGGGGGGCACCAGCCTCGACGTGGCGTTCGCGTCCGCCGAGCAGCCGCCGTGGGACCCGCGCCCGACCGTCGAGGGAGTGCCGCTCGCCATACCGATGCTGAGCGTCGAGTCCATCGGTGCGGGCGGCGGCAGCATCGCCCGAGTGGACGAAGACGGCGCGCTCTCCGTCGGTCCGGACTCCGCGGGGGCATATCCGGGCCCCGCCTGCTACGGGCAGGGCGGCGCCGAAGCGACTGTGACCGATGCCGACCTCATCCTCGGCTACATAGACCCCGGCCATCTCCTCGCGGGGCGGATGCCGCTCGACCTCGCGGCGGCGCAAAGCGCAGTTGCGGAGCGGGTGACCGCTCCGGCCGGCGTGTCGATGAACGCTGCCGCGGCGATGGTCCGGGAGACGATAGACGGGGAGATGGCGAGCGCCATCCTGCAGGGCATCGAGGAGCGCAGCCTGGACCCTGCGGGCGTCACCCTGTTGGCGTTCGGCGGCGCAGGGCCGCTGCACGCGGCTTCCATCGCGGAGCACGCGGGCATCCGGCGCGTGCTCGCGTTCCCGTTCGGGTCCGTGTTCAGTGCCTATGGGTCGAGCACCACGGACGTGATGCACCTCTACCGCGACACGCACGGCTCGCCTGCTGCAAGTCCTGGCCTGGCCGACGCCATCGAAACGGGGACAGAGCGTATGCGAAGCGTCGCGGTGAAGGACATGCGCGGCGAGGGGTTCCGCTCCGACGAGCTGGACTTCCAGACCGTGCTGGAGCTCTGGACGGGAGGACGCCCGGCCCTGGTCCCCACGGCGAACGGCGACGGGCTTGCCGGAGCAGTGCAGCGTGTGACGAACGGCCTCAATGAGCAAGACTCCGTCGCTCTCGAAGCCACGTGGACAGTCGTGTCGGCAGGCGTTCCGCACTGGTCCCCTGAACGTGCGAACGGCTTCGCGGCACACGAGGCTGCCGCGTCCGGCTCACGAGAGATAACGTGGTCGGCTGAGCAGGGGCCAGTCGCCACCCCGACACACGAGCTCGCAGACCTCGTGCCCGGAGCGGTCGTAGTGGGGCCTGCGGTCATCGATGCGGCGGACACCGGGTACGTGGTCCCCGGCGGCTGGCGGCTCGCCGTGGACGGCTACGGGTTCCTCGAGATGACGGACACGCGACCATGACCAGCAACACCGGCCAGCGTCCGTTGGAAGGCTTCACCATCGTCGAGATGGGCAACTTCATCGCTGGCCCGTACGCGGGGATGCTGCTGGCCGACCTCGGGGCGGAGGTCGTCAAGGTGGAGGAGGTGAAGTCCGGAGACCCGTTCCGCGCATGGGGCAAAGGGCTATACAGCCCGGCATTCTGCGCCTTCAATCGTGGGAAGAAGAGCCTCACCCTGGATGTTCGGCATGAGCGCGGAAAGGAAGTGCTCCTGCGGCTCACCGACCAAGCCGACGCTCTCATCGAGAACTTCCGTCCCGGCGTGATGGCGCGGCTCGGCGCGGACTACGAGACCGTCTCCGCACGCAATCCCCGCATCGTCTACTGCTCGCTCTCCGGGTTCGGGCAGAGCGGGCCCTACCGCGACAGGCCGAGCTACGACACCGTGGGGCAGGCGATGGGTGGGCTGCTCGCGCTGCTCACCGACTCGGACGACCCCCGCCCCAGAGGCCCTGCGCTGGCGGACTCGCTCACCGGCCTCTTCGGCGCGTTCGGCGTCCTGTCCGCGCTGATGGCGCGCGAGCGCACCGGCGTTGGGCAGAAGGTCGAGACCTCGCAGATGGAGTCCGTTGCGGCCTTCGTCGGCGAGACGCTGACGTTCTACGAGGCGCAAGGCATGGTGTCCAACGCGTGGACGAGGCCGAGGCTCGCGCAGGTGTACGGGTTCGATACCGCGGACGGGAAGCAGCTGGCCATCCACCTGTCGTCGCCGCCCAAGTTCTGGGAGGGGCTGACCGACGCCGTCGGGCGTCCTGACCTGAGGGACGACCCGCGTTTCGTGGATCGCAACGCGCGCGCCGAGCACTACAACGAGCTGTACGAGGAGCTCGTGCCGCTCTTCAAGCAGCGCACGCGCGACGAGTGGCTCGCGCTGTTCGAGCAGCACGACGTGCCGGGCGCTCCGGCGTACCGGGTCAACGAACTGGTCGAGGACCCGCAGTTCGCGCACCAGGGCATCCGCGTCGAGCACTCCCACCCCGAAGGCGATTCCGTCACAGCGAAGAACCCGCTCAACCTGCTCGGTACGCCGCTCACCTACGACGTGCCTCCTCCGGGCCTCGGCGAGCACAACGAAGAGGTGCTCTCGCACCTCGGGCTGACCGTGGACGAGATCGCGGCCCTGCAACAGGAAGGCGTCGTCGGAGAGCGCGGCCAGGCCACACCCGGATCTTGAGCAACGCGATGGACGCGCTGACCGAGCATCTCAGCTCCTACGTCGCCGGGCTGGCTTACGACGACATCCCCACGGACGCGGTACACGGGATGAAGGTGCGGCTGGTCGACTCCATAGGGTGCGCCATCGGGGGGCAGGATGGGGAGCCGGTGGCGGTTGCGCGGGCGCTGGCGCGGGAGGCGGTGGGCGCGACTCCGGGGCGGGTGTGGTTCACCGGCGAGCGCACGACGGCGGAGCTCGCCACGTTCGCCAATGAACTGATGGTCCGCTACCTCGACTTCAACGACACGTACTTCGCGCTGGACGGCGGACACCCCAGCGACACCATAGCGGCGACGCTGACGTTGTCGGATGCGCTCGGGCTGAGCGGACGGGACGCGCTCGTGGCGCTCGTTGCGGGGTACGAGGTGTTCTGCGGGCTGGGCGAGGTGCAGAAACCCTCGACGAAGTTCATCGACCACTCGCTGCACGTCGCGATCGGCTCGGCGGCAGGAGCGTCGAAGGCGCTGGGGTTGGACGCGGAACGCACGGCGAACGCCATCTCCATCGCGCTCACGTCGAACCTGGCGCTGCGCATCTCCCGCGACGGGAAGCTCTCGATGTGGAAGGCCGGCTCAGCCGCCAACTCCGCGCAGGCAGCCGTCTTCGCGGCCAGACTGGCGGAGCGGGGAATGACGGGCCCGGACGAGCCCTTCTACGCCGACAGCGGGCTCGCGGGGATGCTCGGCGCGCGGACGCCGCTGCCCGCGCTCGGCGGAGCGCCGGACCGGTTCCACACGAGTCTGAGCAGCATCAAGGCGTTCCCCGCGCAGTTCAACGCTCAGGCTGCGATATGGGCGGCGCTCGGCCTGCGCGAGCAGCTCGGGGGCCGGTTGCCCGACAGGATCTCGGTGTCCACCTACCGCCAGGCGGTCACGAGCTCCGCAGATCCCGATAAATGGCGCGTGCACGACCGTGAGACGGCCGATCATTCGATGCCGTACGTGATCGCGGCGGCGCTCCTCGACGGCGAGGTCACCGTGCGGCAGTTCACAGACGAACGTATCGCCGACCCTGCTGTGCACGAGCTGATGGCGCGCGTCGAGGTAAGCGAGGACCAGGGGATGACCGCGCTCTTCCCCCGCGCACAGGCGGCGCGCATTGAGGCAGTGGCAGGCGGCGAGACGTACGTGGTGGAGATCGAGAACTCGAAGGGGAATGCCGCGAACCCGCTCTCAGACGGAGAGATCGAGTCGAAGTTCCGGTCGCTTGCGGAGGGCGTCATGCCACGGGAGCAGGCCGAGTCGCTGCTGTTGCGATTGTGGGGGTTCGAGGACGAGCCCTCGGTGCCCGGAGTCGTCGACGCGATGGCCCTTGGCGAGGGCACCGGGTAGGGCTCAGGGCGCGTCGGACGGCTCGTCGGGGTCGTCGTGCTGCACCTTGCCGAGGAACACTTCCGCCAGGATGTTCGTCTCGCGCACCGACGCCGGGGTGCCCTCGAAGACGACGCGCCCCGTGTCCAGGATGTAGGCGCGATCGACGATGTCCAGCACACCCTTGATGTTGTGCTCCACGACCATGATGGTGGTGCCGAGCCGCTCGCTGATGAGCGCTACGGTCTGGAAGACTTCCTTGACGATGTTGGGGGCCAGTCCAAGGGTGGGCTCGTCCAGCAGCAGCAGTTCGGGGTTGGCCATCAGGCCTCGCCCCAACGCCAGCATCTGTTGCTGTCCGCCTGACATCTGGCTCGCGAGGTCGCGCCGCTTCTGGTGCAGGACAGGGAAGATGTCCATGACCGAGTCCATGCGCCGGCGCACCTCGGCCCTGTCCCGGAGGTACGGGCACCCCATCTCGAGGTTCTCCTCGATGGTGAGGTGCGTGAACAGCCGCCTGCCCTGAGGGACGAATGCGATGCCGTGTTTCACGATCTCGTGCGTGGCGGACGTGAGCCGCTCGCCGCGCCAGTAGACCTCTCCGGCGACCACGGGGGCGAGGCCCATCAGCGCCTTCAGCACGGTGGACTTCCCCGCCCCGTTCGGGCCCATCACCGCCACCACCTCGCCCTTGCGAACGCCGAGGCAGGCGTCTTCGAGAGCGCTGACCGCCCCGTAGCGCACCGAGACGTTGACCATCTCGAGCGTGAACAACCCGTCGGGCGAGGCGTCGTTTGCGCTCTCGCCGCCGTTGCTTGCGCTCGTTGTGTGCGGCTGTCCGTTCTGTTCTTCCACGTTACCCCCGCCGGGCCCCCTAGACTCCCAGGTACGCTTCAATCACTTCGGGCTGAGCGAGCACCTCTTCCGCGTCGCCCTCGGTGAGGAGCTTCCCGCTGTCCATCACGATCACGTGGTCGGACAATTCCCGCACGATGTCCATGTTGTGCGAGATGAACAGGAGGGTCCTGCCATCATTCCGCAGCTGCCGCATGAGGCCTTTCACCCGTTCGATCATCTGCGGGAAGAGTCCGGCGAAGGGCTCGTCGAAGAGGTAGGTGTTTACGTTCAGGGCCATCGCCCGGCCTATCTCCAGCAGCTTCCGCTGGCCGTAGGAGAGGTCCATCGCCAGGGAGCGCCGCTTCTCCCACATTCCGACGCTCCGCAATATCTCCTCCGTCCGCTCGCGCTGACCGGACTTCCCTCGTTCGAGCAGCGCAGGCAGGAGGCGCCGCTCTGTCAGCACCACCATGATGTTGTCCCAGACGCTGATCTGGTCGAACAGCCGGACGTCCTGGAACGTTCGGGTGATGCCGAGGCCGGGCGTTTCGTGCGGCTTCATTACTCGGAGGCGCACGCCGTCGACGATGACGATTCCTCCGTCGAGGGGCAGCATCCCGCTCAGGAGGTTGATGAGTGTGGACTTACCGGACCCGTTGGGGCCGACGACGCAAGTGAGCTTCCCACGGGGTATCGCTATGGAGAGCCCGTCGACCGCGTGCACGCCGCCGAAGTGTTTCGCAATCTCGACCGTCTCCAGGGCGTAGGGAGTACGGCCTTCTGCTGTGCTGCTCATAGCTTGTACCTCCCGAGCAGGCCTTGTGGCCTGAAGAGCATCAGCAGGACCAGCAGGACGCCCAGGACCACCTGGCGCGCCTGGCCGACGTACTCCGTGGGCAGGAACGACAGGAACCGCATCCCCTCTTCCAGCAGCACGAACGCCATCGCTCCGAGGAGCGAACCCCATATCGTCGCCAGCCCGCCCAGGATCACGATGGACACCAGCAGGATCGACTCCAGCAGGATGAACGAGTTGGGGTCGATGAACGTCGTCCAGCTGGCGAACAGCCCTCCCGCGGTGGCGGCCATCATCGCGGAGAGCACCCAGACTGCCAGCTTGTAGTGCGTCACCTGGTAGCCGAAGACCTCCGTCGCGCGTTCGTCTTCCCGGATCGCGGTCAGCACCCGTCCGAACGAGGATGTCACGATGAACCAGGAGACGAGCACGACGGCTAACAGGAACGCCAGACAGAGCGCCAGGAAGGCCAGTTCGTCGTCAAACACCCATCCACCAATGGAGGGCTTGGCGATCTCGTGGATGCCGAACGCTCCTCGCGTCACCGCCCGGGCGTTCAGGAAGACGTTGAAGCAGATGACTGCAAAGCCGAAGGAGACCAGCACGAAGATGTCGTCCCTGAACCTGTTGAACACAACGCCCACCGCGATGGCCGTCAGCCCGGCCAGGACGATGCCGACCGGCAGCGCGGCGAAGAACGGCCAGCCGAACGTGGGGATGGCCTCCGTGCGCAACTGCTCATAGGCCGCATTGGAAGTGAGGATGGCAACGGCGTACGCGCCGATCCCGAAGAAACCGATGTGACCGACTGACAACAGCCCGGTGAACCCCACCACCAGGTTCAGGCTGACCGCCAGGATCGCCCAGATGGCAAAGACGGTGCCCAGCGTGATGGCGAACCCCGTCCCCTGCAGTACTGCGAACGTGACGGCCCATGCTATGACGACGAGAGTGGCCCAGAGTTCCAGGTTGCCCCCGGCGAACCGCGTGAACGCAGGCTGCTCCCGCACTGATCGCACGAGACTGGCGACTCTGCTGGGCTCCGTGGACATGGCGCTATCCCCTTGGCAGGAGGCCCCTGGGCCAGAAAGAGAGGAACACGATGAGTATGAGGAACGAGATGACGTCCTTCCACTCTCCGGCCAGGTCCCAGATGCCGAACTGTTCGACCATTCCCAACGCGAACCCCCCAAGCATCGCGCCGTAGAGGTTCCCCATACCGCCTACCACGGAGGCTATCCAGCCCTTCAGCATGAGCAGCAGCCCCATCCGAGGCTGGATCGCGGTGTCGTGGCCGCTCAGCAGGCCCGCAGCAGCGGCGAAGGCCGCTCCTATGAAGAACACTATCGCGATGACTACGGTGGTGTTGATGCCAACCACCTTCGCGACTTCCTCGTCGTCGCCGATGGCCCGTATCGTCCTGCCGAGGGAGGTGCGCTTGAGGAGGAACAGCAGCCCCAGGAATCCGGCGATAGCCACGGCAACGGTGAAGACGTTGAACCCCTTGATGTTGCCGCCCCAGAGCGCCCACGGTTCGCTCCCGAAGGCTTGCGGCAACGGGCGGGGGGCGCTCTCGAAAACGATGGCGGTCGCGGCGGTGATGGCGAGCAGTACTCCCAGCGAGGCGACCAGCATGATGAGAGGCGACCGGGCCCGCTTACGCATGGAGACGTACAGGCCTCGGTATAACCCAACGCCCACCGCTCCGGCCACCAGGCAGGACACCGCCCAGCTCAGATAGAGCCTCGACTCCGGAGCGTCTGCCAGGAGGAAGCCGCAATATGCGCCAGCCAGGGAACCCCCTGCTGCGGAGACAAAGAGGACTGGCCTGAGTGCTGCCCCTCCGAACAAGCGCCACAAGATACGGTATACGGCTCCTCCAACTGCAATCGCTGCCACCGCCCCGGCAACGGGGCTGAGCAGAAGATGCAGGTGGTCCGGGTTCGTGAGGACGAACCCCGCATAGATACCCGTGGCCGCTGCCAGGAGTCCACCGCCGGTGTACAACCGCCTTGGGCTGAAGCGGTGCTGCAGCCGGATGAAGAAGGCTTCGTAGAGCGCCCAGGCAACCACCCCGGCGACGACCGCGGCGAACAACGCGCTCACGTACGGATTGTTGACGTGGCTCCCGCCCACCGTCTCGGAGGTACGCAGGTAGAAGACGCCGTACGCTCCCATGGCGGCGGCTGCGCCGTAGTACAGGTCGAAGAACCAGACGGTGCTGTAGACGAGGGTGAAGCCCAGCGCGAGGAGGGCGTACACGGCACCAACGGAGAGACCGTTGAACGCGAACTGCACTGCCTGGTCGGGGGACTCGGTTATCTTCCAGACCACGTAGGCGGCAGCCGCCGTGGCCAAGAATACCGCCAGAATCTTCCCCTGGCGTTCACGATATGCCGCGAAGCGTAGCACCGAAGAATCCTGGCCCCGCGACACGGTCACGGGGCATTCACGTGATGCTCTCTACGGGGTCGGAGCCCCGCCGAGGACCTTGTACCCCTGGTTCTCTGCCGTCCTCTCCGACAACGGCAGCACCTCGACGACGAGATTGGAGAGGCCAACGACTTCGCCCTTGTCGTCGAAACTGAAATCGCCGATGGCCCCGCTCCAGGTGATGCCGTACAGGCAGTCCCTGAAACCGTCTGCATCCTGGTCGTCGCCCGTCTGCTCCAGGCACTCGGCGGTGATGTACACGTCGTCGTACGCCGATCCCAGGAACCAGGGGAGCGTGACGTAATCGTAGCGTGCGCGGAAGTCCTGGAGGACCCTCTGCGCTACCTGGTTGGCCGGGTCGAGGTCTGCGGTGATCGCCTTCACCCCGGTCGCTGCCTCCCCGGCAACCTCCAGGGCAGTTGCTCCGATAGGCACGACCTCGGAGTAGATAGGTCCGTCGAACCCAAGCTCCCGGGCCTGCTTGATGATGGTGCCCCCACTGAACTCCGCCTGCGCGGCGATGTGGAGCGCGTCCGGGTTCGCATTGAACAGCTTAGTCAACTGGCTCCGGAAGTCGGTGATGTCGGACGGGTACCGCTCCTCCGCCACCACTTCGCCGCCCAGCTCCTCGAACCGGGCAACGGATGAGCGCCGGACGCCTTCGGCGTAGTCGGTCGCCTCCGTGATAGTGGCCAGCGTGCGGATGCCGTCGACCCAGAGGACGTTGCCCGTGTCGATGCCGAGCTGAGCGTCGCTCATCGCCGTCCTGAAGATGTAATCGCCGGCTTCCGCGATGTCCGGATTGGTCGCCAGTCCTGAGAAGAGCACGACGCCATCGGCTTCCGCGAGGGGCGCCGCCCCGAGCATCGCGCCGCTGCACGACGTGCCGAGGATTATCTTCACGCCGTCCACGTCCGTGAGCTTCCTGTAGGCAGTGATGGCATCCTGGGCGCTGCACTTCGAGTCCTCGACGACGAGTTCGATCATGCGCCCGTTGATGCCGCCGGCTGCATTGATCTCATCGACCGCCAGTTGCTTGGCCTGGTTCGAAACCGTGCCGTAGGTCTCTCCCGGTCCGGTGAGCGACTCCATAACACCTATCTTGAACGAGGGTACTGGCGTAGGAGTGGGAGTCGGCTCGTCCCCGCATGCGGCGGCGACAAGTACCGGGATCATCAACAGGCATACCAACGCGACACGCCGGACAGGCCACATGGTCATGGTGCTCTCTTCTCCCACGTTCGGGTATTCCTGAGGCCAACCTTTACCGGCTCAGTATCTCGCACCTACGAGGGGAGTATCAAGGTACTAGATCACCACTATCGGAACGCTGGCATCACGCGCTCGCCAAAAAGACGAAGCGTGTTGAGCGCCGTGGCGTCATCGAGATCGAGCCAGTGGTAGTCGATGATGAAGTAGTTGAAGCCGAGCGCCTCGTACCGCTTGATCTCCTCGATGCATTGCTGTGGGTCGCCCAGCACGAAACGGTCGGCGGCCAATTCATCGAACCCACTCTCGAAGCGGTCGCCTGGCGGGAGTTGCTCGTCCTGGCCCTGCACCGAGTACACCCGGTACCGCTCGTGCAGAGCGGGCCGCGCAACACGCACCGCTTCCGCGTGCGATTCGGCCACGAACACTTCCCTGCTGACGACCACGTCCTCCGGTTGGTCGGCGCCGTATTCGACGAGCGCGGCCTTGTAGATGTCCATCTGCTCGGCGAGCGTCGAGTACCGAGCGTGGGGGTTGGCGAACCAGATGTCGCCGAGGCGCGCCGCGCGCCTGACCGGCCCGTGCCCGTTCGCCGCTATCCAGACCGGTGGATACGGCTTCTGCACCGGCCAGGACGATGGCCGCGTGTGCAGCGTGAAGTGCGCTCCTTCGAAGTGCACCTCGTCCTCGGCCCACAAGCGCTTCATCAGGGCAAGGGATTCCTCGAACCGGCCGACGCGGTCCGACACTTCCAGCCCGAACGCCTCAAACTCTTCCTTCTCATAACCCAGGCCGACGCCGAAGATGAACCGGCCTCCGGTTATCTGGTCAAGGGTGGCAATCTGCTCGGCCATGTCGACCGGATGCTGGAGCGGCAGCAGGACGATGCCCGTCCCGAGGTGCATCTCTCCAGCCTCAGCGGCAAGGCGGCCCAACAGAGGGGTCGGCTGCAGGATCTGAACGGGGTAGCTCAGGTAGTGCTGACCGGCAAGGGCACAATCGAAGCCCAGGTCCCGCGCCAGTCGCACCTGCTCGATGAGCGAATCGACCCTCGCCGTCATCGAACGGCGAGCAGGATACTCAGTGCCAAGGAACAGTCCGAACTTCATGAAGACTTCGCGTGGGGCAGCCCTTGGGGGTGAGATGGTGGAGATAGGGGGACTCGAACCCCCAACCTCCGCATTGCGAACGCGGCGCTCTCCCAGTTGAGCTATATCCCCACGGCCACACACGCACCGTAGCGGGGGTGCGGCGCTTCATCACTATAGCACACGCGAGCGCACGCGATGCTCGTTCCGGCCGGGTGATGCAGACGCTTGCCGGCAGGGCTCTCGCGCCGGTCTCTGTCCTTGCGGCCGCCTGTCGTTTGCTACAATGGCCCTTGCGTTCCCGCGTAGCTCAGTTGGTAGAGCGGTCGGCTGTTAACCGATTGGTCGTAGGTTCGAGTCCTACCGCGGGAGCCAGACCGATCGGAACCCCGTAGTAAGGAGAGTGAAACAGAATGTGCTTGTGTTGAAGCCCAGCGGCTAGATCCGGAGAACGCGACCACGAGAGAGGATGAAGGTACCCGTGGTGGCGGACCACCGCGGGTAATCACACACAAGGAGACGCATACCATGGCGCTACGCATCAACGATACGGCCCCTGACTTCACCGCTGAAACCAGCACCGGCACCGTCAACTTCCACGAATGGGTCGGCGACGGCTGGGCGGTGCTCTTCTCCCACCCCAAGGACTTCACGCCCGTCTGCGCTACCGAACTCGGCTACGTCGCCAAAGTGAGCGGAGAGTTCGCCAAGCGGAACTGCAAGGTCATCGGCCTGAGCGTCGACAAGGTTGAGGACCACCAGCGGTGGGCCTCCGACGTTGAGGAGATCGGCGGCGCTCCCCTCAACTTCCCCATCATCGCCGACGACCAACTGAACGTCGCCAAGCTGTACGACATGCTCCCCGCCGAAGAGGAGCCCTCGGAGAGCCGCACCGCGGCGACGAACCAGACCGTGCGTACGGTCTTCCTCGTCGGCCCGGACAAGAAGATCAAGATGAGCCTCACCTACCCCATGAGCACGGGCCGCAATTTCGACGAGTTGCTGCGGGTCCTGGACTCCTGCCAGCTCACCGCCAACCACAAAGTCGCGACCCCGGCGAACTGGAACAAGGGCGAGGACGTCATCATCCTTCCCGCCGTCGACAACGAGGCCGCGAAGGAGCTCTTCCCGGCCGGATGGGAGACGGTGAAGCCCTACCTCCGCAAGGTGAAGGACCCCAGCCAGTGACCCGGTCTCTGGAGATGCAGGGATAAGAGAAGCCCCCGTGCAAGTACACGGGGGCTTCCTCTTTGCTGCCGCTGGCGACCCGGACCGGATTTGAACCGGCGATCTCCGCCTTGACAGGGCGGTGTGTTAAACCAGGCTACACCACCGGGCCGCGGTAGCTTGCCCCGGCTCCACCGGGGCGGTCAGAACGCTCAACCTATCCCATGATACCCCACGATGACGATCTCTCCCTCGACCATCACCGGGGTCACACGCTCGCCGCCCGTCAGCCGCTCCAACTCCTCGACGCGTTCGGGGTGCTCTTCGAGGTCGATCTGCCGGTACTCGACCCCGTCCTTCCTGAGGTCGTGCAGCAGCGCGTCCGAGTAGGTGCAATCGGGGCGGGTGTAGACGATGAGTTCGGCGTTGCTGACCATCGCGCGTTCATCATAACAGTGCGCGGACTGATAGGCTAGGGAACCATCACCCGCCCGGAGTCCGGAACATGCCCATGATGCGAGCCGCCATCCTCAGAGGCCTGCGGGACATCGTCTGCGATGAGGTCCCCGCGCCCGAACCGGACGGCGAGAAGGCGCTCGTGCGGATGCATATGGCCTCCATCTGCGGGACGGACCTGCACTACGTCTACCACGGCTGGCCGCGCAACCAGTACCCGATGGAGCCGGGCGAACCCGGGCACGAGGGCGTCGGCACCATCGTCGACCCGGGGGAGACCGGCCTGCGCGAGGGAGCGCTCGTCCTGACCGTGCCGAACATCTGGGAGGCGCGCAACTTCGCCGAGTACCAGGCGGTGTCCCCGCATTTCATCATCGAACTGCCCGAAGGGCGCCCGCTTGCGGAGCTGATGATGGCCCAACAACTGGGCACCGTGGTCTTCGCGGCCCGCAAGTTGCCTGAGATGACGGGGAAGACTGCCGTCGTTATCGGGCAGGGCAGCGCCGGCCTCTTCCACGATTTCTACCTCCGGCGGCTCGGCGCGTCGCGCATCATCACTATCGAGCCGAACGACGACCGCCGCGCGGCAGGCGTCGCGCTCGGCGCGGACGACGCGCTCGACGTCACCGGCGACGCGGCGGTGGACGCCGTGCTGCAATTGACGGACGGGGAGGGGGCTGAGGTGGTCGTTGACGCGGTGGGTGGCCACGAAACCCTCGATCAGGCCGTGCGGATGGCGAGGGCGGAGGGACACGTGCACGTTTTCGGTCTGCCGACGGGGTTCGACCCTGTGCCGTTCGATCTCGGCACCTACTTCCTTAAACGGCTCGATGTCCGCACGATATTCGGTGCTCAGGATGAGCCCGGCCTCGTATCGTTCCGGCACGCCCTGCAACTGATCTCCGAGGGAGAGATAGACATGTCTCCCTACGTGACTCATACCCTGCCCTTGGAACGAGTGGGCGACGCTTTCGAACTGGCGCACGAACCCAGCGGCGGCGCGTTGAAGGTTTCCCTCACGATGTGATGGGTTGTGCATTCCCTTGCAGGGGGAGAATCGGGTATGATTGCTGAACGCTTGACACGCAGCGGCAAACCCTTATAGCCTCTGCGCCGCACTCGCGGCAAGCACGAGTTGTCTGGCTGCGAGCACCGGGTTGAAGGAGGATAGCCGTGACTCGAACGCATTCACTACTGTCGCCGCGGTTCGCATTGGTTACATTGGCCGCTGCCGCTCTGGTAGGGCTCGCCCTCGCGGCGGCGCTATCCACGAACGAAGGGGCGCGCGCCGACGGTCACGCTACCGGTGGGGAGACCCTCGTCGTAACCCCGTCTGAGGCGCATTTCATACCCGGAGACAGGGCCTTTGAGAGGACGGACGCGGGCATATGGATATACGGCTCCGGGTTTAACCCGGGTCAGAGCCTGCTCGTCCTGATCGCCGACCAGCGCGGCGTCGCGACGGACATTGGCGCCCTTGTGGGTGTCGACGTGGTCGCGAACGAAGACGGCGCCTTCGGGTTCAGCTGGACGTTCGGCCGCTTCGCCCGTGCCGGTGTCGGCGGCGAGGGTATGTGGTCAGTCCGCGCGGCGGACGCAGGTTCGTTCGACGAACTGGCGACCGCCCCGCTGGCGCTCTGCAACCTGACGCGTAACGACGACCTCGAGGAAGGCGCGGAGCCCGTCACGCCACCGATCCACTGCTCATCGTAGTGAGCGGTTGGGGGTTCAGGAAGATACGTTGAGCAGGAGGACTCAGTGACAGGAGCCACCACAACAGTAACCAAACGGTCAGCGACCATCTGGATCGTTGCCGGTCTCATCGTCGGCTTGACGCTCGCTGTCGCCCTCTCGGCATACGAGGGCGCGCGCGCGGACGGCCACGCCACGGGGACCGAGAGCATCGTGCTCTCGCACACCGAGGTCGACTTCGTAGCAGGTACGAGCCGGTCGCCTGAAGAAGTCTGGATCCGCGGCTCCGGTTTCACACCGGGCAGGGAAGTAGTGCTTCTCGTGGATGACTCCCAGGGCGCGCTCTACATCATCAGTAACTGCCGCTTGACGGTTGTCGATGATGAGCGCGTATGCAACCCCTCGAACCGCCGAGACGGCGGGGGGAGTGTCTGGCCTCTCATCGTGAACGATGACGGCGCATTCGCCACGAGTTGGCGGATAGGCCGCTTTACCCGCCCGAACGTTGGCTATACCAAACCCCCAGAGGGGGAGTTCGTGTCGGGGAACGAAGAACGCCTGAGCACTCTGTGGGCAGTGGACGGCGAAACCTACGACGTTCTGGCAACCGCGCCGATCGCGCTCTGCAACCTCAGCGGTGAACGTCCGGGTCCGGAAGGTGAGGAAGTCCCAGTCCCGGACTTCTGCTCGAAGTAAGCGTAAGGTCCACAGGAGGTAATCGTGACTAAGGTAATCGCAACTCACCCCCGGGCCGTGGTTCTCGCGCTTATTGCCGCAGGACTGCTGCTCGGACTCGTGGCCGGGAATGCCATGCTCTCCCCACGAGCGTCCGCCGACGGCCACATCTCCGGCGTTGAGAGCGTCGTAACGGAAAGTGCTATCGTCGATTATGACTTGGGTCACAGGTCGTCCTCGTCTAAGGAGCAGGTCCGCATCTGGGGCGCAGGGTTCGCTCCCGGACAGGAGGTCATCCTCCTTATCAATGACGGCCCCGGCACTCCTTCCGACATCACGAACTTCGTGACTAACAAGAGCGCCAACAACACCCTTGTTGCCAACGACCAGGGTGCTTGGACGACCGTTTGGACGCTTGGCAGGTTCAACCGCCGCCCGGGATCCGGCATCGCCCCCGGCGACGGCAACGTCGAGCGCATGCGCACGCTCAGCATCATCGACCCCGGCACGTTTGACGTCATCACCAGCGCGCCGTTGGCTTTCTGCCGCCTGAGCGACCGCGTCGCTCTGGCCGAGAAGATCGCCGAGATGGAGTCCGCTCTGGCCGGTGATCAGGCCGTGTTCGACAGGGGCCTTCCTGAAAAGCCTGTCAACGTTTCCCAGGGTGTCTGGGACCGGTTGGCGGTGCCCGTCCTTCAGGATGAGTTGGACAAGTTGGGTGTGTCCATCGCGGAGCAGACCGCGGCGATAGAGGCTGAGAAGGCCAAGCAGGGCGTACCTGACCACTGCCCCGCGTAAGCAGGCGGTAGGTACAGACGACACTTGGAAGCCCTCCGGAACCCCGGAGGGCTTCTCTTTACTCCACAAGGCTTGACTGTGAGGCCCTCATGCAGCCCTACCGCGGCATAGACCTGCTGGACATCGAATCACAGTTGACCGACGACGAACGCCAGGTGCGGGACACCGTCCGCGACTTCGTCGAAGCGGAGGCGATGCCTGCTGTCGTCCCCCACTTCCGCGAGGGCACGTTCCCGCTCGAACTCGTCCCCCGGATGGGCGAGTTGGGCTTGTTCGGCGCTCACCTGGAGGGTTACGGCTGTGCCGGGCTCGGTCCGGTTGCCTACGGCCTCATCATGCAGGAGTTGGAGCGCGCCGACTCGGGCTATCGCTCGTTCGCGTCCGTCCAGTCCTCACTGGCGATGACTGCCATCCACTCCTTCGGGACGGAGGAGCAGCGCGAAAGCTACCTGCCCGACATGGCCGCGGGGCGCGTCCTTGGCGCGTTCGGCCTCACGGAGGCCGACCATGGCTCCGATCCCTCCGGCATGGAGACGCGCGCCGTTGAGACTGCGGACGGGTTCACGCTCAACGGCGGCAAGATGTGGATCACCAACGCGGGCATCGCCGACGTCGTCGTGGTCTGGGCGAAGCTGGGCGACGCGGTCCGGGGTTTCCTGGTGGATACCACTCTCCCGGGCGTTCGGCGTGAGGACGTCCACAACAAGCTCTCCATGCGCATGAGCGTGACCAGCGCGCTCTTCCTGGAGGACGTGCGCGTGGGAGAGGATGCCCTGCTCCCCGGCACGCGCGGCCTCGGTTCGGCGCTGGCGTGCCTCAACGCGGCGCGCTACAGCATCGTCTGGGGCGTCTGCGGCGCGGCTGCCGACTGCCTGCACACCGCCATCGAGTACACGAAGGAGCGAGAACAGTTCGGGCGTCCGCTCGCGTCATTCCAGCTCGTTCAGCAGAAGCTCGCGGACATGGCGACGTCGCTCTCGAAGGCACAGCTGCTCGCGCTGCAACTGGGGCGTCTGAAGACCGCGGGAACGCTGCACTGGTCGCACGTCAGCATGGCGAAGTACAGCAACACCCTCGCGGCGCTGGAGATCGCGCGCACCAGCCGCGACCTGCTCGGCGCGGCCGGCATCACCGACGACCTTCCGCCCATGCGCCACGCCATGAACCTGGAGACGGTGCACACCTACGAAGGCACGCAGCACATGCACCAGCTCATCCTCGGGCGTCACCTCACCGGCATCAACGCCATCTCCTGACGGTTTGCCCCTTGCCCGCATGAGGCGGATAATCGGGTTGTAGAGGAGGATGGCCGATGAAAGCGGTTCGGTTCCACGAGTTCGGCGGGCCGGAGGTGCTCCGCCTCGAAGACGTCCCCGACCCCGAAACCAGTAACGGCGACGTGCTGGTCCGGCTTGCTGCCGCAGGCGTCAACCCTACGGATGCCTCGCGCCGCGCCGGGCGCATGGGGCAGGACGTCGACTTCCCGGCCATGCTCGGCGTGGAAGGCGCGGGTGTCGTTGCGCAGGTCGGCAGGGACGTGACCTCGGTGCGCGTGGGCGACCGCGTCATCGTGCGTCAGCACCTGAACACGTACGCCGAACTGATCGCCGCTCCTGAACGCGCCGTGTTTCCCATGCCGGCCAACCTCAGCTTCGTTGAAGCCTCGACGCTTGCCATCATCTACACCACCGCGTGGGCGGCGCTCTGCGTCCGTGGCGGCGCGAAGGAGGGCGATACCGTCCTCGTACAGGCCGCCGCGAGCGGCTGCGGGATCGCCGCCATCCAGCTGGCGAAGCAGTTGGGCATGACGGTGCTGGGCACGGCGAGCAGCGCCGAGAAGCTGGAGTGGGCCGCTCAGTACGGACTGGATCACGGCATCAACTACGTGGAGCAGGACTTCGTCGAGGAGGCGAAGCGGCTCACGGACGGACGCGGCGTGGACGTCATCGTCGACGGTATCGGCGGCGACGTTCTGGCCAGGGGTCTCGGAGCCCTTGCACGCGGCGGACGGCTGGCCGTATTCGGGGCCGCAGGCGGCCGGGAGACCACACTGCCGATCGCCAGCCTCTATCGCGGTCCGGTCTCGGTTACCGGCGCGGGCGCTGTCCTTACGCCGCCCGAGGACTTCGAGATGATCCTCGGCTGGTTCGGCGAAGGTAAACTCAAGCCGACGATAGACCGCACGTGGCCGCTCGCCGAGGCCGTGGAGGCCCACCGCTACCAGGAGTCGCGTGAGATCAAGGGGAAGGGCGCGCTCGTCATCAGCGAGGACGACTGACCGCGCACGAAGGAGGGAAGGCGATGGCGTCCGAATGGGTGAGCATAGACGTTGACGGCAAGCCGGTGGACGCGTACCTCGCGCTGCCGGACGCTCCGGGCCCGCATCCCGGTGTCGTCGTGGCGATGCACGTATTCGGCATGGACCGGTTCGTGCGGGAGAAGTGCGACGGGCTCGCCGAGGCGGGCTACGCCGCCATCATGCCGTACCTCTTCCATCGCTCCGACGTAACGAACGAACAGTTGACGGGATACGCCTTCGAGGACCCGGTGCGTCGCGAGGTCGCGATGCCGCTCAAGGACAGCCTCCGCGACGATGAACTGCTGAAGGACATGCTCGCGGGCCTGGCATACCTCCGCAGCCTGCCGGACGTGGCAGGTCCGTTCGGCGTCACCGGCTTCTGCATCGGCGGGCGCGTCGCCTATATGCTCGCGGTGCGGACGAAGGAGTTCGCCGCCTGCGCGAACTTCTACGGCGTGGACGTGGACCTGCCCTGGGGCGACGGCCCCGACCCGATGAGCCTGACTGCCGACCTCGACTGCCCGCTCACGGGCTTCTTCGGCGACCTCGACGCGAACCCCACGCCGGCCGACGTCGACAAACTGGAAGCCGCGCTCCGCGCCGAGGGGAAGCCGTTCACCTTCCACCGCTATCCCAACGGACAGCACGCCTTCAACGACCCCTATAACCCCGTGCGCTACGACCCCGAGATATCCGCGGACTCGTGGCCGAAGCTCATCGACTTCTTCGATAGCGCGCTGAAAGCGAGGGAGCCCGTCGTATGACCGCCGTCGTCGGCATATTCGAGCACCGCACGGCTGCCGTTGTCGCTGAGCAGCTGCTGGAAGAAGCGGGCTTCGGCGACCGCACGGGCGTCACCTACGTGCTGCCGGACGACGGCCCCGCGCCTCCGCGCCTGAAGCGGCGGGGAGAGAGCATGCTGCGAGCGGCGATAAAGTGGGGCATCTGGGGCTCGCTCATCATCGAGGTGCCGTCGCTCATCGCGCTGCTGGTCTATCCGATGGACATCAACATAAAGATCCTGCTGGCCGCGACCGTCTGGAAGTTCGGCGCGGCGTTCGGCTCCTGGATCGGCGCCATGTCCGCCGGCGAGGAGGGGCTCGACGACGAGCACGCCGCTGAGTACGAGGCGCTGCTCGCCACGGGCTACGCGCTCATCGCCGTGGACGTCCGGGCGCGTCACCGTCCCGGCATACGCGGCGCGCTGTTGGAGAGCGGCGCCCTCAGCCTGCGGGACGTGCGCGGGTCGTTCGTCCTAAAGGAGCCGCCCCACCCGAAGCAGGCCGCCATCTCCTCGTAGCCGGTCAGGATGCAGGCTCATCCAGCCGCTTCGCCATCGGTACGTGGTCGATGCCCGCCTCCACGAACCCCGGCCCCGTGACCGCGTACCCGTGCCGCTCGTAGAGCGCCTGCACGTAGGTCTGCGAGTGCAGGCTCACTTCCTCGATGCCGAGCTGCTGTGCCTCGGCCTCCAGGGCCCCGAGCAGCAACCCCGCGACGCCGCGCCTGCGCCACGCGGGCAGCACTGCCACGCGCCCTATCCGCGCCTCCCCGCCCCGCGTCAGCCGCGCAGTGCCGATGACTGCAGGCCCATCGCTCGCGACGACGTGCACGGCGCTGTCGTCCGCCTCGTCCCGCTCCAACTCCGGCGGCACGCCCTGCTCGACGATGAACACCTCGTGCCGCACCGCGAACGCGCCCTGCATGTCCGCGTCGGACGACGCCACCCGCACCTGGATGTTCTCCTCTCGCGCCATGCCGCGATTATAGGAGCGCCGCTATAATCCGCGTGCACTCTTGCCCGGAGCGTTCGTATGAAACTCTCGACAGACCGCATCCTCACTACACACGTCGGCAGCCTGCCGCGTCCGGACGACGTCGCCGCGCTGCTCCTGAAGAAGGAGCGCGAGGAGGAGTACGACGTTGAGGAGTTGGAGACCCTTGTGCGGCAGGGCGTCGCCGACATCGTCGCCCGGCAGCACGCCGCCGGTGTGGACGTCGTGAGCGACGGCGAGATGAGCAAGGTCGCCTACTCCACATATGCCAAGGACCGGCTGACCGGCTTCGAGGGAGACAGCGCACGCCGCCCCAACCTGGACGTGGCGCCGTACCCGGACTTCCGCGCCAAGATGGCCCGCATGACCGGCGACCAACCGATGCGTCGTCCGCAGTGCGTGGGGCCGGTGGAGGTGAAGGACCGAGAGCCGCTGCGGAAGGACCTCGAGAACTTCAAGGCGGCGCTCGAGGGCGCGGGCGTGACGGATGCGTTCATGACCTCGTCCTCGCCCGGCGTGGCATCCGTCTTCATGCCGAACGCCTGGTACCCGACGCACGAGGCGTACGTCGATGCGCTCGGCGAGGCGATGAAGGAGGAGTACGAGGCCATCGTGGACGCGGGGTTCGTGCTACAGGTGGACTGTCCCGACCTTGCGATGGCGTTCCACACCGGCTTCCAGGGGCTGACCGAGGAGGAGTTCCTCCGCCGCGCAGAGCACCACATCGACGTGCTGAACGGTGCGCTGGAGAACGTGCCCGCGGAGTCGGTGCGGATGCACGTCTGCTGGGGCAACTACGAGGGGCCGCACGACTACGACATCGCCGTATCGAAGATCATGCCCATCGTTCTGCGGGCGAAGCCGACCGCCATCCTGTTCGAGGCGTCGAACCCGCGTCATGCCCACGAGTGGAAAGAGTGGCGCGACGCCGACATCCCGGACGACAAGGTGCTCGCCCCCGGCGTGCTGGACTCCACGAGCAACTTCGTGGAGCACCCGGAGCTGGTGGCGCAGCGCATCGAGACGTTCGCCGCCATCGTCGGGCGCGAGCGGGTGCTCGCAGGCTCGGACTGCGGCTTCGGCACGTTCGCGGGCTACGGCAAGATGGACCCGGATATCATCTTCCGCAAGCTGGAGTCGCTCGCGGAGGGCGCGGCCATCGCCTCCGAGCGCCTCTGGCGCTAGGGGCGCTCAGCCCCAGGCTGCTGGATTCCCGCCTTCGCGGGAATGACGAGAGGGCGGGAATGGCGGAAGGGGCAGGTTAGCGGGAGGCCTTCAGCAGCACCGTGCGGTCGTTGATCTCCTCCGCTTCCACGGTGGAGAAGCCGGCCTCCTTCAGCCATTGGACGTGCATGTCCACGCCGCCGGCCTGCGCCGCGTAGTCCAGGTTGGCGAACATCCCGCCGTCCGCCATGAGGTCGTGTATGTCCTTGTAGATGCCGGCGATGAGTCCGTCGTCGTACATATTGTGGATGGCGATGGCGGACATCACGAAGTCGAACGGCCCGCCGAGCGCGGACGCCCAACCACGCTGCGAGAAGTCGCTCTTCACGTAGGCGGTGCGGTCGGCGTACGCCGCGAGGCGCTCCTTCGCGTGGCCGAACATCGGCTCGGAGATGTCCTGCAGGGTCACGTGGGCGTTGGGGTACTTCGTCAGCAGGTAGCCGGAGAGCAGGCCGTAGCCCGAGCCGACGTCCAGCGCGCGGATCGCCTGGTCGGTGGGGAAGGGCGCCGCGTCCACGGTGGTCTGAATCATCGGCCCCCGCGTGTCCTGCCTGCCGTCGTCGCGCGTGACCCAGTTGTCGACGAACTCCTGCTCCTCCCACTGCTCCGGCACGTCGTGGGTCTGCGCCCATGCAGCCTTCTGGTGGCGTTCGGTGGTCATACTCCGTCTCTCCTCTCTGGTTCAGCCGAGCGGGTGCGCCCCGCTGAGTATGGTTTCCAGCGTCTCATGCAGCGGCTCGCGCAGCCGCGCGCCGAAGCCGGTCACGACCCGCGCCGCCGCGAACGAGCCGAGCTTACCAGCATCGGTGGGGTTGAGGCCATGCGTCAGCCCGTAGAGGGCGCCCGCGGCGAACACGTCGCCCGCGCCGGTCGTGTCCACGACGGGCACTGCGTGCCCCGGTACGCGCGTGACCGTTCCGGCGTCGAAGACGAGCGCGCCGTCCGCGCCGCACGTCATGAACACGAGCGGGGCGTCCGCCCCGACGGCCCGCAGCCGCTCCTCGCGTGAGCCTCCTCCGCCGTATATCTCCGCCTCGTGCTCGTTGCAGAAGAGGATGTCCACGTACTGCCGGGTCACGCGCCGGAACGGTTCGATGAAGTGCGCAGCGATCGCGGGGTCGGAGAGGCTGAGCGCAACGCGCACACCTGCGTCCGACGCTGCGGCCATCGCGCTTTCGGCGGCCTCCGCGCACGGCGACGTGCTCAGCAGGTAGCCCTCCACGTAGACCACCCGGCTGGAGCGCAGGGCATCGAGGTCGATGTCGTCCGGCTCCAGGGTGGAAGCGGCGCCGAGGCTCGTCTGCATCGTGCGCTCGCCGTCCGGCGTCACGAGGATGACGCATGCCCCGGTGGCGCCGGTGTCCGCGGGGGCCATGTCGAACTCGACCCCTGCCTCAGCGAGGCTCTCGCGGTAGAGCGCGCCGTGCATGTCGTTGCCGACCTTGCCGGTAAAGAAGGCGCGTCCGCCGAAGTGGGCGACGGCGGTCATCGTGTTCGCGGCCGACCCGCCCGCGGAGCCGTGCGATGCGTGTCCGGCGAGGCTCCTGAGCAGCACTGCCTGGGACTCCGGGGAGACGAGCGTCATGATTCCCTTGTCCATGCTGTGGCCCGCGAGGAACGAGTCCTCCACCTCCACCTCCGTATCCACTATCGCGTTGCCGACGCCGTAGACGTCGTATTCGTAAGCCATCGGCCAGTCGTACCTCGTTCTTCCTCGTTATCACGCAGGGAGCGTTCGCGTTGTTGCGCAAGAGGGGAAACTACACTGCTCTCCGCCGGAGCGTCAACGCGTGACGGGGGCTTCCTACTTGACGTTCTTGAGGAGGGTGAGCGCCCTTTCGAGCTGTCTGAGGCGCCGCTGGTTCTCCCTGGCCTGGCCAATCTGAACACCAAGGACGAGTGCGAGGCGGACGGCCTGCGTTTTGATCCGCGGGTTGGGGTCGTCCAGGAGTTCAGCCAGTGCGGCTGTACTCTTCAGAGCGAGGCCGTTGAGTTCGGCGTGAGCGAGGTCCGCGGTCTCCTGCCTCATCCGACGCAGTTCCTCCCGGAAGACCGGGTCCTGCCGCCACCGTTTGAGTGTCGCGAGGCTGACGTCCGCCGCCCGCGCACCCTCGGCGTTGGTGGCTGCTGCAGCGATGTATGGGAGGGCCACGACCTGCTTGTCGGAGAGATCTTCGTGGAAAACCGGCTCATTCTGGCTCACTTCATGCTCCTCCGTTCGTAAATCGAGGTCTTTCGTTGAGCCCTTCGGGGGCTTAGAAGGGCTCAAACGCCTCTTTTTCTGAGCCCTTGTGAGCCTTTTCGAGCCCATCCGAGTCCTCCCCTGCGTTGTCCTTGCCGTGCCAACCGGCTACTGGTCAGAACAGGGTAAGCAGGGGTATATCGTTCGCACAACGGACAGATGTCACAAATGTGAAGAGAGCGCTTACCTTCCGTCTCCCAACCAGGCAGCCCCCGAGAGATTCCTCGACTGCGCCACCGACTGCGTCGACGGCTCCGCTCGGAATGACAGGCGGGGGACAAGGGAAGGGGCCAGACGAGGTTCCTGCCTGCGCAGGAACGACAGAGGCACTCTCGTTTGACACCCTTGGGGGCGGAGGATAGACTCGTGCTGTTCCCCGCTCACCTTGCGGGGCCTACGGAAGAAGTTGCGTTAGATGTACGGCGAACGCCGACCCGAATTCGATCCGGACCAGGTAGTCCAGAACCTCCGACAGAGCTGGGATGGCATACGCTCACGCCTTCCGGGCGGCGGCGGTTCCCGCTTACTCATCCTCGGCATCATCGTGGTTGCGCTCGCGCTCTGGCTGGGCACGGGCTTCTACACCGTGCAGCCGTCCGAGCAGGCCGCCCTGCGCCTGTTCGGCGCATTCCGCGGCACCGAGGACGAAGGACTGCACTGGTATCCTCCGGCGCCCATCGGCACGGTGGACGTCGTCTCGGTGGACGAGACCAAGCGCATGGAGCTCGGCTTCAGGACCGGCGCCGCCGACACCATCACCGACGTCGAGGTCGAGTCCAAGATGATCACCGGCGACCTGAACATCGTCGCCATCGACCTCGTCGTGCAGTACCGCATCAAGGACCTCGGCGCCTTCCTCTTCAACGTCGCCGACCCCGGCGACCCGGCACGGCCGGATGCCGGCGTGGGCCGCCCCGATGGGCGAACACTCAAGGACGCGGCCGAGGCCGCGTTGCGGCAGGTCGTCGGGCAGCGGTCGATAGACGACCCGCTCCGCGTGGGCAGGGAGGCGGTGCAGGTCAGCACGCAGGCGCTGCTGCAGGAGATCGTCGACGATTACAACGCGGGGATCGAGATCCTGAACGTGCAGTTGCAGGAGGTGCAGCCGCCGGATCTCGTGCGCGACGCGTTCGACGACGTCAACAGGGCGCGTGTCGACCGGGAGAGCCGGATCAACGAATCGCTCGCCTACGAGCAGGACCGGCTCCCGCGGGCGCGCGGTTCGGCGGAGCAGGTGACGCAGGCGGCGCAGGCGTTCAAGGACGCCCGTATCGCCAGGGCGCAAGGTGAAGCGGCGGAGTTCACCGCGGTCTTCACCGAGTACGCGCAATCCCGGGAGGTGACGCGGACACGGCTGTTCCTTGAGGCGATAGAGGACATCCTCCCCGGCGTCACCCTCTTCATCCTGGACGGTTCCACCGGCGGCGCGCTGCCGCTCCTGCCGTTGACGGAAGGCATCCTTCCGTCGGCCGCTGGTCCCGCTGCCGGCGCGGGGAGCGGGGGCTGATATGAAACTCCTCGTTCCCCTCCTCATCCTCATCGTGGCGGCGGTCATCGTGGTTCCGCAGGCGCTGTACACGGTCGACGAGACCCAGTACGTGGTCGTCACCCGCTTCGGAGAGATACAGCGCATCGAGTACACGCCGGGCCTGAAGGTGAAGGCGCCGTTCGTGGACACCGCTAACGTACTGGACAAGCGCATCTTGCGGATAGACGTGACGCCCACGTCCATGCCGGACCAGGACAACCAGTTCCTGGAGGTGGACGCCTACGTCCGCTACCGCATCGAGGACCCGCGCAAGTTCATCACGCGCCTCCGCACCGAGAACAACGCCGACGCCACGATCCAGCAGATCGTCATCGCGGCGCTCCGCGACGAAGTCGGCCGCAGCACGCAGGAAGAGATCATCGGCGGGCGGCTCATCGGCATCCAGGAGGACCGCACCGACGTGGAGCAGCTGGTGAACCCGCAGGGCGTCCCCACCCGCGCGGCCATCGTGGGACGCGCGCTGGCGACGGCGAACCAGGTCGTCAAGTCCGCCGAGAACGACTTCGGAGTGGACATCGTCGACATCCGCATCAAGCGCGCGGACTTCCCGCCCGCCACGGAAGAGAACATCTTCAACCGCATGAGGACGGAGCGCTCCGTGCAGGCACAGCGTCTCCGCGCAGAGGGCGAGGAGCTGTACCGCCAGCGCGTCGCCGACGTCGACCGGCAGGTGGAGATCATCGCCGCCCAGGCGGACGAGGCCGCGAACCGGCTCCGCGGTGAGGGTGAAGGTGAGGCGATCCGCATCCTCGCCGAGGCGCTCGAGCAGGACCCCGAGTTCTTCGCGTTCCGCCGCAGCCTCGCGGCATACAGGGCGGTGCTCGGGAGCCAGACGACGCTCGTCCTGCCCGCCGACTCCGACCTCTTCCGCTACCTCCAGTCGGCCAGCGGCGAAGGTTCCTCGGACGGCGAGGACTTCCTAGGCGACATCTTCGGCCTCATCGGTACTCTGGCGGAGAGCGGCATGATGTCGGAGGACGGCGAGGCATCCGGCGACGCCGGTGGCTCGTAGAGCCTCCCTGCTAGAATGAGGGGCGTGGACCCCTCGCTCATCCGCAACTTCTGCATCATCGCCCACATCGATCACGGCAAGTCGACGCTCGCCGACCGTATCCTGGAGATCACGGGCGCCGTCTCCGCGCGCGAGATGCATGACCAACTGCTCGACTCGATGGACCTCGAGCGCGAGCGCGGCATCACCATCAAGGCGCAGGCCGTCCGCATGGGGCTCGCCTACCAGGGCCGTGACTACGAGCTGAACCTCATCGACACGCCGGGCCACGTGGACTTCTCGTACGAGGTCTCCCGCTCGCTCGCGGCGTGCGAGGGCGCGCTGCTGGTGGTCGACGCCGCCCAGGGCATCCAGGCGCAGACACTCGCCAACGTCTACCTCGCGCTGGAGCACGACCTCGCCATCGTCCCCGTGGTGAACAAGATAGACCTGCCCGCCGCCGAGCCCGACCGGGTCATCGAGGAGATGGAGACGGCGTTCGGCTTCGACGCGGACGAGGTACTCCTCGTCTCAGCGAAGGACGGCACGGGCGTTCGCGCACTGCTGGAGGCGGTTATCGAACGTGTGCCGCCGCCCGAGGCGCACGAGGAGCGTCCGCTGCGCGCGCTGGTGTTCGACTCCAAGTACGACTCGTACAAGGGGGTGATGGCGTACGTCCGCGTGGTGGACGGCTCGGTGAAGGGCACGGACCGTGTCCGGATGATGGCGACCGGCACGGAAGCGGACCTCCTGGAGGTCGGCGCGTTCAGACCGGCGATGGCGAAGGGACCGAACCTGACGGCGGGCGAGGTGGGCTACCTGGCGACGGGGTTGAAGAGCGTTGGCGATTGCCGTGTCGGCGACACGATCACGCATGCACGCTCAGGCGCTGCGGAGCCGCTGCCCGGCTACGGCGAGCAGAAGCCGATGGTGTTCGCGGGGCTGTACCCCAGCGAGGGCAACGAGTTCCACGACCTGCGCGAGGCGCTGGAGCGCCTGCAGATGAACGACGCCGCGCTCGTGTACGAGCCGGAGAGTTCACCCGCGCTGGGGCCCGGTTTCCGCTGCGGGTTCCTGGGCCTGCTGCACATGGAGATCGTGCAGGAGCGGCTGGAGCGCGAGTACGGCATGGATCTCGTGGTCACCGCGCCGAGCGTCGTCTACCGCGTGACGATGAACGACGATTCGATACGCGAGGTCTCGCGTCCCACGGACCTGCCGACCGGCGGCGAGTCGCAGCAGGTGGAGGAGCCGTGGCTGGACCTGTCCATCCTCACACCGTCGCGCTTCGTGGGGCCGATGATGGAGCTGATCAACTCGCGGCGCGGCGAGTTCAAACGCACCGAGTACCTGGACTCGGCCACGGGTGGCGCAGGGGGCGCTGACGCCGCCCCGTCGTCCGATCCGCGCGTGCTGCTCGAAGCGTCGGCGCCGATGGCCGAGGTGCTGGTGGACTTCTACGACCAGGTGAAGACGCGCAGCCGGGGCTATGCGTCGCTGGACTACTCGTTCAACGGCTACCGGGCCGCGCCGCTCGTGCGGCTGGATATCCTCGTCAACCAATCGCCGGTCGACGCACTGTCGCTCATCACGCACCGCGACCGCGCCTACCACCAGGGGCGCCTGCTCGTGGAGCGCCTGCGGAAGCTCATTCCGCGCCAGCTGTTCGACGTGCCGATACAGGCGGCGATCGGGAGCAAGGTCATCGCGCGGGAGACCGTCACCGCGATGCGGAAGAACGTGCTGGCGAAGTGTTACGGCGGCGACGTGACCCGCAAACGGAAGCTGCTGGAGAAGCAGGCCGAAGGCAAGAAGCGCATGAAGCGCATCGGGCGCGTCGAGGTGCCGCAGGAGGCGTTCCTCGCGGTCATCAAGATGGACCGCTAGGGGCTCGCTACAGCCGCTCCGCCAATTCCTTGATCCACGCGCGCATCGCGTCGGCGTAGTCCGGGCGGCGGAGGGCAATCTCCACGGCGGTCTGCATGAGGCCGAGCGGCGTGCCAGCGTCGAAGCGCTCGCCCTCGAAGCGGTAGGCGTGCACGGGCTCGCGCTGCGCGAGGAGGGCGATGGCGTCTGTGAGTTGGAGTTCGCCTATCGCGCCGGCGGTTATCTCTTCAAGGCAGTCGAAGATCGCGGGCGAGAAGACGTAAGGGCCGACGATGGCGAGGTTCGACGGCGCCTCGTCGCGCGGCGGCTTCTCGACGCTGCGCGTGAGCCGGGTCTCGCGGTCAGAGAGCGGCTCGCCTTCCACGACACCGTAGCGCGAGACGTCGTCCCACGGCACCTCGATAACCCCGATGGCGTTGCCGCGCCGCTCGTAGGCGTCGAGCATCTGGCGGGTGACGGAGGGTTGGCCGAGCAATATCTCGTCGGGCAGGTAGACGATGAACGGCTCGCTGCCGACCGCCTCCTTCGCCATGAGCACGGCGTGGCCCAGGCCGAGCGGCTCCGGCTGTCGCACCGCGATGATGCGGGTCATGCGTCCGACGCGCTCGACCGGCTCGAGCCTGGCGTTTCCGCGCTCGCGGAGGGTGCGTTCGAGCTCGGGGGCGACGTCGAAGTAGTCCTCCATCGCGGTCTTGCCGCGCGACGTGATGAGGACGACGCGCTCGATGCCGGCCTCGGCGGCCTGCTCGACGGCGTACTGCAGCACGGGGCGGTCGACGAGGGGCAACATCTCCTTGGGGACGGACTTGGAGATGGGGAGGAAGCGAGTGCCGACCCCGGCGGCGGTGATGACGGCGGTGCGGACTGGCATGATGAAAGGATAGCAGGGTTCCCCGCTCGCGGCAGGGCGCCGCGTTGACCTGCGGTGTCTCGACGCATAGCATGGCTGTGGCCGTGCTAGACGGGGAGCTAGCGGTGCCCTGCACCCGAAATCCGCTTCAGCGGGGTTGAACTCCTCTCTAGAGGGCCGGTCTCGCCGTCTCTGGCCCGGAAACGGACGTTGAGAGCCAGACCCTGCGCGACGGAGCCCTGTGAACCGCGTCAGATCCGGAAGGAAGCAGCGCTAAGCGGAGTGCTCCGAGTGCCGCAGACCAGTCTGGTTCGAGTCTGGCTCCATGGCCAGGCGCGCGGGCTCCCGGTTCGACGAGAGGTGCACGGCCTCTCTCTACGAATCCGCGCGCCGGAGGCACCGAATCGTCCTCCGGCGCATGCGTTTCCGAGGCCAGCCATGGCGTACGGCGCTCCCAGAAAGAGCCTGGGGCAGCATTTCCTGACCGACCGCAACATCCTCGGCGCCATCGCAGACGCGGCGGAGGTGGGCTCCGGCGACACGGTCATTGAGGTCGGGCCGGGGCGCGGTTCGCTCACCGCGGTACTGGCGGAGCGGGCGCGTCGCGTCGTCGCCGTGGAACTGGATGGCGCACTGGCGCGTTCACTCAAAACCGACGCGCCGTCCAACGTCGAGGTCGTGGAGGCGGACGCCCGCGCTGCCGATCCTGCCGCGCTGCTTGGCGGGTGCGCGCCGTACAAGATGCTCGGCAATCTGCCGTACTACGCCGCGATGCCCATCCTCCGGCGGTTCCTCGAGTCGGACTGTCGTCCAACACGGGCAGCGGTGCTGGTGCAGCGCGAGGTGGCGGAGCAGATATGCGCCCGTCCAGGAGCGATGTCGCTGGTGTCTCTCGCGGTACAGCTGTTCGGGACGGCGCGCATCGCACGCATCGTGCGTCCGGGATCGTTCACGCCGCCGCCGAAGGTGACATCAGCGGTGGTGGGGATATCAGTGCACGAGGGGTTGGCGGAGGGGGTGGACGACGCGGAGCGGTTCTTCGTGCTGGCGCGTGCCGGGTTCAGTGCTCCTCGCAAGCAGTTGCGCAATGCGCTGTCCGGCGGCCTGAACGTTGCGCCGGACGAGGCAGAACGTCTGCTGAAGGGCGCAGGAGTCGAGGCGTCGCGCCGGGCGCAGACGCTCTCGATGCCGGAGTGGGCGTCGTTGTACCGCACATGGCGGGGTGCGGCGTGAGCGTTGTGGTGAGCAGCGGCGAGGGCGGGCTGCGGATGGAGCCCCAGTGCGAGCACTGCGGAGCGTCGCGGGTCCGGGAGGTGCCGTACTCGGAGCGCGGGATGCCGCTGCTGCCGAACGAACTCGACGACCTGGCGTGGACGGACTACCTGTGCGACTGCGGCGTCGTCCGGCTGCGCATCGGCAAGCGTCCGGAGTAGAGACGCCCGCAGTGGGCGAGTACACTGCTGTGCGTAGAACAACAGACCCATGACCATCGAGGAGGCCGTCATGAGTGAACTGGTGCTGGGAACAGAGGAGGGTGTGTTCGCATTCCACCTGGACAGCGGGAAGTTCCACGCGGAGGATGGCCCGGGAGCACGGCCACTGCTCGCAGGCGCCGGCGACACAGTGTATGCCGTCACTGACGACGCAGCCATCTGGCGCCGGAGCGGGCACAACCACTGGGAGCTGATGAACCCTCGCGCGGTAGAGGACCTGCCGTGGACGCTGGGGGCCGACGCTCGCGTGCCGGGGCTCGTATGGCTGGGCGTGTCGCCTGCGATGGTGTACCGGAGCGGCGACGGCGGAGCGACCTGGGCCGGCTGCGATTCGTTCAACGACATCCCCGGCCGCGAGACGTGGACGTTCCCCCCGCCTCCGCACATCCCGCACGTGCGCTCGATCTACCCCGACCCCGCGCAGGCGGGCGGCGTCTACGTCGGGGTCGAGGAGGGCGGGGTGTTCCGCAGCGTCGACGACGGCGTGACGTGGGAGAGCCTGAACGAGGGGCTCTTCTTCGACGTCCACGAGGTGGTGGCGGACCCGGACGCACGGCACATGTACGCGACCACAGGGTGCGGGTTCCACCGCAGCGAGGACGGCGGCCAGAGCTGGCGGCTGGTGCAGGAAGGCCTGGAGCGACCGTACACGATGCCCCTGGTTGCAGCGCCGGAAGACCCGACGCTGCTGTACACGGCCGCCGCCGCAACGCCCCCGCCGGGGTGGCGGGCGAACGGCACGGCGAATGCGGCCATCTACCGCAGCGAGGACGGCGGGGCGCACTGGCTCCGGCTGGAGAGCGGCCTGCCCGCTTCCTTCGAGGCGATGGTCAGGACGATGGTGGCAGGCCCAGGCGGCGCGCTGGTGGCGGCTGCGGCCACTGACCTCTACGTGAGCGAGGACCACGGCGAACACTGGAGCCTCGCGAAGTCCGGGATGCCCGCTGTGCGGTCAATGGTCCTGGTATAAGCCTCGCGGCGCACGGCAAGCGGCCTGGATAGACAGGAATGACGAGGGGCGGCTACAAGAGCCGCCCCTTCCGTGTCCTGGTTGCGATGGCTGGCGCTAGCGGCTGTTCCGGAGGCCGATCACGGCGCCCTGCTCCTCGTCGGCGCGGTAGCCCCACTTGAAGTCGGGGTTCGTGTAGGCCTCGTGCGGCATGAGGCTTTCAAGACCTCGCTTGCCGAGCTCCTCCTCGAACTTCTCGCGGATCCATGGCTCCTCGTACGGGTATTCGATCTGGTCGCGCCTGCGGTCCTCCACCTTCTCGCTGTGGCCGCTGAACTGGGGCAGGGGCGCAAGCGCGAGGTAGCGGGCGGGCTCCACGCTGACGTTGAAGTGCTGGTGGAACCAGCGGTCGGGTGGGGTGAACATGCTGCCCTCGTGCCACGGCGCGATGATCTTCTCGCCGCCCTCGGGCCAGAGGATGGAGTAGCCCTCTCCCGCCGGGATGACGATGACCCTGCCGGGGCCGTGCCGGTGGCCCTTCTTGTAGGTGCCGGGAGGGAAGACGGACATGTGTCCGCCCATCTGGGAGTTGGGGAAGGAAACGTCGACGACGTGACCGCCGCCGCCGCGCTGGCGGTGGGGGACGAGGTCATTCCACGCGGCCATGTCGGTGAAGTAGTTGCCGTACCAGGTAGCGCCGCGCCCCATGTCCGGGGCGCGCTTCGCGACCGCGTACAACTCCTCTTCGCGGGGCTGCAGCAGTTCGGGATGGGGGTAGGAGTTGTTGAAGTAGAAGTCCGGGTCCGGCTCGAGCGACATGGCGACGGGCAGGTAGCTGTTGTGCAGGATGCGCAGAGGCTGGTCGCCGCGGGCGTTGGCGAACTGGCGATGCGCGCCGCGTGGGATGAGGAAGAGACTGCGCGGGCCGAACTCGAAGCTGTGTTTCGGCACGCCGTCCGTCCAGACGGTGGCGATGCCGTGTCCCGAGAGGGTGTAGACGACCTCGTCGAGGGCGAACTTGAGCGGGGGAGCGCTCGCGCCCGGCGGGAGTTCGGTGAGGCGCGCCTCGGCGACGCCCTCCATCCCGGAGACCTGGATGAAGGCGCCGTTGCACTCGCGCTTATGCCAGGGGGCGACCTCGACGGTGCGGAGGTCTTCGATGAAGTAGCCGCGGTGTATGGGGAGCCCCTGCGCCTCCATCCACCTGTCATAAGCGAACCTGCCGTCGCCGCCTCCGCGTGCGATGGTGTCCTTCTGGGCGCCGTTCTGTGTCATGTTGCGTTCCTCCGGTCAGTTCACGTTTCGATACGGGGATGGTACCCGATTCGGGAGGAGTTGTGGGGCGGTCCGATACGTCTGGCATGAGAACGAACCCGTTGGCGTAGAATCGGGGCGGCGTTATGCCGCCGGAGGAGTGCGATGGCGGACGTTTTCGGCTACGAGGGGTTCCAGTACGAGTACGTTCCGGGATGGCCGACGGTCCCGGATGGCTACACCTTGCTCGAATGCCCGGGAGTCGCGGTGGACTCGCAGGACAACGTCTTCCTGCTGACGCGCGGCGAGCACCCACTGATGCAGTTCGACAAGGACGGCAACTTCATCAAATCGTTCGGCGAGGGTTACTTCAGCAACCGCACGCACGGCCTGTACGTCGCGCACGACGACACGTTGCTCGTTGCCGACGACGGCATCCATACCGTGCAGCGGTTCAACAGTGCAGGCGAGCAGTTGTTCGAATTGGGCAACCGCAACAACCCGTCGCCGAAGTGGGGCGGCGAGCCGTTCAACCGCCCGACGTCTGCGGCGATCCGGCCATCGAACGGCGACTGGTACGTGTCGGACGGCTACGGGAACGCGCGGGTGCACGTTTACAGCAGCGCGGGCGAGTACAGGTTCTCGTGGGGCAGCCCCGGCATCGACGCCGGTGAGTTCATGCGTCCGCACAACATCGCCATAGACGGCGAGGACAGGGTGTACGTGGTCGACCGGGAGGCGCACCGCATCCAGGTGTTCGACGCGGAAGGCCGGTTCATCACGATGTGGAACAACATCCACCGCCCCGACGCGATGGTGCTCTGGCAGGACCACATCTACGTGGGCGAACTGAACGCGGTGGCCGGGTTCGACTCGCCGAACATGGGGCATCGCGTGGAGGTGTTCGACCTGACGGGCAAACTGGTCTGCCGGTTCGGCGCCGCGGTGGAGGGCGAAGGGCCCGGAGAGTTCGTCGCGCCGCACGGCATCGCGGTGGACTCGGAGGGAAGCCTGTACGTGGCGGAAGTCTCGTACACGATCATGGGCCGCCAACTGGACCCGCCTCGCGAGATGCGGAGCATCTCCAAGTACAAGCGCCGCTGGTAGCCACGTCCGTGCTCCGCCTGCTGGCCCCCGCGAAAGTCAACCTGACGTTCGAGGTGCTCGGACGCCGCGACGACGGCTACCACGAGGTGCGGACGGTCCTGCAGTCGCTCAGCCTCGCGGACGAGTTGGCGTTTGAGGAGTCGGACAGCCTCACGCTGACGGTCGATCCTGAGGGCGCCGCACCGGTGGAGGAGAACCTCGTGCTGGCGGCGGCACGCCTGCTGCAGCGCGAGTCGGGCGTCTCGGCGGGAGCGGAGATCCGTCTGATCAAGCGCATCCCCACTGCGGGCGGGCTCGGCGGCGGGAGCAGCGACGCCGCGACCGCGCTCCTCGGGCTGCGGCGGCTGTGGGGACTCGACCTCGACGCCGATGCGCTGCGAGAACTCGCGGGACGACTGGGTAGCGACGTGCCGTTCTTCGTGTCAGGGGGCACGGCGCTGGGGGAGGGACGCGGTGAGCGGCTGACGCCGTTGCCGACTCCGCAGGGTGAGGCGGTTGTTGCGGTGCCGGACGCGTCGAGACCAAGGGACAAGACCGCACAGATGTACGCGCTTCTCAAGCCCGAGCACTATACGGACGGCAGCGCCACGGCGGAGGTTGAGCGGCGTGTGTGCGGTGGTGAGCCGCTCGATGCGCGAGTGTTCAACGCATTCGATACGGTCGCAGGCGAGGCGTACCCGTTCTCCGCGGCGCTGCGTGAGGCGTTCCAATCGGCGGGGTTGCGTCCTGCGCTGTGCGGAGCGGGACCGTCGATGTTCGCGCTGGCGGATGCAGGGGGCGCGCCTGGGCTGGCAGAACGTGTCGCCGCCCAGGCGGGTTGCTCCGCTCTGCCGGTGTCGTTCAGTGGAGCGTGGGCCCTGGAGGGCGTGCCGGCGGGATAGCCGGACCTCAGAGCAACAGCCTGCCTCCGGCGATGAGCAGGCCCGCGCCGATGACACCGAGCACGAGCCGCCCGCTCACCCGGGGTGCGACCCGTACGCCGATCTGCGCGCCGAGCATCGCGCCCACGCCCGTGACTCCCGCCCTTAACCAGAGACCGGCTTCGTCGCTGCTGTATGCGATATGGATGGCCAGTGCGGCCGTCGCGGCGGCGGTCAGCTCGAGTTGTGAGGTCGCGATGGCGACAGCCTTCGGGATGCGGATGACGAGCATCATGATCGGGACGTTCATGACGCCGCCGCCGATGCCGAAGAATCCCGCGAAGAAGCCGGCCACGGGCGCGATGGCGGCGGTTAGCGGCTCGTTCACGCGGTAGTCGTAGGTGTGGCCGGACTTCTCGACAACCCTGCGAGGCCGCCCGCGCGTGGATGGCTCTTCCGTTCGTGATTCCAATGCGCTGCGGGAGATGAGGTAGACCGCTCCCAGCAGGAGCGCCACGGCGAAGATCGTCTCGAAGGCGCTCCGCTCAGTGACGCGGTTGAGGAGCGCGCCCCCTGCCGCGGCCGGGACCGCCAGCGCGATGAGGATACCGGCGGTGCGGAAGTCCTGCAGGCGCGAGAGCCGGAAGCCGACGCTCGCAGAGGCTGCGGTGAAGAGGACAGAGGTGAGTGAGATGGCGGTTACGGATGCAGGGTCGGCGTCAGGGAAGATGAACAGCAGCACCGGAACGAGCAGGAATCCTCCGCCGACGCCCGCGAGCGCCCCCACCGTGCCTACGGACAGCCCCAGCAGTGCAAGAACTACAGCCTGGGCGATGGTGAGATCCGGGAGCATGGGACGCCCCCGCCCTACCGTGTCTCCGGCTCAGGGCTCCGGGGGGCGAGTGCGAGGCCGAGTTGGTCCAGTTGGGCCTGGTCGACGGGCGAAGGGGCGCCGAAGAGCGGGTCTGCGCCGACCTGGGTCTTGGGGAAGGCGATGGTGTCGCGGATCGACTCGGCACTGTCGGAGAGCAGCATGATGAGCCGGTCTATGCCGCCCGCGAAGCCGCCGTGCGGGGGCGCACCGTACTCGAACGCCTCCAGCAGGTGACCGAACTGCGCTTCCACGTTCTCCGGCGAGTGGCCGAGCGTACGGAAGACGGCCTCCTGCTTCTCGCGTTCGTGGATGCGGATGCTGCCGCCGGCGAGCTCGTAGCCGTTCGCGGCGAGGTCGTAGGCCCTTGCGGTCATGCTTCCCGGATCGGTATCCAACCGCTCCCAGTGGTCGTCGAAGGGCGCCGTGAATGGGTGGTGCACCGAGTCCCACCGCTGCTCGTTCTCGTTCCAGTCGAAGAGCGGGAAGTCGGAGATGACGCAAAGGGCGATGGTGTCGGCGTCGGCGAGGCCGAGCCGCTCGCCCATGTGGAGGCGCAGTTGGCCGAGGGTGGCGGAGGACTGCGGCTCCTCCCCGGCCACGATCAGGATGAGGTCACCGGGCGCTGCGCCGCAGGCGGTAGCCATCGCCCTGATCTCGCCGAGCGCCAGCGCGCGGGCGGGGGTGCGGACGTGGTCCAGCGTGAGCGCGTCCAGCGAGCCCGCAGCCTCGTCCAGAGCGATGGTGACGAGCCCGCGCGCGCCGTAACGCTTGGCGAGTTCTACCAGTTCGTCGGCCTGTCGTCGCGGTATCGAGGCGAGGCCGGGAGCGGCGAAGCCCTTGACCACGCCGCCGCCTGCGACGACGCCAGAGAAGACCTTGAACTCGCTGCTGGCGACGATGGATGAGAAGTCGGCCAGTTCCAGCCCGAATCGGATGTCGGGCTTGTCGCTACCGAAGCGCGCCATCGCCTCCTCGTAGGTGAAATGCGGGACGGGCAGAGGCACGCGCTTGTCCGGCCTGATGGCCTGGATGAGCGCCGTGTACAGGTCGGACATGAGGGCGACGATGTCGTCGCGGTCTACGAAGGCCATCTCGAGGTCGAGCTGCGTGAACTCGGGCAGGCGGTCGGCGCGGGGGTCTTCGTCGCGGAAGCAGCGGGCGATCTGAAAGTAGCGGTCCGTCCCGGCGACCATCAGCAACTGCTTCAACTGCTGAGGGGACTGGGGCAGGGCGTAGAAACTCCCCTGGTGGATGCGGCTGGGCACGAGGTAATCGCGCGCGCCCTCCGGCGTGCTCTTGATGAGGATGGGCGTCTCGATCTCGATGAAGCCGCGCTCGTCGAGGTAGTCGCGTATGAACTTGACGGCGCGGTGGCGCATGCGGAGGTTCTCGCGCATGAAGGGGCGTCGCAGGTCCAGGTAGCGGTAGCGCATGCGGAGCAGTTCGTCGACGGGTGCATCCTGGCTCACGTCGAACGGCGGCGTGCGCGCGGGGTTCAGGACGACGGCGGCGCTCGCGAGCACCTCGACGTCGCCGGTGTCGAGGTTGGGGTTGGCTGTCCCTTCGGGGCGCGGGCGCACCGTGCCCGTGATCTGCGCGACCCACTCGGCGCGGAAGCGCTCCGCGATGCTGAACGCGTCCGGCGCTTCCTCCGGGTGGAAGACCACCTGGACGAGGCCGGTGCTGTCGCGCAGGTCAATGAAGACGAGGCCGCCGTGGTCGCGGCGGCGGTGCACCCAACCGGCGAGGGAGACGGTCTGTCCGGCGTGTTCGAGTCGGGGGCTTCCGCAGCCAACGGATCTCAGCAAGGCGGTATGGGCTCCAGTCGATTGATGGGGATTTACCTTATCGCAAGCGTGCGTGGCGGCGCTATCGGCACAAGCGCAAGCGGGAACGACTCTCTCTCATGCCTTCTCCGGAAGGGCCGTCCATGATGTACAATAGGGCGGTACCCGTGAGTGACACCCCCTGGCCCTGGCGCTCGGGGGCATGAGCCAAGTGTGTGAAGATATCCACTGAGCAACGCGAGCCGCGCGAAGCGGTTCTCACGGTAGAGCTGGACAACGCCGACGTCGAGCCGTATCTCGACCAAGCGTACCGCCGGGCGGTTCGCCGTCTCTCCATCCCAGGATTCCGGAAGGGCAAGGCCCCGCGCCGCATCGTCGAGCAGATGTTCGGGCGGGGCTACCTGCTTAACGAGGCGCTGGATACGGTCATCCAGGAGTTCACGTCCAAAGCCGTGCTGGAGGAAGGGCTGGACATCGGCGGGGTGCCGTCCGTGTCGCTCGACGAATTCGACCCGCCGCAGTTCACGGCCACCGTTCCACTGCAGCCGCTCGTCGACCTGGGGAACCTCGACGCGGTGCGTCATCCGAAGGAGGAGGCGTCCCTGCCGGACGAGACCGTGGACGCCACGCTCGAGCAGATGCGGATGGAGCTGGCCGTCTGGGAACCGGCGGACGACGCGGTGCAGATGGACGACCTCATCAACCTGACCATCGCCGGCTGGGTTGAGGACGACGGCGAACGCAAGGAGATCGTGCACTCGGAGGAGACGGACTACATCCCGCGGCCCGGCTCCACGTTCCCGGTGCCCGGCCTCGACGAAGGGCTCGTGGGGCTGCCGGTGGGGGAGCAGCGCACGTTCGACGTCGAGGTGCCGGAAGACGCGACGAATGCCGAGGCAGCGGGCAAGACGGCTCACTTCGAGACGACGATCCATTCCATCAAGCGGCGGAGCCTTCCCGAACTGGACGACGAGTTCGCCAAGAGCGTCGGGGACGACTTCGAGTCACTGCAGGCGCTGCGGGAGAAGGTGCGGGAGAACCTGCTGGAGCGCGAGAAGCGCTTGGCGGAGATGAAGCACCAGGACGAGACGCTGGCCAAGGTTACCGAGGAGGCGTCGATCGCGATATCCCCGCTCATCATCGAGAATGAGCTCGAGTACTACGTGCGCGGCCGCGAGGACGACATCAAGGCGGGCCGCGTGGGATTCGAGGAGTACCGCGAGTACCTCTCGTGGCAGGGTATGTCAGACGAAGAGGTGCGCGAGCAGGCCCGTTCGAAAGTGGAAGAGCGCCTGAAGCGGGCGCACGTCATACGCGCGGTCGCCCAGCGTGAGGGCATCGAGGCCACCGACGCGGACGTCTTCGAAGAGATCGACCGGCTGCTGGCCGACTCCGGTGAAGCGGAGGAACAGAGGAGGCAGTTGGAGGACCCGGACACCCAGGAGTCCATCCGACGCATGCTGGTGCAGCGAAGGACGTTGGAATACCTGAGCAACCTCGCGCTCAGGGACGCGCCCGCAGCGGCAAAACCGAAAGCAAGAGCAGCCGCGAGCAAGAGCGGCACCAAACCTCGACAGACGAAGACCCCCGCCCGAAGGACGCGGGCCAAGAGCAAGCAGGGAGGAGCGAACGATGCGTGATTGGCCTATCCACGGTCCGCTGAGCGCGGGCGCGATACAGCCGCCGGAGAACATCATCCCGATGGTCATCGAGACCGGCGCCCGCGGCGAGCGCGCCTACGACATCTACTCGATGTTGCTGAAGGAGCGCATCGTCTACCTGGGGACCCCCATAAACGACCAGGTCTCCAACCTGATCGTCGCGCAGCTGCTCTACCTGGAACGCGAGGACCCTGACAAGGACATCAACCTGTACGTGAACAGCCCAGGCGGGGTCATCACGTCCGGCCTGGCGATCTACGACACGATGCAGCTCATCAAGCCGGACGTCTCCACGATCTGCGTGGGAATGGCCGCGAGCATGGGGACGGTGCTCCTCTGCGCGGGGGCGAAAGGCAAGCGGTTCGCGCTGCCCAACTCCACGATCCACATGCACCAAGCACTGGGCGGCGCCCAGGGGCAGGCCGCGGACATCGAGATCGCGGCACGGGAGATCCTGCGGATGCAGGACAAGATACGGACGATACTTTCGACGCACACGGGCCAGCCGTACGAGAAGGTTGCCCGCGACAGCGACCGCGACTTCTACCTTCCCGCAGAGGAAGCGAAGGAGTACGGTCTGGTGGATGAGGTGCTGGGGGTTCCGCTGGGATCAACGAACGGCGCGATTCATAACTAGGACGGTCAACCGATGCCGAGCAACTCCGGAACGTTACCGCCCCACGGCGAGCATGTGTGCAGCTTCTGCGGGAAAGCGCAGAACGGAGTCAAACGCCTCATCGCAGGCCCGGGCCGGGTCTTCATCTGCGACGAGTGCGTCCGCCTCTGCCAGCAGATCATCACCGAGGAGACCACATCCGGAAGGGACGAGCACGCGAGCTTGCCGGGCAGCCCCTCGCCCAAGGAGATGGCTCGCCGCCTCGACGAGTACGTCATCGGGCAGGACCGGGCCAAGCGGGTGCTCAGCGTCGCGGTGTACAACCACTACAAGCGCGTCCACTCCAACTCCACGGCGAACGACGTGGAGATAGAGAAGAGCAACATCCTGCTCGTAGGACCGACCGGCTCCGGCAAGACGCTGTTGGCCCAGACGCTCGCTCGCATCCTGGACGTGCCGTTCGCCATCGTCGACGCGACCTCGCTCACGGAGGCGGGATACGTCGGCGAGGACGTGGAGAACATCCTCCTACGGCTCATCCAGGCCGCCGACTACGACGTCGCGAAGGCGGAGCGCGGCATCATCTACATCGACGAGATCGACAAGATCGCGCGCAAGAGCGCGAACCCTTCCATCACACGGGACGTCTCCGGCGAGGGAGTGCAGCAGGCCCTCTTGAAGCTGATAGAGGGCTCCACGGCCAACGTGCCGCCGCAGGGCGGCAGGAAGCACCCCCAACAGGAGTTCCTGCAACTGAACACGGCGAACATCCTCTTCATCTGCGGCGGCGCGTTCGATGGGCTGGAGAAGGTCATCGCCCGCCGCGTGATGTCGAACCACCGCATCGGCTTCCACGCCTCCGGTACGGGCACCGGCACCGACGACGAGATACGCGAGGCGGTGGAGCCGGAAGACCTGCTGGAGTACGGGTTCATCCCCGAGCTGATCGGCAGGCTGCCGGTGGTAGTGGGGCTGCAGGGCCTGGACCGGGACTCGCTGGTGCGTGTGCTCACCGAGCCGAAGAACGCTGTAGTGAAGCAATTCCAGCACCTGTTCGCGCTGGACGGCGTGGAGTTGAGCTTCACGCAGGCGGCGCTGGAGGCCGCGGCGGAGCTGGCGATAGGGCGGCAGACCGGCGCACGAGGCCTGCGTTCCATCATCGAGGACGCGCTGCTGGACGTGATGTACGAGCTGCCCTCGCTCGACTTTGCGGCACGGTGCGTCATAGATGCGGACGGAGAGGGCGGCGTAGGCCGCCCTGTTCTGTACTCCAAGGCGGACCAGGTCATCACCATCCAGAGCATCGAGTCGCTCAAGACGGCGTAATCTCCCCTCCGATCTTCTTCTCCGGAGGCTTGCTACACGCGGGGCTTGCGGACGCGCCGGACCAGCTTGTTGAGCGTCGTGTAGAAGTGGACGAACGTACCTGCCGGTGATTCGGTGAGCGTGGCTTCGGCGAGCGCCTGCCTGAACCCCTCCGGTGTGCCGTCGAAATCGGGGAACTCCGTGAACGTGCGGCCCAGTTCGCGCGTCGTGTGGGCGTCGCTGACGGCGGTGACGGGAAAGCCGTGCTCAACGGCGAAGCGGCGGGCTTCCGCGTTGTCGTTGGCGTGCATCGTGCGGGCGTTGAAGCCCTCCACGATGTCGATGTAGGGCAGCAGGTCAGTCGCGGTCGCCCTGTCCAGCGCCGAGCGGCCCATGCCGGTGAAGGGGTGCGGCACCGAGACGAGCGCTCCCTGCTCCTTGATGCGTCGCGCGGTCTCGACCGGGTCGAGACCCGCCGGGACATCTTCCTGCAGGAAGAGGCCGGTTATCTCTCCTGCGGTCGACTTGATCTCCGCGCCGACGATGACGGTGAACGGCGCGATGCGCTGCGCGGCTCGTCCGCCCTCCAGAGAGTTGTGATCGGTCACGGCGATGCAGTTCAGCCCGACGTGCAGGCACCGCTTCACGAGCGCCTCAGGGGTCGTGAGGCAGTCGTGGGAGAAGTGGGTGTGCATGTGGAAGTCACCGCGGAGCGTCATCGAATATCCCGAAGTCCTGCTGAGGCGGGGCTGTGGGCTGCTGCGGCTCCTCGCCTGCGTCCGCCTGCCCCTGGAAGTTGCGGCGGATGCGGCTCACCTGCAGTTCGGCCTTCGCGAGCAGGTCGTTGCACGTCTTGGCGAGCTCCGCGCCGCGCGCCAGCAGGCGGGTCGCCTCGTCGAGTGAAATGTTGCCCTCTTCCAGCGTCTGCACGGTCTCCCGGAGCTGTGCGAGGGCTTCCTCGAAAGAGGGTTCACGCTCGGTCTGTGGAGTCTGCTGTTCCATTCGGTTCACTTCTTTGCGGTCACCATGGCTTCGAGCTCGCCCTCGTGCAGCGTGGCGTGGACGAGGTCTCCCGGCGAGACGCTGCCGGCGGAGGTCACGGCCCTGCCGTCGCGCACCGAGGTTACCACCGCGTATCCGCGTCGGAGGATGGCGGACGGGTCGAGCGCGGCGAGCGTCGTGCGCAGACTTTCGGTCTGCTCCCGGCGCAGGCGGACGAACGCGTCGAGGCCGGTGTAGGCGCGCTCCAGCAGTTCGTCCACGCGTTGGCGGTGCATAGCGGTATCGGGGAGGTGACGCTGCATCCGGGAGACCAGGGACTCGACCTCACCTGCCCGCTGCGCGGCGTAGTACGCGATGGCGTTCCCGGAGCGAGCCGCCAGACCGGCTATCTCCTCGCTGAGCACGCGCACGTCCGGCGCTACGGCTGCCGCAGCTGCCGACGGCGTCGGGGCGCGGAGGTCAGCGGCATAGTCGGCGATGGTGTAGTCGGACTCGTGACCGACGGCGCTGACGACGGGGATGCGGCTAGCATAGATGGCGCGCGCGACCTCTTCCGAGTTGAAGGCGCGCAGGTCTTCCAGCGAGCCGCCGCCGCGCGCCACGATGATGACGTCCACGTCCGGGAGTCTGTTGAGCGCGCGGATGGCGTGCGCCAGTTCTGCAGGGGCCTCGTCGCCCTGCACGCCGGCGTCACAAAGGACGAGTTCGCCGAGGGGGTAGCGGGTGCTGAGGACGGTCTGGATGTCGTGGATGACGGCGCCCTGCGCCGAGGTGACGACGCCGATCCTGCGGGGGAACAGAGGCAGCGCGCGCTTGCGCGACGGGTCGAACAGTCCTTCGGCCTCGAGTTGAGCGCGGAGACGCTCGAACTCGGCGGCGAGCGCGCCTTCTCCGGCAGGGACGACGGAGTCGGCGTAGAGCTGCGTCTCGCCCCTGCTGGAGTAGAACGACACGCGCCCGTGCGCCATGACCTGCGCGCCGTTCACGATGTGCTCGGCCCCGTAGTAGCCGCTGAAGTGCACGGCCTTGAGCTGGTGCTCCGCGTTCTTCAGTACGAAGTAGCGATGGCCCGCGCCGGACGTGTGCAGGTTGGAGACCTCTCCCGTTATCCAGACGTTGCTCAGGTACACGTCGCGGTCGAGAACCGCTCGTATGTACTCGGTGATCTGGCTGACGCTGTAGACCTGCATGAGGATGCTCGCGGCCGTATGCCGGGCGGTGCTATTCGTTCACGCGGGTGACATAGTCGCCGGAGCGGGTGTCCACGCGCACCTTGTCGCCGATCGCGATGAACATGGGGACGGTGATGCGGATGCCGGTCTCCAGCGTGGCGGGCTTGCCGCTCCCGGACGCGGTGTCGCCCTTGTAGCCCGGGGGCGTCTCGCTGACGATGAGGTCCACCGTGGTCGGCATCTCCACCATGATGGGCTTGTCGCGGTAGAAGACGAGCTCGCAGTCGGTCTGGTCCACGAGGTAGTCCGTGGTGTCGCCGACAACGTCCTTGCCGACCTCGTACTGATCATAGGACGTCGTGTCCATGAAGTTGTAGACGCCGTCCGCCTCGTAGAGGAAAGTGCAGTCCCGGTTCTGGACGGGTGCCTTGGTCAGCTTGATGCCGTACCCGGAGAATGTCTTGTCGAGCAACTGGCCAGTGAGCAGGTTGCGCATCTTGATGTGGTACACCGGCGCACGCTGCTGCATCTTCTGCTGGTAGTACTCCTCCACCTTGAAGGGCACGCCGTCCATCTCGATCGTCGTGCCCCGGCGGAGGTCTCCGAACTCCATGACCATGTGTGGAACTCCTTCTACAGGGGGATAACGTCGTGCTTGTGGGCCTTGGTGAGCACTCGCGGCTTGCCGTTCTCCATCACGACGAGGTCCTCTATGCGGATCCCGCCCCAGCCGGTGAGGTAGATGCCGGGCTCGATGCTGAAGACCATGCCGTCCTCTATCGGGTCATCCGACGTGGGCCCGACGCGCGGCAGTTCGTGGACGGCGATGCCGATGCCGTGGCCGAGGCTGTGGCCGAAGTCGTCGCCGTAGCCCGCGTCCGCGATGACCGCCCGCGCGATGCCGTCGATCTCCCCGCCGGTCATGCCGGCGGTGGCGTTCGCCTCGGCTGCCTCCTGCGCGGCCAGGACGAGGTCATATATCTCTCGGAACTTCGGGTTCGCCTCGCCCAGGACGAAGGCGCGGGTGATGTCGCTGCAGTAACCCTCGTAGAGCGCGCCGGTGTCGATGTAGACGCCGTCACCGTACTCCAACGGTCGGTCGGTCGGGCTGTGGTGCGCCTTCGCGCCGTTGGGGCCCGAGGCGACGATGGTGGGGAAGGAGAGGCTGTCCGCTCCCAGGCTGCGCATGGCGCGCTCGATCTCCCAGGCGATCTGCCGTTCCGTCATGCCGGGCCGGATCCCCGCTGCGACGCTCTCGACCGCCTCGTCCGCAATCTCGATGGCCTTGGTAAGCGTCTCGAGTTCCGCGGCGTCCTTCACGGCGCGGAGCTGATCGGCCATCCCTCCGGTGGCAACGAACTCTGGCGCGGGGTCGAGCGCCTGCAGCTTCTCGGTCAGCGCTGCGTGGGCGGCGACGGTGACCGACTCGTCCTCGATGCCGATCTTCCTGGCGCCCGAGGCCAGGACGGTCTCCGAGAACCAGTCGTAACCGGCGGCCATGCGGATCACGCGGTAGTCCGTCGCCTGCTGCTCCGCCTGCTCGGTATAGCGGAAGTCCGTTGCCAGCGCCGCGTCGTCCGGCGTTATCCAGAGCCAGCCGTGCGTGCCCCGGAACCCGGAGTAGTAGGCGACGTTCTTGCTGAGTGAGCGCTCCGTGTTGAAGATGAGCATCGCGTCGAGCCCATCCTCTGCCATACGGGCGCGGAGCCGTGAGATACGGTCGGCAGTACTCATGCGTTTCCCTCCGCAACGAGATATTCCAGCGCCAGGATATAGCCGCGTGGGCCGAGTCCGCTGATGATGCCGCGCGCGACAGGAGCGGTGAGCGACGTGCGCCGGAACTCCTCGCGCGCGTGGATGTTCGACAGGTGTACCTCGACGACGGGAACGCCAACCGAGGCGATGCAGTCCCTGAGCGCGACGCTCGTGTGCGTGAAGCCGCCGCCGTTGAGGATGACGCCGGACGCCGACGCGGCGTTGGCCTGGACGTAATCGATCAGCCCGCCTTCCGAGTTGGACTGGAAGAAGTCCACGGATGCCCCGAGTTCGTCGGCTCGCTCGCGCACGGCGCGTTCGATGTCGGCGAGGGTTGCGCTGCCGTAGATGGCGGGTTCGCGTTGACCGAGAAGGTTCAGGTTCGGGCCGTTCACTATGAGGATGGTCATTCGGAGTCCTGGCGCTCCGGGGCGGGCGCGTGCGCCAGCGGATGGGCTGCAAGGTACACGCGTTGCGCCTCCTGTTGGCTGACATGAGTGTACACCTGCGTGGCGCTGGGCGTGGAATGGCCGAGCAGTTCCTGCACGATACGCAGGTCAGCGCCGCCATTCAGGAGGTGGGTTGCGTAGCTGTGGCGCAGGGTGTGCGGGTGCACATCCTCCCGCAGTCCGCTGCGTCTGGCGTAGTTCCGGACGATGCGCTGGATGGAGCGTGCGCCGAGCCTACCGCCCCGCGCGTTGCGGAAGAGCGGGCCGGTCCTTGTCTCCGGCTCATCCTGCGAATCGAGGTAGGCGTTCAGGGCGTTCCGCGCCTTCGAACCGAGGGGCGTCTGCCGCTCCTTCGAGCCCTTGCCCCAGATGCGGACCGTGCTCTCCTCCAGCGAGACGTTCTCCCGATCCAGGTTGGCCGCCTCGCTCACGCGGAGGCCGCACCCGTAGAGCAGCTCCAGGAGGGCGGCGTCGCGGAGGCTGTTGGGTCCGTCGTTCGTGCCGGAGGGTGCTTCGACGAGGCGGGCAGCCTCGGACACGGAGACGAGGTCGGGGAGGCGGCGCTCCAGCTTCGGCGTAAGCCTGCCCATGAGGGTGGACCTGGCGTGCCAGAGCGGCGCGTCCGGCAGGAGGCCGCGTTCGATGAGGTAGCGCATGAACGAACGCAGCGACGCGAGCATCCGGTGGACGCTCGCGCGGGAGTGGCCGCGGCTTCCGGTGGCGCGCCCGCTCCCCACCGTGCGGCGCTCCAGGAGCCAGGCAACGTAGTCGCGGACGAGGCTGCGGTACTCGCGCGAGACGTTCGTGTTGCCGTTGCGCTCCACAAACGTACGAAGCTCCTTCGCATCGGCCTTCAGGGGGCAACCCTGTTCGCTCATGTATTGCAGGAAAGGAGCGAGGTCTGCGACGTAGTTCCGGACAGTGGCGTCCGACAGCGCGCGGGTGGAGCGCAGGCTCCGCTCGTACTCGGCGATGAGTGGCTCGCGCGCGCCGGAGTGAGTTACGGTCGGGTTGTCCATGACGTTACCCGTCAGGCGACGCCTGCCGGCTCCTCCGTAGGGACGGGCCCTTTCCACACACAGTTGGTGCAGTTCGCCTGACCGCGCGCTCCCATCACGAGCAGACCGTCGCACTCCGGGCACGGCTGAGGGATCGGTTGCCGGTTCACGAGGAAGTTGCAGGTGGGGTAGTTGGAGCAGCCGTAGAAGGGGCCGCGTCTCCCGCGGCGCTCTACGAGGCTGCCGCCGCAGCGGGGGCAGGCTACGCCGGTATCCCTGGGCGCGTCCTTGGGGAGTCGCCTGATGTTCTTGCAGTCCGGGTAGCCGGTGCAGCCCAGGAACTGTCCGAATCGTCCGCGCTTCAGGGCCATCGGCTTCCCGCAGAGGTCGCAGGACTCCTCGCTCGTCTCGTCGGGCTGCTCACCGGGGTCTGTGCTCTTCGGGATGTCTCTGCTGTTCTTGCAGTCCGGGTAGCCGGTGCAGGAGAGGAACGCGCCGAAGCGCCCCAGCTTGATGACCATCGGTTTGCCGCAGACGTCGCACGGCTCGTTGGTCGACTCGCTTGCCGCCTCCTGCGTCGCTTCCTTGATCGCCTTCCTTGCTCTGTCGAGGTCTTCGCTGAACTGTCCGTAGAAGCCGCGGAGGAAGTCCACCCACTCCTGCTTCCCGTTGGCGACCTCGTCCAACTGGTCCTCCATACGTCCGGTGAAGCTGATGTCCATGATGTCCGAGAAGTGGGTGATCAGCTGCTCGCAGACGAGTCGACCAAGCTGTGTGGACTTCAACACGCGCCGGTCACGGGTGACGTACTTCCGGTTGACGAGCGTGTTGATGATTGCGGCGTAGGTGCTCGGGCGTCCGATGCCCTGCTCCTCGAGCGCGCGCACGAGGCTGGCTTCCGAGTAACGCGGCGGAGGCTGGGTGAAATGCTGCTCGGGCGTCAGCCCGGCGCAGTCGAGCGGTTGCCCCTGCTGCAGCGGGGGCAGGGCGCGGGAGTCGTCGTCCTCTGCGTTGCGCGGACTGCCTTCGTCACGCTGTTCGATGTAGAGCGCGCGAAAACCGGGGAACCGCACGACGGAGCCGGATGCGCGGAACAGGTACGCGGGCTTGCCGAACGCCGCCGCGTGGACGTCCACCCGGGTTGCGTCCAGGACTGCGTCGGCCATCTGGCTGGCCACCATCCGATTCCAAATCAGTTCGTACAGGCGGGCCTGCTCCGAAGTGAGGTGCTGACGGACCTGCTGGGGCGTGCGCCGGACCACCGTCGGCCTGATGGCCTCGTGCGCCTCCTGGGCAACCTTGGAGCGTGAGGTGTAGCGCCTCGGCGTTCGGGGCACGTACTCCTTCCCCCAACGCTCCTCTATGTAGCGGCGCGTCTCCTGGATCGCGCCCGGAGCCACCTGCGGGGAGTCCGTCCGCATGTAGGTGATGAGACCCTGTCTGCCCTCCGAGCCGATGGCGATACCCTCGTACAGCTGCTGGGCTACGGTCATCGTCCTCGTGGCGGAGAAGCCGAGCCGCCGGGAGGCCTCCTGCTGGAGTGTGCTCGTGATGAACGGCGGAGCGGGCCGCCGGTTCACCTGTCGCGTGGTGACGAAGTCGACGCGGTAGGCTGCACCGTCCAGATTCGCGAGAACGGCGTTGGTGGCGGCTTCGTCCGGCAGGGCGATCTCGTCCTTCTCATCGGCGAGGCTGCGCAGCGAGGCGGTGAACGAGGCTTTCTCTTCCGTGTGGAGAGCGGCCTCGATCGACCAGTACTCGACCGGTAAGAAGGCGTCTATCTCCTTGTCTCGCTCCGCCACGAGGCGGAGGGCCACGGACTGCACGCGGCCTGCGGAGAGGGAGCTGGTCGTGTCGAGGTCCTCGGCTGTCAGCACGTTGCGGTTGCGGTTCAACTCCTGCCCTACCAAGGGCTTCAGGAGGGGGCTCAGTTTGAAACCGACGAGCCTGTCCTCGATCCGGCGTGCCTGCTGCGCGTTGACGAGCTCCATGTCTATGTCGCGCTCGTGAGCGAACGCTTCCTTGACCGCGTCCTCCGTGATGGAATGGAAGACGACGCGGCGCACGGGCTTACCCCGCCAGCCCGCGGCCTCGAGCACGTGCCACGCGATCGCTTCGCCCTCGCGGTCGGGGTCGGTGGCGAGATAGACGTCGTCCGCGCTCTCTCCGGCGACGCGGATCTCCTCGACGACCTTCCGCTTGTCCTCCGGCACCTCGTACCACGGGATGAAATTCTTGTCAGGGTTCACGCCGAGTTTGCGTTTCGGGAGATCCCGGACATGCCCCATCGAGGCTTTCACGGTGTAGTCGCGCCCGAGGAACCTGCCTATCGTGGCTGCCTTGGCCGGAGACTCAACGATGACGAGGTGGCGCGAGGCCGGTCTGCCGCTGCTGGGGCGCGGGGTTCTCCCTGCGCCGCTGCTTCTCTTGCTGGATGATGTTCTTCGGGTGGTGGGTGTCTTTGCCATGCTTCCAACATACGGGCAGGGGGAATGCCCTTGTCAAGTGAGTTAGCGGGCGGATGCTGTCCTTGCCCTGATGTAGTTCATCCGGCCGACCTGTAGGGCGGAGCCCTTGATCTCCATGACGGCGAGCGTGCTGCTGGCCTGAGTGATGGATACTCCAGTGCTCCTGCTCAGTTCGTCTATGTGCTGCGGCTCGTGCGTGAGCGCTTCGAGCAACCGCGCCTCTTCGTCCGTATCGGCGGAGAGGTCCGGGAGCGGCTGCTGGCGCGGCGCGCCTCCGATGTGCAGTTCCTCCAGCACGTCCTCGACGCGCATCACGAGCTTCGCGCCCTGCTGTATGAGCCAGTTGGTGAGTTCACTTGCGGGAGAGTGGATACTCCCGGGCACGCAGAGCACTTCTCTGTTCTGTTCCAGGGCGTAGTGGACTGTGAGCCGCGCGCCGCTCTTGAGACTCCCCTCAATGACGACCGTGGCGGCGCTCAGTCCGCTGAGCAGCCGGTTGCGCCGCGGGAAATGCTGCGCCTGTGGCTTGGTGCCGAGCGGGTACTCGGAAAGCACCGCCCCGTTGTCCAGAATGCGTTCGAACAGCGACCGGTGCTCCGGCGGGTAGACGACGTCCAGCCCTGAGCCGATCACCGCTATCGTCCGGCCTCCCGCCCTGAGCACGGCGTCGTGCGCGATGCCGTCGATGCCGCGCGCCAGCCCGCTCACGATGGTCACGCCGGACTCCGCCAGCCCGTCCGAGAGCTCCCGCGTCACCTCCTTGCCATACGGCGTAGGGCTGCGGGTCCCTATGACGGTGACTCGCACCTCGTCGTCGGGCTGCAGCGTGCCCCTGACGAAGAGGATGGGAGGCGGGTCGTCTATGTTGCGGAAGAGGCGTGGGTAGTCGGGGTCGTGCCAGGTGAGCACCGTCACGTTCGCGTTGCGCACCTGTTCGATCTCGTGTTCCGGTTCGACAACCCGGCGCACCTGTTCGATCGCGTCGACGACGCTGGAGGTGAGGCCGGATGCGCCGAGCTCGCTCGTGGAGGCTTCCCACGCGGCCTTGAGCGATCCGAACCGTTCTTCAAGGAGGCCGATGCGGACTCGTCCCACGGTAGGTACGCGGGAGAAGGCGATCCAGTATGGAAGGTCGTGTTCGATGGCGGTCATCGCGTCTTCTGCCGTCTGATGCGCCGCATACGCCGCTCCGCGTGACGCCTTTGGCCCTGAGGGAGGTCCCCCACTGCAAGCACGCGTTCCACGTCTTCTACGGACACGCCTTCCGCGTGGCGCACGTCGCTGAGCAGGCGGATCGAGACGCGGGCCGGATGCGGCTCGACGAGGGTTGCCTCGTCGCCTGCCTGCACGGGGCCTTCCTCCAGGACGCGGTTGTAGAAGCCGACCCGGCCGCTGCGCCGGAAGCGCGCCGCGAAGTAGCGGATGCCCATCTTGTGATCGAGCTTGAAGCAGGGTGAGCGCGGCTCCGTTACCTGGAGCAGCGCGGCGCCGACGCGCCAGATGTCGCCGAAGCACATCGCATCGGACGACGCGCCCTGAACGGTGAGGTTCTCGCCGAACCAGCCGAAGGAGGGTGGCTCGCGTTTCAACTGCGCCGTCCAGAAGGCATAGTCCTCGAACGCATAGACGTAGACCGCAGCATCGGGACCGCCGTGTACGGTTGGGTCGCCCTGGGCGTCGCCGTCCACGTTGAGACGGCGCACCATGACCGGCCCATCTACGGGGCGCTTGTGGATAGCCGACATCACGTCGCCCCTGGCGGTCCCGGCCAAGAGTTGCGGGCTGGCGACGTTCACTGAGATGAGTTGCATAGGCATTCCGTTGAGGGTATGGGATGAGGCTATTGTGGCGGATGTCGGAGCGCTGGTACAGGGGCTGGTGTCACATGCTGGCGGAGAGGGCGGGATTCGAACCCGCGAGAGACTTGCGGCCCCTACACGATTTCCAGTCGTGCCCGTTCGGCCACTCCGGCACCTCTCCGCGCTGCATGAACCGCGCCGGATGATACGTTCCCGCGTCCGGCGCGTGGCGTGTGCGGTGTCTGGCGGAGAGAGTGGGATTCGAACCCACGGTGGAGGAAGCCCCCACAACGGTTTTCGAGACCGCCGCCTTAAACCGCTCAGCCATCTCTCCGTACCTGCCGATTCTATCACGGGCTGGTGTGAGGGCAGGCCCGGGAGGGACGGACATCGCTTCCTTGACACCCCATTAATCTCATCCGTACCATCGCAGTCACTGAAGAGACATCCTGCAGCGGCATCTCCGGGCGCGTTCGGAATGCCGTCAGGCGGGGCGGCGGTAAGGTCCGCCCTCGGAGGAGAAAAGGGCTCGCGACCGGAGTCGGTCGCCGATGCACACAGAGATGGGTGCTTGGACAGCCATCGTGCTGGCAGCGGGCAGGGGCACTCGCATGAGGTCGTCCCGGCCTAAAGTCCTGCATACCGTGGCGGGCGTTCCAATGGTTTCTTACGCTGCTGAAGCAGCGCGCTTCACGGACGCGAATGACGTCATCGTGGTGGCGCGGCCCGCAGACCGTGCAGAGGTCTCGTCAGCGGTCGGTGGGGACGCGGAGTGCGTCGAGCAACCGGACCCTCTCGGCACCGGTCATGCGCTGGCCACCGCGCTCATCGCGGCCCCCCTGGACTCCCAGCATGTGCTCGTGATCAACGGCGACGTACCGTTGGTGCGAAGGGAGACGGTGCAGGCGCTTGCCGCCTTGCACGAGCGCCGGAAGGCAACGGTCACGCTACTCAGCTGTTCGATGGAGTCTGCGTCTGCCCAACAGGTCGGACGCCTGCAGCGCGGCGCCCGTGGGAAGCCGATCGGCGTGTTGGAGGCCGAGGACGCCCCGATGCCCCGGAAGGGCGAGATCGAGGTGAACGTTGGGGTGTACGCCTTCGAGGCACGGTGGCTCCGGCGGGCCTTGGGCGACATGAAGCCGCGTCCCGGCGGCGAGTACTATCTCACGGACCTGGTCCCCCGCGCCGTAGCGGACGGCAAACGTGTGGAGGCGTACGATACTCAGGACAAGGATGAAGCCCTGAGCGTGAACAGCCGTCAGGACCTCGCGCACGTGGAAGCCGCTGCACAGCGCCGCCTGCGGGACGCTGCGATGGCGGCCGGAGCGACGCTCGTCGATCCTTCGACGGTCTACCTGGATGCGGCCGTCCGACTGGGACAGGACGTTACGGTCCATCCGAACACGCACATACGCGGCGCGACGAAGGTCGCGCGCGGCGCGGCGCTCGGCCCGAATGCACAGCTGCGGGATGCAGACGTTGGCCCGGAGGCGCGTGTGGCTTCCGCCGTGGTGGAGGGGTCGGTGCTGGGACCGGAGGTCAACGTGGGACCTTTCTCACACATCCGCCCGGGTTGCGTGCTGGAAGAAGGCGCGTACGTGGGCTCACACGTGGAGATCAAGGCGAGCCGCATCTGCGCCGGGGCGCATGTTGGTCACTTCAGCTACATCGGCGATGCGGTGGTCGGCGCACGCGCCAACATCGGCGCGGGTACGGTCACCTGCAATTTCGATGGGAAATTCAAACACGAGACAGAGATAGGAGGGGGCGCCTTCATCGGCAGCGACAGCCTGCTGATCGCTCCGGTGAAAGTGGGCGCGGGAGCCGTTACGGGAGCAGGCGCGGTCGTGAACCGGGACGTGCCTCCGGGCGGACGGGTCGCGGGGGTTCCCGCGAGGCCGTTGGGTACGAGGAGAGAGGTGGCGCCCGCACAGAAGGAGGAGGGGATAGCCCTTGGATAGCGGCGATACGGCATTAGGAATCCTGTTGGTGTTGTCGGTGTTGGTGTTCATGGGGTTGCATGCCGGAGTCGCGGCGCTGCCCCTGTTGAGGCGCGCAGCCGTACGCGACGTCCTGCCCCAGTGGGGGCCCGGCACGTCGGCGGTGCGCAATCTCCGGACCAGGCGTCAGGCGTACGAAGAGCTCATGTCCCTGCTGCTGCTCATGAGCGCGGCGGCTATCTCGGCGTCTGCGTTGGCCTTGCTGATGAGGGCTTTCTCACTGCACTGGACGGCCCTGGCCGGAGTGCTGATCAGCCTCTGGCTGCTGCTGTTGTTGCTGGTTCCCCTGGTCAAATACATGGTGGAACGCCTTCCCGTGCCGCAGTTGCTCATATTCTGGACGATCGGACAGGCGTTGCTCTGGCCGTTGCTGCCGATCCGCCGGTTCTTCCGCTCCGGCCTGCGTTTCGCAGGCGCCGAGCAGGAGACGGAGTCCGGTGAAGGGAACGGCGCCTCCAACGGGACCGCGGCGCGGGACGTACACGAGGAGATAGCGGAGGAGCAACTGGAGCATCACGAACAGGAGATGATCCACGCCATACTCCACCTGGACGAGACGCTGGTGCGGGAGATCATGGCCCCCCGCGTGGACATCGTCAGCGTGGAGGCGGGCACCTCTATCGAGCGCGCGGCGACGCGGATGCTGGACAGCGGCCACAGCCGCCTGCCGGTGTACGAGGACGTTCCGGACAACATCATCGGCATCCTCTACAGCCGGGATCTGCTCGCTGCCGTCCTGGCCGGTGTCCGGGACCAGCAGTTGCGCGACCTCATGCGGCCAGCCTTCTTCGTTCCCGAGAGCAAGCGCGTAGACGAGATGCTCACTGAGTTCCAGGCGCGCCGTATCCACATGGCCATCGTCGTCGACGAGTACGGCAGCACCGCCGGCATCGTTACGGTGGAGGACCTCATCGAGGAGATCGTTGGGGAGATCGAGGACGAGTTCGACAAGGGCCAACCGGACATCCAGTGGCTCTCCGGCGACGCCGCGCTCATCGACGCCAGGATGCCGGTCGACGATTTCAGCGAGACGTTCAGCGTCGCGGTGGAGGCCGACGGCTTCGACACGGTCGGTGGACTGTTATTCACCCGCCTGGGGAAGGTCCCAGCGGTAGGAGATCGAGTGGTGGAGAGCGGACTGGAACTGCGCGTGATGACGACGGTAGGCCGTCGCGTGAAGCGCGTTAAGGTCGGGCCCGCTCCCGTGGACATGGCCGCGGCAGAAGAGAGCTAGACCTCGTCTGCTCAGGCCCCATTCGCATCGCGCATACCCCTGCAGAGCGCAACAAGAAGAGGCCTCGGACGTATCCGGGCCTCTTCTCTGTTTGCGCGTTCGCTCTACGCGGGGGTTACTTGACGAAGAGCGCGGTGCTGGCCTTGCCGCCGCCGTCACCGACGGCCTCAATCGAGTACATGCCTGCGGCCAAGCCGTCGTGCCTGACGTCGACCGATCCCATCCCACCGGCGTCGGCGGTTGCCGAGCCCAGGGATGTCGAACTGCCGTCTCCGGCCATCAGGGTTACTGCGATGCTCTCGTCCGGCTCGAAGCCGGTGAGGGCGGCAGTCGTGCTGACGGGCAGGTCGGCTGAGAAGGTGTTCCGGACCAGCGTGACGCCCGCGGTAGACGAGTCGCCGTCAACGCCCGGGACGCCGGGGATACCGGGGGCACCGGGCGCACCGGGAGCGCCGTCCGAACCATCAGCGCCGTCAGCGCCGTCACCTCCGGCAGCACCGGCAGGGCCTTGAGGGCCGGCGGGGCCAGCGGCACCAGCGGCTCCGGTCGAACCGGCAGGGCCTGCAGGGCCTTCACAAGCGGCCAACACCAGGCCGAAGATTGCCACGAGGAGTACAAGGGACATGCTCTTGAGGCTGAAGCGGTTCATCGAACCCCCTTTCCGAATCGTACGAGGTGGCCATCCGGGGTCAGCTTCATGCGTCTGAAGCCCACCGCCATCAAGTCCTTTACGAACAACCGCCATGCATCATAGTAAGGCGGCACTCTCAGGTCAATACTTTCTTGACGCGCTTGTGAGCCGCTTCCGCGCAACCGCCGAGTGCGGCTTCCCAAGGAGCGCACTGCCCAATCATACACCACGACGGCCCTTTCGGGCGATACGTCGGCGGCGCGTGGGTACGCTATACTTGGCCCATGCCCCCGTAGCTCAGTGGATAGAGCACCGGCCTCCGGAGCCGGTGGCGGGAGTTCGAGTCTCCCCGGGGGTGCCACCGTTCCGCTCCGATCACGCCGGGGCCGCATGAGGTTCTTCCATGACCACGACGCCGTCCACACGCCTGCCGGAAAACGTCCGCCCGGTGCGCTACCGGCTGACGCTGGAGCCCGACCTCGATACGTTCACGTTCTCGGGACGCGAGGAGATCGAGGTCACGGTTGAGGCGCCCGCCGCCGAGGTGACGCTGAATGCGTCCGAGTTGAACGTCTCCCGCGCCGTAGCCGAAGCGGCGGGTGGCGAGTCGGAGGCGAGCGCCATCGAATACGACGAGGAGCGGGAGCGTGTGACGCTGCGCTTTGCTTCGCCACTCCCGGCAGGCCGCTCGGTGCTGCGCCTCGAATTCACCGGCGAATTGAACGACCAATTGCGCGGCTTCTACCGCAGCGCCTACGTGGACAGCGACGGCGTCGAGCGCCGTCTCGCCACGACCCAGTTCGAGGCGACGGATGCCCGCCGCGCTTTCCCCTGCTGGGATGAACCTGCGGTCAAGGCCGCGTTCGACGTCACGCTCGTCGTGCCGGAGGAACTGGAGGCCATCTCCAACATGCCCATCGCGCGGACGGAGCCCGCTCCGAACGGACGCAAGGCAGTCACGTTCGAGCCGACTCCGGCCATGTCCACCTACCTCCTCGCGTTCATCGTGGGGGACATGGCGTGCGTTCAGGGCAACGCCGCCGACGGCACTCTCGTGCGCGTCTGGGCGACGCGCGGCAAAGAGGAACTGGGGCGATTCGCCTTGGAGAACAGCATCGCCGCGCTCCGCTACATGAACGACTACTTCGCTATCCCGTACCCCCTGGCGAAGATGGACCACATCGCCGTGCCGGACTTTGCGGCGGGCGCGATGGAGAACTGGGGCGCCATCACCTACCGCGAGACCGCGCTGCTCTATGACCCGGAGAACTCAGCTCCGCAGGCGAAGCAGCGCATCCTCGAGGTCGTCGCGCACGAGATGGCGCACATGTGGTTCGGTGATCTCGTCACGATGGAGTGGTGGGACGACCTCTGGCTCAACGAGTCCTTCGCCTCGTGGATGGGCGACAAGACAGTGGACCACCTCTACCCGGAGTGGGAAATGTGGACGCAGTTCGTCTCCCACGACACGAACGCGGCGCTCGGGCTGGACGGCCTGCGCAACTCCCACCCCATCGAGGCGAACGTCGACGACCCGGCCGAGATACGGGAACTGTTCGACGCTATCAGCTACAGCAAGGGCGGCTCCGTGCTTCGCATGCTGGAGGACTACGTCGGACCTGAGACGTTCCGCAGGGGACTGCACGCCTACCTGAGCAACCATGCCTACGGCAACGCTCGCGGCGCGCACTTGTGGGACGCCATCAACACGGCGGCAGAGGCGGAGGGCCTCGGGCTCGGCGTACCGGTCGTCCCGCTTATGGAGGCGTGGATCAAGCAGACGGGCTACCCGGTGTTGACCGCCGACATAACGAGGAGTGCGGGAGCCGCTGAGGCGTCGGTCGCGCAGTCACGCTTCCTCTATGACCACCTGCTCGGCGAGGCGGCGGACGCAGCCCTCTGGCCGGTGCCCGTCTCGATAGCGCACGGCGGGAACGGAGCGCCCTCGAAGCACGTGCTCTCATCAGAGAATACGAACTTCACAACCGATGCAGGCGCGGACTGGGTGAAATTGAACGCGGGGCAGACCGGCTTCTTCCGCGTCGCCTACAGCGAGGGTGAGTGGCACAGGCTCGGCGAGGCGATAGCCGAAGGCGCGCTGCCGCCCGTCGACCGGCTCGGTCTGCAGAACGACGCCTACGCGCTGGTGAGGTCCGGCCATCTGCCCGCAACCGTGTTCCTGGAACTCGCCGAGTCGTTCGTTGGTGAGACGGACGCCATCGTGTGGGGCGACCTGGCGGCAAACCTGCGCGGGTTGGAGAGCCTGCTCGCCTCCACGCCGCACCTGGACGCGTTCCGCGCTTATGCGCGTTCCCTGTTCGCTCGTATCGCTGCGGAGGTGGGCTGGGACGCCCTGCCCGGCGATGGGCACCTCGAATCGCTGCGGCGCAGCATCGTCATCAACCAGTTCGGCGGGTACGGCGACGAAGCAACACTCGCCGAGGCGCTCGCCCGGTTCAGCAGGCACGCGAGCGGCGAGCAGACACTCGTGCCGGACATGCGCGCCGCCGCCTTCGGGCTATCGTCGCAGCAGTCCGGGCGGGACGTTGCCGACGCTCTGTGGCGCCTGTACGACGAAGCCGACCTGCACGAGGAGAAGGTGCGCATCCTTGGCGCGTTGACCCGCACGCGGGACAGCGCTCTCCTCGCCGACCTGCTCGATCGGTCGCTCAGCGACCGGGTGCGGTCGCAGGACACGCCCATCGTTCTCATCCAGGCGGGGGCAAGTCCCGATGGGCGCGAGCAGACGTGGAAGTTCGTGCAGGACAACTGGGCCGAGTTGGACCGGCGCTACGGCAAGGGCGGGTTCGCCATCATGCGCCTCGTCGGCATCGCCGCTGGGTTCGCCAGCGCGGAGCGGGAGAGTGAAACGCGCGAGTTCTTCGAAACGCACCCCGCGCCGTCCGCTGCCCGCTCCATCCAGCAGTCGTTGGAGAGCATCCGCCTCAACACGAAGTGGCTGGAGTTGAACGCCGACACTGCCGGCGCCTGGCTCGCGTCGCGCGCCTGACGCTCGTCGCGTGTTCGCTGTTCGTGCGAGGCCGCCTTTGCTATAGTGGTTAGACGTTTCGGGATTTCCCAAGGCAGGTGAAGACGACATCCATGGTTGACCATGACGTTCTGGTTGTGGGGGCGGGGCTGGCAGGTATGAGGGCCGCGATCGCAGCGCACCGGGTGGGTGCGAACGTGGCGATGATGAGCAAAGTGCATCCGGTGCGGAGCCATTCCAATGCGGCCCAAGGCGGCATCAACGCAGCGCTCCGCGGTGAAGACGACTCCGTCGACTCCCATATCTTCGACACAGTGAAGGGCTCCGACTACCTCGGGGACCAGGACGCCATCGAGTATATGTGCATCGAAGCGCCTGGCGAGATCATCGCGCTCGAGCACATGGGCGTCATCTTCAACCGCGACGACGAGGGCCGGCTGGGGACGCGGGCGTTCGGCGGTGCGAGCTATGCCCGCACCTTCTTCGTGGCGGACATCACGGGCCAGGCGATCCTGCACGTCATGTACGAGCAGATCATCAAGGCGGGCGTCCGCTCCTACGAGGAGTGGTTCGTCACTGACCTCATCGTGGAGGACGGCCAGTGCCGGGGCGTCATCGCCATGGAGATGCTCACCGGCAAGATCCGAGCGATCACGGCCAAGGCGGTCATCCTCGCGGCGGGCGGCGTCGGCAGAGCGTTCGAACCAAGCACCAACGCCCTCATCTGCACCGGCGACGGGATGGCCCTCGCGTATCGCGCGGGCGCGACGCTGCTGGACATGGAGATGGTGCAGTACCACCCGACGACGCTTGCCGGCAACGGCGTGCTCCTCTCGGAAGCCGCGCGCGGTGAGGGCGCGTACCTGCTCAATTCGAAGGGCGAGCGCTTCATGGAGCACTACGCTCCCAAGATGAAGGAACTCGCCTCCCGCGACGTCGTCTCGCGCTCCGAGCAGACAGAGATAGAGGAAGGGCGCGGCGTGGACGGCTGCGTGCTGCTGGACCTGCGCCACCTCGGACGGGAGCTGATCCTCACGAAACTGAAGTACATCCACGAGGCCGCGCGGGACTACGCGGGCGTCGACATGGTGGAAGAGCCGGTGCCTATCCGGCCCGGGCAGCACTACATCATGGGCGGCATCAAGACGGACGTGGACGCGCGCGCATGGGACACCACCGGCAGCGCCGGTTGGGACGGTCCGCGCGGGCTGTTCGCGGCAGGCGAGACGGCATGCGTCAGCGTACACGGCGGGAACCGCCTCGGCGCCAACTCGTTGCTGGAGACAGTCGTCTTCGGGAAGCGCGCCGGGGAGGTTGCGACCGCCTACGCGCAGGAGACGCCGGACTTCACCGTCTCCGAGTCGCACCTGAGGGAAGCGGAGGGGCGCATCAAGGCGCTGATGGACCGGCCCGACAACGGCGAGATGACGGCGGCACTGCGGCTTCGGATGGGCGAGGTGATGAACGAGCACCTCGCAGTATTCCGCACAGAGGAGGGGATGCAGACCGCGCTCAGCAGCATCCACCTGCTCAAAGAGCGGTACGCGTCGCTGCCGGTGAAGCACAAGGGCAGCGTCTACAACACGGACCTCATCTTCCACATGGAGTTGGGTTACATGCTGGACGTGTCGGAGACGATCGCGGCATCCGGCCTGCTCCGCAAGGAGAGCCGGGGAGCGCACTTCCGCCGGGACATCCCCGAGCGTAACGATACGGACTGGCTGAAGCACACCACTGCGCGCCTCGGCGACAGCGGCGCGGAAGTGGGCACGCTGCCGGTAGCGGTGACGCGGTGGGAGCCGCAGGCAAGGGTCTACTAGAGGAGGAAACGAGACCACATGCAGGCGAAGATACGGGTCCAGCGATACGACCCCGAGAGTTCCGATCAGCCCCATCTGCAGGACTACGATGTCGACGTGCCCGAGCACTTCTCGGTGCTGGATGCACTCGTCAAGGTCCGTGAAGAAATAGACCCCAGCCTTGCGCTGCGCTGCTCCTGCCGTGCGGCGATCTGCGGCTCATGCGCGATGCGCGTGAACGACCGCGCACGTCTCGCCTGCAACACCCGCATCACTTCCGTTATCGATGAAGGCGGCGAGGTGAAGGTCGAGCCGATGGGTAACCAGCGGGTCGTGAAGGACCTCGTGATAGACCTGCAACTGTTCTGGGGCAAGGTGCGCGCGGTGGAGCCGTACCTCCAGCCGGATCAGGAGCCGGAGGAGGAGTTCATCGCATCCAACGAGTCCATGCTCAACCTCCTCACGCCCATGGGCTGCATCATGTGCGGCGCGTGCGTGTCGGACTGCACGGCGTTGGAGGTAGACCAGAACTTCCTCGGCCCCGCGGCGCTGGCGAAGTCGTACCGGTTCGTCGCCGACCCCCGGGACGACCAAGGGAAGCAACGTCTGAGCACCCTCAACGAGTATGGCGGCGTGTGGGACTGCACGCGCTGCTACATGTGCGTTGAGGTCTGCCCGAAGGGCGTCGCGCCGATGGACCGCATCATGGAGTTGCGCGAATCCGTGATGCAGTCGGGCGCCCCGAGTACGCCTGGCGCGCGGCACGTCGAGTCGTTCACACGCTCGGTCGCGCGCACCGGCTGGCTGGACGAGGCGATGCTCGCCGTGGACTCGTGGGGCAAGTTCAACGTGCCGAAACTGTTGAGTGAGGCACCACTGGGCATCCGCGCGTTGCGCAGGCGCAAGTTCCCGCTGCCCGCGCCGTTCCACCACAAGCGCCCCGGACACGAGAACGTCCGCCGCATCTTCGAACGCGCGGAAGCCACTGCGGGCAAGGAGTAACGATGAAGTACGCTTTCTATCCCGGATGTGTGTCGCGCGGCGGAACGCCCGAGCTCTACACGTCCACCATGGCCATAGCCGGAGAGCTTGGCCTTGAGTTGGAAGAGATCCACGGCGCGGCCTGCACCGGCGCAGGCGTGCTGCAGGAGAAGGGCCAGAAGCTCGGCGACACGCTCAACGCACGCACGTTCGCGATGGCCGAGCGCATGGGTCTGACCACTATCCTCAACATCTGCTCGACCTGCCAGGGCGTCATGGCTCAGGCGAACCACCGCCTGCTTGCCGACCCGGACTACCTCGCCGAGGTGAACCGGGAGTTGCGCTACGAAGGCCTCGAATACACCGGTCGGGTTGTGATCAAGCATCTCGCTTGGGTGCTCGTTGAAGAGGTTGGGCTGGACGCGTTCAGGAGCCTTGTGCGTAACCCGCTGCGCGACCTGAAGGTTGCGCCGTTCTACGGCTGCTACATCCTGCGCCCGTCGTGGGCGCTGGGGTTCGACGAGAACCCCGGACGCGAGCAGTATCTGGAGCAGATCATCGAGGCGTGCGGCGCGGAGCCGGTGAACTTCCCCGGACGCACGAAGTGCTGCGGTTTCCCCATCATGCTCATCAACGAGCGCAACTCCATGCGGATGGTGGCCAACCACACGACGAGCGCCCGCGAGCACGGCGCGGACACGATGGTGACGCCGTGCCCGCTCTGCCACCTGAACCTGGACGGTCAGCAGCCCAAAGCGTCCGCCCAGCGTGGCGAGAAGATAAACATGCCCATCCTGCACCTCCCGCAGATGATCGGCCTTGCCATGGGGCTCTCGCCGAAGCAACTTGGCATGGGGCAGCACATCATCAGCACGAAGCCGCTGCTGGAGAAGGCCAGCGTTCACGCGTAGCGCCTGCAGGTTGCTACCGTACTCGTGGGGAGGAAGAGGAGGTAAGCGATGTCCAAGCTGATCACGGGCGTATCCGTCGTTGTGGCCGTCGTGGCCCTGGCCGTTGCAGTCTTCGCCCTGACGAGCGACGGTTCCGAGTACCCCGCCCCGACGAAGGCCGACCGCGCCGCCTACACGGTCGCGTACGTGGACGAGCTGCTGCGCCGCTACGAGAACGACGGCCTCGACGCCACCATCGCCTACTACAACTCGCAGGAGAGCGTGGACGGGCCATGGTACGGCATCATCATCGACGAGAACGGTTACACGATAGGCCACCCGCGCGAGGAGATACGCGGTCGTGACCCGAGCCTGCGCGTCGACGCGACGGGCTACTTCTACGGCGACGATCTGCTCGGTGTGGGTGAGGACGGCGGTTGGGTGGACTACGTCTTCCTGAACATCACGACAGGCAACCAGGAGATGAAGCACACCTGGGCCGTGAAGCGTGGCGGGCTCATCTTCGCCTCCGGCTGGTACGAGCGGTACATCGCCGCGCCGTTGAGTAAGTCGAACCCGGCTGCTTACACGATCGCATATGTGGATGAGGTGCTGCGCCGTTACGACGAGGACGGTCTCGACGCCACTGTCGCCTACTACAACTCGCAAGAGAGTGTGGACGGTCCCTGGTACGGCTTCATCATCGACCAGAACGGCTACACGATAAGCCATCCGCGCGAGGAGATACGCGGTCGTGACCCGAACCTGCGCGTGGATGCGACCGGCTACTTCTACGGCGACGACGTGCTGGGCGTCGGTGAGGAGGGCGGCTGGGTGAACTACGTCTTCCTGAACGTCGCGACAGGCAACCAGGAGATGAAGCACACCTGGGCCGTGAAGCGTGACGGGCTCATCTTCGGCTCCGGCTGGTACGAGCGCTACATCAGCGAGCCCCTGGACAAGTCGGATCCTGCGGCCTACACCGTGGCGTTCGTGGAACAGGCGATAGACCGCTACGAGCGCGAGGGACGCGATGCGGCGTTCGCCTGGTTCGACAGCACGGAGAGCGAGGAAGGGCCGTGGTACGTATCCGTCCTGGAGGACGGGCGCATCGCCACTCACCCGACCGAGAGCCTTCGAGGCAACGAGGTTGCCCCCTTGACCGACGTCAACGGGTATAACTTCGGGCCGGACCTCCTCGCAGCGACGGAGGAGGGAGCCTGGGTTACGTACGTCTTCCGGAACCGGGAGAGCGGCCGGGACGAACGCAAGCACTCCTGGGTCGTGCGCCACGACGGGCTGCTGTTCGTGTCCGGATGGTACGAGCGCGACTACTAGCGCGCGAGTCAGGCGGCTGAGAAGCCGATGTCCGCCTCGTAGGCGGCCATGATCTCCGCTGCGAACTCCTGCAATGACTCGAACGGAGCCGGACCGGGAGGCATGTCCTCCTCATCCGGCTCCTCTTCATCAAGCTCCCGCACCGCCTCCTCCTGAGAGCGGTTGAACGCGTTGCGGAGCACGAGCGCGGCTGAACGACGGACGTGCGCGAGGATGAGGCCGTACTCGAAGCTCATGCTCAGTGCGTTCTGCGCCGTTTCGAGGTCGGCGTGCTCGGCCTCTTCGAGCGCCTGCAGCAGGTCGTCGATGAAGTCCTCAGGCTCCAGCGGCTCGGTGGAGCGCCGGGCGGCGTCGGCCTGTTGTTCCAGCGGCTCGCGGCACTCGGCGATGATGTGCTCCACCGCGTTCGGGTGCGTCTGCTCCAGCACCTGCTCGATGCGGCCGGGAAAGTCCACACCCACCGCGCAGCCGAGCGCGAACGCGGCCACCGAGGCCTCCGAGAGCGGGCCGCTGTCGAAGGACGGCTCGCCGTCGTGCTCGTGCGGGGCCAGCCCCTCCAGGTAGAAGACGACGACAACGTCGGTGAAGGCGGCAGCGCCGTCGGAGCCGTCGCCGCTGCTGACGGGTTCCAGGGGAATGATGCGGTCGGACACGGCTCCCCTAGCTGGCAGGAGCGCTCGCCATCACGTCAACGAGCTCGCGGACCGCGTCGGCGGACTTGCTCAGCAGCGCCTTCTCGTCCGCAGTGAGGTCGAGTTCGACGACACGCTCAACGCCGCCCGCGCCGAGGATGACCGGCACGCCCATGTAGATGCCGTCTATGCCGTACTCGCCCTCCAGCAGCGCGGCACACGGCAGCAGGCGCTTCTGGTCCAGCAGAATGGCGTCCACCATCTCCGCGGATGCGGCGGAGGGTGCGTAGAAGGCGCTACCGGTCTTGAGCAGCGCGACGATCTCGCCGCCGCCGCCCTGCGTGCGCTTGATGATGCGGTCGAGCGCCTCGGCGTCCAGCAGCTTGCTGATGGAAACGCCGCCGACGGTCGTGTACTGCGTGAGCGGCACCATCTGGTCGCCGTGGCCGCCGAGCACGTACGCCTGCACGTCCTTCACCGAAACGCCCAACTCCCACGCGAGGAACGTGCGGAAGCGCGCAGTGTCCAGCACGCCGGCCATGCCGACGACACGGCTCTTGGGGAAGCCCATGCCGGAGGCGATGGAGTAGGCGTGCTGCACCATCGCGTCCAGCGGGTTGGAGACGACGACGATGACCGCGTTCGGGGAGCGCGGCGCCACTTCCGATACCACCGACCCCACGATCTTCATGTTCGTGAAGAGCAGGTCGTCCCTGCTCATGCCCGGCTTGCGGGCGATGCCCGCAGTGATGACGACCACGTCAGAGTCCGCGGTCTCCTCGTAGCCGTTCGTGCCCACGATGGAGCCGTCGACGCCCAGCACAGGGCCGGACTGCGCGAGGTCCAGCGCCTTCCCCTGCGGCATGTCCTCGACGACGTCAACAAGAACGACGTCCATGTAGCCGCGCTCGAAGAGGCGCTGCGCGGTGGTTGCGCCGACGTTACCCGCGCCGACGACGGTTACTTTCTTTCGTGCCATCTGCGTTGCTTCCTTGGTTCGTGGGGGCCTAGTTCGCGTAGACGTAGCCTTCCCACTTGCTCTTGAGGCCGGAGTCGCTGACCGTGTCGACGACGTAGTCGCCGAACTCGCCGGTCGTCGCGCCGGTGTTGCGGCCCGTGGTGACGGCCTTGCGCTCGTACTGGCCGCAGACGTCCAGCGCCATGTTCACCTTCTCGGCGACCGCGGGGAAGCCGATGTGCTCCAGCAGCATCGCGCCCGCGCGAATCATGGAACTGGGGTCGGCGTACTGGGCGCGTCCCTCCGTCACCATGCGCGGGGCGCTGCCGTGGATGGCCTCGAACATCGCGCTGGTCGTGCCGATGTTGGCCGAGCCTGCGGTGCCGACTCCGCCCTGTATCTGCGCTGCCTCGTCGGTGAGGATGTCGCCGTACATGTTGGGGAGGGCGAGCACCTGGAAGTCGCTGCGGCGCGCCGTGTCGATGAGCTTGGCGGTCATGATGTCGATGTACCAGGCGTCCCAGGAGATGCCGGGGTAGTTCTCCGCGACCTCGCGGGCGACGTCGAGGAACTTGCCGTCGGTCGTCTTGACGATATTCGCCTTGGTGACGATGGTGACGCGCTCCTTGCCGGTCTTCTTCGCGTGGGCGAAGGCTGCGTCGATGATGCGGCGCGAGCCCTGCGTCGTGATGACGCGGAAGTCCATGGCGAGGTCGTCGGTGATGTTGATGCCGTTTGAGCCGAGGGCGTACATGTCCTCCGTGTTCTCGCGGAAGAACGTCCAGTCGATGTTCTCGGCGGGGATGCGGACGGGCCGCACGTTGGCGAAGAGGTCCAGCGCCTTGCGCATGGAGACGTTCGCGCTCTCGATGTTCGGCCAGCCGTCGCCCTTCTCAGGGGTGTGTGTCGGGCCCTTGAGCGTGACGTGGCACTCCTTGATCTCCGCGAGCACGTCGTCCGGTATGGACTGGAGCTTCTCGGCGCGGTTCTCGATGGTGAGCCCCTCGATGTTGCGGAACTGCACCTTGCCGCTCTTCACCTCGCCGTCCAGGAGTTGCTCGAGGACGCGCTGCGACTCGTAGGTGATGGTGGGGCCGATTCCGTCGCCCCCCAGCATGCCGATGACGATGGGGCTGATCTTCGAGTAGTCGGTGGGCGCCGGGGCCTGCTTCAGCCGCTCGACGCGCTCCAACTGCTGCTCCACCAACCCGCCGAAATGCTCTTTCGCCCTGTCGATAACGCTGTTGTCGGCCAAACCGACACCTCCTTCTGCTGCTGCGATGGGCGTCCCCCGCGAGCCTGTCTGCTGCGCAGGCGTCAACGCCGGAGCCTCACGGGGATCGTTGCTGACACGCCCGCCGGTCTCGCGCCGTTCCGGTCAGGCGCGGCGATTATACGGAGAAGCAGTCGGGCCGGGCAAGCGCGGGACCCCAAGGACCACGGGACTGCGGCGTCTACGACCAAGGCGTCATTCAAGGCGTCAAGCTTACGAGTGAACGAGGGGTAAGGCGGCGGAGCCGACGCCTTAATCGGCAAGGCCACGGCCTGATTCCGAGGGTAAGGCGTCAAGGCGTCAAACCAGGTGGGGTGTGCATCGCCGAGGCTGCCGATAGCACCATGGGCGGGAGCGCTGCAGGGAGCGTGCTCAACTGCCCGCTTCAACCGCAGCACTTTACGAGTGAGCACGAGGTGTTCTTCGACGATTGAACGGTTTATCGACAAGGCCGTGGCCTGCTTCCGCGTTCTTCCGTTCAACTGCAGCGGATGGAGGGGGTGTGCGTTGTTCCGCCATAGATCCTGTCTATAGCAGCGGCGGGAGCTATGGAGACGGTCTATGGGTGGGGCGAGCCGCTGAGCCATGCTACCAGCGTACGGCTGCAGGGGAGGTGGGGAAAGGGGCGGGTGTCAGCAGGTGAGAGCACCTATTCAGCGCAGGCGGACCACGTTGCCGGTGATGAGGCGCGCCTGGTCCGAAGCCAGGTAGGCGATGACGTTAGCGACCTCTTCCGGCCCGGCGACGTTGAAGTGGTCCGAACTCTCTCGCACGAAGCGCCTTACCTCTTCGGTCACCCAACCGGTGTCCGTAACCGGTGGGTGGACCACGTTGGCGGTGATCCCCAGGCGAGTAAGCTCGAACGCTGCCGACATGGTGAAGTTTTCGAGCGCCGCCTTGGCGGCCCCGTAGGAGACCTCTCCGGGGAACCCCTCCGGACTGCCCGACGCAAGGCTGATGATCCGGCCCCAGGCGGCGTCTCTCTCTGAGTGGCGCCGCGCGAACTCGGCAATCATGGCGGCTCCGCCGCGGGCATCCACGGAGAACTGCCGCTCGAACGTCTCAGCAGAAACCTGCAGCAGAAGGCGGCCATACCTGTCCCGGGTCCTCGCCGTAAAGGTGTCGGCCAGCCATCCCGAGGCGTTGTTGACGAGGATGTCCACCGGCCCCAGCTCGGCCTCTGCAACGTCGAACAGGCGTCGCGGGGTGTCCGGATCGGCCAGGTCAGCCTCTACCGCCGTTGCCAGCCCACCCTTCGCCCGGATCTGGGCGATGACGTCTTCGGCATCGGAGGAGCGCCCCTGCCCATATGCCTCGGGCATGCCGGGGTCGTCTACATCATCGAATCGAAGGTACGTCACGAGGATACGGGCGCCGCATTCCGACAGGACACGCGCGGTCGCAGCGCCGATGCCGTGGTTGGCGCCAGTGACGATGGCGACGTGGTTGGTGAGGTCAAAGAGCGTCATAGGAACGGCCTATGGTATTCCGGCGTCAGGGGTCGTACAAGGGCGCGGTGTCACAGCAATCCTCACCCCCATCCTAACCTTCCCCCATCGAGGGGGAAGGGACCGAAAGAGGGCGCCCACAAGGGACGCCCCTACACCAGACCACCCGAGAGGGTCGTGCGCGCTAAGCGCGGACTTCGCTGAGCTTCGCTCGGAATGACGCCGACGGCTGTTAGAATTTCGCCCTAGTGAGTCAAGCTTGGCGTGTCCCTTTGGGGGAGCATGAAGTTCGTCCGGCAGAGCCGAAGATTCGGCGTTATCAGTGAGCCTAACGTCAAGCCCCTGGCAGCGGCGACGCTGTTCAACGCCGCTGGCAACAACGTCTACGGGGTGGCGCTCGGGTGGCTGGCCTACGAGACCACCGGGTCTCCCCTGGCCGTCGGCGCGGTTCTTGGAATGCGCCCGTTGACCATGCTCTGCGTGGGCCTGATCGCGGGGGCGGTCAACGACCGTTTCCACCGGCCTTTGATCCTCAGGCTCTATGCCCTCTGGTACACGGCGCTATCATTCGGGTTCACGAGTCTCCTCTACCTGGGGGACGTCGGTCTCGGCCACATGCTGGGCTACATGTTCCTCGTGGGCGTCGGGTTCACGTTCGGCCCGACTGCGCGCCGGGCGATCTATGCAGACTCGGTGAGCCGCTCGCGCGTAGTGGACGCCCTCGCCGTCGACAGAACGACGTTCGAGCTTGGCCACCTCATCATGCCCGCGATCGTCGGGGTGATTATCAGCACGTACGGGCCGGAGATCGCCTTCACCGTCCAGTGCGGTCTCTACTCGACGATGACCTTCCTCGTCTTCCGCGTATCGACGCCGCGACGTTCGGTAGACCCCACTTCGAGGTCGCCGTTCCTGCGGAGTATCGGCGAGGGTCTGGGCTACGTGCGGGCGCAGCCGGGGATCCTGCGCATGCTCTTTGCAACTTCGACGCTTGCGCTCTTCGGGTTCGCGTATCCCCTGGTCCCGGTCGTCAGCGGCGAGTTGCTCAACGCCGGGGCGACCGGGGTTGGCGCGATCCTGGCCGGAGGGGCGGCCGGGGGACTCGTCGGTCCGGTTCTGCTGCTTGCGCTGAGGGGACGCGTCGGCTCACTGACTGCGCTGGTCGCGGGCGGGATGGCGATGGGCGTGGGGATGGCGGTCTTCGCCTTCTCGCCATCCCTTGCGGTAGCCGTGGGCGCATTCGCCTTCATGGGCGCGACATCGCCTGCGAGCAAGGCCGTCAGCGACGGGTACATGCAACTGGCCGTCGACCCGGCATACCGTGGGCGGGTGGGCAGCCTCACGCAGGTGACGCGCGGCCTCGAGGGTCTGTCCGCCTTTCTGGCGGGAGGCATAGCGCAGGTGATCGGGGTACAGGGCGCATTAGTGTTCGCGGCCGTCATCACCGTAGCGATCGCGATCTGGCTGCTCGTGACCTTCAGGCAGTACGGCGTCGACGGATGGTGATCCTCAGCCCCCCGCCATGGGGTTGAGGGGCGACTCCTCCACGGGCACGACGTCCTCGCGAGTGGTGGTGCTGCTGTCCCACTCTTCGTAGGGGAGGTCCTCGGCGGCGTCGGCGGCCTCCTTCTCGTTGGAGGCTTCGACGGTGGTCCGGTAGAGGACCTCGTGGCTCACCAGGAATTTCATAGGTCTGCTGGCCTGCGGGATGACGGGGCGTCAGAGCGGGATGTTGCCGTGCTTCTTCGGCGGGAGGGTGTCGCGCTTGTTCTGCAGGGCGTCGAGCGCGTGGATGAGCCTGGGACGGGTCTGTGCCGGGTCGATCACGTCGTCGATGAAGCCGCGCTCCGCGGCCTGGTAGGGGTTGGCGAAGCTGTCGCGGTACTCCTCGATAAGCTCGGCGCGGGTCGTGTCGGGGTCCTTGGCGTCGGCGAGCTGGCGGCGGTGGATGATGTTGACGGCGGCGTCCGGCCCCATCACGGCGATCTCGGCGGACGGCCACGCGAGGTTGATGTCCGTGCGGAGGTGCTTACTCCCCATGACGACGTATGCGCCGCCGTACGCCTTGCGGGTGACGACCGTGATCTTGGGGACGGTGGCCTCCGCGTAGGCGTAGAGCAGTTTGGCGCCCTGCCGGATGATGCCCCGGTGCTCCTGGTCCTGCCCCGGCATGTAGCCGGGCACGTCCGCGAACGTGATGATGGGGATGTTGAAGGCGTCGCAGAAGCGGACGAAGCGCGCCGCCTTGACCGAGGCGTGGATATCTATGACGCCCGCGAGGTAGGCGGGTTGCTGCGCCACGATGCCGACGCTGCGCCCGTTCAGCCGTCCAAACCCGATGATCATGTTGGGCGCGAACTCGTGCTGGATGTTGAGGAACTCGCCGTGGTCAAGGATGCGCCCGATGACGTCCAGCATGTCGTAGGAGCGGGCGGACTCCTGCGGCACGATGTCGCGCAACTCCTCGTCGGCGCGGTCTGCCGGGTCGTCCGTGTCGCCCATCGGCGGGTCGTCCAGGTTGTTGAGCGGGATGAAGCTGAGGAGGAAGCGGATGGTCTCCATGCACTCCTCCTCGGAGTCGAGGGTGAAGTGGGAGACGCCGGAGAGGGTGGCGTGGGTGTCCGCTCCACCGAGTGCTTCGTGCGTGATCTCCTCGCCCGTGACGGCCTTGATGACGTCCGGCCCGGTGATGAACATCTGCGAGATGCCGCGCACCATCAGCGTGAAGTCGGTGATGGCGGGAGAGTAGACCGCCCCGCCCGCGGACGGGCCGAGGATGGCGGATATCTGCGGCACGACGCCGGAGGCGAGCGTGTTGCGCATGAAGATCTCGCCGTAGCCGGCGAGGCTGACGACTCCCTCCTGGATGCGCGCGCCGCCCGAGTCCGATATGCCGATGATCGGCGCGCCGTTACGCATGGCGAGGTCCATCACCTTGCATATCTTCTCGGCGGCCACCTCGGAGAGGGAGCCGCCGAAGACCGTGAAGTCCTGGGAGTAGATGTACGCGGTGCGCCCCGCGATCTTGCCGTAGCCGGTGATGACGGAGTCGCCGGGGAACTTCTTGTCCGACACGCCGAACTCGCTGGAGCGGTGCGTGACGAATGAGCCGAGCTCCTCAAACGAGCCGGGGTCCACGAGCAGTTCAATGCGCTCGCGGGCGGTGAGTTTGCCCCGGGCGTGCTGCTGCTCCGCGCGGGCCTCGCCTTCAGACGAACTGATCCGCTCTTTGCGGCGCCGGAGTTCCTCCAGGGCCTTGTTGGTGGTTTTCTCGGCGGTCATGCCATCCTGCTGTGCGGCCTGCGCCGCGTTCTGCGAATCCTATCATCGCGCGGCGGCACGGGGAAAGCGCAGCCAGTGGTAAGGCGAAGCGGGTACGAACGGTATCGCCTATGCGCTATCATGTAGAGCGGACTCTGGCGCACAGAGACGGGAATCGCATGAGCACAGGCCACTACTACCAGTCCGACGAGGAGATCATCAGGCGTCTCCAGGTGATCCTCCACGAGCAGGGAGACGCACCCCACGACCGCTCACGCCGCGAGAGCGGGGTTCGCGAGGTGCGGAACCTCACGGCTGAACTGGCTGAGCGCATCTACCGGGAGCCCGACGCGTGGGGCATCGACGAGATACCGGTCGAGTACCGCGCGGATGCGGCGGCGGATACGCTGCTCCAGATGCTCTCCCGCGTGTCCACGATGGGAAGCCCGCGGAACATCCGGGAGTGGTACGTGAACGCGGTGGAAGTGCGGTTCAAGGAGCTCTGGAGCGAGGCCGACCGCGAGGCCAAGGCGCGCGAGAGCGAGGAAGAGACGGCGCGCACCCGAGAGGAAGCGGCGGAGACCGGCCAGGGCGCCTCGGTGGTGTTCGAGGAGAACGCCGAGCTGTGGCAGCGCTTCGAGGGGGAGTTCCCCCGCGACGCCTTCGCCCTCCGGCTGCGGTACCAGCTGAACCGGACACCGGATGAGATGGCGGTGATGCTGGACGCGCCGAGCGATCGAGCGATAACGATACGCCTGAATCGCGCCAAGGAGCGGTTCCGCATGTACTGCGAGCAGGCCGGGTTGAGCCAGCGGGAGACCGCGGGGATACTGGCGCAATTCTCCGAGGAGCGTTCTTCGTGACGCAACGTCCCACCACCACTTTCCGCTCGGGGAAAGGCCCATGGGTACGTTTCGCCATGGGGGCAGGCGAGCGCTGGCTGAACCTTTCCGGGCGCGTAACGACAGAGATGCGGCAGTTCGGCTCGTATCTCCGGCAGATGCGCTACCGCCAGGGTTACAGCATCCGTGAACTTTCCGACGAGCTGGACCTTCCTTACGAAGACCTGCTCCTGCTAGAGGTGGGCCTCCTCAAGCCGTCGGAGGTGCCGTCTCCCCTCTGGGTGCGCCTCATGCGCCTGCTCGAGGGCCGGGAGGTGCTCGTCCGGCGCCAGTACGCGGACGAAGTGGAAGAGCTTGACCCCGATGAGCTGTGGGCCGAGGGGGACGACGGCGACATATCCGGCAAGACCGCGCTCGGTCTCGGCCAGACGCTCGGAGTGGCGAGCATCAGGGTCGTGGGCGTCGGCGGGGGCGGCTCCAACGCGGTGCGGCGCATGTACCAGCAGCGCGTGCCCGGCGTCGAGTACATCGCCGTCAACACAGACGCTCAGCATCTCATACGGCTGGACGTTCCCCGGAAGGTGCGCATCGGCGACCGGCTCACCCGCGGACTCGGGGTCGGCGGCAATCCTGAACTGGGACGCGAAGCGGCTGAGGAGTCACGCGAGGACCTGTACGACCTGCTCAGCGGGACGGACCTCGTCTTCGTCGCGGCGGGCATGGGCGGCGGCACGGGAACGGGCGCCGCGCCGGTGATCGCGGAGATCGCCAAGGAGGTTGGCGCGCTCACCATCGCCGTGGTTACCAAGCCGTTCGGGTTCGAGGGGCAGCAGCGCTCCATGCAGGCGGACGAAGGCATCATGCGCCTCCGTGAGCACGTCGACACGCTCATCCTGATCCCGAACGACCGGCTGTACGCGGTTTCCGACGAGCGGATGACCGCCGAGAACGCCTTCCGCATCGCGGACGACGTGCTGCGCCAAGGCGTGCAGTCCATCGCTGAACTGGTGACGGTTGCGGGCGACATCAACCTCGACTTCGCCGATATACGCGCGGTCATGGCCGGCGCCGGCTCCGCCTGGATGGCGATAGGGCACGGACGAGGCAAGGACAGGGCCTACGAGGCCGCCCGCGCGGCCATGGCAAGCCCGCTGCTCCACGTTCCGGTGGAAGGCGCAACGCGTGTGCTGCTCAACATCACCTACGGGCCGGACGTCACGCTCCAGGAGGTGTACGAGGCGTCCGACATCATCAAGGGCCTCGTCGACCCCCACGCGAACATCATCTTCGGCATGATCACCGACCCGAACATGGAGGACGAGGTGCGCGTCACCGTGGTGGCGACGGGCCTCACCGGCGGCGAGAGCGTCGTTTCGCAGTCGCTCGACGAGATCCTTCAGGAGGCGCTCGACTCGAGCGAATCCAACAGTTCGATGCCCGGGTTCCTGCAACGCATCGTGGGGTTCTTCAGCAGGCTTTTCGGCGGCGGTAACCGGTAAGGCCACCCGCTCCCCACTTCGCTTCGTTCCCGTCCCTCTCCTCAGCCCTCGCCGTAGACCGTCGTGTGCGGCTTGAAGGCAGCCCAGGCGAACCAGAGGTGGTCCTGGGCGTTCACGCGTTCGAGTTGCCGCCCCGTCAGCGGTCCGCTGACCGCCCTGCCGAGCACGTTCCACGTACTCCCTGTGCCGTTGTCCTTGATGGCGTTTCCGTCGAAGGAGAACGCCAGCCGGTCGCCGTCCAGCACGGGCCGGAAGACGCCCGTGGCGCCCACATCGGCGGCGTCGGCGATGGTACCGCTGCCCAGCGCCGTGCTCGTCCCGAACTCGAAGAAGACGACGATCTCCTCTCCTCCGACCTCGTGGTGGACGACGCGCTCCTCTGCGAGCACGGGATAGGGGAATGCGGCGGCATCGCCGTCGATCTCAACGGCGGCCACCCGTTGCTTCGCGGGCAGGCGCGGGTCAGCCTCGTCGTAGAAGAGGAAGGGGTACGAGTCGAGGTTGTCGTAGTACGGGTAGGGATTGCGCCCGTAGGCGCGGCTGAACCCCGGCCGGTCCAGCGTCAGGGCGTCGGGGTACTCATCGGCGAACGCGATCCAGGAGACGATCTGCGCGGGCACGAACCGGAGCTGGGCGCCTGCGAGTTCACCCGCGATGGCCTCACCAGTGAGCTGCTGCCACCAGCTCTGCGTCTGCCGGTCCCACATGATGAGGTCGCTGTTGCGGAGGTTGCCGGAGACGCCGAAGTCGTAGACCGTGCCGTCGAGTGTCCGTTCGAAGACGACGGCGGAGTTGCACAGCGGGCAGTACGTCACCGTGACGGGGGTACCGCCGAGTTCGTCGTTGACGATCTCGTGCCAGAGCAGGACCTGCAGCGGGTACGCCTTCGCCTCTCCGTTCACTTCCAGCGCGATGACCGGCTCCGCGTCCGCGAGCCGCTCGCCCGCCTCCGCCACGGAGACGAACCGGGGCTCGTCTATCGGCGGGATGCCGTCGCGTCCCACGCCGCCGGAGATGATCTCGCGGTACGGGACGGTGTGGAAGCGGAAGTCGGTCTCCCAGACGGGAGTGTAGATGCTAAGGCCTTCCATGTAGTTGTCATCGGCCGCGACCCCGTACACGTTGCGGACGACGTTGGGGTCGAGGGTGGGCGTCGGGATGAGCGCCGACACTGCAGCCGTCGGCGTGGGCGATGCGGACGGGACGAGAGCGGACACGGCGGCGGTCGGTGTGGGAGGCGCAGCGGTGGGTGTCGCGGTCGCTCCGGGCATGGGTACGCGCGCCTCGGCGGGCGTCGGGGTCGGCGCGTCGGTCGGGGCGCATGCCCCGAAGATGACGAGGAGCAAGGCGCACGCAAGCAAGCGTATACGCAAGGAGAAGGCGGGATGCTTCATCAGGGTTACGAGGTCTGGGCGGGCCGGCCGCCGGTGGGCCAGGGATTGTGGAACGTGATTCCGGAGGTGATGTACGCGCCCTCCTCGTCCGAGCCCGTGAAGTCCTTGAGGATCTGCGTGATCCCGATATCCATCGTACAGAAGTGCTCGCCCGTGCCGGTGAGGTGCGCTGGAATCTCCTTCGCCGTCCCTTTCACGTAGTAGGTGAAGCGCTCGTCAACGAACACTACCGTGCTCTTGCCGTTCTCCCGCATGTTGCGGGTGGTGGTGCTGCCGTTGTAGGTGACGACGCGGATGGTGTTCGGGTCTCGCGCACCGACCTCGCGGAAGGAGAGCAGCGCGGGGTGCGGCCAGCCGTTCTCGTCGGCGGTGACGATGAGGATGGCGCGCCCGCGCTCAGTGGTCACGTCCTCGTACCAGAGGGCGTTGAAGAGATCGGGCGGGAGTTCTCTGCCTATGTCGTCGGACATGGCTGCCTCACTCGTCGGCAGAGGGGTCCTTGCCCTCCCAGCGCTTGAACTGGGTGTTCTCGATCCCCAGCAGGTCCAGCACTTTCCCGACGGTGTGGTTCACGATGTCGTCTATCGTCTGCGGGCCGGAGTAGAAGCCGGGGATGGGCGGGAGGATGACGCCGCCCATGTCCGTGACCGCGAGCATGTTGAGCAGGTGCCCGCGGTGGAGCGGCGTCTCCCGCGCGACGACCACGAGGCGTCGGCGCTCCTTGAGGCATACGTCGGCGGCGCGGGTGATCAGGTCGTTGTTGTAGGAGTTTGCGATGCCCGCGAGCGTCTTCATCGAGCACGGCACGACGACCATGCCATCCGTCTTGAAGGAGCCGCTGGAGACGCTGGCGGCCATGTTGCGCGGGTCGTGGACGACGTCTGCCATCGCCTTGATGTCGTCTATCGACCACTGCGGCGCTTCGTACCGGATGGAGAGGTGCGCCCCTTCCGACAGGATGAGGTGCGTCTCCACGTCCGGCATGTTGCTCAACACGCGCAGCGTGTAGATGCCGTAGATGGGAGCGGACGACCCGCTGATGCCGACGATGATCCTTGGCATGTTCTCTCGCTCATCGCTCACATGGGGAGACGCCGCCTTGATGGACGGCGTCTCCCCCCGTCGAGCTGGACTTACGGCAGGCCGAGCTCGTCCCAGCGCTCGCCGACCTTGTCGAGGATATCCATCGTCGGCTTGGACGGCGGCGGAACGGGGAACTCGGTCGTCTTGTGCTCGCGGGTCGCGTCGATGCCCATGCCCTGCGACGGCGGGATGAAGTCCATCTCGCCGGGGCGGCCGAGCGGTCGCGGCAGGTGCGCGCCCAGGTGGACGTGCTGAGTGGGCTCCGCGAATGAGACGATGCGCCACCACACGTCGTTCCAGTCCCGCACGTCGCAGTCCTCGTCAACGACGACCACCCACCGGTAACGGAGGTGGCTGTAAGCCGCGTCGATGATCTCCTTGGCCTGGCCCTCCTTCTCGATGGCCGCACGCACGATGATGACGCCGCCCGCGCCTGCGTCCGGGAAGTGCACCTCCCGGATGTTGGTGAGGCCGGACTTGCTCACGAGCGTCTGCAGGATGGAGCCGGAGCGCATCAGCGGGCGAGGGTAGTCCTCGATGCGCCCGCAGATGAGGCCGAAGTTGATGGGGTCCTTCCGGTGCGTGATGGCGTTCACCTTGAAGACGAACACCTCGTAGTTCTTGTTGTAGAAGCCGGACGACTCGCCGTGCGGACCGTCGTAGTGACGCTCGCCCGCGACGATCTCGCCCTCCAGGATGTACTCCGCCTCTGCGGGCACCCAGATGTCTATGGTGTCGCACTTGACCAGTTCCACGGGGCGTCCGGCCCAGGCGCCTGCGGCCTCGTACTCGGAGAGCCCGTCCTCGTTCTCGGGGACGGCGGTGCCCGCCGCGAGGACGAGCAGCGGGTCCATGCCGATGGCGATGGCGCACGGCGTGTTCTTGCCCTCAGCCTCGTTCTCCAGGACGTGGACGGCGCTGTTGCGGTCGCCTGCGCCGCCGTAGGAGGAGCCCTTCGGCGGGGCCGCGCCCACCTTGAAGTCGCCCTGCACCTTCACGGTCGTGTGGTTGCGGTCGATGATCATGGAGCGGTACTGCCCCATGTTGTGCGCGCCGGTCTTCGGGTCGATCGTGATGACGCCCGCCGTGGTGGCGATGTAGCGCCCGCCGTCCAACTCGTGCCAGAGCGGCGTGGGGATCTCGCCGAGGTCGACGTCCTCCCCGAACACCTTCACCTCTTTCACAGGGCCGTCGTCCACCTTCACACAGGGGAGGCGGTCGGCCATGCCCTGCTTGACGATGTCGTGGAGCTTCACCCAGTCCCGAGGCCCGTTGAAGGCGATGGAGAGCTGGTCCAGCGAGTACATGATGTTCGTGACCAGCTGCTTGTCCGGGTTGTCCCTGATGTTCTGGAAGAGCAGGCCCGGTCCGGTGCGGACGAGATCGCGGTAGCTGATCGCGCCGACCTCGTAGTCGAGGTCGACCTCGGCGTTGATGCGCTTGAGCAGCCCACGCTCCTCGAGGATCATCATGTATTCGCGCATGCTCTTGTACGAGACGGGGTCTCTCTGCGGTGTCGTGGTCACTTCTCTCCTCCTCTGTTGTTACATCGCCGGTGCGGGGCGTGGCGCTGCTGTGTGGTGGCCAGTTCGGACGCTACGGGGAGGTCTGCACGTCGATGGTGATGCGGTCAGGCAGGCCAAACAATACAGCCAGTAGCACTGCTACGGCCATGACCGCCAGACCGGCCAGCCACAGCCCCGCGCCGAAGCAGAACCCGTTACAGAAGTTCAGACCTGCGCCCTGCTGCTTGGAGCCTTCACTGTCGATCACCTTCTCCAGCATATCTCCCCTCCGTTCACCAGCGGCCTAGCTCAGTCCCAACTCCTTCCAGCGGCCCGCGACGTGTTCCATCATCTTCATGCTGGGCTGCGCCACGCCGGGACGCGGGTGCTCGTACTCCTTGAACGGGTAGGTTGCGTCGAACGCCATACCGTAGGTCGGCGGGATGAACTCGACCGCGCCGGGGCCGGGAACCCTGAACACGTACTCGCGGCCGCGGTACATGTCGCGGTCCGGCACGACGGACGAAACGATGCGCCAGAGCACGTCGTTCCAGTCGCGCACGTTGCAGTCCTCGTCCACGACGATGACCCAGCGATAGCGCATGTGCTCGTAGGCGGCGTCGATGATCTGCTTCGGCTGCTCCGGGCTGGTGATCTGCGCCCGGATGATTAGGAAGCCGGAGCGTCCCGCGTCCGGGAAGAATACTTCCTTGACGTTCGTGAGGCCAGACTTCGAGACCAGCACGTCCAGCAGCGTGTTAGAGCGCATGAGCGGGCGGGGGTAGTCCTCGATGCGCCCGCAGATGAGACCGAAGCTGATGGGGTCCTTCCGGTGCGTGATCGCCTTAATCTTCACCATGAAGGTGGAGGTGTACTGGTTGTAAAAGCCGGTGGACTCGCCGTGCGGGCCGTCGTTCACGCGCTCATATGGAACGACCTCGCCCTCGAGCACGATCTCGGCGTTGGCCGGCACCATCAGGTCGCTCGTCTCGCACTTCACGAGGTCGACGGGGCGTCCCGCCCAGGAGCCTGCGGCCTCGTACTCGCCGTGGCCGTTCTCGTCGTGGGGGACGGCAGTGCCGCAGGAGAGGGTGAGGAGCGGGTCCATGCCCAGCACGATGGCGCACGGCGTCGGAAGGCCGTTCGCCTCGTTCTCCAGCACGTGCGTTGCGCCGTTGCGGTCGCCGACGCCTCCGTAGTTAGAGGCTCCTGGCGGCTTTGCGCCAACCTCCCAGTCGCCCATGATCTCGACGGTCGTGGTGTTCTTGTCGATGATCATGGAGCGGTACTGCCCCATGTTGAGGTTCCCGTTCTGGGGGTCTCGCGTGACGAACCCGGCAGTTGTTCCGATGTAGCGTCCGCCGTCCTCCTCGTGCCAGCGGGGCGTGGGGAGCATGTCGAGGTCCACGTCCTCGCCCATGATCTTCACGTCCTTCACCGGCCCGGTGGGGACGACATTCGTGGCGGTGCGGTCCTGCATCCCCTCGTGGATGATGTCACGGAGGTTCGCCCAGTCCGGGTCGCCGTTGAGCGCGAGCGCCAGCTGCGGCTCCGTGTACATGATGTTGGCCACGAGCGGCATGCCGGGGTAGTCCTTCACGTTCTCGAACAAGAGGCCGGGGCCCTCGCGCACGAGGCTGCGGTAGGCGATGGCGCCGAGCTCGCCTTCCAGGTCGACTTCGGCCGTGATGCGCTTGAGCAGGCCGTTCTCCTCGAGCAGCTTCAGGTAGCCGCGCAGGTCGTCGTACGGGACGCGTTCGCGCGTCGTCATGTGCGCCTCCTCCTTCGGTCGTGTGTGGAACCCGGCGAGTCTAGCACCGCCTGTAGCGGGCGGCAAAGCGCGGCTAGAAGATGCGCGTGAACATGTCGCTGAACGGGTACATCACGCCTATCCAGCGGAAGAAGAGCGGCTCGAACCAGAAGATGTCCAGCGTCAGGTCCAGGATGCTGATGATGAACGCCTCGAAGCCCAGCCCCGCGAGCAGCGCATAGTACCACTTCGCGCGTGTCCAGAAGATGAGGTAGGCCATCACCCAGAGCGGGAGGCCGATGTGGAACCCGATCACCCACAGCACGATGACGAGCGCCAGCAGCGAGCCGAAGTAGAGGGCGGCGCGGCGCTTCTCACCCGCGGGGTCCTCTCCGATGCGGAAGCCGAGGTCCATGATCATGCCCTGCTCAATCGCCTTGCGCCTGCTGAGCACGGTGTACAGCCGAATGAACCAGAGCGGTGTCCCGATGACTATGGCCACCATGGGCAGCCAGCGCCCCGGAGTATTGATGTTCGGGAGGGAGTCCTCCAAGAACGGCGGGCGGTAGATCGAGACGATGAACGCAATCATGAGCAGCGCCATGAGCGCGAGCAGTACCAACTCGCCGATGATCTCGGGCGACTTCCAGGAGATCGTGCGGTGGGTCTCCGGCTGCTCGTGTAGGTTACCGGGTTGCATTGTCATCTGGTTGCTCTGCCTGCTGCGTCTCTGCTTTAACCGTCTGCTCCTGGAGCCGCTTCGCATCGCGCTGAACCCGCAACGAGAAGTACACCGCAACGCTCACGACGATGAGGATCCCAAGGAACGCGGGCTGCCAGACCATGGAGATGCCTTCTGCCTGGATGGCCCTGCTCATGAACTTCTCCAGGGGTCTGGTGAGCACGATGGCGATGAGGATGGGTGGACGGGGCCATGCGTACGCCTTCATGAACATGCCGAGCGCGGAGAAGACGAGCACGGTGGTCAGGTCGGCAATGTCCAGATTTGCCTGAAATGCGGAGAGCGTAACGACGCCGATGACGAGCGGAGCGAGCACGAGTGGCGGCACGGCCGCAACCTTCGTGAGCAGCCCAGAGAAGCGCAGCACGATGGGTACGACGAGGATGTTTGCCAGCACGATGACGTAGACGAACGACAGCGTGAGGTTCAGGTGCTTCTCCGGATCCACCATCTGGGGGCCCGGTTGGATGCCGACGATGAACAGGAACCCGAGGATGATCGCCATCGGTGCACTCCCCGGGATCGCGAAGATGAGCGTAGGCATGAGCACTCCACCGTCGGTGGAGTTGTTGGAAGACTCGGGCGCGATCACGCCGCGGATATCGCCGGTTCCGAACGTCTCTCTCGCGCCGGTTTCGGTCTGCCGCGCCTGCGCGTACGCTATCCAGTGAGCGGGAGTGGGGCCGAGGCCCGGCATAGCACCGATGAAAACGCCGATGAGCGATGAGCGCGCGATGAGCCACTTGTGGCGCAGCGCTTCCCGCATCCCTCGCATTACGTCCCGGTTGCCTTCCTTCAGCATCTCGCTCAGCCGCTCCTTAGCGACCGGGGTGTTGCTGATGACCAGGTCGGCTATCTCCGGGATGGCAAAGAGCCCCACCACGACGGGGATGATGGGAATGCCGTCGTACAGATAATCAACCCCGAACGTCGCTCGAGTCTGCCCGGCGACGTTGGCGAAGCCTATGAGCCCGATGAGCAATCCCAGGCAGGCAGTGAGCAGTCCCTTCACCATCGCCCCTGCGCTGACGATGCCGACCGCGGCGATGCCGAGCAGTGAGAGCAGGAAGAACTCTGCCGAACCGAACAGCAGCAGCAACTCTCGCGCGAACGGCAGAACCGCGAGGAGTGCCAGTCCCCCGATGATGCCTCCAATGAGTGACGAGGTGTAGGACGCGCCGAGCGCGTATCCGGCGTAGCCCTGCCGGGCGAGGGGATAGCCGTCCAGGATCGTCGCTTGGGACGAGCGGGCGCCGGGTATGCCGAGCAGGATGGACGGGATCGGCTCCGTCAGGTCGTTCGCGGCCATGTAGCCGATGACGACGGGCAGCGCGATGAAGGGGTCGAGTTCGGTTGCGAACGAGAGAACGACGATGAGGAAGGGGAGCCCGCCGCCCGGCATGAGACCGGAGACGAGCGCGATGGGAATCATGATGACGAAAGCAATCATAGGCCCAGGGCGGAACAGTTGGTTCGCGCCGTCGAGCGCCGCGCCGAAGAACGCGCTGTCAACCGATGTCGCGTAACCCCAAGCGAGCAACGCCGCGACGACGAAGCCGATGAGAAGGGGGAGCCGGTTGACCATGAAGACGTTGCCTTGAAGGTGATACGAGTCTCTTGGGTTGAGCCGCTACGCTACGCGGGGCAACCGGAGCGCGTCAATACCGCAGCGGGGCGTGGAGAAAAGGAGAGGGCAGGCTATCGAGCCCGCCCTCTCTGTCTACAGTCTGCTCGTCGCGGCCTAGCCGGAGCCGTAGAGAGTGGCGAACAGGGCGCGCGCCTCAGGGCTGAAGCCCTGTGCCTTCTGGATGCTCTCGACCAAGATCGCCGGGTCGCCGTACTTGACGGGGCGCTCGGCGAGTTCGGCTTTCGCGATGAATTCCGGGTCCTCGACGATCTGCCTGAAGATACGGCGCCATGTTTGAACGATCTCGTCCGGCGTATCCGGCGCCATCACGAACATGCGGGACAGGGACTCCAGGCTCTGCGCGAGCAGGAACACGTCCTTCTGTTCTTGTGTAAAGTCCATGATGTCAAAGAGGTGCGGAACGTCCTCTGACTTCAGGCCGGTGCCCATCCGGTCCAGGAATTCCTGTGAGATGGGCGCGCGGGACCAGAAGAGGGGTACCAGGAACCGCTCGTCATACCATTCGGGGAAGTTCGGGGTTATGTATTGGAAGTCGCACCGGGTGGTGGCGTCCAGCTCGCCGCTCTCCACGGCGGGTAGTACTTCTCCAGTCCCCTCGTAGTCGTAGATGACGTGAATCGGCCCGCCTAGCGCTTCGACGAGTTGCCCTCCGATCATGTCGCCGCCGGGGGCGGAGGTGCCGGTCTGGATGGGTCTGCCCAGGGCCAACACTTCGTCCCAACTCGTGGCTATGTCCCGGCGGACGCACATCGCCAAGTGGTCGTCGTTGTAGCTCGCTGTGCCAATCAGCGTAACCGTGTTGATGTCGAAGCCCTCGCGGTCGATTCCCGCCGCTTCCGCCGCAGGATGTCGCGGCGCCATCGGGTGGATGGTGAGGCCATCGGGCCGGGAGCGCATCGTCAACTGCAGTCCGCGCAGCCCGCCACCGCCCGGTGCGTTCGTGACGTAGACGTTCGGGTTACCCGGCATCAGCCGCTCGACGGCCTCGGCGAGGAGGCGGGAGTAGGCGTCGTAACCGCCGCCGGGCGAGAAGCCGACGATAATCTTAATCGTCTTGCCAGAGAAGTAAGCCTCGGCGTCGAAGCCTTCGACCACGGGGATCGGTGTCGGCGTGGGTCGTGGGGCGGGTCTGGGAGTGGCCGTGGGAGGAGGCGGGGTGACGCCGGGAGGCAGGGGAGTGGGCGTAGCGGCTGGCGCCGGGGCTGGAGCGTCGGGCACCGGCGTTGCGGTTGGCTGTGGCGCCGGTCGTGGAGTGGCTGTGGGGTCCGGGTCGCCACCGCATGCGGTCAGACCGGCGAGCAGGGCGATGCCCAGCGCCACGAGTACTATGGTTCTGCTGGCCCAGGACATGAGCAATCCTCCCTCGTATGCAAAGCCCGCGCCGTACGCGCGGATGAGGGAAATGCTAGCATCCCTGTCCTCGCAAGGGCAACTATCGCTTGCAAGGGTCGAGTGACGGGGGGAGCAGTTGGCAAACGCAAGGGTTTACGACGCCATCGTCATCGGCGTTGGCGGCATGGGAAGCGCGGCGGTCTACCAGTTGGCGAAGCGCGGACTTCGCGTGCTGGGGCTGGAGCGCTTCCGCGTCCCGCACGAGATGGGGTCGTCGCACGGCATCACACGCATCATCCGGCTTGCCTTCCACGAGGGGCCGTCGTACGTGCCTCTTGGACGTCGCGCCTACGAGTTGTGGCGTGAACTGGAAGAGCGCGCTGGTCAGCAGGTGCTGCATATCACCGGCTCCGTCCATGCCGGCGTTCCCGGAGCGGTGGCGTTCGAGAGCACGCTGCGCGCCTGCGTGGAGCAGGACGTGCCGCACGAGGTGCTGACGAGCGCGGAACTCTCCACCCGCTTCCCCGGGTACGGGCTGCCGCCGGAGATGCACGCCGTCGTGCAGCCGCAAGGAGGCTTCCTCACGCCGGAGCGGTGCGTCGAGTCGCACGTCGCCGTAGCGCGCGGCCTGGGCGCGGAGGTCCGCGAAGAAGAGCGAGTGCTGGACTGGGAAGCCTTCTCAGGCGGCGTGCGCGTCCGGACGGAGACAGGCGTCTACGAGGCGGGCTCGCTCGTAATCACAGCGGGCGCATGGGCGGGGAGGCTGGCGCCGGAACTCGCGCAGGTCGCTGTGCCGGAGCGGCAGGTCATGGGGTGGTTCGAGCCGGACGACCCCGCGCCGTTCGCGCCGTCGCGCTTCCCGGTCTTCATCGTCACGATGGACGGCAACGAGTACTACGGCTTCCCGGAGTTCGGCGTGCCGGGGCTCAAGCTGGGGAAGTTCGACGAGACGGGGGTCGCGGCCGACCCCGACGCGCTCGACCGGACGTGGCGGACGGAGGACGAGGAGATGCTGCGGGAATTCCTGCGCCGGTGCTTTCCGCGGGCGGCGGGGCGTCTCCTGCGGATGGCGGTCTGCATGTTCACGAACTCGCCGGACCATGACTTTATCGTCGGGAAGGACGCGGCGTGGCCGCAGGTGTCGTTCGCGGCCGGATTCTCCGGGCACGGGTTCAAGTTCAGCAGCGTGATAGGCGAGATCATGGCTGACCTCGCCGAGCGCGGGGAGACGCGCCACGACATCTCCATCTTCGCGCCGTCGCGCTTCACGTTGTAGGGCGGGAAACCGCGTCCGTCAGCGTCGTCTGCGGGGGCCGGGGTTTCGGAGACAGCGCCAGCAGCACGACCCCCACGGACAGGGCGCCCGCCGCCGCGATCCAGCCGACGGTGAACCCCGTCACGTCGAACAGTATCCCGAGGACGGGTGTGCCGATCCCGGTCAGAGTCAGCGTGATCGGCGTCGCGGCGCCGCGCACGGCGCCTATGTGATCGCGTCCGTAGTAAGCAGGCCAGATGTGCGTCTGGCTGAGCATGCCGCCGCCGAGTCCGAGTCCGGCCAGCGCGGCGCCCGCAAACCCGTGCCAAGCCGTGCTGGCGCCTGCCGCGACCAACATTGCGGCGGCGATGCAGGTGAAGCCGGCCATCGCCACGTATCGCGGCTGTACGCGGTCTACCCAGGGCGCGATAGCTATGGCTGAGGCCACCTGCGTGAACGCCTGTACCGCGAAAGCGATCGCGGACACCTGGGGCGGGATCCCCAGTGAGAGGAGGAACGCGACCCAGAAGACGCCGATGGTGCCCATGACCGCCATCAGGATCCCGTAGGCTGCGCTGACGCGCCAGAACGTTCCGGTACGCATGGACTGCCGCACTGTCCAGGAATACTCGGCGATGCGTGATGTGCCTGCGCGTTCGCCAGATCCGAGTTCGATGGACTCCCCGTCAGGGAGCAGGCCGAGGTCGGAGGGCTTGTTGCGGACGAACAGCAGCGAGACGGCGGCGATGGAGAGCCCGCCGGCGATACCGAGAATGAACCACGCATCGCGCCATCCCACGGCGTCGACCAACATCTGGGTGAGCGGGCTGGAGATGCCGATGCCGAAGGGGATAGCAGGGAAGAAGACCGACATGGCGCGGCCGCGTTTACTGACGAACCACTTGGCGATCGGAATGGTGAGGAATAGCGTGCTGCTGCCCCAGAAACCCATCATGCCGCTGAAGAGCGCGAGGCCGATCATCTGCCAGCCTGCTTCGATGAGACTCATCGCGACGCAGGCCCCGCCGAGCATGATGCCTGCGACGGCGAGCGGCAACCGGGAGCCGCGGTTGTCCAGCAGGCGTCCGATGAACGGTCCGGAGGCCGCGAAGCCGAAGAGGCGCGCCGACAGGGCCCAGCCGAAGGCGCTGTTGCCGAGACCGAGCTCCTCGCTCATGGGGGCGACGAAGATGCCGAAGTTGCCGACCCCCATGAACATGCTGGCGCCCCCGGCAACGCCGAGGGCGGCTACGATGACCCAGCCGTAGTATGGGCGTGACGAACGACGCGCCTGACCGGGGAGCGGCTGCTCCACGGGGCTAGCTGCTCTCTTCTTCGCCGGGACCAGTGAGTTTGCCGAGGAACTCCTCGACAGAGGGCGGGAGCGGCGGGAGCTCCTTCTGTTCCTCGGACTGGCGCTGCTGCTCCCGCCTGCCGCGACGCGCGTCGTAGTCCGACTCCAGCCGCTCGACGAGCGACTTCACCTGCGCGTTACGCTGCATCTCTGAGGTAACGCGCGCGTACTGCTGCGTGTCCCGACGGCTCGCGGCGTACTCGGCGGGCAGGCCGTAGAGCGTGCACAGCACCTGCAGCATCTTCGAGCGGCCCGCGAAGTCGGCCTCAAGCTCCACGTAGTGCGGAAGACGGCACATCAGCATCATGTTGTCGGTGCCGCGCTCGCCGATCCGGTCGCCCACCATGTTCATGATGGAGGTGGGGCCCTGGTACGGCCTGCGCCGGTTGCCCTCTATGCCTTCCACGTCCTCGATGGGCTCGCCGTTGAGCGTCCCCATCACGAGGAGGGGGCGCGTGTGGGGCACCGCGTCGTACATCGCGCCGATGCGGCAGAAGCGGTCGACGTTCAGGTGGGAGATCACCTCCACGAGCGCCTCGATGTACTCCTCGGCGTTGGAGTGCGGCTCCAGCATGTGGAGGAAGATGAAGTCGTGGTTTCCCAGGCCGGTGGCCCACCGGAGGTCCGCGTTGGGGACGCGCATCCTGCGCTTGCCGTCCTCGTAGTAGACGACCGGGCGGTAGCGCGTAAAGTCGAAGAATCGTCCGGGCTTGGCGAGCGCGCCGAGGTCGTGCGCGTGCATGTAACGCTCCAGCCGCTCGATGCTCAGCGAGCCGACGCTCCCCGCGTCTATCCAGGGCGTGAGCGACGCGATGATGTGCGGCGACCGCAACTCCGGTAGAGGCTCGTGTAGTTCGAATTCGCCGACTCTCATAGCCCTATAGTGTGCCCCTTCTGCGCGGATTGCAACCCTTACGGCGGGCAATACGCGCCGGTCTGCGAGAGGCTTACTTCCCCGCCTGGCGGGTAGCGCGCCAGACGCGTTCCGCCGTGAACGGGATGTCCACCATCGGCGCGCCAATCTGCCGTAGCGCGTCGTGGACGGCATTGGCGAGCGCGGCGGGACTCGCGCACGACGGCATCTCCCCGATGCCGCGCACGCCCATCGCGCCGTTCCTCGCCTCGGTCGCGTGCGTCTCGACCACCATGTGCGGCAGGTCCTCGGCCATCGGCATCGCGTAGTCCATGAACGACCACTCGCGCGGGCGACCGTCGTCCGCGTACGAAACGGCCTCGCACATCGCCTCACCGAACCCCTGCACGACACCGCCGTGGATCTGCCCCTCGACGATGACCGGGTTGATGAGGTTGCCGACGTCGTGCACGGCGACGAAGTCGCGGGCGCGCACATCGCCCGAGTCCGGGTCCAGTTCCACGTACGCGATGTGGGTGGCGAACGCGAAACTCCCCGGCGGCAGCGTGTAGGTCGTGTAGTGCCGGAAGCCCCCGTCGCCCTCTCCCGCCATCCCGGCGAGCCTGCCGAGCGGCACCGAGCGCGACGGGTCCGACCGCGAAACCGCCGCCCCGCCTTCGAGCGTCACGTCGTCCGCCGACGTTTCGAGCAGGTGCGATGCGGCGTCGACCAGTTTGTCGCGCGCCTCGCAGGCGGTCTTGTAGACGGCGTGCCCACCGATGACGAGCCCCCGGCTGGCGTAGGTGCCCGCGCCGGGGCCGAACGGCTCAATGGCCGCGCTGTCGCCGTGGAGCACGGTCACGTCGCCCGGCGCCACGCCGAGCGCGTCCGCCGTTATCTGCATGAACGTCGTGGAGTTGCCCTGTCCGTGCGGCGAGATGTCCGTCGTGAGGCGGACGTGGCCGTCCGCGCTCACCTCGACCGCTGCGGCGCTGGACCGCGCGGCATCGCCTCCCGTCCCACCAGAGCCCTTCGTCGAGAGCGCGATGCCGAGGCCCACCGTGCGCCCTTCCTTCCGCTCGCGGTCGCGGCGGGCCAGCAGGTCGTGGTACCCGGCGACCTCAAGCGCGCGGTCGAGCACCGGTTCGAAGTCGCCGTCCACGTACGGGGTGCCGGACGCGGTGGTGTACGGGAACTGGTCGGGCGGGATGAGGTTGCGGCGTCGCAGGTCGACGGGGTCGATGCCCAACTCTTCGCCGATGAGGTCGAACATCCGCTCGATACAGAACGTGGCCTCCGGCTGCCCCGCACCGCGGTACGAGGTGATGGGAGGGCGGTTGGTCATGAGGCAGACCTGGTCGCCGTCGTAGGCGGGGATGTGGTACGGGCCTGCGAAGCGCTTCGCCGCATTGTCCGGCGACGTGAACGCGCCGCTGATCCAGTACGCTCCGAGGTCGGACAGGAACCGGGCCCGCAGTCCGAGGACGAGTCCGTCGTTCGTGACGGCGGCGTCCATATGCGCCTCCAAGCCGCGCGCGTGCGACGAGTGGATGTTCTCGCTGCGCTCCTCCAGCCACTTCACGGGCCGTTGCAGGCGCATCGCCAGAAGGATGGCCGCGACCTCCTCCGGGTAGACGTGGTGCTTGTGCCCGAAGCCGCCGCCCACGTCCGGTGTGATGACGCGCACGTGGCCCGGCAGCGTGATCGCCTCCTCGATGTGATGAGCGGTGTCGTGCGGCGACTGGTTGGACGACCAGAACGTAAGGTCGCCGGATGCCTCGAACCGGGCGATGCAGCCGCGGCCCTCCATCGGCATCGGCGCGAGGCGCGGAATGACGAACGAGCCGGAGACGACCCGGTCCGCGGCTGCGAAGGCCCCATCCACGTCGCCTGAGCCCGTGCGCTGCGAAGCGCCGACGTTCGACCCGATGGCGGGGTGGAGCGTGGGGTAGCCACCTTCCGCCGCGCGTTGCAAGTCGTTGATCGCTTCCAGCGGCTCGTAGGCGACCTCGACGCGCGCTGCGGCGTCGGCGGCCTGCGCGGCTGTCTCCGCCGCTATGGCGGCAACGGGCTGTCCGGCGTAGAGGGCGCGCCCAAGGGCGAGGATGGGGTGCGCCCCGCCCTCCTTGATGACCATGCCCGGCCTGCCGACGCTCTCCAGCACCGCGCCGTCCTCCACGTCGTCAGCCGTGATGAAGGCGAGGACGCCCGGCATGGCTAGCGCCTCGGAGGCGTCGATACGTTCGATGCGGGCGTGCGCGTGCGGGCTACGGACGATGGCGGCGTGCGCCATGTCCGGCAGCGTCATGTCGGCGATGAACGTCCCATCGCCCCGCAGGAGCCGGTCATCCTCGAAGCGGAGTATCGATTGTCCGGTGTAGGGCGCTGTTGTTGTCATGCGCGGGATTCTAGCGGGTTTCGCCGGGGAGGGCAGCACGGGCGTATGGGGACCTCAGGGCGCGGGCTTCCGCGGCGGCTTCGCCAGCAGTACCGCCAGCAGCACCACCACCAGCGCAACGAAGAAGATGAGGAACGCCAGCTCGTAGCTCGCGGTGATGTCCTTGATCGCTCCCGCCAGCACCGCGCCCGTCGCCGACACCGGCCCCGCCAGCAGTTGCGACAGCCCTCGTATCGCGCCCAGGTGCCGCCGCCCGTAGTAGTTGGCGAAGATGACCGTCTGCGCGATCGTCCATCCGCCTGTGCCCAGCCCGAACACGACACCAAACACGATGGCGGTCGGGATGTCGTCCGCGAAGAGCAGGATGATCATCGCGACCGCGGATAGCACTGTGGCCAGCGCCGTGCCCCACCGCACGTGCACCTTGTCCATGAACGCACCCCAGGCGTAGGAGGAGAGCGCCGCCGTGCCCATGATGATGAAGACGAACGCACCGGAGAACGCCTGGCTCACCCCTCGGTCCTCAACGCTCGGAACGGCGTGCACGTTCACCGCCGTCTGCGCGAAGAAGACCGTCATCGTCGCAATGGTCAACAGCCAGAACGACGCTGTCCGCTTCGCCTCCGCCAGCGTGAACGATACCTCGCCGTCCGCGTCCCGCCCCCGGATGTCCGCCAACGGCCCCGCCGCCTCGTCCAGGCGCGCGCCGTCCGGCAGCAGGCCGAAGTCCTCCGGCCTTCGCCGGATGAACAGCCACCCCGGCAGGGCGATGAGCAGGAACGTCATCACCGCCAGCGCGAGGTAGGCGTGCCGCCACGAGTACGCCAGGATGATGGGCGTCGCGATGACCAGCGGAACCATCGCCTGCCCCGCCCGCAGCCCGATGCTCATGAACGAGACCGCCCGCCCGCGCTTGCGGATGAACCAGTTGCCCAGCGCGACCGTCACTCCCAGGTTGACCCCAGCGAGCGCGGACGTCCTGCCGAGGCCGAAAAGCCCCCAGAAGTGCCACGGCTCCGTCATCACCGCGAGTCCCAGCAGCACGCCGGTGACGATCATCCCCGCAACGACGACCGCCGTCCTCGCCCCGTACCGGTCGAGCTGCCCGCCGATGATCGACGAGAAGACCGAGCCGCCGAGGCTGCCGAGCGCAAACGCAACCGAGGTCTCCCAGCGCGCCCACCCAAGCTCCTGCTCGATCGGGTTGACGAACACGGACAGCACCGGCCCGTACATCGGCACCTGAGCGAATGACACGAGCGCGGAAGTGCCGACCACCGCCCAGCCGTAGAAGACGTTCTTGAACGGCCAGAGCCGCGGGAGCGGCTGGTGTTGCTGGTCGCGCATCAGGCCGCCGCTCCGGCCGTCGACGGTGCGCGCAGCGGCTTCGCGAGGTAGAACGCGCCGAACCCCACGGCGAACGTCGCGGCCGCTGCAACGAACGCCGTGTCGTAGCTGCCCGTTGTGTCGAACACGAAGGCAGCCACCAGCGGCCCGCTGATGCCCAGCAGCCCCTCGATCGGCGAGATGAACCCCTTGATCGCCCCGGCGTGGAAACGCCCGAAGTAGTTCGGGATCATGATCATCTGGGCCACCGTCCACCCGCCCGTACCGAGCCCGAACAGCACGCCGAACAGCACCGCCATCGGGTACGTCTCGGCCACGAGCAGCACTCCCATCGCCAGGAAAAACAGCCCCATCGCCGCCATGCTCACGTAGCGCACATGGACGCGCTCAACAAGCACGCCCCAGCCCAGCATCGAGACCGCGGCCACGCCGGTGAAGATGCTTGCCACCGTCACTGCAAGCCCCTGCGAGATGCCCTTGTCCTCGAAGTTCGCCACCGCGTGGACGTTGATGGCGATCTGCGCAGCAAGACCCGCAGCCATCCCCACCGTCAGCATCCAGAGCGTCCGCGTCGCCCGCACCTCCCGGAGCGTCCACGAGTACTCGGCCGACGCTGCAACGTGCGGCGTTCCGGCTGTCGGAGCGCTGTCTCCGTCCGGGCGGAGCCCGAAGTCCTCCGGCCTTCGCCGGATGAACAGCATCGATGGGACCGTGATGAAGAGCGCCGCCACGATGCCGAGGACGAAGAACGACTCCCGCCAGCCCATCGTCAGCAGCACCGGCAGGATGAGCAGCGGCATGACAGCCTGCCCCGCGCGCTGCCCGGCGGCCCGTATCGCGATCGCGCGTCCACGCATCCGGATGAACCAGTTCGCGATGGCGACCGATGTGCCGAGTCCCACTCCTGCGACAGATACGGTGCGCGAAGCTCCGTAGGCCACCCAGAAATGCCACGGCTCGCTCATCGCCGCGATGCCCAGCAGCCCCGCCGTCACGAGCAGGCCCGTCATGCTCATCACGCCCCGCGCGCCGTAGCGGTCCACGATCGGGCCGACGACCGAGGCGAGCAACGCGCCGCCCAGGCTCCCCACCGTGAACGCGATAGTGATAGTCGTGCGCGACCAGCCGAGTTCGTCCTCGATGGGCTTCACGAACACGGAGAACACGGGGCCGTACATCGGCACCTGTGCGATGGAGATGAAGAAGGTGGTGAAGACGATGGCCCAGCCGTAGTAGGCGCGGGACGGCCACAACCGGGGCAGATGCTGTATGCGCGGAGGGCCGCTCTCCATGAGGCCCCTACCATACACGCCTCCGCCCTCTACGACCTCCGCACCCGCCCCAGCAGCGCCAGCGCCGCCAGCGGTATCGTCACCACCCCGATGATCGTGATGCCGAGGAGCGCAACGAAGATGTCCTCCGGCACCCAGCCGTCGCTGATGAGCGAGCGCATCCCCCGCAGCAGGTACGTCACCGGGTTGTACCGGACGATGGTCTCCATCCAGCCCGTCATCGCCTCCTGCGGCACGAACACCGGGCTCAGGAACACCACCGGGAAGAAGATGATGAAGCTGGAGTTCACCGCCGCCGGGTTGCCCGTCTTCAGTGCGATGGCGTACGGGAAGCCGTTATAGACGATCGCCCAGACCACCGTGAGCGCCAGCAGCGCAACGATGCCGGGCAGGCCCGTCACGAAGTCCACCCCGATGGCGAACGCCAGGATGAACACCGGCACCGACATCGCCACCGCGAGCGCCATGTCCGCCACCATGAAGCCCAGCAGCATCGCCAGGCGGTTCACCGGCGACAGGGCCAGACGGTCGAAATAGCCGTTCTGTATGTCCAGCACGAGTATGTTCGCGCGGCTGAGCCCCGTCACCGCAAAGAGGATGGCGACGGGTATCTGGAACGCCTTGTAGTCGAACCCTGCCGCGGCGGCCCCGCTCGGTATCTCGGTCAGGTCCTGCAGCGCGCCGACGTTGATGATGAAGAAGAACACCGGGATGATGAGCGCGGGGATGAGCGTCTCCACGTCGCGCGGGATGGAGCGCAGCGCCCGCCCGCCCAAACTCATCACGTCGCGGAAGAACCCCGCGCGTCGCGCCGTCACCGGCGTGATGGATCGCGTCGCCGTGGTCACGAGGCCACCCCCTGCGGCTCCGCGTCTTCCGCCTCCGCCTCCATCCGCGCGCCGGTCACGTGCAGGAACACGTCGTCCAGCGTCGGCGTGCGCAGCGTGAGCGAGTGCACCGTCACCCCCGCCTGATTGAGCGCGAGCGCAACGTCACTGATCAGCGCCGCCCCGTTCGCCGTGGAGACGGATATCTCGTTCTCGTACACGTCCACCTGCTGGATGGACCGCACTTTCTCCAACGCGCCGCGGCCCAGTTCCGGCTCGCTCACCTCTGCAACGATGACGTCCGAGCCGACCGACCGCTTCAGTTCGGCGGGAGTGCCCTCGGTGGACAGCACGCCGTGGTTGATGATGCCGACGCGCTCCGCGAGCGCGTCGGCCTCCTCCAGATACTGCGTCGTCAGGAATATCGTGACGCCCATCTCCCGGCTGATGGCGCGCACATACTCCCACACACGGGAGCGGCTGATGGGGTCGAGGCCCGTCGTCGGCTCGTCCAGGAACAGGACCTCGGGCGCGTGGATCAGCGACGCTGCGAGGTCGAGGCGCCGCTTCATGCCGCCCGAGTACGTCCCTATCTGCCGCTTCATCGCGTCGCCGATGTCGACGAGATGCTCCAGATCCTCGATGCGGCGGTCCGTATCCCTGCGGGAGAGGCCGTACAGCGACCCCTGCAGCCGCAGCAGTTCCAAGCCAGTCTGTTTCGGGTCCAGCCCCACCTCCTGCAGCGCCGTCCCGATCTTCAACCGGACCTGCACTGCCTCCGACACCACGTCGAACCCGCCAACCTTCGCGCTGCCGCTCGACGGGAGCAGCAACGTCGTCAGCACGCGGAGCGTCGTGGTCTTGCCGGCGCCGTTGGGGCCGAGGAACCCGTATATCTCGCCCGGACTCACCGCGAGGCTGACGCCCTCCACGGCGCGCACCTCGCCGAACTGCCTGTAGATGTCTGTCGCTTCGATCGCGTAGGTCGTTTGTGTCATCCTGCCTCTATCCTATCAATGATAGCACTGCGGGCCGATGGGCTATCATCGCCCTCGAACGAACCTACCGGCCTCCACTGCGAACGCACAACGGGCCGGTGTCACAGGAGCCACGCCATGCACGTCACCGACCGACGCCGACGCCTGCGCGACTACCTCCAGCGCGACGGCTGCATCCGTCCCGCGTCCGTATTCGACCCGGTCTCGTCGCGAACCGCCTACGCCCTGGGCTTCGAGGTCGGCATGCTCGGGGGCTCGATAGCCAGTGCCGTCATCCTCGGCGCGCCCGACGTCGCCGTGATGACCCTCACCGAGCTCGCCGACCAGGTGCGGCGCATCACCCGCGCGTCCGACATCAGCCAGATGGTCGACGCCGACAACGGCTACGGCAACGCGCTCAACGTCATGCGCACCATCCGCGAACTGGAGGACGCCGGCGCGAGCGGTATGACGATCGAGGATACGTCGCTCCCCAGCCGCTACGGCTCAGGCGGCAAGGAGGAACTCATCCCGCTCGACGAGATGACCGGCAAGCTGCGCGCCGCCGTTGCCGCCCGCCAGGACGACGCCACCGTCATCCTCGGGCGCACCCACGCCATCAACGCCACGAGCCTCGACGACGCGGTCGAGCGCGTCGCCGCCTACGCCGAGACCGGCGTGGACGGCATCTTCCTCATGGGCATCAGGGAGGAGGCGCACCTGCAGGCCGTGCGCGCCGTCACGGGCCTGCCCTTCATGCTCGGGAGCACGCCCGAGTCTCTCACGACGGACGTCCTCGCTCCCTACGGCGTCAAGATCGTCCTGCGCGGCCACGGCACGTTCACCCAGACCGTCCGGACCGTCTACGAATCGCTGGAGCACCAGGCGTCCGGCGCGCCCTCTGCCGACCTCGCCGATCGCGAGCCGACGCCGGAGATGATGGGCATCGCCACCGGCACGGCGGACTATCGCTCCGCCCGCGACGCCTACCTGGGCGGCTAGCTCCTAACCCTCTTCCGCCAGGGACGGCCAGAGGTGCCCCCACGGGCGGGCGCGCTCCAGCGCCGCCGATGCCCGCAGCACGCCCACGTCGTCGTGGAGACGCCCCACGATCTGCACCGCGAGCGGCAGCCCGTTCGAGTGGAACCCCACCGGCACGCAGGCCGCAGGGTTGTACGCGTGGTTGAACGGCGTCGTGAAGCTCTGCGGGGGGCGCGACCGGTCCGGCATCCGCACCGCGTCTATCCGCTGCGCCGGGCCCATCGCCGGGCTCAGCAGCAGGTCGTAGTCGCGGAACCACTCCTGCACCCGCAGGCCGTATCCCCGGTTGCGGCGCACGATGCGACGGTACTGCCACGCCTTGGCGTGCGGTCCGGCCTCGTACACCGGGCGCGCGACGTCGCTCAAGTCGTCCAGGTGCTTCTCCAGGAAGCCGGGGACCATCGCCTCGGCGGCGGCGTAGTGGTCGCCCGAGTACGCCCACACGCCCGGCTCCAGCTCCTCCGGCTCGTCGATCGTCGGCGGGTCGGCCTCCGTCACGATGCAGCCCGCGTCTTCGAAGAAGCGCGCCGTGTCGCGCACGAGTTCCAGCGCCTCGCCGTCCATGGAGAAACCCCTGCCGAAGTCGTAGCTCACCGCGACACGCAGCCCGCGCAGGTCGCCCGACGCGAACGCGAAGTAGTCGCTCACCGGCGGCAGGTTGGACTCGCCGTCGCGCGGGTCGTAGCCCGCGAGCGCCTGCAGCACGAGCGCGGAGTCGCGCACCGTGCGTGTCAGTGGACCGTTGTGCGAGCGTCCGGGCGCGGCGCGCCACGTCTGCACGGACGGGATGCGCTGGTACGTCGGCTTGATGCCGAAGATGCCGTTGATCGCCGCCGGCATCCGTATCGAGCCGCCCGAGTCCGTGCCGATGGCGAGCGGTCCGAGACCTGCCGCCACCTGCGACCCCGCGCCGCCGCTGGAGCCGCCGCACGTGTGGTCCAGGTTCCAGGGATTGCGTCCCGGCGGGCTGATGCGGTTGTCCACCGCACCGTGCAGCGCGAACTCCGGCAGGTTCGTCTTGCCGATGAGCACCCCGCCCTCGCGCCGGATGCGCCGCGCCATCTCCGAGTCCGGTTGCCGGTTCTCCACGAACGCCAGCGAGCCGTACGTCGTCGGGTGGCCCGCCATCTCGATGCTGTCCTTCAGCGAGATCGGCACGCCGCACAGCAGCCCGCGCTCGCCGGAGCCGAGCCAAGCCGCTTCCGCCGCCTGCGCCGCCTCCATCGCGTCGTCCGTGTTCACAGCCAGAAACGCGCTCAGCTTGGGGTCGAGCCGCTCGATGCGCTCAAACACCTCACGCGTCACCTCGACCGGCGAGAAGTCGCGCCTACGGTAGCCCTCGATCAACTCCGTGGCGGAGAGCCGCCAGAAGCCCGCATCGCTCATGACGCCTCCAATTGCTCTTTCAGCAGCGCGGTCTGTTTCGCCATCGGCACGCCCGCCCAGAGCGGCTCGCGGTCCTCTCGCTCGATGGTGAGTTCGATGAGCACCGGCCCGGTCATCTTCCATATCTCCGGCAGACGCTCGATCAGGTCCTCCGCGGCCTCGATGCGGAGCGCGTCCGCGTACCCGGCGCCCTTCGCGAGCGCCACCCAGTCGAACCGCCCCATCGCGGGCAGCGCCTGGTTGCCCGTGCTCTGGTGCAGACCGTTGGCGAACACGAAGTGGTACAGGTTCGCGGGCGACTGTCCCGCGATGGTGACGAGCGATCCCAACTGCATCAGCAGGCTGCCGTCACCGTCCAGCACCATCACCTTCTTGTCGGGACGCGCGACCGCCAGCCCCAGCCCGATCGACGACGCGCTGCCCATGCACTGCGACGCGTCGACGTGGAATATCTCGCCCTGCCCGGCCTGGTGCCACGGGTAGACCGACTGCATCGTCACGACCGACACGTCGGTGCGCCCTTCCGCCAGGATGTTTATCGCTTCGTTGCGTTCCATGGCTACAGCGTCGGCGCTCCCACGATGAGCGCCGCGGGCCCCATCGTCTCGTGTGCCCGCTCGTAGGCCGCCCGGATGTTCCCGATATCGTCCGGCCCCTCGAGCCGCCAGCGGGGCACGCCCCACACGTCCAGCGTTGGCTCCACCATGCGGACGGCGCGGGACCTGCTCTCCTCGATCGGCACCATCGGGTCGCGCTGGTACTGGCCCACGAAGATGAAGGTCGGGATGCGCGCGTCCAGCGGTATCGCCTTGATGGTGTTGATGGACGCGAAGATACCGTTGTTCTGGATCACCAGCATCGGGTTCTTCCCGCCCATATACAGCCCCGCGTTGATGCCCATCGCCTCGTCCTCGGTACACGCCGTGATGAAGCGGATGGATGGGTCGTCCTGCAGCGCCGCGATGAGCGTCTTCTGGTACGAGTCCGGGATGCAGATGACGTGGTCTATGCCCAGGTCCAGCAACTCCGACACTATGGCCGACGCCTCGACCCCGACCGCAACCGGCTTCGCTTCGGTCATGCCCTACGCTCCCGCGATGCAGGAGAGCTCGACCTCAGCGTTGCCGTCCAGGTCGACACCGACGATGTTCATCGTTGGCGCGTCGCCCCCCCAGTGCTCCGCCGCCAGCGCCACGAACTCGTCCTCGAAGTAGATGTCGTCGAGGAAGACTTCGAGCCGCAGCACGTTCTCCAGCGACGTGTCGAACCGGTTGAGCGCGGCATCCAGCCTGCGAAGCGCCTGCCGCGCCTGTCCCGCTCGGTCGCCGTACAGCTCCTGCTTCACCGCGCCGGTCCGCTCGTCCGCGAGCCCCGACGCGCCGGACGCGAACACGAGCCCGTTCGCCCGCACGGCCTGCGCACGATCAGGGTCCTCGGCCAGCCATGCGGTCTCCTTCACCCCGCCAGGGTTGATGGCGAGGCCACCAATCTCCATAACGCCGCGCCCGCCGAGCAGTGTCCCGACCGAGTACGCAGCGAACGGCACCTTCCCGCCGAAGCGCTCCTTCAGTTGGTCGTAGTACGGCCCCACGTCGCCGATGCGCTTCAGGGCGCAGTCCGTCCGTACGAGGTCGTCGAGGCTGCCGCCTCCCTTCTCCAAGTGCGAGCGCAGCCACTCGTACGTGTAGAACAGTTCGGTGCTGAACTGCTCCGGCACCTCCTCTGCGGCCTCCTCGTCCGTGAACGGGTTGGAGCGGCCGCGCACACCGATGACATACGTGAAGTCGCCGCAGCGCGTGATGCGGGACGCCCGACCGCGGTGCGGCTGGTGCACGAACACCTCCCGCTCCAGGTCCGGCGTCATCGCCATCACAACGGCGGTGAGCATGTTCACCCCCGCCATCTTGCACTGAGCACCGAAACTCACCGCGAGCTTGTGCCCTTCCTCGCCGAAGTGGTCCGGCCATGTCGCCATGCGCTCCAGGCGCCACGACTGGCCGGACGTGAAGTTCTCTATCCACACCGCAGCGTCACCGCCGTAGCCCACCTGCTCCAACCGCCGCGCCTGCCGTCCGTAGGCGTTGTTGCACTGCGGTATCGCCTGTCCGTCCAACTCCGTGTCGATCTGCTGGGTGTCGATGTCGCGGTAGCCGTCGGAACTGGAGAGGAAGACGTAGGGGCCGTACCGGAGCACGGCGGCCATCTGCCGGTTGCGCTCGTCGCCGAGCAGGACTTCTTTCTGGTGTCGGTTCTCAGCCAAGCGTCTAACCCCCGTTCGACCCGTTCGGTCCCTGGATGCCGAAGATGCGCTGCGACCGCGCCCAGACAACCTCGTGCACGAGGTCCGGGTCTGTGCCAGTGAACATGCGCTCCATCGCCGGCGTCGCGTCCGGCCACGTCTGCCCCTGCTCGTGCGGGTAGTCGCAGCCCCAGATGACGCTGTCCCGGATCAGGAACTCCGGGTCGGGAATCATCTTCGCCCCGATGTAGTCCTCCTCGAACGTGAAGGACATGTTGTTCTTCAGGTAATGCAGCGGCTCCTGTTCCAACTGGTGGATCGAGTCCGGCGCACGGTCGCTGTAGCAGCGCTGCATCCACTGAAAGAGGAACGGCAGCCAGCCGATCCGGCACTCCGCCATCGAGACGTGCAGGCTCGGGTGGCGGTCGAACATCCCGCTGAACACGAACTGCGCGATGTGCTTGCCCGCTGGGTTGAACGGCACCTGCGAGAAGTGCGCGAGCGACTGCCCGTACTCGTTCGGCGGGTACGGCGTCCCTGCCGTGTCGCCGATGTGCGTGCAGATCACCATCCCCGTCTCCTCCGCCGCCGTCCAGACCGGCTCCCAGACCGGCGACCACACGCCCTCGGCCATGTCGTTCGGGCTCAGCTCCACCGCGCGGACGCCCAGGTTGGCGAGGCGGTACACCTCATCCGCACAGAACTCCGGGAATGCCGCGTGCAGCCACGGCAGCACGATCAGCCGGTCCGGATCGTAGGCGCACACCTCCAGCGCCCACGTGTTGAACGCCCGGTACACCGCCTTCTCCAACTCCTTGTCCTTGAACACCCACTTGCGCGTGTTCCCGTAGTAGACGCCCGCGTAGAACTCGCCGATGTCCATGTGCTCGATCAGGATCTCAGGGTCCGATGGGGGCAGCCTGCCCTCTTCGATCTCGATGGGAAGGAAACGCTTGGCGTGCTTCGCCCAGTCCTTGCCGTCAGCGGAGAACGCGTGGATGTCGTCCTCCCACATCCACGCCGTGCCCTTCGGCGACTCGACGACCTGCGGCGCCTTCTCCCTGAACTTCGATTCGATGCGCGACTGGATGATGTCGCGCGGGTACCAGATCAGGTCGATGTGGTTGTCTGCTGAGATGTACTTGTAGTCGACACTGCCGCCGGCGTGCAGGTCGCGCCCGCCGATATTGCGCCGCCGCGCCGTCCCTCCGAGTTTGTCTGCCCGGACGTTCTCATCAGGCATGACTCCGCTCCTTTCGCCCCCGCACAAGCCTTCCGCACGAGGCCACCGGAATCGTAGGATTGGCAGAGGAGAGTGTCAAGGAACAGACAACATGACCATCACCTACTCCACAACCGACGTGCCCGGCGCAGCCGAGGTAGCCGACCTCCTCCGCGCCGGCGGCTTCAACAGGCCCCTCGACGACCTCACCCGCGTCGAGCGGATGCTGCGCAACGCCGACGTCATCGTCACCGCGCGGGACGACGATACGCTCGTCGGCATCGTGCGCGGGCTCGCCGACTACGCGGTCTACGCCCTCGTGACCGAGTTGGCCGTCGCCGCGCCCTGGAAGCGGATGGGCATCGGACGCGAACTGCTCCGCCTCTTCCGCGAGCAGGCAGGCGAGGAGTGCACCATCATCCTCCACTCCAGCGAGGAAGGGCACTCCTTCTACGGACACCTCGGCTGGGACAACCTCGCCCGCTCCTGGCGCCTGCCCCGCTCGCGCTAGCGCATCGAGCGCAGCGTGCGCGAGAAGAGCGTCTCCCATGCGCCGTAGGCGAGGATGACGCCGCCCGCCGTCGCTAGTGCGATGCGCCCGCCGAACAACTCCGCCAGCCCGGTGATGCCGAGTATGGCCACCGGTATGAGGCCCCCTATCATCGCGTTCACCGCCTGCACACGCCCGCGCATCTCGTTCTCCGAGTACCTCTGCAGCGCCGCCAGGTGTACCACCGTCCGTCCAGAGTGACCGATCCCGATCGGCAGCATCAGCAGCAGCGACACCACGTACCACTCCGACCACGCGAACCCCACGACCCCCGCGCCGAACAGCGAGAAGAAGCCGATCAGCAGCAGGCCCTTCCGCTGGAAATCGCCCAGCGACGCCGCGGTCGTCGAACCGAACAGCGACCCCAGCCCGAAGAAGGTGACGAGCAGCCCTACGCCGTCCTCCTCGATCTGGAGGAGGTCCTGCGCCAGTGGCAGCAGGTGCTGGAACGGCTGGCCGAACACGGTGATGACAAAGCCCGCCAGGATCAGCGTGCGGATCGCGGGCGCCTGCCAGACGTAGCGGAAGCCCTCCAGCGCCGACCCGCTGCGGCTTCGCTGGCGCGACGCCCCCGCGCCGCGCACCGGCGTGAAGAAGAGCAGGCCGATCGCCACGACGTACAGCGCGGCGATAAGCACGTACGCCCACTCCGCACCCGCATACGCGAACAGCACGCCCGCCACCAGCGGCAGCACCGTCCGGTTGGCGTTCTGCGACATCGTGTGCAGGCCCGTCGCATTCAGCAGGTGCCGTTCGTCCACGAGCCCGCCGATGATAGCGCGGCGCGTGGGCGTGATGAACACCATCACGGAACCCTGGAAGACACCGATGACCATGACGTGCCACCAGTCCAGCACGCCCATCGCCACGCCGACCGCCGTGATCCCCGCGAACACGGCCATCAGACCCGCCGCAACGATCAGGATGTTCCGCATCGAGACCCTGTCCGCGAGCGCGCCCGCGAACGGCGAGAGCACGAGCGACGGCGCGTTGTTCGCCGCGATCACGATGCCGAGCACGATCGGCGCACGGTCGGCGAGATCGTATGCGAGAAGGGGGCGCGCGAGCATCGTCGCCTGCATCGCGCCGAAGTAGAAGAGCATGGCGATGAAGTAGTTGCGGTAGGCGGGGACCTCGAGCGCGTCGAACGTCCGCAGCCACCGGCGCCGCTCGGTCCGCTCCGCGCTCGTCGCTTCCCGCTGCTCCTCGACCATGCCGCGATGCTACCCGCGCGCCCCGCCCTTTGCCACAACGGGGGATGCTATGCTCGCGGCGTTATGGCGGGTAACGCATGAGCGTGTCAGACCGGCGGATGCACCCCGCTCTCACTCATGCCCCCATCTTCTTCTCGTTCTTCACGTGGGGGTTCGGCACGGGCGCCCAGAACCTGGGGCGCCCGCTGTTCGCACTGGCCGTCACGGGCAACGTCTTCCTCGTAGGGGTGCTGCTCGCAGCGAACGCGGTCCCGCGGGCTTTCACCGGCCCCATCACCGGGTTCCTGACGGACAAGCTGGGGCGCAAACCGATGGTGCTCCTGGGGCCCATCGTGCGCGGGGTGACGAACGTCGGCCAGTTCTTCGCGGACGACTACCTCACGTTCTTCGTGCTGGAGATCATCGGACAGGTGGGCGTGGCCATCTGGGCGACGAGCTCCAACGTTCTGCTCTCCGATGTCACGACGGTCGAGAGCCGTGGCCGCGTGCTGGCGCTGCGGAACATGGCGACGCGGCTGGGCTTCGTCGCGGGTCCTGCCGTGGGCGGCGTGCTGGCGGCTACGTACGGGCTGGAGTCGGTCTTCCTGCTGAACGGGGTGAGCAAGATCGTCATCGTGGTTGTGGTGCTCACGATGGTGAAGGAGACGCGTCCGCAGGAGCTGGCCGAGGCGGGGAGCGCGGGACGGCAGACGGCGCGGCTGTCGTTCGAGCCGTTTCGGGACCGGACGTTCGCGATCGTGGCGGTGGCGACGGCGGTGTTCACGATGAGCCACGCGGGCATCGTGCAGACTTTGTTGCCGGTGCACGCGGTGGGCGCCATGGAGTTGGACGAGGCGGTAGTGGGCTTCCTCATCAGCATCATCTCTGCGGCCGGCTTCCTGTTCGCGTTCCCGAACGGGGTAATCGCGGACCGTTTCGGACGGAAGTGGTCGCTCGGCCCGGCGTTGTTGATGATGGGCGTTGCGGCGGTGGCACTGACCCTGGGGGACGTTTATGCGACGCTGCTGGTCGCGGCGGTGTTCCTCGGCATCGGCGAGGCGATGGGTCTGGGGACGTCGCAGACGTTCGCGATGGACCTCGCGCCTCCCGAAAAGCGTGGGATGTACATGGGGCTCTCGATGCTGGCCCAGTCGGCAGGCGCGACGGCGGGCCCACTGTTGCTTGCGGCCTTGTACGACTTCGTCCTGCCGGACACGTCGTTCATCACGATGGCGGTGTTACTGGTGCTGGCCACCATCCTGCTGATGGCGCTGGCGCGGGAGACCGGCGGGCGCGCACGGCTGCGGCAGGAGTGAGGAGCGACGACACCCATACAGGGCGGACTTGCGACGTTAGCCGATTGACCCGCATCGTGGGGACGGCGCATCATCGGAGTATCGAAACCCAGGTTGCATCCTGCCCCATTCCGGCCATCGCTCCGCCGTACTCGTTCGTTGATGAGCAGCGGGCGCTCGACGCCGCTGTCGAGGCGCTTGGGTCGTCCCCGGTCGTGGCCGTCGACACGGAGGCGGACAGCCGTCACCACTACCCGGAGAAGGTCTGCCTCATCCAGCTGTCGGACGGCGAGCAGACCCACCTCGTGGACCCGCTCGCGAGGCTGGGCTACGGAGCGCTGGGCGAACTGTTCCTCGACCCTGCCGTGCAGAAGGTGTTGCACGGGGCGGACTTCGACCTGCGCGGGCTGCACCGGGACTTCGGCTTCACGTTCGCCAACTGCTACGACACGTCGATCGCGGCGCGGTTCGCCGGCATCGAGCGGGTCGGGCTGGCGTCTCTGCTGGAAGAGCTGCTGGAGGTCCGCATACCGAAGGACCAGCGCCTGCGTCGCGCCGACTGGTCGAGGCGCCCGCTGGACGAGGCCGCGCTCGTCTACGCCGCGTCCGACGCGGCGCACCTCCCGGCCTTGCGCGACGTGCTGGACGAGCGGCTGCGCGCGCTCGGCAGGGAGTCGTGGGTCGGGGAGGAGTGCGAGCGGCTGACGGAGATACGCTACGTTCCGCCGGACCCGGAGACGGCATGGCTGTCGGTCAAGGGCGCGCACGTGCTGGACGGCAAGGGGCTGGCGGTGCTGAAGCCGCTTTACGAGTTCCGCGAGGCAGAAGCGCTGCGGCTGGACCGCCCGCCGGGGTATGTGCTGCCCGCGCAGGCGCTCGTGTACCTCGCGGCACACCCTGGCGCGGCGCTGGAGGATGTTCCGGGGATGAGCCCCACGCTCGCGCGGCGGTACGGGCGGGGCGTCCGGGCCGCCGTCAAGGCGGGCATGGGATCGCCTCCATTGCAGCGTCCGCGTTCGCCGCAGCCGCTGTTCCCGAGGATGTCGAAGACCGAGACCGCCCGGCTGTCGCGGCTGAAGCGGTGGCGCGCCGGTCTCGGGGGCCAGTTAGAGGTCGATCCTTCCATCCTCTGGCCGATGCGGAGCCTGGAGCGGCTTGCCCGCGCGCCGGAGTCGCTCGACGCCGAGTGCGCGTCTGCCGATGTGCGGGCCTGGCAGCGGGAGCGGTTCGCGGCATCGCTGCGGCAGGAGCTCGCGACGTGATGCAACCGCCGACGATGCGGGACGTCTACGAGGCCCGAAAGACCATCGCCCCCTACCTTTCCCGTACGCCGTTGCAGTATTCGGCAGGGCTGAGCCGGTTGTTCGATGCCGAGGTACACCTGAAGCATGAGGAGCATCTTCCGCTGGGCGCGTTCAAGGGCCGCGGCGGCATCAACCTGTTGGCGCACATGAGCGAGGAAGAGCGGAACCGGGGGCTCATCACCGCCTCGACAGGCAATCACGGGCAGTCGATAGCGAACGCCTGCCGGCTATTCGGGGCAAAGGCACTGATCGGACTACCTGCGAAGGACCCCAATCCGGTGAAGGTGGCGGCGATGGAGGCCCTGGGCGCGGAGGTGGTGTTCCACGGAGAGAACTTCGACGAGGCGAGGGCCCACTGCGAACGGCTGGCCGCCGAGGAAGGATACCGGTACGTGCACGCAGTCAACGAACCGCTCCTCATCGCGGGGGTGGCGACACAGGCGCTGGAGATCATCGAGGACCTGCCGGACGTGGAAGTGATGTATCTCCCGCTGGGCGGCGGCACCGAGGTGGCGGGCGCCTGCATCGTCACCGGGGCGATAGCCCCCGACATCAAGGTCAGAGCGGCGCAGTCGGAAGGTGCGCCGGCCGGTTACCTGTCGTGGAAGCAGAGTGAGTTGGCGCAGGCCCCGACAACCACGTTCGCCGAGGGCATCGCGACCGTGTCCGGCTACGAACTTCCGCAGCAGATCATCCGCGACGTGCTGGACGATTTCCTGCTCGTGAGCGACGACGAGATACGCCATGCTATGGGCATGCTCGTTCAGGAGGCGCATACGTTGTCGGAAGGCGCGGGGGCCGTGGCCACAGCGGGAGCGTACAAGCAGCGGGAATCGCTGGCGGGCAGAAAGGTGTCCATCACGGTCAGCGGTGCGAACACGACCGCCGCCCAACTCATGGCCGCGTTGGAGACGTACGCCAGGGTGCAGCAGTAGCGTCGGCTCTGGATCCTTGAGGGCGCCCGTCCGGTTCGCCGGGGCGGGCGTGCTATCCTTGCCGCATCCCCTGTTCCCGGAGTTGCGATGGTTGCTCAACCCACCGGGCACGCGATCGGCGTGCCCACCCCGCGAGTGGATGGCGTTGACAAGACGACAGGCCGCGCCACCTACACCGCCGACGTACAGCTGAACGGAGCGCTCTTCGGCAAGACGCTACGCTCCCCGTTCCCCCACGCCCGTATCGTCTCCATAGACACGTCAGCCGCCGCACGGGTCCCCGGTGTGCACGCCGTGGTCACCGGCGCGGACATCCGCGAGGGGGCGCGACACGGGCGCGCTGTGCTGGACATCCCGGTGCTCGCGCAGGGCGTCGTGCGCTTCATCGGCGAGCAGGTTGCGGCCGTGGCCGCGGACGATGAGGACATCGCGCAGCGGGCGCTCGATCTCATCGCGGTGGAGTACGAGGAGCTGCCCGCCGTGCTGACGATGGATGAGGCGAAGGCCGACGGCGCGCCGCTCGTCCACGAAGACATGCTACAGGTGAAGGGCTACCCGAAGGAGGTCACGGAACCGAGCAACGTCTACACGGTGTGGGAGTGGGCGAAGGGCGACGTGGAGGCGGGCATGGCAGAAGCCGACGTGATCGTGGAGAACACGTTCACAACGCCGCGCCAGCACCAGGCGTACATCGAGCCGCACACCTGTCTCGTGATGGCGCATCCGTCCGGCAAGGTGGACGTGTGGGCCGGGAACAAGTCGCCGCACCCGGGCAAGCGGATGGTGGCAATGGCGATAGGGCTCGACGCTGCGGACGTGGTGTTCAACCCCGTCACCATCGGCGGCGACTTTGGCGGGAAGGGCTCCGCGATGGCGATACCCGTCGCGTGGATGCTCTCCAGTCGCACCGGCAGGCCGGTGAAGATCGTGTTCGACTACTCGGAGGACCTCACGTCTGCGAACCCGCGCCACGCCTCCCGGGTCACGGTACGCACGGGCGCGACGCGCGACGGGGTCATCGTCGCGCACGAGGCGCTGGTGGAGTACGACAGCGGCGCGTACGCGGGGTTCAAACCGGGCGGACACCTGGGCGGCGCGAGCGCCGCGGCGGGGCCGTACAAGGCCGCGAACACCCGCATCGTCGAGCACCAGGTCTATACGAACAACGTGCCGTGCGGGTACATGCGCGGCCCCGGCGAGCCACAGGCGATGTTCGCCGCGGAGTCGCAGATAGACTGCCTCGCCGCGACGCTGGGGATGGACCCGGCCGAGCTGCGGCGGAAGAACCTCGTCACCGAGGGGGAGGAAGACTCGCTCGGCACGGTGTTCGAGCAGGTGCGCTCCATCGAGACGCTGAACGCCGCGCTCGACGCCGCTGGCTACGCTGAACCCAAACCGTCCGACGGACGCATCGCCTACGGGAAGGGCGTCGCCATCGGCGAGCGCGTGCAAGCGGGTGGCGAGACGCACGCGAGCGTCACTTTCCACGTGGACGGATCGGTCACGGTCAACACGTCCGTGTTCGAGCAGGGCACCGGCTCCTACACCGTGATGCAGCAGATCGTCGCGGACGAGTTGCGTATGCCGATCGAGCAGGTGCGCGTCGCGGTGTGGGACACGGCGAGCACGTCGTTCGACTCTGGTATCGGTGGAGCGCGGGTGACGCGTATGGCGAGCGCGGCGGTGTGGGAGGCGGCACAGGCCGCCAAGAGCGAGCTGTTCAAACTCGCCGCAGACATCCTCGAGTGGCCGGAGGACATGCTCGAAGTGGACGGCACAGAGTTGCGACGGACCGACAACGGCGAGAGCGTCGAGTGGGCGTCGCTCGTGGAGCGCACGGGTGCGCCGATCGTGGGGCTCGGCGACGTGCAGGACACGGCGCGCAATCCATACACCGCGTTCACGGCGCAGGTCGCCGAGGTGGCGGTCGACCGTGAGACGGGACAGGTGAAGCTGCTGACGATAACGACGGCACACGACACCGGCAAGATACTCAACCCCATCGGCCACCAGGGGCAGGTCAACGGTGGGGTGGTGCAGGGCATCGGGTTCGGGCTGCAGGAGGAGTTGGCGGTCGAGGACGGTCGCGTCACCACAGCGTCGTTCGCGGACTACAAGATACCGACGGCGGCCGACCTGCCGGAGCTGCGCACGGTGTTGCTGGACGAGGAGCAGGGCGGGGGCTGGGGGCCGTACCAGATCAAGGGCATCGGCGAGCAGTCCAACTCGCAGGCCGCGCCCGCGATAGCGAACGCCGTTGCGAATGCCGTGGGCGTGCGCGTGCGCGACCTTCCCGTGACGGCGGAGAAGGTCTACCGGGCGCTGCACGGCGGATGAGGCGGGGAACGGAGAGCGAGAACGCGCCTCCCAGCGAGGAGGCAGGCGCCGGAGGACGCGGGCTGCGCACGTTCTCCGCGCTGGGATATGCGCAGTACCGGCAGCTGTGGGGCGGCACGTTCTTCACGTTCGCCGCGGGGCAGATGACCATGATTGCCCGCCCGTGGCTCGCCTATGAGCTGACGGACTCCGCGTTCTGGCTCGGCGTCGTGGCGCTCGCGCAGGGCATCCCCATGTTCTTCATGTCGCCGTTCGGCGGCGTCGCGGCGGACCGGCTCTCCAAGCGCACGGTGCTGCTCGTGTCACAGACGGCGCTGCTGGCGATGGCGCTCCTCCTCGTCGTCGTGCTGTACCTGGAGATCGTGGAGGTGTGGCACCTCGTGCTGCTCTCCCTCGTGCACGGCTCGGCGATGCCGTTCAACATGCCGGTGCGCCAGTCGTACGTGCCCCTGCTGCTGCCGAGGCGGCTCATCCCCAACGGCGTCGCGCTGCAGGCGGCGGGACGGAATGTCAACCAGGTCGCCGCGCCCGGCCTCGCCGGCATCCTGCTGGGGATCGATCCGCTCATCGCGTTCGGCACCGTGGCGTCATTCCATGTTCTCTCGATGGGGATGTCGCTTACGTTCCCGGCGGGACGCCCGGAGCAGCAGCGGAGCCGGGGGATGCGCGGCGAGCTGCTGCTGGGGTTCCGCTACGTCTACTCGACACCCCTGTTGCGGCTGCTGTTCGGGATGCTGCTCATCATGCTGGTGCTCGGGATGCCGTACGTTCACCTGCTGCCGGTGTTCCAGGACGTGCTGAGCGTGGGGCCAGAGTTGCTGGGGGTGATGTACGCGGCGATAGGGCTGGGCGGATTCTGCGGCTCGCTGACGGTCGCCTCGTTCTCGCGCCTTGCGAACGGGCTGCCGCAGTTGATCGCCGGCATCGGCTTCGGGCTTGCGCTGGCTGCGTTCGCGCTGTCGCCGTTCTACGGGCTCAGCATCGCGCTGCTGTTCGGGACGGGGTTCGCGCACCAGGCGTACACGACGATCAACCAGACGCTCATCATCACGCGGACGGACCCGGCGCTGTATGGGCGCGTGATGAGCATCAACCTGATGCTGCGCTCGTTCATCACGATGGCGATCCTGCCTTTCGGTGCGCTGGTGGACCAGTTCGGCGCGCCGGCCACATTCGCGGTGACCGGCGCGGTTCTCGCGGGGTCGCTGCTGCTCATCGGCGTGGTGCGGGGGACGACGGTGCCGGAGGGCGCACGGAGTGCATGAAGGGACATCCAGTGGCGTTGCCCGCCGCCGTTGCGCTGGGTAGACTGCGAACGCGTGGAACGCCGCGCGAGAGGCTATGCCATGGATGAACATATCCGTGATCGGATCGATGCCGCGCTGAAGGACGCCGGCGGGCAGTACGTGGAGGTGCACCTTGAGGAGGCGTCGTCGTCCATGATCCGCTACCGGGCGCGTGAGTTGGAGGAGATCGGGCGCGGCAGCGCGATAGGCGGCAACGTCCGCGCGCTCGCAGGCGGCGGCTGGGGGTTCGCGTCGTTCAATGATCTGGAGAGCCTTGAAGCCAAGGTGCGGCAGGCGGTCGACCAGGCGCGCGTCATCGGTGGCGAGCGTGTCGAACTCGCGGAGACGGCCCCAGTGGTGGACCACGTCCCGCCGGTGCTGGGGCGCGACCCGAGCGCGTTGTCGCTCGCGGAGAAGAAGGCGGTGCTGGACGAGTACGCGGACGTGATGATGGGCACGCCGGGCGTACAGTCGTCGAGCGTCGGCTACACGGATGCGCGGCGGCGCATGGTGTACGCGAACTCGGAAGGCTCGTATATCGACCAGGAGCGGGTGGACGTGAACCTGCGCCTGAATGCCCAGGCGCGGAACGGCGCGGACGTGCAGCAGTACGGCATCAGCCTCGGCAGCCTGGGGGACTTCGAGTTCGTGATGGGGCTGCGGGAGAGCGCGACCGAGGCGGCGGAGAAGGCCGTTGCGCTGCTCGACGCTCCGGAAGTGAAGGGCGGCGAGTACACCGTCATCCTCGACCCCATCCTCGCGGGCGTGTTCATCCACGAGGCGTTCGGCCACTTGTCGGAGGCGGACCACATCTATGCGGAGCCCCGCCTGCAGGAGTTGATGAAGCCCGGCAAGCGGTTCGGCGGCGCGCACCTGAATGTGAAGGACGGAGCGACCATCCCGCGTCCGACGCTGCGCGGCTCCTATCTTTACGACGACGAGGGCGTGCAGGGGCAGGAGACGGACCTCATCCGCGAGGGCGTGCTCGTGGGGCGGCTGCACTCGCGCGAGACGGCGGCGAAACTGGGCGAGCGCCCGACGGGGAACGCACGGGCGCTGAACTACCGCTTCGCGCCCATCGTGCGCATGACCAACACGTTCATCGTCCCCGGCGAATCGAGCGTGGACGACCTGTTCGCGGACGTGGAGGACGGGCTGTACGTGAAGAACTGGTACGGCGGTATGACCTCCATGGAGATGTTCACTTTCTCTGCCGGAGAGACGTACCGCATCCGCAACGGGAAAATCGCGGAGCTGTGCAGGCCGGTGATGCTCTCCGGCAACGTGTTCACAACGCTGCATAATCTGGACGCCATCGCGGGTGACCTGGAGATGAACGAGGGCGGCGGTTGCGGCAAGGCGGGACAGAGTCCCTTGCCGGTCTCCAACGGCAGCCCGCACATCCGCATCCGCCAATGCCTCATCGGAGGAGCGTAGCCATCGTCTCCCCGGAGCAGGCCAGGGCCGCGGCGGAGCGGATACTGGAACGGGCGCTCCGTTCCGCCGACGAGGCGGAGGTCTTCTACGCCGCGTCGTCCAGCACGCCTGTACGGTTCGAGGCGAACGTCATCAAGGGTGTCGACGCGAACGACGCGATGGGCGCGGCGCTGCGCATCATCAAGGACGGGCGCGTCGGCTTCAGCTCCACGTCGAACCTGGACGAGCCGCAGGCGCTGGTGGACGCCGCCATCGAGACCGCCCCGTTCGGCGCGGAGGCGCAGTTCGAGTTCCCGAGCGCGCAGCCGTACCCGGACGTGCGTCCCTACGATGCTTCCGTCGAAGAGGCGACGCTCGAGGAGATGGTTGCGCTGGGCGAGCGCGCTATCGCCGACCTACGGGCGTACTCTACGGAGGCGCAGATAGAGGGCGGCGTCGGCAAGTCCACGTCGACGCTGGCGCTCGTGAACAGCAGGGGCGGCAACGTCGCGTACGAGCGTTCCCGCTTCCAGATCGGGTTCGAGGGCACGGTGATACGCGGCGAGGACATGCTGTTCACGATGGACAGCGAGAGCAGCATCGCCGCGCTGAACGACCCGTCCGGCGTCGTGACGTCCGTCATCCGGCAGTTGGAGTGGGCCAAGGAGATGGCAGGGGTCGAGACGAAGTCCATGCCCGTGGTCCTGATGCCGACCGCGGTGCGGAGCGTGCTGCTCTCGCCGCTGCTTGCCGGGCTGAACGGCAAGTCGGTGCTGCAGGGCACGTCGCCGCTCGTGGGGCGGTTGGGAGAGCGCATCGTCGACGAGCGGTTCAGCCTCACCGACGACCCCACGCTCGCTGGTGCGGCAGGCGCCCGTCCTGCCGACGACGAGTGCGTGGCGAGTCGGCGCATGCCGCTCATCGCCTCGGGCGTGGCGTCGGCGTTCTTCTACGACCTGCAGACGGCGGGACAGGCGGGCGTGTCGAGCACCGGCGCGGGCGAGCGCGGACTCGGCTCGCTGCCAGGACCGTCGACGAGCGTGCTGCTCGTTGACGAGGGGGACGCCGCATTGGACGACATCATCGCGGGCATGGACGAGGCGCTCATCGTGGAGCGTCTGCTCGGCGCTGGGCAGAGCAACGTGCTGGGGGGGGACTTCAACGCAAACGTGCTGCTGGGTTATAAGGTGGAGCGCGGCCGCGTGGCAGGCCGTGTGAAGAACACGATGATCTCCGGCAACACATATCGGGCGCTGAACGACGTGCTGGCGTTCGGCAGCGAGGGACGCTGGATGGGAAGCCTCTACTCGCCGCCCATCGCTGTCGGCGGCATCTCGGTCTCCAGCACGGGATAGTCATGGGGCTTGGCGACGTCATCCCCCAATTGCTCGACGCAGGCAGCGAACTGAAGCCATCGCTCCTCGGACGCCTCAGCGGCCTGACGCCGGACGAGCATCGGGAACTGCTGGAGATATGGAGCGACATCCCCACCGTGCGGCGGCTGATGATCATCCGCGCGGTGACCGGCATGGCCGAGGACAACATCGAGATGGAGTTCACCGGGCTGCTGTGCGCCGCGCTGGCCGATGACGACGCCCCGGTGCGCGCAAGCGCCGCCGCCGGGCTGTGGGAAACAGGGGACCGCAAGGTCATCGCTCCACTCGCTGCGATGCTGGAGAGCGACGAGTCCCACGAGGCGCGTGCCGCCGCCGCCAGCGCGCTGGGCCATTTCGCGGAGCTGGCCGAGGCCGGGAAACTGATAGAGCGTGACGCCGTGCAGGTGCGCCACGCCCTCCTCGGCGCCCTCGAAGATGAAGATGAGGAGACGGCGGTTCGCCGCCGGGCGCTGGAAGCGATAGCGCCGGTGCGGCATCCGGACGTTCCCGGCTGGATCCGGTGGGCGTACCAGAGCGGCGAGCCTTTGCTGCGGCAGAGCGCCGTCTACGCGATGGGGCGCACCTGCGACTCAGCGTGGCTGCCAGTTATCGTGGGAGAGTTCGGCAACAGCGCGGCAGCGATGCGCTTCGAGGCTGCCAACGCGGCCCGCGAACTCGCGGAACCGAAGACACTGCCGTACCTGCACGATCTGACGAACGACGACGACCCGCAGGTGGCGCTCGCGGCGGTGCAGGCTATCGGCGGCATCGGCGGCACGGCGGCGCACAAGCTGCTCAAGCACTACGTGGAGCAGGGCGACCCCGCGCTGAGCGAGGCTGCGCAGGAGGCGCTGCGCGCGCTGGAAGCCTACGAGAGCGACTTCTCCATGCTGACGCTGCAGGAGGAGCCGTAGGCCATGGCGGGCGGTCCCAGGGTCGCACAGGCGGTGTCCGCCGGCGGCGTCGTTTTCGAGGAACGGGACGATGCCGTGATGGTGGCGCTCTGCGGACGGTTGAAGACCGGCCTTTGGGCGCTGCCCAAGGGTACGCCGGACGGCGGCGAGTCACTGGAAGAGACGGCAGTGCGTGAAGTGCGGGAAGAGACAGGGCTGGACGTGGCGATAGCGGCGCCGCTGGGGCACATCGAGTACTGGTTCACCCGTGACTCCGAGCGCATCCACAAGCGGGTCTACTTCTATCTGATGCGTCCGTGCGGCGGCTCGTTCGACGACCACGACCCGGAGTTCGACGTCGTGCGTTGGGCGTCGGCAGCGGAGGCACTCGACACCCTGACATACCCCTCCGAGCGGGAGGTGCTAAGAAGGGCGATGGCGGTGCTCGAAGCCGGGGAGGCCGTCGTATGACCGAGACCGGCGTCCGCGGACGGAAGGTCGTGCTTCGCGAGAAGCGGATCGAAGACGGCGAAGACGACCACCGCTGGCGGTCGGACCAGGAGCTCGCCGAGCTCGACGCCGCGCCGCGCCTGCGGCAGCCGCTCGACGACTTCCTGCGGGACTACACGAACGAGTTGAAGTACCCGACGCCGTGGGTGCGGCGGTACGGCATAGACACGCTGGAAGGCCTGCACATCGGCAACTGCATGGTCTACGACATCGACAACTTCAAAGGCCAGTGTGAGGTCGGCATCCTGGTCGGAAACCGGGACTACTGGGGCAGGGGCTACGGGCGCGAGGCGGTGCAATTGCTGGTGGAGCAGTGCTTCAAGAACGCGGCGATGCAGCGGCTGTACCTGCACACGCTGGAGTGGAACGCCCGCGCCCGACGCGCGTTCGCGATGTGCGGGTTCCGGGAGGTGAAACCCGTACGCCGCGCGGGCTACAACTTCATCCTGATGGAGTTGACCCGCGAGGAGTGGGAGGCGATGCAGGACGGAGCGATCTAGCGCGAGGGCAGCGCGACGACTGCCTCCCCCGTGGTCGTTCGGGCGCCTGTGCCGTTCTCGATCCAGATCTCGCAGCGTACGGAGCCTGCCGCCTCGTCCCGCTCCACCACCGTCCCCTTGCACGTGAGCACGTCTCCCGGAACGTCCATCTCCCGGTAGCGCACGGAGAGCGACAGCAGCCGCCCTTCCGCGCCCGCCCAGTCCGTGACGAGCTGGCCGAGGTAGGCGCTCTTCAGCGCGCCGTGGAGAATCACGCCGGGCAGGCCCTGTTCGGCGGCGAAGTCCTTGTCGTAGTGGATCTCGTAGAAGTCGCCGGACGCGCCCGCGTACATGACCAACTGGCGGGTCGTGGGTTCCTTGACCAGCGCGGGCAGCGCCGTGCCCTCGGTTATGTCGTTCAGGTAGGTTTGCGTGCTCATGCTGCGGGCATCCTTATGAGGGTGTTGCGCTGCGTGGCGACGAGTTCGCCGTGCTGATTGGTGTAGCGGGTGACGTAGGTGGCTATGAGCATCGAGCCCATGCGGCCCTCCCGCTCGATGAGGTTCTCCATCTGCGTCACGAACGTGATGGCATCGCCAGGGCGTACCCGCTCGCCGTAGGTCCACTCGCTGCCGCCGTCGAGCACGCGTGGGACGGCCTCGCTGTCGGGAAGAGTGGGGATAGCAAGGCCGACGGAGCGCAGAAAGGTCGGCGGAGCGACGTCCGGGTAGGCGGGGTTGTCGTCGCCGATGGCAGCGGCGAAACGCTCTACGGCGCCGCGTTCGACGAAGGTGGTGCGCGCCTCGCCGTCGACTCCGACGGCGGCCTGCATCGCAGGGGTGAGTATGGACACGTTCGTTGCTCCGGTACGGGGGTCGGCGGGGAGGCTAGTGGCGTGGACTGGGGGTGTCAAGCGGGGTCTGGAAATGGCGGGAGTGGAACGTGCAATACAGATGTATTGACAACGCGTAGCGCAGGCGTTAATGTTCCGTGCTCACACGGCTGATGCCGTGTATCATTTGTGATCGATGACGGTATGGGTTGCCGGGCCCTCCAGTCCAAGCAAGGCCTACCGCCCTTCGTCGGCCCCTCCAGAGCGGAGGGGCTCCGGCTTTAAGCGGGGTGCGCGACGCCTCCGAGCGATTGACCCTCAGAGACGGCGGGTGCTACGCTGTGCGTTGACGCAGGAGTGTAGCTCAGCCTGGTAGAGCAGCGGTCTCCAAAACCGCCGGCCGAGGGTTCGAATCCTTCCACTCCTGCCACCGACAGACTCGAGCGCAGGTGGTGGAATAGGTAGACACGCTGTCTTGAGGGGGCAGTGGGAGCAGTCCCGTAAGAGTTCAAATCTCTTCCTGCGCACCAACCCAGGGTCCAACGAGCAGCCCCGGCAGGATGCCGGGGCTGCTTCATGTCCGCAGCCCTCACTCGCCACTGCACGGTGTGGCGGTACAATCCACCTCGCACATCCAGTTCCGCACGGAGGAGCCATGCCAACCGTTTCCCACGACAGCCTGCAGACCATCGCCGACCGCCTGCTGCAGTGCGCCGGAGCAAGCGCTGAGGAGGCAGGCGTCATCGCCCGACACGTCATCGGCGCGAACCTCGCAGGGCACGACTCCCACGGCATCATCCAGGTGCCTACCTACATCGACCGCATCAAGCGCGGGCACATCGTCCCCGGCGCTCCGTTCGACATCGTCAACGAGACGCCGTCGACGCTCGTGGCGGACGGCCATTGGGGGTTCGGCTACGTCGTTTCCGAGCGGGCGATGCGGCTCCTGATCGAGAAGGGGAAACAGCAGGGCTCCGCCGCCGCCACGGTCTACCGGCAGAGCCACGTCGGGCGCGTCGCCGACTACCCTCTCATGGCCGCGCGGGAGGGCATGATCGGCCTGATGACCGCCGACTCCGGCAGGACGACGAAGAACGTCGCGCCATTCGGCGGGCGCGAGCCGAGACTCGGGACGAATCCGATCTGCGTCGCGGTGCCGAGCGACCTCGAAGGGCCGCTGTTCATCGACATGGCGACGAGCGCGGTGGCGGCGGGGAAGGTGGAACTGGCCGCGGCGCGGGGCGTGCCGATACCGGAAGGTTGGGTCGTCGACCCCGACGGCAACCCGGCGACGGACCCGAACGTGCTGCGCGGGCAGGGGGGCGCACTGCTGCCGCTCGGCGGTTCCGAGGGATACAAGGGGTACGGCCTGTCTGTAATAGTGGAGATACTGTCCGGCCTGCTGACTGGACTCGGCTTCGGCCACGACCCGCGTGGGTTCCACAACGACGGCTGCTTCATGGCGGTGTTCGACGTGGCGGTGTTCCGTCCGCTGGACGAGTTCAAGCGGCAGGTCGCGGAGCTGGCGGGCTACCTGAAGGCATCCAAGCGCGCGGCGGGGTTCGACGAGATCCTGTACCCCGGCGAGATCGAGCACCGCAACACGCAGCGCCGCCTGCAGGAGGGCATCTTCGTGGAGGATGCTACGTGGGGCAAACTCGCGGCGCTCGCCGAGGAGTACGGGGTCAGCGCCGAGTTGGGGCTCTAGGGCGCCTCACGCGGCAGGTCGAGTACGTGTGCGGGCCATCCTCTGCAGTTGTCGTGTGCGCGCCGCGTAGGCGGTCAGTTCCTCGTGCCGCATCGTGCGGATGGTTTCCAACTCGCGGCGGGCCTTGCGGACCTTCCTGACCTCACGAACGATCGCCCACACCAGCAGGAGCGGCCCCACGACGAAGGCGGCCACGCTGACGATACCCAGGGCGAACCGCAGGCTTATCCCGAACACCAGTGAGCTGGTTGTTCCGACCGCCGGAGCCGCACCCGGGAAGAGGGCCAGCAGCTTGGCTCCCACCGGACGCACGAGGCTGAGGATCGTGGCGGACCACACCTTCCAGACGGTGCCGGCGGCGAAGCCTGCGCCTTGGCGTCCGATGATGCCGACCCGTGAGTGTGGCGAGCCGTCGGCGACGGTGCGCTTGCGGCGCCTGAGGAGTCGCTGCCACAGCGGGGGCAGGGCGGGCGGCTGCTCACGTTTCAGTTGGGAGGGAGGGAACTCCGGTCCCGGCAGGTGCAGCCGTTGGCAGAGCGCCACCTGCCGCTCGTACTGTTGAAGGACTTCGTCCCGGTGGCGGGATTCCAGCTCCTCCAACTCGGCGCGGAGCGCGTTGAGCCGCTCGTGGCTCTTCAGCTTCGCGGCGGCCTGCGCCACGGCTGAACCGCCGGCGATGGCGAGGGGAAGGAGCAGAGCGGGTAGGGGCATAGGGACATTTTATCAAGCGCCACGCCACGTCCGGCGGTGTTCGTACCGTCGTTGACGGAGCAGCGCTTCTCTCGCTAACCTGATACGTCGTGGCGACGTAGCCAAGTGGTTAAGGCGGAGGTCTGCAAAACCTCTATTCGGCGGTTCGATTCCGCCCGTCGCCTCCAACCTCATCCATCACGGCAGGCAGGCCCATCGAAAGAACGGTGCTCATGGAAGAGATCGTAAGGAAGGTCCAAACGGGGGAGTCTGTCCCGAACGCCGCGCGCCAGGACGGTGTCCGGCGGGAGATCGTCATCGAGGTCGAGGCGGAGACGCTCGAACGGCAGCGCAAGCTGGCCCGTGTCCGCTCCGGGGGCGGCACCGGCAGCACGTTCGAGATGATCTGCGACGAGGGAACACGCATCGGTGGCGACGATACCGCGCCTTCCCCGCTCGCCTATTTCTCGGCGGGCGTCGCATTCTGACTGCTCACCCAACTCGCTCGGTTGAGCGAGATGACCCACATCGCCTACTCCAAGGTGCGGCTGCAGCAGACCACACGCTTCTACCGCGACGGCTCCGCGCTCGCGGGGACCATCGTGGGCGGGCCCGCAGGCCTCGAGACCAGCGTCGACGTGGAATCGGACGAGCCGCCCGAGCGCATACGGCGTCTGGTCGACATGGCGGAGGCGAGCTGCTACGCGCTGCAGTCGCTGCTGCAGAACATGGAAGTGACGTCCGTGTTCACGCTCAACGGCGACCCGCTCCCGCAGGGCGCACCCGCAGTCTGAGGATTCGCACACCCCACGCCCCGTCCACGGAGTACCCTCACCCCAGCCCTCTCCCCTTCCAGGGAGAGGGAATCAGTCCCACCGCTGCAGCAGGTTTATGACGACCGTCAGCGTCAAGAGGCTGGCGACCGTACCGATGATGACTGTGCTCGCGACGAAGCGCGGCACCGTGCGGTACTCGGTTGCGAGGATGGAGACGAATACGGCGGCGGGCATCGCTGCGATGAGCACGACGGTGTTGCGGACGACACCTTCGAGTCCCACGAGCATCGTCACCCCGGAGCCGACCGCTGCCCCGGCGATGAGCCGCGTAGCAAGGGCCGTCGTCATGACGCCCGGCCGCCGGAACTCGATGCCCTGCGCCAGCTGATAACCGAGAACGAGCAACATGGCCGGGATGGCCGCGTCCGCCAGCATACTGATCGGCCTCTCCAGCGTGGTAGGCAGCGTCCAGTCGAACCCGCGTATCGCGAGTGCGAGAGGGACGGCGTAGAGCGTCGGCGCTCTGAGCGCCTGGAGCAGGGGACCCCAGCCATGTATGCGTCCGCGGGCGGCGATGTAGATGCCGACGGGCCAGTTGATGGACGTGTGCGCGACGAACACGATGATCGCGACGGAGAGCCCGTCGTCCCCGAACGCGAGGAACGAGAGAGGGATGCCCATGTTGCCTGAGTTCCCGAACGCTCCGGTGAGCATGAACCCGCTCTCCGTTGCCCTGTCGAGTCGCAGCAGGCGGGACACCACCCAGGAGACAGCGACCATCGCAAACATGGTGGCGGCTGCCGCCACGACGATGCGCAGGGATACGTCCAAGGGCAACTGCGTCCGCAGGAGGCCGTTCAGTACGAGTGCGGGGCCGAAGATGTAGAGCGCGGCAGGACCGAGCAGGCCCAACGAGCCGGGACGCACCCGCTGCAGCGCAGCGCCAGCCCCTGCAACGAGGAAGATGGGCAGTACGACTGTGAGGAATATGTCGAGCAAGACGGCGCCTGAAGAGGGAAAGCCGGGGCAGTGTATCTGTTACAGATTCGTAATACGACAGAAACACGGGTGTAAAACCTGCCGCGGATACTGCTCCCATCACGCAATGGGAGGAGTGCCGCAATGGACAGTGGTTCGATAGCCTGGTTGCTGACCGCATCGGCCTTGGTGTTGCTCATGACGCCAGGGCTTGCCTTCTTCTACGGGGGGCTCGTCCGCAGCCGCAACGTCATCAGCACCATCATGCTGAGCTTCATGAGCATGGCAGTGGTCAGCGTCGTCTGGGTCCTCTGGGGCTACAGCATCGCGTTCGGCGACGGCAGCGCCCTCGTAGGAGACTTCTCCTACCTCGGCCTGTCCGGCATCGAGCCGGGCGACGACATGCTGTTCGCCGTCTTCCAGATGATGTTTGCCATCATCACGCCGGCACTGATCACGGGAGCGATGGTTGAGCGGTTCAAGTTCACCACCTACCTCGTCTTCCTGGTCGCCTGGGTGACGCTGGTCTACGCGCCCATCGCCCACTGGGTATGGGCCGGCAACGGCTGGCTGTTCGACCTCGGGGCGCTCGACTTCGCGGGCGGCACGGTCGTCCACATCAACGCCGCGGTGGCCGCGGTGGCAGCCGCGTTGCTCGTCGGCAAGCGGCGCGACCCCGGGCTCGAGCCCGGCAACGTGCCGTACGTCGTCATCGGCGCAGCACTGCTCTGGTTCGGCTGGTTCGGTTTCAACGCGGGCTCCGGCCTCGCCGCGGATGGAGTGGCCATCAACGCGTTCCTCGTGACGAACACGGCTGCGGCAACGGCCGCGCTCACGTGGGGCATCCTGTCGCAGATCCAGAACAAGCGCATGAGCGCAGCCGGAGTCGCAACGGGCGCGGTCGGCGGTCTGGTCGCCATCACTCCTGCCGCAGGCGCGGTTGGCGTCATGGGCGCGCTGGCCATCGGGTTCGGCGCAGGTGTCTTCTGCTATGCAGCCGTGCTCATCCGTCCGAGGCTGGGGATCGACGACTCGCTGGACGTGTTCGCGGTCCACGGCATCGGCGGTATCTGGGGCGCGCTGGCGACTGGCATCTTCACAGTCTCGGCGTTCGCCGGAGTGGAGGGACTGATCGAAGGCAACGTCGAACAGCTGGGCATCCAGGCGGTCGGCGTGGTTGCGACGATCGTCTACTCCTTCATCGCGTCACTCATCATCCTGAAGGTGCTGGACCTGATCCCGGGTCTGGGCTTGCGGGTGAGCGAGCGCGACGAGGGCACCGGCCTTGACGTGGCCGCTCACGGCGAGCGCGCTTACGTGAGCGACGGCGCCGACTAACAACGGGGAACGGCCTGGGGGTATGCTGAGGCGGCATACCCCCAGGGAACCAGGAGAGGGGATAACAGCCATGATAAGCATAGAAGCGATAGTCAGGCCGGAGCGCATCCACCGGGTTACGGAAGCGTTGCAGGACGCGGGATGCCAGGGCTTCTACTACGTCAACGTGACGGGCGAAGGACGCCAGCGCGGCGTCGAGGTCTTCGTCGGACGCGGAGGCGCGATGCAGAGCCGGGCCTCGGTGCCGAAGACGCTCGTGCGCACGGTCGTCACGGACGACATGCAGGAGGCGGTGATCGCCGCCATCATCGAGGCGGCGCGCACGCCGGACGACGGCGAGATCGGCGACGGCAAGATCTTCGTGTCGCCGGTCAACGAGGTCGTGCGAGTACGCACCGGCGAGCGGGGCGAGGTCGCCATCTAGCACCGGCGCCGCAACATCAGGGTCCGTTGAGAGGGTCTGGCTCCAGAGGGGCCGGGCCCTCTTGCTATTCGCGCCACTCGGCGAGGGCGTCCCACTTCGGTTCGAGGCCCAGGCCGGGAGTATCAGGCATCGCGGTCCAGCCCTGCCGGGGGCCGACGCAGCCGTCGAACACCATCTCGCCGCACTTCCACATGACGTAGTGGTACTCGATGCGCCAGCCGTTGGGGACGGCGGCCTGCAGGTGCATGTTGTGGTGCGGCCAGCCGCCGCCGTTCGCTATCGGCAGGTTGAACGCCTGCGCCAGCGCCGCGAACTTCATGCCCTCCGTGTAGCCGCCGCAGTAGACGACGTTCGGTTGGAGGATGTCGATCGACTGGTGCACGAGCAGTTCACGGGCACGGAAGCGGTGCCCCTCGTTCTGCCCGGCCGAGAGCGGGATGCTGGTGCGCATCCGCAACTCGTGCAGAAGCGGAGCATCGTTCCCCCAGACCGGCTCCTCGAACCACTCGACGTTGCACTCCTCGACGGCCTTCGCGAGGTTGAGGGCGTTGTTGAACTGGAACATGTAGTTGGCGTCCATGGAGAGCTGCACACCGGGGCCGATGGCGTCGCGCACGGCGTGGACCCGGTCCGAGTCCTCGCGCCAGCCCTGGTGGTCGCCCGCGACGCCCACCACCATCTTGAGCTTGTCCTCGCCCTGCGCCACGAAGTCGCGCGCCACCTGCACGAGCTGCTCCTCCGTGTACTCCGGCAGCCCGAACGTGATGTAGGCGGGGACGTCCGGCTGCGCACCGCCGAGCAGCCGCCAGACCGGCATGCCGAGCGCCTTGCCCTTGATGTCCCAGAGCGCGATGTCGATGGCGCTCAGGGCGCTGGACCAGACGCCGGTCTGGGAGCGGGGGTTGTGCTCGACGTAGCAGAGGTGCCAGATGCGCTCCGTGTCCATCGGGTCCATGCCGGTGACCAGCGGCCCCAGCTCGGCGTTGATGTGCTCGCGCACTGCCTTGCGCTGGATGGGGCCGGAGATGCCGTAGCCGGTGACGCCGGCGTCGGTGTCGACCTGGCAGAAGACGAACGGGCGCATGACGGGCTCATCCATCAGGGGAACGGGCACCGGCACGTTATGGGTGGTAGCCTGGACGTTGGTGATCTTCACGAGTGCGCCTCACGAGCGGGAATGGACAGGGACGATAGCGGCGCTGCGCGGGAATGGCAAACCGGCGCACGCCTGCCAGAGAGTCTGCAAGAGTGGCGGGCCGTTCCAGCGGTAACAATCAGTAACATTCGGTAACACTGCGCTCCCAGACGGGCGGGGCAGCAGAGCCGGAGCCGAGCCCATGCAAGGACCAGCGTAGCGGGCAGTGCGCCGAGCGGGCAATGGGCGGGTGTCACTCTCGGCTATACTCGGCCAGTCCCGATCTCTACCGAACAAGGGCCTCCGTTTGCGCTTACTCCGCCTCGTGCTACCTCTGCTGATGCTGACGGCATCGCTCCCCCTGCTGACCGCCTGCTCAGACTCCTGGTCCGTTTCCGTGTCCAGAGGCACACCGACACCAACGCCGTCACCAACCGCTACCCCTGCTCCTACTCCCACGCCCACGGCAGAGGTCGAGGCAACCGCAACGGCAGAAGAGCAACCGACCGCAAGGCCGGGACCTGCCCCCACGTTGGTGCCGACGCCGGAACCCACACCCACTCTCCCTCCCATCCCCACGGCAACCCCCACTCCGACATCGACCGCAACCGCCACGCCTACTCCGGAGCCCTGCCCGCCACCAGACGTGAGCGCTTACTTCGACCAGGTGCGTGAGGTAGTGGCATCGTTGACGGAGCCCATGGGCACCCTCGCCGAACTGGCGTATCAGCTCACTGTCGACCCCTCTCTCGTCGGCAACCAGGCGTGGAACGACCAGACGACGGCAGTCTCGTCGGCGCTGCAGTCAAACGCGCAACTGATCCGCGCGATGGAGCCGGCGCCGCCATCCGTTCAGCACATAGATGCCGAGTTGGAGGCGCTGGCAGCCCTGCTCGACGGCGGCTTCGAGGCCTTCGTCCAGGGGCTCGCGAGCGGAGACGTGCAGCTCGTGGCTATAGGGGACCAGCAGTTCCAGTTCGTAGTAGGGGGAGGAGCGCGCGGCAGAGTCGGTCAGGCGATCGCAGAATACTGCGGTTAGCGCGGTCGGTATCGGGACGCTCAGAACACCGCAACGGGGTTGACCGGAGAGCCGGTGCCGCCCTCGATGCGGAGGGGGTTGACGGTGATCATGAACTCCCAGCGGCCCCGCTCCGCGCACGCTTCCGCGAGCCTTTCGAGGTCGGCGTTGTCCAGTATCCAGAGGCCCATGGCGACGATGCCCACCTGGTGCACCGGGTTGGTGAGCCGGTCGAAGCCCGGGTGGATGAGGCTGTTGCCGGTGTCGGACCCCAGCATGGCTATGGAGCGCTCGTGGTAGAAGGGGAGGCAGTTGGCGTGCGTGCCCGTTCCGCCCTCCGCCGCGATGTTCCACGGGCCAAGCTCAGCGCGGCGGCGCAACTGCCCCGTCCGCACGAGCAGGACGTCGCCCGGTTCGACGCGGACGTTCTCGGCGGCCTCCGCCGCTTCGAGGTCCTCCCGCAGGATGCCCTCGCCGGGGTTGAACCACGGCACGCCGCGCAACCGGGGGATGTCCAGCAGGACGCCGCGGGCGAGCACGCCGCCCTGCAGCACCTCTATCGACTCCCGTAGCGCACCGTAGCGCGCGGAGACGAGGCTCGACGGCTTGCCGTTGTACATCTGCCCACCGAAGAAGAAGTGGGACAGGCTGTCGACGTGGGTGATGACGTGTCCGTGGAAGGCAACGCCGATGAAATCGGACGAGGTCTGCGCGGGGCGAGGCGGCCCCGCCTTTTCCTCGTGAGCGTAGCCCTCGCCCGACTCGATCATGAAGTGCATCGGCTGGAACGTCACGTCGGGCCCGGTGGCATTGCTGAGCGTTCGTGCGCACGACACGGTCACGCCCTCCCGTACGAGCGACACCGCGCGGCGGCGCGTCTCCGACGTGATGTGGTTCATCGTGCCGAGCTCGTCGTCGTCGCCCCACCGGCCCCAGTTGCTCAGCGAGTCGAAGTAGGACAGGACTTCGTCCTGGGTCGGCAGGTCCGGCATGGCTGGCCTCCTCTCGCTGGTCGCGGCAGCGGGGCAAGCATACTATGGCGCGCCTGCGGTAGAAGACGGGAAGGGGGCTGCCCTCAGCCACGCCAGGGGCAGCCCCGCATCCAGACCACAGTTCCGGCCCATCTCTCCTTCAGCCGTCGATCACCTGTCGTCGAAGGGCCCGCCGGTTATGAGTTCGTGGTATCGCGAGACCCGTCCACCATCGTAGTGAACGTAGATCACGTAGAGGTGCATCTCGACCTCGCTCGCGAGCAGACCGGTCGTCCCGTCCTCCACCTGCTGCGTCGTCAGCCGGTCCCTCCAACTCTGTGGGTTGTCCGGGTGTGGTTCTTCCTTGTCGCCAGGGATCAACAACGCCTGTACGGGAACGTCATGCTTCCGTCCAGGCGCCAGCAGCGAGCTGCTGTAGTCCGACAATGTGTAGGAGTCGCTGTAGGCTTCCAACTGCTCCGCCGATGTCGGTCCACCGGAAGGGTCTACGCGGACGTTGCTGATGCCCGTACAGAACCAGGCATACCGGGTCACCTCATTCTGACCATCCCTCTCCACACCCCAGGGCCGGCAACTGCGCGTGTCGGGCACGGTGTAGTCGGCTTCATTGACAGCGGCGCCGTCTTGCTCAAGCGTGAAGTTGTAGCGGTACATGAACCGGAGCCGCTGGATGGAGTAGCGGTCGACGTCCTGGCGCCCATCGGCCCATGCGCTCCAGTTGATCTGGTATTCCCCGTCGGGGCGGACGGTGGTGACCGCGAAGCGGCCACGCGCGCAGGCCACCGCGCGTCCGGCGGTCAGTTCCTCCTCGCACTCTTCCATGGTTGCCGGGCTTTCCGGGGAGCCCTGCGCCGAGGGCGGCGACAGCGCCAATGGCACGGCAGCGATCGCGGCTGCCGCGATCAGCGCCAGCGCGATCGTGCGACTACGGTAGGCAAGCACACTCATATAGCGCATCGGTCCACCTCCTGTTTGTCACTCATCTGCTGGATGAGTCTTTCGAACGACACCTTCGCGCGTCCTTCTGTGGCCTTCAGCGCCGACAGTAGGCGATGCTCCGCCATATGTCTGTGCATCGACGTTCTTTGACGCTCCCTCCTTGAAATGTGCGACAATTGAGATATACGGCAACTAGATGCGTAGACATGACCGAACGGGATGTGCAGAGCGCCAGAGCGGCCCAGGTAGGATCCTTGATGAGGTCCTACCGCGAAGCCTTTCTTTCCGGTGATGGCCGGAGGGGGCTTACGCAGGAGGCGCTGCTGGCGCGAATGGCGGCGGTGGACAGCGACTACGCGGAGCGGTACAGCCACGGCACCGTTTCGCGGTGGGAGTCCGGCGGTACCCGTCCGACGCTGCGGCGCCTGAGGGTCTTCGGCGCAGCCCTCAATCTGTCGGATCCGGAGACAGCCGGCCTGATCCTGCTGGCAGGGCTTGCGCCTGACTTCCCAACGGCCTTGCGCCGAGCATCAGGACGCAATGGAGAAGCGGCAACCCCGGTCCCGGCCCCTGCCCCCAGCATTGCGGAAGGCGTGAGGCAACCGGCATCTGCGGGTATGTCGACAGCCCCCCGCGCTGCGCTCCGTTTCTGGCTCCTCAGGATCCTGCCGCTTGGAGCGTGCATCGTCGGCAGCGGGTATGCCCTGTCATACTTCGGCACGACCGGCGGATGGATGCCCTATGTGTACATCGCCTTCGTCTTAGGGATCGTGCTGGCGCAGGGGTTCCTGCTCCCGGACCGCGACGCAGGCCTCAGGGAGTTCTTCTGGGTCTCGTTATTCTTCCTGTTGACCACTCCGCTGCTGCAGTTCGCTCAGATACGCACCGACCATTACAACTTCTATGCGATCAGGGGTCTCTCCGGCACCCAGCTCCCCTACATGCTGACCCTTGTCGTGAACCTGGTGGTTGCATCCATCGCCGCGCGGATGTTTCAACGATTGTGGCGGTGGCAGTACACCAGCGGCAGGGGCGGTAGCCATGCCCTCCAGCGGGCAGTCTGGGTGACACTGCCGCCGGTGGTCTTCGCGTACGCAGTTGTCCTCGTTGTCTCCAACATCTCGGTGTCCATACAGATGGCGGTCCTCCTGCCGGCTCTCGGCGCCGCATTCACCGGGTTGCTGGTCCTTCGCGATCCCGGCCTCAATCTCACGGAACGCGACCGGCGGTTCATGCTCTCGACGACGACGGCAGTGGGGATGCTCGCGACGGCGCTGGGAGCCATCACCATCCTCACGATCTATGTGTCGCCGGACCTCCCGAGCGTTCTGCCCGACCACAACCTGCTGCGCTCCTGGGAGATCGACTTCGCAGCGTTGGGCCACTCTCGCGAAGAGGCGCTGAAGCGCCTGAACCTGGGATACGTCTGGCACGGGGTGTGGGTGCTGGCCTATATGGTCCTCATCATCGGTGGCCATCTCATGGTCGCCATCCACCGGAGCGGCGGCGGTCGAAGACCCGGTGCGACGTACTGAGGCGCGCGGGACGTTGCTGTTGGTAGTCGATGGTGTATACTGGTTCGCGAAAAGGAAAAGAGCGGACAGACGATTTTAGGTCCCGCGGGACGGAACATGCTGGATACAGCGACCAAGCAACGCATCATCGGAGAGTATCAGGCGAAGCCGGGAGACACCGGCTCCACGGAAGTGCAGGTGGCGCTTCTCTCCGAGCGTATACGCGGCCTGACCGATCACCTCCGCCGAAACCACAAAGACCATGCCACGCGCAGAGGTCTCCTGAAGTTGGTCGGGCAACGCCGCCGTCTCCTGCGCTATCTCGCAAGAGAGGACGTAGGACGCTACCGGACAGTCATCAGCAGGCTTGGGCTCCGCAGATAACGCGCCCCGGAAACAGCGCTTCGGAAGGAGCGCTGTTCCTCTATAAGCCAGCCGACACTCCTGACCTGTTTCAGAACTCCCCCGCGCATGGCCTGTCAAAAGAACAGGAGTAGTTACGTATGCCCACGCACCATGAGATAGAGATAGCCGGTCGAACCCTCTCGATAGAGACGGGCAAGCTGGCGCAGCAGGCGCACGGCTCAGCCGTCGTGCGCTACGGCGACGCGGTTGTGCTCGTCACCGCCGTGATGGGAGGCGTCCGCGAAGGGTTGGACTTCTTCCCGCTGACCATCGAGTACGAAGAGCGCCTCTACGCCGTCGGCCGTATCCCGGGCAGTTTCTTCCGCCGCGAGGGACGCCCGACCACCGAGGCGACGCTCGCCGCCCGGCTGACCGATCGCCCCTTGCGCCCGCGCTTCCCCAAAGGGATGCGGAACGAGGTGCAGATCATCACGACCGTCCTCTCCGCCGACCATGAGAACCAGCCGGACATCCTCGGCATCATCGGGGCGTCCGCCGCGCTCTCCATATCGCAGATCCCGTTCAACGGCCCCGTCGCCGCAACGCGCATGGGGTACGTGGACGGCGAACTCGTCGTGAACCCCACGTACGAGCAGCTTGCCGAGGGCAAGCTCGACTTGACGATCGCGGGCAGCCGCGACGCGGTCATCATGATCGAGGCGGGCGCGAAGGAGGTGAGCGAAGAGGTCATCCTCGAAGCGCTCCGCGTCGGCCAGGAGAACAACGTCAAGGTCATCGACCTGCAGGACCAGATCGTGGCCGAGGTCGGCAAGTCGAAGACGGAGGTCGTCTACGCAGAGTCGTCCGATCCCGACCTCCTTTCGAGCATCGAGCGCATCGCGCGACCCACACTGGAGAGCATCATCGACCGTGGCGAGGGACGCGGCGAGCGCAACGAAGGCGTCAAGCAGGCTGAGAGGGAGGCCATCGAGCAGTTGGGCGAAGAGCACGACGCGAAGACCGTGGCCAAGGTGTTCGACGACGTGCTGAAGAAGACGGTGCGGGCGAAGGTCATCAAGGAGGGCAAGCGCCCGGACGGGCGCGCGCTCACCGAGGTGCGCCCGCTCTCCAGCGAGGTCGGCCTGCTGCCGCGCACGCACGGCTCCGCGCTGTTCCAGCGCGGCGAGACGCAGATACTCACGGTGGCTACGCTCGGCGGGATGTCGATGACGCAGAAGCTGGACGGCCTGAGCCCCGAGGACACGAAGCGCTACATACACCATTACAACTTCCCCCCGTTCTCGACGGGCGAAGCCCGCCGCATGGGCACCGGCCGCCGGGAGATCGGCCATGGCGCGCTTGCTGAGCGCGCGCTCGCGCCTGTCATCCCGGACGAGGCGGACTTCCCATACGCGTTCCGCGTCGTCTCCGAGGCGCTGGGCTCGAACGGCAGCACGTCCATGGGTAGCGTCTGCGGCAGCACGATGGCGCTGATGGACGCGGGCGTGCCCATCACGCGGCCCGTCTCCGGCGTCGCGATGGGTCTGATGACGGACGACGAGGGCAACTTCCAGGTGCTCACGGACATCCAGGGCGTCGAGGACTTCTTCGGCGACATGGACTTCAAGGTCGCGGGCACCAGCGAGGGCATCACGGCCCTCCAGATGGACATCAAGGTCTCCGGCATCACGCAGGAGATATTCCGGCAGGCGCTCGCTCAGGCGAAGGACGGGCGCGCCTTCATCCTCAACCACATGCTCGGCACGCTTGCCGAGCCGAGGACGGAGCTGAACCCGAACGCGCCGCGCATGACGCGCGTGAACATCCCGGTCGACAAGATCGGGGCGCTCATCGGCCCCGGCGGTAAGACGATCCGGAGCATCGTCGAGACCACCGGCGCGTCGGTCGACGTGGAGAACGACGGCGTCGTCACCATCGGCGCGTCGGACCAGGCCGCCGCGGAGCACGCCATCCGCATGATCGAAGGGCTGACGAAGGAGGTCGAAGTCGGCGAGCGGTACACCGGCCACGTGACGCGGCTGATGAACTTCGGCGCTTTCGTGGAGATACTGCCCGGCAAGGAAGGCATGGTGCACGTGAGCGAGCTCGACACCTCGCGTGTCGAGTCGGTCGAGGCTGCCGTGAAGGTGGGCGACGAACTGGAAGTGATGGTCGTCGAGATCGACCGGATGGGCCGCATCAACCTCTCCCGCCGCGCGGTGCTGGAAGACCTGTCGCCCGAGGAGGTCGGCAGCCGCTCCAACGGACGCAGCGGTGGCGACCGCGGGCCTCGCAACTTCGACCGGGACCGCCGCGGCGGCGACCGTCGTGGGGGCGACCGCGACCGCGGGCCGCGCCGTCCGCGCGAGTTCGGACGCAGGTAGTTCTACGGACATACGGTGAGAACGGCGCTGCGGCCAGCCGACCGCAGCGCCGTTCTCGTTACCGGAACGAGTGGATGCGCGGCTACCGGCGCAAGTATCAAAGATGACCCGTAATTGATAGAGCTATCGCCCTGAATGCTTCGTACCTACATGTATAGTCTCTACGTACATCGCAACGAGGAGAAACGGTGAGGAAAGGCATAATCTCGGTGCTGGCCGCAGGAGTGTCAGTTGTAATCGCAGTCTCCGGCGGGTGCACGTCCGACCCGACTCCAACATCCATCCCGACCGACACGCCGAGTCCGGCTCCGACGGCGACCGCAACGCCTGCGCCGACTCCCACTCCCACGGCCACGCCTACCCCCACATCTACGCCGACACCCACGCCCGCACCGGCGCCAACGGCAACCCCTGTCCCCGCTCCCACGAGCACTCCCGTTCCCACCGCCACGCCCACACCAGAGCCGACCGCCACGCCGACGGCGGCGCCCACCCCGACGCCCACCCCCGCCCCGTCGGCCTCACCCGACTACGCTCCGGGGCTGGAGCACGCGCGCGCCGATGGGCTAGAGGGCGAGGACGCCGCGAGGTACGCGGCGGAGTTCGTCCACGGAAAGTCGCTCGGGCTCGATGACGAGTATGCCGCCGCTTTTGCGAGCGGGGTCCTCTACTTCGCGATCATCGCGGAGGACATATGGCTAGGCCGGGGCCTATACCGGGACTACGACGCATACGCGCAAGAGGTCTACGTCGAACCGTTCGAGGAGGCCCTGGCCAATGGAGCGTCTCCGGTAGAAGCGCTCGGCCTGGCGGACGAGGCGTTCCGCCTGGGTGGCAGGTGGAGGTGGTGGCCGCTCGTGGGGCTTCCTCGGAGCAGTCCCTACGAGGGCATGCTTGCGGAAGACTACGCAAAGGCGTTCGCGCGAACGGACGAGATCGGGCTGGCCGCTCACCAGTACGCCGCGTTCTACGCGGGGAACAGGTACTTCGGCTACTCCGAGGAGCATTCCCACGAGGCGGGCAGCATCATCGCCCGGGCGTACCGCGAGTCTGACCAGCGGGACGCGCAGCTGCGCATCAAGTATGCGTCGGCCTACCTCTTGGGTTACCAGCACGCACACCAGACGCACGAGTTCGAGGACGCGGATATGGACCACCTGTGGGCGGACGCGCACGCCGACGGGTACGTGCTGGGATGGCTCCGCGCCACGAAGATGCGGTGGTTGGACGCCAACAACGTGGCGTTCGACTTCGCCGACATCTACGCCCACGCGAAGATGGATTGGGGCTACTCCGAGCAGGAGGCCTTCCTGCGTGCGGAAGCCTACATGCGCGGCTCCTACCAGGCGTTCCTGCTCGATCACGACCCGTACAGCGCGGGTGGCTACTACGTCTACGCGTGGGAGTACTACGTGGCGTACTACGACCGGTCCGTGGAGCAGGCCTGGAACGAGGAGCGCTCGCACGTCTACGCAACCGCGTATGCGGAGCAGAGGCTCGACGGCGCATCGAAGGAGGACGCGACGGCGTACGCGAAGGCCTACGAGCGCGCCTACTCAGCCGCCCGAGCAGATGACCAGAGCGAGGAAGAGGCGCACGAGACCGCGTCGGCCGCTGTAGATGCTGAGGCGGAGACTGCGGGGTAGTCCGCGCAGCTTCGTCGCCGCGCGGTTGCTACCATAGCGCCATGGGTTTCCTGAAGCGACTCATCGTCTGGACCGTCGTGGCCGTCCCGCTTGGCATCGGCATCGGGGCGCTCGTCTCGTTGACCTGGGGCCCGGACGCAGACATCGACCGTGCGACCGCCGGGTTCAACGGCGCTGTCGCGGGCTTCTGGCTTGGCCTCATCGGCGCCTTCGTGGCTGCGACGACGACGCGCATCGCGCGGGAACCGCTCCGCCGAGCCGGCGGCTCGGAGTGCCTCACCGGCGGGATCATCGTGTTTGGACTGCTGGCGGTCGGGCTGGGGCTGCTGACGCTGGCCTGACGGGCTACGCCGCCGCGCCCACGGGCAGGTCTATCTCGTACTTCGCAAGCATCGCGTCGAGGAACGCAGCGGTCTTCTCGTCCGCCTCCACGAGCGGCAGGCGGAGCCCGCCGACGTTGAAGCCCGCGCGGTTCAGGCAGTACTTGACCGGTATGGGGTTCGAGACGACGAAGAGCCCCGATGCCATCGGCAGCTGCCGCTTGTGCTCCTCGGCCGCCGCGGCGAGGTCGCCCGCCGCGGTGAGCTCGATGAGCCGCTTTATCTGACGCCCGATGAGGTGCGACGCCACGCTGACGACGCCCCACCCGCCGAGACTCACGACGCCGAACGTATCGCTGTCGTTGCCGCTCCACACGCGGAAGCCGTCCGGGGCGTCGCGGATGATGGCGGCGATCTGGGCGAGGTCGCCCGACGCCTCCTTCGTGCCGACGATGTTCGGGACGTCGTTCGCGAGGCGGAGGGTCGTCTCCGCGGTCATGTTGACGATGGTGCGGCTCGGCACGTTGTAGAGGATGCAGGGCAGGGAGGTGCTCTCCGCGACGGCCCTGAAGTGGCGGTACAACCCCTCCTGCGTGGGCTTGTTGTAGTAGGGCACGACGAGCAGCTGCGCGTCCGCGCCCGCCTCCTCCGCCATCCGCGCGAGCTTGATCGTCTCGCCGGTGCCGTTGGTGCCGGAGCCGGCCACGACGGCGGCGGAGTCGCCCACCGCCTGCTTCACCTCCGTCCAGATGCGCAGGTTCTCCTCGTGGGCGAGCGACGGGTTCTCCCCCGTCGTGCCGGTGACGACGAGGCCGTCGCTGCCGGAGGCCACGAGCGCCTGCGCGAGCCGCCGCGCCTGCGCGTAGTCGATCTCCATGGCCGCGTCGAACGGCGTGACCATCGCTGTGATGAGACGGCCTATGTCGGTCATGCCACGCCTCCTCCCCGAAGGGGTGTGCGTTACTGATTCTACCTGACGCGGCAACCGGGCGGCGGGATGCGCTTGCGCGAGGACGGGATATGACAGACCATCGGAGCCGCCATGGCGCTCGACCTGACCAAGACCGCCGGACAGCTCTACGCGGCGATGCCCTCCATGCGCGAGCAGTGGGGCTCGCACCAACGGGCGCTGGAGCGCGCCGCGGGACACTTCGCGACCGCCGACCCGCATGAGACGGAGGCGCGTCGCGCGGCGGGCAAGGCGACCTGGCTCGTGGCGCGGCTCGACGGCGCGCTCCGGGGCGCGTACCCACCGCCGCCGCTGCCGCCGGACCACGTCGTGATCGCGGTGGACGGCTCGCACATCGACGTCGACCGCCATGCGGCGGCGCGCTGCTTCCTCATCAACATCGGCTACGTGTCGCTGCGCTACGGTGAGATACCGCACGCCGAACTCCGCAGCGAGCCGCACCTGTCCGCGGACGAGGGGTCGCTCGCGCTGCGCGACCGGCGCGGCGTGCGTGAGGCGAACATCGAGGGCGCACTGCTCGGGATGCACCGCGCGGTCATGGAGATCGAGGCGCTGGCCGACGCGGTAGAACGTGCTCCGGAGGGGTTGCCGGTGCTGGCCCTGCTGGACGGCACCCTCGTGCTGTGGGGGCTGACCGGCGGCCTGGACTTCGTGCGCGAGGAACTGGTGGACCGCCGCCTCGCTGACGCGATGGACCGGCTGCGCGCGGAGTCGGAGCGGCGCACGCTCGCCGTTGCGAGTCACATCAGCCGCCCGCGCAGCGCGGAAGTGGTGAACGCGATACGCATCTCGCGCGAGGTGTGCGGCCACGAGACGGTGAACTGCGACGCCAACTGCGGGCAGCTGCGCCGTGGCGACCGCAACTGCGACGCGGTCGGCGGCGTGACGGACGCGGCGCTCTTCGCGCGCGAACTTGAGCCGGGTGAGCGCTCCGCGCTCTTCCACAGCGCGTCGAGCATCGTGACCGAGCACTACGGCGAGCACCAGGTGTGCTTCTTCTACGTGCACGTGGGCGAGGAGATAGCGCGGATGGAGATGCCGTCCTGGACGAGCCCTGACGGTATCGGGCTGGCGCACGCCGCACTGCTCGTGCAGACGGAGAAGGGGCACGGCTACCCGCTCGCGCTGCAGGAGGCGCACGAGCAGGCGGTGATCAGCGGGCCCGACCGCCAGGACTTCGCGCAACTGCTGTACGAGACGGTGTCGTCGGAGCGGCTGCCCGCGCCGACGTCGCAGAAGGCCCGCAGCAAGCGGACGCGGTTCGTGTGAACCTCGCCGCAGTGCAGAACATTCGAGACAGGGAGGAGCGCAGATGGCGCGGAACGGCTACAAGGTGATGGATTCGGACATGCACATCGTCGAACCGTCGGACCTGTTCGACAAGTACCTCGACGCGCGGTTCGCCGATCAGGCGCCGCGCATCTCCCGCGCGCCCGGCAAACGGGTGGGAGTGTTCCTGTTCGACGGCGAGCGGCTGCCGACGTGCGACGTGGACAACCCCCATCGCATGCAGGGAATGACCAGCCGCACGGACGCCGCCACCCGCCCGATGCGCGAACGCGGCTACGATGGGCCGTCGCAGTTGGAGGCGATGGACATGGAAGGCATCGACGTGGCGGTGATGTACCCCACGGTCTGCCTCTACGTGCCGAACGGGCTGGACGACGTGGACGGCCCGCTCTCGGCGGCGGTCTGCCGCGCCTACAACAACTGGTTGTACGACTTCTGCCAGACGGACCCGGCGCGGATGAAGGTCGCGGCGATGGTGCCGCAGCACGACCCGAAAGAGGCAGTGCTGGAGGCGCGCCGCGCCGTGAACGAGTTGGGCGCCGTCGGCATCTACATGCGGCCGAACTTCGTGAACGGCGTGACATTCCACAGTGCCGACTACGCTGAGCTCTGGGCGACGCTGGAGGAGCTGAACGTTCCGGTGGGCTTCCACGAGGGCACCGGCTCCGTCTACCACCAGGACGGCTCCGAGTTCGCCGATAACCGGCTCATGCTGCACGCCTGCTCACACCCCATCGGCATGATGAAGGCGATGATCAGCATGGTCTGCGGCGGCGTGTTCGAGAGCTTCCCCGGCCTGCGCGCGGCGTACCTGGAGGCGAACGCTGGCTGGGTGCCGTTCTGGCTGGGGCGCATGGACCGCGACTACTCGCTCTACCGCGACTGGGACGCCCCGTTCCTGACCCGCCTGCCCAGCGAGTACTTCGCGACCAACTGCTACGTCGGCACCGAGGCTGACGAGGCCGAATTGCGCTACACGGTGGACGCCGTGGGCGGGACCAACATCGTCTTCTCGTCCGACTACCCGCACCACGACTCCGAGTTCCCGGAGTCCGTCAACGAGTTCCTCGGGCACGAGGACCTGGCGGACGAAGTGAAGCGGAACATCCTCTGGGACAACTGCGCGCGGCTCTACGCGCTCGACTAGGGCAGGCGGCAGGAGGACAGCATGGCGGCGCTCTTCCCTGCCTGGATCACGCGGGATGCTGCAATCATCATCGCGGCGCGGGCGCTGCACACGTTCTCTCAGGGCCTTCTGGCCGTCATGCTGGCTGTCTACCTGAGAGAGCAGATCGGACTGGCCGTGTTCCTCGTGGGGCTGTTCTTCAGCCTGGGGTTCGCGAGCACCGCGGCCTTCTCGTTCCTCTCCACGTTCGTCAGCGAGCGCGTCGGGCGGCGCACGCTTATGGTCTCCTACTCGCTGATAACGCTGGCCGGGAGCATCGGACTCGCCGTTACCTCGAACCCGGCGGCGCTGGTAGTGTTCGCCTTCATCGGCTCGTTCAACGGGGCGGCGGGCAACGTCGGGCCGACGCAGTCGCTCGAACAGGCGTCTATCGCCGGGGTGGTCGCGCCGGCGCGCCGGACGGAGCTCTTCGCCCTCTACCGCGTGGCGGCGTCGACGGCCGGGGCGCTGGGGGCGCTGGCCGCGGGTCTGCCCGTGGCGTTGGAATCGTTCGGGGGGGTGAGCGAGCCGGCGTCGTTCCGCATCGTGCTGTGGGGGCTGGTAGGGCTGCGCCTGGTGATAGCACTGCTCTTCACGCTGCTCTCCGAACAGGTGGAGGCTGAGCGCGAGCGGCGCGAGTGGATCAACCCGGTGCGGCTGCCGTCCAGCGGCAGGATATTCACCCTGACGGGGCTGTTCAGCCTGGACCAACTGGCGGGCGCCATCATAGTGCGGGGCCTGCTGGCGCTCTGGCTCAATGAGCGGTTCGGGCTGGACCTTGCGTCGCTCGGAATCCTCTTCTTCATCTCGCAGGTCATCGGCGTGGCATCGCTCTGGGTGGCGGGAAGGGTCGCGAACCGCATCGGCCTCATCAACACCATGTCGCTCGCCCACCTGCCGTCGGGACTGTTGCTGCTGGCAGTGGCGTTCTCGCCGTGGGCGTGGTTGGCAGTGACGTTCCTGCTGGTCAGGGCCCTCTTCGACCAGATCGACGTGCCCGCGCGGGACTCGTACATCATGTCCGTGGTGCAGCCGCACGAACGAGTGGCGATGGGGAGCATCCACATCGTGGGGCGCTCCTTCTCCGGCACGATCGGACCGACGATCTCGACGGGAGTGCTGCAGGCGATCGCGCTCAGTGCGCCGCTCGTCGGCTCCGCGCTCGTGAAGGTGACGTACACACTGTCGCTCTACTTCATGTTCAGGAACGTGAAGGCTCCGCAGGAGATGCGCAGCGCAGGGCGGCAACGGGAGTAGGAAGCGGGGGCTCAGCACTCCCCGGGGGCGGTCTCCTCCACCTCGAGGTCGCCGTCGTACTGGTCCGCCGGCCACCAGGCCACCTTGAAGTGGTTGGTCAGTCGATCTTCGAGTACGCCCTGACGCCGGTACTCGCTGATGAGGCTGTTGAACAACTCCTTCACGTCGCGCTCCGCCTCATCCATGGTCTCCCCGTAGCCCGTGAGCCCCAACTCCGGGATGTGCGCGACGCAGACGTCGCCCCGGTACTCCTTCGTCAGAGTGGTGGCTACGACGATCTTGCCGGTCCCTGCCATGGCGGTCGCATTCTATCCGCTGGGGGCTCCACCCTCACCCGCCGCGCTAGCGCGCGTCGGCCTCTCCCAAGGGGAGAGGCGGGGCTGCGAGGGAGAACGCCCGAGAGATTTCTCGGCTTCGCTGCACTCCGCTCGAAATGACAGGCCTGCGCAGGAACGACGAGGGTGAATCTGCTAGACTCACTCCTGATGGCGCGGCTGCGCCCCCATAACTCCGCCAGAGGTAGAGATGACCGGCGACGCTCACCAGTTCCTCCCGGACGGCCTTGTGACGAGTCCCCAGCGGTTCATCGCGGGCGGCTCCTACGTCGGCCTCAAGACCTACGCTCCCGACAAGAAGGACGTGGGACTGCTCCTGTCCGAGCTGCCATGCCGAGCGGCGGGCGTCTACACCACGAACAGGTTCGTCTCCCCGACGGTCACGATCACCCGGGAGAACGTCGCTGCCGGGAAGGTGCGCGGCGTGTTCGTGACCAGCGGCATCGCCAATGCCGGGGTCGGCGAGCAGGGTATGAAGGACATAGAGGAGTGCCTGCAACTCGCCGCCGGGCACCTGGGCGTCCAGCCGGAAGAACTGGGCGCGGGGACGACGGGCATCATCGGCGTGGAGCTGCCGATGGCGCTCGTCCGCAGCGGCATGTCCACCATCAGCCTCAGCGAGGACGGCGGGGAGGCGTTCGCCCGTTCCATCATGACGACCGATCGCGTCCCCAAGTCCGCAGCGGTGACGTTCACGTGCGCCGGAGGCGAAACGGCGACGATCGGCGGGTGCGTCAAGGGCTCCGGCATGATCCACCCCAACATGGCCACGATGCTCGCGTTCCTCACGACGGACGCCGCCGTGGACAGCGCATTCCTGGACGCGGCGCTCCGCAACTGCTCCGACGACACGTTCAACATGGTGACGATAGACGGCGACACCAGCACGAACGACATGGTGCTGCTGCTGGCCAACGGCGCCGCCGGGAACACGGAGATAGGCGAGGGTTCGCCGGATGCGGAAGCGTTCATCGCCGCGTTGTACGCGCTCTGCTCGCACCTCTCCCGCGAACTCGTGAAGGACGCCGAGGGCTCCGAGAAGATCTTCTCGGTGCGGGTTGCGGGCGCGGCGAGCAAGAACGACGCCCGCCTTGCGGCGCGCGCCATCGCGGCATCCCTCCTGGTCAAGTCCGCGATCCACGGCAACGACCCGAACTGGGGGCGCGTCGTCTGCGCGGCGGGCTACAGCGGGGCCGACCTGGACGTGAGCAAGGTCTCCTTCTTCATCAACGACGTCGCCATCATGGAGGCGGGGACGCCCATCCCGTTCCACCGGGAGAGCGTCATCGCCATCATGAGCAGGGACGAGGTCGCGCTCACGGTGACGCTGGGACTGGGCGAGCACGAGGCAACCGCGTGGGGCTGCGAACTCACGGAAGAGTACGTGGTGTTCAACAGCGCCTACACCACGTAGGCGGCGCCGGGTCCGGCCCGAGGGCTCTCATGGAAGCAGACAGCCCCATCATCCTCATCAAGATCGGCGGCAGCACCCTGGGCTCCGAGGACACGTCCTTCGCCGACGTGGCGGCCCTGCAGCGCCAGGGCACCCGCGTGGTGATCGTTCACGGCGGCGGCCCCGCCATCACCTCCTGGATGGGGAAGATGGGCATCCGGGCGGAGTTCGTGCGCGGCCTGCGCGTCACCGACGCGCCGAGCCTCGAAGTAGCGACGGCGGTGCTCGCGGGCCTCATCAACAAGCAACTGGTGTCGGAACTGCGGAGCGCGGGCGTGAACGCGGTCGGCGTCTCCGGTGCGGACGGCGGGCTCCTGAGCGGACGCGTCACGGACCCGGAACTGGGGTTCGTGGCAGGCGAACTGGAGGCGGACGTGTCGCTCATCGAACGGCTGGCAGACGCGGGTTTCGTGCCTGTCGTGTCGCCGATCGCATCGAGCGCTGACGACGCAGGGCAACTGCTCAACGTGAACGCGGACTCGGCCGCGGGCGCGCTCGCCGTCGCGCTGGGCGCGCAGCGCCTCGTCTTCCTGACGGACGTGGACGGCATACTGAACGCGGACGGTCGCCTCATCAAGCGCGTTCCGCTCGCGACCGGAGAGGAGTTGCTGCACTCAGGCGTCGTGAAGGGCGGTATGCTGCCGAAACTGGAGGCGTGCATCCTGGCCGCCCGGGCAGGGGTGCAGGCGGGGATAGTCAACGGAACGAGCGCCGGAGCGCTGCCCTCCTGGCTGGAGGGGTCGCTCCCCGGCACGGCGGTCGTCTGAGGAGCGGAAGGCCATGACCACGCGCCCCCCGGATGATTTCGAAGAAGGCGAACTGCCGGAGTGGCTGCGGACGCTCTTCTCCCGGGAGAGCCTCTTCTTCCAGGCCGGGGTCGTGCTTGCGAGCCTGTTTGCGCTCTACCTGTTGCTCGACCTGCTGCGCGGGGCGTATGCGAACTGGCTCTGGTTCTCCAACCTCGGCCTGCGCAGTGTTTACAGCACGGTGCTGTTCACGCGTATCTGGCTCTTCATCGCCGGCCTGGCGGTGAGCGGCGTTGCGCTCTGGCTGAGCTACTACGCCGCGTTCCGGTACGCGTGGGGCGAGAGCGTATTCCGCTTCTCGCTGGCGACGATCCAGTGGATACGGCTGTCGCTCATCGTGGGCTCCGTGGCGATGGGCGGCTTCATCGCGTTCACGTTCGCGTCCAGCCTGTCGAACCAGTACGGCAACTTCCTGCTGTTCATGAACGCCGCGGACTTCGGCATCGAGGACCCGCAGTTCGGCAACGACGTGGGCTTCTACACGTTCGTCCTGCCCGCGCTGCACACCGTTCAGGGATGGCTGATGGGTCTGGCCCTGGTCACGCTCATCACGACGGCGGGACTGTACATGCTCATCTTCAGCGCGCGCGGGATAAACCCGGTCATCGGCACGGGCGCGCGCACGCAACTGGCGCTCACCGGCGCGTGGCTCATGGCGACCATCGCGTTCGCTCACTTCCTCGACCGCTACGAGACGCTCTTCTCACCCGCCGGCGCGGTGACCGGCACGGCTTACACCGACGTGAACGCGCGGCTTCCCGCGCTCCTGGTGCTCACCGTCATCGCGCTGCTCGCCGCCGGCATCATGCTGTACGCGATACGCGTGGCGAACCTGCGGCAGTCGCTCCGGCTCATCTTCGCGGCGTTCGGGCTCTGGCTCATAGCGGGGATAGTCGCGGGGATCGGCTGGCCCGCGCTGACGCAGCGGCTCGCGGTCGCGCCATCGGAGTTGCAGCGGGAGCGCCCGTACATCGAGCGCAACATCGAGTGGACGCGCCTCGGGTTCGACCTGGGGCGCGTCGATACGCGGCCTTACGACGTACGAGAGGAGGCGCTGGCGGAGGGCATCGCGCAGAGCCCGGAGACGATCCGGAACATACGCCTGTGGGACCCCCGCCCGCTGGAGGCGGTGCTGAACCAGTTGCAGCACCTGCGTCTCTACTACTCGTTCCTGGACGTGGACGTGGACCGCTACGTGGTGGACGGGTCGTACCGGCAGGTGCTCCTCGGAGCGCGCGAACTCTTCCAGAGCGGGCTGGACGACGCCGCGCAGAACTGGGTGAACCGCGCCGTCATCTACACGCACGGCTACGGCGCTGTGATGAGCACCGCGACTACCTTCAGCGAGTCCGGCCAACCCGACTTCATCGTGCGGGACGTCCCTCCCACCGGCGCATTCGATATCACGCAGCCGCGCATCTACTACGGCGAGGCGTACGGCATCGACGAGGACGAGTACATCGCGCGCCTGAACCTGGACCCGGTGACGGCCGCCACCATCCGTCCGGGCAGCATCACGAACGACGCCGTCGTCCTGAACACGAACGAGCCGCAGTTCGACCGTCCCGCCGGAGAGGAGACCGGGAGCCCTGAGTTCATCGATCGCTACGACGGGGAGGGCGGCGTGCATCTCAGCAGTTTCTTCAGGCGCGCCGTCTACGCGTGGGAGCTGCTCGACGTCAACATCCTGCTCAGCCGCCAACTGACGCCGGAGAGCAAGGTGCTCTACCGCCGGAACATCAGGGAGCGCGTCGGGGAGGTCGCGCCGTTCCTCGAACTCGACGACGATCCGTATCTCGTCATCGACGACGGGCATCTCTACTGGATACAGGACGCGTACACCACGACCGATCGCTTCCCCTACTCCCGCCGCATCGACAGGGACCGGACAGGCTTCGGCGGCGACTTCGCTGGGTTCGAGCGCCCGTTCAACTACATCCGCAACAGCGTGAAGGTGGTGATAGACGCCTACGACGGCTCCATGGACTTCTACACCATCGAGACGGGCGGGGCCGACCCGGTGTTGCAGACCTACCGCAACATCTTCCCTGACCTGTTCACCCCCATCGAGAAGATGCCCCCGGGCCTGCGCGGGCACATCCGCTACCCGGAGGAGCTGCTGCGCGCCCAGGCCGACACCTTCCTCCAGTACCACATGACGGACGTGAAGGAGTTCTTCCTGAAGGAGGACGAATGGGAGTTCTCGCAGGAGGTGGTCGGCACGGACGTGATCGATGAGGACGGGAACCGCCTCGGCCCGCGCAACCGCACCATCACGCCGTACTACGTCATCATGAAGATACCGGGCGAGGACGTGACGGAGTTCGTCCTCATCCTGCCGTTCACGCCCAAGGACAAGCCCAACCTGGTGGCGTGGATGGCGGCGCGCTCGGACGGGCCGAACTACGGGGAGAGCATCGTCTTCGAGTTCCCGCGCGAGCGCATCTTCAACGGCCCGAGCCAGATCGAGGCGCGCATCGACAACGACCCGGTCATATCGGAGCAGTTCACGCTCTGGAACCAGTCCGGCTCGCAGGTGTACCGCGGCAACCTGCTCGTCATCCCTATCGGGGAGACGCTGCTCTACGCGGAGCCGATCTACCTGCAGGCGGAATCGCTGGCGTTCCCGGAGTTGAAGCGCGTCATCCTCGCCACCAACACGACGGTCGTGATGGAGCCCACGCTGGACCAGGCGGTGGCAGCCCTGCTCGGCGACGCGCCGGTCGCCCCCGTCCCGGACGGCGAGACGCCGGTGGAAGACATCGGCTTATCACGCGACGAATTGCTGCGCATACTCGACGAAATCGCACAGGCGTTAGAATCTATGCAGGGCGGCGCACAGGAGTTGGACGACTCCGTACAGGCCCTGCGAGACCTCATAGGAGAGAGCAACCCATGACGACCGACGCGACCGCACACGACTCCGCCTACTGGATGGCGCAGGAGTCCGAGTACTACGTTCACACGTTCAACCGGCAGCCCATCGTGATCGAACGCGGAGAAGGCGCGCGTGTCTGGGACGTTGAGGGCAACGAGTACCTGGATTTCGTTGCCGGACTGGCAGTTACGGCCCTGGGGCACTCGCACCCCGTTGTCACGGAGGCGGTACGGGAGCAGGCGGGCACGCTCATGCAGACGTCCAGCCTCTACTACACCGTGCCGCAACTGGAACTGGGGCGGATGCTGGTGGAGAACAGCTGCATGGACAAGGTGTTCTTCGCCAACAGCGGCGTGGAGGCGAACGAGGGCGCGGTGAAGCTCGCCCGCAAGTACGGCAGGCTCCACCGCAACGGCGCGCAGAGCATCATCACCGTCCTCAACTCTTTCCACGGCAGGACGCTCGCCATGATCGCCGCCACCGGACAGCCCGCCTATCAGCAGGCTTGGCTCCCCCTCGCCGAGGGCTTCACGAACGTTCCCTACGACGACCTCGACGCCATCCGCGAAGCGACGACGGACGAGACCTGCGCCATCATGGTCGAGGTCGTGCAGGGCGAAGGCGGCGTGAACGTCCCCACGGAGGGCTATCTGAAGGGCCTGCGGGAGTGGTGCGACGAGAATAACCTCCTCCTGATATTCGACGAGATACAGACCGGCATGGGCCGCCTCGGCCACCTCTGGGGCTACGAGCACTCCGGGGTCGAGCCGGACGTGATGACGATCGCCAAGGCGCTCGGCAACGGCGTGCCCGTCGGCGCGTTCCTCTGCAAGGAACGCTGCAACGTGCTGGAGCCCGGCGACCACGGCAGCACGTTCGGCGGCAACGTCCTCGCCACGGCCGCGGGGCGGGCGACGCTCGGCTACATGCTGGAGAACGACGTTCCCGGCCACGCGGCGCGCGTCGGCGGATACCTGCGGACGAAACTGGAGGAGTTCGCGGCTGCGCACGCTCCGGCGACCACGGGAGTGCGGGGCGTAGGTCTGTTGCAGGCGCTGCTGTTCGATCAGCCCATCGCGCGTGCGATCGTCACCGCCGCTAACGCGGAGGGCGTGCTCCTCAACCCCGTGCTCCCCAACGCCATTCGCTTCATGCCCCCGCTCATCATCACCGAGGCGGACGTCGACGAGTGCCTGACCAAGCTCGACGCCGCTCTCACGAAGACACTGGCCGCTTAGGCGGCACGCTGCACCGGAAAGGAACCCGCTTCTCCATGGCTGACAAGATCGTTCTCGCTTACAGCGGGGGTCTGGACACCTCCGTTGCCATCCGCTGGCTGCAGGAGCAGTACGGCGTCGACATCGCCACGCTCACGATGGATCTGGGCGGGCAGGTGGACCTGGAGGCGGCGCGGCAGCGCGCGCTGGAGATCGGCGCGATACGGGCCGACGTGATGGACGCGCGCGAGGAGTTCGTGCGCGACTTCGTCTGGCCCGCGCTGCGGGCGGGCGCGATCTATGAGGGCGTCTACCCGCTCGCAACCGCGCTCGGCAGGCCGCTCATCGCCAAGCACCTCGTGCGTATCGCGCAGGAAGAAGGGGCGTCGGGCATCGCGCACGGGTGCACGGGCAAGGGGAACGACCAGGTGCGGTTCGACGTGAGCGCGGCGGCGCTCGCGCCCGCGCTCAAGGTCGTCGCGCCCGCCCGCGAATGGGGCATGACCCGCGACGACGAGATCGCCTACGCGAAAGAGCGCGACATCCAGCTGGACCTGAACAAGCGCAGCGCCTACTCGACAGACGAGAACCTGTGGGGACGCAGCATCGAGGCAGGCGACCTCGAGGACCCGTGGATGGAGCCGCCGGAGGAGGCGTACGCGTGGACGGTCTCCGTCGCCGCCGCGCCCGACGAGCCGCGCTACGTGGAGATACGCTTCGAGCAAGGCGTGCCGGTGGCGGTCGACGGCGAGGAACTGAGCGGCGTCGCGCTCATCGAGATGCTGAACGAGGCGGCAGGCGCGCACGGCGTGGGGCGCATCGACCACGTTGAGAACCGGCTCGTCGGCATCAAGTCGCGCGAGGTCTACGAGGCCCCCGCCGCGACGGTGCTGCACCAGGCACACCGCGCGCTGGAGCAGATGTGCCTCACGAAGGAGCAGTCCCGCTTCAAGGAGCGGCTCGCGCAGGAGTACGCCGACCTCGTCTACAACGGCCTCTGGTTCACGGCGCACCGCCGCGACCTGGACGCCTACGTGCTCAGCACGCAGCGCCATGTGAACGGCACAGTGCGCGTCCGCCTGCACAAGGGCAGTGCGACGGTGGCGGGACGCGAGAGCGCGGAGTCGCTCTACCGCCACGACCTCGCCACCTACGACGCGGGCGACTCGTTCGATCACCAGGCGTCGGTGGGGTTCATCTCGGTGTTCGGACTGCCGGTGCGGACGCAGTCGCGGGTGCAGGGAGAGGCCGAGTAGGTCCCCGTGAGCGGTGCGCTCCTCGCGCTGGCCGCCGCCGCGATGCTCGGCCTCAACACGGCCGTCGTGCGGCGGAGCATGCTGCGGGCGTCCGCTTACAACGGCATCGTCATCTCCATACTGCTCTCGGTGCCCCTGTTCGGGCTGCTCGCGCTCGTCTCCGGGCAACTCATGCAACTCGGCGGCTTCACCGGCATGCAATACGCCGTCCTCGCCGTGGGCGGCATCCTGAACTTCCTCGGTGGACGCTTCTCCCAGTTCCTCGCGATACAGGCCGTCGGTGCGAACCTCACCGCACCGGTGCGCGTCCTCTCCGCGCTCGTCGCCGCCGTCTTCGGCATAACGCTGCTCGGCGAACAGGTGGGGCTGCTGCGCGGCACGGGTATCGCCCTGCTCATCGTCGCCCCGCTCGTCGCGTTCGCACGGCCCCCGACTGTCCGCCTCGGGTCGCTGCAGATAGCGCGAGGCATCGTGTTCGGCCTCAGTGCGGCGGCGACCTACGGCGGCTCGACCGTCCTCCTGCGCTGGGCGCTTGACGACTCCGGCCTGACGATGCTCGGTGGGCTCGTCGCGCACGGCGCTGCGGCACTCGTCCTCATCGCGTCGCTCGCCCTGCCGGGACGGCTCCGGGGCCTGCGCGAGGTCGACAGCACCGCGTTCAAGCTGTTCGTTGCCGTGACCGCCATCATGACGCTGGCCCAGGTGCTCCGGTTCGCCGCGCTCGAGTCAGCAGACGCCGCCGTGGTTGCCCCGCTCACCGAGACGATGGCGTTCTTCGGCGTCGGCTTCGCCTTCCTGCTCAACCGCGACACCGAGGCGTTCAACCCGCTGGTGCTGCTCGGCATCGTCCTCGCCGCCGCGGGGGCCATCGCCATTACACTCTGACTATGGAGCAGCGTCTGTCATGCTGAGCGGGGCTGAAGGCGCAGCCTGAAGCACAGTCGAAGCATCTCTCGGGGAGCGTTGGTGCACGATGGAGCGCCTACCTGAGAGATTCCTCGGCTTCGCTCGGAATGACAATGAGCGAATGCTCGGAATGACAAGTAAGCGACGGAGGACGCACGATGCGTATCGGATGGATCGGCATAGGCCGCATGGGGCGCCCCATGGTGGAGAACCTCATCCGCAAGGGGTTCGACGTGACGGTGCAGAACCGCAGCCAGGGCAAGGTGCACGAACTCGCGGCGATGGGCGCGACAGCAGGTGAGTCGTTCGCCGCGATGGGCGCCGAACTGGACGAGGTGCACACCTGCCTGCCGCAGACCGCGGTCGTGGAGCAGGTGCTCACCGGCCCAGGCGGCGTGCTGGAACGCTCGAAGCCGGGGTTGGTCGTCGTTGATCACAGTACGATCCACCCGGACGCCGCGCGCGCACTCGCCGCGACTGCCCGCGAACGCGGGGCGTCGTTCATCGACGCTCCGGTCTCCGGCTCCGGCCCCGTTGCCGAGCGTGGTGAGCTGACCATCATGTGCGGCGGCGACGAGGACGCGTTCGCCACCGCGCGCCCCGCGATGGAGGCGATGGGGCGCACCGTCGAACTGATGGGCGCGTCCGGCTCCGGCGCAGCGACCAAGGTGGTGAGCAACTTCCTCATGGCGACGAACCTCGCCGTGGCGATGGAGGCGCTGCTGCTGGCGGACAAGGCCGGGCTGGACCTGGAGCGGCTCTTCGCTGTCATCCGGACGGCGTCGGGTGCGAGCCGCGCGTGGGAACGGAACGTTCCGCGCATACTCAAACGCGAGTTCGGCAAGGACGGCTCAGCGTGGCTCACGATGAAGGACCTCGACCACGCGCATGAGCTGGCGGTCGAGTTCGGGCTGGACCTGCAGATATTCGAGACCGGCCGACGCTTCTGGCACGCCGTCGTGGAGGAGTACGGCCTTGGCGAGGAGGACCCCTCGCATGGCTTCACCGCGATCGAACAGCGCCTCGGCGTCACCCTCAGGGGCCAGGACGTACAATAGACGCGACGCCATGACCGACTACACGACCCACCACTTCGAGGCCGCCTCGCGCTATACCGTCTCCGTCGGCTATGACCGCCGCCTCTACGAGCACGACATCGCGGGGTCGGTCGCTCACGCCCGCATGCTCGGGAGGCAAGGCATCATCTCCGAGGCCGACGCTAAGGCCATCGTGCAGGGGCTGGAAGCCGTTCGCCGCGAGATCGTGGACGATGCGTTCAACTGGCGCGAGGAGCTCGAAGACCTTCACATGAACATAGAGACGCGCCTCCACGAGCTCATCGGCGAGCCCGCCGCGCGCCTCCATACCGCGCGCTCCCGTAACGACCAGGTCACGACGGCCACGCGCCTCTACGTCCGCGACGCCATCGACCGCGTCACGGCGCTGCTTCGCGGCCTGCAGGGCGCGCTGCTGGCGCTCGCCGAGCGCGAGCAGGACACGTTGCTCCCCGGCTACACGCACCTGCAGCGCGCGCAGCCCGTGCCGTTCGCCCATCACCTGCTCGCCTACTTCGAGATGTTCGACCGCGACGCCGACCGCCTTGCCGACGCGCGCAGGCGCGTGAACGTCCTCCCGCTCGGCTCCGGCGCGCTCGCCGGCGCACCGTATCCCCTCGACCGCGAGTGGGTCGCGCGCGAGCTCGGCTTCGACGGCATCTCCGCCAACTCGATGGACGCCGTCTCCGACCGCGACTACGCCGTCGAGCTCCTCGCCGCAGCCGCGACGTGCATGATGCACTGCTCCCGCCTCGCGGAGGAGATCGTGCTCTGGACGTCGCAGGAGTTCGGCTACCTCCAGCTCGGGCGGCAGTGGGTCACCGGCTCGTCCATCATGCCGCAGAAGCGCAACCCGGACTTCGCGGAGATCGCGCGCGGCAAGACGGGCCGCGTCTACGGCAGCCTCGTCGGCCTGCTCACCACGCTCAAGGGCCTGCCGCTCACCTATAACCGCGACCTGCAGGAGGACAAGGAAGGGTTGTTCGACGCGGTCGATACGCTCGAAGCGACGCTCGACGCTATGCGCGGCATGCTGAGCGACTGCTCCGTGAACAGGGAGCGGATGCGCGAGGCCGCCGAGGACAGCGCGCTGCTCGCGACCGACATGGCCGACTACCTCGTCGGCAAGGGCGTGCCGTTCCGCGAGGCACACGCCGCCGTGAGTGCGCTCTGTGAACTTGCGGCGGAGCGCGGTGTCGCCGTCACCGCCCTCCCGCTCGGCGAGATGCAGGCCCGCTGCGCCGCGTTCGACGAGGGCGTGCGCGAACTGACCGCGCTGGCCAGCGCGACGGCACGCGACGTGCCCGGCGGGGCGTCGCCCGCCCGTGTGCGTGAGGCGCTCGCCGCAGCGAAGGCGCGCCTGGAGGCTTCCGGTGGCTGACGTCAAACTGGCGCCGTCCATCCTCTCGGCGGACTTCGCCCGCATCGGCGAGATCGTGCGCGAAACCGAGGAAGCGGGCGCCGACTACATCCACGTCGACGTGATGGACGGGCGCTTCGTCCCGAACCTCACCATCGGCCCGCTCGTCGTCAAGGCGATACGCCCGCATACGAGCCTTCCGCTGGACGTGCACCTGATGATCGTGGAGCCGGAGCGCCTCATCCCGGACTTCGTCGCCGCAGGGGCAGACAAGATAACCGTGCATCAGGAGGCCGTGACGCACCTCGACCGCGCCGTCCACCAGATACGCGACCTCGGCGCAACAGCAGGCGTCTCGCTCAACCCGTCGACGCCGGACGCCACGCTCACCGAGGTCCTGCCGGAGCTGGACCTCGTGCTCGTCATGTCGGTCAACCCGGGCTTCGGCGGACAGTCGTTCATCCCGAGCGTGCTTCCGAAGGTGGAGCGCCTCCGCGCCGCCATAGACGAACGCGGCCTCACCACCGAGCTGGAGGTCGACGGCGGCATCAAGCCGGACAACGTCGCGCGCGTCGTCGGGGCGGGTGCGAACGTCATCGTCGCCGGCTCCGCTGTGTACAATGACCGCATGACCATCGCCGAAGCAGTCGCGGCCATGCGCGCCGCCGTGACCGGATCGGGCGTGCGCGATTAATCCCCGCGTCGCCCACGTCCTCTGCCCCGGCCTGTCCGGGGTCGTCCTGCTCATCGTCGCGCTGGCCTTGGCCGTCGCCTGCGCTTCTCCCACCCCGACTCCGACGCCCGTCCCCACCGCGGAGGAGGGCGACCGCGTCATGGTGCATTACACCGGCACCCTCGACGACGGCACCGAGTTCGACTCCTCGCGCGACGGCTTCCCGCTGGACTTCGTCGTCGGCAGCGGCCAGCTGATCGACGGCTTCGACAACGCGATTCGCGGCCTCGCTGTCGGCGAGAGTGTCAGCGTGCGGATCGAACCTGCCGAGGCCTACGGCGAACCGATCCCCGAACTCATCCAGGACGTGCCGATCGACGCCGTTCCGGAGGTGGTCGTCCAGCAACTCCAGATAGGCATGATGGTCCCCGTCAACGAGGGGATCCAGGCGAGGGTCGTCAACATCACCGACACCGCCATCACCCTCGATGCGAACCATCCCCTCGCCGGCGAGGCGCTCACCTTCGAGATAGAACTCGTCGAGCTCTTCAAGCCCACGTCTGCCCCTGAACCCGTCGCCGCCACCCCCGAAGGCTGACGCTCGTCACCCCTCGTGGTCGCGTCGGGCGTCGCGACGATTTGCCACTGACTGTCGCCCCGCCTGAGGGCACCCTCCCAAAACCCGCGGAATCTCCCACGAAATACGCTTGACGCTGGGCGCGCGGAACGTCAATCTAGCGTCTCAATAATTCCGGAGCGTGGAGGAAGCGGCCCCGTGGACATGGCGGAGCAGATACTGCGCGAGAGCACGGTCATCGCGGTCGTCGGCCTGTCGGACAGGCCTGACCGTCCGTCGCACGGGGTCGCGAGGTACATGCAGGAGCACGGCTACCGCATCATCCCGGTCAACCCGAAACTGACGGGACCGGTGCTCGGTGAGCAGCCGTACGCCAGGCTGGAGGACGTGCCTGAGCACGTCGACGTGGTGGACATATTCAGGAGAGCGGTGGATGTGCCGCCCGTCGTGGACGGGGCCATCCGCATAGGGGCCTCCGCCGTGTGGATGCAACTGGGGATATCCCACGGCGAGGCAGCAGCGAAGGCGGAAGCCGCGGGCATGCGCGTCGTTATGGACAAATGCATGGCCATCGAGCACCGCCTGATGAGAGGTTCGTAAGCAACAGAGAGACGCCGCCACAAGAGGGGGTGCGTGCGCCGGCGACGGGAGTCGTCGTCATGATCTACCGTGAAGAGGAGCATGTCCGGTTGTTGAAGGAGCAGACAAGGAATGCGGTGCGCCTGGCCATGGACGGGGAGTGGGCGGAGGCCGCCCAACTGAACCGCGAGATACTGGAGGCGGCGCCCGATAACGTGGAGGCGATGAACCGCCTGGGCAAGGCGCTCACCGAACTCGGTGAGTTCGGGGCGGCGCTCGACGCCTTCCGCCGCGCGCTCGTGTTCAGCCCGGACAACCCCATCGCCGTCAAGAACGTGGACCGGCTGATGGCCGAGGCCGACGGTGCATCGGCCCGCCGCTCCGGCAGCGGCGGCACGCTCAAGCCGCGTATGTTCATCGCGGACCACGGCAAGAGCACCGACGTAACGCTGCTGGCCTCGACGGACGTAGGTAACTCCTCGCCCGGTACGCCGGTGACGCTCGAGGCGAACGGCTCGACGCTCGGCGTCATGGACCCGGACGGCAACTGCCTCGGCCTGGTGCCCCCGAACATGGCGCGCCGCCTGCTCTGCCTCATCTCAGGCGGCAACCGCTACGAAGGCGCGGTCTCCGGCACCGCGAACGGCGCGGTGCGCGTTGTGCTGCGGGAGGCGTACCAGCACCCGAGCCAGCGCTCCAAGGTGTCGTTCCCGGCGCAGCCGAAGCCCGTCGAGGAGCCGCTCCTCCCTGCACTCGACGCCGTGGAAGCGCCGGACACGACCCCGGTCAACGTGCCGGAGGTGCCGCTGTCGCTTCTCGACGACTCGCCGGAACTGGCCGCCGTCGGCGCGGGCATCGGCATCTTCGACGACGCGCTGCTGCCCGACCTTCCCGAGGACGACGAGTAGACGCTACGCCTCCTCCAGGCTCTCCGCCAGCAGCTCCAGCAGGTCCTTTGCGGACCTGCTGTCTTCCTGCCCCTTGGCGCCGATGCCCTCTTCCATCATCTGGAGGCAGAACGGGCAGGATACGCCGACGGCGTCGGCGCCGGTTTCGAGGAAGTGGTCGGTGCGGATGTGGTTGACGCGCGTGCCCTGCTCCTCCATCCACATGCGCCCGCCGCCCGCGCCGCAGCAGAAGCCGCGCTCGCGGCAGCGCCCCTCTCCCATCTCCACGAGGTCCAGGCCGGGGATGGCCCGCGCTATCTCACGCGGTGGCTCGTAGATGTCGTTGTGGCGTCCCAGGTAGCACGAGTCGTGGTAGGCGACCGATAGTGGCACGGCCTTGGTGGGCCGGATGCGCCCGTCGCGGATCAGTCCCGCAACGAACTCGGTGTAGTGCGTCACCTCGAAGTTCCCGCCGAACTGCGGGTACTCGTTCTTCAGCGTGTTGAAGCAGTGCGGGCAGAGTGTCACGATCCGGCGCACCTCGTAGCCGTTCAGCGTCTCGATGTTCTGCTCCGCCATCATCTGGAAGAGGTACTCGTTCCCCATGCGGCGGGCGGGGTCGCCGGTGCACGTCTCCTCGCTGCCCAGCACGCGGTACTTCACGCCTGCGAGTTTCAGCACCGACGCCATCGCCCGCGCGACCTGCTGTCCGCGCCCATCGAGAGCCGACGTGCAGCCGACCCACAGCAGCACGTCATGCTCCGGGTCCTCGCTCATCGCCACGGCGTCCGCGCCCTCCATCCAGTCGGTGCGGGTGGCCTGGGTGCCGCGCCACGGGTGGCCCCGCTGCTCCATGGAGGTGAGCGCGTTCATCGCGCCCTCCGGCACGTCGGCCTCCTCCATCGCGAGGAAGCGGCGCATGTCCACGATGGAGTCGATGTGCTCGACGAACGCCGGGCAGGCCTCCATGCACGCGCGGCATGTGGTGCACGACCAGAGCACGTCGGTCGTTATTGCGTCGTGGACGAGGTCGGCCTCCGGCGGGGGCGGCTCGGCGTCCGCGCCCTGTGCCAGCAGCACGGGTGCCCGGGACTCCATGTAGGCCTTCGCGTCCTGGACCAGCTTCCGGGGCGAGAGCGGCTTGCCGCTCCGCCACGCGGGGCACTGGTCCTGGCACCGCCCGCAGTTCGTGCAGGCGTCGTAGTCGAGCAACTGCTTGGATGTCAGGTCGGTGATCTCCCGCGCCCCGAACACCTCCAGCGTGTCGAGGTCGCCCATCGGGCGGAGCGCCCCCTTGGGCCGCGTGACCGAGGAGCGCATCACGAGGTTGAGCGGACTGACGAAGATGTGCATGAGCGGCCCGAACCGCCATGCCGCGTAGACGAACGTCGCTGACATCAACCCCGCGTGCGCCCACCAGAGCGCGAAGTGCGAGACCTCCATCGCATAGACCGTGAACCCAAGTCCGCGGATACCCACCGCGATGACGTAGGAGAACGGCGACCAGTACGCCGACGCCATGCTATAGAGGTCGCTCGTGGGCTCCATCTCCGTCGCTGCCATGCGGAGCGACTGCAGGACGAAGCCAGAGAGCGCGCTTGCCAGCAGCAGGACGAGCAGCACGTTGTTCTCCAACATGGTGTTCAGCCGTGGCGGGCGCACGACGTACCGCCGCCACGCGGCGAGTGCGATGCCCGCGATGAGCATGACGCCGCCGATGTCCCAGATCAGTTCGAGTTGCAGGGTGATGTCCTTGGTCGGCAGGTGCCAGCCAAGGTACTGCTCCGCGTTGAACTCGATGGCGTCGAGCGACGTGGCGATGAACAGGATGACGATGCCCCAGAAGATGAGGAAGTGCATCGCGCCGGGGTAGCGCTCGTTCCGCACGAAACGGCGGTGGCCGATGGAGTCGACGAACAGCGTTCGGAGACCTCCCGCGAGCCGCGCGCGCCACGGCCCTGCGTCCGGGTTCGGCTTGCCGAGCCGCCAGTAGCGCGAGCGCTGCCAGAGCGCCCAGGCGATGGCGGCCAGCGCGATGGGCGCGGTGAGGTAGACGATCGCCCCCAGCGGATAGCCGACATTCCAGAAGTCGAGTCGTCCGGTCAGTTCAGGCGGCAATGCACAACCTCGGGAGGAGTCTCGCGAGAGTTTAGCAGGCCGGAGAACGGCGGCGGACGCCTGCACGGGGCGTGAAGCGGCGGGTCGGTGCTACTATTGAGCTGCACGGAGGGATGGCAGAGTGGACGATTGCGGCGGTCTTGAAAACCGCTGTGCCGGCGACGGTACCGTGGGTTCGAATCCCACTCCCTCCGCCAATCGCGCCGTTTTGGAGTAAAGTAACCGCATCGCGCCCGGACATCGCCCGGCAGGAACGCACCGCCGCCTTCGTGAGGACGGCGCAAGGAGGCCGCAATGGCAGAGATCGTGCTCGTCGAGGCCTGTTCTCACTCCCCCTTCCTCTTCATGGAGCCGCACCAATGGAACCTGGTGCGGGCCGCCCGCCCTCCGTTGCCCGACAACCCCGTCATGTCCGAGGAGGAGAACGCCGCTCAGTACCAGCGCTGCATGGACGCGTTCCAGGTGCTGCGGCAGAAGATGGAAGAGGCGAAGCCTGACGTCATCCTCATCTTCGGGGACGACCAGCAGGAGCAGTTCGGGTTGGACAATTTCCCCGCCTTCGGCGTCTTCGTCGGGGAGGAGTTCGAGGGCTACCGGACGAGCGCGCGGACGGGCTTCATCCCCGGAGAGCAGCGGGGCTGGCGCGAGAAGACGCCCGAGACATGGGTGAAGGTGCAGAGCAATCCGCAACTCGCCCAGGAACTCGCGGTCGGACTCACACACCGGGACTTCGACATCTCGTTCAGCTTCGAGATACCGAACAAGGAGCATGGCATGGGGCATGCGTTCATGCGCCCCTTCACCCGCATCGTCCCCGACTTCGACGTCCCGATGATCCCGTTCTTCCTGAACTGCTACTTCGGGCCGCAGCCGTCGGCCAACCGCTGCTACCGGCTCGGCAGGGCTGTGCGCGAGGTGATCGAGGCTTCCCCGCTGGACCTGCGCGTTGCCGTCCTCGGCTCGGGCGGGCTGTGGCACACGCCGGGCAGCCCAACGTCGTGGCTCAACACGGAGTTCGACGAGCGCATCCTCTCGTATATCCCGACGGGCGACGCCAAGGGGATGGCCGACGCGTTCGATGCGGAGGGGGCCACCCCTCCGGCGGACTACGGCCCGAAAACGGCGCGCTGGGTCGACGGCGGCACGGGGATGTACACCGGCATCGGCAGCGGCACCGGCGAGACGCGCAACTGGGTCGCTGCCGCAGGCGTCGCGGACGGCCAGCAGGGCGTGGTGATGACTACGTGCCGGTCTTTGCGTCGCCGTGCGGCATGGGCTTCGCGTACTGGGAGCAGTAGGGCCGCGTTACCCGGTGCTGCTGTACTGCCCCTCGTGGAAGAGGAGCGCTCCGCCTTCCCGGACCTCGACGTGCTCGACCGCCGCGACGAACAGGGTGTGGTCGCCCGCCTCCACCTGCTGCTCGATATGGCAGACCATGCCGACGAGCGCATCGTCCAGCAGCGCGACGCCGCTCTCGTGCATCGTGTGCGCTTCGGGCAGCGTTCGGCGCTCCTCCGGCGCGGCCCGCCCGTAGAAGTCCGCCACCTCGGCCTGGTTGCCGCGGAGGAAGTTCACCCCGAAGCACTCCTCCTTGCGGAGATAGTCGCAGGTGTTTCCACCCGTCGCGACGCTCAGCAGCAGCAGCGGCGGTTCGAGCGACACGGAGAGGAGCGCGTTCGCGGTCGTGGCGTAGGGCGCGCCGTCCGGCGAGCGTGTGGTGACCACGCTCACGCCGGTAGGGAACCTGCGCCACGCCTGGCGGTAGAGGGTGGGGTCGGCTGTCATCGGCGTGTAGGATAGAGCATCCTTACAACTCGCGCAGAGCTGGAGGCCGGGACGATGAACGAGCAGCAGTTTGTGCGGACCCTGAACTCGGTGGGCATGAGGTGCTTCATCACCTACTTCAGGCAGTTCTGCGACCTGTCGCTTACGAACGAGGACATCGCTGCACAGATCGAAGAGGCGGAAGGCTATCCGTCCAAAGCCTGCCGGAGCCGGACGAGCGGCGCCCGGCGCATCATCAAGGCGATGCGCGGCCGGGACGCACTGGAGAAGATCGCCAGGTCGAAGGCAGATGCCTGGACCCGGCAAGAAGCGTCGAGGCTCCTGACCGCCCGGAGCTAGTTCGCAACGCGCCCCTAACCCACGCTGGCTGGCGTCTTCACCCCCAGCCACTCCGGCACGACTCGGAAGAGGTCGTCCTCCTTGTTGTGCCAGCCGTGGTCGCCGCCCTCGAGGTGCACCCAGGTCACGTTGTCCATGCCCTCGCAGAGCGCCGCCATGTCGCGGCCCGCGTCGCGCATGCGCGGGTGCTGCTCCTCGGTGCCGGTGAGGATGAGCAGCGGGCACGCGATCTCATTCGTGTGGGCTTTCGTGATGTCGTAGTGCTCGGAGCAGTGACGGTCGAGATAGACGTCGGCGGAGAAGTACGCGCCTGGGTTGGGGAAGTCCACGAACATGATCTCGTGGCCGCGTCCCTCGGCAACGAGCGCTTTCGCGTTCTCGTAGTTGCGCAGGTGCTCCTCGCCCATCTCGCAGGCCGAGTAGTACTCGTGGGAGAAGCGCAGCGGCGCGAGCGATATGACCGCGGCGACGTTCGGGTCCTGGTTCTTCGCCTGCGCGAGCACGACCCGCACCGCCCCGAGGCTGCTGCCCCAGATGCCCACGCGCTCGTAGCCGCGCTCCACCATGAACGCCACCGTCGCCTGCAGGTCCAGGTGGGTCTCGGAGAGCAGCTCGTAGACGTTGCCCGTCCGCACCTTCCCGGCGCGACCACCCACCACGTCGTGGCCCCGCGTGTTGAAGAGCGCGGTGGGGACGCCCATGTCGCGCAGCTTCGCGGCGCGCGGGTTGGAGGGCGAGAGGTAGAAGTTGCCCGCGGAGCCGTGCACCATCACCATCGCGTCCACGAGCAGGTCCGTGCGGGGCTGCTCCGGCTCCAGCACGATGCCGCTCAGGGTAACGCCGTCACTGGTCTTGGTGTGCACGAGGTCGACAAGCATGGTCCGCGCCTCCGGGTCGGTGTTGTGCGGGTAGTATAAGCCGTCGCGCGTTCGTTGAACGGCGTCAGTCCTCGTCGTGCGGCTCCGGCATCAGCACGAACTCGGGGTATGCCTCGATCCCCAGCTCGCCGACGTCCTGCCCCAGCCGCTCGATGTTGGACGGCACCCGCGCGCCCAGCGTCAGCCTGAACCCCTGCCAGAGCAGCCATGAGACGGGGAAGACGAACGCTCCCACCGCCAGCACGCCGATCAACTGCACGTGGAACTGCGCCCCTGCGGCGATGGCGGCGGCGAGCGTGCCCCAGATGCCCGCGAACAGGTGCGCTGGCACCGCGCCCACGACGTCGTCCAGTTTCACCGTCTCCAGCAGCTTGAGCCCGGCGACGACGATGACGCCGCCGATCGCCCCGATGATGATCGCCCAGTAGTGGTCGACGATATCGGGCCCAGCAGTGATGGAGACGAGTCCGGCGATGGCGCCGTTCAGCGCGGCGAAGAGGTCTATGCGTCCGAGTATCCAGCGCGAGACCAGTATGGCAGTGATGACGCCCGCGGCGGCGGCGAGGTTGGTGTTCACGATCACGATGCTCATCGCAACCGCGTCTACCGCGCTGGCGAGCGCAAGCTGCGACCCGCCGTTGAAGCCGAACCAGCCGAGCCAGAGGATGAAGACGCCGAGCGTCACCGCGATGGTGTTGGAGGGCGGTGTCGGTCTGGCCTTGCCGTCGCGTCCGAACTTTCCGAGCCTCGGCCCGACGACGAGTATGCCCGCCAGCGCGGCCCAGCCGCCGGTGCTGTGCACGATGGTCGACCCCGCAAAGTCCTGGAATCCCATCTCGTAGAGCCATCCCTCTCCCCACGTCCACGCGCCGACAACCGGGTAGATGAACCCCGTCAGCAGGAGTGTGAAGATGAAGAACGACCACATCTTCACCCGCTCGGCCAGCGCGCCGGAGACGATCGAGGCGGCGGTCGCCACGAACACCATCTGGAAGAACCAGTCCGACATCACTGAGTAGCTGCTCTCCTCCACGACTGCGGCCGTGCTGCCGTCGCCCCCAAGCAAGGCCACCTCTTCGGCCGACGGCCCGTAGAGCAGGTTGAACGAGCCGATGAAGCCCCCGACGATGTCCACGTACATCAGGTTGTAGCCGACGAAGAAGTAGGCCAGCCCCGCGATGGAGTAGAGGCCGATGTTCTTCATGCAGATCATGGAGGCGTTCTTGGTGCGGACCGAGCCGGCCTCCAGCATCGTGAACCCGGCGGCCATCCACATCACCAGCGCACCCCAGACGAGGAACGCGAACGTGTTGAGGACGAACGCCGTCTCCGTAGCGACGTCCGCGGCGCGCGCGACGGCGGGCTGGGCAACGAACAGCGCCAGCGCGAGAACACCGGACACGGCAAGGATGATGGGGGGACGGCGGTACGACAGGATGCGCAGGATAGTCACGGCACTCAACCTCTGCTCTCCGGTTCGGCGGGGAGCGTAACGCATCCCCATCGGAACCGACAACGCCACTGGTGCGCGGTTTCCCGCGGGGCGCTGGTATCATGAACGTCCTATGCTCGTCCGAGACCTCATCGCCGCACGCCTGCGCGACGCCGTCGGCGAGGCGCAGCGCACCGGCACGCTGCCGGAATTCGAGCTCCCGCAGTCGGGTCTCGTGGAGCGCCCCCAGAAGGCCGACCACGGCGACTTCGCCTCCGGCCTGCCGCTGCGCGTGGCCAAGGCTGCGAAGCGTCCGCCGATGGAGATAGCGCAGGTACTGGCAGATGCGCTCACGCAGGGGGAGGACGGCGGCCCCATAGGGGAGGTTTCTGCGGCACCGCCGGGGTTCGTGAACTTCCGGCTGAGCGACGACTGGTTGCGCGCGCAGGTGGAGGTTATCCGCGCCGCGGGCGAGGCGTTCGGCAACATGGACGCGGGTGCGGGTAGGCGGGTGCAGATCGAGTTCGTGAGTGTGAACCCCACCGGGCCGGTGCACGTCGGACACGCCCGTGGCGCGGTGCTCGGAAGCGGGCTCGCCAGCGCGCTCACCGCCGCCGGGTTCGACGTGACCCGCGAGTACTACGTGAACGACGCCGGCAACCAGATGGAGCTGTTCTACCGCTCCGTGCTCGCGCGGTACGCGGAGGCGCTCGGCAGGACGGACGTGCCCCTGCCCGAGGACGGCTACCAGGGCGCGTACCTTGTGGAACTCGGTGAGGAGCTCGCGGGACGTCATGGCCCGCGCTACCTCGAGATGAACGAGGCTGAAGCGGCCGCCGAGCTTGGCGAGGAAGCCCTCAACCGCATGCTCGACGTGATACGCGGCGACCTCGACCGCATCGGCGTCGGGTTCGACGTCTGGTTCCGCGAGCGCGACCTCTACGCGAATGGGCAGTACGAGGAGACGATGGCGCTTCTCCGGGAGCGCGGCTACACCGCCGTGCGCGACGGCGCGGAGTGGTTCACCTCCACTGTGCTCGGCGACGAGAAGGACAACGTCATCGTGCGGAGCACGGGCGCGCCGACATACTTCGCGTCCGACATCGCCTACCATCGCGACAAGTTCGGACGGCGCGGCTTCGACCGCGTGATCGACATCTGGGGCGCCGACCACCAGGGCCACGTGCCGCGCATGAAGGCGGTGATGCAGGCGCTCGACCTCGACCCCGACCGCCTCACTATCCTCATCGGGCAGTTGGTGACGCTGAAGCACGGCGGCGACATCGTGCGCGCGTCCAAGCGCTCCGGCAACATCGTCACGCTCGGCGACCTCGTGGACGAGGTGGGAGCGGACGCCTGCCGCTACTTCTTCCTCGCACGCGCCGCTGAGAGCCAGATGGAGTTCGACCTCGAACTCGCGAAGAGAGAGTCGAGCGAGAACCCGGTCTACTACGTCCAGTACGCGCACGCGCGCATCGCCGGCATCCTCCGGCAGGCCGCCGAGCGCGGCGTCACCTGGGACGACGGCGACACCTCGCTGCTGACCGATCCTGCGGAACTCGCACTGGTGCGCAGGATGCTGCAACTGCCGGAGATCATCGACTCCATCGCCGTGACGCTTGCGCCGCACTCGCTGCCGCACTATGCCGTCGACCTTGCCACCGCGTTCCACTGGTTCTACGACCACTGCCGCGTGCTCTCGTCCGACCCGGCGGACGCGCCCCTGATGAGGGCGCGCCTCAAGTTGACGGAGGCAGCGCGCGTCGCGCTCGCCCGCACGCTGGCGCTGATGGGCATGAGCGCGCCCGAGACGATGTAGGACCTGGGGGATGCGCCGCGTCTGGGAGGTGCTGCTCACCGCCGGGTGGCTCGGCCTCACTTCGTTCGGCGGTCCCGTCGCGCACATCGGCTACTTTCGCGAGGCATACGTCGTCCGTAAGCGCTGGCTGGACGAGGAGACGTTCGCCGGGCTCGTCGCGCTCTGCCAGTTCCTGCCAGGCCCCGCGAGCAGCCAGCTGGGCATAGCTATCGGCATCCGCCGCGCGGGGCTGCTGGGTGGCTTCGCGGCATGGCTCGCCTTCACGCTGCCATCCGCCGCCGCGCTCATCCTCTTCGCCTACGGCGTGCAGTCGCTCGGCGACCAGACCGACGCCGGCTGGCTGCACGGGCTGAAGGTCGTGGCCGTTGCCGTCGTCGCACTGGCGCTGTGGGGCATGGCGCGGACGCTCGCGCCCGACAGACCGCGCGTGACGATAGCGGCGCTCGCGGCCATAGCGCTGCTGGCTGCGCCGGGCATCGGGGCGCAGCTGGCGGTCATCGCGGGCGGGGGGCTGCTGGGCCTGGCGTTGCTGCGCGCCGGCGATTCTTCACCGGCGCAGACGGACGCGAAGAGCGGGACGCCGTGGCTCGCCGTGGTTGCGCTGGTGGCGTTCTTTGCGCTGCTCATCGCACTGCCCGTCGCCGCGCGGATCGTCGACAATGGAGCGCTTGCCGTCGCCGACAGCTTCTACCGCGCGGGATCGCTCGTGTTCGGCGGGGGCCACGTCGTGCTGCCGCTGCTGGAGGCGGAAGTCGTCCCGCCGGGTTGGGTCACGAAGGACGAGTTCATCGCGGGGTACGGAGCGGCGCAGGCGGTGCCGGGGCCGCTGTTCACGTTCGCGGGCTACCTCGGCGCGGCGATGGAGGTCGTCGCTCCGCGATGGCTGGGCGGCATGCTGGCGCTGGGCGCGATCTTCCTGCCGTCGTTCTTCCTCGTGGTCGGCGTGCTGCCGTTCTGGGAGCGGCTGCGCGGCCTCGCTCGCGTGCGGCGGGCGCTGATGGGGGTCAATGCTGCGGTTGTCGGGCTGCTGCTGGCGGCGCTGTACGACCCGGTCTGGACGAGCGCGGTGCGCGCGCCGGAAGACTTCGCTCTTGCCGTGGGCGCGTTCGTGCTGCTGGCGTTCTGGCGCGTGCCGCCGTGGGCGGTCGTCGCCCTTGCGGCCGGGGCGGGTGCGCTGATCGCGGCGCTCTAGCGCGCGACCACCTGCGCGTCCGGCGAGCGGTTGGCCCCGATCTGGGCGATGCCCACGTCGACATTCGTGTCGATGAGCGGGTGGTCCGGGTCGCGGAAGACGCCGATGGGGTCCTCGCCGCGCTGCACCCGCTCGATCTGCTCCTTCATCACGCGCCGCAGCAGTACGACGCCCCGGTCCGAGTACGAGAGGTGCTCGACGGTGCGGTCGGTGATGGGGCCCTGCGTCTCCCACGCCATCTGGTCCTGCGCGTTGACGTCCCGCAGGATGTAGCGCGTGAAGGGGTGGTCCTTCTCCGGATCCTCCTTGATGGGCGGGTCGAACTTGAACTCCGGGTTGAAGGCGTCCGGGTCTTCGCTGCCGTCCTCGTTCGGGTAGAAGTGCATGCGAAGGTGCCAAGTGTGCGTGTCGTCTATGGGCGTGCGGAACTGCGTGCTGGAGCCCTGGCGCAGGATGTTCGGCATGAGGACGGGGTGCTCGTCCACCATGCCGTTCTTGTAAGTGCGCTTCTTCATCATCCCGCCGTAGTCCGTCACGTAGAACTCGAAGTGCTCCACGTCGTCGGTGAAGCCGCGCGTCGTGTTGACGGGCTGGCGTCCACCGCCGGTGAACTCCTGGTGCAGCACCTGCAGGTGCGCCGGGTCCATGGAGTTCTCCATGGCCTGGAACCAGTTGCAGTTGAGCGGCGGGTGGAAGCGCACCATGCGCTTGCCATCCTTGCGGAACATCGTGTCGTAGGGGGCCATCGGCGGCGCGGGCAGGGGGCCCATGTAGGCGAAGACGAGCCCGATGTGCACCTGCACCTTGTAGGCGGTCTGCTTCACGGAGCGCATGATCGCTTCGTTCTTCTCGGGTGGCGTCTCGAGGATGTTGCCGTCGCAGTCGTACAGCCAGCCGTGGTAGGCGCAGGAGATGCCGCGCTCCTCGACGCGCCCGTAGACCAGCGAGGCGCTGCGGTGCGCGCAGTGGTCGGCGAGCAGGCCGATGCGCCCGGACTTGTCCTTGAAGAGGACGAGATCCTCCCCGAGGATGCGGAGCGCCTTGGTCGGACGCTCGTCCGTGAGGTCCGAGGCGATGGCGATGGGGTGCCAGTAGCGGCGGAGCAGTTCGCCCGCCAGCGTGCCCGGGCCGACCCTGGTGAGCAGGTCGTTCTCTTGCTGCGTGAGCATCGTTGCACCTCTTCGTGCGCGGGTACCGTCTGCGTGAGCCTACTGTACGCCTGTCGTGCGTGTGGGTCTACGCTTCGGCTGCCGATCAAGGGTGCCAACCGTGCGGAATTCTGGCACTCTTGATCGGTTTGTTACGAGTGAAATCGCAACCCTCGTTTGGCATCCTTGAGATCTTGATCGGAGCGTTTTCATGACCGTGGTCTGCTTCCGGGGCTTCGGAGCATCAAGAATCTCAAGATGGCCATGTTTTTGGAGTTCTGCAGCCGACCCATAGACCCTGTCTATGGCTGGGCTCTGAGTTATAGACGCAGTCTATAGGCGCTGCGGGAGACACGGTCATGTATCCAGCGTAACGGACGCAGAGGCAACCGAGTAAGGGGCGCGTGTCACTTCGCTCTGCGGTGCGTCTCCGGCACGAACGCGGCGAGGACGAGCGCGGAGAACATCCCCGCTGCGCCGACGACTCCCAGCGCCAGTGTGAAGCCCGAGAGCGCCGTGCAGACCGAGACGGCAATGGGGTTGGTCGTGAACCCCGCCTGCGTGACCGTGCGCCCCACCGCAAAGAACCGCCCCCTGCCGCCGGGAGGCGCGAGGTCGGAGCCGACGACCTGCCACGAGCCGGTGAGCAGGCTGTTCATGACCTGCATGACGACGAACCCGGCCACGAACCAGGCGAACCCCATCCCGAAGAACGACGTCACGCCCAGGAAGGCCATCGCCGCGCCCAGCACGAAGAGGCCGGGCACGATGGTCACCTTCCGCCCGAAGCGGTCCATCAGCCACCCGGCGGCGAAGGTGAGAGGTATGCCCGCCCCCGCCATCAGGCTGCTCAGGACCCCGAGCGTCGCGGGGTCCGCGTCGTAGGCGTAGGCGGCGTAGAGGAAGACGGTGTGGCCTGCCACTATGCCGCCGCGCGCCGTCATGCCGAGCCACTGGGCTAGGAACATGACCGGTATCGGGTGAGCGAGGAGCGCCTTCCACGAGAAATTCTCTGCTGCGGGCGTCGCGGAACCTGCGCCGCCGCGCCGGCCGCGCCCGGGCATGGTCTCCTTCGTGAAGAAGCCGGGAGTCATGGCCACGAGCGCAGCCACGCCCTGGACGATGAACGCGGTCTCGAGCCCGTACGTGACGGCGAGGACCCCGCCCGCCAGCGGCCCGGCCAGCGTGCCGACGTGCTGCATGCCGAGGAGGCTCGTGATCATGCGGCCGCGTGAACCCGAGGCGCTGGTGTCGGCGATCATCGTGAGCCGGCTGAGCGTCCACATCTGCATGCCCCATCCGCTGATGAAGCGGTAGAGGAACAGCTCCTCGAAGGAGCCCGCCGTGGCGGTGAGGAAGGAGGAGACGGCGATGATCCCGGGCCCCAGGATGAGGACCCACCGCCGCCCGATCTTGTCGATCATGTAGCCGATGGGGACACTGGCGGCGAGTCCGCCGAACATGTTCGCTCCCAGCGCGAGGGCGGCCAGCTCCGGCCCCACGCCGAACGACAGCGCGAACGCCGGCACGACGGGGACCGTCGCCCCGGTGCCGAACCCGGTGGCGATGGCCGGCAGGTGCATCTGGAAGAGCAGCCGCAGGAGGGGACGCTGCGGAGGGGCGCCCGCATCCCGTGCGGTCGCCGGAGTCTGGCTGGAAGGCGGCTGCGTCGTCACGAGGGGAGGTTACACCTCCGCCCCGCTTCATTCACTCACCGGGATGGGTGGGATACACAGGATGGGTTGTTGGCCGCTCACGGTGAGCCTGTCGAACCACGGCTGTGCTAGACTCGCCGCCACTTACCGACCGGAGACTCCGCCCCCTTGCGAACGCCCGCGCTCCTCGCTCTCACGCTTCTTACGTTCGCGCTCACGGCGTGCTACTCCGCCCCGCCGACGGTCGGCGTTGTGGACACCGATGCTCGCCCCACACCAACACCGGTCGCCACTCCCACATTCGCCCGAACGCCAACGCCCACCCCCATGTCAACCCCTACTTCGACCGCGACCCCGACGCTCACCCCAACCTTCACTCCGACGCCCACTCCCTCACCGACGCCAACACCCACGCCGACGCCACTACCTGATGTCTCAGCTGGCAATCCCGGCTCAGGGCAAACTATTCCGCCGTTTCCCGTGATTTACCTGGAGGGTGCGGTGCTGCTGGATGGCGCACCCGTCACCCAAGGCGAGATCGCCGTGCGGGTGGGAGGCTGGGAACGCCCCACGCGCATCCCGGTCGTGAACGGCAGGTTCGACTGCGCCAGCGACGAAGGGTGCCTGCTTGTCGGGCCGCCCGGCTACATCACCGGCGACCCCCTGCGCTACGTCTACGTCGGCGAGACCGTTACGTTCCACCTGAACGGAGAGCAGCAGGCCGATCTGACATACTCGTTCGCGCACATGGCGGAGCCATGCTTCGTGGACAGCGTTGAGTTGCGCTTTGGCGCTGGCGTGGAACCGCTCGTCGATCCGCCGTGTCCCGGCGCCTTGGCCCCGGAAATCATCGTCGCGTCTCCGCCGACGCCTACACCTACGCCCACACTCACTCCCTCCCCAACACCAACCCCTGCGCCGTTCCCGTGGACCTCGTTCCCGCCTGGCTCGTGGCTCGTCGGCGAGCAGATCGTCCCCGGCGTCTACGAGGCCACCGACGTATCGGGGACGTGCGAGTGGGCGCGTCTCAGCAGGCTCGACGCGGACGGCGCCGACGTGCTGTTCGGGGACTCGATGACCGCCCCCACGACCGTCGCCATTCTGCCGACCGACGCCGGGTTCCGCGCGTCCGAGAGCTGCGGTTGGTGGTCGCTCAAGCCTCCGCCGACTCCGACACCCACCCATACGCCCACTCCCACGCCGACGCCGTACCCCGCGGACTATCGCGCGCCGGAACAGCACACAACACTTAGCAGCGGTTGGCTGCACACCTGCGCTCTCCGTCCTGATGGCACCGCGATTTGTTGGGGTTCAGACAGCAGTGGTCAATCGTCACCGCCAGAGGGCGAGAGCTTTGTATCTATTAGTAGCGGCGCTTATCACACATGTGCGCTACGGTCCGATGGCAGCGCCGTCTGCTGGGGAGCGAATAATCGGGGCTATGTCACGATGCTAAGCACGCTGGCGCTCATTCCGAAATCGGAGGGCACTCTACTTGGGTGAACCCTGCCCACTGGAGTGCTGCCAGCGCTGCCTCGTAGTCGCCGTCTGGCATCGAGAGCCATCGGGAGTCGCTGGACTCCCACTCGTGGTTTCCGTCGGGTGACCGCAGCAACTCCGCGACTGTGATGATGGCCGCGCTCGTCTTGCTGGTGGGGCGCATCGCCATCGCGCGCATGAGGTCTGGGTCGAACTCCTCGACCAGACCTGCATCCGCGAGGGCCTCGAGGGCTGTGTCGAGGTCGTCCGCTTCCAGTGCGTAGCACCGAAAGGAGCCTGTCAACGTCGGGACATCCCGGTCAGACCATGCCGCCATCAGTACCCTAACCAACACTGTACTCACTCTGGCCTCCTCATATCTGTGCCCTCTACGCGCTTGTTGTCTTGCCCTCGGTTTCGGGTTGGCTGCGCGCGTCCAGCACGTCTTGGAGCGCCTGACCGTCAACTGGCGTGCCCTCCATGTTGAGCAGGTGCTGCAGGGTCGTTGCGCTGTTGAACAACATCATTTGCACCATGACCAGCGCGAGGTAGCGCGTAGCCGGGTCGCCGCCGTTGGTCTCCCACTGGGCCTGTGCTTTGATGAGCCGGTCGGTCATCTCGGCGGTGACCTTGCTCAGACGCTTGAACTCCGCCCTCGCGCCCTCGCGGTTGATTTGCCGGCGACGGCGTGTTTGCGCACCAGTCAGCACGAGACCCAGGCCAGCGCCAACGACGATATACCCGATTGCGTCCGGCACTACGTCGCACACCCAGAGCACCACCACCACGAGTGCCACGACGACGTACAGCCACTCGTGACGCTCCAGTATCGCCACGACCATTCTCAGACGCTGCCTCATTGACGTTTAGCCCAGACCAACAAGACCAGTGCAATGAAAATGACCACGAGCGCGATGACGATACCCCACCCCAAATCGAACGCTGCCGACGCGACCAGCAAGAACCCCCCATAGACCAGCAGTGCGAGCCCCGCCAGAACAGCCGCCACAATCGCGATTGCCTTCAACATTAGTGCCTCCTCGCGCGCTGTTCAGTGTGCGCGCTCTCGTGTATGCTGTGGTGGAATCTGCCAGATAAAACATCCGCCCCGATGTTGCTGCATCGGGGCGGACTAGACGGCGGGTTCACTCGAACAACGAAAGGACCGTCGCATGATTCTCGCGATGTCGCGGAGTGCGTTCCCGCCTATCTTGGTGCGGATTAGGTCTCCAACACGATATTAGGTGCTATGCCGGAGAGTGTCAACCTGCTCTCCTCGCGTCCACCTTGCACCGCGAGGCTCGTCGTTGTCAACGGCCGGATGTCTCGCTCGGAGACCACCATGAAGAAGCACACCACGCCACCACGTCCGCTGACGCTCATTCAGGCCACACGCATCTTTAGCAACCCTGAGCGCGCCGAGCAATGGTTCTGCGCGCGCCGCTGGCCTGACGGCATGAGGTGTCCGCGCTGCGGGTCTGAGCACGTCAGCCCCAACCCAAGCCGTCGGCCCCAGCCGTACTGGTGCAGTGCGTGTCGCCGGCATTTCAGCGTGCGAACCGGAACCGTTATGGCGTGCTCGAATATCCCGCTCGGCAAGTGGCTGCTCGCGGCGTACCTCTTGACGACCAGAACGTTCGGCATATCGAGCGCGCAACTCGCGCGCGACCTCGGGGTCACGCATCGCACAGCGTGGTTCCTGTCGCACCGCATTCGTGCGGCCTGGGCGACCAGCGTGCCGAAGTTCGAGGGGCCTGTCGAGGTCGACGAGACATGGATCGGCGGGCGGATGCGAAACCGGCACGGACGCGACCGGCGTCGTGACCCCACGAGCCACCTCACCATCGTGGCTGGCGCTCGCGACCGCAAGACTCGCCGCGTCAGTATGGCAGTCGTGGCGTCGCGCGCTCAGAGCGAGTTGCTGCCGTTCGTGCACGCGCGCACGGCCCGCGGCGCACGCATCTACACGGACGACCTCACGTCCTACCGGAGCATCACGTACTGGCTACCCGTCCGGCACAGCATCGTCTCGCACGCCAGCGGCGAGTACGTGCGCGGACGCGTCACGACGAACGCCATCGAGAGCGTCTGGGCGATGCTGAAGCGCATGCATAAGGGCGTCTACATCTGGTGGAGCGTCAAGCACCTGCCGCGCTACCTGACGGAACTCGAGGGGCGCTACAACGACCGGCGCACCACACCCGCAGTGCGGATGCGCCATATCATCACGGGCATGGTCGGGAAGAGGCTGTCCTACCGCGACCTCGTCGCGGGAGTGGCTTGACGGCGCGGAGCCTGAGTGGGAGGCGAGACACGCTCAGGGGGTGTGTTCGCGATGGCCTGCACGACGTCCTCGAACGACGCCGGGATGGGCGGGATGACCTGAGGCTGGCGCTTCTTTTTCCCCACGCGACACCTCCGAGCGGAGATGCATTCAGCGTACACCGCATAACAAGAGTTTGTATAGCCACCGCCGGAAGCGGCCACAGGCACACCTATTGCGTCCTACGGATGGTGCGCTGTACCGTGGCAGCGCGAAACGTCCCGATGCTGATGGCCTCCAAGGCACCCAGCGTGGGCAGTATGCCCACGCCCTCTCGCCGCCTCTGAGGTCATCAGGGACGTTTCGCAACAACCTGCTCACGCGAGCGAGAGGGCACCCCCGCTCCTCGTCCGCCCGCCCTGCGTGACGCGTAAAGGAGCGCTGCGATGGCTTACCCCGCGAACTGTCGACGATGCAGAGGGGCGGGTGGGATGTACGAGTACGACACGACACAGCATCTCCGGGTCTGGGTGAGGTGTCCGCGATGCGGCGGCTCACGTCACGAGCCTCGTGGGGTCAACCACCCAGACAACGGCTCACGGGCGTCGTTCGGGGAAGCAAGTGCAGCGTTCCGCATCCTGCGGGACGCCGATTTGGTTTAGCGGAGATACTGGCATGACGTCCAAGATTTGCACTTGTGGTCGAGAGTTCGAGCCCGAAACTCCTGCGCAGGATTTCTGTAGCCCGGAGTGCTACAGGGCCGCCGGTATGGTGGAGCAGGCGACTCGGAACCTCGATGCGAATCAACCCGCCGCGGTGGTCATCCCGTCACGCATCCGCGAGGCGTTCCCGATGCTCCAGGTGGTGTGGGAACACGCGGAGGTCGCTGGGCCCTGTAGGGGATTGGACTGGCGGAACACACTCGCGCACGCTCACGAGCATGCGGGTGTGGTGTGCGTGCGCGGGCCTGCGGAGGGCGGACTGTGGGGCGGCAGCGAGCCGACATCGCTACTGCTGCACGAGTACGCGCATATCATCGAGCCGGGTGGCCACACGCCCATGTTCTGGCAGACCAACAAGGCACTGCACAAGCGTCATGGCGTTATGCACGCCAAGTTCGAGCAGGCTATCGCGTCCGTCGTCATGGCGGTGCTGTTCATCGCGGCTGGCCTCGGGCTGTGGTTCTGGACGGGCGTCGGATGGTTCGGGTTCGGGGCAGTGTTCGCCATCCTGCTGGCAATACCGGCGCTCATAGACTCATTCGGAACAGAGGAGGCTGACACGGAGCACATTGGCCGCATCAAGGTGTCTGCTTAGCATCGTGATATAGCCCCGAATAATCGTAATGGTCAGGCGTCGCCGCCAGGCGATCGATTTGTGTCCATCAGCAGCGGCAGCAACCAGACGTGCGCGTTGCTATCCGACGGCAGCCCCGTCTGTTGGGGCGGGTATCATGAGTTAGAGTCAGCGGGTGAACGTTTCGCCTCAATCAGCACCGGGGGTGATTTCAGCTTCACTAACATGCGTGGTCACACCTGTGCTTTGCGTCCTGACGGGAGTGCGGTTTGCTGGGGTGCGATAAGGGAGTCACCGGAGGACGATCGGTTTCTGGCTATCAGTAGTGGCAGTCGATACACATGCGCGCTACGTATTGATGGCAGCACCGCCTGCTGGGGAGGTCGCGGAGATGCGACGTCGCCGCTTGCAGGGACCTTTTCGGCCATCAGTAGTGGCTTCGAACACGGATGCGCGCTTCGCCCCGACGGCAGTGCCGCTTGCTGGGGGCGCAATCCACACGGAGAAGCGTCATCACCTGAGGGTGAGCGGTTCGCGTCCATCAGTAGCGGAGGGTACCACACGTGTGCCCTTCGCCCGGACGGCAGCGCTGTTTGCTGGGGGTACGATGAATATGGCCAGTCGTCTCCACCAGAGGGCGAACGCTTCGCAGTCGGGCGGGTCGAGGTTAAGGGTTGACGGGGTGGGGAGGCACGGGTAGGGTTGCCGCTCGTGTGCGTGGAAGACAAAACAAGGAGGAAGGATGGCTGCGGAATCGATAGGATTTGGTGTAAATGAAGAAACTCCTACTGGACTAGCGTGGCATCAAGAGAAGTTATACATGATTGGGAAATCGCAGTGTGTCCTTTACGTGCTGGACACGACTACTGGACTTACAATGCCCCAGCCGAAGATCAGTCTGCAATCCTTGTGCATCGATGGGGAATACCCGGAAGGCTTGGCATCTGCGAACGATAACCTGTTCCTGCTGTGTAGGAAGAGTACCACCATAAGTGGCACTTCTCTTCCTACAGGCGATATCAGATACCCTAGCCCGTCCAGTGTCCTTTATAATTTGAATTCGACCAAACCAGAAGTAATCAATCGTGTTGAGATATCTATCGAAGGACAGTCGAATTTTTATGCGACAGGTTTACGCGCTCACGACCACAGTCTTTACATTCGCGTAGTAGGGTCAGGCTTATACACTGTGAATGCAGAGGATGGTAAAGCTTCGCCGGTGGATCCATCTATAGTTGGACCTACGCACGCGGAGAGCAGCATTATTAGTGTCTCACACAATGGCTACATCTATTCGGTGGGTCAATCCAAAGAGGCTTACCTGTGCGTAAGAGACGCGGAAGGCAATGTTCTTCTGCCACGGGAATAGAGAATCTCTCTTCGCCACCCACCGTGACACCCGCCCCTTCCGCGGTCGCCCCTTGACCGCGTACGCTGTCTTCGACGGGGCAGAGCCGGGTTCGGAGCAGATACAGGATGTCCGAGCGGCTATCGGCGGTTTTGCACTGGGAACGAGCGGTGATGAGCGGTTGTGAGCGGACTAGGCCCTGATGGCGCGGCGCTGGACCAGAGTTGAATGAGGCGGGAATGCACGGAAGTGAGCGGTTAATCCCCGTGGGCGTATCTCTCCCGCTGTGCGACCGCGTGCGCTGACACGGACCTGGATGCCAGCCTTCGCTGGCATGACGGGGGCATCGTCACCCCCATCCTGACCTTCCCCCGTCAAGGGGGAAGGATTACCCCACTTGCTCGCGGTACCAGCGGTACAGCTCGGTGGCGGTCATCGGTATCGCGCCGGGGGTGTTCATGATGAGTTCCAGCATCTTCACAAAATAGGGGAAGCGGTGCGGCTGGCCCACGATGAACGGGTGCAGGCCCACCGACATCACGCGTGCGGTCTCCGGCTCGTCGTTCAGCAGCGTCGTGAGGTGGTCGTGCACGCGCTCGAGCATCGACGGCCCCGGGTGGCCGAGTCGTATGTAGACGCCGATGTCGTTCAGTTCCAGCGAGTAGGGAACGGAGAAGAGCCTGCCGTTGGCGACATTCAACTCGTAGGGCTGGTCGTCGTTGACCCAGTCGAGGACGAACTCGATGCCCGCGTTGACGAGCAGCTCCGGCGTATTCGCGGTCTCGCCGAGGCCGGGGCCGAGCCAGCCGAGGGGCCGTGTGCCGCTGAACGCCTCGATGGCGTCGAGCGCGCGGCGGATCTCCGAGGTCTCGTCGTCTACGGCGGGCATCGGGCGCTGGTGGTAGCCGTGGGCGACGACATCCCACCCGGCGTCGAAGGCGGCGCGGGCGACCTGTGGATAGGCGTCGCAGACGGAGCCGTTGAGCGCCATCGTCATCGGGACCTTGTGTTCGCGCGTCGCGTCGAGGATGCGCCAGAAGCCCGCGCGGAGGCCGTACTCGAACCAGGAGAAGTTGGGCACGTCCGGCAGGCGCTCGCGTCCCGGCGGCTGCGGGCTGAGCGGGCGCCCGACGTGCTGGTCGAACTCGTTCTGCTCGACGTTCATCACGAGCACGACGGCGACGCGGGCGCCGCGCGGCAGGTGCAGCGTGGGCCTGTCGGGCAGGGGGACGAAGTCGGCTCTCGGGTTCGCCATGGGGTTCCTCCGGCGGGAGTTGCGGGCTGCATTGTGCGCCATCCGAGGCTTTACAGGAAGGGCGCATCGGACAGACAATGAGGGGACGCGCAGTGGGGCGGTTAGCTCAGTTGGTTAGAGCGCTTGCTTCACACGCAAGAGGTCACAGGTTCAAGTCCTGTATCGCCCACCACTGTGTGAGGGGCGTGCCGAGGTGGCGGAACGGCAGACGCGCTGTGTTCAGGGCGCAGTGTCCTTACGGGCGTGCGAGTTCAAATCTCGCCCTCGGCACCAAATCGAAGATGACGCCTCCGGCCCACAGCCGGGGGCACCTTGAGAGTGCGCTAGTAGCTCAGTCAGGATAGAGCGCATCCCTGCGGAGGATGAGGCCGTGGGTTCGAGTCCCGCCTAGCGCGCCACTCTCTTCCCGTCCTGATGTCCCGCGCTGCCGCAACCGTCATCGGTTCGTGCTATCGTTGCCGTATGCTCAGCGCCGAGGACAACGCTCTCCTCACCGCAACGTCGCGCGGGACGGCGATGGGCGACCTGCTGCGCCGCTTCTGGGTCCCGTTCCTCCTCTCCGACGAGTTGCCGAAGCCGGATTGCCCGCCCGTCCGCACGCAACTCATGAGCGAGGCGCTCGTCGCGTTCCGCGACACGTCCGGGCGCGTGGGGCTGCTGGCTGAGCGCTGCGCGCACCGTCGCGCGAGCCTCTTCTTCGGACGCAACGAGGAGGGCGGCCTGCGCTGCATCTACCACGGCTGGAAGTACGATGTGGATGGCCAGTGCGTGGACATGCCCTCCGAGCCCTCGAACAGCAACTACCGGGACAAGGTGCACCAGACCGCGTATCCGACGGTCGAGGCTGGGGGCGTCGTCTGGGCGTACCTCGGCCCCGCGGGTGAGACGCCTGCGATGCCGGACTTCTCGTGGCTGCGCCTGCCGCCGTCGCATGTCCACGTCACGAAACGGCTGGAGCGCACGAACTGGGTGCAGGGCCTCGAGGGAGGCATCGACTCGGCGCACTCCAACTTCCTGCACGCGACGGTGGACTCGTTCCGCCGCACGCCCGCGTGGCTGGAGCGCGCCCAGGCCGCGACCGACCTGCGCGCCCGCTATCACGCGCTCGATCGTTCGCCCGTGTTCCTACCGGAGGATACCGACTACGGGCTGCGCGTCGGCGCGCGGCGGGACATCGGCGAGGGCGTGCATTACTGGCGCTTCACCCACTGGATGATGCCGTTCTACAACCTGTTCAAGCAGGGCTCGGCGAAGCCCGGCCTGAACAGCCAGGGCATCGCGTGGACGCCCATAGACGACGACAACTGCTGGACGATCGTCGTGACGTGGAACGACGAGCGTCCGCTGAGCGGCGAGGATATCGAAGCGGCGGAAGACTTCGCGGGACCTGCGCTCCCTGGCTCGTTCCTGCCCGTGCGCAACATGGAGAACGACTACATGATCGACCGGGAGCTGCAGGTGAACGGGACGTTCAGCGGCATCCCCGGCACGCAGGCGCAGGACATGGCGGTGCAGGAGAGCATGGGCTCCATCGTGGCGCGGTTCGAGGAGCACCTCGGCACCAGCGACTCCGCCATCATCAAGATGCGGCGCAGGCTGCTCCGGCAGGCGCGCTCTCTCGCGGACGGCGCGGACGCTCCACTGGCGTCGCGCGACGGCTCCGTCTACCGCGTGCGCTTCGGGGAGACGCTCGTGCAGGAGGGCGAGGAGCTCGACGCCGCAGCGCGCGAGCGCCTGTGCACTCCGGCCTGAAGCAGCGGTTGAACGAACACGAGGAGGGACCACATGGCGCGGCTGACCATCGCCGACCTGCAGCAGATGAAGGACGACGGGAGGAAGATCGCGGCGGGCGTCTGCTACGACGTGCAGATGGCACGCATCCTGGAGCGCGCGGGCGTCGACCTGCTCTCGGTCGGTGACAGCGTCAGCAGGACGTTCCTCGGCATGGAGAGCGACGACGAGTTCTCGCTCGACGCGATGCTGCTGTTCGGCAAGGCGGTGAGCCGCGTGGCGGAGCGGGCCGTCATCAACGTGGACATGCCGACCGTCGTCTGCAACGCGGGGCCGAAGGCGGTGGAGGAGGCGGCGCGCCGCATCAAGGCGGAGACCGGCGCGGACATGACGAAGGTCGACATCCGCACGCAGGAGGAGGAGCTGTTCGACGACGTGCTTGCGGTGATCGAGGCGGGGCTGCCGGTGTATCCGCAGATCGGGTTCGAGGTGTTCGAGCCGCGTCACGGCGGCCCGGAAGCGCATGAACACATCATGAAGTGGGCGAACGCGGTGCAGGACGCGGGCGCGGTGATGATCGACCTCACGAACGTGACGCTGGACATCTACGCCGACGTGGCGAAGACGATGCGCATCCCCGTGATCGGCGGGCAGTCAGGACCGGAGTCGGACGGACGCATCTACGTGAGCTACTCGCTGACCGGCTACCGCTCCGACACCATCGACCGCACCGACGGTGGGCCGAGCGCGGCGCGCTACATCTACGAGGTCGTGGAGAAGGCGATAGCGAGCGTCCACGACGCGACGTGGCAGGCGCCGTAAGGGTCCTCGCTGACGCATGGCCCTCGTCAGACACTTCACCGCCACCGCGTTCGTCGTTCAGGACCGCGCGACACTGCTGCACTGGCACCCCAAGTTGGACATGTGGCTTCCTCCCGGCGGGCATGTCGAGGAGAACGAGGACCCGGTGCAGGCCGTCCTGCGGGAGGTGGAGGAGGAGACGGGGATAGCGGCTGAGGTGGTGCCGACAGCGGACTTTGAGAACGGCCTCGCCTATCCGGTCCAGCTGCCGCCGCCCCTGACCATCCTCGTCGAGAACATCGACGACCCGGTGGACGGCTTCCACCAGCACATCGACTTCCTCTACGTCTGTCGCCCCTCGGCTCCCGTAACCGGCCTGCCGGATGGATGGCTCTGGGCGACGGAGGAGGAGTTGGCTGCGGGTGCTGCCCTGAGCCGACCCGGTGGAGGGGCGGAGCCTCCTCGGGAGCAGATTCGCGTGCTGGCCGCGCAGGCGTTTCAGGCGGCACGCGAGCACGCTGCGCGGAACGGTTAGAGGCCGTCGAGCAGCCGCCCCCAGCCGGTGTTGCGCGGCTTCGCGTTCATCGCCCTGAGCGTTGCCCAGAACATGGCGAGGTCTCCTGCGACGACCGGCAGGCCGGTCGTCGCTTCGAGTTCCGCGGCGTGACCTAGGAGACGCAGTCCACCACCGCAGACAACGACGGCGTCGGCGCGGCCTCCCGTGCGTTCCGCCGTCCTGAGGACGTGCGCCTTCGTGACGGCTGCGTCCTGCTCCCATGCGAGCCTGTCGGACTCCTCTGTCGAACCGACGATGCCCTGTTCGATCCAGTTCTCCTGGAGAACGACGTCGAAGCCGTTGGACTCAAAGCTGCGCCTGCCCATGGCGACCCAATCATCCGGGGTGTAGTAGCCGCCCGCGATGGCGATGCGACGGACGGCCAGGTGGTCGAGCGCGTCGAGCATCGCGGCGCCCATCAGCACGACGGGGACACCTGCGGCAGTTGCAACCTGCGACTGTGTATCTCGCGCACGCTCCGCGTGGACGAGCGAGAACGGGATGCCGAACTGCACGACGACGTCCGCCCCGGCTTCCGCGAGGTCTCGCGCCGCCTCCTGCATGGCCGGCACCGCTGCCGCGATGCGTTCGATGCCGAAGCCGGCCATCGTCCGGTCCTGGCCGCGAGACGGGATGAAGGCGCCCGCGACGCTGGTGCCCTCGGGCGCGAGGCGGAGGAAGTCGAGCGGAGCGTCGTTCCAGTTCGTGAGGGGTGAGAGGAAGCCGACCTTCGTCACGGCCCGCTGACCTGCAGTGTGTGGCCGGTAGGTATCTCGCCGGTGTAGGCCCAGTCCGGCATGTCGAACTCGACGCCCTCGATGGCGAGCATGCGCTTGTACTCCTCGCGGATGAACGGGTCCTCGGCCTGGTAGGTGATGCTGCGCCCGCCCATCTCAAGCGGCAGGTTGCCGGAGACCTCGTTCTCGCCCTGGCGCAGGAGCTGTATGCCGACGCCTGACGGAACGCCGCCGAAGACGAGGAGCCGCAGGGGCTCTTTGCCGGTGCTGTGGTGCATGTGGAACCAACCGGTGCCGCCCGGGTTGTTCACCACCATCCCGCCCGCACGGTAGTCCTGCCGCATGACAGACTCGCCGTTGCCGGACTCCCAGGGTCTGATCGTCGCGGTCTGCGGCCAGGCCACCGTGTAACCGGAGCCCTTGATGCAGATGAGGACGACGGAGCCGGGCCCCGGGGGGTGGTGCGCCATCGAGTAGCGGCCGCTGTGATGCTCGCCCACGAACATGCTGAAGCGCCCGTGCGCCATCTGCGGGATGACGCGCCGGTAGCCGGGCGAGCGCTGGTTGTCGAGGGGCAGTTCGCACGTTGCCATGTCGGGGATGAGATTGGTGACGCGCATGGCGCGCTGCCGCATCGGGTCGGCGACGAGCGGCGTGTCCTTCGGGCGGAAGTAGTCGTCGGAGTCGTCGAAGCGGTCGGTGAAGGCGAAGTCGCTCTCGAAGATGAAGCGCCCGCTGTCGAAGAGGCTGAAGAGGGGCGGGGCGGTCGTGCCGCCGACGAGGACGACAGGGCCGGAGCTCGCGTTGATGATGCGGTGGTTGGTGTTGACCGGTATCGCGAAGAGGCTGCCGGCCTGCCACTCGAACGTGTGCCTGCGGTCGCTGCCCTCGCGCCACACCTCCGTCGTACCCCGGCCCTCGAAGACGTAGTAGACCTCCTCGTAGATGTGGCGTTCGACCGTAGACTCGGAGCGCGGCGGAAGCTCCCATGCGTACATGCCGAGCTTGCCGTCAGTGCCGTCCAACTGGATGAAGGAGCCGAGCCCGCCCATGCGCTTCCACGGCGCCTTCGGTATCTCACGGATGTCGTACATGCCGAGTCCGCGGTAGATGGGGAGTTCCTGCTCCTCCATGAAGCGGTCGTACGGGGTGCGCGGCACCTTCCATGAACCGACTCCCGCGCGCTCCTTCTCGCCCGTTGGCTCGATGAACGCCTTGGCTTCGTCGACCTTCGACATACTTCACCTCCCGCCGTGAGTGCTGCGGCTGTTCAGCCGCAATCTTGGCCTCGATCGCGCGTCGTGGCAAGCGGGGTCCGCTCACACCTTGCCGCCCTCTTGGAGTAGTATGCGCTCGCCGCAGCGCGGCGCCACCTCCCCGCACCGCACAGGAGCAACGGAACCAGATGATCATCGACTCCCACGGCCACTACACCACTGCGCCCGCCGGGGTGCAGATCTTCCGCGCCACCCAGATCACGTTCATGGGCGCGCCGGTGAAGCATCCCGTCAACGTCTCCGACGACGAGATACGCGCTTCGCTGGAGAACGGCCAGCTCAAACTGCAGAACGAGCGCGGCACGGATGTCGCCATCTTCTCGCCCCGCGCCTCGTGGATGGGCCACCACTTCGGCGGCGAACTCATCAGCCGCTACTGGACCGAGATCAACAACGACATGATCAAGCGCGTCTGCGACATCTACCCGGACCGCTTCATCGGCGCGTGCTCTCTGCCGCAGTCGCCCGGCGTGCCGCCGGAGAAGGGCGTCGTTCAGGAGTTGGAGCGCGCCGTGAACGACCTGGGCTTCGTCGGCTGCAACCTCAACCCGGACCCGTCCGGCGGCTACTGGACCGACCCGCCGCTCGGCGACCGCTACTGGTACCCGCTCTACGAGAAGATGGTGGAGCTGGACGTGCCCGCGATGATCCACGGCTCCGGCACCTGCAACCCCGCATTCACGACCACCGGTTCCCACTACATGAACGTGGACAACACCGGCTTCGTGCAACTGATGGACTCCAACATCTTCCAGGACTTCCCCGGCATCCGGTTCATCCTGCCGCACGGCGGCGGCGCCATCCCGTTCCAGTATGCGCGCTTCAAGGGGCTGAGCATCATGGCGAAGCGCGAGCCGTTCGACGAGTTCCTCAGCCGCCTCTACTTCGACACCGCCATCTACAACCAGGCCGCGACGGAGTTCCTGATCAAGACGATCGGCGTGGACAACGTGCTCTTCGCCTCCGAGATGATCGGCGGCGTGCAGGCCATCGACCCCGACACCGGGCGCTGGTACGACGACACGAAGCCGTACATCGACGGCATCGACTGGCTGACGGAGGAGGACCGCTACAAGCTGTTCCACGGCAACGTGCTGAAGGCGTACCCGCGCGCGAAGCCGTACGTCGAGAAGATAGAGGCGGGCAAGGCGTAGGACAACGAAAGGGGGAAGCGATGGAGACGACTCTCGCAGCAACCAAGGTCGCGCCGCGCACGGCGGAGATACAGGAGATCGACGTTCCTGATATCGACTACAACAGCGCCCTCATGCGGGTCGAAGCGGCCGGCATGTGCGGCTCCTACGGCTACTTCACGAGAGAGGGAGGCGGGAGGAGCCCGGTCCCCGGCATGAACGCGCACGAGAACGCCGGCGTCATCGTGAAGGCGGGGCAGGGGTTCATGGACCGCCATGGCGTTGAGGAGGGCGAGCTCGTCGCGCTGGAGGAGTACCTCCCCTGCGGACACTGCGAGTGGTGTCGCATCGGCGAGTTCAGACACTGCTGGCTCACCGACACGCACAACAACCCCAACCCCAGCAGGCTCGACGGCGGCTTCCGGCAGTACCTCTACCTTCCCCCGAACGTCGTGCTGCACAAGGTGCCGCAGACGATGACTCCCGACGAGGCCGCGCTGGCCCTGCCGGTCGGCAACGGCGTGCAGTGGGCGGTCAAGGAGGGCGAGGCCGCTCCGGGCAAGACGGTCGTCGTGCAGGGGCCGGGCTCCAAGGGTCTCGGCGCGACCCTCGCAGCCAAGAAAGCGGGCGCGACGGTCATCGTGACCGGCCTTTCGAAGGATGGTTCGCGGCTCGAAGCGGCGAGGCGGCTCGGCGCGGACCACACCATCGACGTGCAGGCCAACGACTTCGTCGAAACGATCATGGACATCACGAGTGGGCGCGGCGCGGATGCGGTGGTCGACTGTACGACCGGCCGCATCCCCGTCATCTTCAACCAGGCCATCGAGGTCCTCGTGCGGCGCGGTGGCATCGTTGTCACGCAGGCCTACGAGCTCGAGTCCTTCTCACTGGAGCTGCTGACAGGCAAGTACGGACAACTCCGCGCGTGCCGGGGCCACAGCTACGCGAGCGTGGCGATGGGCCTCGAGATGATCGCGTCGGGCGACTACCCGCTCAGGGAGATGGTGACGCACAACTACCCGCTGGAGCTGACCGGCGAGGCCTGTCTCGCCTCCGGCGGGGAGGGCGACGGCGCCGACGCCGTCTGGGTGATGGTCAACCCCAACATGGGCACGGCGGCCTGATCCCGCGTGCGCGACAAGTTCCGTCATTCCCGCACCGGCGGGAATCCAGAGTGCGCGGGCAGCGCACGCGGCGGGGTGCGGTACGGGGCCTGTTCCCTCTCCTGAGGGAGAGGGTTAGGGTGAGGGCCCTGGTGATGGGGGTGAGCGCTACGCCGCCTCTTTCACCGTGACGGCCACCACGCCTTGCATCTCCCGCGTCTTGTAGAGGTCGGGCCGCATCGTCGGCGGGAACGCGGCGCGCACCCGCTGCGTGTCCACCGCCGTCACGACGGACGGCCTCCGCCACTGGAACAGCACGCCGGACTCGAAGGCGCGCCCATCCCCTCCGGCGAGCCGCTCGTGCATACCGTCCCTTGCGGCGCTCGTCAGGCTTGCGCCCACGCTGCTGAACGCCGCGCCCAGCCGCGCCAGCTGTCCGCACGAATGGCGGGCATCCGGCTCGGCAAGCAGGATGGCCAGCCGCTCCAGCGTGTCGCCGGGGAGGAACGCTCCCAGTTCCGCCAGCGGGTTTATGTTCGGGTTCGCAACTGCCATTTCGCCTACCTCCTCGCCCCCTATCGGGCTATGCCCCACTCTATGGGAGGCAGGGCCGTACACCGCAATGCCCTCGTGTCACATTCCCCCTACGACACAGGGCGCAGCCGCGTATACTGCGCGCGACGCGCACCGCGACGAAAGGGGAGAGATGGCCACCATCGTCGGAACGTTCTTCCACTCGCACGGGGGCACCACGTCGCTCCCGCCGGACCTGTGGGTTGCCCGGCGCGCAGCACGCCCGATACGGCCGGACGTGCCGGTCGAATCCCTCGAAGTGAACACGGCGAAGGCCAACCGCACCCACGAGGGATTCCGCGTCCTGCGCGAGCGCATCGCCGAGCTCGAGCCCGACGTGCTCGTCGTGTTCAGCGACGACCAGCTGGAGTGCTTCGACTTCAACAACTACCCCGCGTTTGCCGTCTACGTTGGCGAGAGCTTCGCGAAATCGCCGCGCGAGCCGCGCACCCCGGTGATCGGGCGTCACGCCGAGCCCGGCTACCGCTTCCCCGGCCACCCGGAGTTGGCGGTGCACCTGCTCTCCGGCGTCATGCAGCGCGGCTTCGACCCTGCGTTCTGCATGGACATGCCGAAGCCGGACCGCGGCCTCGCGGGCGGCGTCATCCGGTCGGTTGAGGAGCTGACCGACTTCTCGCTGCCCTCCGTGCCCATCATGATGAACCTCTACTTCGCGCCGCAGGTGTCCGGCCTCCGCAGCTACCAGTTCGGCAAGGCGGTGCGGGAGGCGCTGGACGATGCTCCCTCCGACCTGCGCGTCGCCGTCGCGGCGTCAGGCGGCCTCTGGCACACGCCGGGGATGCCGGGCGCGTGGCTGAACGAGGAGTTCGACCGCGCGATACTGGCGCGCCTCGAGGAGGGCGACGCCCGTGGCATGGCCGACTACTTCGACTCCTACGTCATCCCGGAGGACGACACGAGCCAGGACGCCGCCTACCGCGGGCGCGTCAGCACCGGCATGCCGTCGCCGGGCGGCCCCGCGTTCGGCACCCGCGAGACCTGCGCGTGGATCGCGGCAGCTGCCGTCAGCGACGGCCGCCCGACCACGATCGTGGACTACATCGAGGTCTACGCCTCGCCGGTCGGCAACGCCTTCGCCTACTGCGACGACGTGTGAGCCGGGCATCCATTCGATGCGGTTCCTTGCTGGCCTTCTCTCGTCCCTCGTGTTGCTGCTGGTCGCGGTGGTCGCCTGCACTTCGCCGACGCCCACGCCCGTGCCAACCGCGACACCTACGCCAACGCCGACGCCTGCGCTTGTGCCCACTGCGACACCTGCTCCAACGCCGACCGCAACACTTGTCCCTCCAACGCCAACGCTGATGGAGACGGCCACCCCCACCCCTGGGCCGGCTGCTGTCCCTGCCGTGCTATCACCGGCAGAGGCGGAGTCCTTACTCCACAAGAACGTGGCGAGGCTGCGTGACCAATTCATCCACAACGTGGAACACTGCACCTTCGTTTACGCGTACGCCGGGCTGCCGGCTGAGTACAACAACGAGGAAGGCTGGACGTTTGAAAGGCAGATCGTCATGAGGGATGGCCGACTGGATCGTTCGAGCGGTGGTGGTGGTAGAACCCCCAATAGGCAGGACGCTGGCCGGATGCCGGAATCCGATGACGGTAGTAACCCCTTTGACAATGCCCACGACCTGATTGTGTGGTTCGGCTCGGAATACCTACGCTTCGTGAACGATGCCCCTCGTGGGACTTATTTGGGCCGGTCCACCTACTTGGGGCAACCGAGCCTGCGCTATGAGACACGTATTGAACGTGAAGACGCGCTGGAATCGGACGTGCCAACATCAGCTCTCATCGTTACCGACTACCTGGTCGAGAATCCCTATGTCTTCGTTGAGAACGAGTACAGTGTTTTGGAGGACGGCGCCCGGCGGCTGGAGCGGCAGTTCATGCGGTATCGATATGAACTGACACGATGCACTGCAGGTGAGAAACGCGATGCCGCCGCTGTTGCGGTGTGGGATCAGCTCGCAGAGAGGGCGGCAGATGTTTACAGCTCTCTGCGGGAGGGCCTCCTCGATGGTTGCCGCATGACCTTCAAAGTGCACGTCGTTCAATGGTTGCATCCTTGGTGGGGCAAGGCGTTCCCGGGTGGTCCAGTTGAAGGGGAGGGAAGTTACGCGGTCGCTCGCGACGCCGAAGGTCTTTGGCGCGCCACCTCGGAATCGGTTACCACTCAGAGAGGGCGTGTCGTGTATGGAGTAAGGGCAACGCCTGACGGAATATGGGAGCTGGATACGCAAACAGGCGAATGGACAGAGTTGCCTGATGCCGACAACCCCGGCTATGAAGACCTCTCGGAGGCTCTGGGGGAGTATCTGCCTATTGGCAATTCCAGGTTTGTAGACTCGGAAGGCTCTCCCGTGTCCAGCGATCATGGCCAGCACTACGGCCGCTACGCAGGCAAGGTAGCGGTAGATGGGCGTGATGCCGCACGGTATGAGCTGCTATGGGGGGCGCATTCCCAGGTTATCGATGTGAACGATGGCCTGAAGATGCGGCTTGTAGTACGTGAGTTCTTTGAGGACAACCCACTGCTGTCTCGCGTGAGTTCACACTACTTGCTTCCTGGCGGGGAACTTCAGCCTAGCGAGGAAAGCACGATTGACGAGTTGGGACTGGAAGACTGCCCCGTCTAGCGCCTACTCCGGGAACATCGCGATGATCTCGTCGATCCTGGGGTTGTAGGCCTGGTGGCCGTAGTAGATCATCCGCGCCTGGTTCCGGTCCGGGGTGTAGTACACCTTCTCCTGCGTCATCTCGATGCACTGGTTCGTTTCCGGGTCGCGGAAGACGTTCATCGGGTCGCCGCCGTCCGCGACCGTCGCCATCGCGTCGTTCAGCATCTTCCGTAGCAGGATGATGCCCGTGTCGGACTCGCCGAGCTTCTCGCGCGTGCGGTCGGCGATGGGCGTCTGCGTCACCCAGGCCATGAAGTCCTGCACCAGCGGCAGCTCCACGTTCAGCTCGCCGTTCGCGTCGTACAGCGGTATCTCGTAGTAGGGCACCTTCCCCTGTGGCGGCACGTGCACCTCCGGCGGGAACTGGTACCGCGTGTACACGACGTGGAGCGTGTTGTGGTCGTCGACAGGCACGCGGATCTGGAACTCGGTGCTCGTCGTGCCGGTGGTGGAGCGGAGGATGTTCGGGAACACCCACGGGTGGCCGACCTTCCAGATGTCGTCGTCCTCGCTGCTGCCCTCGACGATGCGTCGCTTGAAGACGCCGTGCGCGAACTCCGTGAAGCCGATGCGCTGGTGGGGGCGCATCATCGCCTGGCGCCACGTCGGCACCTCCTCGCCGGACTTCTGCGCGAGGTACCAGCCGTAGACGCCGTGCAGCCACTCCGCGTGGACGGGGTCGGCTGAGTTCTCCTGGCACTGGAGCCAGTTGCAGGGGAGCATCGTGAAGCCGATGTCGCGCCACGCGTGGTCGGTCACGAACAGGTCCCAGCGTGGGACGAGCGGTGCGGGCAGTGGGCCCATGTAGGCGAACAGCAGCCCGCTCAGCTCCTCGACCGGGTACGCAGTGACCTTCACCTTCTCCTTGAAGCGCCCGTCCGGGTGCACGGTCTCCTCGAACGGCTGCTCGATGCACTGGCCGGTCTCGTCCATCATCCAGCCGTGGTACATGCAGCGCAGGCCGTGCTCCTCCGGGATGCCGTACGACAGATCGACGCGCCGGTGCGGGCAGAACCTTTCGATGAGCCCCAGCGTGCCGGACCTGTCCTTGTAGAGGACGAGGTCCTCCCCGAGCAGGCGCACGGCTTTCGTGGGACGCTCGTCCATCTCGGCTGCCGCGGCGATGGGGTGCCAGTAGCGGCGCATCAGTTCGCCCATGGGCGTTCCGGCGCCGACCTGCGTGAGCCGTTCGTTCTCCTGCTGCGTGAGCATCGTGCCCTCCCTCTGCCCGGAGCGGTGCTGCTGCGCCGGATTGTAGCGCACCGGAGCAAGCGCGCGGACGTATAATGCGCCCAACACGGGGCACAAGGAGGCGGGCGATGGCTACCTACGGTTTCGAGGACCACTGCTGGCAGGACGTGGTGAGCGCGGAGGACATCGAGCTCTACAAGCACTACCAGCGCGAGCTGTTCGTCGGGCGCCGCCCGGCGATTCTGGCGATCGACCTCTACAACTCGGCGTATCAGGGCGGCCCGCGCCCAGTGCACGAGGTCGCCAAGGAGTTCCCGAGCGGCTGCGGCGAGTACGCGTGGAACGCCATCGAGCCCACGAAGCAGCTCTTCGCGATGGCGCGCGCCCGCGGCTTCCCGGTCGTCTACACGACCGGCGAGGACAGGCCTGAGGCACGCCCGAACCGTCTGCGCTCGACGAACCGCCGCCGGGCGAACCAGGGGGAGAACCCGTTCGGCATCTACGAGGCGTTCGCGCCGGAGCCGGAGGACCTCATCATCTACAAGCAGCGCGCGAGCGGGTTCTACGGGACACCGCTGGTGGCGCAGCTGGTGCAGATGGGCGTCGACACGGTCTTGGTCTGCGGTGAGAGCACGAGCGGCTGTGTCCGGGCGTCGGTCGCCGACGCCTACTCCAACGGCTTCCACGTCGTCATCGCCGAGGAGTGCGTGTACGACCGCGCCCTGCTCTCGCACAAGGTCAACCTGTTCGACATGCACCACAAGTACGCGGACGTCATGCACCTCGACGAGCTCGCCGAGCACCTGGAGGCCTTCCCCGAGGCGTAGGGGCCTACCGCTGCGACCCCTGCACGCGGGACTCGCGGCCGGCCCACTCGCGCTCGCGGAGGACGTACTTCTGGATCTTCCCGGTCGCGGTCTTGGGGAGGTCGCCGAACTCGACGTGGCGCGGCGCCTTGAAGCGCGCGATACGGTCCTGGCAGAAGGTGATGACCTCCTCCGCAGTGAGCGTCGTGCCCTCGCGCAGCGTGATGAACGCCTTGGGCGTCTCGCCCCAACGGTCATCCGGCACGGCGATCACGGAGACCTCCAGCACGCCGGGGTGTTCCATGATGACCTTCTCCACCTCCTGGCTGGAGATGTTCTCGCCGCCGGAGATGATGACGTCCTTCGCCCGGTCCTTCAGCTCGATCTGCCCGTCCGGGTGCCAGACGCCGAGGTCGCCGGAGTGGAACCAGCCCCCTGAGAACGCCTTCGCCGTGGCGTCCGGGTCGTCCAAGTAGCCGGACATCACGCCGTTGGAGCGCATGACGACCTCGCCCATCGTCTCGCCGTTGCGGGGGACGTCATTCATCTGCTCGTCGACGACGCGGAGGCCGGTGCCCGCGTGGACGTAGGGCACCCCCTGCTTCGCCTTGGCGAACGCCCGCTCCTCGGAGGTCATGTCGTCCCATTCGAGCTGGGGCACACAGAGCGTGATGGGGCCGTAGGTCTCGGTGAGGCCGTAGAGGTGGATGATGTTCGCGCCCATGCCCTCCATCGTGCGGACAACCTGCGGAGCGGGCGGTGCCCCACCGGTCGCGATGGTCAGGCCGGAGAGGTCCTGCCCCTCCGCCGCGGGCGAGGAGTACATGGCGGTCAGGACAGTGGGCGCGCCGCACATGTTCGTGACGCCGTGCCGCTCGATGAGACGGTAGACCTCGGCCGGGTCGACGCGGCGGAGGCAGACGTGCGTGCCGCCGACGGCGGTGACGGCCCAGGTGTTGCACCAGCCGTTGCAGTGGAACATGGGGAGCGTCCAGAGGTAGACGCTGCGCCAGTTCAGCCCGGTCTCGATGACCTCGCCGAGGGCGTTGAGGTACGCGCCGCGCGCGTGGTATTGCACGCCCTTGGGCATGCCGGTGGTGCCCGAGGTGTAGTTGACGGTGATGATGTCCATCTCCGAGGCGATGGGGTCGCGGTGCTCGCCGTCCGGCGCGGACGCGAGGAACTCCTCGTACTCCGGGCCGGGGATGTCGTCCGCGCGCGGCGCCTCATCGACGACCTGCACGTAGAGCGAGACGCCGGGGACCTCGTCGCGCACCTGGCGGACGGTGGGCGCGAACTCGGAGTCGAACACGAGCACCTTCGCCTTTGAGTGGTTGAGGATGTAGGCGATCTCGCGCGGGGAGAGGCGGGTGTTGATAGCGACGAGCGCGGCGCCGATGCTCATGGGACCGTAGTGCCCCTCCAGCAGCGGAGGGAGGTTGGGCACGATGAAAGCGACGCGGTCGCCCCTGCCGACCCCGGCGCTCAAGAGCGCCCCCGCGAGCCGGTTCACGCGATCACGCAGTTCGCGGTAGGTGTAGACGCGCTCCCCGTGGATGACGGCGGGCTTGTCCGGGTAGACGAACGCGCTCCGCTCCAGGAACGAGAACGGCTCCAGGTTCTGGTAGAAGACGCTGTTGTCCATGCGCAGGACCTCCGAGGGTCGGCGGGATGCGGCGCTATTCTACGCATCGCGGCGCGGTCGTGGGGCTGCGCGCAGCTGGTGCTATCATCGTCGTGTGGGGCAGGCGCTGCCCCGATCTCCCATAGAGGTGTCGTAGCCGTGTCAGTTGCCGAGGACCGTTTACAGGAGTTGGGGTTGGAGTTGCCGCAGGTGTCGACTCCCGTGGCGAACTACGTTCCCTTCGTACGGACAGGGAACCTGCTGTACGTGGCGGGACAGGTGCCACGCAATGCTGACGGGTCGATGATCACCGGCAAGGTCGGCGCAGACACAGGCGTCGAGGACGCGTACGAGGCGGCACGCAACTGCGGCCTGTTCGCGCTCGCGGTGGTCAAGGCGGCGCTCGGCGATCTCGACAACGTCGTGCGGGTCGTACGGGTGATGGGACTGGTGAATGCGACGCCGGACTTCGCCCAGCAGCCGCAGGTGATCAACGGCTTCTCCGACCTGATGGTCGCGGTCTTCGGCGAGGCGGGGCGGCACGCGCGCGTGGCCTACGGCGCTGGTTCCCTGCCCGGCGGCGCGGCGGTGGAGGTCGAGTCGCTGTTCGAGGTGCGGTAGACCGCCGCTAAACACTCTCTCCCGCGGAAAGGCGCGCTGCCCGCAGCGTGTTCGTGAGCAGCATGGCGATGGTCATGGGCCCCACGCCGCCGGGCACCGGGGTGATGGCCGACGCCTTCTCCGCGACCGCGTCGTAGTCCACGTCTCCGACGAGCCGGTAGCCGGACTTCCGCGTCGCGTCGTCCACGCGGTTGATGCCCACGTCGATCACGACCGCGCCGTCTGCGACCATGTCTGCGGTGAGCGCTCGGGGCCGGCCTATCGCCGCGACGACGATGTCCGCCTGGCGGGTGAGGGCTGCGAGGTCGCGTGTGCCGGTGTGACAGACGGTAACGGTGGCATTCGCGCCCGGGGCCTTCTGGACGAGGAGCGCTGCGAGCGGTTTGCCCACGATGTTGCTGCGCCCCACGATGACGACGTGCTTGCCGCCGGGGTCGTTGCCGGAGCGAACGAGCATCTGCTGCACGCCCGCGGGCGTCGCGGGAAGGAACCGTGGGTTACCCTCCATAAGGCGCCCGCCGTTGACCGGGTGCATCCCGTCCACGTCCTTGTCGGGATCGATCGAGAGGATGACCTCACGCTCCTCGATGTGCGCGGGCAGCGGCAGTTGGACGAGGATGCCGTGGAAGCGGGGATCTGCGTTGAGCTGCCGCACGAGGGCGATGAGGTCGTCCTGCGAGGTCTCCATCGGCAGTTCGAACGTCTCGCTGAACATCTCCGCCTCGTCGCAGGCGCGGCGCTTGTTGCGCACGTAGACGGCGGAGGCGGGGTCCTCGCCAACGAGCACAGCTGCGAGCCCGGGGACCACACCGAGGCGTCCCGTGAGCGCGCGCGTCTCGTCGGCGACCTCGCCGCGTATCTCCTCGGCCATCTGCTTGCCATCGATAACGGTCGCGGTCACGGACGTCGCCTCCGGTGGGGATGCGTCAGATGATAGCAGCCGGTGGGCGGTGGGGCTGATATGATGCGGCGGCCTGATACGTCTGGCGCGTCGCATGTATCGGGCGTGTTGCAGATGGAGGGGAAGGTTGCAGGACATCTCCGTCGGCGTGGACATGATCGAGATAGACCGCATCGCGGCGACGCTGGAGCGCTTCGGGACGCGGTTCCTGGAGCGTGTGTACACGGCGGATGAGATTGCGTATTGCAGGGGACGCGCGCCGCAGTTGGCCGCGCGGTTCGCCGCGAAAGAGGCAACGATGAAGGCATTGGGCACCGGCACGCGCGGCATCGGCTGGCGGGAGGTGGAGGTAACGCGGAAGCGCAGCGGCGAACCGGAGATAGCGCTGCACGGCAGGGCGGACGCCCGCGCTCGGAAGCTGGGGATCGATCGGCTCGCGGTGAGCCTGTCTCATTCGCGCGCCTACGCGGTGGCGTCGGTCGTGGGGCGTCTCTCTTGAAGGTCGTAACGTCGGAGGAGATGCGGCTGCTGGAGTCGCGTGCGGCGGAGGCGGGGGTCCCGGCGGATTCGCTGATGGAGAGCGCCGGGCTCGCCGTGGCGCGCAGCATCGCGCACCGTCTCGATGGCGTTCGAAGCAAGCGCATCGTCGTGCTGGTGGGGCCGGGGAACAACGGCGGCGACGGGATGGTCGCGGCGCGCTACCTGGCGGACTGGGGAGCGGTGGTAACACTGTACATGACGACGGCGCGGCGGCGTGAGGATAAATTCGAAGAATGTCGCGAGCGCCGCTGCCGCGTGGTGGAGGCGTCGGAAGACCTCGAGTGCTGGCAGCTGGGGAGCTACGTTTCGCTTGCCGACCTCGTGCTGGACGCGGTGCTCGGTATCGGCGCACACCCGGGCCTGGATCCCGTACTGCGGGCCATCTTCGAGGCGGTGGGGCAGATGAAGCCGCCATCGCAGCATCCCTTGTATGCCGCCCTCGACCTGCCCACGGGCCTCGACGCGGACACAGGGGAGTGCGACGACGCGTGCTTCCCCGCCGACGTGACGCTCGCGCTCGGAGCGCCGAAGGTCGGCCTGCTCCAGTTCCCCGGCGCTGGACATGCGGGGTCGCTGGAAACACTCTCGATCGGTCTGCCGGAGGGCGTCGATGACGGCCTTCCGCTCGACCTGGTGGATGCTCCGCTCGCGGGCGGCCTGTTGCCGCCTCGCCGTGCGGACAGCCACAAGGGCAGTTTCGGGAACGTGCTCGTCGTAGGCGGACACAAACGGTACGTTGGCGCGCCGGTGCTCGCTGCGTCGGCGGCGTACCGTGTGGGAGTGGGGCTCGTGAGCCTCGCCGCGCCGGAAAGCGTGAGCCGTATCGCGGCGGCGCAACTCATCGAGCAGGTGCATGCGCCGCTGGCGGAGACCCCGGACGGCGGCGTTTCGGCAGAGGCAGCCGGCGCAGCCCGTGAGGCGTTGAATGCGGCTTCGGCTGCCGTGGTAGGTCCCGGACTCGGCGCAGGAGAGCCGTCGGCCGCGTTCCTGCGTGCGTTGCTGCTCACTGAGCCTGCGGTGCCTACTCCCGTGGTGCTCGATGCGGATGCCCTGAACATCCTCGCGGAGGTCTACGACTGGCCGTCGATGCTCGCTGTATCCGCCGTGCTGACACCGCATCCGGGCGAGATGGGGCGGCTGCTCGGGCGACCGGCGCACGAGGTGCAGGTGGACCGCAAGGGCGCCGCCATGGCGTCAGCGCAACAGTGGGGGCAGGTGGTGGTGCTCAAGGGCGCGCACACGGTGGTCGCCGCGCCGGACGGACGGGTCGCGCTCAGCCCGTTCGCGAACCCTGCGCTCGCCACGGCAGGCTCGGGTGACGTGCTCGCGGGCATCATTGGAGGTCTCCTGGCGCAGGGGATGGAGCGCTACGAGGCCGCGGTGGCGGGGGTGTACCTGCACGGGGCGGCGGCGGAGCGCTGGAGCGCGGCGAATGGCAGCGGGGGGATGCTCGCGAGCGACCTGCTCGCGCTGCTGCCGCGTGTTGCCGAGGACGTGCGCGTACGTTGAGCGCGGGACGGGAGTGAGTGGCTTCAGCTGGCCCGCGTCAGGGAAAGGACGATCCTCGAAGCGGAGGCGAAGTCCTCGCGGCGGACGCGGATGGATGCGTGGGGCCGCGTGATCGGCCGCATCATGCCCTCGAGTGTCCCGGAGGTCCTGAGTCGCGCAAGGATGCCCTGGCGGGTCAGTTCGTTGTAGATGTCGATGGCTCGGTGCTGGTGTTCGAGCCCCCACGCGGCGTGTACTTCCTTCCAGGTTCGGGCCTCGCGGTACGCTCGGTAGTACCAGAACGCGGCAGCGCCGATGACAGCGACGACGATCAGGAGTTCCACGCTTAACTCGCTTTCGGACGCCGCGCGTCCAAGAGTGCGACGACACGATCGAGGATCGCCATCGCCACTTCATATTTTGCCATGAGCGGCAGCTCGGTGTCCCCGGTATCGTCTACAAGCCAGACCTTGTTTTCGTCCGAACCGAAACCCGCGCCGGGCAACGTGATGTCGTTCGCTGCGACGAGGTCCGCGCCCTTGCTCCGCAATTTGGAGCGGGCGTTCTTCAGCAGGCCGCTGCTCTCGGCGGCGAAGGCGACCTTCACGATACCGTCCGGTGCGCCTGCGATGATGTCCTCGGTGCGCTCCAGCGCGAGCGTGAGACCGGCCATCGTTTCCTTCTTCAGCTTCTCCCCGCTCGCCTTGGCCGGGCGATAGTCGGCGACGGCGGCGGCCATCACGAGGGCGTCTGCAGAGGAGGCAGCCCCCTGGACAGCCACGTGCATCTGTTCCGCTGTCTCGGCGCGTTCGATGCGCACGCCGACGGGCAGGTCGATGGCGGCGGGCGCGGTTATGAGCGTCACGTCCGCGCCACGGTCCCGCGCGGCCTCTGCGATGGCGTAGCCCATCTTGCCGGAGGAGCGGTTGGTGAGCACCCGGACGGGATCGAGCGGTTCCTGCGTCCCGCCTGCGCTCACGACGATGCTCCGCCCGTGCAGGTCGCCGTTCGCTCCGAGCGTCTGCGCGATGCGTCCGAGCAGCTCCGGCGTCTCGGCGAGCCGTCCCCACCCCGTGAGCCCGGAGGCGAGCCGCCCCGCTCCCGGTCCCACGATAACCGCGCCGCGTTCCATGAGCGTGTTCACGTTCTGCCGCACCGCGGGGTGTTCCCACATGTTGGCGTCCATGGCGGGCGCCACGAGCAACGGCGCGCCGGTCGCCAGCGCGGTGACGCTGATGGGGTCGTCGGCGAGACCGAGCGCGAGCTTTGCGAGCATATGTGCGGTCGCGGGTGCGACGACGAGGATGTGCGCGGCCTGCGCCAGCGCAACATGCTCGATCGCCTCCGGCGAGTTGGGGTCGAAGAGGTCGGTCAGCACCGGGCGTTGCGTGATGCTGCGGAAGGTGAGGGGCGTGACGAACCGGGTGGCGGAGTGCGTCATGAGCACGTCCACTTCGGCTCCGCCCTGCGTGAGTTTGCTGGCGAGGTCGGCGGCCTTGTAGGCGGCGATGCTGCCGCTGATGCCCAGGAGGACGCGCTTGCCGTGGAACGGGCTGCTCACCGCAGGCCCCCGGTCTGTGCTGGCTCGCGGTTCAGGTCGAAGATGTGTCGCAGGCCGCGCAGGGTCAGTTCCGGGTCGACGACGTCGAAGACGGGGGTCTGCTCGGCGATGAGCGGCACGAGGCCGCCAGTGCCGACGACCTTCGCGTCCGGCGCGTCCATCTCTTTCCGGAAGCGGCCCACCATCGTCTCAACCAGTCCTGTGAAGCCGAAGACGAGGCCGGAGTTGATGGAGGCCGTGGTGTTCTTGCCGATGGCGTGCTCCGGTGCGGTGAGGTCGACGCGGCGCAGCATGGACGTGTTCGCGGCGAGTGCGTCGCCCGCCAGCCCGACGCCGATGGAGATCGCGCCGCCGAGGTAGTCGCCGTCGGCCGTCACGGCGTCGAAGACCGTGGCGGTGCCCAGGTCCACGACGATGGCCGGTCCGCCGTAGTAGTGGAGGGCTGCTGCGGCGTCCACGACGCGGTCCGCGCCCACGTCGTGCGGGCTCTGGTACTGGATCCGGATCCCGGTGCGTGTCCCCGCGCCCACGACGACGGGGTCGCAGGAGAAGAGGTTGCGTGCGACCTCCTCGAACACGCCGGTGAGCGGAGGAACGACGCTGCACAGGGCTGCGTCGGTGACGTCGGTCAGGGCGATGCCCTTCAGCGGAAGGAGCTCGCGCAGTTGCAGGGCGTACTCGTCCGTGAGACGACGGGAGTCGGTGGAGAGCCGCCAGTTCGCGACGAGTTCGTCCCCATCGAACGCTCCGATGGTGATGTTCGTGTTACCGATGTCCAGCGTGAGGAGCATGGAGAGATTATACGCCCGCGCGAGTGTATTCCCGCTTCCTACTCCTCGCGGGTGCGACGGCCACCAAGCAGCGCGGCCACGACCAGCAGTATCAGGACGAAGGTGGCTAACTCGAAGAGGAAGACGCTCCGCAGCCCCCAGGCGACGACCATAGCGCCGCCGCTCAGCGGCCCGAGCGCCACGCCGAATGCGTGGGCCAGTTGCGCCGAGCCGAACGCAGCCCCGTGCTGTCCGCTGGGAGAGCGCAGCGCGATGAGCCCGTTCACGAGGCCGGAGAGGCCGCCGGAGAAGAGCGCGATGGCCGCGAATCCGGCTGCGAGCGTGAGGTAGTCGTTCGCGAAGTAGGGTACGAGCGCCGAGAGTGCCGCGAGCACCGCTCCCACCATCAGCACGCGTTGCAACCCGACCTTCGGCGCAAGCCAGCCCATCGCCACCGAGGAGACCGCGGAAGCGATCCCTCCCAGCGCGAACACGATGCCGGAAGCGGTGCCCGAATGGGAGCCGCCCTCGACGATGCCGACGAGCCCTGGGATGGCGGGCTGGATCATGAGGTGGGCGGCAAGCACGAGGAAGACCACGCCGTAGAGCGGCAGCATCGCGCGGGACGTGCTCAGCCGCCAGAGGACCACGAAGGGCCGGACCACGCCAAGAGAAGACTCCGCTGGATGGAAGTTCTCGCGCACCAGGAAGACGACGATCACCGCGGAACCCCAGAGCCCTGCGCCGGTGGCGATGAAGGCCGCCCGCATACCCCATGCGTCGTAGATGATGCCGCCCAGCAGGGGGCCGAGCGCAATGCCGATGAAGAGGCCTGACTGGATGATGCCGGCGGCGAAGGGGAGCCGCTCCCTCGGGGTCTGCGCGGCCACGAGGGCCATGATGGTCGGCACGACGCCGCTCGTCGCGCCGATCACGAAGCGGGACAGCAGGAGTTGGAGCGGGGTCTGGGAGAACCCCGAGAGCGTGAGGAAGAGGCCGCCGAGGATCAGCGAGCGCAGGACGTTCAGCTTGCGCCCGAAGCGGTCGCCCAGGACCCCCCAGATGGGGCTGGAGATGCCCATGCCAAAACCGAATACCCACCCCGCCAGCCCTGCCCAGAACGCGGCGCGCTCCGTGCTGAGCCCGCCCAGTTCCTCGAAGAAGAGCGGGTAGAAGGGGAAGGTGAAGGAGAAGCCGAGAGTCGTCCCTACCTGGGCGAACCACAGCGCGATGAGGTTCGACTTCCACGAGATCGGACGTGAGGGGGCTCCGATGGACACGGAGGCAGGATAGCACCCCTTCCGAGGTGTGGGCGGAGAGTGAGCGACTCTCACACAGGCTGAACGTCGCGTCTGCTAACATGGAGGCTCCACAGCCCAGCCTCCCGGAGTCCCCGCGCATGACGACGAACACGGCCGGAGAGCCGCTTGCGAAAGCCTACGACCCGCGCCAGGTTGAGGGCAGGCTGTACGAATGGTGGGAGCGCTCCGGATACTTCAGGGCTGCGCCGGACCCGGACAGGGAACCGTTCACCATCATCATGCCGCCGCCCAACGTCACGGGCGAACTGCATCTCGGCCACGCGATGACGGCGGCCATAGAGGACGCGCTCACCCGTTACCACCGGATGAAGGGCGACGTGGCTCTCTACCTTCCCGGCACAGACCACGCCGGCATCGCCACGCAGGTCGTCGTAGAGCGGCTGCTCGCGGCGGAAGAGCTGACGCGCCACGACATCGGGCGTGAGGCGTTCCTCAAGCGCATCTGGGAATGGGTGGACAGGACCGGCGACACCATAGACAACCAGCACCGCAGGCTCGGCGCCTCATGCGACTGGGAGCGCAAGACGTTCACGCTGGACGAAGGCCCGGCGCGCGCCGTCCGCACGACGTTCAAGAACCTCTACGACGACGGACTCATCTACCGCGGCGAGCGGATGATCAACTGGTGCGTCAGTTGCCGCACCGCGCTCTCCGACCTTGAGGTCGAGCACGAGGAGGTGCAGGGCAACCTCTACCACATCCGCTATCCCTACGAGGACGGCTCAGGGCACCTGACCGTCGCGACGACCCGCCCCGAGACGCTGCTGGGCGACACGGCGGTCGCCGTGAACCCTACGGATGAGCGGTACGCAGGTGCGCCGGGCAAGCGAGTGCGCCTGCCGGTGCTCGGAAGGCTGATCCCCGTCATCGCCGACGACGCGGTCGCAACGGAGTTCGGCACCGGCGCACTCAAGATCACGCCCGGGCACGACCCCAACGACTTCGAGACGGGCGAGCGGCACGGACTGCCCGTCGTGAACGTCCTCAACCCGGACGGCACGCTGAACGAAGAGGCAGGGCCATACGCCGGTTTCGACCGGTTCGAGGCCCGCAAGGCCATCGTCGCGCAGCTGGAGCGGGAGGGACTGCTGGAGCGGGTGGAGCCGTACACGCATTCAGTGGGCCACTGCCAGCGCAGCGGCGACCCGGTGGAGCCCATCGTCTCCACACAGTGGTTCGTGAAGATCGGGCCGCTGGCCGAGCCCGCGCTGGCCGCCGTGAAGGACGGGCGCATCCGCATCGTTCCGGAGCGTTTCGCACGCGTCTACGAGAACTGGATGGAGAACATCCGCGACTGGTGCATCTCCCGCCAACTGTGGTGGGGGCACCGCATCCCGGTCTGGTACTGCGGCGCCTGTGGCCACATGACCGTTGCCGTCGACGAACCGCGGGTCTGCGAGGCGTGCGGCTCCGGCGACATCGAACAGGACGAAGACGTGCTCGACACCTGGTTCTCCTCCGGGCTCTGGACGCACTCCACGCTCGGGTGGCCAGACGGCAATGCCGACCTGGACTACTTCTACCCCACCTCAGTGATGGAGACGGGCTACGACATCCTCTTCTTCTGGGTGGCCCGCATGATCATGATGGGTATGTGGAACATGGGGGACGTCCCCTTCCGCACCGTCTACCTGCACGGTCTCGTGCGCGACGAGCACGGGCAGAAGATGAGCAAGACGCGCGGAAACGTCCGAGACCCGCTGGACGCCATCGATCAGTACGGCACCGACGCGCTGCGCTTCGCGCTGACGACCGGCACGACGCCCGGCAACGACACCCGGTTCAGCGACGACCGTTTGGAAGCGGCGCGCAACTTCGCGAACAAGTTGTGGAACGTTGGCAGGTTCGTCATTGGCGCGACGGAAGGGCAGGAGGGCATGGAGGGGTGGTACGCCACGCCGCCGCGCGAGCATCGGCAGGACCGGTGGATGCTCTCCAGGGCGCAGCAGACCGCCGTCCGCGTGAACGACCTCATCGCCGAGTTCCAGATAGGCGAGGCCGAGCGCGTCCTCCACGAGTTCATCTGGAGCGACTTCGCCGACTGGTACATCGAGCTGGCGAAGGTGCGCATGCGCAACGGCGACGACCAGCCCCGCCGGGTGCTGGCGCATGTACTGGAGCGCGTGCTGCGGCTGCTCCACCCGTTCATGCCGTTCGTCACGGAGGAGCTGTGGCAGCGCCTCACCGCCGTGCTGCCGCCCGAGGGCAACCTCCCCGAGTCCATCATGGTCGCTCCATACCCGGACCCGAAGGCGCGATTGTCCGAGGAGGAGTTGCAGGCGCGCAGGGAAGCTGATGCTCCAGCCTCCGAGGAAGTGGAACTGCTGATCGACCTCGTGCGGGCGGTCCGCAACGTGCGAGCGGAGTTGAAGATAGAGCCGCAGACGCTGCTGGACGCCGCGGTCGCCGCGTCCCGTCCCGCCGCTGCACTGGAAGACGAGGCGGACGCCATCCGCGCCTTGGCGCGCGTTGGCGCCCTGCGGTTCGGCGACGCGGATGCCAGGCAGGACTCCGTGCGCATCGTGGTGCGGGACTTGACGGTAGCGCTCGACGTCGGGGGTTCGGTGGACCTGGGGGCGGAGCGGGAGCGCCTGCGGGTGGAAGCGGCAAGCGTGGAGAAGCACGTCGCAGGACTGGAAGGCCGCTTGGGCAATGCGCAATTCCTGGACAGGGCGCCTGCCGACGTGGTGGAACGCGAGCGCGAGCGGCTGGAGAGCGGGCGCGCGAGGCTGGAGCGCATCATCGGACTGCTCCGCGACCTGGGAGGCTAGCCGCATCGGTACGACGACGCATGCCGACACGGAAGGCCGCGAGCCGCTGACGGGCGCAGACGCCGTGAGCGGGGCGTAGGCGATGCGATTCGTACCCTCGAAACAGGGCGTCACCGGCGGCCTCCGGCTGGAACTGGTCGTCATCACTGGTGGGCTCATCGCATCGGCTCACGCCTCCATGATGATTATCACGCCCGTCATGCCCAAGTTCATCGAACTGATCGGCGGCGGCGTCTTCGCGCTTGGCCTCACGTTCTCCGTGTATGGGGTGGGGCGCTTCATCACGAACATCCCGGCGGGCGTGATATCGGAGAAGGTCGGGCGGAAGTGGATCATCACGATCGGCGGGCTGGGGGTTGCCCTGTTCGCTACACTGGGTGGCTTCGCAGAGGATGTCCCGACGTTCCTGACGCTCCGGTTCCTGAGCGGGGTGACGAGCTCGATGACCATCGTGATGGCGAACGTCGTGGCCGCAGACCTCAGCACGGTGGAGAACCGCGGGCGTGTGTTGGGGCTGATGCACGGACTGCAACTCGTCGTGGGGACGGGCAGTCCCGCGCTGGGCGGACTTATAGGCGAGGTGTTCGGGACGCGCGCGCCGTTCTACGTCTCCGGCATCATGGTCCTCACGTTCGCGTTGTGGGGCATCGTGCGGCTGCCCGAGACGCGTCCTCAGCCGGGGAGCGAAGACGCGGGCGCGCCCATCCGGCACGGCAACTCGCCGCGTGGCGCCCTCTTCCTGCTGCGGGACACGAGCTTCTTCATGGTGTGCGTCCTCGGCTTCTCCACGTTCTTCCTGCGCGGGGGCATGTCCACGACCCTGATCCCGGAGTTCGTGCACGACGTCCTGGAGATGGGGCCCGGGGCCATCGGGCTGCTGTTCACGTTCTCGTCGCTCATGCACGGGATACTCATCTACCCGGCGGGGGCGATGGCCGACAAGTACGGTCGGAAGATCGTCATCGTTCCGGCGGGGATCCTGATCGGCGTCTCCATCGTCTGGCTGCCGTTCGCGGATACGCTGGGCCCGTTCATAGCGGCCTTCATCCTCCTGCACATCGCCCAGGGATGGAGTGGTCAGGCGCCTGTCGCCTACGTTGCCGACCTTGCGCCGCAGGGGATGCGGGGTATGGCCATAGGGCTCTACCGGACGTTCGGCGACGCGGCGGGGATGATCGGGCCGGTGGTCTCCATGACACTCCTCTCCGTCCACTCGTATCACGCGGCGTTCGGGTTCAACGCCGTGCTCTGGACGGTGACTGTCGTCGTGTTCGCCTACGTGGCGGTGGAGACGGGAGGGAAGCACCGCAAGCGTGGTCCGATCGCGCCGCCGCCGGAAGCGCAACCGGAGCGGGCGCAGGCCTGAGTTCGCTCCTTAACCGGCGCCCTCGCGCAGTTCGCTGAGCATGCGCAGTCCCTTGCGGGTGTCGCTCGCGATGCGGGCCTGGTCCGAGTTGGCGATGCGCCGCTTGAAGAGCCAGTACGTGAACGCGTGGGACTCGGCCAGGGTGAGGCGCACGCGGCGTCCGCGTCCGTGCTCGCGCTGGAACTGTCTCAGGAGGGGCATCAGTTCGGCGCGGTAGAGCCGCTCTGCGACGAGGTTCTGCACGCCGAACGGGTGTTGCAGGCCGCGCACGCTGCGCTCCTTCTCCACCTCGCGTTCAACGGCGTGCCAGAGCGCTTCCTCCACGACGACTCCGTAGAAGTAGTTGAGGTGCGCGCGGTACTTCGCCGGCCCCAGCAGGCTCTTGAACTGCGCTTCGGCCACCTCATCCGGCAGTACGCCTCGGAAGAGCAGCCGCTCTGCATCGTGGTCGGGGATGCGTCCCGGGGGAGCCTCGCGCAGCAGGCGTTCTGCCAGCAACAGCCAGTCGAACGCCTCGCCCTCGATGAGGTAGTCGAGCCGCACGCCGTCCACGACCTCGAAAGGGGCGGTCCATTCGCCGACGGCTGCGAGCAGCGCTTCCGGCCAGGGTGTGCCGTTGGCGAGTGCGCTGCGGAGATGTTCGAGCGTTCCGTTGCGCGGCGTGTCTGTCTCTTCGGGAGAGGCCGTGGATACCGGCGTGGGGGGCGGCGCGACGGTCGTCTCCATGGCGGCTATCTGCCCTTCCGCTTGCGGGCCTTCTTGCCGCCGCCCGCGGCGCGTTCGGCCTGGCGTCGCATCCAGCGGGGCGCATCCGCCGGAACGTTCACGGGCGCGGCTGGCGCGGAGGCCGTACGTCCGCCGATGGCCTTCGCCATGACGGTCTCGGTCCGCGCGGTGTCCACGGTTGCGGCCCTGCCGTTCGTGCTGCCCGACCTTGGCGCCTGCTGCCCTGCGGGCGCGACGTGAAAGATGAGCCGGGCCATATCGTGCCGGATACGCTCCTGGAGCCCGTCGAAGGCCTCGTGGCCCTGCTTCTTGTACATCACGAGCGGGTCGCGCTGGCCGTATGCGTACAGGCCGATGCCCTGGCGCAGGTTGGACATCATGGTGAGGTGCTGCACCCAGAGCCGGTCTATGGTCTGCAGCATCACGGCCCGCTCGATGGCGCGCATGGTCTCAGCGCCGTACTCCTCTTCCCGCTGCTCGTAGAGGGCTTCCGCGGCGGTGAGGAGCGTCTCCTCTGTCTGCGCCGCGCCCTCGCGAAGGATGAACTCGGCGTCGAACCCGTCGGGCAGGGGCATGATGACGCCGGCGTCCGCCAGCAGCGGCTCGATCTCCCACTGCTCCGACTCTCCGGCGAGGTAGGTATGGACCGTCGCCGAGACCTCGTTGCCGACCATCTCCTCGATGTTCGCCCTGATGTCCGCTCCCAGCAGCACCTTGTCCCGCTCCGCGTAGATGACTTCCCGCTGGCGGTTCACGACGTCGTCGTACTCGACGAGGTGCTTGCGGATGTCGAAGAAGTACGACTCCGCCTTGCCCTGCGTCATCTCCAGACTCTTGGTGAGCATGCCGCTCTCCAACGGAGCGTCTTCCACGAACGCCTTGCCGACGAGTCGGCCCACCATGCCGCCGGAGAAGCGGGTGAGTATCTCGTCTTCCAGCGAGCCGTAGAAGCGCGTCTCGCCGGGGTCGCCCTGGCGTCCGGAGCGTCCGCGCAACTGGTTGTCGATGCGTCGCGACTCGTGCCGCTCGGTGCCGATCACGTAGAGGCCGCCGTTCGCGACGACGTCCTCATGCGCCTTCTGCCACGCTCCCGGCTCCGTCTCCGAGGAGGGGTCACCGCCGAGGATGATGTCGGTGCCGCGTCCCGCCATGTTGGTGGAGACGGTGACGGCGCCGGGCTTCCCGGCCTCCGCGACGATCTGCGCCTCGCGCGCGTGGTTCTTGGCGTTCAGCACCTCGTGCTTGATGCCGCGCCTGCGCAACAGGGCGCTGAGTTGCTCCGAGCGTTCGATCGAGGTCGTGCCCACCAGGACCGGCCTCCCCTCGGCGTTCAACTCCGTGATCTGGTCCACCACGGCCCTGAACTTGCCGTCGTGGGTCTTGTAGACGAAGTCCGGATGGTCCTCCCGGACCATGGGCCTGTGGGTGGGAACGGCGACCACCTCGAGGCCGTAGACCTTGAAGAATTCCTCGGCCTCCGTGAGCGCCGTGCCGGTCATGCCCGCGAGCTTGTTGTACATGCGGAAGTAGTTCTGGATCGTCACGGTGGCGTAGGTGATCGTCTCCCGCTGCACCTTGACGTTCTCCTTCGCCTCGATCGCCTGGTGCAGGCCCTCGCCGTAGCGGCGTCCGGGCATGAGACGTCCGGTGAACTCGTCGACGATGACGACCTCGCCATCCTTCACCACGTAGTCCTTGTCGCGCTGGTAGACGAACTGGGCCCGCAGCGCGTTCTCGACGAAGTGGGTGAGGACGTAGTTGGAAGGGTCGTAGAGGTTGCGGACGTTGAGCAGGGACTCGATCTTCGTGATGCCCGCGTCGGTGAGCAGAGCCTGCCGCTCCTTCTCCGCGATGGTGTAGTCCTCGTCCGCCCGCAGGCGTGGGACGACGCGCGCGACCGTTCCGTAGAGCGTCGTCGACTCCTGGGACGGGCCGCTGATGATGAGTGGGGTGCGGGCCTCGTCGATGAGGATGTTGTCCACCTCGTCGACGATGGCGTAGTGCAGCCCCCGCTGCACCTTCTGCGCGAGCGATGAGGCCATGTTGTCGCGCAGGTAATCGAAGCCGAACTCGTTGTTCGTGCCGTACGTGATGTCCGCCTCGTAGGCCTCCTTGCGGGAGACAGGGCGCATCTCCGGGGGCTCGTCGCCCGGGGCGTAGCCGGGGTCCAGGACCTGGGAGGACTCGTGCTGGAGGCAGCCCGTGGAGAGGCCGAGGAATGAGTAGACCTTGCCCATCCAGAGCGCGTCGCGCCGGGCGAGGTAGTCGTTGACGGTGACGACGTGGACGCCCTCGCCCTCGAGCGCGTTGAGGTAGACGGCGAGGGTGGCGACGAGCGTTTTGCCCTCGCCGGTCTTCATCTCCGCGACCTTGCCGCCGTGGAGCGCTGCGCCGCCGAGGACCTGGACGTCGAAGGGGTGGAGGCCGATGGCGCGCCACGCAGCCTCCCGCACGACGGCGAAAGCCTCAGGGAGGAGATCGTCAAGGCTTTCGCCTTGGGCGATGCGCTCGCGGAAGGCGGCGGTCCGGGCGGCGAGTTCGTCGTCGCCGAGGGCGGTCACGCTACCTTCGAGGTCCCCGACGGCGGCCACCACCCGCTGGTAGCGCTTGACTTCCTTGTCGTTCGAATCGCCGAGGACGTTGAGCAGTTTGCCGAGCATTGTATGAACGGCCTCCCGTGTTCATTCTACCAGCACGCGGCAAGGCGCCTGATTCCCTCTCCTGATGGAAAGGGCTAGGGTGAGGGCCCTGCGGGGGTTGGCGGGAGGTGTGTGCGATGGCGCTGTTTTCCCGTTTTTTCTCAGCGTGCAACGTGCGCGGCAATGCGTATACTGCGCGCGGAACGGAGAAGGGATCCGCATGAGCTACGACTTCCGAACGTTTCGCGGGGACCTCTTCGGCGGCATCACCTCGGCGGTGGTGGTGCTGCCGGTATCGCTCGCCTTCGGCGTGGCGTCCGGGCTCGGAGCTATCGCGGGCCTGTACGGTGCGGTCGCCGTCGGTTTCTTCGCAGCCGTGTTCGGCGGGACGAAGTCCCAGATATCGAGCCCCACGGGCCCGATGGCCGTAGCGATGGCCGTCATCGTGACGAGCCACGCGGAGGGCGACTTCGCCAAGGCGTTCACCATCGTCATCATGGCCGGGGCCATACAGGTCCTGCTCGGGGTACTGCGGATCGGGCGCTTCGTCGCGTATACGCCGTACTCAGTGATATCCGGGTTCATGTCCGGCATCGGCATCATCATCATCCTCATCCAGACGTTGCCGTTCCTCGGGTTGGACACAGCGACAGGCGGGCCGGTGGGAGCGGTCCGCGCGTGGCCGGACGCGTTGACCCACCTGAACCCGAGCGCGGTTGCCATCGCCGCGACGACGCTCGTGGTCGGTGTGTTCTGGCCCGTCCGCTTCCGGAGGTTCCTGCCGCCCACGCTGGCGGCGCTGATCGCCGGATCGGCGCTCGGGATCCTGTGGCTGACAGATACACCGGTCATCGGCATGGTCCCGACCGGTCTGCCGGAACCGCAGCTGCCCGACGTCTCCCTGGGGTTCCTGGTGGGCGCCATACAACCTGCGCTGATCCTTGCACTGCTCGGCTCCATAGACAGCCTGCTGACCTCGCTGGTTGCCGATGCCATGACGCGCACGCGCCACAGCCCCAACCGCGAACTCGTGGGGCAGGGCATAGGCAACGCTGTCGCCGGGTCCATCGGCGGGCTGCCGGGCGCCGGAGCCACGGTGGGCACCGTGGTGAACCTGCGGGCCGGAGGGAGAACACGGGTGTCCGGTGTGCTGTGCGCGGCGATCCTGCTGGCGCTGGTGCTGGAATTCGGTCGGTTCGTCGAGACGGTCCCGCACGCGGTGCTCGCGGGCATCCTGATGAAGGTGGGCTGGGACATCATCGACTGGCGCTTCATCACCCGCATCCACCGCGTCCAGCGGGAGCACCTGCTGGTGATGGTGCTCACCATGGGACTGACGGTGTTCCTGGACCTGGTCACCGCCGTCGCCATAGGCCTGATCGTGGCGGGCATGGCGAGCGCCCGTCAGTGGGAGCGGCTGGAGCTTGACAGCGTGATGTCGGTACCGCTCCTGGACAGCACTTTCCTCACTCCGGAGGACGAGTCTGACGACGCGGACGTCTTCTCCGCGCGGGTCGGGCTCGTCGCGATGCGCGGCAGCTTCTCGGTTGCGTCGTCCGGCAAGCTGACGACGGTGATAACAGCCGACATCCGCGACCACGAGGTCGTGATCCTGGACTTCTCCGATACGGTGCACATGGACGACAGCGCCGCGCTGGTGATCGAGCACCTCATTGACGTGGCGCGCGATCAGGATACGGAGTGCATCGTCATGGGCCTTGGCGGAAGGCCGGCCGTGATAATGCAGGCGCTGAACGTGCTTCGCCGCGTTCCCGAGGACCACTTCGTCGCCGATATCGACGAGGCGCGGGATATCGCGAACAGGATACTCTCGTGAGGATCAGCTACAACCTCACGACGTTCCGGGGCGATGTCCTCGGCGGCGTGACGGCGGGGGTCGTGGGGCTTCCGCTGGCGCTGGCCTTCGGCGTGGCGTCCGGCCTCGGGGCGACCGCGGGCATCTACGGGGCGGTCGCCGTGGGCTTCTTCGCGGCGGTGTTCGGGGGGACGAAGTCGCAGATATCGGGCCCGACGGGCTCGATGACCGTGGCGATGGCGGTTATCGTGACCGCCCACGCCGAGGGCGACCTCACCAAGGCGTTCACGATAGTCGTCATGGCGGGCGTGATACAGATCGCGCTCGGCCTCATGCGGGTGGGGCGGTACGTCTCTTACACCCCTTACTCCGTGGTGTCCGGGTTCATGTCCGGGATCGGCTTCCTCATCATCCTCATCCAGACGTTGCCGTTCCTGGGGTCGCCTGCCGTTACGGGCGGCCCCTCGGACGCGGTGAACGCATGGCCGGATGCGGTGACCAACGTCAACTACGCCGCGCTGGCCGTTGCGGCGACTACGCTGGTGGTGATGGTGGGCTGGCCGGCCCGGTTCTCCAGGTTCTTCCCTGCGACCCTGGTGGCGCTGGTTACGGGGACGCTGCTGAGCGTTCTGTGGTTGACCGACGTTCCCGTCATCGGGGAGGTGTCCGCTGAACTGCCGGGGTGGCAGCAGCTGGCCCTCTCCCCGAGCGTGCTGGCCGGCGCCATACAGCCGGCGCTGATCCTCGCGCTCCTCGGTTCGATAGACAGCCTGCTGACCTCGCTGGTTGCCGATTCGATGACCCGGACGCGCCACGATTCCGACAGGGAGCTGATCGGACAGGGCATCGGCAACACCATAGCGGGCCTCATAGGCGCCCTGCCCGGCGCGGGTTCCACTCCGGGCTCCGTGGTCAACATCCGCTCCGGCGGGCGGACCCAAGTATCGGGAGCCATACGCGCGGGAGTCGTGCTGCTGCTCGTGCTGGGCCTTGCCGAGTACGTCAAGGTGATCCCCCACGCGGTGCTTGCGGGCATCCTGATCAAAGTGGGCTGGGACATCGTCGACTGGCGCTTCGTCACGCGCCTCCACCGCGTCCAACGGGAGCACCTGCTGGTGATGGTGCTCACCATGGGGCTGACGGTGTTCGTGGACCTCGTCACCGCCGTCGCCATAGGCCTGATCGTGGCCGGCATGGCGAGCGCCCGGCACTGGGAGCAGTTGGAGCTGGACAGCGTGATGTCCATACCGCTCCTGGACAGTGTCTTCCTCACTCCAGACGACGAGTCCGACGACGCGGACATCTTCTCCGCGCGGGTGGGGCTGGTATCGATGCGCGGGAGCTTCTCGGTTGCGTCGTCCGGCAAACTGACGACAGTGATAACCGCCGACATCCGCGACCACGAGGTCGTGATCCTGAACTTCTCCGACACGGTGCACATGGACGACAGCGCCGCGCTGGTGGTCGAGCAACTCATAGACGTTGCCTACGAGCAGGATACGGTGTGCATCATCATGGGCCTGAAGGGCAGGCCCGCGGTCACGCTGCAGGCGCTGAACGTGCTGAAGCGCGTTCCCGAGGACCACTTCGTCGACAATATCGACGAGGCGCGGGCACTGGCCAGGGAGGTGCTCGCGGGGGCGTAGGGATGCTTCCAACAAGCCTACCCTGCAACCCTGCCGACGCGCCCCCATCCTGACCTTCCCCCGTCAAGGGGGAAGGGATCGTTGCTATACTCCGCGCATCCCACCACAAGATTGCGGAGGAGCGATGGCCGGTCTCGAGAAGCGAATGTTGGGGCGCACCGGCATGGACGTTACCGTGCTGGGTTTCGGCGCGATGGAGCTGCGGGGTGTCCCGCGCGGCAGAGAGGTGCCGGAAGAGGACGCGGGGAGGCTGCTGAACACGGTGCTGGACCTGGGCATCAACTACATCGACACGTCCATCGACTATGGCGTGAGCGAGGAGCGCATCGGGCGGCACATCGCGCATCGGCGCAACGAGTACTTCCTGGCGAGCAAGTGCGGGTGCCTTGTCGGCTGGGAGCCGGATCCCACAAGGGACCGCGGCGGGCCTCACGTGTACACGAGAGAGAACATCGTCGCGGGCGTCGAGCAGAGCCTCCGGCGGATGAACACGGACCACATGGACCTGCTGCAGGTGCACATGACCCCCTCCCGCCAGGTGCTGGAGGAGAGCGACACTGTCGAGACGATGCAGGAGTTGCAGGCGCAGGGGAAGGTGCGTTTCCTTGGCATGTCCGGCACGATCCCGCACCTGGCCGACCACATCGAGATGGGCGTGTTCGACGCGTTCCAGATCCCCTACTCGGCGTCGCAGCGCGAGCACGAGGGCCTCGTTGGTGCGGCGGCTGCCGCGGGGTCGGGCACGATCATCCGGGGCGGGGCAGCGCGAGGAGCGCCGAGCGGTGGAGAGCGTCCGGCCAGCCGGAACCCGGAGCTGCTGGACGTGTGGGAGAAGGCGAATATGGACGAACTGCTGGAAGACGGCCAGTCCCGCATGGAGTTCGTCATCCGCTTCACGCAGACGCACCCCGGCATGCACACGAACATCGTGGGCACCATCAACCCGGAGCACCTGCGGCAGAACCTCGAAGCCTCGCTCAAGGGGAACCTGCCCTCCGACGTGTACGAAGAGGCGAAGCGCCGCCTGGCGGAGGCGGGCACGGCCCCGGCGTAGCATGGCCGGTACCGTCGGCATCATCAGTGCGGGCGACATGGGCGCCGCCATCGGCGCGACGCTCGTGTCGGGCGGCGTCGACGCCGCCACCGACCTCACGGAGCGGAGCGAGCTGACGCGGCTCCGCGCCGCCGAGGCCGGCATACGCGACGCCGGCAGCGTGGACGCGCTCGTCGAGGAGTGCGACCTCCTGCTCTCCGTGCTCCCGCCCGCGGAGGCGGTGCCCATCGCGGAGGCAGTCGCGGGCGCGATGGCGCGCACCGGCTCGAGGCCCGCGTTCGCGGAGTGCAACGCCATCGCGCCGCAGACGGTCGTGCGCATCGCGACGCTCATGCTGGACACGGGCGCGACGTTCATCGACGCGGGCATCATCGGCGGTCCGCCGGGACCGGGTTCCGACCCGCACATCTACTGCTCCGGCCCGGACACGTCGGCGCTGGAGTCGCTGCGGGAGTGCGGACTGGACATCCGGCGTGTGGGCCCGCGCTTCGGGCAGGCGTCCGGCCTGAAGATGGTCTACGCCGCGTCCACCAAGGGCACGACGGCTGTGTGGACGGAACTGCTGACAGCGGCGGAGGCGATGGGGCTGACTGACGCGCTGCTGGCCGAGTTCGGCGACGCAGCCGCCCCCGCACGTCACATGAAGGCGGCGACGCAGATGCCGCGCCGCGCCCGCCGGTGGGTGGGGGAGATGGAGGAGATAGCGGCGACGTTCGAGCACCTGGGCCTGACGCCGCGCATACTACTCGGCGCCGCGGACATGTTCCGCCTCACGGGCGAGACGAGCCTCGCGGACCAGACGTCGCGCGAGCCGGACCCGGAGCTGCGGGAGATGCTGCGCGCGCTGGCGGAGCAGGCGCGGGCCGGGAACCAACAGGGATAGACGGGGCAGACAGGATGAACGAACCGCACACAGGCGGCAGCGCCACCGAGGGCGCTCTGCTCTGGACGCCGTCCGAGGAGCGCCGATCAGGCACGCGGCTTGCTGCCTACGAGCGGTGGCTCGCGGAGACGCACGGCCTTCGCTTCGAGACGTACGAGGATCTGTGGCGGTGGTCGGTGGAGGACGTCGGCCGCTTCTGGGCGTCGTTCTGGGACTACTTCGGCGTCAAGGCGCACACGCCGTACACGCAGGCCCTCGCGCCCGGTCCGAACGGGACGCGCGTCGAGGGCGCTCGCTGGTTCACCGGCGCGACGCTCAACTACGCGGAGCACGTCCTCGCCCGCAGCGGCAGCGAGGTCTGTATCGTCGGCGTACACGAGTCCGGCGCGACGACGGAGTGGACGTGGGACGACCTCCGCGCCCGGACGGCGGAGATCGCCGCGGGGCTGCGCGCCCTGGGCGTGGGTCGCGGCGACGGCGTGGTCGCGTACATGCCGAACGTACCGGAGGCCGTCGCGGCTGCGCTCGCGGCGGCCTCGCTAGGAGCGTCGTGGTCCAGCTGCCCGCCGGAGTTCGGGACGCAGAGCGTCATCGAGCGGTTCCGGCAGATGAGCCCCAAGGTGCTGTTCGCGGTGGACGGCTACACGTACAACGGCAGGCGGTTCGACTCGCGGGAGGCGGTCGCGGGCATCCAGAGCGCGTTGCCGACGCTCGAGCGGACGGTCGTGCTGCCGTACCTCGAACCGCAGCCCGACCTGGACCCGCTGAGCGGAGCGGCGTCGCTCTGGGCGGACTTCGCCGTCCCCGGAGGGGAGCTGTCGTTCGAGCCCGTGCCGTTCGACCACCCGCTCTGCGTGGCGTACTCGTCCGGCACGACGGGCGCGCCGAAAGCGATCGTGCACGGGCACGGCGGCGCATTGCTGGAGCACGCGAAGTTCCTGTCGCTGCAGATGGACATCGGCGAGGGCGACCGCTTCTTCTGGTTCAGCACGACCGGCTGGATCATGTGGAACATCCTGATGAGCGGGCTGCTGCTCGGCTCGTCCATCGTCCTCTACGACGGCAGCCCCGGCCACCCGGACATGTACGCGCTCTGGCGGGTGGCGGAGCGGACGCGCATCACCTCGTTCGGCGTCAGCGCGCCGTACATCCTCGGCTGCATGAAGGCGGAGATCGGGCCCGGCGCGTCGCTCGACCTGGGCGCGATGCGCTCCATCGGCTCGACGGGCGCGCCGCTGCCGCCGGAAGGCTTCGCGTGGGTGTACGAGCACGTCAAGAACGACCTGCTCCTCGCGTCTATCAGCGGCGGGACGGACATCTTCACCGCGTTCGTCGGGGGCGGGCCGGCGCTGCCCGTGCGCTCCGGGGAGATCCAGTGCCGGTGCCTCGGCTGCAAGGTGGAGAGTTTCGACGAGACCGGCGCGCCGGTCGTGGGCGAGGTCGGCGAACTGGTCGTGACCGAGCCGATGCCGTCCATGCCGGTGCGCTTCCTGAACGACCCGGACGGTTCGCGCCTGCACGAGAGCTACTTCGACGTCTACCCGGACGTGTGGCGGCACGGCGACTGGCTGAAGGTGACGGACGAGGGAGCGTGCGTCATCTACGGCCGCTCCGACTCGACCCTGAACCGGAGCGGCGTCCGCATGGGGACGAGCGAGTTCTACCGCGTCGTCGAGGACATCCTGGAGGTGCTGGACAGCCTAGTCATCGACACGACGCAGTTGGGGGTCGAGGGCAAGCTGTACCTCTTCCTCGTGATGCGCGAGGACTGCGAGTTGGACGACGCGATGCGGCAGCGCATCGCCGGCGCCATACGCACAAGCCTCTCGCCCCGCCACGTGCCGGACGAGATGCGGCAGATAGTGGAAGTGCCGCGTACGCTCAATGGCAAGAAGCTGGAAGTGCCGGTGAAGAAGATGCTGAACGGCGTTCCGCTGGAGCAGGCCGTCAGCAGGGACGCGCTGGCGAACCCGGACTCGCTCCGCTACTTCGAGGAGATGGCGTGAAGCCGGTCGGCGGGCTGCCGCGATATCGCTAGCGCCTCTCGAAGGTGAGGTACCACCCGATAATGGCGAGCGGCCTTGAGATCGGCGCCGTCCCGCCGGTGAGTTGCCGCTCGTACCACCAGTGCGGCTCCATGGACACCAAACGCCATCCCTCGCTGTCCCGCTTGTTCAGGTGCTCCTCGATCCTGGCTACAGGATAATTGCTTGCCCGCACCCGCCCGGCAGCTAGGCCGGATGCATGGGCTTGCTCTATGGTGCTCGCACGGACGTATTCATGGATGTAGCGACCTCTGCCGCCGGACAGGGTCTCAGGGGCAAGTCTTACCTGGTGCCACGATGCATCCGCCATCACGCCCTCCCGGGTGGTCGTTCTCTCAGCCGGACCGTCATACTCTCGTTCCTCCCTGCTCTCGACCCGTTCCCCCTCGTTCTCGACTTGTTCCTCTGTACCCTTGGGCGGGAGGCCGCGCCGTCCGTAGGCGTAGAGCAGCGGCGAGAGCAGTCCTACGACGGTGGCGAAGCCTCCGAAGATGAAGATGGCCTCGCGGATGCCGGTCGCGTCGGCGATGAAGCCGAACAGCAGCGGGGAGAGGAAGATGCCGATCGCCCAGTAGAGCCCCACGACGGAGAGCGCCATCGCGCGCTGGTTCGGCTCGCTGTTCTCCGCCGCGAGCGTGGGATAGAGCGAGCGCAGGCTCCCGAATGTTATGCCGGTGAGTGTCATGAACAGGGCGGGGACGATGGGGATGGACCCCGTAGCCCCTATGCCGACAGAGAGCACCCCGGTGATGGTGATGCCGAGCATGGCCGTATTGCGGCTGCCGAGGAACCCCAGCAGCGCGCCGAAGAAGTACGCGAGCGCGCTCACGCCGACACTGTTGAGCGAGCGGATAACGGCGATGCCGCCCTCGCCGTAGCCGACTTCGTGGAAGAACGCGATGAACAACCCCATCACCAGCCCGGAGTACGCCGCGCTCGTGAACGCAACCACGTGCGCGTGCAGCAGCGTGCGCTTCACCAGCATCGTCTTCGCGGGAGCGAGACTGGCGGCCAGACTGCGCACCTGGTCCTTGCGCGGGAGTCTCGGCAGCGATGTCGTGACCAGGAAGCCGATGAAGGTCATGATCGCGGTCAGCAGGAACGCTTCCGGGAAGCCGATGCCTTCCGCTACGAACCCCACAGCGATGGCTCCGATGATGCCGCCGCCGGACTCGAAGCTGAGCTGACGCCCCATCACCTTGCCCGCCTCGCCCTCGGCGCTGCGGCTGATGTACGACTGCGCAGCCGACCAGTAGACGGAGCGGGACGCGCCGTTGAACAGCTGGGCCGCCGTGAGCGAGAGGAACGTCGCGCTGAAGATGGGGACGACGGAGGCGATGGTGACGGTAGCGAAGCTGAACCAGAGGATGAATTTCTCCCCGAACCGGTCCGAGACCGCGCCTCCCACGAGCCTCAGCATGATCATGACGATGCCGGGCGCGGCGACGATGAAGCCCTGGCTCGGGAGGGAGAACCCCTGGTTTATCGCGTACAGCGGGAAGAGGATGGTCGACCCGCCCATCCCGAACCCGTAGATGAAGCCGTTTAGATAGCCGAGGTGGGTGGGATGACGGCGCGGGTTCCGCGCGAAGGCGCTGAGAGGCGCGAGAAAGGCGAGTGCGTTCACGTCCGCAACCTACGCCCGCCGCCGCGCCTCGTCAATCGCGGTGCTCCCGCGCCGTTCGCGGCGCGTTGACAGGCTCGCGGAGCCGTTCGTAGACTCTTTCCAGTGCGTGGCGCTCTCACGCAGCGCCTTTCCCAGAGGACTGTACGCCCTTGGCCGATATGCCCCCGACGACCGGCGACGAGATCCGCGCCGCATACCTGCGGTTCTTCGAGGAGCGCGGCCACCTCGTGATGCCGAGCGCATCGCTGATCCCTGCGGGCGACCCCACGCTGCTGCTCACATCCGCCGGCATGGCGCCGTTCAAGCCGTACTACGCGGGGGACGAGACGCCGCCGAACCCGCGACTGGCATCGGCGCAGAAGTGCTTCCGCACGACCGACATAGACGTGGTAGGGGACTTCACGCACCACACGATGTTCGAGATGCTGGGCAACTTCAGCATCGGCGACTACTTCAAGCGCGAGGCGATCGCGTGGGCGTGGGAGTTCACGACCGAGGTGCTGCTGCTGCCCCCGGAACGTATCTGGGTCACGGTGCACTACACGGACGACGAGGCGCGGGCGATATGGCGCGACGAGGTCGGCGTGCCGGACGAGCGCATCGTGACGCTCGGCGACGAGGACAACTTCTGGGGCCCGGCGGGCGACGAAGGCGCGTGTGGCCCTTCCAGCGAGCTGTACTACGACTTCGGCGAGGAGTACGGGCCCGGCATGAAACCGGGCGACGACACGGGCCGGTTTGTGGAGTACTGGAACCTCGTCTTCCCGCAGTTCCACCAGGCGGCCGACGGCACGCGGACGGACCTGCCCGCGCCGGGCATCGACACCGGCATGGGGCTGGAGCGCATCACCGCCATCATGCAGGGCGTGACCTCCGCCTACGAGACCGACCTGCTCGCCCTGGTACGGCAGCGCGTGGAGCAACTGGCGGGCAGGACGTACCGGCAGGACCCCGACGACGACTTCGCCATTCACGTCGTCACCGAACACGCCCGCAGCGCGACGTTCCTCATCGCGGACGGCGTCGTGCCCGCGAACGAAGGCCGGGGCTACGTGCTGCGCCGCGTGATACGGCGAGGCATCCGCTTCGCGCGGAGGCTCGGGATCGAGGCCGGTTTCCTGCCGGAGGTCGCCGCTCCGGTGATCGAGCGGTTCGGCGCGCTCTACCCCGAGCTCCGCGAGCACGAGCGTTTCGTGCTCAAGACGCTGGAGTCGGAGGAAGACCGCTTCTACGACGCCATCGCGCTTGGCACGCCGGTGCTGGAGGAGTGCATCGCGCAGGGGGGAACGGTCAGCGGGGCCGATGCGTTCCGCCTGTACGACACCTTCGGCTTCCCGCTGGAACTGACGCAGGAGATAGCGCGCGAACAGGGGCTGGAGGTGGACATCGCCGGCTTCGAGCGCGCGATGGAGGAACAGCGCGAGCGCGGCCGCGCGGCCGCCCGCTTCGGCGGCGGGCGCGAGGAGGTCCGCGCCTACGAGGCGCTCGACGTCCGCGAGACGGCGTTCCTCGGCTACGACCGCGTCGAGACGGATACGGTGGTCGCGGCCATGCTGAAGGACGGCGAGCCGGTGCAACGCGCCGAGGCCGGAGAGCGGGTCGAGATCGTGCTGCGCGAGACGCCGTTCTACCCTGAGGGCGGCGGGCAGGTCGGGGACACCGGCCTCATCGCGGCGTCCGGCGGCTCGGCCCGGGTGAGCGACACGCAGAAGCCGCTGGGTGAGCTCATCGTACACACGGCAGAGGTCGTCGACGGCGCCCTCGCGGTCGGTGACGCGGTGCACGCGTCCGTCGACGCGGAGCGCAGGCTGGACGTTGCGCGGAACCACACCGCGACACACCTGCTGCACGCAGTGCTGCGGGACGTGCTCGGCTCGCACGTGCGGCAGGCGGGTTCGCTGGTCGCGCCGGACCGGCTGCGGTTCGACTTCACGCACGTCTCGGCGGTCAGCCGCGACGAGTTGAGCGAGATCGAGCGCCGCATCAACGAGTCCGTGCGGGGCGACCTGTCGCTGGTGAAGGACGAGCGCACCTTCCGCGAGGCGACGGCGAACGGGGCGCTCGCGTTCTTCGGCGAGCGGTACGGCGACCGCGTGCGCACGGTGCAGATCGGCGAGACGCAGCCGGTGAGTTTCGAGGTCTGCGGCGGCACGCACCTCGAGCGCACCGGGCAGATAGGCGTCTTCCACGTCGTCGGCGAGAGCAGCGTGGGGACAGGCGTGCGCCGCATCGAGGCCGTGACCGGACGTGGCGGCGACGAGTGGGTCGGCCAGCGGTTGCGGCAGCTGGACGAGGCCGCGGGGCTGCTCCGGGCGGCGCCCGCCGAACTGCCGCAGCGCATCGAGGCGCTGCTGGCGCAGGCAGAAGAGGCGCGGCGCTCGCTGCGCGCGGGACAGCGGGAGGCGTCGCGGCAGGAGGCGGATACCCTCCTCGATGAGGCGCGCGACGTGAGCGGCGTGCAGGTGCTGGCGGTGCGGAGTGACGCACCGGACGCCGAGGCGCTGCGCGAGTTGGGTGACCGGCTGCGGGACAAGCTCGGCTCCGGTGTCGTGGTGCTCGGCAGCGTGTTCAACGGACGCCCCGGTCTGCTGGCGATGGTCACGCCGGACCTCGTGGAGCGCGGCTTCGACGCAGGGGCCATCGTCAACACTGCGGCGAAGGTCATGGGCGGCGGCGGTGGCGGCCAGCCGCGGCTCGCGCAGGCGGGCGGACGGGACGCCTCGCGGCTCGATGACGCGCTCGCGGCGGTTGCCGGCATCGTCGAGCAGCAGGCCGGCTAGTGCGCGCACTGGGGCTCGACGTCGGCGAACGCCGCATCGGCGTCGCGTCGGGCGATACGGACACCGGCATCGCGGTCCCCGCAGGCGTGATCGAAGACTCCCCGGATGCCGTTGCCGACGTGCAGCGGGAGGCCCGGTCGCGGGATGCGGACGTCGTGGTCGTGGGGATGCCGTACTCGATGTCAGGACGAGTCGGACCGCAGGCGCAGGTCGTGCAGGAGTTCGCGCGGCGGCTGGAGGAAGCGGGGCTAACGGTCGAGACGGTCGACGAGCGGCTCTCCTCCGCGGAAGCGGAGCGCGCGCTGGAAGGGAGCCGTGGCCGGGGAAGGGGTCGCCGGAGGGTCGAGAAGGGCGCGGTCGACGCCGGGGCGGCGGCGGTCATCCTGCAGGCGTGGCTGGACGGCAGAAGGGGACGAGGCTAGGGCTGCGAGATCCCTGCCTCCGCAGAAACGACGGAAGGGTGCAGGCAGCGTCCTGCCGCGGCTTGGTAGAATGTCCCCCATGCGTATGCGAGGGAACCCCCGTGTGTATGGCGCCGCGGGCGCCTCGGTGCTGGCCGCCGCCGTTACGGCGCGTTACATAGCCAAGTGGCGTCAGCGGCGCGCGACACGGCAGGGCGGCGGCGGGCGTGAGATCGGCGGCGGACGCTGCTTCATCGGTCTCGACCTCTCGGACCCGACGGCGGGACAGAAGCGCCCGTGCGACTACGCCGTGCTCGACACCGAACTGGTGTGCACGTTCGGGCAATGGGACTACCGGGAGGACGCGTCGCACATCATCCCGGACCGTGCCATCGGACGCTCCTTCATCCTTGCCATAGACGGCCCGCAAGGACTCGCCGGGTCGCCGGAGGCCACGATGCGGGAGTCGGAACGGCGCGTGAACGCGCCGGGCCGCACGCCCTACACCTTGCCCGCGGACGGCAAGCCGTATTCAGGCCTGATCCAGGGGTCGGTGCGGCTCTTCCACCGTCTGGTCGAGAGCGGGAGCCGCTTCCGCCTGCTCGGGCTGGATGGCACGCCCGCGTCCAGCACGACGCTGATAGAGGTGTTTCCAGGCGGAGCGTGGAAGGTCGTGTCGAACGGGACACAGCTACCGTCGAAACGCACGCTGGACGGGCGCCGCGCTCGCACCGAGTTGTTGTCTGAACTGGGCCTGCAACTGCCCTCGGAAGACACCCTGACGGACGATCAACTGGACGCGGCGATGGCCGCGTGGACGGCGTACAAGTTGTGGGTGGGCGAGGCGATTATCGAAGGCGAGGGGCCACGGATGGACACGGAGGCGGGAGTCATCCGCGAGGGGTACGTCGTCCAGCCCGCGCCTGCGCCAGAGGCCGAGGAGATGGCGGCGTAGGGCCCTCACCCTGCCCCTCTCCCTCAGGAGAGGGGACCAACACCCTTAGACCGCGGCGTAGTTGACGTTCTCTTTCGGCGTGCGGTACTCGAGGGAGGCCTCGACCCATTCGGACTCGCGCGGAAGCACGACGGATGCCGACCGGATGTAGTAGGCGTCCGGGTCCCAGACGGAGTCAGGCTCGATGCCGTAGTCGCGCAGGAGCTTCGCCGCTTTCAGCAATGCCCGTCGGGTGCGGATGATGCCGGTGTCGCTGATGCCGAGATGCTCGGCGTTCCGGTTGGTCACACGGCCCATCGTCTCTTGCATGCCGGAGTCCTGCGTCCAGGTGCCGGGGAGGCCGGAGAACTGGACGGTCTTCTGGCGTTCCCAGTCCACGTTGAAGTCGTTGTCTATGTGGTGCTTCGGCCACCATGCGTTCTCAGGCCGGTTGGGGATGGGCGGGAGGAAGCCATCCACCGTGGGGTGGAGGCCCTGCTGGCCCTGGCCCGGACCGAACTTCAGGAAGTCGAGCTCCTTCTCGGTGAGGGGCCGCACGGGGTTGTAGGTGAAACAGAGGGCGAGGACGTGGTGGTCGTCCATGGGGATGTAGGCGTGGCCGCTGAAGAGCGGGTCGGCGCCGTAGGGCGGGATGATGGTGTGGAAGGGGAACATGTACTGGGTGATGCGCCAGTAGTAGGTGTCCTCTTCGGCATTGCGTCGCGCGCCGATGAGCACGCCGTAGTCCATGTCCTTGACCTGGAAGCGGGGATGGCGGTCCCGCATCTTGTAGACCATGCCCTGCTCCTGCTTGGAGTTGAGGCGGAAGGGGTCGTTGAAGCTGGAGTGGAGGAACCCGCTGTGGCTGGAGTCGATCTCGCCTTCGATGGTCTGGAAGTAGTTGTTCTGGGCGATGCGCTTGGTGAGGTAGCAGTGGGACTCCGGCACGAGGTTCCACTCGATGTTGGGCAGCGGGGGCGGTTCGTCCTGCTCCGGACCCATGTAGGTCCAGATGACGCCGTTCCGCTCGAGGGTGCGGTAGGTCTTGAGGGTTACCTTGTCCTTGAAGTTGCTCTCCGGCGGCTCGCTCGGCATGTCCATGCAGGAGCCGTCCGCGGCGAACTTCCATCCGTGATAGGCGCAGCGCAGACCCTCTTCCTCATTGCGGCCGAAGAAGAGCGACGCTGTGCGATGCGGGCAGTAAGGGGTCATCGTGGCGACGGCGCCGCTGGTGAGGCGCACGACGAGGAGGTCTTCGCCGAGGAGCCGCGTGCGGTGCGGCACGCCGTCCGCCTCGACCTCGGAGGAGAAGACGGCGGGTATCCAGAAGCGGCGCATGAGGTCGCCCATGGGCGTTCCGGCGCTCACCCGCGTCAGCAGTTCATTGTCGGCGATAGAGAGCATGCCTTCCTCCTGCCACGTTGCCGTTGCGCGCGAGTATACATCAGCGCGAACAGGCGTGGGGTAGAATGAAAGCACGCTCCACGGGAGGTTGTTGTCTTGGTGCGATTCCTGACTGCAGGCGAGTCCCACGGTCCTGGACTCGTCGCGCTGCTCGAAGGGCTGCCCGCGGGTATAGCGATATCCGAGGCCGCGATACGCGCCGACCTGGCGCGCCGCCAGATGGGCTACGGACGCGGCGGGCGGATGCAGATAGAGACGGACTACGCGGTGCTGCAGTCCGGCGTGCGCCACGGCTACACCACCGGCGCGCCCATCGCGATGCTCATCGAGAACCGCGACCACTCGACCGGGAACGGGCCGGACGGCAAACCGTGGACGCACACGATGGCGAAGGAGCCGGTCGAGGACGAGGTGACGCCGATTCACCGGCTGCGCCCCGGTCACGCGGACACGCCCGGCATCAGCAAGTACCTGCAGTACGACGCGCGGAACATCCTGGAGCGCTCGTCCGCGAGAGAGTCAACATCGCGCGTCGCGGTGGGAGCGGTCTGCCGCGCGTTCCTGTCGGAGTTCGGGGTGGAGGTACACAGCCACGTCACGAACATCGGCGGAGTGCAGGCGCATCCGCCTGAACCGGTGGACTGGGACGCGGCCGAGGACTCGCCGGTGCGCTGCGCCGACCCGGACGCGAGCGCGCTCATGGTGCGCGAGATCGACGCGGCCAAGGAAGCGGGCGACAGCCTCGGCGGCGTCGTGGAGGTCGTTGCGACCGGCCTGCCGATAGGACTGGGTTCGCACATCCAGTGGGACACGAAGCTGAGCACCCGGCTCATGGCGTCCGTGGGTAGCGTGAACGCGGTGAAGGGGGTGGAGGTCGGCAAGGGGTTCGAACTCGCCGACCTGCGCGGCTCCAGGGTGCACGACGTCATCAAGCCCGTCGAGGAGTGGGAGCGGAACGGGAACGGGGGATGGGTGAAGCCGTGGCCCCGCCGCACGAACAACGCGGGCGGGCTGGAAGGCGGCATGACCACCGGCGAGCCGCTCATCATCCGCGCAGTCGTCAAGCCCATCGCCACGATGATGAACCCGCTGCCGTCCGTGGACCTGACGACGGGCGAACTCGACCAGGCGCACTACGAGCGGAGCGACATCACGTTCGTACCGACGTGCGGAGTGATCGCGGAGGCGATGGTGCTGATCACGCTGGCGGACGCGTTCATGGAGAAGTTCGGCGGCGACCACGTCTCCGAGACGCACCGCAACTACGACAGTTACCTTTCGACGGTCGGGCCACGAGACGGATCGTAGGCGCATGATCGGAACGGGGACATGAGAGTCCTGGGACTGTTGCTCGCTGCCGGCGTGTTGCTGCTCGCTGCGGGTTGGATGTTCAGGCATAGCAGGAACATCTCCGGCGCGACGAAGATCATCCTGGTCGCTGGGGGTATCGTCCTTGCAGGCGTTGCGCTGGCGTTCCTGATCGGCGCGCTCATCGAATCCGTGCAGTCGTTGTAGGGCATGTGGGAGCTATGACCACCCGGAATCGTATCTACCTCATCGGATTCTCCGGCGCGGGGAAGAGCGCCGTGGGACGCAGCACGGCGCGCCTGCTGGGCTGGCGGTTCGAGGACGCCGACGAGCGCATCGTCGAGCGCGCCGGCAAGGCGGTCGAGCGCATCTTCGCCGAGGACGGGGAACCCGCCTTCCGGGAATTGGAGCGCGCCACCATAGCCGAGTTCGCGCGCGAGGAGCACATCGTCGTCTCGACGGGCGCGGGGTCGGTGATGCACGACCAGTCGCTTGGCGGGATGCTCGGCTCCGGCCTCGTCGTGGCGCTGGAGGCGCGACCGGAGACGGTGTACCGGCGGCTGTCCCACATCGCGGAGCTGGACGGCGCGGAGGCGATGGCGCGCCCGATGCTGCAGTCCGACGACCCGCTGGGGCGTATCGAGGCGCTGAAGCGCGAGCGCCAGTGGGCGTACGCGCATGCTCACTGGACGGTGCACACGGACGACCTGACGATAGAGCAGGCTGCGCACGAGGTCGTGCGCGCGTGGCGGCGGCTGGGCGCGCCGTCGGCGTGGGAGGACGATCCTGACCTCGCCGCGACCGTGCGCCTGGAGCAGGGCGCGTACCCGGTGTTCGTGGGGTGGGACACGCTGGAAGAACAGTTGGGGCGCCGCCTCGCGCAGACGGGGTTCTCCGGGCGGGCGTTCATCGTGTGCGACAGCAACGTCGTCCATCCGTACGGACGCGCGGCGCAGCGGTCGCTGCACGCCGCAGGCATCGAGATGGGGATGTTCACGTTCCCGGCGGGTGAGGGGAGCAAGACCCTCGCGACAGCCACCGTGCTCTACGAATGGCTCGCCGAACGCAAGGCGGAGCGTCGCGACGCCATCGTCGCGGTCGGCGGGGGAGTCGTCGGCGACCTCGCGGGCTACGTCGCGGCGACGTTCCTGCGCGGGATACGGGTCGTGCAGGTCCCGACGTCGCTCACGGCGATGGTGGACTCGAGCATCGGCGGGAAGACGGGCGTCGACCTGCCGGTGGCGAAGAACATGGTGGGCGCGTTCCACCACCCGGCGATGGTGCTGGCGGACGTATCGGCGCTGCGGACGCTTCCGGAGCGCGCGCTGCGCGAAGGCTGGGCGGAGGCGGTGAAGCACGGTCTTGCGCTGGAGGCGGGGCTGGTGGACCTCTACGAGGAGCACGCCGACGCGCTGCAGTCGCTCGATCCCGAGTTGACGACGCGCGCCGTCGCGTGGAACGCGGCGGTGAAGGCGCGGGTGGTGAGCGCCGACGAGCGCGAGACGAGCGGGCTGCGGCAACTGCTGAACTACGGCCACACGATAGGCCACGGCATCGAGGCGGCGGCGGGCTACGACGCCTACCTGCACGGGGAGGCGGTCGCCATCGGCATGACGGGCGCGGCGCGCCTCGGGATGCTGGAGGGCGTGACGCCGCCGGAACTCGTGGAGCGGCAGGCGTCGCTCATCGCCCGGTTCGGGCTCCCGTCCGCGTACACGGGTGTGGAACCCGATGCCATCATCGAGGCGATGAGCCGCGACAAGAAGACCACGGCGGGGCAGATCTCGTGGGTGCTGCTGGACGGCGTGGGCTCGTCGCGAACGCACCGAGGCATCGCGCCGGAGCGCGTCGCGGGCGTCGTGCGGGAGCTGGGGGCGTAGGACGCTAGCTCTGTGCGGCGGGCTGCAGTTCCCCGGCCTTGAGCTGGCGGAGGGTGTGGAGGATGGAGGCGGTGGTGGGCCGGTCGCCAATGTCCTGCCCCACCTGCATGGCGATGATGCGGTCCGAGGTCATGATGATCGTGGCGGGCGCCGCGACGCCGTCACCGAGCAGGTCGAACACGCCGTACGCCTTGGCGACCGCCTGGTCCGGGTCCGCCAGGACGGGGTAACTAGCGCCGGTGCGCTGCTGCATCTGCTGGGCGCGGGGAACGTCGTCCGTGCTCAGGGCGATGAGTTCCGCGTCCAGGGCGCGTATCTCGTCGTAGGCCTGTTCCAGCTCGCCGAGCTGGGTGATGCAGATCCCTCAGAAGTGGCCCCGATAGAACACGATCACGACGGCGTCGTTGGCCGCGAGCGTATCGGAGAGGCTGATGAGGCCGCCCTGCGCGGCGGCGAGCTCGAAGTCCGGCGCCGGGATGCCGCCCGCGGACTGCGTCGGTGTGGGTTCGGAGCCGGTGTTGCACGAGAGTGCGACGACCGGAAACAGCATCGAGATGACGATGAGGAACGCGAAGCCGATGGCGATCCGCTGCCACCATGGGTTCTGGAAGAAGGAGCGGTGGCCTTCCGGCAGGCTGTTCAGTTCGTCGATCTCGGCGAGTTCCCGCTCGGAGTACTCGTCGTTGTTCTTGGGACCGGGCATCGGAACGACTCGCGCCTATCCGCCCGCGACGGCGGGGACGATGCTGACCTCGTCGCCGGCCTTGACCGGAGTGCCGAGGCCGTCCAGGAAGCGCACGTCCTCGTTGTTCAGATACAGGTTCACGAAGTAGCGCAGCGCGCCGTTCTCATCCAGGATACGCTCCTGGATGCCGGGGTACTGCGCTTCGAGTTCCGCGATGACGCCGCCGAGGGTCTCGGCGGTGACCGCTGCCTTGTCCACTCCATCGGTGATCCGCCGCAGCGGACCGGGTATACGTACGGTTACGCTCATCCTGCTCTCGATCCTCCCGATTACGGTTCTATCAGGTCGCCCAGTGCGGGGTCGACCCTGACGCCAAGCGAGCGCACCCACTCCAGGCCGCGCTCGATCTCTTCCAACTCTCCTTCGATCTCGAGGATCACCCACCCCACGCCCTCCTGCACGTCGGCGCGGCGGATGTTGGTGACGACCTCGAAGTCGTGTCCCATGCGGTAGATGACGGGCTGCTTGATCATGTGGTCGAGGAACGTGAAGCGTACCCGTTGCATCGTTGTGGCCATGGCGCTCAGGCCCTCACTCCCACGTGCTGCTCGAACGCCGACACCGTGCCCTCGATGAGGATGGGGTTCACGACGTCGCTCACGATCTCAGTCGTCTTGAGCCCGTTGCCCGTGATATAGACAACGGTCGGCTCGTCCGGCTGGATCTCGCCGCGCTCGACGAGACGCTTCAGCCCCGCGATGGCGACGCCGCCAGCGCCCTCCGTGAAGATGCCCTCCGTCTGGGCGAGCAGCTTGATGCTCTCTGCCACCTCGTGCTCCTCCGCGATGACCGCGGAGCCCCCGGACGCTTCGATCGTCTTGAGGGCATAGTAGCCGTCGGCCGGGTTCCCGATGCCGAGCGACTTGGCGATGGTGGCGGGTTTCACGGGGCGTATCACGAACCGCCCCTCTTCGTAAGCGGTCGCGATGGGGGAGCAGCCGCGCGCCTGCGCGCAGTGCATCCGCGTCTCCACCTTGTCGATGATGCCGGTCTGCTCGAACTCCTTGAGCCCCTGGTAGATCTTCGTGAACATCGCGCCGGACGCCGACGGCGCAACTGCGTGCGCGGGCGCGCGCCAGCCCAGTTGCTCCGCAACCTCGTAGCCGAGCGTCTTGCTGCCGTCGGCGTAGAAGGGGCGGACGTTGATGTTGACGAACGCCCACTGGTACTGGTCGGCCAGTTCGCTGCAGAGCCGGTTGACGTCGTCGTAGCTGCCGTTGACGGCGACCATGGTGGGGTTGTAGATGGCCGCGCCCAGCACCTTGCCGGCTTCCAGGTCCGACGGGATGAAGACGTATGCCTGCATCCCGGCCCGCGCCGCATGGGCGGCGACAGCGCAGGCGAGGTTGCCGGTCGATGCGCACGCGAGCGTCTCGAAGCCGAACTCCAGCGCCTTGGCGGCGGCGACGGCGACCACTCGGTCCTTGAACGAATACGAGGGGTTGACGCTGTCGTTCTTGATCCACAACTCCTTGAGGCCGAGGCGCTCCGCGAGGCCGCGCGAGCGGATGAGCGGCGTGAACCCGGCGTTGATGTCAACGAGCGGGTTGTACTCGGCGGGGAGGAAGTCAGCATAGCGCCAGAGGCTGTTGGGGCCGGACATGATGCGCTCTCTGCTGGCGATGTCGCCGATGGCTTCGAGGTCGTAGACGACTTCGAGCGGTCCGAAGCAGAAATCACAGACGTTGAAAGCGCCGATGGGGTATTCGCGGGAACATTCCTTACAGCGCAGAGCGGCGACGTTCACCATGTGGCAACCTCCTGCGTGCGATGCATCACGCGCGCGGCGGTTCGCCTACTCCGCGCGCGCTGTCCCCTTGTGATTTGCCTTCCAGGGCGTGGGAGCGCATCTGGCACACTCGTAAAATCGTATCACTCGGAGGCGCCGAGCGTCAAAGGCGTGGTGGCGCGGCGCAGAGGTGCTAGACGCTCGCCCGCCAGAGCCTGAGTCCGGTGGTGGCGAGCACCAGCGGGATCAGCATGGCGACGAAGTCCCAGATGACGTCGACGGGAATGCTGGCGGACTCGCCCGCATCCAGCGCCAGCAGGTATATCCAGTTGCGGAAGAACCAGATGGCGAGCGCCGCGTTGGCGTAGAACAGCACGTGTGCGCCCAGCCGTGCGATAGTGACGGGTTCGCCGCCGGACTGCGAGCGTACGTGCCCGAAGTTCACGATGAGCGCGACGAGGATGCCTGCGCCGGAGATGAAGTTCATCACGTCCCAGACCGGTTGTGGGTTGTCGTAGAGGGTGCTGAAGAGGAACTGCGCCAGGTACAGCCCCGCGTACACCACCATCAGCCCGCCCACCAGTCGCAACACCGTCGCCATGACAGCTACTCCTTCGTTCGTGTGATGCAGCCGAGCGAAGCCCAGTATAGGCTGAGTGATGGAGGCTGACGATGACACAAGGGCACGGCGTTGTGCTGATAACCGGGGCGTCGAGCGGCATCGGCATGGCCACGGCGCTCTACATGGCGGAGCGAGGCTACCGCGTCGTCGGCACGAGCCGCGCGAAGGAGCGGCTCGTCGGACTGGAAGCGGAAGCCGCTCACCGGGACCTGCCGGTCGCGGGGGTCGAGCTCGACATCAACGACGAGACGAGCCTGGCCGACGCACTGGCGGCCATCGCCGAGGAGCACGGCCCCGTCAGCGTGCTCGTCAACAACGCCGGATACGGCCTGTTCGGCCCGGTGCAGACGCTCAGCACGGACGAGTTGCGCGCGCTGTTCGAGACCAACGTCTTCGCTGTCTCGCGTCTCATACGGGCGGTGCTGCCGGGCATGATCGAGCGTCGCGGCGGGACCATCGTGAACGTGAGCTCCATCCTCGGACGGATCGGCGCGCCCTTCCACGGCGCCTATGCGTCCTCCAAGTTCGCGCTGGAGGGCTTGACCGAGTCGCTCAGGACGGAGGTGTGGCCCCTCGGCGTGCGCGTCGTGCTGGTCGAACCGGGGCTGATCAGCACCGCGTTCCCGGAGAACCAGCATATGGCTGCGGACATCGAGTCGGGCGACGGCGCTCCCTACGACCGATACGTCCAGGCCTACCGGAGCAGGGTCCGAGGAGCGTTCGAACGTGCCAGGGCCCCCGTCCTCGTCGCGAAGGTCATCCACGGCATAGTCCGCGCGCGGCGCCCCCGCCTCCGCTACCCCGTAGGCATCGACTCGCGCTTCGGCTCCCTGGCTGCTCGTGTGCTGCCGGAGGGAGTCTTCCTCGCACTCCTTGGCCGGGCGGTTCGCCGCTAGGTTGATAGCAATCGACTAAAGTTTGCTATACTGTTTATAGAGCGACTTGCTCGCATCGAGCGCTGAGATGGCGAAGAACCACTACGAGACGCTGGGGGTGGCGAAGAACGCCACCGAGAAGGAGATACGCTCCGCGTACCGCCGTCTCGCACGCCAGCATCACCCCGACGTGAACCACGGCGACAGCGGCGCCGAGGCGAGGTTCAAGGAGATCAACGAGGCATACCAGGTGCTCTCCGACGCCGACTCCCGGAAGAAGTACGACCGGTTCGGCGAGAACTGGCGCCACGCAGACCAGATGCACGGCGGAGGCCCCGGTTCGGGTGCCTCGCCGTTCACGTTCTTCACCAACGCGCGCACGCGCCGGGGCGGCTCCGCCGGTTTCAGCGCATTCACAGACGTGGACGGCCTCGGCGACTTCAGCAACCTCTTCGACGGGTTCGCCGACGCGCGCTGGGGCCAGCGCCGACAGCCTGCGCCCCGTCGCCGGATCGAGGTGCCGGTCACCGTCACGCTGGAAGAGGCGTACGCGGGCTCGACGCGCACCGTGCAGCACCCCGGCGGCAAGCGGCTGGAGGTGCGTATACCCCCGGGCGTCGAGAGTGGGGCGCGCATACACGTGGACCCGAAACGCGACGGTGTCGACGAGTTCTATCTCGTCGTGACCGTTGCGCCGCACGGGGTGTTCGAGCGCGCAGGCGACGACGTGCGCTTCACCGCGCGCGTTCCCCTGCTGGATGCGGTGCTCGGCGGCGAGACGGAAGCGCCGACGCTGAGCGGAAAGAGCGTTGCGGTGCGCATCCCGCCGGGAACGCAGAACGGCCGCGTGATACGCCTGCGCGGCAAGGGTCTGCCGAAGCGGAGCGGGGGCGGCCACGGAGACATGCTCGTGACGGTGATGGCGGTGCTGCCGGTTGAACTGACCGAAGAGCAGCGTGCGCTGTTCGAGCGTCTGCGCGAAGCGGAGCGCGGCGCTCAGGCCGGAGTGTAGGAGGGCGACATGATGGAACGGACGGTGGTTGCGGAGGTGTGGGGCCGGCCCGCGAGCGCGGACGGCGTGAACGACGACGAGCCGTGCTACGTCATCAGCGTCGCGTCCCGCATGGTGGGCGTTCACGCCCAGACGCTCCGGACGTACGAACGCATCGGGCTGCTCACGCCGAAACGCTCGCGGGGCAACATCCGCATGTTCTCACCGGCGGACGTCTCGCGGGCGCGCTGGATCAAGTCGCTCATGGAGGACCTGGGCATCAACCTTGCTGGAGTGGAGGTGCTGATGCGCATGCAGGCGCGGCTCGTCGAGTTGGAGCGCCAGGTGCGCGCACTGGAGGAGCGCCTGGGCAGCCGCTAGAGCGGTTGCTCCCGGGCTGATCGGAGTACGTCATGGTATTCAGACAGGAAGACTTCACTGAACAGGCGCAGGTCGTCATCGGGACGAGCTACGAGGTCGTTCGGAGGTTCCGCCACTCGCAGTGGGACGTGGAGCACGTGATGCTCGCGCTGCTGGAGAGCGCGGACTCCGTGCCGGCGCGCATCCTGGCCGGCATGGGTGTCAACGTGGACCGCACACGCGGCGAACTCGAGATCGTGCTGAAGAAGACCCCCCAGCTCACGTACGAGTCCAACCAGATGCACCCGACGCCCCGCGCGATGGCCATGTTGCAGGCGGCGAAGGACGAGGCGGAGCGCCTGCACGACGAGCACATCGCCACCGAGCACCTCTTCCTCGCCATCCTGTCCGATACGCAGGGCGAAGCGGCGCGCGTCCTGGCGGACCACGGCGTCACCAAGGAACGCGTCTACCAGGCGCTCGTGAACGTGCGCGGCGGACACCGCGTGACCGACCCGCGCGCCGAGAACCGCTACCAGGCGCTCGAACGCTACACGATCGACCTGACCAAACTCGCCCGTGAAGGGAAGCTGGACCCGGTCGTCGGCCGCATGGACGAGATACGCCGCGTGATGCAGACGCTCACGCGTCGTACGAAGGACAACCCGGTCATCATCGGCGGGGCGGGCGTGGGCAAGACCGCGATTGCGGAGGGCCTCGCGCAGCGCATCGTCGCAGGCGACGTTCCGGAGTCGCTGCGGGACAAGCGCGTGCTTGCGCTGGACATGGCAGGCCTCGTCGCCGGGGCGAAGTTCCGCGGCGAGTTCGAGGAGCGGCTGAAGTCGGTCATCGACGAGATGAAGGAGGCGCGCCGGGAGGTGGTGCTCTTCATCGACGAGCTCCACACCATGGTTGGCGCGGGCGCCGGAGAGGGCGGACTGGACGCGGCGAACATCATGAAGCCCGCCCTCGCACGCGGCGAGTTGCAGGTGATCGGCGCGACGACGCCGGACGAATACCGCAGGTACATCGAGAAGGACGCCGCGTTGGAGCGCCGCTTCCAGACGATATGGCTGGAAGAGCCGACGGTGGACCAGGCCATCGAGATACTGCGCGGGTTGCGCCCCCGGTACGAGGCGCACCACCGGGTGCAGTTGGACGACGGCGCCCTGGTCGCGGCGGCGCGGCTGAGCGCTCGCTACATATCGGGCCGGAACATGCCGGACAAGGCGGTGGACCTGATTGACGAGGCGGCGGCCAAGCTGCGGCTGGACATGGAGAGCCTGCCTCCCGAGCTCACGGCGCAGGACCAGCGGATACGCGACCTCCTGGAACAGGAGGAGTCCGCCGCGCAGCGGAGCGACTACGAGACTGCGGCTCAACTCAAGGTGGAACGCGTGCGGCTGGAGGAGGAGTTCAGCCGCGACCGGAGCGAATTCCTGGGCCGCGACCACACCGACCTCGTCGTGCGCGCTGAGGACATCGCCTCGCTCATCGCGACGTGGACGGGCATCCCCGCCATGCGGCTGATGGAGGAGGAAGCGGAGCGCCTGCTGCACCTGGAGGAGCGCCTGCACGAGCGGGTCGTTGGCCAGCACGAGGCGGTCGTCGCCGTGGCGGATGCGATACGGCGCGCCCGCGCCGGTCTGCGCGATGAGAAGCGCCCGGTAGGGTCGTTCATGTTCCTTGGCCCCACGGGCGTGGGTAAGACCGAGCTTGCGCGCGCTCTCGCGGAGTGCGTGTTCGACGACGAGGAGAACATGGTCCGCGTGGACATGTCCGAGTATGGGGAGCGTCACACCGTCTCCCGCCTCATCGGCGCGCCGCCGGGCTACGTTGGCTACGACGAGGCGGGACAGTTGACCGAGGCGATACGCCGCAGGCCGTTCCGCGTCGTGCTCTTCGACGAGATCGAGAAGGGGCACCCGGACGTCTTCAACGTCATGCTCCAGATACTGGAGGACGGACGGCTGACGGACGGCCACGGGCGCACGGTGGACTTCAGCCACACCATCATCATCATGACCAGCAACGTGGGCACGGCGGAGTTCAGCAAGGGCGGCATCGGCTTCCGCGCCGGACAGCCCACGACCGAGGAGGAGCGGCACCGCCGCGCGGTGATGGAGGCGCTCAGGAAGCACTTCACGCCGGAGTTCCTCAACCGTGTGGACGAGTACATCGTCTTCCACCCGCTGGCCCGCGAGGAGTTGCATCAGATCATCGACCTGATGGTGCGCCACGTGCAGGAGCGGCTGGCTGAGCGCTCGATCTCCATCCACCTGACCGACGCCGCGAAGGACTGGCTGGAGGATGAAGGGTTCGACCCGGTCTACGGCGCACGCCCCCTGCGGCGGGCTGTGGAGCGCCACGTGGAGAACGTCGTCGCGCGGGGCATCCTCGCCGGAGAGTACGTCGACGGCGACACCGTCACCGTGGACGCCGGCGACGGCGGGCTCACCTTTGCCAAGGGGCCCGTCGCAGAGCCTGCGGCAGCGAGCGCGTAGCCGGCGCTACCGGCTGAGGTCCACGATCTCTGTGTGGGCGAGGGGATATATCTCCTTACCGCTCCCCGGCGGGTTGGGCTCCTTCTCCTGGCCGATGCCTCCTATCAGCAGGACGCGTCCGTCGGGCAGGAGCGTCGCCGTGTGCTCGAACCGTGGTTCGGAGAGGTCGGGGCCGAGCGTCCACGAGTCGGTGGCCGGGTCGTAGATCTCCGTGGTTGCGATCAGATTCTGCTCAGCGGAGTATTCGGAGGGATCGCCCGGATCGATGCCGCCCGCCGCCAGCACACGGCCGTCCGGCAGGAGGGTGAGCGTGTGTCCGGTGCGGAGGTGGGAGACAGGCCCGGTGAACGCCGTAGCGCCGGAAGTGGGGTCATAGATCGTTGACGCGGGGTTGCATGGGTCGGGGATGGGCAGGTCGGCTCGCTCGGGAAGACCGGCATCGCAGGTGTCGAGCAAGTTATGGTCGATCTCGACCGTTGTTGGCCCCGTGATGAGCAATCTCCCGTCCTGGAGCAGGATGGCCGGTCCGGAGCGTTGGACCAGGAACGCGAGGTCGGCTGGGACCGACTGAAGCGTCAGGTCGAGGGGCGCCCAGGTGTCGGAAGCCGGGTCGTAGACCCAGGCGGCATCAGGCTGGTAAGAAGCAACCCGCTCCGGGTGTCCCATCACGATCGCGCGGCCGTCCGGCAGAGCAACGAGCGATAGTTCATCGAAAGCGACCGGCATCGCTCCTTTCCTCTCCCAGCGCCCGGCCTGCGGGTCGAAGACCTCCACTGCATCTGAGGGGTCGGGTGAGAAACCGGGGGACTCCAGGTCCACGCCTCCAACCGCCAGGATGCGGCCGTCCGCGAGCAGAACGAGGTGGGGCGCACCCCGCAGGGCGGGTTCCTCCGGCAGTAGTTCCCACGAGTCATCGGCTGGATCGAACACGCTCGCGGCGCCGGTTTCATCTTCCTGGCTGATGCCTGCGAGCAGCACCCTTCCGTCCTCGAACTTCACTGTCGAGCTCAGGAGGGAGTATCCCTGCAACGGTTCGACATACGTCCATGTCTCCGCTACAGGGTCGTAGACCTGGGTGAACGGCAACGGGAACGGGGCGATGACGTTATTGTTGGCAACGCCGGTGAAGCCCCCGTTCATGAGCACACGTCCGTCGTCCAGCGCTGTTGCAGCATGTGAAAAGGTGGGCAGCGCGAGTTCGGGGAGGACCGCAGAGATCTCCTTCCCGTGGTCGAACAGGTCCCAGGTCAGCGTGAAAGAGGCGGTATCGGAAGTGAGGTTTCCGAATGCTGTTGTGATGCTGCCGCCGATCCGGACGCTGCCGCTGGCTTCTGCCCGCTGCAGCAGTCCATGTTCGACGTCTACCCAGAGAGTGGCCTCGCCATCGATCTTGGGGTTGTAACTCACTTCTGTGATCTTGCCGGAGACCACGTGCATCTCCTTCCCGTCGATGATCTGCCGGTCGGTGAATACCGCCGTATTGCGGTTGAGAAATGCGAGCGAGCTCGTGTTCATGAAGAAGAGCGCCCCTCCCAGTTCCTCCACCGCGCCGAGCCCCCTCTGCCAGTCCTGGGTTGACGTATCGAATGAGAATACCGGGGAGTAGATCCCTGGTTCGAAGAGCAACAAGGTCGACTCGATGGTCTCGTCAGGCAAGGTGGCAGTGAGGTTGGCCGACGTGTATGCGTTGCGTGAATCGCCGCTGTACGTTATCGGGACGTCGAACGAACCGCGTTCAGTCTGGACGCCCAGCGCTACCTGCGTGTCGAATGCGAAACCCTCGGTGAACGTTTTCAGTAGCGCAGCTTCCAGGAGGTCCGTGGGCTGCTCCGGTGTCGGCGTGGGAGACGGAGCGGGGGTCGACGTAGGGGTTGGTGTGGGCGTTGCAGGGGGAGTAGCGGTAGCCGTGGGCACGGGGACCGCGGTGGGAGTGGCGGTTGGAGCATCCTCGCAGGCGATGCCCCACGCCAGCAGGAGAAGCCCCAGTGCTCCGGCCGATGCAACTCTCATCCAGGGTCCTTTCTCCAGCCCGACCGGCGTCACACGCTGTGGACGTTGGTCGGGCGGCCCGGCCAGTCTACATGAGTGTGGCGCTGCGCCCTCCAGCCTGCACAGGCGTGGTAACCTGCGCCGCATGGACACGAAACCCTTGGGAAAGAGCGGCGTTGCGCTCCCGGAGGTCGGCTTCGGCACTTGGGAGTTCAGCGGCGACGCCTCCGTCATCCACCGCGCGATCGAGCTCGGCTCGTTCCTCATCGACACGGCCGAGTCGTACGACACGGAAGGGCGCGTCGGCAGGGCGATCGCAGGGCGGCGGGACGAGGTGTTCCTCGCCACGAAGGTCTCGCCGTGGCACTTCCGCCACGCCGACGTGCTTGAGGCTTGCGACCGCAGCCTGAGAACGCTGGACATCGAGACGATAGACCTCTACCAGTTGCACGCGCCGTCAGCCGACGTCCCGATCGAGGAGACGATGGGCGCGATGGCCGACCTCATAGCGGCGGGGAAGGTGCGCCACGTCGGCGTCAGCAACTTCTCCGTGCGGGAGATGGAGGCCGCTGAAGCCGCGCTGGGCCAGGACCTCGTGGTCGAGAACCAGATCAAGTACAGCCTGTTCGACCACGAGTTCGCCGACACGGTGATCCCGTACTGCGAGGAGCGCAGCATCATGGTGCTGGCGTACAGTTCACTGGAATCGGGGGCGTTCGAGCGCGAGATGCGGGACAACGCGCAACTCGTCGAAACGATGGCAAGCGTCTGCGAGGAGACGGAAAGGACCGCTGCGCAGGTGCTGCTGAACTGGACACTGCGCTCGCCCGTCGTCATCACCATCCCGAAGACGAACACCCTGGCGCGCGTAGACGAGAACTGCGCCGCCGCAGGCTGGCGGCTGACCGACGCCCAGTGGCAGGCGCTCACCGACGCCGCGGGCACGACCCGCTCCTCCTACTGGTGGCGCTGACGTGACTGCAGGCGCCGTCATCGTCGCCGCGGGCGCGAGCACGCGCATGGGCAGCGCGGGCGATAAGACGCTCGCCGACATCGGTGGCGAACCGCTCATCGCTCGCACGGTCGACGTCTTCGAGCAGTGCGGTGCCGTCGCGGCCGTTGCGCTCGTCGTGTCGGAGCGCAACCGGGACGCCGTCGCTGCGCTGCGCGAAGCGAAGGGCTGGAGCAAGACGATGCCACCGCTCGTCGGCGGTGTGCGTCGACAGGACAGCGTCCGCGCCGGGCTCGACGCGCTCCCTCCGGAGTGTGACTGGGTGCTTGTCCACGATGGCGCACGCCCGTTCGTCACGGCTCAGATGATCGAGGAAGGGCTCGCCGCTGCCACCGTGACCGGCGCGGCCATCGCCGTCGTGCCCGCGTTCGACACCGTGAAGCGCGTGGGAGAGGGCGGGCGCGTGGTCGAGACGCTCGACCGCAGCGAACTGGCGATGGTGCAGACCCCGCAGGTCTTCCGCCGCGACGTGCTCGAACGCGCCCACGCCGAGGTCCCCGCCGACGTGACCGACGACGCCGCGATGGTCGAGCGCACCGGCGTCGAGGTGCGCACCTTCGACGGCGCGCGCAGCAACATCAAGGTAACGACGCCCGAGGACCTGCTGATTGCGAGCGCGCTGCTGCACGATTCCTTCCCCCTGGATGGGGGAAGGTTAGGATGGGGGTGAACTGGGGGAGTGGGCTTGTCTGACACGCGCCTCTTACGCCGTCGCCCCTGCGCGCGTTACGCTGGATGTATGACTACGCGGCTTGCCCCACCCATGGACCGCCTCCTTGGCGCTCGCGGCTGCTATGGGCAGCGTCTATGGCCGGAAGACTCCACACCCCCTTCTCGCTCTGCCCTTGGATTCTTGAAAGCGGAAGCAGGCCGTGGCCTTGCCGGTCAAGATCTGAAGATCAGAAAATGCCTCGTGCGTACTCGTAGGCCTCGGATCTTGAAACGGATCTTGAACAGGCCTCCTACCGCCCCTTGTCTTGCTGCGTGGCCTCTGGCCGGAAGATTGCACACCCCGCCTGCCTTGCTGCCTTGCCGCCTTGGTGCGGGAAGCAGGCCACGGCCTTGCTGAGCAAGACGGCAGGGTTGGCAGCCTTGCCCCCGTTTACTCCTGGGCTTGACGCCTTGCTCGCCGCCTTGCTCGTGGACACCACGCTTGGCGGGTGAGGCAATAGCCCCCCGCCCGCTGCTAAACTCGCGGCACCGCACAGAGGAGACGCGATGACCGTACGCTTCGGCATAGGCTATGACGCGCACGCGCTGGAGGAGGGCGTGCCGCTCACGCTCGGCGGCGTGCGGGTCCCGTCGGAGCGCGGGCTCGCCGGCCACAGCGACGGCGACATCGCTGCGCACGCCATCATCGACGCCCTGCTCGGCGCGGCTGCTCTCGGCGACATAGGCACCCACTTCAAGGCGGACGACCCCTCCGTCCCCAGGGGTGTGACGAGCACCTCGCTCCTCGAGCGCACCGTCGCGATACTGCGCCGGTCCGGATGGAGGGTGGTCAACGTGGATGCTACAATCGTCCTCCAGCGCCCCCGGCTGGCGGAGTACATCCCGGCCATGCGGTGGGCCATCGCTGCCGCGCTCGGCATCGAGCTCTCCGCGGTGAGCGTCAAGGCCACCACCGAGGACGGCCTCGGGTTCACCGGCTCGGAGGCGGGCGCGGCAGCCATGGCCGTGGCATCCATCACAGACGGCAATCCATGAAACTCTCCGACACCCTCACCGGCGAAACACGCGAGTTCGAACCCTCTAGCGACGAGGTCCGCATCTACGTCTGCGGCGTCACCCCGTACTCCTCCGCGCACGTCGGCCACGCGATGAGCTACATCGTCTTCGACGTGCTCCATCGCTACCTGGAGTTCCGGGGCTTCAAAGTGCGCCGCGTCCAGAACTTCACCGACATAGACGACAAGCTCATCGACCGCGCCGCCGAGGAGGGCACGACGGTCGAAGCGCTCGCCGAGCGGCACATCGCCGAGTACTTCGCGAACATGGCCGCGCTCAACGTCCGCGAAGCCGACGAGTACCCCCGCGCCACGCAGGAAGTGCCCAAGATCATCGAGCTCATCTCCGGCCTCATCGACTCCGGCCACGCCTACGAGTCCAACGGTGACGTCTACTTCCGCGTCCGCAGCGACGAGCAGTACGGCAAGCTCAGCCACCGCTCGCTGGACGCGATGCGGGCGGGCGCGCGCATCGAACCGGGCGTGCAGAAGGAGCACCCCATGGACTTCGCGCTCTGGAAGTCCGCCAAACCCGGCGAGCCGTCGTGGGAGAGCCCGTGGGGCGGCGGACGCCCCGGCTGGCACATCGAGTGCTCGGCGATGGCGCTCCGCTACCTCGGCGAGAGCGTCGACATCCACGGCGGCGGGCAGGACCTCATCTTCCCCCACCATGAGAACGAGATCGCCCAGAGCGAGGCGTTCACCGGCATACGTCCGTTCGCCCGCTTCTGGCTGCACAACGGCCTGCTGAACATGGACTCCGAGAAGATGAGCAAGTCGCTCGGCAACCTCGTGACCATTGAAGAGGCACTAGAAGAGTACTCATCAGACGCCATCCGCCTGTCCGTGCTGAATGCGCACTACCGCAGCCCCGGCTACTACTCGGACGAGGCGCTCGCCGGGTCCGAGCGCGCAGCCGAACGGCTCCGTGAGGCGGCCTTTTCGGAGCCGAACACTGGTGCAACCTATGTGCTCGACGCTTCGGAGAACCGCACGCGCTTCATCGAGGCCATGGACGATGACCTCAACAGTCCCCAAGCGGTCGCTGCCCTCTTCGATCTCGCCCGTGACATTAACCGCGGCTCTGCTGAGGGACAGGATGTTCTCTCGGCGCAGGAGACACTTATTGAGCTATCCAGCGTTCTTGGCCTGACGCTGGAGGAACGCAGGGCTGCAGTAGACGCGGGCCTTGCTGCTCGCGTAGAGCGTCTAGAGAATAGACGAGCAGGATTGCGCGCCGCCCGCGACTTCGAGAAAGCAGACGCTATCCGCAGTGAACTTGTGGCACTCGGAGTTGAATTGCCGGATACTCAATCCTCAGTTAGGTTGAATAGAGGCCAGGAGAGCGAAGCGTATCGTGGGGACAATGAGTACAACCGAAGGGTTTGGACGAACAGGCTTTACTTTGGCGATAACCTTAAGGTATTGCGAGAGAGAATCCCAGGAGATAGCATAGATCTAATCTATATTGACCCGCCTCGCTGGCCCTCAATCCACAGATGGCCGACGTCAGACATGGTGGATGCACTCTCCAACGGAAGTGTGAGGGTATTCAATGATATTTCGCACTGGCACAATGAAGAATCAATCGCCCCCAAGGATGTCGCGACATTTGTTGAATTAATGAGGATGTTCCATAACCCACGCGATGTCGGTTATCTGGCTGGCATGGCAAGGAGGATGATTGAAGTACATCGCGTATTGAACTCTAAAGGCAGCGTATACCTGCACTGCAATTCCAATGAGAGCCACTATTTTAGGTTGTTGATGGATGTCGTCTTTGGCAAAGCCAACTTTCAATCAGAGATTATATGGAACAATGCATATTCCGGGGCGCGCCTGCAGGAAAAACGCTATAGCTCAGCCCACGATGTAATTCTATTCTACACAAAGAGTAGAGAATGGACATGGAATCCTACCTACACACGCTACTATAGGCGGTACGCAAAGAGAAGATACCCGAATAGTGAAATTGATGAGCAGACACGAGTAGTTCGTAACTACAGAATCAGCAGCCTGATGGGGCATAGTAGGGCAGACAGGTATTCATATCCTTGGGATATAATGCGCCCTATCGATGGAGAATGGATGGCTGACCTTGACAAGGATAAGGAGCGTCCTGTACGTGGATGGGAATATAAGACTATTATCCCGGACAAGCGTAGTTGGAGAGTCTCCTATGATGACATGGTAAGGCTCGCTCAAGAGGGACGGCTTGCGTATTCTGAGGGTGGGATTCCAGGCTATAAGGCTTACTTGGAAGAGGTGCCAAATATTCCCCTGAGAGACGTGTGGGCGGATATACCGGCATTGGGAATTCACTCGCGAGAGGGCTTGGGCTACCCAGCGCAAAAACCCGTAGCTCTTCTTGAGCGCATTATCGCTGCATCGAGCAACAAAGGCGATGTGGTGCTTGATCCGTTTGCTGGGAGTGGCACTGCGATTGTCGCCTCTCACCGTCTTGATCGACAATGGGTCGGAATCGAAGCTTCGCACTTTGCGGTTGCGACGATTCAACGGAGGTGGTGGAGTACTTTCGAAGAGCCATGCCCTTTCGATCCTGTCACTGAGACTGACCCAAGCTAGAGCTGGTTCTGGTTGTGTGCCCCCTTGCCGCCGGCCTCCGCGACGCCCTCACCGCCATCGTCGGCGTGGAGCACGTCCTGACCGACGACGAGTCCCGCGAACGGCTGTCGTTCGACGCCGTGACGGCGCACCGGCTCGGCGGGCGCTCGGAACTGGTGGCGGCGCGGGTGGACGCGGTTGCGCGTCCGGCGACCACGGCGCAGGTCGCTGCCGTGGTCTCGTTCGCGTCGGAGCAGGGCATACCGGTCGTGCCCTACGGTGGCGGCACCGGCGTCATGGGGGCGGTCGTGCCCGTGCACGGGGGTATCGCGCTCGACCTGCGGCGCATGGACAAGATCGTCGGGGTGAGCCGCGAGGACAGGACGGCTCGGGTGCAGCCCGGTGTCTACCTGGCCGACCTCGACGCCGCAGCCAACGACCACGGCATGATGCTGGGGCACGACCCGTGGAGTGTGCCGATAGCCACGGTGGGCGGTGCGATCTCGACCGACAGCGTCGGCTATCGCGCCAGCAGGTACGGCTCGATGGGGCAGCAGGTGCGGGCGTTGGAGGTGGTGCTGGGCGGCGGCGAGGTCGTGCGGACCCGGGCCATCCAGCGGCAGAGCAGCGGCCCGATGCTCATAGGACTATTCGCCGGTGCTGAGGGCACGATGGGCGTCATCACGGAGGCCACGATCGATCTGCGTGCCCTGCCGGAAACGCGCGAGTTCGCGTCCGTGGGGTTCGACACGTTCGAGCAGGGCTACCCGGTCGTCGCGCGGCTGTTCGATATCGGCCTCGTGCCCGCCCTGATCGACCTCACCGAGGAGCCGGGAACCCCGGAGAACCCGGCGCCGTGCATCCTCTACCTCGGTTTCGAGGGCTATCGCCAGCAGGTGGAGGCGCAGCGCACCCGTGCGATGGACGAGGCGCTGGCGGCGGGCGGGCGCGACCTCGGCTCCGGCCCGACGCGTGAGTACTGGGACGCGCGGCACGCCGTCGCGGAGCGCTGGCGCGACCATACGCGTCCGCTGCGTCCGACCGAACGCTGGAAGGAGCAGCGCTGGCGCTACGCAGATTACCTGCACGTCGCGATGCCGGTCTCGCGGGTGCTCGCCTACAAGCGCTACTGCGAGGAGACTGCCGCCCGTAACGGCCTGGAGATACGCGAGTCCGCCGTCTGGACGCACCCGGAGCTCTTCTCCGTGTTCGTGCGCGCCCCCCACGGCGATGCCGGGGGTGAGGGCGCCGCTGTCGCGCTGCGCCAGGCGGTCGACGCGATGCTGGAGGAGGCGCTTCGCCTCGGTGGAGGCGTCGAGTACTGTCACGGCCTCGGCGTGAAACTCGGCGGCTGGGCGGAGCGGGAGTGGGGCGACGCCCTGCTGCTTGCGCGCCGGCTGAAGCGCGCCGTGGACCCGAACGGCATCCTGAACCCGGAGAAGTTGGGGCTGTGAGTCTCCCGCTCGTCGTGGTCGCGGGCGCAACCGGCGCCATCGGCGCGGAGGTCGTGCGCGAGTTGCAGTCCCGTGGCACCCGCGTCCGTGCGCTGGTCCGTGAGCCCGCGCGTTTGACCACGGAGCCGGAGGAGATATTCGTCGGCAACCTGCTCAACTCCCGGACGCTGGAAGGGTCGTGCGCGGGCGCCGATGCTGTGGTCTCGTGTGCAGGCGCAAGCCTCGCATCGAAGATCTTCACCTACAGGGCTGAGACGTTCTACACGGTCGACGACGGGGGCAACCGCAACCTGCTGAGCGAGGCCGAGGAGGCAGGAGTGCGGAGGTTTGGCTACGTCTCCGTTTTCGGCGGACGCTTCCTCGGCATGATGGAGTTCATCCGGGCGCACGAGTCCTTCGCCGCCGCGATACGCCTCTCCTCGCTCGATCACGTGGTTATACGCCCGACCGTCACGTTCGCGCGACTCGCCCCGCTCGTGGAACGCGCACGGAAGCGTGGGAGGCTGCCGATGATCGGCACCGGGCAGGCCCGGACGAACCCCGTCCACGAGGCGGACGTGGCGAAGGCGTTGGTTGACGCTCTGGAGGGCAGGGAGCAGGAGGTGGACGTCGGCGGACCCGAGGTGCTGAGCTGGGAGGAGATAGCGGAGATGGCCGCTCGCGCCGCGGGAGATGCGGAAGTGCGTTTCTCCTATCTGTGGCGGGCGCAGTTGCGGGCTTCGCTGCGTCGGTTCACCGGCCGCCACGGCTACGACTCGGCGGTCTACCGCATCGCGGAGGCGGCGGTGGACATGGTCGCGCCTGCCGTGGGCGAGCGGCGGCTGGAGGACTACTTCGCGTCGCTGGGGGCTAGGTGACGGTCAGGTTGAGAACCGCGAGGATGACGAAGATGATGCCCAGACCGATGGTGAACTGGAAGAGCGTGCGCTCGACCCCTCGCCGCGTCCGGTAGGACTGGATCGAGCCCGCGCCGAACAGGCCGCCTCCCGCGCCGCGCACCTGCATGAGGATGCTGGCCACGAGCAGCGCGACCACGATGATGACTGCGAAACTGATGTACGTTCCCAAGTGCTCCCCCTAACTTTTCATCGCGTCCAACCGCTCGACGATGAGATCGGCCACGACCGACGGGTTGGCGTTGCCGCGCGTGGCTTTCATCACCTGTCCCACCAGGAACTTGGCCGCGGTCTCCTTCCCCGCCAGATAGTCTGCAACCGCCTGGGGGTTCCCGTCTATGGCCTGGGCGACCGCATCCGCGAGCGCGTTCGAGTCCGAGATCTGGACAAGTCCGAGGTCGGCCACGACCGCCTGCGCCGACTTGCCGGTGTGGAACATCTCCTCGATGGCGCGCTTCCCCTGCGGCGTGCCGAGCGCTCCGCTCTCCAGCATGCCCAGCAGCTCCGCGAGCCGCTCCGGCGTCACCGGCGACTCGTGGATATCGGTGTGCGTCTCGTTGGCGAGGCGCCCGAGTTCGGTGAGCGTCCAGTTCGCCGCGGCCTTGGCCGTCGCGTCCGAGCCGCCTTTCGCCCTGGCGTGCCGCACCGTGGCCTCGTAGTAGTTGGCGAGGCCGGGCGTTGCGGTGAGCAGCGTGGCGTCGTAGACCGGCAGGCCGTACTCGTCGATGAAGCGCTGCCTGCGCTCCTCGGGGAGTTCCGGCAGCAGTTCCGCTATCTCTGCAACCCACGCCGAGTCCACGTTGAGCGGCGGCAGGTCGGGCTCCGGGAAGTAGCGGTAGTCGTTCGCCTCTTCCTTGCTGCGGAGGGAGGTCGTGACGCCCCTGTCCTCGAGCCAGCCGCGCGTCTCCTGGACGACGCGTCCGCCGGAGTCCAGCACCTTCGCCTGGCGCTCGACCTCGTGCTCGATGGCGCGGAAGACGGAGCGGAACGAGTTCATGTTCTTGACCTCGACCTTCGTGCCGAACACGTCGCTGCCCTTCGGGCGGATGCTGACGTTGGCGTCGCACCGGAACGAGCCCTCGTCCATGTTGGCGGTCGAGACGCCGAGATAGCGGAGGATGGACTGGTAGGACATGAGGTACTGCCGGGCCTCCTCCGCGGAGCGGATGTCCGGCCGGCTCACCATCTCGACGAGCGGTACGCCGGAGCGGTTCACGTCCACGAGCGAGTAGCCCTCTCCGGTGGCGGAGTCTGTCAGGTGGCTCAGCTTGGCGACGTCCTCCTCCATGTGGACGCGTTCGATCTCAACGCGGCGGCGTTCGCCTTCCACGTTCACGTCCAGGTAGCCGTCGGTGCAGAGGGGGAGGTCGTACTGGGATATCTGGTACCCCTTCATCAGATCCGGGTAGGGGTAGTTCTTGCGATCGAACTTGCTGTGGGGGGCGATGCTGCAGTGGAGCGCCAGCCCGATCATGATGATGGAGCGGATCGCCTCGCGGTTGATGACCGGCAGGGAGCCGGGCAGCCCGAGACAGACAGGGCAGACGCGGGTGTTCGGCTCGGCGTCCTGATAGTCGGCGGGGCAGGCGCAGTACATCTTGCTGCCGGTCCGCAGCTGCGCGTGCACCTCGAGGCCTATGACTGGTTCGTAGTCGGTCATGGGGCTTCGATTATAGCGCAGGGCGCACCAGGGGAGCGGCGGCGCGCTGAGGGACAGCGCGGGTACAATCCCCCGCATGACCACTGACTACGGCAGGGTGAACGCGCCGGAGTTCCCCGCGGATGCAGACTGGTTGAACACGGACCGCCCCCTGCGCCTCGCCGATCTTGCAGGAAAACTGCTGCTGCTCGATTTCTGGACGTACTGCTGCATCAACTGCATGCACCTGCTGCCGACGCTGCGTCGGCTGGAGCGGGAGTTTCCGGATGAACTCGCCGTGGTGGGCGTGCACACCGCGAAGTTCGACGAGGAGCGCGCCACGGAGAACGTGCGCCAGGCCGTCATGCGCTACGGGATACGTCATCCTGTGCTGAACGACGCTTCGATGGAGATCTGGCGCCAGTACGCGGTGCGTGCCTGGCCGACGCTCATGTTCGTGGACCCCGCCGGAAGAGTCATCGGCAAGGTGGAAGGAGAGCTTGGCTTCGAGCAAGGCGCGGCGTTGATCCGCAAGATGCTCGAGGTGTTCCGTGCCGAGGGAACACTGAAACCCGGGCCGCAAGCGTACAAGGTGGAGGCACCCCAGTCCGGCGTGCTCTGCTACCCGGGCAAGGTGCTTGCCGACCCTGTGGGAGAGCGGTTGTTCATCGCCGACTCCGGCCATCACCGCGTACTCGTTACCGACCCGGACGGTGAGATACAGACGGTCATCGGCAGCGGGGACGAGGGCTTCGCGGACGGCGTACCGGAGGGAGCGCGCTTCAGCAACCCGCAGGGGATGGCGCTGTCGGGCGAAGTGCTGTACGTCACCGATACCGGCAACCACGCCATCCGCGCCGTCGATTTGGAGATGGCGGTGGTGGAAACCGTGGCCGGTACGGGCGAGCGTGGAGTGGGTCGCGTGGACGGCGGGCCCGGGCCAGCCGTTCCGCTCCGCTCCCCGTGGGACGTGGTGCTCGTCGGGAAACGGCTCTTCATCGCTATGGCGGGCAGCCACCAGCTGTGGATGTACGACCTTGAGACCGGCCTCGTGCAGGCAGTCGCGGGGACCGGCGGCGAAGGCATCGTCGACGGCCCGCCGGAAGATGCATTGCTGGCGCAACCCAGCGGTATCGCCGCCGATGAGGATGGGGTGCTCTTCTTCGCGGACAGCGAGACGAGCGCGATACGCCAGGCCGACCTCATCACCTTGCACCAGGTCACGACGCTCGTCGGGGCGGGCCTGTTCGATTTCGGCGATACGGACGGGGAGGCTTCGTCCGCGCGGATGCAGCACCCGCTGGGCGTTGCGATCGAAGGAGGAGTGGTCTACGTCGCAGATACCTACAACAACAAGATCAAGCGCGTTGGAACTGAAACATCGACAGTTGCGACCATGGCAGGTACCGGGGAGCCCGGTTATGAGGATGGCCCCTTCACATCTTCGCGGTTCCATGAACCTGGCGGCTTGAGCATCCTCGGCGGAAAGATATACGTTGCAGACACCAACAATCATGCGGTAAGAGTGCTCGACGTTGCCAGTGGGACCGTTTCGACATTAACGGTCGATTTCTAGACACATGGAAGCATCGTGGGAGGCGAATCGGGGCACCGGCGGATGCCGGGGTTAGTTCTCCGGAGGTGAGAACCGCTTCCGCAGCCAGACCGCGGAACCCAGGAGCGCGAGTACGATAGCTGCCTGGAGCACGATGGTCGTGACGGAGCCAAGCGTGCTCTGGAGGCTGAAGTACACGGCCATCAGCAAAGCGAAGAGGCCTATGAAGACGAATCCAGGGCGCATGGACCACCTTTGTTGCCGGCAGGCGCAACCGCCTGATCTTACGCTCGGTTAACAGTAGCATCCTGTATGTAAATCGCACAAGATAGCGGTTCTACTCTGAGGGGTTCTTCATTCCGTTCATAAAGCAGAGTTCCGAGGCATATCTCTGGGCCGTTGGTGCGGATATTAACGACTGCGGGGAGGCTTCGCCAGCAGGACGATCACGCCCGACGCTCCCCATGCCAGCGCTGCGGCGAGGAACGCAAGCGTGTAGCCGCCCTGCAGGTCGTAGAGTGCGCCGAACAGGATCGGCCCCGCTGCGCCAACACCCATGACGACCGGCCTGAAGAGGCTGTTCACCGCGCCGAGGTGCACCCTGCCGAAGTAGTCGGCAGTGAGCAGGGCGCGCAAAATGAGGTAGCCGCCCATGATGAGACCGGCCATGAACATGATCGGGACCAGAGCAGCCATCCCGCGCACGTTCAGAAAGACCATGATGAGCACGGCGGTCGCGATGGAGACAGCCCCCAGAAGGTAGCGCGCCGGGAAGCGCTCGCCGAGCAGCCCCCAGCCGGGCCGCACCAGCCCTGAAACGAGTCCGTAGATCGCTATGCCGAATGACGCCTCTGCGGGCCCGAACCCCGTCTCCACGAGGAAGGGGTGCCAGTTGCTCTGGAAGCCCGTGATGCCGAGCCCGACGAGGCTGAATGCCGCCAGCAGCAACCAGAAAGCGGGTGTTCGCACTGCCTCCCGCCGGGTCAGCGAACGCTCTTCGACCACTGGCGCTGCGCCAGCTCGTCTTGCCTCCCGGGTTGCGGCGCCGTCCGGCAACAACCCCGCTTCTTCCGGTGTCGTGCGGAGGAGCAACGCGAGTACGAACGCGATGCTGCCGATGCCCATACCGAACCACACCCAGGCGCCGCGCCAACCCACCGCCTCGATGAGCATGGAGATGGCGGTAGGGAAGACGAGCGCTCCCAGCCCGACGCCCATGATCGAGATGCCGAGCGCACGCCCGCGCTTCCGCACGAACCACTTGGGCACCAGGGCCTGGGAGATGAAGAAGCCGCCTCCCAACTCCGCCACTCCGCCGAGAACGCCAAAGAAGGCGACAAACTGCCAGAGTTCGGTGACGTTGTGGATGAGCGCCATCGAAAGACCGAGCAGCACCGCACCCGCAAGCGCGAGTAGGCGCGGCCCGTGTTTCGTGTCGTACAGAGGCCCGACGAACGGCGCCGCCAGGCCGATGATCAGCTCCCGGACCAGGAATGCCGAGAAGAACTCAGCCCGCGACCAGCCCAGTTCTTCGGTCATCGGGAGGAGCAGGACACTCGGCCCCCATATCGCCGCCCCGGAACCGATGCCGGAGGCGACGAAGGCAACCCCGACGATGACCCAGCCGTAGAAGAACGGCCAGCGTTCAGGCCTCACGGGCGATTCAGGACGTCCACCAGTCGTCGGGAGGGAAGACGTTCGTGCACATGTGGCGCACGGTCTCCTCCGCGTAGATGTCCGCCGTAGCCTCGCGATACTTCAGGAAGTGCGGCATGCCGCGGTGCGCTTCCAGCGCGGCCTCGTCCTTGTAGACCTCGAACAGGAAGAAGCGGTCGGGGTCCGCTTGGTCACGGACGCAACTGAACTGGAAGTTGCCTTCCTCGTTCGCGTGCGTCCCTTCTCCGTCCGCCTGCACCGCCGCTATGTAGTCGTCGGCACGGCCTGGTTTCACTTTCACACTCACTACGAGAACGAGCATGGCTCTGCCTCCGGATACGTGGGATGTAGTCGGGGATTGTACCTGCTCAGGGCTGGCGAGGGGGCTCGATGCAGACCGACTATGCTGCGACCGCACTCAAGGCGATGATGGCCGCAACGGTGACGCCGGCGCCGACCCATTGCAGCGAGCGCGGACGCTCCCGGAGCAGAAGGACCGCCAGAGCAACGGTCACCACGGGGTGTGCCGCTACGATCGGCGCAACGACGGGCACCGGAGCAGCATCGATGCCCAGGTTGTAGGTAACGTAACCACCGGCGTCCAGTAGCGCCGCCCCGAACAGCAGGCGCTTCCCGTCCCATCCCTGCGGCAGGCGGATGACCTCGCCGCGCGACCGGATGAAGAGATACGCAGGGATGACAGAGAGCACCCTGACGATGAGCACAGCGAGCATCGGGCCGGACGCTTCGGTGACGCGGTCCAGCAAGGCGAGCGCGAGTCCGAGTGCAAACATCGCACCAACTCCCCAGAGCAGCCCTGTGCTGCTGCCAGAGCGGGTGGACGGCTGCACGGAGAGCATGAGGATGCCGGTCAGCACGGCACCCATCAGCAGGCCCTGTGATAGCGAGATATGTTCTCCGAACAGAAGGACGGTGACAGTCACCGTCACCGCGAGCCAGGCGGATGCCGCGCTCGAGACGACTGAAACGGAGCCTCGTTGCAAGCCTGTGTAGTAGCAGAGATAGCCGGCGCCGAGGCACGCGCCGCACAGGGGCGCCCAGATCGCCATCGCTCCCCAGTCCACGTCCAGTCCGGTGGCGGCGACCTCGGCGATGACGAATGGCAGCGGCAGCGCGAGCCCGAACACCTGGACCAGGATGGTCGTGCTCAGACTCCCGACACGCACCGCGACGGAACGTGCGAGATAGTCCGCAGCGCCCCAGGAGAGAAGGCCAAGACTGCCCCAGAAGATGCCATTCAGCGGGTCGATGTGAGCTCCCTCCGGGTGTGGGTGCTGCGTTCAGGATACCCGGAGGGCCCTCGTCAGCAGACCGTTGCGTAGCCTAGATCAGGTAGATGCGCTCTCGCAGGCGGCGGTCTTCCAATGAGCGGATGGTGCGTGCCTGGGAGACGAATTCGGCAAGCGGGACGCCGGAGAGGAGCCCTGTGTCTGTCAGCAGCGAGTGGAGCGCGGGGAAGAGTCTGTCCGCCGCGGGGTCCACGTTGAGGAAGTCCCCCGCGAAGTGGTAAGGGAGGAAATAGGGTGTGAAGTAGGCGAAGTTCTCGCGCAGGATGTCCCGCTCGGTGTCCTTCGCAACCCCGCAGCGCGCCTCGACGTATGCCGTGGTCAACGGCGGGGAGAAGTCCACGTAGGCGAGGTCCGTATCCTCACCCACGAAGTTCTTGATGTGCGGGTCGATGGCGAGCCCGGCGTCGATGGCGCGCTTGATGATGCCGATGGCGCTGGTGAGCACGTCTGCGCGTCCGTTGGTCAGCAGCTCCGGCTGCTCGTACCGTTCGACGAGGTTCAGGCCGCCGTCCTCGCACAGGTAGACGATGCTCTCCTCCGTGACATGGCTCTCGGCAACACGCGGCATGGGGACGCCTGCTGCAGTCAGTTGCTCGCGGTAGGCATCCATCTCGGCCTTGAGTTCGGCAGAAGTTACAGCCAGCGGGACGTTGCGGCGGATCGTCTTTTCGACGAGCGATTCGCCGTTGACAGTCACCCTGCGTATGCGGGTGTTGTTGACCGAGAAGGGGTTTGCGCTGGACATATGCGACATGTTAACCGAGACAGGCGTGGCGGGGTAACCGGACGGGGGCGTCTCACGTTTGCGGGCTGCCTGGACAGGCAGCCCGCGGGGTAACTTCGCATCGGAAGCAGCCGGTGGTCAGCTTCCGGCTCCGACCAGCGAGTCCACGGGCTGAAGCTGCGCGACGAACTTCTTGGTGGAGGCCATGTGGCGAGAGAGACCCAACTCCTTGGGGTCTAGGCCGACGGCGAGGCCGACGACCTGCGGCAGGTGGAGGATGGGCAGGTCGAACCGGCGGCCCGTCGCCTTCTCCACCGCGGACTGCTCGCCGTCCATCTCGAGGTGGCAGAGCGGGCAGGGCAACACCATCGCGTCAGCGCCCTTGTCGACTGCCTCGCCGAGGTGCTTCGCGGTCATGGCGAAGGCGTTCTCCTCATTGGCGGTGAGGGACGGGAAGCCGCAGCATTTCCCCTTGCCGCTGATGTCTACGTTCGTGCCGCCAAGTGCCTCGGTGACCTGCTCCAGGTAGAGCTTCCGCTCGGGCCGCTGGATGACGTCTATGGGGCGGCGGAGGTAGCAGCCGTAGAACGGGGAGAAGCCGAGGCCGTCCAGCGGGCGCTTGATCTTGCTGCGCACCGCGTCCAGCCCTACGTCCTCGACGAGCGCCCAGAGGAAGTGTTTCACGTCGGTCGTGCCCTTGTATTCGAGTCCTTCGTCGGCCAGGTGCTCGCGGTTGATGCGGTCGCGGTAGGCGGGATCTGTCAGCCGGAGCGCGCTCCCGCCGATGACGCCCTGGCATGTGCTGCAGATGGTGAGCAGCGGCAGGCCCATCGCCTCCGCCTTGGCGAGCGTGCGAGCGTTGATAGGGTCGCATATCTCGGCGGGGATCAGCCCGGCGCCGCTGCACCCGACGTCCTTCAACTCTTCGACTTCGATGTCGAACTCGGCTGCGACCCGTACGAACGATTCGTAGAGTTCAGGGCAGAAGCCCTTCGCAACGCATCCGGGGTAGAAGGCGAACCGGTGGCTCATCGCTGCTTCTCCTTTCGTAGACCCGCGTTGGCGCGGTTGTACCGGTCGAATATCTTGCGTATCTGGTCCGCGCCGGGCCGCTTGTAGTGTGGCTTCAACGTGGCCTTGCCTTTCCTGAGTGCGCGCAGACCCAGCGGCAGCGTGTGGAGTCCGCCCTTGATGAGGCCGCCGTAGGTCTGGAGCGCAACAGAGCGTTCATCGAGCCAGCCCTTGCGCGAGATCGACTCCTCGAAGGCATCATAGTGGCGCTCCAGCATCTTGTTGCCGTAGCCGGACTTAATACCGTGCGCGATAGCCCGGTCCCGCGTGTCCATGATGAGGTGCGTGGGCTCGAGGCCGAACGGGCAGTGCTCGGTCGCCTCCCAACAATGGACGCAGTCCCAGATGCCGTGGACCTCGCTACCTTCCCGCAGCCGCTCGGCGGTGATGCCGTCGCGCGGGTCGAATGCGAAGCGGTAGAGCTTGGTCAGAGCGGCGGGGCCGTAGAAGTCGAGGTTGACGTCTATCACCGTGCAGCCCTCGTCGCAGAGGCCGCACGTTGTGCAGCGCATCGCCTTGCGCACAGGCTGGAGCTCCTCGTCCGTGACGGGATGTCCGCCGTTCGGTACAACGCCCCGGGCGAAGACGTCCACCTTGTCCCAGAGGAACTTCCGCACGTCGTGCATGACATCCTTCTCGACCGGCGCGTACCGGATCGGCTGGACAGTGATGACGCCGTCCTTCTGCGTCTTGCCAACGGTGATGAGGCAGGTGACCTTCTGCGCGCCGTTCACGCTCAGCGTGCAGTCGCCGCAGAAGCCGACAGAGCAGTTGCCCCGGAAGGCGAGCGTGCCGTCCTGGGTCTCACGCACGGCGACGAGCGCGTCGAATACGGTCATCTCGGGCGGCACGTCCATCTGGTAGTCAACGTACTCGGGCTGCGCCCGGGTGCCTCCGCGCTGGAACTTGAAGGTGATCTCCATCTGCGCGTCTCCTCTCTGCGAACCTGCGCTCGCGCCTTCGCTACGATGCGGGAGCAGTCTCCCTGCTCACCTGCGCACCATTCTCGCCTTTGGTTACCTGCAGGCGGGCGTTCTGCTTGTCGTCCTGCTTGGGATGGTCGGTGCGCTTGTGCACGCCCCTGCTCTCAGTGCGCTCCAGTGCGCTCGCGGCGATGGCTTCCGCCACGTCCAACAACGAACCTGCTTCAAGGTACTGGACGAGGCCGAAGTTGTAGTCCCGCGCGTTGGAACCCGCGCCAAGCTGCGCGAGGTCATCCCGCATCGCGCGTATGCGTTGCAGGGCGTCGCTGAGTCCCTTGGCGTCGCGGCTCTCTCCGACCTTCTCGTGCATGAGGGAGGCAAGCTCCGAGCGCAACGCGGCGACGGGCGCACCGCCCGGGCGGCTCAGGGCAGCGTCCAGCTCTGAGCGGACTGCGCTTGCCGCCTGGTCTCCCGCCGTACCCTCGGCGGCCCGGCGCATGTGCGCCGCGGCGGCCAGTCCCGCGCTCCTGCCGGAGGCGACCGACACCAGCAGGAAGTTGCCGTCCATCCCCTGCGCGCCGTGGAAGCCGTTGCCCGCGCACTCTCCGGCAGCGAAGAGGCCGTGTACGGAAGACTCTCCCTGGGCCGTTACGTCGATGCCGCCGAGGAGGCGGGACATCGCGGAGTGCACGGGAGCGGGGTCGTTGAGCAGATCGATGCCGGAGAGCGCGTCCACGCGGTGCAGCGTGTCGGGGAAGCGGGCCTCCACGCGGGAGGTGTCCACGCCGCCGTTCAGGCGGACGTTGCTGTCACCGAGTACCGCGCCCGCCCCGAGCAGCAGCGGGGAGAGGGCGAGGCGGGTGCCGCTCAGCACCGCGGGGTAGTACTGCACGAACTCCATGTCTACAAGGGCCGCTCCGGTCCGGTAGGCCATGGCGATGCCTGAGCCGCTGCAGTGCAGGGAGGCCGTGCTGGGCTCGAACGCCCGCCGGGGACCGCCCGTTGCGAGCACCACCGCTTTTGCGTCGAACGCCTGTACCTCGCCGGTAGCCAGTTCGAGGGCCACGACGCCGATGCACTCGTCCGCATCGATGATGAGCGAGAGACCTATCCATTCCTCGTAGAAATCGACGCCAGCGCCGATGGCCTGCTCGTAGAGGGTTTGGGTGACAGCGAGCCCAGTGATGTCGTTCACGTAGGCCGCTCGGGGCTGCCCGCCGCCGGATACGCTGGCCCGGTCTATCACGGAGCCGACCCGGTTGAAGGGCACGCCCATCCGGTCGAGTTCCTCGACGAGGCTCGGGGCCTCGCGGCAGATGTTGTTGACCACGGCGGAGACGTTCAGCCCCGCGCCTGAGGCGAGCGTCTCGCTGATGTGGCTGTCGCGGCTCTCCGCGCTCTCCGGTGCGTTGATGCCGTCCTGAACGGTGACCGAGTAACTGCGGGCGGGGTGGGACTGGGTGAGCAGCGCTACCGACGAGCCTGCTCCTTTCGCCGCCACCGCGGCGCGGAGCCCGGCTATCCCACCGCCAACGACGAGCACGTCGTGCATGTGCTCTTCCTCCGTGTATCTTGATGATGCGGGAAGCACGCCTGTTGCGGCCTCACCCGCATCCATGGCGCATCGCACTCGGAGCGTCTGCCCATCAGCAGAAGCGCCTTCTGCGCGCAACTTTACCACATCCTCCGCCGAGTCTTGGTTAACCGGGGGTAGGGACGCTGGGGCAACGAGGTTAGGGGCGGATATCAGAGTGGGTGGTTCCTGACAGAACCGGCGCGGGCTATCATCTCTGTGTATGACCGGATTTCCGCGCCACACCAAGATCGTTGCGACGCTGGGGCCTGCGCTCGCCTCGGATGAGCACTTGCGGCAGGCCATCGCGGCAGGAGTGGACGTCTTCCGGCTCAACTTCTCGCATGCCACGCACGAGGAGCTTGAGCAGACCGTTCCGCGCATCCGGGCCATCAGCGCCGAGATCGGCCGCACCGTTGCACTGATGCAGGACATCCAGGGGCCGCGTCTGCGCACAAGCGTCGTGGAGGACCCCGACGGCGTCCGGCTCACATCGGGGGAGATGGTGCGCGTCGTGTCCGACGACGTGCCAACCACGCAGAGATCGATATCCATCCCGTACCCCCGGCTTGCGAGCGACGTCAGCGTGGGCGACCGCATCCTCATCGCGGACGGGAACCTGGTGTTGCGCGTCGCCGAGGTGAACGGCGGCGACCTGCGCGCATCCGTCGTTGCTGGAGGTGTGCTGACGTCGCATAAGGGGGTCAACCTACCGGACTCGAGGGTTACGGCGGACCCGCTCACGGAGAAGGACCGGAAGGACCTGGCCTACGGCGTGTTCATCGGCGTGGACTACGTCGCGATGAGTTTCGTCCGAAGCGGAGACGATGTGCGCTCCTGCCGGGAGTTGCTGCAGAAGATGCACTCTGCGTCTCCCATCATCTCGAAGATCGAGCACCCACTGGCGGTCGAGCGCCTCCCCGACATCATCGAAGAATCGGATGGCATCATGGTCGCCCGTGGCGACCTCGGCGTGGAGGTCTCCCCGGAGCGGGTGCCGCTGCTTCAGAAGCTCATCATCAGCAAGGCGAACGAGGCAGGGAAGCCGGTCATCACGGCTACCCAGATGTTGGGCTCGATGATGGACAGTCCCGTCCCGACGAGGGCAGAGGCGAGCGACATCGCCAACGCTATCCTCGACGGCACCGACGCGGTGATGCTCTCCGAGGAGACGGCTATCGGGCAGTACCCCGTGGAAGCCATAGCGACGATGGGCCGTATCGCTCTGCAGGCGGAGACTGCCGATACCCCGTTCCACGTCAAACATCCGCACGACGAGTCCCACGCGATGGCCGAGGCCGCGCGTTTCGTAGCGGAGCGGGTGCAGGCCGAGGCGCTGGTGGTGTTCACGCAATCCGGCCACACGGCGAAGACGATCTCTCACCTGCGGCCGAAAGCCCCCGTTTACGCATTCACGCCTGACCCCGCGGTCTGCAACGGACTGGCGCTCTGCTACGGCGTACGCCCCATCCATGCGGACCTTTCCGACCGCACCGAGACGCGCGTGCTGCAGGCGTTCGCCATGCTGCGTGAACGCGGCGCAGTCGCATCCGGCGACCGCGTCGTCGTGTTCGGCGCGACGCGCATCGGCGCCGGCGGCATTCCGAACGACATCAACGTTCGGACGGTCGGGGACGTGTGATCCCCGGAGAGGGGGCGGTTGACGCGCGGGGCTGCGCCTGTAGACTCTGCGCATGGCCGAGCATCCTGAAACCGGTTACCTGCGCCTCTTCCCTCTCCAGGCCGTCGTCCTGTACCCGGGGATGGAGTTGCCGCTCGTCGTGTTCGAGCCACGGTACCTCCAGCTGACCGACGAGTGCCTGGCGAACGACGAGCCGTTCGGTGTACTGCTGCTCAAGGAGGGGGCAGAGGTAGGAATGCCGGAGGTGACTCCGTTCGAGACCGGCACGACCGCCCACATCATGACGACGAGCGAGGCAGGCGGCGGCCGGTTGAGCGTCGTTGCGGTCGGCGGACGCCGCTTCAAGGTGCGGGAGTTCCTGCACGACAACCCCTACCTCGCCGCCGAGGTTGAGTACCTGGAAGACGACAGCCATGAGATGGTGGATCCGTCGCTGGTCGAGAACGTGCGCTACGACGCGGCCTCATTCGTTCGGCAACTGGTCGCCTCACGCGGGGGCTACGTGCGGGAGGTCAACTTCCCGGACGATGCGGAGGTGCTCTCCTACCAAGTGGCGCAGATATTCCAGGGCAACCTGTCCGTGCAGCAGAAACTGCTGGAGCAACCCGCGTTCGACCGCCTCTGGGACGAACTGGAGCTGCTGAAGGACGCCCGCAAGCAGTTGGAGCGGCGCAGTCGCCGCCGCCCCTCGCACGAGTTCTCGGAGAACTAGCTCGGCACGGCGACGGTTGCAAGGCCGGAGCGCGAGCCCTATACTTTCCCTGCGGTGTTGCACCGCACCGACCTTTAAATCCAGTCCCGTGAGGCTGGCAAGGCGGGGAACGTGAGACCCGGGGCGCGCTGCGCCTTGACGTGTGTGACGAGACCTCTTGCCAGCGGGCGAGAGGTTTTTTCTTGGCAGAGGAACGGCTCATCCTCACCGGCGAGGAGATGCGGCGAGCGCTGACCCGCATCGCACACGAGATAGTCGAGTCCAACAAGGGCCTCGACGGGCTGGCACTGGTGGGGGTACGGCGCAGAGGTGCGCCTCTCGCGCGGCGCATCGCCGACGCCATCGCCTCAGTCGAAGACGCGAGCGTTCCGGTCGGCGCCCTCGACATCAACCTGTACCGCGACGACCTGACGAGCCGGCCGCAGCCCCTCGTGCGTCCCACCGAGATGCCCGTCGGCATCAAGGGGAAGACGGTCGTTCTCGTGGACGACGTGCTGTTCACCGGACGCACGGTGCGCTCGGCGCTCGACGCTCTGATGGACCTCGGCAGGCCGCGTATCGTGCAACTCGCCGTGCTGGTGGACCGCGGTCACCACGAGTTTCCCATACGCGCCGACTACGTGGGAAAGAACGTTCCCACCTCGCTCGACGAGATCGTGGAGGTGCGTGTCAGCGAGGTAGACGGCGTAGAGGAAGTGGCGCTCGTGAAGCGCGTGAAGGCAGGCTCCGCATGATGGCGCGGGCGCTGGAACAGAGCGCGGTCGCGGCGCAGACCGACGCCCCGGCACGCCGCAAGCACGTCCTCGATCTCGACGACTTTCCACGAGACGAGATCACTGCGCTGCTGGACTCGGCGGAAGCGATGCGCGAGCTGCTCGGCAGGAGCATCAAGAAGGCGCCGTCGCTGCGAGGCAAAGTGGTGCTGACACTCTTCCTGGAGCCGAGCACACGGACGCGCGTCTCGTTCGAACAGGCCGGGAAGATGCTGAGTGCGGACGTCATCAACATCAGCGGCTCCGGCAGCAGCGCGGAGAAGGGTGAATCGCTGCTGAACACGGCGCTCACGCTTCAGGCGATGCACGCGGACCTCATCGTCATTCGCAGTCCTCACTCCGGCGCACCGTACTTCCTCGCCCGCAACCTCCAACGGATGGGCGTCGTGAACGCTGGCGATGGACGGCACGCGCATCCTACGCAGGCGCTGCTCGACCTGATGACGATACGCCAGCACATCGGTGGACTCGAGGGCAAACGCGTCGTCATCGTCGGCGACGTGCTGCACAGCCGGGTGGCGCGGTCAGACGTGTTCGGGCTGCAGGCGCTCGGCGCCTCGGTCGTGCTGTGCGGTCCGCCGACCCTGATCCCGCTCGATCTGCTACGTGACAGCGGTGGGGAGAGCCTGCCCGGCGTGAGCGTCGAGCATGACCTGGACCGGGCGATCGAGGACGCGGATGCGGTGATCGCGTTGCGCATCCAGCAGGAGCGCCAGGGAGCTGGGATGCTGCCGAGCATGCGCGAGTACACGCGCCGCTGGCAGGTGACGGAGGCACGTTACCGCAGCGCGAAGCCCGGGGCGCTACTCATGCACCCGGGGCCGATGAACGAGGGCGTGGAGATTTCGTCGTCGCTCGCGCACGGACCGGGCGCGCAGATAGAGGAGCAAGTGACGAACGGCGTCGCCGTGCGGATGGCGCTGCTCTACCAACTGCTCACAGGCGGACAGGAAGAGGCGACAGAGTGAGCAGGCCCATATTCATAAAGGATACGCGAATCATCGACCCAGCTGCCGGATCAGACCGGATAGGCAACATCTTCATCCGGGACGGGGTCATGGCGGATGCACCGGAGACGGTCCCCGGAAACGCGCTCGTCATAGACGGCAAGGGGCTCGTTGCCGCGCCGGGGTTCATCGACCTGCACGCACACCTTCGTGAGCCGGGTTTCGAGGACAAGGAGTCCATCGAGACGGGCACCGCTGCAGCCGCAGCGGGAGGGTTCACGACCGTCTGCGCCATGCCGAATACGTCACCCGCGATAGACACAGCGGCGGTCGTCGACTTCATCACACATCGTGCGCGGGAGGCAGGCCCCATCCGCGTGCTGGCGTTCGGCGCGGTCTCGAAAGGACGCAAAGGCGTCGAACTGACGGACATGGAAGAGTTGGCGCGCGCGGGGGTCGTGGGGTTCACGGACGACGGCAGCCCGGTCGCGACAGGCCTGCTCATGGAGAAGGCGCTGTTGTACGCGGGTGAACTCGGCCTGCCGATCATGGACCACTGCGAGGACCACTCCATCACCGCAGGACTGGGGATGCACGAGGGGGCAGTGGCCTCGAGGCTGGGACTCGCGGGATATCCGTCGGCTGCGGAGGAATCGCTCGTCGCGCGGGACATCGCGCTGCTCGGGCTGACCGGCGGGCACTTCCACGTTGCACACGTCAGTACGGCGGGCGGCGTCGAGATGGTGCGCATGGCCAAGCGTCGCGGGCTGCGCGTCACGGCGGAGGTAACGCCCAATCACTTGACGATGACGGACGAGTGGGTGCTCGGCGCGAACGGCCCCGCGGACGGCATAGCCGGCTCTCTCACGCTCGCCGCGTATGAAACGCAGGCCAAGGTCAGCCCTCCGCTGCGGTCCTCCGACGACCGCGATGCACTGGTAGAAGGGCTGTGCGACGGCACGATAGACGCAGTGGCGACCGACCACGCACCCCACACGTTCGGGGATAAAGCGACGCCGTTTGACGAGGCGGCCGTTGGTATCTCCACGCTCGAAACGGCGTTCGGCTCGCTGATGAGTCTCGTGCGGTCGGACGCGATAGACCTGCCCACGCTTGTCGCGCGGCTCACGACAGGGCCTGCATCGGTGCTGGGCGAGCGCTTCGGCAACCTGGCCTCGCTGGCCGCAGGCACGCCTGCGGACGTCGTGCTCTTCGACCCGGAGGAACGCTGGACGGTGGACGTAACCCGGTTCGCCTCCAAGGGCAAGAACACGCCGCTGGCCGGACAGACACTGCAGGGCAAGATACGTATGACCATCGCGGGCGGCGAGATCGCGTTCGGGGAGGTTGGGCGGTGACGACGGCATACCTGGTGCTGAGCGACGGGACCGTCTACGAAGGCCACGCGTTCGGGGCCGAGCGCGACGCGTTCGGTGAGGTCGTCTTCAATACGAGCATGTCCGGCTACCAGGAGATGCTGACCGACCCGTCCTACGCCGGGCAGATCCTCGTGCCCACCTATCCGATGCAGGGGAACTACGGCATCAACGGGACGGATGCCGAATCGAAAGACATCAAGGTGGCCGCGTTCGTGGTGCGGGAGCACTCGTCCACGCCGAGCCACTACGACTCGACGCGCACGCTCGATGCCTACCTCGCTGACGAAGGCGTGCCGGGCATCTGGGGCGTGGACACACGGGCCATCACCCGCCGTATCCGCTCCCACGGCGTGATGATGGGCGTGCTTACCACGTGGGACCCCCAGGCGGCGTTGCGCGAACTGGCGTCGCTCCCTTCCTACGACACGGTGAACTTCGTCCACCGCGTAACGGTGGGCGAGGCGTACGAGTGGAGCGGGGAGGGCGGCAGGCGCATCGCGGTGGTGGACTGCGGCGTGAAGTACAACATCCTGCGACTGCTGACACAGCGCGGCTGCAGGGTGCGGGTGCACCCCGCGGCTGCGACGGTGGACGAGATACTCCGCGACAACCCGGACGGCGTCGTCTTCTCGCCGGGGCCGGGCGACCCGGTGCACAACGCGCCGACCGTCGCGACGGCGCGGGCGGTCATCGAGCGCGTGCCTGCGCTCGGCATCTGCCTGGGGCACCAGATCATCGCCCGTGCGCTCGGCGGTGAGACGTACAAACTGAAGTTCGGCCATCGCGGTGGCAATCACCCGGTGCAGGACATCGCCACGGGGCGCGTCTACATCACCGCGCAGAACCACGGTTTCGCCGTTTCCGACGAGGCGCTGCCGAGCGCTATCGAGGTGACGCACCGGAACCTGAACGACGGAACGATCGAAGGCATCCGGCACCGCGAGTTGCCGGTGCTGACCATCCAGTATCACTCGGAGGCGTCGCCGGGGCCGCTCGACAACGAGTACATCTTCGACCGCTTCCTGGACATGGTGAATGGCTAGCGTGCAGACACACGAGATGACATCCGACCTTCGCAAGGTACTCGTGATTGGGAGCGGGCCCATCGTCATCGGGCAGGCGGCCGAGTTCGACTACGCGGGAACGCAGGCCTGCAAGGCGCTGCGCGAGGAGGGCATCTCCGTCGTTCTCGTGAACTCCAACCCCGCAACCATCATGACGGACGAGGGCGTTGCGGACGCGGTCTACATCGAGCCGCTGACGGTCGAGGTGATCGAGCGCATCATCGCGCGGGAGCGCCCGGACGGCCTGCTGCCGACACTTGGCGGTCAGACGGGGCTGAACCTCGCGGTGGCGCTGCACGAAGCGGGCGTGCTCGACCGGCACGACGTCCGGCTGCTCGGCACCTCCATCGAGACGATAAAGACGGCGGAGGACCGCGAGCTCTTCCGGGCCCTGCTGAACCGGCTGGGAGAGCCCACCCCGCCGAGCGAGATAGCGAACTCCGTAGAGGAGGGGATGCGGGTAGGGAGCGAATTGGGCCTGCCGTTGGTGGTGCGCCCCGCGTACACACTGGGCGGCACGGGCGGCGGCTTCGCCACGACGATGGAGGAGTTGGAGGCAGTGGTCACGAGCGGCCTTGCCGCAAGCCCCATCCACCAGGTGCTGGTGGAGCGCTCGATGCGCGGCTGGCGGGAGATCGAGTATGAGGTGATGCGCGACGCCGCCGACACCTGCATCACGATATGCAACATGGAGAACCTGGATGCGATGGGCGTCCACACCGGAGACAGCATCGTCATAGCACCGAGCCAGACGCTCTCGGATAAGGAGTACCAGATGCTCCGCTCCGCGAGCATCCGCATAATCCGGGCACTCGGCATCGAGGGCGGGTGCAACATCCAGTTCGGGCTGTCCCCGCATCCAGTGGTCGGGGAAGTGCTCCCCGGCGGCGTTCCCGACCCGATGCAGTACTTCGTCATCGAGGTGAACCCGCGCGTGAGCCGCTCGTCGGCGCTCGCGTCCAAGGCGACGGGCTATCCCATCGCACGCGTCGCGGCGAAGATCGCGGTGGGGCGCAGGCTGGACGAGATACCGAACGCGGTGACGCAGCGCACGAAGGCGGCGTTCGAGCCTGCCCTGGACTACTGCGTCATCAAGTCGCCGCGCTGGCCGTTCGACAAGTTCGCGCGGGGTGACCGGGCCATCGGTACGCAGATGAAGGCGACGGGCGAGGTGATGTCGATAGACCGCGGGTTCGAGGCTGCGCTGCTGAAGGCGGTGCGCTCGATAGAGCTCGGCGGCCGGACGCTGCTGTGGGAGTCGCCGGAGTGGGATGGGCTCGTCGCTGAGGATTTGCCACTGGAGCCCACGGACGAGCGGTTGTGGGCGATGGCTGCCGCGCTTCGCAGGGGTATGACGCCGGATGCACTGGCGCAGGCAACGCACGTCGACCCGTGGTTCGTACACGGCATGGCTCGCATCATCGATATGGAAGGCCGAATACGCTCCGAGGCGCTCTCGCGCGATTTGCTGTGGGAAGCGAAGCGCCTCGGCATGCCCGACGAGGTCATCGCCGCGCTCACGGGCCAGACGCACGAGGAAGTGCGCGCTGTGAGGCAGGGGTTCGGCCTGCGACCGGTTTACAAGATGGTGGACACCTGCGCCGCCGAGTTCGAGGCCGTGACGCCGTACTTCTACAGCACCTACGAACAGGAGAACGAGGCAGCGCCATTGAAGGGAGACAAGGCCGTCGTTATCGGCAGCGGGCCGATACGCATCGGGCAAGGCATCGAGTTTGACTACTGCTCCGTCCATGCGGCGTGGGCGCTGGACGATGCGGGTGTCAACTCCATCATGGTCAACTCCAACCCGGAGACTGTGTCTACGGACTTCGACACGAGCGACCGCCTGTACTTCGAACCGCTCGACGAAGAGAGCGTCCGCGACATCATCGAGAACGAGGGCATAGACGGCGCATATCCACCTGCCGTCGTGCAGTTCGGAGGGCAGACCGCCATCAACCTGAGCCAGACGATAGGCGCGGCCGGGCTGCCCATCCTTGGTTCGTCGGCAGACGCGATAGACATCGCCTCGGACCGGGAGCGTTTCGGCAGCCTGATGGCGAGCCTCGGCATCCCGCAGCCGCCGGGCGACACCGCCACGTCGCTCGACCAGGGGACGGCGATAGCGGAGCTGCTCGGCTTCCCCTTGGTGGTGCGTCCGAGCTACGTGCTCGGGGGCCGGGCGATGGAGATCGTCGACAACATGACGGAGTTCAGGCGCTACCTGTCGCGTGCGTTCGATGCTGCACCGGGGCGCCCCATCCTGATCGACAAGTACCTTCAGGGGCGAGAGGTGGAAGTGGACGCGGTCGTGGACGGCGAACAGGTGCTGATCCCCGGCATCATGGAGCACATCGAACGAGCGGGGGTCCACTCCGGGGATTCGATGGCCGTCTACCCGGCGGAGGGCATATCCGACCATGAGCGTGACCTGCTCGTCGATTACACGGCGCGCATCGGCCTGGCGATAGGCGTACGCGGACTGATGAACATCCAGTACGTCATCGTCGACGAGAGCAGGCCGTTCGGGCTGACGGTCGCCGCCGACAGCGGCCTGTCATCGGTCTACGTCATTGAGGTCAACCCGCGGTCGAGTCGGACGGTGCCGTTCATCTCCAAGGTCACCGGCATCCCGATGGTGCAACTGGCGACGAACGTGATGCTTGGGCGCTCGATAGCGGAGCAGGGTTACGCCGGAGGACTGCAGCCGGACCCGCCCATGGCAAGCGTGAAAGCGCCGGTCTTCTCCATGTCCAAGCTTGCGGGAGTGGACACGTATCTGGGGCCCGAGATGAAGTCCACCGGCGAGGTGATGGGCATAGACGTGAGCACGCGGCCCGCAGTAGCAAAGGCGCTGATGGCGGCGGGGCTCATGCTGCCCCCGTCCGGCCGCATGCTTGTCACCATCGCAGACAGGGACAAATCTGACGCCGTAGCATGGTTGAAGATGCTCGGCGGCTTGGACTATGAACTGTATGCCACGCACGGCACGGCGGCGCTGATGCGCGGGCTGGGGCTGCAGGTCAACGAAGTGAACAAGGCAGCCGAGCCCTATCCCAACGCGTACTCCGTCGTGGCGGATGGCACGGTGGATGCCGTGTTGAACACCGTTGAGGAGGTCGCGCAGGCGTTGCGGGACGGTTTCGAGATACGGCGCGCGGCCACCGAGCGCAGGATACCGTGCTACACCTCCATGGATACGGCAAGGGCAGCGGTCGAGGCGCTGGTGCTGGGTGGATCGGACTACAACGTCGCCACTACAGCAGAATACGTGCGCGGTGTGGTACGGGCAGAGGAGCAACGCTCCGTGCGATGAAGGCGACAACTCTGACACGAGAGGTCTGACGAGAGATGGTGCAAGACCCCCAACAGGCAGGTCCCCCGGAGGACTCGGAACCTCGTCCTCGACGGCGCAGGACCACACGCCGCCGCACAACGGACGGTGCACCCGAAACCGCGCCGTCCGGCGAGGCAGTCAACGAATCACCGGTTGCGCCGGAAGAACCACAGCGAGCACCGACGCGTCGTCGCGGGCGTCGTTCGCCTGGCATAGCCGCGCCTGCTTCCGAGGAAACGAGCGAAGCGCCTGCGCAGGACGTTGCACCGGAGCAACTGCAGCGACCTTCGACACGCCGTCGCGGGCGTCGTTCGCCTGGCATAGCCGCACCTGCTTCTGAGGAAACGAGCGCCCCCGCACAGGATGCATCGCCGGCGCCGTCTGAGGAACCGAAGCGAACGTCGACTCGGCGTCGCGGACGGGGCAGACAGACTGCGCAGCGTGCCGCGCTGGGTATGCCCCCACCGTCGACCGAAGCGCAAGCGGTGGAGCGCGACGAGAGCGCTGGCGGAGCACGGCGCGTGCGCCGCGGACGACGGCGTGATGCGGATGAGGGCGGTGCTCCCAAGGGCTTCATGCACCCGAGCGAGAAGGAGTTCGCGGACCTCCTCGACTACTACCACATCAACTACCTGTACGAACCGCGGTCCTTCCCCCTGCGCTGGGACGGGAGCCGCGTGGTGGAGATGTTCACGCCTGACTTCTATCTGCCGGAGTACGACCAGTATTTCGAGCTGACCACCATGAAGCAGAACCTGGTCACGCAGAAGAACCGGAAGCTCCGGCACGTGCGCGAGCTGTACCCGGAGGTCAACGTCCAACTGCTGTACCGCCGCGACCTGATGCGGCTGATGGGCAAGTACGGTTTCGGACCGCTCGCGGAGGTTTCCGTCGAGGGCACGGAGCGCGTGTTATTCGACGAGGCAACCGTGCAGCAGCGCGTGCGGGAGCTCGGCGCGCAACTGACGCAGGACTACGCGGGTGAAGAGCCGGTGCTGATCGGCATCCTCCGGGGCGTGGTCGTCTTCATGGCGGACCTCATGCGGGCCGTCAACCTGCCGTTGCAGGTCGAGTTCATGGAGATCACGCACTACGGGGAAGAGCGGGAGAAGAGCATGGACGTGATCCGCGACGTGATGACGGACCTGAAGGGGCGTCACGTGATCGTCGTAGAAGACATCGTGGACACCGGGCTCACGCTGCGCTACCTGCTGGAGCACCTGCAGGCGAAAGGCCCAGCGAGCCTGCGCATCTGCACGATGCTGGACAAGTCCGTGCGCCGCATGGCGGACGTGCCCATCGACTACGTGGGCTTTGAGGTGCCGGACGAATTTGTCATCGGCTATGGGCTGGACTACGGCGGCCGGTACCGAAACCTGTCATACATCGGCGTACTCCAGCCCGTGGAACCCAAGGCGGTGCCTCAGCGGTGAGGCCAGCCTCGCCGTTAGCGTGAGCCACGCAGATCACACAGCCTAAAGCCCGAAGAGGCGTTTCCCGTTGTCGTACGTGATCTTCCGGAGGCTCGCCGTGGGGATGTCCTGTCGAGACTCGAGGTATTCGAGGTTCTCAGGGAACCGTGCATCCCAATGTGGGACGTCGGATGCGAACAGGAAGTGGTCGTCTCCGAGGTGTTCGATAGTCTGAGGGAGCAACGTCTCCTCAGGCTCCACGCTCACGTAGACCTCGTGCTCACGGAAGACTTCCGTTGGCCGTTTCGTGACGTGCGGCATCTCCTGCGCGCCACGGAGTTCCCAATGCTCGTCCAGCCGGTCCAGCCAGTAAGGCAGCCATGTCGCACCGATCTCAAGGAAGGCGAGCTTCAGCTTGGGGAAGCGCTCGAGCACTCCGTTCGCCATGGTGCTGACGAAGTGCAGGGTGACGGATGCTGGGAACACATAGGTGTGCACCTCGGCGAACGTCTTGAACCGTTCGCCGCCCACCTCCTCCGGTTTGGAGCGTGTGCCGTGTATGCAGAGCGGCACGCCAAGGCGCTCGGCCTCCGCGAAAAGGGGGTCGTAGAAGGGGTCGCCGAACCCCGTAGGAAGTCCCTGCGAGAGGATTTCGAAGCTGACCAGACCTAACTCCGTAACCGCCCGGCGGAGCTCTTCCGCTGCTGCCTGCGGGTCGCGCATGGGCAGGACGCCCACAGGGCGGAGGCGGGGTGATGCTGCGCCGTAGTCAGTCGCGAAGTGGGTATTGGTCGCGCGCGAAACCGCGACTGCCCACGCAGGCTCGGGGATGTAGGCAACGTGTCCAGAGCCGGTGGGAAAGAGGACCGCCGTCTCGATGTTCTCCCGATCAGCGATACGCAGCCATGTCTCTACCTGGCGCTCAGGCTCCAGACCTCCATCCTTGTAATCACGGTTGGTCAGCGTCCCGGCCAGTTCGGCGTCCCACGGATGACCTCCTTGCCAGAGTCCGCCACCTCGCTTATCGAATGGCGGCTCGATGTACCGCCACACATCCTGTGACCGTTCTAGGATGTGGCCGTCCGCGTCGATCACTGGACCTCGTGCCATGTCTGCCCTCCTCAACGGCTGCTCGTGCTACCGGTTTACTCTTACATGGAGGTAGAGTGGTGCCGAAGGCCGGATTCGAACCGGCATGAGGTTGCCCTCAACGGTTTTTGAGACCGCCGCGTCTACCATTCCGCCACTTCGGCATCGGTTCGGATTATAGCGGGGCGCATTCCCGGGTTCTGTGACAAGGAGGGGGCGGACGGCTTGGGGGGTATACCCCGGGCGGAGGCGTTACGGTCGTGGAGCCGAAAGCTGGAGCGGAAGACGGGATTTGAACCCGCGACCTTCTCCTTGGCAAGGAGACGCTCTACCCCTGAGCCACTTCCGCTCGTGCCAGCACCGGGCCTTCCAGCCTGGTGCCGAGGCCCAGACTTGAACTGGGGACACCAGCATTTTCAGTGCTGTGCTCTACCAACTGAGCTACCTCGGCCCGGTGGTTCCATGCTACGGAGCGGCCTGGAGTGTGTCAACCGGCGTGGGCCTCTACACCAACCCGGCGCCGAGGGCGCGCTTGCGCGTCTCCAGACTCACGAACGTCTCTGTATGCCGTACGCCCTGCACTATGCCCACCTTGTTGTGCAGGAACGAGGCGAGAGCCTCGGAACTCGTCAGGTTTACCCAGATGAAGATGTCGTAACTCCCGGTGGTGATGGAGACGTGCTCCGCCTCGGGCAACTCGGATAACTCGTCTGCCACGGCTTCGACCCGTGACGGATCCACCTGCAAGCCGATGAAGGCGGACGTATGGTAGCCAAGACGCTCCGGGTCGGGGATGGCGGCGACCTTGATGACCTTGTCCTGCAACAGTTTGGCGAGGCGGCGTCGGGCGGTCCCCTCGCTCAGTCCCAGTTCACGCGCCATCTGCGCATGGGAGGCGCGGCCGTCCACCTGCAGGGTTTCGATGATCCGTCGGTCGATGTTGTCCAAGACGCCCTCCGCACAGAAGCGGTGCGCGTGCTGTGCTGCACTGGCGCACCCTCAGAGATGCGCATGCATCGTATAGGAGGATTCATGCATCGTCAACGCGCAGAGGAATGTTAATCGCCGTGAGAGGGAGCATCCACGACGCCTTCCTCTGGAATCGACAGGAATCAGCGCGGTTCGTAGCGTTCAGCGCTGGACGCGCGTGTCGCCTCGAGGCTGGAAGATGGAGCCCGCGCCCGGGAGATCGGCAGGGGTGGAGCGTCCCTGCTGCCCGATGCCACCGATGCGTCCCTTGGAGAGGATGCCCAAGGCCGACGCTGCGACTCCCACCAGGGCTGCGCGTTTCAGGAAACCTCGCCGGGTCACGGTGTTTCGGGCGGTCGTTTCGTTCGATCCTGCCATCGTTCGCTGGGCTCCTGCGGCCAGTTGGGCACGGGGGACAATTGTAGGCGGACGCTACTGGATTGCAAGTGGGGGGATCGGGTGCTGGGGACAGTGCATCAAGGAGTATGCGAAATTCATCACAAACTGTTGACACCTGCCCCAGAGGTGGTTTAACGTGCTCTCCTTGGCGGGAGGATCGCCGATGGTACGTTTCGCACAGCGTCTCTCCGCCCAATCCAGAAGTATGCAGGGCATCCGGTGACGCTGTTGACGATGCAGGCCCTCGGACGATGTGAATGACCGGCCCAGACCCCACGCTCATAACAGCATCTGACTGGGCTGCTGCTGCCGATCTCCTAGCGGCGCTTTGGTTCCTTCTCGGCTCGGCCCTGGGGTTCGGGGCATGCATGCTTCTCGCCCATGGCATGATTCCCTCGCTCGCCGTCTCGCGCGACATCCCTGCGAACGTGGCCCGCCGCATCCGTATCCCGTTGTACGCTGCCGCAGTCGTGTTCCTGTTGCTCGCGTTCTACGCCATCTCGCTCTTCATCGAGAGGCTGGACCTCATATCCGAACTGTTCTACAGGGGGGCGCAGTAAGGCCGGGGTCGCCCGGTGTGCGAGCGATGAGCAACGCCCTGGTAAAGATAGCGGTTCCGGTCATCGGTCTGGTTGCCGCCTTGGTATTGGCATTCGTGGCCTACTTCTTCGTACAAGCCTGGTGGGCCCAACCCCCCGCCGTCCTCGGTTTCGGCGACGGCCCCACGCAGCCGATAGCGTTCCCGCACACCGTACACGTCACCACAGCGGGGTTGGACTGCCAGTTCTGCCACCGGACCGTATCCACCGAAGAGGCGGCGGGCGTGCCTGCCGTCGCGCAGTGCCAGTTCTGCCACGACTTCGGGCGGATCACGGGCACGGAGTCTTCATCTCCCTCGGCCGAGGCCGAGCTCACCAAACTCATCGGAGACCCGCTGGAAGGCCCCGATCCGGTCAACTGGATCCGGGTTCACCGGCTCCCGGACCACGTGCAGTTCGTACACGCCCCGCACATCCAGCAGGGGTTCCCCTGTTCCACGTGCCACGGCGACATCGCGAGCATGGAGGTCGTTGAACAGGTCCGTAATCTGAAGATGCGCGATTGCGTCGACTGCCACCGCGATAACGATGCGCCGACCGATTGCACGACGTGCCACTACTGATCAGGAAGAGCGAATGGCACTGACTCGCAGACAATTCATGAAGTGGGCCGGCGTAACCGGTATCGGCGCCGTCGTCTTCAACGGCTGCCGCGTGCCGGACCACGAGATCCAGGTGCAGAGCCCTGTCGAGATGCCGGAAGACCTCGTGACCGGCAGAGACAACTACTATGCGACCACTGCCCAGCTCGGCATGGCGAGTGAAGGCCTGCTGGTCCGGGTGATGGAAGGACGAGCCAAGAAGATAGAGGGCAACCCTGACCACCCGGTCAACACCGGCAAGCACGGCATACGCGCCGAGTCCCTGCTGCAGGCGCTCTATCACCCCGACAGGATCAAGCACCCGCTGATCCGCATCGCCAAGGGCGGGCCGTTCCGCCAAATCGGATGGGACGAGGGTATACAAGAGCTCGTGACCATCCTCACCGGCCGTGACGCGAACGAGGTGCTGCTGACGACCCCGTTGCTCCGCGGACGGGCAGCCGACGTCGTGCAGGCATTCGCCGAGGGGTCCGGCGTACGGCTCCAGGGCTTCGATGCACTCGGATGTGAGAGCGTCGTTCGAGAGGCGCTCCGCCAACTCTACGGTCAGAACACACAACCCGATTTCGACATCGCCCACGCGAGCTACATACTGAACTTCGGCGCCGACTTCCTTGGCACCTGGGTCAACCCCACGCACTTCTCGCGCGGCTACGGCGAGTTCCGACAGGGCGACGGTCGTTCGCGCGGACGCCTCGTGCACGTCGGTGCCCGTTACTCCACGACAGCGGCGGCAGCCGACCACTGGGTGTACGCAACCCCGGGTTCAGAGGGGTTGTTGGCGATGTCCATCGCCTACACGATGATCGACGAGGGCACCGCCGACCCGGATGCGGCATCCGCGCTGACCGGTGGGCGGGGAGCGCGAGCCCTGCAGGCGTTCGCTCCCGAACGGGTTGCGGCCCAGGTAGGTGTCGACGCGCACGTCATAACCGAACTGGCGCACGAACTGGGCGACAAGAAGCACAGGCCCGCACTCGTCATCGGCGGCGGCCCTGCCGCAGCTCAGGCCAACGGCCTGTTCAATATGACGGCGGTCTACGCGCTCAACGCGCTCGTCGGGTCGGTGAACCGTTCCGGCGGGCTCATCTTCAACCCCGAGCCGATCAACGGACGGATACGAACGACGTCGCTCCGCGATTGGAAGCGAACGCTGGACGACATGCGTTCCGGCGGCATCAGCGCCGTGCTCGTGCGCGAGGCAGACCTCGTCTATGGCCTTCCCGGGGCGCTCGACGCTCGTGGCGCCCTGCGCAACGTGGAGACCATCGTCAGCTTCTCCAGCTTCCTCGATGAGACGAGCGAACTCGCCGACCTCATCCTTCCGTGCTCCACCCCGCTGGAAGAGTGGGGCACCGACGAACCGAACCCCGGCCCCGGTTACACGACCGTCGGCTTCCAGCAGCCTGCAGTGAACCGCTTCCACGACACCCTGAGCTTCGGAGACGTGCTGCTGCAGACGGGGAGCCAGCTCGGCCTCTCCAACCTGCCGTGGGAGAACATGCGTGAGGCGGTACGCTCTCTGGCGCAGGAACTCCACGCGCGAGGGCGCGGCTCCGTCGTGCAGCCCACGTTTGCGGAGTTCTGGAAGCGAACGCTGGAGCGCGGTGGCTGGTGGGACACGGGGGCGACTGCAGACGGCTCCCGGCCGGCGCTGCCCGCTCTTCCGACGAGTGCGCCGCAGGTTGCATCGGGTGACCCGGGGCGTTACCCCCTCCACCTTGTGCCGTTCGAGGGCATCGGCGTCGGCGCGGGGCAGTACGCGCACCTGCCCTGGGCGCAGTCGGCACCGGACCCGATCACCAGCGCGGCGTGGGACACGTGGGTGGAACTCAACCCACACACCGCCGATGAGATGGGGCTCAAGAACAACGACATCGTCATCGTGGAGTCGTCTACAGGCCGCACCATCCGGGTGCCGGTGTACGTCAACCCTGCCACACCTCCCGACGTTGCCGCCGTGCCCATGGGACAGGGTCACCGCGCCTTCACGAGATACGCGGCACGACGCGGCTCGAACGTGTTGGACATACTGGAGCCCGCAGAAGACGTGGAGACCGGTGCATTCGCCTGGGGCGCAACCCGCGTTCGCATCTCCGGCACCACCCGGACGAGGGTGATTCCCAAGTTGGAGGGCATCGAGCCTGCCCGCCAGCTCCACGGCGAAGAACTCATATACGTGCACAAGGCATAACGTAGAGCAGGACTTGTCATGGCGACACGCACAGATGTAGGAAACTGGCCGAACCACAAGTGGGGGATGGTCATAGACTTGGACCGTTGCACGGGCTGCCAGGCATGCGTTATCGCCTGCCAGTCCGAGAACAACATCCCGATCAACGATGACTCCGCCTTCCTGGATGGACGGGCGATCGAGTGGCTCCGCATCGAACGCTACTGGGAGGGCGATTACCCGGACATCAAGGCCCGGTTCCTGCCCGTGCTCTGCCAGCACTGTGACAACGCACCCTGCGAGTCCGTCTGCCCAGTGTACGCGACGTACCACAACAACGAAGGTCTGAACGTACAGGTGTACAACCGCTGTGTGGGCACGCGCTTCTGCGGGAACAACTGCCCTTACCACGCCCGTTTGTTCAACTACTGGGAGCCGGTCTGGCCGGAAGACCTCCGCAACCAGCTGAATCCGGACGTCACCGTGCGGACGCGCGGCATCATGGAGAAGTGCACTTTCTGCATCCAGCGCATCCGGCGCAACACCCGCGGCGGCAAGCAGGTGGAGGACCAGGCGTTCAACCCCGCGTGCGTCCAGGCGTGTCCGACGGATGCGATGACGTTCGGCAACCTCAACGACCCTGACTCGCGCGTCTCCCGGAAGTGGGAGGACGAGCGGGCTTTCCGGGTGCTCGAAGCGCTCGGCACCAACCCCAGCGTGAAGTACCTGAAGCAGGTAGACGCCCATGCATAACGGCGAACACGAACTCACGGCCGGCCCTCTGCCGACGCATCAGGACGTCGCAAGGGACGTACTCGGCCGCTTCCAGGACCTGGGCCACCGGTACTGGGGCTGGGTGACGGTGCTCGCGTTCCTGTTCGTCCTTGGCATCGTTGGCTTCATCATCCGCTTGTCGGAGGGTTTCAGCGACGAGAACCGCGCGAACTGGGGTTACTTCGTTGCAACGCTGGCGTTCATCGTTACCACGTTCACGGCCATGCCGGTTATCTCAGCAGGGCTTCGGCTCGCGAAGGCGAACTGGAGGCGGCCTCTCACGCGCGTGACGGAGAACATGGCCATCACCGGCCTGCTCGTGGTGCTGATGCTCATCCCGGCGCTCGTCGCCCTGCCTTCCATAGACGGCAGGCTCAGCATCTGGTTTGAGTTCCAGAGAGGGGCGCCCGGCCTCTGGGACATGATCGCCTACGGCACACTCGCGCTCATCGGGCTGGCCCTGCTGTGGGGTGTTGCTCTACCGGACCTCGCGGCGGCGCGCGATCACCTCCCGGCTTCCCAGCGCCAGCGCGTCATCAAGTGGCTCTCACTGGGATGGGTCGGCGGCATCCGTCAGTGGCGCGTGCTCTACCAGGGAGCCCTGCTCGCCGGCGCGATGTACCTGCTTACGTACCCGCTTGTGCAAACGCTGATGATCTCGGACTTCCACCATGGCCTGATACCCGGGTTGAAGGACGCCATCATCCCCGCGACGGTGGTCGTCAACGGCCTTCAGGGCGCGGTGGGCATGACGCTGCTCACGATGTACCTGATGCGCCGGTTGGGGAACTACGAGAAGTACTTCAGCGTGGAGCAGTTCTGGGCGCTCTCCAAGCCACTGCTCGCGTTCTCCCTGCTCTGGTTCTACTTCTGGTGGGCGAGCTTCATCACCTTCTGGTACGGACGCCAGCCGGGCGAGAGCGAGGTCATCCGCTTGCTGGTGCTGGACGAGTACCGCGGCGCGCTGATGATCTCCTTCTTCCTCAACTTCATCGGTCCGCTCATCGCCTTGGTCTGGAACCCCGTTCGCCGCAGCGTCTGGGGCCCCGCGCTCGTCGGTACGGGCGTGGTCATCGGGGCGCTCGTGAACCAGGTGCGGCTCTACGTCTCGGCGTTCTCCGTCAAGGACCCGAGCCAGCACGTGTTGGAACCGCGTCCCGCGACGCAGTGGCCCGACGCGCCCGACCTGCTGATCATGGTTGGCGCGATCTCCGGATGCGTGCTGCTCTTCATGCTCGTCAGCAAGATCATCCCGGTGGTCTCCATCTGGGAGATCGGCGAGGGACTCAGACTCGTGAAGGTGAGGCGTTACCTGAACCGCTACGCAAGAGTGATAGCCAAGTCGCACTAGCCGAACAGGCACGGACAACAGCTGGATGTATTACCGCAGAACGCTAACCGACGCACAGATAAACAGGGAGCTCCTGGACGTGGTGCTCAGGACGCCCGTGTGGTGGGTCGTTATCGTTTCCATCCTGGGCCTCATCGTGGCAGGCGCAGCGAGCGCGTTCGGCTTCATGATGAACCAGGGTCTGGGAGTCACCGGCTTGCAGCAGCCCATCTTCTGGGGCTTCTTCATCACCAACTTCATCTTCTGGGTCGGCATCAGCCACGCCGGAGTGATGATCTCGGCCATTCTGCGCCTGAGCCAGGCGGAATGGCGCAGGCCGATGGTGCGTGCAGCGGAGACGATGACGGTCTTCGCACTGATGACCTCCCTGCTGCAACCGCTCATCCACGCTGGCCGGCCGTGGCGCATCTTCTACTGGGTGTTCCCGTACGACTGGGCGCGCGGCATCTGGCCGGACGTGCGCTCCCCGCTGGTGTGGGACCCCACCGCGATCATCACCTACCTGACGTCCAGTTCACTGTTCGTCTACACGGCGCTCATACCCGACCTTGCAATCATCCGCGACCGCAGCACCGGGTGGCGCCGGACGGTCTACGGCATCCTGGCGCTCGGCTGGCACGGCAACCCGAGGCAGTGGAAGTTGCAGGGCATCGCGGGCATCCTGCTCTCGGCCCTTATCCTGCCTGTGTTTGTCTCCGTCCACAGCATCGTGTCGTGGGACTTCGGCGTGAGTCTCGTCCCGTCGTGGCACGTGACGGTCTTCGCGCCGTACTTCGTTATTGGCGCTGTGCATTCAGGCGTGTCGGCGGTCGTCACGCTGATGATCCTGATGCGCAAGCTGTACAAACTGGAGAACTTCATCTGGGAAGAGCACATAGACGCCGTCGCAAGGCTCCTCATCGTGGTCGCGACCGCGTGGCTGTTCTTCTTCTGGCTGGATTTGGTCTTCGCCCTGTGGCTGAAGGAAGAGCAGGAGATGACGGTATGGCACCTCCGCCTCTTCGAGCCCCCATGGAGCTGGCTGTTCTTGGTGTTCATCGTCTTCTCGTACATCATCCCGGTACCGTTATGGATGTTCAGACGCGTCAGACGAAGCTTCACATGGATGCTCTGGACGAGCCTGATGGTGAACGTCGGCATGTTCCTGGAACGTCTCATCATCATCGTGCCCGCGCTCATGCGGAAGGGGCCGTGGACGTTCACCTACGACACGTACCGTCCGAGTGCCGTGGAGGTGACGCTCATCGTTGGCTCCATCGCGCTGGTGGCGTTGTTGTTGATGCTGTTCAGCAAGTTCTTCCCGCTCATCCCGATCTGGGAGGAGAAGGAAGGTCAGAAGTTGATCGACGAGATCAAGGTCGGCGACCGTGTGGTTCCGGCACTGGTGAAAGAGCACTAGCCGGCGGAGCGAGGAGAGAGTTCGATGGCAAACACGAAACTGATGGGGCTGTTCCAGGACCCCGAACAAGCTGCGGGGGCCATGACCAAGCTCAAGGAAGACGGCTTCCCCGTGGAAGACCTGGACGTCTACTCCGGCAGCCCGTTCCCCGAGGGCTCCTTCGGTGAACACGAGCCTGAGATGCGGCTGTTCATGTTCCCACTCGTGGGCGCTCTCGTCGGCTTCGCCATCGGCCTGCTGTGGACTGCCGGAACGCAGATCTCCTACCCGCTGGTCACCGGCGGCAAGCCGCTGCTCAGCATCCCGCCTATGACCATCATCATGTACGAGAACACGATGCTCGGCGCGATCATTTTCACGGTGCTCGGCGTGCTCTTCGAGTCCCGCCTCCCGCGCCGTAATCTGGGCCTCTACGACGAGCGCATCACCGAGGGCTACATCGGCGTTATCGTGGACTGTCCTGAGGACCGCGCTGCCGCGGCCGAATCAGCCTTGCAGGGCGCCGGCGCTGAAGAGATCAAGAGGGAAGAGGGCTAGACGACCCGTGCAGACCAGCCGCCGCAATACCCTTCTCCTGTTAGTTGCCGCTGTCGTCTTGGCAGCTGTGGCTGCTGCATGCTCGCCGGGAGACCCCTTCCGCTCCACGGGTTCCTACCCCATAGACGTCTTCCAGGAGATGCACTACAACCAGACGATGAAGTCGCAGGAACCCCCGCGCTTCCTGCCGCCCGAGGACTCCTACCCGGTGGAGGGCGGTTACATCCCGGTTGCCGAGATAGAGAACATCGCAGAGCTGCCGAACCCGCTTGCCGGTGACCCCCTTGCCCTGCACCGCGGCGCCCTGCTCTACAAGCAGAACTGCTCGGCTTGCCACGGCCTTATCGCGGGCGGCGACGGTTACGTGGGCGGAGTGCTTGGCGACTACGGCGTTACCCGGCCTCCCGCGTTCGGCGACGGCGGCGGTGTCGTGGTCATCCGGGATACCGGCACCACCGAAGTAACCCCGGGTGAAGCGTTCGACAGCATCTCAGGCGGGAAGGGGTTCATGCCCGCTTTCGAACCACTGCTCTCCGTGGAAGACCGCTGGGCGCTCGTCACCCTCATCGACGCCACTGTGGACGAGAGACGGGCCGTACTCGAGTCGATCAACGGCACCCCGGAAGAGCAGCGCACCCTCGACCTTCTCCGGCTGCGGGGGCAGCTCTAGCGCGGGCGGCGGTGGAGCCGCCGGGCGACGGCTGCCGTGAGAGCCGACCTGACCAACCTGCGCCTCGTCTACATCTTCACGATTTCTCTGACGTGCGCCACCCTTGTCCTTCTGGCTGCCCTCCCTGCAAGCGCTCAAACGTACGAGGAGCTACCGCCTGAATTGGAAGAGCGCGCCCAGCGCATCTATTCCGGTGTCATGTGCCCACAGTGCGCAGGGCAGACCATCGACGAATCGAACGCGCCCATCGCCGAGGCGATGCGGACGGCGATCAGGGCGCAGCTTCGCAACGGTGCAACGGACGACGCGATCGTGGACAGCCTCGTACAATCGTATGGTGAAGGCATCCTGGCATCGCCTCCAACGCGCGGGTTCTCGCTCTTGGCCTGGTTGGTCCCGCCGCTCGCGCTCCTTCTTGGGGCGGCTGCGGTTGCCTTCGTGATACGTAGCATGCGCGGTCGTCCGGCGCCCGAGCCGGCTACTGCGGTGGTGGGTGGGGGCACCACCGACACTGCGAGCAGCGCATCGTTGCCGTTCGACCTCGTAGACCGGGAGTTGGGAGAAGACACACAGATGGCAGAGGATTGCTGAACGGATGGCGAATCTCGGTACGGCGACCATACTCATCGCGCTGCTCCTTACGGCCTACAGCACACTCACTTCGTTCGTAGGCGCAAAGCGGCGCGACGCTCCCGCCGTCGTCAGTGCTCAGCGTGCGAACTACCTGGTCACGCTGGTGCTGGCCGTGTCGATGGGCGCCCTCGTGTACGCGTTCCTGGAGAACGACTTCAGCATCCGCTACGTCGCGGAGCACAGCAACCTGGCGATGCCCCGCATCTACACATGGGTCGCGTTCTACGCAGGAAACGAGGGCTCGCTTCTGTACGTCGCCTTCGCGTTGAGCGGTATGGCGGCGATCTCCATGGCGCTCGCTCCGCAGCGGCTGGGAGCGCTCCGCCCGTACGCGAACGGCGTGCTCATGCTCATCCTGCTGTTCTTCCTGGTGGTGCTCTTCTTCCTCGCGAACCCGTTCGCCACGCTGGAGCGGGCTCCGGCGGACGGGCAGGGCATCAACCCGTTGCTTACGCACCCCGGCATGTTTGCGCATCCACCGCTCATCATGACAGGCCTCGTTGCGATAGCAGTGCCGTTCTCGCTGGCCGTCGCGGCTCTGCTGCGAGGCCGCATCGACGAGGACTGGGTGGACGCCGGGCGGATCTGGGGCCTCGTGGCGTGGGTGCTGCTCGCCATAGGGCTGCTGCTCGGCTCCTGGTGGGCGTACACGATCCTCGGTTGGGGAGGCTACTGGGCATGGGACCCGGTGGAGAACGCGGCGTTCATGCCATGGCTCGCGCTCACTGCCTTCATCCACTCCATCATGGTGCAGAAGCGCCGGGGTATGTTCCGCATGTGGAACATCGCGCTCATCAACACCAGCTTCACCCTGGGGGCCTTCGGCATCTTCATCAATCGCGGCGGGCCAGTGCCATCGGTGCACTCGTTCGGAGCGTCTACTCTGGGCTGGGTATTCCTGACCTTCCTCGGCGTGGTTACGGTCGCGTCGTTCGCGCTCTTCTTCTACCGTCTGGCCGTCCTGCGCAGCACCTCTTCGTTGGAATCGGCGCTGTCCCGCGAGGCGGCGTTCCTCGTGAACAACCTGCTTCTGCTTGGCATCGCGTTCGTTACGCTGTGGGGCGTCGTGTTCCCACTGATCTCGGAGCTTGCGACGGGTCGCACGATCACCGTGGGAGAGCCGTTCTTCAATACCGTGAACGGGCCGCTCATGCTCGCGCTTATCCTGCTGATGGGCATCGGGCCGCTGCTTCCCTGGCGCACGGCGACGTGGCAGACGGTTCGTCGCGCGCTCGTCGTGCCCGGTGTTATCGCCCTTGTGGTGACCGCTGCGGCCGCGCTTCTACTGCGTATCACGCTGCCGGTTGTCGTGATCGGTATCGCTGTCAGCACATTCGCGGGGGTCAGCATCCTGCAGGAGTGGGTGCGGGGAACGCTTGCGAGAAGCCGTTCCACCGGCGCGCTTTGGCCCACGGCGTTCGGCCAGTTGATAGCTTCCAATCGCCCGCGCTACGGCGGGTACGTCGTCCATCTCGCCATCGTGATGCTTGCGTTCGGCATCGTGGGCTCCTCGTTCTACGACCAGGAGCGGGACGTGTTCCTCTCGGTCGGTGACCAGGCCACCATCGGCGAATACACCGTCGAGTTCCTGGACGTCAATGCTGAGACGTTCACCGACCGTACCGAGCGCACCGCTATCCTCGACGTTACGAGAGGAGGCAAGAGCCTCGGTACGCTCAATGCGTGGCAGGGGGTCTATCCGTCTTTCTCCATGATTTCAACCCGGGCCGGCATACGCTCCACCCCGCAGGAGGACCTGTACGTGATCTTCAGCGAGTTGCAGCCGGATGGCCGGACCGCGGCGTTCCGCCTGCTGGTGAACCCCATGGTGTGGTGGATGTGGCTGGCCGGGCCGTTCGTCATTCTTGGCACCGTTGTGGCGCTCTGGCCTGCTCGTCAGCGCGCCATCGCTTACTCCGTTCCTCCGGCTCCGGGCACCGTAACTCGCACCGGGATAGCGTAGGCGGCTCAACGCCTGCCGTGACGGGATAAGCATGACCATCCTCATCCTCACGTTGCTCGTCCTCGTGGCGATAGTCGTCCTCGTCTACCCGTTCTGGGCGGCCCGTTACGGCGGCGTGCTCTTCGACGATCCCGCGCGCGATCTGGAAGCGGGCATCCGCCGTGCCCGCGACCGCGTCTACGAGGAGATCCGCGCGCTGCAACAGGAGTACTTCCTGGGGAGCATGGTCGAAGCCGAGTACCGTGCGCAGCTGCATGCGGCGCGCCGGCGTGCGGCGGAACTGATACGCGAGCAGCAGCAGGTGAATGAGACCGCCGCTGCCATCGGTGGCCACGTGGACACTGAACTGCAGGAGCTGTTGGCGCGTAGGGACGCTACGGAGGAGGAAGCGTGAGGCGTGCCCTCGCATCGGTTGCCATCTTTCTCGTAGCGTCCCTGCTGCCCGCCCCGGCGCTCGCACAGGATGTGAGCGAGGTAGAACTATCGGGACGCGTGGAGCATGGAGCGGAGGGGGCTTCGTTCGACCCCGAGGGAGTGCGGGTGACCCTCAACATACTGGAAGGCATCACCCTCGTCGCACAGGAGACCGCACTCCCTGACGCATCGGGGGCGTTCAACTTCACGGTCAGTGCTGTCGAGGGACGTGAGTTCTTCTTCACCGTCGAATACCAGGGCGCGACCTATTCTGCCGTACGTGGTGCGAACGAACTGGGCGCCCCCGTGGTCATCACCGTCTTCGACGCTACGCACGACACTGCGGTACTCTCCGTGCAGAGCCATACGGTTATCGTGACCGGGGCGGCGCCGGACGAAGGGTTCGTCGAGATACTCGAACGCGCTATCGTGCGGAATGACAGCGACCTCACGCTTACACCGGACCTGAACGCTCAGGGCCCTGCCATGTTGAGCTTCATGCGCTTTGCGCTTCCTCCCGGCGCGTACAACCTGGATGTGCGCTCGAACATCGTTGGCGGGCAGGTATTGGAGGTAGACCGGGGCTTCGCGCTCAACTCGCCCGTCCCTCCTACTGCGCCGGGCCAGCCGCACCAGTTCGAGTTCGTCTACCGCCTCGACTACGACGAACCTGTTCTCGACCTATCACGCACGATGCGGTTCGGGGCGGAGTCGGTGCGGTTCGTTGTGCCGGTCGACGTTGCCACGCCGTCGTCGTCTCGTCTGGCAGACCTCGGCGCGACTGACCTCGATGGACGTCTGCTGCGGCTGCTGGAGGGACAGGACATCGCGCCCGCCGAAGTGCTCAATCTCACTGTCTCCGGGTTGCCGGGCAGATCCGCGTTCGATGTCGCCCGGGAGTCCGCCGGGGAATGGTACGTCCGGTATGCCATCCCTGCTGCCGTTGGTGTGACGGTCGCGGTGCTGCTGATGCTCTCGTTGCGCCGCCGCGGCGCGGTCACGAGTGGGGCCAGTAGAGAGCAACTGCTTGCCGAGGCTCGTGCCCTGCGCGACGCCTACGACCGTCACGCTATCGGCACATCGGCGTTCGAAGCCCGCTCGCGCGCCATACGCGCCGCGCTCGTTCAGGCGGACGTGCGTGAACGGCTCAACGAGGCGGGCGACGAAGGTCATCACAGAGATTGACTACGTGCGCCCATTGCGCTGCACATCGGTTGGACGTATCGTTGGCGTATGCGCGTATCGTTTCCACGCCGCAGAGCGCACGAGGCGCCCGTTCCCTGCGAAGGGCCCGCCGTCCGGGTGGAGGGGCTGGCCAAGTCGTTCAACGGCACAACCGCCCTCCGCGAGGCCACGTTCGATGCCGAACGCGGCAGTATGGTCGCGCTCCTTGGGCCGAGCGGCGGCGGCAAGACCACCACGCTCCGGCTCATGGCAGGTTTCGAGACGCCGGATGCGGGGACCGTCACGATAGACGGGCAGACCGTTGCCGGGCCCGGTCGGTTCGTGCCCCCGGAACGCCGTCGCGTCGGAATGGTGTTCCAGGACTACGCGCTCTTTCCGCACCTCACCGTTCGCAGGAACGTCGCATTCGGCGTTCCCAATGGCCCTGACCATGACCGGGCCGTACAGCAAGCGTTGGAACTCGTGGGTATGACAGCCGAGGCTGACCGTATGCCGGACCAGCTCTCCGGCGGACAGCAGCAGCGCGTCGCGCTTGCGCGAGCGCTCGCGCCTAAGCCGAGCGTCGTACTGCTCGATGAGCCGTTCTCGAACCTGGACGCCAACCTGCGGCGGCACGTGCGCGGCCACATCCGCCAGATACTGCGGGACGCCGACACCACCGCCGTCTTCGTGACCCACGACCAGGATGAGGCATTCAGCATCGCCGACAAGCTGTGCGTCATGCTGGACAACCGGCTCGAACAGGCCGGTCCTCCCGCGGAGGTGTACCTGTATCCGGCGTCGCTTGGCGTCGCCCGGTTCATGGGGGTCGCCAACATCCTGCCCGGCGAGTGCTCAGGGGGCTACGTCCGTTGCGAACTGGGCGTGCTTCCGGTGGGCAACCCCGACCCTCCGAAAGGGCTGGTGATCGTGTGCGTACGTCCGGAGACGGTGCGCCTGCACACGGATTCTGACTCGCCGGTCGAAGGGATCGTAACCTCTGTCGAGTTCCACGGGACATCCAAGGCGGTGAACCTGCGGCTCCGTTCGGGCAGGCTGCTGCGTTGTGTGATGGGCGTACACATCCCCGCCGAAGAAGGGGAGACCGTAAAGGTGGGGGTCAACAGCTTCGTTGCGGCCTTTCCTCCGCCGTCGGCCCACGATACCGCTCACGTCGGCGACGCTGCCTAACGCGACGGTCCCGCGCCGTCCACGATGCCAACCACCTCTCCGAGTCCGCCTATCGTGAACGCCCCGGACGTGCCGATTCCTGCAAAGAGGCACCCGGCGGAAGCCGCGGCCCACCTGCCGGCGTCGGAGCAGTCCACGAGCAGCACCTCCCAAGGCGGCACGTCCAGCACTTCGCAGGCGCGGAACAGCAGGTCCGGCGCGGGCAGCGGGTCCCGCTCGCCTTCGGCCCCCACGAGTGCATGCGGGATGAGATCCAGCGATTCGAGGAGCGCTCGTGCAGGCTTACCCTCGCCGTTGGTGAGCACTGCGGAGACGACACCGCGCCGGTCGAGCGCTTCGATCACGGCTGCCGCCTCCGGGTCCGCTGCACCCTCAGTAATGACGGTGTCGATCGTGAGGAAGACCGCGCTCAACTGCATGCCGCACAGCATAGCGGTTGGCGCGGTAAACTACCTCTGCCCAACGACACGGAAGGAGTCAGTGAGATGGCGCTGTACGAGTACCGCTGCTCGGACTGCGGGGACGAGTTCGAGCAACGCAGGCCGATGAACGAGGCGGACAGCCCGGCCGAGTGTCCGGATTGCGGTAAAGAGGCCGCGCGGCTGCCCTCCGTCTTCGCATCCAAGGACGGCTACACGTTGCGGGTGCCGCGCGCCGGGGCCTTCCGTTCGGGGCAGTCCGGCCAGGGCTAGACGCAACGTCATAGGAGCAGAGCAGCATGGTCAGCAAGTCGGAGCTTACGGTCGTGGAAGTCGAACTCAAGCAGGTGCGGGGCGAACTGGCTGCGCTCCGCGCCGAGGTCACGTCACTGCGTAGTGAAGTGGACGCGCTGAAGGCGAAGGGTTAGACGGTGCGGTAGCATCCGAGGGTCATGTCCGCCGCACCCCGCGCACTCGTTGCCGAAACAGGCCTCTACGTCCATACCACCGCGTACAGCGTCGTGCTGGGCGGCATCATCGTCCTGGTGCCGCTCTACATCATCTCGCTCGGCTACAACCCGGGCTGGCTCGGCCTCATCATCGCAGGACAGGGGCTGTTCCAGGTGGCGCTGCGGCTCTTCGGCGGCGTCATCTCGGACCGCATCGGCGAGCGGTGGGTGATCCAGGCGAGTTTCGCGGCTCTGGTGGCCGGAACCCTCGGGCTCGCGTTCTCCTCGTCGCTGTTCGCTTTGCTGGCGGCGCAGGTCCTGTTCGGCGGCTCCCGCGCCATCTACTGGACGTCCTCGCAGTCGTACGGCAGCCGGATCGACGAGTCTCGACCCACGACCCTGATGGGCCGGTTCTTCGGGTTCGCGGCGGTTGGCGGGCTGGCGGGGAACGCGGGCGGCGGGTTCATCGCGGTGCTGCTGGGCTACCAGGAGGGGTTCCTCATCGCCGCGGCCATATCGGCAGGAGCGATGGTCGTGGTTGCGGTGATGCCGCAGCTGCCGAGGCGGGCGGCGATGACGCTTCGTCAGATACTCGGCCCCGTCCCGGGCGTCTTCCGCAACCGCGCCACCCTGCTCCCCGCAGTGATGGCGCTCGGGACCTCGTTGCACGTATCGGTGCTCTCGTCGGTAGGAGCGGCGGTCTACAAGGAGTTCGGGTTCGACGACGACGTATTCGGCGTGCTGATGGCGATCCACGCGGGCGGCGCGATCGTGGCCGGTTTCCTGTTCGCCCGCTTCCTGCAGCGGGTGGGGCAGCGGCCGACCTTCGCGATGACGATGGCCTTGCACGGCCTGCCGCTCGTCGGAATCGTACTGTGGGGCGGCAGCCTTCCGATGGCGATCGCGCTGATGTTCGTGCTGGGGCTGTCGTTCAATGCGGGGCGGGTGCTGAACGTGAGCATCACGGCGATGGTGAGCAGCCCGGAGCAGCGGGGCGTGTTCATGGCGGTGGTCGGCATCTACTGGGCGTCCGGGCAGATGCTGGGGCCGCTGCTGTTCGGACCGCTCGCGGCGGTCACGAGTCTCACCTTCTCCTTCATCGCCGCTGGGACACTGATGACCGTAACCGCGCTGCTGACGCCGCTGCTCTACGCCGCGTCACGGGAACGGGCCTGATCTCCTCTCCCTACAAGGAGACCTTTTTGCATAACCTCGGTGGGGAGGTGCTAGGGGAATTGGTCTGATCCCTTCCCCCTCGACGGGGGAAGGTTAGGATGGGGGTGAACCGGACGCGGGGCGCAGCCCCCGTCTGTTCCTGCCACCGCAGGAACGACGCCCTCTGTCCAGCCCCCTCGCCCTTTGGGAGAGGGCAACGCGCTTTCAACATGACAACTTGATGGATGCCGGGGGCTGGTGGGACTTCGTGGCGCGCTCGAGTTTGCGGCGGGGCGTGAGCAGGTAATGGCCGCAGGTGAGGCAGCGGATGCCGACGTCCGCGCCCAGCCGCTCGACGCGCCACTCCACGCCGCCGCACGGGTGCGGCTTGCGGAGCGTGAGCCGCTCGCCGAGGTGGAACTCTACGGCCACGGCTTGCCCATCCGCTCCAACTCGGCGTTGATGGCGGCGCGCAGGCGCTCGGCCTCCGCGCGGGCGGCCTCTGCGAAGTCGGCGCCCTTCGATGCATAGATGACGCTGCGGGATGCGGAGATGAGCACGCGGCGTCCGTTCTCGTCGACGCCGTTCCGCACAGACGCTTCGAGGTCGCCGCCCTGTGCGCCGATGCCGGGGATGAGGATGGGCATCGAGCCGACGATGCTCCGCACCCGCGCAAGCTCGTCCGGCACGGTCGCGCCGACGACGAGCCCGATGTTGCCGTTGTCGTTCCACGCGACCGCCTGCCGCGCGACCTCCTCGTAGAGCGGGCCCTCGATGCCGTTGCCGCGCACGGTGAGGTCCTGGAACTCCGCGCTGCCGGGGTTGGAGGTGCGCGTGAGCACGAAGACGCCCCTGTCCGCGTAGTCCAGGAACGGCTGCACGGCGTCGTGTCCCTGGTATGGGTTCACGGTGAGGGCGTCCACGCCCCACTTCTCGAATGCGGCCTTCGCGTATGCCTTGGACGTGTTGTCCATATCGCCGCGCTTGGCATCGAGCAGGACGGGCACGCCGTCCGGCACGGCCTCGATGGTGGCCTGCAGCGCCTCGATGCCGGGGATGCCCTCGGCCTCGTAGAACGCCCATTGCGGTTTGTACGCGCAGACGAGGTCGCTCGTGGCGGCGATGATGGCGCGGTTGAACTCGGCGATGTCGTCGATCGGCATCGCCGAGAGCGAGGGGTCAAGGCCGACGCACAGGAGGCTCCGGTTGCGCGCGGCGGCGGAGTCCAGCTGCTCGATGAAGGTGCTCATGGTTGTCAGTGTACCAAGCGCGGGCGGCTGGTAGCATCGGGCGCATGGCACGACCCGCCCCCGCTCCCATGCGCCGCTCCGCACGCACCGCGCTGCTGCTGACAACGATGTACGAACGCCTGCTGTCGCACCACGGCCCGCAGGGCTGGTGGCCGGGCGACGGCCCGTTCGAGACGATCGTCGGCGCGATCCTCACGCAGAACACGGCGTGGACGAACGCTGCGCGCGCCATCGAGAACCTCAGGGCGGCGGACGCGATGTCGCCCGCGGCGCTGCGCGCCATGCCAGAGGAAGCGCTCGCCGAAATCGTCCGTCCCAGCGGCTACTTCAACGCCAAGGCGCGGAAGCTGAAGGCGATGGCCGATTTCCTCGGGCTGTACGGCGACAGCGTGGACGCGTGGCGCACCATGCAGCCGAAGGCGCTGCGTGCCGAGTTGCTGGCGGTGCACGGCATCGGCCCGGAGACGGCGGACGACATCGTGCTCTACGTCGCGGGACTGCCGTCGTTCGTGATGGACGTCTACACCCAGCGGATCGTCGACCGGATGCTGCCCCGCCACCGGCTGCGTGGCTACGACGCGTACCAGGCGCTGTTCGAGCGTCACCTGCCGCACGACGCAGCGCTCTTCAACGAGTACCACGCGCTGCTGGACGCTCACGCCAAGGACGTGTGCACGAAGCGCGATCCGCGATGCGCGTCCTGTGTCCTCTCCGACCTCTGCGCCACGGGCCGGCGCGCCGTGAAGTGAGCGGATGTTCCTCCTTCTCCAGGCGTGCTGTTCTGCCATGCACGAGTAGAAGGCAGGGGTTTCGCCGCGCCAGCGGTAACATCTGGTAACAATTGGCAACATCGCACTCCTGGCTGCAGGGTGTTCTGCCTGGCGGTCTCATCTGGTCTCATTCGGTACCACAGCGCTCGCAGGCCGCAAGCGATTCGGCTGTGCGGCTGGCGGGTTGCCGAGGAACAGCGTATGCGAGCAGGGCACGACCGCGAAAGGAGCGGATGTCACGGTTCACCCTCACCTTAACCCTCTCCCCTCGAGGGAGAGGGGACCAGGCGGGCTGCGAGGTTCCTGCCTGCGCAGGAACGACGGAGCGGGACGCTCCGTCTGGGGCTGGATTCCCGCCTTCGCGGGAATGATGGAGGAGGGGAGAGGTGTGTCAGGTCTCCTTCTCGTTGGTGACGGAGGCGTCGCCGGCGCAGTAGGGGATGAAGTTCTTCATGTGGCAGGTCGCGCCGGTCCTGGCGAGTTCAGCCTCGAAGAAGTCGTGTATCTCGCTGGCCTCGTCCTCGTACTCGATCTGCCTGCCGCCGGACTTCATGCTGACGTCCGCGCCGGGGCGGGAGCCCCCATAGGGCGGGACGAGGCCGTGCTCGCCCTGCCGCAGCGCGAGGTAGCGGGCGCGCTTCGTGCCGGTGTTGAAGTGCTGGTGGAACGTCCGCTCGCTCGGTACGACGACCATCGAGCCGCGCTTCCAGTCCACCTTCCGCATGTCCGAGCGGTCGTCCTCGTTCCAGAGGAGCGAGAAGCCCGCGTCGCCGCTGAGGATGATGAGGTGCGCGCCGGGGCCGTGGTGGTGCGCCTTCTTGTAGGTGCCGACCGGGAACTCGGAGATGTGCGCGGTGATGCTGTTCTTCGCCATCTCCAGTTGGGCGTTGATGCCGCCCGCGCCGCGCAGGGGCATGCCGTAGAGCGGCATGTTGTCGGCGTTGGGGATGAAGTTGGACTCCCAGACGCGCCCGTTGTAGAGCCTGCCGCTGCCGTTATAGGAGTCGTCCGCGTAGCGGTTGGAGAAGACGTAGGGCAGGTTGAAGATGAAGTGGTTGTCGCGGTAGAGGCGCATGATGGGCGGGGCGCTGGTGACGGCGATGTAGCGCGCGGGCTCGGCGCCGGAGCCGTTGAAGAGCTGGTACCAGGCATTCAGCGGGATGGCGAAGACGCTGCCCGCCTTCCACTCGAACGTCTGCTTGCGGCTCTCGTCCACCCAGATGCTCGTCGCGCCCCTGCCGGAGAGGACGTACATCTGCGTTTCGTACATATGGTGCACGGGCTCCGACTTGCCGCCGGGTGCGATCTCGACGACGTGGGCGTCGTTCGGGAGGAGACGGTTGGGGATGTTGATGATGGCGCCGCTGCCGCCCTTCGGCTCCCACGGCGAGAGTTCGATCGCGTTGAGGTCCTCGAAGGCATACTCGACGATAAGCGGGACGCCCTGCTCGCGCACCCACGCCATGTACGGGTCGTCGACCTCGAAATCGACGAGGGGCTCCGCGGGCTCCTCTGCCCGGAGCATCCTGACGTCCTGCGTGCCTGCGCCGGTGGTCATAGCGTTGCTCCTCTCTGAAAAGCGAAAGGGCGGGAGCACCAGCCTCCGCCCTTCGCTGTTCACCCTCACCCGCCGCCGCTGCGCGGCGACCTCTCCCATCTAGGGAGAGGTGTATTACGCCTGGCGCTCGGCGGTGACGCCGGCGTACCACTCACAGTGGGAGAGGAAAGAATCCATCTTGCACTCCGCGCCGGACTTGGCAAGTTCGTCAAGGAAGAGCGCGTGAATCTCAGGGGCCTGGTCCTCGTACTCCACCTGGATGCCGCCCTCCTTGATGCTGACGTCGGCGGTGGCGCGCTGGTTGGGTGCGTAGAAGCCGCCGTTGCCGCCGCGCAGCGCCATGTAGCGGGCACGCGTCGTGCCGGAGTTGAAGTGCTGGTGGTACGTGCCCTCGCCGGGGATGATGACGATGGTGCCGATCTGCCAGTCGCACTTCACCATGTCGGAGCGGTCTTCCTTCGTCCAGAGGAGGGAGTACCCTGCATCCCCGCTGAGGAGGAAGAGGTGCGCTCCGGGGCCGTGGCGGTGGGCCTTCTTGTACGTGCCGATGGGGAACTCGGAGATGTGGTTGCCCATGTCGTTCTGGCCCATCTGCAGCATGGCGTTGATGCCGCCGGCGCCGCGCTCCTTCCATCCGTAGAGGGCCATGTCCGGGGCGTTGGGGATGAAGTTCGTCTCCCAGATACGCTTGTTGTAGAGCTTCCCATTGCCGGAGAACCAGGACTCATCGTCCGTGTACCGGGAGCGGAACATGAAGTCGTTGTTGAACATGAAGTCAGTGTCGCGGAAGAGGCGCATCATGGGCGGAGCGTTGGTCGTCGCCATGTAGCGCACCTTCTCGTCGCCGGAGCCGTTGAAGTGCTGGTACCAGGCGTTCAGGGGGATGGTGAAGAGAGAGCCGGTCCTCCACTCGAAGGTCTGCTTGCTCGACTCGTCCATCCAGACGGTGGTCGCTCCTCGCCCGGAGACGATGTAGAAGTTGATCTCGTACATGTGGTGCTCGGGCTCGGAGCGTCCGCCGGGCGCGATGTCGACCACGTGCAGGTCGTTCGGCATTTGGGCGTTGTCGATGTGGATAACCGCGCCCTCGCCGCCCTTGCGCTCCCAGGGGCCGACCTCGACCTCATGCCAGTTGGGGACGTAGTACGTCTTGTGGACGAGTACCTTCTCCTTCTCCAGCCAGTCCTCGTAGGCGTCGGGGATGCGGAAGTCCTCGAGCTGTCCGGTTGGCGTTTCCGCCACCTTCATGTCGGTGCCTTGCATAACCATCAGGCGTCACCTCACTCCGTAAATGTGGGGCAAGCGTATCGCAACAGCGCGCCGCGCACAAATAGAAGGGGCAGGAAACCAACGATTGCCTGCCCCTGTGGTGCGAACGTTTGCTGGTGGCCTAGACCGGAACCGGCGCCTCGACCTTGTAGAAGCGGGCGCAGTTGTCCCAGAGTATCTTGCGCTTCTCCTCGTCGGTGAGGTCCAACTCCAGGAAGGCCTTGACCGCGTTCGGGTAGCGCGAGTCGCCGTGGGGGTAGTCGGTCGAGAAGACGATCTGGTCGCTGCCGATGTAGTCGATGGCGTATTTTGCGGGGCCTTCATCCGGTTCGATGGAGACCCAGCACTGACGCTTGAAAAGCTCGATGGGGCTCTCGGACAGCTCCGGCATGTAGGCGTCGAGTTCGAGCTCATGCATCTCCTCGATGCGCCACAGGAGCCAGGGCAACCACGCGCAGTTGGCTTCCAGGAACGCGGCGCGGAGCTTCGGGTGGCGCTCCAGCACGCCTCCGCCGACGAAACTGCCGAGGCCCATCATCTGCTCGAACGGCTGGGCGTAGACACGGCGCAGCATGAAGTTGTCGAAGTGCTCGCCGGCCTGCTTGGACATGGAGCCGGAGGCCTCGTGGAAGCCGATGGGCACGTCCAACTCCTCCAGCGTGTTCCATAGCGGCTCCATGTACGGGTCGTGCCAGTTCTTGCCGTTGACGACGTTGGAGCGGACGAAGACGGCCTTGAAGCCAAGCTCCTCCACGGCGCGCCGCGTCTCGGCGACGGCGTCGTTGACGTCGTAGACGGAGATCATGCCCGCGCCGAACATGCGGTTGGGGTCGACGGAGCAGAAGTCGTACATCCAGTCGTTGTAGGCGCGAGCGATGGCCGCGCCGAGACCGGGGTCGATGTCGGGTCGAGTGAGGACACTGAGGCCGCGGCTGGGGAACATGACGGCAACGTCGATGCCCTCGATATCCATCGCCTCGAGCTGGCAGTAGGAGTCCCACCCGCGCGAGGAGTGGTCCCTGTAGAGGACCTGGTTCTTCTCGTAGTTGTGCCCCTTGCGGTTGATGGTGGTTGCCCCGGCGCCGGTGCCGTCGGCGACGGAGGCGAGGTCGGGCCAGCTGATGCGGAGGTCGCGCACGTTCTCCGAGGTGATGCCGACCGGTGCGGCGCTCTTGTAGCGGTCGTCTATGTAGCGCTGCCAGAGGTCCGGCGGCTCCATGATGTGCATGTCACTGTCGAAGATGAGGAAACCGTCCTTAGCCATCGCTGTTCCTCCTTATCGTCCTTCCGTCCTGCGCATCGTAACCCGCGTCAGCTGCGATTGCTGGCGACCACCTCGTCGGCGTGGCTCGCCCAGGTGTCGAGCACGCCCTGGATGTCGCTCTTGACCTCCTCGGTCTCACCGGCCTGTGCTGTGAAGTAGACGGCTATCCGGCTCACTTCCTGCAGCGATGGCCAGCGCTCCAGCGGCAGTTCTATGCTGTCGTTCTTTCCGGGGTCGCGGATGACGTTCATCGGGTCGCCGCCGTCCTCGACGATCTTCATCTGCTCTGCCAGCTGCTTGCGGAGCAGGATGATGCCGCGGTCGGACTCGCCGAGCTTCTCCTGGACGCGGTCGGCGTTGGGGCCCTGGGTGATCCACGCGACGAAGTCCTGGTGGTTCACGAGGTCAGGGATGAGTTTGCCGGACTCGTCGTAGATGGGGACGATGAAGTGCGGGATCTTCTCCTGCTTCGGGAGCGTCGTCCCTGGCGCAGCCTTGTAGAAGAACCAGGTGACGTGGAGCGTCGTGGTGTCGTCGATCGGCGTGCGGTACTGGAAGTTGCACTTCACGCCGTCACCGACGAACAGGATGTTCGGGAACAGGGCGGGGTGGCCGACCTTCCAGTCGTGGTCCTCCTTGGAGGTGCCCTCGACGACACGGCGCTTGATGATCCCGTGCTCGAACTCGGTGAAACCGATCTCCTTGTGATTGCGCGGGATGATGGGGCTGAGGTCAGGCTCGCCACCCAGGGCGATGGCCTTCTCGCGCTGCTGGACTACGCCCCAGTAGCCGTGGAGCCACTCGAGGTGTACGGGGTCGTGCGAGTTCTCCTGGCACTGGAGCCAGTTGCATGGCAGTTCGGCGATGCCGATGTCCGAGTAGCCGTTCTCATAGGTGTACGGCTCCCACATGGGGATGAGCGGCGCGGGGGCAGGCCCCATGTACGCCCAGAGCATCCCCGCCATCTCCTGCACGGGGTAGCCCGCAACCTTCACCTTCTCCTTGAAGCGCCCGTCCGGGTGGACGGTCTCCTCGAAGGGCTGCTCGATGCACTGGCCGGTCTCGTCCATCATCCAGCCGTGGTACATGCAGCGGAGCCCGTGCTCCTCGGGGATGCCGTAGGAGAGGTCGACCCTGCGGTGGGGGCAGAACCGCTCGATGAGGCCGACGGTGCCGGACCTGTCCCTGTAGAGGACGAGGTCCTCGCCGAGCAGGCGTACGGCCTTCGTGGGGCGCTCGTCGAGCTCGGTCGCGGCGGCGAAGGGGTGCCAGTAGCGGCGCATCAGTTCCCCCCCGGGCGTGCCCGGGCCGACCTGCGTTAGGCGTTCGTTGTCCTGTGCGGAGAGCATCGCTTCATCCTCCCGGTGCAGGCAGATTGGCGGGATTGTAGCACGCGCGGGGGAGTGTGCGCGGAAGAGAATTCAGATAGCAGGCTGGGTGTCCCGCCACGGGTTGACGATTTCAATGGACAGGTAGCCGAAGTCCTTGATGTTGCGGGTGGCGAGGATGAGTTCGTGCGCCGCCGCTGTTCCTGCGATGAGAGCGTCGCCCACTGTGAGCAAGTGGCCTGACCGGTGCGCCTGTGCACGGAAGATGCCTGCATGTTCTGCTGCTTCGCGGTAGAGAGGGAGGATGCGCTCCTCGTATTCCGCGATGAAGGCGGTCATGGCGAACTCCAGTCCGTAGCGCCTCCGTCCATGCGGGAGGAGTTGCAGCCCGAACTGCAGTTCGTGGAGCGCAATGGCGGGGATCCAGAGGTCGTCTTCTCCCGACAGGAAGGCGATGACGCCCGCGTTGGGTGGGGTCTTCGTCAACTCCGAGATGACGTTGGTGTCGAGCAGATAGCCGCTCATGTGTTACGGCTGGTCGTAGTCGATGAAGGGGATCGGTCTGTCTTCGCCAGGAGGAGGGATCTCCAATTCGGTGCCGCGTGGGAAGTTCTCCACGAGCCACTGGCCCAGCGGTTTGCGAGGGTGGGCTCGCTCCTGCCAGACACGTTCCGGCACGACGATGAACGCGCGCTGCACGCCGATGCGTTGCGGCCCTTCCTCGTCTGCGAGGCGCAGGATCTCGGACAGCCGCGCCTTGGTTTCGGCGATGGTCCACGTGTGTGGTGAATCAGCGTAGGTGGGGGCGGTCTGGGTGGTCACGGCGTCCTCCTCTCTTCCCGGTTCGTAGTTGCATTCTAGAGTTCACCTCTTTTCCTGTCAAGACTAGTCTATATCATCTAGGCCAGACTAGTCTATATTCTACGGCCGCAGAGTCCGATCCATTCCGGGGACCAGAGATCGGGCGTGGAGTATCTCTAGGCGGGCGCTTCGAACGTGCCGAAGACGTCCCGCAGCGTCGAGCAGATCTCGCCGAGCGTGGCGTAGGACTCGACGCACTCCAGGATGGGCGGCATGAGGTTGACCGACGTCGAGCGCGCTGCCTCGCCGAGCCGCTGCAGCGACGCCTCGCTCGCGGCGATGTCGCGCTCGTTGCGGACGCGGGCGAGCCGGTCCAGTTGGCGCTGCGCCGCGTGCGGCGGGATCGTCTGGAGCTCGATGCGCTCGTCCTCATCCGATGTGAAGGCGTTGACACCGACGATGACGCGCTCGCCGCTCTCCACCAGTTGGAAGTGGCGGTAGGCGGCCTCCTCGATCTCGCCGCGCTGGAAGCCTGCCTCGATCGCTGCGACCGCGCCGCCCATAGCGTCGATGCGATCGATGTAGGCCGACGCCTCGCGCTCGATGGCGCTCGTCAGGTGCTCGACGTAGTAGGAGCCGCCGAGCGGGTCTATCGTCTCCGCGACGCCGGACTCGTTCGCGAGCACCTGCTGCGTGCGGAGCGCGAGCGCCGCCGAGTCCTCGGTGGGCAGTCCGAGCGCCTCGTCCTTCGAGTTGACGTGGAGCGACTGCGTGCCGCCGAGCACCGCCGCGAGCGCCTGCACCGTCGTGCGGACGACGTTCACGTCCGGTTGCTGTGCCTGGAGTGTGACGCCTGCGGTCTGCGTGTGGAAGCGGAGCATCCAGGAGCGCGGGTCCTTCGCGCCGAAGCGGTTGCGCATGATGCCGGCCCACATCCGCCGCGCGGCGCGGAACTTCGCCGCCTCCTCGAAGAGGTTGTTGTGCGACGCGAAGAAGAAGGAGAGCCGCCCGGCGAAGTCGTCCACGTTCAGCCCGGCGTCGACGGCGGCCTGCACGTAGGCGATGCCGTTGGCCAGCGTGAACGCGAGCTCCTGCGGGGCCGTGGCGCCCGCCTCGCGCATGTGGTAGCCGCTGATGCTGATCGTGTTCCAGCGCGGCACCTCGGCGGCGCACCAGGCGAACATGTCGGTCGCCAGGCGCAGCGACGGCAGGGGCGGGAAGATGTGCGTGCCGCGCGCGATGTACTCCTTGAGCACGTCGTTCTGCGTTGTGCCTCCGATCTCCCCGAACGGCGCGCCCTGCTTCCGCGCGACGGCGAGGTAGAGCGCAAGCAGCATCGGCGCAGTGGCGTTGATGGTCATGGATGTCGTCACGTCGGCGAGCGGGATGCCGTCGAACAGCGCCTCCATGTCGGCAAGGCTCGATATGGGTACACCGACCTTGCCGATCTCCGCGCGGGCCATGTCGTGGTCGGCGTCGTAGCCGGTCTGCGTCGGGAGGTCGAACGCGACCGAGAGGCCGGTCTGCCCCTGCGAGAGCAGGAAGCGGTAGCGGGCGTTGGAGTCCTCCGGCGTCGAGTAGCCCGCGTACTGGCGCATCGTCCAGAGACGCCCGCGGTACATGGTCGGCTGCACGCCGCGTGTGAACGGGTACTCGCCCGGGTAGCCCAAGCGGTCCTCGTCCGTCGACTGGCCATCGGGGCCATAGAGGGGCGCGGCCTCGATGCCGGACTCGGTGGAGAAGTCAGGCTTGCGCTCCGGCACGCGGCGGACGGCGGGGCCGTACGTCTCGCGCTGCCAGCGCTCGTGAGCGTCGTCGGTCATGGGGTTAGTGTACAGGGTGCGTGCTCTCGTAGGCGCCCCCATGCGCTAGAATCGCGGCGGGATGGCCAACGAACGCATCGTCTCTGGGGTAGCGCGCGAGGAGGACCGCGGTGCGGAGGGCGGGCTGCGCCCTCGACGCCTCGACGAGTACATCGGTCAGGAGCGCGTGAAGGAGACGCTCACCATCTCCATGGACGCCGCCCGACAGCGCGGCGAGCCGCTCGACCACGTGCTGCTCTACGGCCCGCCCGGCCTCGGCAAGACGACGCTCGCGGTCATCATCGCCGCGGAGATGGGCGCGAACCTGCGCACGACCGCGGGCCCGGCCATCGAGCGCCCCGGCGACATGGCGTCGCTCCTCACCCAACTGAAGGCCGGCGACGTGCTGTTCATCGACGAGATACACCGGCTGAGCAAGCTGGTGGAGGAGATCCTGTACCCGGCGATGGAGGACTACTCGCTCTCCTGGGTGATGGGGAAGGGGCTGCAGGCGCAGAGCATCAACCTGAAGGTCGAGCCGTTCACTCTCGTGGGCGCGACGACGCGCTACTCGATGCTGAGCGCGCCGCTGCGCGACCGGTTCGGCTCGGTGTACCGCCTCGACTTCTACGACGAGGCCGCGATGCAGGCGATCGTGCGGCGCTCAGCGGGCATCATGGCACTGGAGGCGGACGAGGGCGGCGTGGAGGAGATCGCCAAGCGCGCGCGGGGGACACCGCGCGTGGCGAATCGGCTGCTGCGCCGCGTGCGCGACTTCGCGCAGGTGCGCGCCGACGGCCGCGTCACGCAGGACGTGGCGTCGCAGGCGCTCGGGCTGATGGAGGTCGACGCGCTCGGTCTCGACGAGGTCGACCACCGCCTCGTGCGGATGATCGCAGAGAAGTACGGCGGGGGCCCGGTGGGGCTGGACACGCTCGCGGCGTCCACAGGAGAGGAGGCCGACACCATCATGGACGTGTACGAGCCGTACCTGATGCAGCTGGGCTTCCTGAACCGGACGCCGCGCGGGCGGATGCTGACTCGTGCGGCGTACCAGCACCTGGGCCTCACGCCTCCGCCGCGTCTCGCCGTCGGACAGCCGCAGCTGTGGGACAGCACGGGGCAGTAACGGAGCACGCGCCCTGGCGGACCCAAGCGTCTTCATTGACGCTCACTCGTGCGGATGGTAGGTTGCCGCCACCGCAGCGCGGGAGGGAGAAGCGATGCTGACTGCCCAGGACAATGAACTGTTGACGCGCGTGGGGCCGGGCACCCCCGGCGGTGAACTGATGCGCCGCTACTGGCATCCGATACTGGCGACGCAGCAGTTGGACGAGAACCCCGTTCGCAAGGTGAAGATCCTCGGCGAGGAGCTGGCGCTCTACCGCGACCGCTCCGGCGCGCTGGGGCTGCTCGGCCTGCGCTGCCCGCACCGGCTGATGAGCCTGGAGTACGGCGTTCCGGAGGAGCACGGTCTGCGCTGCAGCTACCACGGGTGGCTTTTCGACGAGGAAGGTCAGTGCATCGAGACTCCGCTGGAACCGCCGGACAGCACCTTCAAGGACAAGGTGGAGGCGCTGCACTACCCGGTGCAGGAGATGGGCGGGCTGGTCTGGGCGTACCTGGGGCCCGCGCCCGCGCCGCTGCTGCCGCGCTGGGACCTCTTCGTTCGGCCGGGCGGCTTCCGCCAGATCGTGGCGCACCACCTGCCGTGCAACTGGCTGCAGGTGATGGAGAACCGGGGCGACCTGGGCCACGCTACCTACCTGCACGGACGGCTCGCGCAGTATGCGCTCGAACGGCAGGGCAGGCTCACCGATGACTCCCGCGCTCGCTACAACGTGACGATGCAACAACAGCAGGACCGGCTGAACCGGGGGGTCTACACGAAGTACCAGCCCGTGTGGAACCAGTTCGGGTTCACGAAGGGCAACCTCGAGTCGGACAGGAGCGAGGAGTCGCCTTCCTGGACGATCGGCGCGAACTCGTTCCTCTTCCCGTACATCCTCACGTTCGCGCCGTACCAGCCGGGGACGATTCGCAAGTCGTACCAGATCGGCGTTCCGCTGGACGACACGAGCACCTGGCACTTCCAGTACTTCTACTTCGACTTCCCGCCGGGCGTGAACGTACCGGAACAGGACGACGTGCCCTACGCGGAGGTGCCCCTGGACTACACGAACGGCGAACCGATCCTGGACAACGTGCTCTCGCAGGACATGATCGCGTGGTGGTCGCAGGGCGACATCGCGGACAGGACGCAGGAGCATCTGGGCGTCTCGGACACCTGCGTCATCGCGTACCGAAACCTGCTGAAGGAGCAGATCAAGGTGGTGCAGGACGGCGGCGAACCGATGAACGTGTTCCACGACCCGTCCACCATCGAACGCCCCGAACTCGCGCTGGAGCAGGACGACGAGATAGCGAACCAGCTCTTCACGGGACGCAGGATAAGCGCGGCGATCTATTACCGCGCCAACTTCCACAAGGTCTCCAAGGGCGGCTGGCTCTACATCGACGACGACGTGGACAAGTACTGCCCCGATCGCGACATGATCGTGCAGCTCTACCGGGAGACGGAGGAGTTGCAACAGCGGCAGATGCAAGAGGCCTGACGGGACTTACGCCGTGGCCTCGACAGCGCAATCCCGCCTAGGACTGCTGAGCGCCCGGCCCAGTTGGGGAGGGCTGTTGCCGTGGGGCCTGGCGCTATTCGTGTTCCTTCTGCTCATCGGGCCGGTCATCTTCATGGCGGTGTTCACGTTTGCGCCGCCGTCCGCCATCGGCATAGACGATGTCCTCGCCGACCCGACGCTCGACAACTACAAGTCGGTATTCGCTGAGACTTCCACGTACCGGCTGCTGCTGAACACCGTGCTGTACGGGTTCGGCAGCATCATCCTGGGGCTGTTCATCGCGCTCACGCTCGCGTGGCTCATGGAGCGCACGGACATGCCCGGACGCAACGCGTTCTACGGGCTGATGTTCATCCCCATGGCGATACCGCCGTTCGCCACCGCCATCGGCTGGATACTGCTGATGGGCAAGAACGCCGGACTCATCAACCGCTGGATACGCGACCTCACCCCATACGACTCACTACAGGGCCCGTTCAACGTCTTCTCGCTCTGGGGACTGGTCTTCGTGACCGGCCTCGCCATCGCGCCGACGATGTGGCTGCTGCTGCTGGGCGTGCTGCGCAACATGGACCCGTCGCTCGAGGAGGCCGGGCAGACCGCAGGGTTCGGACGGCTCGGCGTTCTGCGGCGCATCACCATCCCGCTCATGCGCCCCGGCCTGCTGGGCGTCGTGGCGTACTACGGCGTTGTGGTCATCGCCATCTTCGAGATTCCGCTGGCCATCGGCTTGCGCTCCGGCATCCACGTGTTGAGCACCAAACTGTTCCTGCTCACGCGCTCCGCGGTGGAGGGCGACCCGAACTACGGCGTGGCAGCCGCCTTCGGACTCATCTCCGTGGCATTCGCGCTGGTGTTCGTACTCATCTACGTCCGGGCGCTGCGCGACTCATCGCGCTTCGCGGTCGTCTCCGGCAAGGCGTATCGCCCCCGGCGCATCAAGCTCGGCAGGTGGCGCTGGGCCGCACTCGGCGTGGTGCTTGCTTACTTCATGCTGCAGGTGTTCCTGCCGTTCTTCGTGCTGGCGTGGAGCAGCTTCCTGACGTTCTACCAGCCGCCCTCCATCGCCGCGCTGAGCAGCCTGAACCTCGAGCAGTACCGCGAACTCTTCAAGACGGGCCGCATGGGGCAGTCGCTGATGAACACGGCCATCGTCGTCTTCGTCGCCGCGACGTTCACATTGCTGCTGGCGTCGGTCATCTCCTGGTTCGTGGTACGCCGCCCGTCTTTCATCAGCCGTACGCTGAACATCCTCACGTTCATGCCGCTGGCGCTGCCGGGCGTGGTCATCGCGGTGGCGTTCCTCATCCTGTTCATCCGCACGCCGCTCTACGGCACACTGGCCCTGATGATCATGGCGTACGTGCTGGCGGTGCTGGCGTTCACGTCCCGCCTGACCAACGCGGCGCAGATACAGTTGGACAAGTCGCTGGAGGAGGCGGCGGTGACGAGCGGGATGAATCCCGTGACGTCATTCATCCGCATAACGCTGCCCCTGATGTTCCCGACGCTCATCAACGGCTGGATGTGGGCCGCGGTCCACATCATGCGGAACTTCACGATCCCGCTGTTCCTGGCGGGGTTCGGCAGTCCGCTCATCGCGAACGTGATCTACATACGTTTCGCCGAGTACGGCACCGCGGCGAGTACGCCGCCCATCGTGATACTGGTGTTCATCGTCGTGGTGCTGGCGCTGGTGAGCCAGCGGGTGTTCAGGAGACAGCTTGCCCCATCGGAGTAAACTAGGCTGCCGAACCGCCTGTCCGGTGGGAGCGGCGGTCAAGGGAGAACTACCCAGAGGGAGGATGGAATGATTCAGCGATTGATAGCAGCAGGCCTTACGGCCCTTGCGTTGGTGGCGATGCTCGCTGCCTGCGGCTCGGACCCGACTCCGACGCCGAGGCCGACAGCGACCCCTGTACCCCAGGCCACACCCACACCTGCGCCGCAGGCCACCGCCACGCCAACACCTGAGCCCATGGCTATGTATTCCGACGAACTGCAGGCGATCCTGGACGGAGCCGAGGCGGAAGGCAAGGTCAACATCCGCACGGCTGGTATGTCCAGCACCGAGCGCGAGATACTGGCAGCGGGATTCGAGGAGAGGTTCGGCTTCGCGATAGAGATCGAGGTCTTCGAGCAGCACCCGTCGCAGTACTCAACGGTGCTCGCACAAGAGGCCGAGGCCGGCAAGGTGCAGTCCGACATGACGCGCGGCGGCAGCAGCCCACACCAGGCTGGCGTCATCAACGCGGGCGGCTCGCAGGAGATGGACTTCAGCATCCTCGCGCCGCTGTTCGACGAGGCCGGTCAGGCGCGGTTGCAGCAGCTGAACGAGGCGGTCGACCCGAGTATCGCCATCTCCTGTCTCGCGGACACCGCCTCGCCTTACGCGATCGTGTTCAACCCGAGCCTGATCTCCAAGGGTGACGTGCCCACGACGTGGGACGGGCTGACCGATTCGAAGTACAAGGGCCTCATCGGCATGATGGCCGGTGGGTTCCCGTTCGGCACACTCGCACTCAACTGGGGCGAGGACCGGATCCTCCAGTTCGCCCGCGATACGAAGGAGAACGAGGTGCAGGTGATCTCCGGCGGCTCCAACGGTGTCACCGAGGCGGTCATCACCGGCGAGGCCTCCATCGGGGTCGCGAGCATCAGCACGACGCTGGAGAAGAAGGACGCCGGTGCGCCGCTCGACTTCGTCCTCCCTTCCGACGTCAACGTGCTGTTCCTGCTCAACACCTGTGTGCTGGATGGCCCGAACCCGAACATGGCGCAACTGTTCGTTACCTGGTACGCGGTCGAGGGACGCACGCTTGCCAGCGGCCCTCCGACCTACACCTTCAACATGCTGCTGGACGAGACGGGCTACGCGCAGGAGCTCAAGGACGAGTTCAACCTCGGTAACGCGCCGTTCGCCTACTTCACCGGCGGCGTGGAGGCCCAGATGCGGACCGAGTACCGCAACAAAGTCATGGACATCTGGACAGGGCAGTAGTTCGACAGCCATGTTGAGCGTCAAGGACCTGCGCCTCGCCTACAGGTCGGTATCGTCCGGCGTGGTGCAGGCCGTCCGTGGAGTCTCGATAGATCTGGCCCAGGGAGAGTTCTACACTCTCCTTGGGCCGTCCGGCTGCGGCAAGAGCAGCACGCTGCGTTGCGTGGCCGGACTCGAGACCCCGGACACCGGCGAGATACGCATAGGCGAGCAACTGGTGTTCTCTTCCCATGAGCGCGTGGCTGTGCCCGCGCACAGGCGGAACACGGGCATGGTGTTCCAGTCCTATGCCATCTGGCCGCACATGACCATCCTGGACAACGTGGCGTTGCCGCTCTCCAAAGGGCGCTTCAAACTACCCATGCGGCAGGCACGCGAGAAGGCGATGGAAGCACTGAACATGGTGCAACTCGCCGAACTCGCGGACCGCCCCGCACCCCACCTGAGCGGCGGCCAGCAGCAGCGCGTCGCGCTCGCCCGCGCCCTCGCGCTCGAGCCGACCGTGCTGCTGCTGGACGAACCCCTCAGCAACCTCGACGCGAAACTGCGTGAGGACATGCGCCGCGAACTCAAGCGGCTCGCGCAGCGCGTCAACATCACCAGCCTGTATGTGACGCACGACCAGATGGAGGCGCTCGCGCTCTCCGACCGCATCGCTATCATGCAGGACGGCGTCATCGTGCAGGAGGGCAGGCCGTGGGACATCTACACGCAGCCCAACTCCACCTACGTTGCGCAGTTCCTCGGCAAGGCGAACCTCGTTCAGGGTAACGTCGTGTCTGCCTCGGTTGAGGACGGCACCGCGTTCGACAGCGCCTTGGGTTCGCTGCGTTGTGCAGCGAGAGACGACACGCCGCTTACCACCGGCCCTGCGCTCCTCGCGTGCCGCCCGGAGTCCATCAACCTGCACGCCTCCCCTCCGCCGGGCATGCCGAATGTCGTTGAGGGCGAGGTGACGGAACTCATCTTCCTGGGCGACGTTACCGAATACTTCGTGACTGTGGGCGGCGTGCAGTTGACGACCAGGTCCCAGCGGCTGTGGCCGGACCGGCCGGGACCGGTGTTCGTGGAGCTGCCGCCGGACGCCTGCATGGTGCTCCCCGCGCCGCCGGATGCCGATGCCGTTGCGGAGCCTGCTGCAAACGGCGCCGACACAGACTGATGCGGGGATGCCCCGCCCGGTGAACGTCCGCCGAAACGCCCTTTTTGCTGTGCCGCTGTGCGTGGCGCTCTTGCTCGCGGCATTCTCCTGTGCGCCTGATCCTACGCCGACCCCCACGCCTGCTCCCACTCCGACATCCACTGCGGCGCCGACGCCTACGCCTACCCCGACGCCTCTCCCGACCTCCACGCCGACCCCGATACCGACGTCCACGCCCACGCCAGCCCCGACAGCAACGCCGTCCGGTTACCCGCAGGCCGAGGTGACGGTCGAGGGTTTCACGTTCGGTGTGGACGTGGCGGACACCCACGAGCGCCAGAGACTGGGACTCGGTGGGCGCGACGAACTGGGGCGCGAGCGCGGGATGTGGTTCGACTTGGGCGGCACGGGGAACGCGACGTTCTGGATGCGGGGCATGCGGTTCCCCATAGACATCGTCTGGATATCGGACGACCTTGTCGTGACCGGCGTGGCGGAGCGGCTGCCGGTCCCCGAGCCGGGTACACCGGACTCGACGCTTCCACGGTACTCTTCACGCGTGCCGATACGGTACGTGCTGGAGATCAACGCGGGACTTGCAGAGGAGTTGGGCATCGGGGAAGGGTCGGTCGTTACCTTTACCCCACAACCGTGACACCGCCCCTCGTGAGCAGGACACGAGCGGCTGCCCACGGGATGGGGTATCCTCACGCGGCTGAGGAGGGTCCAATGATCTACGAGATGCGCACCTACTACGCGATGCCGGGCAAGCTGCGCGCGGTCGTGCAGCGGTTCGCGGACGTCACGCACGAGATATTCCTGAAGTACGGGTTCCGTCCCGTGGGGTACTGGACGGAGTCGGTGGGCGACAACACGAAGTTCCACTACATGCTGGCGTGGGAGGACGACGCGGAGCGACGCGCGAAGTGGGCCGAGTTCCGCGACGACCCGGAGCGCATCCGCGCGTTCGCCGAGTCGGAGAAGGACGGCCTCATCGTCGCCCGGATCGAGAACTCGATCTGGGAGGCGACGTCGTTCTCGCCGCAGCCGTAGTTCCGGCGTCGGACTCGCACGAGGGCACGGAGCGTTACAATAAGGTGCGCGCCGGTTCAGTGCCCCGTGGTGCAGTGGTAGCACAGCAGACTTTGGATCTGTTGACCCTGGTTCGAATCCAGGCGGGGCAGCCAGGCCGGAGCCTGCTGACAACAAGGAAGGGATGATTTGAAAGACGGTCCCACAGGAACGGGCGACACCTGCGTCCAGTTCGTGTTCTTCAAACTGGACGGGTCGTGGCGGCAGCAGCCTGCCGACACGAGGGCTCGTCACAAGGAAGAGTTCCTGACGACCCTCCGGGCGACGCAAGCCGAGGTTCCGGCGCATCCCTACAGTACGCTCGGGCTGCGCGCCGACACCGACTTCATGCTGTGGCGGACGTCCACAGGACTCGAATGCCTCGAAGAGACCCTCGGCGCTCTGCTCGCGACGGGATTGGGCGGGTTCCTGGAGGTCAGTCACTCGTACTTCGGCCTGCTGCGGCGCTCCACGTACGGTCAGGCGCGGACGGAACAGGACCACGCGGAGCAGTCGCAGGAGAAGGGGAGATACTTCGTCCTCTATCCCTTCACCAAGACCATCGAGTGGTACCTCATATCCCGGGAGGCGAGGCAGGGGATGATGAACGAGCACATCCGCGTGGGGCGGACGCACCCGGACATCAGCCAGATACTGCTCTACTCGACCGGGCTGGGCGACCAGGAGTTCATCGTGGGCTACGAGACCGACTCGCTCGCCGACTTCCAGGACCTCGTCATCGAACTCCGCGCCACCGAGGCGAGACGCCACACCCTGCGCGACACCCCCATCTTCACCTGCGTGAAGAGAGAACCTGAACGTATCTTGGACATGCTCGGGTAGCCGGGCCACGCACGATGAGCACTCTCGCCAAACACACCGGATATGAACCTGCGCTGCTGAAAGCCGCGAGGATGGAGAAGACCGAAGGCACGCCGCTCTGGTTCATGCGGCAGGCCGGCAGGGTGCTGCCCGAATACCGGAAGGTGCGGGAGAAGCACAGCCTGCTCGACATCTGCAGGAACCCGGAGACCGCCGCCGCGGTGACGATGCAGCCCGTCGAGCGCTTCGACGTAGACGCCGCCATCATCTTCGCGGACATCGTGACGCCGCTGCTCGGAGTGGGCATCGACGTGCAGTTGGTCGAGAAGGTGGGGCCGGTCATAGACCAGCCGGTCCGTTCCGAGAGCGACCTCGAGCGACTGCGGACGCTCGACCCGGAACACGATGTGCCGTACATGCTGGAGACGCTCCGGTTGGTGCGCGCCGCGCTGCCTGAGGAGAAGGCGCTCATCGGGTTCGCCGGCGCACCGTTCACGCTCGCCACGTATCTCGTGGAGGGCGGCCCGTCCCGCAACTACGCCATGACCAAGGCGATGATGTACGGCCAGCCCGAGCTCTGGCATGGGCTGATGAGCAGGCTCAGCGACATGATTACCGCCTACCTGCGCGCGCAGGCGGGCGCAGGAGCCCAGATGCTCCAGTTATTCGACAGTTGGGTCGGCTGGCTGAGCAGGCGCGACTACGTGGAATACGTCTTCCCATACACCCGTGGGATACTCGCAGCGGTCAAGGAAGCGGGCGTTCCGGTCATCCACTTCGCGACGGGCTCCGGCGGGCTCAACGAGGTCATCAAGGACAGCGGCGCCGACGTGATAGGACTGGACTGGCGCGTTCCGCTGGACGAGGCATGGGCGTCACTGGGAGACGTCGCCGTGCAGGGGAACCTCGATCCCGCCGTGCTGCTCGGGCCTCCCGACGTGGTGCGGGAGCAGACCCGCGACGTGCTGAAGCGCGCCGAAAGGCGGCCCGGCCATATCTTCAACCTTGGACACGGCTTCCTGCCCCAGACCCCGCTCGACAACATCATGCACATGATCGATTGCGTACGGGAATGGGACGCCTCTCATGCCTCCTGACCATGGCGTGCCGGACGGGAACCGCCTCTCCGTAGTCGTCGTCGGTGGCGGCATCACCGGGCTCGCCACAGCGTGGTATCTCGAAAAAGCGTCCCGGCAGAGCGGGACCGACCCCTCCATCGTCCTCGTGGAGCGTGAGAACACTCTCGGCGGCAAGATCAGCACGCTGGTCGAGGGTGGCTTCGTGGTGGAAGGCGGGCCGGATGGATTCCTCACGCGGAAGCCGTGGGCGCTGGAACTCGCGAACGAACTCGGCATCGCTGACGAGGTCGTCGCCATGCAGGCGAACGGCGCATCGCTTCTCCACAACGGGAAGCTGCACCGCATACCCGCAGGCCTCATGGGGCCCGCGCCCGCCAGCCGGAAGGACGTGTGGAACGCGTCGTTCCTGTCGTGGCGGGGCAAGCTGCGGGCCAGTCTCGAACCGCTGGTGCGCAGGCACAGAACCGGGGGACGCGAGTCGCTGGGAGGGTTCCTGCGGAGGCGTGTGGGCGCTGAGCTCACCGACACACTCCTCGAACCCCTAATGGCCGGGATATACGGGAGCAACTCCTACGACATGAGCCTGGACGCGCTCTTCCCGATGCTGGAGGAGTGGGAGCAGCGCTACGGCAGCATCACGCTCGGGATGCGCGAGGCCCGGAAGGCTGCAGCAGGCTCCGGCCAGCCGTCCAGCGCATTCTTCACCCTGGAGGGCGGAACGCACCGGCTCGTAGAAGCGGTCATGGAAGGCCTCGAACGAACGGAGGTCGTCAGCGGACGTAGCGCCGTCTCGCTCGACTGCATCGGTGGGGGGGCTTCCCGCTATCGCATCACGCTGGACGATGAGCGCTCGTTCGAGGCGGACGCCGTTGTACTGGCGACGCCTGCGTGGGATGCAGGCAGCCTCGTCGGGTCGTTCGCTCCGGAACTGGCCCGGCTGCTGGGGCTGATGCAGAGCGCACCCTCGGTCAGCGTCTACCTTGCGTTCCGGCGCGAGAACGTCGCCCACCTGTTGGACGGCTCCGGCTTCTTGTCGCCGCGCTCTGAGACAGGGCCGGTCGCAGGGTGCACGTGGATGTCGTCCAAGTGGCCAGGCCGCAGTCCGCAGGACTATGTGCTGCTGCGCGCGTTCATGCGCTCGCGCGATGCATCTCCGGAGCCCGGCGACAAGGAGTTGATCGATTCCGCAATCGCGACGCTGCGCCCGCTTCTCGGCATAACAGGCGCACCCGAGCGTACGTGGGTGCACCGGTGGGCTGACGGGATGCCGCTGTACAGGGTGGACCACACGGAGTGGCTTGCCGGCGTGGACAGGGAGATTGCCGCGCATCCCGGTCTCTTCCTGTGCGGGGCTTCCTACCGGGGCATCGGCGTTCCCGACTGTATCCGTCAGGGCCGCGACGTTGCAGAAGGCATTTACGCGTTCGCGCTGCAAGGCACAGGACAGAGCACTGCGCAGGCGACGAGCGTCTGAACGCGAGGAATGGAGTAGAGGCGTGTCGGGCTCGAAAGGCGTTCTGCTCATGGCGTACGGGACGCCGGAGAATCTGAGCGACGTTGAGCCGTACTACCGCGACATACTCGGAGGGCGTGAACCCGACCCGGAAGCGGTGGCCACGCTCGTGGAACGATATCGTGCGGTTGGAGGCGGGACGCCGCTGCTGAAGGTTACCCGGAGCGTTGCGGACCTGTTGGAGCAGCGCCTGAACCGGGACGGCGGAGACGCCACATGGCGCGTCTACGTCGGCATGAAGCACTGGCATCCGTACATCGCCGAGGCCGTCGAACGCATCGCTGCCGACGGCGTGGACGAACTCGCCGCTCTGCCGCTGGCGCCGCACTACTCCCGGATGAGCACGGACGGATACCGCGATGCCCTGGCACGCAGCATGGAGCAGACGGCATCGCCTCCGGCTACTCGCTTCATCGAGAGCTGGCATGCGAACCCGTTGTTCGTGGCGCTCGTTGCGCAGCGGGTAAGAGACGCGCTGGCGCGAGCCGACGCTGCTTCGTCAGACGTGCAGGTGCTGTTCACGGCGCACAGCCTTCCCGCGCGGATAGTGGACGAAGGAGACCTGTACCCGCAGGAGTTGCAGGAGAGCGCCGCGGCGGTGGCCGAAACAGTCGGGCTCACATCATGGCGGTTCGCCTACCAGAGCGCGGCGAAGACCGGCACGCCGTGGCTGGGGCCGGACATCCTCGAGGGCATCGGCCAGATCGCGCGCGAGGGAGGGAAGAACGTGCTGGTCGTGCCGTTCGGCTTCGTGTGCGACCACTTGGAGATACTGTTCGACGTCGACATCATGGCGAAGCGAGCCGCAGAAGGGCTCGGCGTACGCCTGGCGCGCATCGAGATGCCGAACGACGCACCGGACTTCGTCGAGGCGCTGTTCGACATCGTGACTGCGGGCATCGGCGTACGGACGGCGGACCTGCGCGCCTGAGGGAGTTACATCCGGTAGAAGCTGCGCGGGTTGTGGCTGAGGATCTTCTCCTTCAGTTCCGGCTCCACGTCCTCGCGCGCGTCGAGTTCGTCGACGATGGAGTAGTTCGCTGAAGGATCGGTGTGGCCCCAGTCCGACCCGAGCAGGAGTTGGTCCTCCGGGATGCACCGGGCCAGGTAGGAGATGTCCTCGTCCGCCTCGCACGCCACGAACAGCCGGTAGTCCTTCAGCACCCCGCCTTCCCAGCGGTCGCTGCCGTCGCGCACGCGGTGCTTCAGGTAGTGCAGCAGGTAGGGCACCCAGGACGCGCTCGTCTCGATGAAGCCGATGCGCAGGTCCGGGAACCGCTCCGGCACACGATGGGAGACGAGGTCGTGGAAGCCGATGAGCGGCAGCAGCCGCTGCTGCGGGAACGACTGCACGATGGTGGTGTCGAACGCTTCGGTGAGCGCCGGGTTGCCTGCGCCGGTGTGGATGCAGACGGGCAGGCCGAGCTTCTGCGCCTCATCGTAGACCGGGAAGAAGTACGGGTCGCAGAGCGACCGGTTGCCTTCCATGCCGCGGAAGAGGACACCGACCGCTCCGTTCGCAACGCCGTAGTGCATCTCTTCGATGGCGCGGTCGATGGACTGGAGCGGCGGGACGAGTATCCATCGCAGGCGGTCGCCGGACCTCGACCAGACGTCGGCCATGAAGCGGTTGTACGCTCGGCACAGGCCGAGTTCCAGCTGCGGGTCGCCGGTGAGGTAGACGATGAACAGCGTGGGATAGACGACCTGTACGTCCACGCTCATCGCATCCGCGGCCTCCAACCGGTACGGCAGGTCCTGCAGCGACTTGCCGCCCCAGAACTTGCTGGCCAGGACCTCGGCATCGGCGGGCGGCGCCTGGGCGTTGTGTCCGCCCGGTCCGGCGGGCTGAGGGATCAGTCGCCGTCCGATGACCCACCGGTTCCGCGGGAGCCCCGAGGAAGGCTCCATGGTGCCCACGAGCACCGGTTTCAGGTGCGCCAATTCTTCATCGAAGAATTCCCACACTGCCTCCGATTCGACCACGTGGGTATCGGCGTCGATCACGGTTGGCATCGCGCACCCCCTGTCGCTTCAGGCTCGCCCGCTGACGCGGTCACTATAGCCCAGAACGCGCAGGGCGGCATCTCCGACATCGCTCCTAGAACGGGATGAGCGTTACGCCCGTTGCTATCTCCGCCATGAGCGCGGCGCCGAACAGGAGGCTCACCGCGCCTGCGACGCCCGCGATGACCCGCTGCCACTGCCGCGCACGAGAGGTAAGCGCGAACGGCACGCCGAGGACGATCGTGATAAGGGCCATTGAAGCGACCGTTCCGACACCGAAGACGACGAGGTAACCGAGGCCCACCCAGAACACCTCGATCTGGGGCAACAGCACCAGCATCACCGCCGCGCTCCCGGCCAGACCGTGCACGATGCCGACCGCGTAGGACTTGAGGCGGAACTGGGGGCGCAGGGCATCATGGAGTCCGTTGCCGTTGCCGGGTTCGCTGCCCTCGGGGTGCGTGGCGTGGACGTGCACGTGCGCCTGGCCTCCGTGGTGATGCGCATGCGCGTGCAGTGTTCCACGACGGAGGTTGTAGAAAACCTGCGCTCCCAGGAACACCAGCATGATTCCGACGCCGAACTCCAGCACCGGCGCTACAGCCTCGTAGCGGTCGAGCAACGCTTCTTTCACGAGCAGGATCACGATGCCCAGGAGGAGCAGGGGTGTTGTGTGTCCGAGCCCCCATGACGCACCGACCCACACCCCGCGCCAGACGTTGCCGTGCTCGGTCGCGAAGGTTGCGACGGCAACGACGTGGTCTGCGTCGGTCGCGTGTTTCAGGCCCAGGAGCATCCCGATGGCCAGGATGGCCCACACGCCGGAACCGGCTTCTATCATTGCCGCCTCCCTGTTCCGACGCCCCGGCCCTGATCGGACGCCCGAGAGTGTTCGTGGTGTTGCGCCTGCGCGTGCGTGTGGCCGCTGTGCGAGTGTCCCTCGTCCTGCCGGCACTCCCGGCAGAGCCCACTCATCGTGAGATGCTCCAGGTGCAACTCGAACCCGGTGTCGTGCAGTAGTGCCTCACGCAGTTCGTCGAGGTGCGTGGTCGATGCGTGGATGGTACTGCCGCAGTGCTCGCAGACCATGTGGCCGTGCCGCTTGCCTGGAGTGGCGTACTCGTAGTGGCTGACGCCGCCGACGGAGACCTCGTTGAGGAGGTGCAGGCGGCTGAGGAGTCCGGCGGTGCGGTAGACGGTCGCCAGGTCCATCTGGGGGTGTTTCTCGCGCACCCTGGCGGCGACCTGGTCCACGGCTACGTGGCCTTCCAGTTCACGGATGGCGTCCAGCACCGCGACGCGCTGTATGGTGACGCGGCGTCCCGCAGCTCGTATCGCTTCGACGGACTCGCTCTCGTGTTGCATCGGATAGCTCTTGCGAAGATTTGCATGAATATAACACTACACGGAGCGCCGGTCAAAGCGTGTGCTCAGAGTGAGCTCTCAGTGCCTGGAGGAGGCGCCGGTCACGCGGTCGAAGAGTTCGATGACGTGCGACGAGGGTTTGGGCGTGAGCAGGGTGACCGCGACAGCTGCGGCTACGGCTGCTGCCGAACCGGGTGCGGCAGGCTGGATGTCCCACAGGCCTGACGGGCCTCCCGACAGGTAACCCCATACCGACGCGGTAAGCGTCCCGGCGATGACGGAAGCCGCTGCCCCGTGGACGTTGAACCTGCGCCAGTAGAGCGCCATCACCGTGAGGGGGCCGAAGGCTGCGCCCATCCCGCCCCAGGCGTACGCGACGAGGTTGGCCACAGACTCCGGGCTGAACACGGAGAGAAGCGCGGCGACGATCCCCACGAGCACCAGCAACACGCGGCCTACCGAGACCCGGGCCAGCTGGGTCTGCGCGTAGGTGAACCTCTTGATCACGGGCAGGTCATCCGTGGCGATGGCGGAGGCCAGCAGCAGTTGCGAGTCGGCGGTGCTCATGATGGCGGCGACGAGCACCGTGAGCAGGAGCCCTGTGACTATCGGATGGAAGAAGACCTCCGAGACTACGAGAAAGACGCGCTCCGGGTCCTCCAGCACCAACTCCACCCCTTCCCTGCCAGTGAGTGCGGGTACCGCCGTCACGCCCAGTACCACCGCGAGGGCATAGACCAGCAGCAGCCACCCTGTCGACATGAGGCGTCCCCCGGGGATCTTGCTCTCGCTCTCTATGGCCATGAACCGCTGTAGCACCCGCGGCGAACCCAGCGCTCCGATGCCCCAGCCCACCGCTGAGATGATGAAGAAGAAGGAGATGAAGCCTCCTTCCGCATCGATCAGCGGGTTCCAGTAGTTCAGGGTCCCGCTGCCCGCATTCGCGAGGGCGTCGCCTGCGACGAAGACCAGCGTTACGGGCAGGATGATGAGTCCCAGCAGCATGAGCAGGGCTTGCAGTACGTCCGTCCGCGAGACCGCAAGGAAGCCGCCGATGAGCGTGTACGAGGCGACGGCAACAAGCGTTACCAGCACGCCAGCCGTGTACTGGAGGCCGAATACCGACTGCAGCAGCTTGGAGCCGCCCACCAGCCCGGAACTCACGTAGAAGATGATGAAGAAAACAGTGATGGCGGCGGTCAGCGTACGCAGCATTCCAGTGGCGTCCCCGAAACGCTTCTCGTAGAACTCGGGAAGCGTCAGCGCGTCGTCCGTGGCTATGGTGTAACGCCGGAGCCGTTTCGCGACGTGCGTCCAGGCCAGCCACATCGCGACGACGATCGCGAGTATCGTCCAGAGTTCGATGATGCCGTTCGTGAAGGCGAGGGCGGGCAGGGCCAGCACCGTCCATGCGCTCGTCGTGGAGGACCCCGCGCTGAGAGCCGTCGTGAAGCTGCTCAGCCGTCTGCCTCCCAGCACGTAGTCAGCCATGTCCCGCATACGGCGGGATCGGACGATCGCTATGCCGATGAGCAGCGCGAAGTAGGCGAAGAAAACGAACAGTATCCAGTAGTCGATCAACGGCAGCGTACTCCGCGAGTCAGTTGAGCAGGTACTTCATTCCACAGCATACGCCCTTATCTCTGCGCGGAAGTCATCGCGGTAGCCACTTCACGTGCCGTGCCGACGATATCGCGAGCGATGGTTGGCATTGACAGTTGCGCCTGTTATCGTTCACCCCGCGCCGGCGAGGCCACTCGCAGCGCGGGAGGAAAGACATGCGCATGACGCGATTCCTTGCCCTGACACTCGCGCTGCTGTGCACGGCGCTCTTCGTCGTTGCCTGCGGAGGCGAAGAAGAGCCCGATCCAACAGCGACGCCAACGTCCGCACCGGTGGCTGAACCGACGCCAACGCCCGCGGACGCCATGGAGCCGAAGGACCCGGTGGCCACACCGACCCCACTCCCGCCGGGCGTGACCCCGCCTCCGCCGACGGCTACTCCCACGCCGAGGCCGGTCCCGACGGCGACGCCCATCCCCGGGTTCGACCCCGAGGAACACTTCAAGAACAAGCGCATCTCCATAAACGTCGGCTTCTCGCCGGGCGGCGGCTATGACGCGTTTGCACGGGTGGTGGCAAAATACCTGCCCAACCATCTACCCGGCAACCCCCGTGTCCACGTGCGGAACCTTACCGGTGGCGGCGGCGAACGGATCTTCCGCCCGACGCTGGTGGACATCGAGCCTGAAGGCTACGCGGTTGCAGTGGTGCACCCGCGCTTCTTCAAGCGCGAGCTGGTCGGCATAGACGTGCCCGACTTCGACATGAACACCGTCAAGATCATCGGCACAGCGTCTGCGGTATCGACAGTAAGCGCCCAATTCGCCTTCCGCGACACAGGCACAACTTGGGAAGAGGCGGTAGCAAATAAGGGTACGCTTGACGTGGGCGCAACCGAAAGAGGCGACAGCGGTGGCCTAGCCACGGCATTCATCGAATTGGTCGGTGGCCCGGTGAAGACCGTCTACGGTTACCCCGGCTCTGCCGACATCGCCCTCGCTTTCGACCGACGCGAGATCGACATCACCACCCGTGGGAGTGAATCTACGGCCAAGAAGGACTTCCCTGAATGGGTGGAGAACCAGCAGATCGTACCGCTGTTCTATTGGGGTGCTGATCCTGCGACCGACCAGGCATTTACCAGCTACGTTGTTAACGATCTGGGAGCGGAGATACCTCCGCATCTGTTCGACATCATCGAGCTGTCGGAGGAACAGAAGTCTTTGTTCAGCGTTACCGAGACGATCAACGACAAGATGTCGCGTCTGTTCATCATGCACCCCGACACACCGGAACACATCTACCAAGTCTGGGTGGACGCGTTCCGTGCCACGGCGCATGACCCTGCATTCATTGAGACAATGGCGCTCCTCAATAGAGAGGTGGGCTATGCAGGGCCTGACGAGATTGTACAGACGTTGGCAGAAGGAGCGGAGGCGTTGAAAGACCCGGTGCTCCGCGAAGGCTTCATCGAGCTCGCAGGAGGCGTTGAGTAACCACACGGCGCCCAGGGAGTCGTAGGACATAGAGGAGCCCTCCCGATACCGGGAGGGCTCCTTGTTTGATGAGTGCCGGTAAGGCCTTACGCCAGAGAGGCCTCGACGCTGAGTTCGACGTTGCCCGCCATCGCGGTTGAGATGGGGCAGCCGTTCTTGGCGTCCTCCGCAGCCTGCCGGAAGTCGTCCTCGCTCATGTCGGGCACCTCGCCGACGACCTTGAGCGCACTGGACGCGACCCGCGCACCGCCCTCGAACAGTTCGAATGTGACGGTGGCGGCGGCTTCCAGTTTGGTCGCGACCTTACCGTCCCGACCGAGACGGGCTGAGAGCGCCATGCAGAAGCAGCTCGCGTGCGCCGCCGCCACCAGCTCCTCGGGGCTCGTGCTGGGGCCCGCGGTCTCGTCGCTGCGCGCCTTCCAGGAGACGGGAAGCCCACTGTAGGCGCCCGACGACGACGCGGTGACCGTGCCGGTTCCCGAGAACAGGTCGCCGCTCCAAACGGCGTGCGCGGATCGGGTGATAGCCATAACTCCTCCTTGGGGAATCGTTCCGAAGATGTGGCCGCTCGTGCAGCGGCCAAGAGCAAGTATCGGCGGGGTTGCGCCGGCGGGTCAACGGGTGAGGGTAATCACGCCTTGAGGGCTTCGAGGTGCTCCTTGCGGAGCTTGGCGACCTTCGGGGCGATGATGACCTGGCAGTAGCCCGCCCACGGGTTGTTGCGGAAGTACTGCTGGTGGTAGTCCTCGGCGTCGTAGAACACGTCGAGCGGTTGCAGTTCCGTCACGATGGGGCCCCGCCAGACGCGGCGTTCCGTGAATTCGGCCATCACTTCTTCCGCTACCCGGCGCTGTTCCTCGTCGTGATGGTAGATGGCGGAGCGGTACTGCGTTCCCGTGTCCGGCCCCTGGCGGTTGAGTGTTGTCGGGTCGTGCATCGTGAAGAAGAGTTCGACGAGCTGCCGGTACGAGACCACGTCAGGGTCGTAGGTGAGTTGCACGGCCTCGGCGTGGCCAGTGTTGCCGGAGCAGACCTCGTAGTAGGTGGGGTTGGTCGTCGCGCCGCCGGTGTAGCCGTTGACGACCTTCTCGACGCCGCGCACCTGCTCGTACACGGCCTCGAGACACCAGAAGCATCCTCCGGCCAGCGTGGCCATCTCCGTCGCCATCGTCAGGACCTCCTCATCGTTGCTTCCGGCGCACCACCGCCATCAGGTACACCGAGCCGCCGCCTCCATAGCCTTCCAACGCCGCGAGTTCGTAGCCGTTCGCATCCATCTGGTTCAGCCATTCGGCGAGTTTCGGCGCCTTGTCCCGCTCTATCTCATAGGTGACGTACTCGTCGCCTATAACGCCGCCCTGACCCTTGGGAGGTTTCTCCGGTTTCGTCAGCGCCCGGTAGTCCATACTTCTATCCTACGCGGGAACGGGCGCGCGGCTTCGGAGGGTGCGGCCCGGGTACGCGCCCGTGTGCTCGCCGTCCTCCAGCAGGACTTCGCCGTTGACGATGGTGTAGTCCACGCCGTTGGCCTTCTGGCGCAGGCGCATGAGTCCGCCGGGGAGGTCGTTCACCTCGTCCGGCTCCTCCGCGCCGACGGTGTCCGGGTCGAACACCACCACGTCGGCGGCGAAACCGGGGCGCAGCAGGCCGCGGTCGTGCAGCCCGAAGAGCGATGCCTGCATGAAGCTGAGCTTGCGCACCGCTTCTTCCAGCGAGAGCGCGCCCTCCTCCCGCACCCACTTCCCGAGGACCATCGTGCTGTAGCCGTAACCCGCCTCGAACACGACGTGTGCGCCAGCGTCCGAAAGGCCGATGACGGTGTAGGGGCTGGCGATGAGGCTGCCCATCACGCCGCCGTCTGCGCCGGCCTGGCTGTTCTGCATCCCGGTGCCGAGATCCTCATCGAGCACGAGGTCGAGGAAGCCGTCCAGCACTTCCTTGCCCTGCGCATCCGCCATCTGCGCGATGCTCATGCCCTTGAATCCGCTGTTGCGCTCCTTGAGCGTGCGGGTGATGAAGATGCGGTCCCACTTGATGGGCAGCGCACCGGACGGCAGGTCCCTGCCGTCGACTGCCTCCGCGCGGAGCTTGTCGCGCATCGCAGGGTCGCGGAAGGCGGCAGCCTTCTCCTCGACGGAGCCGAGCATCACCTCGCGCCAGGCGGGCATGCGGTCGAATATCTGGGCGTTGCGCATGGTGAAGCGCTGCGCCTGGGGGCGCGGGTTGATGACGGGGTAGACCTGCTTCCCCTCGGCGATGCCGCGCTCGACTATGTCCAGGTGGCGCTTCCACCGGTCAGGCTCACTGGGGTGGTAGACGATCTGGTTGTAGACGACGGGGCGCTGCGCGCATTCGCCAAGTTTCGTGGCGAATCCGTCGCGTATCTCCAGCGGGTATGCCGCGCCGCACTGCACCACGCCTGCGCCCACGTCACAGAGCGCGGTCGCGAGCTCGTACAGCTCCTCGACGGGTGGGACGATGCCCGGGATGGGGCGTCCGAGCAGGTCCATGTGGCCGCTGTTGCGGTTGAACGAGAGCCCGAGCGCGCCCTGCCGGATGGAGTCCCGGATGAGCTGTTTCATCTCTTCCATCTCGGCGGGAGTGGCCTCGGCCCGTTGGAACGACTCCTCGCCCATCACCCAGCGGCGGACGGCAGAGTGACCGACGAGCGAGCCCGCGTTGACACCGAGCCGCTGGTCGAGGTAGTCGAGGTAGCCGCCGAAGGTGGTCCACTCCCACGGGATGCCTTCCTGCAGGCTCTCCATGGGGATGGCCTCGACGCGGGAGAGCATCATCGCGAGGGCGTCGTGGTCCTCCGGCTTCACCGGCGCGAGCGTCAGCGAGCAGTTGCCGAAGATGACGCTCGTGACGCCGTGCTGCGGTGAGAACGTGCAAAGCGGGTCCCACGTCACCTGCGCGTCGAAGTGGCAGTGGTTGTCGATGAACCCCGGCGCGACGACGCGTTCCTCGGCGTCGATGCTGCGCTGCGCCGGGCCGGAGAGACGGCCCACGTCGACGACGCGTCCATCCACGATGCCGACATCGGCGATGAAGGAGGGCATCCCCGAGCCGTCGGCGACTCTCCCGTTCTTGATCAGCAGGTCGTACATGGTGTGCTCCCAGCCATCGTTTTCAGGGAGAGTACGCCGATGCGGGGCGCGGGGCAACCTCGAACGGTCACATGGACGCCTCAGCCGGCCCCCGCGTATCATCCAGTCTATGCTGTCAGCGGCTGAGAACGAGCGGCTCACGCGCGTGGGGCCGGGCACGCCGATGGGCGAGTTGATGCGGCGTTACTGGCAGCCCATCGCGGTCACGTCCGAACTGAACGCCCGACCTACGAAGCCCGTTCGCATCCTGAGCGAGGACCTCGTTCTCTACCGCGACCGCTCGGGCGAGTACGGCCTGATCGACCGCTTCTGCCCGCACCGCCGCGTCGACCTCTCCTACGGCATACCGGAAGAGCACGGCCTCCGTTGCATGTACCACGGCTGGATGATGAACGCCGAGGGGCAGTGTATCGAGCAGCCGTTCGAGGAGACCGTCCACCCGGATGGGCGTTTCAAGGAGAAGGTGCGCGTCGCCGCCTACCCGGTGCAGGAGTTGGGCGGGCTGCTCTGGGCGTACATGGGCCCCGCGCCTGCGCCGCTGCTGCCGAGGTGGGACCTGCTGGTTTGGGACAACGTGCTGCGGGACATCGGCGTCGTGGTGCTGCCGTGCAACTGGCTCCAGTGCGTGGAGAATGCCGTCGACCCCATCCACACCGAGTGGCTGCACGTCAACGTCACGAGCGCCGTGCTGGAGCGCGAGGGTGTGATAGCCGACCGCAGTGAGATGCCGCGCCGACCGCACCGGAAGATCGGCTTGGACCGCTATGAGAACGGCGTCATCAAGAGGCGGGTAGTCGAAGGCACGACCGAGCAGGACCGGGAGTGGACGGTTGGCCACCCCATCATCTTCCCTACGTGGGTGAGCATCATCAACGGTTTCCAGATGCGCGTGCCGGTAGACGACACCCATACGTTGAACTTCTTCTACCACGTCTACGTGCCGCCTGAAGGCGTCCAGTTGGAGCCACAGGAAGAGATACCCGGCTACGACGTGCCGTTCGTCGGCGAGGACGGGCGCTACCTGCAGAACTTCATCGTCGCGCAGGACTCGTCGGCCTGGGTTACGCAGGGGCCGATAGCGGACCGGACGAGGGAGAAGCTGGGGCAGTCGGACGTCGGCGTCATCATGTACCGCAAGCTGCTGGAGGAGCAGATGCGGCTGGTGGAGGACGGCGCGGACCCGATGAACACGTTCCGCGACCTCGCAGAGAACGAGGTCCTCCACACGTTCGACGAGTACCGCGCTCCGGGCGAGCGCCCGGAGAAGGGCCTGCTGCAACTCGGCGGTGCGTTCATGGCTGTTGCCATGTCCGGCGAGCGCGACCCGGAGACGGGCAGGCACATCCCCAACCTCACGGGCAGATACAGTCCTATCGCCTTCGCGGCGGAGGAGATATTCGCGCAGGCGCAGCGCAGGGCTACGCCGTCCGCGTAGACGCTCCGCATGCCCCGGCGTATGATGCGCCCGACGTTCACAGGCTGGGGGTGCGGTCATGTTGTCAACGGCTGAGAACGAGCGACTCACGCGGGTAGGGCCCGGCACGCCGATGGGCGAGCTGATGCGTCGTTACTGGCAACCCGTCGCCGTCACGTCGGAGCTGAACAAGAGACCCACGACACCCGTCCGCATCCTGGGTGAGGACCTCGTCCTCTACCGCGACCGTTCCGGCGAGTATGGCCTGATCGAACGGTTCTGCCCCCACCGCCGCGTCGACCTCTCCTACGGCATCCCGGAGGAGCACGGCCTGCGCTGCATGTACCACGGCTGGATGATGGACGAGACCGGCCAGTGCATTGAGCAGCCGTTCGAGGAGACCGTCCACCCGGACGGCAGGTTCAAGGAGAAGGTGCGTGTCACGGCATACCCGGTGGAGGAACTCGGCGGGCTGCTCTGGGCGTACATGGGCCCTGAGCCCGCGCCGCTGCTGCCGAGATGGGACCTGCTCGCGTGGGACAACGTGCTGCGGGACATCGGGACCACCGTTCTGCCGTGCAACTGGCTCCAGTGCATGGAGAACTCGCTCGACCCCGTTCACACGGAGTGGCTGCACGTCTACCTGACGAGCGCGGTGCTGGAGAGCGAAGGCGCGATAGCCGACCGCAGCGAGATCGCCCGGCTCGCGCACCAGAAGATCGGGTTCGAGCGCTACGCGAACGGACTCGTGAAGAAGCGCGTGGTGGAGGGCACGACCGAGGACGATCCCGAGTGGACGATCGGCCACCCCATCATCTTCCCGAACTGGCTCGGCGGCACGACCGGCTTCCAGATGCGCGTGCCGATAGACGACACGCACACGTGGCACATCCTCTACAACGTCTACGTGCCGCCGGAGGGCGTCGAGTTGGAGCCGCAGGATGAGATACCCGGCTACGACGTGCCATACGTGGACGAGGAAGGCCGCGCCGCGGTGAACTTCGTCATCGGCCAGGACACGGCGGCGTGGTGGACGCAGGGGCCCATCGCCAAGCGCGAACTTGAGAAGCTGGGGCAGTCGGACGTCGGCATCATCCTGTACCGCAAGCTGCTGGAGGAGCAGATGCGGCTGGTGGAGGACGGCATCGACCCGATGAACACGTTCCGCGACCCGGCGGAGAACGAGATCATCTTCACGTTCGACGAGCACCGCGCGCCCGGCGAGCGGCGGCTGAAGGGACGCCGCCGGATAGGGGGAGCCTTCCAGGCGCTGCCGATGTCCGGGGAGAAGGACCCGGACACGGGCAAGCTCGTGCGCAGCCCCACTGGCAAGTACGGTCCCATCGCCCGCACCGCGGAGGAGATCTTCGCGCGGGCCGCGGACAGGTAGGGAACCCTCTAGCCCGGATAGACCGCCTTGCTCGGGATCTGCGGCCAGGCGGCTGGGGCTCCGGCCTTCTCGAGGCGCTCCTCGATGGGCAGCGACTCGTCCCAGAAGTAGGCGATGAAGCGTCGACCGTTGATGCCGTCGGCGGCGTCGGACGCGAGCCACACGACCGGCACGCGCATGACGTCCGGCTGGATGAGTTTCTCCCGGTCGAACGGCGAGTCGGGAGGGAGAAGGTTCGTGTTCACCGGCCCACCGGGGACGAGAACGTTTGCGGTCACGCCGGTGCCTTCGAGCTCCGTGGCCATCGTGGCGACGAGCGCCTCGTGTCCGGCCTTGGACGGGCCGTAGGGCGACATGTTGATGCGGATCATCGTGTCCAGGCTGGTTGTGACGCCGATGATGCGACCCCAGCCCTGCTCCAGCATGTGGCCAACGGCGGCGTGCGCCATGTGGAACGGGCCGCTGAAGTTGACCGCGATGACGCGGGCCCACGCCTCCGGCGATACCTCCCACCACGGCTCCATGAGCGTGTTGCTCATACCGACGTTGCGCTGGTTCGTGCCCGCGTTGTTGACGAGCACGTGCAGCCCGCCGAAGTGGTCCAGCGCCGACTGCACGACACGCTGCGCGTCGGCGTAGCTCGTCACGTCGGCGACCACGGTCAGGACCTGCTCGTCGCTGCTGGCCTCGCGCGCGTCGTTCGCGCTCGCTTCCAGCGTCGCGCCGTCGATGTCCATCATCACCACGTTCGCGCCCGCGGACGCGAGGGCGATGGACATGTGCCGTCCCATGCCGATGGGCGAGCCTGCGCCCGTTACGATGATCGTCTTCCCGTTCAGCACTCCCTCTGCCATGTCGTTCTCCTTATGTGTCAGCTGTTTGCGTGCAGCATGTTGTAGACGCGCTCGGCCGAGAGCGGCAGCGCGTGCACCGGCATGCCGATGGCGTCGTGCACCGCGTTCGCGATGGCGGAGGCGGTCGGCACGTTGGCGGACTCGGCTATCGCGCCCGCGTTGAACGGCCCAGGCCCCTCGTCGCTCGGGATGAGCACGGTCTCGAACGCCGGTACGTCGGCGATGTTCGGTATCTTGTAGTCGGCGAGGTTGAGCGCGACGGGCCGTCCGTCCTCGATGACGTGCTCCTCCACCGTGGCCATGCCGAGACCCTGTATGGCGCCGCCGAGTATCTGGCCGCGGTGCCCCTCCGGGTTGATGATAGTGCCGATGTCGTGCGCGCTCACGATCCTCCGCACGGTGACGTTGCCCGTCTCCGGGTCCACCTCCACCTCGACGGCCTGCGCCGTGAACTCGGTAGTGGGCGGGTCGGGGAACAAGGGTAGCTTCTTGTAGGTATTCACCGACACGTCGCCGCCGTTGGCGCGGCAGAGTTCAGCTGCGGCCTCTGCGAACGGGGCGTCGCCCGCAGTCTCGCGCAGTTGTGCGCGAAGGCTGTTGATGGACTCTTGCACCGTCACGCCGAGCGCGTACGTCGTGCGACTGCCCGAGACGCCGAAATCGAAGGTCAACTCGTCGGTAGGGGCGGGGAGCACCTGGATAGTTCCCGGTTCGATGCTCAACTCCTCCGCGATGACCTGCTGCATCGCGGTGTATGCGCCCTGGCCGGGGTCGGAGATGGGGACGAACAGCGTGAGGGAGGCGTCCGGGTGCAGAACGAGACGGCAACTGGAGTCGCCGCCGATGGGTCCGCGCTCGTACATGGAGATGCCGCGCCCGACGTAGGGGGCCTTCGGCTCGCTCCAGCCTATCGCCTCGACCGCGGCGTCGAGCGCATCGACCGCCTTGATGGCTCCCCACTGCTCGCCGTTCGGAGCGGTGTCGCCGGGGCGCAGCAGGTTCCGCCTGCGGAACTCGGCCGGGTCCACCCCCAGCTCCGCAGCGATGATGTTCAACTGCGACTCTACCGCGAAGTTGACCTGCGGTCCTCCGGGCGAGCGCATGTGGCCGGAGGGAAGCGTGTTGGTGTAGACGATGTAGCTGGCCACGTCGAGCGCGGTGAACCTGTAGCAACTGCCGGCCTGCTCCAGACCGTGCAGGTTGAGGTTGGGGGCGGGCTTGAATGCAGCGTACGCGCCGCTGTCGAAGTACGCCTCCATCTGCATACCGGTGACGTTTCCCTCCTCCGTGACGCCCGTGCGCACCGTGATCGTTGCGGGGTGACGGCTGCTCGCTGCGAGCAGTTCCTCCTGGTACGACATCACGATCTTCACGGGGCGTCCCGTTGCCTGCGAGAGGAGGTATGCGACGGGCGTGTCCATCGGCGAGCCCTTGCCGCCGAAGTCGCCGCCAACGGGCATCGGGTGCACGCGGACGGTCGGCACGTCCACGCCCATCGCGGCAGCCAACTGGCCCCGCAGCATGTGCGGGCTCTTGTTGGAGGCCCATACGTCCGCCGTGCCGTCCGCGTGCACGGAGACAGCACAAGCGTGCGTCTCCATGTAGACGTGGTGCTCCTTCTGCGTGACGAACGTGTTCTCGAACACGCGGTGCGAGCCCGCAAGCGCGGTCTCGACGTCGCCGTGCGTCCAGCGTCCGTAGGAGGAGAGGTTGGGCAGGTCGGGCTGTCCCGGGTGCACGAACGCGCCCGCGTACTGCGTTGGGTCGTCGTGAACGCGCGGCGCGTCCGGCGCGAGCGCCTCGGGAACGTCGAACACGGCGGGCAGTTCCTCGTACTCGACCTCGATGAGCGAGAGCGCCTCGTTCGCGGCGTCCGCCGACTCAGCGGCGACGGCGGCGACGCGCTCGCCGATGAAGCGCACCTTGTCGATCGCGAGAACAGGCAGGTCGCGCACCATGCGCCCGATCCAGTGCGGACGTCGTGCGCCGGTGAGGACGGCATGTACGCCGGGCACGCGCTCGGCGGCGGAGGTGTCGATGCGCACGATGCGAGCGTGAGCGTGCGGGCTGCGGAGCACCCTGCCCCACAGGCAGCCATCGGGAGCGAGGTCGGCGGCGAAGCGGAGATGCCCGCTCACCTTGTCTGGTCCCTCGATGCGGGGGGTGCGTTTGCCGACTACGCGCATCGTCATGCCGCGTCTCCTCCGTGTACCGACGCATCATGTGCGCCGTCCGCGCCGCGGCGGAGGGTATCACGCGGGAGACGTTGGGAGAAGGGTAGGGGCTCCTACAGCTGTGTCCCGATGATGACGGTGATGACCCCGCCAACAGCGAACATGGTGCCGAGGACGAGCGGCACAGTGATGCGCTCCAGCCGTTGCAGGAAGAAGTGCGCCAGCACGAGCGCCACGACCGGGTTGAGCGCGAACACCGGCGAGACCACGACCACCGGCGCCTTGCTCAGCGCCAGATAGAGGAAGGCGACGCCTGAGGACATGAACAGGCCCCCCACTGCCACCGACAGGAGCGCGCGGCGCGGCGCGTCCCGCAGCATGACGGGTATCGATCGGGAGGAGAACAACCCCATCACGATGAAGCCGATCAGCATCGTGTACGTCGCGGTGACGAGCGGAACGGTGAGGTCGGTTACGGCCACGCGCCCGAGCACCGTGATGGTGCCGTAGGCCCACGCCGCTCCGAACGCCGCCAGGTATCCAAAGAGGCGCGGCCGCCGTTCGATGAGCCCGAGCCGTTTACCATCCGGGGACGTCGCGGGACCCGCCGGGTGCGGCGCTTCGCCTCCGCGCGCCTTCACCTCGCCGTAGACCGCGACGATCACGCCCGTGACCGTCAACAGCGTCCCTCCCGCAATCGCCCAGTTGAGGCGCTCGTTGAGAAATACGACACCCTCGAACGCGGAGATGATGGGGGCCATCGCGAGGACGGGGTTCGCCCTCAGGATCCCCAGGTTCTTCATGCTGACGAAGTTCAGGAAGCGGCCGGCGGGGAAGTTGATGATGCCGATCATCGCGAGCCATGCGAATGTACCGAGCGTGATGCCGAAGAGGGCGTCCGGGTAGAGCACCGCGGTGAGGCTTGCGATGAGTACCCAGCCGACGACGAGCGATACGAAGTTGCCCGCGCCTGCGGGGATGTGCACGAGCCCGACACGCGCGAGCAGCATGCCGGTGCCGAAGCACATGGGTACGAGGAGCGCTATCAGAGCGCCGGTGAGTTCAGGCGACATGCGCCACTGGACCAGCGTGTTCGGTGTCGGTGCGAGTACTCATAGCTGCGTCCCGATGATAACGGCGATAACGCCCCCAACGGCGAAGAAGGTGCCGAGAACGAGCGGCAGCGTGATGCGCTCCAGCCGCTGCAGGAAGATGTGCGCGAGCACGAGCGATACGACGGCGGTGAGCGAGAACACCGGCGAGACCACGATCACCGGCGCCTTGCTCAGCGCCAGGTAGAGGAACGCGACGCCCGTGGACATGGCTGCGCCGCCCAGCGCAACGAGGAGCAGCGAGCGGCGAGGGGCGTGCCGCACCATCCCCGGTATCGACCCGGCAGAGAGCAAACCCATGACGATGAAGCCGACGAGCATCGTGTACGTCGCGGAGACGAGCGGGATGGCGAAGTCGGTTACTGCAACGCGCCCGAGTGCGGGGACCGATCCGTAGGCGCAAGCTGCGCCCGCCGCCGCGAGGTAGCCGAACAGGCGTGGGTGGCGCTCGATGAGCCCGTGATGGTTCTCGCTGGAGGCCGGTACCGGCGCCACGGGCTGAGGAGTTCCGCTGCCGCGCGCGGACACCTCGCCGTAGACGACGAAGATGATGCCGGAGACAGCCATCAGCGTCCCCGCGGCTATCGCCCAGTTGAGCTGTTCGCCGAGGAAGACGACTCCCTCGAACGCGGAGACGATGGGCGCCATCGCAAGGATGGGGTTGGCCCTGAGGATGCCGAGGTACTTGATGCTTACGAAGTTCAGGAAGCGTCCGCCGGGGAAGTTGACGACGCCGATCATGGCGAGCCAGCCGAACGTGGCGAGGGAGATGCCGAAGAGGGCGTCCGGGTAGAGCACGGCCGTGACGCTCGCGATAAGCGCCCAGCCGACCACAAGCGAGACGAAGTTGCCTGCCCCCGCGGGGATATGCACGAGGCCGACGCGCGCAAGCACTGTGCCGGTGCCGAAGCAGAGGGGTACGAGGAGCGCTATCAGCCCGCCGGTGAGCTCAGGCGACATCCGCCGCTAGTCGAAAGCCCAGGCCGGGAGCGCAGTCGCGATCTGTGGGAAGGCGATAACGAGGCCAACCGCGATGATGTCCAGGATGACGAATGGGATGCTTGCGCGGTACAGGTCCGACATGGACGCCTGCGGGACGACGCCCTTGAGTGCGAACAGCATCATGCCGAACGGCGGCGTGATCGCGCCGATGGAGATGTTCATCAGGAACAGCACCCAGAACCAGACCGGGTCGATGCCCAGCGGTTCAAGGATCGGCACCAGTACCGGGATCGCCACCAGCATGATGGAGAGCTGGTCGATGAAGAAGCCGAGGATGAGCACCGCCAGCTGCACGATGATGACGAGCATGACAGCGGAGAGGCCAAGGTCGACGATGAAGGCCAGAAATTCGCGCGTCGCGCCCGTGAACGCCAGCAGTTGGCCGAGCGCCACGGCGCCGGTGATGATGAGGAAGATCATCCCGCCGATGTACAGGGTGCCGTAGAGCGAGTCCTTGACCACCCTGAACGAGAGGCGGCGGTAGAGCGCCGCGACGATGAACGCGCCTATCGCGCCCGTGGCAGCGGCCTCGCTCGGCGTCGTGACGCCGAAGAGGATGAAGCCCATCACCATGATGATGATGATGCCGAGCGGGCTCATCTGCGCGAGTCCGAGGAAGCGGTAGCGCCAGGTGACCGTCTCGCCCGTGTAGGGCGGCGCGAGGTTCGGGTTCATCCGTACGCGGATCCAGATGTACGTGCCGTAGACGGCCACCATCAGCAGGCCGGGCATGAAGCCGCCGATGAGGAGCCGCGCAATGGAAACCTCCGCCAGGCTGCCCAGCAGCACTGCCAGCGCGCTGGGCGGGATGATGGCGGCGAGCAGTCCCGACGACATGATGGTGCCCAGCGAGAGACGGCGGTCGTATCCCCGCCTCTCCATCTCCGGATGGAGCGTCGTGCCGAGGAGGGCGGTGTCCGCCATGCCCGCGCCGCTGAGGGTCGCGAGTATCGTTCCCGCACCGAGAGAGGTGAACAGCAGGCGCGCGCGCACCTTGCCTATCCACCGGTCCATCACGTCGATCGTCAATCCGATGACGCGCGACTGGAACAGCACCTCGCCGAGCAGGAAGAACATCGGTATGGCGAGCAGGTTGAACGTCGCCACCGATCTGTAGACGCTGCCCGCCAGCAGCTCCAAGCCCTTGAATCCGTCCACGACCAGGAGGAGGCCGGCGATGTTCAACACTGCGAAGGCCATCGCCACCGGCATCCCTGTCGACATGAGCGCAAGCAGGAGCGCGAAGAAGATGATGAGGGTGAGCCACCAGGAGAATTCGAAGCCGAAGAGTTCCATGGGCCGGCCTAGATGCCTGCCTCCTCAACCGTCTCCCTGTAGCGGCGCAGGCGCACGGCGTTGACGCCCATGCGGAGGAACTGGAGGCCGAGGAGCGTGAAGCCGTAGGGGATGACCCATGTGACTTCCGCGCGCGGGACCTCTATCCCCTGCAGGAGGATCGCGCCGGACTGGAACTCCTCCACCGTCTTCTCGAATGCCTTGTACGTGAGGACGCCGCAGACCCCCGAGGAGATGAACGAACCGACGATGTAGAACCAGAGCCGCGCCGTGCCGCCAAGCCGCTCGGTGATGGCGGTCATGCGGACGTGGCCCTCGCGCCGGAGCACGATGGGCGCCGCGAGGAACGTGAGGTAGAGCAGGCTGAACTCGGTCGTGGGCAGGGCCCACTTCAACGGCTCCGTCCACGGGAGCGCGCGCATGAGCACGTTCGCGCCGATGGCGAATGCCACGTACAGCACGATGAACGCGCCCGCGAGCGCGGAGATATCTATGACCCCGTCGAATATGCGGGTGAGCAGCGGATTGCCGGCGCGCGCCTCCCGTTGCTGGTCCGCGATGTCCAGCAGTTTGTCCAACGCCCCGACGAAGAAGAGGAGTATCACCACCCACAGGAAGACCTGGACGAAGAAGAAGATCGGGAACTTCTCTTCCTGCACGAAGAAGACCAGCGTTCTTCCGATGTCAAGCACCAGGACAACGGCCAAGACTATCTTGGCGAGGCTGTATCTCTTCGCTGCCATCATTCCATCGCCGTTGGCTACTCTCTCAAGGAGTAGGGTGGGTTGTCGCGGGCCGGGCCCCTCATGGAAGCCCGGCCCGCGTGTACGAGTCCTTCCTACTGCCGGTCAGGCAGGATGATGTCGTTCACACAGCGGATGGCGTCGGCCAGCGGCTGACCGAGCACCGGGTCCGGCGCGATGATGAAGTCCTCGATGATCTTGTCGTAGTGGTCGTTGCTCCACCTCTGCTGCAACTCGTCGGGCCAATCGATGCTCTCGATGCCCTGCGCAGCCAGCGTCGCGACCTCCTCCCGCTCCACCTCGTCGATGTACTCGGTGTAGAACTTCGAGGCGGTCTTGGTGGCGGCGCGCACCGCCTCCTGCTGGCGAGGTGACATGTTGTCCCAGGATTCCTGGTTGAACATGATTCCGATACCGCCGCCGCCCGCAAGCGAGTCGGGGTACTGGTACTTGATGACCTCGTTCCACTTACCTGCCAGCGCGCCGGCGCCACCCCAGTAGAGACCCTTGATGACGCCCTTCTCGAGCGCGGGGTAGATCTCGGAGAACTGCAGCGGAGTCGTCGTTGCGCCGTAGGCGTGTATGAACGGCTGGTAGATGGTTGCAGCGCGCAGGTGCACGCCATCCAGGTCGCCGATCTCGCGGATCGGGTCTACCGTCCACAGCCGTGCGCCCCAGCCGCCGGTGATCGACGCGACGTACTGGATGCCGAGCGGCGCGTAGATGGCTTCCAGCGCGTCGTACATGCCGCACTGCAGGCGCGGCGTGTGGTTGTCGGCGATGCGGGTGTAGTTGGCCGCGACGTTCTCGCCGAGACCGAGTTTCGTGTGGTCGGTGTGGTACGCGCCCACGGTTGCGATGGCGTCATATACGCCGTCGCGCGTCGGAGCGAACTGCTCCAGCGAGTGGGTGACCTCGGGGCCACCGACACGGTTGATGGTGACCGTGCCGTTGGAGATCCGGTTGACCTCTTCGATGAAGAAGGCAGTGGACCTGGCAACGTCCAGCACGGTCGGGAACGCGTCGATCAGGTCGATCGTGACCGGCTCGTCCACCACTTCGCGGTCAGGCAGCACCTGGTCGTTCACGCAGCGGATGGCGTCAGCCAGCGGCGGGCCAAGGACCGGGTCCGGCGCGACGATGAAGTCCTCGATGATCTTGTCGTAGTGGTCGTTCGTCCACCGGTTCTTGAGGTCCTCAGGCCATGGGATGGTCTCGATACCGCGCTCCCCGAGGACTGCAACCTCGTTCCGCTCAACGCCGTCGATGAACTCCGTGTAGAACTCGGATGCATTCTTGATGGCGTCCCTGACCGCCTGCTGCTGCGTCTCGGACAACTGGTCCCATGCGTCCTGGTTGAACAGGATGGAGATGCCGCCGCCGCCCGCGAGCGAGTCGGGGTACTGGTACTGGATGACCTCGTCCCACTTGCCGTTCAGAGCGCCGACGCCGCCCCAGTAGAGACCCTGGATGACGCCCTTCTCGAGCGCGGGGTAGATCTCGGAGAACTGCAGCGGTGTGGTCGTCGCGCCGTAGGCGTGCAGGAACGGCTGGTAGATGGTTGCCGCCCGCAGGTGCACGCCGTCCAGGTCTCCCACGTCACGGACCGGGTCGTTCGTCCAGAGCCGCGCGCCCCAGCCGCCCGCGATGGAGCCGACGTACTGGATGCCGAGCGGCTCGTAGATGTCCTCCAGCGCGTCGTACAGGCCACACTCCACGCGCGGCGTGTAGTTGTCCGCGACACGGGTGTAGTTGGCCGCGACGTTCTCGCCGAGGCCGAGCTTGGTGTGGTCGGTGTGGTATGCGCCGACGGTTGCGATGGCGTCGTACACGCCGTCACGCGTCGGAGCGAACTGCTCCAGCGAGTGGGTGACCTCCGGTCCGCCAACGCGGTTGATGGTGACGGTCCCATCGGAGAGCTTGCTCACCTCTTCGATGAAGAACGCGGTCGCCTTGGAGACGTCCAGCACCTCCGGGAAGGCGTCGATCAGGTCGATCGTGACCGCCTCGTCCTTCTCTTCCATCATCGCGGTTGGCGTCGGCTCGGCGGCTGCCGGTACCGGCGTGGCCGTTGGCTCCGGCTCGTCGTCGCCGCATGCGCTCGCAAAGAGGCCGAGTGCGGCGATCAGTGCGATTGCGAATAAGTACCTGCTGAGTCTCATGGCTCCTCCCTGACCCTGGTTATAGGGAACTGGTTTTCACTGACGTGCTCCGGCCGGCTCAGGCCGCCGCGGAGCTGAGGTTGTAGAAGTCCAGCGAGTTCTTCCAGAGGATCGCTTCCTTCTCCTCCGGTGAGAGCTCTTCTATCTCGATCAACTCCTCGATCTCGTGCCGGATGCTGCCGAGGTTCACCTCGTGCGGGAAGTCGGACGAGAAGATGAAGGCCTCTGGCCCGGCAACGTGCACAGCGTAGGCGAGCGCGGGCTCGTCGCCTTCGACGCCGACGCGTATGCGGCCCTGGCGGCAGAGGCTGACGAGGTACTCGCGCACGTTCATGCCCTCCGGCAACTGCAGCAGCTCGTCGCGCGGGTCGAACGGGGTGAACGCCTCATAGGAGCCGTTGAACCGCTCCAAGGCCATCAGGAACCAGCCGACTCCGCCCTCCAGGAAACCCACCTTGAGGCCGGGGAAGCGCTCGAACACGCCGTTGAAGAGCATCCCCGCGAGGCCGATCATGATGCCGACGGGGTGGCCGATGGCATGCGTGGCGGCGAATACGTTCATCGTGTTCATGCCAAGGTCGTGGTGCGCTCCGCCGTGTATCGCAAGCGGGACGCCGAGGCGCTCAGCCTCCGCATAGACAGGCCAGTAGGTCTTGGCGCCCAGGTGCGTCATGAGCCCGGTGGACGGGAGCATCGCTCCGCACATGCCGAGGTCGTTCACGGCGCGGCGCAACTCTTCGACCGCGGCGTCCGGCTCCTGCATGGGGATGAGCGCCACCGGGTGCAGGCGGCTGTCTTTGGAGGAGTACGCGTCGGTGATCCAGTCGTTGTACGCCTGGCATGCCTGGATGGCGAAGTCCAGATCGATGATCTTGCCGTAGGAGAGGCCGGAGGTCGGATAGAGCACGGCGGACTCGACGCCGGCCCTGTCCATGAACTCGCCCCAGCCCTCCACGCCCGGGTCTTTGAAGACGCCGTTGCTGATGCCGAACGAGTCCTCGGGGTTGCGCACGACGCTGTGGTGGAGGTGGTCCAACTGCGGGAAGATGCTGAACAACTTGGCGATATTGGCGTCCGCCAGCGGGCTTCGCAGGTGCTTCCGCAACTCCTCCCCGTCTTCGAAGATATGGCCGTCGCCGTCGATCACGACCTCGAGGTTAGCCATCATTCCCTCCCGCTCTTGCGCGCTCCTTGGGCGCAAGTGCGCGAATCATACTTGCAATCTCCATGCTTGTGTCAAGAAAAATGCCGGATTGCGGGCGGATTTGCCGGGGGCACGCTTCGCGCGCGCCTTCGCACGCATGCGCACGCCGTCGGTGGTAGCATGCCGCCAGCAGATACAGGGGAGGAGGGAACCATGACCAGCACGCAGGTCAGACTACTGGACTCGGACGGCCATCTGATCGAGTCGAACAGCGAGCTCGGCGCGTACGTCGACGACTCCATCAAGGCGGTGGCGACAGGGCAGGTGCCCGCCCAGGACGGCCCGTTCCCGACGCTGGACGGCATTCACAACTTCTTTAAAGGGGAAGGGGGACGGTTCGGCGGAGAGCGGACGATGGCGAGCGAGGAGCGCACGGGCTCCGGCGAGGACTGGACGCACTTCCTCGACAAGACCGGCATCGAGCAGACCGTCATCTTCCCGACGCGCGGCCTCGCCGTCGGCTTCATCCAGACGCCGGAGTACGCCGACCGCCTCTGCCGTGCCTACAACGATTACGTGTACGACCGCTACCACAAGGTTGACGCACGCATCCACCCCGTGGGGCTGATCCCCATGCAGAGCCCGAGCCTGGCAGTCGCGGAGCTGCGCCGCATCGTGCGCGACCTCGGCATGCCGGGCGCGATGCTGCCCACCACCGGTCTGCCGCTGCACCTCGCCCACGAGTACTACTGGCCGGTGTACGAGGAGGCGGCCAACCTCGGCTGCGTGCTCGCGCTGCACGGCGGGTCGAACCGCGGCATCGGGCTCGATACGTTCACCGACTTCGTGGGCTCGCACGTCCTGCATCACCCCGTGCCGCTCATGTACTCGCTCGTCGCACTGGTCTACCACGGCGTGTTCGACCGCTGCCCCGGCCTGAAGCTCGCGTTCCTGGAAGGCGGGCCGGGCTGGCTCGTGCCCGTGCTCGACCGCGCGATACGCGATGACGAGTTCTTCGGCAAGGTGGCGAAGCGCCCGTTCGACGAGTACATCACCAGCGGGGACGTGCTCATCGGCTGCGAGGGGAACGACGTGAGCCTGCCGTACGTGGCCTCGCGCATCGGCATCGAACCGTTCGCCTACTCTTCCGACTACCCGCACGAGGTCGACCTCACGGCGGCGATGCACGAGATCGAGGAGACGTTGGAGGACGAGGTCCTCACGGAGGACCAGAAGCACGCGGTGCTCTTCGAGAACACCCGCCGCTTCTACGGCTTCTAGGGACAAGCGAGGCAACAGGAGGAGAGGTCATGGTCAGCAAGCCGAAACTCCGGCTCAGTTTCATGTCATCCAGCAGCGACCGCGTTGCGCCGTTGCTCGACGGGCGGGTGCAGCCCGAGGGTATCGAGCTGATCCACACCTTCGGAGGGATGTCCGAGGGCGCGTGGCGGCACCTGAACTTCGGCGAGTTCCAGTTCCACGAACTGTCGATCTCGTCGTACCTCATCTCGCGGGAGCAGGGGGCGGACTGGATAGCGATACCCGTCTTCCCGCACCGCAGCTTCATGCACATGAACCTGCACTACCACACGGACTCCGGCATCGAGAAACCGTCCGACGTGGTCGGCAAGCGCATCGGGGTCGGGGAGTACCAGCAGACCGCGGCGCTCTGGATGCGCGGCATCATGGAGCACGACCACGGGGTGTCGCAGTACAAGGTGCACTGGTTCATGGAGCGGACGGAAGAGATGAGCCACGGCGGCGCCACCGGCTTCGAACCGCCGGAAGGCATCTCCTTCGACCGTGTCCCGCCGGATGAGAGCCTCGCGTCCATGCTGCTGGCCAACAAGCTGGACATAGCGTCGGTCAACCCCGCAGCCCTCAACGAGCCCGGGAGCCAGGGGCCGAACCTGGTCGACCGCTCGTGGCGCATCCAGGGGCAGGGCGACCTGAGCAAGATCAAACCGATGTTCCCGGACCGCATCGCGGAGGGGACGCGGTTCTTCAAGGAGCACGGGTTCATCCCCGCCAACCACACCTACGTGGTCCGGGGCGACGTCTACCGCGAGCACCCCTGGGTGGCGCTGAACCTGTACAACGCGTTCGTGCAGGCGAAGGAACTGTCCGTGCGTACGCTGCCCGCCCGGATGCCGACCGACCTCGTCTTCGGCAGCGACTACATGCGCCAGACGCGCGCGGTGTTCGGGAGCGACCCGTACCCCTACGGGGTGAAGGCGAACGAGGCGATGCTCAACACGCTGATCGACTACTCGCACGAGCAGGGGCTCACGAAGAAGCGGGCCAACATCGAGGAGATGTTCGCCTCCATCACGCTGAACCTCTGAGGCGCACCCTCACGCGTCGGGGTACTGCTACTCGCGCCCCGGCGTGCCGGAGGGCGTTCCTCCGATGTCGCGCCGTCGCCGTGCGCGCGTCTCCGGACCGAACGCCAACATCGCCAGCGCCGCGATGATCAGGAAGAGCGCGACCGCAGTGAACGCTGTCCCGAACCCCCAGTATTCGGCGATGGCGCCTGCGGTCAAGGGCCCCACCGCCGAGCCGAAGCTCTGGAACGCGGACCAGACCCCCATGAACGCGCCTCGCTTGTCCTCAGGGGCGAGGTCCATGGCGAACGCCTGCGTGGAGCCCATCGTCATCGCCTGTGCTATGCCGAACACTGCCATCGCTGCCATCGCGCCGCTGAAGTCGCCGGCGAAGGAGAGGAGCATCGTTGCTCCTGCCGCGAGCACCAGCCCGGGCACGAGCGACGTCCTCCGTCCGAAACGGTCGACCAGCATGCCGTTGGGGAAGGAGGCCAGTAGCGTGAGCAGGCTTGCGAAGCCGATGAGCAGGCCGATGTCGCTCTCGATCAACCCCACTTCTTCCTTCCCTGCGATGGGGAACATCACCTGCACGATGCCCTGGCCGATCAGCGCCGCGGCGATGGTGGTGAGCCCCAGCGCGATGAAGGCGCGGCTCAGAATGATGGCGCCGAGGTCGCCGCGCAGGCTCGTTCGCTCTGCGGCAGGCTTGGGAGCCCGGGCGGGGCGGGTCTCACCGATCATGTAGAGCGTGATGAACATGACCAGGAACTTGGAGACGCCGTTCACCACGAACACTTCCTGCAGGCCCCACGTCGCCGCTATCACGCCGCCGAGGACCGGCCCCACGATCTGGCCGAGGCGCAGCGACGAGTTCCTCATCGCCACGGCGCGTCCGCGGTTCTCCGGCGTGCTCATGTCCGCGACCACGACCTGCGAGGTGGTCTGCCACATGGATACGCCGGTGTTCCCGATGAGTTCCACCACGAAGAACGCGGCGTAGTTGTCGACCCAGAGCACCGCGAACGACATGGCGCCCCGCAGTGCAGCGCCGATCACCGCCAGCGGCTTGCGCCCGATGCGGTCCGTCAGGAAGCCGGTGAGCGGGGCGGAGATGATGCGGGACATGCCGAGCGCCGCGATGAGCAGCGTGACGAGGAAGATCGAGTCCGCCAGTTCGTAGGCGAGCAACGGCCTGCCCAGCGTCTGCGCTCCGCTTCCCGTTCCCCAGATGAGGAACGTCGCGAACAACGGCAGGCCCTGCCTGCTGAACAGGCGGGAATCGGGTCCCGCCCGGATGCTCCGTCTCATGCGCGCATGCTCCGCACCACGAACCGGAGTCTACTCCTTATCCCACGCGTTCCTTGACGCTCCCCAGACCCGCTCCTACACTTGTCGCGCCGCAGTCCTGCCTTGGAGCGGACGCGCGCGCCCCGGAGTTCCCTTGACGCAACAGCAACGCGAAGGCTTCACCGGCTCTGATCGCTCCTTCATGGGCGAGGAGGAGTTGCACCTCACCAGCGTCGGCGTCGACATCGGCTCGTCGACGTCCCACCTCGTCTTCTCCGCGCTCGAACTGGAACGCCGCAACACCCGCTACGTCATCGTCAAGCGCACCATCATCCGCGAGTCGGACATCCTCCTCACACCCTACGTGGACGACGGCGCGACGATAGACGCCGCGGCGCTCGGCGCGTTCATCGACGCGCAGTACCGGGCCGCCGGGCTCCGCCGTGAGCAGATAGACACCGGCGCGCTCATCCTCACGGGCGTGGCCGTCCGGCGGCATAACGCCCGCGCCATAGCGGAGCTCTTCGCCCAGGAGGCCGGGAAGTTCGTCGCGGTCAGCGCGGGGGACGGCCTCGAGGCGGCGATGGCGGCCCACGGCTCCGGCGCAGTCGCCGAATCGGAGAGGACGCACGGCGTCGTGATGAACGTCGATATCGGCGGCGGCACCAGCAAGGTCGCGGTGTGCCAGGGCGGCAAGACGCTCGAGGTAACCGCGCTCGACGCGGGCGCGCGCCTGCTCGCATTCGACGAGGACGACCGCATCGTCCGCATCGAGGACGCGGGGCGCTTCTACGCGAACGAGGCGGGCGTGAACGTCGAGCTCGGCGGGATGCTCTCCGACGACGAGAAGCAGGCCATCGCCGGGAAGATGGTGGACCGCCTCATGGAGGTCGTGCTCCGCAACGGCGTCTCGGACGAAACGAAGGGCCTGCTGCGCCTGCCGGAGTTGTCGTACGACGGCCCGGTGAGCACTATCATCTTCTCCGGCGGCGTCTCCGAGTTTGTCTACGGCTACGACAGGAGCAGCTACGGCGACCTCGGCCCGCTGTTCGCCCGCACGATGCGACAGCGCGTCGGCGAGCTCGGGGCGATGCTCATGGCGCCTGCGGCAGGCATCCGCGCTACGGTCGTCGGCGCGTCGCAGTACACCGTGCAGGTGAGCGGGAGCACCATCTTCATCTCACCCATCGAGTCCGTCCCCATCCGCAACATCCCCGTGATGACGCCGGATCTCGACCTCACCGTCGACGACCTCGACTCCGACGCCATCGCCGGCGCGGTGCGCGCCGGACTCACGCGGCTGGACCTGCACGACGCCGATACGGCTGTCGCCATCGGCTTCCGGTGGGGCGGGTCGGCCACCTTCCACCGGCTGGACGCCTTCACGCGCGGCGCGGCGTCCGCCATGAGCGCATTGCTGGACAAGGGCAACCCGCTCGTCCTCGTGAGCGACGGCGACATCGGCGGGCTGCTGGGCCTGCACCTCCGGGAGGAGGTTGGCCTTCCCAACCCCGTCATCTCGATAGACGGCATCGAACTGCGCGAGTTCGACTACATCGACATCGGCGAGCTCATCCCGTCGTCCGGGGCCGCGCCGGTCGTCATCAAGTCGCTCGTCTTTCCCGGACAGCAGGACGGCGCGTAGAGGGAGGGAGTCATGGAGTACCGGCGGCTCGGCGGCACGGACATGGACGTATCGGTCATCGGCACGGGCGGCTATCCGTTCGGCCCGCCGCTACTCGGCCAGGACGAGACGACCGCGGTCGTACACCGCGCCATCGAGTGCGGCATCAACTTCTTCGACACGTCGGACGTCTACGGGGGCGGCCAGAGCGAAGACTTCCTCGGCAACGCGCTCGTCGGCAAGCGCGACGCCGTCTACCTCTCGACCAAGTTCAACCTGCGCGACCTCGGCGACCAGACGCCGCGCGACCGCGTCTTCGCCCGCTGCGAAGAGGCGTTGCGCAAGCTGCACACCGATCACATCGACCTCTTCCAGGTGCACTTCTCCTCACCCGACGTGCCGCACGAGGAGCTGCTCGGCCCGCTGGACGACCTCGTCCGGGAGGGCAAGGTGCGCTACATCGGCAACTGCAACACCGCGTCGTGGCGCTGGCTGGAGGAGATCGAGGCCTCCCGCGCCAACGGCATGGCCGAGTTCCAGTCGACGCAGAACCACTACAGCCTCCTCTACCGCCACGCCGAGGTGGAGTTGATCCCGTTCTGCCGCGCGTACGGCAGGTCGCTTCTCGCGTACTTCCCGCTGGCGGGTGGCTGGTTGACAGGAACATACCGGCCCGGCGAGCCGTACCCGGAGGGGAGCCGCGCCGCAAAGGTGCCCACCGGCATCGTGACGCGCATCCGCTCGGAGCGTGTCGAGCGCCTCGTCCCGCTGCTCGAAGCGTTCGCCGGAGAGCGCGGCCACACCATCGCCGAGCTTGCGCTCGCATGGGTCATCGCGCACCCGGAGGTCGTGCTCGCGCTCACCGGCTTCGATCGGCCTGAGCACGTCGAGGCGAACGTCAAGGCCGTCGACTGGAAGCTCACCGCCGAGGACCTGGACGAACTTGACGCGCTCACCTCCTGGTGGGAGGGACGCAACGCCGTCATCGACAGCGACAACCCCGCTCCGCGACCGGGCGCGCGATGAACGACTGGTACCTCATCCGCCACGGCGAGACCACGTGGAACGCGGAGCGGCGAGTCCAGGGCCACACGGACGTTTCGCTGCACGACGGCGGCCGCGAGCAGGCGGCGCTCACCGGGCAGCGCCTCGCCGACGTCCGGTTCGGCGCGGTCTACTCCAGCGACCTCGTCCGCGCCCGCGAAACGGCGGAGATCATCGTCGCCGCGAGCAACACCGGGCCCTACGAGATCGTCCTGGACGAGCGCCTCCGCGAGGTCTCCTTCGGCAAGTTGGAGGGCAAGACCTGGACGGAGATGGATGAGGGAGTAAAGGCGGTGCAGCACGAGCGGGACCTCGACTTCGCGCCTCCCGGCGGCGAGTCGTACCGCCGGATGCTCGACCGGCTGGGAGGATTCGCGGAGATGGTGAAGGAGCGCCACGCCAACGACGACGTGCTCGTGGTCGGGCACGGCGCGGCGTTCCGAGCGCTCGCCGTGCGCCTGCTCGATCTGCCGGACGAGACGTTCTGGTCGCTCAGCGGCCTGCGCTCCGCGAGCATATCCCGCGTCCGCAGGCGGGACGACGGCCGCACCGCGCTGTTCGCATGGAGCGACGCCGGCCACCTGGACGTTCCTCCTCCCGAACCCGGTGCTGGTATACTCTCTCACGCACACCTGACTCAGTAGCGAGCAGATCATGCCCCGCATCAAGAAAGCGAAGAAAGAGAAACCTGCCGAGACGACCGAGCAGTTCGTCGCGCGGGTGAGCAAGAAGGACGAGACGCGTAACGGCAAGCGCGTCCGCTTTGGGTTCACCAAGCGCGTCCGCTAGTTCCCAGCCCGCTCCCCCAGCCAAGGGCTGCTGGATTCCCGCCTGCGCGGGAATGACGAAAGGTTCGGCTAGAGCGGAGGGTTGAGTTCGACGCCGAGCGCCTGCTCGACCCACGCTGCGGTACGCAGCAGTTGCGCCTCGCGGAATGGGCCGCACGCGAGTTGCACGCCGAGCGGCAGGCCATCGCTCGCGAGCCCGATAGGCACCGAGATGCTGGGGAACCCCGTGTAGCTCCACGGACTCTGGAAGCGCGTGTCGCCGGTCTGCGTGCGGTCGCGGGGAGCGGGGCCGGAGGCAGTCGGCATGATGAGGGCGTCCACCTGCTCCATGGCCTCGGCGGCCAACCGTTGCACCTCTCGACGGTAGTCCGACGCAGCAACGTAGTCCCGCGCGGTGTGCGAGAAGCCGTTCTGTATGTAGACGGTGATCTTCGGGCCGTACAGGCTCTCGTTGCCGACGTAGAGCGGGGTGTGCCAGACGGCCATCTCCGACTCCTGCATGATGCGGTGCGAGGCGTATGAGCGGTCGAAGTCGACGCCTGGGTCGACCTCCTCAACGACAGCGCCCGCGTTCGCGAGCAACTGCGCCGTCTCCTCCATGACGAGGCGCGTCTCGGCATCCGCCTCGTTCACGAACCAGCCGCGCACGAGGCCGAGGCGCGGCGCGGGCAGGTCGCCGCTGACCGCGGCGACGTAGTCGTCCACCGGAACGTCGGCGGAGTGCGGGTCGTCCGGGTCATGCCCGGCGAGTACGCTCAGCAGCAGCGCGACGTCCTCGACGCTGCGCACGAGTACGCCGACGTGGTCGAACGACGTGGCCATCGGCACGACGCCGAGGCGGGAGATGCGTCCGAACGTGGGCTTGAACCCGACGACGCCGTTGTAGGCGGCGGGGCGCAGCACGGAGCCGACGGTCTGCGAGCCGAACGCCCACGGCACCATGCGCGCCGCGACCGCGACGCCGGAGCCGGTGCTGGAGCCGCCGGGCGTGTGCTCGGCGTTCCATGGGTTGAAGCACGGCGCGGGGTCGCCGTCGGCGAACTCGGTCGTGTGCAGCTTGCCGAGCAGCACCGCGCCTGCGTTGCGAGCGAGAACGACTGAGGCACAATCGGCGTCGGGGACGCGTTCGGCCCATATCTTCGAGCCCGCCGCCGTGCGGATACCGGCGGTGTCGAAGATGTCCTTCGCGCCGTAGGGAACGCCCGCGAGCGGGCCGCGCGAGCCGCCTGCGGCGTCGGCTGTGCGGGCCCCGGCGAGGGCCTGCTCCGGCAGGAGCGTCGCCCACGCCTGCAGTCGCGGCTCCAGTGCCTCGATGCGTGCCAACAGCGACTCGGTCAGTTCGACGGATGAGAGCCGCCGCGCCGCGATCTCGGCGGTGGCCTGCGTGAGGGTGAGTTCGTAGGGTTCAGCCACGGCCGCTATCGCCGCGCTTGCGCTGCACGCTTGCTGGCGAGGGCCGCTCCTAACAGGCGGCTGGCGTGTTCGATGGTGAACCCCACCACGTTGCCATCGCTGTCGAAGTCGATGATGACGTCTTCGGCGACTTCCTCTGCTTCGGCAGCAGGGCGGCTTGCGAGGTCAACCGACAGCGTGTCGGTATCCTCGAAGTACTTCACTACCGGTTTCATAGCCTGCCCCACTCTCTCAGCTTGCCTCTGTCGAAGAAGCGGTTATGCAGCTTGCCGTCCACCAGGATGACCCTGAGCCACTTGCCCTGTTCTTCAATGAACCCATAATACCGCACCCTGCCATCCGGCTATCCTTCAATGCGATAAGGGCTGGCTAACACCCTCTCTACCCACTCATCAATCGGTTCGGGATGCCTACTGCGTGCTCTCCGTTCGTAGTAGTTGGTGGTTTCCATGCTCCGGGGACGTTAGGCAGGCGCGAGGCCGGGGACCTCGTCGTCGAACTCGTTGGTGGGAGCGTAGTCCCGCTTCGCACCCGTCGCCGCGAGGCGCGCGTGCAATTCGTACTGCTTCGCGTACAACCCACCGAGCGCGACCAGTTCGTCGTGGTTGCCCAGCTCCACGATGCGGCCCTTCTCCATCACCACGATCTTGTCAGCGTTGCGGATGGTGGAGAGGCGGTGTGCGATGACGATGGCCGTCCGCCCGTGCAGCATCTTCCCTATCGCCTGCTGTATCAGCTGCTCGGTCTGCGTGTCGACGCTCGCCGTCGCCTCGTCGAGCACGATGATGCGCGGGTCCGCGACGAGCGCGCGGGCGAAGCTGACCAGCTGGCGCTGGCCGAGGCTCATGTTGCCGCCGCGCTCCTCCATCATCGTTTCGTAGCCGTCCGGCAGGCTCGCGATGTGGTCGTGCAGGCCCACGGCCGTCGCTGCCTCGTACACCTTCTCGTCGCTCGCCTCCGGGTGGTTGTAGCGGATGTTCTCCATGATGGTGCCGGAGAACTGGAACGGTTCCTGCAGCACGATGCCCATCTGCTTCGCGAGCGACTCGCGTGTCACGTCCCGCACGTCATGGCCGTCCACCGTGATGCGCCCGTTGACCACGTCGTAGAAGCGGGAGACCAGGGCAGCCATCGTCGTCTTTCCGGCCCCCGTGCGTCCGACGAACGCGATCGTCTCGCCGGGCTGCACGTCCAGGTCGACGTCGATCAACACGAGCTTACCCGGCTCGTACGCGAACGAGACGTTCTCGTAGCGGACGGCGCCTTGTATCTGCGGTATCGGTTCCGCGCCGGGCGCATCGACGAGGTCCGGCTCAATATCGAGCAGGTCGAAGATGCGCGCGCCGGATGCCATCGCGCGCTGCAGCTGTGTGAACTGCATCGTCAGGCTGCGGATCGGGTCGTAGAAGCGCTGGATGTAGAGCGTGAACTGGATGAGCTGCCCCGCGCCCATCGCTCCGCCGAGCACGAGCCTGCCGCCGAAGATGATGGTCGCCGCGAGGCTGAACGACATGAACATCTCCACCACCGGCATGAGCGAGGAGGCGAGCCGCTGCGCGCGGAGGTTGGTCTGCAGGTGATAGTCGTTCAGCCCGTCGAACGAGCGCAGGTTCGTCCGCTGGCGGTTCATGCTCTGCACGACGCGCACGCCGTCCAGGTTTTCCGCGAGCGACGCGTTCACCTGCGAGATGGCGACCCGGACGCGCAGGAACGCGGGGCGCGCGTGCTTCTGCCATACCCAGATGATGACGAGCAGGACGGGCAGGCTGGCGAACGAGAGCAGAGAGAGCTGCCAGTCCCTGGCGAGCATGAAGGCGATGATGCCGCTGAGGCTCAGCAGGTCGCCGATGCTCAGCACTACGATGTCCAGGAATTCCTGTAGCTGGTAGACGTCGTTCTGGGCTCGGGACATCACGGAGCCGACCTTGTGCCGGTTGTGGAACGACATCGGCAGGTCCTGCAGATGCTTGAAGAGGTCGTTCCGCAGGTCGTAGATGACGCGCTGGCTCACGCGCGCCAGCAGCACCTGGTGCGCGTAATTCGCGGCGTAGTGCACCACCAGGACGACGGCGAACCAGGCCGCGAGCGTGTTGAGGCCGGAGACGTTGCCCTCCTCGATGTAGCGGTCTATCCCGATGGCGATGATGAGCGGTATCGCGACCGTCGCCCCGGTGTAGACGACCACCGCCATCATGGCGAGGAAGACCGGGAACTTGTAGGGCGCGACGTAGGCGAGCAGGCGCAGGATGACGCGCTGGTCGTACAACCTCGTGCCGTCCTCGTCGATGTCGCCCTGCTGGCCGCGCATCACCCAGTGACCGCCGCCCGTGTTCATCATCATGGCGCGGCTCTCCCCGGGGCGGGCGCGCTCGTGCGCAGGGCGGCGACGCCGTTCAGGCTCGTCGCGTACTGGAGTTCAGTAACGTGGGTGAACAACCCGCCGGACGCGATCAGCTCCTCGGGCGTCCCCATCTCGCCGATCTCGCCGTCCTTCATCACGATGACGAGGTGCGCGTGCTGGATGGAGGAGAGCCGGTGGGCGATGATGAACGTCGTCCGGTCCTTCACTACCGCGGCCATCGCGTCCTGGATGCCCGACTCCGTGCCTGCGTCAACGCTGGAGGTCGAGTCGTCCAGGACGAGGATGGGCGGGTCGAGCGCCAGCGTCCGCGCGATGGAGAGCCGCTGCCGCTGGCCGCCTGAGAGCGAGACGCCCCGCTCGCCGATGACCGTCTCGTAGCCTTCGGGCAGCGCCATGATCTCGTCGTGTATCTGCGCCGTCTTCGCCGCGGCGACGATCTCGTCCATCGTCGCGTCCTCGCGGCCGTAGGCGATGTTCTCCGCCACGGTCGCGCTGAACAGGAAGACATCCTGCTGGACGATGCCGATGGCCGATCGGAGCGAGGGGAGCGTGCACTCGCGGATGTCCTTGCCGTCGATGGTGATGCGGCCACCGTCCGGGTCGTAGAAGCGCGCGAGCAGGCTCATCAGCGTCGTCTTGCCGGAGCCCGGAGCGCCCATGAGTGCGGTCACCTGCCCCGGCTCCGCCTCGAACGACACGCCGCGCACAGCATCGCGGTGGGCGTAGCGGAACGTCACGTCCTCGAACCGCACGTGGCCACGGACCTCGCCGATGGGCGCCGCTTCCGGCAGATCGCGCACCGGCGAATCGGCGTCGAGCACCGCGAATACACGTTCGCCCGCGGATGCGGCCCGCGCGAACGTGTTGACGAGGAAGCCCAGCATGCGGATCGGCTGCACGAGCAAGCTGATGTAGAGGAAGAACTCGCTCAACTCGCCGGGTGTCATGCGTCCCTCGATGACGGCCCTGCCGCCGAACCAGAGGATGACGCCGGAGGCGCCCCAGAAGACGATCTGCATGAGCGAGGTGTTGAACGACTGCGCCTTCTGCACCTCGTACGTGCGGCTGAACACTTCACGGTTCTGGCCCTGGAACTTCCGCTCCTCGTGGTCCTCGGCCCCGAACGCCTTGACCACGCGCTGGCCGGAGAGGTTCTCCTGCAGCACGGTGGTGAGCTTGCCCATCTCTATCTGGGTCTGGAGCCACATGTGGCGCATCCGCCTGCTCGCCCAGATGGCGCGCGCCGCGATGATGGGCGCGAACGCCAGACTGATGAGCGCGAGCCGCACGTCGGTCAGCATCATCATCGTCGCAGAACCGGCGGTGAACAGGACGATCTGTCCGGCGCGGATCAGGCCCATGCTCACGAACATCCGCGTCATCTCCACGTCCACCGTGGACTTGGACATGAGGTTGCCGGTGTGCTCCTTGTCGTGGAACGCGAAACTGAGGTGCTGGAGCTTGTCGTACAGCAGATTGCGGATGCGGTAGGCGACCCGCTGGGAGACGGCCTCCGCCATGTAGAGGTTGCCGTAGTTGAAGACGCTCCGCGCGGCGATGACGGCGATGACGAGCAGCCCCAGCCGCACCAGTTCGTCTGTGTCCGCCCCGCTGCCTCCGGTCCCGAGCGCGGCGTCTATGGCGTTGCCCACCAGCCGTGGCACCGAGAGGAAGAGCACGGACGCGGTGATAAGCGATACCCAGGCTATGATGAGCCGCCCCTTCTCGAGGGCGGCGAGTTTCGTTATGCGCCAGAGGGTTCTTCGCATCGAGGGTCGGGGACCGGCAGCGAGGGTACGAATCCTGACCAGTATACGCCACCCTTAATCACTCGTTAAGACCATGCGGTTGCGCCGTGACGCGTGCTACGGGTGCTAGAATCGAGGCGTTCCCCGCAGGCGGTTCAACGACGTGCGCCGAGAAGCAGTGCTCCCCTACTCATTACGCCCCATGGACTGGGACGACCTTGACCAGGTCGCCGAGATGGAGCGTGAGGCTTTCCCCACCCTCTGGCCTCCCACCAACTACCGACGCGAGATGCGGAACCGCACCGCGGAGTACCTCGTCTGCGTGCGGGAGGGGGAGTACCGCACCGTGGAGCGGAAGCCCGGAGCACTGCGCCGTCTCTTCCGCCGCAACAAGCCGGAGCCGGCGGAGCGGCGGCGGCTGCTCAGCGGGTTCCTTGGCGTGTGGCACATGGCCGGCGAGGCGCACATCGTCTCCATCGCCGTCCGCGAGGAATACCGGAGGCGTGGGCTCGGCGAGTTGCTGGTCATCGGCGCGATCGAGATGGGGATGGCGCGCGGCGCGCAGGTCGTCACCCTGGAGGCGCGCATCTCCAACGAGCCGGCCAAGGCGCTCTACGCCAAGTACGGCTTCCACGAGGCCGGCATCCGTCGCCGCTACTACGCCGACAACCACGAGGACGCCGTCATCATGACCACCGACGCTCTCGACTCCCCGGAGTACCGCGCGCTCTTCGACCGCCTCCGCAACGCCTTCGACGAACGCTACGGCGAGGCCGTACGCGAGTACATCCAGTAGCCTGACGCTCTACCGCAACCTGCTCAAGAGGCTGTGCAGTGAACATGGAAGGGCTGGTGAAAGTCGCTTGCTTCATTGCCGCGGCAGTCGGGGGGCTATTTCTTCTGGTGGGCGTCTTGGGCTGGATGCAGGGCGGGTTCTCGTTCTGGTCTTCCGATATCGTGCCCATACCCACTGCTACTCCCATACCTCCGGGCTATGTCTACGAACCTGAGGTATCCATTGTCTGGGTGGAGGAATCGTTCAAGTCCCGGAGGCACAGGTTCTCCGTGATGGCTACCAACATGGACCCGTCCGTCGAGTACGGGATCCGGATCCACACATCTACTGATAACGCGGAGGACATCATCGGGTTCAACCCGAACTGTTCGGAGACCCAGTGGGCAGGCGAGTTCCATCCGGATTCCAGGGAGAACCGCACCTACGATTCTCGAGAAGTGACGCTCTATACGTGCAAGCCAGAAGGCAACGGCAGTATGACCGTGGAGTTGCTTGGCGGGGACACTGTGCATGACTCGCACAGGGAACGTGTTCGAGTGCGTGACTTCATTCCACGGTGAGCGCGCGGGCAAGGCACATCCGCGCTAGAATCTGCCCCATGCTTCGCCTGATCCTTGCGCGTCATGGCCGCACCTCCTGGAACGTGCAGGGGCGCGTTCAGGGCGGCGGCGGGCTGGACGGGGTGGGCAGGGCGCAGGTCGCTGCACTCACACAGCGCCTCTCAGCGGAACCCATCGCCGCCGTCTACGCCTCGCCCGCGTGGCGCGCCCGCCAGACCGCGCAGCCGCTCGCCGACGCGCTCGGCCTGACCGTGCGCCGTCGACGCCTGCTACGCGACCTCGACTACGGACGGTACGCGGGCGCGCTCGTGACCGACGTGATGCGGGAGGACCCGGACCTCCTCCACCGCTGGCGCACCGAGCCGCACACCGTCACGTTCGACGGCGGCGAGAGCCTCGCGGCGCTGCGGCAACGCATGGAACGCTTCATCAGCGACGTGGCGGTGGCGCATCCGGAGGGCATGGTCTTCGCCGCAACGCACGACTCGCCGGTGCGGATGGCGGTCTCCATCGCGCATGGGCTGCCGGACTCGTCGCACCGCGAGGAGTGGATCAAGACGTCGTACGCGTCGGTAACGGAGCTGCATGTGGAGGACGGCACGGTGCTCCGCATCGTCAGCCACAACGACGCGGCGCACTTGGCGGGGATCGAATGACGAGCGCGCCGCGCAGGACCCGCCGCAAGGTGCTGCGCCCGCGCAGCGTGCGCGGCGTGAAGCCGTACACGCCGGACGAGGTGTACGACCTGCTGGAGGACTACTACGGCGTTCCGACGCGCCGCCAGCGGCTCGACGGCATGTCCGAACTCGTATGGACGATCCTGTCGCAGCACACGTCCGACGTGAACGCGGAGCGCGCGTTCGCCGCACTCTCCGACCGCTACGAGACGTGGGAGGACGTGCTGCAAGCGCCGGAGGCGGACCTGGCTGAGACGATCCGGAGCGGCGGGCTTGCCAATCAGAAGGCGCCGCGCATCCAGCAGGCGCTCGGCTCCGTACGCGAACGCACCGGCGGGTTCGATATCTCTTTCCTGGAGCGCATGCCGCTGGAGGAGGCCAAGGCCTGGCTGCGCGCCATGCCGGGCGTCGGCCCGAAGACGGCGGGGGTCGTGCTGTCGTTCTCGATGGGCCAACCGGCGATGGCGGTCGATACGCACATCTATCGCGTCTCGAAGCGGCTCGCCCTCATCGGGCCGAAGGTGACGGCGGACGAGGCGCACGACGTGCTGGAGCAGGCCATCGCGCCGGAGCGCGTGCTGAACCTGCACGTCTACCTCATCACGCACGGGCGCCGCGTGTGCAAGGCCCAGCGTCCGCTCTGCCACGCCTGTCCGCTGGGCGAGCGCTGCCCGGACCGTCCGCGCCACCTCCGCGGAGACGACCCGCGCGTGCCGACCGCGACGTTGAACCACAAGCCGCTGTGAGCGAGCCGCGCCCCATCTCGCCGCTCGAACGCGCCTCCGTGGAGCGCCTGCTGGCGGCGTTGTGCGAGGAGCACGGCATATCCCCGCAGCCGGCGCTGGAGTGGTCACAGCGCCTGCGGCGCGTGCTCGGCAAGGCGTACGGACGGCGGCTCATCCGGCTCTCGGCGTGGCTCGACCACGAACAGGCGCAAGCGACGCTGCGGCACGAGCTGGCGCACGTCGCGGCCATGGGGGGTCGGCGTCCGCACGGCGCCCGGTGGAAGGCGTGGGCGGTGAAGCTGGGCACGGACCCGCGCGCGACCGCGCACAGCGGTCCATCGCTCGCGCCGGAGTCGTCTCCGCGTCGCATGGCAAGCGGCCTGGAGTGCCCCGGCTGCGGCCTTCGGTTCGTCCGCTTCCGCGTGCTGCGCGGCCTCTACTGCAGGGCGTGCGGCCCGAGGCGGGGGATGCTGGCACGAGCGGTGCGCGGCCCGCATGCGGAGGTAGTCGCGTGGGCGAAAGAGGACGGGTAAGGCGCGCGCATATCGGCCCAAAATCGCAAGCGATGGGCTTGGCAATCGGAGATACGCCCTCTAACATGGCGCGTGCGGCGATAGGCCGCAGAAAGGGGGTGATCCGTAGTGCATACATCATTACCTAGCACTGCTGCGTCACCCGCTGCTCGCCGCTAGGGACCGACCGGTCGATGTCGGTCGCCCCGCGGTGTCCCGTGGGACCTCAGTGGTGGGTCCTTGCGGGAGGCGCGGCAGGGTGCACCTCGTGGAGGCTTCGCTTCGGCGGTGCTGACATGGGGAAAGGACGGGTGCCTCGGCTCCTGATGGAGCCGGGGCGCTTCGTTTAAGGAAGGCAGGCTGCTACGGCGCCCGGATGCCCCGGCGACATGTGACATCTGCCCCTTACCTGTTAGGTGCTCGTGGGCTACGCTGGTTGCATGGCCGTCGCACCGGCAGCACCTATAGACCGTGTCTATGCCTCACAGGCTCAGCCATCAACGGCGTCTATGGCTGCGGCGGAAACTTTCGAAATCTTTGGCCATCTTGGACACCTTGATGCAGAAGGTAGGCCGTGGCCTTGCGGACGCCCGTATCAAGGTGGCCAAGGTGGCCAGATCGAGCAGCCGGTTTACTCGCAGCTAAGGCATCAAGGTGGCCAGATAACGGGCGGGTTGGCCACCTTGATCGGTTGCAAGAGGAGCAACCGCAAGGCTTGCCGCTGGTAGAATCGCGTGAGTGCGGATGCGCAGTTGTGTCCGGACACTTGCAGGCGGAGGTTCGCATGTCGGTGAAGATAGGGCTGGCCGGGGCCTCGGTGATGGCTCGCGAGGGGCGCGAGACGTTCCTGCGCTACGTCGACGCAGCCGAGGAGCTGGACTGGGACTCCATCTGGTTCTCGGACCGCATCGTCGGGCCCGCATGGCGGATGGACCCCATCGCGGGGATGGCCATCGTCACCGGACGCAGCGAGAAGCTGAAGTTCGGCACCGGCGTGCTGCTGATGTCCATGCGCAGCCCGGTCACCGCCGCCCGCGAGCTCGCGACGATAGACCTGCTCTCCAACGGACGCCTCGTGCTGGGTGTCGGCGTCGGACAGGAGTCGCCCGCGGAGTACGAGGCGATGGGCGTTCGCAAGCGCGACCGCGGCAGGCGGCTTGACGAGGCCATCGTGCTCATGCGGCGTCTGTGGACGGAGGAACGCGTCACCTACGAGAGCGAGTTCATCAAGCTGACGGACGCGACGATAGGGGTGCGCCCGAAGCAGGCGAGCGTGCCGATATGGATGGGTAGCCGCTCCGAGGCCGGACTGCGCCGCACGGGCAGGCTGGGCGACGGCTGGTTGCCGACGCAGATAACGCCAGAGGAGGTCGCGGCGGGCATCGCGCGCATCAAGGAGTACGCCGCGGAGGCCGGAAATCACATAGAGGATGATCACTTCGGCCTGCAGATCAACAGCTACCTGGTGGAGAGCGGCGCGGTTCCTGACCGCATCAAGGAGCGCTACCTGCTGCGGCGTCGCTCCGATGTGCCCCCGGAGCAGTTGAACCTGCTCGGCACGCCGGATCAGATCATGTCGCGGCTGCGCGAGTACATAGACGCGGGCGCTTCCAAGTTCGTGTTCAACCCTGCATGTGGCGCGGACGAGATGCTGGAGCAGATGCGGCTGCAGGCCGAGGCCATCGTGCAACCCTTCCACCGGAAGCTCGTGCCACTGGGGGCGTGAACCCCCTCTCCTGAGAGATTCCTCGACTCCACTGCACTCCGCTCGGAATGACAGGTCTGGTCTACAATAGGGAACAGGCGTGGCCTGCCGACCACGCGAGGTGAAGGTGCATGAAGATAGGCATCATCAACGTGACGGGGTACGCGGGTATCGAGCTCGCGCGCATCCTGTACCGCCATCCCGAGGCTGACGTCGTCAGCGTCACTGGGCGCAGCCAGGCCGGCGAGGAGTTGGGCGACGCGCTGCCACACCTCTCGCGGATGGACATCACCATCGAGCCGGAGATCACCCGCAGCGTGGACGTCGTCTTCTCAGCGCTGCCGCAGGTCGCCTCCGCCGAGGCGTGCGTCCCGTTCGCGCGGGACGGAGTGAAGGTCGTCGACATCTCCGCCGACTTCCGCCTGCACGACCCGGACGAATACGCGCTCTGGTACGGGGCGGAGCACCCCGCGCCCGACCTGCTGGAGACGTCCGTCTACGGTCTCACGGAGCTGGACAGGGACGGCATCGCCTCGGCGCAGCTGGTGGCGAACCCCGGCTGCTACCCCACCGCCGCGCTGCTGGCGCTCGCGCCCGTCGTCGAGAAGGGCCTCATCGGCGAGCAGATTGTGGTCGACTGCAAGTCCGGCGTCTCGGGCGCTGGTCGCGGTCTGAGCATGACGACGCACTTCTCCGAGGTGAACGAGAACGTGTTCGCCTACTCCGTTGGCGGGCATCGTCACCTGCCGGAGATCACGCAGGAGTTGCGCCGGATCAAGGACGGCTACACGCCACGCGTGCTCTTCCAGCCGCACCTCATCCCCATGACGCGCGGCATCCTCGACACGATCTATGCCGACTTCGTGGACGGGGCGTTCGGCTCGGTGGAGGAGGCGTCGGCCTCGGTGACCGAGCTCTACCGCGAGTACTACCGCGATGAGCCGTTCGTGAAAGTGACCGACAAGTCGCCCCAGACCAAGCAGACCTGGGGCAATAACGACTGCTTGGTTTATCCTACGGTGGACCGGCACACGGGCAAACTCGTCGTATTCTCCGCGCTGGACAACCTCGTCAAGGGCGCGGCTGGACAGGCGGTGCAGAACATGAACCTCATGTTCGGGCTGCCGGAGGCGACGGGGCTGGAACAGCTGGCCATCTACCCGTAGGCGCGCCGCCGCACGCGTGCCCCTATAGTCTAGCGGCCTAGGACGCCACCCTTTCAAGGTGGAGATCGCGGGTTCGAATCCCGCTGGGGGCACCAAGAACCGCTGCTGATGTCGGTCTATGCGCGATGGAGTGGGTAGTGTACGAACCCCAGACCCGTCGCAGCTGTGAACGCCGGGAAATAGTCGTCCACTACTGCCTTGCCGCCTAAGGCCTCGCATGCACCCGCCACAACTGACCAAAGGCGGACCTCGGCAGTACCTCCTTGAATGCTGTCCGACTCCAAGTCCCAAACGGGGTTGAGGTTCGTGCCTCTCCCACGTGAAACCTGTTTCAGCATCCATCGGTCAAATGGGAAGTCGATCCAGCCAGCCCGGGGACCGTGGTGGTCGTGGGACAGGCCTCCTGAAGCAGCCAATGCGATGCGCTGCTCAGGCTCATCAAGGATCGCGCCAAGAGCTTCCCCGAGCTCCCGGCATCGTCTTCCGGACGGCGACGGTGTGACATGGCAGTTCATCAAGATTGGGACGACTGGGAGGTCGAGGCTGGGATTCAGTGCGCGCACGAGCGCAACCAGTGACACCGGCATACCGTACGCCGGCTGGCCTTGGGGGTTGAACTCTTTGCTGTAGCTCATGTCGAACCCGTTGGCCACGAGCTCCTCGTGCACGAAGGCAGCCAAGCCGGTGTCGCATGAAAGCTCGACTATGTCATCGTCCGCCCCCTCGCCCAGCCCCTCCAGACGAGTGCTGCCCCAGAGGCTTTCTCCGAGGAATGTACAGAACTGCGGGACCTGCAAACGGCTGAACATTCGACCCGTGTCACTGACCAGCACGACAAGGGCAGACGGGTTGTACTCTTCCAGCTCGGCGCGGAATCTGCCGAGGTTGGCCTTTACTCGCTCAGTATGCTGTCTGATAACGCCATCGGTTTCGTCAGCAAGTTCCAGCGGCTGAGGAGCGTCTCCGACCAGCCAATCGTGGATCGCCTTCCACTCATTGGGGTCTCGATACATGGCGGGGGCATAGGAGGCGGCAAGACCAAGTCCCAGCATCTGTGGTGTCTTCTCCTGTAGGGTGTGAGGTGGTAGGTCAGTGACTCCGATTAGCGAGGTCCGAGAGTTCTCTGGCGTATCGTCGTGGGTGCCGGGGATTCAAGACCAGTATGCCCAGCCCAGCCCCGTTACGGCGTGGTTCGCAGGGATGTAGTCCACCACAGCCGCACCGCTGCTCTCCATCTCTTCCATTGCTCCTGCTACCGTGATCCAAGCTCGCATCTCGCCTGTTCCACCGCGCATCGTCATCGAATCGAACCGATAGAGTGCCGTCGTTTCTCGTCCATGTCCACCCTCGAGCCGACCAAGGAACCAACGGTCAAGCGGCTCGTCCACCCAGCCGGAGCGAGGACCGCCGGGATCATGGGAGAGCCCTCCGGAGCCATAGATCGCTATCTTTCTGGGGTCATGCCTGAATACCCGAGCAAGGGTCTGGCCAAGCTCGTAGCAGCGGGAGGCCGAGAGGGACGGAGGGTCGTAGGTGTTTTCGTAGATGACGATGACAGGGATATCGAGCATCGGGATCAAGAGCGGCATGGGGCGGGCGAAGGCATGGGGCAGCCCGCGCTCAGGGCGGCCCAAGGCACTCTGCTCACGACTGATGGTGATGTCGAACCCTTCTTCCCGCACAAGGCGGTCCAAGAGCCACTCTGCAGTTGCGACGTCGATCTTCAATCGAACGATATCGTCCTCAGAAGGTTTTTCACCAGCTATCCCGTTGTTGTTGTGACCCCAGGCTACCTCACCGGCATAGATCATCAGATTCGGAACGTTGCTACGGTCGAACATCTCGGACTGGTCGCCGCCGACGATGATGAGCAACTCTGTTCCATATGTTTCGATTGCGTGCCTCAGCGTGCTGAACGCACGTTCGATCCGCTCCAGGTAGCCGGAGATTACTTCAGGGGTTTCGCCGGAAGCCTGCGGCGGCTGGGGGACATTACTTGCCAGCCTTCGATAGATGGCCGGCCATAGTTCTGCAGGTGCAACCAACGAAGGTGCGTGCGACGATGCCAAGCCCAGTCCGATAGGCATTAGACCCTCCTCCGCCTGCGGATACTGCGAAGTGGCGTCAACAAGTGCTGTATGGCAAGTATAGCGCCAAACCCGCACGGCGTAGACTACCGGGCCGAACCGGCTGCGGGCGAATCGCCCTATAACTGGCTCAGATTGAAGCGTTTCGACTTGGGCCTGGAGCGCGTGTTGTTGATGCCGGCAGGTGGCCCAGCAGGAGCACAGAAGGCTTTCGAGGTGGTCGAGAGCATGGCTGGTTGCCGATAGTCAGGTTCGACGAACCCCAAGAAACACCTGCCTTGGTGAGCGGGGTTCGAATCCCGCTGGGGGCACCAATAACCACTGGGTCCGGAACACGCGCAGGCTTTAGGACTGTCTGCGCGCGTATCCGATGCTGCCGAGGGCCAGCACGATGAAGATGAGCGGCAGGACCCATACCCACGGCGGAATGCCGCCTTCTCCCTCGGACGTCGGCGCAACCGGAACCGGGGTCATCGTCGGAGGGGCCGGAGGTCTGGGAGTAGGCGTGGCGGTGGGCTCAGGCACCGGTGTTGCCGTGGGACGCGGCGTTGCGGTAGCGGTCGGCTGCGGCATGGGCGTCGCCGTGGGGCGCGGTGTGGTGGTAGGAGCCGGGGCGGGTGTGGCGACCGGGGCCGGCGTGGGGGTTGGGGTAGCCGTTGGCGAGGCCTGCGGGTCGGGCGTCGGGACTGGTGTGGGTGGCGGCCCGACCCGCAGACTGGCGTCGCCTCCGACCTCGTGCTCGACCTTGTGCTGGTCCCGCACGAGACCGGAGAAGCTGAAGGTCGCCTCGACGGCAGGCGCCTCCACCGTGTACGTGAACTGCTCCTCCCCGACCAGCGTGAACGTGACCGCATCCAGTCTCGCGTTCACGGCAGCAGTGGGAAGGCTGGAACCCACGTAAGTGAACCCACCCGGGATCGTCTCCACCACCTGGGCGAAGGCTCCATAGTCACGGGCCGTTATCGTCACCTCGATACGTCCGCTTGGAGCAACCGAGGGGGAGGCGAACGATCGCGTGGCGCTGTGACCGGAGGCGTCCGCACTGCCCAACTGGCTGAGCAGCACCACCAGGACTACGCCCACCATGAGCAGCAGCAGGCACACCAGTCGTACGCTTCTGTTCACGACGTGCTCCGCTCGGCGAAGTAGATCTTGACGATCTCAATCGCCTCCTCGTGGGTGAGCGTGCCCGCGGTGTAGTCGTTGACCGCCGCGATGGCCTCGTCGAGATCGATCTTTTCGTTGCCGTTGGCGTCGTAGTCGTTGGCGATGCCCTGGAGGCTCACGTTGGTGATCTCGATGACGACCCGTATGCTGGACACGCCGCCGCGCGAGTTCCGAGCCACCACGTCGATCTCATACGTGTTCTTCTCGCCCTCGAAGTCGAAGACCGCTCCCTCGGCGACGCTGATCTGCCCCGTCTGCTCGTCGATGGTGAACAGCGCGGCGTCCGCGCCGCTCAGCGAGTAGGTCACCGTCTCGCCCTGCACCACCCGCGCGGACACCGGCTCGCCGATCTCGTCGCCGGGCTTCGCGTTCTCGGGCGCGGAGCGCGAGGCGCGGAACCCCTCACCGAACACGGGGGGAGTGACGACGGGTGTGAAGGTGCCGCCGCCTCCACCACCGCCGCCACTCCCGCCGCTGGCGCCACCGCCACCGCTGGTGGTTGGCGGCCGCCGCACCGTGGGAGCGGCGGTCACCGTTATCGTCACCTCGATGGTGTCGTCCGGGGTGGTGGATGGGTTGTAGGAGGCATCGAAGCCGTCGTGGACGGACACCGTTACTTCGTAGGTGTTGTCTCCGTCCGGGTCGTGTTCGAGGACGTCCCTCGTCTTGATCTGGCCGGTGGCCGGGTCGATGTCGAAGGTGCCAGCGTCCGAACCGCTGAGCGCGTAAGTGAGGACGTCGCCCCGGTCGGCATCGGTGGCCCGCACGGCCGAGCCGACGTTCCGGCCCGCCGCCGTGCCCGCAGAGACGCTGCGGGTGATCGGTGACGTCTCCGTGAACTCAGGCGCGGTGTTCGTTGCGGACCTCGTAGCACCGATGGCCGATGCGAGCACGGCGGAAGCCGTCTTGTTGCTGCCGCGGGCGTCCTCGTAGGAGACGCTTGCCCGCAGGTACTGGTCGGCGTCGTCCGCGCCCACCGTGTAGTTGCTGGACGTTGCTCCATCGATGTCTGCCCATCCGCCTCCGCGGCTACGCGACCGCGCCCACTGCCAGGACTCGTTGCTTATGCTGCCGTCGTCGTCGGTCAGGCTGGCGCTGAACCGCGTATTCGCGTCCACCCAGCCTCGTGACGGGGTGACGGCGACCACTCCTTGCTCCTCCACGTCGGTCACGGTGACGGTCACGGAGAGCGAGCCGGAGAGAGGGTTGTCCGGGTCGTCGTCCGTGGCGGTGATGGTCACCGGGTAGGAGGTCCGGTCCTCGTAGCTGGGGGGCGTGCGGAAGTAGAGTTGACCCCGCTCGGAGATCCAGAAGTTGGTGGTGTCGCTGACCGACCAGGTGAGCACGTCGCGCTCCGGGTCCGTGCCGGTGTAGGTCGCGACCGCCCGGTTGGAGTTCTCTTGGAAGGAGGGCATCTCGTCGCCGGTGACGACGGGCGCTTCGTTCACATCCGTCAGCGTGACGATCACGTTCTGCCGGTCGTCGATGGCGTCGTTATCGGGGTCGCCCAGCGAGTTCGCGCCGTCCGAGACCTCCACCGTGACCCGCAGGGTGCGCCTGGTCTCGAAGTCCAGTTGCGCGCCGGCCGCAACCCGTAACTGCCCATCATTCGAGCCGACGGTGAAGAGCGCCGCGTCCGTCCCGCTCAACGTGTACGTCAGCGGGTCGTCGTTGAAGTCCGTGGCCGCCACGGGGTCGCCAACGGCCGTGCCGCCGGTGGCGTCCTCCGCGATCTCCCGCCTGCCGTTCTCCGTTGCCGGGAACGCTGGCGCCGAGTTCACCGGCGGCGGCTGCCCTACGCGCGGCGACACCCTGACGGCCGTCTTGCCCGAGTCTTCACCGTCGTTGTAGCTGGCGGTCGCGCGGATGTAGCCGCCGACGTCGGTGTCCGCCGGCGTGAACGTGTCAGACGTCGCCCCCGCGATGTTGGCCCATCCCGACGTACTGCTGCGAGAGCGCGCCCACTGCCAGCTGACGGAGCCGATGACGCCGTCGTCGTCCTCCAGCGTGGCCGTCACCGGGACCCTCGCCTGGATGGTAGCGGTCTCCGAAGAGAGCGTGACGGTCCCCGGCTCATCGAGGTTCTCCACCGTTATCGTCACGTCCTGCGTGTCGTCGATGGCGGTCGACGTGACGCCGGAGCCGTCCCTGCCGTCGTGCACCTCCACGGTGACGCGGTAGGTGGACTTCGTCTCATAGTCCAGCGTCACGCCCGATGCCAGCCGGATTTGGCCGGTCCTCGTCACGATGGTGAAGGAGGCGGCGTCCGTGCCGGTCAGCGTGTACGTCAGTGTGTTTCGCTCAGGGTCTTCCGCCGCCACCGGAGCGCCGATGTTCGTGCCCGCCCGCGAGTTCTCGTCCACCGTGCGCTGTCCGTTCTCCGTGGACGGGAAGAGGGGGCGCCGGTTCGTAGTGGGAACAGGGTTGGTTATCCCTTCCGCGCTCTTGCCGCCGCCGCGCCGGTCCGTGTATTCGACCCTGGCGCGCAGGTAGCGGTCCCCGTCGTCTTCGGTCGGCCTGTAGCTGCGGTTCGTCGCTCCCGATATGGGCGTCCAGCCGGTCCGCCCGTCGTCCGACCAGGCCCACTGCCAGGAGGCGCCCGTGACGCCGCCGTCCCCGTCAGTGAGCGTGGCCGTCACCAACTCCCCGACATCCGGCTCCTGGACGGAGAGGGTTACTACGCCGTCTTCCTCCAGGTCTATGACACGCACCGATACAACGGTAGTCACGTCGATGGAGTCGTCGTTGATCACCATGTCGTTGGCGTCCAAGCCCTTGCCGTCATGCAGGGTGGCGGTGAAGAACAGCAAGCCCTCCGATCCCGCCGTCTCGAAGTTCAACGCCCCGACGGCCGTGATCTGTCCGGAAGACGGGTCGATCTCGAAGAGAGCGGAGTCCTGCCCGGCCTGGATGCCGAATGTCAGGTTGTCGTTATCGCGGTCCGTGGCTGTCAGGCGTTCGGACAGGACCCTGCCGGCGGCCCCCTCGTCGATCGCCTGGCTGGTCCCCGAGCGGAACCGGGGCTTCACGTTGGGCAGGGGGTCCGCTTCCACAGGGGAAGTCTCGCCGCTGGTCAGCATCTTCCGGTTGAAGAGGTTGCGGTCCGCGTTTCGCCGGTCGAAGTAGGACACCTCGGCCCGCAGAGGCTTCCCGGCATCATCCTCGTCCACCGTGTACCTCAGCGTAGTGGAGGCGCCCCCCCCGATGGTAATGGGCTGCCACACCCCCGATTCCTGAGCCCTCAGGGTCCAGCTGATATCGACTGCATCCGTGTCGATGCCGCCGTCCGGGTCCGACAACGTGAAGGTGATCGTGTCCCCCACGACGGGGTCCAGGTTGTCCACCCTGATGACGCCCGTCTCCTCGATGTCGCGCACCGTCACGGTGACGGGCTGCGTGGCGGTGCGCCGGTTCGTCTTGCTCATGATGTCGGTGGCAACGACGTTGAAGTTGTAGACGTTGTCCCCGCCGGAGTCCTTCGGGTCCTCGAAGCTGGGCGTCTCCTTGAAGGTGACGTTGCCGCCGCTGTCGATCTCGAAGTCAAGCGCGTCTGTGCCCGTGAGCGACCACGTGACCCCGCCCTCCTCGTCGCGCGCGGTGTACGACGCGATGGTCGCGAAGCCGTACGGAGGCTCCTGGAAACTCGCGTCGAGGGTAGCGTCGTGTTCGTCGAGCGCTATCGCCGTTTCGACGGTCCCCGTGAACTCCGGCTGCTCGTTGACGTCGAAGATACGGATGAAGACCTCGTGCATCGCGGTGTTGGTGCCGTCGGACGCGTTCACGGTGAACACGTATCCGTTAGCCCCTACATCGGTTGAAGAGCCCATCGGGTCCTCGAAGTCCGGCACGATGGCCCAGCGGGCGATGGCGCTCTCGTCGGCGTCGGCCGTCATGACGAAGTCGGGGTCCTCCACGATGACGAAGTCGGCGGCGTCGGGCCCGGTGATGGTCCAGATGATGTCGTCCCCCTCCTCGTCCCGGGCCTCGACCCGGTACCAATAGGCCTGGTTCGCCACCGTGGCGGGGATGGTGGAGAGATCGTTCGCCGTCGTCCCGGAGTCGTACTCGATCTCGTCCGCGTGCCGACCGGTCGAAAGCTGAGTGAACCCCGGCGTCTCGTTGACGTTGGTGACAGTCACGGTCAACGGGTAGTCGCGCGTGTTCGTGCCGTCGCTGATCTTCACGATGACCTGGTACATGTTGTCGCCGGCCGCGTGGCTTTCGGAGGTGTTCACGCGGTCGGTCGGGTCCTCGAAGTTGGGCCGTTCCCGGAAGCTGAGCGTGCCGTGGCCGGTTGTGGAGTCCTCGGTGATCTGGAAGTCGGCGGCGTCTGTGCCGACCAGGGACCACGACAACTGGGTAAGAGTGGTGATCTCCTCGTCCCGGGGGATGTAGGTCATCACGTCCAGGTTCGCGGAATCGGCGTCCCACTCGATCTCCGCGAAGCTCTCGTCAGGAACGCCGGCCGGGATCTCCGGTGTCTCGTTGACGTTCGTGACCGTCACGGTGACGGTGAACGTCCCGACGCTGTTCGATTCACCCGCCCCGTCGTCCGCCTCCACGACGATCTGGTACATGTTGTCGGAGGCGGCCATCATGTTCGAGTCCGCCAGGTCGGCTGGGTTCTCGAAGTCCGGCTCGATGCTGAAGGAGAGGACGCCGGTGCTCCCGTTGATGCTGAAGTGGGCCGCGTCCGTGCCGGACACGTCGAACGTGATCGTCTGGAGACCGGCGTTGTCAGCGTTGTCGTCGTCGGTGGCGGTGTAGGTGCCGATGACGAGCTCGGAGGCTGTCGCCGTGTGATCGAACTCGATCTCCGCGAAGCTCGGCCCGGCGTTCCCGGCGACCACCGGCGTCTCGTTGAGGTCGTTGACGGTGACCGCGACGATCTGGGTGTCTTCCAGTCTCGGGCTCCCGTTGTCCCTCACCCGCACCGTCACGTCGTAGACGTTGTCCGTGCCGGTGTCGTCCGGCCTCTCGTAATCCGGCGGGCTCCTGAACGTGAGTTCTGCCGTTCCGTTCACGGTCGACGTGATGTTGAAGTCCCCCGCATCGTTGCCCTGCAGGTCCCACGACATCGTCCCCGTCGTCGCGTCCGGGTCCGTCGCCACGTACGTCGCGACGACCCCTGTCGCGTTCTCGTCGAATGCGGGGGCACCGGGGCCGGACGTCAACGTGGGCGCTTCGTTGACGTCCGTGACGGTCACGGCGAGGGACCTGGAGACGCTGAGGTGGTTCGACGCTCCCCGGGCGCCGTCGATGCCGTTGTCCGTGACCGTGACCGTGACGTTGTAGACGTTGTCGTTGCCGGCGTCCTGCTTGTCCTCGAAGTTCGGCGCGTTCTTGAACGTGAGCACGCCGCTCGACGAGCCAATCTCGAAGAAACTGCCGTCGTCGGCGCTCTCCACGGACCACGTCAGCGTATTGGCCGAGTCGTGGGCCTCGTTGTTCTCGCTGTCCACGTCGGTCGCCATGTACGTGAGGACGGAGGTCTGGTTTTCCTCAACGGAGATGGAGGTCTGGGGGGTCGAGATCGCGGGCTGTTCGTTGACGTCCGTGAGGGTGATGGTCACATTGATGGTGTCGTCGGTGGTGGTATGAGGAGAATTGCTGGCGGCGTCCTTGTTGTCGTGCACATGCACGGAAAAGCCGTAAACGCTCTTGGACTCGTAGTTATAGGTGATCCCCGACTTGGTCCGTATCTGGCCGCTTGTCGCAACGATGTCGAAGGAAGACGCGTCCGTGCCGCTGAGCGAGTAGGTCAGTGAGTCGCTGTCGTCATCCTCGGCCGCCACCGGCGCGCCGACGTTTGTTCCGCCTCCGCTGTTCTCCGCCAAACTCCGGGAGCCCGTCTCACTGGTGGGGAACTCCGGCTCATTGTTGCTGGCGCTGATCTGGCCGGTCACGGCGCTGGCGGACTTGCCGGAACCCTGGGGGTCCGTGTAGCTCGCCGTGGCGCGCAGGAACCTGTTCACGTCGACGGCCACGGTTGTATACGTGTTGTTTGTCGCCCCGCTGATGGGGGCGAAGGGTCCCGAGGCCGAGGCCCCCAGCGCCCACTGCCACGTCAGGTTGCTGACGGTACCGTCGATGTCGGTCACGGACGCCGTCAGCGTCTCCCCGCCCGACTCCGTGCCCGTGATCGTCACCGTGCCCGGCTCGTCCACGTTGGAGAGGTTGATGGTCACCGTGATGTCGTCGTCGGTGTCGGTGTCGGTGTCGCCGGCCTCGTCCTTGTTGTCGCGCACGTTCACGGTCACGCTGTAGCTGCTCTTGGACTCGTAGTTGTAGGTGATCCCCGACTTCGTCTGTATCTGGCCGCTTGTCGAAACGATGTCGAAGGAAGACGCGTCCGTGCCGGTCAACCAGTAGTGCAGCGTGTCGTTGTCGTGGTCCGTGGCCGAGACCATAGCCCCGACGTTCGTCCCTGATGAACTGTTCTCCGGCACGCTGCGGGTGGCGGTCATGCTGCTGAACGACGGGTCCCTGTTGCCCACCGCCACCTGGCTCGACGCGGCGCTGGTTGCGGACTTGCCCGAACCGTGGGGGTCCGTGTAGGACGCCGTGGCCTTCAGATACTTGCCCACGTCCACGGCTACGGGCGTGTAGGGGTTGGAGGTGGCCCCGCTGATGGGTGTAAACGTCCCGCCTGCCGTGTCGGACCTCGACCACTGCCACGTTACGTTGCTGGGGGTACCGTCGTGGTCGGTCAACGTCGCAGTTACCGCCTGCCCAGCCGTGATCGTGCCGGGCAGCGTTACCGTGCCGGCCTCGTCGATGTTGGTGACGGTGACGACCACGTTGATGCTGTCGTCGACGGCGGAGCCATCGGTGTCCTTCACCTCCACGGTCACGTTGTAGACGTTGTTGGTGCCGGCGTCCCGTGGGTCCTCGTAGTCGGTGAGGGCCTGAAACCTGAGCGCTCCTGTCGACGAGTTGATGGTGAAGTCTGCCGCGTCAGGCCCGCTCAGCGTCCACGTCAGCGTATCGTCCTCCGGGTCGTCCGCCGCGTAGGTTGCGAGTGGGTCACTGGGCCCCGTGCCCTCCGGCTTGCTGATGGAGGTGTGGGACGAGCCCGTGCTCGTGATGGCCGGCGCCTCGTTGACGTTGATGACATCGACGACAACGTCAAAGGTATCGCTCATTGCGGGCGAACCGTTGTCGGTGACCTTGATCGTCACCTGGTATGTGTTGCTGGCGGGAGTGGTCGCGCTGCCCGGCGTCTCGTAGTCCGGCGCGTTGATGAATGAGAGCACGCCGCTGGTCTGCCCGATCTGGAACAGCGCTCCGTCCTGGTTCTCCTCAACGCTGGTGTCGCTGTCTATCGACCACGTGTGGGTGTCCGCCGTGTCCGGGTCCGAGACCGTGTACGTGTCGACGGTGGTCGTGTTCTCGTCAACGTCGGGGGCAGTAGCGCCAGTGATGGTGGGCTCTTCATTGAGGTCGTTGACGCTGATGGTCACCTTGATGCTGTCGTCCCACTGCGTGTCGCTGTCCCCGGCGGGGGTCTTGCTGTCGCGAACGTACATAGGTGCGACGTAGGAGGATGTGGTTTCAAAGTCCAGGTTTCCGAATACTGAAATCTGACCGGAGCTCGTGTCGATGAAGAATGTAGGAACGACGGTTGAGTGCAGCTCGTAGGTCAGCGTGTCGCCCGTGTCATCGTCCGTGGCGGCGACCGGGTCCCCGAAGGCGGTCAGAGACGGCGTGTTCTCATCGACAGTGATGGTGATCGTGTCGCTCGAGAATTCCGGCCGGTCGTTGGTCGCGCCGGTGTGGTTGGCCACAGACCAGCTGGTCAACGCCTGCGCGTCGTTGCCTGCCGGGTCCTCCACCGGGTTTGTCCCCACTGTGTAGTCCAACGTCACGGTGTCGCCGCTTGCGGCGCCTGTCGACAGCGTGAGCGCCACCTCAGCGCCGAGCACTGCGACGCTCGACGGGGTGTAGTCCGTGCCGCCGATATCCACCGTATAGTCGCTCGCTGCGGGGGTGGAGCTTTCGTTCAGGAGCTCGCTATAGATGAGGACCAGGGACGTTCCGTCCACGTTCGCCGCCAGCAGTAAGGGGGCGGTATTGTCGAACTGCGCGCGTGCCTGCGGGACATGCAGTAGGAGCGCCGCCAGGAAAGCCAGGGCTGCCATGGACATGAGGGGGCGAAAGAAGCGCGCCGGGCGCGTAGCGTGCATGTGGGGTTCCCTCGTCGCACCTTGACATCGCTTCAGATGGAGCCGTTCCGCCCGCGATGCCGTTCACGCCCACAGCCTGACCCACGCATCCCCGGAAGTCTGTACATGCGCGGTTTCGGACTCTTCCACTCCTGCGATGTTCGCGGATCCACGCCCGCACCCGGAGCGTTGTGCACAGTCCATGAGGGGTTGTGTGCGCGGTCAGCGGATACGATGTGCGAGTACGGCTTGGCGTTCACTCAGAGTGTTTGCGCCGCGCAAAAACCGAGGCGATAGCCGAGCGGCCTCGATGCATCAGCCACGCCGTGTCACAGCGTCGGCAGACCGGTCGGGGCTCCCCGGGCGCGGGCGGCGGAGGTGGTGCAATCCAGTGTCCACAGTACGTCCGTACGATGCCGTCTTCGCGCGCCTCGATGCGGTGGCGTAGGTGGTCGAAGCCTGCCGGTCGTTGCATTGGGGGTCACCTCGTGGGATCGCGAAGCGGCCTTGCCGCCCCTGGAGTCTGCAACAGCCTGACTGATGCCTCCCCGGGAAGTCTGTACATGCGCGGTTTCGGACTGTTCCACTCCTGCGATGTTCGCGGATCCATGCCCTTACCCAGGGCGTTGTGCACAGTCCATGAATGGTTATGTGCGCGGTCAGCGGATGCGGTGTGCTGGCGCGGCATGGCGTTCACCCGGAGTCTCCGCAACAGTGGTGGTACATACTGTTCGCCGAAGTTGCATCCGATACCATGTCCGCATGCGCACGAACGTACCTCTCGGCGACAGTACCCACGATGTACACCTGACGATGACAGCCGAGATCGATGAACAACGGTTGAGAGCGGCCCAGGCAGGGTTCGCCATGAAGGCCTACCGCGAGTCCTTCCTCTCCGAGGACGGCCAGCGCGGCCTGAGCCAGGAAGCGCTGCTCCGGCTCATGGCGTCGATAGACGATGAGTACGCGGAGCGGTTCAGCCACGCCACCGTCTCCCGGTGGGAGTCCGGGGCTACACGTCCCACCGTGCACCGGCTGCAGGTCTTCGGGTTGGCCCTGGGGCTGTCGTCAACGGAGGTGGCGGGACTGATCCTGCTGGCAGGCCTCGCGCCCGATCTCCAGACGGCTTCCTTCATGGCCATCAATGGTGGGAGCAACCAGGGCCCCGGATACGAACCGATTCCGGGCGAAAGAGATGTGCTGGCAGGCCCCGGCGCTGCCGGAGGTCGCGCTTCAACAACCGTCATCCCGCCCTTGATGGGCTGGAGATTCGTGTCTCTCAGATGTCTGCTCCTGGGCGCCCTTATCGTTGGCGTCGGGTACGCCTTCTCGTTCCTGGACTGGAGCAATATCTGGCTTCCCGTGGTCTATGTTGGCCTTGTAACGGGAATGGTGTTGGTGCAGGGAGTCCTATTCCCTGATCGCACCGTCGTCACTCTCAGAGAATTCTTCTGGAGTACCCTGTTCTTTGTACTGAGCACTCCGCTTTTGCAGTTCGCGCCCCTGGGCATGGACCACTACGGCTTCTATACGGTGGGCGATTCAGCCGGCACGTACCTGCCCTACATGTTGGCGCTCCTTGTTAACCTGGCGCTCGCTTCATCCGCTGGGCTGATGTCTCAGTTCTTGTGGCGATGGCACTACTTGCACCACGGTAGCGAGGGCAGTGTCCTCAGGCGGTCGGTCTGGGCGGTACTGGCCCCGATCGGCTTCGTGTACGCCGTTGTCCTCGCGATATCGAACGCGTCGGTCTGGATACAGTTTGGGGTCCTGATGCCGGTGGTGGCGTTACTCTTCATCGCATTGCTGGTTGTCCAGGAGCCCTCCACCAACCCGAGCGAGAGGGACCGGCAGTTCCTGCTGTCCACCACGCTGGTGGTAGCAGTCGTTTCGACGGTTCTGGGTCTGCTTACCGTCCTGGCGGTATACGTCTCTCCCGATCTGCCGATGGTCCTGCCGGACCACAACCTGTTCAACTCGTGGGAGATCGACTTCGCCAGGTTGGGCTTCTCCCGGGAAGAGGCCCTCGACCGGCTGAACCTGGGGTACACGTGGCATGCAGCCGCCCTCTTCGCCTACATCGGTTTCGTTGTCGGCGGCAACCTGATCGTGGCCATCTACCGGCTCGGCGACGGGAACAGAAGCAGATCTGATGCGCGGGACCCGGGAGAGCGCTGATCGCAGCGAACTAGCCCCGGAATGGCCGGAAGAACTCCCGCAGCTCGTTCACCAACAGCTCCGGCTCTTCCCATGCGCCGAAGTGCCCGCCGCTCGGCATCAGCGTGTAGCGCTGGACGTTGTAGGAGCGCTCGGCCCATTCGCGCGGCGGCTGGCTCGAGTCGCCAGGGAATATCGCGAAGCCGGTGGGCACCTCGACCCGTTCGCCCGGCCCAACGCGCACCGGGTCCTCCGCCGACTCCTTGTAGAACCGAACGGACGACGAGATCGTCTGCGTGGCCCAGTAGATCGTCGCGTTCGTGAGCAGCTCGTCCTTGGTGAACCGCTCCTCGACGTCGCCCTCGTTGTCGCTCCACTTCCAGAACTTCTCGACGATCCAGGCCAGCATCCCGACGGGTGAGTCGCTGAGCCCGTAGGCGAGCGTCAACGGCTTTGTGCGCTGTTCGTGTGAGTACCCGTGCTCGGTGGCTTGCCACCAGTCTCGGTGCTTGACGAGCGCCTGTTCGGCTGCGCTGAGAGGGGCAGACCCCTCACCGAGATGCGGCCCGACGATGGTTGCCGAGGTCAGGTGGACCGCGGCAACATGGTCGGAGTGCCCGAGGCCGAACTGCGTGGTGACGGCAGCGCCCCAGTCGCCCCCGTGGGCCACGAACCGTGGGTAGCCAAGTCCCTGCATGAGCTCCGACCACAGCGCGGCCGTACGCTTTGCGCTCATGCCCTTCTCCGATGGCCGGTCGGAGAAGCCATAGCCCGGCAGCGATGGGATGACGACGTCGAAAGCGTCGGCAGCGTCGCCGCCGTGCGCCGCAGGGTCGGAGAGCAGAGGGAGTATCTCCAGCTCTTCGAGGAACGTGCTCGGCCAGCCGTGGGTCAGTATGATCGGCAGGGGATGGGGCCCGTTGCCGCGGACGTGGATGAAGTGGATGCTCAGTCCGCCGACCTCGGCCCGATAGTTGGGCAGCGAGTTCAGCCGTGCTTCCTGGGCGCGCCAGTCGAACCCCGTGCGCCAGTACTCTGCCAGCTCGCGGACGTAGTCGAGGTTGGCCCCGTAGTCCCAGCCGGCGCCATCGACCGCGTCCGGCCACCGGGTACTGGCGAGACGCTCGCGCAGGTCGTCGAGGACGCGGTCTGCGACATGGATGGTATAGGGCTGACTGTTCACGATCGCAGCTTATAACAGGCAGGGTGACCCGGCCATCCGGCATCGGTCCGCTGGTTGAGTAGGCCGTCCTCACGCTATCCTGCGGCACCGTGATGAAGATCGTTATCGCACCGCAGAGCTTCAAGGGAAGCATCTCAGCGCTTGATGCCGCTAGGGCGATGGAGGAAGGGGTGCTCCGGGTCCTCCCGGACGCCGAGGCCGTTCTCGTGCCGGTGGCCGACGGCGGCGACGGGACGCTCGAGACGCTCGTCGAGGCGACGGGCGGGGAGGTCCGTTCCACCACGGTGACCGGCCCCATCGGGAAGCCGGTCGCGGCGGAGTGGGGCGCGCTCGGCGACGGCCAGACCGCCGTGATCGAGATGGCGCGCACCTCCGGCCTCGCGCTGCTCTCGCTCGAAGAACGCGACCCCCTGCGCGCAACCACGTACGGCCTCGGCGAGGTGCTCCGCGAGGCGCTCGACGCGGGCTTCCGCAGCTTCATCGTGGGGATCGGCGGAAGCGCAACGAACGATGGCGGCGCGGGGATGGCCCAGGCGCTGGGCGTGCGTCTGCTGGACGAGGCAGGGAACGACCTTCCGCCGGGAGGGGCGGAGCTCGCCGACCTCCGGCGGATAGACACGGCAGGACTCGACGAGCGGGTGGTCGGAGCCCGGTTCTCGGTGGCGTGCGACGTATCGAACCCGCTCACCGGCCCCGAGGGCGCATCCGCGGTCTACGGCCCGCAGAAGGGGGCGACACGGGACATGGTCGAGCGGCTCGACGCCGCACTGGCGAACTTCGCGAAGGTGGTTGAACGGGATATCGGCACGAGTATCGAGGCCGTTCCCGGCTCCGGCGCTGCCGGCGGGCTTGGCGGCGGGATGATGGCATTCCTCGGCGGTTCGCTGCGGGCGGGCGTGGACATCGTGCTGGACCACGTTGGGCTTGACGAGAAGCTGGAGGGCGCCGACCTCGTGATAACCGGTGAGGGGCAGATCGATTTCCAGACGGTCTACAACAAGGCCCCGATCGGGGTTGCGCGGCGCTCGAAGCAGAGAGGCATCCCGGTGCTGGCCGTCTGCGGTGCTCTGGGCAAGGGGTTTGAGAGCGTGCACGCGGAGGGAATCGACGCGGTGGTGTCCATCCTCAGCGCTCCGATGACCCTGGACGAGGCGTCGGCCCGCGCCGGCGAACTGATCGCGGACGCGGTCGCCGAGGCGATGCGGTCCGCGAAGGTGGGAAGCGTCGTATTCGGGCACGGCGGCTAGGCGCGGCGGAGCGTAACGACCGGGATCTGGCGGTCGGTAGCGGCGTAGTAGGTGGCGAAGCGCGGGTTCGCCGCGATGACCCTGTCGTACAGCGTAGAGCGTTCCTCTCCCTGCGTGATACGGGCCTCGGCGGCGAAGCGCTCACCGCCCACCTCGACGGAGACGTTCGGCTCGGCTGCGACGTTCAGGTACCACGCGGGATGGCGGCCCCGTCCATAGTTCGAGGCGACGACGATGAGGTCGCCGCGCTCCTCGAACCGGAAGTACAGCAGGGGCGACGAGCGGGGCTTGCCGCTCCTGCGCCCCTTCGTCACGAGGATGAGGACTCCCGTGCCCTCCAGTCGGCCCAGGAGGCGGCCTCCTGAGAGGCGGAACAGGTGCCGGTGCACCGGCACGAAGAACCAGGCTATGAGGAGACGTTTCCAGGTTGGCATCGCTGGGTCCTTGCGGACGACGATTGTACGCGCGGGCGGAGCAGGCTAACCTGTCGCTTCACGCAGGAGATAGCTGACAGGAGCGCACATGCAGCTGGGCGTCGTTTTCCCACAGAACGAGATAGGCGAGGACCCGGGCGCGGTGCGCGCGTTCGCCGAGGCTGCCGAGGGTCTCGGTTATGAACACCTCATCTTCTACGATCACGTGCTCGGCGCGGACACCGACCGCAGGCCGGACTGGCAGGGCCCGTATTCGCACCGGGACACCTTCCACGAGCCGATGGTCACCTTCGGCTACCTCGCCGCGCTCACCAGCCGCATCGAGCTCGTCACCGCCGTCATCATCCTGCCGCAGCGGCAGACGGCGCTCCTCGCGAAGCAGGCCGCGCAGGTCGACGTGCTCAGCGGCGGACGCCTGCGCCTCGGCGTCGGGATCGGCTGGAACGACGTCGAGTACGAGGCGCTGAACGAGAACTTCCACGACCGCGGCAAGCGCTCCGAGGAGCAGGTGGAGCTGCTGCGCGTGCTCTGGACGAACGAGATCGTGGACTTCCAGGGCCGCTGGCACAGCATCCCCGGCGCGGGCATCAAGCCGCTGCCGGTGCAGCGCCCCATCCCCGTCTGGTTCGGCGGCGGACGCTCGGACGGCGTCCTGCGCCGCATCGCCCGCATGGGCGACGGCTGGTTCCCGCAGATGCAGGCGGACGAGCAGGGCAGGGAGCGGCTGGCGGCGTTCCGCAACTTCGTTGCTGAGGCGGGACGCTCGCAGGACGACGTGGGCGTCGACGCGCGGGTCGCCCTGTCGCGCGGCGGCGTCGACGGCGCGCTGCGCGAGTCCGAGGCGTGGCAGGAGATGGGCGTGTCGCACGTCTCCTTCAACACGTTGCGCGCGGGACTTGGGTCCGCGGACGAACATATCGACGCCCTGCGCCGCTTCAGGGAAGCGGCAGGGTAGGGCGGCAAAGGAGAAACATGAACATCGCAGTGATCATCCTGGACATGGCGAAGGGATACGGATGGGAGCCCGGCTCGTACGGCTACGAGATGGTGGCGAACGTGCGCCGCCTCAAGGACGCCGCGTATGCCGCCGAGGCGCCCATCATCCACGTCAACTCGATGCGGCGCGAGAGCGACCAGGTCGGCGACTGGTCCCGCGTGATGATGAAGGAGGGCACCGACGCCCTCGACGTCATCCCGGAGTTGCAGCCGGTGGACAAGGACACGCTCGTCTACAAGCGCTACCTGAGCGGCTTTTCCCACAACGACCTCGACTACGTCCTCCGCACGATGCAGCGCGACACCGTCATCATCGCCGGAGCGTCGACCGACAACACCGTGCTCTGGACCTCCGCCGACGCCTTCCAACTGCGGTACAAGGTCGTCGTGGTGGAGGACTGCACGATGGTGCACCGGCAGAGCGAACCGCCGGAGGTGAAGGAGTACGCGCTCCGCATCGTCCGCAACGTCCTCCACAGCGAGGTTCTGCCGCTGGACGAGGTCGTCGCTCGCTACCTGAGCTGACCGTCATGGAGTGGGGTTACGTGGGCCCGACCGGCCCGGCGCATTGGGGCACGCTCGCTCCGGAGTACGCGCCCTGCGCCGAGGGCGTGCAGCAGTCGCCCATCGACATCACCGGCTACGAGCACGCGGATGCTCCGATGCTGTCGTTCTCGTACGATGGCGGAGTTAGCGGCGTTGAACTCGTGCGGGGCTCGGCTGTCGTGGAGTTCGCGCCGGGGAGCAGCCTCACGCTTGGAGAACGGCGCTACGAGTTGCTGTCGGCCCATGCCCACTCGCCTGCCGAGCACACGGTGGACGGCGAGGGGTTCGCGGCAGAACTCCACATGGTGCACGAGGACGCCTCCGGCGACGTGCTCGTGGTCGGCGTCCTCTACCGGCTCGGCCCTTCTGACCCTGTCCTGCAGGAGATGCTCGAGGAAGCCGTGGGAGAGACGGCGGGCTTCCTTTCCGGAGCGGCTTTCAGGCCGCGCTCCAGCGCGTTCTTCAACTACACCGGCTCGAAGACGACTCCTCCGTGCCCGGAACCCGTGGAGTGGGTGGTGATGCGCGACGCGGCAACGGTGTCGCAGGCGCAGGTGGAGGTGCTCCAATCGTTGAGCGGCGGGCCCAACAACAGGCCGTTGCAGCCGCTGCGCGGGAGAAGGATCGTCCTGATTGGAGGCTGAGCGCGCCCTAGTTCAGTTGCGGGACGGTGCCGCCGCTGATGATTCCGGGGGATGCTCGCATACACCCAATAGCCTGCCGGACAGCGTTGCTATACTGTCGCTCGCCAAACCGAAGACGACTACGCATAGGGAGTATGCCATGGAAGTGAATACCCGATGGGTAGATGTCCCTTCCGAGAGCGGCAAAATGGCGGTTTTCGTTGCGGAGCCGGCGGAGCCAGGCCGCTATCCCGCCCTGGCGTACTTCCACATCGTTCTCGGGGCGAACGCGCAGCATCGCTCCATCGCCGAGCGGCTGGCGTCCGAAGGCTACGTCGTGGCGATGCCTGACCTCTATCACCGATTGAGCTACCGGACCGAGTTTCGTTGGCCTGAGGAGCGCGAGCAGGCGACCGCCGCCCGTGAGACGCAGACCGACTACGGTCTGGCTGTCGATTCGCGCATGGCATTGAACCTCCTTCGTGAGCTGCCCAACGTCGACCCGGACAGGCTGGGCACCATCGGGTATTGCGGCGGCGGAACGGTTGCTCTGTTGGCAGGGTGCATCCACGGCGACGTGCGGGCCGTCGTTTCGAACTATGGACCGATAGCGAGCCTGGATACGACGCCCGCCCGCCCCGTCCCGATACTCCGGCTCCTTGAAGGCCTGAAGTGCCCCGTGCTCTCCATATCGGGAGGCGCCGACCAGAGGCCGTCACCAGCCGACATCAAGGTGGCAGCCGCGACGATGGAGAGGCTTGGCAAATCGTTCGAATACCACATCTGGGAAGGTGATCCGCCAGCAGGACATGCCTTCTTCGACGCTGACATCCCAGATCGCCACAACGCAGCCGCAGTTGAGTGGGCATGGCCCATCAAGCTCGACTTTCTAAGGAGGAACCTCAAGGAAGCCCCTCCGGCGATTTCAGCCTAGGTTGTCGTCCCTAACCGCTGGCAGGCCACTCGCCGTAGCCAGAAGGTACGAAGCCTGCAAGTGCAGTAGGAGGATCGAAATGACAACGATGAGCAGTCCGCTGGATGAGCGTGCGGCAGGAGCGCGGCGCTTCGTGGATAGGGTGAGCATAGTCACCGGTGCGGGTCAGGGCATCGGTGCCGCCACAGCACGACGCCTTGGAGCAGAGGGCGCCATCGTTGTCATTGCGGACATGTCCGAGGCGGGCGCCAGCCGGACACGTGACACGCTCGAGAACCACGGCGTGGAAACGATGGTGTTCCTGGGTGACCTCAGCGAGTGGGATACCTGTCACCGGCTGATGGACGAGACGCTCGAGCGTTTCGGACGGATCGACGTCCTGGTGAACAACGTGGGAGGACCTTACCGCTCTCAGTATATGTGGGAGTTCACAGAGGAGCAGATGTACCAGGACATGCGGCGCAATTTCTGGCCCACTATGTTCTGCATGCACGCCGCACTCGCGCACATGGTCGCTGTGGAAAGCGGCGCGGTCGTGAACGTCGCCTCCTCCGCAGTCAGGGGCATCCTGCGAGCCCCGTACGCCGCTGCCAAGGGCGGCATCATTGCGTTAACCACGTCGGTTGGCCTCGAGGTAGCCGCGAAGGGCGTGCGGGTCAATTGCGTCGCGCCTCATACGACAGCGGTTACGGACCGTCTCGTGCCACGCAACACCGAGCCGCGCAACCTGACGCCAGAGCAGGAGGCCCTGCAGCAGGCGCGCCAGGCCCGCTTCATGGGCGAGGGCCCCTACGCGGGCATCGATTTCACTCCCATGAAGCGCCAGGGAGGGCCCGAGGAGCAGGCATCCGCAATCGCATTCCTCGCCTCAGACGACGCTTCGTTCATGACTGGGCAGGTGCTGTGGGTGGGGACCTAGGCACTTGTGAGCCGGGCCACCCTGCCTGCGGCAGTCGTGATGAGTACCGAGGCCTCTGAACGAAACGGTCGCGATGCGCGTCCTTCGGGCTAGGACCGAGACGTGGCCGATGCGCCGGCGTTTGCATGCCAGTATGCCCACCCAAGCCCGGTCACCGCATGGTTGGCGGGGATGTAGTCCACGACGTTGGCGCCGTCACAGCCCATCTCCTCCAGCGCACCCGCTACCGTGATCCAAGCGCGGATCTCGCCGGTACCGCCCCGCATGGTCATGGAGTCGAAACGGTAGAGAGCCTTTGTGGCCACACCGTCGCCTTCCGCGATGCGGTCCAGAAACCACCGATCGAGGGGCTCGTCGATCCACCCCGAACGCGGCCCGCCGGGGTCGTGGGAGAGTCCGCCGGAGCCGTAGATGGCTATCCGGCGAGGGTCGTTTCTGAGTGAATGGGCCAGAGCCCGTCCTAACTCGTAGCACCGCTCGGCGGATAAGGACGGAGGATCATAGGTGTTCTCGTAGAAGATCACCACGGGGATGTCGTAGTTAGGCTGGAGCAAAGGCATGGGCCGGCAGAACGCGTGCGGGAGGCCCTTCCCTCGGCCCAGGGGGAACTGCTCGCTGCTTATGGCGACGTCAAAACCCTCTTCGACCACTAGGCGACGCAGCAGGAACGCGGACGTGGCGACGTCAACCCTTAGTCGGACGATGTCGGCCTCCGACCTCTCGCCTCCCACGGTATTGCTGTAGTTGTCACCCCAGGCGACCTCGCCTGTGTAGATCATGAGATTCGGGACGTTACTTCGGTCGAACATCTCTGACTGGTCGCCCCCGATGATGATCAGCAGATCGGGGTCGTAAGCCGCCAGCTCCTGGCGTAGCTTGTAGAACGAGCTGTCGACTCGCCTGACGAAGTCGTCGATGACTTCGGTCGTTTCACGTTCCGCCACCTTCGGCTGCGGCGTGTCTCGGACTATCCGCTTGTAGATGGCCGGCCACTGCTCCGCAGCAGCTACCAGGGACGGGGCATGGGAAGATGCAAGACCCAGTTCGATAGGCATCCAGGTCCTCCTCACGCAATACCTTGATCGGAACCACAAGGTTCCGGCCCTCACGGCAGCGACCCCAAGCTCATTGCTGACTGCTGAAGGCCATCAGGAGACGGCAGGGCCATCATACCCGACCTTGCTCGAGGCTGCCATGCCGGCGCCTCTGTCGACGACGAATTGCGTTACCCAAAAAGGAGGTTGTGGATGGAATCGACGCCATGTCCGTTCAGGCATGCTGCCTGTTGACATTTCGGGTTGCACTTGTAGTATGAAGCGCAACGGCTGGCAGTTGGGGCTTAACCGAGCCAACGATCGGTTCCCTCCTAGTTCCGCAAACGTCGAGAGTCTGGGGTGAAGTGGGAGTTCCCAGTGAACGATCTGGCGGCCGGAGCGATAGCCGAGCGGTCCTCGTCCAAGCCGACACCGATGGTGCGGCTTCCTCGCGTTGCCATGAACCAACTGCTGGAAGTCCTGAGCCCCCAGCATGTCCAAGTACTCACCCGCCAGTATCGGTTGGGTGCTTTGAAGGTGCCTGAAGCACACGGAGATGCACACCACGCTTCTGGCTCACTGAGAGCGAGTGCCTGAATGGTTGGGATCGGTCGGTCAAGCTGAAAGGGGAAGAAGAACATGCGTAGGCTCATGCTAGTGCCGATGCTCATTATCGTAGCGGCGTTCATGGTTGCGGCGTGCGGGACCGACCCAACTCCGACGTCGCCGCCGACCGCGACGCCGATACCGGAGGCGACGCCGACGCCGGTACCGGCGTGGCAGCTGGAGATGGACGCCGCGTTGGAGGCCGCCAAGGTGGAAGGCCAGATAGACATCTGGGTTGGCGGTGGGGGAAATGCAGCCCGTAACTTCCTCGAGCTTGAATTCGAGAAGGCCTTCCCGGATATCGATGTGGTGCTCTTCCAGGGCGCCCGCAGCTCCGAGGTGCAGTCCCGCTATCTGACGGAGTGGGAGGCTGGCGTCGCGAGCGTGGACCTCTTCAACGGCGGCATATCGGGCGGTAACGGCCGATTGAAACCTGCTGGGGCGTTGCAGCCGATCAAGCCGTTCATGGTCACACCCGAGGTAACCGACCCGGACAACTGGCTGGGTGGACATATGTGGGTCGACGCCGAAGAGGAGTACATGTTCATCGGGGACGGCGCCACGAACGCGGCGATGGCGATCGCCGACTCGGTCGACCCTGCCTCCATCACCTCGTGGGAGTCCCTGCTGGACCCCCGGTTCAAGGGAAAGATCATCATGACGGACCCGAGGGGTTCCGGCGGAGGGGGAGCGCTGACCGCCTTCTGGATGTGGGCTCCCGCCTACGGCGACCCGAACCCCTACCTGGGACCGGACTTCATCACCAAGCTGTTCTCCACTCAGGACATCGTGTTCTCCTCTGACCGGAACTTCATGTACGACCAGATCAACAACGGCAACATGCTGATTCACATCGCTCCTGACGCGGCGATCTACCGGTCGCTGCTGGAGATCGGCGCCGCTCCAACGATCATCGAGACACTACCGATCGTGGAGGGCGGGCCGACCATCGCCCGGCTGTCCGGCAGCCCCGGAGTCCTGTTCGTCCCGAACATCGATATTCCACACCCGAACGCGACCAAGGTGTACGTGAACTGGTTCTTCTCGCAGGCCGGCGGACAGGCGTTGGCGGACGTCCGCGGCGCGGTGTCGCGGCGGGCCGACGTGGACCTCTCCAGCCTGCCCCAGTTCATCGTTCCGGACCTCACGGGCGAGATCTTCAACCTGATGCCCACCACCTGCTGCCTGAGCGAGTATCGCGACCTCGTGGACGCAGCGGTAGGCGGACAGTAGGCAAGCTGGACGTTGGGAGTCGCAGTTCGATAGGGTCAGTGGCCGCCGGAAGGCATCCTTCCGGCGGCCACTTGTACCAGCGGGAATGGACTGGAGGCAGAGTTGGTAAGTATTGCCGGGTCCCTGACCCGGGCGCGCTCGTTTCGTCACCACGGTTTGTTGTGGCTATTGCTGGCCGGGGTTTCTTTCGTGATCGTGGTGCCTATCGCCCTGCTGACCTACAACAGCTTCAACGAGGCGCTCCCGGGTCAGCCGTTCAACCCCGGGTTGCACCATTGGCGGGAGGCCTTGGACGACCCGAGACTGTGGCCCGCGCTCTGGAACACGGTGAGGATCGTGTTCGTGAGGATGGGGATCGGTTTCGTGGTGGGGGTGTTTCTCGCCTGGCTGATCACGCGAACGAACATCCCGCGTGCGTCGCTGTTGGATTTCGGCATGTGGCTCTCGTTCTTCATGCCGGGCTTGGCGGTGATCCAGGGCTGGATCTTCCTGCTTGAAGGCAACACCGGAGTCGTCAACCAGTGGATCGTCAAGCTGCCCTTCATCGACGGGAGCCCGTTCAATGTATTCTCCTTCTGGGGGATCATCTGGGTCCATCTCATGGCCAACGTGCTCTCGACCCACTTCGTCCTGTTCTCGTTGTCGTTCCGCAACATGGACGGCGCGCTCGAAGAGGCAGCGCGTGTGGCCGGGGCGACCGGCGCCGGGACGGTGCGGCGCATCACCTTGCCGATCATGCGCCCTATCCTGGGAATGGTCGTCGTGCTCGCCATCATCCGGGGGATGCAGTCATTCGAAGTCGAGCGTGTCCTCGGCCAGCCCATCGGGATCGACGTGTATGCCACTCTGCTGGTCCACATGATCAGCGACGAGGACTTGATCATCGAGCAGGCCGTCGTGCTGTCCGTGATCATCCTGATGGCGTTGGTCCCGCTCATCTTCATCCAGCGTTACTACGTCGGCAACCGCATGTATACGACGGTCTCCGGCAAGATGAGGCCCACGACCACGGACCTCGGCAGATGGCGATGGCCGGCGTTCGCGTTCGTGGTCGTCGTCATCGCGCTGCTGACCATAGTGCCGTTCATCGCCATCATCGCGGGCAGCCTGATGACGAGGTGGGGGTACTTCGATATCCAGAACGTGTGGACGTTCAGCCACTATTCCACCGTACTCTCGGACAGTCGTTTCCTGGGGGCGTTCTGGACGACGCTCAAGCTCGGCGTTATCTCAGCTTTCGTGGGCATGGCGGTGATGTTCGCCGTTGCCTACACACTCGTCCGTTCTTCCTTCCGCGGCAAGCAGGCGCTTGACTTCGTGAGCTGGTTGCCATGGGCGCTGCCCGGTGTGCTTCTGAGCCTGGGGATTCTGATGATGGTGCTCCAGTTCCCGATGCTCCAGTTCCTCCATGGCACCTCCATCATCCTCGTGGTCGCCATCATCCTCTTCCGGTTCCCCATCGGGGTCCACCTGCTGCGGACGGGCATCATGCAGGTGAGCAACGAGTTGGAGGAAGCAGCGCAGATCTCGGGCGCCAGGTGGTGGTATATCCAGTTCAGGATCGTGGGCCCCATCCTGATGCCCATGCTGCTCGGCGTCGGCCTCATCACGTTCGTGGCTACGCTCAACGAAGTGAGCGGGGTGATCCTGCTGGCCTCGACCGCGACCAAGACACTGTCGCTGCTGACGCTGGACTTCCTGGTCGGAGCCGGGGGCTCCCGGGAAGCGGCCGCGGTCATCACCATCGTCATCATGTTCATGGCGATCGCGGCAGTAGCGATAGGGAGGCGGTTCGGCCTGAAGCTGGCCGCCGACCGCTGACTATGTCAAGGGACTGTCGTCAGGCACTGACGCCGACCGTCCACGGCCAAAGCCTTCGTAACTAGGAGCTCTGGCTCTGCGCGACCACCGTCTCGTAGTCGTAGTCAGGGGCGATGTCACTGTCGAACTGCCACACGGCGCGTCCGGCATCCCACCTGTCGGTGAAGACCTCATCGAAGAATGAGACCATCATCCGCCAGGCCTCCTCGGCCTCATGTGGCCGGAATCTTCCCGAATCGTCGTCGACACCCCAGGCGTGCGGCATGTTCGCGAATATCTTGATGCGGTAGCTCTTCCGGTGCTGCTCCAACTCTGTACGGAAGCGCTGTACGTTCTCCAGGGACACGAGGAAGTCGGACTCACCGAAGGCGCCGAATGTAGGGCACGATAGACTCGGGATCATTGCGGAAACCGTCCCCTGCCCGGGGTAGACGGGATCATAGTCGCGCTCGTAAACGCCTCCGTGGAAGACGGCGATGCCCTTCAGGTCACGCGATGCCGCGTAGAGGATCGGGGCGCGGCCCGTCGCGCAGAAGCCCGCCATGCCGATGTTGTTCCCGTTCACGAAGTCCAGCGTACGGAGGTACGCCACCGACTCGTCCAGGTCGGCCAGTGTCTCCTCGTCGGTGGGGTCGCATCGGTCCTCCGCCCGCTCCAGCAGCCCTCGGTCGCCGTCGAAGCGATGGTACAGGTCCGGGAGGCAACCCACGAAACCGTCACTGGCGATCTTCTCTATCGACTCGAAGCTATGCTTCACCGGGCCGAACCGCTCGTGGTGGAGGAATACGGCGGGACGGGGACTGTCGGTTTCGGGCCGGGCTATCCAGAATCGCATACCACTTGGGAGGGTCTGTTCAAGGAGCATCTCATGACCCCGATCTGAGGCGTGACCTTGCCTCGCTCGATTCCTGTATCCACCCACGCAGGAGTAATCACTTCCTGCACACTATTGGCATGGTAGTGATAAATTAGGGTCGCTGCAAGCAAGTGTGCCGCAGGGGATTCGTCGCCCCGCGGTCCGTGGCGAGGGCCTCATGGAACGGGGACCCTTCGAAAGGATGAGACATGACGAGCGCACAAGCTGACCACGAGTGGTTCATGCGCCTGGCCATGGCTGAGGCGGCCATGTCCGCCCAGGCCGGAGGCCGCCCGTACGGAACGGTTGTGGTGCACGACGGCATCGTCGTTGGACGGAGTGGGCCTCGGATAGATTCCACGAAGAACCCCACCGGTCACGCTGAGATACTGGCCATCCAGGAGGCCGCTCAGCGTCTGGGGACCGCCGACATGACGGGTTGCACGGTCTACAACAACCAGGGCAGCTGCATGATGTGCTGTGGGGTGATGTTAGCCAACAAGGTCTCCCTCGTAGTCTCAGGGATCAGGCCGGTGCCGGGGGAAGACAACCTGGACAGGCTCATCGCCCTGATGAATGTGGGAGACCACACCAAAGTACTCAGAGGCGTTCTCGAACAGGAGGCCGCGGAGCACTTTCAGGCCCATTTCAAGGGGTAGGGGAACAGTACCGGCACGCGTAGAATCCGTGTGAAGGCTTTTGGCGAGAGGAGGCAGCGACATGCCGACGACCACGATAGCTGGACTCAATCACTACTATGACGACGTGGGCTCAGGAGACGTCTTCGTCATGGTTCATGGGGCGACTGGCAGCGCCCACGCTTTCGAGCCACAGTACCCCGGACTCTCCACCCGGTTCCGGGTCATCGCACCCGACCTGCGCTCCATGGGCCGCAGCGAGCACGTGACCGAAATGCCGCCGACCGCCTGGGTCGACGACATCGGCGAGTTGCTCGACCAGCTTGGCATTGACACCGTCCACATCTTTGGCACCAGCCTGGGCTCGCGGATCGCCATGCGCTTCGCCATCAACAATCCGCAGCGAGTCCGCTCGGTCGTCGTAGTCAACCCCATCATCGCGATCACGCCCGAGGCCACGGCTCGTCTGAACGCCTCGGGCGGGGACGGCAACAAGCTGCCGCCCGCGCAGCAGCAGGAGATGGAGCGGCGGCACGGCGCCGACTGGATGGACGTGGTCTGGAACTACTTCAACATCCGCAACAAGCCGGAGCTGCAGGAGTTCTTCAACCTGTGGGACTTGGTGCCGCAGATCGCCATACCCATGTTCATCGTTCGCACCGACAGCACGGAGGACCTCACGCACCCGATCCTGCATACCTACGAGCTGCGCGACAGGGTCTCCAACGCTCACCTGGCGATAGAGCCCAACTTCGGAGCGGGCGGTGTGCGGATCGCGGAAGACCGGCTCAATGAGCTGATCTTCAGGTTCCATGACCAGGTGGTGGCGGTCCCGGCGGCCTAGCGGGTTGCGCAGGCACACACGTTCACGCAGGTGCAGCCGGTAGGCTGCCGCACCTTGTAGCCTCCGCCATATCCCTGACCGCGCTACGAGTCGGGGGCACCGACCGCTGCCGGTAACGCCTCGGAGTCCCCGGTCCGTGTGTACGCGTGACCGACGCCGCGGGCATGCTTGTTGCAGTACTCCCGCCAGAGCTCATGGAACCGGTCGTTCTGGGTGAGCTTGGAGAAGTAGTGCTCGGCGGCGGGGCCGTGCCGCTTCACGTAGGCGGTGGTCTCCGCCACCATGGCGGCGTCCTGGTTGTTGAACCGGACAACCCCCAGTGGCTTCCCGTGGAGGTAGTACTTCAGCCAGTGACCCAGCCGGCCGAATACGTTCGTGGGGAACCAGCTCGTAACCTGGAAGTAGATGTAGTGGTCCTCATCAACGGGGACGTACCACTCGTAGTAGAGGTTGCCGTTGTTCGGGTGTCCGGGCACGCGGAAGTAGCCCGGCAATGACAACATGCCCCGGCTTATCCCGGCGCCGCCGTACCGGCGGGTCGACCGGGTCCACCAGTTCAGAAGCAGCCGGTGCCACAAAGACCGCTGGGGCCATCTCCCCAGGCCTGGTATGTCCCATATGCTGTAGGACTTGCCGGCGTCCCGGGTGCGAGAAGCAACACCCTTCCCATCCCAGTCCTCGAGTTCCTCAGGTGTGTTGATCTCCGGGTCCTGGTAGGCCCGCAACGTCTTGAACCAGTTCCGGCCAGCCAGGTTGTGGACGATGAAGTCGTGTCCGCCGTTGACGTTTTCGGCGTGCCACCGCCAGTTCCCGTTGAAGATGACGTTGCGGACCTTGACCACGGCGTTGTCGAGGAGGAGTGCCTTGGGGATGTCCTCCTCCACGGGCACAGGAGTCTGCTCACCGATCCAGACCCAGATGATGCCTGCGCGCTCCTCCACGGGGTAGGTGCGCAGGCGCACCTTGCCCGGCACCTGGCTCGTCGGTCCTTCCGTGGGGACCGCGACGCACATGCCATTGGTCACGTCGTAGGTCCAGCCGTGGTAGCCGCAGGTGATGGTAGGTGTGCCCTTGAAGTAGTAGATGCCGAGGGGGTGAGTGAAGCGCGTGCCGCGGTGGGCGCATTCGTTGATCAGCGCGTAGACCTTTCCCTGCCGCCTGACGAAGAAGAGGTCGTCGCCGAGCAGCGTCATGGCCCGTGCCTTCTCATCCACTTCGCCTGAGGTAAAGACGGGGTACCAGTAGTTGCGGAAGCCGAGGACGGCAGCCTCGTAAGGCGTTGGTCCGTTCCTGCTGCGTCCATTCCGTCGCTGTGTCCCATTCGCCTGTTGCATATCCGTTACCCTCCACGGGGCTGTTCCCCGGAACGTGCCGATGCAGGTGTCGGCACGCTAGGCGCAGTATCGTGAGGCGGTGGGCCGATAGGTGGACCTGGTTTCTGGCGTGCCGATACCTGCTCTGCATGTCCGTTGCGCGCTGCCGGTAACGCCTCGGAGTCCCCGGTCCGTGTGTACGCGTGACCGACGCCGCGGGCATGCTTGTTGCAGTACTCCCGCCAGAATTCGTGGAACCGGTCGTTCTGGGTGAGCTTGGAGAAGTACCGTTCGGCGCCGGGGCCGTGCCGGTTCACGTAGGCCGTGGTCTCCGCGACCATGGCGGCGTCCTGGTTGTTGAACCGGACAACGCCTATCGGTTTTCCGTGGAGGTAGTACTTCAGCCAGTGACCCAGCCGCCCGAATATGTTCGTGGGGAACCAGCTCGTGACCTGGAAGTAGATGTAGTGGTCCTCATCAACGGGGACGTACCACTCGTAGTAGAGGTTGCCGTTGTTCGGGTGTCCGGGCACGCGGAAGTAGCCCGGCAATGACAACATACCGCCCTTTACCCCGGCGCCGCCGTACCGCGGGGCCCGCCGGATCCACCAGTTCAGAAGCAGCCGGTGCCACAGGGGCCGCTGGGGCCATCTCCCCAGGCCCGGTATGTCCCACACATCGTAGGACGGGGTTTTGTTGCCTCGTCCCTGGGTCGAAGCGACGCCCTTACCGTCCCAGTCCTCGACTTCATGGGGGAAGTTGGTCTCCGGGTCCGGGAACACCTTCAGTGGCTTGAACCAGTTCCGCGCGGCCAGGTTGTGGACGATGAAGTCGTGTCCGCCGTTGACGTTTTCGGCGTGCCACCGCCAGTTCCCGTTGAAGATGACGTTGCGGACCTTGACCACGGCGTTGTCGAGGAGGAGTGCCTTGGGGATGTCCTCCTCCACGGGCACAGGAGTCTGCTCACCGATCCAGACCCAGATGATGCCTGCGCGCTCCTCCACGGGGTAGGTGCGCAGGCGCACCTTGCCCGGCACCTGGCTCGTCGGTCCTTCCGTGGGGACCGCGACGCACATGCCATTGGTCACGTCGTAGGTCCAGCCGTGGTAGCCGCAGGTGATGGTAGGTGTGCCCTTGAAGTAGTAGATGCCGAGGGGGTGAGTGAAGCGCGTGCCGCGGTGGGCGCATTCGTTGATCAGCGCGTAGACCTTTCCCTGCCGCCTGACGAAGAAGAGGTCGTCGCCGAGCAGCGTCATGGCCCGTGCCTTCTCATCCACTTCGCCTGAGGTAAAGACGGGGTACCAGTAGTTGCGGAAGCCGAGGACGGCGGCCTCGTATGGCGTTGGTCCGTTCCTGCTGCGTCCATTCCGTCGCTGTGTCCCATTCGCCTGTTGCATATCCGTTACCCTCCATGGAGCACTGCATCGGATGTGCCGGAGCAGGGATGCACATCCAACTACCGCAAAAAACCGATAGGCGAACCGGCTTCATGTTACGCCTCTCAGGGTCAAGGTCAACTTCAGAGGAGCGGTCGGAGCCGACGCGCCCGTACCGTAGCTCCAACCGCTGCGCGGGAGAAGGATCGTCCTGATCGGAGGCTGAGCGCGCCCTAGTTCAGTTGCGGGATGGTGCCGCCGCCGATGATGCCCGGCAGGATGCGTGGCAGGATGCCCGTCCAGAGGGGGATGTCCAGCACCAGCCGGAAGATGATGTACAGCGGCAGGCCCGCCGCCACCGTGACCCCAACGGCGTAGACGGGGATGAGTCGCGACTCGATGGTGAGGAAGAGCACCATGAAGACGGGTATCGCGATGTAGAACCCGAACACGAACGTCATTGCGAAGTAGAGCACAAGCCAGCCGTAGACGATGCCGACGCGCCGCCAGGAGCCCGCCTCCATGCCGCCCGGGCTTCCGCCCGCGTCGTCCTCGGCGGCCTGCGGGGCGTCGTCCTCCGAGACGCCGAACGCCCCCGTCAGCTTGATCAGGCGCGGCGTCACCTCCGCAAGCACGAGGAAGACGAGGAGCGTGATGGTGGGGATCCCGATGACGAACGCCGTCAACTGCTGCTTGCCTGCGTAGGCCGTCGCGCCGAGCACGATGCTCAGCGCGACGGTGAGCAGGAAGGCGTAGACGCCGAGGTTGAAGCCGTTGATGCGCGTCATGACTCTGCCGTCTGCGGCGCAGGGGCCTTCTTCGCCGCCTTGTACATCGACCAGCCGAGCATGAACACGATGCCGAGCAGCAGGACGATGGAGACCGGACGTGTGAAGAATATCGAGTAGCCCCCGCCCGATATCTGGAGCGACTGCGTGAACTTCTCCTCCGCCAGCTGACCGAGCACAAACCCGATCACCAGCGTGATGAGCGGGAACCCGGCGCGCCGCATCGAGAAGCCCACGAGGGCCGCGAACACCGCGAGCGCCACGTCCCAGATGTTGCTTCGCACGGCGTAGACGCCGATGAACGAGAGGATGGCCACGAACGGCGCGATGTACTTCACCGGCACGAGGCTGATGCGCGCGAGCCACGCCCCGCCGCCCAGGATGATGATGGTGGTGAGCACCTGCGCCGCGATGACGCCCAGGATGATGGCCCACACGATGTCCAGCCGGTTCACGAGCAGGTCCCGCCCCGGCTGTATGCCGTGCAGCACGAATGCGCCCATCAGGATGACCATTTCTCCGTTGCCGGGGATGCCGAACGTCAGCGTCGGCAGCAGGATGCCGCCGTCCTTCGCGTCGTTGGACGACTCTGACGCGACGACCCCGCCCGGATAGCCCGTGCCGAACAGCTCCGGTGTCTTGGACGCCTGCTTGGCGGTCGAGTAGGAGAGGAAGTTGGCCACCGCGCCGCCCGCGCCGGGGATGGCCCCGATCACCGTTCCGATGACCGAGCCGCGCAGCAGGATCGCCTTGTACTGGAACACCTCCACCGCCCCGCGCATGATCTGCCGGAAGCCGCCGAGGTGGACGCTGGCATCCCGCGCGATGGAGCCGCCGCGCGACGTGTAGACGATGAGCTCGCTCAGTGCGAAGAAACCGATGACGAGCGGGACGATCTCGATGCCGTCCCACAGGTACTCGCTCCCGAGCGTGTAGCGCCGCACGCCGAACACGGGGCTGAACCCGATGAGCGCGATGAGGATGCCGACGCCGCCTGCAGCGAGCCCCTTCACCATGTTCTGCCGCGACGCGAACGTCACGGCGATGAGGCCCAGGATGATGAGCCAGAAGAAGTCCGGCGGCGTGAATGCCCGCAGCATGACCTCCGCCAGCGGCAGCAGCGCCGCGAGCACGACGATGCTGAACAGCGTGCCGAGCGCCGACGCAGTGGCAGCCAGCCCTATGGCGCGTCCGCCCTCGCCCCGCCGCGTCATGGGGAAGCCGTCGAACGTCGTACAGACGTTTGCGATCGTCCCAGGCGTATTGAGGAGGATGGCCGGCACCCCGCCGCCTGTGCTTGCGGTGCCGATGATGCCCGCGAACACGTACATCGCGATGATGGGGTCCCAGCCGAACGTGAACGGCAGGATCAGCGTCATCGCGATGACGCTGCCGAGACCGGGAATCACCCCGAACAGGACGCCGAGCGTCGTGCCCAGGATGATCGCCCCGATCACGGCGGGGCTGCCCATCCCTGCGAGGCCGTCGAGGAATGCCTCGAACATGAGAGTGCCGAGCCTCCCCCGCTATTGTGCCTGCGACTTCTGCCGTACCGTGTCGATGTACTCCGAGACGATGCCGTCCATCCCCGAGACGACGTCGGCCGTCTCGTCAGGGGTGAGCCGCTCGACGCCCATACCCGCGTTGTTGATGCCGGCGATAACGTCCGCGTCCTGCAGCGCGCTGTCGAACGCGTCCGCCAGTATCTGCAGGATATCGTCCGGTGTGCCGGGGGCCGCCGCGACGAGTCCGTTATTCGCGAACTTGGAGCCGCCCAGTTCGGGGAAGCCAAGCTCGTCCACGGTCGGCGCGTCGGGCACTGGGCCGAAGCGCTCGCTGGAGTACATCCACAGCACCTTGAAGTCCGGCCCCTGCACCGCGGTCAGCGTCGAGCCGGCGATCGGACCGAGCGCCAGTTCACAGTCGCCGCGCAGCAGTCCGGCCTGCGTCTCCTGGCCGCGGTAGCCCGTTACCGGGTTCCACGCGATGCCCATCACCTCTGTGGTGACGGACGCGACGAGGAAGGAGTGCCCGGCGAGGCCGCTCAGGCAGAAGCGGACGTCCGGCATGCCCTGCAGGTCCTGCGGTGTGTTGAAGTCGTTCGCGGACGCGGTGTACAGGCCGTAGGTCTGGATGACCGCGCGCCCCACCCAGGAGAGTTCGTTGAAGTCCACGTCCTCGGGGTCGAGCCGTTCCGCCGTTATCTGGTTCGGCATGTTCATGATGGAGATGGCATGGCCGTCCGGGTCGGATCGTGCGATCTCCTGCACGGCGCGCCGTCCGCCGCCGCCCTCGATGTTCCGCACCACGACGTTCACGCCGAGGTCCTCGCCCATCTTCTCCGCGATGATGCGGCTGGCGGTGTCGAACCCGCCGCCCGCTCCGAACCCCACGAACCATTCGATGTCGCGGGTCGGGAACTCCGGCTCGTCGTCGCCGCAGGCTGCGCCGAATGCGGCGATGGCCGCGAGCGCTCCCGCGAGCAGCATGAGCCGTCCCAGACGTCCGATCCTTCCGATGCGTGACATGGCAGGTCCTCCCTTTCGTCCTGGATGTCGCTAGAGCGCGTAGAGTTTCGTGGGGTTGTGGTCGAGTATCTTGTCCGCCACCTCGTCGCCGAGTCCGCCGTTCTCGCGCAGGTTGCGGAGCGCGTGCAGCTCGGTCGAGGTGTCGTTGTGGCCGTAGTCCGTGCCGAGCACGAGGTTGTCCTCGCCCGCGCAGTCGATGATGTAATCGATGTCGTCGGCGGTCTGCACGGCGACCCAGATGTTGCGCTCCGCCAGCAGTTCGCGTCCCGGCCACGCCTTGCCCCGCTTCTCGAACCGCAGCGCCAGGTCGTTCATCGCGTACGGGACCCACGACGCGCTCAGCTCCACGAACCCCCAGCGCAGGTCGGGGAAGCGCAGGTGCATGTCCTTCATAACGATGTCGTGGAACGCGCCGACGCCGGAGAGCTTGAACGTGGAGAAGCCCGCATCGCGCCCGAAGTAGTCGAAGAAAGCGAAGTTGCCGGTCGCGGCATGGATACATACCGGGAGGTCCAGCCGCTGCGCCTCCTCCCAGAGCGGGGTCATGTACGGGTCGCTCAGCCGGTGCGGGCCCTCGATGCCGCGCATGAACACCGCGCACGCCCCGTTGTCCTTCCCGAACTGCATCTCTTCGATCGACTCGCCGAGCGACATCGTGGGGAGCACGACGGCCCAACGGAGGCGTCCGCCGCCCTGCCGGTGGATGTCGGCGAGCCAGCGGTTGTAGCCCTGTGCGAGCGCCAGGTCCACCTCAGGGTGCGTGGCAAGCGGGCGGAGGAAGATGCTGGGGTAGAGGACGTGCGTGTCGACGCCGAGCTCATCCATGTGGGCGAGCCGCCTGGCGATGTCGCTCGCCTCGCGGGTGGCCTCGTCGGTGTCGAGGCCGACGTTGACGCCCTTGCTGAAGGCCCGCCCGTCGACATACCAGAACTCCGGAGAGGGCGACTTGTAGCCCTCCTTGGGCAGCAGGACGATGGGGCGGAGGTGCTGCAGCTCATCCGGGATGAAGTCCCACGTCCGCTCCGACTCCACGACGTGGGCATCTGAGTCGATCACGGCCATCGCACACCTCCGGCTGCGCCATCCGTTCACTTGCGGCGAACTGTACGCCCGCACGCAGGCGAGGGCAATAGTGAGGGTTGTGGGTGCTAAGGAGTGTGATCCGGGGGAGGGGGAGGGCGAGAGCTCTGGCCTTGCTCTACGCAGACTGTATCAGGTAGGCGAGCGTGAACATCAGGCCGCTGACGGCGGTGATGCCGCCGAGCATGGTCGCTACTACCCATTTGATGAGCGTTGCCTGCGTACGCTCTATCTGCAGACTCAACCTGCCTTCGGACTGCTCTAGCCGAACACCCAGATCGCCCTTGGTCTGCTCGATCTTGGCGCTCAGTTCGCCGTGCTGTCTGGCGTTCTCTTCCTTGAAGTCGGCGAAGTAGGCAGGAACGCTCTCGGTGCTCATTGCTGGGTCGCTTCTCTCTCTCCCTGTTGTCCGCGCGCAATGCGCTGGACCATCTCAAGGATAGGAAGTTCGCCGACCGGTGTCAATCGTTTTGTGTCATTCGACGAGTATGCGCCACCCTCACTCCCCCGTTCCGAACAGCCGGTCGCGGCGGAAACCGAGGTAGTGCTCGGCCATGAAGTTGAGCGGCTTCCTGGCGTCCGGGATGCGGGCGGCGAGCGTGCGGTGGACCGCCGACGCTTCCCCCGTGTCGTACCGCGCCGCGTGACCGTACATCTCCGCCGCGACCGTCTCGTACTCCTCCGTGCTCAGCCTGCGCCGGTACGATGACTGCGCCCGCAGTGCGCCCGAGCCCGGGTAACGCTGGGCGGTCGCGGCGAAATCCGGGAAGATGCCGAGGATGAGCAGGCAGAGGTCGCCTGTCCGCCGGTAGAGCGGCAGGCGCTCGTGCTCCTCGGTCTGCTGGATCAGCCGCAGCATCGAGTGCACGTCCAGGTCGCTGTAGCGCACCTTGCGTACGACGCCGCGCCGTACCCAGACGCGCTCCGTGTGGCTGTGCACCTTCGTGAACGACGACAGCATCGACGCGAGGTAGTGCAGGATGCGCGGCTGCGCCGCGAACGCCGCCACCTCCGCCGCGTCGAACACCGGCACGCGCTCGCCGGAGACCGAGCCGGTGCGCTCGAACGTGTGCCGCGTGCCTTGCAGCTCTTCGACTGCGCGGCGCAGCAGCGTCTCGAAGAAGAGCCGCGGCGAGACCGGCGCGAGCGAGCCGTCGTGGGGCAGCAGGGCGTCGAATAGGCGTTGGCTGCCGAGCAGCTCCGCCCGGCGTTCTTCATTCGCGAGCAGTCGCGGCATCTCGTCCTCGGCGGGCGCGTCCCTCCCGAGCGCCTCGTGGATGAAGGTGAGATCGGCGTAGGTCAGGCCTCGGTCCACGTTCCGCAGCTGCATGGCGTGAGCGTAGCACACGGCTGAAGGGTGTCATTTCCGAGCGGAGCCGAGGAATCTCTCAGGCTCCACCCGCCCCTTGCCCGGTTGCGCTGGCTGCGCCTACTATGCGCCCTGTCTCAACAGGGAACATCTGCCCACGGAAGGAGACGCCATGCCGACCGTTGAGGTCCTGCTGCACGGAGAGTCCATCGCGACGAACTACGGCTCCATCGGCTACTGCAGCACGCTGCTCGTGCGCGGCGACCGCAACATCGTCGTGGACACGGGGCACGTCGGCAGGCGGCGTGCCCTGCTCGAGGCGCTGGCGGAGCGCGGCCTGGAGCCGTCCGACATCGACGTCGCGGTGATGACCCACTCGCACTGGGATCACGCCCAGAACTACGACGTGCTCGACACCGCCGAAGTGTTGATCCACGCGTGGGAGCGCAGGTACGCACGCAACCCTCATCCCAACGACTGGGCCACGCCCCTCTGGACGAGCGCGATGCTCGATACCATCTCGAACCTCAAGGAGGTCGAGGACGGCTACGAGATCGAGAAAGGCGTGCGCATCCTGCACACGCCGGGACACTCTGCCGGCACCATCGCCCTCGTCGTCGATACGTCCGAGGGTCCGGTCGCGATAACGGGCGACGGCGTGGCGAACGCTCAGGTTGCGCTGACCAAGGTGAACGCCAACGTCTTCTGGAGCGAGGAGGCCTCGCGCCGGAGCATCGAGCGTGTTCTGGAGGAGGCGGAGGTCATCTATCCCGGCCACGACCGCCCGTTCCGCGTGCTCGGCAGCGGGGGAGTCGAGCACATCGCGACGCGGACACTGGTGTTCATGGGGGTCGACCTCGAGGACCCGAACGTCTCCGTCACCTCCGAGCGCCGCCCGCCCTACGTCATGCCAGGCACCGACGACCAGACCATGGAGCGCCTCGGTTACGGACCATAGGGCAGGGAGTCTGGCCCCTCTCTCTTGAGGGGAGAGGGCTGGGGTGAGGGTGAACCGAACAGGCCGTCTATCGATACTGGCACTTGTAAAACCGGCAGCCAGGTATCAATACAGAGGTGACGGCGAAACCGCGCTGAAATCCGCTTGAAATCGCTTGACAGCGCTTTAACGCGCTGTTTAAGATAGCCCCGTCCTGAGTGACTGTGGTTTGAGCGAGCCGCAGGATGAGGTGGCCCCGGGGGACTGGGGGGCCGACTCCGAACGGCGAACTCGGGCGCCCCAGTTGCTCAGGACACCTCTTTTAACGCAGTTGCGGGGGTGTTATACACGAACCCCGCCGCCGGCGCTACCCCTTGCTCCCGCTCGACCCCTACACGCACTCCGCCCACCTGCGTTATGCGCTATCCTGCGCCGCGCACGTAGAGGAGTGTGCCTATGGGACCGTTGCAGTTGGACGAAGCGGTGCGGATGCTCGAGGCGGGGCGCGTGAAGGCTGAGGAACTCGGCATCCGCGTCAGCATCGCGGTGCTTGACCCGCGCGGCGATCTCGTCGCGTTGCACCGCATGGACGGCGCGCTCTGGCGCAGCGTCCCCATCTCCCAGGGCAAGGCTGCAGCGTCGGCCGCATGGGATATGCCGAGCGGCGACCTCGCTGACCGCTGGGATCAACCCGTCGTCCGAGCGCTCTCCATGATGGAGAACGGGCGGCTCATCCCCTGGCAGGGCGCGCTGCCCGTCCGCAGGCCGGACGGCACGATGGTTGGGGCGATAGGCGTCAGCGGCGCGCGACCGGCGGAGGACGAAGCAGTAGCGGTGGCGGGCCTCGCCGCATTGGAGAGTGCGTCGTGACGCAGAGCTTCCACATCCGGGAGGAGGACGCCGTTCGCGTACAGGCCGGGCCGCTGCGGGAAGCGACGGAAGCGCTGTTCGAGAAGGTAGGCCTCGCGCCCGGGGATGCTGCGCTCGCGGCGGACGTGCTCGTCACCGCCGATCTGCGTGGGGTGGACAGCCACGGCGTCTCCAACATGCTGAAGGTCTACCTGGACCGCTACCAGAACGGCGTGCAGAAGATCGCGCCGCAGTGGCGTGTCGTGCGGGAGCGCGCGGCCTCCGCGAACATCGACTGCGACCGCGGGCTTGGCGTCATCATCGCTCCGAAGGCGATGGAGATCGCCATCGAGAAGGCGAGACATACCGGCATCGGCGTCGTCACGATGTTCAATGGCGGGCACGTCGGCATGGCGGCCTACCACGCGATGCTGGCGCTCCCGCACGACATGATCGGTGTTTGCATGACGGCCACCGGGCCGGACGTCGCGCCGACGTTCGGACGGGCGCCGCGTCTCGGGACCAACCCCATCGCCATCGCCGCACCCACGCTGGAGGAGCGTCCGTGGGTATTCGACATGGCGACCAGCGTGGTGCCGGTCAACAAGGTGCGGAACGCCCGCCGGATGGGGACGCTGCTCCCGCCGGGGACCATCGCGGCGGAGGACGGCACGCCGGTGATGGAGCCCGCGCCCGTGCCGGACGACTACATCCTGCTGCCGCTCGGCACGAACCGCGACGCCGGTTCGCACAAGGGCTACGGCCTCGCGGTGGCGGTCGACATCCTCTGCTCCGTGCTTTCCGGGACGGACTACGGGATGCAGGCCGGACGCCAGAACTACCGCCACTACGTCGCTGCGTACAACATCGACGCCTTCAGCGACGTTGGCGAGTTCAAGGGACGGATGGACGACTTCATCCGCGAGTTGAAGGCGACGCCTCCCGCGGCGGGCCACGATCGCGTGATGGTTGCAGGCGATCCGGAGTGGGACGCACTGGAGGAGCGCTCTGTGCAGGGCATCCCGCTGCATCGCGAGGTGGTCGAGTGGTTCCGCGGCGTCTGCGCGGAGTTCGACGTCGAGTGCGATATCTAGGAGGAGCATGAGAGCGGCATGGTATGAGCGGTACGGCCCGGCGCGGGACGTCTTCCACGTCGGCGAGATGCCAGACCCGGAGCCAGGGCCCGGCGAGGTGCTGGTGCGTGTGCATGCCTCCGGCGTGAACCCGTCGGACTGGAAATCGCGCACCGGCTCGCGCGGACCGCAGATGCCGTTCCCCCGCATCATCCCGCACAGCGACGGCGCGGGCGTTATCGAGGCGGTCGGCGCTGGGGTGGATGCGTCACGAGTCGGTGAGCGCGTCTGGCTCTTCGAGGGACAATGGCAGCGTCCGTTCGGCACCGCGGCCGAGTACATCGCGCTGCCGTCTGCTCACGCTCCGGCGCTCCCGGAGAGCGTCACGTTCCAGGAGGGCGCGTGCATCGGCATACCCGCCATGACGGCGCACCGCTGCCTCTTCGCGAGTGGGCCCGTCGGCGGCATGACCGTCCTGGTGACTGGCGGTGCAGGCGCCGTGGGGCACTGCGCCATCCAGTTGGCCAAATGGGGCGGGGCGACCGTCATCGCCACGGTGAGTTCGGACGAGAAGGCGGGGCACGCCCTGCGGGCCGGCGCCGACCATACGATCAACTACCGCACCGAGGACGTGGGCGAGCGCGTGCTGGAGCTCACCGGCGGCGAGGGCGCCGAACGCATCGTCGAGGTCGACTTCGGCGGGAACCTTGCGGCCAGCAAGCGCGCCCTGCGACTGAACGGCGCCATCGGCTGCTATGCGTCCACCGGCGACCGCGAGCCCGCTGTGGAGTACCAGGCGCTCTCCCGGAAGAACGCGACCGTCCACTTCGTACTCGTCTACTCGGAGCCGGAGGCGGCCAAGCGGCAGGCGGTGGAGGACATCGCGAGGGCCATCACGGCCGGCGCGCTCACGCACCCCATCGCAGCCGCCATGCCGCTGGATGACATCGCGGCGGCGCATGAACTGCAGGAGAGCAACGCCGCGATAGGGAATATCGTCGTCGATCTCTCGTCGTGAACCCGTTTCGTACAGCCCCGTATCTGCTACGCTAAAGCCATGCCAAGCAGGATTGCGCGTGGTGTAACCCGCACTGCTGTCAACACGATCGGTACATGGGAGGGCCGAGTTGGAGAGCGTGTTAGCCCATAGCGAGTTGCTCCGGGGATTCAGTCCCGTCCAGATCGAACGTTTCGAGGACCTGGCCACCACCGTCACCGCGGAAGCGGACAGCGAGATATTCAAGAGCGGGGAATACGCGCAGCACCTCTACGTCGCGCTCGACGGCGAGGTCGAACTCCGCATGAACGTCCCGGAGTGGTGGGGCATCGATACGCCGCACCGGAAGGTCTCCACTGCCAAGGCGGGGCAGATATTCGGCTGGTCTGCCCTCGTGGAGCCGTTCGTGTACTCGCTCACCGCCGTCTGCGTGACCGATGCGACGCTCGCGCGGTTCGAAGGTTCCCAACTCGCGGACCTGTGCGTCCGCGACCCGCATATCGGCTATCGACTGCTCGGCCAGGTGCTCAAGGTGGTGTCGGGCAGGTTCCACACGCTTGCCGAAGCCGTGATGGCGCAACGTGCGGTGCAGGTCTCCCAGGCCGCGAGCCGCGCTCGCCACCCGGACTAGGGTCCATCGGGCGAATTCCCCATGTTCGACACGCTCATCGTCAACGGGAAGGTGATCGATGGCGCGGGACGCGCCTGGTTCCGTGCCGCCGTCGGCATCGAGGGCGACACCGTCACGGTGCTCGAAGGCGACGTGTCGAACGTCGAGGCGGGGCGCACGATAGACGCGTCCGGCATGGCGGTCTGCCCCGGCTTCATCGACATGCACTCCCACTCAGATTTCGCGCTGCTCTCCTCGCCGCGCCACGAGCCGAAGGTGAGCCAGGGTGTGACGACCGAGGCTCTGGGGCAGGACGGCCTCTCCTACGCTCCCATCTCTCCCGTCAACCGGCAGCACCTCGTGGACTATCTCGCCGCCGTGAACGGACGCCCGCCGGAGGGGACGGAGTGGACATCGGTAGCGTCGTTCCTCGACCTGTTTGAGGGCACGTCGTCGTGCAACGTCGTGTACTTCGTACCGCACGCGGCGCTCCGCATTGAGGCGATGGGATGGGCGAACCGCCTGCCGACGGAAGCGGAGCTGGCGCGTATGAGGGCGCTGGCTGAGCAGGGGATGCGCGACGGGGCGTTCGGCTTCTCCACGGGTCTCACGTACGTGCCCAACATCTACAGCGATACCCACGAGCTGACCTCGATCGCGAGCGCCGTCGCGCCCTACGGCGGCATCTACGTGACGCACAGCCGCTACGCGCTCGGCGACGGCCTGCTGGACCCGTTCCGCGAGGCGGTCGCGGTCGGCAGGGAGTCGGGCGCGCCGGTGCAGATATCGCACTACCACAACCCCGTCCCCGGCATGGGCGAGCGGATGGTTGGATTGGTGGACGAGGCGCGTTCGTCGGGCGTGGACGTGACGTTCGACCAGTACCCGTACCCGGCGGCGAGCACGATCCTGCTGTCGCTCATTCCGCCGTGGGTGCACGAGGGCGGGCCGGAGATGCTGCTGCAGCGCATCGCGGACAAGGACGTACGGGACCAGATAGCGGACGGCGTCTACCCACAGTGGGGAGGTTCGCTGGCGGACTACATGTTCGCCCACGTCGGCTCGGAGAAGAACAAGGAGTGGGAGGGGCGCTCGCTGCAGGATATGGCGGATGCGCAGGGAAAGCGGATGGTGGACACGATCTGCGACCTGCTCATCGAGGAGCGGCTGGAGGTGGCATTCGTCGCTCGCACCGGCAATCCGGACAACGTGCGCACCATCATGGCGCACCCGGCGCAGATGGTGGGCAGCGACGGTCTGATGACGGGCGAGATGCCGAACCCGCGCACCTACGGCACGTTCCCCTATCTGCTGGGACAGGCCGTCGAGCAGGGCACGCTGCGCCTGGAGGACGCGGTGCACAAGATGACCGGCGCTTCGGCTCGGCGGCTGGGGCTGCGGGACCGCGGCGTGCTGCGCGACGGCGCGAAGGCGGACGTGGTCGTGTTCGACCCGGAGCGCGTGCGCGCGCAGGCGACGTTCGAGTCGCCGAAGCAGCTGGCGACGGGCATCGAGTACGTGTTCGTCAACGGCACGCTCGTGTGGGAGCAGGGGCGGCACACCGGCGCGTTCCCCGGTCGCGCGCTGCGGAAGTCGTAGACGCGCCTTCCTACCTTGCTTTCGCGATGACCAACTCTCCGAACGCGGGGATCTGCTCGTCGATGATGTCGTTCTGGAACTGGACGTGGAACGTGTCGATGCCGGCCTCGCGGTACTGCTCGACGGTCTCCAGCACCTGCTCCGCCGTCCCCATCAGCCCCCCGGGATTGCCGAACACCGTCGCGAGTTTCGTCGTCGGGTCCTCGTCGCCGACGTAGGCGTTGCAGTTCACGACGCGGTGCAGCGAGCCGGGGTCGCGTCCCGCAGCGCTCGCGGCCTCCACAACCGCGGCGAGCTGCGCGCGGTAGGCGTCGAGGTCGGACGGCCAGCCGCCGTTGCGTATCCAGCCGTCGGCGACGCGCCCGGTGAGGCGGAGCATGCGCGGCAGGGCGGCGCCGAGGAAGATGGGGATCGTGCCGTTCACGGGCGTCGGCGTGACGGTGGCGTCCTCGACGCTGTAGCGCTTGCCGGAGTAGCTGAACTGCTCGTTCGCCCACGTGCCGCGCAGTATCTCGATGGCGTCGATCAGGCCGTCGACGCGCTCGCCGGGTGTGCCGAACTCGATGCCGTACGTGGTGAAGTGGTTCTCCTGGATACCGGTGCCGAGCGTCAGGATGACCCGGTCGCCGCCGGTGATGTGGTCGAGCGCGGTGGCCATCTTGGAGAGCATCGCCGGGTTGCGGAACGGGACGTTGAGGGTGGAGTGCGTCACGCGGAGCCGGTTAGTCTGCAGCGCCACTGCGGTCGCCAGCGTCCACCCTTCCAGGTTGTTCTCTGGCGGCCTGTCGCTGAACGAGATGTTCTGGAAGCCCGCGGCCTCGGCGGCCTGCGCGACCGCGACGACGCGGTCGTAGGGGAGTCCCCGCGGGTTGAGTCCGAACCGGATGCTGTTGCTGCTGCGCGCCATGCTCACTCCTCACAGAGGTTGGGTGTGGAGCGAGCATAGCAGCAGGCGGGGGTCTGTCAACGCGAAGGGCGCAGGCGTTACCATGAAGGCATGATCCCCATCACCGACGATATCCATCTGGCCGAGCACGAACTGGAGTTCCACTACGTCACCTCCGCAGGGCCGGGCGGGCAGAACGTGAACCGCGTCGCGACCGCCGCGCACCTGCACTTCGACGCCGCGTCCTCGCCGTCGCTGCCCGAGGAAGTGAAGCGCCGCCTGCGCAGCGCCGCCGGACGGAGGCTCAGTGCCAACGGGGTGCTGATCATCAAGGCGCAGCGCTACCGCAGTCAGGAGCGCAACCGCGACGACGCCGTTGAGCGGTTGGTCGGCATCCTGCGCAATGCCGCCGCCCCGCCGCGCTCACGCCACGCCACGCGTCCGTCGCAGGCGTCGGTGGAGCAACGGCTGGCAGAGAAGCGGCGGCGCGGCAGCCGCAAGCAGTCGCGCTCGTCCCCGGACGGCGTCGACGAGGAGGAGTAGGCCATGCCGAGACTCGAGGACCTGCCCGACCTGACGCGGCAGGGGATGCTGAACTTCCCCGCCTTCGACCATGACGACTCGCCGCGCGCGGTGATGTCCAAGCCGCTGAGCGAGGCGAAGATCGCGCTCGTGACGACGGCGGGCTTGCACCTGCGCGACGACACGCCGTTCTCCGGCGGGGACCAGACGTACCGCGTCATCCCGTCGTCCACGCCCGCCTCGGGGATCATCCAGAGCCACATGAGCATCGGGTTCGACCGCACGGGCATCATGCGGGACGTGAACGTCACGTTCCCCATCGACCGGCTGCGGGAGATGGCGGAGCGCGGCGAAGTGGGGTCGCTGACGGAGAACTTCTACTCGTTCATGGGGGCGCAGCGCAGCCCGCGCAGCATCGAAGAGGAGACCGGCCCGGAGGTCGGGCGCCTGCTGCTGGATGAGGGCGCCGACGCGGCCTTCCTGACGCCGACCTGACCGAACTGCACGCACACGGTCAGTGTGCTCGCGCGCGCCATCGAGGAGGCCGGCCTGCCGACCGTCACGATCGCGCTCGTCAAGGAGCATGCCCAGCGGGTGAAGCCGTCACGGACGCTCTGGGTGCCGTTCCCGTTCGGGTTCGCGCTCGGCAACCCGGACGACCCGCCTTTCCAGCAGAAGGTGCTCTCCGCGGCCCTGGGCCTGCTGTCGGAGAACGACACGCCCGTCTTCGCCGAGTTCCCGGAGGATGCGGACGCCCCGCCCGTGCTGCTGCAGGCGAGCGCCGCCCAGGCGGACGCGGCGAACCGCGACAGCGACCCCGCCGACGAGGTGACAGTGCTCCGCGGCTACTACGAGCGATGGGTGGACGAGCACGAGGGCCGGACGATGGTAGGGCTGAGCGGCGTGCCGCAGCGCCAGTTCAGGGGCCTCGTTCGCTACCTGCAGGCTTTTGCGGATGGAGAGGACGCCACCTACGAGCGGATGCCGGCTGGGGTCGAACCGGTACGGTTCCTGCGCCTTGCCTCTGACGATCTCAAGGCGTTCTTCATGGAGGCGCGCTTCTCCCAGCGTCCGAACGAGCACGACGACGAGTTGCAGCGCTGGTTCTGGTCGGAGACGGCGATGGGGAACCTCATCGCGTCTGTCGCGTCGCGTCTCGCGGAGCAGGGCAACGAGCAGGCCGCGTGGGGTCTCGCCCGGTAGGCTAGCCTGCCCGGGCTGCCCGGGCTCGTGCGGGGAGGGGAGGTCGGCGGGCGAGGAAGAACGTGAGTGAGCCCACTATCGTCACCATCCCGAGCGAGAGGAACGCGAAGACGTAGTCGCCTCGTGCGTCGTACATGATGCCCGCGTAGACCGGCCCGATGATGCTGCCGCTCGCCGTGATGGTATTCGACCACCCGGCGATCCTGCCAAGTTGCCGCAGCCCGAAGTAGTCCGCGCGCAGCGCCATCATCAGCGGCCCGCGCATCCCCCACGACACGCCGTGCAGCAGTATCGCGACCACCACGACGGGCACACTGCTGGACCAGGCCAGCAGGCAGATGCCCATGCCGTGTCCGAGCATCGCCAGGCCCGCGAGCAGGCGTTTCGGATAGCGGTCGCCCATGATGCCCCCGCTCACCTGGCCGATGACCTGCGCGACCATGAGGCCGGGGAAGAGGAGCGCGGCGCGGGCGAGGTTCCACTCGTCGCTCTCCACCAGGCGGGGGACGAGGTGGACGGGGATGGTGCCGACGACGAGCAGTGCGAGGCCGTGCCCGCTGGAGACGAGCCAGAAGGAGCGGTCGCGGATCGCCTCGCGCAGCGTGAAGTCGTAGTCGGTCCCGGCTGCGCGGCGGGCCGCCGCGTGACGCGCGGCGACCTCGTCGCTGTCGCCGTCCGGGTTCAGCCCGAGCTCCTGCGGGCTGCGCCGGAAGAGTTGGGCGAGCGGAAGGCCGATGCAGAACGAGAGGATGCCGGAGAAGACGGCGGTCTCCCGCCACCCGAACGTCGTGATGGCCCAGGCGATCAGGGGCGCCACGACCGCACCTCCCGCGAAGCCGATGGAAGTGACGGACATGGCGCGGGCGCGCTTGCGGATGAACCAGTGGGCCAGCGCCGTGTTGATGGTGAGGAAGCTTGCGAGGCTGGTGCCCACGGCGATCACCGTCAGGGCGGCGAAGAGGTGCCACAGCTCCTGTATCTGTCCGAGCAGGATGAGCCCGACGCCGAAGAGGAGCGTGCCGGCGCGCATGAGCGGGCGCGGGCCGAAGCGGTCCAGCAACCATCCCTGGATGGGGCCGAGCAGCCCCGTCTCGATGCGGAGCAGGCCGAACGCCCACGAGACCGCGCCACGGCTCCAGCCGAACGTGGCCTCGAACTGCACGACGTAGAAGCCCTGCGAGAGGAAGAGCAGGGATGAGTGCATGATCTGGTTGAAGAACGCGGCGACGACCATGCGCCAGCCGTAGAAGACACGATGGCGCAGGGCGAGGACGCTTCGGACGGATGCGGCCATGCGGGCGGAGCGCTCAGTCGTACCACTGGCCGGTGATGGTGCGCACCTCAGGGTAAGTGGGGTCGTCTATCGTCGTCTTGAACGGCGGGAAGAGCAGGTCTATCAGCAGGCCGGGGCCTCCCGCGGGGCCCTTCGCGTTGCGCGCCTGGTGCTGTAGCGCGTCGATCTGCTCCTGGAGCGTCTCGGCGATGCGGAGCAGCGACTCCACCTCCGCCGCGCCGCTCTTGAGTTGCGAGCGCAGCAGCGCGACGCCGTCGGCGACCTCCTGGGCCTTGCTGGCGCGCACCTCGGCTGCGCCGCCGTGCCACTCACCGGGCGGATGCCACGTGATGAACGGCGTCATGTCGCCACCCCAGCGGAAGGAGAGCTCGCCGGTCTCGTGGCTGTGGCGGACGCCCGGCTCGCCGGGTATCTGGAGGAGCGCGGTGACGAGCACCTGGTCGGTCTCGAGCACGGTGTAGACGCGCCTTCGCGGGCGTCCGTGTACCTCCATGCCGCGCCAGCCCTTCTGGTCGTCCGGCAACTGGAACGGGTTGATCTCGATGGCCATCGCGCTACTCCTTCCGATGGGGGACCGTCGCGGAATGGGTGTGCCGGGCTCGCCGGCGCGCCTCCACTATACTGTATCCGCCCCCGCGCCCGGACTTCCCGCGCGGGTTGCGATGAACACACGACGGAGGACGGCATGACAGGGAGACACACGGCGGTAGCGTTGATGCTCGCGGGGGCGCTGTTCAGCGTGCTCGTGCTGAGCGGTTGCGAGAACGACCCGACTCCAACCGCGACTCCGGTACCCACGGCAACCCCCGCACCTTCGCCCACGCCCACACCTCCGCCGCCTCCCACGCCCACGCCGCCGGGCGCCGAGACGCAGGAAGAGATCGTCGCGCGGCTGCGCGGCAACGCAGAGACGTTCGAGTATGCCGTCGGCACACACGGGGGGACGATCACCTACTCGACCATCGGGGGGCCGCTGACGTTCAACCTCGCGCTCGCGGACGACGCCAGTTCGTCCGGCTATCTGAGCTACGTGTTCGAGGGACTGACCGAGACCTCGTGGCTGAACGACGTTATCGAGCCTTCGCTCGCGGAATCGTGGGGGGTCTCGGAGGACGGAAAGGAGTGGACGTTCCACCTGCGCCAGGACGTCTCCTGGCACGATGGTGAGCCGTTCACCGCGCACGACGTGGACTTCACGTTCAACCGCATCGTCTACAACGACGACATCCCCACCAACGACCGGGAGGCGTTCACCTTCGCCTACGTCGACGAGGCGACCGGCGAGCCGACAGATGGACGGATGACCGTGACCGCGCTGGACGACTACACGGTGCGGTTCGTGCTGCCTGTCTCGTTCGCCCCGTTCCTTCGTTCGATGGGCTACTCCATCTACCCGAAGCACATCCTCGAGCCATACGTCGACGCGGGCACGTTCACGGAGGTATGGGACGTCGACACCGATCCGTCGGAGGTCATCGGCACGGGGCCGTTCACCATCACGAGCTACACGCCCGGTGAGCGGCTCACGCTGCAGCGCAACCCGGACTACTGGATGCGCGACAGCGCGGGCAACAGCCTTCCGTACATCGACGAGATCGTCTACCTCCTCGTCGAAACGCTGGAGGAGGAGCTGGCGCTGTTCCAGGCGGGCACGACGGACGCGCACGGCGTGCTGGGCGAGGAGCATCCCGTGCTGGAGCCGTTGCAGGAGGAGGGCAACTTCACGATATACCGGCGTGGCCCCGGCTTCGGCACGACGTTCCTTACGTTCAACGTCAACCCCGGCACGAACCCGGAGGGACAGCCGTACGTGCGCCCGGAGGCGCGGGCGTGGTTCGAAACACGCGAGTTCCGGCAGGCCGTCGCGCACAGCGTGGACAAGCAGCGGGTCGTCGAGGAGGCGCTCGGTGGACTCGGCTACCCGCAGTGGTCGTCCATCAGCCCGGCCACCGGCGACTTCCACAACCCCGGCGTCCGGCGGTACGGATACGACCTCGACGCGGCGAATGCGTTGCTCGACGGCCTCGGCTGGACGGACACAGACGGCGACGGCGTGCGCGAGGACGACGCAGGCAACCCCATCGCGTTCACGCTCGTCACGAACGAGGGCAACACCGTGCGCGAACAAGCGACGCGCATCATCGCCGAAGGGATGGAGAGCATCGGCCTCGGCGTGGACCTCCGGGTGATCGACTTCGGCGAACTCGTCGGGCAGTTGGTCTCCACGTACGATTGGGAGACGGTCGTCATCGGCTTCACCGGCGGGCCGGACCCGTACGGCGGCATCACGTTCTGGCACAGCGACGGAGACTTCCACCTGTGGTACCCGAACCAGCCCGAGCCGGCGACGGCGTGGGAGGCCGAGATCGATGCGTTGTACACCGCGGCGAGCCAGGAGCTGGACCACGGGGAACGGGTGCGGATGTACCACTTGGCGCAGGAGATAGCGGCCGAGCAGGCGCCCGTCGTCTACACGTCGCTGTCGGAGCGGCTGACCGCGCTGCGGAACGTGTTCGGCAACGTCACGCCCACGCTCTACGGCCTCTGGGACGATCGGTACGTCTACCGCACGGACGGGTAGGGGGACACCCTCACCCGCCGCACAAGCGCGTCGACCTCTCCCAGAGGGCGAGGTGGGGGAATTCACGCCCCGCCCCCGCAGTACCCTCTCCCCTTGTAGGGCGAGGGGATCTGGGCTACGCATCGTCGAAGAAGAAGGCGAGGCGTTCGGAGGGGAGGATCCGGGCTTCGTCAAGCGACTGGCGCGCGGGGCAACCGCAGACCTTGCGCCCAGGGAAGCGCACCTCCGCGAAGCCGTGGACGATGGCGGTGACGACGCGGGCGGGGTCGGGAACGCGGGCACCCCTGGCGCACCCTCTCAGGTAAGGGTCCACGGAGGCGATGGTGAGGATGGGCACATCCTGCGCAGCGGCGGCCTCGACGATCTCCAGCACATCGGGCACGGGGTCGCCGTTCTCCATGGCCTCACGCCAGCGGTCGATATAGTCCTCGACGATGGGGAAGAGGTTCACCTGAGCGAGCTGGCAGACGAGGTAGCGTTCCACCGCATCGATGGCGTTGGGCATCGTGAGCCTCCTTATTTCACGTTCTTGAGCAGGGTGAGGGCCTTCTGGAGTTGATTGAGGCGGCGGCTGTTCCTGGCGGTCTCTCCGTGCCTGCTGCACATGTCGAGCGCGATGCGGATAGCCTGAGTCCTAATGCGGGGGTTGTCGTCCTCGATCAGTTCAGCAAGAGCGCTCATGCTCTTGAGGGCGAGGCCGTTGAGTTCGGCGAAGGCGAGGCTCGCCGCCTCCTCCCTGACCCGACGGAGTTCGTCACGGAAAACCGGGTCCTGCTGCCAGCGTCTGAGGGTGGAGACGTTGATCTCGGCCATCCTCGCGCCTTCCTGCTTCGTGGGAGCAGCAGCGAGGTAAGGGAGGGCCGTGACCTGCCTGTCGGATAGCTCCACGGGGAAAAATCGCTCATTCCCGCTCGTTTCGCGCTTTTCCGTTCGTGGCTCCGGATGCTGGACCGTGGCCTGAGATTGTGCATTACCGCTCATCGCCGCTTTTCTTCGCTCTTCCTTGTGCCTTTTCCCGCTCATCGTTCGGTGACACCTTCCATCGAGTGCTGCCAGCGTCCGCGCAAGGCGCTATCACAGGGTAGGAAGGGCGGTATCGTTGGCGCAATGGGCGGATGTCACAAATGTGACAGGGGCAACCGACCACCTGCACCATAGCGCTTAAATCGGCCTGAAACAGGAGTGGCCGCACGATGGCGGGCTGCTCTGGTTGCTATCGAGAGGACTTGGGCTTGTGGGCGTGTGGCGGCTTGCTACTCCACGCAGGCCAACTCCGGTCGGCCACGTGAATCGCGTGTGGGTGCCTCGATAACGCGCTTCTCACAGGCGTCCAGGAACAGCAGACGCTCATAAGTCGAGCAGTCGACGCACACCGAGCCAAGCGGCAATGGCGTTGCCCTCGGTCGCGCGGTCGCGGTTGGCGGCTTGCCCTGTGGCCACTTCCAAGGCGTCGCCGTCGGTCTTGGCGGTGGTGTCCACAGTGGGTCGGGTGTCGCGGTCGGCGTTGGTATCGGTGTTGCTGTCGGAGTCGGCGTTGGCGCTGGTTGGTCGGGCCAATAGGGGCGCGTGGTGAGGAGGATGAGGCCGATGACAACGGCCATCCCCAGCAGGCCAACAGCGGCCACTATAAATACTCGTCTCTCGTCCGTCATGAAATCTTGTGCTGCTTTAGAACGCCCTCGCGGGGCAAGACTTGATGACCGCGGCCTGCCTTCGGTAAGCGTGTCACCCTATCCGTAGTTGGGGGCAAGTTCAAGCGGTCGGTCACTCCTGATTGGCGGCAGACTTCGGCCAAAGCGACCGCTGTGCACCGATGGCCTCGCACCACTCGTCGACGGCCTGCGGTTTCGCAGAGCGCTGCCTATTGGGCGTTGTGGCGCAGGTGCTCGACGTAGGCGGCGATGCCGGAGTCGATGTCGTGCTCGGGGGCGTAGCCGACGTCCTCGCCGATGCGGGAGAGGTCCATCACCGGATTGGGCGGGTTCGCGCCCGAGCGCCCGGGCTTGAGCGCGGAGCAGACGGCGTCCGGCACGGCCTTCTGCACGGCCTCGAAGACGCGCTTCGTGGACGTGGCCGCGCCGGAGCCGATGTTGTAGATGTCGTGCGCCAGCGAGTCGGCGGTGTGCACGAGCTGGATGCCGCGCGCGAGGTCGCCCACGTACGTCCAGTCGCCCTCGTCGTCCTCGCTGATCGCGCCGCCGGGCCTGTCGGAGAAGTCGGGGTCCTCGCCCTTGAGGGCGGCGTGGCACATGCGGCTCATGGGGTTGAACATGCTGTAGTAGTAGGGGCCGTAGATGCTGGCGATGCGGAGCGAGACGACGTTGAGGCCTGCGCGGCCGGCGTAGTGGAACGCGTGGGTCTCCATCCCCTTCTTGAACGCCTCGACCTGGGTGCGGGAGTGGATGGGCAGGGGCATGTCCTCGCGGAACGGACCCTCCGGCAGGCTGCCGTAGACGGACGTGGAGCTCGCGAGCGAGACGCGGCCCATGCCGAGGATGCGCGCCGCCTCCAGGGTGTTCTGCAGCCCGGCAGTGTAGATGCGGTAGTCCTCCTGGGGGCTGATGCCGCGCGCGGGCGGGGCGGCGAACGAGATGATGCTGTCCACCTTGTGCCGGTTCGCGACGTCCATCACCTCGTACAGTTTCGTGACGTCCATGCGGTCGACGAACGCGCGCTCGTTCAGGTGGGGCGTCAGCGCGTCGGGGACGCGGTGGGCGCTGTGCTGCGTGATGACGACGCTCTCGCCGGTCTCCAGCAGCCGCAGCGCAGTGTTCAGTCCGATGAAGCCCATCCCGCCGATGATCAGGATCATGTGCTCGTTCTCCTTATAGTCGTGCCGCTGGGGGCGTCCTCTGTTTTACCACACGCACCCACCGGTTCACCTTCACCCGCCGCTTCGCGGCGCGTCGTGCGCTGCCCGCGCACCCTGGATCCCCGCCGGTGCGGGAATGACGAAACCCTACGCTACGCCCTCGCGGGCGTTGGCTTCTTCGACGAGGCGGTGGATGGAGCGCACCTGGCTGCTGAACAGGAATGCGAGGACGGTGACGGCGATGACGGCGCCGCCGCCGAGCGCTATGGCGAACGGGGTGCTCGTGTACTGGGCGATGAAGCCCGCCTGCAGCGCACCGAGCGGCGCGAGGCTCCACATGACGCCGCGCAGTCCCATGACGCGTCCGCGGAACTCCGTTGGGACGAGCAGGTTGAGCAGCGTGTTGGAGGCCGTCTGGAAGACGGCGTAGAGCCCGCCGCTCGCGGCGGCCATGGCGAGGGCGAACCAGTACCACTGCATCTCGCCGTTAACGCCGAACAGCAGCACGGACAGCCCGAGCAGGCCCGCGCCGCCGCCCAGCATCCAGGCCTTGCTCTGCTGCTGGCCGAAGGACGCGGAGAGGAAGATGCCGGTGAGCCCGCCGATGCCGCTCGCGGTCTGGAGCAGGCCGAGCCCCTCCGGCCCCAGCCCCAGCACGTCCGCGGCGAACGCGGGCAGCAGCCACTGGTAGGAGAGTCCGAAGTAGCCGATGGCGAAGCTCATCATGAGCAGCACCAGGAAGATGCGGTGCCGGACAACGAAGCCGAGCCCGTCCACGATGTCGTGCAGCACCGTCTGCCCCGTGGCGCGGCGCATCTCCGGCAGTTTGATGGTCACGATGACGATTGCCATGGCGGCGAAGCCCGCCGCGATGAGGTAGAGCGCGACTGCCGCGCCGAGGTGGAAGTCGCCCGTGATGCCGCCGACGATGGCGATGGGCATGGCGCCGACCATGGGTGAGAAGACACGGGTGCCGTTCCAGACGCCCTGGTTCAGCGCGGTGGCGAACATGAACTGCTGCCGCTCGACGAGGGCGGGCCAGACGACGCGGCGCGCGGGCTGGTCGAGCGAAGTGGAGATGCCGATGAGGAACGCGGAGACCACGATGTGCCAGACCTCGACCCGTCCGATCAGCACGAGCGTCGCCAGGACCGCGATGACCAGCGTGGCGACGCCCTCGCCGAGCACGATGAGGCGGCGCGGGTCCAGCCGGTCGGCGAGCGCTCCCGCAAGGAGGTTGAAGACGATGGCGGGGACGGCCTGCGCTGCGGCGACATACCCGAGGACGACCACCTCGCCGGTGATGTCGTAGAGCAGCCAGCCCTGGGCCGTCATGAGCGCCTGTTGGGATGTGACGCTCCCGACGAGGCCTAGCCAGTAGCGGCGGTAGTCGCGCCGTCGCAGGACGACGAGGAACTCGAAGCGTCGGGCCAGGAAGTCGCGCACGGGGCTACGTTACGCCCATGGGGCTATGGCGTCGAGGAACCAGAGGGCCCGCGCGCTTCGCGACGCGTCGTGCGCTGCCCGCGCACCTTGGATTCCCGCCGGTGCGGGAACGACGGGACTTGCTACAGGGACGCGTACCAGTCGGCGAGCGCCTGCCCAACCTCGTCCGGGGAGTCCTCCTGGATGAAGTGCAGACCGCGCACGGTCACCTCGCGCTGGTTGGGCCATGTCCGGCAGAACTCGCGCTGAGCGCCGGTGAGGATGATGCCGGGCTCCGCGTTGATGAACAGCTTCGGGAGGTCGCTGGCCGAGAGCCAGTCCGCATAGCGCTGCACCAGTTCGACGACGTCGGCGGGCTCGCCGTCGAGCGGTATCTGCCGGGGCCACGTGAGGGTGGGGCGTCGCGACTCGCCCGGCTCGAGGTAAGGGCGACGGTAGACCGCGAACTCCTCCTCGGTGAGGGTGCGCATGATGCTGGCGGGCAGGACGCGCTCCACGAAGACGTTCTTCTGCAACACCATCTCCTCGCCCGCCGGAGAGCGCATCGCCTGGAAGATGTTGCGCGCCTGCTCCGGCCACTCGTCCCACGTCATCGGGCGGACGATGCCCTCCATATAGGCGACGCCCTTCACCCGCTCGGGATGGCGGCACGCCCAGTCGAACCCGAGCGCCGAGCCCCAGTCGTGGCCGACGAGCACAAGACGCTCGTTGAGAGCGAGGGCGTCGAACCAGGCGTCGAGGTAGCGCGCGTGGTCGGCAAAGCGGTACGAGCCATCAGGCGCCTTGCCCGAGTCGCCCATGCCGATGAGGTCGGGGGCGAGGCAGCGCGCCTGCCCGGACAGGTGCGGGATGACGTTGCGCCAGAGGTAGGAAGATGTGGGGTTGCCGTGGAGGAAGACGACAGGGTCGCCCTCGCCGGTATCGACGTACGTCATCTCGCTGTCGAGGACGTCGACGGTGCGCCGGGGATGGAGGTCTGCTGCGGTCATCGGGGGTTATCCTATCAGGAGCAGGGGAGCCTACAGGCCCCAGGAGGCGCGACCGTGACTGAGCATCCCACACTTGGCGATTTCATCCTCGGCTTCGAGGGGCTCGGCATCATGCGCTCCTGGACGGTGGACCCGGAGGGGGTCAAGGCGCGGGTTCGCGGCATCGTCGAGATGGCGGGGCGTCTCGGCGAGGAGCCCTGGTCGAATCCCGAGGTCGTGGGGGAGAAGACGGTCACGGACGGTTACGCGGAGTGGGCCGCCGTTTACGACGCCCCGAACAATCCAGTGCTGCTTGCTGAGGAGCCCGCCGTACGCGAGATCGTTGCAGGCTACCCGGCCGGGGATGCGCTCGACGCGGGGTGCGGCACGGGCAGGCACGCGGCATACCTAGCGGCGGCGGGCCACAGGGTGATCGGCGTCGACGCCACGCCCGAGATGCTGGAGCAGGCCAGGGCGAAGGTCCCCGCAGCGCGGTTCGAGACCGGCGACCTGACCGCGCTCCCGCTGCCGGACGGCGCCGTGGACCTCGCAGTATGCTCGTTCGCGCTCACGCACTGCGCCGACCTCGGACCGCCCGTCGGCGAACTCGCGCGGGTGGTGCGGCCCGGCGGGCACATCGTTATCTCGGACGTGCACCCGTTCTCGGTGGCGCTCGGCGGGCAGGCCCGTTACCGGGCCGCCCAGCGCGGGTTCGTTCGCAACCACGTGCACCTCGTGTCGGACTACCTCGCGGCGTTCCGGGCTGCGGGCTTGGAGGCCGCGCGCTGCGTCGAGCCGCTCTGGGGCGACGAGGAGATCGCCACGTTTCCGTTCGCTGACGACTTCCCCGACATGCTGGACGCGGCGGTCAGAGGTCTGCCCATCGTCATCGTGTGGGAGCTGGCGAAGCGCGGGTAGCGCGGCAGGAGTCACCCCCATCCTAGCCTTCCCCCATCAAGGGGGAAGGGATCAGACCCCTGAGGGATGTTTCGACTTCGCTGCGCTCCGCTCAACATGACACTAAGCAAGGTCTCCTCAGGGGAGAGCGGATCAGCTTGCGGGCGCGGTATCGGGCGCGGGCGCAGGCTGCGGACGCCGGAGGAGCCTGCCCCAGAGCCTCGGGATGCTGTCGTTGAACAGCATGTAGACGATCGGCAGGACGAGCAGCGTGAGCCCCGTGGAGCTCATCAGGCCGCCGATCACGACGGTCGCCAGCTCCGCGCTGATGATGCCGCCGCTGCCCTCGCTAGCCACGGCAAGGGGGAGGAGGGCGAAGCTGGTGGTGAGCGCGGTCATGAGGATGGGGCGCAGGCGGACGCGCGCGCCGGAGACCAGCGCGTCGTAGACGCCCATCCCCTTCGCGCGCTGCTGTTCCACGAACGCTATGAGGACGATGGCGTTCGTCACGACGATGCCGATGAGCAGCAGCATGCCCATCATGGCGGGCAGTCCGAGCGAGCGGCCCGTTATCGCCAGTGCGCCGAATACGCCGATGAGCGCAAGGGGCAGCGTCGTGATGATGACGAACGGGTTCCGCAACGACCCGAGGCTGGCGACCATGACGAGGTAGACGAGGACGATGCCGACGGCCATGGAGATGAAGACGGCCTGAAAGCCTTCCGCTATGTCGGCGAAGATCCCCCCGCTCTCGACGCTCACTCCCGCCGGAAGCTGGAGGGCGTCGATCTTCTCCTGGACCAGGACCCCGACGGCCTGCGCGTCGTCCCCGATGATGTCGCCGGTGACGCTTGCGGAGCGGACGCGGTCGGTGCGGTTGATCTGGACGGGGCCCTCGCGCATGGAGAGCTCCGCAATCTGCGCCAGAGGCGCGGAGCCGACCTGACCCGCGACGATGAGGGAGCCCAGGCTGTCCAGTTGTCCGGTGGCGCGCGGGTCTCCGGCAACGACCACGTTGTACGTCTGCCCGTCTATGGTCACGGCCGTCACGGTCTGACCGACGAGGTAGAGGCTGAGTTGCAAGGCGACCTGACGCGTGGTGAGGCCAAGGAAGGCGGCCTTCTCCGGGTCCACCTCTATCGCGACCTCGGGACGGGCCTGGGTGACGGTGTTCTCCAGATTGACGATGTCGTCGATGGTCCCGAGCGACGCGGCCAACTCGCGGGAGACGCTGGCGATGTCACTGTAGTCCGGGCCGGTGACGACGATGTCCACGCCGCCTGCCGGCGGGCCGTTCGCGATCTCCGTGATGCTGACGGTCCGCCCGGGCGTGTTGAGCTCCTCCCTGAGGACCTGGGCGATGTCCTCCGGCGCGTCGTCCCTGAGGGTGACAAAGAACTCGGCGCGCCGGGCCGGCCCTCCACTGGTGAAACCGAACTCGGACGCGCCGATGGTCACCGCGTAGAGGTCGGAGACGTCGCTCAGCCGACCTTCTATCTCGACGACCGCCGCGAGCGTCTGCTCCGGAGCGGTCCCCGGGGGCATGACGAGTTCGATCTGCAGGCTGTCGGTCGCTTCGCCGAACAGGTTGACGGGGATGACGGCGGTCAGGCCGAGGCTCGACAGGGTGATGAGGAGAGCGGCGAGCAGCGTGACCAGCTTGCGCCGCAGCACCCATCGCAGGATGGCGCCATAGAGGCGCTGCAGGCCCGTTTCAGGCAGCACCAGGTCGCCCTCGTCGCCCGCTCCCTCCGGCAGGTCGCCGGGGCGGAGGAGGTACGCGCCGAGGACGGGGACCGCAGTCAGCGCCACGAACAGGGACGCGATGAGCGCGAAGGTGACGGTGAGCGCGAATGGGGAGAAGAACGCGCCGAAGAGACCCGGGATGAACGCCAGGGGGAGGAAGACGACGACGGTGGTGAGGGTGGAGGCGAAGATGGCGGGGCCGACCTCCGTGGTGGCTTCCAGCGCAGCGCGCCACCGCTCGCGCCCTCCCTGGATGTGCCGGTAGACGTTCTCCAGCACGACGATGGAGTCGTCGACGACGCGTCCCACGGAGATGGCGAGTCCGCCGAACGTCATGAAGTTGAGCGTCATGTCCTGCGAGAACATCAGCAGGATGCCGGCGAGGATGCTCAGCGGGATGGAGAGCGCGATGACGATTGTGGGGCGGAGCGTGTTGAAGAACCCCCGCACGACCGTGGGCCGTATCGTGAACATGAAGGCGAAGACGACTGAGACGGCGAAGAAGAAGCCGAAGATCGCCTCCCTGGCGAGGGTGTCGATCTGCCGCTGGATCTCGGGGCCCTGGTCCGCAACGACGACGAGCTCGACGTCCGGGGGCAGCCCTTCGATGCCGTCCAGCGCCTCGTTGACCGCGGTTGTCACGTCGACGGTGTTGGCGTCGGGCTGCTTGGTGACGGAGACGCCGATGCCGGGCTTGCCGTTCGTGCGGTCGATGCTGTCAGGCGTCCCGTTCCCGAGGGTGACGGTCGCCACGTCGGCCAGACGCACGACGCCGGTGGTTGCAGACCCGCCGACGATGAGGTCCTCGATGTCCTGCACGGACCGCAGCGTGTGCGTCGTCTTGGCGATGATGGCCTGGGAACCGTCGAAGACGAGTCCGGCGGGGAGCGTGAGGTTGTTCTCGCTCAGCGCGCCCGCCACTTGGAACAGGGGTATGTCGTTGGCCGCCATCTTCGCGGCGTCGACGGTCACGCGGACGCTGCGGTCCACCGTGCCGGCAAGCGAAACGTCCATGACGCCGTCCAGCCCGGATATCTCCGGCAGGATGCGCGACCGGACGATCTCCTGTATCTCCGGCAGTGGCCTGTCCGATATAACGCTGAACTGGATGACGGGGAAATCGTCCGGGTTGAAGCGCCCGACGTCCGGCTCCTGCACACCGTCCGGGAAGGCGACGCCGCCCACGGCGGCCTCGATAGCCGCCTGCGCCTCCGCCATGTCCGTGCCGTAGCGGAAGTTCGCGAATATGGCCGACCTGCCCTCGGACGAGGTGGACTGTATCGATTCGAGTTCCGGGGTATCGGCGATGGCCCGCTCGATGGGCTCGGTCACGGAGCGGACGACGGCCTCCGGGTCGGCGGAGGGATAGGTCACGAATACGGCTACCAGCGGGAAGTCGATCTGGGGGAAGAGTTCAACCTGGAGGGAACGGTAGGCGCCAACGCCGGAACCGAGGATGAGGAGTATCGCGAGCACCATTACGGTCGGGCGGCGCAGGGCCATCGAGGTCAGAAAGGTCAAGAGCGCATCTCCTTACACCCGGTTCCGCGCGGGAGCAGGAGACACTTGCGGGGCGTCGACTGCGGGTCCGTGCAGGCTTCTTGGGGGCACTGGTCTGCCGGTAGCAGCTTAAGGATACTACGTCGTGCGGAAGCGATGGGATCTGCCACGATGCGGTCGTTCTGGCCCGCCCGGAGGGAATCGAACCCACGACACTCGGTTCCGAAGACCGATGCTCTATCCGCTGAGCTACGGGCGGGCGCTCTTTCGATTGTACTATGCCCTCGACGCTCTCCGCTCTGTTACGCTGTGGGAAGATACGAGTGGAGAGTGCACTTCAGATGACCAGTCCCGAGCAGCATACAGACGCATTCCGCAGAGCAACCGACGCGGTGTCGGAGACGGACCTGGAGCACATGCTCCTGCGCCCCGACGACATGCCGCCGGAGCTCGCCGGGTTCGTCGTCGCGCGCGAGGGCGAACTCGACAACGAGACGATGGCCGAGCACGGCTTTCCGGGGCAGACGGAGGATTCGATAGGGGAGGCGGGCCGCATCAGCGGCTACCTGCGCGAGATCAGCCGCGAACTCGAGGAGGAGCCGGAGACGGGCCTCATCGTCAGCGCAGGCATGGTGGCGCACCTCTTCCGCGATGGGGAGTCGGTCGAGCGCTGGATAGACGAGACGTTCCTCAGCGAGTTCACCGGCAACGCCGGCCGATTGCTGGACAACGGCCATGAACTGCTCCATGCGGAGGAGGTGCCGGTGTCCGGCTTCCATGGCAAGGCGGCGGGCGTCTTCGCGGTGCACGACGTGCCGGTGGGCGTCATCGGCTCCACCATCGTGGACTTCGCGCTCGGGCGGCTGCTGGGCGTCGCGTTCGTCGTCGCGCTCGGCAGCAGTGAGCATCTCTCGACGGCGCGGGACCTCGCGCTGCGCATGGAGCGGCGCTTCGTGAGCGTTGCGCTGGGCGGAGACTAGGCGGGGCGGTCGCGGTTCCGGAGCGCACGGTACACCTTCTCCGCGGTAACCGGCGCATCGGCGATGCGGACGCCGACGGCGTCGGCCACGGCATTCGCCACCGCCGCGCTGATGCCCTCTATCGCGTACTCCCCGATGCCCTTCGTGCGATATGGGCCGACTCCTTCCTCCGACTCGACGAGCGCGGTGCGCAGCTCGGGGAGGTCGGCGATCGACGGCAGCTTGTAGTCGGCGAGGCTCGGGTTGACGACCCGGCCACTCTCGAGCAGGAGCTCCTCGGTGAGGGCGTGTCCAATGCCCTGCACGACGCCGCCGTTGATCTGCCCCTGGTGACCGACGGGATTGATGATGACGCCGACATCGTGGGCGCTGGTCAGCTTCAGCAGTTCGACCTTGCCCGTCTCCGGGTCGACGCGCACCTCGGCGACCTGCGCCATAGCCGAGGCGACGGGGGAGCGCTCGTGCTCGTCGTTGGTGGCGCTCCCCGTCACGGGGGCCTCGGCCTGTCCGACGAGCTCCGCCCATGGCGCCGACTCGCCCGTGTCGGTCCGCCTCAGGGCGTCACCGGATAACGCGATGCGCTCGATGGGCCAGCCGAGCAAACGCGCTGCGAGTTGGAGCAATTCAGCCTTGGCGCGGGCGGCCGCCTCGTACGCGGCAGGGCCTGCCACCCGGGTGACCCGGCTCGCGCCGACGCCGGTGTCGAACGGCCCATCGTCCGAGTCCCACGCCTGCACTTCGATGAATCCGGGAGCCACACCGAGCGCCTCGCCGACGATCTGAACGAGCGCGGTGTAGGAGCCCGTGCCCTGCTCGAACACCGAGGTGTGCAGGAGCACCGTACCGTCGGGGCGGAACGTCACCGCTGCCGACGACACCCCCTCGCCCTGGTCCTTGTAGGCGAGCGAGATGCCGCGTCCGACGTACGGCGGCTTGGGGTCGTGGTAGCCGGACGCGCGGACGGCGGCGTCGACGGTCTGCTCGGGGCGCATGATGAGTCCGGGCATGCCGCTGGCGAGCTCCTCGCCGCCGCGCACGAGGTTCCTCTGCCGCAGTTCGAGCGGGTCGAGGCCGAGGCGTTGGGCGATCACGTCCATGTGGGACTCGATGGCGAAGTTGGCCTGTACCGCGCCCGGCCCGCGGAAGAAGCCGCCGGGGATGGTATTGGTGTAGACATGGACGGCCTCGATGCGGGTGTGGGGGATGCGATAAGGCCCGGCGGCGTGGCTCGCGCCGGGGAGGTTGACGCCGGGTACGGGCTTGAAGCCGCCATAGGCGCCGCTGTTGAAGAGGATCCGCGCCTCGTGGGAGGTCAGTGTTCCATCCCGCTTCACGCCGGTGCGCATCCGCACGACGCTCGGGTGGCGCGGGTTGGCCGCGGAGAACTCCTCGGCGAACGTCATGATGCTCTTGACCGGCTGTCCGGTCTTCCGGGCCAGGAAGTAGCAGGCGGGGATGTCCATCGGCGAGCCCTTGCCGCCGAAGTCGCCTCCGATGGTCGAATGCCGGACGACGATGCGCTCGGGGTCGAGGCCGAGGGCATCCGCGAGGTTCAGTTTCAGGCGGTGGGGCGCCTTGTTGGGCGCCCATACCTGCAACCGGTCGTCGCCATCGATCCAGACGACGCACGAGTGCGGCTCGAGATAAGCCTGGTGCGCGCGCTGCGTGGTGTAGACGCCCTCGACGACGAGGTCGGCCTCGTGGAAGCCGCGTTCGGGGTCGCCGCGCCCCCACACATCGCTGACGAAGGCGTTCGTGGGCTGGGGCAGGGGCGCCGGCAGGCCGTTGTAGGCCTGCACGTCCGGGTGCAGCAGCGGCGCGCCATCGGCGAGGGCATCCTCGGGCTCCAGCACGGCAGGCAGTTCCTCATACACGACGTCGATCAGGTCGACGGCCCGCTGCGCGGTCTCGGCGTCGATGGCGGCAACGGCCGCGACGCGCTCACCGGCGAAGCGGACGCGCTCGTAGGCGAGCACCGGGACGTCACGCAGCCGTCGCCCGTAGAGGACGCCCGCGACATCGGCCCCGGTCAGCACGGCGTGAACACCGGAGAGCCGCCGGGCCCTGAACGTGTCGATGGAGACGATGCGAGCGTGCGGATAGGGGCTGCGGAGGGCCTTCATCCACAGCATGCCCGGCAGGTCGGTGTCGGCGGCGTAGCGGGCGGCTCCCGTGGTCTTGGCGACGCCGTCGACGCGCGGGGCTGCCGTTCCGATCACATGGTAGGCCTGCACACGGCCTCCTGGGCGGGCCTAGTTCTTGCGGGGGCCGACGGAGACCTCGCCGTTCTCCACGCTCACCTCGTAGATGGGGAGGGGAATCTCGGCGGGCGGCGCGGTCACCTCGCCCGTGAGTACGTTGAACCGCGTGCCGTGGCAGTCGCACTCAATCTCGTCGTCCTCGTCCACCGCGCCGTAGTAGAGGTCGCACTCCTCGTGGGTGCACATGTTGTCGAACGCGATGACCTCGCCCCGGAGTTCGGTGACGATGACCTGGTTCTCGCCGACCTGCACCACCTTCAGTTCGTTCGCGCTCACTTCGTCGCGGGACGCGACGCGCTCGTAGCCTTCCGGCATGTCGCACTCTCCTGTGTTTAGTTCACCCCCATCCTGACCTTCCCCGGTCAAGGGGGAAGGGACAGGGGACGCTAGACGACGGAGCCACCGCCGTCGTTCCGCAGGGTCTGCCCGTAGAGATGGCGGGCGTCGTCGCTGGCGAGGAAGAGGGCAACGCTCGCCTGCTCCTCCGGATACCCGGCGCGGCCCCCGACGAGGTTGTTCGTCGACCGGTCCTCCATCGCGATCATCCCGCCGACCTGCGAGCCGGTGATGCCGGGCGCGATGGCGTTCGTGCGGATGCCGTACTTCGCAAGCTGCACGGCCATGTCCATCGTCAGTGTGACGATGGCGCCCTTCGCCATGTCGTAGGCGACGCGGTTCAAATTGCCGCTGAACGCGGAGCCGGACGAGAAGTTGACGATGGCCCCGCCGTCGCCCTGCTTCACCATCTGCTCCGCCACGTACTTGCACGTGTAGTACGTGCCGTTCTGGGTGACCTCGATGATCTTCAGGTAGTCCTCGTCGTCCAGCTCCAGCATGGGCTTGCGGTCGGAGATGGCGGCGCAGTTCAGGAGGATGTCGATGCGGCCGTAGTGGTCGACGACCTTCGCGATCATGTTCTTCACGTCGTCGACCTTCTGCACCTCGCCCACGACGTACATGCACTCGCCGCCCTGCTCGGCGACCTCCTCGGTCACCGCCGCGGCGCGGCTCTCCTCCATGTCGAAGATGGCGATCTTCGCGCCCTCTGAGGCGAAGAGTTTGGAGGAGGCGCGGCCGATGTTCCTGCCGCCTCCGACGATCACTGCGACCTTGTCGTCCAGCCTGCCCATGTTGCACCTTCCCTGTTCCGTGGTTGGGGGACGCGCGCCGCGCCCCGCGGGATTCTATGCGAACGGGCGGGGAGGTGAAAGAGCGGCGCGATAGCGGGAGAACTGGGGTGAGCGGAGGGAATCGAACCCTCGATCTCCAGGGCCACAACCTGGCGTCTTAACCCCTCGACCACGCCCACCACGGGAGGCCCATTGTAGCAGAAGGGGCGCCGCCCCCGACGTAGGCGTCGACCGGAGTGCATGCCGTATACGAGAGAGAGGTATAGTCTCTGTGAACGCGGCAGAGCGGCAACGGTGACGGGAGGAAGGCCATGGCAGAAGAAGTGAAGCGGTTCAACTACCCCGGCCCAACGGACCCCAGTGCGCGCGACCGCGGCCCCACGAGAGGCCGTTCGTACGACCTGCTCTCCAATCACCTCGTCATCAGCACCGTCCAGGTGATGGAGAAGGGTCAGACCACCGGACTTCACCACCACAACGACCAGGACGGCTACTGGATGGTGCTCGCGGGCAGGGCGCGCTTCTCCGGCGAGGGCGACACGCACTACGGCGACCTCGGCCCTATGGAGGGCATATTCATGCCTCGCTACACCCGCTATGCGTTCGAGAGCATCGACGAGGAGCCGCTGCAGATACTCCGCGTCAGCCAGCTGCGACCGGTGGAAGGGAAGTCCCAGGCGAGAGAAGAGGACACAGGGAACGAGGTGAAGCGGTTCAGCTACCCCGGCGCTTCAGACCCCGGCGCACGGGACAGAGGTCCCGACAAGGGCCGCTCGTACGACCTGCTCTACAACGACAGCATGGTCAGCACCGTCCAGATCATGCAGAAAGGGCAGGGCAACGCGCTCCACTACCACAACGATCAGGACGGCTACTGGATGGTGCTCGCGGGGAAGGCGCGCTACTTCGGCGAAGGAGATACGCACTTCGGGGACCTCAGCCCAACCGAGGGCATCTACACGCCGCGTTATACGCGCTACGGGTTCGAGTGCGTCAGCGACGAGCCGCTGCAGATCCTGCGCGTCAGCCAACTGCGGCCGGTGGAGGGAAGGCCTCGGCCGAGAGGTCGGCGAGGGTCGCCGGGGATCGCCGTTACGTGAGCGGCAAGTGGGGCGCCAGGCCGCTCAGCCCGCCAGGTCCTCCACGAGCCGCACCAGCGTGCGGGTGGGGACACCGGTCGCGCCCTTGACGACGTGGCCGCTTGCGCGCTCCGACATGAACGTCCCGGCGATGTCCAGGTGCGCCCACTCGACGTCTTCCGTGAACTCGCCGATGAAGAGCGCCGCCGTGATGCTGCCCGCGGGCCGGCCGCCCGTGTTCTTCACGTCCGCGTAGTCGGAGCGGTTCTGCCGCTTGTACTCCTCGAAAAGCGGCAGTTGCCACATCTTCTCACCGGTGGACTTCGATGCTGAGAGCACCGAGTCCACGAGCTCCTGCGAGGTGCCCATGACGCCGCTGGCGACGTGTCCGAGGGCGACGACGACCGCGCCGGTGAGCGTCGCGATGTCCACGACGCGGCGCGCCTTCTTGACCTCCTTGATGTAGCAGATGGCGTCGGCCAGGATGAGCCGTCCCTCGGCGTCCGTGTTGTCGACCTCTATCGTCTTGCCGTTCATCGCGCGGATGATGTCGCCGGGGCGCTGGGCGGTGCCGGACGGCATGTTCTCCACCGCGGGGACGACGCCGAAGACGTTGATCTTCGGTTTCAGAGCGGCGATGCCCTTCATCGCCCCGATGACGGACGCACCGCCGCTCATGTCGCCCTTCATCTCCCACATGCTCCCCGCGGGTTTGATGGAGATGCCGCCCGAGTCGAACGTGATGCCCTTGCCGACGATGGCCACGTTGTTCTCCGGGTGCTCCGGGTCGCCCGCGTACTCCATGATGATGAGACGCGGCTCGTTGGCGCTGCCCTGCGTCACGGCGAGCATCGCGCCCATCCCGCGCTCCATCATGTCCTCGCGCACGAGCACGGTGATGGGGAGGCCGGCGTCGTTGGCGACCTCCGTCGCGACCTCGGCCATGCGCGCGGGGTTGACGACGTTCGCGGGCTCGTTGACGAGGTCCCGCGCTATGATGGCGCACTCGGCGAGGAGCGCTCCCTTCGCTGCGCCCGCCTCGAGCGCCTGCACGCGTCCCGCGTCCCGCTCGACGATTACCACCTCATCGAGCGACTTGCTGTCGTCGCCGTCGCTCCCGTTGGACCTCGAACGGTAGCGCTTGAACTCGTAGAGGCCGAGGAGGGTGCCCTCAGCCATCGCCTGGGCGGACTCGCCCGCGTCCAGACCGCCGATGCCCGCGCCGTGGGCGATGACCGCCGCGCGCTTCACGCCCATCTGCCGCAGCCGTCGCGCCACGCCGCCGGAGACTGAACGCACCACGTCCGTGCCGAACTTCTCACGCTTGCCGAGCCCGGCCACGACGATGCGCTTCGCCGGCAGCTTGCCGAACGTGTGGATGGTAACGGCCTCGCCCTGCCTGCCACTGATCTCCTTGTCGGCGATGAGCGTGGAGATCACGCCGTCCAGCGCCTCGTCCACGGCGCCGGTGCCGCCGCCGGGCGACGTTACGCCCTCGAAGAGGTTGACAACGATAGCGTCCGCCTCGTACTGCGTGATGGAGCCTTCTTCAACTCGTACGGTGGTCATGTGCGCTGCCTCACTTGCGGGGAGTCGCGTAAGCGTACCACAGGGGAGGGCGGCCACTCCCTCAGGAAAGGGGCACTACAGATGCTCAGTCGACGGGGTGGAAGGCGCAACCGACGAGTCCCGGGCCCGTGTGCGCACCGATGGCGGGAGTGAACTCCGTGATGAAGAGTTCCTCGATCTGCAACTGCGCGTGCAGCTGCTCAGCGAGCATCGCCCCTTTCTCCGGCTCCATGGCGTGCATCACGGCTGCGCGCGTGGGGCGTCCGGCTGTGCGCTCGGCGGCGATGGCGGTGAGCCGAGCGAGCGCCTTCGCCTCGGTGCGGGGGCGTTCCACCAGGCCGATGCGTCCTGCGGAGAGTTGCAGGACCGGCTTGAGGTTCAGGACGCTCCCCATCCACATGAATAGCCTCGGCACGCGTCCGCCGCGCCAGAGGTAGTAGAGCGTGTCCAGGTAGCCGATGAAGTGGGTATCGCCTATGCGCCGCGCCATGCGGGTCAGCACGTCGTCCGTGGAGGCGCCGGAGGCCGCGAGCCGGGCAGCGTCGAGTGCGATAAGGCCCTGCGCAGCGCCCGCGCTCCGGGAGTCCACCAGCGAGACGCTGAGGTGCGGGAGTTGGTCCTCCGCGAGCCGGACAGCCTCTGTCGCTGCGCTGTGCGCCGCGCTCAACTCGGCGGAGAGGGTTATGCAAACGACCTCGTCCGCCACCTCGCCCGCGCGCCGGATGGCGTCCAGGAACGCGCCGGGAGACGGCGCGGCGGTCGTGGGAAGCTCAGCGCTCGACTTCAGGCGTGCGTAGAACTCTGCCGGGGCGATGTCCACGCCGTCGGCATAGACCCGCCCATCGACGCGGACCTCGAGCGGCGCGAGGAACAGCGGCAACCCGCGTGTGACGTCGGCAGGCAGGGATACGTTGGAATCGGAGACGACGGCTGTGGACATGAGCGCACGGCATTATAGGACGCGGGGCGTTGGATGTGCCCCACTGCGCGCGACGCGGGAATCCAGGGTTGCTCAGCCGAGGCTGCGGATCATCTCACGAAGGACGACGAGCGCGATGATGGCTGCCAGCGGCGTAAGGTCCAGCATCCCCGCCGTAGGGATGATCCTCCGCAGAGGCCGGTAGAGCGGGTCGAGCGCCATGCCGATGGTCTGGTAGAGGCGCAAGACGGCGTCGTTCCTGACGCCCGCGATGATGAGCCATGAGAGGAGCGCGTGAGCGAGTATCGTCAGCAGGAGGAGGGTGATGATGCTTTCTGCGAGGGATGCGATCAACGCTTGCCTCCGAGTTCCTGTGAACGGCGGAATGCGGCGGATACGCCCTCGATGAGGGCGCTCTTGAAGCCCTTGCGCTCCATCTCCTGCAGTGCCGCAGCGGTGGTGCCGCCGGGCGACGTGACCCGCTCCCGGAGGATGGCGGGCGATTCGCCGGACTCGCTGGCGAGCCGGGCCGAGCCGAGCGCGGTCTCGATAGCAAGCGCCTGCGCCATATCACGGGGCATGCCTACGAACACCCCTGCCTCCGTGAGCGCCTCGATGAATGCGAAGACGTAAGCGGGGCCGCTGCCGGAGACGGCGGTTGCCATGTCCAGGTAGTCCTCGCTGTCGACGCGCCATTCCCGCCCGAGCGTCGCGAGCAGCGATGCCGCCGCGTCTCGAGCGGCGTCCGGCACTCCAGGCGTCGCGGTCCAGACGGACATGCCAGCCCCGATCTGAGCAGGCGTGTTGGGCATCACGCGGATGACGCGCTCGTGTCCCAAGCCCTCCGAGAGGGACCGTATCGTCACTCCTGCGGCGATGGAGAGCACGGTCTGCTCCGTGTCCAGCGATCCGTGCAGGTCGTGATAGACATGGCCGACGTGCTGCGGCTTGACGGCGATAACGACGATCTCCGCTCCCTTGACCGCGGGCGCATTGTCCGCATGAACGGCGACGCCGTAGCGTTCCGCGAGGTCGTCCCTGCGGCCAGGGACCGGCTCGCCGACACTGACGTCGTCCACGGCGCAGAGCCCCGAGGCGATCGCTCTGCTGAACATCGCCTCGGCCATGACGCCGCCGCCTGCGAACCCGACGCGCATCCGTTCTTCTCCTCATATAGGGACGCGCCAGCGCGATGTTCGTGCCGGCGCGTTCCGAAAGTATAGCACCCGGAGGGATGTGGGACGCTTCACCCGTTGCGTGGAGAGAGGAGCCGGCCGGAGCGGGAGACCTCCGCCGCGTAGCGGATGGCCTCGACCATACCCGTTGCGTCTGCGACGCCCTTGCCGGCGATGTCGAATGCCGTGCCGTGGTCGACTGAGGTGCGGAGGAAGGGCAGGCCTATGTTGAGTGTGATGCTGGCCGCCCAGTCGTGCACCTTGACGGCGATGTGCCCCTGGTCGTGGTACATGGCGAGAACGGCGTCGTACTGTCCATCGATGGCCTGTCCGAAGACGGAATCGGCGGGGACGGGTCCCACCGCGGCGATGCCCTCGGCGTTAGCGTCCTCCACGGCGGGGCGTATCTCCTCGATCTCTTCAGTGCCGATGAGCCCGGCCTCCCCACCGTGAGGGTTGAGCGCGGCGACGCCGATGCGCGGGGCAGGGACGCCGTGCGCGGTGAAGAAGTCGTGCGTGAGGCGGAGGGCTTCCAGCACCCGCTCACGAGTGACATGGAGAGCCGCGTCGCGGAGTGGGTGATGCGTGGTGAGGTGCACGACGTTGAGGCCGTTCGTAAGGAGCATAGTGAGTACGCGCGGCACTCCGGCGAGGTGCTGGTATATCTCCTGGTGACCGAAGTCCTCGTGACCCGCGAGGCGGGCTGCTTCCTTGCTGATAGGGGCGGTAGCGATGGCGTCTACGCCACCCTCCATCGCGAGTCGGGCGGCAGCGGCGGCCCATTCGACCGCGGCGGCTCCTGCGCGTGGCGAGATCTCGCCGTAGGGCAGTGCGGCCAGTCCGTCGTCATCGTGCGGTGAGATGACGTTGACACTTCCTGCCGCCGGAGCGGTCTCCGGGCCGTCCACGCTCCTGGCGCGCAGGTCACTGCCGATGAGGTCGAACGCCCTGTCGAGCACGCCCGGCGAGCCGACGACGAACAGGGCAGCGTCAGTTTCCCGGTCCGATTGAGAGAGCGCCTTTGCAACCACTTCCGGCCCGATGCCGGTGGGGTCGCCGAGGGTTATCGCTATGCGCGGGCGTGCGTTCATGCTTCGGTGTCCTTGCGGGGCGCACAAGGATTATAGCGGCTTAAACAGGGCGGGCCCCGCGGGATGATACCCAACGGGGCCCGATGGCCCACTCCCGTGGCGCGTCGAGAGGGGCCTGCGGAGGAGGGAGACGTGGAAGTGCACAGGGGAGCGCGCACTTCCGGTCGCCCCAGCCCGAAGGCTGAGGCACGTAAGTGTTGGTATTGCTGTCCGGGGCAGTGGGAACGGTCAGTTGGAGGTAGCTGCGCTGCCGTTGAGCGGCTGCGTCATACCGGGCCTGCGGCCTCGCCGTCCAGTGCGCTTGGCAGGGACCGCGAACTCGTTGGGGATGAGGGAGAGCTGGTTGGCTTCCTCCTCAGAGGGTGAGCCGCCCGTCGCCTGGTACTCGCGTATCTCCTCGATGAACCCATCCAGCGTATTGAAGTCGCGATAGACGCTGGCGTAGCGGACATATGCGACGGGGTCGAGCTGGCGCAGGCGTTCGAGGGCCAGGTCTCCGATGACGGAAGCAGGGACTTCGGCCTTGCCGAGGTCCTGCAGGTCGTTCTCGATCTCGCTGGCGAGTTTCTCGATGGCGCCTGTCGGAAGGGGGCGCTTGGTGCAAGCGAGCCTGATGCTGCGGAGCAGTTTCTGCGGATCGAACTCGTCACGGCGGCCGTCGCGCTTGACGACCTGGAGGGTGGCGTGCTGGATGCGTTCGTAGGTGGTGAAGCGCACTCCGCAGCGCCCGCACTCCCGGCGACGCCGGATGTCCTGGCCGGTATCCCGCGAGTCGGTTACTCGCGTATTGGGGTCTCCGCAGTTGGGACAGTGCATCTTGAACCCGTGTGGCTGGTATCGCTTCGGAGCATCCCTGGCGGAAGCTCCTCCCAACCCTGGACAACAATATAGGGGATTTTAATGTGCGCGGGCTACCAGATAAAGCCCTTTTGACTGACAGCGGCTATTGTTTTTCAATGCGCGCGGAAAGTCAATAGCAATTTCGGAGATTCTACCACCAGTTTGGATATACGGTAGTTGCGGTGGCACATATTGGGTTAAATCCACCGGCTGTAACGGGTACGCAAGGCCCCCCGGAGGCGAACCTCACGGGGGGCTTGATCGCGAAACCCGCAGAGCGGGCCTGGGGAAACCCGCCCCGCACTCTGCCGCCATGGGGGACAGGCGGCAGAGTTTCAGTTGTCTTCTACTCCGCCTGGCGGTTGGCGGGGCGGAGGAACGGCGGCAGGTCGAAGTCCGCCTCGTCGCTGATGGCGCGGCGGAGGAATTCGGCGATGCCGTCGTCGTTGAGGCTCATCTGCTCGATGCTGGGGAGGCCGGTGGCGATGATGGTCACGCACATCTCGTCCTCCATCTTGGGGTCCGTCACCATGCCGAAGATGATGTTGGCGTCCGGGTCGACGGAGTTGGCGATGACGTCGGCGGCCCGCTGCACTTCCTTGAGAGTCATGTTGGCGCCGCCGGTGATGTTGAGGAGAACGCCTCGCGCGCCCTCGATGTTGACGTCCAGCATCGGGCTGTGGATGGCGCTCTTCGCGGCCTCGACCGATCGGTTCTCGCCGTGGGCCGAGCCGATGGACATCCACGCCGGGCCCGCGCCGGTCATGATGGTCTTGACGTCGGCGAAGTCCAGGTTGATCTCACCGGGGATCGTCACGAGCTCTGCGATGGACTTGACGCCGAGGCGGAGCACGTCGTCGGCCAGTTTGAAGGCGTCCTCGGCGGAGAGGTCGTCGTCGCACATGGCGCCGAGGCGGTCGTTCGGGACGACGATGAGGGTGTCCACAGCCTCGCGCAGGCGGGTCAGGCCGTCGTCCGCATTCTTGCTGCGCTTGCGGCCTTCGAACCGGAAGGGCTTGGTTACGACGGCGATGGTCAGCGCGCCGGTCTCGCGGGCAACCTCGGCAACGACCGGGGCTGCGCCGGTCCCTGTGCCGCCGCCCATGCCGCTGGCGATGAACAGCATATCGGCGCCGCGGACGGATTCGTAGATCTCCTCGCGGGACTCTTCGGCTGCGGTGCGTCCGATCTCGGGGTCGCCGCCGACGCCGAGACCGCGCGTGATCGTGTCGCCGATGCGAATCTTCACCGGGACGTCGAGACGCACGAGGTGCTGGGCATCCGTGTTCACGGCGAGGTACTCGACGTGCGGAACACGCTCGCGGTACATGCGGTTAACGGCGTTGCAGCCGCCGCCGCCGACACCGATGACCTTGACCCGTGCGATGCCGTCAATCTCCGCCTTCTGCTCGTTGCCGAAAAGTTCCATGGTCATAACCGTTACCCCTTTGCCTGTCCTGGTGTTGGACTGTTGGTGTTGTCTCGTTCCTGAACGCCTCTTCCGCTTGGTTGCCCTTACTCCCGTTGCGGGAATGCCCTGTGTGGTCGACTCATACGCCCGCTCCCGTCGGTTCCTTGGACCTGAACCGGGAGAGCCAGCCGCCGGACCGCGCCTGTGGTACACCGGCGTGCTGAGGTCCGGAGAGCGTGTTGATGTGCCGCTGCCGGATGGCCCAGAGCAACAGGCCAACAACCGTGGCGTATGCAGGGTCCAAGAGTTCTTCCGGCAGGCCCAGGGTGGCCGAAGGCCCCCCGACACGAACCGGACGTTTCCCGTAGTCCGCGACGATCTCCACGAGGCCGGGCAGCGCCGAGGCTCCGCCCGTCAGCACGATCCCCGCGGATGGGATGTGGGTGAGCCCGTTGGAGGCGAGGCGGTACATCATCATCCTGACGAGCTCCACGGCCCTGTCGTGCAGCAGCCGGTTGAGCTTCTTAGCGTGGACAGGGAAGGCGTTGCTGCCCAACCCCGGCTTCACCTGGATGGTGTCCCGCTCAGCGAGGTGCTCGAACCAGACGGAGCCGTTGGCCAGCTTGGCGCGCTCCGCAGCCGCGGGAAGCAGGCCCAGGCCGGTTGCGATGTCGGTGGTGAAGTGTTGCCCTGCGACGGGGATGCTGGTGGTGTACCAGACGGATCCCTCCCGATAGACGACCACGTCCGTCGAGCCGCCTCCGATGTCCACGAGGACCACGCCAAGCATGCGTTCTTCCGGGTTGAGCACCGCTTCACCACTGGCGAGATGCTCCGGCACGAGACCGCGGAGCGTCACTCCAGCCCCGGTAAGCGTGGCGACGAGGGTGTCGATAGGCACCGAGTCCCCCATGATGACGTGCGACTCTTCGAGGGACCGCGGAACGGTCTGTATGACCCGCATGCCGATGGGGTTGTGGGTGGCCGGCTCCAGTCCGTCTACGTTAGAACGGGTGAAGTAGCCGTCGTCCTCGACGACGCGCTCCTCTTCCTCTCCGGGCCTGACGTTGTGGGACTGGAGGTGACTGCCGGTGACCCCCGATATGACGGGCGGCAGGCTGCGGCCGAGCATCTTCTCCGCTTCGCGCACGGATTGCCAGATGCACTCCTTCATGGCGTCCGGATTGACGACCATTCCCTTGCGCATGCCCGCGGACCCTGCGTGCCCCTGGGCAACGACATCCACCCCGCCTTCCATGCCAGCCTTTGCAACGAGAGTGACGACCTTGGCCGTGCCGACATCGATGGCGGCGTAGAGCTGTTCACGCGAGTTTGTCATCTGTCCCTTCAACCTCACATGTGTTCGGCAACGCGCATCCGCGCACTGCGGCTGCGCCTGTTGCGAGATATCTCCCCGGCGTCCGGCTTGATCACGCGCTTCGTGACGGGGCGGACCTCGCCGCTGCCGACGAATCGCTTGACCTCGCGGTCCTCGAGAGAGTGGTAGGCGATAGTCACGAGGCGCCCCCCGGTGTTCAGGACGGAAACCGCCTGGCTGAGTCCGCGCCGGAGGTTGCCGAGTTCGTCGTTCGTAGCCATGCGGAGCGCCTGGAAGGTGCGGGTGGCCGGATGAGTGCGGCCTCTGCGATAGCCGGACGAGCGCGCGACGACCTCCGCGAGTTCGGCGGCGTCCGTCAACGGCCGCGCCGCGACGAGGGCACGCGCGATACGGCGTGAGCGAGGCTCTTCGCCGAGCGTGTAGATGAGGTCCGCGAGCTCCTGTTCCGGCAGACCGTTGACGAGATCTGCTGCGGAAGAACCCTCCGGAGTGAAGCGCATGTCCAGGGGGCCGGAGCGGCGGAAGCTGAACCCGCGCTCCTCGGAATCGAGCTGGCGGGAGGAGAGCCCCAGGTCGAACAGCACTCCGTCGGCAGGCACGAACCCGTGGGCGTGGGCCTGCGATGCGACCGTGCCGAAATTGGCATTGGCGACGATGACGCGGCCGCCGAAACGACGCAGACGCTCGGTAGCAGGGGGGATAGCTTCGGGGTCGGCGTCCAGTCCGAGGACACGTCCGTCGGGGGCCGAGGCCTCGAGGATGGCGGTAGCATGTCCTGCGTCGCCGAGGGTGCAGTCAACGTAAGCTCCACCCGGGCGCACGGCGAGCCCGGTGATGACCTGGGCAGTCATGACCGGCTCGTGGTATATGTGGCTGTCGGCGGACATAGGCCTGTCTCTGCCTCCGTGCTGCGCGCCTCCGGGGAAGCGTGTAGCAAGGAAAAACATTAGACGTTGTATAAGACAGAATCAATGCGTTTGCCTAGCATTCAATCGGATTTATGGGGTTCGTCCTGCCTCGCTGCAACAGGCAGTTACCGCATAAAACAGAGGTTGATGCCACCATGTGGGGTGACACACCATGGAGTCTGCCACAACATGTTGTAGGTAATTCTCAAACTTCGGCTGAAAAAGCTGGCAAGCCCGTCTCGTGCACGAGGACTGTTGCTATAATGCTTTCCGCTCTGCGCCCGGGCTCCGCCGTACGCCGGGCATACTCCAGACCGTTGAGAATGCCGTATGACGCAAGAGACCGCTGCCTTCACGCCTCCGCACCGGCTGCTCATGGGAGCAGGCCCCTCCAACGTCCACCCTCGCGTACTGCAAGCGATGAGTTCATCGCTTCTCGGGCACCTGGACCCGAACTTCCTCGCCGTCATGGACGACGTGCGCTCGATGCTGCGCTACGTCTTTCAGACCGAGAACCCGGTGACGCTGCCCATCTCCGGAACCGGTACGGCCGGCATGGAAGCCGCGATGGTGAACATCATCGAACCGGGCGACACGTTCGTCGTGGGGATCAACGGCTATTTCGGACAGCGCCTCGGTGAGATCGCGGAGCGCAGCGGCGCGAACGTCATCCGGGTCGAGCACGAACTCGGGAAGCCGGTAGACGCGGAGCGCATGCGCGAGGCGATCGCATCGGCGGGCAGCGTGAAGGCGGTGGGCGTGGTGCACGCGGAGACGTCCACCGGCGCGGCTTCTTCCATTAAAGAGGTAGCGGATGTCGCTCATGAAGCAGGCGCGCTGCTGGTGGTGGACGCGGTCACGTCGCTCGGCGGCGTCGAGTTGCGGGTAGACGAGTGGGGCGTGGACGTCTGCTACAGCTGTACGCAGAAGTGCATCGGCGCGCCTCCGGGGCTTGCGCCCCTGACGCTGAGTCCGCGAGCGGTGGAGACGCTCCAGAGTCGTACCGGCAAGGTGCGGAGTTTCTACCTGGACCTCACGGAGTTGAGCAGCTACTGGGACCGTCGCGCGTACCACCATACCGCCCCCATCTCCATGATCTATGCGCTGCGCGAAGCGCTGCGGCTGATCGTGGAGGAGGGTGTGGATGCGCGGTGGGAGCGCCACACCAGGAATGGGGAGTCGCTTCGCGCCGGACTGGACGCGATGGGACTGAGCGTCGTGGCAGACCCGGAGGTGCAACTGCCGAGCCTCACCGCCGTCCGCGCACCGGAAGAAGTCGACGAGGCGCAGGCGCGGCGCTTCCTGCTGGAACGGCACAACATCGAGCTGAGCGGCGGGCTGGGAGCGCTCGCGGGGAAGGCGTGGCGCATCGGGCTGATGGGGCACAACAGCACGGGTCCGAACGTGTTGACGGTGCTCGGCGCGCTGGAAGAGGCGATGGGCGACCAGGGCTACGAGACGCAGGCAGGCGCCGGGGTCGCCGCGGCGCAGCGCGTGCTGCGCGGAGTGGACTAGGCCCTACGGCTTGACTGCCTTGACACTCAGTATCGGCCAGTAGAACTCGATCAAGCCGTTCGGTTGAGGCGCGATGCCGAACGCTCCGGCGGCAGCCGGAGGCGCGTCCCTGAGCGCCTGCCCCAATCGAGCGGCCTCCTCTGCCGGCATCCCCGCGCGTTCCGTCCAATCGGGATACTCCAGGTCGACCCGGGACAGGGCGGTCTCGGCGACGCGCATCCCAGAGCGTTCGATCGCGTCCAGCCACTCGCTCTCGCTGAGGTTCCGTACGTGAGAAGGGTCGCGCCATATCTCGATGTCGTGCATCCAGGCGGTGGCTTCCGCGTCGTCCGGCGAGACGGTGTCGATGAGGATGAGCTCTCCGCCCGGGGCCAGTGCGCGGCCCACCTCGCCGAGCCAGGCGTCGACGTTCAGGAAGTGGTGCGCGGCGGTGCGGCAGGTGACGAGGTCCAGGCTGCCGTTCCGGCAGGGCAGGGACTCGGCCGCCGTGAGCATCAGTTCGGTCTGCGGCGCTCCGCGCTCGCCGCGCAACGAGCGCGCCTGCTCCAGCATCTCCGGCGTCACGTCCGTCGCGATGACGCGGTCGCAGCGGTCGGCGACGGCGAACGCGGTGAAGCCGGGCCCCGCGCCGATGTCCATGGCGGTCCCATAGCGGCGGTCGCTCAGCATGGGCGCAGCCGAGGCGAGCGCGCCGGGCTGCGCGTGCGTCCTGCTTGCCCCGTAGGCCCCGGCGAGCCGTCCGAACTGGCTCTGGGAGCTTCTGTCGGGTTGTGCGTTCGTCATCGGGCGTTCTTCTCCTAAAAGGCGAGCCAGGCGAGCACCGCGGTCACGATCCCGACGGCGAGCCCTGCCAGTGTCACCGCCGCCTCCTCCAGCGTTACCGGGCCGAGGTAGAGCAGCGGGAAGCTGACGATGGTGCCTGCGAGAACGACGTGGCGGAGTTTGCGTTTCGTTGCGGCTGAGAGCATGGCTTACCTCGATAGCGCGGGCAGCAGTTCGATGATGATGATGGCCTCGATGCCTGCGAGAACGACGAGGCCGAGGATGTACGGGATGACGATGCGGAAGATGTCCCTCTCCTTGCCGGCGAGACCGACGACCGCCGCGCCAACGAGCACCTTTGCCGGTGACATCGGGCTACCGACGGACGCCCCGATCGACTGGATGCTGGAGATGGTGACCGTCCCGATGCCCAGCTCCCTGGCCGTCTCCAACTGGAGCAGGCCGAACATGACGTTCGAGTTCGTGTTGCTACCACTCATGAACGAACCGAGCAGTCCGATGAACGGCGAGACGAACGGGAAGAGCGGACCGGAAACGTTCGCGATGCCCTGCGCGAGGAGCACGGTCATGCCGGTGTCCGCCATGACAACCGCCATCATCACCATGGTCGTCACGCCGATGGAGGAACTGAGACTCTGTCCGTAGGTGAGTTTCATCGCCTCCCATGCGACGCCCTTCCGCCACCGCTTCGCGAGGACGTAGACGATCGTGCTGATCACGATGCTGTAGAAGATGAGCGGGGCCGGGTGGTTGAGCACGCGCACAGGGGCGTAGTCGTTCGCCGCTGCGACGAAGAAGCCCTGAGCGGTCTCGAACGCCGGGTAGTCGAGCGACCACTGTATGCCGCGTACCGCCTCCTTCACCGGCCCTATCTGCGATATGACGCTCAGCGTGATGAGCAGCAGGTACGGCATGAAGGCGAGGATGAACGGCATGGGCCTGGCATCGGGCTCGTTCGACGCTCCGGAGGGGGGCGCCTCGGGCGCTGCCGCTGCCTGCGGCGCGCCGAGCAGGAGCGGGGTGCGGGAGAGCAGAGCGAGCGCCACCATGCCGAGGATGCCCGGAACGGTGGACGCTATCTGCGGCGCGCCGCCCCAGGCGAGGGCATACATCGCCGCGGCCATGATCGCGCCGGTGACGACGACCACAGGCAGGCTCCGGCGCACCGCACCGAGTCCACCCTGTATATGGGCGACCAGCATGCCGCTTGCAACGATGATGGGCGCGAACAGCAAGGCCATGTGCGGAGCGATAACCTCGCCCTCGATACCGGTGACCAGTTGGATCGTGTAGTAGGACGAACCCATCGAACCGAAGGTCACCGCCCAGCCGTGCCCGACCAGCGCCATCGCCGCGGCGCGGGCGGGCGGGAAGCCGAGCATGATGAGCAGCGGTGCGGAGACGGCCACGGGTACCCCGAACCCGGTGATGCCCTGGATGAAACTGGAGAACCCCCACCCGATGAGCAGCGCCTGGACCAGCCGGTCGCTGGCAAGCCTGGCCATCGTCCGCCCGATGGCGTCGATCCCCTTGAGCTTGTCCACCATGTTGAACAGGTAGACGGACGTCCAGACGATGGTGAGGACGAAGACCGCGAGGCTCAAACCCTTGGCGCTCGCTATGGCGACGTGGTCGCGCGCCGCGCCGAAGACCAGCATCGTCAGAGCGAGCGCGAGCAACCAGGCGGCGGCGCCGGCGCGCGGCGCGCTCCAGTTCAGCCAGATGATGGCGACAACGAGGAGGACGACCGGCGAAGCGGCCAGCAGCCAATTGATGAGCGTGAGGTCCGGGCCTGTCATGGAGAGGCGCAGGATAGCCGTCCGGGCTGCTCCGCACAACGGCGGCAAAGCGGCGCTGGTACAATCTTCAGAGGTTCCTGCTTATGGTTCTCTCGCTCTCCGAACGCTTATCCCGGGGCCTGCTTCTCTGCGACGGCGCTACCGGTACGCAGCTGTATGCGCACGGTCTGACAACGGCGTTGCCGGAGTCGGCGAACGTCTCGCAACCGGACATCGTCAAGGGCGTGCATCTCTCCTACCTTCGCGCGGGCGCTGAGCTGATCGAAACCAACACCTTCGGCGCGAACGCGCTCAAACTCGGTATGCACGGGATGGGTTCGCGCGTCGAGGAGTTGAACGGAGCCGGGGTCGCGCTGGCAAAGGAGGCGGCGCGGCTGCACGGCCAGAACGTCTGGGTCGCGGGTTCAATGGGCCCGCTGCCGCCCGACACGACCGGTGCGGGTCTCTTCTCACCGGCGTCGGCATGGAACGTGTTCGCTGAGCAGGCGTCGGCGCTTTCCGACGCCGGAGCGGACCTCATCCTGCTGGAGACGTTCACTTCTCTCGCGCAGCTCAAGCAGGCCATAGACGCGGTGCACTCCGTCTCCGAACTGCCGCTCATCGCCTCGACGACCTTCACCGGCGACGGCCTGACGCCGAGCGGAGATTCGCCGGAGGACGTGGTCGCGGCACTCAACGACGCAGGACTGCTTGCGTTCGGAGCGAACTGCAGTGTCGGCCCTGACCTGCTCCTGAGCGTCGTTGAGCGGATGGCCGGGTCGGCGAGCGTGCCGCTGATCGTGCAGCCGAACGCAGGCCTCCCCGCCTATGTGGGCGGGCGGTTGCAGTACGCGGCCCCCCCGGAATACTTCGCGGAGACGGCGCGTGAGATAGCCCGCGCTGGAGCAGCGGCGGTCGGCGGGTGTTGCGGGACGATACCCGAGCACATCGCCGCGATGCGGGACGCCGTGCGGGGCGTGTTGCAGTCCTCTACGCGACGCACGCCTGCCCCGGCTGCCGTACGGCCGGAGCGGGGCGAGGCACCCGCCGCCCGGCCCACGGGGCTCGCCGAGCGCATCGAACGCGGGGAGTTCGTGGTCACCGTAGAACTCTCGCCGCCACGCGGGTTCGACGTGAGCGGGACCCTGGACAAGCTGCGCGGCGTCGTTGGGAGCGTCAACGCGGTGAACGTCGCGGACAGCCCTCGCGCGCAGGGAAGGATGAGCGCGCTCGCCACGGGGAGCCTCGTGCAGTCGCGGCTGGGCGTCGAGGCAGTGATGCATATGGCTATCCGCCACCGGAACCTGCTGGCGCTCCACTCGGACCTGCTGGGCGCCCACGCGCTGGGCCTGCGGAACGTCTTCACGGTGATGGGAGACGTTCCGCTCACGGGCGACTACCCGTACGCGACTGCGGTGAGCGACGTGACGGCGTCCGGCTTGATCCGGCTTATGGCGGGGTTCAACGAGGGCGTGGACGCGAATGGACGGGAGATCGAGCAGCCTACGTCGTTCTTCATCGGCGCGGCGCTGAACTTCAACGCGCCGGACCTGGACAGGGAGCTCCGCGTGCTGGAGCGGAAGGTGAAGGCAGGGGCGCACTTCCTGCTGACGCAGCCGGTCTACGCAGTGGAACACGTTGAGCGGGTGTGGTCGCTGTTGGGCGGATTCCCGCTGCCGGTCATCATGGGTGTCCTGCCGCTGCGCAACGCCCGCCATGCGCGCTTCCTCCACAACGAGGTGCCGGGCATCGTAGTGCCGGAAGACGTGATGCGGCGCATCGACCTCGCCGAATACCGGGGCGACGCCGGAGGCAAGGAGGGCATCGCACTCAGCCGCGACTTGTTGACGGCGCTCTCCGGGCGTATCGCGGGGGCGTACTTCATGCCACCGTTCGAGCGTTTCGGCGTAGTGCAGGAGACGATGGAAGGGCTGTCGTTGCCGGGGCTCAGTCTGCCGTAGGTGGGTGGATGGTATCCTGAGCCGCACACGTGGGGCCGTAGCTCAGCTGGGAGAGCACCTGCTTTGCAAGCAGGGGGTCAGGGGTTCGAGTCCCCTCGGCTCCACCAAACTTGACGATAGACAGAACCGTCTTCGAGATGTGGCTGAGCCTCAAGGAATCGCCGATTCCGAGTGCCGCACGCATGTGAGTTGCGGGGGGCCTTTTCAGCGAGGTCGTGCTGGCTGTCGCGTCCGATGGCTCACCCGGGAAGCTTTGCGTCATTCCCCAAGGCAGCTAGCCCGTGCCAATCGCCTCCATGATTTGATTCGTGGCCGCCGGCAGGTTCCTTGTCACCACTATCTCGTCGCAAAGCACAACCTGGGAGGTAGGAGAGGCTTCCTTGACATTCCTGAGCGCGACATCGGCGGGGGTGTCCAGGGTAAGCGGTTCACACAGGCCCACGAACAGGTCGGGCCCATCGGCCCGGTTTACGAATATGGGAATAGTCACTGTGCCAACGCCAGGGAGAGTCGCAGGATGATCCAAAACGAAGGTCGTATTCGGAAGGCCTTGCCTTCCGAGGTCCTCATAGAGCAACTGAGTTGAAGAGCGTAGACGCTCGGCCTCCATGGATGGGTAGCTTCCGTCGATCAGATATCTCAAGAGACTTGCGCCGAGGTGGCGATCCAGTAGATCGTGTTCGAACTTGTTCTTGTAGCTTCTCAGACAGCGATAGCATGACCGATCACAACTTTCAGGGCATCCCTCCAAGATATGCAGGGCTTCTTTGAAGACATCTAGCCCCAGTTCACCGACTCGCCGGGCAAAGCCGGCCCCACCTGACAGAGTGTCATAGAGATAGATCTCGGCTTCGAGGCCCCGTCTCCCATCTTCAGTAAGCGCAGGTCGGTATTCGGCTTGCAACTCGTTGGGGTCCAATTCCAGAAGCCTACACGCGGCTATAGCCAGCGCCTCGCTGACGGTGCGTAGAGCGACGTTAGTTGGCAGCAGGCCCGGGAAGAGAGTGAGCGGAGGCTTCACGCCTACCGATACAAGAAGCACGTCGCTGATGAAGTCCGTTCCCAGTACCAAACCGGTAGTCGTGCCCCCACCTGGGCAATTGTGGTCTCTTGGGTCAGGATATGGTTTACGGTGTTCCGCTCCCAGTTGACCATCCCGCATCGCGGTTGGTTCGATGAGACCGCACTTTGTGCAGTATGAGTAGCCCTCGTCTCGCGGCCCTCGGTTGGTAACGAGAAGATAAGGCCTAGCATAGTGTCTGCGAATGCGCTCATTGAGATCTGACCACCTCCCCGGGTCCGATGGGGTGGGCATCGTCAACTTGGCCCGTGTGGCGTAACTCCTTGCCGGTTGGTCATCTGGTGACGTCCCCTCTTCTCGGCTTACTGGATGCGCAAATCCAGGCGGCCTCAACCAGCTCTTCGCTGGACCCAAGGTCCCTACGCCACCACACCCTGGGCAGTTTCTAGTCTCTCCCCTTTCTCCTTCACTCATGAGGGCGGTGAGGGCGTAGTGACAGACGCTACACTCGTAATAGAGTCGTCGGTTTTGCCAAGCATCGAACCGATCATTCGAGAATGGCGAATACAGCGCTCCAGATGTCCAGAGCTTGCCGTCGATCCAGACCTCCTTCCCGGGTGCATACTGCGAAAGCGCAGTGGCGAGACCTTGCGAAGGTGTATAGCGAAAGGCCGCGCGATAGCGGGTTGACCGCTCTTGATCGAAGACATGAAAAGCGGCAACGTCCGTAGGGAATGCATAACGAGGAAGCACTGCCTTGTATAGCAGGCGGTCGAGGAGTTTCTCGGCTGGATCTCTGTTCAGGCCTTCTTCACCTGGCTCTTCTGGTGCCTCCGAACTGGCCGCGTCGCCTTCGTCGGTAGGCGCATCGTCTGCATCCGAGTTCTGGGGGTCGTACTCGATAGCGGCGTCGATGGCACTCAGCGTTGCCTCGACTAGCTGAGCTAGAAGGTCTGCGCGTTCAGTGCCAGAGATCTCCTTTGGAAGCAGAGCATCAACGTCCTGTTTCAACTCTAGCTCGTTCGAGCGGAGCCAGTCTTCCAGGTCAACACGGTTCAATGTCTTTCCGGGGTTTCTGAAGTCCACCACCGTTCCCAGCACTGCAAACAGCTGCGGCTGATCCTCGGGGCTGACCTGCGGCAGCCTTGCTTGGTGGTACCGCTGCAATAGATGTGCCGTAACGTGACGCCTGGCAATTACAGGGTTGTCCAATGTCAGTGATGGGTCATCGACTACTCCCCGGATCATCTGGTCCGGATGTTCGAAATAGTGCTCATCGTGACTGTCAGCACTGCCGAATGCGGTTACCGTTGCTATCGAGTTTCCTCGACGCCCTGCTCGGCCGGCGCGCTGTTGGTAGTTCGCTCTGGCTGGAGGCATGTTCCTTAACGACACCCCTGAAAGGGCCCCTATGTCGATGCCAACCTCCATTGTAGTTGTGCATGAGAGAACATCTATCGCCGGCCTCTCTTGCCCCGTCTCTCCGGGACCCAGTTCCACATCCTGGAAGAGAATCTCGTACTCCTCAGCTCTGGAGAACACCTCGTTCGCCTGCGCGGTGTTGACCTGGGCAGTATGCTCCGCGGCAATGAGAGCCATTGGAGATACTGGCGGTGACGCCAAGGCGGCCATCGTGCTGGCTCGGTAATACCCTTTCCTGGCCGCGAAGACAGGGTCCTTGTCTGGGTCGATGATCTCAGCAGCGTCACGCCCGCAGTTGACGCAGGTGCTTCTTCCTGGAAGGGGCCTCTGGGCTGTTCGGCATGATTGACAGTACGACCAGTCGCCACCGATTGCCAGTGACAACTCTTTTCCTGCCAGCCAGAATGTTCCACTACTTGTCGAGACCGTAAACGTCTCCAGCAATTGCGGCAGCCATTTGCTTTCAAAGAGCCGTCGACCCGACGTATCGCGTAGGAGACGATTCATAGCGGCGAATCTGCCTGAATGTGAACGAACGACCGTCGACGACCACGCCCCTGGCATTCGGCTTAGCCAGACTCCCAACCGCATCCAAGTCCAACAGCGCAGCCATGCGTGGGCGAGCGCGAGCTTTTCCTCATCGGACTCCGCATACTCGGGAATATCGGGTAATGCCGTTATCTTGGAGGTATGCGTTGGACGCTCTACGAGCGACGCCAATGCGAGCGACTCCAAACCATAGTACCTGTCGGTGATCGAAGTCATGATCGACCGGAGCAAGGATCCAGGTGGAGGCGAGTTCTTGAGTTCCACGAGGAGTTCCAAGAGTCGATTGTCGTCTTCCAAGGCACCACTTTCGATTGCCTTGTCAACAGTATTCGCTCCTTCAAAGCTCTCACCGGCTCTCAACCCGGGCCGCAGCCGCACTCCCATTTCCCTTGCTGCGATCAATACTGCGAGGTAAAGGTCCTCCAGTGAAAGAAATCTCGCAATCATCGGATTTCTATTGAGGCGATCGTATCCAGACACGATCAGAGGACGCAAAGCGTCCCGCGTTGAGTAGTCCTGAATATTGGGCGCGAGGCGCGCCGCCATCTGCCTAGAATCCGAAAAAATGAGGACTTTCCTACCCCGTAGAGGAGCCAGCTTGGTTGCCGGCTTGGGGCCAGGGGGCTGAACCTGAATCTGCTTCGAAATGAGTGCCTGGAATGGTTGGTCGCCCTTGGTCTGATGATCCTGAACGGAGGTTCGTCCGAAAGCGGCGGTTTCGTCACATCCTGCACAGGGTCTGAATTCACCCGGCGATGAGTCGATGGCGCCCTCATCTGTGCCCGGAGGGTTCGCACGGTTGGCCCGCAAGTAGACTTGCCGATTCCTTTCCCCCAAGTTGGTGGGGTTCAAACGTCCCGTAACCAGATCGTAGTCCGCAGGCTCAACATTCTCCATGAAGACAGGCTCTTCTAGTAGAAGGTCGATGGCCTCCAATTCGCCGTATGACCCTGACAATGTCCTCAATGCACCCCCAGGCTCTGACCAAAGGAAATTGGGCTCCTCGACATCATTTGTATAGGCCCGAGCGTAGGCTGTACCACAATTGCGGCAAGTATAGAGTTCCAGGACCCTAGCTCCGCATTCGCACACAGCGCGTGGCTGGCCGTACAACTTACCTGAGGGTCCACCGCGTTGCCCTACAGGCAATTCGCTACATTGAGAGTCCATGCACACCCACAGTCCGGGGAGTCCCCTGTAGAGGGAGTGAACCCTGCAAGGCATCAGCCCTGGCTGGTTTTCGTCAGGCTTGGCCATACTGGCGAGAGCAATCAGCGTGGTGAGGGCTCGATCGGCCACGTCAGGAGGAGTCTCCTCGAATATCATTTCCCCGAGGCCCGCGACCGGCTGCGCCGCCTGCATCGTCACGTTGATAAGTTCAGACATAGGAGGGAACGACTCCAGCGCTCTATGAAGAGCTTGATGCAGAGGCCCGGATGGTTCGATCCCTCGGTACCGAAAGAAGTCCTCGACGTTGGACATTCGATCCGAATTACTTTCCGATTGGTAAAAGGCGGCTAGGTCAATTGCTTCTAGGGCACGAGCATCTTCGACCGAGCCTTTTGCCGCATTCGGACGGAAATGGAGTTCGCCTTCCACGGTACTGAAGTCTCCAGAGTCCTTTCCCGTCAGCTGGGCAGCAAATTCCAGGGCGTACTTTGAGTCCTGCATGCTCGCGCTTGTGCAAATGACCTGCAGGCGGTCTGATGGAATCCCGAGTCGTGAGCACAGTCGCCGTATGAGGAACGCCACCTCTGTGCCGGCAGCGCCTCGGTAGAGGTGAGCTTCGTCGATGACCAACAAGAACGACTCTTGAGGATTCTCCCGAAGCCACTCGCGTGTATGGTCGAAGATTGGCCTTTCAAGCGGGCGCATCATCATGTATTCCAACATTGAGTAGTTGGTCACCAAGACATCGGGCGGCGCTGCCTGCACTTCGTGTCGCGTAATCAGCTCAGGATCTTCAGGTAGCGTTACCCCCCTCTTGAATTCTCCGGTGTTCGCGTCCTGCCATCGCTGACCTCTTTGGCCGTACCATCTGGTCAGGTCAGGTTTGGCCGGCCATTTGCCTCGCTCTTGCAATTCTCGAACCAGCGATTCCGCCGCAGCTTGTTGAGGAGACGTGGGATCGCGTGCAATTTCGAGGTTGTTTATGTAGTACTCCCTTATCGGGGCAAGCCTGGTCTGGTCCTTACTCGAATCACGCACTCCCGGGTACAAGGTTCTGCTTGTATATCGGGCAAATCGAGCGGGCCTTCCGGACCACGCCATAAACTTGTCGCTAATCCGTCTATCCGCGAACAGGAGCCTGAGTCGTCCAAGTTGGTCATTGACCAGGGCGTTCATTGGGTACAACACCATCGCCCTTACGGCCGATGTTTCGCCAAATGAACGCCCTGTCCTCTGGGCCTCCGAAGCCAGCTTGCCCAGGATGGGTAGAAGGAAACACTCCGTTTTGCCGGACCCAGTCCCGGTCATGACCACAAGGCTACGGCCTGCTACAAGCGAGAGTTGCGTAGAGACTGCCTGGTGTTCATATGGCGGATCGTAAATCAGCCGCTGAAGCTCTCCTTCGGGCTCCGAAACAGAATCAAAGGTTTCAAGCGCGGCCGGGTCAAGCCCAAGGTCCTTGAATGCCGTGCCGGTCTTGTAGCGAGGCGTACTCTCTAAGTAGGGTCGCTGGTGGATTACGCCGGGGGTTCGGAGGATATCCTGACGCTGCAGCACCAGGGTTGGATGACTGATGTGGTACGTAGCCTCGATGTAATCCTGCAGGGCACCCTGCATCTGCTGGGTGGTTTCTATGATAGTCGGTTCCATCTACCTTCCCTTCCGACGGTCATCGAGGTTCTGGGCTGTCCTTCAGTTCCCCTAACCACAGCACATCAACGGCGTAGCGTATTTCTTCCGCTAGTTCAGCCTCGGTCAGCCGATAGGCGAAGAGGCATCCTGCGGCCGAGACTGGGTGGCCGACCGAGTCTAGCCTGCGACGAGCCCACATTGGTATGGGAGAGAAGAACTGCATCGCATGTGAATTCCCCGGACCGGAGTCTATCCGGAACAACTGGGGACTTCCTCGATTCGCGTCGATCGCCATCTGCAAACGCCATGCCTCATCACAGCCCCTCCACCGATTATCCGCCAGGGGTAGGTCGATCAGTCTCTCAGGCCTTCCGCCGTTCATCTCGATGTAACACCACAGATCTCCGCCGTAGGCCTGGCTTCGACGCGCGACAAAACGTCCTGAGAGCGAGCCCACTGATGTCCATCGTCCGGGGTAGTACCGAACCGGCCGATTTGAATCTAGTAGCGTAAGACCAGGCACGTCGCCCGAGGGCTGAGCTCTGTCGAGAATGCGGTCAAAGTAAGCCAAGTGCTGGTCGGAGGTTTCTGCTTGAGGTGCTCTCAACCACTGCTGATGGGATATTTCGGTGAACCCGATTTGTTGGAGTTCTGAGGTGAGGTCTTCACCAAGACCAGGGCTGAGACGTCGCAGATGGCCGACGTATTCGATGCGGGCCGCAAGACTATCAAGCGCCGGACTGGATACCCCCAAGAGAATTGCTACACCGCTCTCCCGAGACACAAAGCTAGGGGGCGCCGCATATAGGAGTACCGGCGCGCCGGGTGTCGGATCTTCTATGTCGCGGTGCTCTATGAGGTCCCCATGCGCAATCATGGCTTCAAGGGTTTCCCGGACGATTCCCCTAACGTCCGCTGATTTCTCGACGAGGCCCCTTAGAGGATCGGCAACCGAACGAACAAGGGTAGTCGCCGCGCAAGGGCACAGGAGGCTGGCCGATCTCCTCAGGGAGGCGGCGATTGACTCAACTGAGGTCAGATCGAAGGCGCTCTGGTCGAGTCCAAGCTCGGCTACTTTGCTGGCGCGGACTTGTGCGGCAGTCAAGCGTCTCATGGCCATCTCCAACCGGCGTAAAGGTCGCCGGACTGAACTCCAGAGGAGAGGAAAGGCTGAGTAGCAAGAACCGCGAATCTGGCGGCTCTGAAGAAAGACGGCGATTCCATAAGACGGTTCAGACCAGAGCGTAGTTCGGAGCCCGCCCAAGCCTCGACGTTGCCCGGATCGCTTGCAAGTCTCAGGGCAAGTTCTGCAAGCCACATCGGTGTGCCGACGCCAGCAGGCCCTGAGCTCAGATGGCTGGTCGCCATGCGCTGCGTGCCCTCTGGCAATAGTCGGTGCGTGACTGCCAGTGAGGCAAAGTGCTCCACTCGGCGACTGCAATCACTGTGGGCCATAGTTTCCGCGTCACGGAGAAGAGCAGCGCCAGCATCGGCCTCCGCAGGGTTCCTGGATATCGCCTGGGACAAGGCCTCCAAGCCCCTGGCATCTCTTCCCATACGGTCAGACTCCTGTTCTGCTCTCGCCCAGTTGCCTCCACCTACCAGGCGGGAGAGTTCGAAGGCCAACGCGTGCATGACCTGCCGCTGTCGGACCGCAGCCAGGAGTTTGCCGGGCAGCCGTGCATGGCTCCATAGGCCAGCGATCTCGACCATTCTCGCGGCGGAGTCCGTAGAACGTACCCAGCGTTCCATCTCTGGAGAAAGTCCTAGCGCGGCAAGTCCGAGGCCTTGGGACAGCACGGGAGGGACAATGACCGCCGTAGTAAAGCTCGGCGTTCGGGCAATGTACATCCCACCTTGATCCGGGACGCGGATTTCTGCATCGAAGGGGACCCGATTTTCACGGCACGGAGTCTCGAAAGGGGCGCGACTGATTGCGGGACTTTCTGTATGGCCGCTGTCGTCATAGAGCCGCGCCAAGTAGCCGTTACCTTCCCGTCTCAACGCCCACCTGAGTGGAGTGAAGGGGCGCTCGCATCGAAGCCTGAAGCTTCCGAGTTCGCCAACACCGAACTCCAGCACGCAGACGCTGGCCCGGTCATAGGCCTCTTGGACGTCCTCTCTGCTTCGAAAACGCTTGTCGAAGTGGTCATTCCAGTCGTCAGGAGACAGGGGCAACCTGAACGGTGGCAAGTCTTTCGCAAGAACCACACCTCCCCCATTCCCTTCAAGTAGCGAAACGCGACATCCAACCTCTCGGTTCTGAGGGCCTCGCAGCAGTACTTCAACTTCTCGATCCCACAGTTGTTCCATGGTGGGGTGCGGAGGGTCGATCTGCACTGACAGCAGGCTCCGGTGATCGAGCGTCGAAGTCTGCGGTCTATCTTCAAGAATGCGTATGGTGGCTTCTTGATCGTCGAGCGCTTCAGTCTCACCTGCCAAATTGCTGCTTGCTGAGAATCTCAGCCTATGCGTCCCGACAGGGAGAAGAGGAAGTTCGAGAAACAAGGGCTCCCCTGCTTCCAAAGCTGCCAATTCGAAAACGTGTAGCGGGTTCGAATCAATGGAAACCCTGACGGATTCCAGGGGGTGGTCCGCAAGAATGGCAAGGCAGGGTCGCTCCGAGGCCAGCCACTCGCCATGGCCTTCCCCATCCCATGCCACTGCAGACAAGCCGGCGGGCCAGACCTCGATGCCCCGTGCCTGCCCAAGCCCCAGATTCCGAATCGACTGTTGCCAATCATCCTTCAGTGATTGGGGCAGGTCGAGAATCGCGGCGTAGACTCCATCGCACTCTATTTCAATCGGTGTGGCATGCCCTCCTCCGTCAATCGGCCCATCCGTGCTCAGGATGACATAGCGTTCGCCGGGCCGAACTCTCAAACCCCTACGCTCATAGGCCAGCCCATCGGAAGCGATCCGCAGGAGCCAAGTGGTACCAGGCCGAAGGAGACACTCCGTCCGGAGGAGAAAGTCGAGTTGCGGGTCCCTCCTCTCGAATTGCAGCAGCACTTCATCGGACTCCGGCCACCTGAGAAGCCTTATGCGCTGAGCGCCATGGACAAGGCGACCACGCGCCAACGGGCGCCCTTCCGACCCCGCGACAACACAGCGAGAACCAGTGAGGATCTCCTGAGTGTGAGGGAATCGGAGCAATAAATGTGACAGGCCCGGGACCTCAAGGAATATGTCCCACGATCCCTCCGATGTATCTCTTGGTCGAAGAACGAGACGTGGCTCGATACCCAGTTGAACGACGGCCGCTCTGGCCTCGTCTACCTGACTGATGCTGGAAGGCGATGTTGGGCTGCCGATGTTGCCGAGACCGCGGACTTGCACGCGTTCGTCTACGGAATGACGCGCTCTCCGAAGCCATTCCCTCGCCTGCCTCTCTTGATCCAGGTCTTCACTGATCCTCTGCAGGGTCGCGGGGTATATGAGCTCACCTGACCCAGCGCGCCCCTGGGTCAGAAGAGCCGCGGCTATCTGGCCCAGGAGGCGCGGGTCCTCCGCAAGGTTCTGGAACCGGGATGACGAGTTCCAACTCCGAGCAGCGAGGAGTCTGCCCAACCGCTCCGGAGACCCGAGGACATCCTCGGAGAACAGGTACCTGGACTCATAGAGGGTGCGGGCAAGTTGCACCTGCAAGTCCTTTGGAAGAATGGCATGGGTGATGGGCCAACATATGATGGAGAAGTGCTCAGCCCAACGACCCGAAGGCACAGCTCCGCCGAATTCCCTTTCGAACCGCCTATAGAATTCGCGGACTCGGTAGCGGTCTCCGTTGACAGTCCATCTTGGAGTCTCTTGTTCGAAGGTCTGCCAGTACTCGTCACCGGCGTACCGATAGCCCAGTTCGGCGGAGTAGACGACCCATACCAGCCAATGGTCACGTGACGGCGGGCGGGACGCGATGTGAGCCCGCACCGCCTCCTCTAGAGCCAGTACTTCCGCATGGGTGAGACCGTGTTCAAGGGCAAAGAGTGACTCCTCTGCTCCCTTCGCTCGCCGACTGTCCCTGAGAGCCGCAAAGTGCAGCGACAGGCGCGTCTGCCATACCTCAAGCTCAGTGGCCATTACCACGTTGCTCCAGGGCCGCCGTTCAGTAGGATCGGCAAGATGCTGCCGCTGTCAAAGCTCCGAAAACTCTCGTCCCGCTCTGATCGGGGCACCATCCAACGGTCCAGGCAGAACTTCGATATCTCGGCGGCGGGTTTCGTGAGAGAGCGGACTCGCTGATGCTCTCCCGATAAGACCTTCATCCAGTTCTCGGCCAATGGGATGGCATACACTTCACGCTCGATGCCGTGCTTCAGGATTGAATTCCCGTCAATGCCAAGGTCTTCAAGCGCGGCCCTTGCGACCCGCAGCTTCCAGTTCGGCCCCATCCCGAACCTGTGGCCGGAGGCGTAGGGATGACCCGTCTCCTCCAGATGACTCCTGAGCGAATCGAACACCTCGCCCTGAAGGTGAAAGTGACCGAACCCCTTGGTCGTGCCAATCCTGAGGAAGCGAGGGCCGTCCGGTATGTTCAGTCGGTTGTAGATGGATGAGCGACCCAGCGCGGATGTCGTTGTCAACAGCACCAGACGAGCCCGGTGCTCTCTCTGCCGAATCACCGATTCCCGCGCCAGATACTTCCTCTCATAGGCTCTCCTCACTTCTTTGCTACCCATGAGTGCGGCCACGAGCTTCCCGCCAATCAACTGCGAATAGGGAGGAACGGCGCCGACGACATAGGCATCCATTACATGAACGAGCCGATCCCGGCGGTCCTCGTGTGTCCACCCAATCCAATTGTCCCGAGCGGAGAGATTGAAGACAGGGTCTCCCAGAGCGAACAGGCCAATCAGACTATCGTTTTGCTTGTCCTTGACGAGGAAGCGCAGTCGGCGCCCAAAGCCCTGCGACACGGGCACGGACCACAGCAGCGAAGCAAATCTGAACAATCGAGACTCAAGTGAGCCTGGAGAAACCTCAACTAGCTTCGGGGCAATTGACGCGGGGTCAACCTGGCTACCACTCGCAAAGTGTTTCGCCAGTTCAGAGCCATACGTTTCAACGAACCGCCTCTGCCTTTCCAGGATATCTAGCCGCTGGGCGGCATGAAGATTCCGAATCTTCTGTTTCGTCAATGCTCCATCGACAAAATAGCCGCTACCATTCTTGGAGAAACCTAGATTCAACAGGTGGTCGTGTATTGCATTCTTCAGAGAGACCCCGTCGGTAGGGTCACTAGACAGTAATGGGCCATTGATCCTCGTCGCGAGTTGCTCCCTTTGAAGTGCGGTCGAATCCGGGAGAATTGATCTAGTTGTCATTAGTGCTTCTGCCATCACCATCTGAAGGAAGGTGCTCATCGCTACTAGACCGCACCCATTCGTCTACTTCCGACAGCTTGAATCTGAGCAGTCGACCAGCGCGGTGAGCCGGGAACCCCTTCGAATCGACCCAGCGATATATCGAGTCCTTCGTAACCTGCAGGTGCGCTGCCACTTCCGCAATGTCCACCCAGCCCTCCGTGGAAGTCATGCCAGTACCACCTTTACATACGAATGTCCATGAGAGTCGGCGAAAGTATAGAATTTCTTGTTTCGTCCGGTCAACAGATCCGGCCGTGACCGAGCTTCGTCCTTCACGGTATCCGCCGGGCGGGATACCCCATCAAGGATGATTGACCGCCTCAACCCCCTGCCTCCCACAGCCCCCGCAGCGCCCGCACGAACGCCCGCGCCTTCTTCACAGACCACTGCTCCTTGCCCGAGCCGAACAGGTCCACTCGCCCATTCTGGCATTCGAAGCCGTCGAGCTTTGCAGTCTTCAACCAGTCGACGATGCCCGTATAGGTCGGCGCCAGCTTTGGGACGAACAGCCCGTCGGGGACGTTGTAGAGCAGGCACTCGATGAAGTAGGAGGGAGCATCGTTCTTGGTGAGCGCCTTCTTCTCGACCAGCCGGTTCCGGGCCGCCTTGAACATGCGGACCGTCCGCTTGAACCTCCTGTCCGTGGCCTCTTCCTTCTTCTGACCTTGCTCGTGGTGCTGCTGCGGAAAGCTGACGACCCAGCGTTCCTCGTCAGGCAGGTAGAACGCTATACCCTCCCTGTAGCGCAGCGTGACCACCAGGTCGGCATCCGCCGGAATCTTGCCCTTCGGTATCTTCAGGGTCTTGCGACCGCTCTCGGCGGCATTCCCGAATCTGGCCCGCATCGCCTTGAGCGCATGGTCTCTAAAGGACTTCCACCGGCGGTAGGCCCCCTGGTGCGAGGCGTTGTCCTGCAGCTTCTTGCCGGAGAGCTCGGCAACGCGGGGCCGGAGCCGCTGGTTTAGCCGCACAACCACATCGACGTCGCTGTCCCCGCCGAGGTTCGTGTCGTTCTTGTAGGAGCCCTGGAGGAAGACCTCGTACTTGATGTCCGATGGCCACGTATAGGCGTCGAGCGCCGCCCGGATGGGAAGGTGCGCCTGCGTGAACGCCGTCGCGGCCTGATGGTGGCTCCACCGGGAGAGCGTTGACTCAGGGATAGGCATTTCGCTCCTTCCCCGGCGCGTGGGTTCGGAAGTGGGTATCCGTTCCTAGCGGGATGCCACAGGCCACAACGTTCATCTCAGACCAGGGCCTTGCACTTCTATGACGGCAGCCGTCTTGGGCCATCCGGTCTCCGGGTCGTATCGTTCCCTGAAGTCGCGGCGGACCTCCGGCCCGAACGCGTCCGCAGCCTGGTCGATGCCCCGGTCTGCATCCAGCGGTATCGATATCAGCGAGCCTCCGCGCTCGCTCCGCCTAACGACGGCTTGCTGGTCCTGCATCCGAAACGCCAGGGGCAATGTCTCGTGGTAACAGGAGTCGGCATCGAAGAGGGGTGTCTCCCGGATTATCGGAGTCCCGGTTTCCCTTTCCGACCTGACCTGGAGCAGGTACCACACCATCGGGCAGGAGACCAGGCACTTCCAAGGCAGGGTGTTCTTGTTCTTGTGAATGCTCTTGAAGTTCTTGCCGTTCCACTGCCCGATGGCCTTGCGAATGTTCGACGACGGGGTGACGGAGCACCCGAGTTCCTTCACGTTCGCGGGGCCGGTACAGCAATGCCAGTGGTCCAGTTCGTCCACACTGTCGGTGTGGTTGTAGAGGCAATAGAGCGGCGCGGCACCATTGCGCCCCGCATATCGTTCGAGCAGATCTATCTGCGGTCCATTGGTGTTGCCCTGTGTGAGGGAGGCGTACCTGTCGGTCCTAAGGTCGAGCTTCTTGGCCTGGATGGCGAACCGAAACCACCCGAGCTGCTCCGACCCCAGCCACAGCTCGAAATCGGTGCCCCACATGGACTCATCGGGCTTGGAGGTCTGTTCAAAGAGGGCCAGCGTTGACCCCTGCAAGTAGAGGTCCATCATCAGCAGGTCCGTGATCGTCTCTTCGCCGAACCTCACCGGCCCCAGGACACCACGACTCTTGATGGACTCTCTGACGTAGCCCAATCGCTCCCACAGCCCTGTAGACTGGTTCGAGAATAGCTCTCCAAGCTCGCTGAAGGACTGCATCTGTGATTTCACTTGCCCTTTCTTACTCTCCACTCTTCGGCATCCGGTAGCCGAATCGGAACGGCAAGCCCCCGCAGGCCGGAACGTGACCGGTGGGCAACGGCCCCAACTTGCCAGACCTTTCCCTTCTTCCTCACCCCTCCGCCACCACGTCGTCCATCAGCCCGTGCTCCACGGCCCAGATCGCGAGCTCCTGCTTCGAGTCAATCGCCAGCTTCTCCTGGATGCGATAGACGGCGTTCCTGATGCTGGTCGTCCTGTTGCCCCTGGCCTCCGCTATTTGGGCGTAGGTCCTGCCGCTGGCGAACATCTTGAGGATCTCCCTCTCCCTTGGGGTCAACTTCTGCAGGGCCTGGCTGCCCGTGAACGCAGGGTTGCCGCGAATCAGCGCGAACACCTGCTTGATCAGCCGGTCCGGTATGCCCAGACCGCCCTCGGCAACCTCTCGAACGGCAACGGCCAGCTCCTCGGGGGCTGCGTGCTTCTGCAGGAAGCCCGTTGCTCCGGCGGCCACCGACTCCACCACGGCATCCTCCCTGGTCGAGGCCGTCAGCATCAGCACCTTGGTCTCCGGCAGCAGTTCCATGATCTCCCGGCAGGCGTCGACGCCGTCCTTGTCGGGCATCATCACGTCCATCACTATCACGTCCGGCTCGACCCGCTGCGCCGTGCGCACCGCCTCATTGCCGTCGGAGGCCATGGCGATCACCTCGAAGTCCGGCTCGTCTTGCAGGGCGTCCCGCAGGCCGTTCCGCATGATGGGGTGGTCATCCACCACCATCACCCTCACCCGTGCAGTAGTCGTCATCTCGTCACCCCCTGTGGTCTAAGGTATAGGGCGCCTCGCAGGTCACCTTCGTCCCACCGTTGGGTCCGCCCGTCTCCACTATGAGCCTGCCGCCCAATCGCTCTGCGTCCGCTCTCATTCCCCTGAAGCCCCGGCCCCTTTCCGCGTAGTCCGCTGGAAGGCCGACCCCCTCGTCCGCAACGGACAGCCGGATGCCGTCGTCCCCGAACTCCAGCCTGACCTCGACCCTGCTTGCCTGAGCGTGCAGGAACGCGTTGGTGAGGGCATTGTGGGCGATGGAGAAGAGGCGGGCGCGGGTCTCCACAGCAAGAGAAGGCTCGGTGCCCGACAGAATCACCTCCGTGGGGACCGACGCGACCTGCTCGAACGTCTCGGCGTGGGACCAGAGCACCCGGCCCAGCTCCCTTCCCTCGAAGAGACGTCCCTCGTCGATGGGGCGCCGCAGCTCCCATGCCGCCGCCTTCGAAAGCGCTGAGGTCGCTGCCAGGGTCGACCTCAGCTCCTCGTTGGAGTCGCCGGCCAGCCCCATCGCCCGGTGTATCCCCATGGAGACCATGTACGCGTTCTGGGCCGCCGTGTCGTGGATTGCCTGGGACAGCTCGATGCGCCCTCGCAGAAGCTCCTGCTCACGCTCGGCGGACTCCCGCCGCCGGGCCCGCTCGAACCGGGCGATCAGGCAGACGCCCGCAACGACCGCGTACATCGCCGCCACCCTGGCGAGCAGCGCCTTCTCCTGGCCGGCTTCGAGGTCGAGGCCGGTGACCCCCACGCTGACGACGGCATAGATGCCTGCGACCACCGTCGCCCAGGAGAGACAGAGTCCCAGTGACGTGAAGACGACGGCGAAGAGCGCCAGCGCGGGATAGTACGCCACGTAGACGAACAGGTGGAACTCGCCGCCGATGATGACCGCGGCGGTGATGAGCGCGATGTCCACCGCGCTGAGAACGAGCAGCCAGCGCCACGTCACCGGTCGCCTGGTGCGGAGACGGTAGTGAAGCGGGCCGTTCAGGGCCAGGAGCGGCACGCCCAGCAGCAGGAACTCCCAGTTGGAGGGGTACCACAGGCTCGGGCGGTAGGCGACCTCGACCGCGCCGACCAGGAGAAGGAACCAGCGCCCCCAGACCGAGACCCGGGCGGCGAACAGCACCACCTCCGGGTCGGCGTGGAAGGCCCGGCGGGCCCACCCGCGCAGGCCGGCCCCCAGGGCGGCGAGGCCCATGGCCCTCCGCCCCGAGGTTAGCTGCAGCGCCCCCGGCGCCGTCCCCGTTCTACCCAAGCTCTCCTGTGACATTGGCGTGCGTGCACCCATCGGTATAGGGCGTTACAAGTTGCGAATCGCGCGTCAAGAGTACCGCCCGGCGGGGAGCGCTGTCGAGACTCGAATGCACTCGCCAGATAGGGGTTTTTCAACCCTTTCTAGACATGGCATATGCACTATCACCAGTGAGCGCGCAGAAGAGGCTATATCCACGTGGCATTTTACACCCGGAAACACCCCTGTATTTCCTGCCTGAACGCCTGCTCGAAAAGCCCCCACGACGATGTTGCATATGCGTCTTGATTGGTCCCGGCTGCCGGACGTAGGTTTTCCTGAGAGTTGGCATCAAAATGCCAGCCGGAGTTTGCTGCCCGTCCCACGGGGCGGTAATCGCACGAGCCAAAAATGCCGATCTAAGGAGCAAATGAATGCAGGCGTTCGGAAGAAAACCTGCGGGACCGGACGCGGCGGACTGGAAGTCCACCGGCTCTCGGAGTGCCAGGATGAGGTCCCCTGCCCGGCTCCTGCCCCACGCGCTCCTGGCGCTCGCCGCCGCCCTGGCGCTGCTCCTGTCCGGCGGGGGCGTGGACACGGCGAACGCCCAGGAGACCTCGCTGGTGCTGGTGAGCAACTTCGGCGTGACCGAGACGCCGACCCACAATGAGCTTGCGAGCGTCGATCTCTCCCAACGGTTCACCACCGGCGTCGGCTCGGGCGAGTTCACGCTGAGCAGCATCGAGGTACGCCTGAACGTCAGCACGAACACCGAGACGCCGACCATGAAGCTGCTCAGCGGCTCGGCCGATGGCACGGTCGTGGCGACCCTGTCGGGACCCTCGGCATTGGACCCCCATTCCACCAAGGAGTACTCGTTCACGCCGGCCTCCCCCGTCACCCTCACCGCGCGCACCCAGTACTGGGTGACCCTGGAGGGTAGTTCTGGCCAAGTTGTGGGCGCCGAAACCGGCAGGGCTGAGGAAACGTCCCAGCCAGGCTGGGCCCTCGATAATTACTCCTATTCTCGAAAGCATTACAGTACAGGCGCCTTCAATGACCAGTTGTTCCCCGTGTTGATTCGCATCAAGGGCAACCTGGTCGACCTGCCCGCCGCGGACGCGACCGGCCTGCCAACCATCACCGTGCCCAACGTGTACCGCGTGCCGGCCCTGCTCGCGGTCGACATGGGCGACGTTTTCGACGTCAACGGGATCGCCAACATCGACGACTCCATCACCTACAACTGGCAGCGCTTCGACGCCGGAGGCACGACCCTAGAGACGGACAACATCGGCACTGGAGCCACCTACACGCTGACCGACGCCGACGCCGGCAAGACGATCAAAGTCGTCGTCAGCTTCACCGACGACAGCGGCGCCATGGAGGGTCCGTTGACCAGCGCGGCGACCCCGCTGATCGTCGCCGCGGCCACGGACTGTACGGCGCCCACCTATGTCGGCGGCGCAGTGCAGATCTGGACGGGGAAGATGGGGGTTAGGGTGGCAAGTTATCCCGGCGATTCCGGCACCACCAATCGCGCTGGATTCGGGAGACTTGCGGTCTTTCCTGATAGTGGCACGCTGGACGATACGAGCTTCACCGCTGACCACGAATACGAACTCGTAGGTGTGTGGCATGAGTCGGGCGTAGGAGTCCTCATCCCGGTGCCTTACACCGCCTTAAACATAATGCTGGCCCACACATCAGCCTCTCTGACGGATGCGGAATACTACCAGCTAGTCTTGCATGTCTGCAATCGAGAGTTCTTGTTTCAATCAACATCTCTTTTCGGCCTTGGCGAAGAAAGTAGTGGCGAACTAGCTGGCAAAACCTTTACGCAAGTTGTTTGGGATGCCCCTGGGCTCGACTGGTCCACTCACGCCGAGCGGACGCTGTACATCAGCCGTGACCAGGTGGCGCCGACGCTCTCTTGGGCCGTGGTCGACGGCACAGAGGTGGTGCTGACCTTCTCGGAGGACCTGGGCGACGCCGTCTCGCTGGCCAACACGGCCTTCCAGGTCAAGCGCACGCCCCCGGGCGGCTCGGAGCAGACCCTCACCCTGAGCTCGACCCCGCCGGTGATCTCGGGCAACACCGTCACGCTGACCCTCGACCCGGCCTCGTCGGTCGCCCCGGCCGATACTAAGGTGAGAGTCTCCTACACCAAGCCGACGACCGGCACGGACAACGCGCTGGTCGACAGGTTCAGCAACCAGGTCGCCGACTTCACCCATGGCGTGAACGTCTGCATCGGAACTTCGGCTTCCAGTGAACCATCTCTTGAGGACATAACCGGAACTGGGCGTTTGGCAGCACAACCTGCGGCGTCGTGGAGGAGGGGACGACCGTCACCGGGAGCCTGACCGTCGGCGTCGACACGAGTCACGGCCTGACCGGGGACTACTGGCGCCTCGACGACGTCGAGCCCGGCCGTAGCTACAGGGTCGAGCTGACGTTGACCGACACCGTGGACGGCACAACCAGCAAGGGCGGTTCCATCGGCACCGGCTTCTCGCAACCGGGCACCGCTGCGGTGACCTCGTTCGGGCGGGACGATTTTCGCGACGACGGCTACGCCTTCGTTCACTTCACGGCGCTGCGTGCGCAGGGTGGGCAGAGTCGCACAGGCCACGAGTACTTCGCCAAGGTCAACGCCTGGGACCTGCGGAGAGCCGACGACGATCCCCTGACCTATGACGGGGACTACGAGATCACCCTGACCGACGTCACCGGCGTGGAGTTGGTCCTGGAGAACACCCACTCCGCAACGGGTAGGCCCGCCTTTGGGGACCAGCCCAGCACGCTCACCATCATCACCCCCGAGAAGAGCGACAGACTGAACATTGAGGTCAGCGACTCCAACGTGGGTCGCCGCTATGGGGTCGGCTTTACCACCGGCCCTACGACCGGCACTGAAAAATGGGTCATCGACCGGATCGCGTTCCTCATCTCAGCGGCCGGCCCGTCCGAGAAGGGACCCTACGTAGAGGTGTACGACAGCCTCCCGGACGCCGCCGCCACGCTGGTCTGCAGCACCGAGGACTCCAGCGGACGCAACTTCGCCGGCGAGCACGGGTTCACGGCAAACACCGTCTACGCGGTGACCCAGCTCGCGCCCGACTGCGCCGACAGCGAGCTGGATCCTTCCACCACCTACTACATGGTCTTTCACACGAGGCTCAACCTTTCACCCCACCATCTGTCGCTGACCCCCGACGACGGCCAGGCCGGGTACGGCTCGGGCTGGACCGTTGCTGACACCGCGTCGGTCCAGGTGGGGACCGGTGACTGGACCACCGTCTCAAGAACCGTTGGCACGGGCATGGACGCGACCACCTTCACGGACGTGCCCCGCTTCAGGATCTGGGCCAGGAAGGTGGAGGCCGGCGCCATGGGGGAGCAGCAAGCCCCCAACAGCCCGCCCGCGGGCGTGCCCGGCATCACCGGCACCTTCCGGACGGGCGAGGTGCTCACGGCCACCACGGACGGCATCACCGACCCCGACGGCATGACGGCTGCGGTCTTCACCTACCAGTGGCTCCACTACGACACCACCACCGAGACCGAGACCATCATCGACAACGCCACCGATCAGACCTACACGGTGACCGACGAGGACTCGGGCATCGGCATCAGGGTGCGGGTCACCTTCACCGACGACGGGGGCGCCGAGGAGACGGTGACCAGCGACACGTACCTGGCGGCCCCACCCGTCGTGATCCCCGACGACGATGAGGGAGTGCCCGACGAAGACGACGGGGTGCCCGACTCGGATGAGGGGGTGCCCGACTCGGATGAGGGCACGCCCAGGGACAGCGAGGAGCAGGTCGGCGGAGCGCAGGGTGCCGCGGAGCAGGAGGTCGCGCTGACGGCCACGACCCACAAGGTGCCTGCGTCCCACGACGGGGCCAACGCCTTCACCTTCGAGCTGCACTTCAGCGAGACCCCCGCGGACGGGTTCAGCTACACCACCGTCCGCGACCACGCCTTCACCGTGACCGGCGGCGAGGTCACCCACGCACGCCGCGTGGAGCGGGGCAAGAACGTCAAGTGGAAGATCACGGTGAAGCCCTCGGGCGACGGCGCCGTCACCCTGACGGCCCCCGCCACCACCGACTGCACGGCGACCGGGGCCATCTGCAACGACGACGGCGCGAAGTTCTCCGGGCTGGAGAAGTTCACCGTCAGCGGCCCGGCCTCGTCGGTGCCGTCCGCTCCCACGGGGCTGACCGCAACGGTGAACGCGGACGGCTCGATCACGCTGACCTGGGACGACCCCGGCGACGACACGATCACCGGCTACCAGGTCCTGCGGCGTCGGCCCGCGGAGGGCGAGGCCACGCTGGAGGTGTACGTGGCCGCTACCGGGAACCACGAAACGACGACCTACACCGACACGGCGGTGACGGCCGGCACCCGGCACGTCTACCGGATCAAGGCCATCAACTCCGAGGGCGTCGGCCCCCAGTCCAGCTACGTCAACGTGGACCCGTAGCGCCTATGAATAAAGGAAACAAGCAATGTTGAAGATGATGCCGCCGTCTGTATCCCCACTGCGCTTGGCCCGCCGCCCGGCGGCCGTGCTCCTGGCGCTGGTCGCCGCCCTGGCGCTGCTCATGTCCGGCGGAGACGTGGACACGGCAGACGCCCAGGACACGAACCGGGTGCTGGTCAGCAACCTTGAGCGGCCAACGGCCACGAGCTTCACGCTCTCCACAGGCGCTGCGGCCGCCCAGGCATTCACGACCGGGTCCAGCCAGTACGGCTACCTCCTGACCAGCGTTCATCTCAAGATGGGCCTCACCAGCAGCCAGACAGTACCCACGGTGACGCTGCGCAGCGGCTCCGCGACGGGGACCGTGCTGGCGACGCTCACGGGCGCGGCGACCACCGGCACGACGGTCGATGTCGAGTTCCGGGCGCCGGACCCCGTCTGGCTGGGCACCGCCACCACCTATTGGATCAGGGTCGAGGGCGGCGGCGGCGGGCTCTGGGAAACCACCGCCAACGGTGAGGATGCTGGTTCCGCCGCCGGTTGGAGCATCGCCGACGGCAGCCAGACCAGGGCAACCGCGACCGCGAGCTTCGTCGATGAAGCGACTAATTCGCTCCAGGTCCAGGTCAACGGCAATATCGTTCCCGCGCCCTCGATGCTGGTCTCGAACGTTTTTACGGTCACTGATGGTAATTCAAGTACTACTGACGGACGGACCTCCGTCGTCACGCAGGGGTTTACGACCGGCGGCTTCGAGCACGGCTACCGCCTCTACAGCGTTGATCTGCGCTTTGAGACATTCGGCGTCACGACGCCGCCGACGGTGACGCTGCACAGCGGTTCGGCCTCCGGACCGGTCGTCACGACGTTCAGCGGTCCCGCGTCCCTGGACGCGAATGCAGACAAGCAGTACACCTTCACGGCGCCGGGCATTGTCACGCTCGTCAAGAACACCCAGTACTGGATCAAAGTGGCAATCCCTACTGGCGGCGCCATGAATTCTGCCCGATATTTGGTCCACCTGAACCACAGGACCACCGAGGAGGAGGCGAGCGCCGAGGGTTGGAGCATCGCCGACACTCTCGGCGGGACCATCTACGAAACTAATCCAGTGCGCATGCGGCTCAACGGCTACAACAATCCCGGCGCGATCACGCTGCTCGACAACTTCCTCGAGGGCGAGACCCCCGTCTACGAGTCGCTGGCCGATTTCGACATCTCCCAGCGGTTCACCGCCGGCGTCGGCTCCGGCCAGTTCACCCTGAGCAGCATCGAGGTGAACCTGCGCACCGGGACGGACACCGTCACGCCGACCATGAAGCTGTTCAGCGGCTCCGCCCAGGGCACGGAGGTGGCGACCCTGTCGGGACCGGCGGCCCTGGACGCCAGTACGACGAAAGACTACTCGTTCATCCCGACCACCGACGTCACGCTCACCGCGCGCACTCAGTACTGGATATTCTTGGAGGGCGGTCAGGCCGAGGTGGCCCGCGCGAATCTGGACAGCTTCCGGCGGGAGCAGGTGGCCGAGCCGGGCTGGACCTCGGAAGACCTCTCCTATACCCGCGCCCACGACAGCACTGATGACTTTGTGAGCTTCTCGCCTCCGATCCCCTTCCGAGTCAAGGGCAACGTCGTTGACCTGCCCGCCGCCGACGCCACCGGCCAGCCCTCAATCACCGCGCCCAACGTGTACCGCGTGCCCGCTGTGCTCATGGCCGACCCGGGCACCATCCTCGACGACAACGGCATCGTCGGCATCGAGGACTCCATCACCTACACGTGGCAACGCTTCGACGCCACCGGCACGACGCTCGAGATGGGCAACATCGGCACGGGCACGACCTACACGCTGACCGGCGCCGACGCCGGCAAGACACTGAAGGTGGTGGCCAGCTTCACCGACGACGACGGCACCATGGAGGGTCCCCTGACCAGCGCCGCGACGCCCCAGATCGTTGCCGCCGCGACCTGCGCCGCACCCAGCTACGCCGGAGGCGAGCAGCAGATCTGGACGGGCACGGTCGCGATAGAACGTGCCGGGTTTGCGAACCAAACGGAATATGGTTATGCCAACGTGTTGTCAACGTTTGGAGGTGGTGTCGATTACGGCTTCCTTGATGACACGGACTTTACTTCTCTTACTTCCTATGACATAGCGACCAGCTTCCTCTCAAGTGTAACAGGAGAACCAGACGTATTTTCCTTCAGGTTTGTTGCGCCCAACGCTGCGGCAAGTTCAATAGCCGAAGAGTACCCACAGTGGACGCTGTACGCATGTAGCAAACCTCTATTTTTTAGACTGGCGCAGCTAGATTCGCACTTACCATCCGATCCCACCCTCCTTGCGTTCCAGGTGGAGTGGCCAAACCCAGGACTCGACTGGTCGACCCATGCCCAGCGCACCTTGTATCTCACCCGCGACCAGGTGGCCCCGACCCTCACCTCGGCGAGGGTCTCCGGGACCGAGCTGACCCTCACCTTCTCGGAAGACCTCGGCGCGGCCGTTAGAGCGGTGGGACCCGGAAGCGAGACCGCTGGAGGACGCCGGGTTTGCGACCTCGCCGGAGGCCCCGTCCGAGCGGCGGGAGCCGGAATCGGGGCGGCAGCAGGAAGCTGAGGCTGCAACCCCCGGGGAGTCCCCGTCCGAGCCGTGGGACACCTCCACATGGGAGATCCCGTCCGAGCTGTGGGACGCCCACACAGATGAACCTGACTCGTCGGAAGAGCCGGAGCCCAAGCCGCCTCCCGATCTGCCCCTGTTCTTCATGCTGTCGCACCTTGAGGACGACGGCCCCGTCCGGCTGGACAACACCAAGCTCGGTGTCTGCGAGGTGCTGGGGCTGGAGATCGACGAGCCCAAGCTGGGGGCCTTCGCCGGGGCGCTAAACGCCCTCGACTTCCCCGTGCAGATGCTCATCAGGCAACACCCGCCGCGACTGGGGCGGATGCGGGACATCCTGTGGGAGGCACAACCGGACGACCTGCCCCCGCAGACGAAGGCGGCATCCGAGTCCCTCCAGCAACTGCTGACGGACCTGGAAGCCCGCGACGGCATCCTCGACCGGCGCTTCTACGCCGTGTGCGAGTTCGCTCGCGTGGACGACCTGCGGGGATTGCTGGCGCGGGCAGGGCTCTCCATCCATCCCATAAGCGGACGCCAGCTACGGATGCTCCTCGTGTCGGTCGCCTTGGGCGGCTCCCCCACCGACTTCGACGAGGAGGCGCCCGTCGAGGTGGAGATCAACCGGCGCGACATGCGCATCGGCGACAGCCTGGTGCGGTCCCTCCACCTGGGCCGCTGGCCCCGGTCGCTAGCCCCCGGCTTCCTGCAGGGGCTGATGGCCACCGGAGCGCCCATGGACATCGCCGTCCACATTGGCCCCATACCCGCCGAGCAGGCGGCCAGGACGCTGGAGTGGCAGAAGGTCCGCTTCGAGTCGGCCCAGTCCCTCTCCTTCAAGCGCGGGCGCACCATGTCCCCCGAGGCGGAGATTGCCCTGGAGGACGTGACCCGGCTCCGGGACGAGGTGCAGCGCGGGCGCGAGCGGCTGTTCCACGCCTCTCTATCTGTAACCCTTCACGCGAAGGACGAGGCCGCGCTGAAGGAGATGACCCAGCGGGCCAAGGCCCACTTCGCCTCCACCCTGGGCAAGCTGGACAACCTGGCCTTCCGCCAGCGCGAGGGACTGCTCTCGACCCTGCCCCTGGCCCTCAACGCCGTGGCGGATTGGCGCACCCTGGACACCTCCAGCATCGCGAGACTCTTCCCCTTCTCCCCGCCCGACCTGGACACTCGCAGCGGCACCCTCTACGGCATCGACATGCGCGCCTGCTCCCCTGTGGTCTACGACCCTTGGGACGGCACCCATCTCAACGCCAACACGGCGGTGTTGGCACGCTCCGGCGCAGGCAAGAGCTTCGCAACCAAATTGGGAGTCCTCAGAGGCCTGTGCCGGGGCGTGACCGCCTACGTCATCGACCCGGAGGGGGAGTACGCCGACATGGCCCGGGCCGCGGGCGGACGCGTGCTCTCTCCCGGCGTACCGGGACAGGGGATGAACCCCTTCGTCATCGAGCGGGGCGACTCAGAGGAGATGCTGCAGCGCATCGGCAGCCTCAGACGCCTCATCGAAGTGATGGTGGGAGAGAGCCTTGGCGCAGAGCGCAGGGCCTCCTTGGACCACGCCCTGGCCGGTTACTACTCCCGGCCCCGCGAGCGCACTGGCTTCCGGGACTTCTACGCATTTCTCCAGCAGGACGAGGCGGGCGATAACGACCTTGCACGCTTCCTCCGGCCCTTCGCCACCGGCAGCCTGCGACACCTGCTCTCCGACGAGGGCGACGACCTTCTCGCCAACGAGGCCCTTGTTACCGTCTTCGACCTTCGATTGCTCGAACCGGAGCTCCGGCCCGCCGCGGCCATGGTCTGCACCGAGACGGTGTGGGCCGCCGCGGCCCAGGACCCCAAGCCCAGGCTCCTGGTCGTCGACGAGGTGTGGTCGATCATGCAGCACCCCGAGGGCGCGGCCTTCATGGTCAGCATGGCCAAGCGCGCCCGCAAGCACCGCCTCGGTCTCCAGTTCATCACTCAGGACGTCCAGGACCTCCTCTCCGAGGACTCTTCGAGAACGATCACCGGCCACTCCGGTCGCGCCCTGCTTCAGAACGCCGCCTTCAAGCTGCTCTTGCAGCAGGACGCCGCCGCCATCAGCACCGTGGGGGACGCCTTCGACCTCCCCGAGGACCTCCAGCGCTGGCTGCTGTCGTGCCCGCGCGGAGACGGGCTTCTCCTCGCAAGAGGCAACCGCTTCCCCGTGCGCATCGAGGCCACGCCGGAGGAGACCGAGGTCATCGAGTGGCGGCCCGGACGTCATTAGAAAAGGAGTACAGCAATGAGACTCAACCCGAAGGAAATCCTGTTCGGAGACGACGCCGACGAGAGGGAACCCGTCCTGCTGGCGGTCACGCCGCCCCGGGCAGGAGAGCGCACCCTGCTGGGCGTCGAGAACCTGCTCAGCTCCATCGCCGTCCCCGAGCCCTTCTCCCTGGAGCTGGCCGGAGACATCGACGGCGTGGCCCTCATGGCCCGATGCCTGGACGACCAGGTGGTCCGGGGCCAGCTAGCTGCCCACTACCCCCAGGCCCGCATCCAGGAGGTGCACCCCGGCGAGGACCCCCTCTGGCTCAGAGACGGGGAGCAGGCGTGGAGCATCACGATGCGGGCCGACGGCCCCGAGTACGTCCCTCTCAGGACGTTCCGGGACGACGACCTGCTCGACCCCGGCTCCGACCCCCTCATCGCCCTGATGGGCGCCCTGTCGGAGTTGGAGGCCGGTGAGCGCGTGGTGGCCCGGCTGATGCTGCGCTCCCTCGGACCCGACTGGTCACAGGACCACCTCGACAAGGCCCACAAGCGGCCCGGCATGGAGCCAAGGGAGCCCGCCTACACCTTCCAGACCAAGCCGCTGCAGATGGACGGCGTGACCATGGCCGTACTCGGCATCGGCGCGCTGGCCGCCCTCAAGGGCTACCTGTGGGTGCAGGACGGCGAGATCTGGAAGGCCGCCGCCCTGGGCGTCGCCACCGCCCTCGGCATGGCCGTTGGCGGCTGGGCGTGGTGGCGCTGGAAGAAGGCCAGAAAGCGCGTCGAGGACCCCATCCTTATACGCGAGAAGGTCTCCCGCATCGCCTTCGACGCTGAGCTCCAGGTCGTCGCCATTCTGCCCGCCGACACGCGCCCCCAGCGTGCCAGGGAACTCCTCGGTCCCGTGGCCGCCGCCTATCGCCACTTCGACAACCCCGCGGGCGCGCGCCTCAAGATCGGCAAGATCCGGGCCGTCGTGCCCGACCCCGACAGGCTGCATCCCGCCAGCGCAGGGCTGTTCGGCAAGCGCAGCGTCCTCGGCGTCCGCGAGATCGCCTGCCTGTGGCACCCGCCCGGAGCCGGCGACGAGACCCCCCTGGTGGAGCGCTCCGGCGCACGGTCGCTCCTCCCCTCCGCAAAGGGCGTCCGGGGCGGCGCCCTGGTGGGCGACACCACGGCCGGCAAGCCCCGGCCCATCCGCTTCCCCGAGGACCTGCTAAGGCGGCACCACCTCTACGTCGCCCACACCCGCATGGGCAAGTCCACCCTCATGCACCACCTCGTCACCCACAAGATGCGGGAGAAGGCCGAGGGTAGGGACGGAGACGCCATCGTCGTCATCGACCCCCACGCCGACCTGGTGGCCGGGCTGCTCGGGCAGGTGCCGGAGTCCCTGGTCGACCGGGTGCGTCTCATCGACCTTTCCGACCACGCCAGGGCGCCGGGCATCAACCTGCTCGATACGAGGGTATTTTCAGACCGCGACCGCACCGCCGACTCGGTGGTGCGCGTCGCCCGGGGCCTCTGGGAGCAGTGGGGGCCGAGGATGCAGTCCATCCTCGAACAGACCGTGAAGACCCTCCACGAGGCCAACGAGCACCCCGAGACCGACGAGGGCAGCCAGCACACCATCCTCGACGGCCTCAAGCTCCTCTCCGACCGCAAGTTCCGGGACGGCGTCCTCAAGCGGGTCTCCGACCCGTACCTTCTGGAGTGGTGGGCCAGGGACTTCGGGGGCTGGCACCACCAGTACCGGGCCGAGGCCCTCGCCCCTGTCCAGACCCGCCTCTCCTACTACGCATCCTCCAAGCGGGCGCGGGCCATCCTGGGACAACGCCGCTCCACCATCGACCTGCGGGACACCATCCTCAGCGGCGGCATCTTGCTGGTGTCCACCGCCCAGGGCGCCGTGGGCAGAGACGTGGCGGCCCTTGTGGGCGCATCCCTCCTCAACCTCGTCGACTCCGTAATCCGGGAGCAGGAGACAACGTCGCTCAGGCAGCGGCGCGGCGTGCTGGTGGTCGTCGACGAGATGCAGTCCATGCCCGGCGTCGACTACGAGTCGATGCTCTCGGAGGTGGGCAAGTTCGGGGCGTCGTTCATCCTCGCCACCCAGAGCCTCGCCAAGCTCGACGACCTCTCCCGCACCATGCGGGACACCCTGCTGGCCAACGTGGGCTGCCTGGCCGTCTTCCAGGTCTCCGGCGGCGACGCCCGCCAGCTCGTGTGGGAGCTGGGCAAGGAACGCGTCACCGAGGACGACATCACATCCCTGCCGGTGCACCACTGCTACGTCCGCGCCACCGTCGGCATTGAGCGGATGCCCGCCTTCTCCATGATGGTCAGAAAGCCCGAGGACGGGGATCCCGCCGTCGCAGCGCACATCCGCGAGGCCGTCTCCTCCTACACCCTCTCGGCCCGGGATATCTCCTTCACCGAGGCCCCCGACCAGAAGAAGGTGCAGGAGTTCAGGGAGCGCGCCGCAGACCTGGAGAACGACTCCGACGCCGCGCCGGTGGAGGCGCAAGAGGAGGCTGACGAATGAGACCTGCAGGAACCGAGGCCGAGGTCCTCCGCGCCCTGGCGTCCATGCCGTTCCTCGACCGCACGGAGATGGTCGCGGTCACAGGCCGCTCGAAGGGCGCCGTCTACGAGGCCGTGGAGAGACTGGAAGAGGCCGGCCTTTGCACGCCGGTCCCTCACGCTGCCGTCCTCCTCCCCCAGGCCCAGCGCTACCACCTCACCGTTGCCGGGCTCCAGAGGCTCGCCGGGGAGGAGGGAATCTCTCCCGACGGCCTCCTGAACGAACGCCCCTTATCCGCACAGTGGCGGCGCAGCCTGATGGAGCGCCTCGATGCCCTCGCATCCATCTACCGCCTGGCGGCGGGGATCGCCGCCGTCGAGTACCCGGTGCGGTTCCGGTGGTACCGGTCGCTGCCCCTGGACGCCACCGTCGAGCTTCCCGGCGGGAAGAGCGTTGGCATCGTCCGGCGCGGGAACACCGCCGACCGGTCCCCCTTCTCCAACCGCATGTGGCGGCTGCGGGGCGTTCCGCTCCCCGGAATCGTGCTCGTCCTCATGCCCGACCGCGTGCGCCTCAGGCATTCGCGCAGGATGCTGGACGGCTTTCCCGTCCCGGTCTTTCTGGCCGTGGAGGGCGAGGCGGTCGCGGCTTCGCCGGACGACCCCGCGTGGAGCCCCGCGCCTGTCAGCGCCGCCGTCGACTTGCGCTCCATCCTCGCCAGCCTGGATGCGGGGGGCGACGTCCCCGCGGAACCGCCGCCACTGGGGGTCTCGCTTCCCGACGACCTCGCCGTCGAGGGGCCAGGCTGGGACATCCCCGACTACATGTTGCCCGCAAAGCTGAAGGCCGCCGAGAAGCGTGCCGTCGAGCTGGTCTCCGACTGGCCCTGGCTCACCCTCACGGACCTGGCCGGGCTGATGGACGTCTCCCACCAGCGGGCGTCCCAGGTCGTCATCCCCATCGAGATGTTCAAGCTCGTCGTCCGACACCCGGGCGCGGGCGGGCGGCTGGCCATCACCGACCGAGGGCTGGCCTTCCTGGCCCGCCGGGACCGCACGTCCCTGGGCACGGCCAAAGGCCGGTGGAGCGGCGCGCCCCTGATCCCCGGCTCACCCTTCGACTGGACCGCCATAGCCGGCAGGCGGAGCCGCCAGCTGCTCAGGAACATCGAGCACACCGCGGCCGTCCACGCCTTCATCGCCCACCTCGCGGTCCAGGCCGGACTCGTCGGCTGGGAGGTCTCCCAGCTCGACCCACCCCAGCGGGCCTCCAGGCATTTCAAGCACGACGGTGGCCGGCGCTCCGTCAACCCCGACGCCTTCGGCGTCCTTACGAAGGGCGATTCGATCTGGCCCTTCTTCCTGGAGTGGGAGCGCCGCGCCGTGCGGCCCACCACGATGTCGGAGCGCCTCGCTCCCTATCTGCGCTACTACTCGTCTCACAGGCCCACCGACGACCACGGCACGCGGCCCGACGTCCTGGTGGTCTTTGACGACGACGTCGCTCAAACCCACTTCCTGCGGGTTGCCCGCGAGGAGATGGAGGCCAGGGGCGTCCAGGTACCCCTCTGGGTGTCCCACAGCAGGGCCGTCGAGGAACTTGGCCCCTTGGGACGCGCCTGGCGCACGCCTGGCGAACCGCATTCTCCCCGGGCCCTGCCGCCGCAGTGACGGAATACAGACCGGAGGGTGAGTCGAAAACACCGGCTCCCTTCCCCTATAGGAAATAGAGGCAGCTATGCAATCAAGAAACACCAACCCACAGAAAGGCCGACGGAGGGGCGGAGGACGGACCGTTGTCCGGCTCGACACGGCGGCCCTCTGGGAGCGGCTCAGCACCCTGGACCGCTCCCAGAACTGGCTCGCCCGGGAGGTCGGGGTCAGCCCCGGCTACATGTCGATGCTGGTCAACGGGGGGCGCTCGCCCTCCGATCGCATCCGCCGCCGGATGCTCAGGGCCCTCGGTTTCGACGACTTCGACCGGCTATTCACGATGGAGGATAGACATGGAAAACACTAACGTCTCGTCCCGCCTCGGCGGGCACAACGGCTTTACCGATGACGACGACGCACTGCTCCACGAGGGCGGCGTGTTGCCGAAGGACTTCCCCCAGCGCCTCGAACGCCTCAAGGATGCCAGCGGCCTCTCCTGGGGCGCCCTCGCCAGGGCCATCGGCGTGGACCGCAAGTCCCTGATCAGGTGGCGCAAGAAGGGCGTCGAGCCCTGCGGCGGAGCGATGCACGCCATCTTCCGCTTCGCGGCCCGGATGCCCGGCGGCCTGGAGATCCTCATGGGCGAGGGTCTTCAGATGAGCCTTTGGGAGGACTAGAGACTTACCCAAACCTTTGCGCCGCCGGCGTTTGCCCCGATCCGTCCAGCGCCGGCGGCCAACCCATCGACCAGAGACCAAGAGGCGGCGGCCCGGCGTGAGGACGCCGCGAACGGACCCAGATGAGAGATACGAACGCGCACAACCAACCGGAAGGAAGTAGCCACGACGAGTCGGCGCACGACGACCCGTTGGAGGGCTACACCCCCGAACAGCGGGAGACCTTCCTCAAAGGCTTCCGCATCCTGGCCGACGTCGCCATCCGCGCCCACATGGGACGGCAGGCGGTCCCGTCGCCTCGGGAGGACGCCGAGGAAGAAGGCTGATGCACGTCCCTTCTACTCTCATCGCCATCCTGAGACTCTCAGCAAGGCTATCCGCACCGGGGTCCCGCGGGATTGGGAAAGCGTCGAGCCGGTCATATCAGCAGGCCAGAGAGATGACCACTTCGGCTGGCCTCCGCGAGATCAGGCCAAGTGCGCAGTGTCTACCCGTGGGGTGATGAACACTCCAACGCCCGCCTCCACGCCTTGGTTCACCGTCCTCCGCGGCCCACTGAACCCAGCCGTTTCCGCCTTGACAACGCTGCTCCGGGTCGTTCATGATACTAGTATGACTTTGTCATACTCACGGAGGCAAAAAGAGAGAATGCCCACCAACCGAAAGGCCATCACCATTTCGATGCCACCTGAGTTGGCCGAGCAAGTCCAGCAGGTGCTCGAAGAGGATGGGCGAACCATGAGCGAGTTCGTCAGGGAGGCCATCCGATTGTACATGGAGGAGCGGGAGTGGCTGCGGCGGGAACGCCGCCAACGGGCTGAGGCCCGCCCGAACAGTCCGACAGACCCACGTCACCCGGAAGGAGCAATGGAGTGAGCGAGACTACCTATGCGGAATGGGCGATCGTTGTATTCTTCTTTGGCTTGATGTGCGCCTATGCGTTCGGTGTGGGCGATCTGGTCGTTCAGGTCGCTGTGAGGCTAAGAGTTCGCGGCATGGAAACCTCCTTTCGCAAGTGAGGTGTGGAGAAGGAGATCTTCCGCCCCAACTCACTGGTATGGACCGTCGCGTGGGGCATGCTCGTTGTCGCAGGTACGGCATTTACCTTTTTCGTCGCCTTTGCATCTACGGTCCTCGTCACTGAGGATTCGACCTCAGGCTTCGACCGACTTCAGTATCCACTGAGCTTCGCGATGTATGCCGTCCTCGTTGGGTTTACGTTCGAATCTGAGCGAATCAAGAAGATTACGGCTATGACGAGAAAGCTCGACGGTCTGCGGCCAAAATTTCACCAACAGTTCCCCGTTTCAGAGCTTCTTTCCATGTATGAAGTGCTGCACTCCGCCCCTCAACTATTTTGGGATGAGTACGCGGATCTGCCGGACAAAGAGGTCAGCTACGACAACAATCACAGGTATCGCGAGAGGGCTGCCCCCTACGGACACAGCCAATCAAGCAGATACAACAGAATCATAATCACGGTCGCAGTTCTCACATTGCTCCTAACGGCGATACTGGCGGGCAAAGAACTGCTGACGTGAAGCCGTACCCTCGGCGCGCAAGCGAAACGCGGACAAGGAGGCGAGCACACCAATGAACGATTTCACCACAACTACACCTGTAGCCCTCTACGCCAGGGTTTCCAGCGACCGCCAAGACGTGGACCTGTCCGTGGCGGCCCAGATGCGGGCGCTCCGGGACTACGCCGAGAAGAACGGCTACCTGGTTGCCCGAGAGTACATCGACGAGGCCGAGAGCGGGCGCGTCGCCGACCGCCCCGAGTTCCGCAAGATGCTGGACGAGGCCACCAAGCCCGATGCTCCGTTTCAGGAAATCCTCGTCTGGAAGTTCTCGCGCTTCACCCGCAAGCGCGAGCACGCCGTCGCGTTCAAGTCCATGCTCCGGCGCAAGGGCGTCAGGGTCGTCTCCATCACCGAGCAGGCCGACGACTCGCCAACTGGAAAGCTGCTTGAAGGCATCATCGAGAGCGTGGACGAGTTCTACTCCGAAAACCTCGCACAGGAGGTCACTCGGGGGATGCGCGAGGCGGCATCCAGGGGATTCTGGGTCACCAGCAGGGTGCCTTATGGCTACTGCAAGCTGATGGTGCAGGACGGGGCGAAGAAGCGGCCGAGGCTGGACCCCGACGAGGACACGGCTCCTGTCGTCAGGCGCATCTTCGACATGGCCGAGTCCCGCAAGGGCATGCTAGACATCGCCAAGGCCCTAAACGACGAGGGATTCGCCAGCCCCGCAGGAAGGCGCTGGTCGAAGACCGTGATCCACAACATGCTCAGAAATGAGGTCTACACGGGCACGCTGCTCTGGGGCGTCAGCGGCAAGGGCAAGGCCGAGCCGGTCCGCGTAGAGAACGCTTTCCCCGGCATCATCTCCAAGGCCCAGTTCCGCCGTGTGAGCAGGCTCATGCGGTCCCGCGCACCGAAGAAGACGCACCCCCGCCGCGTGGGAAGCACCTACATGCTCAGCGGTCTCGTCAAGTGCAAGGCCTGCAACCGGGCATTCAGCGGTCAGGACGCCAAGAGCGGCCGGTTCTCCTACTACGTCTGCCAGTCGATCATGAAGCACGGCGCCGGGGCCTGCGATTCCCCCAGGATCAACGCCCGGCGCTTCGAGGAGATGGTCATTGGCAACATACGCTCCAACATTCTCACGGACGGAAACATCCGAGCCCTCGTCAAGGTCGTGGACGAGCGGATGGACGGGGTGGCCGCCGAGCAGCGCCAGCGGCTGGAGACCATCGAGGATGAGCTAGAGGACGTGAAGCGCAAGCTGGGTCGCATCTGGCACTACATCGAGTCGACCGACAATGTCGAGATGGCCGACGCCTCGGGCCGCATCCGAGAGCACAGAGACCGGCAGGCGCGCCTGGAGGCCGCGGCGTCGGAGGCCAGAGCCCTTCTCTCCGAGCGCAGGGAGACTCTCGACGACGTGGAGACCATTGCGGCCTATGCCCAGGATATGAGCGAGTTCCTCAAAGAGAGCGAGCTCACCGAGCGCAGGTCCTTCATCGAGACCTTCGTCAAGGAGATCGTCATAATGCCCGGAAAGGCTGTCGTCCGGTACACTGTCCCCATGCCGGACGACAGCCGGATACCCGGCGGTAGCGCCGAGGACATGGCTCTGAACGGCTCGGTTCTGTCTACCGTCAAGTCCGGCCCACCACTACAGCCAAGGCCAAGTAGGCCCAACCCTCAGTGTCTGCAGGCCCGGTCTGGAGGCTTCCATGCCCAAGGTCACCATCAACGGCGTCGGCATCAACTACGAGAGCGACGGCGAGGGTTTCCCGCTCGTGCTCTGCTACTGCCGGGGAGGCAACGCCACGATGTGGAACCCGCAGGTGGAGGCGTTCTCCGCGAAGTACCGGTTCATCCGCTTCGAGCCGCGGGGACACGGCAAATCGGATGCTCCTGAGGACCCGTCGGCCTACGGACTGGACACGTCGGTCGAGGACCTGCTGGGCCTGCTGGACCACCTCGGCGTCGAGAAAGCGTACGTCGGCGGGCTCTCGATGGGCGGAGGCATCACCACGCGCTTCACGCTGCTGCATCCGGACCGGGTGGCGGGCCTGATGGTCATCGACTCCGGTTCGGCGTCGGGCCGCGCCCACAGCGAGGAGATCAGGAAGAACACAGCCCGGGTGCGGGAGCTGGCCTTCACCGAGGGGATAGAAGCGGTGGCACGGCACTCCATCCGGGAGGTCGACAGCTTCGCCCTGAGGGCGGCCAGGGGGCCGGATGAGGCCCAGGGCATCTTCGAGATGCTCACGGCGCTGACGCCCCACGGCTACGTCTACTCCCTCGAAGCGCTCGACCAGGCCCCGGCCTTCGACGACCGCCTGCGCGAGATCATCGCGCCGACGTTGTGTATCGCCGGGGAGGAGGACCCGGCCTTGGAGGACGTCAGGTTCATCCACAGCCAGATCGAGGGGTCGGAACTGGTGGTGGTGCCTGATGCGGGGCACTTCACCAACCTCGACCAGACGGAGATCTTCAACAGGGAGGTCCTCTCGTTCCTGGCGAAGGTGGACGCCCGGCGGTAGGAAGAAGGACATGGCAACCCGGGAGACAGCGACAACGCCGCGGCGGATCGCCATCGTAGGTGGAGGCGTTTCAGGACTGGGCGCGGCGTGGGCGATCCATCACCATCCGGACCGTTTCGATTTCCGGCTGTTCGAAGCGCAGGCGCAGATCGGGGGCAACGCGGTCACAGCAGACATGCCGCAGGATGATGGCAGTTCGATCCCGTTCGACATCTCCGTCACCGCCTGTATCCCCTCCGTGTATCACCACATCCTCTTGCTGCTGGAGCGGTTCGGCATCGAACTGGTCGACACCAGGTTCAGCTACAGCGTGAAGTACGGCGACCAGGTCTACGCCCACGATTTCGATTCCGACATGAGGGAGCAGTTGCAGTCCGAGATCAAGAAGTTCCAGCGGTTGCTGGGGCGCCTGCGCTGGTTCGGCCGTCTGACCCGCTCCCGGTCCAAGTTCCTGAACGCCCTCAATCCGTTCAACTACATCAGCATGGGGACGGTCCTGAACCTGGGAGGGTTCTCCGGAGATTTCAGGTACAAGGTACTGAAACCGATGTTCGTCAATTTCCTGATGGCGACGAACGTGTTCGATATGCCTGCGGCGCTCTTCTCGAGGTATCTCGAGTTCTTCGATATCGAGACAGCCACGCCCATGCAGACGTGGGACCAGGGGACGAGACGCATCTACGAGAACCTGTCGGCCAACTTCCGCGACAAGATCTTCCTGAACCGTCCCGTGCGAAAGGTGTACCGCCGGTCGTCGGGCGTCGTTGTCGAGGACCACGACGGTGTGCAGGAAACATTCGACGATGTGATCTTCGCATGCAATGCGAACCAGACGCTGATGATCCTCGACAAGCCCACGTTCTTCGAACGCTACATCCTCTCGTCGGTACGTTACGAGAGCGAACTGCACAACCACACGGTCGTCCACTCCGACTCCTCGGTACTCCCCGACAACGAGGTGAAGGCCCTGGCAACGCGGAGCAATCACATCGAGCAGTACGGCGCCAGACCGGACAACTACGAGATCACCTACATCATGCACAACCAGCAGCCGTGGGCCAGCCGGTCCGACAAGCCTTGCCTGGTGACCTACAACCCGATCAGCCCTATCGATGAACGGAAGATAGTCAAGAAGTGGTGGTTCCAGCACATCGTCCATGACGTGCGCCACGTCGTGCTGCTCGTCAACCTGTTCCGCTGCATCCAGGGCAAGAGGCGGACATGGCATTGCGGCGCTCATACCCTGGTCAACAGCCAGGAGACCTGCTTCGTCTCCGGGCTTGCTACCGCGAGGCAACTCGGCGCCGACTATCCCTTCGACGACGCTGAAGCGAAGCGGTCGTTCAACTACTACGGCAGCATCATGTACGGTTGGCGCTTCAGGAAGGCGTAGCGTTCAAAGCACCAGAGGGTGCTTGCCCGGCGCCTTTTGCGGGTGGTACCGTGCGCCGCATGATGAGGGTACTTGCCTTGGCGGCGGGTCTCGTGTTCCTGATGGCCGCGTGTGGTTCGGAACCCACGCCCACTGCCGCGCCCACCCCTACGCCGACCCCTGATCTGAACAGCGTGCTTTCCAGCGCAGGGGAGGAACTCGCCTCCCTGTCGACGGCAAGGTTCCACATGATCGACGAGATGGAGTCCGGGGCCAAATTCTTCGGACTGACACTCAAGACCGTCGAGGGCGAGATCAAGTCTCCGGACAGCGCGAGGATCCTGGTGGATGCAGTGGCCCCCGGCCTGGGATTCGTGGAAGTCGAGATACTCGCAGCCGGGGAGCAGGCGTTCATGAAGTTCTCCCAGGACGCACCATGGGCCCCTCTGCCCGTAGACCAGGTGCCCTTCAATTTCGGTGGGATGGGCATTACCTTGAGCGAGTTGCTGCCCGTTCTCGAGAACGCTGCCATCACGGGCAGCGAATCCGTGGGGGGAGTCCAATCTATCCGTGTGGAAGGGGACGTCGTTTCGGAAGAGATGTCGAGCCTCATCACATCGGTGGACCCGGGTCACCCGATCACGTTGACCTTCTGGTTCGACGAGGTCTCGTACGAGGTACAGCAGCTCAGGATAGACGGGCAACTCTTCAACGACGACGCCCCTGAGACCACCCGGCTGGTGACCATCATGGACATCGGCGCACCGGTCAACATCCAACCTCCTGATCTATCCGGGTCGTGAACGCCGCCAGGTCCAGCCTCGCTTCGCTCCGTTCTTCCCAGACTGCGGTGCTGGGGATCATCTGTCTGGGGGTATTCTCGACCGCCCTGGACCAGACGGTGGTGGTCGCGGCCCTGCCTGCCGTCATGGTTGACCTAGAGATCCCCCTTACTGACCTGGACCGGGCATCGTGGATCGTAACCGGGTATCTGATCAGCTACACGGTGGCGATGCCGCTGGCAGGGCGTCTGTCCGACGTCTACGGCCGCATCAGGATGTTCCACGCGGCGCTGATCGTCTTCTCCATCGGATCGGCGTTCGTGGCGCTCGCACCAAACTTCGAATGGGTGGTGTCCGCCAGGGTGGTCCAGGCATTCGGAGGCGGCGCGACAGTCCCCATAGGCCTCGCCATGGCGGTAGCAGTGGTGTCGCCAGAGAGGCGAGGAGTCGCGATAGGGCTCGTAGCGGCCTCGGCTGAAGCAGGGTCCGTCCTGGGGCCCCTCTATGGAGGAGCCATCATCGAGCTGCTGGGCTGGCGGTGGATCTTCTGGCTGGACATACCGCAGAGCCTCTTCCTGATAGCGCTCCTGGCCATCCTGCCGAACCGCGCCAACCCTGCAGCGAAGATGGACTACTTCGGGGCACTCGTGCTTGGAGCGGCCCTCACCGTCCTCAGCATCGGTCTCTCCCAGAGGAGCATCTTCTCCGGAGAGTCCCTCTTCCCGTATGTCCTGATCTCCCTGGGGGTCGGCCTGGTCCTCGTGTTGGTCCTGTTCGAGCGACGCACGGTCCAGCCCCTGCTGGCATCCTTCCTGTACACGTCCAGGGCGTTCCTGTCATCCAATATCACCCAGTTCATGGTGGGAGTGGCTCTCATCATCTCGCTGGTGGCCGTACCGCTGATGGCCGGCACCGTCATGGAGAAGAGGGCCTGGGAGAGCGCCCTTCATTTGGTCCGTCTCACAGCCGCCATTCCGGTTGGCGCGGTGGTCGGGGGCTACATCCTGCGCTGGACGGGAGTGAGGACGGTGTGCATAACCGGCCTTGCTTTCATAGGAACGGGACTGCTGTTCATGAGCGGCTGGGAGACGGAGGTGGAGGAACTCAGGCTGACCATGCCTCTCGTCATGGCAGGGCTGGGGTTCGGGCTGGTCATCCCTCCTATCGGCGTCAGCGCTCTGAGCGCGGCGCCCAGCCACTACTGGGGAGCAGCGGCCTCATTGATCACGGCCGCTCGAATGGTGGGGATGGCGCTGGGACTGGCTGCCTTGTCCGCCTGGGGTATCGAGCGCTTCTACAGTCTGACCGCTCACGTTGCTATCGGATCGACGTATGAGGAGACCGAGGCTCCCCTGATAGAAGCCGGCGTGACCGTGTTCCAGAACCTCTTCATGATCTCGGGTTTCCTGGCCCTGTTCGCCATCCTCCCGGCCCTGCTGATGAGGGTGGAAGACGCCGAAGAGGAAGAGGGAAGCTTCATCTGAAGGCATTCCACCGACGCTGCCGGAACATGAAGGGCAGCGCGCGGGCGATATGACCCAGCGCGGAGCATGGCGTGTTAAAGTTCTCGCGTATCCGATGAGGAACGTCGAGCGATGACAATCCAAAGCAGGGAGTCCTCCAACGCCACTTCACCTTCCCCGTTTCCGGAGGGTTGGTACTTCGTCGGAAGCCGGAAGGCCATACAGAAGGCCAGGCTCCTTCAGAAGACCTGGATGGGAGAGAAGATCGTCGTCTGGTGCGACGAGGATGGGAGCATCTGCGTCGCCGACGCCTACTGTCCGCACCTGGGCTCCGACCTGGGACCTGCCGCGGGAGGACGCGTGCGCGACGGGCGACTCGTCTGTCCCTTCCACGGCTTCGAGTACGACGCAACCGGTCAGTGCGTGGCCACTCCTTACGCTCCCCCGCCCAGAGCCGCGAGGTTGCACGTCTATGAGACGCAGGAGGTCGCCGGGCTGATCTTCGCCTGGTGGGGGACCGACGGGCGGGGATCGCAATGGCGCCTGCCTGCCGACCTGGCGGACCAGACCGGCTGGAGCGGCCTCTCGATACGCACCCTTCGCTTTCCCGGCCACCCCCAGGATACGACGGAGAACTCGGTGGACCTCAGCCACCTGCGCTACGTCCACGGGTACGGCAGCGTGGACCGCATCGGAGACGTATCGGAGGGCGGCGCCTATTTCCGGAGCGACTTCGACTTCAGGCGAAATTACAAGATAGCGGGGGCCATACCTTTCAATTTCAACGTCTCCGCCAAGACCCATATCTCCGGCTTGGGCTACTCGTTCGTGGAGATCCGTGAGCACACCATCGGGATGGATGCGCGCCTGTGGGTGCTGGCGACACCCGTCGACGGCACGCTCATCGATCTGTCGCTGGTCTCGCAGGTGCGGGAGATACGCAACCCGAAGCGGTGGATCGGAGGCCTGGGATTCCTCCCTGTGAGGCTACGCGCCCCTCTGATGAACGGGTTCATCGCGTCGCAGCAGGAGCGGGACGTTCGGCAGGACATGGTCATCTGGGGCCGCAAGCGCTACCGGTCTCTCCCACGCCTGAGTCGTTCCGACGGGGAGATCATGGCCTTCCGCGCCTACTGCGCACAGTTCTATCCCGGGCCGCAGGATCCGGCGAGCGCATTCCCGCGCGCTCTTGAAGGGACTGTACAATGACGCGCCAGCCGGAGGGTAATGACCTCACGAGTCGCGGCAGGACGGGCTACGATGCGGCGTAGAGGGATGCAGGCATGAACAACGTACTCGGCAGGTTGAGCTGGCTGATCACGGTCCGTCCGTGGCTTACGCTTCTCGCCCTTCTCATTGTTACCGTCGTGATGGTTATGGGGACGCAGCAACGTTTGCCACCGACCGAGGGCGCAAGCGTTGCCTTCCTTCCGCCCGGGCACCCCATCGCCACTGCAACGCAAGAGATAAGCGACAGGTTCGGGGAGTCCGGCGAGGTCATCGTCGTGACACTCATCTTTCGCGGGGATGCGCTCACGCCGGAGGGGCTCTCCCAGATGGACGGGCTGCTGGCTGACCTCGCCCAGACCCCGGGCGTCGGCGAGTTGCTGGCACCCGGGGTCCCGGTGGTCGCGCCCTCGTCCCTGATCGGCGCCGCGCTCCAGGTGGACGACTTCGGATCGATCACGCAGGCGGAGATCGACTCCGCATGGAATGCCCCGCCCATCCGGGATGCCCTTGCCGCGTTGACCGGAACAGACACCAACGGTACGCCGATCGCCATCGCCAGCATCAGGCTGAACGATACCGGAGACGAAAGAGTTACGGACGCCGAACGGAGGATCAGCGAACTGGCTGCCGCGAACGCGGGTGCGCTGAGCGTGAGCAGCCTGTCGCCGATAATCATCGAGGATGAGTACAAGAAGGCCACAGAGGAGGGGATGGGGCCACTGATCGGGTTGGCGCTGCTGCTGATCGCCGGTCTGCTCCTGCTCTTCACCCGTACCCTGTCGGACATGTTGCTGACGCTGCTGGGGCTTATCGTCGCGATTATCTGGGTTGTCGGCGCCGAAGGCTGGCTCGGGCCGAATGCCCTCGGCGTCATAGGTCCTCCCAGTTCGCTCACCGCGATGGTGCCCGTCATCATCATCAGCCTCACGGTGGACTATGCGATCCAGGCGATCTCGCACTACCGGGAGCAGCGGTTCGAAGGCGCGCCGGTCGTCCAGGCGGTGCGGGCAGGACTGCGGAACGTCACTGTCCCGCTGGTACTGGCCGCAGTTACGACGATGGTCAGCCTGCTGGCGACCCTGTTCTCGCCGATCGGCGTGATCGGGGACTTTGGCGTTGTCGCGGCGATGGGCGTGGGGATGAGCCTGATCGTCATGCTGACGCTGGTGCCAGCGGCGCGGACGATCATCGACCGGCGTCGCGAGGCCCGCGGTACGCTGCGGCAGCCTCGCCCCATCTCGAATGCGCTGCCGGGCATCCCGCGCGTAGCGGAACTGCTGGGCAGGCAGGTCACCCGCAGGCCTGCCCCGTACATCGTCGTTGTGCTGCTGGTGACGGGCTTACTGGGGTACTCGGCTACCGGTCTCCACTCGGAGTTCAGCATCCGCGACATCCTGCCGGGGAACGGGAGCGTGCTCGCTGACATGAACACGCTCGACGCAGCCGTTGGCGGCTCGACGGAGATGGCCAGCGTGCTCGTGAATGCCGAGGCCACGGAGACCCGCACGCTCCTGAACCTGCAGGACCTGAGGACCGCTCTCCAGGACGAGCAAGGTCGCCCGCAGGCCGTGGCAGGACCGATCCAGACGTCCTACGAGTTGCTCGTGGCGGACTGGACCACCGACAGCGGGCAGCCCGGCGACAGATACGACCCTGAGCTCGCGGCGCTCTTCAGCGAAGCCTCCGCAGGAGTAGAACTCGATACGGCCCTGATGCAGGAGTTGCTGGACGAACTCGCGGCGAGAGACCCCGCGGTCGCGCACAGTCTGGTCAACGACCCGAACGGCGTCGACGCGATCCTGCTCCAGTTCCCGACCTACTCGGACGATCCCGCTGCAACCGCAAGGCTGCAGGAGGACATCGAGGCGCTCTGGTTCGGCGACGACACCGCCGTGACGGCGCTCTCGGACAGCATCGTCTCGGTCGCGGTTACGAGCGCGATCACGGACCGGCAGACCGAGTCGATCAGCACCACCATCGCGGCGGCCCTCACCGTTCTCGCACTCTTCTTCTGGCTGACCGCGCGCCAGCCTGCGCTGGCGGTCGTTGCGGTTGGCCCCATCGTGCTCGTCCTCATCTCGGTGCTGGGCACCATGGCGCTGCTGAGCATCCCTTACTCGCTCATCACGTCGATCATCACCGCGCTCTCGATTGGGATAGGCGTGGACTACACCATCCACGTGATCCATCGTTATCGGGAGGAGTTCACCCGCTCGCGCAATCCGGAGCGAGCGGCGATACGGACGCTTGCGACCACGGGTTCGGCGCTGTTGGGCTCCGCGATGACGACGGCGTTGGGGTTCGGGGTGCTTATCGCCTCCCCGCTGCTTGCTTCTCAGCAGTTCGGCATCACAGCGACCATCACCATCGTCTACTCCTTGGTCGTCTCCGTGCTGCTGGTGCTGCCTGCGATGGTGGTCTGGGGCGCGTACCAGAACATGCGGCTGCGCTCGATGGTGGAGCGCCAGTGGGACGAGTTGGACGTGGCGATAGAGGCGATACATCAGAGCCACGAGCAGGGATAGGGCTCGTCCTAGGAAGGGAAGGCTTGTGCAACTCCGTGAACTACCCGGCAGGCTGAAGGCCGCATACCGCGGATCGGACGTCCGCGGTCGCGTGAAACACTTCGATGGATGGATGGACAGGGCGCAAGCGGAGGATGTCGGCCCATCGGGCTACGACCACGCCGAAACCGTCAGCGAATACTACGATCTGTGTAACGAGTTCATGGTGTTCGGTTGGAGCGAGTCCCTCCATTTTGCGCCGCTGTCGCCCCAGGAGAGCCTGGAGGACTCCCAGGCGCGGCACCAGCGACTGATGATCGCGAAACTGGAGTTGCAAGAGGGCATGACCGTGGTCGACATCGGTTGCGGGATCGGCGGCCCGATGCGCCGTGTTGCCCGGGAGGCGAGTGTCAGCGTCGTCGGAGTCAATCGCAGTGAGGTCCAGTTGGAGAAGGCGAGGTCGTTGACCGCTGAGGCGGGGCTCGACCACATGGTCGACTTCCTCGCATGCAGCTTCATGGACATGAGCGCCATCGCAGACGCCACGTTCGACCGGGGTTACGCTATCGAATCTACGTGCCATGCGCCGGACAAGGGGGGTGCGTTCGCCGAGATCTACCGCGTCCTGAAACCCGGCGCCCTCTTCTGGGGGCAGGAGATGTGCATGACGGACAGGTTCGATCCCGGCGACACTCGGCACCGGGCCATCAAGAAGGAGCTGATGCACGGCATCGCGCTCAAGGACATCGCGACTACGGGAGAGGTGGACCGGGCCCTCGAATCGGCGGGATTCCAGGTCATCGAAGGGATGGACAGGGGTGCCTTGGAGAACGGTGCAACCACGCCGTGGTATCACCCCATGGAGGCGCGGGGCAAGACGCTGAACAGCCTCCTGCGCAGGGTTCCACTGGGCCGCAGGGCGTACATCGGAATGTCCAGGCTGGCCGAGGCTCTGGGCGTGTTCCCCAAGGGGTCTGCGGAAGTTGTCAGGCTGATGGACCGCACCGCCAAGGCCTATGTCGCGGGCGGCAGGACCGGAATCTTCACGCCGTTGTACTGCTTCCTGGCCCGCAAACCCCTGTAGAGCTCTCCCCTTCCCGGTCTCCCGGGCGCCGTCAGGCGACCAGGGGTATGTCGCGCCGCTGCTCGGCGATGCGGAACTTCAGCTTCTTGCTCGGCTTCATCGACGGGATCGGGTTGAACTTGAGCTTGTAGCTCGCGGGGGACACTTCGATGTTGAAGTAGTGCGCGACCATCAGCACGTTGATCGCCAGTTGCAGTTCCATCCACCGGGTGCCGAGGCAGGTGTGCGTGCCCAGTCCGTAAGGAGCGTACCCCGGACTGAGGTGCTCATTGCGCGGAGGCCGGTACCTGTCGACATCGAAAGTGAAGGGCTCGGGGAAGATATCCTCCATGTAATGCGTCGCCGTGGTCGCGATGTAGACCTGCGACCCCACCGGCAGTTCGTAGTCCTGGACCACGCATGTGTTCATCACGTTCCGGATGGACATCGGAACGATGGGATAGATGCGCACGGTCTCCATGAGGAAACGGTGCGTGACGTCTATCGACTGCATGGTGAAGTCCGCACCGTCCGGGTCGCCGTCGTTGAAGAGGGCGTCGGCTTCACGCTGGATCTCGCGATAGAGATTGGGCTGCGACGCCATGGCGTAGAGCGCGAAACTGAACGCGTCACCGAGGTACACGCTCGCGATCAGCGCTGCCGACAACTGGAAACGCAGGGTCGTCTCCGGAACGAACTGCGGGTCGCTTGCGTGCAGGCTGAGCCAGTCGTCCGCGAGGTCCCGCGGAGAGCCGGCCCGTTGCGCGGGTGTGTGGACGCTCTGGACCCGTTCCAACAGAGTGTCCACCGCTCTTGCCCGGCGTCTCATGCCCGGAGTGCGGAGCATGAACTTGGGCAGGGCCTTCATGATGTGGGTGAGGAGCGCTCGCTCCTTGTACTTCGCCAGGTCGTCGAAGATATCCTGGGAATCGACGCTGACGAATAGCGGTGAGAGTTGCGCGTTGATCATCTGCCGGCTCATGCTCGTCGCGGGATAGGCGTCTCCGACGTTCCAGCCCGACATATGCTTCCGGGCATGGCGATAGAGTATGTTCAACTGCCCTTCCAGCCTCCCTCGGGAGTACGCGGGAGACATGGCCTTTCGGAGCCGGAAATGGTCGGCGCCGTCCATGGAAGGCATCACGCCGTTCGCGCCGTAGACCTTCTCGAAATCGGAGAAGTAGTCCTTGGCTCTCAGGTACATGCGCCCGTGCCGGTGCACCCAGTGGTTCGTGTCCGTCCCGGCGAGGAAGAGCATCGGTTTCTTGAACGGCGGATGGATCTTGAACACCGGGCCGTACTCCTTTGCGAGGTCCGCAAAGAGCGCGGCGATGTTGCCGCTGCGAAGGTGCCGGCTGAACAGCATCTTGCGCAGCGAGACGGTGGGGATCTTCTTGGTGAATGCGGAACGCTGGAGCAGCGGAACGGCGATGTTCTGCGAGACCGCTTCCGCGATGGACCGGCCGATCAGGTCCATCCTGCAGACCGCTCGGATGCGCTGCTCTATCTCGTCGTCGAGTTGAAACATGAATCGGAAGACGTCGCAGGTATCGATGAGCGCGATGATGATGACGTCTCGCGGGTCGGGGATCTCGTTGTTGAAGATGACCTTGCTGATGCGCGTTCTGACGAACTGGGCCGCTGTGCCTTCCGTCGACGCGCTGGACAATTCCGCCTGCAGAACGTTGCGGGATAACGTCCAGAATTCGCCGTCGTGGTGCTCCAGGATCCTCAGGTCGACGAGGCGGTCTAGGGTCAGGTCGACGACGGACTCCGCACGAGGAGCAAGTCGTTCGATCCAGTACTGGGTGTTGTGCCGGATCGGCTCGTCTGCGATCTCCTTCAGGATGGGGTCCAGGGCGGGGTCGCCCGTTTCCGTCCGATCGACGATGAACAGGGACTCCACGTCCGTGTCGATGCGACCCATGAGGGAAAGCTCTGCCAGTACGGCGCCGGCGACAGTGCAATTAAGGTCCCATCCGGGTACCTGGTGGAAATAACCGCTCTCCTCATTGAGGAGCATCAGGATGAGCTCTTCAGGCAAACTCAGCGCCTGGGTTGCAACACCCTCTGTGGAAAGAGTCATCAGCCCCGGTCTCCGCTCATTTCGGCACTCTAAGGCTACTCATACCGTAACCTGAGGCCAGTATGACTCTCCGAAGGGAGGGGTGTCAACGCGGGAATGCTGTCGATCCATCGATTCCGTCTCGTGCTCGCCGGCATAATCGGCACTGCTTTGCTCATCTGGGGGTTGTGGACATCCGGCGTGTTCTTCACCGGGCCAGTGCCGCTGCCGTCGACCCGGATCGACGCGCCCGTCGATGCGGACAACTGGGCGGTCGCAGGCCGTGATGTCGCGCATACCTCCGGTCTGCTCGTCCACAGTGGGTTCGAGGGCAAGGAACTCTGGAGGATCGACACAGGCCGAGCCCAGTCCGCGTCTCCCGCCGTTTCTGACGGGCGGGTGTTCTTCGGTACGGGCGACCATCGCCTCCTTGCGCTGGAGAGTATGAGCGGAGACGTCCTGTGGGAACGCCAACTCACTCATCTGGTAAGCCAAGTCCCGGCCGTGACTCGAAGCACCGTCTACGTTGCCGTGCGGGATGGCCAGCTGGTCGCGCTGGACCGTCGTGGGGGGATGACACGATGGAGATTTCAGACTGACAGTCCGTTATTCGCGTCACCGGTTGTTTACAGAGGCGTCGTCTACATGGGTTCATGGAACGGCACGCTCTACGCCGTCGACGCGGATACCGGCGAAGCACTCTGGACGTTCCGAGCCGACGGAAGCGTGGTTGCGCCTCCCGTGTTCCAGGGAGACATCATGGCGCTCGCTACCGACGACGGGCTCGTCTACGTCATCGATCTGACCACAGGAAAGAAACGCCTGATCTTCGACACTCTCAACGCACTGTCAGAGAGCCCGGTCTTCACCGACGACCACATCCTCGTCAGCACTGGGCGCGGAAGGCTGGCTGCGGTCGACTGGACCAAGCTCGAATACCCGTTCGAGCGTGCTCTGCGTTCCTGGCGGCAGCAACTCTTCATCTGGGGGCTCCAGACGGACCCTCCGCTCCCCAAGGGGCTGGCATGGGGCCTGGTCCTGTCTCGTGACAGCGCGCTGAGCGCCCCGGCTGTCATCGATGGCGTCGCATACACCGTCAGCAGGAACGGCAGGCTCCACGCGATATCCGTAGCCGATGGAAGCAGGTTGTGGGAGTACGACGCCGGGACGCTCGTGCACACGGCTCCTGCAGTTGCAGGCCGCTTCGTCTACTTCGGCGCCGCCGACGGGAACATCCACGTCGTGGAGCGATCCACGGGTGAACTCGCCCAGACCATCTACGCAGCCGCCAAACCCTCCGGCCAGATCGTCGTGACGGAGGACGGTCTCTACGTCACGTCCGAAGAGGCAGGCACGCTCGCCGCCTTCCGGTGAACCTCGCGCAGTACGACACCCCCATCATGCGTAAGTGGCGAGCACGCGCTCGATATCGGCGTGAGCAACGCTGGGGCCCGCCTCCTGGGGGACGTACTTCTTCGGGGCGCCGTTCACGAACCCTCTGCTCGGCTCCACGGGCAGCCCGACCGGCTCGCCGAACCCATCGTGAAACACGTTCATGGGGTCGCCGCCGTCCTCGACGATGGCCATCTGTTCTCCCAGCATCTTGCGGAACATGATGATGCCCTTGTCGGACTCGCCGAGTTTCTCAAGGTCGCGGCGAGCCACCGGGCCCTGGCTCACCCAAGCCATGTAGTCCTGGTTGAAGGTGACGTCGGTGATGAACCGTCCGTCCTCCCCCACCAGCGGGTTGTAGTAGTACGGCACTGGGTCCTGCACGGGCACGCTCGCTCCGTCGGCGGCGCGGAAGATGTAGATGGACACGTGCAACGTGTTCTCGTCGTCGACCGGGACACGGAACTGCATCGTGATCTTCTGTGGGGAACCGACCTGCAGGATGTTGGGGAACAGGATGGGGTGCCCCACCTTCCAGAGGTCGTGGTCTTCTCCGAGCCCGCGCAGGACACGCCGCTTGATGATGCCGTGCTCGACTGTTCGAACCGGATCCGCTCGTGGGGCGCGGACTCGCCGCGCACGTCCACGGTCTTCCCTGCGGCAAGCTGCTGGTAGCGGGTCCAGTAGGAGTGAAGCCACTCGGTATGCACAGGGTCGAGGGAGTTCTCCTGGCACTGGAGCCAGTTGCACGGAAGCTCGGTGAGCGCGATATCACACGCGACGTTGTCGGCTGCGAGCGGCTCCCAGAGCGGCAGGACCGGGGCCGGCGACGGACCGAGGTAGGCGAACACCAGCCCCTGGAGTTCCTGCACGGGGTAGCCGGCGACCTTCACCTTCTCCTTGAAACGCCCGTCCGGGTGCACCGTCTCCTCGAAGGGCTGCTCGATGCATTGCCCCGTCTCGTCCATCATCCAGCCGTGGTACATGCAGCGAAGGCCGTGCTCCTCCGGGATGCCGTAGGAGAGATCGACCCGGCGGTGGGGGCAGAACCGTTCGATAAGGCCCATCGTGCCGGACCTGTCCCTGTAGAGGACGAGGTCCTCGCCGAGGATGCGGACGGCTTTGGTGGGGCGTTCGTCGAGCTCCGCTGCTGCGGCGATAGGGTGCCAGTAGCGGCGCATGAGTTCGCCCATGGGCGTGCCGGCGCCTACTCGCGTCAATCTCGCGTTCTGTTCGGTACTCAGCATCGTTACCCCTCCTGGTGCGGGCGAACAACGGCGGATATCGTCGCACGGCAACTATACCACTCCGATATCCCGGTGAACCGGCGCCGGGGCTGCCGGAAGGTGGGGAATGGAATACACTCTGCCAGGCAGGACCTTCTCCCAGGAGACGTTCGATGCTTTCCCAGGAAGATAACGAGCTGCTGACGCGGACAGGACCGGGGACGCCCGCGGGGAACCTGCTCCGGCGATACTGGCAGCCAGTGGCGCTGTCGGAGGAACTGGATGAGGACGGCCCGCCTCTGGCGCTACGGGTCATGGGCGAAGACCTGGCGCTCTTCCGCGATGAGTTCGGCCGTCTCGGGCTGCTCGGACTGCGTTGCCCCCACCGTGGCACCGACCTGAGCTACGGGCGCATCGAGGACGGCGGTCTTCGCTGCGTCTACCACGGATGGCTGTTCGACGTCCACGGCAACTGCCTCGATCAGCCTGGCGAGCCGGAGTGGAGCAAGTTCGCGGTGAAGGTACGGCAACGCTCCTACCCGTGCACCGAGCGCGGTGGTCTGGTCTTCGCCTACATGGGGCCGGGAGAGCCTCCCGAATTGCCGGACTACGAGTGCCTGGGGCTCCCCGAGGAGAACGTGCTCGTCACCAAGTTCTACCACGAGTGCAACTATCTGCACGGGCACGAGGGAAACATCGACCCCCAGCACCTTGCCACGCTCCACTACGTGCTCCCCGATGATGTGGCCGACGCCGGAGTGCGGTGGGATGCGAAAGGCATCGACGTCGCGCCCCGGATCGAAGTGGAGGAGACAGACTACGGCATCCGCATCTACTCGGGGCGGGACCTCGACGACGAGCACGACTACGTGCGCGTCACCAACTACGTCTACCCCGCCGCGGTTGCGTTCCCCGCGCTGCGCCCGCCGGACATCACCGGAGCGCCGATCGGGACCGCCGTCGGCGCGGGCTTCTACGGGGTGAACTGGCAGGTGCCTATCGACGACACCCACCACTGGAAATACATGTTGTTGGTGTCGCCCGGCGCCCCGCTCGCGAAGGAACGCATCGGGCCCGTTATCCTGGCCGACATGGGCCCCGGATACGCCCACGTTCGGGACCGCTCCAATCGCTACCTCCAGGACCGCGACGAGATGAAGCGGACGACGTACCTCGGCATGGGGGCGAGCTTCGCGCTGCAGGACAAGTTCGCCGTAGAGGCGCAGGGCGATATCCAGGACAGGACCGTCGAGCACCTCGGGTACGCGGACAAGCCCGTTGCGCTCTCGCGCCGGTTGCTGCTCCGCGCCATCCGCGAGGTGGAGGAGGGCGGGGAGGCGCCCCACGTCGTGCGCGACCCTGCGCAGAACCGCATGGAGCACCTGCGCGTCTACGAAGCGGTCGTTCCCAAGAGCGAGGACTGGAACTCCATCTGGCAGAAGGACGCTGCGTCAAGCTGACCGCGCTGCTAGAATCCGCCGCGCCGACAGGCGAGATCCGACCGGGAGTGGGCTTATGGCGGTAGCGTCGCCGGAACAGTTCGAGGACCAGATGGCGCGTCTCATCTGGGAGACGCGGTGGAAGGAGCACAACTCCTTCGACCTGTGGTTGCAGAACCACATGTGCCGCGAGGGTGCGGCGGTCTTTGCCCTCGAGCACACCGTCTTCGCCGACGAGTTCCCCCGCTGGTTCGGCAGCATCATCGGCAACTGCCCTGCGCTGGACGTACGGCAGTACATGATCGAGAACATGTACGTTGAGGAAGTCACCGACCCGACCATCGACACGGGCCACTACGAGAGCATGGTGGACTTTTCGGTTGCGCTCGGGTTCGACAGGGATTACGTCTACGCCTACAAGGGTCGTCCGTACACGAAGATGGCGCTGGCCTACTGGGAGCGCGCCAGCCGGGCCTGGCCGTGGCTGGAGGCCTTCGCGGCGGTCGCGGGCCTGGAGGCGGCGCGGGGTCCTGCAGTAGCGAGGCTCGGCAATATCGCCTCCCTGAACCGCAAGGTCTGGGAGCCGCTCGGCTTGCCGGACGAGGCGCTCTCCCACTGGTCTGCGGGCGAGAAGGCCGACTTCCCGGAGGGCGGGCACGGCGACATGACCCTCAAGATACTCGCCAAGTACGCAGACGACGCCTCCAAGCAGCAGATGGTGCTTGACCTGCTCCGCGAGACGATGCAGATACGCTGGTTCCACTTCGACCAGATCGGTCGCGACGCGCTCATCGCGTCCGGCGTCGACCCTGCCAGCGTGAGGCGGTAGCCGCGTGGCAACAGAGCGTCCGCGCGCCGCCATCGTCACCGGGGGCGCAGCAGGGATAGGGCTGGGCATCGTCCAGCGACTCCTCGACGACGGGATGAACGTTCTTGCGGCAGACCGCGACCCCAGGGCCTGTGATGCCCTGCGAGGCCTGCTCGAAGGAAGGTCAGTGCACGTCATGGAGGCGGACATGACCATCGAGGAGCAGGTCCGCGAGGTCATGGACGAAGCGCTCGTGCACTTCGGGCGCATCGACTTGCTCTGCAACAACGCTGGCGTCCGCCATATCGCGCCGCTCGCCGACATCTCCCTCGCCGACTGGCAGGAGTCTTTCCGGGTGAACGTTGATGCTGCGCTGCTGGGCGCCCGCGCCGTGCTGCCCGCGATGCGGGAGCAGGGAGGCGGCGCCATCGTCAACATCGGTTCCATCAGCGGCGTCGCGCCCTACGTCGAGGGCGGCGCATACGCGGCATCCAAGGCGGCGCTCGCCACGCTGACGCGGGTGCTCGCCATGGAGTTCGGTCCGCTGGGCATCCGCGTGAACTGCATCGCTCCGGGCTCGATCGACCGAGGCGGTTCAGGTGAGATGTCCTCGTCCCATATCCCCATCGGACGGGCTGGCGCTCCCGATGACGTGGCGTCGCTCGTCTCGTATCTTGCCTCGGACGAGGCGTCCTATCTCAACGGCGCGGTCATCGTGCTGGACGGCGGCGCCACGGCAGGCCGGACGAGGCCTGGGCGCTGAGATGCTGAACGTCGGCGGTAAGCAGATACCCGAGACGCTGGCCGAGCTGGTCGATCCATCCTGGACGTGCCTGCTCATCCATGACGTGCAGAACGACTACTGTGCGCCGGGTGGGAAGCTCTTCTCGAAGTTCGACGAGTCGCTCGCGGCATCAACGCGGCAGGCGGTCGAGCGCATCGGCGTGCTGGCCCGCGCCGCTCGCGCGGCAGGTGTGCGCGTCGTCTACACGAGGGCGAGCCACCTCCCGGACGCCTCGGACGAATCGCCGGTACACCTGCGGCACCTGCTCGCCAACGGGCAGCGCGGAGCGGAGCCCAACGTCGTGCTGGGGAGTTGGGGACACGCCGTCGTCGACGAGCTTGCGCCCCAGCCGGGCGACGCCGAGATCGACAAGTACGCGTTCAGCGCGTTCCAGGGCACACCGCTGGACAAGCTCCTGCGGTCGTTCTCGACGCGGACGCTCGTGCTCACCGGAGTGGCCAGCCACTCCGGCATCCTGACGACTGCCCGCTTCGCGCTCACGCTCGACTATTTCACCGCCATTCCCCGGGAGTGCGTGGCTGGGATGAACCCGGCCCAGCACGAGGCGGCCATGACGCTGCTGGCTCCCGACCTCGTGGCGCTCGATGACATCCTCGCCGTGTGGGACGGATAGCGGCCTCGTGGGGAGCGTCGTCGGCATAGACGTGGGGGGCACGTTCACCGACTGCGTGGTCGTGGACGACGCAGGCAGCGTCTGGATGGACAAGGCCTTCACCACTCCGTCCGACTTGGCGGAAGGGATCGTAGCGGCGCTGGCCAACGTCTGCGAGAGGCTGGGCGCGGACGTCGATGCCGTGCTCGCGGAAGCGAGCGTGTTCGCCTTGGGCACGACGAGCCTCATCAACCGGGTCGTATCGCGGCGCGGAGCGCGGGTGGGCTTCATCACCACGCAGGGGCACGAGGACGCGGTGCGGATAGGCCGGGTGCTCTCGCGCTCCGAAGGGCTGCCGGAGCAGTTGCACTACGACGTCGCCGCGTGGAACAAGCCAGAGCCGTTGTTCGTGGATGGGGGCGTGCGCGGCGTCTCGGAGCGCGTCGACTCCAAGGGAGCAGTCGTCGCGTCGCTCGACGAGGAGGAGCTGCTGCGGGCAGTTGATGAGCTGCTCGGCATGGGAGTGGACTCCATAGCGGTGATGTTCCTCTGGTCGTTCCTCAACCCCCTGCATGAGTTGCGGGCGCGGGAACTGATCGAACAGGCGGCGCCCGGCCTTCCGGTCAATCTCTCCAGCGACATCGCGCCGACATTGGGCGAGTTCGAGCGCGCGAACACGACGCTGATGAACGCCTATCTCGCCCCCGGCGCCGAACGCGACTTCGCCGAGATCGACGCCCGGCTGCGCGAGCGCGGCTTGCGCCAGCCGTTGCTGCTGATGCAATCCAACGGCGGACTGGCGGCCAGCGAGGAGTTGCGACGCAGGCCGGTTACGGGTCTGGCCGCAGGCCCGGTCGGTGGCGTCATGGGAGTGCAGCGGCTCGCCGCCGCCCTCGGCGTCCAGAACGCCATCTGCACGGACATGGGGGGTACGAGCTTCGACGTCGGCCTTATCGTGGATGGCCAGCCGCGCTTCTCCGGCGAAAGCGTGGTTGAGCGCCACCGGCTGCGTGTCCCCACGGTGGAGGTTACGTCGATAGGGGCGGGGGGTGGCAGCATCGCTTCCGTGGACGGGTTCGGTGAGTTGCACGTCGGCCCGCAGAGCGCGGGTTCCACACCCGGTCCTGTCTGCTACGGCGCGGGAGGGACCGAGCCGACCGTCACGGATGCGAACGTCGTGCTCGGGCGGATCGGCCCGGACTCCTTCTGGAGCGGCAGGCGCACGCTGGACAGGGAAGCGGCGCTCGCCGCGATCACCGAGCGCGTCGCCCGTCCGATCGGCATGGACCCCGTGCGCGCGGCGCTGGGCATCGTCGACATTGTCGACGCCCGTATGGCCGACCTGCTGCGGACCATGACCATCTCGACGGGCTACGACCCGCGCGATTTCGTGCTGTTCGCATACGGAGGCGCGGGGCCGGTGCACGTAGGCGCGTACGCGCGCCAGTTGGGGGTCTCGAAGGTGTACGTGCCGCTCTACGCGCCGGTGCAGTCGGCGTTCGGCATCGCCACGGGGGAGTTCCGGCGGCATCAGACCCGGGCCGCGCCGATGCAGGAGCCCTACCGGACCGACGCCATACGGGAAGCGTGCGCTGCCATGGAGTCGTCGATGCGAGCAGACTGGCGGACCGCCGGGTTGGACGCTGACTCCGCTCTCTATCAGCGGTTCGTTGACATGAGGTTCCGCCACCAGGTACACGAGATACGCGTCCCGCTGTCGCCTGACGACACAGCGGAGACGCTCGTTGCGCGTTTCTTCGCGACCTACGAGCAGGCATTCGGCAAGGGGAGCGCGGTTGCGGGGTCGCCTACTGAGATAGTGACATTCCACCTCGTCTCGACGCTACCCGCCGCCGCTCATAGCCTGACGCGGAGTCGGAACGACGGGCGCGCCGTGCCCAGGCCCACCGCTACCCGCGACGTCTACTTCGGCGAGCAACCCACCGCGACCCCGGTGTTCGCACTCGCCGACCTGGGGCCCGGCACGAGGATGGAGGCCCCCCTGATCGTCGAATCGCCCAACACGACAGTCGTCGTGCATGCGGGGCAAACGGTCGAGGTCGACGGCTACTCCAACCTGGGGATCACGGTGTAGGAGGATGGCATGACCTCACTCGACCCCGTTACGTTCGAGATACTCAGGCACCGCCTCGTGACCATCGTGAATGAGGGAGCAATCTCGCTGCGGAACGTGTCCGGTTCGCCGACGGTTGCGCTGTCCAACGACTGCAATGTTGCCTTGCTGAACGAGAGAGGCGAGGCAGTCGTCGTTGGCCCCACCATCGTGACGCACGCACTCGCCTGCAGCTACGCCTGCAACTACGTTGACGAACAGTATGCGGCGAACCCCGGGATCAATCCCGGCGACATGTTCTTCACCAACGATCCATACGTGGCTACACCGCACCAGACCTGCACGGTCGTGGTCGCGCCCATGTTCGCGGGCGAACGACGGGTCGGATGGACGGGGGCTGGCATCCACGTGGCCGACGCGGGGGGTTCGACGCCGGGACAGGTCTCGCTGGGCGCGCAATCGGTCTGGGACGAGGGCCTGCCCATGCCCCCGGTTCGCATGGTGGAGAGCGGCATCCTCCGCAGCGATATCGAGGCCGACTGGCTGCGTCGCTCCCGCACCGCCACTCAGAACGCCATAGACCTGCGGGCCAAGATAGCGGCCAACACGGTGATGCAGCAGCGCGTGATGGACCTGGTGGAGCGCTATGGGCCGGATACGGTCATGGCGACGATGGACCGTATCATCGACTCGGTCGAGGCCCGCCTGCGCGGCATCCTGCACGAGCTCCCCGATGGTTCGTGGTCGGAGGAGACCTACCTGGACTACTACGATCGTGGCCGGGTCGAGATATACGCATGCCGGCTGACGCTGACCAAGCAGGACGACTCGCTCGTGTTCGACTTCTCCGGCTCGTCGCGGCAGGCGCCGGGGGTGATCAACGTGACACGTCCCGCGCTGGAGGGGTACGTGGTGCGTGCGGTTATGGCCACCTTCGGCTACGCGGTCCCGCTCTGTCCGGCGGGCGTGGCGCGCGTCTGCGACGTGCAGGCCGAGCGCGGTTCGTTCGTCGATTGCGACTGGCCTGCCGGTGTGTGCAAGGGGACGACGTCAGGGACATACGCGGTCTTTCACGCAGTCACGAGCTGCATCAGTAGGATGCTGGCCGACGGCGGTATGCCGGACCGCGCGATCACGACGTGGCGCTCGCACATGCCGCTGTTCGACTTCGCCGCGTTCGATGCCCAGGGCAACCGGTTCGCCGGTGTATTCACGGACTGCGGGCTCGGGCAGGGCAGCGGCGCGCGCGGCTCCCAGGACGGCATCGACACCGGCTCCGGCAGCGAGCCCGAGGTCACGGTGCCGAACGTCGAGACGAACGAACTGCGCTACCCGTGGCTCTACCTGTTCAGGCGTCAAGGGCGGGACTCGGCCGGGGCAGGCCTGCGCCGCGGCGGGGTCGGGATAGAGGTCGGACTCACGCCCCATGGCGTCGAGGAGATAGGATCGCTCGTCTTTCACAGTCACGGGCTGGACTGTCCAAGCAGCCCGCCCTTCGACGGCGGATACCCCGGCAGCGCCAACGTGCTCCGGGTGTTCAGACAGGCGCGCGATACCGGTTCCATCGACCCGGATGTGAGCTCGGCAACTGAAGCCGAGACCCCGCCGTCCTTCGGACGGACGGCACTGCGGGACGGCGACGTGCTCTTCTGCAGCGGGGCGGGGGGCAGCGGCTGGGGCGATCCGCTCGAGAGACCGGCAGAGGCGGTCGCCGTTGACGTGAGGTCGGGCCTGCTGTCGGTCGACGCCGCGCGCCAGCTGTACGGCGTGTCACTCGGCTCCAACGGAAGCGTTGACGACATTACGACGGAGGAGCGCCGCATTGCAGTCCGGCGGGAACGCCTCAGGGCAGCCGATGCCGACCCGGAAGTGGCGCGGACCATAGGCGCCCTGCCTCGAACCTGTCCCCGCTGCAGCGAGAGTCTTGCAAGCGGCGCCAAGGTCATCGAGGTGGACTGGGCCGACCTGGGCGCGCCCTACGCCCCGTTCACCGGCACGGCGTTTCGCCTGCTTGCGGGCGTCTGCCGGAGGTGCGGCGCGTTCGTTGCGTCGCGCAACTACCTGCCGCCGGAGTTTGCGGTCCCGCTCCCGCGCTAGACGTGGACGATCTTCATGTTGGCGACGTCGGGCGTTTCTACGCCGAGGTCGCTCCAGCTATCGCCGCCGTCGTTGCTCGTGAGGAGTCGCCCTGAGCGTGTGGCAAGGAAGACCCGCCCCGGAGTCTGCGGGTCGACGGCTATCGCCTCCGGGAAACCACGTGCCGCTTCGTCTCCGGCCTGCAGTTCGTGCCAGGTTTCGCCCGCGTCCCGCGAGCGGATGAGGTTCGCCTCCGCTCCGGACTCGCGGGCGCGCCACTGACCGGGGTTGCCGTTCGCCACCGCCGAGTACATCACGGATGGGTCGGCTGGATCGTACGCGAAGGCGACCGAGTACTCGTTCTGGAACTCCAGCGCGATGGGCAGCCAGTTGTCCCCGCCGTCGAGGCTCCGGTAGAGGCTGCGCCCCGGCGCCTTGCCCGACCGCATCCCCTCGCCGCCGCTCGATATGTAGAGGTGGCTCGTGTCGCGGGGGTCGGTGATGATGGCGTGCACGTCCTCGTCGAGGCCGTTGTCGAGCAGGCGCCACGTCGCGCCGCCGTCCGTCGTCTTGAGCATGTAGCCCACCTGGAGCGCGGCGTAGATGGTGTTCGGGTCGTTCGCATCGACGGTGATGTCGCGTACGTGGGGCTCCACGGTCGGGACGGGGTAGCCCATGCCTGCAACGGTGGGGAAGTTGCGCACGGACTCGATCTCGGTCCAGGACGCTCCGCCGTCGGCGCTCTTCCACATGCTGATGGGCTCGCACCCCGCGTAGACGGTCTGGGGATCGTGCGGGTCGAGCGTCACACAGCGCACCTTGCCCGGCGCGACTCTGCCATAGGAGGGCTTCGACCAGTGGGCCCCGCTGTCCTCGCTGCGCCAGACGCCGTCCCCGCGCGTTCCTGCGAGAACGCGCCGCGGGTTGTCCGGCGACGGCTCGACCTCCGGCACCTCCCAGCCCTTGAGGTCGTGGCTGGCGATCGTCCACCCGTCACCGTCCTCAGCGACGGTCAGCACTCCGTTGCGCGTTCCCAGGTAGAGGACTGTTCCCATGGTTTCCTCCTCGTTCGTCGGCGCGAGCGTACCGCAAACACCAGCGGTTGTGCTACAAGCACTTGGGTGCCCGCCTAGGCGAAGGACCTTGCGCAGGCTAGGATAAGGCCATGCCGGCATCCGACGACCTCATTCGCCAGATGATCGAGGCCCGCTTCGCCGGGAGGCTCTCTCCTGAAGAGGTCGAGACGCTGCTGCCCTATGTCCGGCGCGGGCAGGCCACGAGCGAGCGGCTCGCGGCGTTCCCGCTGGAGGGCCTCGACCCACGGCTCGTGTCGTACATCTCCGACAAGCGGCTGGCGCCATGAACGAACTGCTCTTCGCGCCCATCTCTACCGTGGCGGAGCAGCTGCGGACGCGAGCGGTTTCCTCCGTCGAACTGGTCAGTGCCGCACTCGAGCAGATAGCTGCGACGGACGGACGGCTGAACGCATTCCCCGTGGTGAAGGCCGAAGAGGCGCTTGCTTGCGCGGAGGCCGCCGATGCCGAACTCGCACAGGGACGCTGGCGCGGCCCGCTGCACGGCATCCCCGTCGGGGTCAAGGACAACATCGCTGTGGAGGGATGGACCACCACCTGCGGGTCACCCATCCTGGCGGAGCACGTCACGGACTTCGACGCCGCCGTGGTTGAGCGCCTTCGGAGTGCCGGGGCGGTCGTGCTTGGCAAGAACAACATGCATGAATGGGCGCTCGCGGGCAGCTGCATCCAGAGCGTGTTCGGCTCGACCCACAATCCCTGGAACACGGACCACATCACGGGCGGGTCGAGCGGCGGGTCCGCTGCTGCGGTGGCAGCGGGTCAGGCATTCGTGTCCATCGGCACGGACGCGCGGGCTTCCATCAGGAACCCGGCGTCGTACTGCGGGGTCGTGGGGCTGAAGCCGACACATGGGCTCGTGAGCCGGTTCGGGGAGCTCCCGCCGACCAGCTCGTGGTACATGACGCTCGGCCCCATCGCACGACGCGTTGAAGACGTAGCGCTCACGATGGATGCCATCGCCGGGTACGATTCGCGCGACCCGTCATCGGTTGAGGCGGAGCATCGGGAGCACGCTGCGCGGCTCGACGAGGGGGTACGGGGACTTCGCATCGCTGTCGTGACGAACTACTTCTATAACGACACGCTGCCAGAAGTGGCGGCGAGCGTGCGCGCGGCGGCCGACACCCTCGCCAACCTGGGCGCCGAGGTCGTGGAGCTCGAGATCGGGATGCTGGAGCACTGGCCGCTGATAGAGGCGTCGTTCGAGGGCGAGAACAAGGGCTGGCTGCTGGACCTGGCGCTGGAGCGCGGCGACGAGTTTCTCCACGACGACATCCGTTACCGCATATTGGCGAGCGCCTTCACGAACACGGTCGACACGATGCGTTCCACGCGGATACTCAGCATGCTGCGTCACGAGGTGCAGGACCTCATGCGCGAGACCGATCTGCTGCTCACGCCCACCAACTCCACGCCCGCCTACCGAGCCGACGCCAGGGACGTTGCGGTCCGCGAGGGCAATGTAGACGTCGAAGCGCCGGGTGGGCAGGGCAGAATCACGACACGGCTGACGGTGCCATTCAACGCGTTGGCGCTGCCTGCGATCTCGGTGCCATGTGGCTTCTCCTCGGAGGGGCTGCCGATCGGGCTGCAGTTGGTGGGACGCGCGTTCGAGGACGACGTGGTGCTCAGGGCAGCGTGGGCGTATGAGCAGGCAGGGCCCGGCTACCAGCGCCCGCCGCTGGTGCACCAGGCAGCCGGCTAGGAGCCGACGCGCTGTATGATCCGGCCGCTTCCCGGCTCGGCGAGCACCTCGCCGTCCCTGAAGATGACCTCTCCGCGCCGGATCGTCATCGTCGGCCAGCCGGCCAGCGTCATCTCGTCGAAGGCGCTCGTGAAGCGACTGTGAGTCGATGCGGCGTTGACCGTTTTCTCGAGGTCGAGATCGACGATGGCGAAGTCCGCGTCGCTGCCGACAGCCATGACGCCTTTCTGCGGGTAGTAGCCGAACGTCCGCGCAGGGTTGAGCGAGGTCACCTCAGCGATCTTCTCGAGGCTGATGCGTCCCGGCTTCAGGCCGAACGTGATGAGCGCGGGCAGGATGGTCGCCATCCCGGCGAACCCCGGACGCTCCTCCCACAGGGCGCTGCCGCTCTTCTCGATCGGCACGTGGTCTGAGCCGACCGTCGTGATGTCGCCGCTCGCCAGCCCTTCCCACAGACGGTCCTGGTTCTCGGTGTCGCGGAGCGGGGGGCTCACCTTGCCGATGCCGGCGCGGTGGCCGTGGAACACCTCGTGGTCGGCGGTCAGCGCCAGGTAATGGGGACACGTCTCCAGCACGATACGCGCGCCGCGCGCCTTCGCGGCCAGCGCCGCGTCGATGGCTACGCCGACCGTGACGTGCGGGATGTAGAGCGGGCAGCCGAGCAGCTCTGCCATCCAGATGGCACGGAGGATGTCCTGCTCCTCCACGAAGTCCGGCCTGGAGTCGGTATATGCCTGCAGGTCCTGCCTGCCGGTCTGCTTCACCTCCGCCGTGAACAGCTCGACGAGGGGATGGTCTTCGGCGTGGACCATGCAGAAGGAGTAGTCGCCGAGGTGCCGGATGCGCTCCATACCCGCATAGAGCACGCCGTCGTCCGCCGTGACGATGCCTATCGGGTTCCCAGGCTCGTAGCCGCCCATGTAGAACTTGAACGTCCTGATGTCGAACCGCTCGGAGAAGCCGAGGATGTCTTTCGACTGCTCCATCCCGCTTACGATGAAGTGGAACGAGGTATCGACGAGCGACCGCTCCGCACACAGTTCGATGCGCTCCGTAACGTTCTCGTATCCCATGCTGTCGGAGCGCAGGTACTGCAGGAACGAGGTGACTCCCCCTGCAGCCGCGCTCTGCGTCTCCGTGATGATGTTCTCTTTGTAGGGAGTCCGACCGCCCATGTGGACGTGGGGGTCGAATACGCCCGGGAACACGTACTGCCCGCTGCAGTCGATCACCTCCTCTGCCGGAGGCAGGTCGGACTTCGCGGCGATCGCGGTGATACGCCCGTCTTCGACGGCGACGCCCGCGTCGAGCACACCCCCGGGCGTGACGAGCTTGCCGTTCTGCAGTACGAGGTCTGCCATGGTCTGCCTCCTGTTCACCCGCACGTGCGCGCGAACCGCAGTTCCAGCGCGCCGACCCGCTCTTCCAGTTGGCGGAGTACGGGCTCGGTTTCCTCGTAGCGTGTGTAACGCTCGGGGAGGCTTGCCCAGACCCGCGCCGCGAGTTCCTGCGCCTCGCCCAGCACCGCGTCCACGTCGATGGTTCGTATCCGACGGTCCCGGACGACGACCGCTCCGCCGACGATGACCGTCTCGACCGACATCCCCAGTTCCGAATAGACGATCTGGTTCATCAACTGCTCCTTGGGAGCGAGCAGGAGCGAATCAGTGCCGAGCACCGTCAGGTCGGCCTTGTAACCGGGAGCGATGCGTCCAGTGCGCTTCCCCATCACCGCCGCTCCGCCGTGCCAGCACATGCGGAGTGCGTCCTCCGCGCCCGGCCACTCGTCCGGAGGGTTCGCGATGCGGTGCAGGATCGCCGCGGACTTGACCGTTTCGAACATGTTCTGGCTGTCGTTGCTCGATGCCCCATCCGAGCCGAGCGCGACGTTGACGCCTGCCCGGACGAGCGCGGGCGCGGGAGCGATGCCGGCCCCGAGCTTCTGGTTGCTGACCGGGTTGTGGACCACGCCAGTAGCGGTCTCTCCGAGCGTCGAGACCTCTTCGTCGCTGAGCCAGATGCCGTGCGCGAAGGAGGTCCATTCCTGCAAACCACCGAGCCTGCGCAGGTAGCCGACGGTCGACCCGGCGAAACGCTCGTCCGCCACGGGTACCTGCGATTTCGCCGACAGCAGGTGCGTCTGCAGACGCACGCCCTTCTGTTGCGCCAGCGCCAGCGAACCCTCGAAGAGCTCCTGCGAGCACCGCGGTACGGAGGAAGGGCCCAGCATGGGGGTCAAGAGCGGGTGCCGGTCCTTCCACCTGTCGATGAAGCGCTCAGCCCGGTCCAGCGAGTCGTTGACGTTCGCTCGCCTGGCACGGCTCGTGAGGTCTTCGGGGGCGTCGATGAGCCCCAGAGGGATTGAGGAGAAGAAATCGAGGTCGGCGTACTGGGTAGCGACATTCGCCCGCATCCCGATGTCGATGTAGGCCTGCATGACGGCGTCCATGCCCTCGTCGTACCATGCGGGCTCGGTGCGGTTGCAGTCGAGCACGGCGGTTGTGCCTGTGCTGAGCATCTCTATAGCGCCCAGCATGGCGGAGACGTAGAGGTCCCGCGGCTCCAACCGCGCTCCGGCGCCGCCGTAGGATGCGAGCACCATCCACGCATCCAGTGGGAGCTTGTCGCACAGCCCTTTCTCTATCGACTGGTTCGAGTGGGTGTGCGCGTTGATGAGGCCGGGGATGACAACCTTCCCGGTGACGTCGAGGACGTCCGCTCCGGGCGGGGGCGTCAGGTCTCCGACCGCTGCGATCTCATCGTCTGCCACCAGCACGTCAGCCTGAACGAGTGGTTCGTCAGGCTGGAGAAGATGGCCTCCCTTGATGAGGAGATCAGGCATGGCCGCACTATAGCACCTCGTTCCGAATGGAACGGGCGTAGGCCGGCACTCAGCCGAACAGCCAGTCCCGGATGAAGGGTTTGGGCCAGAACACGTTGAGCAGATTCTCCATGAGGCCGAGCGTGACCGCGGCGATCATCGCCATCGAGACGATAACCCAGATCCAGGACTTGCCCCGCAGACCCATAGCGATCGGGAGATAGAACAGCGGAAAGAGGATGGCGGAGGCCTGGAAGCCTATGAATCCGATGGCAACTATGAATCCCAGCAGCCATCCGATGAGCGGAAGGAGCCGTCGCACGGCAGCGATGTCTGTGCCGGTCCGCATGCCGATGTCCATGATCCGCAGTGCGCCCCTGCGCGTGGTGAGCTCCAGCACCGCGAGGAGGGCCATCAGCGTGAGGAATGCGATGGTGGCCCACATCGGCACGAAGGCCGCACTCGGAACGTGCCCCAGCGCCTCACGCAGCACCACCAGCGTTATCCAGCCGATAAGGATGATCCAGAGCAGGTGCTCCCATTGCCAGCGGAGGTTTAGGGACAGCGATGGCAAACGTGCCATCACCCCCCTTCGTCCCATCTCTCGCTCTGGTTCATCACCTGATCCGCCGGCGATGATCGGCTGTTCGATGGCGCTCTCCGCCTGTGGCCGTAATGCCCAGAGCAGGAATCCGATCGCCATGGCGCCCAGGATGAGGATGCCGAGCGTGAATGGTCTGGTGAAGAAGATGAGTATGCCGTCGCCCATCTGGAGCGCCGGCCACGCGTTCTGCTCGACCACCGGACCCAAAATGAACGCGATGATGAACGGCGGGCGTGGCCAGCCGTGCCACTTCATCGCGAGCCCCAGCGCTCCCATCGCCAGCACTACGTAGATGTCGGCCATGTTGAACCGGGACTGGTAGGCCGCCAGCAGCATCAGCGGGAAGAGCGTGGCGGCGATGAAGGGGTAGGGCACCTGCGTGAGCCTGAGCAGGAGTGGCGTCATCGCAAGTGCGAGGATGACCATGAGCACGTTGCCTATACCGATAGAGAGCACCACTCCAACCGTGATATCGAGGTGCTCTCCGAGCAACGGCAACCCCGGCGCGATCCCGTATCCGAGGATCACGGCGAGCAGGATCGCCCATGGAAGGCTGCCGGGGATACCGAACCCCAGCGTGGGGACCGCCTGCCCGGAGTTCTGAGCGTTCTGGGCGGACTCGGCAAAGAGCAGGCCGTCCAGGCTCCCCTTCCCGAACTGGGACCGGTCCTTCGTAAACACGATGCCCAGCATGTAGGAGAGCCAGTCGATGACGCCGGAGCCGACTCCTGGTATAACCCCCAACCCCACGCCGAAGAGGCCCTGGCGTATGGCCACGCGCCAGCGCCGGAGGCCGTATTGGATGCCTTCCCATATCTGACGGTTGGACAGCTTCGTGCCGGGGGCCGATACCGGCTTGCCCGTCATCGTCAGATCGAGCACTTCAGGAAGCGCGAAAAGCCCGAGGACCACCGGGATGATGGGCAGTCCCCCGTTGAGGTAGATGATGTCGAACGTGAACCGCGGCTGGGCTGAGAACGAGCTCAGTCCTATCGTTGCTATGACCAACCCGAGCATCGCTCCCGCGAGCCCTCGCAGGAATGCGCCGCGCGACAGCACCGAGATCATGAGGATGCCGAACAGGGCCATCGCTGTGATCTCGGGGAATGAGAACCGGATGATGAACGGCCTTATGACAGGGAGCAGCAAGGCAAGAGCGATGGCGCCGGCCACTCCTCCGATGGTCGACACGGCGTAGACAGCCCCCAAGGCTCGGGCCGCTTCTCCTTTTTGGGCGAGTTGATGTCCCTCCAGGAAGGTAACCTGCGTGGGGGCAGTGACGTACCCGAGCAGGATGGCTGGAACCGAGTCCATGGTGTTGGCGAGCGAGATGATCGCCGCGACAAGCATGACACCGTGGACAGGGTCAAGGTTCAGGATGGCGAACGGGACGAGGATGGAGGCTATCGTCAGGCTGCCCACGCCGGGGATCATCCCCAGCGGCCCGGCGAGGACAAGCGCGATCCCGAGGATCAACCAGAACTGCGGGCTGGTGAGGAACTCGGTTATCAGGGGCACGCTCTTCGCGAGAGCTTCCATTCCTGTACCTCAATGGTGGCCCGCCCTCTGCAGAGAGCGGGCCACCATGCTTCGTCTGAAGATAGGTTGCGCGTACTAGAACTTCGACTCATACGTCTCAACCCACTCGTCGTAGATGGCGTCGAGGCGGCGCAGGTCGAAGTTCGCCGCAACCTCTTCCGCGTCCTCTCCGGAGACGATGCTCGGCGGGTTGCCCGTGACCTCCTGGAACTCCGCTCCAAAGGCCGGGTCGGCAAAGGCCTCGTACACGGCTGCACGGAGTATCTCCACGATCGAGTCAGGCGTGCTGGGAGCCATGGTCATCCCGTCGAAGAAGATGCCGTTCGACCCTGCGTTCTGCAGCGTCATGATGTCGTCGCGCAGTTCGCTCGGGACGATGTCGGCGATGTTCATCAGGTCGTCGGGCAACTCAGGCAGCTCGGCGCTCGGCAGGATCGGGATGTCCGCTGACGATGCGATGGCCCACGGACGGAACTCGCCGCTCTCTATCCAGCCCGGCCGGAGACGCTGGAGGAAGTAGGGGCTGAACGTGCGGCCGTCGACGTCACCGCGCTCCATGACCGTCACGCCTACGTTGTAGGCGGGCGATATGCCGAAGATGTGCTCGATAGGCACACCGAGCTCCTTGATGAGGATGCTGTCGATGACGAAGCCCGAGCCGGCCGGAGAGATCTGGGGGAGTATGACCGGGGTGTCACCGCCGAACGAGTCCTGCATCCGGTTGTACGGTACGTCCCGGTGGACCATGTAGATGTTCGGCCGGTTCAGATAGAAGACCCGGCGGAAGTCCTGCCACTCATAGGTGACGCCTGGCACGCTCAGCACGTTGTCCGGGTATCCCCCGACGCCGTACGTGATGGTCAGCCCGTCGTCCGCCCCACCATGGAACTCGTTGAGGAACGCTTCGAACCCCGCACGGTCCGGTTGGGTCGTGACCTCTATCGACGGGTTGCCGGGGATGTACTCAGAGAGCTTGGAGGCCAGGAACCTGCCCTCCGTGTCCGCCCCGCTGCCGACGCGATAACCGATCACCATCCTTATCGTCTTGCCCTCGTAGTAGGGAGGGGCAGGCGTTGGTGTCGCGGTTGGGGTGGCTGTCGGCGCGGCCTCGGGAGCGGTTGTTGCCGCCGGCACCGGTGTGGCGGTTGGCACCGGCGTTGGCGTCGGGTCTGCTCCGCAGGCAGCGACGAGCACGACCAGCAGGCCGCTCAGTGCTATCAGCATCAGTCTCTTTGTCGTTCTCATTGGCTCCTCCCTTGCTGTATGACTACGTGGTCGGGTTGCTGCTTCATGATGCATTGAGACCGTAGAACACCTGCGCGTTCGTCCGAAGGATGCCCTCTTTGTCCTTATGGGACATGTCCTCTCGTTCGAGCAGTTCGTTGATCTCTTCGTTGATGGTGTCGTCGTTGACCTCGTGCGGGAAGTCGGAGGAGAACATGAACGGCTCGCTGCCGACGACGCTGACCGCGTAGCCGATAGCGTCCTCATCGCCTTCGACCCCCACGAAGAGACGGCGTTCCTTGACCAGCCGGATGATGTATTCGGCGATGGACTCACCCTTGTGCAACTGCAGGAACGCAGCGTGCGGGTCCGCCGGGATGAACGCCTTGTGCGACCCGTTGAAGCGCTCCAGTCCGAGCAGGAACCAGGCGAGGCCGCCCTCCAAAAACCCCCAACGCACGTTGGGGAACTGATCGAACACCCCGTTGAAGAGCAGGCTCCCGAAGCTGATGGTGATGCCGAACGGGTGCCCCATCGCGTGGATCGGCGCGAAGAGGTTCAGGCTGTCCATCCCGAGGCCCATGTGGCAGCCGCCGTGGAAGGCAACAGGTATGCCCAGCCGGTTCGCCTCTTCGTAGACCGGCCAGTACACTTTGGCTCCGGCGTGGTTCGCCAGTCCCGTCGAAGGCAGCATGACGCCTGCCATGCCCAACTCCTCGATGCACCGGCGCATCTCGGCTACCGCCGCCGGAGGGTTCTGCATCGGGACCAGTCCCATGCCGATGAGGCGGGGCGTGTGCCGGGTGAACGTGTCGTACAACCAGTCGTTGTAGGCCTGGCACGCCGCGTTGGCGTAGTCCAGGTCCACCATGCGTCCGCACGCGAGACCAGAGGTCGGGTAGAGCACTGCGCCCTCGATGCCTGCCCTGTCCTGGAAGTCCACCCAGCGGTCGACGGCTGCGGGCATGAACGAGCCCGGCGGGCGTATGTTCAGTCCCTCGTGCAGGTGATCGAGGGCAGGGAACACCTTCCCCACACGGCGGCTCAGAAATCCCTCGTACTCCTTGGGGAAATACGTGGCGATGGCCGGCTCGTCCTCGAGTACGTGTCCGTCACCGTCGATGATCCCGATCTTCGATTGGACTACCATCCCACTGCTCCTCTCACTCCTGGTTACCGCTTACGCTGCCGAAGGCTGGGGCAGGACGACCGGTTTGACTTCCCTGAACTCGGACATCGCCTGCAAAGCGTCGGTGGTGCCTTCCAGGGAGTAGGTGCCGGTGATCATCGACGTGAAGGGGAAGTGTTTGCTCTGAGCAGACAGGAACTGCACCGCCTGCAGGAAATGCCGGGCTTCCGCCTGCAGGACGCTCGAGATGGTCAGGTACTTGGTGGTCATGGCGAACGCTGGTACTTCGAGGGTGCCTGCCCCTCCGCCGATACTGAGCACTCGGCCTCCCCGGCGGACGAGGTCCACCGCTTCCGGGATGGCCTGTGCAGTGGCGGCCTGGATCACGATGTCAACCCCGACGCCTCGTGTGTGCTCCGCGAGCCACGCCTTTCGGTCTGCCGCCGAGGTCTGTTCGATGTCCATCGTGCCGGCAGCGCCCCAACTCCTCGCGACTTCGAGACGGGACTCCGGGGCGCCGAACACGAACACCTTATCCGCGCCCTTGGCAAGGGCGACCGCGAGGCAGTAGAGCCCAACGGGGCCCGCCCCTTGCACCAGCACGGTCTCGTGGCTCCTGATCGGACCAAGCCGCTCTGCTCCGTGCATCGCGGTCCGCAAGGCGCAGGCGGCCGACGCGGCGAGCGGCGCAGGGACGTCGTCCGGGATGGGTATGAAGTCTGCTCCCGGCGGGTAGTAGTGATAGTCGGCGGTGCCGCCGAGCAGGTAGGGATACTGGTCGACTCGCTCCCTCCCGTACCGTGCCCCCTCGAGGCACAGACTGGGCTGCATCGCCACCGAGCAGTGGTAGCAGTGCCCGCAGAACGGGTAGTTTCCGATGATGCGCTGGCCCGGCTGGACCGGGTTGTTGAAGACGTCCTTGGGGTTTCCGGCGACGTCCACAACCGTGACGGCTGTCTCGTGCCCGGGGATGTAGGGAAGCTTCTCGGGCCCCACGAAGCTGTGGCCACCCCAGATATGCACGTCCGTGCCGCAGAGGGTCGCGGCATCGACGCGGCCCAGCACGCTTCCGGGTTCCAACTCAGGGAGAGGTACGTCCTGGACGGAGAGGGACTTGGCAAACTCCGTCACTACTGCAGCACGGACCGAGTTTCCCATCTTTACCTCCGATGGACGAGCCGGGGCTTGCCTGACTCAGTCGACGAGGCGGCGGTAGACCCGGAACGCGCTGGCAACATACGCCTCACCAAGAGGGATTGCAAACCTGGATTCCGGTATGGCAGGGAGCGAGCATAGGTGCCATGAATTGCCAGGGCGCGACTCTTGTTCGTGCGCCGGCAAGTTGTCTGCCCTATAGCGGGAATGTACACTCGCGCTGCCCCACAGCATGCCACGCTGTGCGACTCGGTGGCAGATGTACCTCCCGTGGCAACCGTGATAGCCGCCAGCAGGCGTGTAAGGCGTGCGAACGAACGGAAGGAGGCAGCGTATGGCCGAGATACTTGGGCTGGGGACCACCGACTATCCCCGACTGCGTTCGCCCGATCCCCAGATGACCGGCCCGTTCAAGGGGAACCTCAACGGCTCGCACTTGCCGGAAGAGAGGAAGGACCCCAGGAACTGGCCGGTGGAGATGCAGGCTGAGTGGAGCGACGACGAGGGGCTTGCGTGCAGTCAGCAGGCAAGAGCCAACCAGATCGAACAGTTCACGAAACTGCGCGCGGAACTGGACGCGTTCAACCCGGACTTCATACTGGTGTGGTCGAAGGACAGCCGGGAGAGCCTGCGCAACTTCTGCGTGCCGCAGTTCTGGATACAGGCGCAGGACGTGACGCACGCCAAGATATTCCAGGGACCCGGCGGGCGTGACGCAGGGGAGACCTTCTTTGGCCAGGACTTCGACCGCGAGGTCGACGTTCCGGGTCATCCGGAGGGGGCCCGGTATCTGATGAGGGGGCTCCAGCAGGCAGGGTTCGACCCCGCCTATTCGACCGAGATCATGCACCCCACGGGCCTGGCCCACACCTTCTGCGGCATCCTCACCCACCTCGACTGGGGGAGCTGGGAGTTCCAGCGGCCTGTGGTCCCGGTTGGTATCGATCCATTCGGGCTGCGACAGCGTGGCCCCGATGGGTGCGAACCACTCACGGAGAAGACCCTGCCTCCGATGACGGCGCAGCGCGCGTTCGACATGGGCCGGAGCACTGCACGGATACTTAGGGAGAGTCCGTGGCGGGTGGCCCTGGTGGCAGGGGTCGGTTGGTCTCACGCGAACAACACCAGTTGGGAGCGCGGTTGGGTCCATCCCGATATAGGGGCCGACCGTCGTCGTTACGAGGAGCTCCAGGCGAACAGGTTCGACACGTGGAATAACTTCACGCATGAAGAGTTCGAGGAATACGGACAATGGGAGCTGCTGTGCTGGATAGCGCTCGCGGGGGCCATGACGGAACTGGGCGCCAAGCTCAAGTGGAGCGACTTCGAGGGTCACTACATCTTCAACTCCGTGTGGGTGAACTGCGCGTTCGAGGTGGCCTGAGGTAATCGCCATCTGTCACGAGGAGGCGTTGCATGGGAAGGCTCGATGGCAAGGTGCTCCTCCTTTTCGGAGCGGGTCCCAACAACGGGGGAACGATCGCACACTTCATGGCGCGTGAGGGCGCCAAGGTGGCAGTTGCCGATATCAACCCCGCAGCCGCTGAAGACACCGTTAACTTCCTCACCGGGCGAGGCTACGAAGCGATCAGTCTCCCCGGCGACGCTTCGGACGAGGCGACCGTCGAAGACACCGTGAAGAAAACCGTCGACCACTACGGATCGCTGACCACTGTGGTGAACCTTGCTGGGCGGCAGGTGCGGTGGCCTGTGGTCGACATCGACCTCGAGCAATGGAACGATCAGCTCCGCACGTACCTGACCGCTGGCATGTTGACGACCAAGCACTCGGCGCGCGCCATGATCGAGGGCGGAGTCAAGGGTTGCATCATCCACCTCATATCGACCGCCGGCCATTACGGGGAAGCAGGGAACTCAGGCTACTCGGCCGCAAAGGGCGGACTGCTGATGTTTGCCCGGGCTGCAGCCATGGACCTTGCCCACCAAGGCATCCGGGTGAACACAGTCACTCCGTATGCGATGGAGCACAACGTCTGGCGTGTCGGCCCGGTCAAGGAGATGCCTCAGGACCCTCCCCGCACCCAGCATTCGGTGACGCGCGACGACGTGCTCAAGATGATCCCGCTCGAACGTTTCCCTCGCGCATCGGACCTCGCGTGGGCGGCAGTGTACCTGGCGTCCGACGAGGCGGAGTTCCTGACCGGAGTGGACATACCGGTCGACGGCGGCACCCGCTTCAAGTACCCCTCGTGGGTCCCCGGCCACTGGACGGGCGTCAACGCCGACGACTACCGCCGCAACCTGAAGATCACCCGGTATGGCGAGGAGGTCGAGGACTTCTTTCAGCCCGATGGGGCGTAAGTGAAGTAAGGTGGCTTCGGGCAGTCTGAGCATTCACACCAGAACTGTGCAATTAAGCCCTAGAGTACAATCGGGCATCCGGATGGCACATCCCCCAAGCAAGGAGCGCCCGTTCTCTACCCATGCGTACTTCATTGAAGCTTCTCCCCGTCCTGCTGCTTCTGGTTCTCGTCGCCTGCACCGATGAGCCCCCAACACCCACTGCTCCCCCTGAACCTCCCTCAGGGGAGGAAGCCCTGACGCTCCTCTACTGGCAGGCCCCGTCGATACCGAACCCGTACCTCTCCGGCGGCTACAAGGACCGGGACGCGGGCGCAGTTACGCTCGAACCGCTGGCTGTCTATGACCCCGATGGCAACCTCGTTCCGGCGCTTGCAGCCGGGATACCGACGCTGGAGAACGGTGGCGTTTCGGATGACCTGATGTCCGTCACATGGACGTTGAAAGAAGGGCTGAAGTGGTCGGATGGCAGCAACATGACTGCGGATGACGTGGTCTTCACGTGGCGCTACTGCGCGGACCCCGACACGGGATGCACCGCTGCCGACGCGTTCGAAGGCATCGCCGCGGTGGAGGCGCTCGATACGCTCGCCGTCAGGATCACGTTCGACGCTCCCACCCCGTATCCCTATAGCGCGTTCGTCAGCATGGGAACTCCCGTCATCAGCGAGGCTCAGTTCGCCGACTGCGTCGGTGCAACTGCCACGACCTGTGACGCCCAGAACTACGCTCCGCTTGGCACCGGCCCCTACCGCATCAGCTCGTTCGAGCCCAACCAGCAGGCCGAGTACGAACGCAATCCGTTCTACCGGGGCCCGACGCCTTACTTCGACCGGGTCGTGCTCAAGGGTGGTGGCGACGCACTCTCGGCTGCCCGCTCCGTCCTGGAGTCAGGCGAAGCCGACTACGCATGGAACCTGCAGATAGAGCCGGAGGTGCTCGCCATCATGGAGGCGGCAGGCGAGGGCAGGGTGGTTTCGGCGTTCGCCAGCCTCGTCGAGCGTATCGTCGTCAACCAGACGAACCCGGATCCTGCTCTGGGAGAGGACCGCTCCGAGTACCTCGATGGGGAGAACCCGCACCCGTTCCTGACCGTCACTCCCATCGCGCAGGCCATGTCGATGGCGATAGACCGCACGCTCATCACAGAGAGGTTCTATGGCTTCGCAGGACAGCCCGCGTGCAACATCATCACGGGTCCTCCTGTCTACGTTTCGGACGCCAACGACGAGTGCCTCACTCAGGATATCGACGGCGCGAACCGCCTGCTCGATGAGAACGACGTGCTCGACACCGATGGCGACGGCATCCGAGAACACAAAGGCATCCCGCTGCGGATCACTTACCAGACCTCGACGAATGCCATCAGGCAGGATACCCAAGCCATGATCCGCGATTGGTGGAGTCAGATAGGTATCGAGACCGAGTTAGTGCACCACGATGCGGCGCTCTTCTTCGGCGGCGACCCCGTGGAGAATGCCGAGGAGTCGTACCGGAGGTTCTTCGCCGACGTGCAGATGTACGCGGGCGATTCCGGCATCGATCCCCAGCAATACTTGTTCGGTCACCTCTGCGACCATATCCAGACGCGGGGGAACAACTGGGCCGACGGCAACAACGCCCGTTCATGTAATCCGAACTACGACGCGGTCTATGCTGAGTTTGCCGAGACACGAGACGTATTGGAACACGTTGAACTCGTTAAGCGGCTGAACGATATCCACGTCGGGAGCTACTTCGAGATTCCGTTGGTGAACCGAGGCCTGGTTTCTGCTCACGTCAACACGTTGCAGGGCGTCCGCATCAACGGCTGGGACAGCGAGCTCTGGAACATCGCCGAGTGGCGCCGCTGAGGCGCTGGCCTTGACGCGCCGAAGAGCGCTGCCTACTGTTGCTCCATGCTCGCCTTCCGCGTCCTGATGCATATCCTGGTGGTGCTCCATGCGCTCTTCGTGCTCTTCACGGCCATGGCCGGCGCGTTCGCCGATGGCGGCAGGATCGAGGAGCGATTGGTCGCGGTCTTCATCCATCCGCTCAGCACTGTCGGGTTGGTGCTGATGGTGTTCGGCCCTCGTCTTTCAGCCACCCTCTCGAGGGTCATCCTCGCGCTCCTCATCGTGAACGTCATCGCGGACGTCGTCCTTGCGCTGCTGATCGCCCGGGGCTCGGTGAAGGGAGACTGGGAACTGCCGCTCGTGTTCGCGCTTGTCCCTGCTCTTGGCATCGTCTACGCGCTGACTGTCGCGCGTAGACGTACTGCCTGAGCGCTCCCTCCGTTGCACCTGCCCCTTACGACGCCTCGCTACCACGGAAACCCATTCTGCTCAGGTGGGGCTATACTCCCCGCTGTACGAGACGGCAACCAGCGGGAGGTGACCGATGGCGCGTATCGACGTTGACGCACACGTGGACGAGACGGAAGTCACCTGGAGCTTCCTTACGGAATCGGAACGCCGTTACGCACCGGTCTCCACCGACCCGGGAGTGCCGACGGTCCCCGGCGACCGCAGACCCCATCGCCTCTGGCTCATCGACGGCGGCACGCGCCTGCGCCGCTGGCGCGACGACGTGCGCACAGGCACGGTGCAGGCGACGCGCGAACTCACCGACATCCCCGCCCGGCTCGCGCACATGGACGAGCTGAACGTCGACGTGCAGGTGCTCTACCCCACGCTCTTCCTCGGTGGGGTCACGGCTCGTGCGGAGGTCGACACGGCGCTGACCGGGGCATACAACCGATGGATGGCCGACGCCACGCAGTCCTCCGGCGGGCGTCTCCGCTGGGTGGCGCTCATGCCGATGCTGGATATCGACGAGGCGGTCAAACAGCTCCGATGGGCGAAGGACAACGGCGCCTGCGGGGTGATGAAGAAGGGCATCGAGTGCGGACGGAACGCCAGCGACCCGTACTTCTTCCCGCTGTACGAGGAAGCAAGCAGGATGAACATCCCCATCTGCATCCACACCGGCACCGGCAATCCGCCGACCTCCGGCCCTGACATCGGAGGACGTCTCAACGCCATCGCCGCCTTCACCGACCTTGCGATGAGCGATGTCCCCGACCTGTTCCCTGAGCTCCGTATCGGCTGGATAGAGACCGGCGCGTCGTGGGTGCCGTTCCTCATGGCTGACCTCATCGCCAAGGCGCAGAAGCTTACGTTCCACCCGTTCGACTATCGCTTGGACCTCTTCCGCCGCTGCCGCTTCTATGTGGCGTGCGACACCACGGACGACCTGCCCTACATCCTGACGTTCGGCACCGAGGACAGCCTCATGATCGGGACGGACTACACGCACGCGGACCAGTCCGCCGAACTCCACGCGCTCGACGTCATCGAACGCCGTGAGGCCGAGGGGGAGATACCCTCCGGCGTGGCGAAGAAGATCGTGGAGGAGAACCCGCGCCGCTTCTACGGCATCTGAGCACGGAGGGAGACGATGGAGAAGGTCGTCCTCGGGCGGACGGGGCTGGAGGTCACGAAACTCGGGTTCGGGGCGCTGGAGATGCGCGACGTGGTGGAGAACGGGGGACGCCTGCCGAGCGAGGAGCACGCCGGCGTCGTGCTGAACGCGGTGCTGGACGCCGGCATCAACTTCATCGACACCGCCCCCGGTTACGGACGGAGCGAGGAGTTCATCGGACGCTTCATCTCCCACCGGCGTGACGAGTACTACCTCGCGACGAAGTGCGGGCGTCCGCAGACCGGCGCCCCGCATTCCGACTCCGAGTGGTCGCGCAAGGACATCCTGCGCACCATCGACGAGAGCCTCGCCCGCCTGAAGACGGACCACGTCGACCTTCTCCAGCTCCACGGCCCGCACGTCGAGGACATCGAGGTGCATGACTGCGTCGCGACTCTCGAAGAGGTACGGGCGTCGGGAAAGACGCGCTTCATCGGCGTTTCCGCCATCCTCCCCGACATCGCGACGTTCATCGAGTGGGGCGTGTTCGACGCGTTCCAGATCGTCTACTCGGCATTGGAGCCGGAACACGAGGAGACCATCACGGCGGCGCAGGCTGCCGGCGCGGGCACCATCATCAGGGGCGGATCGGTCAAGGGCGCCCCGCTGCGCGAACAGGGACGCGGCGGCGAGTTCCCGACCGTCCGCAGGCGCTGGGTGGGGTCCGGTCTCGCCGACGCGCTCGGAGAGATGGACCTCGTCTCGACGATGTTCCGCTACGCCCTCGCACACCCGTCGGCGCACACCTTCATCAACGGCACCAAGGACCTCGATCACCTGGAGGCGAACATCGCTGCTGCGGAAGCAGGCCCGTTGGACGACGACCTGCACGCACTGATCCGCGAGCGCGTCATGGGCGCGGTCGCCGAAGAGGGCTAGGACGTCCTCGCTTCCCAACGGCTCGGCGCGTGTGGTTGAATAGCGCCGGACCGAGCACGGCACGCCAGGGAGGACAACATGGTTCAGCTCACGCCGGAGATGAAGAAGCTCGTCGACTCGGAGCGAGGCACCGTCAGCCGCGAGATATTCTGGAACCAGGACATCTACGACCAGGAGATGGAGCAGGTCTTCAACCGCTCCTGGCTGTTCGTCGGCCATGAGTCCCAGATACCCAGGCCCGGTGACTACTTCCTGGGACGCATGGGCGAGGAGACGGTCGTCGTCAGCCGAGCGCGCGACGGCAAGATATACGTGTTCCTGAACTCCTGCCGGCACCGGGGGAACCGCGTTTGCAGGTACGACCAGGGCAACTCGTTCACCCACGTCTGCTCGTTCCACGGCTGGACGTACGACGCTACCGGCGCACTCGTCGCGCTGCCCTACCACGAGAACGGCTACGACCAGATGGACAAGTCGCAGTGGGGGCTGCTGCAGGCGCGGGTGGAGGTCTTCCAGGGCTCCATCTGGGCCACGTGGGACAGGACGGCCCCCAGCTTCCACGAGTACCTCGGCGGAGCGGACATGTACCTCGCCACCGGGTTGATGCACACGGACGGCTCGGACAACGGCGCGGAGGTCCTTGGCGGTATCGTCAAGTGGCGGCTCGGCTGTAACTGGAAGGTGCCGTGCCCGGACACGGACGTCACGCACGGATGGATAACCCACCGCTCGACCGCCCTTGCGCTGGGCGTGGGGGCGACGGGTAACCCGGTGCGGCCGAGGCAGGACCGCTCTGACTCCGTCGGCCAGGTCCGGAGCCGCTACACCGTCTCGTTCCCTGAGGGCCACACGATGGGCGTGACGATACCGGAAGAGAGCGACCCCGGCTGGGGCGAGTCCGGCACGTGGAACGAGCGGCCCGCCGTTCGTGAGTACCTGCGGGAGAAGTTCGAGGAACGCAAGAAGCGCCTCGGCCTGATGGCGCACCTCTCCGTCGGCCCGGCGATCTTCCCGAACGAGGGCTGGCTCGGGCGCGTCGTTCGCATCATGCACCCGCAGGGCCCGGCGATGACCGAGATATGGACGTACTTCTTCGTGGACAAGGACGCTCCGCAGGAGGTGAAGACCGAGCTCGCGAACTACTACGAGCTCTACTACGGTCCCGGCGGCGTGACGCAGCAGGACGACATGGAGAACTGGTACGCGCTCACGATCGCGAGCAAGGGGCCGGTCGCGCAGAAGCTCGACCTGAACTACCAGATGCGGGTCTCCGAACCGCCGCTCCACGGACCGACGGAGTTCGACATGCCCGGCCTGTTCGCCCACAACTACAGCGACGAGAACCACCGGCGCTACTACCAGCGCTGGGCGGAGGTGATGCAGGCGAAGGACTGGGGCGAGATGGCTCCCACCCGGGCCGCCGCAACGAGGGACGACTGGATGACCAACAGGAACGGGAAGTAGGGGGCGCGCCGTGGCTGACCTGCTGTCGCACGAGGAGCTGGTGCTGCGCCTGGAGATCGAGGACTTCCTCTACATGGAGGCCGACCTGCTGGACGAGCACCGGTACGAGGAGTGGCTCGACCTCTTCACCGAGGACGCGCGCTACCACGCACCGATGAAGCGCAACGTCTCGTCGAAGGAGATGGACAGGGAGTTGACGCGCGAGGCGGTGGAGATGTCCTGGTTCGACGAGGGCAAGGACACGCTCACGAAGCGCGTCGCGCAGATCCGCACCGGCGTGCACTGGGCGGAGGAGCCGCTCTCCCGCGTCACCCACTTCGTCTCCAACGTCCGCCTGCTGGACTCGGGCTCGGACAAGGTCGGCGCGGGCGAGATACGGGTGAAGTCCCGCTTCCTCGTGCATCGCAACCGCCTGGAGGACGAGGACAACACCTGGATAGGGAACAGGATCGACACCCTGCGCAGGGTCGATGGAGAGTGGAAGATATCCCGCAGGGAGATCTATCTCGACCAGAACGTGCTGCTCTCCAAGAACCTGACCAACTTCTTCTGATCGGTGTGGGGCGGAGGGGATCGCCGTCGTCCGGACGCGCGCGTGGCAGGCATGGTTGAGATACGTGAAGAGACCGAGGCCGACGCTCCCGCCATCCGCAGCGTGGAAGAGTTGGCGTTCGGCGAGGACGACGAATCGACCGTCGTGGAGATGCTTCGCGCCTCGGACAGCGTTGTGCTCTCCCTTGTCGCCGTTGACGCAGACCGGGTTGTCGGACACGTGCTGTTCTCTCCGGTGACCGTGGAGCGTTCCGCCCCGGACTCGCGGTGGGTGGCCCTCGGCCCGATAGGCGTTCTGCCGGACCACCAGGGCAGGGGCATCGGGTCGCGCCTCGTGCGGGAGGGGTTGGACGTTTGCCGGTCGAGGGGCTTCGACGGCGTCGTCCTGCTCGGCGACCCCGGCTACTACGCGCGATTCGGGTTCGTCCGGGCGAGCGACCATGGGTTGTCGTGCGTCTACGGAGACGGGCCCGCGTTCCAGGTGGTGGAGCTGCGGCAGGGCGCGCTGGAGCAGGTCGCCGGGACGGTACGCTTCGCGCCCGAGTTCGACGAGTTCGCTCCTGACGAGGAGCACGCGTGAGGCTTATCCCAAAGGTTCCCATGACGATATGAACGGGTATACTCCCGCAATCTTACGGGTGAGCGCCCCATCCTGACGGGAGGGCAAGATGCCGCTGGCAGTGCTCGCGATGGCCTTCACGACGTTCCTCGTCGTGGCCAACATCATCGCCACCAAGATCGTTACGCTGGGCAACTGGTCGGTGTCCGTCAGCTTCATCGCCTACCCGCTGACGTTCCTCGTCACCGACACCATCTCCGAGGTGTACGGCAGGCGCACCGTTACCGTCGTCGTCTGGACGGGATTCGCGTTGAGCCTGCTGGTCGTGCTGCTCACCTACGTCGGCGGCATCATCCCCGCCGCTTCGTTCTGGGAGGGACAGCAGGCGTACGACGACATCCTCGGCTCGGTGCCGCGCATCGTGCTGGCCTCGATGGTCGCCTACCTCATCTCGCAGAACAACGACGTCATCCTTTTCCACGTCCTGAAGAGGGTGACGAAGGACAAGCACCTCTGGCTGCGGAACAACGGCTCCACGATAGTGTCGCAGGCGCTGGACTCCGCGGTTTTCGTCTCCATCGCGTTCGCGGGGACGGTGCCGGGCGGCGTGCTGTGGGAGCTCATCTACGTGCAGTACGTCATCAAACTGGGCATCGCCGCGCTGGACACGCCGCTGGTCTACGCGCTGGTGGGCGCGGTGCGCCGCATCGAGGGTAAGGAGGCCGCGCAGGCCTAAGCCGGCAGGTGCACGCGGGCCTCCACCGACACGAGCCCGCCCTCGCCGGGCGGCTCGAACGAGCCGATACTGGGGCGGGCGTCGTTGTAGTCGCGCCCGACGGCGAAGGTGAGCAGTTCCGTGGGGTCCGGGAGCATGTGGCCCCGCGTGGGGTCGGCGGCGAGCCAGCCGTGGTCCGGGTGGTGGAACTCGATCCAGGCGTGAGTCTCGCCGACCTGCGTGGCGAGCAGGCCCGAGACGTAGCGCGCCGGGATGCCGAGCGCGCGCAGCAGGCCGATGGCGGCGTGGGTGTAGTCCTGGCAGACGCCGCGCCCCCGCTCGATGGCCTCCTCCGCCGTGGTGAACACGGAAGTGTGGCCGCGCTCGTAGACCATGCGGCGGTGCAGCCAGGCGGTGACGGCCTCGACAACCTGCAGCAGCGACGTTGCGCCGCCCGCCGCGGCCTGCGCCTGCTCGACGAGCGCGGCGGGGTCCACGAGCGAGGTAGCCGCGAGGTACACGTCGGTGGGGAGCAGCCGCTCCCGGTAGACCTCCATCCGGAGGTCGGTCGCCGGCTGGCGCTCGGAGCGGACGGACACCGAGCCGGACGCCTCCACGTCCATCTCGCTGTGGGGCCGCGTGACGAGCGACCGGAGGACGCGGTTGCCGAACGCGTCGTGGTGCTCCGACTGCTCTCCGTCCGGCGCGGCGCGGACCTCCCAGGCGGCGTTGAACTGCGCGCCGTCCACCCGGGGGATGATGCGGAACTCGTTCCGGTTCCGTGTCACCTCGTGACCGTAGGCGTAGTGCGCCCGGTAGGTGTAGCGGACGGTGACCGCGTTGCCGGAGTCCGGGTTGCGGAGCGGGTCTGCCTGCATAGGGCTGCGGCGGGCCTACGCGGTGGCAGTAGCCGCGGGCCGACTGCCTGCCTCCTCCCGTGGACCCTGCCAGTTGTAGAGGCGGATGGCGTTGTCCCGGTAGATCTTGCGCAGGACGTCCTCCGAGAGGTCGGTGCGGGCGAGCGCCTCGTCCAGCTCCTCGGCGACCATCTCCTTCGTCTCGTGCGGGTAGTCGGTGGCGTAGATGATGGCGTCCTCGCCGAGGCGGTCCACGGCGTAAGGGAGGCCGGGGTCGGCGCCTTCCACGCTCACGAGCACGCGCCCGCTGCGCATGAGGTCGGCGGAGTCGGTGCGGCCGCGCCGCCTCTTGCCGGACATGCGGTCCATCATGTACGGCATCCAGACGGTGTTCGCCTCCAGGTAGGCGACGCGGAGGTCGGGGAACTCGTCGAAGACGCCGTCCAGGAACATGCTGGCGAGCTGGATCATGACGGAGAGGGGGTGCTCCAGCACATTGGCGAAGGTGACGCTGCGGTTGAAGTCGATGCCGAGGCCGACCGACGGCGCGCCGTGGACGGCGAGGGGCACGTCCAGCCGCTGCGCCTCCTCGTAGAGGGGCCAGAACACCTCGTCGCCGAGAGGGCTGCGGACGCCCATGTTGGCGCTGTTGGCCGGGAGCATGCCGCCGACCATGCCGAGCTCGGTGACGCTGCGGCGCAGCTCCTTCACCGCGGCGTCGACGTCCTGCAGCGGGAGCAGCGCGACGCCCACGAGGCGGGGGTCAACCTGCCGGTAGGTTGCGTCGAGCCAGCTGTTGTAGCCTTTGCAGACGGCGACCGCCCAGTCGGGGTCCTGGACCATGCCGATGCTCAGCCCGGCGGTGGGGTAGAGGACGGCGTAGTCGAGGCCGATCTCGTCGAGGAGCCGCTGCCAGGCGCCGACGTCGATGACGCCCTCCCTGCGCTTGTGGGCGCCGGCCGCCGCGCCTGTCGCGCCGCGCTGGAAGCCGTCCAGCGAGGGGAAGAACGGGTAGTTGAGCGTGATCTCCGACGAGCCGTACGGTTCATCGAGGTGCTTCCATATCTCGGCGTCGCGCTCGCGTATGTGTCCGTCGCCGTCTATCGCCCGGAACGTCGTGCGGTCCATGTCTCAACCTCCTGCGGCTACGATGGCCTCGGCGAGCTTCGCAAGACTCTCCTCGGCAACGCACTGGAACATGAAGGCGCCGGCCGGGTCGTTGGTCAGCTCCATGGTGATGGTCATCTCGAGGGCCATCGCGTACATGGCCTCGCCGGCGGTCTCCTTGAGGCAGTTGATCTCTTCCTCGGAGAGCAGGGCGAAGAGGTCCTTCCCCTTGATGCCGCCACCTGCGGCGGGCGCAGGCTCGGGGGTGGGTGTGGGGGTAGGCGTTGCGGTAGGGGTGGGTGTCGGTGTGGGCGTGGGTGTCGGTGTGGGTTCGGCGCAGGCGACGGCGAAGCCGAGAAGCGCGATGAGGATGAGCGGCAGCGCGAGGGATGCGCGCCACCCGGCGAGGGGGCTGGTTCCGGCTTTCGTTTGTGACACGTTGGTCCTCCTGTGGGCGGTCAGGTTTGCGGGCGCTATCGTACCCGCGTTGCGGGAGAGGGGGCAACGGGGCAACTATTCTCCCGTGAAGCCGCTGCGTGCGGGGCGCTGGAAGAGCGGACGCCGCGCCGGGCAGTGGCACGTCTCGCCCACCTTCATCAGATCGCCCTCCGCCCAGGCGTGGGCGATGGCCTGTACGATGCGGGTCTCGTCGGGGATGCGTCCCGTCTTGAAGCACTGGCGGAGGTAGGCGTTGATGGGGACGGGGCTGAGGACCGGGACGCGCACGGCGCCCGCCGCCTCGAAGAGTTCTGCGATGTCGGGCGGGTACTCACCGCGCTCGACGGCGTCCATCCAGCGGTCGACGTAGTCCTCGGCGATGGGCTTGAGTTTGGTCTGGGCCAAGAGACACGTGTAGTAGCGTTCGAGGGCTCTCAGGGAGTTCCTCATCGCTGGTCCCGCATCATCCGCTGAGCGTTCTCGATGACCTCGATCCTGCTCCGTATCTCCTTCTGCTCTTTGAGGGAGAGGGAGGTGGAGAGCGCGACCTTCAGAGCGCGGAGGCGCACCTTGGGGTCCGGGTCGTCGAGCAGTTGCTCGAGGCGAATAGCGCTCTTGAGGGTGAGTCCTTCCACTACGTTGAAGGCGAGGTCTGAGATGTTCTGCCTGATGCGCTCCAACTCCGCGCGGAAGGCGGGGTCGTTCATCCAGCGCATGAGGGTGCGCCTGCCTATCTGAGCGGCCTGAGCGCCCCGCAAGAGGTTAGACTCGGAGGCGATGTGGGGGAGGGCAGCCGCCTGACGCGAGGTGAGGGAATCTTCTCTCACAAGTGAGCCATTGTGTGCCATTGTGTGCCATTCCTCCTCTGCGGTTCGGCCCTTCATCCCAGCGATGGCGCGGGCTGCGTGGGCCGTCGGGGACAGGGTAGGGAGGGGTAGCTCGTTCGCACAACGGGCAGATGTCACTAGGATGACGTGGAGGGGGGGAGGGGCGTCGTATACTCAGATATTGGAGCGGAGATTGCAGACACCGTGCAAGTAGGAAGTCACTTCAAACATGTGGAGACCAGCATGGAATGGAAAGAGAATCTTCCTGACGTAAGCAACTGGCAGCCCAATGCTGATCGCAACGAGACTCTGAGCGCCGGCCTGCTCTTGACTTGCCAAGCAGCCCAGGCCCGGATCGTCTCGGAAGCGGCAATCGAGCGACAATTCAACATCCAAAACTTCGACTCTGGACCGGGCGTGGAAGACATCGTTCGGCAGGAGCTTGCCAAGCTCTTGCCGAGCCGTTACGCGATAGACCCCGGGGTTGTGAACGATCGCGATGGTAACACAGCCGGAGATTTTGACATATTAATTCGGGACAGCACATGGTCTCCTGCCATTAAGTTAGGAGCAACCCCTTCGTCTCGGCGTTATCACTTTGCCATCGAGAGCATCTACTCTGCGATTGAGGTGAAACAGACGCTTGGATTCCGAGAACTTGATGCGGCGATGGAGAAGCTGGTTAAACTCGCCCGGCTCAATCGGCCAGACAATCCTTATGGACACATAACGGAAAACCAGCACCTCGAAAACTTCGACAAGGAGGGATGGATTCTCAATCCCCTACACACGACAATCTTGGCCACCGACATTCATTCTAGTGTGGAGTTCCAGGATTTAGCATTGCGCTTTGGTCAGATTAACTCCCAGTTGAGCCGCAGGGACATGGTAACTGTGCTTTGCGTTCTAGGGCATGGATCAGCTTGGTACTCGGTGAAAGGCGGAAGCACTATGAATGCCACCTTTATGAATGACAGGCATGATGACCTCCAGCTAAGCGTTCATGCTAATGAGCACGATATGATGAACACGTTCTATAGACTCTACGTACATCTTTCTGGACATCTCCATCGTTCAGTACTTGCTACAACTAATATCGAAGAGAAGTATGGCCGCAAGGTTCCCGCATACTGGAACTATCCATACGATGGTGCCCATACAACATGCCGTAAGGAGTAACTGCGTCTCTCCCCGAGGGAGAGATGGAAGGCGAGGTTCCTGCCTGCGCAGGAACGACGGGAAGGGCACCCACAGGGATGCCCCTACACCGACAGCCCGAGAGATTCCTCGACTCCGCTGCGCTCTGCTCGGAATGACAGTCTCCGCCATACCACCCCACCGCGTGTGCTGCCCGCGCACCCTGGATTCCCGCCGGTGCGGGAATGACGGGTGCTGGCGCACCACGTCAGGGCACGCATAAGGGATGCCCCTACGCCAAGCAGCCCCACGCCCCGCCGGTTCACCCCCCATCCCAGCCTTCCCCCATCGAAGGGGAAGGGCTAGGCCCCCGCTGCTGCGATCGGGGTGTCGTAGTCAACGCCGCGGGAGCGGAACCAGATGTGGACGCCGGTCCAGAAGCGTTGCGGGTCCATGTCGACGATCTCGCCGGTCTCGGCGCGGGAGATGACGAGGGCGCCCCACGGCTCCGGGCGCTGCTTATCACCCTCGACTGCGTGGTCGCTGCGCCAGGAGTGGAGGCCGCTCATGGAGGTGAGGAAGTCGTGGAGGATGGCGGGTCCCGCGGTCATCGCCTCGCGCACGATACCGTCCTCGACCACGAGGACGACATCGAACTCGCCGAAGATGCGCCATTCCGCAGTGAGTGCCATCAGGTCGCTCCTACGGATGGCCGGAACAGGGTTCGTATGTGCGGAGGGTGGGCATGGCGTCTGTTCCTTCACGGGGCACTGGATTCCCGCCTTCGCGGGAATGACGGTTAGGGTTTCCTAGAAGAAGGTGGTGATGACCTTGGAGAGGAGGACGTTCTGGTCGAGCAGGATGAGGCGGCGGGCGATCTTCCAGCCGGTGTCCGGGTCGCGGCGGAGGACGTCGTGGCGGGCGCCGACGAAGACGTTGACCTCGTCGTGCAGGCGATTCGTCCAGACGAAGAAGTTGCTGCGGACGGGGACCTCGTCGCCCTGGAGCTCGCCGACCTGGACGTTGCTGATGACGTGCCGGACGCGGGAGAACGGCTCCTCGGCCCAGTGGAGGCCGGTGTTGATCTGGCGGACGCGGCCGGCGAGCGTGCGCTTGCCCTCGTCGAACCAGGAGATCTCGGACTCGGGGTCGGTGTTCTCGCGGTGCTGCTCGCCGAACTTGACGTTGCGGCGGACGGGCATGTGGTAGTGGATGTCCTCGGCGACGAGCTCGATCCAGTCGTTGAATCGGCGGTCGTCCAGGAGTTCGGCCTCGCGGTAGAGGAAGCGCTCGATCTCGCGCTCGAAGAGGAGGCGCTCGAGGGTCTGCTCCGGCGACGTGATGGTGACGGGGCGGGCGAGGCCGGCAGAGCGTTCGGGGCCGGTTTCGCGCTCGGCGAACGGCGTGACGTCCGGGCTCTCGATGAGGCCGGTGACGTCGGTGGCGAAGACCATCTCCTCGTTCCCGACGAGTGCGGGGTTGGCGGCGGACTCGATGAAGCGCGCGCGGACCCATCCGCCGTCGCGCGGGTTGGCGGTGACCTCGGCGGTCGAGCCGTCGCGGAGCTTGATCTGCTGCCCGATGGGCAGGTTGGTGAGGATGACGGTGTTATTGACGTTGATGAGCTCTTCGCCCTTCTGGTCCGGACGTCCGGTCGTCATGGCGTTCCTCCTGTGCAGTTCAGGACGTGATCTCGATGCCGCCGAAGAGGCACGAGCCGGTGACGGTGAGCGTGGCTTTCGGTTCGGCGGGGTCGGGTCGCTTCTTCTCGACGCCGCCGAAGGTTGAATCGGCGCGGACGTGGACGGCCCAGTCGGGCGGGACCTGGAGCTTGACGCCGCCGAAGACCGCGTTGACGTTGATGGTGGCGGCGTCGCCGTCCATGGCCGCGCCGCGCAGGTCTATCTCCGCGCCACCGAAGGTGACGGAGACGTTGCCGCCGTTGAAACGCTGGCTGTCGATGCGCTGCTCGCTGCCCGAGAAGACGGCGGAGACGGCGAGGTCGTCGCCCGCCGGGGGAGCGGCGCTCGCCTCAACAGCGGCGCGGGAGCGGGACTGGCCGAAGAGGATGGCCACGCCGATGGCGATGAGCGCGAGCGGCCAGAGCAGCCAGAAGGTGACGTCCAGGATGTCCAGGCTGTTCAGCAGGAACACGACGCCGATGGCGATGACGATGAGGCCGCCCTTGGTGCTGCCCTTGGTGAGGCTGCCGAGTCCGACGAGGATGAGGAAGAGGGGCCACCAGTCGCCGAAGGAGAACTCGAAGCCGCTGACGAGCGGCAGCAGGAAGAGCACGCCGAGGACGATGAAGCCGACGCCGACGAGCTTGTTGTTGGCCGAGGACGAGGTCATCAGCGCTCCGTGTTCTTCCTGGGGTGGACGGGGTAGATGTCGTCCCAGCTGGAGGCTTCCATGAACTCGACCCAGCGGCGCAAGCGGGCGCGCTGGTTGGCCTCGGCGATGCGAAAGGTGAAGGTCATGCCGGGGAAGCGGTCGTCGGTGAAGTCATGGCCGAGGCCCATCTGGAAGTTGTAGGGGATGCGCTGGGCGATGGTGCCGAGGCTTGCGGGGAAGGCGTAGTTCCAGTTCTCCATGTCGTCGGACTCGGTGAGGCCGGTGGGGCCGCCGTAGCGCATCATGTAGCGGCGCTGGGCGTCCTTGACGATCTTGGGGGCGTCCTTGTCGACGGGGTACTGCCGCCAGGACTCAGTAACGCCGACGCCGTGCGGGTGCCAGACGAGGATGCGGTGGGGCTGGATGTTGACGTTGGGCCAGACAAGGGCGGTGCCGCCGTTGCCGGCGTGGAGGTAGGTGTCCTTGTAGCGGGCCTGCTTCTTCTCCCGCTGCTCGCGGTAGTAGGCGTCGACCTCGGGCGGCTCGGTCTGCCAGGTGTCCATGTACTCGGGCGTGCCGGGCTGCTCGTACATGTAGTTGTGGCCCCCGTGGCCGAGCTCCGGTAGCTGCATCTCGTAGGAGGTGGCGGGGAAGGGCGCCCGCATGCCGCTGCGGCTGCCGCCCTGCAGGTCGCCCTGCGGGCCGATGGCGGCGACGTTGACGGAGCGGTGGGTCATGGCGCCGTGGGCGCTGTCGCCGTCGAAGGAGAAGCCGGGGAACTTCCAGTTGGTGGGGATGTACCACTTGGTGGCGGGGTTGAAGAGCTCGACGCCGTTGTCCTCGCCGCCGCTGCTCTCGAAGCACCACTTGATGGTGGGGGCGTAGACGCCGAGGTAGTCCTCGAACGAGGGGGCCTTGGGGTCCCACGTCGCCCAGAGGGAGCCGTAGTAGTTGGCGAGCTGGGCGACCTCGTGCAGCCCCCACGAGCTCTTGTCGAGCTCCTCGTGGTAGGCCTGCTTGTGGTGAGGGACGCCGACGAGCCTGCCGTCGGTGTCGTAGGACCAGCCGTGGAAGGGGCAGGTGAAGACGAGGGTGTTGCCGTCGTCGTAGCGGCAGACCTTCATGCCGCGGTGGCGGCAGGTGTTGAGGAAGGCGTGTATGACGTTCTTCCTGTCGCGGGTGACGATGATCTCCTCCTCGCCCATGCGGGAGATGACGAAGTCGCCGGGGTTGGGGACCTGGCTCTCGTGTCCGAGGAAGAGCCAGGCGCGGGCGAATATCTGCTCCAGCTCCTGCTGGTAGATGCCCTCGTTGACGTAGATCTCGCGTGCGATGAGCCCCTCGTCGAGGTTCACCAGGCTGCGAAGCGACCGGTCACCGCGTGACCTGATGATCGAGACCATTGCAGTCCTCCTCGTTGGCGTTTCCTGCGGTCAGTGCGGATTGTCAATCAAGCGGGGGGCGCGTGCAAGTAAGGGGCCCTCACCCGCCGCGCCGCCAACCCTCACCCACGCGCTGAAGCGCGTTGCCCTCTCCCAGCGGGAGAGGGGGGGCGTTCGATCCCTTCCCCCTTGATGGGGGAAGGTTAGGATGGGGGTGAATCGGAAGGGTGCGGGGTCTGAATCGGTGCACCCCCTCCAATCTCCAGCCATACCGCTTCCTTCACCGCGCCCATCTGCTCGAGCACCTCGTTATTCCAGAACCTCATCACCCTGAAGCCCTGACTCTCCAACCACGCGGTGCGAGCGGCATCATAGTCTGCCTGCTCCGCATGCTGTCCGCCATCCACCTCTATGACGAGCCTGATCTCAAAGCACACGAAGTCAACGATGTACGGCCCTACAGGCGCCTGTCTGCGGAACCTGTGTCCCTGCACCCCGCGCTTGCGCAGGATGCCCCATAATGCGCGCTCGGCGTCACTGGGGTCCTTCCTGAGTCCGCGCGACCTTATGGTGTCGCTCATGCGGGGCGCTCCTTATGGCGTAGGCTTCACCCCCATCCTAACCTTCCCCCGTCCAGGGGGAAGGGACCTGACGGCCGTCGCGGAACTCCGGCAACCCTCACCCCCATCCTAACCTTCCCCCATCAAGGGGGAAGGGATCTGACGGTCCCCGCAGGATTGACGGCTGCGCGGGCTGGGAGGATATTGCGGATCGAAGGCGTATGCACGGCGCGCGCAAGAGCGCAGGGAGGGAGCCGATGGCGGATGCGTGGTACATATCGTCGGACTCGCACATGAGCGAGCCGCTGGACCTGTGGACGACGCGGATGGACGCGAAGTTCCGGGACCGTGCGCCGCACGTGGAGGACGAGTACAACGGCGTTCCCGGAGCGTGGTGGGTGTACGAGGGCTACCAGCCGCACGACCTCGCCGTCGGAGTCGCGGGGGGCAAGAGCCGCACCGAGGAGGAGAAGGTCGAGTTCATGAAGACCGGCGGGTACGCCGACGCGCGTCCCGGCGGGTGGGACCCGGCGGAGCGGCTGAAGGATATGGCCGTCGACGGCGTCGCCGCGGAGGTGTTGTACACGACGCTCGGCTTCCGGCTGTTCTGGCTGCTCGACCCGGCGCTGCAGCGCGAGTGCTTCCGCGTCTACAACGACTGGCTGGCCGAGTACTGCAGCTACGCGCCCGACCGGCTGAAGGGGCTGGCGCTGATCTCGTTGTACGACCCCGCACTCGGCGCGGAGGAGCTGGAGCGCTGCGCGAAGATGGGGTTGAGCGGGGCGATGATCTGGGCGTCGCCGCCCGAGGACCAGCCGTACCACCTGGACGTGTACGACGTCTTCTGGAGCAAGGCGCAGGAGCTGGGGATGCCCGTGAGCCTCCACCCGCCGACGGGGATGGAGCGGCCGAAGTACGAGTTCGGGCGGGAGAACCGGGTGCTGCGGCCCATCATCGCGGCGCACGAGGTGCAGAAGTCGCTTGCGGTCATCATCGCGTCCGGGGTGCTGGAGCGGTTCCCGACGCTCCAGGTCATCTCCGCCGAGTACGGCCTCGGCTGGGTGCCCTACTGGCTCGGCCGGGTGGATGGCACGGTGGGGCGCGGTTCCAGCAGGCGGGGCGGCTTCTCGACGCCGCTCAGCATGAAGCCGACGGAGTACTTCGCGCGCCAGGTGTACGTGACGTACATCGACGACGAGGTGGGAGTGCGGTACCGGGGCGACATCGGCGTGGAGCGCGTGATGTGGTCGTCGGACTATCCGCACGCGGCGTCGACGTGGCCGAAGTCCCGCGAGTTCATCGAGCGCGATTTCGCGGGCCCCGAGGCGCAGGAGGACATGCGGAAGATCGTGCACGACAACTGCGTCGCGCTGTACGGCTTCCCGAGCTACCTGCCCGCGTAGGCTTCACCCCCATCCTAACCTTCCCCCGTCCAGGGGGAAGGGACCAGACGGCTGGCGCCGCGCCCGCGCGCGGCTACTCGAACAGGAGGCGGTTGCGGCGAAGGATCTCGTTGAAATGCTCGCCGTGGCTGCGAACGGCAGCGTCGCGGATGAGGGTCGCGGCCTCGCGGGCGTCGTCGGTGACGGTGATGGCGGCGAAGTCCTCGGGGTCGATCATCCCCTGAGCGACGAGCGTCTGTTCGATGAAGCCGAGCATGGGCTGCCAGAAGTCGGCGCCCATGAGGACGATGGGGAAGTCGGCGATCTTGTTCGTCTGCACGAGGGTTGCGGTCTCGAAGACCTCGTCGAGGGTGCCGTAGCCGCCGGGCATGACGATGAAGCCGTAGGAGTACTTGACGAGCATGACCTTGCGGACGAAGAAGTAGTTGAACTCCTTGCAGGTGTCCAGGTAGGCGTTGGCGTCCTCCTCCATGTCGATGCGGATAGTGCAGCCGACGGTACGCCCGCCCGCCTCCTTCGCGCCGCGGCTCGCGGCCTCCATGATGCCGGGCCCGCCGCCGGTCATGACGGTGAACCCGGCTTCGGCGAGCGCGCCGCCCACCTCCATGCCCATGCGGTAGTGAGGGCTCTCCTCCGGCGTGCGGGCGGAGCCGAATACGGTGACACACGGGCCGACGAAGTGGAGCGCGCGGAAGCCGCCGATCATCTCGCGGAAGACGCTGACGGCCTGCCGTAACTCTCGCCTGCGGCGGTCCGGTCCTCGCAGGAAGCGGGCAACGTCAACCGCGGTGCCGTTCCCGAGCCCGATGCGTTTGCCCAGTATCTTCACATTCGCCTCGATACCATTATCGGATACGAGGGGCGAGCGTCCCACGGGCTGTCGGAGTATGATTGGCGCATCTTCCGCCCGGCGCGCGTGTCCGGGGCGGTATCCGAGGAGTGACGAGATGAGCGAACTGGAAGGCAAAGTAGTGGCGATAACGGGCGCGGCGCGAGGGATGGGCCGCGCGTTCACACAGGCGTTCCTGGCGGAAGGGGCGAAGGTGGTGGCGATGGACCTGTCGTGGGAGCCGACGGGGTTCTCCAGCGACAAGGACACCGAGTTCCTGGACAGCCTGCGCTCTCGCCCGGACGACGCGATCGTGGCGACGGTGGACGTTGCGAACGGCGACCAGATAGACGCCGCGTACGAAGAGACGATGGCGAAGTGGGGCACGTGCGACGTGGTCATCAACGACGCGGCGATGCGGCAGCGCATCCTGTTCCCGCCGACGGGACGGGTCACGACGCTGGCGACGAGCGACGATGACTGGGAGCGGGCGTTCGCGGTGAACGTGTTCGGCGCGCTGAAGGTGACGCGGCGCTTCGTTCAGCCCATGATCGAACAGCGCTCCGGCAGCGTCATCTCCGTCATCAGCAGCGGGGCGCTGCACCACTCGTACGGCGGCGCGTACAAGGCGCTGCGCCCGGACAGCCGGGAGATGCCGTACCAGTCGACGAAGAGCGCGCTGCTCACGATGATGTTCTACCTGGCGGACGAGATACGCTCCGACAACGTGGCGGTGAACCTGATGATCCCCGGGCACACGCGCACGACGGGCTTCGACGAGCAGAACATCGCACGGCGGGAGCTGGGCATGGGGAACCCGAACGCGGCGCTGCCGCTGCGGGCGGACCACATGGTGCCGCTGGCGCTCTTCCTGGCGAAGCAGAGCGCGTCTACCGAGGTGACGGGCAAGTGCTTCGACGTGGTGACGTGGAACATCGAGCACGGCCTCGGCGGCCAACTGGCGTGGGAGGACCCGGACGGCACCGCCGTCTCTGAGAGCGCGGAGCTCGCGGCAGGGGTGCGGTCCAAGGTGGCTTCGCGGTAGAAGGGCTGCGCTATACCGAGAAGTCGAACGGGATCGAGGCGTCGGCGTTGAACTCGACGTTCGGGGCGTCGCCGAGCGTGCCCGCGAAAGCCTTGCCCACGAAGGCGTCGATCATGTCCCACGAGGCATCGCTCGCGGCCTCGTCGTAGTCCTTCGGTCGGGTGCTGTTGAACCAGCCGTGGCCGATGCCGCCGAAGACGCGGATGCTCGCGCGTTTGCCGAGCGATTCCAGTTCTCCCCGGAAGCGGCGGACGTACTCCAACGGCACGAGTTGGTCGTGTTCGGCGAAACCGGCAAGGACCGGCGCGTTGATGCGCTGGATGACGTCGGCGATGGGCTCCTGCCCTTCGAAGATGGGCTCGTAGTCGCGGGGATAGATGCCACCGTGGAAGACGCCCAGCGCCTGCACGTCGCGTCCCGCCGCCGAGTAGACCATGGGCGTGCGCCCGCTCTGGCAGAAGCCGACGAGGCCGATGTTGCTTCCGTCGACGAAATCGAGGGTGCGCATGAAGGCGATGGACTCGTCGATGTCCACGATGGTCTGCTCGTCGGTGGGGTCGCAGCGGGCCTCGGAGCGTTCGATGGGGCCGCGGTCACCCTCGTAGCGGTGGAAGAGGTCAGAGAGGCAGGCGACGTAGCCGTAGCCCGCCATGCGCCGGACGACGTTCCAGCTCTGCTCGACCGGGCCGTAACGCTCGTGGAGCATCACCATGAGTGGGCGGGGTTCGCTCGTCTCGGGCCGGGCGTACCAGAGCCGCATACCGCTCGCCAGGACGTTCTCGGTAATTTCCATGCTCAACTCCTCCGCCGTCGTGTGCTGTGCGACTATACGCCATACGGGTATCCGCGGCATCGTCCGGTGCGTGGGCTTGCGCTATGTCGTATGCTGCGCCTGCAGGATGAAGTCCAGCGTAACGGGAGGACGGCATGCTCTCTGCTGAGAACACGGACCTGCTCTGCCGCGTGGGTCGCGGGACGCCGATGGGCGACCTGATGCGGCAGTACTGGCTGCCTGTCGGCTACTCGTGGGAGTACGAGGCGGAGGGGCAGCCGCAGCGCGTGCGCGTGCTGGGCGAGGACCTCGTGGTCTGGCGCACGCTGGACGGGACGCCCGCATTCTCGCAAGCGAACTGTCCACACCGGGGCGCGGGCCTGTACTTCGGCCGCACCGAGGAAGAGGGGCTGCGCTGCGCATACCACGGCTGGAAGTTCGACGCGGGCGGTCAGTGCGTGGACATGCCGAACGAGCCCGCGGAGAGCGCCTTCAAGCAGAAGGTGCGGATAACGGCGTACAAGGGCGCGGACTACGGCGGGGTCACGTGGATATACATGGGGCCGAACCAGAACGACCCGCCCGGCATCCCACTGTTCGAGTGGGGGCAGATACCGCCGGAGAACGTGAGCCACGCGCAGAAGATCGTGTACGAGTGCAACTGGATGCAGGCGCTCGAGGGCGAATTGGACTCGACGCACGTGTACTTCCTGCACCGCCGGCTGAACATCGACGACTCGCCGCGATACGGCCTCTATCACAACGACCAGCGCGCGCTCTTCCACATATCGGAGAAGCCGTACGGGTTCACCTACGGGGCGGAGCGTCACGAACTGGACGGCAACGTCTACTGGCGCACGACGCAGTTCATCTTCCCGATCTACGGGATGTTCCCGGCGCAGGACGGCGTCGTGCCGCTCTCAATCTACCTGCCGGTGGACGACTACCACACCGTACACATGGGCATCTGGTGGAAGCCGGCGGGCGAGATGCCGGGCGACGGCAAGCCGCACTCGGCGCTGCCTGAGGAGCCGGGCACGCTCGTGCCGGGCGTCGGGCCGATGAAGCCGGAGCAGCACGGGCGCTTCTTCTCGAAGTGGTGGCCGCAGGCGGCGCCGGACAGCGACTTCCTGCTGGACCCGGTGGCGAAGCAGCGCAACGCCACGGGCATCCCGACGGTGCGGCTGCAGGACTCGGCGGTCATCCACAGCATGGGCCGGATCATGGACAGGACTCGCGAGCACCTGGGGACGACGGACGTGAGCATCATCCGCGCGCGGCGCATGCTGCTTCGGGCGGCGACACAGCTGCGCGAGGACGGCACGCCTCCGCCGGCGTCGGAACACCCGGAGCAGTACAACGTGCGCTCATGCGCGACGGTGCTACCGCCGGGCGCGGACTGGGAGGCGGAGCTGAACGACTGGCACAACTGCCGGACGACGGAGTTCCCGCGCAAGCTGGCCGACGTGGAGCGCGCGTTCGAGGAGCGGACGCTCCCCGGTTCGCCGTCGTACCGCCGCTAGCGGCGTGAACAGGGGCGGCTGTATGATTCGCCCGGAATCGAGAGTGAGAGAGGCGTAAGGAGGAAGCGATGCTGACGCAGGAAGCAAACGACCGCTACACCCGGGTCGGCCCCGGCACGCCCACGGGCGAGTTGATGCGCCGCTACTGGCACCCCGTCGCCGCCGTCTCCCAGATGAACGACAAGTGGACGATGAAGGTGCGCCTCCTCGGCGAGGACCTCATCCTCTACAAGGACCGCTCCGGCACGTTCGGACTCATGGAGCCGCACTGCGCCCACCGGCGGATGAACATGATCTACGGCATCCCTGAGGAGCACGGGCTGCGCTGTCCGTACCACGGCTGGCTGTACGACGAGACCGGCCAATGCACGGAGCAGCCGTACGAGGAGACGGAGGACCCGGAGGCCCGGTTCAAGGACAAGATCCAGATGAAGGCGTACCCGGTGGAGCAGAAGGCCGGGCTGTTGTTCGCCTACCTCGGCCCCACGCCCGCCCCGCTCGTGCCGAACTGGGACGTGTTCGCGGTCGGCGACGTCATCCGAGACATCGGTCTGGCCGTGCTGCCGTGCAACTGGCTGCAGTGCCAAGAGAACTCGCTGGACCCGGTGCACCTGGAGTGGCTGCACGGCTACTGGTCCAACTTCATCTCCGTGATGCGGGACGAGCCGGAGCGCCAGAAGACGATCCGGCACCACGAGAAGATAGCGTTCACGGAGTACGAGTACGGCATCTACAAGCGCCGCGTGATGGAGGGCGGCTCCGAGGAGGACACCTCCTGGCGCGAGGGCCACCCCATCATCTTCCCGTACTACCTTCGCCAGGGCGGCGACGGGTTCGACCGCGAGAAGTGGGGCATGACGGGCCCGGCAGTGCAGATACGCGTTCCGATAGACGACTACAACACGGCGCACTGGTGGGTGATGTGTCACCCGAAGGACGCCGACACGCCCGAGCAGGCGCCGGAAGACGTCCCGTTCTTCGAGCCGCCGGTCATCCAACTGGACGAGAACGACCAGCCGCAGTACGTCATCCTGGACAGCAACTCAGCGCAGGACGTCGCGGCGTGGATCACACAGGGCGATATCGCCGACCGCACGGGCGAGCACCTGGGCCGCTCCGACAAGGGCATCATCATGTTCCGGCAGATGCTGGAGGACAACATCAAGATCGTCGAGGACGGCGGCGACCCGATGAACACGTTCCGCACGGCGGAGGAGAACAGATACCACGGGATGGTCACGGAGTACCCGCGCGAGCTGGCGGCGAAGATCAACCCGAACGACCTCGGCGGCACGGGCACGGGCACGAGCGTCTACGAACGCCAGGGCATGGCGAGCAAGTACAGCCCCATACTCAACCAGCGCGGCGTAAAGGGCGGCGAGGACGCCGCCGAGCGGCGCAAGCTGGTGGGGCAGGGGTAACCGCCCCGGCGTCCCCCGAAAGCATCATCGGTAAAGGCAGGAGGATCTGCATGTATTCGTGTGTCCTTGTTCCACTGGACGGATCGGCCTTGGCAGCGCAGGTGTTGCCGTATGCCGAGATGGTCGCCAGATCCACGGGAGCGACCGTGGTGCTGCTGCGCGTGGTGAACCCGTATCCCGGCGAACTGGTCAGGGAGGGCATCAGCCTCTACCGGGAGACGGACGACCAGGGCGGCGCTCTGCCGTCGTCCGCCGACTGGGAAGACGTGCTTGCCAGGATCAACAGCGACGCCCAGGCATACCTGGAGGAGATGGCCGAGACCATCAGGTCGGACGGGGTGACCGTCGAGACGGCAGTGAGGGACGGCGACCCGGCGGAGTGCATCGTGGCGGAGGCGGACAGGGATGCGGGCACGCTCATCGCGATGACCACGCACGGCCGCACCGGCGTCGGGAGGTGGTTGCTGGGCAGCGTCACGGACAAGATGGTGCGGGGCGGCAGGCATCCGATGCTCATCACCCGCGCGCAGGAGGGCGGCGCCCATCCGGTGAACCGGGTGGTGCTGACGCTGGACGGGTCCGATCTGTCAGAGCAGGCGTTGCCACATGCGGCGGTGATGGCGAAGTCCCTGGGGGTGGGAGTGACGGTGCTGCGCGCGGTATCGCTGAACCCGTACGGCGAAGCGTTCACGGAGTACGCTCCGATAAACGTGGGCCAGGACGTGGCCGGAGAGATGGAATCGGAGGCGGGGGAGTACGTTGCGGCCAGGGTCGCCGACCTGCAGTCGGAGGGCGTCGCGGACGTCACCGGCAGCGTGGTGACCGGTTACCCGGCCAGCGTGATACTCGACGAGGTGGGAGACGCAGGCGACAAGCTCGTTACGATGGCGACACACGGCCGCGCGGGTATGGCGCGTCTGCTGCTCGGCAGCGTCACGGACCGCGTCGTGCGGCACAGCGCCGGCCCGGTATTCGTGATCAGGCCCGAGTGATCGAACCCCGGGCGCGGAGCGTGTATGGAGATAGGAATCGCATTTCCCAAGGTGGTCCCCGCGAACAAGGGGGACATCCTGATCGAGTGGGCGGTCCGCGCCGACGAGGGACCGTTCTCGTCGCTCGCGCAGATCGACCGGCTGGTGTACGGCAATCACGACGTGCTGATAGCGATGGCCGCGGCGGCAGCCGTGACGAGGCGCGTGCGCCTGATGCCGACGGTGCTCATCGCGCCGCTGCGCAACGCGGCGATCATGGCGAAGCAGGTCGCGAGCATCGACTCGATCTCGGGCGGACGGTTCGTGCTCGGGCTCGGGGTCGGTTCGCGGCCGGACGACTTCGTAGCCGCCGAGGCTCCTATGAAGGCGCGCGGCAAGCGGTTCGAGGAGCAGATCGCGGCGATGCGCCGCATCTGGGCGGGGGAGCCGCTCCAGGAGGACGTCGGTCCCATCGGCCCCGCGGCCGCGTACCGGAAGGGGCCCGAGTTGCTCATCGGCGGGCGCTCGGAGGTCGCGCTGCGGCGCTCCGGCAGGCTGGGCGACGGCTACATCGCGGGCAGCGCAGGCAGCGCGCCGTCCAACCAGGCGCAGGAAGTGATGAGCTACTTCCGCGTGGTCGAGGCTGCGTGGAAAGAAGCGGGTAAGCCGGGTAAACCGAGGCTGGTCGCCGGGCTCACATGTGCCTGGGGCGCCTACGCGGCAGACCGGACGGCGGAGTCGATACGCTCCTACTACTCGTTCCGGGGCGAGGCAGCGCGGACGATGGAAGTGAAGGTGCCCTCCACGCTCAAGACGTTGCGGGAGGCGGTCCGCGCCTACGACGAGATCGGCTGCGACGAGCTCATACTGGAGCCGGGCCTCGCTGACATCGACCAGATAGACCGCCTCGCGGACTTCGTCGCGGGGTTGTAGACGCCGGTCCACAGGAGGAACGCCATGCTGGAAGAGCATCGCATGGAGAGCGGGATGAGCGTGTGGGTCGCGCGGCCGGACGCGAGCGAGCCGCGCCCCGCGGTGATGTGGCTGCACGAGCGTTACGGCATCGTCCAGCACCCGAAGGATATGGCGGAGCGGCTCGCGGAGGTGGGCTACGTCGGCGTATCGCCCGACCTGTTCCATCGCTACGACGGCGACCACGAGGCTGTTGCACGGGGCGAGGCGCGTGTCGAGATACGGGATGACGAGGTGATCGACGACTTCGACAAGGTCATCCGCTTCCTGCGGAGCCAGGACTACGTGCGGAGCGACAGCATCGGCATCATCGGGGTCTGCCAGACGGGGCGCCAGCCGGTCCTGTACGCGGCGCACCGGAACGACGTCGCGGCGGTGGTGGCGCTCTACGGCGGGGTCGACGGCCCAAACTGGCAGCCGACGCCGGAGCAGCCCGTGCCCATGAGCGAGCTGATCGCGGCGACGGAGTGCCCGGTGCTCGGTCAGTTCGGGGAGGCGGACCACATCATCTCCATCGAGGGAGTCCGGGCGTGGCGCGACGCGTTCGAGCGGGCGAACAAGAGCTACCGCATCCGCGTATATCCGGGGGCGCCGCACGGCTGGTTCAACGATACGATGCCGGGGCGTTACCGTCCGGAGCAGACCGCCGCCGCGTGGAAGGACATGCTCGCGTTCTTCGAGGAAGCGTTCGGCGCGGGCTGGGACGCGAGCCGCGTGACGTGGGACTTCGCGAGCGACATCTCGGTGGAGTACGACTACAGCAAGAACGTCCGGCTGGAGTGAGCCGGCAGAGCATCAATCAAGGAGGACAGGAGAATGGCGAACCCTCTCATCGGCGGGCCTGAGCCCAATGGAAGCGACATCGCGATAGACGCGGGCGACGCGCAGCTGGCGGCGTACGAATCGAGGCCGGCATCGGGCGGCAGCGCCCCTGCGGTCATCGTCATCCACGAGAACCGCGGCCTCGTGCCCTACCTGCGCGACGTGGCGGACGGCCTCGCCAGCAACGGTTACATCGCGGTCGCGCCGGACCTGCTGTCGCGCGACGGCGGCACGGCGAGCATCGAGGACATCCCGGCGAAACTGGGGGAGATCCCGAGGGAACGCCACGTGAGCGACGTGCAGGCGGTGATTGCCTACCTGAAGGCGCAGTCTGACGTGACGCGGATCGGCATCATCGGCTTCTGCTTCGGCGGGGGCATCACGTGGCGCGTGGCGACGGAGAGCGAGGAGATCGCGGCCGCGGTGCCGTTCTACGGCGCGAACCCGCCGCTGGAGCAGGTGCCGAACATCAAGGGCGCGGTCTACGCCGTCTACGGCGAGTTGGACGAGCGCATCAACGCGGGCATCGACGACATCACGAAGGCGCTGAACGATGCGGGGGCCACCTGCGACATGAAGGTGTACGCCAACGCGCCGCACGCGTTCCACAACCACACGAACGCGGAGCGCTACAACCAGGAGGCCGCCGAGGCCGCGTGGGCCGATGCGCTGGCGTGGTTCGGGAAGCACCTCGCGGGCTGAGGACGCTGCGCTACCAGAGACGGCGCACGCCGTAGCGGTCGAAGAGCGTCTCGTTCGAGACGACAACGAGCTCGTGGGCAAGCGCCTGCGCGATGAGCATGCGGTCGAACGGGTCGCGGAGCGGGCCGGGCAGTTCCCCGGCCCGCATGCCTTCGGCCACGGTGACGGGCAGGCCTTCAAGCTTCTGCTGCACGATAGCCCCGGGGATGTCGAGGGCGAGCGCCTCCGCGTCTGGGAGTTTGCCGATGCGATGCTTGGTGGCTATCTCCCAGGCAGTGGCTGCACTCACGAAAACGTCGTTCGCATCATCGGCAATCAGCCGCCGCGCAGCCAAGGGCAGTCTGGTGTTTCCTTGGAACCACCAAATGAACGCATGCGTGTCAAGCAGGAGTCGCAACGATCAACTGCCCCAGAGCTCCAGCTCCTCCTCAGGCAGTGGCTCGAAGAAACGCTCGTCGATGCTGATGAGTCCCTTCATAGAGCCGAACTGCCGTTTGGGTTTGGGCTTGCATGCCACCAACTGAGCGACAGGCTTGCCGTTGCGGGCGATGATGACCTCCTCGCCCGCCTCGACCTGTGCGAGCAGGCGGGAGAGCTGAGACTTGGCTTCGTGGACGTTCACGGTGGTCATGGGCCTATCCTGTACTGTGCTTAGCTAAGCATATGGCTAACACGGTGCCACGTCAAGCACCGACTCAGCCGATGACCATGTCCTCGTAGCCGGGCTCCAGGTCGACGTTCAGTTCGGTCTGGAGTGCGGCGAGTTCGCGCAGCAGTTCGGGCTCCTCGCGGAGCGAGCGATGCACGGCGAAGAGCTTCGGCAGCGCAACCCCCGCCTCCTTGGCGGCGAGCAGCTCCTGCCGCAGCATGCCGGGTGTCATGTGGCGCGACGCCTCGGCCTCGCCGCGCATGCGCTCCGGCCACTTGACGTCGATCAGCAGCACGTCCGGCGGCGTGGAGTGCGTGAAGAAGCCCATCAGCGCGCCGCCGGTGTCGCCGGAGAAACCGACGCTCAGCCCGCCAGCGCTGACGATGTAGCCCATCGTCGGCACCGGATGGTCGACACGCACGCTGGAGACGCGATAGCCGTGCACTTCATGCGTCTCACCGACCGCGAAGGGGCGGAGCGAGAGAGGTGGGGCGACGCCGGGCCCGGGCGCCCTGGTGGCGTCGATGTAGATGCCTCCGTCCAGGAGGCGGGCGTTGGTGGTCCGGAGCGCCGGCGGCTCGCCGTGCACCCGGACGGTCCTGCCCGCGTCGCGGCAGTCCAGCGCGAGAGTGGGGAGGTCGCGGCAGTGGTCGAAGTGGTGGTGCGTCAGGAGCACAGCCTCGATGCGCTCCTGCTCGTCAGCGGCGAGCGCGCTCATGATGCTTCCGGCGTCGACGGCGATGTGCTCGTCGATGAGGAAGCAGTTGTGGTGGGCGTGCTTCGAGTCGATGCTGTGCGCGCCGACGATGCGTACCTGCACGGGCTACTCCGAGGTGGTCAGTCGTTTCAGTTCGGCGAGGGCTTCACGCATCTCCTCGCCGTGCGTTTCGATGAGAGCGATGAGTTCCTGCGGAGTGCGGGTGTCGGCGTCGCTGGGACGATTAGGATTGACGGCCTTGAGATCGTACTTGCGGGCTTCGATCTCCTCGCGGGAGACGGTCCAACTGCGCGCGCTCTCCGCGCGGTTAGGGAGGAGCGTAAAGAACTCGTCGAAATGGCTGAGCGTGAGCGGTTTGCGTTTCGTCACCTTCACATCCGACAGGTCGTAGTACCAGACGTTCTCGGTGCGTTGGCCTTTGGTAAAGAAAAGCAAGCTGGTCTTGGAGCCTGCTCCTGCCCGCTTGAAGACGCCCCAGGGGAGGCTGACGATGCACCAGAGGTTGCACTCATCCACCAGCTTACGTTTGGTCTGTACGAATGCAGTTTCGTTCCTGAACAGCAGACCATCACTTACGACGATTCCCCCGCGCCCTCCAGTCTTCAAGCTATCGATCGTCTCCTGGACGAAGAGTATATAAGTCTCGCTGGCCTTGTAGGCGTAGCGGGCCTGAGCGTCTACTCCCTCCTTGCCACCGAACGGGGGGTTCATGAGGATGACGTCGAACAGGTCAGGCGCCCCCTTGAAGAGGCCGCCGTAGAACTCGTTCATGGTAAGGGTGTTTCCGTACCAGATGTTCGGCTGGTCTATGCCGTGGAGGACAAGGTTGGCGAGTGCGATGGGATAGATGAGGTTCTCTTTCTCGCGCCCGTAGAAAGACCCGCCTAGCGTTTCCAGTTGCTCCGCGGTCGCATCGCCGCCGAGTTGCGCTTTCATGTGCTCGTAGGCCTGGGCCAAAAAGCCTCCGGTGCCGCAGGCAGGGTCGTAGACCGTCTCGTTTACCCGGGGATCGATCGTCTGCACAATGGCGCGGATTACTTCCCGTGGTGTGAAGAACTGACCACCGTCGTTGTTCTTTTCTCCCATCTTGAGCAGCAAACCCTCGTACGCTTGCGAGATAAGGAAGACGTGCTGCGGGTCTGTCTCTTCTAGGCGTATCTCGTGGATGCGGTCGATCACGTCTAGGAAGTTCCGCTCCGTATCGAGCCGGGTCCGGTCCACGGACTGCATGACCTGGCTGACGACCCGCTGGCGTGGCGTAGCCGAGTGGTGCTCTCCCATCGTGTGCAAGTATGGAATGAGTTCATCGTTGACGAAATCGAACGTTTCCCCCGCCACGCCGTCCTGTAACTCCTTGCGCTTTGCCCCCTCTGGCGCGGCCCAGTCCTGCCAGCGGTAAGGGGGCTTGAGCGACGGCGTGAAGGGAATGCCGACTGCTGCCGCTTCCTCCGCTTCCAGCATCTCGCGATCGTCGAGGATGCGCAGGAAGAGCATCCAAGTGAGCTCAGGGATGTACTGGAGTGCCGATGAGCAGTTGGAGCGACGGAGGATGTTGCAGACGCCCTTGATGCGAGCGTCGACCGCAGATTGTGAGGAAAGGGCTGCCATAGGGTGTGTATCTTACAATGCTGGGGCGAAGGCACTGCGCAGCAGAGCAGTGGTAATGGCTGCCGCTGCCTCAGCCTGCGCCTCCGCTTCGTGCCGAGCGTGCTCAGCGGCGGCCATCTGCTCTTCAAGATGCGAGACAATGAGTTGTTGTTCTTCTAGTGGAGGGAGTGGGATCGGGATTTGCCTGGCTACAGTTTGGTTTAGCTTGCCTCTTGTTGATCCTGATACCATCGGACCCACATCCGGCCTTACGGATAAGGCGTAATGGAGGTAGTGAAGGAGGATATCGTTGAGTGGACGCAAGACGTGAGCATGATTATTGACCCAGTACTTCCCATCTACTCTATATGCTATTGGCTTGGAACTTGAACCGAAGAAACCTCCATCTTCAGCAAGCAGGACTGTCGGTTCATCAAACAAGTAATCATCAATCCAGTCGACTTGGCCATTCGCACCGTAATATGGGTATAAACTATCCGGAGCTTTGCCTGCGTTTCGCCTTGTTCGCTCAGTCTCATTGATTGGTTGGCGACGGGAATCTAAGAATTCGACTACTTCGCCTAATCTGACCCACCTCCAACCTTCCGGAGTCTCCTCCTCTCGTGAAGGGAAGGTCTTCCGGAGTAGGGCACTCGGGAGAGCACAGGCCGTCTCTACTACTTGGCTCGCTGTGTATTGGACTCGATCAGCAGCGACAACCTGCTCTTCGAGCCTATCCACAACGCGTTGCTGTTCGTCCAGAGATGGCAGAGGAATTGGCAGTGACGCGAGAGATTGTTTATTTAGGGTTCTTCCTTTGACCGCATTCTCACTGTGTTCAGATGTATCTGTCAACCTCAACGCGTAGCGAATGAAAGGCATTGAGAGTTCTTTCCCACGCTTCGGGCTGAGGCCAGCGATAGCCTCATTTGTAAACAAATCCATACCAGCGAACGCCGTCTTTCCAATCGTCAACTTAAAACTGTATAGCAGAGTTCCAGTACTGAGCAATCGATTTCGGCAAACTTGCCATCCTTCATCAGATAGTGTTTCGGAAGTCGTGGTAATCAAATCGGTGTCCATGTCAGAGATTTTTACCCAGGGGTGGGGTCCACCCCAAGCGCTGGGGTTGTCTCTGCTAGGAGTCTTTCCGATAACGATCTTGCAAAGCTCTCCCAACTGAGCCCAGTGCCAGCCATTCGGGAGCACTCGGTCAGTGATATGTGAGTTTGTCATGCCTTGAACATCCGCGTCTTGGTCTGGCGGACGGCTTCGCTGGGTTCGCCATAGCCTTTGAGAGCGGAGAGGCCGCCGGCCTGCTGTACCTCCGGCGTGCTGAATATCTGTGGGCTCTCCAGAGTCTCGGTGCCGCCCTTTGCGAACTGGGACGCGATGGCCTGCACTGTGCGGGAGGTGTCCTCTGGCATGGCGTCCAGCCAATCCCGGTTCTTCCAGGTGAAGGCGTCTGCGCGGTCCACGCGTGTCTTCGGGGCTTGGCCATATGCTGCGCCCGCGAGCACGTCGTAGAGGTCATAGTCGTCGCCCAGCGTGAGACGCCACACAAGATAGGGTGAGCGTCCGGCGTCCGGCAGGCGGGCGAGCATCGCCTGCCGCTGCAGCGGATCGATCCATGTCTCACGGAAGGCGTCGAGGGCGGGGATGTCCGCGACGAGTTTCGCGGCTAGGCCCTCCGTGTACTCCTCGACGGTTACAGGAGTCTCGTTGCCATGCTCGTCAGTGGTGAGGATATATGCGCCGGCTTCGCTGATACGGACCTCCAGTCCTTCAACCCGGATACTTCGCACCGGGTCAGGAGGGCCGGGAGGCGGGCCTTCCGGTGGGTCTTTCTCGGCGGTGAACTGCTGCTTGAACTTCTGACCGAACAACCGTGTGGCGTTGGTGTAATCGTAGACACGGAACATCATCTTGCCGGACGGGGAGTGCAGGCGCGTTCCCCTGCCTACCATCTGATAGAACGAGATGGGTGAGTTGACGTACCGGAAGAAGACGACGTTACGGATCGCAGGAACGTCAACGCCGGTGGTGAGGAGGTCAACCGTCGTGGCGATGAAGTGGTGCGTGTTGCTTGCCCGCAGGTCGGCGATGTAGTCCTTCCCTCCGGCAGCAGTGCACTTGAAGGCGTAGTCGGCAGCACGGCGGCTGCCGTTGTCAGCGCACCACTGCGCATAGAGGTTGTTCATCTCGTTTGCCACGTCGTCCGCGTGTGAATCCCTGGCGCAGAAGATGATGGTCTTCTGCTCGGGTCCGCCTGTCGCGAGGAGTTGTTCGAAGAGGTCGGCGCACATCGCGTGCACACGCTCCGGCATGACGAGACGGGCCTCGAAAGATGAGGCCTCGTAGCGAGGGTGGACGTCGGCAAGGGATCGCTGCGCGCCAGTGATGGCATCGGTGAGCACCTTGCCCTCCAAGTCCTCCTGCCTGATGCCGGTCACCTTCTCACTCTCCGCGTATTCCTCCAGGAAGACATCGCGCTTGCGTATCTCCATGGCGGCAAGATAGCCGTCTGCAATACCCTGGCCGATGGAGTAATCGTAAACGGGTTCGCCGAAGTATCGGAGATTATCAGCGGTGATCTGGTTATCGTTGTGCGCCTCGGCGGTCTCCTTGACGTCGTCGGGGTACTCGAACTCGCGCGGGGTTGCGGTGAGGCCGATCTGGACGGCGTTAGCGTTGCGGATAAGCACTTGGGACCACTTGCTCCAAGCGGAACGGTGGGCCTCGTCGATGATGATGTGGGAGAAATAGTCTGGGGGATAGTTCTCGGTGAGGAACGATGCATCGTCTTCCTCCGCGGCGATACCCAGGGTCTGGTACGTAGCAACGATGACACGCGCATTCTTTGCGGGGTCATGCGTTGTGGCGATGGCGGCGTCCGCGCCGAACGCGTTGTAGAGTGCAGCATGGCCTTGCGAACGGAGTTCGTCGCGGTCGCAGACGAAGAGAGCGCGATGGAGTTGTCCGGCGTCGGCAATCTTCCTGAGCAGATGCACGGCGATGAAGGTCTTGCCGCTGCCGGTTGCCATGGTGAGGAGGGCGCGCTTCTCTCCGGCAGCGATCTTCTCCAGCGTGGCGCGTATGGCCGCGTCCTGATAGTAACGACGGCTGCTCTCGCCCCCACGGTAGGGCTGGAGCAGCGGTTTCGCGGCGGAGGAATCCAGAGTGAAGCCCTTGTTGCCTTCGTAAACCGCGCGCAACTCTTCGGGACCGGGAAACATCGAGAGAGGGAGTGGGCCTTGTGTCTGGCCTGTGATCTGGTTGTATTCGACGAACTGATGACCGTTGGATGAATAGACAAATGGAACGTGGAGCCGTCTACCGGCAGCCGCGTACTCCTTGGCCTGCTGCAAGCCGTGGCCCGGGGGATAACGCTCCGGTTTGGCCTCGATCAGCGCTAGGGCGATGGGCTGGGTCCCCGGCGCAACGCATACGCGCAGGGTGTAATCGGCGCGGCCTCCGCTCTTGCGGGGCTGCCCAGCGATGACCTGTACCTCCCCAGCAGTTTCCTCGCGACGGATGAGGTCTTCTGTCCATCCCTTCGCGTGCAATGCGGGGTCTATCAGCTGCGCCCTAGTATCGGCCTCGTTGCGGGTCATAGGTGTCGCATCATACCAGAGGAGAGACCTCCAACTGGGTACGATATACTCTCCTGCGAATATGGCGCGGCTGCGCCCCAACGGAGGACTACGTGAAGATAGACATCTTCAACCACATTCTGCCGAAGCCTTACTTCGACACGATGACCAACATGAGCGAGGGCGGCGCGTACATGATGAAGCGCGTCTCCGCCATCCCCATGCTGTACGACGTGGACGCGCGGTTCGAGAAGATCGACCAGTTCGGCGACGACTACAAGCAGGTGTTCTCGCTGAACCTGCCGCCCGTGGAGGTGGTCGCCGGACCGGAGGACAGCCCGGAACTGGCGCAGATCGCCAACGACGGCATGGCGGAGGTCGTTTCGCAGCACCCGGACCGGTTCCCGGGGTTCGTCGCGGCGCTGCCGATGAACAACGCGCAGGCGACGCTGGACGAGATCGACCGTTCCATCAACAAGCTCGGCGCGAAGGGCGTGCAGATATTCACCAACGTGAACGGGCGCCCGCTCGACGACCCGGAGCTGATGCCGGTGTTCGAGAAGATGGCCGAGCTCGACCTGCCGATCTGGCTGCACCCGACGCGCTCCGCCGAGTACTCCGACTACGTGACGGAGGAGCGCTCCTGGTACGACATGTGGTGGGCGTTCGGCTGGCCGTACGAGACGAGCGTGGCGATGGGACGCATCGTCATGTCCGGGCTGTTCGACAAGTACCCGGACATCAAGATCATCACGCACCACCTCGGCGGCATGGTGCCGTTCTTCGAAGGGCGCGTCGGGCCCGGCCTGGACCAGTTGGGACGCCGCAGCGACGACCCGCACGAGGCGGGCACGCTCGGTCGGCTGGCGAAGCGTCCGTACGACTACTTCCGCATGTTCTACGCGGACACGGCGACGTTCGGCTCCATCCCGGCGACGGAGTGCGGGCTGGCGTTCTTCGGAGCGGACCGGGTGCTGTTCGCGTCGGATGCTCCGTTCGACCCGGAGAAGGGCTCCGGCTACATCCGGTCGACGCTTGCGGTGATGGACGGCATCACGGCGAGCATCGAGGACAAGCAGAAGATATTCGAGGGGAACGCGCGCAGGCTGCTGAAGCTGGACGGGTAGGGGATCAGTCCAGCCCGTAGTAGCGCGTGGGGTTGTCGGCGAGGATCTTCTGGACGATGCCGGCGGGAAGGTCCTCGCGGCGCTGCATGACACCGACCATGCCGTTGTCCTTCGACTGGTCCTGGTGCCCGTAGTCCGAACCCATGATGATGTTGTCTTCGCCGATGTAGTTGATGAGGTAGGGGATGTCCTCATCGGTCTCGGCGGCGATGAAGAGGCGGTAGTCGCGGAAGAGGGCCGGGCCGAAGTCGAGCGCCGCGTCGGGGTTGGCGCGGCCGATGCCACGCTCTGAGGTCCGGGTGGAGCGCCGCAGGTGGTGGACCACGTAGGGCACCCACGAGGCCGACGCCTCGATGAAGCCGAACGTGAGGTCGGGGAAGCGCTCGGGTATCTTGTGCGCGACGAGGTCGCGGAAGGCGAAGAGCGGCAATGAGCGGACGTGCGGCAGGTTGTGCGAGACATTGCGGTCGAACACCTGCAGCATGCCGGGCGAGCCGCCGCCGGTGTGGACGCTGATGGCCATGCCGAGCCGCTGCGCCGCCTCGTAGATGGGGAAGAAGTACGACTCCGCGAGGGAGCGGTCGCCCTCGACACCTCGGAAGAAGACGCCGACCGCGCCGTTGTCGCGGGCCGTCTCGATCTCCCGCAGCGACGCCTCGATGTCGCGCAGCGGGGGCACGACGACCCATGCCATGCGGTCGCCGGCCACGCGCCAGGCGTCGGCCATGTAGCGGTTGTACGCGCGGCAGATCGCAACCTCGAGTTCGACGTCGTCGGTGATGTAGGCGAGGAGGACGGTGGGGAAGACGACCTCCGAGTCGACGCCGCGCTTGTCCATGTCCTCGACGCGGGCGAGGGGGTCGGTGATGTAGCGCACGGAGGCTCGGATGTCGGTGCGGGCGTTCTCGGAGTCGGAGCCGCCAACGGCGACGGCGTAGCTGCCCTTGCCGGAGCGCTTGGGGACGGCTGCGCCATTAACCATCCAGACGAAGTCGCGAGGGCCGTCCTCGCCGTCGAGCGGGATGGAGGCGAGCAGGGGCCTGCGCTCGTACATGTCGGCGTCGAAGTGCTCCCAGACGCCGGGGTGTTCGATGATGTGCGTATCCGCGTCGACGATCCCTGCCATGGTGTCCTCCTGTCGCTGCGCGCGCCGCGTGCCGCGAGTATACGCCTGTGCACGCCGCCGTCATACCGTGGTGCTTCGACGCACGCACACAGCGGCCTTGCGCGATATACTCTCTCGCCAATGGCAGCGGCAAGGAGCGTTGCGGAACCCGTATGGCGAACGACAAGTTCAGAGAGCAGGCAGAGCGCCTCCTGGCGCCGGCGGAAGTAGCGATAAACGGCCCCGAGCCGTGGGACATCCAGGTGCACGACGAGCGGCTGTTCGCCCGCGTGTTCGCTGAGGGCACGCTCGGTTTCGGCGAAGCGTACATGGACGGCTGGTGGGACTCCGCCCGGCTGGACGAGACGATGGCGCGCATCCTCGGCTCGGGCGCACAACACCTCATCCCGAGGAACCTCAAGACGTTGAAACTGGCGCTCTCCGCGCGATGGACGAACCGCCAGAACAAGAAGCGCGCCTGGTACGTGGGCGACCAGCACTACAACCTGGGCAACGACCTCTTCGCAGCCACCTTCGACTCACGCATCACGGGCAGCTGCGGCTACTGGAAGGAGGCGACCGACCTCGACGCGGCGCAGGACGCGAAGCTGGACCTCATCTGCCGCAAGATCGGGCTGCAGGCGGGGCAGTCGGTGTTCGACATCGGCTGTGGCTGGGGGGCGTTCATGGGGTTCGCGGCGGAGAAGTACGGCGCGCACTGCACGGGCGTCACCATCTCCGAGGAGCAGGTGAACTACATCGGCGAACGGTACTCCAACCTGCCGGTCACGGGGCTGCTGCAGGACTACCGCGACGCCACAGGACAGTTCGACCACGTGGTATCGATGGGGATGTTCGAGCACGTGGGCCCTCGGAACTACCGCGTGTACTTCGAGACGGCGGAGCGTCTGCTGAAGGATGACGGCTTCTTCCTGCTGCACACCATAGGCGGAAACAGGTCCACCAATGCGATAGATCCATGGATGGACAAGTACATCTTCGCGAACGGCGTGCTCCCGTCGGTCGCCCAGATCGGGAGTGCGATCGAGGGGCTGTTCATCGTGGAGGACTGGCACAACTTCGGCGCGGACTACGACAAGACCCTGGTGGCGTGGTACGAGAAGTTCCACAGCAACTGGGACTCGTTGAAGGAGCGATACAGCGAGCGCTTCTATCGGATGTGGAAGTTCTACCTCCTCGCGTGCGCGGGTGGTTTCCGGTCGCGCAACATCCAGCTGTGGCAGATCGTGCTGGCGAAGCGCGGCGTGCGGGGGGGCTACGCCACGGTGCGGTAGAGGGCTCGCGCCCTACGAGCCCGGGCGGGCTGTCGGCGAGTCCTGCGTCTGCTCTCTTCGCAGGGTCTCCTGAGCGAGCACGACGAACAGCAGCACGGCGCCTGCGACGACTCCGGTGAAGGCGAACAGAGTGTTCTCCAGACCGAGGGGTCCGGCCATCAGCCCCGCAAGCAACGGCCCGATCATCATGCCGGTGCTCGTCGCAAAGTGGGAGGCGCTCAGGAAGACGCCGCGCTGCGCCATCGGAGCCAGGTCCATCGCGTAGGTCTGGAGCGTATTCGTGTTCATCCCTTCCGCAACGGCGAATATGCCGACGGCAACCGCGATACCGACGAAGGCCGCGGATGCGCCAAGGAAGTAGACGGAGGCGCCCAGCAGCACGAGGCCGAAGACGAGCGGCCACTTGCGCCCGAAGCGGTCGACCGCGAAGCCCGTGGGCGCAGCGGCCAGCATCGTCAGCACACCTCCCATGGCAACGAGGTTGCCGATGGTGGCCGGGCCGAGCATCAGCGTGTCCTGCGCGTGGATGGGGTAGTAGGTGCGGAAGACGCCGGGCCCCAGCCCGATCATGCCGAAGGCCACGGTGGCGGCAGCGACCGCGATGAACGACCTCGTGCGGAACATCGCCCACGGGATGCCGCCACGCGCGGGTCGTGCCTCGCTCGGGCGGACCGCCGGCCCGCGCGGCGCCGCCACGGGCTTCGTCTCCGGGATGATGAAGATGACAACGTAGAGGGCCACGATCTTGGTGGATGCGATGAAGATGAACACCCATCGCAGTTCGAACTGCGCGGCGATGGCCCCGCCGATGAGCGGCCCCGCCAGCATCCCCAGGCGCATCGCCGTGTCGCGGAAGGCGACCGCGCGTCCCCGGCTCTCTATCTTTGTGAGGTCGGCGATGAGGACGCCGGAGCTGACCGTCCAGAAGGCGATGCCTACACCCGCGAGGAGCTCCAGTATGGCGAACTGCACGTAGCTCGTGCTGAAGAACTGCGCGACCAGGAGGGCGCCGTGCCAGAGCGCGCCGAGGACGAGCATGGGCCGTCTGCCCCAGCGGTCCGACAGCAGGCCGGTGACAGGCCCGGAGATGAGGCGTGGCATCGCGCTGAACGAGGACACGATGCCGATCTGAAGCAGCGTGCCACCGAGCGCGTCCACGTAGAGGGGGCGCGCCACCCAGAGCGCACCGGTGCCGAACCCCCACATGAAGAAGATGGTGGCGACAGGGATGGCGAGCCGTGAGATGTCCGGAGCAGGCGGTTGCTCGGTCCGCATGGCGCCGCGCCGGCCCTATATCGCCTGCGCATCGCGCAGGGCGTCGAACTGCGCGTCCGTGTACCCTGCGATCTCTCGCAGCACCTCGACGGTGTGCTGGCCGAGCGTTGGCGGGGGCGTGAAGCGCTCGTCATGGCCGGTCTTGATGGGGTTGCCGCCGGTGCGTATGCGTCCCGCCGTCGGGTGGTCGATCTCGACGAGCATGTTGCGGTGCAGCACCTGCGGGTCCCGGTAGACGTCGGCGATATCGTTGATGGGCGCGCCGGGAACGTCCCACTCGGCGAACAGACTGCGCCACTCGTCCTGCGTCTTCTGCCGGACGGCCTCGGCGAGCAGGTCCTCCAACTCGCCGCGGTGCTTCATCCGTCCGTCCGCGGTCTTGAAGCGGGGATCGTCCGGCAGCGACTCGAAACCGGGGACGGTTGCGGCCATCATGTCGGCGGTCTTGAACCAGAACGGTTCGGTGCTGCAGTGGATCTGCACCCACCTGTCGTCGCTGGAGCGGAACGCCTTGGCGGGGATGTTGCTGGGGTGGCCGGAGCCGATGGGCTGGGGCGTGACGCCGGAGGCGAGGTAGAACGCGGCGAGGTGCGCCTGGAACGAGACCTGCATGTCCAGCATGCTCACGTCCACACGCTTCCCCTCGCCTGTCCGGGAGCGCTCGTGGAGCGCGGTGAGCACGCCGAACGCGAGGCCCCAGCCGCCGCCCACATCGCCCATCGGGAAGCCCATGTAGACGGGGTCGTCGCCGGGGTTGCCGGTGACGCTCATCGCCCCGCCGAGGGCCTGCACGACGCCGTCGAACGCGGGACGTCCGGCGTAGGGACCATCCTGTCCGAACCCGGAGAGCGACGCCGAGATGATGGTCGGGTTGACCTTCCTGAGCGTCTCGTAATCTATCCGGAGCCGTTCGAGGACGCCTGGGCGGAAGTTGTCCAGCACCACGTCGGCCTTCGCGGCGAGCGCGTAGAACGCCTCGCGACCGAGGTCGGTCTGGAGGTTGAGCGTGACGCTGCGCTTGTTGCGGTTGAAGCCGAGGAAGTAGGCGCTCTCGCCGTTCAGGAAGTAGGGGCCGAGCTTGCGCGACGCGTCGCCGGAGCCCGGTTGCTCGATCTTGATGACGTCCGCGCCGAGGTCGGCGAGCAGCCGTCCGGCGAGCGGCCCCCCGAGCACGGCGGTGAGCTCCAGGATGCGGACGTCTTCCAGCGGCATGCTCACAGGCCGGCCTCGAAGAGGAAGTCGCCAGAGGAGTGGTTGCGGAGCAGGTTTCGGGCGATGACCTGTCGCTGAATCTCGTTCGTGCCCTCGCCGATGATCATCAGCGGGGCGTCACGGAAGTAGCGCTCGATGGGGAGGTCCTGGGTGTAGCCGACACCGCCGTGGATGCGCATCGCCTCAGTCGCGACGTTCAGGCAGGTCTCGCTGGCGAAGAGCTTGGCCATGCCGGCCTCGAGGTCGACTCGCTGGCCGAGGTCCTTCTTGCGCGCGGCATCCATCACCAGCAGGTGGGCGGCCTTCACCTGTGTCGCCATGTCGGCGAGCTTCTGCTGTATCGCCTGGTGCTCGGCGATGGGTTTGCCGAATGTGTGCCGCTGCTGCGCGTACTGCATCGCGGCCTCGAGGGCTGCGCGCGCCACGCCGACGGCCCTCGCCGCGACGTTGATGCGACCCAGCTCCAGCCCGCCCATGACGTGCCGGAAGCCATCGCCCTCCACGCCGCCGAGCAGGTTCGTCGCGGGCGTGCGGTAGTCCTCGAACGCGATCTCCGTGGTCTCGACGCCGCGATAGCCGAGCTTGGGGATGTCGCGGACGACGTCGAGCCCGGGGCCCTTCTCGCCGAGGAGGATGCTGATGCCGCGGTGCGGCGGGTCGGCGTGCAGGTCGGTCTTGGAGACGATGGCGTAGATGCTGCCGTAGCGGCCGTTGGTGATGAACATCTTCCGCCCGTTCACGACGTAGTCGTCGCCGTCGCGGACGGCGCTCGTCTTGACCGCGGCGACGTCCGTTCCCGCGTCAGGCTCCGTGATGCAGAGCGCGGCGCGCCGTTCGCCCTGCGCCATGACGGGCAGGAAGCGCTCCTTCTGGTCCGGCGTGCCGAACGTCTCGATCATGTGCGCGACGAGGAGGTGAGTGTTCAGCACGCCCGTGAGGCTCATCCAGCCCTTGGACAGTTCCTCGATGAGCAGGGCGTATGTCTCCGCGCCGACGCCGCTGCCGCCGTACTCCTCGGGGATGGTCGCGCCGAAGAAGCCGAGCTCGCGCATCTGATCGACGAGCGCGTGTGGGTACTCGTCGGCGAGTTCGAGTCCGGTCGCGGCGGGCACGACCTCCCGCTTCACGAAATCGCGGACGGTGGCGACGAGCGTGCGCTGGTCTTCCGACAGTTGCATGAGCGCCTCGGAACGGAGGGTGAGCGCTGGGAGTATAGCCGTTCGCAGGCGCAGGCTGCGCGCGGGTGGTAGGGTTTGAGGCACTCCCATGGCGACACAGCAGCCCCGCATATCCCGGTTCTGGCCGTTCCCCCGCGCCTACTACGGCTGGGCCATCATGACCGCGAGCATGCTGAACGCCGCGGCGAGCGTTCCGATGCAGGGGCCCATCGTGGGGGTGTTCGTCGTCCCCATGCAGGACGAGCTGGGCTGGTCCGCTACTTCCATCAGCATCGGGTTCGCGTTGGGGTCCGGACTCGGCGGCATCTCCTCGGTCTGGGTGGGGCGGATACTGGACAAACGCGGCGCGCGCGGGGTCACCGTGGTGGCGGGGATGATCCTGGTGGGCTGCATGGTCGGCCTTGCCGCGATGACGCAGGTCTGGCACTTCTGGACGTTCTTCGGCCTGGCGCGGGGAACGGCGGCGGCGGGCGCACAACTGGGGACGATGGTCGCGCTGGCGGCGTGGTTCGTCAGGAAGCGGGGCCGCGTCGTGGGGCTGCTGGGCGTCGGGCAACGGACGGGTCAGTTGCTCATGCCTCTCCCGATCGTGGCGATCATGGCGTGGCTGGGCTGGCGGGAGGCGTGGCTTGCGCTCGCGGGGTTCGCGTTCCTCGCGCTCGTGCTGCCGAGTGCGGCGTACATGCGCCGCAGGCCGGAGGACTACGGGATGCTGCCGGACGGCCAGCAGCCCACGCAGCAGGTGAGCACGGGCGAGACGTCAGAAGAGGCAGGCGAGGAGCTGTGGAGCCTTGCGGAAGCGAAGCGGACGGTGACGCTGTGGGCGCTCATCGTGGCGCAGGCCGCCGTCGTGCTGGCGGTGAACGCAACGAACCTGCACATCAACGCGAACCTACAGGACAAGGGCCTGTCGCAGTTCTCGGCGGCGATGGCAGTGACGATCTACCTGACCGTGGCGGCGCTCTCCGTGTTCGGCTGGGGACTGCTGATGGAGCGTGTGCACACGCGCTACCTGGCGCTCACGTCAGTGCTGTTCTACCTCACGGCGATGGTGCTGGCGATAACGGCCGATTCGTTCCCGACAGCGGTGGCGTTCAGCATCGCGTTCGGGTCCGCATTGGGCGTGTGGACGGTGGTGAGCCGGATGATGTTCGCGAACTACTTCGGGCGCAGATCGTTCGGGACGATACGAGGGTTCGCGGCGCCCATCATGGCGGGGGTGAGCATGGTGGGACCGATACTCGCGGGGGTGGTGAAGGACATCACCGGCAGCTACGACCTGTCGTTCACCATCTTCGCGGGTGTCTTCGGGGTGGCGTTCGTTGCATTCGCGCTGGCGAAGCCGGTTATGAAGCAGACGTAGAACGGCAGGGCCCGAGTCGAGCCCTGCCGTACGTGTTGGTCGTGTGCCGTTGTTGGCTCAGCGCCCGGCGGTCGCGGGGTACATCTCCGGTTTGAGGACGGACCACGGCTGGTCGGCCGGAAGGATGCGGTCGATCGCGCGGATGCCGATGTACTCGCCCTGGCTGCCCTTGGGCGTGCCGCCGTCCTCGTTGACCCGTATCGCTTCCTGGAGCAGTTTGCGCATCGCGATGATGGCGCGGTCGCTCGTACCGAGGTGTTCCTGGCTGCGGTCGGCGATGGTGCCCATCGTCTCCTGCAGGGCGCGGTCCTGGGTGTTGACGCCGATGATGCCGGTGAAGTTCTGCGTGCGCTGCATCTCCCGGTCGATCAGCCAGTCGTTCTCCTTGTTGCGCAGTGTGCGGAACGTCGTGCGGTCGATGTCGACGTCCCACTCGTTGCCGGTGCCGGCGAGGCGCCTGTCCTTGTCGGCCAGCGGGCTCTCGTCCCAGGTGAACGTCCAGTTGAAGACCATCGTGTTCTCGTCGTCTATGGGGACCCAGCAGTGGCCGGAGCTTCGGGGCTGCACGGGCTCGCCGCTGCGCCCCACCTGCCCCGCTCGGAGCTGGTGGAAGGGGAGGACGTAGTGGTACGTCCGCACGTAGTTGCCCTCTTCCTTGGAGAGCGGACGCACGGAACTGTAGGTGTAGCCGTAGTCCGTCTGTTCGACCTCCAGGTACGGAGCGGTCGAGCGGGAGCGGAGTAGGGTCTTGTCGGCGAGGTCGTTGTTGTGCAGGAAGGAGGAGTGGGAGGTGTCGATGCCTCCCTCGACGGCCTGCACCCAATTGCACGTCTGGATCAGCTTGGTGACGCCCCGGTGCGAGTCCGGCACGGTGGTCCACTCGAACGCGGGCGGCGGCGGGGCCTGGTCCGGCGGGCCCATGTAAGCCCAGATGACGTTGCCGCCCTCCCACGTCTTGTAGGCGCGCGTCTTCACCTTGTGCTGGAAGTTGCTCTCCTCCGGCTCGTTGGGCTGGTCGACGCAGATGCCGTTCACGTCGAACTTCCAGCCGTGGTAGACGCAGCGCAGGCCCTCTTCCTCGTTCCTGCCGAAGTAGAGGCTCACGCGGCGGTGCGGACAGGCGTCCGGGAGGATGCCGACGCGCCCCTTGGAGTCGCGGAAAGCAACCAGGTCCTCGCCGAGCAGCCGAACGCGCACGGGGTCGCAGTCGGGCTCGGGGAGTTCGAAGTCCATGAGCGCGGGGATCCAGTAGCGCCGCATGGCGTCGCCCATCGGCGTGCCGGGGCCCACCTGGGTGATCAGCTCGTTGTTCGCGGTGGAAAGCATGGTGTGCTCCTCCTGCCTCCGTAATCTCTCAGAACGTTAACTCACTGCCGCCGATTGTACTACTGCGCTACGCCTCGATGTAGGACTCATGGAAGCCGTGCCAGGCGTCGATGACGGCATCCCAGATCGTGCCGATGACGGGCCACTCGCGAGCGACGGGCGTGCCCCACTCGGAAAGCAGGATATAGCCGTAGATGCCGACGATGATGATTTCGAAGAAGATGGCGGGCAGGATGGTCCAGTACCACTTCACCTTGCCCAAGATGGTCAGATAGAGGATCGTGTAAAGCGGCACGGCGATGTGAAAACCCAGCACCCAGCAGCCCACGAGCAGCGCGCCCGTGGTGCCGATGAGCAGCACCCACCGCCGTGCTACGACGGCGGAGTCGTCGTCGGTTTCCAGGAAGCCGGTGTCCATGATATGGCCGGCAGTGCTCGACTGCGCTGCCCGGAAGAGCAGGTAAGCGCGCCAGAACCAGAAGGGGGTTCCGAACAGGACGGCTATCCGCGGAAGCCGCCATACCCCGTTGCTCCAGTCCAACTGCCAGGGCAACCACTCGAACGTTCTGTCGTCCCAGGCTACGGAGTCCCAGTACATATAGATGAAGAACGCGGCAACGGCCGCGAGGAGGATCACCTCGCCGATGAACTCCATGGACGTGAAGCGGCTGCGCGGAGCAGTGCCGTTCCCGGCTGGGCTGGTCATGGCGCCGCCTCTCCGTCGCGCTCAGGCGGCTTTTCCAGATCACGGATCCGCGACGCTTTGCGCTGTACACGGATGCCTACGATAGCACCCAGGATGACGAACAGCAGGATGGTGTTGAACTGCCACCTGAGGAACATCTCCCACCCGTGGGTCTCGAGTGCGATGTGGAACCATTTCTCGGCCTCGTTCGCCAGCACGATCGCGATGACGATGGGCGGGCGCGGCCAGCCGTATGCCTTCATGAAGAGGCCCAGCACCCCAGCCGCCGCGAACAACCAGAGGTCTCCTACCGACTGCGAGCTCTGGTAGACCCCGATGACGATGATAGCCATTACCACCGGGAAGAGGATATTGGGCGGTATCACCGTCACGCGGGCGATGAGCGGGGCGAACCGCAGGACGATGGGCACGACGATGATGTTCGCGAGCACGATCGTCCACACCAGTGCGATGGTCAGGTCCAGGTGTCTGTTCAGCATCGGGGGACCGGGCTGGATACCGACGAGGATGAGCATAGCGAGGACGAGCGCCATGTTGGGGCTACCTGGTATCGAGAAGAAGAGCGTGGGCATCAGCACCCCGCCATCTATCGCGTTGTTCGACGCCTCCGGTGCGATGACACCCCGGATATCGCCGGTGCCGAACGATTCGACGGCGCCGGGTTCCGTCTGGCGCGCCTGCGCGTAGGCAATCCAGTGGGCTGGCACCGCGCCGAGGCCCGGCATCATGCCGACGAACGCGCCGATGAGCGATGAGCGCGTGATGAGCCACTTGTGGCGCATCGCCTCCCGCATGCCCTTCCTCACGCCGGCGCTGGAGCCCGAGAGCACCTCATCCAGCCGCTCCGTGGCGATAGTCGTGTTGCTGACGACGAGGTTGGCCAGCTCAGGTATAGCGAATACTCCCAGGAGCATAGGCACCAGCGGGAGGCCGTCCCACAGGTAGCCGATGCCCATGTTCGCGCGGACCACCCCCCCGATGGGAGAGAAACCGATGAGGGCGATGGCGAGCCCGAACGCCGCGGTCAGCAGGCCCTTCACCATCGCACCGGAGCTGAGCAGGGCAACCGTTGCGATACCGAGCAGCGACAGCAGGAAGAACTCCGCCGCCCCGAACAGTTTCAGCAGTTCGCGTGCGATCGGGATGACCGCCATCAGTAGGGCCGCCCCTACGATGCCGCCGATGAGCGAGGAGACGTAGACCGCGCCGAGCGCTTCTCCCGCGCGTCCCTGGCGCGCCATCGGGTAGCCGTCGATGATCGTCGCCTGGGAGCCGCGCGAACCGGGAACGCCGATGAGGATGGAGGGTATCGGCTCCGTTGCGTCGTTCGCTGCAGCGTAGAAGACGGCGGCGGGCAGTGCGATGAAGGGATCGAGCTGGGCCGCGAAACTGAGCAGCAAGATGAAGACGGGAACACCCCCCGCTATCATCACGCCGTTGAAGAGGGCGATAGGGGTGATGATTGCGAACGCGATGAGCGGCCCGGGGCTGAGCAGGTGTTGAGCCGCGCTGAGGCTCGCTTCCCACATGCGGCAGCACGTCCTTTCTGACGGTTCGTGTTAGCGTGCCGCCGCCGGTGCAGACATCGAGTCCGCACCGGCGGCAGCGTGTGCGCGCTAGTTGACGACGAGCTTATCGATGCCACTCAGTTCGAGGGCTGCCTGCACAATCTCGTCACTGGTGTTCCGAACCCGTTCCACGATAGCCAGGATGTCCTCGGCCCTTCCGTAGCCGAGGTCGTCCCCGTACTGGGCGATGGTTGCCTGCTCGATGAACCGCGGGTCCGCTACGATCTGGTCGAACGCCGACTGCCAGTACTGCTTCACGTCGTCAGGCACCCCCACAGGCAGGAAGAAGACGCGGGAAATCTCGGAAACGAGCTGGTTCAGTTCGTTCGCTTTGTTCTTGATCGGGTCGTCGAACGGGATGCCGGGGAGGTCAAGGTATGAGGGCAGCGGGCCGGCATGCCCGAGTTCGGCGAGCCAATCGTCGGCGTACGGCTTCGTCTCATAGAAGATGGGAACGAGACGCTCATCCCTTATCCACTCCGGGTATAGGCGCCCGGCCGTGCTCGGGCCGCACCGGTTCGTTCCGTCCACCTCACCGCGGTCGAACGCCGCCATGATCTCGGTCGTGCCGCCGTAGCCGTAGACCAGCTTGAACGGCGCGCCGTTCGCAATCATGAACTCGATGGCAGGCTCGTTGCCCGGCCCTGCCGACCCCACCCTGATCTCAAGGTCCCTGTCCAGCACCTCCTGCCAGGACGAAGCGAAGTTCCTGTCAAGGCAGAAACCGTCAGGGTTGAGGGAGAACGTGGGAGAGCCAAGGATGTGGATGTTGTCGATGTCGAACCCGGTGACGTCGCCCACGTACAGCTGCCGTTGGAACCAGCGCGAGTGCGTCGGCCCGATGGTATAGCCGTCCGGTTCCGAATCGACCACCGCCCGCAGGCCGCGGAGCTGTCCCGCGCCGGGGAGGTTCTGCACGACGAAGCGCGTGCTCTCCGGGAAGTGGTGCTCGGCCGTTGCAGCCACAATCCTGCTGAAGGTGTCGTAGCCACCTCCCGGGCTTGCGCCAACCTTGATCTTGATCGTCTTGCCGCCGAAGTACTCCTCAGCATCGAAGCCGGGCGGGGGAGGCACGGGTGTGGCCGTCGGCTGCGGGGCGGGTGTGGGAGTGGGTTTCTCCATCATGCCCTCAGCGGTGGGAGTAGGCTTCTCCATCATGCCTTCGGCAGTGGGAGTGGGCTTCTCCATCATCTGCTCCGCCGGGGTCGGCGTCGGAGTAGCCGCCGGACGCGGCGTTGCTGTCGGGTCATCGCTGCCACAGGCCGCCAGGACCGACAGGATCAGGGCTATCGCGCCGAGGGCCAGGAATCGGTGGATGCGCATCGGTTTCCTCCTGCGTTCCGCTGTCTCCGGACACGCGCTATCGAGCCGCCTTTCGGGCGGATCGTCGGGTGCTTCCGATTGTCGCGGCGCACTCTACCTGCGCGCGGGCGTCAGGTCAATCATCCGAGGCGAAAATGCGTGATTTCTCTTCACAAGTTGCTGTCCGACAGGACTCGGCCTATCCTGCCCCGGCGCAACGGATGGAAGAAGGAGGCCGGGCATGACGACAACTACAACGCTCTGCATAGATGCTGACGGGCACGTGCGCGATGCGGACGAGGACATACGCCCGTACCTGCCCGCGCCGTACAACGAGAGGCCGCGCCTGAGCGCGAACTCCCCGCGCGACGGATTCGACAACACGCTCGGCGGCCGTCTGGGCACGCGCGAGGTGGACACCGCAGTGTGGCTGGACGCACTGGACCGCGGCGGGCTCTCCGCGTCCGCGCTCTTCCCCACGGGGAGTCTCGGCGCCGGCTGGCTGATGGAGCCAGACTTCGCCGCCGCACGCTCGCGCGCCTACAACAACTGGCTGTTCGACACGTACCTGCAGGCGGACCCGCGGTTCAAGGGCGTCGCGCTGCTGCCGGTGCAGGACCCACCCGCCGCAGCAGAGGAGCTGCGCCGCGCCGTCAACGAACTGGGCATGCTCGGCGGGATGCTGCCGGAGGGGCCGTACCAGTTCGGCAAGCCACAGTTCGACCCGATCTATGAGGAGGCGCAGCGCCTCGGGGTGCCGCTCGCGGTGCACGGCAGCGGACGCATCACCGGCTCCTACGACGAGTTCCTGTTCGACAACCTCTCGCAGGTACACTCCCTCGGCCACGCATTCACGCAGATGAAGCAGTTCGTGAGCATCATCCTCTCCGGCGTGCCGGAGAAGTTCCCCGACCTGAAGATCGCGTTCCTGGAGGCGGGCTGCGGCTGGACGGTCTACATGCTCGACCGTATGGACGAGCGCTACCACCTGCGCGGCCACGAGGACTCGCCGCTGCTGACGAAGTACCCCAGCGAGTATCTCGCCTCCGGCAACATCTTCATCTCCTGCGAGGCCGAGGAGCGGATGCTGCCAGAGACGATGCGCATCCTCGGCGAGGACATCATCATGTTCGCGTCGGACTTCCCGCACTGGGACGCCGAGTTCCCCGAGAACATCCAGCACCTGCTCGCGCGGGAAGACATGACCCCCGAGCAGCGAGCGAAGGTCGTCGGGCTGAACGCCCAGCGCTTCTACGGGATGGCGTGACAATGTACGACCTCACGGGCAAGGTTGCGCTGGTGACGGGCGCGGGCGGCGAGCGCGGGTTCGGACGGGCCATCGCCAACCGGCTGGCGCGCGAGGGCGCGGACGTCGCCGTGAACGACGTGGCGCTGAACCCCTACGGCAGCGCAGGCGGTTGGCAGGGGCTGGAGTCGGTCGCGGCGGAGATCGCCGAAAAGGGACGGAGTTCGCTCGCGCTGGTGGGCGACGTGTCGGACAGCGCGTCGGTCGAACGTATGGTGCAGGAGACGCTGGAGCGTTTCGGGCGGATCGACATACTCGTGAACAACGCGGGGTCGCGTCCAGGGCCGGACCGCGTGCCGCTGGTGGAGTTGACGGAGGAGGCGTTCGACGAGGTGCAACGGGTGAACGTGCGCGGCACGTTCCTCTGCACGCGCGCCGTGGCGCGGCACATGATCGAGCGCGGCGGCGGCGGAAAGATCGTCATCATCGCCTCCACTGCGGGGAAGCGGGGGATGCCGCGGTTCGCGGCCTACACGGCGTCCAAGTTCGCGCTCGTGGGGTTCACGCAGTCGGTCGCGCACGAACTGGGGCCGCACGGGGTGAACGTGAATGCCATCTGCCCGGGGCTCGCGGAGACGGAACGCGCGGCGTTCATAGCGGACGCGATAAAGCCGTCAGGCATGACGGCTGAGGAGCAGTTGCAGTGGATGGTGGCAGACCGGACGCGGGGGAACCCGCTCGGACGTATCACGGAGACGGAAGACATCGCCAAGATGGCCGCGTTCCTGTCGTCCGCTGAGTCGGACTACATAACGGGCCTTGCAGTCTCCGTCTCCGGTGGGGACGTGATGTATTGAGACAAGCCGGAAAGCCCGGCTGCGCGCCGGGCCTCCCGTTCCGGCAGGATGGTCTTACTTCATCTCCGCCATGGTCTTGCCGATGATGTTGAGGCCCGTGCCGCAGACGCCGCACGTCCCCTTGATGATCGGCTTGCCGTTCTTCGTCGTCTCGTCGCGCGGGCTGCCCATGTCGCGCTTGTCCCGGCACTTGACGCAATATGCCTGCATACTTCCTCCTTCTACTCCTGCAGCCTGAAGGCTGCGTATCGATACGGTGCAATGCTTTCCTACTGGACAGGCTTGCTGCAAGTCCCCTGAAGCCTCATTTTTGAGTCAATTTTGCGGAATTACGCCCCAGAGGCGTAATTGCTCCCCACCGAGACGGCTGCCCCCCTCGTCACTCCTACGGAGGCAGGAACCCCGCTCCTGCGCTACACTCACTCCGACTTTCCCGTGGAGGAGCGCGGATGATCTACGAACTGCGGACCTACAACCTCACGGCCAACGCCGTGCCCGAGGTGGAGCGGCGATTCGCCGAGAAGATAGAAGCGCGCACGAATCTCTCACCCCTGATCGGCTTCTGGCACACTGACATCGGGCCACTCAACCAGATCGTGCACCTCTGGGGCTACGAGTCGCTGCAGCAGCGCGCGGACGTGCGCGCGCAGGCCATCGCGGACGGCATCTGGCCGCCGGACCTCTCCGGCTTCCTCGTCTCGATGGAGAGCGACATTCTCGTGGGCTCGCCGGTGAACGACCCGCTGGACGGCCCGCGCGAGTGGGGCAACCTGTACGAGTTGCGGATGTACACGTTCCCGTCGGGCACCGTCCGTTCCGTGATGCAGCAGTTCTCCGATCAGGCTGCGAAGCGGCTGGAGATGTACCCCGGATGCTTCTTCATGAGCGACCTGGGGCAGCTCAACCGCTTCTACCAGTTGTGGCCGTACAAGGACTGGAACCATCGCGACGAACTGCGTGGCATCTACCTCAAGGAGGGCATCTGGCCGCCGCACACGGACGTGAGCGCGGTGCACCAGCTCGTGCGGCACATGGTACCGGCGTCGTTCTCTCCGCTGCACTGACACGCGTCGAGGTGAGCGACGGCGCGCTCCGACGCGCGTTGACCCGCCTCTGTGCGGGTGTTAGCGTCATGCCTGACAAGAGGACAGGAGGATGCGCATGCGCATCGTGAGTTTCGACGATTACCAGGTAGGCGTGCTGACCGGCAGCGACGACGTCGTTGACGTGACCGGCGTCCTGCCGGAGCTGCCGGACGAGTTCAAGCCCATGCGCATGCTGCTCCTGATCGAGCGATGGGAGAGCCTGCGCCCGCAGGTGGAGGCGATGGCGGCGTCGGAGAGCGGCGTGCCGCTCAACTCCGTGCGTCTGCTGCCGCCGGTGCCCGCGCCGCGCAAGGTGTACGCGCAGCCAGTGAACTACAGGGCGCATCAACAGGAGATGCAGGACAGCCCGTGGAGCGGCACCGCGCCGCAGGTGTCGTCCGACCAGGGGATGTTCCTGAAGGCGTCCAGCGCCGTCTCCGGCCCGAACGACCCCATCCTGCTGCCGTACTCCGACCGCGTCATCCACCACGAGTCCGAACTCGTGATGGTGATCGGCAAGGGCGGGAGCATGATCCCGGTGGACGACGCGCTCTCGCACGTGTTCGGCTACACCTGCGGGCTGGACATGACCGTGCGCGGGCCGGAGGACAGGAGCAAACGCAAGTCGTTCGACACCTTCGCGCCCATCGGCTCGTGCATCGTGACGGCTGACGAGGTACCGGACCCGCAGGGCCTCGAGATCAACCTCTGGGTGAACGAGGAGCTTCGCCAGCACGCGTTCACCCGCGACATGATCGTGGACTGCAAGAACCAGATAGCCAACATGTCGTGGGTGGCCCGCATGGAGCCGGGCGACCTCGTCTTCACCGGCACGCCTGAGGGCGTCGGCTCCGTCGGGCCGGGCGACCTCGTGACGATCAACATCAGTCAAGTAGGCGAACTGTCGGCAAGAGCACAGGCCCGCGAATAAAGGGAGGACGACCATGACCTGGACGATGCCGGAGACCGAGAAGGCGTACCACCAGGAGTTGGACGACGAGAACATCAACCCGCTGTGGGTGATGCACGCGAACCCTCCCGATCGTCCGAAACTGGAACCACACGTGTGGCGCTGGGACAAGATGCGCGAACTGGCGATACAGGCGGGCGAACTGGAGAGCCTGAAGGGGCACGGCTTCCGCCGCGCGCTCACGATGCGCAACCCCGGCATGAAGAACCCGCTCGCCGGGGCGACCAAGACGATGTCCGCCGCCGTCCAGATCGTGTGGCCGGGCGAGATCGCCGAGGCGCACCGCCACTCCGCCGCCGCGATACGGTTCGTCATCGAGGGCGAAGGCGCGTTCACCGTGCAGGACGGCGAGCGCTTCCGCATGGAGGAGGGCGACCTCACGCTTACGCCGTCGTGGGTGTGGCACGACCACAATAACCCGCAGGACAAGCCCGTCATCTGGCTCGACTGTCTAGACGCCCCGATGGTCGGCTACTTCGACGCGATGTTCCAGGAGCCGTTCCCCGAGGACGTGCAGCCGGTGACGAAGCCCGTCGGCTACACGAACGCCGTCATCGGCAACGGCCTGATGCGCGCCGACCTCAAGGACGTGACCGGCGGCGCGCTCCCCATCACGTACAAGTGGGACGACGCCTACGGTGCACTCCTCGGCTACGGCGAGGAGGACCCCTTCGACGGCGTGATGATGGAGTACATCAACCCGCTGACGGGCGGGCACTCCATGCCGACGCTCGCGCTGAAGCTGCAGCGCCTCGCCCCCGGCTCGCACACCGGCGCGCACCGCCACACGTCCAGCGTCGTCTACCACGTCGCCAAGGGCGAGGGCTACTCGATCATCGACGGCAAGCGGCTCGACTGGTCGAAGGGCGACACGTTCGTCCTGCCGTCGTGGCTGCTCCACGAGCACGGCACCGACTCGTCGGACGATGCGGTGCTCTTCTCGATGAGCGATCTTCCGGTGATCGAGGCGATGGGCCTCTACCGCGAGAAAGAAGGCGAGCGCCAGGAAGTCATCGGCGCGATCGGCTAGGGAGCGAGACCATGACCGCAGGCTCAGTCAGACCCCTGAAGATGGGCATCATCGGCGTGGGCGTCGGCGCGACGCAGATCATGCCCAGCATGGAGAGCCTGGACGAGATCGAGCTGATGGCCGCGGCCGACACGAACCCCCGCGTCCGCGAGGCGTTCAAGGCCCGTCACCCGGATGCCCATGTCTACGACAGCGCCGAGGCGCTCTGCGCCGACCCGGACGTCGAGGCCGTGTGGGTCGCGACGCCCAACAATTTCCACAGCCCGCACGTCGTCCTCGTTGCGAACGCGGGCAAGCACGCCGTCTCCGAGAAGCCGATGGCCCTGAACGTGCAGGAGGCCGAGGCGATGGTGGAGGCTGCCGCGAAGAACGGCGTGAAGCTGCTCTGTGGCCACACACTTGGCTTCAGCCCTCCCGTCATGGAGATGCGCCGCATCATCCTCTCCGGCGAGCTCGGGCCCTTGAAGGCGCTCAACAACTGGGCGTTCACGGACTGGATGCTGCAGGCGCGACAGCCGGAGGAGTTGGACGAGAGCGTTGGCGGGGGAGTGCTCTACCGCCAGGGGCCGCACCAACTGGACAGCCTGCGCCTGCTCGGCGGGGGCATGGTCCGCACCATCCGGGGCACGACCGGCAAGTGGTGGCCGGAACGCAACGCCGTCGGTTACTACTCCGCGTTCATGGAGTTCGAGAACGGCGCGACCGCCACCGTCACCAACAACGGCTACGGCTACTCCATGACCGCCGACCTCGTGCCGTGGAGCGACGAGCAGGGCAGGGGGCTGATCGAGGGCTACACCCACGACGACCGCATCCGCATCCGCGCGGGACTGAAGGACGGCACGCGCGACGAGTTCGAGGCGAAGGACTCGCTCCGCATCGGCTCCGAACACGAGCGCCGCGCCTGGCGCGAACCTCCGAAGGAGTTGCCGCCGTGGCGTCCGACCAACCTCGGCATCCTCATCGCGACGTGCGAACGCGGCGACCTGCGGCAGTCGCGCTACGGGCTGTACGTCTACAAGGACGGCGAGATCGAGGACCGCTCGCTCACGGAGAACCGCTACCACGCGGGCAAGGAAGACCTGATGGAGCTGTACAACGCCGTTCGGAACGGCGCGCCCGTCTACCACGACGGCCTCTGGGGCATGGCGACGCTCGAGCTCATCACCGGCATCATGGAGTCGTCGCGCACCGGCAGGGACGTGCAGCTCACGCATCAGGTGCCGATGTCGCCGGACTACGCTCGCTGATACCCGGCGGCGCGGGCAGCCCCTTGCGCCACGGGAGTATCATTAGGCTAAGCAGAACGGATTGCCTCAGCATGGAGGTACGCGGATGCTTACTGCGGCACAGAACCAGCGTCTCACGAGGGTCGGGCCCGGCACGCCGATGGGCGAACTCATGCGCCGCTACTGGCACCCCATCGCCCCGAGCGCCGAACTGAACGCCGACAACCCCACGAAGGAAGTACGCATCCTCGGCGAGGACCTCGTCCTCTACCGCGACGCTAAGGGCACGCTCGGCCTCATCGAGCCGTCGTGCGCCCACCGCAAGGCGAACCTCTCCTACGGCATACTGGAGGACAACGGCATCCGCTGCGCCTACCACGGCTGGATATTCAATGAGACGGGCCAGTGCATGGACCAGCCGTCGGAGCCTGAGGGCTCCAAGTTCAAGGAGAAGGTGCGCATCAAGGCCTACCCCGTACAGGAGAAGGCCGGCATCGTATGGGCGTACATGGGCCCCTCGCCGGCTCCCATGCTCCCCCGCTGGGACCTCCTGGAATGGGAGGGGGTCGAGCGTTGGGTCATCGCGATGGAACTCCCCTGCAACTGGCTGCAGTGCATGGACAATTCGCTGGACCCCGTGCACTTCGAGTGGCTCCACAACTACTGGGGTTCCTACGTGCTCGGCATGGAGAAGCCGCCGGAAGAGCGTGAGGCCTGGAAGAAGCAGATGCAGGGTGAGGGCGCGAGAGGCCGCCACGAGGTGAAGGTCGGCTTCGACCGCTTCGAGTACGGCGCCATCAAGCGTCGCCTGATGCAGGGCGACACCGAGGAGAACGAGTGGTGGCGTATCGGCCACCCCGTGCTCTTTCCCAACATCCTCCGGGTCGGCCAGCAGCGCAACCACGGCTTCCAGATGCGCACGCCCATGGACGACACCCACACGTACCACATCGTCCTGCGCGTGCGCGTGCCTGAAGCAAGCGAGGCCTTCGAGCAGACCGAGATCCCGTACACGTACGAGAACGTGTTCAAGGACGACGGGAGGATCCGGGCCGACTGGGTGCTCGGCCAGGACCAGGCCGCCTGGATCATGCAGGGCCCCATCAGCGACCGCACGACCGAGTCGCTCGGCGTCACCGACATCGGCATCATCCTCTACCGCAAGGTGTTGGAGGAGCAGATGCAGATCGTCGAGGACGGCGGCGAGCCCATGAACGTCCACCGTGAGGACAAGGGCGTCATCTTCCTGCCCCAAGAGCACTCTTACTACCCCGGCTACGACGTCACCGGCGGCCCCTTCCGCGACAAGCCGAACCTCAAACCGCTCATTGAGGCGCAGCTCGCCCCGGAGATCGACGCCAACTTCGCCTAGCTGGGGAGCGTTAGGCGCAGCCGGTAGCGATGGCGAGAGCGCGGCAGACCTGCTGCATCTTCTCTTCGCTGAGGGCGCCGATGTAGTTCCGTAGCCCGCGCTGGGCGACTGTCTGCACGTGATCGAGGTTGATTGCGGATGGCGTTTTTAATCCCTCGTCCGGACCCACGACCACCTCGCTGGGTATACCTCGGATAGTTGAAGTTACCTGCGCCACCACGGCTGTGCGCAACAGGGGGAGAACTTCCGTGCGCGACAGTATGACGACAGGCCGGCGCTTGTCGGGAGTGGCGAATTGGTAGAGCCAGATCTCGCCGCGCTGCAGGCCGCCTACTCCAACCACACTGCCTCCGCAGCCCAGTCGTCAAACTCGTCGGGAGGCGCTGCGCCATAACCTGCCTTGTAGGCACGAACGATCTCCTCAGCCTCTTGCTTGGCCAGGTAGTCCGCAACAGCCTGTCGGAATACCGCCGAACGCCCCCGCGCGCGTACTTCCTCGCAACTGTCCAACCGCTCCAACAGTCCGTCGTCCATGGTTACCTGTATAGCTTTCATGTATATAAATATAACACATCAGATACCAATATCCAACGCCAAAAACAGGGGCTCGCTTGCGCCGCAGCCGCCCGTAACGGAAGATGCGCCGCAGCGAACGGAGGCGCGGCTATGCGGTGGCCCGAGGCTGCAGACGAGATCGTCGTGCGCGACGGTCACCTCACTATCAAGCTGTTCAAGCTGGCCGACGGCTGGTACGCGCAGGTCGAGTCCGCGATCGAGGGCAAGATCTTCGAGGGACGGGTCACGGAGATGTCCGGCCTGCTCGCGGGACATCCCATGATGAGCGGCCTCACCGATGACGACGATCCACAGGAGGAGTAGCGTGGCAGACAGGCTCGCAGGCAAGGTGGCTATCGTAACGGGCGCAGGGTCGAGCGGTCCCGGCGTGGGGAACGGCAAGGCGGCGTCCATCCTCTTCGCACGCGAGGGCGCCAAAGTGCTGCTCGTAGACCGCGAGCTCGACCGCGCCGAGGAGACGCTGCGGCTGATCGAGGAGGAGGGCGGGACGGCGTCCGCCATGGCCGCTGACGTGACGAGCGCCGCGGACTGTGAGGCGATGGTGCAGACGGCGGTCGAGCGCTACGGTCGGCTGGACATCGTTCACAACAACGTAGGCATCTCGACCCGAGCCGACGTGACCGACGTGACCGAGGAGCAGTGGGACCACATCATGGCGGTGAACGTCAAGAGCATCGTCCTCACCTCCAGGTACGCCATCCCGGAGATGAAGAAGGGCGGAGGCGGCTCCATCATCACACTCTCGTCCATCGCGGGCCTACGCGCCAACAGCAGCACGCCGTACACCACGTCCAAGGCGGCGGTGGTCGGCCTCACGCAGTCGATGGCGGGCGACCACGGACGCGACGGCATCCGCGTCAACTGCATCGCGCCCGGCCTCGTTTACACGCCGATGGTCGCGCCTCGCATGGACGACGACCTGCGCCAGGTACGCCGCGAGGCCGGCGTGCTCGGCACCGAGGGCACCGCGTGGGACATCGGATGGGCGGCGGTCTACCTCGCAAGCGACGAAGCGCGCTGGGTGACGGGCGTCGTCCTGCCGGTCGACGCAGGCCTGCTCGTCACGACGCCGGTCACCTACAACCGCCTCGGCCAGCAGCAGCACGGCGGCCCGGGGGTGCGGTAGAGGACGTAGCCGTCCCTACTGCAAACTCCGCTCCAGCTCGACAGGCTGCGGTTGCAGGTCGGCGAAGGGGCCGCCGGTGCGGTCGTAGCCGGGGAACCACGCGTACTCGGTCGGCAGTTCGATGATGTCCTTCGCAGTGCGGTGCACGTTGACCGGGTCGCCGCCGTCCTCGACCACCTTGATCTGCTCGTTCAGCATGTTGCGGAACATGATGAGGCCGATGTCCGTGATGCCAAGCGCCTCGGTGCTCCGGTCCATGCGCGGGCCCTGGATGATCCACGCGAGCTGGTCCTGCCCCACGACCCAGTCGTCCTTGATGCGGCCGTTGTCGAAGAAAGCGGGCCGGTGCTCGTGCGTCATCGGCGTGGGCTCGATGACCTCGCCGGGCTCCGGCGTGCGGATGGTGTAGCCGAAGTGCAGCGTGTGCGTGTCGTCGACGGGCACGCGGTGCTGGAACTCGAACCATGTGCCCTGGCCGACGCGCAGCGTGTAGGGGAAGAGGATGGGGTGGCCGATGCGCCACCACTCGCTCTGTTCGTCCTCGCCCTCCAGCATCCGGCGCTTGATGACGCCGTACTCGAAGCGGTCGAAGCCTATCTTCACGTGGGCCTTGCCGCGCGACGCGGAGATGCGGTCGAACTCCTCGCGCCGCTCCTCGCCCATGATCTTGGAGGCCCGCCACATCCCGTAGTAGCGGTGGAGCCACTGGAAGTGGACGGGGTCGAGCGAGTTCTCGTGGCACTGCAGCCAGTTGCAGGGGAGCATGACCGAGTAGGTTGAGCGCTCAACACCCTCCCACAGGTAAAGGTCCCAGTTCGGGAGCACGGGGACGGGGTCCGGCCCCATGTAGACGTGGATGACACCGCCCTTCTCCTCTACGGGGTATGCCTTGATGCGCACCTTCTCCTTGAACTTGGAGCCCTCAGGCTCGGACGGCTGGTCCAAGCACTGGCCCGTCTCGTTGAATATCCAGCCGTGGTAGGCGCAGCGGATGCCGTTGTCCTCCGGTATGCCGTAGGAGAGGTTCGCCTTGCGGTGTGCGCACGACGGCTCGATGCAGCCGACCCTGCCGCTGGCGTCGCGATAGAGCACGAGATCCTCGCCGAGGAGGCGTATCTCCTTCGTGGGGTTCTCCTCGTCCAGTTCGAGGCTCGCGGCAATGGGGTGCCAGTAGCGGCGCATCAGCTCGCCCATCGGCGTGCCCGGCCCCACCTGCGTCAGGCGGTCGTTCATGTCGCTGGTCAGCATCGAGTTCCTCCGTGCTTCGGTATCCGGGATGGACTCTGCGGTGGTAAGTTTAGGCAACTATACACAACGCTACAAAGCAGGAGTGAAAGAGGAGTGGATGGAAGAGGAGGGATGGGAACATGACCGGGGAGTTCGGAGAACCCAGCAGGTACCAGTTGATAGCCTCGTGCGAGAGGCACGGAAGAGAGTCCTGGCTTGAGTCCTACAGCACCCAGAAGGAAGCGCAGGAGTATGCTCGCCGCAACCCTCCGCCTCCGTGCAGCACCGACACCGGGGTGTGGACACATTGGGAGATAATGCCCATCTTTGGCGACGAACGAGGAGAGCGATGAGCGAGGACATAGGACTGTTCGAGGCGATGTACACGCAGCGGGCGCTGCGCTACTTGAAGACCGACCCCGTGCCGGACGACCTCGTCCGGAAGGTCATCGAGGCCGGCATCCGCGCGCCCAACGGCGGCAACTCCCAGCAGTGGGGGTTCGTCGTCATCAAGGACGAGGCCACGAAACGCATCGTCGCCGAGCACTACGCCGGCGTGGGGCGCCCCAATCACGGCGAGGCCGCCACGGCATCCGAGCGGCGCGCAGCAGAGTCCGCGGACTACCTTGGGGAGCACATCATGGACGTTCCCGTCTGGATACTCGCCGTCACGCGCCACCCGGGGACCGACATCCACAACGGGGCGTCCATCTACCCCGCCGTGCAGAACATGCTGCTCGCCGCGCGGGCATACGGGCTCGGCAGCGTGCTCACGACGCGCGTCCGGCGGGGCTTCGAGCCGCAGATTCGCGAGGCCATCGGTCTGCCGGACGACTTTGTCACCGCCGCGATGATCCCGCTCGGCTGGCCGCAGGACGGCCACCGCTACGGCCCGACGACTCGACGCCCGGCGTCGGAGGTCACGCACTGGGACAGGTGGGGCAACCTGGGTTGAGGCTCCCGAACGCGGAGCAGGCCCGCGTCGATCGCGCGAAGGTCGTGGACTACCTGCTCGCAACTGAACACGATGTCGGCCAGCACAAGGCGCGGCTCTTCTTGAGGTTTGGGTTCACCCCGGAACATTGGGAGGACCTTGCCGAAGCACTACGGGTTCACGCCGTAACGAACGAGGTCGTTGGGGATAGGCAGACTTCATCTGGTGTGAACTACGTGGTAGAAGGTATCCTGATTTCACCGGATGGGCGTAATCCCAACGTGCGCACCGTGTGGGAAGTGCGGAGCGATGACCCGAGCCCGAGGTTGGTCACGGCGTATCCCGCTTAGGAGACGAGATGTTGAAAGAGCATGACATCGTCGCGCTGACCGCCGATGTTCCCGAGGACGGGTTGGAGGCTGGGGATGTTGGCGCCATCGTTTCCGTTGCTCCGGATGGGAGGGAGTTTACGGTGGAGTTCATGACGTCCACCGGCAAGACAGTGGCGGTTGTCCCTGTGCCCTACAACCACGTGCGCCCTGTATCGGATCAGGACATCAAGCATGCTCGCAGGATGACGACGGCGAAGGCGTAGCCGTCCCTTACGCTCCCGCCCGCCGCGCGGCCTCTGCCAGCGCACGCTGGGTGATAACGCCGGTGAGGTGCTCGCGGTACTCCTCGGAGCCGTGGACGTCCTCGATGAACTCCATGCCGCGCGACGCTCGCGCCGCCGCTGCCGCGATGGCCTCCGGCGAGACCTGCCGCCCCGTGAGGTAGCGCTCGCTCGCGGTGGCGCGCACTGCGCACGGCCCCGCGCCAGTCACCGCGATACGCGCCCGCGTGCAGACGCCCTTCCGGTCCAGTGAGACGGCTGCTGCGACGCCCACGATGGCGAACCGCGACGCTTTGTTCGCGAACTTCAGATACGTCGAGCCGGTGCGCGCCGGCTGCTTCGGGATGCGTATCTCGGTCAGCACCTCGGTCGGCCCGAGCGCGGTCTCGTAGGCGTCCACGAAGAAGCGGCGCGCCTGTATCGTGCGGCGGCTCGGTCCTCCGGTAGTGTGCAGCGTGGCGTCGAGCGCGAGGAGCGCGGCTGGGGCATCGGCTGCGGGGTCGGCGTGGGCGGCGCTGCCGCAGAGCGTCCCACGGTTCCGCACCTGGATGTCGCCCACCTGGCGCACCGTCTCGACGAGGATCGGCGCGACCGCTGCGACCGTCCGCGACTTCTCGATGCTGCGGTACGTCGCCCCCGCACCGATGGCGACGCCGCCATCCTCCGTGCGCCGGACGTAGTCGAGTTCGCCGAGCCTGCCGATGTCGATCAGGTGCTCGGGCTGGACGAGGCGCAGCTTCATCGCGGGGATGAGGCTCATGCCCCCGGAGACGACGCGTGCGTCGCCCTCGTAGGCACGCAGGAGGCGCACCGCATCGCGGAGTGTCCGAGGAGAGTGGTAGGTGAACGCCGCGGGGATCATCCCTCACCCCGCATCGTGCGCGCGGCGTGGAGTGCGGACGCCACGATGTTCTGGTAGCCGGTGCAGCGGCACATGTTGCCGCTCAGCGCGGCACGCACCTCGTGCTCGGTCGGGTCGGGGTTCCGGCGCAGGAACTCGTGCAGCAGCATCACCATCCCCGGCGTGCAGAAGCCGCACTGCAGGCCGTGCTCCTCGTGGAAGGCCTGCTGGATCGGGTGGAGCGTCTCGCCCTTCGCCAGTCCCTCTATCGTCGTGACCTTCGCGCCATCCGCCTGCGCTGCGAACAGCGAGCACGACTTCACCGCCGCGCCGTTCAGGAGCACGGTGCACGCGCCGCACTGGCTCGTGTCGCAGCCGATGTGCGTGCCGGTGAGGCGCAGCTTCTCGCGCAGCAGGTCCACGAGCAGGTCGCGGTCCTCGACCTCCGCGGAGCGCCGCCGTCCGTTGACCGTGAGCGTTACCTGTCTCATGAGAACGTGATGACCCCGCGGCCCACGACGCCCCGGTCGAGTTCCTCGTACGCCTCGTTGATCTGGTCGAGGCTGTAGGTGCGCGTGATCAGGTTGTCCACGTCTATCTTGCCGCTCTCGTAGAAGTCCACCATGCGGTAGAAGTCGATGGCGGGGCGGGATGAGCCGTAGTACGCGCCCTTCAGCGTCTTCTCGTAGCGCACGAGCGCGACCGCGTCGATGCTGGCGAAGTCGCCGACCGGCGCGAGCCCGACGATGACGGCGGTGCCGCCCTTGCGGGCTGCGTCGAACGTCATCGTGGCCGTCTCGGAAGAGCCGAAGGCCTCGAAGGCGTAGTCCACGCCGCCGCCGGTCATGTCGCGTATCGCCTTCAGCGCGTCGCCGTGATTGGGGTTCAGGGTGTCCGTCGCGCCGAACCGCGTGGCGAACTCGAGCGCGGCGTCGTTGATGTCTACCGCGATGATCTGCTTGGCCCCGGCGAGTCGCGCGCCCTGCACGACGTTCAGCCCCACGCCGCCGCAGCCGATGACCGCGACGGTGCTGCCGGGCTCGACCTGTGCGCTGAACAGGACCGAGCCGACGCCGGTGGTGACGCTGCATCCGATGAGCGCGGCCACCGGGAGCGGGAAGTCCGGGTCTATCTTCATGCAGCCCGCCTCGGGCACGACGGCCTGCTCCGCGAAGCACGCCACTTTGCCCATGTGAGCGAGGTCCTGCCCGTTCCAGTGGAGGCGGCGGGTGCCGTCGAACATCTGCGGGCCGGTTGCGAGGTGGGTGTCGCAGAGGTTGGCCCGTCCGCCGATGCAGGAAGGGCAGCGTCCACAGAACGGCACGAACGAGAGGATGACATGGTCGCCAGGAGCGACGCGCGTCACGCCCTCGCCGACCTCCTGGACGATGGCAGAGCCCTCGTGGCCAAGCACGGCGGGCTTGGCGATGACGGCCTCGCCGCGCATGAAGTGAAGGTCGCTGCGGCAGACGCCCGCAGCCGCGATGTTGACGCGCACCTCGTTCGCTTTCGGCGGGTCGAGCTCGACCTCCTCTATCTTGAGCGGTTCGTTCGCTTCTACCAGAACGGCTGCTTTCATTCCTCCCCCTGCGCCGGCGGTATGCGCCCGATGACGGGGCGCGGTGAGCCTATCACACCGGCGTTCGCATGAGCAGTGATACGCTTTCGTGAACAGGGACTAGCTTAGATATGACCTTGGGTTCGACATGATGGACATACCAAACGGCTACAGCGATATCTCCAGCGGCAAGGTCGCCTCGGTGGTTACACATTTGCAGATGTTCGAGCGTCCACCCGTGCGGACTGCACGCACCGAGACGACGTGGACACTCCGCGAGGTTGACGTTCCGAACGTCGAAATGTACCGGACGCTCTTCCGCCGAGTAGGGGAGGACTGGCTCTGGGCTTCACGTCTGTTGATGAGCGATGAGGAGCTCAGGGATGTCCTCGGTAACCCGCGCTACGAGGCGTACGTGTTCGAAAGGGAAGGGCAGGAAGAAGGCCTGGTGGAACTGGACTTTCGCGTCGAGGGGGAGTGCGAACTCAGCTTCTTCGGTCTGACTCCGGCGGTGCTCGGGCAGGGCGCGGGGCGCTGGATGATGAACCGCGTGCTGGAACTCGCGTGGTCACGTCCCATCGGCAGGCTGTGGGTGCACACGTGCTCGCTCGACCATCCCGGCGCGCTGGACTTCTACATCCGGTCCGGGTTCGTGCCCTTCCGTAGGCAAATAGAGGTGATGGACGACCCGAGGATGAACGGCCTGCTGCCTAGGACTGCGGCGCCACACGTGCCGTCGCTCTGAGCCCTGCCGCCTACTCCACGCCCTGGCCGGTGTATGGCACCTGGTGCTGCATGAACACCTCGCGGCGCTCGTCCGAGGACTGGATGATGCCGAGGACGACCTCCTGCGTCGCCTTGCCCCAGTACGCGTCGTGGACGCGTACTGGCGTGTCCTCGCGGATCGCGCGGCACATCTCGTCGACCTCTATCGAGCAGTAGCGGCGGTTGTAGCCCGGGCCCGCCGGGAGGTCGACCTCCTCGTTGGCATCGTCGCCGTGGATGATGAGGCCGGTGGGTGTCTGCCGCATGTCGCCGTGCTCGCACGAGACGAGCGTGAGGCCGAAGAACGCGTGCCGCCGGTCGGGGGAGACGGGGTGCTCGATGGAGCGTTCGAGTGAGCCGCCGTAGCGCGTCGAGTCCTTGTACGCCTCCTCCGCGTCCGCGTCCGCGAATGCCGCGATGCGCTTCCGCGAGTTGACGTGCAGGGCGGGGTCCATCTGCTGCCCCTGCAACGTGAAGCCGAACGTCAGCTCCGCGCTGTTGAAGTGGCCGTAGCCGTCGTACGTGATGGTGGCCGTGTGCCCCTCCTCGAAGTCGAGGAACGCCATGAACGAGCCGTCGATGGGGCGGTCGGGGTCGACGATGTTGGTGCGGGCGCGGACGGAGCGCACCCTGCCGCCACCGACCATGCGGGAGATGTCCACCTGGATCGGGCCCTGGCGGCGCACGATGCTCCCGCCGCGGTCCTGCATCAGCTCTTCCTTGGCGCGCGGGCGGTAGATCCAGTCGCTGTAGAACATGGTGTGCATCATCACGACTTTGCCGAGCCTGCCGCTGTTGGCAATCTCCGCCATCTTGAGGTTCGGGAGGTCGAGGCTCTGCGAGTGGCCGACGAGGACGCGCGTGCCGTTGCGCTCCGTCGCTTCGATGATGGCGTCGCACTCGTCGAGCGTCAGCCCCATCGGCTTGTCGAGGATGACCTGCTTGCCCCGCTCCGCGGCCATGATGGTGTGGGCGGCGTGCATCTCGTCCGGCGTCATCACGTAGACCACGTCCACGCCGGGGTCGGCGCACAGCCCCTCCGCGTCGTCGTAGGCGTTCCCGCCGAAGTCGCGCTCGAACCGCTCGCGGGCAGACGCTCGGGGATCGGCGACAGCCACGATGCGCGCGTTCGGGTTGGCCCGCAGTTCGGGAATCATGTTCATCGCGCCTGCGCCCAGACCGATGATGCCGAAGTTCAGTGGTGCGTTGGTCGTCATGGCTATGCCGTCGCGTGGTGCTGCTGGACGTGCGCGGTCTGCGACAGCAGGTCGACTATGAGCGGCTTGAGCGCGCTACCGTAGCGCGCTACCTCGTCGATGTCCGACGTGCGGCCGAGCCTGCCCCAGCCCTCCTGCGGCACGTGGATCATCACGTTCTCCGCCGGGTCGCGTATCACGTTGAGTGGCTCGGCGCCGTCCTCGACGACGGCAGCCTGCTCGTCCAGCATCTTGCGGTAGAGGATGAGGCCGCGGTCGGACTCGCCGAGGCGTTCCGCCGAGCGGTCCATGATCGGCCCCTGCAGTATCCACGCTGCGTGGTCCTGCGCCATGGTGTCGTCGCTGCGCCAGTAGCCGTCCGGCGTCTTGAGCCCGATGTTCGTGTAGGGGACGGTGTCCTGCTCCGGGACCTCGATGTCCTCCGGGAACCAGTAGCTCGTTATCTCCACGTGCCAGGTGTGGGTGTCGTCGATGGGCGTCCGGTACTGGAAGAAGTACCGTCCACCGCCGCCCTGCTGGAGGATGTTCGGGAAGAGGAGGGGATGGCCGACGCTCCACTTGGGCGACTCCTTCGTCGTGTTGCCGTAGACGCGACGCTTGATGATGCCGCGCTCGAACTCGTCGAAGCCGATCTCCTTGTGGCGGTCGTATCTGGCGAGGCTCTCGGCGACGGCGTCGCGGCGGCCCTCCAGCTTGGCGCGGTGCGCGCCATAGACGCCGTGCAACCACTCCAGGTGCACCGGGTCGACGGAGTTCTCCATGCACTGGAGCCAGTTGCATGGCACCACTGCGATGAACGCCTCACGGAGCACGCCCTCACGCTGCGCGAGGAGGTCGTAGTTGGGAAGCAGCGGCACCGGCGCCGGGCCCATGTACGCGAAGATGAGTCCGCCAAGCTCCTGCACGGGGTAGCCGGCGACCTTCACCTTCTCCTTGAAACGCCCGTCCGGGTGCACCGTCTCCTCGAAGGGCTGCTCGATGCATTGCCCCGTCTCGTCCATCATCCAGCCGTGGTACATGCAGCGCAGGCCGTGCTCCTCCGGGATGCCGTAGGAGAGGTCGACACGTCGATGCGGGCAGAAGCGTTCGATAAGGCCCATCGTGCCGGACCTGTCCCTGTAGAGGACGAGGTCCTCGCCGAGGACGCGGACGGCCTTGGTGGGACGCTCGTCGAGCTCCGCCGCTGCGGCGATAGGGTGCCAGTAGCGTCGCATGAGCTCACCCATCGGCGTGCCGGGACCGACTCGTGTGATGCGGTCGTTCTGTTCCTGCGTCAGCATGTGCTCGTCCTCTCTATCGTGTGCGTTCGCTGTTGGCTTCTAGGCACCATACCAGCCGTGACGGTCGACCAGACCGCGTACGTAGGCGATCTGGCCTGTGTGCTGGATGAGGTCGCCGGTGACGCGGGCGATGGATAGTTTAATCGTCTCGTCCCGTGCGACGCCCGCCGCGCTCGGCTTCTCCAGGTCGTCGTCGGTCAGCGCGTCGAGGAACCTGCGGGACTTCTCACGGGCTGCCTCGAAATAGGCGACGAGCGTGTCCGAATCGACGGGATCGAACCCGCGCACCTGCTCCAGCGAGTCGCCGTTGCCGGTGCCCCTGTCCGCGGGCTGGCCGAAGCGCTCGCACCAGCCGTTCGCCGCCCACGCCTCCTCCTCGCCGAGCAGTTCGGAGTAGTTCTTGTCCTGCGTGCGAGTGAGGTGCCAGGCGAGCCAGCCGATGGGGTTGCCCTCCGGGCCGGAAGGCTGCTCCTTGAGTTGCTCGATGGTCAGCCCGGTAAGGGCGCGTTGGAACACGCCGCCGATGCGGTCGTACGCCGCGTTCGAAATCTCGCCTGCGCTCATGTGTCGCCTCTGCTCAGGTTGGAGTGAGCGTAGTAGCCCGTCCGCGCCGCGTCAATCGCGGAGGCGTGGAAGTGTGGCGCGGTCGTTGGACAGCGGACAGGGCGCTCCATAGAATGCCCGGACGACCCCACGTTGCAAAGGAGGCACCGCCACGGGCGATCTCATCGAAGTCCAGCGAACGGACGGCGTCGTGCTCGTCACGCTCGACCACGCGGAGACGCGGAATGCACTCGGCACCGAGATGGCAGCGGAGCTGTACGCCGAACTCGAAGCGTTCGAGTCGAACGAGGCGGACCGCGTGCTGGTGCTCACAGGGCGCGACCCGTCGTTCTGCTCAGGCGCGAACATCCGCCGGTTCGACGAAACCATCGGGCGTATCGAGCAGGAGGAGGGCGCACAGGCGGAGCGGCAGCCTCTGCCGTGGGGCGACATGGAAGCACGGCTGGGTCAGCGCGCGTCGGAGAAGGCGGAGGCCGGCTTCGGCTCCGTCTCCAACGTGCCGCTGCGCATCAGCGAAGTGCAGAAGCCGACGATCGCGGCGGTGAACGGTCACGCGATAGGCGTCGGCCTCGGGCTGGCGCTGTCGTGCGACATCCGCATCGCGTCGGAGAAGGCGGAGTTCGCGGAGGCGTTCGTGCGGATGGGGCTCGTGCCGGGCGACGGCTCCTGCTGGCAGCTGCCGCGCCTCATCGGCCTGAGCAACACCTACTACATGCAGTACACGGGCGACCGGCTGAGCGCCGACGAAGCCTACCGGATGGGCCTCGTGAGCAAGGTGCACCCCCACGAGGCGATGCTCTCATCGGCGATGGAGTTCGCGGGCCGGCTCGCCTCCGGCGCGACGTATTCGATGGCGCTCACCAAGTATCTCGTGCAACGATCGTTCGACATGGGGTTCGGTGAGAGCCTGCGCTTGGCGCAGACGGCGCAGGAGTTGGCGCGCCGCTCGGAGGACCACAAGGAAGCAGTACGGGCCTTCCTCGACAAGCGAAGGCCTGAATTCAAGGGCAGGTGAGCGCATGAAGGTTGGCGTTGGGCTTCCATTCCGGATGCCGACGGACAGTTGGGCGTATATCTCCGAACTGGCGCGGCGTGCCGACGAAGGGCCGTATTCCTCGTTCGCGGCACTCGACAGGCTTGCGTACGACAACTTCGAGGCGATGGCCGAACTCGCGGCGGTGGCCGCCATCACGCAACGCCTGCGCCTCGTGACGACCATCCTGCTCGCTCCGGTGCGTAACGCCGGAGTGCTCGCCAAGCAGGCCGCGACGATAGACGCCATCTCGAACGGACGGCTCTCGCTGGGGTTGGCGGTCGGCGGACGCGAGGACGACGCTATCGTTGCACCGTCGCAGTTCCGCAACCGGGGCAAGCTGTTCGAGGAGCAGCTCGTGCACATGAAGCGCATCTGGAACGGCGAGGTGCTGGAGGGGGCGCAGCGTCCGGTCGGACCTGCGCCGGTGCAGCCCGGCGGACCGGAGATACTCATCGGCGGGACGCACCCGCGCGCCATCGCACGCGTGGGACGGTTCGCCAACGGCTACGTGATGGGCGGCAGGGCGCTGGAGGCGGAGTGGTCGAAGGGCATCATCACGCAGGTCGAGGAGTCATGGGCGGAGAATGGTCGAGAGGGCAGGCCGCGCATCGTCGTAACGCTGCCGTGCGCGCTCGGCCCCGGCGGTGACGACGCGGTTGCTGATGCACTTGCCGACTACTACGGCGGCGACCCCTCCCGCCAGGCGCGATTGCAGCCGACGTCGCCGGAGATCATCCGCAACGCGATCAGCATGCACGAGGAGTTGGGCTCGGACGAGATCATCTTCCGTCCCGTGACGCCGGACCTGGAGCAACTCGAACGGCTGACCGACGCCATCGGGTAGGCGATGCCGCCTGACGAACAAGACGCACAGGCTTCCATCGACGAGGCGAAACCCGCAACGGGTATGCGGGGCTGGGCTGAACGGAACGAGGCACTCGTATCGCTGTTGCTGCCTGCGTTCCTGCTGGGCATGGGGCGCGGGTTCATCGTGCCCGTGCTGCCGCTCATAGCGATCGACTTCGGCGCGGGCGCCGCCGGGGCGGGACTCATGCTCTTCGTGCCGATGCTCGGCGGCGTCATCGTCTCACTGCCCACCGGCTACCTCATGGACCGCATAGGGCGTCGGAAGCTGCTCATCGCCAGCACGCTCCTCTTGTCGCTGTCGGCGCTGCTCGTGCTCCAGGCTTCGAGTTTCACCGAGATACTCATCTACCTGGGGATCAACGGCCTCGCGCAGCAGATGTGGCAGATGACCAGGCTCACCGTCATCGCGGACTCCAGCGCGCAGAACCGGCGCGGGCGCATGATCACCGGCATGGCGGGGGTGAACCGGGCCGGCACGCTGCTGGGGCCGCTCGCCGGCGGGGCCATCGCCGAACTGTTCGGACTGCGCATGCCGTTCCTGGTGTTCGGCATCGCCGCGTTCCTTGCGACCGTGCCTTCTTACCTGTTCGTACGTGAGACTGCGCCGGCCGTGCTGGCGCGCCGCCGGGGCGATACAGCAGCGGCGCAGGTGGACGTCTCCTGGGCGCGGCTCATCACGAAGGCGGTAGCGGTGCTGTTCGCGGCGCAGTTCATGGCGAACGTGGGACGGGGCGGCGTGCAGGGGCAGGGTGGCATCTATGTCGCTTACGCAGCCTTTGCCTACGGCCTGGATGCGCTCGCGCTGGGTGGCATCAGCTCGGCGATGGGAATCATCGGCATCCCGGTGACACTGATGGCCGGTCAGGTGATGGACCGGTTCGGGCGGAAGCGCACCATCGTTCCGGCGAGCGCGCTCCTCGCTGTGGGGCTCTGGACGATGGGGGGCGTTGCCTGGGGCGAACTGGGGCTGCCGTTCTTCATCCTGGGCTTCATCACCATCAACCTGGCGGTGTCGTTCATGGCAGGTTCGATGCAGACCCTGGGGTCGGACGTGGCGCCCGCGGCGGCGCGCGGCAAGTTCTTCGGTGTGAACCGTCTCATCGCGGAGGCGGGCTCGGCGACCAACCCCGGCATATTCACGCTCTCGGTGGCCCTCATCGCGGGATCAGGCGGCTTCACGGTAGCGTTCGCGTCGATGGGAGGATTCGCCGTATCGGCGTCGCTGCTCATCGCGTTCGTGTTGCGCGAAACGCTGCGGAAGGACTGAGGAGCGCCCCCTACACGAGGGCTGCCCGGCCTGCGCCGGAGTACGCTGCACCCCGGCGTGGAGGAGCGACCGACCCGCCCTCCGCGTTCTCGACCGACATCGTGCTTGCGCCATAGATGACGTACTCCTGTCCTGTCTGGAAACGTTCGCCGCGGATCATGCTGGAGAGGAGTTGCGCCGCGCCGCGTCCCACCCGGCCCACGGGGATGCTGACGAACGTGAACGGGCGTCGGTCCAGTTGTGGCACGAACGCTCTGTTGCCCAGCGAGATGATGCTGATATCGTCTGGCCATCTGATGCCCCCAGCGAAGCACGCGCGTGCGATCGTGGGCAGTTGCGACGGAGGAGTGAAGACGGCGCTTGCGCCTGCGAGTGCGTCGGCGAGTTCGTGCACGGTCTCGCCTTCCTGCGCCCAGATGATCGAATCTTCGTCGAAGGTGAGACCGAGGTTGCTCCACGCGCGGTCGAGTCCCCAGTAGCGTCCGCCGAAACCGGCGCTGCCCGCCGCGAGGACGGCGTGCACCTGCTCGTGGCCAAGCTGCCGCAGCAAACCTGCTGCCATCTCGACTGCGGCGGCGTAGTCCCACCCGATGCTGCCGACGCCTTCCGGGATGGCGACCGAGGAACCCGTCCATGGCTTGAGCAGGACGATGGGGATACCCGCAGCGTTAACCGGCCTGAGCGACGCGAAGAGGTCGTCGTCCGGGTCGGGCACGTCGCCTGGCACGCCGCAAAGGAGGAGTCCGTCCACGTTACTCTGAACGGCCCATTGCAGATAGGCGCGCCGCTGGCGGTGCTCTCCTCCGCAATCGAGCGCCATACACTGATAGCCCATGCCTTCCAAAGCGATACGGGCTACGCGAGCAAGGGGTCCGAACAGTCCGGAACTCATCAGGCTCCACGTCACCAGCGCCACGACAGGCTGGGCGCTTCTTGCCCGCAAGGCCAGGCGCTCCTGCTGCACGCCCTGCGTCTCCAGTTCCCGGACGGCCATCTGGGCGAGTTCGTTCGGCGGCACCCCCAGATCTTCGAGCAGGTCGCAGAGGTGACCGAGCCTCCGGCTGGGCACTCGCACGCGCCCGCTGCACCAGTTGTGGACGGTCTGGACGGAGACGTTGAGCCGGTGCGCAAGGTCTGCGCGCGAGATGTGATACGTCTTGAGTAGGGAGCCGAGCATGCCTGTTCCTTCAGCGGATGCTAATGATATTACAATATTTGACACCGTACTTTGCAATGCGTTTTGGCAACAGTTGGCCTCTTCCGTGATAAACATCACACGCCTGTAACCATCTGCACCTTGTGCAGCCGATTCACTCTGGGACAACAGGGTGGATTATCAATGTAGGGAGGATGACATGCGGATACGAATGAACCAATGGCTCGCCGGAGTCATCACCGCAGTGGCCATGGTGGCCGTCGTTGCTGCGTGTGGGGGCGATGACCCTACCGCCACCCCTCGGCCAACGGCTACGCCGACGCCTGAGCCGATGATGGAGAAGCCGACGCCTACACCTGAGTCGATGATGGAGAAGCCGACCCCCACTCCGGCACCGACGGACAGCGGCGGAACGCAGCCGTCTCAGCCGGCCCCGACGGCTACCCCCGTCCCCGCCCCGACGGCGACACCGACTCCTCCTCCCGGTTTCGATGCTGCTGACTACTTCAGTGGCAAGACGGTCCGCATCGTGGCGAACTCCTCGCCGGGCGGCGGAACCGACACCCAGGGCCGTGTGATGGCAGCCTTCATGCGCAACTACATCCCCGGTAACCCGCGGGTGGTGTTCACGAACCAGCCGAACAAGCCGCTGGAGTATGTCTTCGCGGCGACCGAGGCGCCGAAGGACGGCACTTACATATCCTGGAACAGCACTCCTCAACTCGACTTCGGCTTCAGCGAGAACGGCCAGTACATCAGGCGGAGCACCTTCCAAGCCATCGGGTCGACGATCGACTCGACCCGCGGCTGGTACCTGTACGACCCGGTAGGCAACCTCGGCCCCGGCGCTGCAAACAGTTGTCTCTGGGACTACTCCGGGCAAGAGAGCACCGGCGGAGCGCACGGCGAGTTCATCCTCGCGGACGAGATATCCTCGATCCGTGAAGGCGACGTGACGTTCTTGGCAACGACCTACATGGCTGAGCAGTTGGACATACCCTTCAAGTACTTTGCGTTTGAGACAGTCGACACGAACGCCGTGCGTCAGTACTGGGCGCAAGGCATCATCAACAGCACGGTCCGCTCCAGCCTGTGGTACCGCTTCCCCATCGAGGACCCCGACTGGCTGCCCACCGGCTTCATGCGCGTCATGGCAGGCATGGGTCCGGGCCAGTTGAAGCCCAACACATGGGGTGAGCCCCACTGCGGCGATGCCCGGGACTATCTGGACGACGAACAGACGCACATCTTCAACTCCATGAGTGGGCCGACCAACTACGCGTCGAAGAGCCTCTGGCTGCCGCCCGGCTCGCCGGACCACATCGCTGACGCGCTCTCGGCTGCGTTCGAGCAAGCGCTGACCACCGACCAGGATTTGATCACGAAGTACGCGAACGTAGCAGGCGAGTCTCCCGGCTGGAAAGGCCGTGCCGAGTTGCAAGCCACAACGATCGAGAACGAGCAACTTTTGGAGAGCGCTCAACCGATCGTCGATGCGCAGAAGGAGCGGCTGCTGGCCAAGTACTTCCCACAGTACGTCGGCGGTTAGCCTCCAGTAGTCTCGACCGAGAGGGGATGGCGTGAACCAGCGCCATCCCCTCTTGTCTCTTCATGTTGTCTGAGTTCTTGTCGCTCGTCGCTTCGGGAGGGATGATGAGCGTGGAGTTGATCCATGATTGAAGTCGCAGGAGGGATCCTCAGCGACTTTGCAGCAGGGCTCTCATACCTGGGCTCTGCGAGCTACTGGGGCGCGTTCATGCTGGCCGTGTTCATCACGGTTCCCATAGCTCTGCTCCCCGGCATCTCGGCCACCCTTGTGATGGCCATCATGATTCCGTTCATCGTTATCTCCGTGGAGGACCCGGTCGTCGGCATCGTTATGCTCGCGACCCTGACGGGCATCGACAATACGCTTGACTCCATCCCCTCCATACTCCTGGGTATCCCTGGAGGCGCGACACAGGTGACCTTCCTCGAAGGGAACCAGTTGGCGCAACGCGGCCAGGCTGCGCATACGCTGGGGGCGGTCTATGCCGTCTCTGCCATAGGCGGAGTGGTTGGAGCGGTGGTTCTCGCGCTTGTGGTTCCCATAGTCGCCCCGTTCGTCCTGAAGTTCCAGTTTGCCGAAAAGGCTGCCATGGCGATATTCGGTGTTGCCATGGTTGCGGCACTGAGTGGGGGCGCCCTGATAAAGGGGTTCGTTGCCGGGCTCTTGGGACTGCTGTTGAGCACTGTTGGGCCGAGTGGGCTCGAGTACCGATATGCCTTTGGCCAGGACTGGCTTCAGTTCTCGCGGTTGGACCTGATCGCAACGAGCATCGGAGTGTTTGCGCTGCCAGAGATCATCGACCTGACGATGACGCGCAAGCCCCTTGCTCCGATGGATGCGCGCATCAGCTATAACGAAATATTCCGGGGGGCAAGGTACGGGCTCAGCCGTTGGCCCATGACCATCCGCCAGTCGCTCTTCGGCGTCTTCCTCGGCGCGGTGCCGGGCATCGGCAGCGGCGTCGTGGATTGGATGGCCTACGCCTTCGGGATCTTCTGGACCAAGGACAAGAGCCAGTTCGGGAAGGGCTCGCTGGACGGCGTGCTCTTCGCCGAGTCGGCGCAGAACTCCAAGGAGGCCGGGCAGGCGCTGCCGACGCTCGCCCTGGGCATCCCGGGAGGCCGCGCATGGGCGTTCGTCATAGTTGCGATGGCCGCCTACCAGTTGGCGCCTGGTCCACGGATGCTGGCCGAGCGCGGGGACATCATGGTGATGATTATCCTGAGCCTGGGGCTCGGGAACCTGATGGTGACCATGCTGGGCCTCGGTTTCACCCGGCAGATGGCACGCCTCACGCTGATCCCGTACCCGGTTATCGGCTTCCTCGTCGTTGCGGTTTCACTGCTGGCCGCCTATCTGCAGTTGGTGGACCTGAGCGCGATCACCATCGTGCTCGTCGGAGCGGTCGTTGGCATGTTGATGAAGCGGTACCGCTGGCCGCGTCCGCCGCTGCTCATAGGCTTCATCCTCGGCCCCATCATCGAGACGAACCTGCGCGACTCCGTCTCTGTCTACGACTGGTGGGGCACCTTCACCCGCCCGATATTCATCGTGCTGGTGATCGTCGCCATCATCGTCGCGGCCCTGTTCACGAAGTTCATGAGCGGGAGCACCGGCGGGCAGGTCGTGGATGAAGAGACCGGCCTCGGCGGTGTGCGCACGCCCGCGGGAGGATCGGGGAACGGAGCAGCATCAGCCGCCGCTCGAATCAGGCGTCTCCGGTGGCACTGGAGCGAGCAGCAGATATTCACCGCATTGCTCGCCATCGCACTCGCCTACGGGATATGGGAATCGTCGCGGTATTCCCTGCTTGGATTCCTGCCGGGATTCCCGCTGGGAGAGGGGGGATTCTCCGAGTTCGGGCGCTGGTTCCCCACGACCCTGGCATGGATCGGGTTGCCTCTCGTGCTCATCCAATTCGTGCGCGAGGGCGTAGGTTTCCGGACGGGCGAAATCATGGACATCGGCATACGGAGCCGTGGCATGGAGGGCGCAAGGTCCGCAGGCCTCATCTTCGTGGTGATGCTGCTGGCTATGCTGCTCATCACAGGCCTCATGACCGAGGGGCTCAAGTGGGGTTCGGTATTCATCGCTACGCTTGGCCCGATGCTGATGATGCAGAACAGGATCGGCGTGATAGGCGGCGTTATCTCGGGTGTACTGATCCTGGTGCTGACACTGGTGTTCTTCGACTTTCAGGTCGCCCTGATCTGGCCTCAGCCGTTCCTTTGGGACTGGATACAAGCGAGGGTGGGCTTCCTCTAGGCCTGCCTGTTGGTTGAACGATCACGAGAAGGGGAAGAAGGCGATGCTGACAGGACGCGCGATATGGAACATCGGAGGGGCGCTCGTGCTTTCCCTGGCATCGCTCGTAGGGGCGTACTGGCTCGTCAAGGGAATCACTCCGTGGATGACGGGCGACTACGGAATCCTAGGGGGAGCCGGAGCTGTCATCTCGATCATCGGGCTGTTTGTGGTCTTGTTCCTATTCCTCTTGTGGGTCGTTCCGAGGTGGGTCCGTCTCGGAGAACAGAAGTTTGGAGAGTAGGGATGGCGGGGCGGTCCGCCATGAGGATTGCGCTCGTTCTGCTGGCTATGGGCGCCCTCGCGGGAGTTGTCGGGTGGATATGGCTTGAGCGTGTGAGCGAGCTTGCCGAACGTACGGAAGAAGCCATCGCCACATACGAGGACGGTACCCTCACGTATACAACGGCGGCTGGCCGGTCAGTAACCATCCCTCAGGAAGACGACTGCAAGCTTTACACGAAGCCTCCTGACCGCGAGTGCGCGGCGCGCTACGCGAATGGCGATGAGGTGGTCGTGACGTTCGATGCCGCGGAGCCGACGCGCACCTGGACGGGGCCGACCCCCGGTGGGCAGTTGGCGGCAGGGCTGCTCTGGGGTGGCATAGCACTGGGGATATTCGCGCTGTTCTGGCTCTGGTTCACGTCCCCGCTGTACCGAATGATCCGGCGTCCTGAGATAGCCGGACAGGCCTCGCTGTCGAACGACGAAGAGTGAGGGCAGCCATCGGACGCCGGCCCGCTAGTCCAGCACCTCGGCGGTCTGCTTCTCGATCTCCGGGAAGAGCAGCGATTTCACCACCACTGGCACGACGCGGGCCGGGTAGATCATCTCCCCGATGTCGATGAAGTCGAACTCCTGCAGGAAGAGGTTGTCGATGGAGATGACCGGGTTAGGGATGCCCATGTCCTTCGTGATGGTGTCGCCGACGAGTTTCGCGAAGTCGCCGGTGAAGACGAGCATGAGCGGCGCGCCGTTCGCCAGCGAGCGCGGCACCGCCGACGCGATGCCGTCCGCGATCTTGCGTATCTGCGCGTAGCGCGGCAGGCCGTCCCACTCGAACGCGAGCGCGACCTGCTGCTCGCCCTCCACCAGGTCCTGCCGCTCGAACGCTTCTCCAACCAACGCGGCGACCTCCTCCGGCTGCACTTCGTGATCCTCCGGCAGCCGGGAGATGAGCACGGGCACGTTCCGGTAGGGGAGCAGCGACGGGTCCGAGATGGAGAGCGTGTTCCCGCTCAACTGCACCGTGAACTGCGACGCGCCGATGACCGTAGCGCGGATACGCTCCGCCGCGGGCTGCACCGGCGCGGGCAGGGCGTGCTCCGCCATCTTGCGCCGCACGGCCGCCGCCAGCGCGACGGCGAGGTCGCCGAACTCCCGCGTCTCGTTGTTGTAGACGTATTCAGAGACGCCGCCGGAGAAGACGAGCGCGTCGAAGGTCGCGTCGAGCGGGATGTCCGCGGTCAGCAGCAGCGCCTGCGTCAGCTCGGAGCGCGGGCGTCCCTGTATCACGTCCAGCAGGCACTCGGCGAGCGCGTCTGCGATGGCGGTGCGGTGCTCGTCCGGCAGGCGCTCGCCGAGCGCGAGGGGCACGCCGATGCTGTCGGCGGTGGTGTGAGCTGCGTCCTCGATGCGCGTGACGACGCCGTCGCCGTCCGTGGCGACGAGCCGTCCGCCGACGTTGAGCGCGGCGGTGTGCTGGATGCGTCCGGCTTGCACGAGCGCGAACTTCGTGGTGCCTCCGCCGATGTCTACGTTCAGCACGGCCTGGCGCGGGTTGCGCGAGAGTTTCACCGAGCCCGAACCGTTGGCCGCGAGCACGGACTCGAGGTTGTGGCCTGCGGAGGCGCAGACGAACTTGCCCGCCTGGTCGGCGAAGATGTCGGCTATCGCATGGGCGTTACGCCGCTTGATCGCCTCGCCGGTGAGGATGATGGCGCCGCTGTCGACGTCCTGCGGCTCGAAGCCCGCCTCCGCGTACGACTCGGCCACGAACCGCTCCAACTGCTCCGTGTTGATGAGATTGTCGTGCGTGTACGGGGTGAGGAGGATGGGCGACTTGTAGAGCGTCTGCCTGTCCACGACGACGTATCGGCTGGAGTGCATCTCCTGCACGCGCTGGAGCGTGATGCTGGAGAACATGAGGTGCGACGTGGAGGAGCCGATGTCGATGCCGACCGTCGTGAGCTCGATGACCTCGTAGTGGTAGTAGTCGTGGTCTGGGTTGTTCAGTTCGATGGTGAGTTTGGCGAGGCGCTCTTCGTCGGGGTCGTGGACGTGCGCCCAGGGCTCGTCGTGCATGAGGGCTGGTCTTCCTTTCGGTTCGTGTGGTTGAGGCCGGAGGCGCTAGTTCTCCTTGACGCCCGTGTAGTCCCAGCGATAGTTACGGTCGCGGTACGCTTCGTCCGGCATCTGGGACTCGATGCCGCGCTCGGCCAGCTGGTTCTCGAAGTACTCGCGGATCCACGGGTCCTCGTCGGGGTACTCGATCTGGTCGCGCGAGAGGTCCTGGACGGACTCGGACATGCCCATGAACTGGTTCGGCGGATGGAGCGCCAGGTAGCGTCCGGGGACGGCGCCCAGGTTGAAGTGCTGGTGGAACCAGCGGTCCGGCGGTACGAAGCAGCTCGCCTCGTGCCAGTGGATGACCATCTTCTCCTGGCCCTCCTGCCACATGATGGAGTAGCCCTCTCCTCCGGGGATGACGATGACGCGTCCCGGCCCGTGGCGGTGCCCCTTCTTGTACGTCCCCGCAGGGAAGACCGACATGTGCGCACGCAGCTCCGAGCCGGGGATGCGCATGTAGACGGAGCGGTTCAGCGAGCCGCGACCGGGTCGGTGCATCAGCTTGTCCCAGACGCCCATGTCCGGGAAGAAGTTGCCGAGCCAGAGCGTGCGTCCGGCTGCGCCCTCGGCGACGTGCTCCTGGGTCGTCGCCTCGGCCTCGGAGTAGAAGTCAGCCCCTGCCAGCACGTTCTCCTCGAACGGGTTGTTGAAGAAGAAGTCCGGGTTAGGGATGGCGGACATGGCGATGGGGAGGTAGTTGTAGTGGAGCAGGCGTGCGGGCCTGTCGCCCTGCATGTTGTTGAACTGCGCCCACGAGTTCCGCGGGACCAGGAAGAGCGAGCGCGGCGACCATTCGAACGTGTGCGGCTCGCCGTCGCCGCTCCACACGGACGCCGTGCCTTGCCCGCTGGCGACGTAGACCATCTCATCTATCGCCTGCTTGAACGGCTTGATGGAGCCTCCGGGCGGCACCTCCTGCACGCGCCCCTCCACGACGCCCGGCATGCCCTCCAGTTGGATGAAGGCCGCGTCGCATTCGCGCAGGCTCCAGTGCCCGAGTTCAATGTTCCGGAGGTCCTCGATGTAGTAGCCGCGGTGCACGGGTACCCCCTGGCTGTTCATCCAGCGGTCGTAGGTGAAGTCTTCGGCCATGGTGCTCCCTCCGTGTTTCGTGTGGGCGCGCTGGAGCGCGATACGTTTGCCGGTAGCAGATGCGGAGCATATCATGCCGCTGCCCGGATACTCGTGCGAGAGAGGTGGGTCATCGTGAGCAGCGCTATCAACAGGTCGCATAGCCCGGTATACACGACGCGCGGACTGGTCGGCTCGGCATCGACGCCGGCTGGGGCCGTGGGCGCGCAGGTGATGCGCGAGGGAGGGAACGCGTTCGACGCCGCGGTAGCGGTCGCGGCGGCGGAAGCCGTGACGCTGCCGATGATGTGCGGCATCGGCGGCGAGGTGTTCGCGCTTCTCTACCACGCCGCGTCCGGCACGCTCTACGGCATCTCCAGTTCCGGCAAAGCGCCGATGCGCGCGAGGCGAGAGTACTTCACCGACCTGGGCTACGTGAAGATGCCCCCTGACGGGCCGCTGACGCCCGCCGTGCCCGGCGAGGTGCTCGCGTGGCAGACCATAGTCGACCGGTTCGGGACGCGCTCGCTGGCGTCGCTCATCGATCCGGCCATCGGACTCGCGTCGGAGGGCTTCTCGCTCCCGCCGCGCTCGGCCAGCTACTTCAGCGACCACTACGACAAGATCACCAAGTACGGATCGACCGCCAAGACGTACATCAAGCCGGACGGCTCGCCGTACCTGGTCGGTGACGTGTTCGCGCAGCCGAACCTCGCGCGGTCGCTGCGCCGCATCGCGCAGCACGGGCCGGACGAGTTCTACCGCGGCGGGCTCGCCAGGGAGATAGCGCAGGCGATGGAGGACGGAGGAGGGCTCATCGACGAGGCCGACCTCGCCGGGCAGGAGGCAACGGTCTACGAGAACCCGCCCTCCGCACGCTTCCATGGGCACACCGTCTACGCGACCGGACTGCCGTCACAGGGTATGCTCACGCTGGAGCTGCTGAGCCTGCTGGACGGCTTCGACCTCGCGGCGATGGGCCACAATACCGTCGAGAGCATCCACACGATGGTCGAGGCGAAGCGGCTGGCGTTCGCCGACCGTCTCGCGTACGTCGGCGACCCGGCGTTCATCGACGTGCCGCTGGACGAACTGCTGTCGCCGGAGTACGCCGCCGAGCGCATCAAGAACATCGACCCGGAGCGCGCTGCCGAAGGCATCGTGCGCGCGGGCGAACTCGCGCATTCCGTCGCGCCCACGCCGAGCACGTCGTACTTCAACGTGATCGATCGGGAGGGGAACGCGGTCTCGTTCATCCACAGCCTGTCCGCGTACTGGGGCAGCGGGTTCGTTGCCGGGGACACCGGCATCCTGCTGAACGACAGGGCAGGGCGCGGCTTCTACCTGGACGAGGGGCACGTGAACGCCATCGCCCCGGGCAAGAAGACGATCAATACGATCCACTCCTACATGGTGTTCAAGGACGACAGGCCCGTGCTCGTCGGCGGGACGCCGGGAGGCGACAACCAGCCGCAGTGGAACGCGCAGGCGGTGTCCAACGTGGTAGACCACGGGATGAACGTGCAGGAAGCGGTCGACGTGGCGCGCTGGACGCATTTCCCCGGCACCGACCCCCGCACGATAGACGAGGAGATGGTGCTGCGGCTCGAGGACGGCATCCCGGAGGAGACGGTGCGGGCGCTGGAGGCGAAGGGCCACAGGACCGGCGCCTACCCCAGCGTCGGAACACCCGGCGCGTTGCAGCTGATAGGCATCGACCACGAGCGGGGCGTCCACACCGGCGGCACCGACCGCCGTTCCGACGGCTACCCCATACCGGAGTAAGCAGATGGCGATAACGCTGATGGCGGACCACGAGTATGCCGCCGAATACCTGGCGAACGGCACGGTGAAGGTCCAGGGCTTCGACGTGGAGACCGACTGGCCGGAGGGCGGCGCAGGCGTAGCCTACCCCAGCTTCTTCACCGAGCCGGCCTACGACATGATGGTGGTGCCCATCACCAACTACCTCATCGCCCGGGACATCGGGCGTCCGGTCATGGGGCTCCCCGTCTTTCCGGACGTGTCGTTCGCGCACGTCGGGGCGCAGGTGAACGTGAACGCGGGTATCAGCGGGCCGAAGGACCTGGAGGGCAAGCGCGTGGGCGTGCGCGGCTGGGGCTTCAACCCCGGAACGTGGGTGCGCGGCGCGCTCGCGGACGTGTACAGCCTCGACCTGACGAAGGTGCACTGGGTGGAGGCGGAGCCGAACTCGCTGATGAGGGTGGACTATCCCCGCGACCCGCGCTTCTCGATATCGAAGGGCGGCGATCAGGTCGCGGAGCTGGAGAGCGGCGAGCTGGACGCGGTGCTGTTCGACCGGTCCGGCCCGCCGTTGGGGGGCAACCGTGTGCGGTTGTTCGAGGACCCGCTCGACGCCGCGCTCACCTACCACCGGCAGAGCGGCGTTTTCCCGGTCAACATCATGCTCGTGGCGAAGCAGGACGTACTGGACGCGAACCCCGGACTCGCGCAGGCCGTCGTCAACGCCTGCGACGAGGCGCGCAGCCTCTACTATGCAAACGTCGCGGACGACGACGAGCACATGGGGCTGCGGGTCGGCTGGCTGCGGGAGCACGGCCTCTTCCCGCACGAGAACGGGCTGGAGAACAACCGCCGCGCCATCGAGACGATCGTGCGCTACGCCGCCGACCTCGGCATCATCAGCCGCCGCTTCACGCCTGACGAACTCTTCTTCGAGGGTGCGCGCTAGCGCAGCAGCGCCTGACCGGCTGCGAGGGCGGCGTTCCACTCTGCTGTGCCGAGCAGGTCGGGGAGCAGGCGCGGCTCCGCGGGCGGGTAGTCGTCGTTGCCGAGCCGGTAGACGAGCCATATGACGCTCTGCCACGTGCCGAGCTTGTAGCCGACCTCCTCGAACGTGCCGAGCCGTTCGAAGCCTACGGCCTCATGCAGACCGATGCTTGCAGGGTTCGGGTCAGTGACACCCGCGTAGGCGCGGTGATAGCCGAGCAGGCGCAGGGCTTCCAGGAGTGCCGCATAGAGCGCCCTGCCTACACCCGCGCGCTGGTGCTCCGGGTGGACGTAGATGCTCGTCTCGACCGACCACCGGTAGGCGGGGGATACGCGGTGCGGGCCAGCGTAGGCGTAGCCCGCAACGACGCTGTCGCGCTCGCAGATGAACCACGGCAACCGGGCCGTGATCGTCCGGATACGCTCGCGGTATTCGTCCGCCGTGGGCGCTCGGTATGCGAAGCTGATGGCGGTCCGGTTCGCGTAGGGCGCGTAGATGGCCGCGATCTGCTCGGCGTCGTCTTCGCGGGCGAGTCGGAGGGTAGCCGCGGCCGTCACGCGTCGCGGACGGCCGCGACGCCGAGGCGGAACGCCTCGATGGTGCGCTCGATGTCCTCGTCCGTGTGGCAGGCGCCCACGTACATCTTGCCCGGCGACTTCAGGATGCCGTTGTCCAGCAGCGTGTTGTCGAAGATGCGGTTGAGCGTCTTGTCCACGAGCGTCGACCGGTAGTCGACGATGGGGTGCTCGGTGAAGAAGACGTCGAACATCATGTCGATCCCGCTGACCTGCGCCGGGATCTCGGCCTCGTCGAAGAGGCGCTGGAGCGTGTTGCGGAGGGTGGCGGCGCGGGCATGGTACGCCTCGTAGGTGCCGGGCTCGCGAAGGACTTCGAGGGTGGCGAGTCCGGCTGCCGCGGCGACGGGGTTGCCGTTGAGGGTGCCGCTCTGCGGGACGTAGACGTCCGGCGCGACCGAGCCCTGGTCGTACGACTCCATGATCTCGCGCCGCCCGACGATGGCCGCGAGCGGGAAGCCGCCCCCGACGATCTTGCCGATGGCCGCGATGTCCGGCACGGCGTTGTAGTACTCCTGCGCGCCGCCGTAGGCGAGCCGGAAGCCGGTCACGACCTCGTCGTAGATGAGCAGGACGCCGTAGCGGTTCGTGAGCTCGCGCAGCCCCGGCAGGAAGCCCGGCTGCGGCGCGATGGTGCGCTGCACCGGCTCCACGATGACCGCAGCGAGCTCGTCGTGGTAACGGTCGAGCAGGTCCTCGACGGCGTTGAGGTCGTTGAAGGGCGCCACGAGGACGGTGTCCTGGATAGCGCGCGGGATCCCGGCCGAACTCGGCTCGGCGTGTGGAAAGGGCGTGTTGCCGGAGGGGGCGAGGCTCATCAGGGAGTAGTCGTGCGAGCCGTGGTAGCCGCCCTCGAACTTGAGTATCTTCTCGCGCTTGCGGAACGCGCGGGCGACCTTGAGCGCGTTGTAGGTGGCCTCGGAGCCGCTGCTGACGAAGCGCACCTGCTCGGCGCAGGGCATGGCGTCGACGATGCGCTCGGCGAGCTCGATGGCGTAGACGTTCTGCGTGAAGAACGTGGTGCCTTTCGCCATCGCCTCGGTGGCCGCCGCGATCACCTTAGGGTGCGCGTGTCCGAGCACCATGGGGCCGGAGCCGAGCAGGTAGTCGATGTACTCGTTGCCGCTCATGTCATGGATGCGGGAGCCGTGGCCGTCGCGCACGACGAACCTGTAGTCCTCTTCGAGGCGCAGGTTGCCGAGCGAGCCGCCGGGGAGGACGGCTGCAGCCTTGGTCAGAAGGGCCTGTTCTTCGGGGGTGCGGTTCTCTTTGCTCATGCGGCGATTCTCACACAGGCGGCGTGCTCGCGGCTAGGGGCGGGCGGGGAGGTGAAGGAACGGGCACGGGGATAAACCGCTTATTCCCGTGCACCCTGCGCTCATTCACCTCTGGTTCCAACCCCATGTTTCGGGACCTCCAACCGCTCAATACCGCTCACCAGCGCTTTTCTCCGCTCCAAAACCGTTCGTAACCGCTCGGTTGCTGCATCCAGGGCCCTCACCCGCCGCTGCGCGGCACCCTCTCCCCCAGGAGAGGGGATAGCTCTCACTCCAAGCCATCATGAGGACAGGGTACGCAGTGGTGGAACATCTTCGTAAGGGGCCGGTGTCATGCGTTAACCCCGCTCAGGCGGCAGGGAGGAACGTGTTGGTGTAGGATGGCGGCGGTCGGTGACGCGGCCGGCCCATCTCACATGATACGGAGGGAGAGCATGGCAACATCTGACGTTGCGGAAGTAACGGTTGGCGGCAGCCCGATGCCGATCTACACGGCGCGCCCGGACGGCGGCGGGAAGAGCGCGGCGGTGATAGTGATCCAGGAGATCTTCGGCGTGAACAACGACGTTCGCAGCATCGCGGACCGGTTCGCCGACGCGGGCTACTTCGCGGCAGCGCCGGAGATGTTCCACCGCTCCGGCAAGGGACTCGACATCCCGTTCTCCGAGATGCAGGCGGCATTCGCGGAGCGCGGCAAGCTCAGCAATGACGACATCACGGCGGACGTGCAGGCGACGATCGATTACCTGCGGAGCAACCCGGACGTGGACGCCGACAACATCGGCATCGTCGGCTTCTGCTTCGGCGGGATGGTCTCCTATCTCGGCTCGACGATGAGCGGCATCAAGGCGGCGGCCGTCTACTACGGCGGCGGTATCCTGCCGCGCCCGGACTCGCCGCCCGATGCGCCTCGTCTGCTCGACGATACCGCCGACGCGGTGCAGGCCCCCATCATCGGCTTCTGGGGCACCGAGGACGGCGGCATACCCGTCTCCAACGTCGAGGAGATCGAGCGTGTGCTGAAGGCCAAGGGCAAATCGATCGAGAACCACATCTACGACGGCGCCGGTCACGGCTTCTTCTGCTCCGAGCGGGGCAGCTACCACGCGGAGGCGTCCGCCGACTCGTGGCCGAAGACATTGGCGTTCTTCGGGGCGAACCTGAAGTAGGGGGCGAACGACGAGAGAAGAAGGGCCGGGGCGCCATCGCGCTCCGGCCCTTTGCGTTGGTTGCGCTAGCGGACCTCGCGGCGACCGCGTATGGCGGAGAGGGCTGCCAGGAGCGTGAAGAAGAGGACGGGCGCTCCGAATATGTTGATGACGATCATGCAGCCGGCGCCCGAGAGCATGAGAAGCCCCGCTCCCCACCACGGTTTCCTGAGGCTCGTCACCGCGCCTGCGAGAGCGATGACGGAGAAGAGCATGACGAGCAGCCCCCTGGCGTCCGTGCCTCCTCCGCTGAACGCGAACGCTACGAGGCTGCCGAGGAAGACGAGCGTTCCGATGGCCAGACCGACCAGTCCGGCCAGGAGACCGAAGACGAGTGCTCCGATGAGCATGGCGCGATCCCTGTTGCGACGGGCTACCCGGACTGCGAGCGGATCGAGAACACGAGCGACTTCACGGTGACGGGGATGACTTCGCTCGCTCCCATCGGCTTGCCCACGTCGACGTAGTCGAGGTCGCCGACCTCGATGCCGTCTATCGCGATGACGGCGCGGTCAAGGTGCAACTCCTCGCGGATGATGCCGCCGAGCGACTTGGCCACGTCCACGTCTACGACGAGGAAGACCGGGGCCTCCGAAGGCTCGTCGTCCACCGTCTTCGCGATGGACTCGGCCAAGCGCCGGATGTACCAGTAGTCCGGCTGGCCGCTTATGGACATGGCGAGCGCCATGTTGGACGGCAGTTTCGACAGGTCGTACTTGCCGACGCCGGCTGCCAGGGCAGCTTCCATCTCCTCGGCGGTCTGCTCCTTGTTGATGAACGCCCGTGCGACCTGTATGCCGCGCACCGGCAGCACCTCCTGCGTGGAGATGTACGACGTGCTGCCGCTCGCCTGGAGCGTGTACTCGCCCGCGCCGATGACCGTCGCGCGGATGCCCTCGGCGGGCATCACCAGCATGCCGGGACGCAACGCCTGCTGACAGCGCTCGCGCACGTTCCTGCCGAGCCACGGGCCGATGTCCCCGTAGGACTCGTTCGTGCGGTCGTACACGTACTCGGAGACGCCGCCGGAAAAGACGACGTGGTCGACGTCTTGCAGAGAGCCGATGTCGAGCTTGTCGGTGAGCAGCAACGACTGGGCGAGGGGGTCCACCTCGCCGCCGCCGATGACGTCGAAGAGGATGTCGGTCATCTTCGCGGCGAACCGCTCGCGCTTCTCGTCAGTCAGCTTCTCGCCGACCTCGACCGTTTCGCCCAGCGAGCCGAGGATGGTGCGGGCTGGTTGCTCGACGCGGGTGATGGTCATGTCGTCGTCGTAGGCGATGAGGCGCGCGCCGACCTCGACAGCGACCATCTGCGCGATCTCGCCCTCGCGGATGAGGGATACCTTGGTCGTGCCGCCGCCCATGTCCACGTTAAGCACGGTGTTGGCGTTGCTCTTGGAGATGGCGACGGCGCCGGAGCCGAAGGCTGCCAGCAGCGCCTCGTGCATCGGGCCCGCGGACGCGCAGATGAAGCGTCCCGACTCCTCGGAGAAGTACTCCAGTATGGGCTGGGCGTTCTCCTTCTTGAGGGCTTCGCCGGTGATGACGACCGCCCCGGTGTCGACGTCGTCCGGAGTGAAGCCGGCCTCGTTGTACGAGCGCTCGATGAACTCCTGGACGCTGTCCGTGTCGATGGCGGTGCCGGAGGAGTAGGGCGTGAGCAGGATGGGCGAGCGGTAGAGCACGTCGCGGTTGGTGACGACGAACTTCGCGGAGAGTCCGGCTCCTTCGCGCCGGAGGATGAGACGGGAGAAGATGGTGTGGGTGGTGGAGGAGCCGATGTCTATGCCCACGCTGTAGAGCGTGAACTTCTCGATACCCTCGATGTCCTCGGCTTCCTCGTCGGCGAGCAGGTCGAATACGTGTGAATGATCGAGGTCGTCATCGTCGTGCATATCGTGTCCTCGGGGAAGGATTGCAGCGCAGCGCCGGGACTATGCCCGGCGCCGCCCTATCTTACCGTATCGCGCTCGTGCGTGCGCCTTCGGCGTCAGCCCTGGGCGCCGTAGTCCCACTCGTAGGTGGGGTCCTCGTAGGCCTCCGCCGGTATCTCGGACGCCATGCCGCGCTCGGCCAACTGGTTCTCGAAATACTCGCGGATCCACGGGTCCTCGTCCGGGTACTCGATCTGGTCGCGCGCCCGGTCCTGCACCTTCTCGGACATGCCCATGAACTGGTTCGGCGGATGGAGCGCCAGATAGCGGCCATCCGCCCCGCCGAGATTGAAGTGCTGGTGGAACCAGCGGTCCGGAGGAACGAAGCAGCTCGCCTCGTGCCAGTGGATGACGACCTTCTCCTGGCCTTCCTCCCACATGACGGAGTAGCCCTCGCCGCCGGGGATGACGATGACGCGCCCCGGCCCGTGGCGGTGGCCCTTCTTGTAGGTGCGCGCCGGAAAGACGGACATGTGCGCGTGCATCTCGGAGCCGGGCGACTGGATGAAGACGACGCGCCCGCCCGCGCCGCGCCCCCAGAACGGGACGAGCTTGTCCCACGCGGCCATGTCCGGGAAGAAGTTCCCGTGCCACACCTGGCGTCCGCGTCCGGCGAACGCGCCCTCGCCTTCCTCCATGATGGCCTTCGCCTCGGAGTAGAACTCGTCGGTGCTGTGCAGGAACGAACTGGTGGAGTAGGGGTTGTTGAAGAAGAACTCCGGGTCCGGCGTGGCCGACATGGCGATGGGGAGGTAGTTGTAGTGCAGGAGCCGCGCCGGGTTGTTGCCGTCCATGTTGGTCAGCTGGCAGTAGGCGTTGCGCGGGACCAGGAAGAGGCTGCGCGTCGCCCACTCGAACGTCTTCTTCGGGCGGGAGTCGTCAGTCCAGACGGTGGCGACGCCGCGCCCGCCGAGGACGTAGACCTGCTCGTCGACGGAGAGTTTCAGCGGCGGAAGCGAGTGCCCGGGCGGTATCTCCTCGATGCGGCCCTCGACCACACCCTCCATGCCACGCAGTTGCATGAACGCAGCGTCGACCTGCCGGTCCTCCCACCAGCCCAATTCGGCGGTGCGGAGGTCTTCCACGTAATAGCCCCGGTGGATGGGGATGTCCTGGGCCTCCATCCAGTCGTCGTAGGTGAAGCGTCGCGCCATGCCATGCCTCCGCCGGTTCCGGATGGGGGCATGTTACTCCCAGATGGGCGTCAGGAGTAGGGGCGGGCGCCTAGTCGCGGATGTCCTGCAGGAACCACTCCGTGGGGAGTTCGTGGCCGAGGCCCTTCGCCTTCGCGAGCTCGTAGGCGCGGCCCGCGACGGAGAAGAACTGCGCACCCTGGATGTTGCCGCGCTCCGAGTAGGTGACGGCGGTCGGGCCGGGGCGCCCCTGCGCCCCCTGCAGCAGCTCCTCCAGGAAGACGACGCGGTCCTCCGCGACGACGCCGTGCGCCCTGCCGGAGCGCGTCTTCGACTTCCCCGCCGATGCGGGTCTGCCGTCCGCCGCGTTCGCCTCGTAGGTGATGTGCTCGTCGTGCAGTCGCATCTCGGGTATGCCGACCGGCGCGGGCGCGGAGCCGAGGCGCAGCGAGCGGTCGATGCGCTCCATCGCCTCGCCGTCGATGCTCCCGCCGACGCAGGTGATGTGCGCGCCGTCCTCCACGTCCTTCCCGAAGATGACCGGCTCCACCGCGTCCGTGCACCCGGCGACGATGTGTGCGCCCTTGCACGCCTCGGCGGCGGACCCGACGGGGACGACCTCGATGCCCAGCTTCTCCTCTATCTCGGCGGCATAGGCCTCGCGGTTCGCCTTCGTTGGGCTGTAGACCTGGATACGCTTTATGTCCCGCACAGCGGCGAACGACTCGGCGTGCGAGCGCGACATGCCGCCCGAGCCGATCATGGCGACGACCGACGCGTCCTCACGCGCCATGTAGCCCGCGCCGATGCCGGAGTCCGCCCCGACGCGCATGTGCTGGAGGTAGCCGTCGTTGATGATGGCGAGGGGCTCGCCGTTCTCGATGCTCATCAGCAGGATGAGGCCGCAGAACAGACCGGGCTGCACGCAGTACTTCTCCTCCGTGCGCGTGCCGCCGTACTCCTGCTCGTAGACGACATCCGACTTCATGCGGATGGCGAAGTAGCCGGACGCGGAGCCGCCCTCCATGGTGCCCCACTGGTACATCTTCGCCGGGTCGGGCGTGGGTATGCGGATGTCGATGCGCGGACGGCAGACGGCCTCGGTGCGCGCGAGCTCCTCGTACGCCTTGCGCAGCGCGTCTATCGTCTCGTCCATCGTCAGGACGGATGCGATGTCGTCGTTGTTCAGGATGAGGGTCATGTTGGGCCTCCGGGTGCGTATTCAGCTACCGGCAGCGACTCCCACACGAACAGTGCAGGCGCGCGCCGCCGCCATCATAGAGGGGTCAGGTCGGGATAGCGAGAGGGGGCAGCACCGCTGCCCCCTCCGTCGGGTTTCTTACTTGGCCGCGGCCGCGGCTTCCCGCATATCCAGGATGGGCGAGTACATGGTCGCCGCGCCCTGGCGGGTGGAGGTGTCCACGTAGTTGTGCTGCTCCGTCATGAACGGGATGTAGACGTTCTCCGCGGAGTCGCGGTAGACCTCCATCGGGTCGCCGCCGTCCTCCACGATGCGGATGTTGTCCTCCAGCATCTGGCGGAACATGATGATGCCCTTGTCGGAGCGGCCCAGGTGCTCGCCCGTGCGGTCGGCGATGCCGCCCTGCGTGATCCACGCCGCGGGGTCCTGCGATGAGTTGCTGCGCAGCTCCGGGTATATGGGCTGGTCGTTCTCGTCCAGCGAGGGAACGGGCGGGAGGTAGAAGGGGACCTCCTCCGGCGTCTGCTCGACGTCGCCCTCGATCATCGGGTAGCAGGCGACCCACCAGTGGGCGGTGTTGTAGTCGTCGATGGGGGTGCGGATCTGGAAGGCAGGGCCCATCGAGAAGCTGCCCCGGTACGTCCCGTCCGAGACGTTGAAGCCGTCGCCGCCCTGTCGCAGGTAGTTGGGGAAGACGATGGGGTGGCCGTCCTTCCACTCGGTGTCCTCTTCGGAGCCGCCCTCCCAGATGCGGCGCTTGATGATGCCGTGCTCGAAGGCGTCGAAGTGGATGACCTTGTGCGGCCAGCGGGTGCGACGCTCCTTGTCGCCGTTCATCTCGCGGATGAAGTTGGCCCACGCGACGTGGAGCCACTCCAGGTGGACGGGGTCCAGCGAGTTCTCCTGGCACTGCAGCCAGTTGCACGGCAGCATCGCGTAGCCGATGTCGCGCAGCACGCCGGTGGCTGAGAAGACGTCGTAGTTGGGGACGAGGGGAACGGGCGTTGGGCCGAGGTAGGCGAACAGCAGCCCGGCCTTCTGCTCCACCGGGTACGCCTTCATCTGGATCTTGTCCTTGAACCGCGCCTCCGGGTCCTCCGTCTCCTCGTACGGCTGCTCCGTGCACTGGCCAGTCTCGTCGTACAGCCAGCCGTGGTACGGACAGCGCAGGCCGTGCTCCTCGGGGATGCCGTAGATCATGTTCATGCGCCGGTGGGCGCAGTGCGGCTCCATGAGTCCGAACGTGCCGGAGCGGTCCTTGTAGAGGATGAGGTCCTCGCCGAGGAGGCGCACCTTCATCGTCCACTTGTCGTTCATCTGGGAGACGGCGGCGACGGGGTGCCAGTAGCGGCGCATCAGTTCGCCCATCGGGGTGCCGGGGCCTACCCGGGTGTAGCGGTCGTTCGCTTCCTGCGTCAGCATGAGGTCTGTTCTCCTTGTGCTGCTGGATTTGCTCTTTCCTGCGGCGGGATTATAGCAAGCCGTGCAACGTCAAGTACCGAGCAGCATCAAGGTGGTGAGCACGCCGCCAACAACGATGAGGAGGATGCAGAGACCTTTGACCCCGGCCCCTGTTCCTTCCTGTCCCCAGCTTCGTATGGCGCGTAACCGGGTCCTCATCAGGTAGTTCTCGTCCATACCCCCTACACCCCCTACACCCCCGGAGCCCATGGCCCCTCTGTAGAAACCGGAGAAATCGGGGGGAACAGGGAAATCGGGATCGCCGGTCGGCGGCTCGGCCTCCGGCTCTTCACCGGCCTGCTGAGCCTGCTGTTCCTGCTCGGGATGGTCAGGCTGTGCAGTCATGGCTTGCTCCTGGGAGCGGCGCGCCTACGCTCCGTGCGCGGCCCCCGCGGTCCGCGGCAGGCTGCGCATGCCTTCCCAGCTCTCCAGTGTCTCGTTGACGACGTCCGCAACGACGGGCTCGCCCGCCTCGACGAGCGTGTAGCCCATGCGGCGGCGGTTGCCGAACTTGACGTGCTCCAGCGGCAGGCGTATCGCCTCGTTCTCGGCGGGGTCGCGGAAGGTGTTCATCGGGTCGCCGCCGTCGGCGACGAGTTGCGCCTGCTCCTGAAGCAGCTTGCGGAAGAGGATGATCCCCTTGTCGGACTCCCCGAGCTTCTCCAGGTGGCGTTTGGCGACCGGCCCCTGCGTGACCCACGCGAGGTAGTCCTGGTTGAAGAGGATGTCGTTGATGTAGCGGCCGTTCTCGTCCTTCAGCGGCACGTAGCGGTAGGGGACGGTCTCCTGTCGCGGGGCCTGCGCTCCCGGCGCGGGACGCCACACGTAGTAGGAGACGTGGTAGGTGTTCGTGTCGTCCACGGGCACGCGGAACTGGAACGTGGAGCGCACCTCGTCGCCCACCAACAGGATGTTGGGGAACATGATCGGGTGGCCTTCCTTCCAGTCGTCGTCCTCCTCGCTGTAGCCGGCCTCGACGCGGCGCTTGATGATGCCGTGCTCGAAGACGTCGAACCCGATCTTGAGGTGGGTCCCGCGCAGCTCGGGCAGCGCGTGGACGCCGGTGCGGACGACGTTGCCGTAGTAGGCGTGGAGCCACTCGTTGTGGACGGGGTCGAGGGAATTCTCCTGGCACTGCAGCCAGTTGCACGGCAGCTCGGAGATACAGACCTCCCGCACTGCGTTATCCCAGAGCAGTTGCTCCCACCGCGGCAGCAGCGGCACAGGCTGCGGGCCCATGTACGCGAAGACGAGTCCGCCGAGCTCCTCCACCGGGTAGCCGGCAACCTTGACCTTCTCCTTGAAACGCCCGTCGGGATGCACCGTCTCTTCGAAGGGCTGCTCGATGCACTGCCCGGTCTCGTCCATCATCCACCCGTGGTACATGCACCGGAGGCCGTGCTCCTCGGGGATGCCGTAGGAGAGGTCAACCCTGCGGTGGGGGCAGAAGCGCTCGATGAGTCCGAGCGTGCCGGACCTGTCGCGGTAGAGGACGAGGTCTTCGCCGAGCAGTCGCACCGGCTTGGTGGGTCGCTCGTCGAGTTCCGCGGCGGCGGCGATGGGGTGCCAGTAGCGGCGCATCAGTTCGCCGCCGGGCGTGCCTGCGCCGACCTGCGTGAGTTCCTGGTTGGCCTTGACGCTGAGCATGCGTGCATTCACCTCGCATGTGGATATGGCGTGGCGTAAGGGTAGGGCGGGCGTGTGCGCGGGTCAAGCGCAGCAAGGCACACCCGGAAGGGATTCCGTGGCCGGTCCGTCAGCCGGATAGGCGGGTGGCCTCTACCGCCCCAGCGTGGCCTCCTCACCGAGGTAGGCGACCCAGGTGCCCATGACCTCTTCGATGTCGCGCACTGCGGTGGTGTCGCCGGCCTCGGGCGGGATGTAGCGCGCCTGCGCCCGCACGCCGAACTTCACCTTCTCCACCGGCGCGTGCAGCAGCCCGGTCTCGCTCCCGCGGAAGACGTTCATCGGATCCCCGCCATCCTCCATCACCTCGATGTTCCGCTGCAACTGCTTGCGGAACAGGATGATGCCGAGGTCCGACTGCCCCAGCCGCTCGAGGTGGCGTTTGGCAACGGGCCCTTGCGTCGCCCAGGCCATGTAGTCCTGGTTGAACGTCCAGTCGAGGATGAAGCGCCCCTCGTCGTCCTTCAGCGGGACGTAGCGGTAGGGGACGACATCCTGCGTCGGTGCGGCTGCGCCGGGCGCGGCGCGGTAGTTGTAGATGGAGACGTGCAGAGTGTTCGTGTCGTCCACGGGCACGCGGAACTGGAAGGTGGCCCGCGCCTCGTTGCCGACGAGCAGGATGTTCGGGAAGAGGACGGGGTGTCCCTCCGCCCATTCGTCGTCGGTCTCGTCCTTGCCCTCGAGGATGCGTCGCTTGATGATGCCGAACTCGAACTCGTTGAAGCCGATCTTCTGGTGCCTGCGCGCCGAGCCCCTCTGTTGGGTGGCGATGCGGTCCGTGTTGCGGTACGCGCCCATGTAGGCGTGCAGCCATTCGACGTGTACGGGGTCGAGCGAGTTCTCCTGGCACTGCAGCCAGTTGCAGGGGATCTCCGTGATGGCGATGTCGCGGACGGCGTTCTCCCAGAGCAGATGTTCCCAGCGCGGAACGAGGGGCGCGGGCTGTGGGCCCATGTAGGCGAACACGAGGCCGGCCATCTCGCGCACGGGGTAGCCCGCGACCTTCACCTTCTCCTTGAAACGCCCGTCGGGATGCACCGTCTCTTCGAACGGCTGCTCGATGCACTGGCCGGTCTCGTCCATCATCCAGCCGTGGTACATGCACCGAAGGCCGTGCTCCTCGGGGATGCCGTAGGAGAGGTCGACCCTGCGGTGGGGGCAGAACCGTTCGATGAGGCCGAGGGTTCCAGACCTGTCGCGGTAGAGGACGAGGTCCTCGCTGAGCAGGCGGACGGCCTTGGTGGGGCGGTCGTCGAGTTCAGCGGCTGCGGCGATGGGATGCCAGTAGCGGCGCATCAGTTCGCCCATCGGCGTGCCGGGGCCTACCTGAGTCAGTTGCTCGTTCTCCTGTACGCTCAGCATCGAAGGGCCTCCTTGCCTATCCGTACGCTGGCGGGATTGTACCGCATGGTGCAAGAGGACTACATGAGGAGAGGCGCCCTGAAGGCGCCTCTCGCGTCGGTCGTTGCTTCCCGCCCGCCTTACAGCGGCCAGTTGTCCTTGATGCCCTCGACGGCGCCGGTCCTGTCGCCTGCGACGCGCGCGACGATCTCGTCCTCCGACTCCGCAGGCGCTCGGTCCGGCAGGTCCTCCCACGTCTGCAGCACCTGGTTGATGAGTTCGCCGTCGCGGGAGTAGCCGGCCTCGCCGGGGATGTACTTCCTCGCGCGCTTCATGCCGAACTTGACCTGCTCCAGCGGGGCGACGATGCCGCCCTCCGGAGGCGGCGTGCGAAAGACGTTCATCGGGTCGCCGCCGTCGGCGACGATGTCCATCTGCTCGCGGAGCAGCTTGCGGTAGAGGATGAGGCCGCGGTCGGACTCGCCGAGGTGCTCCAGGTTCCGCTTCGCGATGGGCCCCTGAGTCACCCACATCGTGTAGTCCTGGTTGAACACCACGTCCACGATCCAGCGGCCGTTCTCGTCCAGCAGTGGCACCTCGCGGTAGGGGACGGACTCCTGCTTCGGCACGGGCTGGCCGGGAGCGCCCCGCCACGTGTACAGCGAGACGTGCAGCGTGTTCTCGTCGTCGATGGGGACGCGGAACTGCATCGTCACCGACACCTCGGAGCCGACGAGCAGGATGTTCGGCACGAACACCGGGTGGCCGTGTTTCCAGTCGTCGTCCTCTTCGGTGTAGCCCTTGAACACGCGGCGCTTCACGACGCCGTGCTCGAAGGTGTCGAAGCCGATCTTCTCGTGCGTCGGCAGGTCGAGCAGCGCGCCCTTGAAGCCGGGGCCCTGCTGCACGTACTGCCCCCAATAGGAGTGCGCCCACTCGACGTGTACGGGGTCGAGCGAGTTCTCCTGGCACTGGAGCCAGTTGCACGGCAGGTGGGAGATGGCGATGTCGCGCACCGCGTTGTCCCACACCAGCGGCTCCCAGAGCGGGAGGAACGGCGCGGGCTGCGGCCCGAGGTAGGCGAACACGAGCCCTCCGGCGGCCTCGACCGGGTAGCCGGCGACCTTCACCTTCTCCTTGAAGCGTCCGTCCGGGTGGACGGTCTCCTCGAAGGGCTGCTCGATGCACTGGCCGGTCTCGTCCATCATCCAGCCGTGGTACATGCAGCGCAGGCCGTGTTCCTCGGGTATGCCGTAGGAAAGGTCGACGCGGCGGTGGGGGCAGAAGCGTTCGATGAGGCCGAGTGTGCCGGACTTGTCCTTGTAGAGTACGAGGTCCTCTCCCAGCAGCCGGATGGCCTTGGTGGGACGGTCGTCGAGCTCGGCGGCTCCGGCGATGGGGTGCCAGTAGCGTCGCATCAGTTCGCCCATGGGCGTCCCGGCGCTGACCTGCGTGAGTGCCTCGTTGGCTTTGACGCTGAGCATGCGTGTGTTCTCCTCGCGTGCGCGGTTATGCGTAGCGTAAGGGTAGGGCGGACGCGGGACGCGGGTCAAGCGAGTCGCGAACAGGTTAGGAGTGGAACGCGGCGCGTCCGGACCCTGTTGCGCTTACGGCCTGCCGATCTCCGGCTTCGCCTCCGGGTTGTTGGTGACGACGCGCGTGTAGTACTGCCAGACGCCGCCCACGACCGGACGCCAGCCCGGCGGCAGCACTTGCTTGAAGTGCGGCAGCTCCGGCAGCGGCGTGCGGCCCGACATCTCGTCGACCAGTTCGTCCTCGAGGAACGGGTGGTCCGGCCCGGCGACGGAGTAGGCCCAGTAGTTCATCTTGGCCTGCTCCTCCAGCTGGATCATCGTCATCACAGCGTCCTCCAGGCTCCGCCCGGCGGACGTCGCGCCGTGGCCCCGCAGCAGGATCGCGGGGGCATCGCCCATCAGCGCGGCGACCTCGGCGCCCTCCTCCTCCGTCTGCACGGTCTTGACGTGGTTCCACACGGGCAGCTCTTTCTGCACCAACTGCGCGCCCTCCTGGTTCATCGGGCGGAGGCGCTTCCCGAGCGTCGTTGCGAGGACGGTGTAGTGCGGGTGCACGTGCACCACGGAATTGACCTGGGGACGCGCCTTCATGATGGAGGAGTGCATGATGACCTCGAACGGCTGCGACGAGCCGACCGGCCCGTCCACCTTGTAGCCCTCGATGTCCACGACGATCATGTCTTCAGGTTTCATCGAGTGGAGCGCGTCCACGGCGTAGCCGCGGCCCTTCACGACGAACTTGTCCGGGTCGTTCGGCAGGCGCATGCTGGCGTGTCCCAGCGACGCGCGGAAGCCGGTCGCGAGTCCCACCTCGGCGAGGACGCGGTTCGCGACCGCAACCTCGTACTTGACCTCGTCCCATTCTCTCGGCATGTTCGGTCCCTCCTGCTGGTATCAAGAAGGGACTCTACCAGACGGCGTGGCACAGGAGTAGGGAGCGCCGTACCTGCTCCCTCGTGGTAGGATTGCCGCATCCTGAACGAGGAGCAGGGACGATGGACATCCTGGCGATGGACGGCGACGGGCACGTCGAGGAGTGGGAGGCCACCTGGTCGGACGACTACCTGGAGCCCGCGTTCCGGGATCGCCGCCCCAAGGTGATCGAGACGGGTGAGTTTGAGCACGACTTCATCTGGGAGATCGACGGCGAACGCATCCGCATCGGCGGCTCGCCCTCCAGCAAGGACGGCGTCGTCTCCACCGAGTACGAGAAGATGGCGAAGTGGCGCGGCCCGCACGAGAGCGGCGAGTTCCACTCCGCCGAGGCACGGCTCGCGGTCATGGACGCGGAGAACACGTACCTCTCTGTCAACTACCCCACGCTGCTGCTGAGCTGGCCCATCGCGAGCGACCCGGCGCTGAACGCCGCGCTCACCCGCTCCTACAACAACTGGGTTGCCGACGTCTCCAACCAGTCGCCCGATCGTCTCAAGTGGGTGACGGCGATCGACCCGCGCGACCCGGCCGAGGCCGTCCGCGAGATGGAACGCACGAAGAAGATGGGCTCGGTCGGCGTGATGGTGTTCGGCGACTACTCCGACAGGGCACTGGACGACCCCAGCCTCGAGTGCTTCTGGGCAGCGGCGCAGGACCTCGACATGCCGGTGAACGTGCACCCCGGCACCGGCGCGCGGGACGCCATGAAGACCTACCGCAACATCGCGGGCGACCAGTTCCTCATGTCCGTCGTGCGCGGATTCAAGACCATCTGTGGCTCCGGCATCCTCGACCGCTACCCGAAAGTGAAGGTGTCGTTCCTGGAGACAGGGTGCACGTGGGTGGACTTCGCCGTTGCCGTCATGGACTTCACGCTCGACAACGTGAAGGACCGGCTGGAACTCGGCACGATCCGTCGAACACAAAGCCATCGTGGAGCGCGGCCTGCCGGAGGCGACGCCGCTGGAGTACATCAGGAACGGCCGCATCTTCATCGGCTTCGAGGTCGACGACGACCTGCTGCCCTACATGGTGAACAAGTACGGGACGGACTGCTGGGTGTACGCGAGCGACATCCCGCACGCGCACCGGGTGCCGGACTCGCCGAGCTACATCTACAACCGCCCGGACCTCACCGAAGAACAGAAGTCGCGCATCCTCTGGAAGGGCACCACGGAGCTCTACGGCCTGCCTGTGCCCGCGGGAGTGGGGATCAGCGGCTAGGGCCGGCGCTCAGGGGGTCTACTCTTTGCGCTCCGGCTCGTCGGCGTCCGCGTCGCCGTAGCGCTCTTTCGCTGCCGCCCCGAACCAGTCGGCGGCCGTATGCATCGTGATGGAACCCTCTTGCGCGGTTGCTTCCTGCACCTTGCGCTTCGCGGCTTTGGCTGCCTCCGTGGCGAGCTTGGCCACACGGTCTCTCGCCAGGAAGCCTGCAGTTGCCGCGACGACGGCGGGTATGAGTATCAGGCTTCGACGCATACCAGCCTCCGTCCTGTCCCGGGCTGACGTTCGCGGGTTCCTTGTTCGCTGCCGGCCGAGCCGTCGCTACTCCTTGCGTTCCGCTTCGCGAGCGTCCGCATCGCTGTAGCGCTCTTTCGCTGCCGCTCCGAACCAGTCGGCGGCCGTATTCATCGAGATCGAACCCTCCTGCGCGGTCGCTTCCCGCACTTTGCGCGTCGCGGCTTTCGCCGCCCCGACGGCAAGTTTGGCCGCCCGGTCCTTCACCAGGAAGCCTGCGGCTGCCGCGGCGGTGGCGGGTATGAGTATCAAACGTGGGCGCATACTGGTCTCCTATCCGTTCCTCATCTCGCAGGTGAATGCAACTCTAGAATTCTACCGTGTCACAACGGCTGCTGGAATCAAGGAGAGATGCATAGAATCTCCATCTTCAGTTATGCGCCAGGTCTTCTACGCCTGTTCCGGCTTCCGCGCCACGACCTTCACACTGGAAACGTCTGCCGGAGCGTCCCCTTCGACACACGCCGTCTCCTCGGTGATGGCGACGTCCGTGAAACCCGCGCTGCGCAGCCGACCGAGGTACGTGTCCTTCGGCTCCGCGCCCGCAGTGCACGACACCCACGCCTCCACGTCCTTGCGCTCGGGACCGTCGGCGTTGAGCGCCATCATGTCGGAGATGTGCAGCCTGCCGCCCGGTGACAGCACGCGGAACGCCTCGCGGAACACGGCGTCCTTGTCCGGTGAGAGGCAGACGACACAGTTCGAGATGACCACGTCCACCGAGGCGTCCGGCAGCGGGATGTTCTCGATCTCGCCTTTCACGAACTCCACGTTGGTGAGGCCGAGCTTCGCCTGGTTGCTGCGCGCGAGGTCCAGCATGTCGGGCGTCATATCGAGCCCGATAACGTGACCGGACTCGCCCACCTGCTGCGCTGCGAGGAAGCAGTCGATGCCGCCGCCGGACCCGAGATCGAGCACTCGCTCGCCAGCCTGGAGCCCCGCGAGTGCCGTCGGGTTGCCGCAGCCGAGCGATATGGCGATCGACTCGGCGGGCAGGCCCGCCAGTTGCGCCTCCTCGTACAGGGTCATGGCGCGCTCCTGGCCTGACGGGGCGCAACACGCGTCGGCTTCGGTGGACGTTGCTTCGACGGCGGTGAGTCCGATGACCACCTTGGCGTCGTTCGCGTACCGCTCGCTGACCAGCCGCTTGATCTCCCGGGATTCAGTGGTCATCCATCGCCTCCTCGCCGCGTCGTCGGCTCCTTCGTAGTATACGACGCCGCTATCGGTTGGCCGGTGATAGGCTTGCCCCATGACGCAGCACAGCGAGGCATACGAAGAGGTGATGCGGCGGGTCGCAGACGGCGGTTACCTGCTGCTCGACGGCGGTATCGGCACGGAGGTGGCGCGTCGCGGCGGCTCGCTCGGAGCGTGGGCGAACCTGGCGAACACCGAGATACCGGACACGCTCCGAGCCATCCACGCCGACTTCATCGCGGCAGGCGCGGACGTCGTCAGCACCAATACGTTCGGCTGCACCGAACTGAGTCTCTCCGCGCACGGGATACACGGACGCGAAGAGGAGCTGAACCGCGCGGCCGTGGCGCTGGCGACGGAAGCGCGCGAGCGCGCCGGAGTGGAGCGACCGCTGCTCGTGGCGGGCTGCATGACGACGACCAGCTATCGAGGACCCGAGGGCAAAGTGGCCCCTGCTGAAGAAGACTGGGCGCTTGCGTCGCAGGGGCGCATACTCGCAGATGCGGGCGTGGACTTCCTCATGGTGGAGATGCTGTCGCACGTCGAGCGGGCCAGGGTCGAGCTGGCGGCGGCGGCGGCGGCGGGCCTGCCCGTGTGGGCGGGTTTCTCCTGCGTGACCGACGAGGAGGGCAACATCACGCTCCTGAACCAGCCGGACGAGCCGCTGGAGGAGTCGCTGCGCCGCATCGGCCTCTCCGGTGTCGACGTCGCATTCATCATGCACACGCGGGTTCCGGAGGTGGAGCCGTCGCTCGCCGTGCTGCGCTGCGTATGGGACGGCCCGCTCGGCACGTACCCTCACGGGGGAAGCTACACACGTCCCAACTGGGAGTTCGACGACGATTTCACGCCGGACGTGCTCGCGGCCGGCGCGGAGCGCTGGCTGGCCGACGGATGCCGCATCGTGGGCGGCTGCTGCGGGGCGACTCCGGCGCACATCGCCGCCCTGCGGGGCGTCGTGGACGCGGCGGCGAGCACGGGATAGGGTTCAGCCGACGACTCATCGAGGAGGGTGCAGATGCGATTGCAGGACAAGGCCATCATCGTGACGGGGGCCGCGGGCGGGCTCGGACGGCAGTACGCCATCCGCTTCGCCAGGGAAGGGGCGAAGCTCACCATCGCGGACGTGCAGGACGTGAGCAAGACGGCGGAACTCTGCCGCGCGGAGGGCGCCGAGGTGATCCCGTTGCGCGTCGACGTCTCCTCCGAGGACGAGACGCAGGAGATGGCGCGCCGCACGCACGAGCAGTACGGGCGCATCGACGGCCTGCTGAACAACGCGGGGATGATGCGCGGGCTGGGGGTGAAGTCCATCCTGGACGTGGACATGGAGACGTGGGACCGCGTGTTCGCGGTGAACGCGCGGGGGACGTTCCTGGGGGTGCGAGCCGTCTTCCCGTACATGAAGGAGCAGCGCTCCGGCACCATCGTCAACGTCAGCTCCGGCAGCACGCTCCGCATCGCACGCGGGCCGACAGACATGAACCCGCACTACGTCTCGTCCAAGTCGGCCATCATCGGCATCACCCGCGCCGTGGCACGCGAACTCGGCCAGTACAACATCAACGTTGTCACCGTCGCGCCGGGCTCGACGACCTCCGACACGGAGGAGCCGATCGGCGCGGACGAGGCGTACCCGGAGCCAGAGGCGTCGCTCGTGCGCCGCGGCGTGCCCGAGGACCTCACCGGCGTGATGACGTTCCTCTTCACCGACGACGCGCGCTTCATCAGCGGGCAGATGATCGTCGTCAACGGCGGCAGGGAAGTGCACTAGCGCGCATGGCCGAGCCGACCTGGGAGCGCATGGGCCGCTGCGCCCGCCTCGCGTGGGAGCACGGCGTCGAGTCGTTCGAGAACGCATCGCGTCCCCGGTCGGCGCTGATGACTGGCCACCTGCTGCTCGGCGTCATCCACCACCCGGAGTGCGCGGGCGGGCTGATGCTGCGCCGGCTCGGTATCGACATGGCGCTCGCGGCCTCGATCACCGAGTTCGAGCTCCTGCACGGGCGGCCTCTCCCCGATCACACCGAGCGCGTCTTCGACCTGTGGGGCAAACCGCATACGCCGGAGGCGCTCCGGACGATGGAGCTGTCGCTTGGCGAGGCGGAGCAGTTCCACTCGGCGTACCCCATCGGGACCGAGCACATCCTGCTGGGACTGCTCGCCATCCCTGAGAGCATGGGCTGCCGCACGATGGCGTACTTCGGCGTCGACTACGCAAAGGCCCGCGCCGCCCGCGACGAGATCTGGGAGATCCTCAAGCTCACCGAGTGAGACCTATGCCGAGCAGCCTCGTTATCTTCGACTGTGATGGCGTCCTGGTGGACACCGCTCCGCTGTGGAAGCGCATCACCGAGGAGATGGTTGGGGAACTGGGTATCGCCCTAACGGAGCAGGACCACGAACGCTACCGTGGCGTGCTGGACGTCGACATGCTTGCCGACCTCGCTCGACGCTTCGACGTCGCGATACCCGAGGACTTCTTCGACCGTCTGCAGACCGCGAAGGTGGCTGCGAGCCGGAGCGATCTCACCGCGGTACCCGGCGCAGTCGAAGCGGTCAGCAGGGTCGCCGACACCGGCGCGCAGATGTGCGTCGCCAGCAACGGGACGGTTGAGGAGACCGTCGTGAAGCTCAGGACAACCGGGCTGCTGGACTACTTCGGCGACCGCATCTTCAGCGGGAGCGAGGTGCCTCCGGGAAAACCTGCCCCGGACCTCTTCCTGCGGGCGGCGCGAGTGATGGGCGTGGGCATCTCCCGGTGCATCGTCGTGGAGGACAGCGACACGGGCGTGCAGGGGGCGCTGTCGGCGGGTATGACGACCTTCGTCCTTGCGCCGAACGGACCATCGCCCTTCGTAGCCGGGTCCGGCGTTCAGGTGTTCAGCAGGTTCGCTGAGTTGGCGGACGAACTGGTTCGGCTATGCGTGAACTGAGCGTCAGAGAGGCCTGGTCCCCTCACGCAGGCCGGAACACAGGCAGCGTGATCTCGTCGGTGAGGTCCAGGAAGGCGACCTCGACCGCCATGCCGATCTTGATGTGCGCGGGGTCCGGCTCGACGTCGACGAGGTTCGTGGGGATGCGCGCGCCCTCCTCAAGGTCGACCATCGCGACGACGAACGGCACGCGGTCGCTGAACGCGGGCACCGGCGCGCGGTGCACGATGGCGAACGTATGCAGCGTGCCCTTGCCGCTCGCCCGCATCCACGACACGTCGCGCGAGCCGGAGTGCGGGCAGAAGTCGCGCGGGTAGAAATAGGCCTGCCCGCAGGGGTTGCAGCGGCGCAGCCACAGCTCGTGCTCGTGCGCCTTCTCCCAGTAGAAGTCGGACTCCGGCTGCTTGACGGGCAGGGGGCCCTGGTACGATTCGCTGGTCATCATTCAACCCCCAGGATGATGGTGCCGGTGGCCGAGAGCGCGCCGCCGGTGCCGTTGACGAGCGCCAGCGACACGTCCGGCGCCTGCCGGTCAGCGCACTCGCCGCGCAGTTGCCGCACGGCCTCGACGACCGGGAAGATGCCGTACATGCCGGGGTGCGTGTAGGAGAGGCCGCCCCCGCTCGTGTTGAGCGGGAAGTCGCCGCCCGGAGCGGTGCGCTGCCCCGTCACGAAGTCCGGCCCCTCGCCCGGCCCGCAGTAGCCGAGCGACTCCAGCGTCACGAGCACCGTGTACGTGAACGAGTCGTAGATCATCGTGAGGTCGATGTCGCCGTGGGTGACGCCGGCCATGCCGAGCGCGGCGGGGCCGGTGACGCGGGCGGGCGTCACCGTGAGGTCGGGCATCGTCGTGATGCCCGCGTGGTCGTGGTGCTCCGCGTGGCCGAGCACCCACACGGGCGGCTTCGGCAAACTGCGTGCGCGCTCTGCCGACGTGACGACGATGGCCGCGCCCGCGTCGGTCACGAGGCAGCAGTCCAGCAGGTGGAACGGCCACGCGATCCAGCGCGAGTTGTGGTAGTCGTCGAACGTCATCGGGTCGCGCATCATCGCCTTCGGGTTCAACTGCGCCCACTTGCGAGTGGAGACGGCGATCTCCGCCATCGCCTGGCGGGCGCGGTCCTCGCCGTAGACGTGCATGTAGCGCGTGGCGGCCATCGAGTAGTTGATGGGCATGCCGATCATCCCGTACGGCATCTCGTACATCGCGGCGGGAAGGTTGGGGTCGCGCGGGATGGGTGCACGGCTGCTGCGCCCGGCTTGGCCGTGCGTGATGAGCGCGACCTCGCAGAGGCCGTTGGCGATGGCGTTGACCGCGTGGCCGACATGGATGACGAACGACGCTCCACCGACCGTGGTCGTGTCCGTGTAGCGCGGCGCGATACCAAGGTAGTCGGCGAGGTCGTAGTTCGAGTAGCCGGCGGTGAGCAGGCCGTCGACGTCGTTGCGGGTCAGCCCGGCGTCTTCGAGCGCGTTGTGCGCGGCCTCGGCGTGGTGCGCGAACGCCGACTTGTGCGGCACGAGCCCGATCTCGTCGGACTCGGCGACGCCGACGATTGCAGCCGCTTTCGAGGTGCTGGTCATGGCCGGAGTCTAGCGCATCCCGACCCGCTCATGGTGAGCCTGTCGAACCACGCTCCTTCTCCCGCTAGGCCATCCCCATCTCGGCCATGCGCTGCATGAGCGTGTCCATGTCCACGTCCTCGACGTGGGTGGCGATCGTCCAGTGGATGCCGCAGGGGTCGGTCAGGTGCGCCATGCGCTCGCCGTAGAACTCGTCCTTGGGCTCGCCATCGCTGGTTGCGCCCGCATTCACCGCGCGGGCGTAGGCTGCGTCCACGTCCTCGACGTAGAGGTGGATGTGCGCGGTCTGGGCGGGGGAATCGGGCGGGAACGCGTCGGAGAGCATGACGACGGCGCCGTCGATCGTGACCTCGGCATGCGCGACGAGGTCCTCGGGCAGGGGGATGCGCATGCGCTCCACCGCGCCGAACGCGTTCGCCAGGAAGTCGATGTAGGCGCTGGCGCCCTCCACGCAGAGGTAGGGCGTGATCGCGGTGTAACCGTCAGGGATGGGCTTGACGTCGGACATGGGGCCTCCTTCTCTTCCTTCATGGTGCGTCTGCGGTGCTCAAATGAGCAGGCAGACTACCAGTAATGAACACGTACTGCTCGCTTCTGAGCGCGGATGGCCTGGAATGAGCATCCCGGTCCGCTCCTGCGGACGGGGCCGTCAGAAGTGCGACCGAAAGCGCCCTCGAAAAAGTGGCTCGTTTCTGCTCATTCGTGCTCATCTCACCTCTGGCAGCGCCGTCCTCACCGGGCCGAGCCGCCTGTCGGAAAGGCCTTCACCGAGAAAAGTGCGCCATTATGCGCCATTGTGGGCCGCCGCACTCCTGATGGGCGGGGAGTCCGCAAGGCCGCGGGCTCCGCAGCCATAACCATGGTAGGGCAGGCAAGGGCAACGGCGTAAGGGGCAGGTGTCGCAGGTGGCTTGTCAGCCGCCGTCGACCAGCCGCAGGTGGTAGGAGATGCGGTCGTAGTAGAGGGTGGTGAGGCCCTCGAACCCGGAGTCGGTGCCGACGATGAGCCAGACCCGGCCTTCGCCGTCCGTCGTGACGGTCAGTGGCTGCCCGTCGTTGTCCAGCGTCTTGATGCGGTACTCCCGGCCCGTTACGCCGGGGTGGGCGACGTTGCCTATGACCAGCATGGCCTCGCCTCCCCGGGACTGGTTCCCCTTGTCGATGTTCATCCTGAGGTGCCCGATGCGGTCCTCCATGGTGACGGGTTCCACGCTCGACGCGCCGGCCTTTACGAAGACACTCTCTCCGGGAGAGCCTCCGATGCCGACAAGGCCGGCTGACACGTTCGTCGCCAGGTCGACCGATACCTCGACGATGTACGCCGCATCCGGCTGCAGTCCCTCGACGCGCCGCTTGAGGAACATGAAGAGGTCGTCGCTGCGGTTGTGTCCCTGGACGTAGACCCCGTTGCCTCCCAGCCCGTCCGGAAGCGGACGATGCTCGTGGTCGAGCTCGTAGATCGACTGGTCGTAGTCGGCGGGCAGGTCGGCGAAACCGGCGGTCCATCCCTCGGCATCCTCGTCGAATGTGAAGCTGAACTCGACCGAGTCAGGGACGGCGGTCGGGGTAGGCGAAGGGGTATAGGTGGGGGTCGGGACGGGAGTCGACGTAGGGGGCGGGGTTGACGTCGGAGTGGGCGTTGCTACGGGAACCGGGGGCGCGGTTGGCGTAGGCGTCGGCGTTGCTTGCGAGCATGCGGCAAGCGCAAAGAGCGTCAGGGTCAGGAGGGCGGGTGTTCGCAAGGCCTACGCGCTCCGGGGAGCGACCGGCAAGCCGCGCACGGCTTCCCCTGCGCGCTGCTCGGCGGCGGCGAGGTCGAACTGTGCCTGGAGGTTCATCCAGAACTGCGGGTCGATACCGAACCAGTGCCCCAGGCGCAAGGCGGTGTCGCCGGTTATCGAGCGCTTGCCCGCGATGATCTGGCTGATGCGGTTCGGCGGCACATCGATGGCGCGCGCGAACGCCGTCGGGCTGACGCCCAATTCGTCCAGTTCGTCCCTGAGTATCTCGCCGGGGTGTACGGCGCGTCTGAACATGCCTGCCTCCTCCTCTCTAGTGATAGTCCACGATCTCGACTTCGTCCGGACCGCGCTGTCCGCTGGGCCAACTGAAGCAGATGCGCCACTGCCGGTTGATGCGGATGGAGTACTGTCCCTCCCTATCGCCCTTGAGGGCTTCCAGACGATTGCTTGGCAGCCCACGTAGGGTATCCAGCGACAGGGCTGCATTTAGTATCGAGAGCCGCTTGGCCGCCTGCTGCTCGAACCCTTGGAATGCTGGTACGAACATCCCGCCGGCGAACAACTCTGTTCTCTTGTCTCCGTACCCGAGAATCATGTCAAGGGACGGCGCACCATTGACGATGTACGTCAATCGTACATCGTGGAACTTGCCATAGCAACGCCATCGTCCTCTCCTCCTTGGTGGTTCCGCCAAGCGTAGACGGGCTACCGGCAACCGCGTAAGAACCGCGTGTCACCTTCTTGCGACACCCGCCCCTTACGCAGTCGCTACGTGGTCGGCTACGTTGTTCGGTGGCGGTGGGGAATCGGACGTCGGACTTCCCCTGTGACGGGGCGGGCCGCAGGAGTGGAATGTTGCCGATTGTGACCAATTGTTACCGGCTGGCGGCCGCGTGCCCCGAACGTCTCGCGTCGCGTGTTGTCAGCAGGGCGCGGGTGCGGGATACTAACGGCGTTCTGAAGGCAACGATACGCCAAAGGAGAGAGGACATGACCACGGCGGTGAAATACAAGGCCATCGACGCTGACGCGCACGTCATCGAGAGCGATCAGACGTGGGACTACCTCGACGAGGCGGACCAGCAGTTCCGCCCGTTCCTCTTCACGAACCCCGAGAGACCCGCGAGCCGCTACTGGGTGATCGACGGACGCATCGCAGGACTGCGCCCCGCGTCGCCGGTCGAACGCGAGTTGAAGGCGATGTCCGAGCGCGCCGGGCGCGACCTCGTCACGGCTGAGGAGGCACGCTCCCTCGACGACATCTCGCTGCGCCTCGCGCACATGGACCGGCTGGGCGTGGACATCCAGATACTCCACAACACGCTGTGGATCCGCGACGTGTCACAGCGCCCGGAGGTCGACCGCGCACTCTGCAAGGCGTGGAACCGCTGGATGGCCGAGGCCTGGAAGGAGTCCGGCGGACGCCTGCGCTGGGCCGCCGTCCTCCCGCTGACCGACCTCGACACCGCCATCGACTGGATGCCCTGGGTGAAGGAGAACGGCGCGGTGGGCGTGGTGACGAAGCCCTTCGAGGGGCACCGCTTCATGCTCGACCCCTACTTCTTCCCGTACTTCGAGGCCGCGCAGGAGAACGACCTCTCGATGACCATCCACATCGCGAACGCGAACGAGGCGTACGTCAGCGCCATCGCGTCCGCCTACGACCCCAGCGGCGGCCTTCCCACGTTCCGCATGCCGACCGTCCACGCCTGCAACGGCCTCATCCTGAGCGACATCCCGAAGCGCTATCCCGAACTGCGCTGGGGCTTCATCGAGTCGTCCTGCCAGTGGGTGCCGTGGATCATCCACGAGTCCTCCCGCCGCGCGAAGCAGGCCGGCTGGTACTACCCGGACAACCCGTTCAAGGAATACAACATCTACGTCTCTGCGCAGACCGACGACGACTTCCCCTACGTGTTCGACTACGTCGGCGACGAGAACATCGTCATCGGCACGGACTACGGCCACACCGACACGTCCAGCGAGGTCGACGCCATCGACACGTTCCGCAAGCTCGACACCATCAGCGAGGAGTCGAAGCGCAAGGTGCTCGTGGACAACTCAGTGGCGCTCTACGGGCTGTAGGAGGAGGGAGTGCCGCATCCGTATGGGGGCGTCCTTCGGGGCGCCCCTTGCGTTTGGGCACCCACAAGGGATGCCCCTACACCTACGTCTTCGGCTCTTCGATGACGCCGAAGAGGTTGCCCTGCGGGTCCTCGCAGTAGGCGTGCGTGCCGACGTAGGGGATCTCGTTCGGGCCGAAGACGAGCTTGCCGCCCGACGCCGTCACCTTTGCCAGCGTCTCGTCCAGTGAGTCGACCAGCGTCGTGTTGATGACGGGCTGCGGGAAGTGGCGCTTCATGATGGCGCCGTTGATGCCGGTCTGTTCCTCGGGGCCGGTCGTGGCGAGCCAGTACTCCTGCTGGTACTCCTCTGAGCCCGACCACGACTGGAACTCCCAGCCGAGTACGTTGCTGTAGAACTCCGCTAGCTTCGCCGGGTCGTCGCCGAGTATCTCGAAGTGGACCGGTCTGCCCATGTGCTACCCCTCTATCTCCTGTGCGAGCGCGTCCGTGCGCGCGGCCATGATGAAGTCGTTCCGGTGCAGCCCGCCGAGGAAGTGCGTCCACCACGACACCGTCACCCTCCCGTACTCGGTGACGATGCGCGGATGGTGGCCCTGCGCCTCAGCGGCCTCGCCGACCGCGTTCGTGAACGCGAGCGCCTGCGCGAACGTCCTGAACCGGAAGACACGCACGAGTTGATCGATGCCGTTCTCGTTCGCGACGCTCCACTCCGGCAGGTCGGCCAGCATGGCGGCGGCCTCGTCTGTCGTTGCGAGGGTCGACTGCGCGTTCAACTCCACGCACTGTTCGTCTGCAAGCGCCATGCGGTCAGTTTCGCGGGTGGGGGCGTTCGCGCGCAAGCGCCTGTGCTAGCATCGCGACATCCTCACGGTTCGGAGCGGAGCGGATGCCGGTAAGCGGAGCGCAGATCATCACGCGGGCGTTGCGGGAGGAGGGAGTCGACACGATCTTCACCCTCGCCGGCGACCACATCCTTCCTCTGCTGGACGTGCTGTACGACGAGGACTTCCGGCTGATCGACTGCCGGCACGAGCAGGCCGCAGTGCACATGGCGGAGTCGTGGGCGCGCATGACCGGCAGGCTGGGAGTCGTGGCGGTCACGACTCCCGGGCACGCGAACGCGCTGCCGGGGCTCATCAACGCGCAGTCGACGGAGAGCCCCATCCTGAACATCGCGGGCTCCTCCGACCTGCGGAACTACCACCGCGGCATCATGCAGGAGATAGACCAGGTCGGCATCGCGCGGACGGTAACGAAGGGTGCGTGGCTCGCCCACGACCCGCGCCGCATCCCCGACCTGATGTCCACCGCGATCCGGGCCGCCTTCGAAGGCAGGCGCGGCCCCGCGCACCTGACGGTCCCGGTCGACGTGCAGAGCGCCGTCGTTGAAGAGGAGGAGGTGCGCTGGTTCGGCGCGGAGTCGTACCGGCGCACTCAGCCCATCGTCGCGTCGGCGGAGGCGATCGAGGAGGCGGTGCGGCTCCTGCGCAACGCGGAGCGCCCCCTCATCGTCGCGAGCACGCCCGCGGCCTATGGCGACTGGGGCGGGATCTACCAGCGGCTCATCGAGACGACGAAGATTCCGTTCCTGACGGAGGAGGCGGCTCGCGGCATCGTGCCGGACGACCACCCGTACTGCTTCGGCTTCTTCGACCTGAGCCAGCACACCGCCGCGAACCTCGTGCGGGAGGCGGACGCCGTCCTCTTCCTCGGCAAGCTGCTCGACTTCACCATCGGCTTCGGCTTCGGGCCCGTGATCCCGAACGACGCGACGGTGATCCAGGTCGAACCGGAGGCGACGCAGGCGGGGCGGAACCGCGGCGTCGACCTCGCGCTCGTCGGCGACGTCGGCCCGATCGCTGCGCAGCTCACGGACGAGGCCGCGAAGAGCGACTGGCCGGAGCGTCCGTGGTTGGAGCGCTTCCGCACGGCGGTCGCGGAGCACAAGGTGTACCTCGAGCAGTACGTGCTGGACGAAACGCCGCTGCGCTCGATGTGGGTGCACCACGCGCTGGCGCAGCGCCTTCGGCGGGACGACGTGCTCGTGTTCGACGGCGGCGACTACGCCTACTACGGTCGCGCGTACCTGCCCGCGCTCGCACCGCGCTCGTGGTACTACCTGCCGAACCTCGGGATGCTGGGACAGGCGGTGCCGATGTCCATCGCCGCGAAAGTCGCCAGGCCGGAGTCGCGTGTGTTCTGCATCACCGGCGACGGCGCGTTCGGGTTCAACGCGATGGAGGTCGACACCGCCGTGAGACATGGCCTGAAGGTTGTCTTCCTCGTGGGGAACGACGCTGCGTGGGGCATCGACAAGAACCTGCAGGTGGGGTTGTACGGCAAGGCTGTGATCACCGACCTCGTCCCGTCGCGCTACGATCTCGTGGCGCAGGGGCTGGGGGCGTATGCCGAACTGGTCGAGCGTCCCGAGGAACTCGGCCCTGCGCTCGACCGCGCGCTCGAGGTCGATGGCCCTGCGCTCCTGAACATCCGTGTGCAGAGCCAGATCAGCCCGCGCGCTCAGGCCGTAGTGGCGAACCGCAAGTTCGGAGGCGGGTTGTGAGCCGCCTCGTCGTCTACGGCGCGGGGGCGATAGGCGGGCAGATCGCGGTGCGGCTCGCCAACGCGGGTCTCGACCCGCTCGTGGTCGAGCCGTGGGACGTGCAGCGCGAGGCGATACAGGCGAGCGGCCTGGCGATGCAGACGGAGGGCGGCAGCGAGGAGCATGCTGCGCTAGTCGCCATAGCGCCGCACGAACTGGCCGAGCAGGTCGACCTCCTGTTCCTCTGCGTGAAGTCGTACGACACGCTGGACGCGCTCGCGGTGATCAAGCCGTGGCTGGCGGACGACGGGCTGCTCGTCTCGATGCAGAACAGCATCAACGAGGAGTGGATAGCGCCGGAGGTCGGCGTGGAGCGGACCGCCGGAGGCGTCATCCTGGTCAACGGCTCTTTCCTGGAGCCGGGGCGTGTGCAGGCAGCGGGGTCGGTCAGCCGGGCGTCGGCGGCTGCAACGCTGCCGGGTGTGTACGTCGGCGAGTACGGCGCACCAGCCGGGGCGAACGCTCGCCGCGTGTCGGACGTACTCGCGAACGTCTGGCCTGCCGAGCCGGTCGACGACCTGCTGCATGAGCGCTGGTCCAAGATGGTGAACAACACGATGCTGAACCCCGTCTCGGCGGTCGGCGGGATGCGGTCGGCGGAGCTGCTGGCGAACGCAGACGCGCGGCGTATCGCGGTGCGTCTGGCGGCGGAGACGATGCGTGCAGCCGAGGCGGAGGGGCACCCACTCGCGCGCATCATGGGCGACTACGACGCCGCGGACGTCTACGCCAACGCTGCGGGGGAGTCAGACGTGGTCGAGCAGGGCCTCGCGGCGCGCGCGGCGAACGTCGGGCCGGGGGCGATGACGTCCATGTACCAAGACGTGCGGCGCGGGCGGAAGACGGAGGTAGACTATTTCAGCGGCATCGTGTCGAGCAAGGGAGCATCGCACGGCATCGCGACGCCGTACTGCGACGCCATCACTGCCCTTGTGCACCGCGTGGAGTCGGGCGACGTTGCGCCGTCCGCCGAGTCGCTGCGGCTCGTGGGCGGGTAGGGTTGCACCGCTTGACACGCACTCGCGCAACAGCGTTAGATAACGCCGCCGAACGGCCTCCGAGCCGCGGCTTCGGAGGTTTGCTTTGCGATACCGCATGATGGGCGCTACCGGCATCCGTGTCTCGGAGGTCGGTTTCGGCTCCGGCGATAACGCCGGACTCCTCGTGAAGGGCGAGCCGAAGGAGCAACTCAGGGCTATCGAGCGAGCGCTCGAACTCGGCATCAACTACTTCGATACCTCTCCCGACTACGGCAAGGGCCTCGCCGAGACGAACATCGGCAAGGCGATGCGCGAGATCGGCTTCCGCCCGGTCCTAGCCACGAAGGTCGAGATCATGCCCGACGAGCTCGACCACATCGCCGACGCCGTCGTCGAGTCGCTGGAGGAGTCACTGGAGCGCCTGCAAGTGGACTACGTGGACGTCCTGCAGATCCACAACCCGCCGAGCATCGAGACCGACACCACCGTTCCGGGATGGCTGCACCTGGGGCTCGACGACTACATGGGCCCCGGCGGCGCGCTCGATGGGATGGAGCGCCTGCGGCGGGCGGGCAAGACGCGCTTCTTCGGCTTCGCCAACGAGGACGCGAACGCCGACGCGGTGATAGCGCTCATGGAGACCGGCGAGTTCCACATGTTGAACGTGTGGTACGACCTCCTGAACCCCACCGCCGGACTCCCGACGCCGGACGGACTGGACGTGCAGCACGATTACGGGCAGTTCCTGCGCCGCGCGCTGGAGCTGGGCATAGGCACGGCGGTGATACGTCCGCTCGCGGGTGGTGTGCTGACCGACCACGCCGTGAGCGGAGGCGGGAGGCACGCGCTGGCCGGCGGAGGTCTCACGCGCAACGCGGACATGTACCAGGCGATGGTGCAGCGGGCGCTTCCGTTCGCATTTCTCTCGCGTCCGGAGCAGACGCTCTCCCAGGCGGCGTACCGCTTCATCCTGCAGGACGATGCGATCACGACCGTGTTGGGCGGCTTCTCGGAGATGTCGCACCTGGAGGAAGCGGCAGCCTGCTCTGGAGGGGCGCCGCTCAGCGAAGAAGACATGGCGCGCCTGGACATGGTATGGCGCTCCAACATGGGCAAGTGGGACGAGGAAGAGCAGTTCATATCGGGCCTGTAGGCCTGCACACAAGCCGGAGGAGGCACAAGACAGATGGACATTCAACTCAGCGTAGGCATGGCATCCAACCCCAGGACATGGGCGATCCACGACGGCCGAGTGAAACCGGACGGCATCGAGCTCATACCGAGCCCGGTGCACGCGTCGGAGTTGTTCTGGCGGCAGTTGAAGTTCGGGGACTTCGACGTCTCAGAGATGTCGTTCTCGTCGCTCATCATGGCGATGGCGGTGGGCGACGACCGCTGGGTGGGCCTGCCCATCTTCACGACGCGCCGCTTCTTCCACACCGGCGTGCTCATCCGCAAGGACTCCGGCATCCAGTCGCCCGCGGACCTGAAGGGCAAGCGCGTGGGTGTGCCGGAGTACCAGCAGACCGCGGCACTCTGGACGCGCGGCGTGCTCCAGCACGAGTTCGGCGTCGAGCCGAAGGACATGGAGTTCTTCATGGAGCGCGTTCCGGAGCAGAGCCACGGCGGCTCCACCGGCTTCAAGCCACCCAAGGGCGTCACAGTGAACCAGATCCCGCTGGAGAAGAACATCGGCTCCATGATGCTCTCGGGCGAGCTGGAGGCGACGCTCCTCTACATCGTCGACCCCAACCTCATCGACCGCAGCACCGCAGACCTGTGGAGCCACCCGGACATCGCGCCGCTGTTTCCGGACGCGCGGGCGGAGGGCATCCGCTTCTACGAGAAGACGGGCCTCTACCCCATCAACCACGGCATGGTCGTGAAGCGGGAGATCGCCGAGGACCACCCTTGGGTGATCCTCAACCTGATGAAGGCGTTCAACAAGGCGAACGACATCTGCAACCGCGAGCGCGCCGAGCACGTGGACTACTACGTGGAGACCGGACTCGTGAACGCGGACGGGGGCGTGAACCTCAAGCAGCCGCTGGTGCAGCACGGCGTCCGCGCGAACCGGCTGGTGCTGGAGACGGCGGCGCAGTACTCGTTCGAGCAGGGGCTTACGCCGAAGCTGGCGAAGCTGGAGGATGTGTTCGCGAAGAACACCATGGACCAGTAGGCCACGCTGTGGCGTGATGCCTGCGTAAGGAGGAGCCCGATGCGAGCGGAAGAGAACGTACTCTTGACGCAGACCGGCGCCGGGACGCCCATGGGCGAACTGCTCCGCCGCTACTGGTGGCCGATCACCAGCAACGGGCGCCTTCTCCGCGACCCCGTCGTACCCGTGCGTCTGCTCGGCGAGGACCTGACGCTGTTCAAGGACAGGAGCGGCAGGCTTGGCCTCGTCGACCGGCGCTGTGCACACCGGCGCGTCGACCTCTCCATCGCCATCCCCACCGCGGAAGGCCTGCGCTGCATGTACCACGGCTGGATGTACGACGTGAACGGGCAGTGCATCGACCAACCGACGGAGCCGGACGATTCGCACTTCAGCGAGAAGGTGCGCATCAAGTCGTACCCGGTGCAGGAGTTGGGCGGGCTGATCTTCGCCTACCTCGGCCCTGAGCCCGTGCCGCTCCTCCCGCGCTGGGACGTGCTCGTCTGGGACAACACGTTCCGGCACGTCGGCGCTTCCGTGCTGAACGCCAACTGGCTCCAGTGCATGGAGAACTCGGTCGACACTTCGCACACCGAGTTCACGCACGGCTGGTGGTTCGAGTACCACGTCCTCGACCGCAGCGGCGGCACCGGCGACCCGGCGCACGACGCGATCGCGCAGGAGCACGCAGACTCGTTCAAAGTCCGCCACCTGAAGACGGAGTGGGAAGTGAACCAGTGGGGCATCCAGAAGTTCCGTCTCCGGGAAGGCGAGGCCGAGGACACGCCGGACTGGACGATAGGCCACCCGCTCGTGTTCCCCTACTTCGTCCGGCTCGGCGGGAAGATACGCAGCGAACTGCAGATACGCGTTCCGATGGACGACGAGCACACGCTGCACCTGGACTACATGGCGTACAACCCCGGCCCGGACGTTGAGGTGCCGGAGCAGGACTCCGTGCCCTACTTCGAGCACCCGCTGTTCGACGAGGCGGGACGCCCCATCGCCGACTACGTGCTCGCGCAGGACCTGGCAGCGTGGTGGAGCCAGGGCGCGATCACCGACCGGGAGAACGAACGCCTGGGCGTTTCCGACCGCGGCGTCATCATGTTCCGCAAACTGCTGATGGAGCAGATGAAGATCGTGCAGGACGGCGGCGACCCGATAAACGTGTTCCGCGACCCCGCCACGAACGAACGGATAGACCTGCCGGTCAACGTCGGGCCGGCGCCGATCACCCGCGCCGCATTCTCCGAGAAGGGAGATCACCGGATGAGCCTGACGGAGATGGGGGACATGACTGCCGTTGTGGGTGGGGACGCAGGATTCAAGTTGAGTCACTACCACATGGACAGGTATAGTCCCGCGCTCAACCAGGTACTGGAGATCTACCGCCGCTACGAAGAAGTGCGGTTGCAGCGAGCATAGCCCGGCATGTTCATAGACTCGATCCTGGAAGGCTTCCCCGCGATGTTCGACGCGGGCGGGGAGGCCATCGGCAACCTCGCCGACTGGAGGCCCATCCTCGCGCTTATCGTGGGGGTGACCGTCGGCGTATTGAATGGCGCCATGCCCGGCGGGGCGGTGCCCAGCCTCATCGTGCTCCTCGGCTTCGCCTACGGGCTAGACCCGTACATCGCACTGCCGCTGGCCATCGGCATGGTGGCGACGGTACCGACGGGCGACACGCTCCCCGCCGTGCTGTTGGGCATGCCCGGCTCGACATCCGGACAGGCGACGATCCTGGACGGCAACCCACTCGCGCGGCAGGGCAGGGCGGGCGTGGCGCTCTCCGCCGCGTACTTCGCGTCACTGCTCGGCGGTATCATCGGCGCCATATTCCTCTTCCTCACCATTCCGGTTGCGCGACCGGTCGTCAACACGTTCAGCGCGGCTGAGTTCTTCGTGCTCGGCCTTGTAGCCATAGCGGTGGTCGGAGTCGTCAGCAGCGGGGCGCTGCTGCGCGGCCTCATCGCGGGCGCGTTCGGCCTGCTCATCGCCAGCGTCGGCTACGACGACGCAACGGGGGCGCACCGGCTGACGTTCGGACAGGACTACCTCTGGGACGGCATCCACGTCATCCCGGTGGTGATCGGCCTCTTCGCGCTCCCCGAATTCTTCGACATGGTCGTGAGCGACGTGTCCATCGCACGCCGCGCCGAGACGTCCAATTTCGACGCATCCGCGCAGCGTCGCGAAGGCATGACGTCCGTGCTGCGGAACTGGCTCCTCGTCATACGCTCGGCGGCGATGGGGGTGTTCGTCGGGCTGTTGCCGGGCATCGGCGGCTCGCTCGCGCAGTGGCTGTCGTACGCCTCGGCGCGCCAGACCGTGCGCGGCGGCACGCAGACGTTCGGCACCGGTGACATACGCGGTGTCATCGCACCGGAATCCGCGAATAACGCCGTGGACGGCGGCCAGTTGGTGCCGACCCTCTTCTTCGGCGTGCCGGGCTCGGTCGGGATGGCGCTCTTCCTCGGCCTGCTCATCATCCTGGACGTGCGCCCTGGCCCGGACATGCTGAACAACCAGTTGCCGCTCACCATGACGATAGCGATGTCGCTGGTGATGGCGAACGTGCTTGCCACCGGCCTGGCGCTCGGGTTCACGCCGCTGCTCACCCGCATCGCATTCGTGCGACCCAACGTGCTCGTGCCCATCATCCTTGCCGTGATGACGGTCGCGGCGTTCCAGGCGAACCGTTCGATCTACGACTTGCTGGTGATGCTGGTGTTCGGCGCCCTCGGCTATTTCATGAAGTCGTACGGATGGCCGCGTCCGCCTATCATCATCGCCGTTGTCCTCGGCGGCATCATCGAACGGTTCTACGGCATATCCAGCGTGGCGTTCGACTGGGTGAACTTCTCCGATCCACTGGAAGGAGTCTTCACCCGCCCAGCCGTCATCATCATCATCCTCATCGCCGTAGGCACTGCTCTGTACACGGTCCGAATGCAGCACAGCGTGAGCCGCACCGTGGCGAGACAGGAGGCCGAATTCGCAGCACGCGCGGAGGCCACCCCACCTCCGCCTGCCGGCGCAAGCGACGAAGACCCGGCTGGACCTGCCCCGGCGCGGGGGCGCCCGATGCTGTCGGAGATGCTGCAGCCGACCCCCAGCGGCATATTCATCGCGTTGCTCACGCTGGCCTTCGCGTTTACCTTCTGGCAGACGTTCGAATGGACGAGCCAGGCGGCGCGTCTGCCGCGGGTGATTACCGTCGCTGGGCTGGTGCTCGTCGCCGCCTACGTAGCGTTCCACTTCGTCTCTCCCCGGTCCGGCGGCGGCCGCATCATGGATATCGGGAGGACCCGCACCGACGACGACCGCCGCGTCGTGATGCTGCGTACAGCAAAGGCCATCGGGACCACGTTCGGACTCGTTCTGGCTATCTGGCTCATCGGCTTCCAGATAGCGATCCCTGCCTACGTCTTCCTCTACCTGCTCATCTTCGGCCACGTCCGCTGGTGGGCAGCCCTCTTCTGGCTCGTCGTCTTCCTCGTGCTCATCTACGGCTTCTTCGACCTCATCATCCACATTCCGTGGATAGACCCGGTCCTGGAAGACTTCATCCCCGACATCTTGAAGGGCAGGGAGACGATCACACAGTTCTGGGGGAGGATCTCCGGCTAGAGGGTTGCGCCGTAGACGTATCGCGTGTGCCGTGGTAGCATTCTGCGTCAACGCGCGTATGCGCAGCTCCAGGAAGAACAGGTACTCCGAGGAGGACAGATGCGCACTGCATTGATAACAGCGAAACGGGCCGTCAGCTTGGTCGCGCTTACCGCTGTGCTGGCGATGCTTGCGGTTGCTTGCGGGGGCGATGACCCGGATCCCACTCCCACGTCGGCTCCGCAGCAAACCCCGCCGACCGCGACTCCCACCGCCGAAGCGATGATGGAGAAACCGACTCCCACCGCCGAGGCGATGATGGAGGACAAGGCCACTCCCACGCCCGGGGCGATGACGGAGACCCCGGACCCCACTCCGACACCGCGGCCGACCCCGACGCCGATTCCGGCTGAGGAGCAGGTGGACTTCTCCGGCAAGACAGTGCAGATCACCGTCGGCTACGCGCCCGGCGGCGGTTTCGACACGTTCGCCCGCATCTTCGCGGCGCACTTGGCGGACGAACTGAGGGGCAACCCCAACGTCTTCGTAAGCAACAAGCCCGGCGCCAACACCCTGGTTGCCGTTCGCTCCGTCACTGAGAAGGACTATCGCGACAACCAAGTGGACATCGTCGTCATCATCTCCACCCTGATACAAAGCTCCATCTTCACGGGGACTGTGGAAGGGTTCGACGCGGCGAAGGATGTCGTCTATCTTGGCGCTCCTGACTTCACGCCCAGCGACCAGACCTGGTGCATCCGTACCGACGTAGCGGACTCGCTGGACGCTTATTTCGCCGGCAACTACTCGGTAGGGCTGGTCGGCCAGATAGACACGTACGCCACCACGAATGAATGGCTTGCGCAGGCAGGCTTCCCCCTTGACCGGGTGTTCGGCTACCGGGGCACGTCCGGCATCGACGCGGCGTTCAACCGCCGCGAGGTCGACATCACACCCACGTGCCGAGACTCGCAGGTTGCCCAGCACCCGGAATGGGCCGAGGGCTTCGCGACGCCGCTGTTCTACACGAATGTGGAACCAGAGTGGGTGAAGGCCGGCAAGGCTGAGGGCAAATGGCTGTGGGTCGATTCAATCAGGAATATCGCGCAGCAGCGCCTTGGCGCGAACGACGTTCATCTGAACGCGTTTGATGAGCTCATGGAGCTTTCGACGTCCAGCCGCATCTACGCCATGCCAGCGCAGACGCCAGAGAACATCGTGAACGAGATGCGCGCTGCGTTCGAGCGCGTCGTCTCGAGCGACGAGTTCGTGGCGGACATGAAGTCCCGGCGCTACGATGTCGGCCTGCTAACGGGCGACGATTACCAGGCGCTGGTGGATGCCATACCGGACATTCCTCCCGATATATTCAACGCAATCAGCGGCCTCTTCCCTAGCTAGATTCTGGATAGCGGAGTACCAACAGAGGAGCGCCCATCGGGCGCTCCTCTTGCGTTGAGCGCCTTCTCGACTACACTGCGCACGCACGGGACCGATGGAGGAGCGATGTACGACAGGCAGGTGATGGATGTTGAGGATGCCCTGCGCGCCGTCGACGCTGCGATGGAAGCCGGTTCAGCCGAAGGCGCAGGCCCACTGGCAGTAGCGGTGGTGGACGACAACGGCGACCTCGTCGCGTTTGCGCGAGCGGACGGCATGCCCATCTTCCAGCGCCAGCACGCCATCCGCAAGGCGTACACGGCGTCGCGCGTGGGCGCGGATCTGAACGAGTTCGCTTCCTACCGTGCTGGACGTGGCATGAGCACAGCCGAGTTCGGCGACGGATTCGTGGGCGCCGCGCACGGCGGGGTTGTCGTGCGTGCGGCGGGGCGGGGCGCCGTCGTTGGCGCTATCGGCGTGCAAGGCGGCGACCGCGAGCAGGATGAGCGCCTTGCACGCGTTGCGCTGGCCGCGCTGCAGGGAGGCCTCTCGTGAGGGTGCGTACGACGCTCGGGCTGGCTGAGTCGAGGCAGGTGCTCGCCGAGATGTTACGCAAGGCCGACGAGATGGGCGGACGCCCCATCGCCATTGCCGTTATGGACGACCGCGGCGAGCTGATCTGCTTCGCGGCGCAGGCCGGGGTGAACGCCGCGCTCGCACGCCAGAACGCCATGAAGAAGGCATACACGTCCGCCTGCATGCGGGCGGACACGCTCGACTTCGCGGAGCGGGCAAGCGCGTCCCCACAAGGGCTGGCCGGCTTCGGCAACCCGAACTTCACCATCGGTGGGGGCGGCGCGGTCGTCGTCGCGCCGGACGGCACGATACTCGGGGGGCTAGGGGTCAGCGGACGCACCGCCGAAGAGGACGAGGAGATCGTGCAGGCGGGCAAGGCGTTCATCGGGCGGCTCATCGAGGAGCAGGGATGAGCTTCTCAGGCAAGACGGTGGTGGTGACCGGAGGCAGCGGCGCGGTGGGACGCGTGGCGTCGCGCAGGTTCGCGGAGGCCGGAGCGCGGGTGGTCGTCGCCGACATGGCGCCGCCGCCCGATGAGGCAGGCGCCGTCGTCTACCATGAGACAGACGTACTCGACGAGGCGTCGGTGCGCGGACTGTTCGAGCGTGTGGCGTCGGAGTTCGGCGGGCCGCACGTGCTCGTGAACATCGCAGGCGGCTTCCGGTTCGGACCTTCCGTCGAGGAGATGGAGGAGTCTGACTGGGACGGCCTGCTTCAACTGAACCTCAAGTCCGCGTTCCTCACCATCAAGAACGCGCTGCCGTACATGAAGGCACAGGACTACGGGCGCATCGTGAGCGTCGCGGCGCGCAGCGGCCTGCACGGCGACCCGATGGTCGCGCACTACTCGGTGAGCAAGGGCGGCGTCATCCTGCTCACGCAGTCCGTCGCGGCTGAAGTGAAGGCGCACGACATCACCGTGAACGCGGTGCTGCCGAGCATCATCGACACCCCCGCGAACCGCGCGGCGATGCCGGATGCGAAGGTTGAGCGGTGGGTGCAGCCGGACGATCTGGCGAACGTGCTGCTATTCCTCGCGTCCGAGGAGGCGCGGGCCGTCTCCGGCGCCGCAATGCCGGTCTACTACAAGGCGTGAGCCTGCAGGAGGTCCCGATGCCTGACATCGAACGAACGAACCCGGAGGGGCTTGCGCCGCCGCCGGGAGGCCGCTACTCCCACGTCGTGCGGTGGGGCAACCTCGTCTGGATAGCGGGGCAGACCTCGCGCGGGACGGACGGCAAGGTGATCGGCCTCGACAGCGCGCCTGCCCAGTGCCGGCAGGTCTACGAGAACCTGCGCACCGCCATCGAGTCGGTCGGTGGGACGTTCGCGAACATCGTGAAGGTGACCATCTTCGTTACGTCGGAGGCGTACCTGCCGGCGGCGCGCGCCGCGCAGAACGAGTGCTGGGGTGACGCTCCGACACCTGCGAGCTCGATGGTCATCGTGCGCGCGCTCGCGCAACCGGAGTACCTGATCGAGATCGAGGCGTTTGCCGTTCTCGACGACTAGCGCCCGGGCGATGCGGCCCAGTTGTCGCCGCTGTCCTCGGGGCGTGGCCCCCACTTCCCGGCTTCGGCCTGCGCGAGGAACTCGGCGACGGCTGCGTTGAACGCGGCAGGCTCCTCCAGGTTGCAGGCGTGGCCGGTGTGCGGCAGCACCGCGAGGCCCGAGTTCGGCACCGTGCGGTTCAGGAAGAGCGACGGCCCGACGCAGGGGTCGTCCTCGTCGCCGCAGACGATGAGCAACGGCACATCGAGCGCTGCCAGGTCGGCCTCGCGCGTGTAGAGGCTGGGACGCCTGCCCTGGAAGCCGCGCAGCGTATTGGCGGAGCCCGCGGCGGAGTGCGCGCGGAAGAGCGCGGCGAACCGCTCCCAGCCCGCGGGGTCCTTCTCCCGGAACCGGATGCGCGTCGATCCGGAGAGGTATGCGTCCATGCCAGCCATGCCGTTCGCCTCCAGCATCGCGGCGCGCTCCTCGGACTCGGTGAGGAAGGTTGCGGGGTCGTCGCTGCCGGTGCCAACGCCTGCCGCGACGACGCTCAGGCAGCGCTCCGGGTGCGCGAGCATGAACTGCACCGCCGTGTACGCGCCCATCGAGAGTCCACAGACGTGGGCGCGCTCGATCCCCAACGCGTCGAGCAGCCCCAGCAGCACTGCCACCTGGTGGTCCCACGTGTACTCCTCCCAGTCCGCCGGGACCTCGGAGGGTGGGTATCCCTTCGCGTTGTAGGTCACGGCGCGGTAGCGGCGGGAGAAGTAGTTCACCTGCTGGTCCCAACTCTCCATGCTGCCCGCGAACTCATGGCAGAACACGAGGGGCAGGCCGCTGCCCGCCTCCGCGTACTCGATGGCGGCTCCGTCCACTGTAACGTTCGGCATCGCGCAACTCCGTGCATCCGTAGGTGGGGGCGATTCTAGCGCGTCGGTGCGATACTGGTTTTCTCCCCCGTCCGACAGCAGGAGGCTCAGCGTGGTTGCGACGAACACGACGAACTACGGACTGATCCGCACCGTGCAGGTGCGCAACGAGAATATCCCCGGCGTGCTGGGCGCGCTCGCGTCGGCTATTGGCAGCGCGGGCGCGAACATCGGCAACATCCAGACCGTGCACCTCAGCCAGAGCTACGTGCTCCGGGACATCGACGTGCAGGTGGAGGACGAGACGCACCTGCTGGAGGTGCTGCGCGCGGTGGGGCAGGTGAAGGGCGTGCGCGTCACCGAGACGCGCGACGAAGTGATGGATCTGCACCAGGGCGGCAAGATCGCCATCGTGAGCCGTCAGCCCGTAGCGGACATCGCGATGTTGCGGAAGGTCTATACGCCCGGAGTGGCCGAGATATGCCGAGCCATCCACGCGCAGCCGAACCTGGCGCGGCGTTTCACGTCCATCGGCAGCACGGTCGCCATCGTGACGGACGGCACGGCGGTGCTGGGCCTCGGGAGGATCGGACTCGCCCCGGCGATGCCGGTGATGGAGGGCAAGGCCGCGTTGCTGCAGCAGTTCGCGGGCGTGAACGGCGCGCCGTTGCTCATCGAGGCATCGAACGCCGACGAGTTCGTTGAGGCCGTCGTGCGGGTGGCACCGACGTACAGCGGCATCCACGTGGAGGACGTCGCCGCGCCTGCGTGCTTCGACATCGTGGCGAAGCTGCGCGATCGGCTCAGCATCCCCGTGATGCAGGACGACCAGGATGGCACCGCCGCCGTCGTGCTCGGCGCGCTGATGAGCGCGATGCGAACGACCGGCAGGCGGCTCTCCGACGTGACGATAGGGCAGATCGGCCTCGGGGCGGCAGGGCAGTCCGTGGCGTCACTCCTTATGCAGGCCACTGGCAAGCCGGTGCTGGGCGCGGACGTGAACGAGGACGCCATCACCCGCCATGAGCAGCAGGGCGGCCGCATCACGTCGCTGGAAGAGATCATGGCGACGGCGAACGTGGTGATCTCGACAACCGGCGTGCCGGGCCTCATCGCGCCGGAGCAGGTGCAGAGCGGGCAGATCGTGTTTGCGCTCTCAAACCCGGACCCGGAGATACGCCCCTCGCAGGCGTTGGAAGCGGGCGCGGCGCTCGCCGCCGACGGCACGACGGTGAACAACCTGCTCGGCTACCCCGGCATCTGGCGCGGCGCGCTCAGCACACAGGCGAGCGAGATCAATCGTGCGATGCTCATCGCGGCGGGCGAAGCGCTGGCGGAGGCGACGCCTCCTGGCGACCTGAGCCCCAGCCCGCTCGACCCGGAGGTGCACCGCAGGGTGGCGTACGCCGTCGGCAGGGCAGCGGTCGAGAGCGGCGTCGGCGACGCTGACGGGCTGGCAGCTATGGAGTGAGGGAGCCTGTTACGAGATCTTTCGCTCATCAAACCACTCCCTCAGCTCTGCCCACTCCTGTTGCCGTTGCTCTCGTTCCTGTTCCAACCGCCTCCGATTCTGCTCTTGCCGTTCTCTCTGCTCTCGTTGCTGTTGCCCCCACTCCTGCTGCTGTTGGACTCGCTGCCGTTCACGATTGACGAAGTAACACACCGTCGCTTGGCATCGATCCGGGTAGAAGCACTCCCTGTTGGGATTGTTGGGACACATGACCCTCTCGGCCTCTTCCAGACAAGAAGGGCATTGGCCGGTCTTCCCGTAGTCGACGTAACCTCCGTGCGTCAGGCAGTAGAACGTTGCGCAAGCATCACACGGGCCATAAGCCTGCCGCTGTGTTCGTCGAATAGTGAAGCGGTCATGATAGGGGTCCATGTACAAGAACCAGTTCCCTTGTATCTGGTTACACTTAGTGCATACATTTGCCAAGTACTTTCCCCTTACAGTGGCACTGAACCTTCTCTCTAGGGTAACTCCATTGTCTCGAGCAAATTCGATTTCTGCTGTTGTGAAGAAATCCTGCTCTAGATCCTGCTCATCTTTGTGGCCTATGGCCACGTTCACGTTTTGGCCACACTTCCAGCAATCCTTGGTATGTATAGTGATGGTCCTTAAGGGAAGTGGAGCCCCGCATTCGTTGCACTTAGGCTTCTGACACAGCAGGTTGTGCGCGTCGATCTGAATCTGACCGGCAGCGAGTTCCTGTAGCCTCGCCTTCACGGTTAAGGATGAATCTAACGCTTTATTCCTTCTTGTCCCCTTGAATGCTTTGGTTGCTCTCAGGTGTATTTCGACTATCTCAATGTCGTTAGCTAGAGCGTATTCATGGACGTTTGTTTCAGGGGCATGGCTATCTACAACCTCGATAAACTTGACGGGCTTGTCATTCTCGTCGACCAGACTAATGTCAGGGTATACTGTTCCCACGCGCTTCTCTCTGTGAATACTAGAAACTCCTTCTAGTAAGTTGATTGTTAGGTTCTCAGAACATTGATTACAGATTGCGGTGGCCTGGAGAACGCTACCGGTGCTCTCTGCAAGGAACCTCTCAAGAATCGAAACTGCTTGTTGATGAGGTGTTTCAATACTCATTAGTGCTCTCTCCTACTGCACTTACAATAACCGCCTATGGCAGCGCGTTTAAGTCATTCTGTGACTTGGCCCTCTGTTATCGGTTTGCTCAGCAGAGCCTCTTAGAACTCCTCGTTGAAGGCGACCTGGCCGGTGACGGCGACCTGGTAGGCAGAGACGCGGCGCTCGAAGAAGTTGGAGAGTTCCTGCACGTCCTGCAGTTCCATGAAGGTGAGCGGGTTGCGCGTGCCGAAGTAGGTCGGCAGGCCGAGGTTGGTGAGCCGCTGGTCGGCGACGTACTCCAGGTACTGGCGCACCTCGGTGACGGTGAGGCCGGCGACGCCGCCCTCCAGCAGGTCCTCGGCGAACTGCGTCTCGCAGTCGACGGCCTCCTGAATCATCTGCGTCACCTGCTCCTCCATGCGCTCGTCGATCAGGTGGGGGTACTCCTCACGTACGGTGCGGACGACCTGCAGGCCGAACTCCATGTGGGCGGACTCGTCGCGGAAGACCCAGTTGGTGCCGGACGCCAACCCGTTCAGCAGCCCCTTGGAGCGCATGAAGTAGACGTAGGCGAACGCCGCGTAGAAGAAGAGCCCCTCGATGCAGGTGGCGAAGCAGATGAGGTTGAGCAGGAACTGGCGCTTCTGTTCGTCCGTGTCCAGCGTGTCGAGCTCGTGGATGGAGTCGATCCACTTGAAGCAGAAGTCGGCCTTCTGCTTGATGGAGGGGATCGTCTCGATGGCGCGGAACATCTCGTGCCGCTCGTCGACGTCCGGGACGTAGGTGTCGAGGAGGGTGAGGTAGAACTGGACGTGGAGCGCCTCCTCGAAGAGCTGGCGTGAGAGGTAGAGGCGGGCCTCCGGCGCGTTGATGTGCTTGTAGAGGTTCAGCACGAGGTTGTTGGCGACGATGGAGTCGCCGGTGGCGAAGAACGCGACGAGCCGCTGGATGAGGTGCTGCTCCGGCTCGGAGAGCTTCCCGTTCAGATCCTTGATGTCGTCCGACCAGTCAACCTCGTCGACGGTCCATGTATTGCGTATCCCGTTCTTGTACATCTCGTAGAAGTCCGGGTAGCGCATGGGCCGGAGCGTGAGGTTGAGTCCTGGTTCGAGGATCATCGCGTATCTCCGTGTTCTGTTCGCTTGTGCCGTATCGTCGCAAACGAGCCCGCGCTGCCAGCCGCAGGGCGGGCTCGTCCGTGGGGCCTGCCTATTGACAGGCTTCGCAGGACTCCGGGTTCTCCAGGGAGCAGGCGATCTCTTCCTGGTCCGCGTACTCCTTCTCGGCGACGGCGATGGTGGTCTGGGTGATGCGCGTTGCCGGGCGGGAGCGGAGGTAGTAGGTGGTCTTCAGGCCGGTCTTCCAAGCGTAGAGGTACATGGAGGAGAGCTTGCCGATGGTCGGTGCGGCCATGAAGAGGTTGAGGGACTGGCTCTGGTCGATGTAAGGGCCGCGGGCGGCGGCCATGTCTATCAGCGCCTTCTGCGGCAGCTCCCAAGCGGTCTGGTAGAGCCGCTTCAGGTCATCCGGTATGTCGTCGACGTACTGCACGGAGCCGTCGCTGAGCTTGATGCGGTTGCGTATGGCCTCCGTCCAGAGTCCGCGCTCCTTCAGGTCGTTCACGAGGTAACCGTTGATCTGGAGGAACTCGCCGGAGAGCGTCTCGCGCTTGAACAGGTTGGAGACCTGGGGCTCGATGCACTCGTAGGCGCCGCAGATGGATGCGATGGTGGCGGTGGGCGCGATGGCGATGAGCAGGGAGTTGCGCAGCCCGAAGCGCTTGATGCGCTCCCGCAGCTCCGGCCACTCCGGCTTGCTGGGCGTGATGCCCCAGAAGTCGAACTGGAGTTCGCCGCCGGCCGCGCGCGTGTCCTTGAACGTCTCGTGCGCTCCGCGCTCCTCCGCCAGTGCGCAGGAGGTGTCGAGCGCGCCGAAGTAGACCTCTTCCTGGATGCGCGCCGCGAGGTCGACCGCCTCCTGGCTGTCGAACGGCAGGCGCATCCTGAAGAGGACGTCCTGCAGGCCCATGACGCCGAGGCCGACGGGCCGCCACTTGCTGTTGGAGTAGGCCGCCGCGTCGGTGGGGTAGTAGTTGATGTCCACGACGCGGTCCAGGTAGCGGACGGCGGTGTGCACGGCGCGGTTCAGGCGCTCATAGTCGAATATGCCCTCGTCCGTGACGAAGTGGCCGAGGTTGAGCGAGCCGAGGTTGCAGACGGCGGTCTCGTCCCTGTTGGTGACCTCGAGGATCTCCGTGCAGAGGTTGGAGAGGTGGATGACGTTCTCTCCCCGCAGCGTCTGGTTGGACTTGCGGTTGGAGGTGTCCTTGAAGGTCATCCAGCCATTGCCGGTCTGGGCGAGCGTGCGCATCATCCGCGCGTACAACTCGCGCGCGGGCAACTGCCGCTCGTACCGGCCATCAGCCTCGGCCTGCGTGTAGACGCGCTCGAACTCGTCGCCGTAGGTGTCCACGAGTTCGGGCAGCTCCTTCGGGTCGAAGAGCGACCAGGTGCCGTCCGCCTCGACGCGCTTCATGAACAGGTCCGGCACCCAGTTGGCGAGGTTGAGGTTGTGCGCGCGGCGGGACTCGTCGCCGGTGTTGTTCTTCAACTCGAGGAAGTCCTCGATGTCCGCGTGCCAGCTCTCCACGTAGACGCACGCGGCGCCCTTGCGCTTGCCGCCCTGGTTGACGGCGGCGACGGAGGAGTCGAGCGTCTTGAGCCATGGCACGATGCCGTTGGACTGGCCGTTCGTCCCCTTGATGAGGGAGCCCTGTGAGCGCACGCGCGAGAAGGAGACGCCGATGCCGCCTGCGAACTTGGAGAGCTTGGCGATGTCCGTGTAGCGGTTGTAGATGGCCTCCAGGTCGTCCTCGGGGGAGTCGAGCAGGTAGCAGGACGACATCTGCGAGTGGCGCGTGCCGGAGTTGAACAGCGTGGGCGAACTCGGCATGTAGTCGAGCCGGGAGATCAGCTCGTAGAACTCGATGGCGTCGGCGGGGCTCTCCGCGAGCCCGCAGGCGATGCGCAGGAAGAAGTGCTGCGGCGTCTCGATGCTGTGCCTGCTCTCCGGGTGCTTGAGGAGGTAGCGGTCGTACAGGGTGCGGATGCCGAAGTACTCGAACAGTTTGTCCCGCTCCGGCGTGATGGCGTCGTCCAGCTTGCGTGCGTTGACCGCGGCGAACTCCGCGACGCGGTCGTCGATCAGGCCGAGGGCGTACCCGGCCTTCACGGACTGCGAGAAGGAGTGGATGTCCTGGTTGCGCACTTCCTTGTCGATGAAGACGGCGAGGAGGCGGGCGGCGAGCTTGGAGTACTCCGGCTCCTCCGCGATGAGCGAGGCGGCGGTGCGGATGGAGAGTTCGTCCAGCTCGCGGGTGGTCGCGCCGTCGTACAGTCCACTGATGGTGCGGGTGGCGACGCGGAGGGGGTCGACGCTCTCCAGCCCTCCGGACGAGCGCTCAACCGCGCGCACGATCTTCATAACGTCGGCGGGCTCGAGCCCCCCGTTCCGCTTGCGGACGTGCATGGTGGTGGACGTAGCGGCGTCCGGCGTCACCTGCTCCGGCGCCCCGGCGCTGAACTGATCGACATTAGCGACGTAAGTCATTTCACGCCCCCCGACAAACTTCCCTCTGTGCTTGGACCTCCTTTGTGAGATGTGTGCACACATCCTCACAAAGCACGGGAACACTAGCTCCTGCGATGGGCTTTGTCAATATGTGGTAGTTCCAAGTAAAGGGTATCAAACATCTAGTGGTTGTAACTATAGGTGTCTCCCACTTCTATTGGCATGGTCTGCGAGTCCCATGCAACTGCGCAGGGGGCGCGTGTCACAGATTCGGGACGGGGCAGGCGGACCGGTGGGGTAGGGCGGGAAGGCTGAGGTTGCCGGCGCCGCTATGCGGGGGCGGCGGGCTTCTCGAAGACGATCTGGATGTCGTCCGTGGTGCTCGTGAGGAAGCCGGCTTCACAGGCGGCGAAGTAGTAGTCCCATGTCCTGACGAAGCGGTCGTCGTAGCCCAGGGCGCGCACGTCGTCGATGCGGTTCCAGAACGTCTTGCGCCACTGGCGGAGCGTCACGGCGTAGTGCATCCCGATGTGGTCCACGGACGCGATGATGAGCCCGGTCTGGGCATTGGCCTGCTCCATCGCGGCGAGAGACGGCAGCACGCCGCCGGGGAAGATGTACTTCTGTATCCAGTTCACGCCGCGCTTCTGGGCCTCGAAGTTCCTGTCCGGCACGGTGATGACCTGCATCGCGAGCTTGCCGCCGGGCTTCAGCAGCGACGAGCACTTCAGGAAGAACGTCTCGAAGAACTCCGCGCCCACGGCCTCGAACATCTCGATGGAGACGATGCTGTCGAACTCGCCGGTGACGTCGCGGTAGTCCATGAGACATATGTCGATGCGGTCGCTCAGCCCCGCTTCCCGGATGCGCTCGGCGGCGAGGTCGAACTGCTCCTGGGAGATCGTGACGGTCGTGACGTGGCAGCCGTACTCGCGCGCCGCGTGTATCGCGAACCCGCCCCAGCCGCTGCCGATCTCCAGCACGCGGCTCTCCGCGGTGATGCCTGCGAACTCGCACATGCGCTGGTACTTGTTGGCCTGCGCGTCCGCGAGCGGCTGGCCCTCGTACGCGAAGACGGCGCTGGAGTAGGTGAGCGTCTCGTCCAGGAAGAGTTCGAAGAAGGGGTTGCCGATGTCGTAGTGGGCGTGGATGTTGTCCTTGCTCTGCTCAACGGTGTTGGCGCGTGAGCGGTGGAGACGGAGGTTGGAACGCTTGGAGAGCAGGCGCATCGGTCCGCGGTTCATGTCGATCGCCCGGCGGTTGAGCACTGCGAGCATCAGCAGTTGCACGAGGTCCGGCGAGTCGCAGATGCCGTCCTGGTACGCTTCTCCGAAGCCTATCTCTCCCCCGGTGAGCACCCGCCGGTAGAACGAGTCGTCGTGTACGCGGAGCTCGCCCTGCGGACCGGGATCGGCCGTCTCGAAGAAATAGAACCTGCTCCCGGGTGTCTCGACGTGCAGCGAGCCGAGCTTGATCCTGCCAACGGTAGACAGGAACAGCCTGCGCGCGAGCATATCCGCCGCAGGGGTGCTGACACGCTTCGCGGCCCGCGCCGCAGGCCGCAGTGGCAGACGTGGCAGTGACGGAATGGCGGTTAGACCTCGCCGATGATGGCGGCTACTTCTATGCGCTGCATGATCATGCCGCGCATGCGGGCCCGGAACGCCTCGTACATCCGGGGCGGCAGGCTGATGGGCCCGGTCTGGCTCTGGGTGGTTGGGCGCGGGATGCCGAACTTGTCCAACACCGCCTCGCCGACGAGCCCGTAGCCGGGTCCACCTATCTTGCTCAGCACCCGGCGGGCGGCGGACAGCCGCACGGGGCCGATCTGCATCCCGCGCTTGGCCGCGAGGTCGACGAACAGTTGCCCGGCGCGCTTCACGCTCCCCGCAACTTGCTGGAAGTTGCGTACGAAGTCTCTCGCGACACGGGGGAAGTCCACGTTCGCCTTGCTCATCCATTCCAGCGAACGCACGCCGAGTTCGGGGACCAGTCGCGTCCCCGGCATCTGGAACGACAGCACCGTATCCGCCACGAGGCCGAGCATCTCCGGGTTCTCTTCAACCTGCAGCGCTGTCATCTCGCGGTACCAGGTGGTGTGCAGCGTTTCGCGCCGCTTCACCATCGCGGCGCACTTGGCCGCGTAAGGCGCGGACGGCCTGAGCAGGTTGCTGATCATCCCGTGCCAGTTGTCGGTCAGGTACTCCTGGATGATGCCGTAGGTCGTCAGTTCGACGGGGCTGCGGCCACAGCAGTGTTCGTACTGCCGTTCCCGTACCTCACGCATCTCGCGGTCCAGCTCCTCCTCGGAGTGGCCGAGCGATTGGAGCATGAGTTTGTACGGCGTGTGGTGCGTGTGCTCGTCCGGCGTCCAGACGCGCTCGTTGAACCGTCCCAGCCAGGGAGAGTCGAACCGCTGCGCGCCATCCTGGAAGACGGCGGAATACGAGTCCGTCGCGCACTCGGTGAGCATCGCCAGCTTGAGGATGCCGACGAAGTCTTCGACAGTGATGCCCTCAGGCAGCTGCTCGACCGCGCTGCGGATGTTCAGTTCCGCGGCTGCCGCGCGCATCTCCGCGGGGTTGAGCAGCGGCCCCGGGTTCGCTTCGATGCTGTCCACCAGCGCGTCGAGGCGGGAAACAGCGCTGGGCGGCAGGTGGAAGCCGGTGGAAGCGCTCATGGCGAAGTGCTCCTGGTCAGGGGGGATATCCTGCGTGGTGTACCGATTCGACGGCTTGATGGGCTATGCATCATAGCGTTGGCGAGTACCTGTATCGCGGTAGTCCGGCGCCGTTCTTCTGTCGGATCGGGCAGATGCATGGTGTATTCCGCGCATTATACACGGCCATGCTACAGGGCGGCACTGTACGCAATAGGCTAGCGCGATGTCAACGACTGGCTGACCCTCTATGAGCGGATCTACGCGCGCTCCCTGTGCGGCAGGGTAGGGTCGGGCGGTGGAGCGTCCAGCGCGACAGGGTCCTCGTTCAGCGTCAGTTCGACGCACGGCATGGAGTCGAACACCCGCCTGATGCAGAAGAACGGCCCCCACCACGGCAGATGCAGAGCGCGGTTCACGCGCACCGCGGCCAGGGCCCACCGGATGAGGCGTCGCTGACCGCCTCCGAGGCGCAGCCAGTGGCGCACGTACGCCATGACGAAGGGCGTGCGCTCCTCGCGCGAGCGGAGCACTCGCGCCGTCGCCGGAGCGGCGAACCACTGTCCACGCTCCACGGTGTAGACGGTCACATCCGGCGCTGCCCCCATGTTCGCCACCCAGTCCCGCTTGCCAGGGTAGCCGGAGAGGTAGATCTTCCCTGCACCGTCCCAGTAATAGGTCGTCTCGAGCACGCGGGGCAGACCGCTCCTCCGCCCCCTGTGGGTGATGCGGATGACGAAGCTCGTCTCCAGCGCACGACGGAACGCGTCGTCAACCCGCATGGTTGCCGCAGGCCCGTTGAGTGGTTGTGCGCGGGATGCTCACGGGGGGCATTGTACGTGCCGCGCGTGGACAGCCGGCGGCGTCCGTCCGTAGACTGCCTGCGATCCCTGACATGTCTGAGAGGTCTTCGTGTTCCGAGCCGCCCTCGTGGGGGCAGCCGTCACCCTGGGCTGCGTCCTCGTACCCATCCTCCACTTCATCACCGGGATACCGTCTCCGCTGATCGGTGGGTACATGGCGGGCGTCCGGAGCGCCTGCACGCAGGGGCAGGCGCTGCTCATCGGTCTGCTGATGGCTGTGCTCCTGCTGTTCCCCGCGGTCGTCGCGGTCATGGGTATAGCCCTGTTCGCGGACCTGTCCATGAACTTTGTGATGGTGGTGACGGGAGGAGCGGTGTTGTGGATATTCGCGGGGGGCACGGTCGGCGCGGCACTGGGCGGGGCGAGCGCCCGTCGTTCAGCATCGGTCTAACGATTTCCTAAACTTCGTTCAATATCGATGCCATGCTTCTGGCAGGGTATCCTCCGTTTGCTCTTTCTCAGCCTGTTCCTGCATCTCGGTACGGTTTTGGTCGTTTTTCTAAACTGAAATCTATACAAAGTATTGACAAAACTGAAAACTTGGACATAATAGCCGCCATCGTTCCTGCAAGCGCTTCTGCGCCAAAGGAGATTCCGATGGGTAAAGCGACCAAACCGTACGTGCGTCTCCTTCGTGTCAGTACCACCCGCATGGATGGCGGCACCCTGTTCGGCGCGACCACCAAGCAGATGTGGGAGAGGTTCGTCTCCCCCGACCGCCAGAACAGGGTCTCCATAGGCAACTACAGCCTGCTCATCGATCACCCGGACGGCTGGGTACTCGTGAACACGGGCCCCGGCGACAAACCCCCACTCTCTCTGGATGTCGTCCGCTCCCGCAGCCGGTCGTCGCTCGCCAGGGAGTTGAAGCAGCTCGGCCTCATGCCGAAGGACATCGCCGTCGTCATCCAGACCGACCTGTTCTCCGAGTATGCGGGAGGATGTACGCACTTCACTTCCTCAGGCCGCGTATTGCCGACATTCCCGAACGCCCGCTACGTCGTTCACCGCGACGCTCTGGAAGAGGCGATGCGCCCCAGCCGCAGGAACCGCAAGCACTACCGCGCCGACGACCACGAGCCGTTGCTCGACAGCGATCAGATCGAGGTAGTCGACCGCACCACGGAGGTCTGCTCCGGGGTCTGGGTCGAGCCTGCCGCGGGCCCGGCTCCCGGTCACCAGATCGTCCTCTGCCAGCAGGGGAAGGCAACGTACGCGTTCCTGGGTATGCTGGTGCCGACCTCCATGCACCTCTCGCCGACGGTCAACGCGGCGTACGACTGGAACCCGGAGGCCACCGCGCGCACGAAGGTCGAGATGAAGCGACAGGCCGAGTTGGAGAGCTGGTTGGTCGCCCCGGTGGGGCGAGACGAGTGGGTGCGCGCCAGCCAACTGGAGAGCATCGAGACCTTCAGCCTTGGCAAGACGGCGCTGCCCGAACCCACGAAGACCCGCCGCGTGGCCGCTCCAGCGCCTGCTGCTCCGGCCGTTCCGGCAGCGTCCGAACCGGTCGTTACCTCTCGCGCTGCTGTCCCGGCGTAGGCGGCTGCCAGCCCAGGGCGCGGAGGATCTTGAGGTCCTCCGCGCTCAGTCCGGCTTCGGCGAGCATGTCTGGCCGGCGTTCGAGTGTCCGCCGCAGGGCTTCCTGCCTGCGCCACTGCGCGATGGCCGCGTGATTGCCGGAGAGCAGCACCTCCGGCACTGAGTTCCCCTCGAAATCGGCAGGCCGCGTGTACTGCGGGTGCTGCAACAGCCCGGACGTGTGCGAATCGTCGGCCAGCGCCTCCTCGCTGTGCCCCAGCGCCCCTGGTAGCAGTCGTACGAGCGCGTCCACGACGAGCATCGCGGGGATCTCGCCCCCGCTCACGACGTAGTCGCCGGTGCTGATCTCTTCCGTCGCCAGCCCTTCGATGACGCGCTCGTCCATGCCCTCGTACCGTCCGCAGATGAGGACGATTCGTTCCAGCCCGGCGAGTCGCTCCGCCGATCGCTGAACGAACGGCCTGCCTTGCGGGGTGAGCGCGACGATAGCCGCGTCCGGCCCGGCCTCCAGCGACCGCACGGCATCGAAGAGCGGACCGGGCAGCATCACCATCCCCGGACCCCCGCCGAACGGGGAGTCGTCCGTGGAGCGGTGCCGGTCGTGGGCGAAGTCGCGCAGGTCGTGGACCCGCACGTCGGCGAGCCCGTTCCGGATGGCCTTGCCGACGATGCCGACTGTTAGCACCGGACCGAACATCTCAGGGAACACGGTGAGGATGTCTATGCGCATTGGCGGTTCAGTGTCCGCGGTCAGCGCCGGTCAGCTGCCCGAGCGCGTGGGGCAGGATGGGCGCAAGCACTTCCAGACCTTCGCGGACGCCCTTCGGGCTGCCGGGCAGGTTCACGATGAGCGTACGCCCTCGGACCCCCGCGGTCCCGCGGCTCAGCATCGCCATCGGCGTCTTCGTCAGGCCGTAGGCGCGCATCGCCTCCGGCAGGCCGGGCGCGAGCCTGTCGATCACTGCCAGCGTCGCCTCCGGCGCGACGTCCCGGTCGGTCAGGCCGGTGCCGCCGGTCGTGAGAATGAGATCGAGCTCGCGCTCGTCGGCCCAGGTGCGCAGCGTCTGCTCGATGGTTGCGCGGTCGTCGGGGACGACGGCGTACTCGGCGTGCTCGTAGTCCGGCGGCGCGAGGATCTCGCGGATCAAAGCACCGCTCGTGTCCTCGCGCTCGCCGCGCGCGCCCATGTCGCTGCTCGTGAGAACGCCTACCTTGTACACGCGGGGATGATACCGCATCGGCCTTGAAACAGCGGTGGGGCGAGGCTGTCCATTTACGCTTGGCCGTTGCGGAGCGCCTCCAGCGTCTCGAGCGCGCTATAGGCGTGGCTCTTCATGACGAACTCGTTATGGTGCACGCTCCGGATCACCCCGGCGCCGTCCACAACGTAGGTGAACCGGGACGTGCCGAGCCCGAACCGGCGTTGCACGTCGTACAGACGCCGCACTGCGCCGGAGCGGTCGGACGCGAGGTTGTAGGGCAGGCCGAGGCTCTCGGCGAATCTGCAGAGCGCGTCGGAGCCGTCCGTGCTGATGCCAACTACTGTTGCGTCTGCGGCGGCGATGCGGTCGTGCTTGTCGCGGAACTCCGCGGACTCCCAGGTTCACCCCTTGGTGAATGCGCGCGGGAAGAAGAAGAGCACGACGTTCCGCCCACGCTGCTCCGAGAGGGTGAAGGGTTCGCCGGAGGTGAGCGGCAGGGTGAAATCGGGGGCCTGCGTGCCGACTCTGAGCATCTTTCGCTGTCCGTTCCCGTTCGTTCGCAGGGATGGTAGCACCCCTGCGGCGCTTACGCGGCCATGCCGCAGGTCCCGGGGTTGAGCGGACACGAGGCGCAGCCGGATGCCGCGTGCGCAGCATGCAGGTCTACCGTGCGGCGCGAGGAGGGAGCTGCTGGATTCCCGCCTTCGCGGGAATGACGGGAAGGGGGGAAGAGTGCCAGTTCGCCCTGCTTCGCGGGGGCGGGCTTGTGGCCGGGGAAGCGCAGGAACGGCATGGCGCGCTTCAGCACCACGCCCATCGCCTGCAGCTCCTGGCGCTGCGTGATGGAGTGCTGCCCCCGCTGCTTCACGATGCGGCTCGCCGCCAGCGGACCGACGCCCGGCACGCGCAGCAACTCGCGCTCGCTCGCGTGGTTCACGTCGACGGGGAAGCGCTCGAAGTTGTTCACCGCGATCATCAGCTTGGGGTCGGCGCGCAGCTCCAGGAAGCCGCCCGTGTCGAAAGCCGGGCGGAGCTCCTCCGTGTCGTAGCCGTAGATGCGCGACAGCCAGTCCATCTGGTAGAGGCGGTGTTCGCGTACGGGCGGAGTCGCGGGGTGCTCCTCCAGCGGCGTGTACTTCACGGGGCGGAACGCGGAGTAGTAGACGCGCTTGAAGCCGTACTCCCCGTAGAGGCTCCGCATCCGCGTGTAGATGTCCCAGTCCGACTCGTCCGCCGCGCCGACCACGAGCTGCGTCGCCTGGCCGACCGCCCCGCCGTAGCGCTCCTGCATGAGCTCGCTGATGCGTTTCATGGGCGCGACGATGCCGTTGTCGAAGTCCTTCATCGTGCTCACCTTCCGCAGGTGCTCCGCGGAGGGAGACTCCATGTTGACGGAGAGGCGCGCGCCGAGGCGCTGGCTCTGCTCGAGCAGCGCGTCGACGCTCGTGCCGGGCATCACCTTCAGGTGCACGTAGCCCCGGAACCCGTAGCGCGAGCGTATCGCCTCCACCGTGTCCAGCAGCCGCTCCTGCGTGGCGTTCGGGTCCTTGAAGATGCCCGAGCTCAGGAAGAGCCCCTCCACCATGTGGCGGCTGTGCATCTCGTCGAACAGCCGCGCGAGCTCGTCGACCTTGAACCCGTAGCGCCTGCGGGGCACCCAGTAGGAGTTGGGGCAGTAGTGGCAGTCCATGATGCAGTGGTCCGTGAACATCACGCGCATCAGGGAGATGCGCTTGCCGTTCGGCATCGCGGCCCTGTAGACGCCGGCGTGCGGCGTCACACCGCCGCGCGGCCCGACGCGCTCCCAGCCCTCGCCCGGACGCGCCACACCGTCCGAGCGCTCGGCGGGCGAGAGCACGTCGTCCGTCGCCATCCCCCCAAGGTGTCGCAGCTTCTCGTACACGTCCGGAGCGCGCTGGATGAGCATGGTCTGACCTCCCCTGAATAGAACTAATGTTCCGAACGAATATCATACTTTGCGCAACAGTGCAAGCCCCGCCTGCATGGGTACGCGGTATCGGTTGCACAGCGATTCGCATCCGTGTACGCCATGCGCAGCGGCATGGGTGCGATAAACTGGAACCGACGCCGGGGCGTAGCGCAGCGGAAGCGCGCCTGCTTTGGGAGCAGGAGGTCGCCAGTTCGATCCTGGCCGCCCCGACCAGTTCCTCACACCATCATCAACATCGATGGACAGGATGGACATGATGGGAGGCTCCGCGAGCGGCGTTCGCCTGCGACACTGCCCCATTGCGCGTTCACGCCACCTTTCCTGAGGATCAACATCGATACACAGAATGGACAGGATGGTGGTGCACATGAGGACAGGTTCGCTGGAAGGTCTGACGCGCTCCATCATCGGCTGCGCGTTCAGCGTCAGCAATGAGTTGGGGAGCGGGTTCCTGGAGTCCGTATATGAGAACGCCATGGTGGTTGCCCTCAATGAGCAAGGCCTCGCTGTTCGAGCGCAGGCGCCCATCGACGTCTACTTCCGCGAAGAGGAGGTGGGGGTGTTCTTCGCGGATCTTCTCGTTGAAGACCAAGTGATCGTCGAACTCAAGGCGGTGAAAGCCCTGGCTCCTGAGCACCAAGCGCAGGTGATCAACTACCTCAAGGCCACTGGAATCGACGCTGGGCTACTTCTCAATTTCGGTCGTCCCCGGCTCGAGTACAGGCGCCTCACGCGAACCAGGTCCTGACGTCAACCCTCCCTATCCTGTCCATCGTGTCCATCCCTGTTAATTCTGTAGTAGGCTTGCGCCACATCGCGCAGAGAGGGGAGGCCTGCCATGGCTACTGCGGTCCAGACACGAGTCATCGACGCCGACTGCCACGTCATCGAGACGCCGCGCACGTTCGACTTCATGCGGGAGGAGGACGCGCGGTTCCGCCCCATCGTGCTCGTCCGGGAGGACGGCGCGAACGCGGACAAGTACTGGTTCCTCGAGGGCCGCGCCTGGCGCATGAACCAGAACGTCGGGCCCGAGTTTCCCACCGCAGCGCGGGAGGCCGCCGACATCAAGGCCCGCCTCGACCACATGGACGAGCTTGGCGTGGACATGCACATCCTCTATCCCACCATGTTCCTGCGCCCGCTCACGAACCACGCCGATACCGACTACGCCATCTCCCGCGCCTACAACCGCTGGCTCGCCGATGTCTGGCAGCAGGGCGGCGGACGCCTTCGCTGGGCCGTCATCCCTCCGCTGATGAGCATGGACAAGGCTATCGAGGAGATCCACTTCGGCAAGGAGAACGGCGCATGCGCGGTCTTCTTCCGGGGGCACGAGCACAACCTCCTCCTCTCTGACTCGTACTTCTTCCCGGTCTACGAGGAGGCGCAGAAGCTTAACCTCGCCATCGCCGTCCACGCCGCCGCCGGCCAGTACGCGAACATGGACCTGCTCGACCGCTCGTTCGGCCTGCCCACGTTCAAGTTCCCCACCGTCGGCGCGTTCAGCGACCTCGTCCTGCACCGCGTGCCGGAGAAGTTCCCGGACCTCCGCTGGGCGTTCATCGAGGTCACGTCGCAGTGGCTGCCCTACGTGATGAACGACCTCGTGCTCCGCTCTCGCCGGTTCGCCGATGGGGCGTTCCCCCGCGACGCCGAGCTTATGGAGGAGTACAACCTCTACGTCGGCTGCCAGACGATCGACGATCTCGGCTACATCATCGACCGGGTCGGCGACGACCACCTTGTCATCGGCACGGACTACGGCCACGCCGACACGACCGCCGAGATCGACGCGCTCAGCAAGCTCCGCGACGAAGGCAAGGTCTCCGAGGAGAGCACCCGTAAGTTCCTCTACGACAACCCCAAGCGGCTTTACGCGCTGTAAGCGGGGCAGTCAGCAAGAAGAAGAAGGGGCGCCCACAAGGGCGCCCCTTCGCCATTAACCGGATACCGTCGTCTCGCTCTACCGCCCTTCGGCGCGGCGCATCTCCGCGACGTAGTCCGCGAACGCCTCCGGCACCGAGTACTCCGGCTGCCAGTCGAGCAGCGCCTTGGCGTTGGAGATGTCGAGCGGCGTCGTGGGGGCGGGGACAGGCCCGTCCGCCGGCGTGACGGTCACCTTCAGGTCGGGCAGCACGGTGCGCACCGCGTCCGCCAGCTCCTCGAACGTGGTGATGAAGCCGTTGCCGCCGTTGAACGCCGTGACGCCGGAGAGGGGGATGCCCGCCGCACGGCGGATGAGCCGCCCCAGGTCCTTGCCGTAGACGTACTCGAACGCGCGGCCTCGGATGGCGGGCACGACCAGCGGCTCGCCGGTGAGCCCGGCCTCGACGAGGCTGTGGACGGTCATGCCGCCGCCGGAGCCGCCCCGGAAGTGGTTGTAGCCGAACACGTTGGACGGGCGCACGAAGACGAGCTCGAAGCCGTAGTGCGTGGCGTACGCCTCGGCGATGTGCTCGTTCGCCACCTTGGACGCGGAGTAGGGATTGCCTCCGCCCGCGCGCTGGTAGTCCTCCGAGATCGTCCCTCCGGCCTCGGAGCGGCGGTCGTAGACGCCGTAGGTGCTCACATGGATGAACCGCTTGACGCCGGTGAGCCGCGCCGCCTCCAGCACGTTGATGGTGCCCTGCACGTTGATCTGCATGCCGGTGTAGACCGGGCTGCTGACACTGTTGCCGATGAGCCCCGCCGTGTGCACGACGATCTCCGGCTGGTGCCGCTGCATCGCGGTCACGAGCGCGGGCAGGTCGCGCAGGTCGCCCTGCGCGGTCTCGTACGGGCCGCCGTCGAGTTTCACGTTGATGTAGTTGGCGTCCGGGCGCACGTCGTAGAAGACGACCGGGTCGCCCTGCGCGATGGCCTCCCGCGCATACGACGTTCCGACGAGTCCCGCTCCTGTGATCAGGCTGGTCATGGTTCCGCTCCTTGTCTCCCCGCTCTGGCTCTCTCTCCCTCTGGGAGAGGGCTGGGGTGAGGGTATCCGGTAGCCGTGAGGGGTGCAACGTGTGGTCAGAACGACGTGCCGATGAGTGCCACACCCACCACAACCGCGGTCGCGCCTGCCCAGATGCGCTTGTCCATCAACTCGAACCGCCGTGCGATGAGTTGCGCGAAGAGGATGGCGATGATGGGTGAGAGCGCTACGACCGGCGCGACCGCCGTGATGGGCGCGCGGCTCGCCGCGTTGTAGAACATCAGGACGCCGAGCGACATGCCGGAGCCGCCAAGCACGAGTTGCCAGCCGCGCCGGAACGTTATCTGCGGCAGCTCCGTCCGCAGGCGCGGCAGCGACAGCATCGCCACCATCGCCGTGCCGAACCCGAACACGAGCGACGCCCCGATGATAGGCTCCGCCACGTCCGTCACGATCTTCTTGACAAGCGCGCTCACCGTTCCGTAGGAGAGCATCGCGCCGAGCGCCGCGAGAAGACCCTTGGTGGTCTCCGTCAGCCGTGGGTCTTCAGCGAGCGCGGACTCGTCGGCGGACGGCCCCTGTCGCGCGGCCCATGCGACGAGCACTCCCCCGCCAACGCAGGCGATCATGCCCGCGCCGGTCTGCAGGCCAAGCACCTCGCCGAGCCAGATGATGGCGATGGTGCCGGCGACCACGGGGTTCGCGGAGACGATGGTGTTGCCGCGCGCGACGCCGATACGGAGCATCGCGTTGAACACCAGCAGCCGTCCGATGGGATAGTTGATGATGGAGGTGAACACGATGAGCGCCCAGCCGGAGGCCGGTATACCCCCGAGCGTGGATGCATAGCCAGGCGCCGCGACTCCCACGATGAGCATCGTGCCCGCGATCATCGATACCACCGTGCCGGTGACGACGGGCGTTCCGACGAGCCCGAGCCGCGCGACGGTGGAGCCGAGCCCGAACGCAGTGGCCGTACCGAGAGCGAAGAGGACGCCGGTGAACTCGGTGCTCACCGCGGAGCGTCCGTGCGCCTGTCGTTCGCCTGCCGGGGCGTGTCAGTCAAGACCGTAGAACCGGGTCGGGTTGTCGCGGACGATCTTGTCGGCGACGTGTGCAGGTATGTCCTCGCGCCTGCGCAGGATGGCGTGCGCCTCGATCTCGGCGGACTGGTCAGCGTGCGTGTAGTCGGTGCCGATGACGAGGTTGTCCTCGCCGGTGCACTTCATTATGTAGGGCAGGTCCTCGTGTGTCTGGCACGCGATGTAGAGGCGTCCCTCGCGGAAGAGGTCCTGCCCCAGTTCGAACTGTCCCATCCAGCCGGAGCGCTCGTGTCGCGCCTGCAACTCCGCCATCGCGAACGGCGCCCAGGACGACATCGTCTCGATGAAGCCCACGCGCAGTTTCGGGTAGCGCGCCGGTATGCCCGCCATGACCATGTTCACGAACGCGTCTATCGGCGACAGGCTGAAGTTGTACATCGTCAGGTGCGACAGGAGCGTGTCCGTGATGGCCGGGTCGCCCGCGGCGATGTGGATGCAGACCGGCATGTCCATCCGCTCCGCCGCCTCGTACAGCGGGAAGAAGTACGGGTCGTTCGCCGAGCGGCTGCCGGCCTCGACGCCGCGCTTGAACACGCCGCACGCGCCGTGCTTCTTGCCCCACTCGATCTCCTCCGCCACCTTGTCCATGCTCAGGATGGGCGGGATCACAACCCACCGGAGGCGCCAGCCGCTCTCCTCCGATTTCGCGCCGAGCCAGCGGTTGTAGGCGCGGACGAGCGCGTACTCCACGTCCGGCCTCGCACTGACCGTCGTGAGGAAGAGAGTGGGGTACATCACCTGCACGTCGATGCCAAGCCGGTCCATGTCGCTCAGCCGTCCCGCGACGTCGGTCAGTTCGCGCGTCCCGACGGTCGTGCTGGTGCGGACGTCGTCGCGGTTGCGCCGGATGCGCAGCAGGCCGTCGATGCTCCAGAAGCGGTTGTAGCCCTTCGGCGCGAGCGTGGGGTCCACCCAGCCGTCAGGTGGCTCGATGGTGATGGGGCGGAACCGCTCGTGCTCCGGCAGCAGGAACGACCACGTCTCCTCGTTCTCGTCCACGTGGGTGTCGGCGTCGACGACCGGCATGATGCCCCTCCTTCGCTGGTGCGTGCGGGGCGAGTATACGCCTGTGAAGTGGGAGAGGGGCGCTACATCCCCGGCACGAGCGCGTCGTCCGCGGTGCGGGGGTCGAGGCCGTAGACGTCCACCGCGGCCTGCCTGCTGATGAGGCCGTTCCGCAGATCGCGAACCACCTTGCGGCGATCGCGCTCCTTCGGCGAACCGACGCCGCCCGCGCCGCTCGTGCGCGCCTCGATGATGCAGTCCTCGGGCAGCGGCACGTTGGAGATGAGGCCTAGGTGCGTCTCCTCGTCCTCCGCGCCGGGGTTGACGGTGACGCCGCCCGGCGCGCCGTCGCCCGCGCCCGCGAGCCCGTGGGGCGGGCGCAGGTTGCGCGGGTTGCCGCCGGCGAACCGGCTCTCCGAGTGGATGCGGTAGCGGCGCAGCAGGCCGTTGCCGCCCCGGTGCTTCCCCGCGCCGCCGGAGTCCGGGATGATCTCGAACCGCTCCACCTCCGCGTCGAACTCGGACTCGATGATCTCGACGCTCGTGAACTTGGAGCCGCCGCTCGCCGAGTGCGCCGTGCCCGTCCAGCCGTCGCCGCCGTCGTACGCGCCGTTGCCGGAGCGCAGCAGCTCGTACTGCACGTAGCGCCTGCCGCCGCCGGAGACGTTGCCGATGACGACGAGGTTCGGCGGTGCGTTGTGCGCCACGAGCGGACGCCCCGCAACCTTGCTCATCGCCTCGAACAGTACGTCCTCCACGACCGGGATGGTCATCGAGTAGAAGCCGACGGGCGCGGGGTAGGTGGGGTTGACGACGCTGCCGGGGCGGAAGCGGAACTCGATCGTTCGTGCCAACCCCGCATTGCCGTACAGGTTGGGGTCGATCATCGCGATGAGGGCGAACTGCGCCATGCCGTAGATGAACGGCGGGCGCACGTTGATGGGGCCGGGGCTCTGGTCGTCGGAGCCGGAGAAGTCGGCGATGAGGCCGTCGCCGGACTTCTCGATGCGGACGTGGATGCGGACCGCCTTGCTCTTGTCGACGATGTCGTCCACGTACCCCTCGGCCTCGGCTTCGCCGTCCGGCCACTCGGCGATGGCTCCCCGCACGCGTGCCTCCGTCCGCCGCGCCGTGTCCGCGAACGCGCCGGTGACGGTCTCCGTGCCGAACTGCGCGAACAGCTCCTTCAGGCGCCCCGCGCCGATGGTGTACATCGCTCCCGCCTGCGCGTTCAGGTCGCCGATGACCAGCTCCGGCGTGCGGCTGTTGGCCGTGAGGAACTGCATCACTTCCTTCACCGGCTCGCGGCGGCGGTGAAAGCGCACCGGTGCGATGTTCAGCCCCTCGCCGAACACATCCCGCGCTATCGCGTTCCGGCTGCCGGGCGACTGCCCGCCGATATCGCTCTTGTGCCCCATCGAGGAGCAGAACGCGACGACCTCGCCGTTCACGACGACGGGCGTCACGACGACCATGTCGTTGGGGTGCGGGCAGCCGGACGAGTACGGGTCGGAGATGAGGTAGCAGTCGCCGTCCTCCATCGCCTCGTGCGGGTAGTGCCGGAGGACGCCCTTGACGCAGTCCGGGTACGCGCCGCGGTGCTGGAGGAGCGCCGAGTGCTGGCCGACGGTGTTGCCGTCGCGGTCGGTGATGCCTGCGGAGAAGTCGTGGGACTCGCGGATGATGGTGGAGAAGCCGGTGCGCATGACGGCGGCCTGCATCTCGCGCATGATGCCGTCCACCCGCGCGCGGACCACCTCCTGCGTGATGACGTCCGGCGCCGGTGCGCTCATTCCGCCTGAACCGCGAGGGCCTCGCTGATGGCCTCCTCGTCCAGACCGTAGATCTGGATGGCGGCGTCCGTACTGATGTAGCCGTTGCGCAGGTCGCTCACGACGCGCTCACGTTCCCGCTCCGCGGGGTCGCCCGCGCCGCCGGCGCTGCCGGTCTCGACGCGTACGACGTCGCCCTGCTCGACCATCACGTTCGAGATGATGCCGACGTAGCGCCGCTCGTCGTCCGAGCCGGGGTTGACCGTCACCGCGCCGCCGACGCCGTCCATCCCGCCCACGACGCCGTGCGCGGGCGCGAGGTTGCGCGGGCTGCCCCCGGCGTAGCGGCTCGGCTGCTTGACGAGGTACTCGCGCCGCATCGCGAGCCCGCCCCGGTACTCGCCCGGACCGCCGGTGTCCCGCACCAGTTCGAAGCGCTGCATCTCCACGTCGAACTCGGACTCGAGGATCTCCGCGCTCGTGATCTTGCTGCCGCCGCCCCAGGAGTGGCCGGTACCGGTCCATCCGTCGCCGCCGTGGTGCGCGCCGTTACCGGACATCATCAGCTCGTACTGCACATAGCGCCGTCCGCCGCCGACCGTGCCCATGACCACCATGCCGCTGCTGGCGTTGTGCGCGACAGCAGGGCGTCCCGCGGCTTGGCTCAGCGCCTCGAAGATGATGTCCTCAACTGTGGAGAGCGTCATGGAGTAGAAGCCCACCGGCGTCGGGAACGTCGGGTTGAGCACCGTGCCCTCGCGGAAGCGGCACTCGACCGCCCGCGCGAGCCCGAAGTTGTTCGGTACGCCCGGGTCGATCATGGCGATGACGGCGTAGTACGCCATGCCGTGGATGAACGGCGGGCGCACGTTGATGGGGCCGGGGCTCTGGTCGTCCGTGCCGGAGAAGTCGAGGGTGAGCGAGTCGCCCTGCTTGATGGCGGCAACGTGCAGGCGCAGTTTGCGGTTCGGGTCGACGATGTCGTCGGTGAACGCTTCAGCCTCGTAGACGCCGTCCGGCCACTGCCGTATCTCCTGGCGGACGCGGGCCTCGGTGCGGAGGCCGATCTGCTCGAACGCATCGACCACCGTCTCCCGACCGTACTCGTCCATCAGGTTCTTGAGCCGCGTCGAGCCGATGCTCCAGAGCGCGCCCGCCTGCGCGCCGAGGTCTCCGATGACCAGCTCCGGCGTGCGGCTGTTCGCGCGCAGCATCTGGTGCGTCTCGTAGAGCGGTTCGCGCTTGCTGAGGAACTTGACCGGCATGATCTGCAGCCCTTCGCCGAAGACGTCCCGGGCAAGCGTGTTCCGCGAGCCGGGCGATTGCCCGCCGATGTCGCTCTTGTGGCCCATGCTCGCGCAGAACGCGACGACGCGGCCCTCGTGGAACACCGGCAGCACGACGACCATGTCGTTCGGGTGCGGGCAGCCGGAGTAGTACGGGTGGTTGATGAGGAAGCAGTCGCCCTCCTCCATCTCCTCGAACGAGTAGAACTGGAGGACGCCCTTGACGCACTCCGGGTACGCGCCGAGGTGCGGGGGCAGCGGCGAGTACTGGCCGACGACGTTGCCGTCGCGGTCGGTGATGCCTGCGGAGAAGTCGTGGGACTCGCGGATGATGGTGGAGAAGCCGGTGCGGAGGACCGCGGCCTGCATCTCCCGCACGATGCCGTCCAGCCGTGCGCGGATGACTTCCTGGGTGATGACGTCTGCTGTGCTCATGCGCCGGATGCTACCGCAAATCGGCTCGCGCAGGGTAGGGCGGCGGCGTGCAGGGCCTAGGCGACAGCCAGCGACGCCATGACTCCGTGGAGGTCGGTCTCCTCGTCGAGATGCCAGATGCGGTCCAGCGCCGCTCGCTGGCGCGACTCGTCGAGCAGGCCGGTCGTGAGCCGCAGGAACTTGTCCTCCACGTCGCTGTCGCTCATCGGCTTCTTGAAATGCCCGGTGTAGTAGGGGACGGACGCCGTGTGCTGCCTGCCGTCCGAGGTCCGTACCGTCAGGATGTTGAGGATGGCCTCCGGCCAGGCCGCGTCGCACTCCGGGTCCTGCACGACCTCGATGCGCTGCATCAGGTCCAGCAACACCGGGTCGCGCAGGACGTCGTCCTCGAAGTGCGCGGGCTCGAGCGTGCCGAACCGCAGGGCGCAGGCGACGACGAAGGGGATGCTGTGGTCGGCGGTCTCTCGCGTCTCCGGGCGCCAGCGTGTGGGGTCGCCCGCCATGATGCGCTTGCCGCTCTCGAACGTCCGGATGTGGACGTGAGCGATGTCACCCGCGTCTGCGATGCCCAGCGCGTCCCGCGCCTCCATCGCCCCCTCGATCGCCGTCTGGGAGACGAAGCCCGCCGGGAACCGCTTGAAGCGCGACTCCATCAGCCGGAAGGCGCGGTCGTTGCCGTCCTCCTGCGCCATCGTGGCAACCTCGACAGGGGCGCCAGTCACCCCTGCGAAGAACCCGTGCGAGCCGGAGAACACCTCCGGTGGCCCTGTCATACCGCGCTGGGCGAGCATTGCCGCGAAGACGCCGTTCCTGCCCGCGTTCGGGACAGCCGCAGCCTTCCAGTGGGAGATCGTCCCGCGCCGGGCCTCGCCGAGCGTCATACTGCTGACCACGGAGATGCGCAGCGCCTCCGCGATCTGCTCCCCGGTGAGGCCGATTGCCTTACCCGCCCCGAGCGGCGCGGAGACGGCGGCATAGGCGGCCTGGTCCCAGGGCCCGCCTGAGGCGAGCTGAAAACTATCCGCCCAGGCAGCCTGCACCTCGTAGGCGAGTGCGATGGCCGCAATCAGGTCACGACCGGTCGCTCCATGCGCCTCCGCGGCGGCCAGCACCGCGGGGATATTGTCGGAGGGATGGGCGATGTCCTTGCCATTGTAGGAGTCGTTGAAGTCCAGGTAGCGCACCATGGTGCCGTTCACGAAGGCGGCCATGTCCGGCGTGGTCGTCTCGGTGGTTCCCAGCAGCGTGGCCGGAGACGAGCCGTGTACCAGGAGCGCCAGGTCCCGGGCCGCGCGCACCGGGTCGGCGTCGCCGGCCGCCAGTCCGCAGCCCATCGAATCGATGACGAGCCGCTTGACCTGGTGCACGACCTCGCCGGGCAGGTTGTCGTACCCGATGCCGGTCGCGTACCTGGCGAGACGTTCAACGACGGGGTCGGTCATGTCGCGCACCTCCTCCGGACCTCACGGGTCTGGGCGAGTGTAGTCTCCATACCGAACAGGTTCCACCCGCCCGCCTGGCAGGTTGCGCCGGAGCGCGGTTGCGCGGATGATGCGGCCACTACGCCGCAGGGGAGGCAGGCGATGATTATCGACGCGCATCAGCATCTGGTTACGGGGGCCCAGATCGGCCAGTATCAGGCGTTCCTCATCAATGGACGTGGGTTCCATGGCAAGGGGCACCCGGGCGTTACGGCAGAGACCGTGGCGGGCTGGAAGACGGCGGGCAAGACGCACTCCCAACTGTTGGACGACGTGGGGACGGACATGGCGTTCATCTCCCCGCGCCCGTACTCGCTGATGCACTCGGAGAAGCCGGACAAGATCGTGCACTGGTTCTGCGAGGCGAACAACAACGCGATCTCACTGGCGGTGCAGAACGAGCCTGACCGCTTCAGGGGCGTTGCGGGCCTGCCGCAATGCGACGGGGCGCCCGTGACCGACACGTTCGAGGAGATCGACCGCTGCATCAACGACCTGGGCTTCATCGGCATCATGATCAACCCGGACCCGAGCGAGGGGCAGCACACCACGCCGACGATGGGTGAGGAGTATTGGTACCCGCTCTACGAGAAGATGGAGAGGGAGGACATACCGGCGCTGATCCATCCTGCAAGCTGCAAGGACCTGCGAGAGTCGTTCCACAACCACTTCATCACCGAGGAGAGCATCGCCATCCTGTCGCTCGCGAAGTCCACGGTGTTCGACGACTTCCCGGGGCTGAAGATCATCATGAGCCACGGCGGCGGCTCGATCCCCTACCAGATCGGACGCTGGCGGGCCCGGATGCGCGGCGCGAACGGGAGGAGACGTTCGACCGCCACGTGAGGAACCTCTACTACGACACCTGCCTCTACAACCAGGAGTCGCTCGAGCTGCTGTTCAAGATCGTGGGGACGGACCGCTGCCTGTTCGGCACCGAGCGCCCGGGGGCAGGGTCAGCGGACAACCCGCGCACCGGCGAGTGGTACGACAACACGAAGCCCTATATCGACGACATCGACTTCCTGTCGGACGAGGACAGGGGCGCCATCTACGAAGGCAACGCCCGGAGCGTGTACGGCCAGCGCTTCTCTTAGAGGGCCCTGCCGTCATTCCAGCGGAGGCTGGAACCCAGAGTGCCGTCAGGCACGCCAAGCCCCCGCCCACGCATGCACCGACGCGCGGCCTTCCTCCGATCGGGCTGCGAGGTTCCTGCCTCCGCAGGAACGACGAGTCGGCCCCCTACGTCCTACGCTCGTCGGTGACGCCGGCGTACCACTCACAGTGGGAGAGGAAAGGATCCATCTTGCACTCCGCGCCGGACTTGGCAAGTTCGTCAAGGAAGAGCGCGTGAATCTCAGGAGCCTGGTCCTCGTACTCCACCTGGATGCCGCCCTCCTTCATGCTGACGTCGCCGGTGGCGCGCTGGTTGGGCGCGACGAAGCCGCCCTTGCCGTCGCGCAGCGCCATGTAGCGGGCGCGCGTCGTGCCGGAGTTGAAGTGCTGGTGGTAGGTGCCCTCGCCGGGGATGATGACGATGGTGCCGATCTGCCAGTCACACTTCATCATGTCGGACCGGTCTTCCTTCGTCCACAGCAGGGAGTACCCTGCGTCCCCGCTGAGGATGAAGAGGTGCGCGCCGGGGCCGTGGCGGTGGGCCTTCTTGTACGTGCCGATGGGGAACTCGGAGATGTGGTTGCCCATGTCGTTCTTGCCCATCTGCAGCATGGCGTTGATGCCGCCGGCGCCGCGCTCCTTCCATCCGTAGAGGGCCATGTCCGGCGCGTTGGGGATGAAGTTGCTCTCCCAGATGCGCTTGTTGTAGAGCGTGCCGCTGCCGGAGAACCAGGACTCGTCGTCCGTGTAGCGGGAGCGGAACATGAAGTCGTTGTTGAACATGAAGTCGGTGTCGCGGAAGAGGCGCATCATCGGCGGGGCGTTGGTCGTCGCCATGTAGCGCACCTTCTCGTCCCCGGAGCCGTTGAAGTGCTGGTACCAGGCGTTCAGGGGGATGGTGAAGAGAGAGCCGGTCCTCCATTCGAACGTCTGCTTGCTGTCCTCGTTCATCCAGACGGTCGTCGCGCCGCGTCCCTGCACGATGTAGAAGTTGATCTCGTACATGTGGTGCTCGGGCTCGGACTTGCCGCCGGGCCTGATGTCGACCACGTGCAGGTCGTTCGGCAGGAGAGCGTTGTCGATGTGGACGACCGCGCCGTCGCCGCCCTTGCGCTCCCACGGGCCGACCTCGACCTCGTGCCAGTTGGGGATATAGAAGGTCTTGTGGACCATCACCCCCTCGCGCTCCAGCCAGTCCTCGTAGGCGTCGGGGATGCGGAAGTCCTCGAGCTGTCCGGTTGGCGTTTCCGCCACCTTCATGTCGGTGCCTTGCATAACCATGGCGCGCCTCCATTTCGAGATGGCGCGAGCCTATCGCAACCATAAGCAGGGCACAAATGCCCTCTTGTCATAACCCCCGCGCGGCGATCGCTTCGTGGCGCGCAAGGAGGCGCTGGGCGCGCTGCACCACCGGTACGTCGATCATCTTGCCGTCCAGTTGGAAGGAGGCCCGGCCCGTCTTCTCCGCTTCGGCGTTCGCCTCGATGATGCGTTTGGCGAGGGCGACCTCCTCCTCGCCGGGGCTGAACGCCTCGTTGAGCACCGGCACGACGCTCGGGTGGATGCATGATGCGCCCTCGAGCCCGAACCGTCTCGCCTTGAGCGCCACCTCGCGTACGGCTTCGAGGTCCTGGTAATCGGCGACGGTGCCGAAGATGCCGAGCGCCATGATCCCCGCCGCCTTTGCCGCGTACACGGACTGCGTCTTCGGGTAGAGCAGCGTCTCGGAGTCCGGCTGCATCCCCAGCGACGACGCCAGGTCCTCCGCGCCGATGGTGATGGCCGCGATGCGCGGGCTCGCCTTCGCGATCTCGCCGATCTGGAAGAACGCCTCCGGCGTCTCAACCATCGCCAGGAACACCGTCGCGCCCGCCGCCATCCCGCGCTCCGCTTCCAGGTCGGACACCATCTCGTCGAGCAGCCTGACGTGGTCGGGGCCGGCGATCTTCGGCAGGACGAGGGCGTCCACCGCGGGGCATACGCTGGCCTCGATGTCCGGCACGGCGAGCCGCAGCGGCTGGTTGACGCGCACCAGCACGTCCGCGCCCGCCTGGCCGACGCGCTCCGCCGCCGCCTGCACGCCCTCCCGGGCAGACGCCTTCTCCCCGAGCGGGACCGAGTCCTCCAGGTCGAGAATGATGCCGTCGGCGCCCCGCTCGTGGGCCTTGGCCAGGTAGCGTTCGACGTTCGCCGGCACGTACAGCAGCGACCGCCATACCGGGGGCTTGCGTTCGTTGGTCATCCGATCACACCTCGTGCTCGAAGATCGGCTATCTCCTCGGCGGGGACGCCCGCGCCGCCGAATATCTCGTCGTTGTGCTGCCCCAGCGTGGGTGCGGGGTAGCGAAAGGTCCCCGGCGTCCGCGAGAGCCGGGGCACGATGTTATGCGCGGGGACCGTCCCGACGTCCTCGTCCGGCAGGTCGACCACCACCTCGCGCTCGACGACGTGGGGATCGTCGAGGAACTGGGCGATGTCGTAGACGGGCCCGGCGGTCACACCCGCGGCGTTGAACGCGGCGAGCGCCTCGTCCAGTCCGCGCTCGGCCATCCAGCCCCCGACGATGGCGTCGACCTCGTCCCGGTGCCGCACCCGCTGGGCGTTGTTCCGGAAGCGGGGGTCGTCGATCGCGTCCTGCCTGCCGACCACCCGGAACACGCGCTCCGCCATCGACTGGATCGACGCCGACAGCGCCACCCACTTGCCGTCCTTGGTGGCGTAGACGTTCCGCGGGGACGCCGTGTTGGAGGCGCTGCCCACCCGCTGCTTCACGCTGCCGTCCACTTTATAGCCCGCTGCGTCGGCTCCGAGGATGGAGAAGACGGGTTCGAGGAGCGAGAGGTCGATCACCTGTCCCGCGCCGCCCTTCACCTCCCGCTCCCGCAGCGCGATCAGCACGGCCATAGCGCCGTACAGCCCGGCCGCCATGTCCGCCAGCGCCATCGGGGGCAGGACGGGCTCGCGGTCGGGGAAGCCGTTCCGGTCGGCGAACCCGGACATCGCCTCCACGAGTGTGCCGAACCCCGGCCGCTCCCGGTACGGCCCGGTCTGACCGAACCCGGACACGCGCACGACCACCAGGCCGGGGTTGTCCGCGTGCAGCGTCTCCGGCGCAAGCCCCATCTCTTCCAACCGGCCGGGTATGAAATTCTCGACGAGTACGTCGGCGTTCGCGGCCAGCCGCCGCACGAGCGCGCGCCCCTCGTCCTCCCGCAGGTTGACCGACACGCTCTTCTTGTTCCGGCAGTACGTTTTCCAGTGCGTCTGGACCGAGCTGTCGCCCCAGGCCCGCAGCGGGTCGCCGTTCGGCAGCGCCTCGATCTTGACGACCTCGGCGCCGAAGTCCGCGAGTTGGAGCGTCAGCATGTTCCCGGCCACGAGCCGCGACATGTCGAGCACACGCAGACCGTCCAGCGGCCCGCGGTCGTCAGGATCGAACTGCCTGGTGTGGAGTCCCATTCGTCTGTGCTCCTCTCCGTGCGATTCTACCGCCCCGCCGTCGGCGGGCTACAATGCGGCCTGACTCGCCCATCGGACGCAAGGAGAAGACATGAAGGCTCTGGAAGCGATGGCAGAGATCCTGAAGCGGGAGGGTGTCGAGTACCTCTTCTGCTATCCCACGACCGACCTGATCGACGCCGTTGCCGACGTCGGCATCAGGCCCATCGTCTGCCGGCAGGAGCGCGTCGGCCTCGGCATGGCGGATGGACTCAGCCGCGCCAGCAACGGCTCGCAGATCGGTGTATTCGCCATGCAGGCGGGGCCGGGCGCCGAGAACGCGTTCGCAGGCGTGACGACGGCTTACGCGGACTCGTCGCCGCTCCTCGTGCTGCCGTCGGGATACCCCCGCGACCGCGAGGGCTGGCCCCGCTACTTCACCGCGGAGCGCGGCTACCGCAACGTGACCAAGTGGCTCGAGACGATCAACGTTCCCGAGCAGACCGACGACGCGATGCGCCGCGCCTTCTCCCGGCTCCGCAACGGCAGGCCGGGCCCCGTGATGGTCGAGCTGCCGACCGACGTCGCCGAACTGGACGTCGGCGAGATCGGCTACGAGCCGGTCGCGTCGACGCGCACCCTCGCTGACCCGCGGGACGTTGAGCGCGCCGCCCGCGCCCTGGCCAATGCCAACGCGCCCGTGATACTGGCCGGGCAGGGCGTCCTCTGGGCCGGAGCGACAGACGAGGTCGTCGAGCTGGCCGAGATGCTGGGGGCGCCCGTCGCGGCGACGCTCCTTGGCAAGAGCTCGTTCCCCGAGACCCACGCGCTCTCCATCGGCACTGCCGCGACGTCGACCTCGCCCATGGTGCGCACCTTCCTCGACAGGGCCGACGTCATCCTCGCGGTGGGAGCGAGCCTGGCCAAGCACCAGATGAATCTGCCCCTGCCTGAGGGCCGGACCATCATCCAGATCACCAACGACGAGGCGGACCTGAACAGGAACTACGCCGCCGCGCACCCCCTGCTGGCGGACGCCCAACTGGGCATGCGCCAGCTCGTCGACGCCGTACGCGACGCGGGTGGGGCGAACGCCAGCAGGCGGTCCGCGGTCGAGGCGGAGGTCGCGTCGATGTACAGCGCGTGGGTCGATAAGTGGCGCGGCAAGCTCGAATCGCCGGACGCGCCGATCAACCCGTACCGGGTCGTCTGGGAATTGAACCGCGTGATCCCGGCGGACGAGGCCATCGTCACCCACGACTCCGGCAGCCCGCGCGACCAGATGGTCCCGTTCTACCGGTCGGCCGGGCCGCGCACCTACATCGGCTGGGGCAAGTCCCACGCGCTCGGCACGGGCCTCGGCTTCGCCATGGGCGCCAAGCTCGCCGAACCGGACAAGGTCTGCATCAACTGGATGGGCGACGCCGCGTTCGGCATGACGGGCCTCGACTTCGAGACCGCCGTGCGCAACGACATCCCGATCATCACGATCGTGTCGAACAACTCGACGATGGCCATCGAGACGAAGCGGCTCGTCGGCTCCCACGAGAAGTACGGCACGCGGGACGTGGGCGGCAACTACGCCGACCTCGCCCGTTCGCTGGGCGGCTGGGCGGAGCGCGTCGTGGACCCGGAGGAGGTCGGCCCCGCGATCCTGCGCGCCCGCCGCGCCACCGAGGACGGGCAGGCGGCGCTGCTGGAGTTCATCACGTCGGCTGAGACGGCGCTGAACCGTTAGGAGGGTGCTCATGGCTGACGGACCGTTGGACGGGAAGGTGGCGCTCGTGACGGGCGCAGGCAGCCCCATCGGCATGGGGCGAGTGATCGCGCTGGCGCTGCTCCGCGCGGGTGCGCGGGTCGCGATGCTGGACATCAAGGACGACTGGCTTCAGCAGACGGCCAACGAAGCCCGCGAGATCGCAGGCGACGCCGCGGTCTCCACGCTCGTGGCGGATACGAGCAGTTGGGACGAGGCCCGGCGCGTCGTGCAGAGCACGGTCGACACGCACGGGAGCCTGGACATCCTCGTGAACCTGGCCGGCGTGCACCACCGCTCGCTCCTCCCGCCGTCGGACAGGCCGCTCCGCTTCTGGGAGCAGCCGGTGGAGGTCTGGGAGCGGATGATCGCGGTCAACTCGACCGGTCCGTTCCTGATGGCGCGCGCCGTCGTGCCGGGCATGATCGAGCGGGGGTGGGGGCGCGTCATCGGCGTCACGACGAGCCTCGACACCATGACGCGCAACATCCCCTACGGGCCGAGCAAGGCGACGCACGAGGCGATGGTGGCGGCGATGGCGGACGAATTGGAGGGCACCGGCGTCACGACCAACGCCCTGCTCCCCGGCGGCGGCACGAACACCATGTTCGTCGACCGCGACCCCCGCCGCGACTTCTCCGCGCTCGTGCAGCCGGAGGTCATGGGCCCGCCCGCCGTCTGGCTCGCGTCCGACGAGTCGGACGGTTTCAACGGTATGCGCGTCATCGCCAACGACTGGGACCCGGCGCTCGGCGTCGAGGAGAACCTCCGCCGCTCCTCCGCTCCCGCCGCCTGGCGCCAACTCGCACGCGGCGCCGGGTAATGTCCGTCGTTCCTGCAGAGACAGGAACTGCGCATCCTGCGGCTGGGCGTGGCCAGTGTTCCGTCATTCCCGCACCGGCGGGAATCCAGGGTGCGCGGGCAGCGCACGTGGTGGGGCTGGCGGGAGTGGGCCTGTCATGTTGAGCGGAGCCGCAGGCGGAGTCGAAACATCTCTCGGGGCTCACGTGGCGCGGGGAGGGCGTGCTCCTGGTCCCTTCCCCCTTGATGGGGGAAGGCTAGGATGGGGGTGACCCCGCAGCCCCCGTGTCGCGCACGCCGGGAGGTCGCCACCGCTCGGTGAGCCTCGGCGCGTGCGATCGCACCGAGATGGAGAGCCGCTCCAGCCCCTCGACCTCGACGTCGACGCGGTCCCCGTCGTTGATGTTGCAGAGGCCCTCGTGGTGCGTGCCGCATGCGACCACGTCGCCGGGCATCAGCGTGATGTACTGGCTGAGCCACGCGATCTGCTCGACGACGGGGTAGGCCATCGCCGACGTGCTGTAGTCCTGCTGCAGCTCCTCGTTCAGCCAGAGCCGCACGCGCACGTCCTGCGGGTCGGGTATCTCGTCCTTGGTGACGAGCGCGGGGCCCATCGGGGCCCAGTCGTCGATGCCCTTGTGCAGGAAGGTGGTGCGCCGTCCCTGCAGGCCGCGACAGGACACGTCCACGAAGTTGACGTAGCCGAAGACGTGGTCCAGCGCGTCGGCCTCGGACACGTGCTTCGCCTGCTTGCCGATGACGTACGCGAACTCGGGCTCCGGCTGGTAGGCCGACGCGCCTTCGAGGTCGGGCACCTCGATCGTGGTGCCGGTGCCGACGATGCTCGTGGCGCCCTTGTAGAAGAAGTCGATGATGCCGCGCTGCGCACCCTCGCGGTCCAGGTAGTTGGAGAACGCGCAGAGCAGGTGACGAGGCCTCGGCAGCGGCGCCCGTAACTGCACGGAGTCTGCGGGGACACCCCGCTCGCTCTCCGCCAGCGCCTCGAACCGTGGGCGGTACTCGTCGAAGCCTTCGATGATTGCCTCCATGCGCCATTGCCCCGGCTGCGAGGCCAGATCGCCCAGCGCAGGGCTGAGGTCCACCACCCTGCCATCGCGGAGCAGGCCGGTCTTGTCGTCGTCGAACAGCACGAGCTTCATGCGTTCCCTCCTCTGGGAAGTGCGAGGGTTGTTTTTCCGCCAGGTCAGGTTGCCGCTACAGCAGCGACACCTCCACGTCCGGCTTGCGCGGCATCACGCCGTGCCACGGCCCGCCCGGCTCCTCGAAGCCGGGGAACGAGGCGCCTTCGTTCGGCAGCAGGATGCACTCGTTCTGCGCGGGGTCGCGGAACGTGTTCATCGGGTCGCCGCCGTCCTCCACGATGCGGAGGTTCTCCTCCACCAGCTTGCGGTAGAGGATGATGCCCGCGTCGGTCACGCCGAGGTTCTCGCGCGTCCGGTCCACGATGGGGCCCTGCGCGACCCACGTCATCTGGTCCTGTCCCGGCACGTCCGTGCTCACGAGGCGCCCCTTCGCGTCGTAGAGCGGCTGCTCCTCCACCGGGATGGAGCCGAACTCCTGCTTCGGCGCTCCGGCGGACGCCGGGTGCACCGTGGTCGTGTAGCGCACGTACCAGGTGTGCTCGTCGTCGATGGGGACGCGGAGCAGGAAGCGGTGCGCGCCTTCCAGACCGCCGATCTTCAGCGTGTAGGGGAACACGATCGGGTGGCCGGTCTGCCAGTCCGGGTGCGTCTCGTCGATGCCCGCCGTGACGCGCCGCTTGATAACGCCGTGCTCGAACCGCTCGAACCCCAGTTTCAGGTGATGCTTCGCCCGTTGCGGCAGGCGGTTCGTCCACTCCTCGCCCTGTCCCTTCTGCGCGTTGATCCACGTGCCGTAGTAGCCGTGCAGGTGCTCGAAGTGCGTCGGGTCGAGCGCGTTGTCGACGCACTGCAGCCAGTTGCACGGGAGCATGGTCGCCTGGATGCGTCGGGTGACGTTCTCCTCCCACGCGAAGACGTCCCAGCGAGGGAGCAGGGGCGCGGGCTGCGGCCCCAGGTAGGCCCAGATGAGCCCGTGCAGCTCCTGCACCGGGTAGGACGTCATCCTGATCTTGTCCTTGTACGTGCTGCCCGTCGGCTCGGACGGCTGTTCGAGACACTGGCCGTTGAAGTCGTACAGCCAGCCGTGGTAGCAGCAGCGGATGCCTTCCTTCTCCGGGATGCCGTAGAGCATGTCGACGCCGCGGTGGGCGCAGCGCTGCTCGATGAGGCCGAACGCGTTGTCCGGCGTCCGGTAGAGGACGAGGTCCTCGCCGAGGAGCCGCACCGCCATCGTCGGGTCTTCGCCCATCATCTGCGACGTTCCGGCGATGGGGTGCCAGTAGCGGCGCATCAGCTCGCCCATCGGCGTGCCCTTGCCGACTCGCGTATAGCGCTCGTTGTCCTGCTGAGAAAGCATCGCGGTGCCTCCTGTCATGGAGCATTACGTTCAGTGCGGGCGCATGATAGCGGAGAGGGCTGAGCGCAGGCGAGGACTTGTGACATCTGCCCCTTTCGCGAACATCGCTCGTCTGCGTACGCTGTTTACCGGCGGCGCGGAACGGGTGATGGCATCTCTCTCCGTTCTGCCTGGGACTGATGAACAGAAATGGGCAGTTATGGAGGGGTAATGAGCGGTAATGAACAGCGGATGAGCGGTTATGAGCAGCCGGACTGCTCATGCGCAGCGCTTGATTCAGGAGTGAATTGGGGCGGATGAGCAGAAATGAACAGCTGTGTCCCCCCGAAGTTCTCCGGGGGTCTACCCCAGACCCAGTGCCTGCTCGATGGCCGATGCGTCGAGGCCGTAGACGCTCGCGGACTGCTCCGGCGTGACGTAGCCATTGCGCAGGTCCGACGCCGCGAGCGCGGGGTCGCGCTCCTTGGGGTCGCCCGCGCCGCCCGAGCTGCCCGTGTCGATGCGGATGACGTCGCCCGCGTTGAGCAGCAGGTTGGAGACGAGACCCCGGTATTCCACCGCGTGCTCCGTACCCGGGTTGATGGTGATGACGCCGGGGCGCCCCGGCAGGCCGCCTTCCACCCCGTGGGGCGGGTCGTTCTGCCGCGCCGTGCCGCCGGAGTACTTGCTCTCCTTCAGTACCTTGTACTCCCGGCGGAGGCCACCGCCGCCGCGGTTCGCGCCCGGTCCGCCGGAGTCCGGGATCAACTCGAAGCACTGCAGCTCAACGTCGAACTCGGACTCGAGTATCTCCACGCTCGTGAGCTTCGCGCCGCCCGCCCACGAGTGGCCCGTGCCGGTGTAGCCGTCGCCGCCGCTGTGCGCGCCGTTGCCCGAGCGGATGAGCTCGTACTGCACGTAGCGGGCGCGTCCCTCGCCGGACGTGCCGAGCACGACCATCGAGGAGGCGGCGTTGTGCGCGACCGCAGGGCGTCCCGCGACCTTGCTCATCGCCTCGAACACCACGTCCTCTATCGCGGCCATCGTCGTCGAGTAGAACCCCACCGGGCCGGGGAAGCGCGGGTCCATGATGCTCCCCTCGCGGAAGCGGCACTCGACCGCCCGCGCGAGCCCGCCGTTGTTCGGGACGCTCGGATCCATCATCGCGATGGCCGCGAAGTACGCCATGCCCCGGATGAACGGCGGACGCACGTTGATCGGCCCGGCGCTCTGGTCGCCGGTGCCGGAGAAATCGAGCGTGAGCCGGTCGCCCTGCTTGATGGCTGCGACGTGCAGGCGGATCGTCGTCGACGGGTCCACGATGTCGTCGACGAGCGCCTCGGCCTCTGCCGTGCCGTCGGCCCACTCCGCGAAGTGGCCGCGGACGCGCGCCTCGACGCGCTCGATGATGTCGCCGAACGCGGCGGTGAGCGTCTCGCCGCCGTACTCGTTGGCGAGCGTCTTCAGACGCGCCGCGCCGATGCTCCGCAGCGCGCCCGCCTGCGCGCCGAGGTCGCCGATGACGAGCTCCGGCGTACGGCTGTTCGCCCGCAGGAACTGCGCGACCTCCTTGTTCATCGCGCCGCCGCGCTGGAAGAGCACCGGCATGATCTGGAGACCGTCGCCGAACACGTCCCGCGCGATGGTGTTGCGCGAACCGGGCGACTGCCCGCCGATGTCGGCCTTGTGGCCCATGCTGGCGCAGAACGCGATGACCTCCCCCTCGTAGAACACCGGCAGCACCACGACCATGTCGTTCGGGTGGGGGCAGCCGGAGTGGTACGGGTGGCTGGCGAGGAAGCAGTCGCCGTCCTCCATCTCGTCGAGCGAGTAGAAGTCGAGGACACCCTGCACGCAGTCCGGGTACGCGCCGAGGTGGGTGGGCAAGGGAGAGTACTGGCCGACGACCGCGCCGGAGACGTCGGTGATGCCTGCGGAGAAGTCGTGGGACTCGCGGATGATCGTGGAGAATCCGGTGCGGAGCACTGCGGCCTGCATCTCGCGCACGATGCCGTCCAGCCGTGCGCGGATGACCTCCTGGGTGATGACGTCGGTGGTGCTCACGTGCCGGATACTACCAGCAACCGGCGCGCGGGACAGGGCGCGTGGCCTACGCCAGTCCGAGCAGCCGCCTGCGGGCCTCGGGGTCGCTCAGGTCGTCGGGCGTGCCGCTGAAGATGACCTTGCCCGCCTCAACGACGTGGACGTTGTCCGCGACCCGGATGCCCAGTTCCACGTTCTGCTCAACGAGCAGGATGCCGATGCCGACCTCCTCCACGAGGCGTCGGATGATGCCCGATATCTGCTCAAGGATGGGGCCCGCGAGCGCGCCGGACGGCTCGTCCATGAGCATCAGCTTCGGCTTGAGCATGAGTGTCATGGCGATCGCGAGCATCTGGCGCTCGCCGCCGGAGAGCGTGTCGGCATCGGAGCGGCGCCGGCGGTCCAGGATGGGGAACATCTGGTACGCCTGCTCCAGCCGCTCAGGGACGACCTCGTTCGGCAGCGCGTAGCCCCCGAGTTTCAGATTGTCTTCGACCGGGAGGTCGGCGAAGACCTGCCCGCCCTGCGCGAGGTAGCCGATGCCGTCCTTGATGTTGTCGTAGGGAGCGTGGTTCGTGATGTCGTGACCGTCGAACGTGACGGAGCCGCCGGTGACCCGCGCGATGCCGTAGACGCCCTTGATGAGCGTGGACTTGCCCGCGCCGTTGTGGCCGACGATGGTCGTCACCTTCCCCGCCTCCACGCCCATGCTGACCCCGTTCAGGATCTGCTTGGGGCCGTAGGAGACGAGCAGGTCTTGCGTCTCAAGTAGCGGCATTGGACACGAATCCCAGGAACGCGCTCGTGAGGCGTTCGTCGTTCTCGACTTCGGACGGCGGGCCCTCCACGACGACCTCTCCGCGCACCACGACGACGTAGTCCGACACGTCCATGACGACCTTCAGGTTGTGCTCGACGAGGATGACGGCCTTGCCGTGGTCCACGGCGGCGGAGCGGATCATCGCGCTCAGGCCTGCGATGAGGTCCGGGTGGATGCCGGCCATCGGCTCGTCCAGCAGGAACACCTGTGCGCGCGAGTTCAGCATCCGTGCGAACTCCAGCAGCTTCTGCTGGCCGTAGGAGAGCGCCTGTGCCAGGCTTGCCGCCTTGGACTGGATGTTCAGCTCGGCCAGGTGCTCCATCGCCTCGGCGCTGCGCTCTCTCTCCTCTGCCGCGACCATCCTCGGACGAAGGAGTGCGTTGTACTCCAGTTCGCCGCGCTGGCCGGGGGACGAGACGACGACGTTGTTCAGCCCGTTCATGTAGTAGAGCACCTGCGAGTCCTGGAAGGTGCGCGCGATGCCCGCCTTGAAGCACTTGAACGGCGGCGACCCGATGATCTCGTGCCCGTCCATAACGACGCTGCCGGAGTCCGCCTTGAGGAACCCGGAGACGATGTTCAGCAGGGTGGACTTCCCCGCGCCGTTCGGCCCGATGAGGCTCGTCACCTGGCCGAGCTCGGCGTTCATGCTCACGTTCTCGAGCACGAGGTTCCCGCCGAAGCTCTTGTTGACGTTCCTGACTTCCAGTATCGCCATGCCGCGCTACTCCAGCCGGTACCGGCCGATGATGCCCTGCGGCCTGAACAGCATGAGGAAGAAGAGGAGCGCTCCCCACGTCATGGTGGTGATGCCGCCCGTCTTCTCGCCGGGGATGACGGGGAAGAACGAGATGTAGGAGTGGAACCACTCCGTGATCTCCGGTACGTAGCGCACCACTTCCGAGACGGTCACGTAGGCGATCGCGCCCAGCACTGCGCCGAGCCATCGCCCGGAGCCGCCCAGCACAACCATGATGAGCAGGAAGGTGCTGAACTCCACGAGGTACTGCGAGTGCGCCGCGACGGTGACGTAGGAGACGTAGACCGCGCCCGCGACGCCCGCGAAGAACGCGGTGATGACGTAGACGCGCAGCCGCACGAAGCCGACGTTCTTGCCGATGCTCTCCGCCACCGCGGGGTTCGCGCGGATCGTCGTCAGGACGCGCCCGTACGGCGACTCCACCAACCGCCAGAGGATGATGATGCAGACGATGGCGACGGGGATGCTGAACAGCATGAACTTCTCGGCGGTATCGAACGAGTAGCCGAAGATCGCCGGACGCGGGACCTCGCGGATCGCGAGCGAGCCGTTCGTCATCCAGCGCCATGCGAGGACCACCTGCGAGAGGCTCAGCATCACGGTGACGGTCGCCAGCACGAAGAAGTGCCCGCGCAGCCGCAGGATGGGCGACACGATGAATGCCACCACCGACGCGACGATGCCCGCGACGACGATGGAGGGCCAGTAGGGGAGGTTGAACACCTCGGCGCCCGGCGGCGGGTTCAGCGTCTCCGTCGTGAGGACCGCGAACGCGTACGCGCCGACGCCCATGAACCCGGCATGCGAGAGGCTCATCAGCCCCGTGTAGCCGACCGACATATTCAGTGAGGACGCGAGGATGGCGAACACGCTGGCCACGACGATGAGGTGCGCCATGTACTCGTCGCTCAGCCCCCACCCGAACCGCCATAGCAGGGAGAGGACCAGGACGAAGAGCGCGAACGCGCCCAGGCCGTACCGCCGCTGCAGGGCTGCGATCGCCAGCACGGCGACGCTTGCGATGGCGTGAAGCGTCGTCACGTGGACTCCGGTCCAGTGCCCCGTGGCGAACGGGACCAGCGCCAGCAGGATGAACGCGCCGAAGGCGACCAGCACGCGGTTGGGGGTCACGACGGCGCGCCACCCCTCGAGGACCTCGACAACCTCCGTTTGGTCGTCGTCCTGCTCCCCACCGTCGCTGAGCGCTTGCGGTTCTTCCTGGGCGTCCGTTGTCACAGCAGCCTCCGCAGTTCGCGGTGTTCGCGTGTTCCCAGAAGTCCGTAGGGCCGGAAGAGGATGACGAGCAGCAGCAGGATGAACCCTGCGGGTATCGCCCAGTTGCCGCCGAAGTAGTAGCTCGCGATGGTCTGCGCCAGCCCGAGGGCCAGGCCTCCCACCACTGCGCCGGGCATGCTCCCGATGCCGCCGATGATGACGCCGCCGGCCGCCGTGATGGCCAGCCGGATGCCGACGTTCGGGATGACGCCGCCCTCGTACGTCTGCATCACGCCGCCGATGCCCGCGAGCATCGAGCCGAGCACGAATACCATCAGGTAGACCTGCGAGGCGTTGATGCCGACTGCGACGGCAAGATCGGGGTTCGACGCGATGGCGCGGATCATGCGCCCCCACTTCGTGTAGCGGAAGAAGAGAGTAACCGCGACCACGAGGATGGCGACCAGCACGATGGTGTTGACCGCGTGCCACTTGATGAACAGGTCGATGTCCAACGCCTCGATCTGCAGGTTGAACGTCGGCAGGGGGCCGCCGGGCCGCGGCAGGCGTGCCGTCGTGCGGGCGATGGTGAGCAGCAGCCCCTCGAAGAAGAAGAGCGCCGCAAGGGAGCCGAGGAACGAGACGAGGAACCCAGCGCCCCGCACGCGCAGCCGGCGGTAGACGGCCAGCTCCATGAAGATGCCGGACGCGCCGGCGAGGATGACCGCGATGGAGGCCGCGAAGAAGATGGGCAGCCCCTGCTCCTGCGCGAGCCACCACGTCGAGTAACCTGCGATGAGGAACGCCGCGCCGTGCAGCACGTGGAAGATGCGCACAGTGTTGTAGATGACCGCGAACCCCAGCGACAGCAGGGCGTAGATCGCTCCGAGCGAGAGCGCGTTGATGCCTATCTGGATGAAGGTTTCCACTGAGTAGTCTTAGGGGCTCCTCCAAGCCGGAGGAGCCCCCTGTTGAACACTGCCTACTGGATGTCCCGGTACGGCTCGATCTGCGGAACGATGCTGACGAACTCGCCGTTCTGCACCTGGCCGATGCCCGGGGGCGCCCAGGCGTCTCCGCCGTCGTCGAAGACCCAGAGACCGGATACTCCGAGGATCTCCTCGACCTGTGCGATGTGGTCGCGCATCGACGCGGATGAGGTCGCGTCCGCGCCCATCTTCAGCGCCTCGGCGATGACGAGTGTGCCGTCGTAGAAGTGGGCGGCGTACGTGTCGGGCGCGTTGCCCTCCTTGGCCTCGTAGCAGTCTGAGAAGCGCGGTGCGCGCGGGTCGGCCTCGGGGTTGAGGCTGCCCGGAGCCGAGTAGATCAAGCCGTTCGCGGCTGTGCCGGCAACGTCGATCAGTTCCGTGTTGCCTTCGGCACCGCCGCCGGAGAGGGTGTACTTGGGCTGGAGCCCCTGCTGGGCCATCGTGTTCAGGATGAGGCCCATCTCCTTACCGAGCGACATCAGTTGGACGACGTCCGGCTCGGCGGCCTTGATCTTCGTGATCTGCGTGTCGAACGAGACGTCGTCCTTCTGGAACGTCTCTTCCGCAACGACCTCGAAGCCCAGCGCGGCGGCCAGCACGTGCAGCCGGTCGACCTGCAGGTCGATGGAGTCGTTGCCCTCTTCCTTGATGTAGGCGTACCGCAGGCCGCTGAGGTCCTCGCCTGAGCCGCCCGCGTAGTCGTCCAGCCAGCGGACCAGCGCGTCGGCGTTGAGCGTCGTGTTCAGCGCGTTACGGAACACCCATGGGCTGTCGTACGCGAACATCGGGTTCTGGATGCCGGAGCTGAACAGCACCACCTCAAGCTCGGAGGCAACCGGCTTCTGCGCGAGGCCGATGCCCGTGAAGATGGTCATAACGACCGGAGCGTCGTTGACGGTGGCGAGCTTGCGCAGGCCGGAGACGCCCTCTGCCTGCCTGGTCTGCCTTCGAGTCCTCGGGGAGGAGTTCGATGGTGGTCGTGCCGAGGTCGCCGCTGTCATGCACCTCGTCGATGGCGCACTGCATGGCGGAGACGAGCCGCCCCCAGCGGGCGTAGGAGCCGGACTGCGGGACGGTGAAGCCCAGCTTGAGCACCTGCGGCTCGGGCACGGGGGTGGGCGTCGGGGGCACGGGTGTCGGCGTCGGCGCGGGCTTGTCGTCCATGGCCGGAGCCGGCGTCGGTGTGGCGGTCGGCCGCGGCGTGGGTGTCGGGTCCGCGCCGCACGCGGCAAGGATGAGCGCTGTGCTCACCAGTGCGGCGAACGCCATCAGGATTCTGGCGCGAATGGGTCCGAAGTACATCAGGTCCTCCCCCTGCTATCCGTGTGGTTTCCTCCCCCCGGTTGTTAACCGGATATGAGCGGAAAACGAATATCAGCCGCAGGTGTGATTGTCAAGTGAAAGATTTCACGTTAGGCCAACCCGCGCACCCCTGGAAGCCTCGTGAAATCCGAAGGGGGATCCTTCGTGGGTCCCCTTCAACCACCTGGGTGGTCGTGACCTACGCGATCGAGATGATGAGGTTTCCGTAGTCGTCCACCAGCGCCTGCTGGCCGGGGTAGACCACCGTCGTGCTGTCCAGTTGCTCGACGATGGCCGGGCCTGCGACCTCGTGGCCGGGCGCGAGCAGGGTCCGCTCGTACACCGGCGTCGGCGTCATGCCGGACGCGCGGTCGAAGTACACCTCACGCTCGCCGATCTTCGCGCTGTCCGCTGACCCCGTGGCGCGCTCGTGGCGCTTCATGGAGAACTTCGGCACGCGCACCGTCGCGCGGACGCGGTAGTTCACCGCCTCCGCGGGTTCCGTCTTGGCGCTGTGGCCGAACAGCTGCTCGTGCGCCTGGTCGAAACGCTCGCGTATCCCCGAGATGGCCTGTGCGCTCAGGTTCACGTCGTCTCCGGCTGGGACGTTCAGCTCGTAGCCCTGGCCCTGATAGCGCAGGTCCACCGAGAACGAGCAGCCGATGGAGTCCTCGTCGAAGCCGTCCGCCCTGAACTCGCTGACCGCGTGGTCGCGCAGCGCCTCGAAGATGGAACCGAGTTCGCCGGCGTCCAGCTGCTCGAGGTCGGTCAGGCGTGAGCGCACGAAGTCGCGGCGTGGGTCCGCCATGATGAGGCCCAGCGCTGAGCTCACCCCCGGCATCGGCGGCACGACGACCTTGCTCATGCCGAGGTCGGCGGCGAGCCGCCCTGCGTGCACCGGCCCCGCTCCCCCGAATGCGACGAGCACGAAGTTCCGCAGGTCGTACCCGCGCTCGGTCGAGACCTCGCGGATGCCTTCCTCCATCTTGGCGTTGATGATGCGGATGATGCCCTCCGCCGTCGCCATCGGCTCGATGCCGAGCTGTTTGCCCATGTCGGCAACGGCCTCGTACGCCTTCTGCTTGTTCGTCTTCACCTTGCCGCCCAGCAGGTGCTCCGGGTGGAGGAAGCCGAGGAGCAGGTTGGCGTCGGTAACGGTCGGCTGCGTTCCTCCCTTGTCGTACGCGACGGGGCCGGGGTCCGCGCCCGCGCTGTGCGGGCCCACCTGCAGCGCGCCGCCGCCGTCTATCCACGCGATGGTGCCGCCGCCTGCGCCGATGGTGTTGATCATCAGCATCGGCGCGGCTATCTCCCAGTCGCCGACCAGCACGGAGGTCTGCTCCAGCACGGAGCCGTTCTCCCCGAGCGCGATGTCGCTGCTCGTCCCGCCCATGTCGAACGAGACCATGTTCGAGAACCCGGCGGAATCGGCGATCTGCATCCCCGCTTCTGAGCCGGCGCACGGGCCGGAGAGCAGGGTGGTGATGGGGATGACGCTCGTGATCTTCGCGACGCCCCCGTTGCTCTGCATGATGTACAGCTGCTCGGTCGTGATGCCGAGGCCGCGCAGCCCCTCCGCAAGCTTGCCGAGGTAGTCGATCATCGCGGGAGCGAGCCGGGCGTTCGCGACCGTCGTGCTCAGGCGCGGGAACTCGCGTATCTGCGGCAGTATCTCGGACGAGAGCGAGACGGAGCCGTCCGGGAACTCCTCCTTGATCATCTCGCCGAGCGCCCGCTCGTGCTCCGGGTTCAGGAACGAGAAAAGGAGCACGACCGCGACCGACTCCGCGCCCTTCTTCTTCAGGCGCTTCACGGCTTCCCGCGCCTGCTCCACGTCCAGCGGCTTCTTCACGTTGCCCTGGTAGTCCACGCGCTCCACGATCTCCTCGCGCAGCCACGGCTCCACCGGCGGGTTCTTCTCCACGTAGATGTCGGACAGGTCGCTGCCGAACCGCGGGATGTGCCAGACGTCGTTGACGCCGCTGAACCCGTCCGTGATGAGCAGCCCCACGCGCGCGCCTTTGTCCTGCACGAGGATGTTCGTCCCGACCGTCGTGCCGTGGGTGAACGAGGCGACCTCTCCCGCCTGGAGGTTGGCGTCCAGCAGCTCGCGCAGTCCGTCGATGATCGCTCGTCCGGGGTCCTGGGGCGTGGACGGGACCTTCAGCACATCGACCTCGCCCGACTCGTGTTCGAGCACGACCATGTCGGTGAACGTTCCGCCCGTATCAACTGCAACCGTCTTCATCTGGCCGGCCTTCCTTCTGTGGAGTCGGACGCGAACTATAGAGGCGATTCGGCCGTTCGCGCAAAGCGCCGCGCAGGTTTGACAGCCCCTCGCGGCGCGCATAGGTTATCACCACCTGACCGGGAGGCATGTTGGTGGCGACGGACGTTATCACCCAGGAAGTCATACGAGCGCGGCTGGACGGCATCGTGCGCGAGATGCAGGCCGCAGTACTCCGCACCGGCTACTCCACCATCATCCGCGAGTCCCACGACTTCTCCGCAGGCATCACCGACCGTGACGGCAATGTCGTCGGCCAGCACTCGCCGCTGCCTACGCATCTCGGCGCGTACCCGGACTGCGTGCGCGGCGTGCTGGAGTTCTACGACATTGAGGACATGCGCGAGGGCGACTGCTTCCTCACGAACCATCCGTACCACTCCGGCTGCCCGCACCCCAGCGACATGGTGGTTGTCATGCCGGCGTTCGCCGGCGACGAGGTCATCGCGTTCTGCGCCAGCATGGGCCACAAGGTGGACATAGGAGGGCAGTCGCCCGGCAGCCGGAACGCGATAGCGCGCGACCTGTTCGGCGAGGGGCTGTCCATACTGCCCGTGCAATTCATGCGCGGGCGCGTTCCGCACAAGGAGGTCGTCCAGTTCCTGCGCGCCAACACGCGCACGCCCGAACTCGTGCTCGGCGACCTGGAAGCGCAGGCGGGCGCGCTCTGGAGCATCGGTGTGCGGCGTCTCAACCACACGGTGGAGACCTACGGCAAGGAAGCCGTGTTGGACGCGTTCAAGGGCATCGGCGACCGCACCGAAGTGCGCGCCCGCCAGGTCATCGAAACATGGCCGGACGGCACGGTCGAGGTCGAGGCGTTCATCGACGACGTTGCCAACCCCACCGAGACGATCCGCATCCACGTCGCCGCCATCAAGGAGGGCGACCGGCTCGTCATGGACTTCAGCGGCTCGGGCGACCAGTCGCTGGGGCCGGTGAACGCGCGCCCTCCGTTCGTACGCGGCATGGTGAACTACGCGGCGATAGCGATGATGGGCTCCGACATGCCGAACAACTACGGCCTCGCGAGGACCATCGAATGCCGGTTCAGGGAGGGCAGTGTCATCTGTCCGCAGTTCCCCGCGCCCGTGGGCTTCTACTCCATGACCATGCCGGTGGTGGAGGACGTGGTGTTCGAGGCGCTGAGCAAGGTCTCGGGCAACCCCGCGGTGGCGCATAACAGCGTCTCCGGCATGGTGGTGCTGGGCACGAGCGGCCCCGCGGCGAAGCGTTACGTGCAGTACGAGATCATCGTCTCCGGCAACGGCGCGTACGACGGCGGCGACGGCTACACCGGGACTGCGCACTCCTGGACCGGCGGCGCGAAGTACACCGGCGTCGAGATCATCGAATCCGAGTTCGACGTGGACATGGAGCAGTTCTGCCTCGTGCCGGACACCGGAGGGGCGGGGAAGTATCGTGGAGGCCTCGCGCTGCGGCGCGAGTACCGGGTCCGTTCGCAGGCGCAATACGCGGGCGGCACGCCGAGGACGCTCGCTCCGGCGCGCGGCGTGAACGGCGGGGGCAACGGCAGGCCGGGCCGCGTCGTGATGAACCCGGGCACCGACAGTGAGAAGGCCTACACCGGTCTCATCTCCAACGTGCCCATGGCTCCGGGCGACGTGGTGCGCATGGAAACCGCATCCGCCGCGGGCGTTGGCGACCCGAGGGAGCGTGAGCGCGAGCGCGTCGTCTCAGACCTGCGCAACGGCTACATCTCCGTCGAGACGGCGCTCGACGTGTACGGCATGAGCAGGGAAGAGGTCGAGGCCGCGGTCAGCATCTGATAACGGGAGGCGGAGTTGCGCATCCTCGTAACCGGCGGGTTGGGCGTGAACGGGTGCTGGGTCACCCGCGACCTGCTCACGATGGGCCACGAGCCCGTCGTCTTCGACAACCGGCCCGACTTCACGCTGCTGCGTGACGTGAGCGACGAGTTCGCGTTCGTCGAGGGCGACATCACCTCGCTGGATCAGCTGGACCGCGCGTGCAGGGAGCACCGCGTTGAGCGCATCTGTCACCTCGCCGCGGTCTACCCCGACACCGCCGATGCCGACCCGGTGCTCGGCTTCTCGGTGAACGCGCTCGCGACCGTCTACGTGCTCGAAGCGGCGCGGCGCAACGGCATCGACCGCGTCTCCTTCACCAGTTCGATAGGCGCGCTCTCACAGATGACGGAAGAGCACCTCGAGCCGCAGATGGTCCCCGTGGACGAAGACTTCCCCGCGTACCCCACGTCGAGCGTTTACGGCGCGGCGAAGACGGCCTCCGAGCTCATGGGCATCCAGTACAAGCGCCTGCACGGCATCGACTTCGCGGCCATGCGATTCGCCGCCATCTACGGCCTCGGCAAGGGCGCCGAGCGTCACGGCAGCCACAACATGATCTGGGGCGAGCTGATACGGAGCGCCATCGCGGGCCGGCCCATCGTCATCCCGCAGGGCGGCGATCAGCGGCTCGACCTCACCTACGCCCGCGACGTGGCGCAGAGCGTCGTCAAGGCGTGCCTGGTGGACAGCTTCGAGGGTCACGTCTTCCACATCGGGAGTGGGCGCACGTACACGCTCAACGATTTCGCGGATGCCATCCGTGCGGTCATCCCCGGCGCGCACGTCGATATCGGACCGGGGCTCGACCCGCGCGGCATGGGCCCGCTGGCGTACTATGCGCTCGACATCAGCCGCGCTCGCCGCGAACTGGGCTACGAACCGCAGTATCCGCCCGAGGCGGCGATACGCGACTGGCTCGAATGGACGGAACGTCTGGAACTGTCGGAGGGTTAGGCCTATGACAACGTGCAAAGCAGCCGTTTTCGTTGGAGCGAACAAACCGCTGGAGGTGCAGGAGTTCCCTGTGCTGCCGATGGAGCCGGGCGGGGCGCTCGTGCAGATGCAGATGGCCGCCATCTGCGGCACGGACGTGCACGCCTGGCACCTGGACGCCACGCCCGCGCCGATGATCTTCGGCCACGAGAACGTCGGTGTTGTCGCGGAGATCTCGCCGGAGATCGCGACGGACGTGCTCGGGGAGCCGGTGCGCCCTGGCGACCGCGTCATCTTCCGCGACGGGCCATGCGGACGCTGCATCCGGTGCGCGGTTGGCGAGTCGTGCCAGAACACTCGCTCGTACGGCACGACGCTGTGCAACGAACCGCCGTACCTGCGTGGCGGCTTCGGACAGTACATCCAGTTGAGTGCGACTCCCTGGCTGCTGCGCGTCCCTGACGACGTCTCGAACGAGCGCGCCCTGCTGAGCGTCATCGGCAATCACACGGCGCTGAACGGCGTGGACCGCATCGGCGGCGTCGACCTCGGCGATACGGTCGTGGTGCAGGGCTCCGGCCCCATCGGCATGGGCGTGCTCAACCAGGTGCTGCTCGGTGGGGCAGGGCGCGTCATCGTGGTCGGTGCGCCGGAGAGCAGGCTCGAACTGGCGCGCGAGCTCGGCGCGACTGAGACCGTGGACATCACCGAGTGGAATACTCCGGAGGCGCGCATCGAGCGCGTGAAGGAGCTGACGGACGGACGCGGCGGCGACCTCATCGTCGAGGCCTCCGGCGGTCTGACGGCGTTCCGCGAAGGGCTGGAGATGGTGCGCTTCGGCGGGCGCTACCTCGTGATAGGGCAGTGGACGGACTACGGGCTGCTCGAGGCGAACCCGGCGCTGCTGACGCGCAAGGTCATCCGTGTGCAGGGTGTCTTCTCGGCGGGCCCGAGGCATATCATCCGGTCGTTGCAGGCCATGCGTACAATGGTGGACAGGCCGGTGGAGAAGCTCATCACGCACAAGTACGAACTGGAAGACGTGAACGAAGGCTTCGAGGCGCATGAGAGCCTCGAAGCGATGGTCGCGGTGATACTGCCGAACGGCGAACCTGCGCGCTAGGAGAGCGGCGATGGCCAAGGGCGGATTCAGGATCATCGACAGCGACATGCACATCATGGAGCCGCCGGACCTGTGGCAGCGGTACACGGACAAGAAGTACCGCGACTACGCCCAGGTGGGTGTGACGTCGGCCAACGTGCGCGATCTCCGTACCGTCCACCCGGACGGCAGACCGTGGGGCGCGCCCTCGCGCGTTTCGGGCAGGCCGAGCCAGGCGGGCGGCCACAACTACGAGCGCAACCAGAAGCTCTACGCTACCCACGCGGGGCGCGGCTGGTCCACCGAGGTGCAGCTGGAGGCGATGGACGTGGAGGGGCTGGACGTAGCGGTGCTCTTCCCGACGCGCGGACTGCACACGCTTGCCGAGCCGTTCATGGACCCGCCCTTCGCCGCGGCGCTGGCGCGTGCCTACAACGACTGGTTGTACGACTTCTGCGCCCCTGCGCCGGACAGGCTCATCGGCGCGGCGATGGTGTCGCCGTTCGACATGAACGACGCTGTTGCGGAGGTTGAGCGCGCGGTGAAGGAGCTGGGCTTCCGTACCGTGTTCATGCGCTCCAACCAGATGACGGACAAGCCCTGGCACGACCCGTTCTACGACCCGCTGTGGAGCGCGCTCGAGGAGCACGACATCCCGATCGGGTTTCACGAGGCTTCGTCGTCCGGTGCGCGGCAGGCGGGCGACCACTTCGGGACGAACGCCATGCTGCGCCGCGTGTTCGCGCAGCCCATCGAGCAGATGATGGCGCTCGCCAGCTTCTGCGGCGGAGGTGTGCTGGAGCGTCACCCGAAGCTTCGTGCGGCCTTCCTGGAGGCGAACTGCGCGTGGGCGCCGTGGCTGCTCTGGCGGCTGGACGAGGGATACGAGCGGGAGGCGGACGTGTTCGTCCCCGGACTGACGATGGCGCCCACGGAGTACTTCAAGCGTCAGTGCTGGATATCGGTCGAGCCGGACGAGGAGCCCGCGAAGTACGCGATTGACTGGGTGGGCAGCGACAAGATGGTGTTCTCGACGGACTACCCGCACGGCGACTCGAGGTACCCGGACGCGGTATCCAGTTTCCTCGAGCTCAGCCTCTCTGACGAGGACAAGAAGAAGATCCTCTGGGACAATTGCGCGGGTCTCTATAATCTGGCGGAAGTTCCGGCCGGCATCTGATCGGAGAGAGACAGGAGGACGGCGATGGCCAAAGGTGGGTTCAGGATCATCGACAGCGACATGCACATCATGGAGCCGCCGGACCTGTGGCAGCGGTACACGGACAAGAAGTACCGCGACTACGCGCAGGTTGGCGTGACGTCGGCGAACGTGCGCGACCTGCGGACGGTCCACCCGGACGGCAGGCCCTGGGGCACGACCACGGTGGCCAACCGCACGGGCGCCAGCAGCAATCCGAACCAGCCCGGCGGGCACAACTACGAGCGTAACCAGAAGCTCTACGGCAGCCATGCCGAGCGCGGATGGTCCACCGAGGTGCAGCTGGAGGCGATGGACATCGAAGGGCTGGACGTCGCGGTGCTCTTCCCGACACGCGGCCTGCACACCTTGGCGGAGCCGTTCATGGACCCGCCGTTCGCAGCGGCGCTGGCGCGTGCGTATAACGACTGGATGTACGACTTCTGCGCTCCGGCGCCGGACCGTCTCATCGGCGCGGCGATGGTGTCGCCGTTCGACGTGGACGACGCCGTTGCCGAGGTTGAGCGCGCGGTGAAGGAACTCGGCTTCCGCGCCGTGTTCATGCGCTCCAACCAGATGACGGACAAACCCTGGCACGACCCGTACTACGACCCGCTGTGGAGCGCGCTCGAAGAGCATGACATCGCCATCGGGTTCCACGAGTCGTCGTCGTCGGGCGCGCCGCAGGTGGGCCAGCACTTCGAACCGAACTTCATGCTGCGCCGCGTGTTCGCCCAGCCCGTCGAGCAGATGATGGCGCTCGCCAGCTTCTGCGGCGGAGGCGTGCTGGAGCGCCACCCGAAACTGCGCGCCGCCTTCCTGGAGGCGAACTGCGCGTGGGCGCCGTGGCTGCTCTGGCGGCTGGACGAGGGATACGAGCGGGAGGCGGACGTGTTCGTCCCTGAACTGAAGATGTCGCCGACGGAGTACTTCAAGCGTCAGTGCTGGATATCCGTCGAGCCGGACGAGGAGCCTGCCAAGTACGCCATAGACTGGGTGGGCAGCGACAAGATGGTGTTCTCGACGGACTACCCGCACGGCGACTCCAAGTACCCGGACGCGGTGTCCAGTTTCCTGGAACTCGGTATCTCCGATGAAGACAAGAAGAAGATCCTCTGGGATAATTGCGCCAGCCTGTACAATCTGGCGGAAGTTCCGGCCAGCGTGTAGTTGAAAGGGAGGAGAACATGACCACGGTAAAGACTGAGACCGCCCTGGACAGGTTCATCAAGCAGACGCGCGAGCTGTTCGCGAGCGAGCCGGACCCGGAGAAGCGCTGGGTCGCCCTGACGCCGGTGTTGCAGGAGTTTCTCGCCGACCCCACCGTGCAGGAGGCGTCGAAGAAGTGGCCCGCGAACGTGTTCACGGACCGCGCCGAGAACCTGCTCTTCTACGAGGACCCGGACTACGGTTTCGTGGTCAACGCGCTGAAGCGCGAGGTGGTGGCGAAGCCCGTCGAGCACCCCAAGTACAAGGGGTGGCGCGGCATCCACGACCACGCGCACATCTACACGCTCTACGGCGTGCTGGTGGGCCACGAGATGATCGAGCGCTACCGCGCCGTCGAGGGCGCCGAGCGCCGTCCCGACTACGTGCTCATCGAGCAGGTCGGCAACTTCGAGGTCGAGCCGGGCTCCGTCGACCTCGTGCGCCCGTACGAGATCCACGCGGAGCGCAGCCTCGGCGAGCAGACGTGCGCGGTCATCATCCGCAGCCAGAAGTCCGGCGACTTCATGCAGGGCCGCTACAACTACGAGACGGGCGAGTACTGGGAGGGCCTCGGCCCGATCCAGCGGGAAGTGGAGATGTTCCCGGAGGACTAGCGCCTCCTCTCTCCCAACGTCGTTGACGATACAGACCACCTCGCTTTGCGGCGGGGTGGTCTTCGTTTGTGCGCGTGGGCTGCTTGCGATAGGCTCCGGTGCGCAATCCGACCGGAGAAGGAGCGGGATGAAGTACCAGGGGAAGGTGTCGTTGCAGGCCACGGCCGAGGCCGTCTGGGACGTGGTGCTGGACATAGAGCAGTTCGCGGACTGCATGCCCGGCGTGCAGGATCTCGTGAAGATAGACGACCGGACGTTCGAAGGCGGCATGAGCGCCAAGGTCGGCCCGGTGTCGGGCGACTTCAGGTTCACGTCGCAGATCGTGGATGCGACGGCGCCCGTGAGCCTGACGGCGCACGTCGAGGGCGAGGACTCGCTGACCAGGAGCACGATGACCTCGGATATCACGATGACGCTCTCTCCAGATGGGAATGCGACCGAATTGACCTACACGGCCGAGGTGAACATCAAGGGTCGCCTCGGCATCGTCGGCGACATGATTCTGCGGGCGACCGGCGTGCAGGTCATCGAGGAGTTCTTTAACCGCTTGCGGAAGAAGGTCGAAGTCCCGGCTTGAGGAGGCGCTGACAGTGGAGAAACGTTCCTACGACGTCATCATCGTTGGCGGAGGCTCGGCGGGGGCCGCCGCTGCGGCGCGGCTGAGCGAGGACGCCGACAGGCAGGTGCTGCTGCTGGAAGCGGGGCCCGACCCCCAGCCCATCCCCGACCTCATCGCGGACGGGGACCTGATCGCGCGCGTCGTGCTGGAGTCGCCATACGTGCTGCTCTATCCGACGGCCCGCGCCGGCGACGGCAGCACGTTCTACAAGGTGAGCGGTCGCGTGATGGGCGGCGGCTCGTCGGTCAACGCGATGGCGGTCGTCCGACCGACGAAGCACGACCTCGACAACTGGGCGGAGCTCGGCAACCCCGGCTGGTCGTTCGATGAGTGCCTGCACCTGCTGCAGCGCATCGAGACCGACTCGGACTACGGCGGCAACGAGATCCACGGAGAGGACGGGCCGCTCTACGTCAAGCGCTTCTTCAAGGTGGACGACCCGGACGCGTCCGCGCCGGTGCGCGCGTTCATCGACCGCGCCATGAGCATGGGGCTGCCGATGTGCCCGGACCTCAACGTGCCGGACCCGTACGGCGTCTGCAGCTCCGCCTACAACGTCAAGGACGGGGTACGGCAGAACACGACGGTCGCTTACCTGAACCCTGCGCGGGGACGCCCGAACCTCGATGTCGTTGACGAGGCGCAGGTGCAGTCGCTCGACATCGCGAACGGACGGGTGAACGGCGTCGTCTACAAGCGCAAGGGCGAGGTGAGTACGGTATCGGCAGAGACGGTCGTGCTCTGCGCGGGCGTCTACCACAGCCCGCAGATACTCATGCTCTCCGGCATCGGCCCGGCGGGCGAGTTGGGGCGCCTCGGTATTCCCGTCGTGCAGGCGTTGGAGGGCGTGGGTGAGAACTACCAGGACCACGCGACGATAGAGATGACGTTCGAGGGGCGCGCCGAGTTCAGGCCGGACTGGCTGATCCCGCGCTTCCGGCTGATGTACAAGAGCGACACCAACCTGCCGAATGGCGACTTCCACATCTTCCAGCGCCCGCCGACGGAGGTGCCGGGACTAAAGACGATGATGCCGGTATCCGCTAACCTGCTGGAACAGCGCGACCGTGGCCGCATCCGCCTCGTGAGCACGGACCCGGAGGACCTGCCGGAGATCCAGGACGCGATGCTCAGCCACCCGGACGACCTGAAGGCGATGCTCACGGCGATGGAGTTCATCTACGAGCTCATCCAGGATGAGTCGCTGCAGCCCTTCTATGGCCCGCTCATCTCCCCGACGCGGGACGAGGACTGGGGCGAGTTCGCCCGGAGCGCGCACGGCAGCTACCACCACGGCGTTGGCACCTGCAAGATGGGCCCCGCGTCGGACCCGATGGCCGTGGTCGACAGCAACCTGAAGGTGTACGGGATCGACAACCTGTACGTGGCGGACGCGTCGATCATGCCCGTCGTCCCGCACGCGAACACCAACGTCACGTCCATCATGATCGGCGAGCGCCTGTCCGACATCGTGAAAGGCATCGTGCGATAGGGCTTGCCAGAAGGCGTAAGATAGCGGCACACAGAACGAGGGAGGATGCCATGACCACCGAGACGCAGACGACCCCCCAGACGTCCACGTTCGCCATCAAGGGCCCGTACCTGTCGGCGGGACGCACGAACATCGACCTTGCCCGCACCGACCTGCTCTGGCTGAGCTTCAAGGTGAACGCGGAGGGCGGTGAGAACGCGGTGCACGCCCACACGGACGAGGACCACGCGTTCGTCATCCTGGAGGGTGAGGTCACGTTCTTCGACGACAAGGGCAACGGGAAGGTGCTCGGCGAGTACGAGGGCATCATGATCCCGAAGGGCGCCTACTACCGGTACCTGAACACCGGCGGGCGGAACCTCTTCATGCTCCGCGTCGGCGCGCAGATGGACACCAGCGGCGGCATCCAGACGCGGGTGAAGCCGGACGGCAACGCCATCCCAGCCGACTCCGTCGAGAACTTCCACGTCGACCCGGTGGAGATCGAGGGCAAGTTCTTCGGCGCGAAGTAGGCGTCGAGCGCCTGGCGCGCCTTCGCGTATGACTGACGGAGCAGAAGGCCCGACCGATCGGGAGAAGGAAGAGCTAGCCAGGCGCTTCGCGCCGGTGCTGCTCCTGTGGCCGGAGATCCCGGCAAGCCGCGATTCCGGCCGCAGGCTCCGTGCGGAATACGAGCACCGCCCGGCGAGGAGCTCCTCCCGCCGCACGTCGGGCGCGCACGTCACCCGCGACTTCCACCCGAGGGACGTCCGCCTGATACTGGACCATGCCCAGGCGTATCAACCGAGGCCTCCTCTTCCGTTCATGCCGGTCGCCTTCGCGCGTGCCTACAGGGATTTCGCCAAGGTGTTCTTCTGGCCACTCGTTGTCCTGGTGCTCATTGCGCTGCTGGTCGTGGGGCTGGCGCAGGGCCTGCCCGAGACGGCGCGGCTCCCGATAGAGATAGGCGCATTCGTCTTCACCGCCTTCCTGTTCCTGATGACGCTGCGTTCGCCGGTCCACGTGCCGACCAACAGCTGGCACCTGATTAACCACTTCATGATGGGCGTCGGGCTGGCGGTGATGTGGTTCGCGCTCGTGGGCTCCATCGACTACATCCTGTTCGCCTTCCTCCTGGTGCCGTGGGCGACGAGCGTCTACGAGTGGGTATTCCTGAAGCTGCGGTTCACCGTGACCATCCCGTACAGGCTCTTGCGGTTCGCTGTCCGGCTGCTGTTCCGCAGGCGGGAATCACGGCTGGCGGCGACGCTGCTGCGGGAGCCGCTCGTGCGGGGGACGAAGCCGCCCCACCGGTACACCAGCGACAGCGAACTGTTCTTCAAGTACCCGCGGGAGAACCGCGCGCTTCACCGCTCCGACCGCGCGGCCCACTGGACCGCCTACTCCCGGATCCTCTGTGAAGGGGACTACCCCAAAACGTACTACGCCAGGGTCGTCGGACCCTACGAAGACGGCGTCATCCTCATCCAGTACTGGTTCGGCTACTACTACGACGACTGGGCGAACGAACACGAGGGCGACTGGGAGATGGCCTGCGTGCTGACGGCGAACGGCGCTCCGGTGGGGGTAGCCGCGTCCCAGCACGAGGGAGGTGAGTATCGCGAGTGGGATGAGGTGGAGCTCAAGGGAGGCCGCCCGGCGCTGTACGTGGCCGCGGGTTCACACGCGCTCTACTTCGAGACCGGGGCCCATCTCACTTCCAGGGAGGTGTTCGGCCTCAAGATCGGGGCGGAGGACGCGCCGGTCATGGGCGGTAGCGTCCTGCGATACGTGGACTTCACGCCGCGGGAAAGCGAAGCCGAGGTGCTCGACGACGCCAGGGTGTCGCTGATCCCGGAACCGGACCAGGAGACCGGGCTCTGGGGCCACTGCGAGGACAACTTCGAGTGGCTGAACTTCCCCGGCAGGTGGGGGGCCACCGCCTTTCTCCAGGGTTCGGCGTCCGGGCCTGCCGGTCCGGCGTTCGCCGGACTGCGCTGGGACGCTCCCCGGATGTGGGTGGACATCGTCTGCCGCAAGGAACGGAAACACTAACGGGCTGCCCTGCTCTCGGCGGCGCGTGTTGGAGTACAGCAGGCCTACCAGCCGATGACGTACTTGGACGCTGCCACCAGCACTGTGCCGAAGATGCCCAGGTGGATTGCCTTGATGATGCGGAGCTCGCGTATCACCCCATCGAAGTCATCGCTCAGTTCGATCCCCATCTGGTCGATTGCATCGCCCGAGTCGATGTGCTGGCGCTCGTCCTCTGCTGGTCCAGTCGTCACTGCGTCTCCTGAGGGCCGATGGAATCATGCCACGACCTCATCAGCCATGATACAGCGTAATGATACGTTTGCGCAGGGGTGCGTGTCACCCCAGGGCGCGCCAGACGCGCTCCGTGAGGAGCGGCATGTCGACGCCGCTCACGTCCGCGCCGGAGCGCGCGAGGGCGTCCGCGACGGCGTTCGTGACCGCCACCGGCGCGGCGACCGTCGGCAGTTCGCCGATGCCCTTGATGCCGAGCGGATTCGTCGGCGACGGCGTCTGCTGGTTCTCCAGCGCGAATGAAGGAAGCGACTCGGCGATGGGGATTCCGTACGTCATGAAGCTGGCGGTCTGCGGCTGGCCCGCCGCCGTGTACAGCATCCCCTCGCTCAGCGCCTGGCCGATACCCTGCGCGATGCCGCCCTGTATCTGCCCGCGCACGATCACGGGGTTGATCATCGGGCCGCAGTCGTGGACCGCCGCGTAGTCCGTGAGGCGGATGTCGCCGGTGCCCTCGTCCAGCTCCACGACCGCGACGTGCGCGGCGAAGCCGAACGGGTTGGCGGGCAGCTCCCACTCCAGCTCCACGGTGATGCCGTTCGCCGGGATGACGCCGCCTGCCGCTTCCAGCCGCCGCTTGACCTCCTGCAACGCCACGTAGGCCGCGTTGCCGCCGACCGCGAGTCCGCGGCTCGACGTAGTGCCGCCGCCCGACGCGAGTTCGTCCGTGTCGCCGTGTCGCAGTTCGACCATCTCCGGCGGTACGCCGAGCGTGTCCGCCGCGATCTGCGAGAACGACGTGGCCGTTCCCTGTCCGTGCGGCGATACGTCCGTGACGATCACGACGCGCCCGTCCGGCTTCATCTCGACGCGGGCCAGGCTCTTGCGCACGTTCGCCTTGCCGCCCGACGCCTTCGTGACCGTTGCAACGCCGATGCCGGTGCGGAACGGGCCGCGCTCGGCGGTCTGCCGTTCGCGAAGATCGGCGTAGCCGGCCATGCCGAGCGCGCGGTCGAACGCGGTGTGGAAGTCGCCGGAGTCGTAGAGGAGGCCGGTTGCCGTCTGGTAGGGGAAGGCGTCGGCGGGGATGAAGTTGCGCCGGCGTATCTCCGCCGGGTCCATGCCGAGTTGCCGCGCGGCGTCGTCCATGATGCGCTCGATGGGCACGGCGGCCTCGGGCCCGCCCGCGCCGCGGTAGGGGCCGGTGGGCGGGCGGTTCGTCGTGACGCCGAGGCACTCCACGTCCATCGCGGGGATGGCGTACGGCCCGGCGACGCGCTGCACGGCGTTGCCGAGCGGCCCGCCGCTGGACGTGAGGAAGTACGCGCCCATGTCGGCCAGCATGCGGATGCGGACGCCGAGCATCGTGCCGTCCGCGCGTACTGCGGCCTCCACGTCCGCCGTGAAGCCGCGACCGTGCGATGCGAGCGTGCTCTCCGAGCGCTGCTCCGTCCACTTGACCGGGGCGTTGAGCCGCACTGCCGCGTACGCCGCCGCGACCTCCTCCGGCCAGACCTCGATCTTCCGCCCGAAGCCTCCGCCCACGTCCGGCGTGATGACGCGCACGTCGAAGTCGCCGGGGAGCAGCATCGCGAGGAACGTCTTGACGCGGTGCGGCACCTGTGTGGACGTCCACACGGTGAGCCGACCGCTCTCCGTGTCCGGCGCGATGACGATGCCGCGGCACTCCATCGGCATCGCGACGAGGCGGGGTATCTCGTACGAGGCCTCGACGATGGCGTCGGCGTTCTCGAACGCCTCGGCGACGTTGCCCGCGCCCGCCTCCGTGCGCATGACGACGTTCGTGCCGATGTCCGGGTGCAGCGGGCTCGCGCCCGACGCCGATTCGCGCGGGTCGAGCACGGGAGGGAGCGGCTCGTAGTCGACGGCGATGCGGTCGCGCGCGTCGAACGCCTGCGCCCGCGTGGACGCCACGACGACCGCGACGGGTTGGCCGACGTAGCAGACGCGGCCCTTCGCCAGCACAGGGTGCTCGGGTACGGGCGTCTCTCCCATGCCTTCGCGGCGTATCGCGCCGATGTCGGGCACGACCCCGTCCAGGTCCGCGCCAGTGTAGACGGCAACGACGCCGGGGCTCGCGAGCGCGGCTGCGGTGTCGACGGAGCGGATGCGGGCGTGCGGCTCCGTGCTGCGGAGCACTGCGGCGTGGAGCATCCCGTCGAGTTGGATGTCGTCGACGAACGTGCCGCCGCCGCGCAGCAGCCGCTCGTCTTCCATGCGCGCCATGCCCTGGCCGCGGTAGGTGGTCATGATTACTCCACGGGCAGGACGGGCATGTGCACCTGCACGTAGGTGCCGGGTATCTGCTGCCAGCAGATGAAGCGCAGGTCCTCGTCGTGCGGGTTCGTCGTCTCGTGGCGGGTGCCGGCGGGTATGCAGGTGAAGTCGCCCGCACGGACGGGGACGCGCTCCTCGCCGATGACCTCGACGCCCTCGCCGCTGATGTAGTAGCGGACGGCGTCACCGGAGGTCTGGGGCGCGCCGTTCTCGGTGTGCGCGGGGACGTTCTCCATGAACAGCTGGAACGAGTAGATGTCGAAGCCGAGCTCCGGCGACATGATGTGGTGCCTGCCGGGGCCCCACTCCATGATGGGCGCCTCCTCCGCCGGAACGTGGAGGCGTTTCTGCTCGCGCCTGCGCTGCATCTCCAGCGCGACGCGCCCGAACGCCATCTGCTCCTCCAGGTAGCGGAGGTAGAGCGGCCACGGCTCCAGCTTGCCGAGCTCCTCGTCCGAGAGGTCGCTCACCTCGGGGGCCTTGTGCGGCGCCGTGAAGTGGACGAACGGCGTCGGCACCTGCCGGTACGTTCCCGGAAACTGCTGCGCGGCGAGGAAGACGAGCGGCTCAGGGTGCGGGTTCTCCGTCCCGTGCCAGATGTTGGCGGGGACGTGGCAGAAGTCGCCGACCTTCACGTCGAAGCGCACGTCCTCGATGAGCTCCTGCCCGCCGCCCTTCACGTAGAACTTGAGCGCGTCGCCGTGGGTGTGGTAGCGCTCCGAGCCGCCGGCGCGCCCCGACGTGAAGACGTGCAGGTTGTGGACGTTGAACCCGAGCTCCGGCCCCACGATCATGCGCTGGTTCGGCCCGGCGTTCGGCACGTCGGCCTCCTCGGCGGGGACGTGGACGCGCCCCACTTTCCTGCGCTTGTCGAGCGCGAGCGCGGCGCGCCCGAAGTTCACCTGCTTCTCCATGTAGAGCGCGTACAGCTCATCCGGCGTCAGCTGCGCCAGCTCCTCCGGCACGATCCCTGCTGTTGTGGCCATCCGTTCCTCCGTGGCGTCGAGCGGACGCCTGCGCGTGAGGCTAGCAAAACCGGCGCGGCAGCGAAAGTTCCGGGGGAAATGCTGTTCATTTCGGCTCATCTGCCCGGATTCACCTCTGGAACATGGCCTGTGGATGAGCTGTCGTACTGCTCAAAACCGCTCATCCGCAGCTCATTCCCGCTCACAGCCGCCCATCTCCGCTCATTCCTGTTCGCCCGCACCGGTGGGCTGATGACTGCTCCGCGTCTGTCGCTCCGTTCACGGGGACCAGCGTACCCGGGCAGGGGGCGACTGCGGAAGGGGCGGGTGTCAGGAGTTCACTACTCCAACCGGCAGAGCGCCTCGATCGACTCTCCGTCGAAGCCTTCGGCGCGCGGGCGGATGAGGTCGACGGTGCGGAGCTTGTAGGAGGCCGGGCGGGTCGCCTGCGGAGGCTCGGTGCCCTCCATCAGGTCGCGGGCCGCGCGGATCAGGGCGCGGCGCACGCGGATGATGGCGGAGTCGGACGAGCCGAGGTGCTCCTCCGTCCTGTCGACGATGCTTCCCATACCCTCCTGGGCGGCGAGGTCCTGCGCCTGGATCGATTCGATGCCCGTGAACGTCTCGGTCGCCTGCCGCTCCCGGTCTATCAGGTAGTCGTTGGCCATCGTCCGTATCGGCGTGAAGGTCCCGGGGGTGACGGGCCCGCTGAACGCTTCGCAGGTGTCGCGTTCGGCCTCCGTCAGCGGCGACTCCAGCGCCCAACTGACCGAGAAGACGGCGGTGGTGTAATCATCTACCGCCGACCAGATGAGTCCCCTGCCCAGGCGCGTTTCTCCGTCGTCGCGCACGCCGCCAAAGATGTTCGCGTGCGGGAGCAGCCAGTGCGTGATGCGCCAGTAGAAATCGTCCTCCCCCGCATCGCGCTGCGTGCCGATCATCACGCCGTAATCGGTGTCGCGGAGGCAGAAGCGGGGAGAGAGGTCCATGATGAAGTATTCAACCAGCTTCGAGTCGAACTGGAGCCGGGAGCTCAGCCCGTCGAAGAATTCCGTCGTGCGGCGGAACGCCGGGACCGTGGTATGCAGGAAGTTGGCGTGGGATGAGTCGATGCCGCCTTCGAGCCCCTGCACCCAGTTCGCGTACTCGTAGCGCTTGGTCACGTAGACGTGGCCTTCCGGCAGCCCTATCCACTCGATGCCCGGCAACTCGGGCTGTAACTCCGGCGGCCCGAGGTAGGCGAATATCACACCGTTCGTCTCGCGGCATGGGTAGCTGGTCGTGCGGACCTTGGCTGCGAAGTTGCTGCCCGCCGGTTCGCTGGGCATATCGACGCATCGGCCCTCGATGTCGTACTTCCATCCGTGGTAGATGCAGCGCAGGCCGTCCTCCTCGTTGCGGCCGAAGAAGAGGCTTGCGCGCCGGTGGGGGCACGCCTCGGCCAGCAGGCCCACGCGGCCGCTCGTGTCGCGGAACGCGACGAGGCGCTCGCCCATGAGTCGCACGCGCACGGGCGGGCAGTCAGGCTTCGGCAGCTCACTCGACAGCAGCACGGGGTGCCAGAAGCGGCGGAGCAACTTGCCCATCGGCTTGCCCCTGCCGACGCGGGTCAGGAGTTCGTTGTCTTCGACGCTCAGCATGGGGGGATGATACCCGAACCCGGCGCGCGGCTACGGCTTGACAGCTAACGATTTTATCGGTAGATTTCCTTGCCATGAGCACACAACCCAACACCGCAAAGCAGATCATCGACCGCTTCGGAGGGCAGTCCGCGCTCGCAGCGCTGCTGGGCAGACGGCAGAGCACCGTGCAGCACTGGGCCCGGACGGGGAGGGTCCCAGCGCAGTGGCACGGCACGCTACTGGACCTCGCCCGCAGGCGCGGTATCGGCCTCGAACCGAGGGACTTCATGGAGTCGACTGCGAACGGCGTCGGACCTGCGGAGGGCAGACTCGGCGTCCTGATGGTGGGGCTGGGCGCCGTCTCCTCGACCGTCATAGCGGGCGTCGAGCACATCCGCCGCGGCTCGGGTGAACCCGTCGGCTCGCTGACGCAGATGGCGACTATCCGGCTCGGCAGGCGCACCGACAGCCGCGCTCCGTTCATCAAGGAGTTCGTCCCGCTCGCCGAGCTCGACCAACTCGTCTTCGGCGCGTGGGACCCGATACCGGACAACGCCTACGAGGCCGCCCTCAGGGCGGGCGTACTCGACCGCTACGACGAGATCGAGCCCATCGCCGACTACCTCAGATCGATCGAGCCGATGCCGGCCGTATTCGACCAGGACTACGCCAAGCGCATCGACGGTACGAACGTCAAACCGGTCGACAGCAAGCTCGACGCCGTCGACGCCATCCGGGAGGACATGCGCCGGTTCAAGGAAGAGAACGGCTGCGACCGGCTGGTGATGATCTGGTGCGCGTCCACCGAGAAATTCATTACCGAAGAAGAGATACACCAGGATATCGAGAGCTTCGTCTCCGCCCTCCATGCGAGCGACCCGAACATCGCACCGTCGATGATCTACGCCTATGCCGCGCTGCAGGAGGGCGTTCCGTACATCAACGGCGCACCCAACCTCTCAACCGACATACCGGCGCTGGAGCGGCTCGCGCGCGAGCGGAGCGTGCCCATCTGCGGCAAAGACTTCAAGACCGGCCAGACCCTGGTGAAGACCGTCATCGGCCCGATGCTGAAGGCGCGGATGCTGGGACTGAATGGCTGGTTCTCCACCAACATCCTTGGCAACCGCGACGGCGAGGTGCTCGACGAGCCCGAGAACTTCCGCACGAAGGAGGAGTCCAAGCTCGGCGTGCTGGAGCACATCCTGCAGCCGGAGATGTACCCGGGCCTCTACGGCGACGCCTACCACAAGGTGCGCATCAACTACTACCCGCCGCGCGGCGACGCCAAGGAGGGCTGGGACAACGTCGACCTGTTCGGGTGGCTGCGGCACCCCATGCAGATGAAGATCGACTTCCTCTGCTCCGACTCCATCCTCGCCGCGCCCATCGTGCTGGACCTCGTCCTCTTCATGGACCTGGCGCAGCGGGCCGGGATGGGCGGCATCCAGGAGTGGCTGTCGTTCTACTTCAAGAGCCCGCAGCACGCGCGCACGGTCTACCCGGAGCACGACCTGTTCATCCAGCAGACGAAGCTGAAGAACACGCTCCGCTGGATGATGGGCGAGGAGCAGATCACCCACCTCGGCCTGGAGTACTACCACCAGGACTGACGTTCCCAGTGACTGGAGGCGTATGAGGCACGCACGACCGGATACGTTGCAGGAGATCGAGCCCGTGCTGCGAAGGCTGCGTGCGCTCGAGGGCATGCGTGAGCGGAGCCTGGGCGTCTTCTACGTCAGGTCCAGGGCGTTCCTGCACTTCCACGAGGACCCGGCAGGGACATTCGCGGATATCCGGAGCGGGTCGGACTGGATGCGGCTACCGGTCATGACTCGAGCAGATGCCGATAACGTCGTTGACGTGGCGTCGAGAGCACTCGGAATATCCAAGAATGACGGATAATGACCTCCCGGTGGTGACTCCCCCCAGGCTGGTGATCTTCGATTGCGACGGCGTGTTGGTTGACAGCGAACCGCTGATCGAACGTGCCTTCCTTCGCGTCATGGGACGGTATGGCCTTCGATTGGGACCCGCTGACTACCGGGACACGTTCAAGGGAATTTCGATCAGGCGCACTGTGGACATTCTGATGGCACGCTGGGGAGAGTCGCTGCCAGCGGATATCGGAGAGGTCATTGACTCCGGGGAATGGGAAGAGATGGAACGCGGACTACAAGCAGTTGCGGGAGCAGCCGATGCAGTGCGTTCAGTCGTCTCCGCAGGAATGGAAGTCTGCGTCGGTTCGAACGGCTCTCCCGACGCGATAACACAGCGGCTGAGGCTCACCGGTCTCTACGGTTGGTTCGAAGGTCGGCTGTTCAGCGCCACGCTCGTGGCGAGGCCTAAGCCCTATCCCGACGTGTTCCTCCATGCAGCGGAGACGATGGGGTTCGCTCCATCGGAGTGCGTGGTCATTGAGGACAGCGATGCGGGAGTTCAGGCCGGCCTGTCGGCTGGCATGAGAGTCCTGACCTACGTAGCGAGCTCGGCCAGTAACGTCTCCGGTTCGAGGGAGGTTGAACGGTTCACCGACATGGATTCCCTGCCTGCGCTGCTGGGGATCGATGAGTAGGACGAGCATGTTGGACCAAGGACACCCCTGATGCCGCCTCTCTACGCCGCCGCGCTCTTCGACCTCGACAACACGCTCTGGGACCGCGACGCCGCCATCCGTGCGACCGGTCGCCTGCTGCACGAGACGTATCCCGCCGTGCGCGCCGCTACAACCGCCGATGAGGCGGAAGCGAAGTTCGCCGCGTTCGACGAGAGAGGCCTGGCGGGGAGGGAGCGGCTCATGGCCCGCACGCTCGAAGAGTGGCCGGGCATCGGGCTATCGCCTGAGGAGTTGGGCGCGTGGTACCTCAAGGCGTCACGCTCGGTCACGCCGCAGGACCCTGACGTGTTCCCACTGCTGCGTGACTTGAACGCGGCAGGCGTGCCATGGGGCATAGTCACCAACGGCCCCTCGTCGGGGCAGCACCTCACGCTTCGGTCGCGCGGGCTGGAGGGACTGACCGGGTGCGTCATCGTCTCGGACGAGGCGGGCTGTCGGAAACCCGACCCGGCGATATTCCGGCTGGCGCTCGACTGCCTCGGGCTGCCGCCGGGGCGGGACGTGCTCTTCGTCGGTGACGACGTCGCCGCGGACATGGTCGGCGCGAAGGACGTGGGGCTCTCAACCGCATGGGTGACGAATGGGCAGTCGTGGCCGGACGGATTGGAACCGCCGGAGCACCATGTCGACCACGTCAGGCAGGTGAGGCCGCTGTTGCTCGGCGCATGAGGCGTGTTAGACCGGTCTTCTTGTATTATCGGATGCGGGTACCTGGTGGATGCTGTGTACGCTCTGTATCAGTATCCCCATCCTCCTGTATCATAAGGTTAAGGGCGTCAGCGCCCGGAGCGAACCCTGCGATTCCGAGACCGTTCAAACTCCATGAGCATCCAGACCGAACCCCTTCCGCAACGCGCAGGAACAGTTGGGTGGACAGACCCTGAAGGGCTGCGCCATGCGGCAGCGATCTCCGTGTGGGTACGCTGGTCGATCCTGGCGGTTGCCCTGGGCCTGCTGGTCTACCGCCCCGACTACGCGCTTCCCATCCACGTCTCCTACATCCTGCTCGCCCTCCTTGCAATGTGCTTCAACGGTTACGTCCACTTCCTGGTGCTTACCGGGAAAAGCGTGACCTGGCAATGTCTGTTCTCGCTCAGCGCGATGGACGTGGCCCTGATCACGGGGGGCGCCGCCGTCGGTGGGGGGATGGAGACGTTGTGCTTCCTCCTGTACTACCCGGCGCTCGCGATGTTCGCCGTGGCCTTCGCCTCCTTCAGGGTCAGCTTCGCGTGGGTGACGATGACTGCCGTGGTGTACAGCTCGACGGTCCTCGTGACGGGAGAGGGGCTCGACATCGCCGCGAAAGAGGAGAAGGTGCTGATCGCCAGGATCGCCGCGATGTACGCTGTGGTGTTGATGGTCAACCTCATCGCCCGGTTCGAGCACACCAGGAGGACGATGGCCGTTCAGCGTGAGCGTGAGCTCCATAGAGAGCGCATCGACCTCTCCCAGACTATCCACGACACGGTCGCTCAGTCCGCGTACATGATCGGGCTCGGCATCGAGTCGGCGATCGCGGCGGCGGGCCCGGCGAACGAGGAGCAGGTCGCGAGGCTCAGGGCGACGCACGCGCTGTCGAAGGCGTCCATGTGGGAGTTGCGGCATCCGATAGACAGCGGGCTCATATTCGAAGGGAAAGAGCTCGGCGAAGTGCTCGAGGCGCATGCGGGAGCGTTCACTGCCATCACCTCGGTACGTGCGGACCTCACGCAGTCCGGCAGCGAGCCCCCGCTTCCGGCTGTGGTCCGGGGTTTGCTCTTCTCGATAGCGCATAACGCGATGACGAACGCGATGCGGCACGCGTCGGCGAGCAGGGTCACGGTCTCGCTCGACTTCGGGAGGGAGAGTTTGCGCATGTCGATATCCGACGACGGCGTTGGCCTTCCGCCCGGCTATGCCGACCGGGGACACGGTTTCAGGAACATGAGAAGCGACGCTGAGCGTATGGGAGGCAGGCTGGAAGTGACGTCCGAGGAGCCGGGGTCTGGAACGACCGTAACGTGCGTAGTTCCCTACGACACGCATCCTAACGGCACACACCGTGGAGGTTTGTGAAGATGGTTGCAACGGAACGGATAGGTGTATTCATCGTGGACGACCACGAGATCATGCGGGACGGACTCCGGGAGATACTGGAGCGCTCGGGTGAGTTCGAGGTCGTGGGGCAGGCCAAGGACGGTGAGGAGGCCGTGAGAGCGGCGGCGCAACTGAGGCCGGACGTGATCATCATGGACGTTTTCCTGCCGTTGAAGGACGGCATCGAGGCGTGCCGGGAGATCGTTGACGCGCAGCCGCAGACCAGGGTGCTCGTTCTGACGGCCGCCTCGGAGGTGGATACCGTCATAGATGCGGTTGCGGCCGGCGCCACCGGATACCTGCAGAAGTACTCCGGGCGGGACAAGCTGGTGGAGACGGCGAAGCGGGTTGCGGAAGGCGAATACTGCATACCCGGGGACATCGCGAACCGGGTGTTCGCCGGGATCCGGGCGAAGGCGCGCCGGACCGATACGACGGAACTGCGCAAGCTCACCTTGCGCGAACAGGAGATCCTGACGCTGTTCGCCCAGGGGAACTCGTACGCGACGATCGCCGGTATGCGGGGCAACCGGCCCCTGACGGTCCGGAACACGGTCTACCGTATCCAGAACAAGCTGGGCATCAAATCGAAGCAGGAGATGGTGCTCTGGGCTGTGCGGAACGGCCTGCTGGACAACGTCCTCGTGACGCAGCGGGCCTAGGCGGCCGGCGTACCCCTATCGCACGGGACGCCAGTGCCAGCCTGGCCAGAATGCCTTGCGTCGACGGAACAGCGCGATGAAGAGTGGGTTGGTCCAGAGCAGCGTCTTCCAGAGGGGCCACTTGTCGAACCGGCGTGAGGACGCTTGCACACGGGGCTCCTCGATGAACCGGACAGTACCGCCGGATACTTTGGCGAACCGCTTCAAGCTTCGGTAGAAGTCCACGTCTTCGCCTATCCATGCCTGCCCGTCGTAGCCGCCGATCTGCTCGAAGGCGTCCTTGCGGCAGAACTGCGTAGCGCCCTGCACCAGCCTCATCCGCAATGCCAACACCCGCCACGCATGCAGGTAGAGCCGCATCGAACGTCGCCGTGGTCTGTAATCGACGTCCACGCCGCCGCCGACGCATGATGGGTCGTTCATCACGTCGTGGATGGTTTCGAGCAGCGCAGGGGGCACGAGCACGTCCGCATCGACGAAGACCAGCACGTCGCCCTGCGCGTGACGAGCTCCGGTGTTGCGCGCCCGCGCGATGCCCTGCTCCGGTTCGTGCACGACAGAAGCGTTCTTGCTCTCGGCGATAGCAGCAGTGTCGTCGGTGCTGTTGTTGTCGACGACAACCGTCTCAATCTCAGCGTCGGAACAGGCACGCAGGCGCTCGGTGGTGGCCTGTAACGCGTCCAACGTGGCTGGGAGGTAGTCCGCCTCATTGAACGCGGGGACGATGACGGTGAGGTTCACGGGTGAGTGGCACGCATCGCGGCGAGATCGCCCTCCCACCCGATTCCACGCATGGCGCGTGCCTCGTCGAGCGACGCGGCATTACCTGCCAGCGTACGGAGGGCGAAGTTGATCGTCTCGCTCTCCGTGGCGAGCCGGTACCGCCGCATGACCTCAGCGCATGCCTTCTCGTCGATATCGATAGTGATGCGTCCCATGTACGCATCATACCGTACCGCCCTGGTTGGCACCGGCCCATCCTGTCTATCGATGTGAGTTCTTTTACAAACCCTCGGCGTAGGCCGAGTGGAACGTGTCCACGCCCGCGCGGAGGACGCCGTCCGGGTTGCGCACGATGGCGACCGGGCTCGCGAAGCTGGCGAAACCGCCCTGCACGTGGCCCTCGCCGATGACCTGGATGCGATGCCCGCGCCGTTCGAGTTCGGCTGCCACGCCGGGGTCGAGGTTCCGGTGGACGAGCGTGGCCGGCTGCGAGCAGTCGACGCGCGGGGCATCGATCGCCTCCTGCGGCCCCATCCCGAAATCGAGCACCTTGGAGATGAGTTGCGTCACGCAGTTGGTTATGCGCCGCCCGCCGGTCGCCCCCACCGCCATGCGAACGCCGTTGCCGTCCAGCACGAGGGCAGGGGTCATGTTGTTGAGCGGGTACTTGCCGGGCATGATCGAGTTCACACGCCCCGGCGCCGGGTCGAACCACATCATGCCGTTGTTCATCACGACGCCGGTGCTCTTTGGCACGAACCCGGAGCCGAACCCCGCCATGAGCGTATTCGTGAGCGACACCGCGTTGCCCTCGCCGTCGATGACGCACAGGTGCGTGGTGCCTGTATCGAGCGCGGGAGCGCTCGCGGGCAGCCGATCGCCCGGCGTGCCGTCGTCGAATGCCCACGGATCGCCCGGTTCGACGGGGCCGATGCCGATGTGCTGCATGTCGATCAGGCCGCGTCGTAGGTCGGCGTAGCCGTCGGAAACGAGGCCTTGCCACGGCACGCTGACGAACGCGGGGTCGGCGAGGTACGCGAACCGGTCGGCGTAGGCGAGACGCGCGCTGCAGATGTAGGCGTGGAGCGCGTCGGCCGAGTTGTGGCCCATCGAGTGCACGTCGAACCCGTCCAGCAGGCGCAGCGTCATCGCCGAAGTCGTTCCGGCGCAGGCGAACGGCGGTACGCGCACGGTGCAGCCTGAGTACGTGGACTCCAGCCCGTCTTCCCAGACGAACGGGCGGTACTCGGCGAGGTCCCGCTCGGAGAGGACACCGCCGTTGTCCCGGATGCCGGACACGAGCGCGCTGGCGACGTCGCCGGTGTAGAACGCCTGCGGACCGTCGCGCCCGACGGTCTCCAGCACGTCGGCCAGCTCAGGCTGGCGGAGGAACGCGGGAGTGGTGGCGTCGCCCGCGGGCAGCCGGTTGTCGGGCATCAGGATGCGGCGCAGCTCCTCGAATGCGAAGAGGCGGTGCGAGAGGAGCCCCCACGAGTAGATGTTCTCCCAGCCGGGTGAATGACCGTCGCGAGCGAGCGACACCGCGGGCGCGAGCACCTCGCGCAGCGGCAGCCTGCCGAGCAGCCGGTGCGCCTCGCACAGCCCCGCCACCGCCCCAGGCGTCGCGATCGACCTTGGCCCGTCCAGGTTCTCGTTGTTCACGACACCGGGCCAGCCGAAATTGCCGACTGCGGTCTCGCCGGTGAGCTCGTACATGTCGGGGGTGGCGTCGAGCGGCCCCCGCATCGGGAAGCCGACAACGCCGCCCCTGCCGCCAACCTGGTAGACGAGGTAGCCGCCTCCGCCGATGCCGCTCGACTCCGGTTCCACGACGCCGACGGCGAAGCACGCCGCGACCGCCGCGTCGACCGCGTTGCCGCCGCTCTCCAGCATCTGCAGACCGGCCCGCGTGGCGTGCACGTCCTTCGTCGCGACCATCCCCCGCGCGGCGCGCGCCTCGCTCTTGCTGATGGTCATCCGGGTCGGCGTGGGGTCGGTCATTGCTGCGCTCCCTACCCCTGCGCCGCCTCAAGCCCGAAGTTGGCACGCCAGACCATCTCGATGCGCTTCATGTTCTGCACGGAGAGCGGGCCCCTGCCGGAGTTGGCCGCGTTCTCCTCGACCTGGCTGGCGTCGGAGAAGCCGCCGAGCACCGTCGACACCCCGTTGAGCGATAGCACGAACCGGAGCGCGGCCTCGGCCAGGTTGTGGTCGTCCTCCTGTTCGGGGTTGAGGTCCCGCGAAAGAAAGCTCAGCGCCCGCGCGCAATGGAGCCCTTCCGCGTCGGCTTCCGGGCTGCGCGACCCTCTTGCGAGGGGATGTGCCTCGCCTCCCTCCGCCGCGTTGTCGGTCAGGAACCAGCCTGCCAGCGGGGAATAGATGGCGGCTCCCACGCCGCGCGCCGCCGCATGGTCCAGGATGCCGTCGTAGTCGGCGTCGAAGCGCATCCCGAAGGGTTTCATGCCCGCCGACGGGTTGAGCAGGTGCACCGAGACGTTGATCAGATCGAAGGCGCCGGTGTCGATGAGTTGGCGTGCGGCGTCGCCGTCGCCGCCCCGCGTGATGAACCCGATGAATCGCGCCTTGCCGCTCTCCTGGGCGTGCTGCAGTCCTTCTAGGGCGCCGCCGGGCCTCAAGTAGTCCTCGATCCCGAGCCGGGCGTAGGCGCGGCCGGACAGTTCGGGACGCTCCATGAGCGGGCCGTTGTGGATCTGGAGGAAGTCGACGTAGTCGACGCCGAGGCGCTGCAGGCTCTCGTCCAGTGAGCGGGTCACGTGACCGGCGATGTCGTCCAGGTTCTCGGCGCGCACCTCGATCTTCGTGGTGAGGTATGGCCGGAAGGCGAGCTCCTTCATCAACCGGCCGAGGTTCGTCTCCGAGACCCCGTCGCCGTAGTCGGGGGACTGGTCGAAGTAGTTGATGCCCAGCTCGATGGCGCGCACGACAGCCTCGCGCTGCTGCTCGTGCGTGCCGCGCACCATCAGCCCGGCGTTGCCGCCTCCCCCGAACCCGATCTCGGAGACCTGTACGCCGGTATTGCCAACCTCTCGGTATTCCAACGTGGTCCTCCTCGCGGTCCCAGGGGGTCGGGCGGTGCCCGTCGCGGGGCAGTTTAGGGGAGAGGGCGGTAGTCTGCCACAGCACGACGCGTTCCCTGTGGTAGCATCCGCGCCATGGCGGACGACGAACAACTGCAGGCGCTGCGCGAGCAGGTGGCGCTGGCAAACCGGCTGCTGCACCACTACGGCCTCGGCGCGTACCAGGGACACGTCAGCGCGCGCGTGCCGGACTCCGATCTCGTCCTGATCCGCGCGACGCCCAGCGTCAGCCTCGAGCGCGTCGAGGCCGGCGACCTCATGCTCATCGACCTCGACGGCAACGTCGTGCAGGCGAGCGAGGCGTACCCCGGGCGTGTCGGCTCGTGGGCGCTGCACACGGAGATCTACAAGGCGCGGCCCGAGGTGAACGCCGTCACGCACACGCACCAGAAGTGGTGCACCGTGTTCGGCCTCGCCGGCCACGACGTGCTCCCCGTGATCCACCCCCCGACGGCGTCCGTGGCGGCGGAGCGATGGCCTGTCTACACCGGTCCGCCGGACGCTATCGACTCGCAGGAGAAGGGCGCGGTGGTCGCCTCGTGGCTGGGCGGAAACGTCGCTTGCCACCTGCGCGGCCACGGCATGGTGTTCGTCGGCACGACGGTCTCGAAGTCGATGCTCGCCGCTGCCGACGCCGAAGAGCAGGCCGAGCTGACGTGGCGTGCGATGCTCGTCGGCACGCCGGAGTGGATTGAGGACGAGTACCTCGCCGCCGACGTGGCGAAGCGCTGGGAGCCGCCCAAGCCCGACGTGCGGGACGGCGTCGCCCGCGGCGAGTGGGGCAACCAGGAGTGGCTGGACGCCCACCGCGATGCGGCCTACGTCCGCCACACGGGGCTCTGATCATGACCGACGACGCACTCGCAGCCCTGCGCGAGACGGTGGCCATATCCCACCGCCTCCTCTACCTCACCGGCCTCGGCACGACGCGCGGCCACACGAGCGCGCGCATCCCGGGTACCGACACCTTCTTCATCAAGCCGTGGCCCCACATCCAGATGCACCGCGTCCGTGCAGAGGACCTCATCGTCATGGACCTGGACGGCAACATCGTCGGCGCGGGCGACCGACAGATTACGAAGGTCAGCGAGTGGCCGATACACGCCGAGATCTACCGCACGCACGCTGACGTCGGCTCCATCATCCACACCCACCAGAAGTGGGCGACGATGATGGGCCTCGCGGGCGCGACCATCCTCCCGCTCCTCGACCCCGAGCTCGCGACCGCCGTCGCGCACGAGCCCGTCATGTTCGACGAGGACAAGGCGCTGATACGCAGCGTGGAGCAGGGCAGGGCAGTCTCCGAACAGATGCAGGGCGCCAACGCCTGCCACCTGCAGAACCACGGCATGGTCTTCACCGGCCCGAACGTCGAGACCGCGACGATAGACGCCATCGCGACCGAGCACCTGGCCGAGATGACGTGGCATGCGAAGCTCATCGGCACGCCGGAGGCGATGTCGTCGCTCGTCCTCCAGCCGTCGCTGGCCCGCCGCTCCCGCGGCGAGGTCTCGGAAGCGTGGGAGCACTACTGGAAGTGGGTCGACGCCAACCCGGAGTCGCTCAGGCCGCGCTCAGCGGATATCTAGGGACGCTCCCCAACCTCGTCATTCCCGCGAAGGCGGGAATCCAGTATGGGGGAATGAACACGCAATCGAGAAGATTCCAATTATTCCTCAAAGTCTTGTGATACCAGCTCAATGCACTTGACTGCGTCTTCGAACGCTCTCCGATAAATAGGCGCATCGTAGCCGTAGGATTGGACTTTTTGCAGAACAGCGTTGGCGTGCGATACATTCTGATTCTGAGATTCGTCGGACGCTGCAGCCTCGGCGATGAGTGTTTTGTACTCCTGTATCAGCGGTGACGATGCTATCGTGGACCTATAGGTGTTCTCATGAACAAGAATAATGATGAGTGCCTCTGATACGAGTGGGAATCTGCCGTATCTCAAATTCTGACGTAGCGTTTCGACCACTTCTTTATCGGAAGCTTCCTCATTGATGAATCGATAATACAATTCTACGTCAACCGTGCGCAGTGCGAATGCGAATGCTGCCATGGCCAACAATGGCCGTTGATGACTAGGCAATGACCCAAATACTAAAGTGAACCTGTGGATGGCTTGAAGGATGTCCCGTGCGCTAAGGTGAGGTAGCCTGAGCGACCGCATTAGAAGCTCTCTCATCTCAGCTGCTTCATTGCTGTGTACGGGTCCAAGGTAATCTGCCACCTGTGACGAACTGAGCATTGTCTGAACGAAATGTTCTCGGTTTGGCGCACGGAGACGGAAGTCTACGTCAAAAAACCTCCGAAGGTATCCTTCAGCATCGAACTCAGTTCCATAGATAATCTTCACTGAATGTGCCAATGCAGACCTACTAATGGCCAATACGAACACGATGTTGTCTACAGCGAATAGATGTTTTGCTGTCTCCAGCAATTCAATTGCATATGAAGGCCGACACCTGTCAAGTTCATCGATTACAACTACTAGTGACCTATCATGATCTGTTCCCCGAACTGCACTTGCTGCAATTCCTAGGGAGTCTTTGAATTCACGTATGTATTGTTGGACTGCAAGGTGTGTCTTTATCCGAGTTTCTGCAGGCGTCTCTTCGTCATTATTTTCTAAGATAGTCTCCAAATCAATCATGCCCTGCGTTGCAGACTGAAGTAGGCGTGAACCAGCTCCTAGGAGAATCTTCCCGGCGCGATTCCTGATTCTCCTGATGTCTATTCCGCTATTCTCAGGTAGGTATACCTCCAAACTGGCAGTTATCTCAGCGGTAAGTGCCACAAGAGGATCTTCTGCGAAATCGGTTTCCCAAGCATTAAACTCAATGACAGGGAAACCGCGATTACGGAGATGCTGTTTCCACATCCTTAGGAAGGTGGTTTTGCCTGTGCCCCAAGGAGCATCAACCGCGAAGACGCATGGACCTTCTATGGATCCTACGAGTCTCGTGAGTGCCTCTATAGACTGCTTGCGATCTAGAAGGTCGTTCTTGAAAGGGTCGTCCTCTGGTACCTCGACGTCTTTAGGTTGAATGCGTATACCCACGTAATCCCTTCCTAGCCGGTACCACTAGTAGGCCCCTACCCCCCGTTGTTGCTCGCCCGACGCACGTCCTTGCGGACCTTGCCGTCGGCCGTGAAGAGCTGCGGCCACTCTGCGCGGAGCGCGGCGGCCTGCTCCTGCGTCGCGCGGGCGACGGGCGGGAACGTCGCGAGGCGGTCGTAGGGACGGCACGCGTCGATGATCATGCGGTTGTTGTAGTAGCGCGGCCCCTCGCCTGCGTAGGCCATGGGGTCGAGCGACGTGCTCCACATCCGCTTCACGATGTCGATGTCGTCCGTCACCTCGGTGCGCGTGCAGAGCGCCCACAGCACCTCGTTCGTGTCGGTGGGGTCGATGTCGTCGTCGACTACGATGACGAAACGGTTGGCGTACGCGCCCGCGTGCACTGCGGTCGTTGCGTGTCCCACCTGCTTCGCGTGGCCAGGGTACATCTGCTTGATGGAGATGACGTTCAGGAAGCGTCCGCCGCCGGCCTCGTGCGACCACGTGCCGACGATGCCCGGTATGCCCGCGCGCTCCAGCTCGTCCCAGAGCATCGCCGCGCGCAGCGGGCTGCGGAAGTACGTGTTGTCGTTCGGCGGCTTGCCCGGCAGGCAGCCGAGCACGATGGGGTCGTTCCGCCAGTTGACCGACTTCACGTTGATGATGGGCATGTCGCGCTCGCCGCTCGCGTAGTAGCCCGTCCACTCGCCGAACGGCCCCTCCTGGTGGAACTGGTCCGGCGGTATCTCGCCCTCGATGACGATCTCCGACGTGGCGGGAACGGGCAGGCCGGTGAGCGGCGCGGCGACCACGTCCAGCGCCTCGTTGCGGATGCCGCCCGCGACCGCGAACTCGTCCTCGCCGTAGTCGACCTCCAGCCCGCCGAGCAGCAGCAGCAGCGGGTCCTGTCCGAACGACACCGCGACCGGGCACGCCTCGCCCTTCGCCCAGTACTTCTCGCGGATGAGGCGTCCGTGCTTGCCGGGCGAAATCATGATGCCGAGCGTCTTGCTGTCGTGCACCTGCACCCGGTATGTCCCTGCATTAACCCAGCCGGTCTCCGGGTCGCGCATGATGACGATGTTGCCCGTGCCGAGGAAGTTGCCGCCGTCCTCGGCGTGCCAGAACGGCGCAGGGAACTGCGTCACGTCCACCTCGTCGTCGACCTGCCGGTTGTCGAGGATGGGCCCGTCCTCGACCTGCCTCGGGGCGACGGGTGTGAGCTCCTTGAGGCGGTCGCGCCATGCGCGGACGAACTCCTGCCGCGTGAGGTGGGTGGGGAGGCCGAGGCTCAGGCAGATGCGCGGCAGCGACGTGAGGACGTTCGAGAGGAGCCGGTAGCTCTCCGGGTGTCCCTTGATCTTCTCGAAGAGCAGGGCGGGGTTCTCCATGTCCCACTGGTAGAGGTCGGTGAGCCCGCCTATCTCGAGGTTCGGGTCTGCGCCCTCGACGCGGGTCAACTCGCCGATCTCCTCGATGCGCGCGATCCACTCGCGCAGGTCCTGCACTGGCATGTCGCCCTCCTTGTCGTGCCCGCGATTGTACCCGATGCGCGGGCTACAGCAGGGAGTCGCTGTCGAGCAGCGTCCGCGCCAGGTCGTCGTCGTCGGTGGTGACTGCGACGATGGCCTGGCCTGTCAGGCGGTGCATGATGTGGATGGTGCGCACGTTCAGATCATGCTGCCCGAAGAGTTGCGCGACGCCGGCGAGTGCGCCGGGCCGGTCGGGCAGGTGGAAGACGACGGCGTCCGACGTCACCGCGCGCAGGTTGGCCTTCAGCAGCGCAAGCAGCGCCGCGTCGTCGTCGCTGGTGCTCAGCGTGATGATGCCCAGTTCCCCCGCCAGCCGCCCGTCGATCGCTTCGATGTTGATCTCCTCTTCGGCGATCGCCGCGGCGACGCGCGCCAGTTGCCCCGGCTCGTCGGGCACGATGACGATGATGCGGCGTTCGCGCGCCGCTTGGTCTGTCGGCTGCTGGCTCATGTGTCGGTTGGTGGCTGCGTAAGGCAATCGGCGATGACCTCGTCGATCATCTCGCGGGTGACGTGGGGCATGGTGATCAGGTGAGCGATGTCGCCCAGGGGCGCGAGTTGCCACTGGAAGAGCACCTGCGGAGAGGGGCGGGGGATGACGACGATGGGGCTGTTCCTCGTACGCCAGGCGGGAATGCCGTTCGCGTTGAACCGCTGCACGGCGTATTCGGCGGTGTCGAGCATCTCTGCAACGATCTGCCGGAACCCGTCCTGCCCGTGCTTGGTCAGCGAATACCAGATGATCATCGGAGTGACCGCGTTGCGCGAGCCGAGCAGCGTGGTGTCCAGGGCGCCCACGTACTCGATGGCGCGGCCGATCTGCGCGGTGTACTCCCGCCTCGTTATGACGACGCCGCAGGGCAGCGGCGACCCGATCATCTTGTGGCCGGATACCGCGATGCTGTGTATCCCGCTGTCGAAGCCGAACGGCTGCGGGTCGTCCACGAACGGCAGGATCATCCCGCTCAGCGCCGCATCGGCGTGGATGTAGTAGCGCGTCAGCGCCAGCTCCTCGACGATGCCCCGGATGCGTTCGAGGTCGTCCACGGCGCCTTTCATCGTCGTGCCGATGTTCGCCACGATCAGCGCCGGCGCGTCACGGTTGATGCGGATGGACTCGCGCAGGTCGTCGTAGTCGATCTCGCCGTTCTCCTGGCTGCGGATCATGATGTTGCGTATGTTCAGGATGTGCAGGATCTTGAGCACGGAGTAGTGCGTGTCCTGCGAGAAATAGGCGATCGGCTCGCGCAGCATCTCGCGCCCCACGTAGATGCCGTACATGTTGCCTTCGGTTCCGCCTGCCGTGACGTACCCCCACGCCTCATCCGGCGGCAGCCGCATCAGCTCCGCGACCGTTCGCACCACCTCGCGCTCCGTCTCGTGCGTGTTCGTCTGGTAGCGCGAGTAGCCGAACGGGTCGCCCACGTTGTTCGCGGCGAAGCGCAGCAGGGGATGGAGCGCGGAGTAGTCGAAGTCCTGGTTGACCGGGTAGCCGGCAAAGAACGGGCCCGCCAGTTCGAACTCGGAGAGCACCTGGTGGATGCGGCGGTCTAGTTCAGCCTGGCTCACGCCGGGCAGCATAGGCAGTTCCACGAGCCCGGTCAACAAGCACACACGGAGCGTCGGATGCCCTGCGTTACCTCTTGCGCAAGTCCCTTCACCGTGCCGTCGACCCGCGTGCCGCCTCCGATTTTGCGCGATACCCCGTGCGCGTTGACCACCACCCCCTGCGGCGGTACGCTCCGCTCCGAACGACGCGGCACGGAGGTGCACGATGACCCTCGAACGGCAACGAGTCGCCTACACCGACATGCGGGACTTCATACGCCTGCTGGACGAGAAGGGGCTCGTGCACCACGTCACGGCGGAGGTCGACCCCGCCCTCGAGGTCGGCGCCATCGCCGCGCGCTCGCTGGAGCGGCAGGGCCCGGCCATCATCTTCGACAACGTGAAGGGCTACCCGGACAAGCCGATGGTCGTGAACCTGCTCTCCACCATCGAGCAGGTCGCGCTTGCATTCGGCACCGAGCCGGACGAGGCGAAGATCCACCAGCGCGTCGTCGAGGGGATGAACCACCGCATGCCGTCCATCGAGGTCGATACCGGGCCGTGCAAGGAGGTCATCGTCAGCGGCGACGACATCGACCTCGACTTCATTCCCACGCCTCTCTGGCACGAGCACGACGGCGGGCGATACCTCGCGACGACCGCAGGCGTCGTCACCCGCGACCCGATCACCGGCATCCTGAACATCGGTCTCTACCGCGCGATGATCAAGGATAAACAGACGCTCAGCCTCTCGGGCGGCGTCCGCGGGCGCGAGTCGTCCACCGGCCCGGGCGGCGGCGACCATATCCTGAGCAACGAGGCCAAGGGGCGCCCGACGCCCATCGCCATCGTGATGGGGACGGACCCGCTCGTGACGCTCTCGGCGGGCAGCCCGGTGCGACCGAACAGCGGGGAACTGGAAGGCTCCATGGAGTACGAGGCAGCCGGCGGGTGGCGCGGCGAGGGTACGAAGCTCGTGAAGTGCGAGACGAGCGACCTGCTGGTGCCCGCTGACGCCGAGGTCGTCATCGAGGGCGAGGTGCTGCCGCACGAGCGCACCGAGGAGGGGCCGCACGGCGAGTCGACCGGCTTCTACGGGCAGAACAAGTCCGCGTTCGTCATCAAGGTCAAGACGATCACGCACCGGAAGGACCCGCTCACGTACGGGCTCATCTGCCAGCGTGTCGAGGACTACCCCCGCCAGTTGCTGCGCTCCGGCTCCATGCAGTCCCGCCTCGTCCAGCGGACCGGCAAGACGAACATCCGCGAGGTCTACTTCCCGGAGGTGGGCCGCCACGGCATGCTCATCGTGTCCGCGGACATCCAGAGCAAGGAAGAGCCGCGCGAGATCATGGAAGCGATATGGGACGCCGAGGCATGGCGCTGGATCATCGTCGTGGACGACGACTGCAACGTGCGCGACTGGGAGGAGGTGATGTGGCGCGTCGTGTCGGCGGCGGACGTAGACGAGGACGTCTTCCCCGGCAGGGTCTTCCCGCCGACGCCGCGGGTGCGTGGGGAGGTCGACTTTATTCAACCGAGCCGTGGCATGGGCATCGACGCGACCATGAAGTTCAAGGGGGAGAACTTCCAGCCGGTGAACAAGGTGGGCCGCCACATCATGGAGGGCGTCGCCGCCCGCTGGGATGAGTTCGGCCTGCCGTAGGGGCCGCGTGGCGGGACTCGAATCATGAGTGGCGATGGGCGGGTAGCGGCCCCGGTGGCTAGCCCCCCAACTCCTCCGCGATGCGGCGGCTGAACTCGGCGCGTATCTCCTCCGACTTGCGTTTCACCGCCGTGTTGCCGAGCGTCGCCAGGCGCCCGTACAGGTTGAAGTCCATCGCGTAGGTCACCTCGGTCTGCCCCGGCGACGGCTCGCTCAGTTCGAGCGCGAGCCGGTTGACGTGGAGCCGGTTCCCCATGCGGTCCTTGCCGTTGCCGCTCACGACCACCCGCTGCCCCTCCTCCGCCTCGTCGATGCGCATCTCCATCTCCAGCGTCACCTTGAACGGCCCCACGCGCTGCGTCATGCGAGCCTTGTACGCACCGCCGCCCGCGTCCTCGATGCTCTCGCAGCCGGGCAGGCACTTCGCGACGCGGGGCAGGTCCCAGAAGAACGCCCACGCCTCGGCGGGCGACGCGCTCACGTCGAAGCGGTCCGTCAGCTCCACGAGCCGCGCTCCTTCACGGCGGCCTCGACCGACCGCAGGATGCCCGCGTAGCCGGTGCAGCGGCAGATGTTGCCGCCCATGTAGCGGATGATCTCCTCGCGCGTCGGGGCCGGGTTCTCGTCGAGCAGCGCCTTCGCGAGCAGGATCATACCGGGGGTGCAGTAGCCGCACTGGAGCCCGAAATTGTCCACGAACGCCTGCTGGATCGGGTGCAGCCCCTCCTCCGGTGTCAGCCCCTCGATGGTGAGCACGTCCGCCCCGTCCACCTGTCCGGCGAGCATGCTGCACGAGCTGACCGCCTTGCCGTCGGCGAGCACGGTGCACGCGCCGCAGACGCCGCTGTGGCAGTACTCCTTCGTCCCGTGCATGCCGAGGCGGTTGCGCAGCAGGTCGAGGAGCGTCGTCGATGGCGGCACGTCGAGCGAGAGCGTCTCGCCGTTCACGTTGAGGGTGACGTTCATCGCTGCGCCTCCAGCCCCTCCACGATCTTGTGCGGGGTCAGCGGGATCTCGTGGAAGAGCACGCCGGTCGCGTCGTAGACAGCGTTGACCACCGCGCCCGGCACGACCACCGAGCCGATCTCGCCCATGCCCTTCGCGCCGAACGGCCCGCCCTCGAACGGGTGGTCGACGTAGCGCGGCGCGTAGTCGGGCATCGTCTCCATCGTGGGCAGCGGGTAGTCGAGCAGCGCCGCGTTGATGAGCTGCCCGCCGTCGTCCCACACGAGTTGTTCGAAGAGCGTCGGGCCGATCTCCTGCCCGATGCCGCCCTCCAGCTGCGTCTCGATGGAGTGCGGGTTGACCGCCGTGCCGGTCGTCGCCGAGGCTGCAGCCTTCACGACGCGGACCGTGCCTGTCTCCGTGTCCACCTCCACCTCGGCGGCGCACGACGCGAACGTCCAGAACGTCGAAGCGATGGGGTACGACTTGCCGTCCGGCCCCGCGTACATGCCGCCGACCACGCAGTCGCCGGTCGCGGCGAGCGGCGAACCGACGCGCTCCACGAGCTCAGCGTAGGTGACGCCCGCGCCGTCGCCCGCCTGCGCGATGCCCTCCGGCGTGAACACGAGGCTGGCGGACTCGCGCTCGAGCAACTGCGAGGCCGCTTCGAGCATCTGCGGTTTCAGGTTGTCCGTTGCTTCGACCACCGCCCGGCCCATGTGGTATGTGGAGCGGCTCGCCGTCGTCGAGCTGTCCACCGGCACGCGGTAGGTGTCGCTGTGGACGATGCGTATCGACTCCAGCCCCACGCCGAGCGCGTCGCCCGCGATCTGCGCCATGACCGTGTCCGACCCTTGGCCGATGTTTACGGTGCCGATGCGGACCTCGAACACGCCGTCCTCGACGAGCGCGACCTCCGCGCTGTTCTCGGACATCAGTCGCGCCGGGGTGAGTGTGTACTTGATGGTGCAGGAGACTCCCCTGCCGCGCAGCTTCTTCCCCTCCGGGTCGACGGGCAGCGGCTTGTCCCAGCCGATAGCCTCGGTCGCCTGCTCCAGGCACTCGTGTGAGTGCGCGGAACGCAGGTAGTCGCCGGTGATGTGGATGTCGCCGTCGCGCACCAGGTTCCTGCGGCGTATCTCCAGCCGGTCGATGCCGAGGTCGCGCGCGATGCGGTCGAACTGCGCCTCGTACGACATCGTGTGCTGCGTCGTCGGCAGCCCGCGGTACGGCGAGGACGGCGGCTTGTTCGTGTAGACGGCGTAGCAGTCCACGCGGGCGTTGGGGATGCGGTAGGGGCCGGTCGCCACCTTGAGCGTGTTGTTGGCGCTGCGCGCCCCGCTGATGGCGTAGCCGCCCACGTCCACCCAGAACTCGTTGTGCCGCGCGACGATGGTGCCGTCCTTCTTCACGCCCGTCCGCATCCGGTTCCGGTACGCGGGACGGATGAACGTCATGAACGTCTCTTCCTGCGTGAGGATGTAGCGCACCGGACGCCCGGCGAGTTTCGCAGCGGCGGTGATGACGCACTCGATGCGGTCGCGACTCTTGCTGCCGAATCCCCCGCCCACGTACGGGATGATGACGCGCGCCGGCATCTTGAAGATGCGCTCCAGCTCCCGCCCGAGCGGGAAGGGCGACTGGCAGTTCGTCCACACCGTGATCTGCCCGTCCTCGATCTGCGAGATGACGGCGTGCAGGTCCAGCGCGCAGTGCTGCACCGGCGGCGCGAGGAACTCGTCCTCGTAGACGAAGTCCGACTCCGCGAAGCCCTGCTCCACGTCGCCGCAGCCGATCGTCGCGTGGTGGCAGACGTTTGTCCCCTCGATGGGCTGCAACTCCGGCGCGATGGGGAAGAACTCCTCGTGCACCTGCGTCGCGCCCTCGGCCAGCGCCTGCGGCACGTTCATCACCGCGGGCAGCTCCTCGTACTCCACGTCCACGAGCTCAGCGGCGGCCTCTGCCGTGTCCACGTCGTCGGCAACCACGACTGCCACGATGTCGCCTTGGTGGCGCACTTTGTCCATCGCCACGAGCGGCGCGTCGCGGTAGACGAAGCCGTACACCTCCTCAACGTCTGGGTCGGCCCGCACTTCGTCGCGCGTCAGGACACACACGACGCCCGGCATCGCCCGCGCCTCCGACGCGTCGATCGAGACGATGCGCGCGTGGGGCAGGGGGCTGCGCACCACCTTCGCGTGCGCCATGCTCGGCACGGTCAGGTCGGCCATGTATTCGATGCGCCCCGCCGCCTTGTCCGGCGCTTCGAGCGACGGCATCGACTGGCCGACGAGGCGGGTTACGTTCGGGCTCGTTGCAGCGCACATGTCAACGCTCGCTCCACAAGGATCCTGAGTATCCGGCGCTTGTACCACTCGGGCCCGCGCAGGTCTTCTATCGGGTCTGCCTCCTCCGCTGCCGCCGCCGCGGTCTCTGCGATGCGCTCCGCCGACGCCTCGACGCCCACGAGCGCGCTTGCCGCGTCTGCGACGACCGGCACCGGCCCCGCTGCGCCCATGACGACGCGCGCCGCCGTGCACGCGCCGGACGACGGGTCGACCGTGACGAGCACGGACGCGTTCGCCACCGGCTTGTTCTCCGGCGACCCGACCGTGAACTTGATATGCGCGCCGCCCGTGTGCGGCGGTGGCTCCGGCACGTCTATCCCCGCGACGATCGCGCCCTGTTCGAGGACCGTCTCGTACGGCCCGACGTAGAACGCGTCGAGCGGCACGCTGCGTTCGCCGGCAACGCCCGCGATGCGCACGACCGCTCCCGATGCCGTCAGCGCCGTCGGCGTGTCGGTCTGCGGCTCGCCGTAGGCGACCGCCCCGCCGACCGTGGCGACGTTCCGTACGCGCACGTTCGCCACCTGCGACGCAGCCTCCGCGAGCAGCGGGTAGGCCGTACGCACGCCGTCGTCGAGTTCCAGGCTGCGGATGCTGGCGAGTGCGCCGATGTGCAGGCCGCCGTTCCGCCGCAGCCCACGCATCTCCTCGATGCCGCCGAGGTCCACGACCACCTCCGGTCGCACGACCCCCAGCCGGAGCATGACGACCGCCGCGCTGCCGCCGCCGAGCACGAACGCGTCCTCGCCGCGCTCGTTGAGGACGCCGACCGCCTCCGCGACGCTCGCAGGCCGTATGTACTCGAACGGGCGCATGGCTACGGCGAGCGCCGTATCACGTTCTCCGCGAAGCTCTGCAGGTACTCCTTGCGCGCTTCCAGCGTCTTGGGCAGGTTGTAGAACGTCATGCCCACGTAGTCGATGCCGTGCTCCGCGATGGCTGCGAACTGCTCCAGGCAGTCGTCCCCGTTGCCGGTGACCGCCCAGTCCTCGACCTTCGAGTCGGAGTCGATGTTGATCTTCAGCATCGTGTCTTCCTGCATGTTCCACGTGCTGTACATCTTGTACGACGACGCAGCTGCCTCCTGTGCCTCGGCAGCCGCGGTCGCCTTGTCCTTCCCGTAGGCGACGCCGCGCGTGAGCGTGAGCCGTCCCGGGCCGTTGCCGGACGTTGCCCGCTCCTCCCGATACGCATTCGCCACCGCGCCAAGGTCGTCGAACCCCACCTGTGGCGCGATGTAGCACGCGTCCGCGATGCGGGCGGAGCGCCGCACCGCGCCGTCGCTCTGGCACGCTATCCATATCGGCGGGTGCGGCTGCTGCATGGGGACGAAGCCCATCTTCGCCTCTTGTACCGACCAGTAGCGCCCCTCGTAGTTCACCTCTTCGCCGGTCCAGAGCTGCTTCATGATCTCGATCGACTCGGTGAGGCGCGGCACGCGGTCCCGCCGCGTCGCCCCGACCGCCCCCAGCTCCGTCTCGCGGTAGCCGATGCCGACGCCGAACGTGAGCCGCCCGCGGCAGATGTGATCGAGCGTCGCCACGTCCTCCGCTACCTGCACGGGGTTGTGCAGCGGCAGCAGCACGATGCCCGTGAGCAGCCGCATGTCGCCGGTCTCCGGTGCCAGGCGCGCCAGGACCTGGAACGGCTGCGGCCAGATGGTGGGGTGTGACACCCAGTGCTGCGGCATCGTGACGGCTGAGAAGCCGCTGTCGCGCGCAACGTGGCATATCTCGACCAGCTCGTCTATCTGCTCGTAGAGCGGACGCGTGCGGTCGGTGAGGAAAGAGCGCAGGTACAGGCCGAATTCCATGGAATCTTCCGCCGGTTAGGGATTGCGAGAGAGCCTATCAGACCGCACGCCCGCATGGGGAGATAGCGGCTACTCCAACAGGAACGACCGCACCGTCGCCGCGTAGGCGTCTGGCTGCTCCAGGTGCACCCAGTGACCGCCGCCCGGCAGCTCCACGAGGCGGCAGTCCGGTATCGCTTCCTCCATCCGCGCCGCGATGTCGTGACGGAGCAACGTGCTGTCTGCGCCGCGCACGATGAGCGTCGGCGCGCCGACCTCCGGCAGACGCTCCCAAACGTCAGGTCTGTCGTACTTCGTCACCACGTCGCGGCTGCGTTTCCAGGTGTAGCGTCCGTCGTCCAGCTGCACCGCGAGCGCGTCCACGTCGCGCTCCAGCTCCTCGTCCGAGGCATTCGGCTGGCGCGAGCGCAGCCGCTCGACGACCGCTGCGCGGTCATCGTAGAAGTCCGTCTCGTCCTTGTAGCGCGAGATCATCGCGACGGAACCGGGGTTGTAGGAGTCCGGGTCCATGTCCGTGATGACGAGTTTAGAGGCGATGCCTGGGTTGTCTGCGATGCACATCCACGCGTTCTTGCTGCCTGCCGAGTGTCCGATGAGCACGGGCGCGTCGAGCGCGAGGTTGCGGATGACGTCGCGCGTCTCCGAGATGTAGTCGGCGAGCGCGTACGTCTCGGCGCGGGGGCTGTCGCCGTGACCGCGATGGTCGAGCGCCATCACGTGGAAATCGTTGCGTATCGACTCTGCGAACGTCGCCCAGAGTGCGGCCGAGTCCTGCAGGCCGTGCAGCAGCAACACGGGCGGCGCGTCCGGGTTCCCCCAGTCGAGGTAGTGCAGGTCGATCCCGTGTGCTTGCACGGTACGTTCGGTCGGGGGCGTGGTCATGGTGTAACGGTGACGGGGTGCGGCACGGCGGCCCAGAACTCGTAGCCGCGCTCGTTCCACTTCATCGTGTCGGGTGCCGGCTGCGTGTTCCCTGCGCTGTCCGTCGCCCGCATCGTGATAGTGTGCCTGCCCGGCTGCGCGTCCCAGATGAACTCCCACCGGCAGCCGCCTAGGGGAATGTTCGGCTCCTGGATGCAGGCGTCGCTCCACGTCTGGCCGTCGTCCAGGCTGTACTCGACGCGGCTGATGCTGCCGTAGCCGGACCAGGCGAAGCCCCGGATGGCCTGCCTGCCTGCCTCCAGCGTCCCCGGCCATGCCATGGCGATACCGGAGCGTACCGGCGTCGTGGTGAGCACAGGCCCCCAGGCCGGAGGCTCGGCCGGGAAGTCCGGCCCCTCCAGCACGTACTCCTCCGTGTTCCGCATGACGTGGATCGGCTCTTCGCACACCACGATCTTTCCGACCCACTTGATGCTGTTGACGCCGACCCAGCCGGGAACGACGACCCGCGCCGGGAAGCCGTGGTCGGGAGGGATGACGTCGCCGTTCATGGCGTAGGCGACGATGGTGTCCGGCTCCATCGCCTTCGCAACCGGCATGGGCCGTTCGACGGCGGCATCGTCCAGCCCCGTCGGCATCACGTCGACGGCCGTCGGTTTGATGCGCGCGCGCTCGAGGATCTCGCGCAGCGGTACGCCGGTCCACTCGGCAACAGCGTAGGAGCCGTAGCGCCAGGGCCGTCCCTTGGGCATCTCGCCCTGGTACTCCTTGAAGAAGATGCGGCCGTTGCCCGCGCACTCGATGAAGCGCGTCACGGTTACCGACGGCATACGCAGCAACTCGTCGTAGCTGATACTCAGCGGGTTCTCGATGCCCCGCCCTTCGACGCTGAGCCGCCACGTCTGGGCGTCGATGATGGGTGTCGGGCCGTGGTTGCGGATGTAGAACAGCGACGCCGGGGTCAGGTAGCCGCGTCCATATAGGTTCTCCCACCGTGTCTCCACGCAGACGTCGTGATGAAAGAACAGTTCCTCCGGCGTCGGCTTGACGTGGGTCCCTTCGGGGGTGGGCTTCGAGTCCATGGCTCCTCCTGGTTCACTGATGGCGCGGGCATGAAAAAGCCCCGCAGCCTGGAGTGTGGTGCGGGGCAGGGGTGTCCGGAACGGAGCGGGGCATACAACAACACACCCCGGCTTCATGGGCGCAACAGCTGCAACAGACGCACGCGAACGTCACCTGGACACCTCTGACCGTTGGGGACTGGCGGTCTGCCGGAACCTTAAACGATGCGACGCATGGGGTGTCAATGCCCCTGTCGCCGGTTTCTCGTCTGTTAGCATCTTGAGGACTGAGGGGCCGTTGCCGCGCCTCCGTGGAGCCGTTCTTGTTCTTGGTACGTTACCTCCTCGCGTTTGTTCTGCTGCTGACTGCCGTTGCAGGTTGCGCTGCACCCACTCCCACGCCGGAGCCGACGGCAACTCCGACGCCAACGAGTACGCCCACCCCGACGCTTACGCCGACGCCGACGCATACCCCAACACCGTCACCCACCCCGACTGCCACGCCAACCTCTACTCCGACTCCCACCGCGACCCCGACCCCGACTGCGACGCCCACCCCTGTGCCGACCGCAACCGCAACGCCCACGCCGAGGCCGACCCCCACGCCAACCGCAACTCCGACCCCTGCTCCCACTGCGACACCGACTCCCGTACCGACTCCAACGCCCGTGCCCGAGCCGGTCCTGTTAGCCGACGCGCGCGTCAGGGATTGCCTGTTCGACCCCGCGTGCAGCGGGCTGTTCCGGTCGGGGGCCGTGGTGAAGTCCGAGGCGATGGGCACGCATCGCTATTGGGTCGACGCGCGTCTGCCCGCACGCACGCAGGAGGTGATCCGCACGCAGGTGATGCCCGAACTCGAGATCTGGACACACCACGAGTGGACCGAGTCCGATGAACAGGCGGGTGCACTGCAGTGGTACGAAGGGGACGCCTACTTCGGCCGGTGGTGCGGCGGCGAGGACGATTGGGCCGGATGCGCAGTGTTGGGCGGAGACGTCATTGGCCTGCGACGGTACGCCTCCGGCCCCGAGGACGAGCAGTTGATCATCCCCCCGCGGGTGATGTACGAGATAGGACTGCACGAGGCCATGCACGCGCTCTACGCTGCTGAGCACACGCAGAGCGGTCTCATGTGCGTTGAAGACGGACCGACGCGGCAGGCGACTCGGACTTGCGGCGCGGTGGGTTCGTACATAGCGCAGCCGTGGTTCTGGCCGCTCCGCCTGCATCCGAGAGAAGAGCAGGTCTACACGCTCTACGGCAATCCGCTCCTCACAAAAGGGATGAGCAAGGAGACCGCCGAACTGCTCATTGCCGAGCAATAGGGAAGCGGGGCAGGGCTTGGGAACCTGCTGGTCCCTCTAGGCGCCGACTAGGATGAACTTCACTGCCGCCGCGACGATCGAGACGACCAGTGGCACCCCCAGGCCAATCATCAGGCGCTTGATCCAAGCGACGTCGGCTTCCAGCTTCACGAGCGTGGACTTGATGCTGGGCGTGTTGGTGTAGAGGTCGGCGTACATCTGCCGCGTCATCTCCTCAACAGTCATGCCTTGTGAGCTCATCGCCACCTGCGCTGACGGACGCGCTGCTGTCCATCCAGACTGACACCATCATGTTATCTGCAGCCGGTCATTGTCAAGATGGGCGTGACGCATTTCATCTGCGCTTGCCGCCGCGACGCTCGGACGGATAGCATCCCCGCGTTGTGAAGCCGTTCCGATTGCATGAACCCACGACCGTACAGGAGGCCGCATCGGCGCTTGCCGAGGCTGGCGGCGCCGCAGCGCTCTACGCCGGCGGCACCGAGCTCTTGCTGGCGATGAAGTCCGGCCTGCTCGCCTACGACACCCTCATCAACGTGAAGAGCATCCCCGGCCTCGACGCCATCGCCGCGGACGGCGACGGCGTCGTCATCGGCGCGAGCGCCACCCACAGCGCCGTCGAGCACGACCCGCTCGTGCGCGAACGCCTGCCGCTGCTGTCCGAGGTCGAGCACGGCGTGGCGAACCTGCGCGTGCGGAACGTCGGTACGCTCGCGGGCAACCTCTGCTTCGCCGAGCCCCACTCCGACCCCGCGACGTTGCTGCTCGTCTACGAGGCCGAGTTGGACGTCACAGGTCCCTCCGGTACGCGGCGCATCGCTGTCGGCGACCTGCAGACCGGCTCGTACGAGACCTCGCTGGGACCGGACGAACTGCTCACCGCCGTGCGCGTCCCTGCGTTCCCTGCAGGCGTGCGTGCCGCCTACTCGAAGTTCGGTTACCACCACCGCCCGACGCTCGGCATCGCGGCTGCCCTCACGGTGGAGGACGGCGTAGTCGCCGATGCGCGTCTCGCGCTCGGCTGCGTCTCGCCTGTTGCGCGGCGGCTGTCGCGCTCGGAGGACGTGCTGCGCGGCGAGCGCGTGGATGCGCTGACTGAAGGAGCGTCTGCTATCCGCGAGGCGTCCCGCCTGGCGTCGGAAGACGCGGACGCGGTCGAGGACATGCACGGCGGCGTGGACTACAAGGAGCATCTGGTGCGCGTCTTCATGGAGCGGACGCTGCTACGCGCGCTGGCGCGGAACGGAGGCGGGGATGGCTGATGCGCAGGACACGCTGGCGGTCGCATTCGAATTGAACGGCGCGCCGGTCGAGGCCACGGTCGAGCCGCAGACGCCGCTCATCGACCTGCTGCGCGAGCGGTTCGGCCTGACCGGGACGAAACGCTCGTGCGACGTGCAGGTGTGCGGCGCGTGCACCGTGCTGCTGGACGGCGCTCCTGTCAGCTCCTGCACCGTACCCGCGTTCGAGGCGCGGGGCAGGGCGGTGCTCACGGTCGAGGGCTTTGCGGCTGACGAGAGTTCGTCCCCGCTGATCGAGGCGTTCGTCAACAGCGCCGCGTTCCAGTGCGGCTTCTGCACGCCGGGCATGCTGCTCGCCGCGAAGTCGCTGCTCGACGCCGACCCGTCACCCTCCGAGGAGGCGATCAAGGACTATATGCGCGGCAACGTCTGCCGCTGCACCGGCTACAAGAAGATCGTGGAGGCTGTCCACGAGGCTGCGGAGGCGGGCCGATGACCACGCGCGAGTTCAAGACGGTTGGCACGGCGGTGCGCAGGGTCGACGCGGACGACAAGCTCTCAGGGCGCGCGCAGTTCACCGGAGACCTCGAGGTTTCCGGCATGGCGTTCTGCAAGCTCGTGACGAGCCCGCTGCCCCACGCCCGCATCACACGGGTCGACGCGAGCAAAGCACGTGCGCTGCCCGGGGTCTACGCGGTGCTCACGGCGGCTGAGCTCGTCAACATGGAGACGCACTACGGCTCCGACAAGAAGGACCGCCCCGTCATCGCCATCGACAAGGTGCGCTTCCAGGGCGAACCGGTGGCGGCGGTCGCCGCCGTCGACCTCGCGACCGCCGAGGCTGCGGTCGAGCTCGTCGAGGTCGAGTACGAAGAACTGCGTACCGTCACCGGCATCGACGAAGCGCTCGACCCGTCCAGCGAGCCCGTCCACGAGTCCAACCTCTGCCATGAGTACGGCTACGAATGGGGCGACGTCGACGCTGCGTTCCGCGAGTGTGACCGCGTCTTCGAGGACACCTTCGAGTTCCCGATGGTCTACCACTACGCGATGGAGCCGCACACCTGCATCGCCAGCTACGAGCCGGACCGCATCCGCCTCTGGACGTCGGCGCAGCACCCGTTCCTCGTACAGGCGGAGATAGCGCGCCTGTTCGGGCGGCAGTTGGACCAGGTGCAGGTCGTTGTCCCGTTTGTTGGCGGCGGCTACGGGAGCAAATCGTACACAAAGATAGAGCCGCTCGTGACCGCGCTGAGCCGCGAGGCCGGCCGGCCGGTGCGCCTTGCGCTGAGCGTCGACGAAGCGATGCGCACCGTGCGCCGTCACGCCGCCCGGGGGACGATACGCACCGGCGTGATGAACGACGGCACCATCGTCGCCCGTGAGTGCACCGGCTACGTCGACACCGGCGGCTACACCGACAACGGCCTCCGTGTCACCGAACGCTTCGGCGACCGCATGCCCGGCCCGTACTCACTGGCGAACGTCCGGGTGAAGACGTATGGCCTCTTCACGAACTCGACGCCCGCGGGCTCATACCGCTCCATCGGCGGGCCGCAGGCCATCTGGGTGTGCGAGTCCCAGATAGACGTGATCGCCCACGCGCTGGGCATGGACCCGTTCGAGTTCCGCGTCAAGAACCTCGTCCGCGAGGGCGAGGAGGTACGGCGCGGCAGGCGTCCCATCGAGGGCGACCTCGAGTACGCGCTGCGCAGGGTCGCAGACGACTTCGGCTGGGACTCATGGACGCCCAGCCCCACGCCGCCCGGTGTGAAGCGCGGCATCGGCTTCGCGTGCGGTGTGACGAACTCCGGCGCGAGCCCCACGTCCACCTCGCTCGTGCGCTTCCACTCCGACGGCAGCGCGACCGTCTACATCGGCAGCGCGGAGATGGGGCAGGGGTCGCGCTCGGTCATGGCGCAGATCGCCGCGGAGGAACTGCGCATCCCGTACGAGAAGGTGCGCGTCGTCGCGTCGGACACCTCGGCCGTGCCGTGGGACCGCTCGACCGGCTCCAGCCGCTCCACGACGCTCATGGGCCTCGCGGTGCACGACGCCGCCATCGACATCCGCCAGCAGCTGCTCGACCTCGCTGCGGAGCACTTCGAGGCGTTCCCGGAGGAGATCGAGGCCGAAGACGGGCGGGCGTCGTTCAAGGGCGAGTCCGTCGCCTTCGCTGCGCTCGTGCGCAACATGTTCGGCGGCTCTGGCGGCGAACTGATGGGCAGGGGCTACGTCACCCCGAAGCACGCCAGCGGCAAACTCCGCCAGGACCCCGTCTTCTGGGAGGTGAGCATCGGCGCGGCGGAGGTCGAGGTTGACACCTCGACGGGCGAGGTGCGCCTGCTCCGCTACTACTCCATCTCCGATCCCGGTAAGGCGATCAACCCCAAACAGGTCGAGGGCCAGGACGAAGGAGCCGCGATGCAGGCCATCGGCCACACGCTCTTCGAGGAGATGCTCTACGAGGACGGCCAGCTCCTGAACCCGAACCTCGTCGACTACCGCGTGCCCGTCTTCACCGACCTCCCGCACGAGTTCGAGACCGTGCTCATCGAGAGCGGCAACGGCCCCGGCCCCTACGGCGCGAAGGGCGTCGGCGAGGGCGGCATCGTCTGCGTCGCGCCTGCCGTGGCGAACGCCGTCTTCAACGCCACCGGTGTCCGCATCTCCACACTCCCCCTCACCCCGGAGCGCGTCTGGCGCGCCCTCCACGAGGCCGGCCAGGCGTCCGGCTAGCCCCAGTACTGCCCGTTGTACCGCGAGATCGTGGACACCCGCATCGTCTCGGCATTCTCGAATTCGTAGACAACGAAGAAGCCGTCACAAATGTATGCGATCGTTCCGTAGCGGAAGGGGAACGGCAGGCGTACCTTGGCATTCTCATCGGCGTACGGGTCTGCCATTAAGTCGTTCAGAATTGCCTGGACGCGGGCCTGTTCTGCAGGGGAAAGAGTAGCGAGGAACGACCGTGCGCGTTCCTCCAGGAAGACGTCAGCGGGCATCCAACTCCCGCTTCACATCCTCCCATCTGATCCAGGTTGCCTCGCCCGCCTCGATTCGCTGCTGTGCCTCCAGCGCCTCGGCGACGAGCTTCTTGTCCGCCATGATGGCGCGGACGAGCGCCTCGCCCTCGAGAGGTCCTGGTTCGCCCTGTTGCTTGCGTCGCGTTGCCATGACCTATGCTCGCTACTTAAGTCTACTCGGCGCTGCCGAACATCTCGATGGGCGTCTGGCGCGGACCGTAGCCCTGGAAGTAGACGCCTGTCTCGACGTCGTAGCGGCCCTGCAGGTGGTTGCCCGCCTTGTTGCTGCGGATGATCACCGCGACCGTCCGCTCGCCCACCGTGTTCTCCCGGTGTATTTCGTACGGCCCCACGAGGTCGATCTCGCCGGGACCGCAGTAGTTGTTCGACGCCAGCGTGATCTCGGCGTAGTCCGGGCGTGAGCCGTCGTCGAGCCGGTCGTACCGCTCGATGCGCTCGTGGCCGTCGAGCACGCCGTAGAGCGTGTAGATGTACCCATGGTCGTGGACGCGGGAGAGCCTGCCTTGCCGCGACTGGCCCTTCGTGAGGCCGTTGATGGCGAAGCCGAAGTCCGGGTCCTCGTAGAAGATGAGGTTCTCACCGCGGCCTTCCCTCGCCTCGCAGTCCGGCCAGTTCTTCGATGCCTCGAGCACCGTCGGATCGGCGAGCAGCTCCGCCAGGATGGGCGTGAGCGCCTGCCAGCGCTTGTCGAGGTCGGGCTCGCTCGCGAACAGCTCACGGGCCTTGCTGATGAACCGGTCCAGCGCGTTCTGTGTCCTCGTCTCAACGACCATAGCTTCGCCTCCTTCTTGTGCGGTCGGCTGCTGTCGGCAGTGTGCGCCCGCCACGAGGCGGAGTCAAGCACGGTTTGTCCCCTCTCCCCCAACGTGCACGCACAACACGACAGGCGTATGGTTGCGGCGTGGAACCTGGACCACAGGAGGGAGCCATGACCACCGACGCCGATGCGGCCATCAAGTACGCGCCGACACCCGAGGGGCTGGAGGACTTCGCGATACCGGACCCCTACGCCGACTGGCTGAAGGCCGAGGGCGTGAAGGTCATCGTTGACTACGCCTTCGACGACATCGCGCACGTCGAGCTTGGGCCATGGGAGCGCAAGGGCGGGAAGGGCGCCGTCATCAACATCCCCTACCACGTCCTCACCAACGACACCCACATCGTCGAGATCGACCCCGGCGGGAAGTCGGAGCCGGAGCACCACGTCTACGAGGAGTACGTCTACGTCATCTCCGGGCGCGGCGCGACCAGCATCTGGCCGCAGGGCAGCGAGGAGAAGAAGACGTTCGAGTGGAAGCAGGGCAGCCTCTTCTCCATACCCCTCAACTCCTGGTACCAGCACTTCAACGGCAGCGGCGCCGAGCCCGCGCGCTACCTCTCCGTGACGACCGCCCCGCCCAACATGCGCCTCTTCATGGACAACGACTTCATCTTCAACTGCGACTTCCCGTTCACCAGCCGGTACAGCGGCGAGGAGGACTTCTTCAGCGGCAACGGCAAGCTGTACAAGCGCCGCATCTGGGCGTCCAACTTCATGCCCAACGCGCCGGACATGGCCCTCTACGCCTGGAACGAGCGCGGCGCCGGCGGCATCAACTCCATGTTCGAGATGGCCGGCAACATCTCGAAGGCCCACATCTCCGAGTTCCCCGTCGGCACCTACAAGAAGGCGCACCGCCACGGCCCCGGCGCTAACCTCGTCCTCCTCAGCGGCGACGCCGGCTTCTCGCTCCTGTGGACGAAGGACGACATGTCCGACATCCGGAAGGCCGACTGGAAGGTCGGCTCGCTCGTCATCGTGCCAAGCGACGGGACGTACCACCAGCACTTCAACTCCGGCACGCGCCGGGCGCGCTACATGGCGCTCACGCCGGGCACACACGGTTTGCGCGCCGCCATCCCGCGCGGGCAGGGCGCCGACCAGAGCTTCAAGGAAGGCGGCTACCAGATCGAATACGAGGACGAGGACCCCAAGATCCACGATATCTACGAGGCGGAGCTCGACCGGAACGAGGTGACCTGCCGCATGAAGGCGTTCATCTCCTACTGCAAGGGCGAGGTCGGCCCCACCTCCGCCAGGGACACGTAGGAGGGCACCATGGACTTCGATCTCACCGGCAGAGTGGCCATCGTCACCGGCGGAGCGCAGGGACTCGGCTTCGCCTGCTGCACCGAGCTCGCGAAGCACGGAGCCGACATCGTCGTCGTGGCGCGCGAGCCTGAGGACGTGACCGGCGGACGCGCCCGGCCCCACGCCCCCGTGAGCGACGGCGTCGCCGCGGTCGAGGCGCTCGGGCGCCGCGCCCTCGGCATCACCGCCGACGTGCGCGACAAGGCGCAGGTCGACGCCATGGTCGAGCGCGTGCTCGCCGAGTGCGGGCGCATCGACGTCCTCGTGAACGTCGTCGGCGGCTCCTGGGGCGAGACGTTCAAGGCCGGGCCGCTCATGGAGCTGACCGAGCACGACCTCGTCGAGGCGTACCGCGTGAACGTCGTGACCATGTTCCAGTGCAGCGTCGCGGCGGTCCCCGCGATGAAGCAGCAGGGCAAGGGCTCCATCGTCAACATCGCCTCGGTAGCCGGACGCGCCCCGAGCCCGGACTCGCCCGCCTACGGCGCGGCGAAGGCGGGCGTCATCAACATGACGCTCTCCATGGCCCAGGCGTGGGGACCGGAGGTGCGCGTGAACGCCATCGCCGTCGGCGGCATCGAGACGCCGCACCGCCCGCGCTGGCGCGAGGACTCCTCCGCCGCGTACGGCCCCGGCGGCGTCTCGGCGATGGGACGCCTCGGCAAGCCGGAGGAGCACGCCGGCACCGTCGTCTGGCTCGCCTCCGACTACGGCGGCTACATCACCGGCGAGGTCATCGACGCCAACGGCGGCGCCCGCCGGTAGGCGTATAGTTGTCCCCGTAACCCGGACGTGACTGGGAGGTCGCCTATGGTCACGAAGGACGGAGAGCGGAACGAGGAAGCGGCGTGGGAGCCCATCCCGTACCTGGGTCGGAGCGTCCGCGTCGTGGGCGACTGGCATTCCGTCGACGCCGCGCAGACCCCCCACGAGAAGAACAAGCGGGGTGAGCTCGGCAAGCCGCTGCACAACTGGTACTTCAACCGCACCTCCCGCGACCCGCTCGGGCGCATCGCGACGGCCAACTCGTCGGCGGACCGGCGCAACGCCATCGAGTCGCATATCGCCGGGGCCCCGCGCGGGAAGATCAATCCGGAGCGCACCGAGGTCGTTGACCCGAAGGTGATGACCGAGCACATCAAGCGCGTCGCCAAACACCTGGGCGCGTCGGAGGTCGGCATCATGCGCGTCCACCCGTCATTCCTCTACAAGGAGGGACGCTACCCCGACGACGGCAGGGGCGCCGACGGCGCTGGCGGCACGATCATGGTGAGCGCCGAGGAGACCGCGAAGCGCTTCCCGTACGCCATCGCCTGCATCTACGCCTGGGACTACGAGATGGGGCGCGCGCACCGGCACCGCATCGGCGACGCGGCGTACCACCTGGGCGCGGAGGCGCTCCGCTCCACCTACGCGAACCTCGCCGGCTACATCCGGGAGCTGGGCTACGGCGTGGCGACGCGCGTGGCGACGCCCATGCCCGTGGCGCTCGCGGCGGGGCTCGGCGAGATCGGCAGGCACGGCATGCTCATCACCGAGCGGTTCGGCGCGCGCGTGCACCTCGGCGACCCCATCCTGACCGACCTCCCGCTCGTGCCCGACGAGCCCATCGACATCGGCGTTGAGGACTTCTGCAAGGTCTGCCGCAAGTGCGCCAACACCTGTCCTACCAACAGCATCTCCACCGAGGGCAAGGCGGTCGTCAACGGCGTCGAGAAGTACAAGATCAACTGGGAGACCTGCTACCGGCTGCGGCCCCACGTTATGGACTACTGGGACATCTGCATGACCTGCGTGGCGGTCTGCCCCTACACGAAGCCGGACGCCTGGTGGCGCACCGTGGCCGTGCGGGCGATCAAGTGGACGCCCATCCCCCTGCGCGGGCTCGTGACCCGTCCATTGAAGTGGATAGACGACCGCTTCTGGGGCAAGCTGGGCCGCAAGCGCGTGCAGTGGATGAGCCACGACTCCGGGCGGCTGAAACTGCCCGACGGCACGGTCATGCCGGAGGAGCCGGAGCGCGGCTACTACTATCCGCTCAAGGAGAACACGCGCCGCTTCGACATCCTGAAAGAGAAGTTGAAGGGCAAGGCGTAGGGGATGGGACTCCTCCGCTGGCCGCTGCGACGCTCGCGCGACCCCTACTGGGACGCCTTCGTCAACAGGCCGCTCGCCGACCCGGCGAACGTCATCACCGGCGCCATACGCAACGCGCCGGAGGGGCGCATCTTCCCCGTCCGCAGCGAGCTGCCCGAGCCGGACCGGCTGCTGCAGGACCTCGATCAGCTGGCCGGGTTCCTGGGCGGCAGCGCCATGGGCGTGACCCGGACGGACGCCGCGTTCCTCCTCCCCGGCGACGGCGCTGACCCCGCCGACCTCGTGACGGACTATCCCTTCACCGTCGTGATCGCCGTCCACGCCGAGCACCACCCCAACAGGACGAAGGGCATGGCGGCGCAGCACGTCCTGCACGAATCGGCGTCGGTCAACTTCAGCATCGCGGCCTACATCCGGGAGTTGGGCTACCGCGGAACGGTCCGGCCGGTGGACTCGGCGGCCGCTGCCAGGGCCGCCGGCCTCGCGCCGGGGCGCAGCGAGTACGTCGGCGACGCCGTGCTGACCGACCTGCCGCTGCCCCTCGGCCGTCCGGGGTCGTGACCGGAGGACCCGCGGATGACCACTGACGCCCCCTTCTCCAGCTACGTCATCACCGACCCGTGCATCGGCGTGAAGGACGGCACGTGTGTCGAGGTCTGCCCCGTCGACTGCATCGCCTCTTCCGACGACGAGCCCCAGTTCTTCATCGACCCGGCCCTCTGCATCGCCTGCGAGCAGTGCGTGCTCGTCTGCCCTGTGGACGCCATCTACCTCGAACACGAGGTGCCGGAGGAGTGGAAGGCGTCGATCGAGCGCAATCGGGTCTTCTTCCTCGAGGCGAAGCAGGACACGCCCGCCGTCTCCGTCGAGTGGGCGGAGCAGCTCATCCGGTCGGCGCTCGTCCGCGCAGGCGAACTGGGGCTCGACGTGAGCGTCGTCGTGGTGGACGGGCGCGGCGAGCCCGTGGCCGCGTCCCCCGCGAACGCGGACGAGCCAACCAAGGCGCAGACTGCCGCCAACCGGGCATACACAGCGGTGGGCTTCACCCTCTCCACCTCCCAGGTCAACGAGCGCTCGCTCGAACGCGCCCCCGAATCGCTCGACCGCGCGCGGCTCATTGCCGGCCCCGGCGGCATCCCCATAGGCAGGCCGTACGTCGTCGGCGCGATCGGCGTCGCGGGCGGTACCCCCGAGCAGGATGAGCAGTGCTGTCGCGCCGCGGTGACGGGGGGGTAGGGGGGGTGGTCATTCCCGCGAGGCAGGAATCTCGTATCCCCACCTCTCCTGGGGGAGAGGTCGACGCGCTTGCGCGGCGGGTGAGGGCTCTCGTAGCCCGGTGTCTGATGTAGGGGCGTCCCTTGTGGGCGCCCTTACCCTCCCCCTCGCCCCCTGGGAGAGGGGAACGCACTTGAGTGCGGGGGTGAGGGTTGCCCCGACTGTCTGCCCTGTGACATCCGCCCATTGCCCGAACGACCCCTGCCTCCTTACGCTGTCTGCACGGCCCCGGCGCATCCCGGATGCGGGGCCGAATCCCGGAGGAGGTATGTCCCGAGATGTCCCACAATGTCTCACCTGAGAGAACGATCGCCCTTTCGCCGCGGCAGGCTGCAGCTCTCCCGTACGTCGCCTCCGAGCCCACCCTCACACGGGGAGCGCAGGCCGCCCAGATCACGAGGCGCACCCTCACGCGCTGGATGAACGACCCCGCCTTCCGCGACGAGCTGGAGCGCATCCGCAACAACATCGCGGACTTCGCCTTCTCGCAGTTGGAAGGACTCGCCCTCAAAGGAGCCGTCCGCATCGAGCAGCTGATGGACAGCGACGACCCCAACGTGGCCCATCGCGCGTCGAAAACGGCGCTCTCCATGTCGCTGAGCGTCCGCGACCAGCGCGAGACCCGGCGCCGGATGGACACGCTGGAGAACGCAATCACCCTCATAAGGCAGCAGCGATGAGAAGCAGCGTCAGGGCCATGGAGCGTTACCTCGGCTGTCTGGCGATGCAGGCCAGGCTCAGGCCCATCGTCGAGGACTACGTCGACCGCTGGGCTGACGCTTTGGAGTGCGGCGACTACCCGCCCGACGTCGCGGACCTCTTCGAGGTGGTGGGCGCCGCGAGCGTCCCCATCCTCAGCCCCGTCCCCGTCCACGCCTACCTCCGCCAGTGCGCGAGGACTGGACGCCTGCCTGATTCCACCCGCATCGTCCAGGCCATCGCTCACGCCTGGGCGGAGGGCGACCTCTTGAACGCCGGCAAGACCTGCCGCTGCCCCGCCCGCCGCCCCCTCATCCAACCCCCGCGTATCGGCATCCGGGAGGACTAGAAGACTTGTCATTTCGAGCGGAGCGCAGCGGAGCCGAGAAATCTCTCGGGCCGTCTGATCCCTTCCCCCTTGACGGGGGAAGGCTAGGATGGGGGTGACCGGTGGGGTGCGGGGTGTCTGGTGTAGGGGCATCCCTGGTGGGCGCCCTCTGTGTGACCACCTCTCCCCCTGGGAGAGGTCGGCGCGCGTAGCGCGGCGGGTGAGGGTGAACCTGACGGACGCGACGTAGGACCTTGTCATTTCGAGCGCAGCCGAGAAATCTCTCGGGCTGTTTGCTCCCCTCGCCCTCTGGGAGAGGGGCTGGGGGTGAGGGTGCTATCGTTCGCCTGACGAAGAGCACGGATACGGAGGACGCCATGGCTCGCGCACGGTTACGAGAGCTCGGCATCAGCATCGGGCGCATGCCCACCGGGACGCACAACGCCATCACCGACGTGGACGGCGTCTTGGTGGGCCACACGACGCTCATCCACGACGAGCCCCGCATCGCCCGGACGGGTGTCACGGTGGTCATTCCCCGTGAGGGCGAGATATGGGACGACAACGCCTTCTGCGGCTGCTTCTCGTTCAACGGCAACGGCGAGATGACCGGCATCCCGTGGATCGAGGAGTCGGGGATGCTGGGGTCGGTCGTCGGCATTACGAACACCCACCAGGTGGGCCTCGTCCGCGACGCTCTGGTCGAATACGCGGTCGACACCGGCTACGCCCGGAACTGGCTGCTGCCCGTGGTCGCCGAGACCTACGACGGCTTCCTCAACGACATCGACGCCTTCCACGTCACGAAAGAGCACGTCTTCCAGGCCATCGCGTCGGCGTCCGGAGGCGTTCCCGCCGAGGGGTGCGTCGGAGGCGGCACCGGCATGATCTGCCACGACTTCAAGGGAGGCATCGGGACGTCGTCCCGGCTGGCGGAGACGAAGAGCGGCACGTTCACGGTAGGGGCGTTGGTGCAGGCCAACTACGGCTACGGCGCCCGCGCAGACCTGCGAGTGGACGGCGTCCCCGTGGGACGGGAGATAGGCCCGGAGGCGGCACCGTTGCCCGGCACGACCGGTCCCGGCGGAGGCTCCATCATCGTCATCGTGGCGACGGACGCGCCGCTGCTCCCCATCCAGTGCCAACGGCTGGCGAAGCGCGCGACCGTGGGGCTGTCGAGGGCCGGAGGGTCGGGACACAACGGCAGCGGCGACATCTTCCTGGCGTTCTCGACCGGGAACCACGTCACGGACACCGACGGACCGCTGGACGCGCGGATGCTGCCGCTGGACCAGATCGACCCGCTCTTCGACGCCACGGCGGAGGCAGTGGAGGAGTCCATCGTCAACGCGCTGACCTCGGCAGAGACGATGACGGGCCTCAACGGCCGCACGGCCCACGCGCTGCCCCTCGACGAGCTGGAGCGGGTGATGGGGAAGCACCGGGGGTGATCAAGGCCTTGTAGTACGAGCGGCCTCCCATCCGTCTTTCCAGCGAAAGCTGGAATCTAGGGTGACCGGCAGGTCACGTGGGGAGGGGATGGCGTGGGGGCGTCAGCCAATCTCACCATAAAGGTCCTGCCACTCAGGGTTGGAAGCCTCGATCAACTCGATCTTCCATGCCCTCTTCCACGCCTTGATGGCCTTCTCGCGAGCGATGGCGCTCATCATGGTCTCGTGCTGCTCGTACCAAACGAGGGTATGGACGCCGTATCGGTTGGTGAACCCCATGGCAAAGTCATGCCTGTGCTGCCAGACGCGTTGGAGCAGGTTGGAAGTCACGCCGGTGTAGAGGGTGCCGTTCTTCCGGCTTGCGAGGATGTAGACGCAAGGATAGCGAGGCTCTCTACTGCTGTGGGAGGAAGTCATCGGCGCAACGTGGCCTATGGCGAATGCTGGTGACCGGCTCTCTGCGCCGGCCCTTGGATTCCAGCTTTCGCTGGAAAGACGAGGTTCTCAGTTGCGGCACTGAGAGGTCAACATCCTCGTGTCGTGAACCCCATCCTCCCCATCCTGTTGTCGCCCATGTGACACCATCCCCTTGCGCGGTGTGACGCCCCTGCCGCACGATGGTAGGGCGCGGTAGAGAACGCGCGCATCGACCCTTGCGGACGAGCCGCAGGAAGAACGCTGCCCCCTCAGCGAAGAGCACGAGGGGGCTTTCTGTGTTAACCGGCGTTACCCGGGTGCGAGAGGCGTGGTAGCCATGGCAGAGGACTTCACACAGTACGCGAACGACCCCGTCGGGTTCGTGACGGACGTGCTCGGCGACGCCGGAGCGCCGTACTCGAAGCAGGCCGAGATGCTCGAGGCGCTGGTGCATGAGCGGCGCGTCAGCGTCGTCGGGGCGAACGGCTCCGGCAAGGACTGGGCCGCGGCCCGCGCCGTGCTCTGGTGGCTGGAGACGCGCCCGGAAGCCAAGGCGCTCACGCTCGGCCCGACGCAGCGACAGGTCGAGGAGATCGTCTGGCAGGAGATGCGCGAGGCGTACGCGGCTGCCGCCGACGTGCTCAACGGGAGGATGCTGAAGTCCGCGTACCGGATCGACGAGCAGCGGTTCGCGCTCGGCTTCTCCACGAACAACGCGCTGAACATCCAGGGCTTCCACTCGGACCAACTGCTCGTCGTCGTCACGGAGGCACACGCGATGCCGCAACTGCACATGGATGCCATCAAGCGGCTGCAGCCGGACCGCCTGCTGCTGGTCGGCAACGCGCTCTCCCGCGACGGCGAATTCTACGACTCGCACCACGCGAAGCGACGCCTCTATCACCGCATCTCCATCTCCGCGTTCGATACCCCGAACTTCACCGGCGAGGACGGCGGCAGGCGCGGCATGATCACACCGGAGTACGTCGAGGAGTACGCGCTGGACTACGGCGAGGACCATCCGCTCTACGCAGCGTCCGTCCTCGCTGAGTTCCCCGACGCGCTCGAGGACTCGCTCGTGGGCCGCGAGGCGGTCGAGGATGCAATGGCGCGGTGGGAGGGTGATTGTCATTCCGAGCGGAGCGTAGCGGAGCCGAGGAATCTCTCAGGTGAAGACACCGCCGTGGATGGACGCTCCCCGAGAGATGTTTCGACTGCGCTTCAGGCTCCGCCTTCAGCCTCGCTCAACATGACAACAGGGGACCCCGTCTATATCGGCGTGGACGTGGCGCGGTTCGGGTTCGACAAGTCCGCGATATGCGTGCGGCAGGGACAGCGCGTGCTCTCGGTGCGGTCGTTCGGGCGCATGGACACGATGCGGCTCGTCTACGAGGTGCTGGGCACGGTGCGGGAGACAGGCGCGGAAGCGGTGTTCGTGGACGAGGGCGGCGTTGGCGGAGGCGTCGTGGACCGCCTGCGGGAGTTGGGCGCGCCGGTGTACGGCGTCCACTTCGGCGGCGCGGCGCAGCGCCAGGCGCGCTTCTTCAACCGGCGCTCGGAGATCTTCTGGGAACTGCGCAGGCTGTTCGATCAGCGACTCATCGCCATCCCGTGCGACGAGGAGCTCGCCGGTCAGTTGCTTGCGCTGCGCTACGACGTATCGAGCTCAGGGCAGATCCGGATGGAGGGCAAGCGGGAGATGCGGAAGCGCGGCATGCCGTCGCCGGACAAGGCGGACGCGCTGGCGCTGGCATTCCTCGTTCCGCCGTCGTTCGGCATCTGGACGGGCGCGGAGCCGTTCCTGCGTGACGACCCGCCGCCGAGGCCGCACGTCGTCGGCCTCGGCTACGACCACCCGCCGCCGTACTCCGAGCCGTCATCCGGGGACGAGGACGGCGGGGCATCGGCCAGCCCTGTGCAGGTGTGGTGGTGAGGAACCCTCACCCACGCGCTAAAGCGCGTTGCCCTCTCCCAGGGGGCGAGGGGAGCCAACCAACACACCTCTCCCTCGGGGAGAGGTCGGCGTGCGAGAGCACGGCGGGTGAGGGTTGCCTCACGCGTCCGACTTCAGCAGGGCGGGGAGGACGCGCGTGTTCCAGTAGTCCTTGTCGCCGGCCTGGCGCAGTTCCTCGACGAGTTGCGCCATCTCAGGGCCGAGGGCGTCGGCCAATTCGGCGGCGGCGCGCTCCCCGGCGAGCGCAGTCACGGCTGCGCGCAACTGCATCACGTACTCCGCGACCTCGACGGCAGCGCGGTCGGACGCGGAGCGGGCCTGCAGCGCCTCGAGCTTCTCCAGCCATTCCAGGCCCCGCTCGGCCTCGTCGAACCGGTCTTCCAGTGCGTTGGTCGTCGTCATCGGGCGTCCTCCACGTTCACAGCGTATATCAGGACGCGGGCGGCGGCTGCAAGCGAATGAGGGTTTATCATGTGCCCCATGACAGACCAACCCTATCGAGTGATCGACTGCGACGGCCACCTCATGGAGTCCAACGAGGAGCTCGGCGAGTACGCCGACGACTCCCTCCGGGCGCCGCTCACGAGCAAGATGGTCAAGATCGCGACTGCCGGGCGCATGATCACGCAGGACGGGCCGTTCCCGTCGCTGGACGGCATCCACAACTACGCCAGGGGCTGGGGAGGACGGTTCAGCTGGCCGCGCACGATGGCCAGCGAGGAGCGCACCGGCTCCGCCGGCGACTGGTCGGCCCTGCTCGACAAGACCGGCATCGAGCGGACGGTCATCTTCCCCACGCGCGGGCTCGCCGTCGGCATGATTCGCACGCCCGAGTACGCCGACCGCCTCTGCCGCGTCTACAACGACTACGTGCACGACCGCTACCGCAAGGCGGACGAGCGGCTGCACCCCATGGGGCTCATACCGATGGTCAGCCCGACGCTGGCGGTCGAGGAGCTGCGCCGCCTCGTGCTCGACCTCGGTATGCCGGGCGCGATGCTTCCGGCCGCGGGACTGCCGCTGCACCTCGCCCACGAGTTCTGGTGGCCGGTCTACGAGGAGGCCGCCAACCTCGGCTGCGTCCTCGCGCTGCACGGGGCGTCGCACCACGGCCTGGGGCTGGACTCATTCACCGACTTTGTCGGTTCGCACATCCTGCACCACCCGGTGCCGCTCATGTATGCGCTCGTGGGGCTGGTCTACCACGGCGTGCTCGACCGCTACCCCAGCCTCAAACTCGCGTTCCTGGAGGGCGGCGCGGCCTGGCTCGTGCCGGTGCTCGACCGCGCCGTGCGCGACGACGAGTTCTTCGGCAAGGTGGCGAAGCGTCCGTTCGACGAGTACGTCACGAGCGGGAACGTTCTCATCGGCTGCGAGGGCAACGACGTGAGCCTGCCGTACCTCGCCTCGCGCGTCGGCATCGAGCCGTTCGCGTACTCGTCGGACTACCCGCACGAGGTCGACCTGCCCGGCGCGCAGCACGAGATACGCGAGACCGTCGAGAGCGACGCGCTCACCGACGACCAGAAGCGCGCCGTGCTCTCCGGCAACGCCAGCCGCTTCTACGGGTTCTAGAGCATGTTCCTGATGCACATCGCAACCGCCTGGGTCCTCTGGAGGATCTTCTACTGGAAGTGGCCGTACGCGGTGGCGCTCTCCGTGATGGCCGGAATCGCACACCTGGCTATGGAATCGATTACCGGCTCCACGCTGACTGCCATACTGGTGGTCGTCCCCGCGCTCATCGTGGTGGCCTGGGGTTGGAACCGGGAGTCCATCCTTCGTCCGACCAGCAGCGGCGGAGGCGGAAACTATGCGTACCGCTTGGACGACGAGGACGCCGGGCGTGACGAGGACGACGCCGGGCCGTCGGCCCGGGGCGACGAGAGATAGATGAAGGCAGTCGTCGTCAGGGCGCTCGGCGGGCCGGACCAGTTGCGGCTGGAGGAGGTCCCGGACCCAACCCCGGGGCCGGGCGAGGTGCTGCTGCGCGTGCATGCCGTGTCGGTCAATACGACGCTGGACGTGCATCTCGTCGCAGGCGAGGCGGGTATGGCGCCCGCGCTGCCATTCACACCGGGCGTCGACCCGTCAGGCGTCGTCGAGGCCGTGGGCGAGGGCGTCACGTCGTTCAAACCCGGCGACCGCGTCGCGGCCATCACCGAGCTCTCGAGGTTCGGCGGCTACGCGGAGTTGGCCGTCGTCCGCGAATCGCGGGTGGCGCTCGTTCCCGACGAGGTCGACTTCCCGACGGCGACCGTCGTGCGGCGGCACTTCGGCATGGCCTGGTCGATGGTCGCCGAGTCCGGGCTGCAGGCGGGCGAGAGCGTCCTGGTGATGGGGGCCGCGGGCGCGCTCGCCACCTGCATCATCCAACTGGCGAAGGAGGCGGGGGCGATGGTCGTCGCGGGGGCCGGGAGCGAGGGGCGCGTCGCGGCGGCGATGAGCATGGGCGCGGACCATGGCATCGACTACCGGCAGAACGACCTCGTGGAAGGAGTGCTCGCTGCCACGGAGGGCAGGGGCGTGGACGTGGTGTTCGAGAACCTCGGCGACCCGGCCCTCTGGCCGAAGGCGATCGAGAGCATGGCGATCGGCGGGCGTCTCCTGACGGTGGGGACGCACGCCGGAGACGGCGTCCTGCCGGTGGACGTGCGCCGCCTCTACCGGAACCGGCTGCGGATCATCGGCGGGCTGGGCGCGGGCTCGCGGGGCGACGTCTTCGTGGACGAGGCGCTGCGGGGCGCCGCCGAGGGCCGCTACCGCGTGCTGATCGACCGCGTGCTGCCGCTGTCGCAGGCCGCGGAGGCGTTCCGGCTCGTCGCCGCGAACGCGGTCACGGGCAAGGTGGTCCTGGAGCCGGGGGGCTAGCCCTCACCCACGCGCTGAAGCGCGTTGCCCTCTCCCAGAGGGCGAGGGGAACTGCGAGGTTCCTGCCTGCGCAGGAACGACGGGGACAGTGCTCACCCCCATCCTAACCTTCCCCCGTCAAGGGGGAAGGGACCAGGCTAGAAGCCGTAGACGGCGCGGGGGTTGGCGTCCAGTATCTTGCTGACGATGTCCGGCGCGACGGTGCCCTGCTCCTGGAAGATGCGCATCGCCTCGATCTCGGACGACTGGTCGGTGTGGCCGTAGTCGGTGCCGATGAGGAGGTTGTCCTCGCCGGCGTACTCGACCAGGTAGCCGATGTCGTCGTCGGTCTGGCAGGTCACCCAGATGCGGTTCTCGGCGAAGAGGTTGTCGGGCGCGGGCCTGCCGTGCCGTCCGGGGAAGCGTCGGCGCAGGTCATTCACCACGTAGGGCGCCCACTGCGCTGCGGCCTCGACGAACGCGATGCGCAGCCCGGGGAACTGCTGCGGGATGCCCGCGAGTATCCACGAGTGGCAGGCGGCGACCGAGAAGATGCGCATGGAGGAGAACGGCGAGCCGCCCGCGCCGTGGTTCAGCAGGCTCTCCACGAGCGGGTTGCCGTTGCCGATGTGGACGGTGACGGCCATGTCCATCCTGGCCATCTCCTCGTAGAGCGGGAAGAAATACTCGTCCTGCAGGACGCCCTCCTCCTCGACGCCGCGCATAAAGACGCCGTTCGCGCCGTGCTCGGCGGCCCAGTGCAGCTCCTTGATCGCCTCGTCCATGACGGAGAGCGGGAGCACGGCGGCCCAGCGCAGGCGCCCCTCCGACTGCGTCCAGATATCGGCGAGCCATCGGTTGTAGCCCTGCGCCAGAGCGACGCGGGTCTCGTCGCGGTCGGCGAGCTTGCGGAGGAAGATGGTGGGGTAGAGCATCTGGTAGTCGATGCCCAACTCGTCCATGTGGCGCAGCCGGGCGCCGACGTCCTCCATGTGCTTGGAGGCGTCCGGCGTTGCCATGTTCCGCCCGGACCGTTCCTGCGACGCGGCCATGTCCGCCGAGACCTTGGTGGGGTCCCACTCCTCGCGCTTCCCGATGGGCTGGCGGACCGTGCCGCGTATCACCCCGTCGATCTCCCAGTAGCGGACGTCCTTGCCGGAGCCGTCCGGCTTCGTGACCATGACGGGCCGCAGGTTCTGGTCGGAGGGCGGGATGAAGTCCCAGGTGCGTTCCGTTTCGACGACGTGGGCATCAGCATCGATGACTGCCATGACAAGGCCTCCTTGTGCTCCGTTGCCGTTCAGCCGCTTGACGGGTGCACGTTAGCACAAGGGGGCGCGGGAGGGTAGGATGGCGGCGCGCCGTTCGGCGCGGAGGAGGGTGCGATGCTGCTGCAGGACCGGGTGATCATCGTGACGGGCGCCGCGTCGGGGCTGGGACGCAGGTACGCGACGCGGCTGGCGGAGGAAGGGGCGAAGCTGACGCTCGCGGATATCGCCGACCTCTCGAAGACGACGTCGCTCTGCGAGGCACGGGGCGCTGAGGTGCTGCCGCTGCGCGTCGACGTGTCGTCGGAGGAGGACACGCTCGAGATGGCGCGGCAGACGCACGAGCGCTTCGGGCGCATCGACGGTCTGCTGAACAACGCGGGCATCACGACGCGGCACGGGCTGGAGTATGCGTCGCTGATGGACGTCGACATGACCATGTGGGACAGGGTGTTCGCGGTGAACACGCGCGGCACGTTCCTCGGCATCCGGGCGGTGTACCCGTACATGCGGGAGCAGGGCTCCGGCACCATCGTCAACGTGAGTTCCGGGAGCACGCTCCGCATCGCCAGGTCGGCGAACGCGACGAACGTCCAGTACGTCGGGTCGAAGTCGGCGATCACGGGCATCACGCGAGCCGTGGCGCGCGAGCTGGGGCAGTACAACATCAACGTCGTGACGGTCGCGCCGGGCAACACGACCTCGGACACGGAGGAACCGCTATCTGCGGAGGAGGCGTACCCGGAGCCGGAGTCGTCGATGCTGCGCCGCGGGGTGCCGGACGATCTCGCGGGGGTGATGGCGTTCCTGTTCACGGACGACGCGCGGTTCATCTCGGGGCAGATGATCCTGGTGAACGGGGGACGGGAGACCTGGTGAGGGGGGAAGGGCCCTCACCCTCGCGCTGAAGCGCGTTTCCCTCTCCCTCAGGAGAGGGGAGGAGGCGAGGTTCCTGCCTTCGCAGGAACGACGGAGGCTTGCGCGCGTTTCGCGGCGCGACGTGCGCTGCCCGCGCACCCTGGATTCCCGCCGGTGCGGGACGAATGCAAGGAGTTGAGCGATGGCTGACATCACGCCGGATGAGTTTCGGGGGCTGGCGAAGGTAGCGGGGCTGCGGCTGCTGGACGAGGACGTCGAGCCGCTGATGGTGCAGTTCAACGCGTTGCGCGAAGGGCTGGAAGTGCTCGACGAGCACGACGTATACGGGGTCGCGCCGCTGCCCGCGCTCCAGTATCCGGCAGAAGCGCCGGACCCTTCGACAGGCTCAGGACGAGCGGGGGAGAGGGCAGGCTCAGGGCGAGCGGAGCCTAAGCTTACGGAAAGTTCCGATCACCCGATGGCGTACAAGACCATCACGGAGCTGACGCACCTGCTGCGGACACGGGAGGTGTCGTCGGTGGAGCTGACGCGCATGTACCTGGACCGCGTCGAGCGGTTCGACGGCGATCTGCGGTCGTACGTGACGGTGACGGCGGAACTGGCGCTGGAGCAGGCGGCGAAAGCGGACGAGGCGCTTGCGCGGGGCGAGGCGACGGGTCCGCTGACGGGCATCCCGCTCGCCCACAAGGACGAGTTCTACACGAAGGACATCCTGACGACGTGCGGGGCGAGCATCCTGTCGGAGTTCGTGCCGGACTTCGACGCGACGCCCATCGCGCGGTTCCACGAGGCGGGCGCGGTGATGCTCGGCAAACTCAACATGACGGAGTTCGCGGCGCCGGTGACGTGGGTGTTCCCGTACGGCCAGCCGCGCAACCCGTGGAACCTGGAGCACGACGCGGGCGGGTCGAGCACGGGCTCTGGCATCGCGGTCGCAGCGGGCCTCTGCGCAGGGTCGCTGGCCGAGGACACGGGCGGCTCGATACGGCGTCCGGCGTCGTGCAACGGTGCAGTGGGGATACGTCCGACGCTCGGTCGGGTGAGCACGCACGGGATGATCGCGAGCAGCTGGAACCAGGACACGGCGGGGCCGATCGCGCGGTCGGTGGCGGACTGCGCGCTGCTGCTGGAGGCGGTCGCCGGGTTCGACGCGAACGACCTGATGTCGGCGCGGCTGCCGGTGCCGTCGTACGCGTCGTGGCTCGACGGCGATATCCGCGGGATGCGGGTCGCAGTCATCAAGGAGGCGATCGACGCACCGCACCTGGACCCGCGCATCCGCCAGTTGACGCTCGACGCCGTGGGCGTGCTGCGGTCGCTCGGCGCGGAGGTCGAGGAGGTGTCGATGCCGCTGATGACAATGACCGCGCTCATCAACAACGCGCTGCACTCGCCGCGGGTGGCGTTGCAGTGGACGCACCTGAACGCGACGCCGGAGCTGTACGACGCGGGCGTGCGGCGGAACACGCTCATCTCGGCGCTGGTCCCTGCGGCGACGTACCAGCGGGCGCTGCAACTGCGGGCCCGGCTACGGGCGCAGGCGCTCGGGATACTGGAGGGATTCGACGTGACGGTGGCCCCGGCGTACGCACAGTTCCCGCCGCGCATCGCGGACACAAAGAGCGAGCCTCCGACGAAGGAGGACGCGGTGGAGCAGATGCGGAAGTACGGCTTCCACACGCCCGCGAACTACTCCGGCGCGCCCGCGATGTCGGTGCCGATGGGGTTCTCCGACGACGGCCTGCCGATAGGGTTGCACGTGATGGCGAAGCGCTTCGACGAGACGTCGATCTTCCGCATCGCGCACGCCTACGAGCAGGCGACGCCATGGCACACGATGCGTCCGCCGTATGGAGACGAAGGGTAGGCAGGGCGCTGCCCTACCACTCCACCGGAGTACCCTCACCCTAGCCCTCTCCCCTTGTAGGGAGAGGGGACCGGACACGGAGGTATGCCGATGACGGAGGAGCGATTCGAGACGGTGGCGTGCAATCTGTGCGGGTCGGAGGAGCACTCGCCGCTGCACGTCATCAAGGGGTACACGGTGGTGCGGTGTAAGGCGTGCGGCCTGGTCTTCATCAACCCGCGCCCGGTGGCATCCGAACTGGCGACGATCTACGACGACGGCACGTACTACGGGGGCGGCAGCGACTACGACGACCTCCGCATGGGCTACTCGAACTACCTCGCACTGACGGGCCACCTGCGCTTCGTGGTCGGCGAGCTGATGCGTCCCCTGAA
>CBDEVR010000001.1:0-124473 GCA_965243745.1 Dehalococcoidia bacterium | reverse complement strand
GCGAAGCAGGCGAACCAGGAGTGTCCGTTTGCCCGGAAGGAGTGGTGCCTGACTGCCAAGTCGAAGGCCGGCGCGATCGGGCCAGCACAGTTTCTGCCGAAGACGGCCGCGAGCCTCGGGGCTGATCCGACCGATCCCAGGCAGGCGTTCATGGCGCAGGCGAAGTACGTGGACTGGTGCCAGAACCCGTGGGATCGCACCGTCGAGGGCCGCACGGCCGTCGACATCCGCGCCTTCGGCTTGGCCTGCTACAACTACGGGCGCACCGCGACCTTCCGCAACCAGGAGCGCTACGGGTGGGACTTGGCCTGCCAGGCGATCGAGCATCTGCCCGGGGAGACGCGCCACTACATCCGCGTCATCGAGGGCCCGAGGTGCGGCAACCACCATCCAGGGATCGAGACCTGATGGCCGCCTACGTCACCCTGATCGCGCTCGTGCTGGGGCTGATGGGCTTCGGCTTTCACTTCGCCGGCCAGGCCGCAGTGAGCAAGTGGGAGGGCGCGCGCAAGGCGAAGGCCGCGCAGTTCCAACTTCGCGAGGCGAAGTCCTCGACCAAGCGCGAAACGGCGCTCACGCTGGACGTTGCCGAACTCCGCAAGACGGTCTCGGAGGCGCAGGACGGCGAGAACGCCGCCAAGCAGCGTGCCGACGCCGACCGCGCGAAGGCGGAGCAGCTTCGCGCCGAGAATGCCCAGGCGCTGGCCGAGGTCGAGCGCGAAGCCGAGCGGCTGCGCAAGGAAGGCAAGACCGCGCAAGCCGAGCTCGTGCAGCTCCGCGCGGCGTTGAAGGAGGGGCGAGAATGCACCGTGATCGACTGGGTGCCCTTGCCGTCGCCGCCGCCCTCTTCCTGAGCGGTTGCACTGCGGCACTCGGTGGCGCGGCGCTCAACGCCATCACGCCGAATCCGCAGCCGGAGCGCATCGAGGTGCCGGTACGGGTGCCGTGTGTGGAGAAGATGCCGACCGCGCAGGATGGCGAGCCACTGCGTTGCCCGGACTGGCCGCAGCCATCAGCGAACGCGCTCGAGGAAGGGCGCGAGTTCCTGCCTGACCGCGAGGAGCGGTTTGCGGTAGGCCGCTCCGCCCACACGCAGTGCAAGGCGGGCTACGGCGTCCTGTACCGGGCGCTCTCGAGGTGCACCCGGGAGGCGATCGAGCGGCTCAAGTGAGGGAGAACGCAGATGGCACGTGGGGTAAATCGCGTGATTCTGGTCGGAAACCTAGGCCAGGACCCGGATGTGCGCTACACCCAGGGGGGTGCGGCGATATGCAACCTGTCGGTGGCGACGAACGAGAGCTGGAAGGACCGCAACAGCGGTGAGCGCCAGGAGCGCACCGAGTGGCATCGGTGCGTCATCTTCGGGGCGGCCGGCGAAGCCGCTGGCAAGATGCTCAAGAAGGGCGCACAGGTCTACCTCGAGGGGCGGATTCAGACCCGCAAGTGGCAGACCAAGGACGGCCAGGACCGCTACAGCACCGAGATCGTGGTGAAGGACTGGGTGCACATCGGTGCGCGTGAGGGTGGCGGCCAGCAGCGTAGTGGCGGGTACCAGGACCGCTCCTACAGCGGGTCGGCGGGGTCGTCAACGCCGTTGCCGGCGGACAATTTCGACGACGGCATTCCGTTCTAGGGGGTACTACGTGCGGATGCCGCCGCGCTTGGCGCGTTCGTACTCGAGCCGCAGGCGTGCGGCTCGGCGCACGTACCCGGACAGGCTCTCGTCCGCCGCCTTCGCCGCGCGCCTGAGCTTGTCGAGGAACCACGGTTCGTACTGGGCCTGGAAGGGGTGGTATTCCAGGACGGTGGGGCCGGCGCCCACATCGGTTGCAACCACCATGTTGTACGTACCCCGACTGCGGTGCTCGACGGCATCCTGGAGCCAGTCGGCCAGCGTCTGGTCGGTGTGCATGGCTGCCGAGCGCACGGAGGGGAGCGTGTGGGCGTGGAGCCGGAGGCAGATGCGGTGGCGATTCATGGGTGCCATACATTGCGGTGATGTATTTTCTTGACGGGAACGGTAACCCCTCGGATAGTCGGGTGCAACACTCCGCTCTCGAGGGTTCGCCCGATGCCTTCCCGCGGCTGCCAGCTATCCGCCACCGTCCCGACCAATATTGTGTCGGCCCTCAGCCTTGAGCCCGGCCGCACATACACGCTCCAGCTCCAGGAGGGCGAGGAGGCGCGGCTGATCGAGGGGAGTGGCATGCTCGACGAGGACGGACGACATCTGCGCCCGGACCTCACGCCTCCCGACCCTGCAGTGGTGGACCGCGAGGATGCCGACGCTGTCGGCACGCGCGAGGCGCGCCCCATTCGGCTGATCAACAAGGCGACGGCCGAGATTCGGCCCGGACAGGGGCCGTACTACTTCGCTTGGTGGGCGTGGGACCCCGGTGCCGGCTGGCTCGTCGTGAACGAGCTCTGATTCATGAGCACCCGAGGCGGCATCCAATTTCGAGGCGGCGGGCCGGCCACGGAGAGCGGCACCGGCAACGCGAACGTCGGCGGCGAGCTGCGCCAGCGTGGCGAGGGGCCTGGCGTCGGCCTCTACATCTCGACGCCGGAGGCGGACCCTTCGTGGCACATCCGGGGCGTGGAGCGGCAGTTGGAGGAGGCTGCGGCTGAGGCGCGTGTGGAGATTGCGGGTGCGGGGGGTACGAGCGTCGGGTTCCTGCTGCCGCTGGATTACGCGCTGGGCCTGCCCGAGGCGCTGAACGTCCACGACATCGAGGTCACGACCGTTGACGCGGTTCGGGCGGCGGTTCGGGCGAGTGCTGCTTCGGGGCCGTTGACGCTTACCGAGGACACGGCGGGCTTCGGGACGATCAGCTTTTCGGCCGCGGCGGGCGACCCGCTGAAGAACGCCTTTGCGCGCGTGGTGACTTCGGGCGGTTCTCTCGACATCACGCGGCCGGACCTGGCGGTTCGGGCGCGGGGGACGTGGCCGACGCCGAGGGTCGGCATTCAGGTTGAATATGTCGCCTATGGCACGGCCGGCAACGGGTTCCGCATCGACATCAACGGTGCGCTCGATACGGCGCAGACGGAGAACTACACCGTCGCGGCGGCGTATTCGTCGGACACGCGGCTGGTCGTCACGATCACCTTCAACAGCACCGCCTCGACGAATGTGGCCTATTCGGATATCGCCGCCGCGATCAATCTGGCGCGTCGCAACAACAACCAGCTTGTTGCGGCTGTCACGCAGTCCGGTTCGGCGACGGGGACGGCTTCGCAGAGTTCGGCGAGCGGTTCCACATTCATTTTTTCCGGCGGCGGGGAGTTCTCCGGCGCGGATACGAATGTCGGCCGGGTCGCCGTCCACCGCACCGGCGCGCGTGTGGAAGAGGTGGCCGGAGCCGCCGCCAGCGGCACATACGACAACAAGCTGAAGCTGACCGCAAATACGCCTGGCACCTACGGCAACATCCGCGTGGTGTTCGAGGACTGGGCCACCTCCGGCTCCGGCATCGCCGTGGCACAAGAAGGCGCGTCGCGGATCAACGTCGCGTTCAGGAATCCCTTCGGGACGAGTAACGACGACACGACGTTCACGCTGGCGTCGATCAAGGCGGCCATCGAAGGCTTCACGGGGACCGGGATACCGACGTTTACCGTGAGCTACGTCGGCGGCGCGTCCGGCACCGACACCATCACCAGAGCCGCAAGCGGTGCTGGCGATCACTTCTGGGACACCACCCTGACAGGCGGCGTGGATCCGGTTCCGGCCGCCAACCAGCTTCGCGCGACCTGGAGCGACGTCTCCAATGCGCTCGAAATTTACGCGCTGCCGACCGATCCGATGGTCGATGTCGCGGCGGCCATCCTCGCGCTCGACGAGTTCGCCGCTGCGGACCTGGAATACAGCACCGGCAGCACGCCGAACACCGATACCCTCACGCTCGGCCCCAATGTCGGCGACGCCCTCTACTACGCCTTCGCCAACGGCACCGACAAGTCCGTGCTGGCGCTCACCGGCGATCCCATCGAATTCCCCGCCTTCTATACCTTCGGCATCAGCGGCGTCGTTCCCGAGGTCACGACGGCGCAGGAACTGGTCGATTTCATCAACGGCCTGGACGGCCCCGACGACTTTGTGACGGCGAGCGTCACGAGCGGATCGAGCGGCACGGACACCTTCGATTCCGGCGCAATCACCCTCGATGTTGCAGGAGGCGACGCCGGCCAGCCTGCCGTCGCCATGTCGGTCGTGCTGGCGCAGACGGAAATCGAGGTCACGATCCAGACCGGGCGCAGCCTGCAATCCATTGCCTCGCCGACGCAGTATTGGAGAGATGAAGACGGGACGCCCACGGCGGTTGCCTACCCGCTCGACGAGCGCGACGCCGCCCCGGCGACGCACACGGCGCACGGCATCCTGTTCACCGAGACGAACCCGACGCGGCCCAGCACGACGGTCTCATTCTCGTGGAGCACGGACGGCGAGGTGGGCGATACGCTCGAGTTCCCCGAACCGGTCATTTTCCCGAGCTTCGTGGCGCTCAGCATCACCGGCATCATCCCCGGCGTCACGACCGTCCAGGACATCATCACGCTGTTCAACGCGCCGGGCAACGAGCGGTTCCTCGCGATCATCACGCCGAGCGTGGCGCCCGGCGCGCAAGGTTCGGACACGATCCCGGAAAGCAGCTTGTCCTTCGACTTCACGGACGGCCTGCCCGGCGAGCCGACCGGCAACCGCATCGAGACCGGCGACCAGACCGCCGTCATCGCCGCGCTGCCCGATCCGTTCCGCCCGACCGGCGGGCGCAACTATGTCCCGGCCAGTCCAATTGAGGCGCTGGTGCGTGGCGAGGACGAGGCGGACGGCGAGAACGTCGAGGTCCGCTACCACGCCACCGACACCCTTCGTGACATCATCGAGGCGCTGGAGGCACAGGGCGCGGTCACGGTCGTCGAAATCTACGGCACTTCGCTAGGCGACTTCCCGGAGGAGCCGCCCTACGAGCGCGCCATGTTCCCGGAAGGCGGGTCGACCGAAGGCGCCGATGGCGGACTCACGCAGGTGTCCAGCGACGGCACGCTCACCGGCCGCGGCACAAGCGGCTCGCCGCTCCGGGTCGCCCGGCCGTTCACCCAGGGTGACGAAACCCATCTGGATGCGCTCCCACCGCTCTGGGCCGCTGGCGTCCATGTCGTCGGCGACCAGGTATCGTGGGCGGGCAAGGTCTATCGCTGCATCTCGGGCAGGTCCGCGACCGATACCGGGAACCCGGCCACGGACACCACCGGCTGGGCCGAGGTCGGGACCGGCAGCACGGGGCCCGGCGGCGGACTGGCCTCGGTCGCGACGGACACCACGCTGACTGGCGACGGCACCACCGGAAATCCGCTGATGGTCGCCCGCCCGTTCTCCGCCGGAATGGAGAACAAGGTCACGAACCTGCCCGACCCCTGGTATGCCAGGGACTGGGCGGTCGGCGAGCAGTGCATCTGGAGCACGTACATCTACCAGTGCGATGTGGCGCGTCTCGAGACGCACACGACCCAGCCCCAGAACGACCCGGCATGGCGGCGCGTCGGCGATCTGGCGGACATCGCCACCGACGCGACGATCACCGGCGACGGGACGAGCGGGGATCCGCTTGCCGTGGCGCACCCGTTCACCGACGAGGACAAGGCCAAGCTGGACAGCTTGGAGAACGCCGACTTTTCCGACTACGAGGTTCAGGAACTCACCTTCTTCGCTGGCTCGACACTCTCCTCGCTCGATGGGCTGAGCCCCGGCGCGGCCCTCAAGTTCGGGGCCGCCGGCAGCACGGAGGATATCGTTGTCGCCTACGTCTACCGCACTGGGGCGGCGAACTCGGAGGTCTACACGGTCGGGTTCTACGGCGGCGTCACCGTCGGCACCGTCACCGCCGATCTGACCACCGCGAGCGATACGCGCATCCGGCGCCTTCCGAACAGCAGCCGCGGGGGCTCCAAGGCGGCCGTGAACTCCGCCGGCGAGTGGCATTTGAGCGGCACGATGGACGCGGCGGGGATTGCCGCGTTCCGGGAGATCGCCCGCACGGCGGGCGGCAGCGGCGGCACCACGGACGCCACCGCCCGCGCCGCCGCGGCTGCGGCCCAGGCCACCGCCGATGCCGCGCTGCCCAAGGCCGGCGGCACCATGACGGGCAAGATCACGCTCGACGGCGCGCCGACCGCCGACCTGCACGCCGCCACGAAGAAGTACGTCGACGACAACGCCGGCGGCGGCGGCACCGGGGCAGTGGGACCGGTGCGTGCCGAGAGCATCGGGTTCGCCAACATCGTGCGAGCCGCGACCGATGTCGAGCTGGCGCTGAACGTGGCAGCCGCCACGGTCGAGCACGGCGCAACCGGGTCCGCAATCCTGTCCGGACTCAACAGCGGGACCAGCGACTTCACCATCAAGGCGGGGGCCTATCTCGTCGAGCTTTCGGGCCAGTTCCGGGGGTTCCACGACGCCAGTGTTGTGGGCTTCAAGATACGCGCCGCTGCCGACGATTCCGATCTGACGACGAATTCCAGCCAGATCACGCCCGATCAGCAGGAGGTCGAGGGCGCGATCAAGGAGCTGTTGTTCCTCGCCGCCGATACCGAGGTCAACGTCCAGTTGACCCGCACGCAGGAGAGCCGGGTCAACCTGCCGAAGCTGACCATCGTGGCCCTTGGCGGCGCGGCAAGCGGAGGATCGACACCCATGCCCGCCGACGACTTCCTGTTTGGCACGTCCGACGACGCGGTGCCGGTCGCGGGCGAGCTCACCATCATGGCGGCGAACGGCATGGCCGAGATCGCCGCCTACGCCGGATCTAGGCACGTCCTGCTGGCCCGCCTTGCCAGCGAGGCCGACATCACGACCGTGCGGCGCTCGGACGACCTGGCGCAGCTGAACCAGGTCGGAGCCTTCACGAAGCACGGCTCCGTGATCGACGTGAGCGGCACGGACTATTCCGTCTGGGTGTCGAACCAGGCCCTCACCCAATCCGCCGCAGTGACCTGGACAGCGAGCTAGACCATGCCGATCACGCTTTCAGACTTCCTCGACTTCCGCTTCAACGGCGGCAAGGGCATCCGCGAGAATCAGGTCCAAGGCCTTGAAGGCATCGAACACGAAGTCGACGAGCTTCTGGCCCGCACGAGCGACCTCCACGCCGGAACCGTTCATTCGGGATGGGACACGGTCAATTCCGACGGCTCCGAGGGGGGCATTGCGACGGTCACAGGCGACCCATCGCTGGCCAAGGCGCAGGCCGTCTCGACGTGGGAAGACGTGCTGGACTCGGGGCTGTCAGGACGGGCGTTCGTGGTGCGCATCCCGCACGGTGTCAGCCTCTCTCACTACCGGGCGAAGCTGGACGACATTGGCGGCGGAACCTATATTGACACGCTCTCTCGGTATCAACTTCTCGGCTCCGACTCCGGTGGCTCTACATGGGACTATTACGGATTTGACGAGGCGCTCGGATCGAACGTCGGTCGGGTCACCCTTGAAATTACGGGGAGCGCCTCCGCATCGGGTAGCAGCACGTTCTCGGGCAACCTGGTGCTGGCGAAGGTGCTGGCGGCGCTCGGGGTCGATAGCGTCAGCGACCTCGGCGGCGGTGCCAATCCGCTAATCGAGAACGTATTCGACGGCACGACCGGCACCACGACTTCCGAACAGGAGGTCGCCGGGGTCGCGCTCAAGAACAGCAACAATGTCCTCTACCTGATCCGGGTGCGTGCCACGACGGAGTACGTCACGGGCTCCGATCTGTACGCACAGCGCAGCGGAAGCCCGCTCGAAATCGGCATTGCCAACTTCTACTCCAAGGGCGGCGCGGACGCGGGAACGCTCTACCGCACGCTGGACGAGGGCACGGACGACACGCTGGAAATCTGGCAGGTCAACGACCTGGCGGCCATCCGCGCCGCCATCAATGCCGGCGGGAAGACGGACGCGCAGATCGGCGACGCGGCGTTCAAGAACCCGCCACACCTCGGCAGCGCCGAGCAGGCAGCCGTCCGCCGCGCGATCAACGCGGCCCTCGTAGTCGAGGGCGAGACTTTTGCCGATGAATCGCTGCGGTGGGTCGTGCTCGCCAAAACGCAGGACCTCGACGGCGTGGCGACGGCCAACATCCGGTTCGCCGTGTCGCCTGAGGGCATCGCGCTCGGTCTTGGCGCTGCGGTTGACGATCAGTCGGTCAGGATTCCCGATTTGCCGGGCGGTGCCATCGGCTGGCACCTGACGTTCGTTAATGGCTCCGACATCCTGGACAACACCCCGATCCTGGATGGACTCGGCACCTATGAGGTGCGCTCTGATGCGGGCGGAACCGACCGGGGACTGGAAGTCACGCTCGAGGAAAACAACGGCGGCCAGTTCCGCGTGGCGGGCCACTTCAACACGCTCCAGCCCGGCGACAGGCTGGAGATTCGGGTGGCGTACTTTGATGCGGACGCAGCCGAATTGCGCGACGACCTCGCCAAGCTGCACACCTACATCGCCGAGCACGTCACCGATGTCTCCGACGAAGTACGTGACCCGACGCAGGCCGACAGCCCCGCCCACTACTACCTGACCAGGAAGGCGCGGCACACCGTGCGGGGCGTCAGCGTGCCGTGGGAGTCCGGTCTGTACGAGCTGACAACGGGAACGGCCAATGCCGTGCAATTCAAGGGCGGCCGGGTCGGCACGGGAACCGGCCAGAGGTTCGGGTTCATTGCGCGGGGACTTGGCGGGTTCGAAAACCTCGGGAGGATTGTCCACAACCCGCTGAGCGCGATTGCCGGCTTCTACCAGTACGCGTTCCCGACTGGCAACAACGACATCATCCTCGCCTGCTACCTCAAGAAAGCCGTGTACGACGTGCTCAGAAAGCAGCACAACCTGTCGAACACTGCCATCTTCATGAAGGTGACCGACGGCACCACCACGAAGATTTTCGAGATGGGCAACACCGGCGACCAGCACTACATCGCTGGCTTGGATTACGTGCTCATGCAGGCCAACCTGACGGTGCAAAGTCAGGTCAATGACTTCAGCGGGTTTTTCACGAGCGGCAACAGCTACGCTCCCGACCTCACGGTGACGTTCAACCAAGGCTCGGCGCAGGCCGGACGTTCGGACTCGCCGCTGTCCTATCTCGGGACCACGGCGACGACCAAGGCGTACACCTTCCGCAGCGACGACTTCGCCCTCATCACCGGACTGGGTGACGAGTATGTCGAGTCCGACGACGTGCGCAACATCGTGGCCATAACCGAAACGGCATACAACGCCCTGGCCACAAAGGACCCGAACACGTTCTATCTGCGCACGGGGGCGTAGCGTAGATGGCCCACCAGAGAGCCACGCTGGAAACAACCTGGTTCACGCGAGCGTCGAACCAGCTACTTTGGCGTCCGCCCGCAGGCGAGCGGATACCGGTGGACGCCGCACTGCTTCCGGCGGGGATCACCGACAGATACATTTCCAATGTGCTGCTGCGGACAGGCGACGGAAGTCTTGCCGATCCTCACATCGTCCGAATGGACCTCACGGACAGCCAGAGCGGCGGTTTCGGCGGGGGAACCGGTAGCAATCTGTCATCCGCCTTCGATACCGGCGGCAGGATTGGAATCACCTACAAGACCCATTCGTGGGTGCTGGATGACGATTATGTGGGCGATGATGTGGCCGAGCCGTACCTATGGGAAGTCCTGGGTCTGTCCCAGGGTACCCCCGGAGGAGCGCTTGTTGGCTTCATCGATGCCGTCGTTGACGGCGAGACTGCCGTCGCCGCCGAATTGACTGTCTGGGACGGGCAGGGCACGGACCCCTTCGCCGATGCCCCGGACACCGTGATAGGGTGGCTTGGGAGTACGCCAGTGACCAAGATGTGGCTCGGTGCGACAGAAATCGAGAAACACTGGCTCGGGGGCGCCGAGCTATGAGCATGAGCATCCGGGCCACCGCGATCAACGGCGCTGTGTCGATGCACAACTGAATGTAGTACACTAGCCCTCCGCGACAGGAAGGGGGGCTTGTTCATGAACATGAGGGCACGAGCGAAGCGGGAGCACGATGCGCGTCATGCACGGCTTGCCTCCCTCTCTGCGCAAGAGCGGGAGGCTGTGCAACGATTCATGTGCTTTCGGCGCATGGACGACTGGCGGAAGTGCGACGAGAATCACATCGTGACCCTCCAGACGATGAATCGCGAGATTGCGCTCTGCGTCGGGATCCTGCGGCTGAGCCCGGCAGCTCAGCGTAGAGAGCGCTTGTACGCAATGCGTCAGATGGCTGGCGCGAAGATTGTCCAACTCAAGGGAGTAGAAGCATGAACGTCTTGAAGCACCTGATCGGTGGAATGGTCGCTGCGTCGTTGACTCTTGCAGCGTTCGCATGGTCGGCAGCCGCACACGCCGACTGCACCCTCGACGCCTGCGACAATGCGGACGAGGTTCTCGCATTCTGGGAGGGGCGGACCTCGACGGTCGCGCAGAACAAGCGCACCCAGTGGACCGCCATCAAGGCCGCGCTCACGAGCGGCACCGTCTCCGATGCGCTGTTCGGGCAGGTCGAGACCGGCTACCGCGGCGCCCGCTATGGCGGACGGATGTACGCGCACTGGCAGGCGGTCTACCTCGCGATGAAGGAGCTCCGGGCGACCCCGCCGCCGAATGACGCCGAGGACTACGAGACGCCGTCGACGTTCGTGCCCGACTCTACGTACTACGCCGAGGAGAACGCGGCGAAGCCCTCGACCGACTCGGATTACACGGCCTGGGGTCCGTGGAATGACCTGCCGACCTGGGTGCAGGAGGGGATTGCGGGGCTGACGGTGCCGTCAACCACTATCTCGATCAGAACGCTGTCGATTCCGGGCGGCGGATCATGCGGCTCGTTTGGAAACGTGCTCTCTTTTCATCGCTGCCAGCATTTCCGAGCCAAGGATACGCCGCCAACTTCCGGCACGGCGACCTACGTCGGAAAGATCGACGGCGTGATGCACCCGAATCACACGCACCTGTCCGATCCGGAACTCACGCTGAACGCCAACTTCGGTAGCGCGAAGCTGTCCGGGCACATCGGCTATCTTCGGGACGGACGTACCAAGTCTGACGGTACCCGCTACAACCTCGACCGATGGTCAAACATCGCCATCAACGGCTCGAAGTTCTCCGGCAACGGCATCGAGGGTACGTTCGTTCGCGACTATTACGACGTTGACCTCCGGATCGGTACGGCGTGGCATGACGTCGGGACGAATGACCGCGGCGCCGTCGTCGGCACCATCAACAGACCGCGTATCGTCGGCACCTTCGACATCGAGAAGCAGTGAGGTTCAACCATGAACGACGATCTCCGCAACCTGGTCGAGAACGAACTCCCGGTACTCGCGGGCTGCATTGCCCGCGACATGCTCCGGGATTGCGGCGTCGTGCCGCGCAGCGAGCACCCGGACCAGCGCATCCGAGACCGCTGGCACCCAGGCCAAGTCGATCTGACCGAGCCGATGCAGTACATGGGACCGACGACGGACCGCGTCGGCGGGGGGCAGGGGTACGTCTACTGCCCGGTGGCAGCCGGACCGAACGAGCACAACGGCCACAGGGGGAACGGAGGCTTCGCGCCCGGTGCTCCCTACAAGGCCGCGAAGATCGTCTTCTACAACGTCAGGCTCACCGGCATCGAGGATGTCTTGCCCGGCGACCTCGATGTACTGAACCCGGATGATCGGGGCGCGAAGCTGACCGTCGACAGCTACATCAACGACGGCCCCGAGCCCTACCGGAAGCGTGTCGAGGTCGAAGAGGAGCGCGAGCGCGAGGAAGACCACAGCTTCGGTGTCCTGGTGGGCCTGGAGTTCCGACGCCGTACGCTCGCCCGGGGCGGCATCGAGATGGAAGGCATCGAGGCCGGCGGGGAGGTCGAGACGGAGATCACGCTCCGCGCCGAAGCACGCACCGACCACGAGTGGCGAAGGTCCGACCGGATCCGCCACTCGGTCGAGCATGAGTACAGCATCGCGCCCTACCATCGCTGGTCCCTGACCTCGCGCGAGACCATCAAGCACATTCGGCAGGATGTGCTGGTGGTCGGCAAGCTCCAGTGCGCCGTCCGCATCGACAGTCGTGATCGGAACAGCACCGACTTCGACTCCCTCGACGATCTGATCGAGGTAGGCCGGGGGCTCAAGACGGGCTACGGCCCCTACAGTCGCTGGTTTGGCGAGATGCGCAAGGCGCTCCCGGATGCGACGTTCGCGGCGTGGCCGCGCCCGCAGCTTCGTCTCAACCTGCCCATCGAGGGCCGGCGGACGCGCTACAGCCAGGCAGTGTCACGCCAGAAGCCGCTGAAGAATCGTTCCCAGGAGATCGAGGATCTGGAGACCGGTGGACTTCCTGATCTGGAGTTCCCGGAGGAGTGGGGCGTGGAAGTCGATGGAGAGGACTGATCTGTAGGAGGCGGAACCATGAACTCTTGGATTCTCGCGAGCATGATTGCCTGCTAGTCGCCGTCATTCAGTGTCCAGCCCGCGCACAAAGAAGCGACATAAATGGACTCTATCATCGAGTTTGCGAAACTCCTGACTGAACACCCGCTACTCGCGGCGCTTGTAGAGATTGGAACGCTCGTGATGGTGGTTTGGCTCTGGCGAGATATGCTGGCGTCTCGTGAACGATGGCAAGAACGCATGAGTAGCCACGAGACCGAGTGCGCAGAGCGATGGGGTTATGTGCGCGCGAAGCTTGACCGCATCAATGGAGACAAGCCATGAGCCTGGAGAAGTCGCTTGAAACCAATGGCCAGCGTGCCAAGCGCTACGGCCGCGAGTTCAAGGCGCTACGCCGCAAGATCAAGGATGCGCGGAGAGCCATCGGCGATGCCGAGAAGGCGTACGACAGGGCCGAAGACAACATGCGCCGACTGGAGCGCATCCTGGAAGACAAGGACAAGCAGAGCGTCCAGGCAGCCAACGACTACGACGCGGCTCGGCGTGAACGGCGCGAGAAGGAACGCGACGTGAACTCCGCCAAGAACGAGGAGAAACGGCTCCAGGCGCGGGCGCGCTACCTCTACAACTGGCTCGTCAAGCACGGTGCACGGCCCACGAAACGTGTATGATGTCGCCGCTTGAGAAAACGGGAGTTGTCGCCGGCCTGGCGCTTCCGGTGCTCGCTGGCGCATGGTTCGCCGGATCGGGCTACGTCGAATTCAACGACCGACTCGCGGCGCTGGAGCGCTTCCAGGTTGAAACGACTCAATCGCTCGCCGATGGTCGTCAGCGGGCACAGGAATTCGCGCGCCAGTACGAGCGAGAGCAAGCCGAGGATCGGCTGGTCAATCAGCAGGTCCAGGAGCTCGCGAAAGAAGTCGGCTGGTTATCATTCCACCACCATGACGAAATCGGAGGACGAGGACATGTCGATTGAATTCGACGCACGAACAGCGTCGCCGGAGGAATTCGAGGCTGAGGCACGCAAGCACCACGCGATGCGTCTGACGCGCATCCAGGCCATGACGCCGGAGGAGATGCAGGCGTGTGCCAAGTTCATGCTGGACGGCTACCTGCAGCGCGCGGCGACACTTCGGCTGAACGAGATCTTCCCGGTCCAGGACCTGGACACTCAGATCGCGAAGTGCGTCGAGATCTGGCGTACCGACAACCATCAGTCCTCGGCCGAGTACGAGGCTGAGCGCGATCGTCTGGTGGAAGCGGACCGGGCGCGCAAGCTGGCCGAGCGCGAGGAAGCGGCGCGTATCGAGGCCGCGGAGCGCAATGCCCGCCAGCGTTGGCTCGACCAGGGGAACGACCCGGTAGCGATGCTCGGGCGCGGCGACGAGGAGCTTCCGGCTGGTGCCCGCGAGCCGGAAACTGCGGCGACCTTCGAGGACTGGCTTCGGCTCGGGCGACCGGATGTGCTCGCGGCTCCGGGTCGCTTGCCGACGCGATTCGCCTATCCTGATGGCGCGACCGACGAGGAGGCGTGGGACTTCTACTGGACGAAGCGCGACTTCCTCCAGAGCGGCCTCTCGTGGAACAGCGAGATGGGCCGGCGCCTCGGAAACGAGCATCTAGCAGTCGAGCGACGCATCAAGGCCGCAGTTGCTGATCGCCAGAGCGTTGCTGATCGCCGGAGCGCTGAGGCTGCCATCAACGACGAGTACGGGGACGAAGTGGCGGATGCGGAGCTCATCGAGGACATCGAGGGCGCGATCGAGTTCCACCGGACGAAGACCCGGCTCCAGCGCAACATCGACCAGTGGACCCACATTCGTGACGCCATCGTGAATGGGTCGGCGCCGCCGGCGCTCGTGGCGCGGGTCGAACGCGCTGCGTCTGGAGCGAAGCCGGGAAACAAGTTCTACGCGCTCTGGATGGCCGTGCGCGACCGGGTGCGCACGCTCTCCGTCCAGTAGGCCCCGCCCAAAGTAGGCATACGAGGAACCTTCAAATGATCAGAACCATGAAAGCGGCAATCGCGCTCGGGGGCTTTGTCATTGTGGCCGCGATGTTCGTTCTGGCCGATGCCGTGATGGCGCATCCCGGCGGGCTCGCGAAGGATGGCGCGCACCGGGACAAAGAGACGGGCGAGCGGCATTGGCACTTGGTAGTGCCGTGCGTGGCCGACCCGTGCAATCCCGGATTCATCGACGCGACCATCCTTGAGCGCATGGACCCGACGCCGCCCGGTTGCGCGGGACTGCTCGACGCCATCGGGCGCGAGTTCGACAAGTCCTACTGGAACCGGAACGAGTCGCGCATCGTGGAGTCCGTGCGGCGTGGCGTTCTGATCGGGTGCTGGCGGGTGCCGAGGGTGCCCGATGGCTGATAGGTTGAGAAGGACAAGCGGTGGATGTATGGTTCGCTCACTCGCATGGAGAGTCTGAACATGACAACGGTAGTCACGGTTGAACACACGGATGGCGAGAGGCGGGAGCTGAGTATCTCGTTTCACGATGGCGCCACCGCGTTCCAGCGGTGCGTGGGTGCGGCGAAGGCGCGTGCGCGCGGGCTGATGAGCGAAGCGGATGAGGTGGCCATGGTGCGGCTGCTCGGCGCGGCGTTCATCCAGGTGATGGAGAACGCGATCCCCCCTACGGAACGCAGCGAGGCGGCCCGGTGCGCGAACATCGCGAAGACCGAGGTGGAGAAGGGCCTCATGATGGGGGTGAAGGCGCTCTACGCGCGCGAGAAATGAACGTCTCGTTCGACAAGGCGTGGTGCCTGCGCATGGCAGCACTCGAGGGCGATCAGGAGATCGGTGCCGGCTGGCTGGCGCAGGACCCGTACTGGTCGGACGATGCACTTGAACGGGGCATGGCGGAGCTTGGTACCGCGCCTGCTTTGGGAGCAGGAGATCGGGGGTTCAAATCCCTCTGCCCCGACCACCAATCGAGCTGAGGAAGGCTGACCATGACTTTCGGTTTAGGCTTGAGGTGGACCTGAACGCCTCCCCGTGACTCAGTGCTCGAGCGAGTAGTCGCGGGAGAACCGGGTGACACGCCGGAGAGACGGCGCCTGGACATGGGGGGAATGCTCATGAACACCGATTTCAAGATGCACGTCGGCCAGGCTGATCGGAAGGATGGGAAGCCTGGGAAGTACCGGTGGAAGATCGTCGACGCGAGTTCGAAGGTGCAGGCCATGGTGCCAGTATCTCTGAGCTTCGATACCGCCGACGCTGCGGAGGAGCACGGCAAGCAGTTCATGCCGAACGAGCGATACGAGGCTCGCGCCGCAGCCGACAAGGCTGCCCTTGCTCTCAGCAAGTCGCAAACCCTCAACGAGGTTCTCGACAGAAAGTTGAAAGAGGCGGAGGAGTCCGCGCAGTCCGCGCGCCGTGATCTCGCCAAGGTCAAGCAGAGAGCCGTGTGGGGCTGGGTGGTGGCGGTCGTTGCCGTGGTGGTCTGCCTCCTCTTTGGCGGGTAGATCGTGCCCCCCAGCAAGACACCCAAGCAACGGCGAGCCATGGCGGCAGCGGCGCACGGGAAGAGCACGCTCGGGATCCCGAAGTCGGTGGGGCAGAAGTTCCACCGAGCCGACAAGGCGAAGGCACGGGGCAAACGGGGCAAGGCGAAATGACCGCGAAGAAGGTGGCAGACGCGGAAGGCTCCGAGCGTTGGTGCTACGCCGCCGTGATCGGGTTCGGTAAGGAGCGTGAACTGCGGGTGGAAGTGACGACTGGCGCAGACGGGCCACCGCCTTCGCCAGACGAGATGATGTGGGCTGCGCGGGCAATCTACGACATCGCCCAAGAAATGAAGGTTGGCAAAGGCGTCGCAGGCCAAGTGCAGTAGGCCTCCCTGGCCCCCCCTCCCTGGCAGTATCGGTGTACAACCGAGTGTAGTACACTAGCCCTCTAGCCGCGACAGGAAGGAGGGCTTGTCCGATGGCTGCCGCCCAGATTTTGTCATTCCCGCATGAGCCGGACCCGGACCTGCGGGGGATCCTGCAGCAGATGCGCTACGTCTCGCAGGCGACGAACACGAAGGAGTCGTACGCGAAGACGTGGAAGAAGTTCTCGGCATTCTGCGCCGAGCGTGGTGTGGACCCGGAGATGGCCGACATGGAGGTGATCGGCCGCTACTTGGTCTCGCTGTTCAAGAACGGGCGCTCGTTCGCCGGGATTCGGGCCGCCGCCGCCGGGCTGCGCTTCCGCTTCGTGCAGAACCATCTCTGGACGCCCGAGCATTCGAACCTCGTGCGCGCCATCGTCGAGAATTTCGCACGCGAACGCGCGCAGGACGGGCACATGCTGCAACGCCAAGCGGCGCCCATCACGCGGCAGATCTACGGCAAGCTCGAGCGCGCGGCGGTGCGCGCGGCGGAGAAGGCGAAGACCGAATGGCGGCGCGGCGACATCATGACGGACTTGGCCTTGATCTCGGTGATGCGCGACGGGCTGCTACGCCGCTCCGAGGCGCTGGCGCTGAACTGGGAGCACATCGACCGCGACGTAGAGCCGGATGAGGATGAGGAGTACGTCGCCGAAGGATGCGCGGTAGGGTACATCGTGCAGTCGAAGACGGATCAGATGGGCGCCGGACATTATTTCTACCTCTCGCCGCGCACGATGCGGTACCTGGACCAGATGGGCCACCCGCAGACCGGGCCGGTGTTCGTGAGTCGCCACGGGCGCCGGGTCTGCGAGCGCACCGTCAACAACCGCATCCGGCGCGCGATCAAGCGCGCGGGGCTGAACCCGGCCGGGTACAGCGGCCACTCGCCCCGGGTGGGGATGGCCCATGATCTGGCGCGTGCCGGCTACTCGACTGCCGAGATCCAACGTGACGGGCGCTGGCGGCAGGAGGCTACGGTGCAACGCTACTTGCGCAAGATCGCCCCGCACTCGAACATCGTCGCCCGGTGGCATCGCCTCCGTGACACCCAGGAGCGGGGATGGACGGTGAAGAACAGGAAGGTGGCCGAGCGCCGCATGGCGGCGGTCGAGGAGGCGCGCGCATGAGGGACGGCGAACAGCCCTCGGAGGAGATGTTCGTCACAGCGGAATCCCTCCGCGAGCGCATCAATGCGCTTCCGCAAGGCGAGCGCCAGGCCTACATGATGAACGCGCTCGCGCGGATGGTGCATGCCGTGGTGGATGGGAACGCGGATGCCCTTCTGTGCGGGGATCCCGGCGGTGTCGGTTTCGTGCTGACGCTGTTCCCGAGACAGGGCAAGGGTCAGGTGCAGCTCATGAGCAACATCGATGCCCAGACGGTGCCCCACATACTCAAGAGGGTGGTCGATGAGCTGTACGTCCGCGTGCCCTCACCCAAGCCGGAGAAACACTGATGCGCGTTCTGATTCTGGCGGTACTGCTTGGCGTCACTTCCGTGGCGGGCGCCTTCGATGACACCTACCGTGCGGCGTATCGTACGTCGGCTGGCGGTTGGAGCCAGCACACCTGCTGGTCTGGCGGCGTGGAGGGGCCGATGTGCTGGGTGATGGCGCGCGGCACCTCCGAGTTCACCGCAGAACTCCATGTCGCGAGTCTGTTCTACGTGTGCTCGCCCGAGACTGGCGCCGAAGAGCTGCGCCTGGGGTTCTTCCCAGACCGCAGGGCGAAGTTGAACACCGCCAACCCCGTGCTCTCCGTGCGGTGGGATGTCCTCGGGCAAATCCACGCGATGGAGACCGTCGACGTGCGGTGGTATGTCAACGAGCACCCCCAGACCAGACAGCGTGCCAACGGGGTGAACTACTTCATCGGCGACACCGAGCACGTCATCGACCGCCTCCGCTTCCATGACGTGCTGTGGGTGGACCTGCCCTACGTGGACAAATGGGAGCGGGCCAAGTTTCCGGTGCATGATTCCATTGAGGCGATGCGCTCGGCATTGCGCGCCTGCGGGCTTGAGCGCTCTGCGATCGGGTGGCTGGGAGACTGAGGGTGAACAGCATCGAGGCGCTGATCCGGCGAAAGAAGGCGCATGATGAGGCGTACTATCGTCAAGTCGGCGAGCAGATCGGCAACTGGGTCGTGAGGATCGCCACGGTACTCATCTTCGTGGTGTGGTTCTGGTTGGGGACAGGCAACTCCTGATGGTCTTCCGGGGCCATGAGGACAGCCCGGCGGACGCCCGCCGAGGGGCTGACAGTCTGGGCGACGACAACTGGCGATGGGTCTCAGGGAGGCACTTGCCGGACTCGGGAGGGCGTTTCACCCCAGACAATGCACATGGAGATGCCCGCCGATCCAGAGAATGAATGGGAATTACGGAATGAAACGAGGGGGCGCCGCTGACACGGTCGCCCCCTCGTACCCAACCTCGGTAAGCAACGCCCCGTCGAGCCTCGCTTCCCCTTTGCGCGCCACTCAAGCCTACCCCGATCGCGCCCCCGAAGCCAACCCGTTGGGCGCGATCAGCGCCTCGTAGGTCAACCGCCGCCCTCAAGCTGGCGGACAACCTGCTCGCTACTGATTCGACCAGATCGACCGGTGATACGCCATCGCCCGCTCGTAGCGCTCTCGATCCCGAGGTGTGAGTTCGCGCAGGAACCGCGTCCGGTAGGCTTTCTTGATCGGCTTGAGCGGGTGGTGGTTCGCCCGCGCAGTCGCCATCAGCTTCGCCATGTTCGTGTTCACGCCCTGCCGGCGGCGTTCCTTGATGTGCTCGGCGAGTGCGGTTCGGAACTTCTGCGCCAGCGCCTTGTCGCCCTTGCGTAGCGCGATGCGGTAGTAGTGCATGAGGTTCGAGGACTCACCGTAGCGCATGACGGAGACGTTCTCGCGCCCCAGGATTTCCTCGGTCCAGGTGTAGGCCAGGGAGCGGATCTCGAAGTACGCGGTCTCGGCGGTATCTCGCGTGTCGAACAGCGCGCCGACGCCGTAGCGCTGGAATCCGGAAAGGCGCTGCGGTTCGTCGGTGAGGGCGTCGTAGAGCCACTCCAACTTGCCCATCTTCATCGCATGGCGCCAGCGCTCGCGGATCGGGCGCGGCTTCGTCACCCGCGGGTAGAACGTCAGGCCACTCACCGACTCGATCGGGGCCTTCACGAATGGCGTGATGGAGTTGAAGCCCTTCGAGAGGAAGGACTCGGCCGCGACCGCCGCCGCCTCGCCCCAGGTGCTCATGCCCACGGCGGCGGCGTAGATGGTGCTCTGGATATCCGGGAACCCGGCCCATCCGAGCACGTCGGTGAAGGACCCCTGCGAGCGGAGCTGGATGTGGACGTTGTTCTTCGGTGAGCAGAACACGGTGAGGCCGCGCTTCACTACCGCACCCCCGTCGTCCGACGCCGGACAGCCGGTGAGGTTCCGGATGAGGTCGTCGGCCGCCATCAGCATGCCCAGGTAGAGCCCGAGACGCGCCATGAGCGCCGCCGATGCCAACGCCTTCTGCTTCGCGATCAGGCCGGCGACCTTGCCGGCCCACGCCAGCCCCTCGTACTTCGACATCGAAGCGCTACGCTCCTCGTGCGTGGCGTACCAGATGTTGCGGAACAGGTTGGTGTAGCGGCGCAGGTTGATCTCTTGGAAGGCGAAGAACGGCACCCAGCCGGTGCGTAGCCGTGACCCTGCCGGCGAGAGGCGCTGGTAGTCGCCCAGGGTCTCGCGGGTGATGAGGCCGATCTGGCGTTGCAGCAGCTCTTCGGCGTCCTTCCCGGTGAGGCCGCGCACGAGCTCGCGGCGCGCGGCGCCGTAGCCGATGGTGGCGAGCGGTTCCTGGCCCTTCTCGATCGAGGCACGTCCGCGCTCCTGGAGTTCCAGATACAGCGCGAGGCGCAGGATGTTCTCGCGCAGGTTCGAGACGCGCTTGATGTTGGACCAGGTCCGCTTGATCGGATTGCCTTGGGTGCCCGGCGATGCCTCGCCCATCTCCTTGAGGAACGTCTCCTTCACCGTGTCCGGGAGTTCGGCGGTGGTCCAGTTCGAGGTCACGATCCCGCGCTTGATCGCTTCGGCGTAGACGGCGTGCTCCTTCCCCTTGAACTCTTCGTCGAAGAGGATGCGCATCGCCTCACCCATGCGCCGGTACCACTGCTTGCGGGTGAGGATGTCCGGCATCGAGGCGATCACGATGTCCACGTCGCCGGAGAGGTTCAGCGAGTGATAGCGGAAGAAGGTCAGGGGGTTGAGCAGGATCCAGACCTTGAACGCCGAAGTGGTCTTGCGTAGCAGCCGCCCGATGTACTGGGCGTCTTCCGAGAGCACGGTGGTCTCGTCCAGGGTGTCGGCCACCTCCTCCTTGAGCACGATGTAGGGCTTCGGCACCGGGCCGGAGCGCTCTGCGAGCTCCTGCAACTGCTCCATCACCGTGCGCATCGCCTCGGGCGAGACCACGTCCTTGAGCTTGGCCTCGGCGTCCTGCTCGAGGAAGTTCTGCATGCGGGTGAGGTGCTCCATCACCGCCTGCGGCACCGTCTTGCTCACATGGAGCATGTACCCGGGGTCCGGCTGCCACAGGCGGTGCCCCGCAAGGTCGGACTCACCGGCTTCAAGTAGCATACGGTGTGCCTGCCGCAGTCCCACGGGGATGTACTTCTTGCCCAGGAACTCCTGCTGGAAGGCGGTGCGGCGGTGCATGGTCGCCATGAGGATGCGCGCCCCGCTCACCGCTTCGTAGTCGTCTGGCTGCTGCAGGGCCCACCCGACCAGACCGAAGTAGTCGTCGGTCTTCGTGTCGACCGCGCCAGCCGCACTCTTCACCACCTGATCGTAGGTGGTGCGCAGATGCTCCGGGATGGTGTCACGGTCCACCGCCTGCATGCCTTCCTCGAAGCGGCGGAAGCCGAACGCCATGCGCTGGGTGAGGACGCGCCACGCGCGGAGCTCGTCGCTCTTCACCTCGTAGCCTTTCCACTCCTCGAAGGTCTGCGGCATCTTGCCGCCGGCGCGGCGCTCCGCAGCCATGAGCGCCGCCTGGGTGTTGCGCTTGTTGTGGTCCCTGCGCAGCGTTCGCACCCGGTCGGTGATGTCGTACTTCGACCCCTTCACCTGATTGAGCACGAGGTTGTTCGTGGCGATCTTGATGTAGGCCTGGTGCATCCACTCCGCTTCCGGCTCGACGAAGTCGGCGTTGATGAGCGCCTCGCCGCCGCGGCGCCGCTCCCAGCGCTTCTTGCCGATCGGGCCGCTGCCGCCGGCCGTGGCCTTCTCCACGGCGTACATGAGCACCTGATGGCGGAAGTAGTGCGGGTTCTTCGCGCTCTCCGCATCGAGCACGCCCTGCGCGATGAGTTCGTCGCGCAGCGATGCCTTCATCTCGTTCCGGATGCGGAGCCGCTCGTGGATGACTTGGTTCTCCTCGAGCGCGAGTTCGGATTCGACCTTCTTCGCGAGCTTCTCGAGGTCGTTGGGCGCCACGTCGAACGGCACCTCGAGTCCTTCATCGCGAGACCAGATCAGATCATCGACCAGCACCTTCTGCGCGAGCAGCCGGTACTGTCGAGCGTTCAGGCCCTCCACCACGCGGCGGATGTAGCGCGCCACGAGCGCGGTGCCGGCGTCGGTGGCGGCGTTGCGTAGCCGCAGGCTCTCGTGGAAGTCCGCGAACTCCTCGGTCTGCGGGAGCTTGCGGTGGTAGCGCCCGAAGGCGTTCAGGACATAGTCCATCGTCTCGGCCGCGCGCTCGACCATGCCCGGGGCGTCGCCCTGCAGGCCCTTCGCTGCTTGGCGGAGGTCTTTCAGGCTCTGCTCGCTCTGCTGGGCGGCGGTCGCGGAGAAGGTGCCGGAGGCGATGTCCTCGAAGATGTCCTCGGCCGAGAACCACTTCTGCCCCATGAGCCAGCGTCTGGCGTTGCGCAGGAAGCGGCGCAGCGATGCGAAGACGCGGGCGATGAGGCCCTGCACGCCCGGCTGGGTACGCGCCTGGAGCCACCGGCCGAACGCTTCGGCGATGGCCTCTTCCACCTGCGCGGCCTCGTTCAGGTTCGGGTAGTTCTCGGCGACGTTGAACTCCTTCATCCAACGCTTCTTCGCCTGGCGCTCGAGCGCGGCCCACTCCTCGGTGGTGAAGGCCCCGGTGCTGCGCAGCCAGTGGATCCCCTCGTGCCCCAGGGAGGCGATGCGATCGGAGTGTTCGAAGACGATGCGGATGATGTTGCCCAGCATCGTCGGCGTGCCGTCGGTGCCCTCGATCTGCACCTCATGGCCGAACATCGCCCGCGCGATGCGCTGGAACTCCTTCTTCACCGCCGCGAGCTGATCGGGCGTGAGCTTCTCGGCAACGCCCGTGCGCCAGCGCCGTTCCTTCGGCTCTGGCGTGAGCGTCTCGCTGAGTTCGTTCTCGGCATAGTCGAGCACGCCCTTGAGCCACTCGGTCTCCGGGTCCCCCTCCGGTGCGTCGGTGAGGCGCGTCTCGTACTCCATGGCGAGCGCATCCACCACCGGGCCGAGGTTGCGCTGGCCGAGGCCGAACGACCGGAGGTTCGACCGCACGAGGCCGACGACGGCCGAATCCGCCTTCACGCCGTGCGCCTCGCGCTCGCCCATCGCGTACTTCCAGATGGCTTCGGCGCGCTCGCGTGCTTCGCCTTCCGGGAGGGCCTGAGCCTCTTCGGCGGCGGCTTTCGCCGCATCGGCCGCCTCCTGCGCTTGGCGCTCGCGCTCGATGGTCTCTTGCGCGAGTGCTACCTCGAGGTCGCGCGCCTCGCGTACCAGCGTCTCGTACTCCTCCTGCTTCGGGAACGGCGCCATCGCCGCTTCGAGGTCGCTGTTCAGGGTGGCTTCGAGCCGCTCGGCTTCGGCGAGGTTTTCTTCGGCCTGCTCCAGTCTCTTGTCAAGACCACGCACCTTGGCTTCCAGTGCGCTCACGATGCCTTTCGGGCTGCCGGACTCGAACAGGATGGACTCGACGCCGATGTTGAGCACGAGTCTCGGAGTGTGCGATGCGACTTTCAGGTTGAAGCCCGCAAACCGTCCCACCGGTGACAACGTGCCAATGGTCATCGCATCCGCACCGGTCTTGTGTGCCGCGCGCGCGAAATCCTGTGCCGCGATCAGCGCCTCGCCCGCTTCCTCGCGTGACGTGGTGCGGAGCTGCGGCTGGTTCGGGATCTTGATCTCGATACGGAAGTTGTCGCCGGTAGTGTCTTGGCGGAAGTCAATCGCTTGCTTGATCCCGGGGATGTACTGGCGGATTGCATCCTGCTCGCCCTGCGCTCGCACGATGCCGCTACGAATGCCGACGCGCTTGCGCTCGTGCGAGATCTTCTCGGCTTCGAGCTGCTGGATGTCGCGGCGCATCTCGGCCAGCCGCTCGAGACGCGGATCGCCGGAGGCTTGCGCCTTCGCCTGCTCGTAGTAGCTGGCCTCCCCGAGGTCCTCCATGCTGCGCACCGAGTCATCGCTGGACCAGAACGACTCGATGAACTTCGCCTTCGTCGCCATCATCTGCCACATCGTGGCGTCGTAGGTGCCCTCCGTGGCGTAGTCGTTGATGGTGACTTCCGGGTTCATGTTGCCTTGGCGGACGATCCGGCCGTTGCGCTGCTCATCGAGCCCCGGGTACCAGAGCGCATCGAGGTTGTGGCTCGCGATGAGCCGCTTCTGGACGTTCACGCCGGTGCCCAGCGCATCCGGGGAGCCGAACAGGATGCGCACCTTGCCCTCGTTCACGTCGTTGTAGAGCCTCTTCTTCGCGATGTTCGTCTTGTAGTTGCGGATATCCGCCATCTCCTCCGGCGGCACGCCCATGCGGCGCAGCTCGGAGAAGAACCAGGAGGCGCCGTTGAAGCCGCCCTGGGTCTTCTGCAGCGCCATGAACACGATCTGGGTGGCAGGGCCGCGGAACAGCGGCTCCTCCGCGAAGCCGGTGCTGTCCTCGTTCGGGAGGTAGAAGGGCTGATCCTTGGTGTCGCGCCATGTCTCGAACACGTTCTTGATCATGACGTTGAGCTTGCTCTTCGGATCGTTGTCGGCCGTGGCGTCGAACAGCCGCATGTCGATGGCCGCCTTGCGCCCGTCGGTGGCGATCGCGAGGATGTTGTCATCGCCCTTCTGTGGGCGGCCCGTGCGGTTCGCCACCGCGCGGATACGCTCCGTGAGCAACGCTTGGAACGCGTCCATCGCGGGCAGCTTCTCCGCGAGCACCATGTTGCGCTCGCCGCCGGTGAGCTTCGGGCGCACCACGTACCGATCCAACTCGGCAGGGCGCACCACGTCGGCAACTTCGGCCACGATGCGGCGCAGCTCGGGCAGGTTCATGAACTTCGCGAACCGCACTTCGAAGCGGTATGAGCCATCGGGCCGCGCCTCGAAGACTTCGACGGCCTGGCCGAAGACACGTGCCCATGCGTCGAACGACTTCACCCCGCGCGCTTCGAGCGCCGGGCGCTGGAGGTACTTCGAGAGGTTGTAGAGCTCGCCCATCGTATTGACGACGGGGGTGCCGGAGGCGAACACAGCGCTACGGCCCGGACGGATGGTGTCCAGGTACCGGATCTTGTAGTAGAGGTCGGTGCTCTTGGCCGCCCCTTCGGCCGCCACGCCCTTCACCTGCATGATGGTCGGCGTGTCCATCTTCCGGAACATGTGTGCCTCGTCCACGAACAGCATGTCCGCACCGGTCTCTTCGAAGGTGAAGGTCTGGTCCTGGAGCTTCGCCGCGCGCTCGCGGAGCTTCTGCTCCATGCGCTCGATGCGCTTCTGCATCCGCGAACGCACCACATGGCTCTCGCCTTGGCGGTCCATCTCCTCGAGCGCGGCGCGGAAGTCCTCAAGCTGCTCCTGGATGAGTCCTTCCTCGAACTCGTTCGAGATCGGGATCATCCCGAACGAGGAGTGCGTGACGATCACGGCGTCCAACGAGTTGTCGAGCGCGATGTTCGCGATGAACTGCTTGCGCTTGGCCGTGTGGAAGTTCTGCTTGTCGGCGACGGCGATGTTCGCGGTCGGGTACTGCTGCATCCATTCCGTGGCGAACTGGCGCAGCATGGCGTTCGGCACCACGAACATGGGCTTCTTCACGAGCCCCAGGCGGCGCATCTCCATCGCCGCCCCGATCATGGCCGAAGTTTTGCCGGCGCCGACCGCGTGCACCATGTAGGTGGTGCCCGTGGCGATGATGCGGGCGATGACGCGCAGTTGGAACGGGCGCCAGGACCAGCCCTTCGCAACCCCCGGGGTGGTGAAGTACGAGCCGTCGAAGGTGCGGTCGCGGTAGCGGCGGAGCTTTTCGTTGTACGCGCGCGCCATGGCTTCGGCACGTTCCGCATCCGCACGGATCCAGCGGTCGAACTCGCGCCGGATCTCGTCGTACTTGATCTGAACCTGCGCGGTCTCCGCCTTGTTGAGCACGCGGCTCCCGTCGCTCATGTGGTCGTAGACCTTGGGTGCCGGCGCGTTGTTGAGGGCGGCGACGAAGATGTCCTTGAGCGGCTTCGCGGGGGTGGCCCACTGGATTTGTGCTTCCGCCTTCGCCGTGAACTCCGGCACGAGCCACTGATCCATCTGGTCGTTGTAGAGGAGGTTCACCTTCGCAGCACCCAGGTGGCGCGCGAAGTCTGTGTACACCTCCGGATCAAGGTAGGACGCGCCCAAGTTCACGTCGATTTGCGAAGGGACGAGATCTTCGGGGATGACCGCTTCGAGCGCCTTCACATTGCGCTCGTACGCCGGGTTCTTCTGTGCCGCTTCGCGCGCTTGGGCGAGCTTTGTCTTCACGTCGCCGGAGAGGTACTCATCGGCCGAGCGGTGGCTCTGGAGGATGGGGTCCTCGTAGATGAGGTCGCCGAGCTCCGCGATGGTCTGCTCGCGCGACTGTCCGTAGACGGCCGCCACCTCATCGAGGTCCATGTGGCCGCGTGCGTTCAGTACATGGAGCATCGCATCGCGCGCGTTGGCGATCTTCGGCTCCGGTGCCTGGGCGATGATGTTCTCGGTGAAGACCGGGCCCTTGACGAGCGCGCCGGTGGCCTTGTCCTCGACTTCCATCGCGGCGAGGCGGTACACCTCGGGGTCGCCGCCGAACGGGTCCAGGTTCGGGTAGCGCTTCGAGACGATGTCTGGGAGCGAGGCGGGGTCGAACGAACCCTCCTCGAACGGCTTGCCTTCGGCGCGCTCGCGCGCGGCGCGGCGCGCTTGGGCTATCTCGTTGAGTTTCTTGCCCTTCCACCGCGGCAACGTGGCGTCGAAGGTGCCTTCGCGCCACGGGATCCCCTGTGCGCGCGCTTCCTCGCGCGCGCGGGCGCGGGCGCCTTCCTGCGCCACGATGGAGGGGCGTCGTTCGGAGACGATGGCCTTGCCGATCGGACCGAAGCGCTGTGCGAAGTCGTCGTAGAGCGCGTTCAGGTTCTCGCGCGCGGCGTCGCCGGCAGCATCGTTGGCCTCAAGGTTGGCCTTCATGACCTGGCGCAGCGCATCGCGGATCCCCACCAGCGCCTTCACGATCTCGATGGATCGTTGCGCCATGCCGCCCTTCACGCCCTTCGCGCGTGCCGGGATCTTGACGCCCGTGCCGGCGTCGTACTGGTAGAGCTCGCCGTCCTTCACGTAGAACGAGCCGTCCTTGGTCTCGTTCGCATCCAAGTCCACCTCGCGCGGCTGTACGGGCGTTGCGCCGCTGATGGCCGGCTTCGGCTGCGCAGGGGGCACCGCGTCGCTCACCAGCTTCTCGACGGCCGCCGCGAGGTCGGCCTCAAGGTTCTGCCCCGGGCGCCCGCGCACGCCGTAGCGGTCCTTGTAGAGCGGGTCGAAGAATCCTTCCTCGCCCAGCACCATCTCCGGGTGCTCGACGAAGTACCGGTTGACTTCGCCCGTGGTGGGCTTCCCTTCCTTGTTCGGCAGGGTGACGGCCTGGGTGTCCGTCCACGGCGGGCCGCGGTCTGGAGCGTCGCGCTCAAGCTTCTTCCTGAGCACGATGATGTCAGTGGTCACCGAGGTGCCGGCGTTCTTCTCGAAGGCAGTGTTCGGGAGGCGGATGGCGCCCACGAGGTCGGCGCGCTCGGCCATGTACTTCCGCGCCTTCTTGTTCGCCTTGTTCATCGTGCCAGCGCTGGAGATGAACACGAGCAGCCCGCCTGGGCGCACCGCATCGAGCGCCTTCGCGAAGAAGTAGTCGTGGAGGAGGAACTTCTCCTTCGCGTACTTCGGATCGGCGCCTACGGTGACATCGGCGAACGGCGGGTTGCCGATCGCGAGGTCGAACACGCCTTCGGGTGACGTGAGGCGGGTGTAGTCGGCGCGCTGCACCTGGAACTTCGGGTAGAGCAGTTGCGCGATGGTGGCGGAGATCCCATCCATCTCCACGCCGTGGTAGGTGGTGCCTTCGCGCAGCGCCCCGGGCATGAGCCCGGCGAAGTGTCCGATCCCGGCGCCCGGCTCGTGCACTGCCCCGCCGGCGGTGAACCCGAGCGCTTCGGCCATGCGCCACATGGCGCGGATGACGGGCTCGCTCGTGTAGTGCGCGTACTGGATGGAGCGTTCGGCGGTGCGGTACTCCTCCTCGGTGAGGAGGTCGCGGAGCTCGGCGCCGATCTCTTCGTAGCCCTTGGCGAAATTGCCCTGGGCATCCGGGAACGCGCCCTTGATGCCGCCCCAGCCGACGTACTTCGCAAGGGTGGCTTGCTCGCCAGCGGTGGCGTTGCGCCCCAGGGTGACGAGCTTCTTCGCGAGCTTGATGGCGGCGATGTTGTCGCGCGCCTTGGTCTTCGCCCCGCGCGCCTCATCGAGGCTCCCGGGGGTGATGACATGGTTCTCGCCGACGCCGACTTCGGCGGCGTCCTCTTCGGTCAGATCAGGCCGGCCTGTCGCATCGCCTTGAACTCGTCCGGTATCGGGCTGTCCGGGTCGCTCAGCGGGAGTTCGCTGATCTGGGCCCGGGCCACCTCGTTCGCCCGGTGTCTCGCTGCCAAGTCGTTCTCCGGCGCGTTCGCCAGGAGAAACGACTTGGTCTCCTGTGCCTCCTTCTCCTGGAGGTCCAGGTACTCGCTCAGCTCCCCCTTCTCCTGCAGCCGGCGCAGCTCCTTCGGGTTGTGGCTGCGCAGGTGGTCCAGGGCGAACGCTCGGTCGCTGTCGCTCATCTGCTCCCTCCTGCGGCGGCGTGGTCGCGGCTTGCGCCGCCTCCGCCGTGTCGTACCGGTCCTTGGAACCGGTGAATACGTCGATTGTATCACCGGCCATGTTCTGGCGGGTCTTCACCTTCTCGCCGAGCACGGTGTACCAGGACCGCCCGCGGCGGGTGGTGATCTTCGCGATGTCGCCCGCCTGTGCGTTCGCTGCCGCCGGCAGACCGACGCCCCACACAGAGGCTCTGCCCTGGCCGGAGACCTTGGCTGGCGAGGCGGTCTCGTGCACGGTGGGTGCCCCGGGAGCGGCGGCGGGGGCCTCGTCAGGCACCTCGGCCGCTTCGACGGCGGCGTCCACTTCATCCTCTGGCGTGAACTCGTTCGCCCATGGCTCTTCGGAGAAGGTGTCGCGCACATCCTCGTAGACCGCACCGAAGTACGGCTTCATGAGCCCCCAGCGCCGTTCGCCCTGCTCGGCGGCCTTGATCTGGGCGATCATGTCGCTGACGGCGCGGTACCCGCGCAGAGCCCAGTACGCGACTTCCTTCGAGGTCGCCACGATGAGGGCGCGCACCTGCTTCGGCGTGAGCACCGGGTTCGCCCGCAGGGTGCCCGGCCCGCCCATCTCATCGTCGAACGCCGCCCAGGCGTCGGCGCGCTCCTTCGCCGCCTGCTCGATGCGCGCGTCAATCGGGCGCTTCGCCTCTTCCTGGCGCTCGGTGCGCTCCTCGGCCGCTCGCGCCTCGTCGGCACGCGTGAGAGCGTCCAAGTCGGCCTCGTAGCCGGCAGGGCGCTCCTTCGCTTGGGCAGGCTTCTTCGCCTCCTGCGCAGGCGCCGCCTCCTTCTCCGCTTCCATCGCCTCGCGCATGCGGGCGGCGTAGAGGTCGGTCTGCTCGTCCACGTAGCGGAAGTATTCGCGCGGGTTCACGTCGAACATCGCGAAGCGCTGCTCGATCGCCATGCGCGCGGCGTCCTCCACACTCATGTTGTTCTCGCGCATGAGCTTCAAGGTGCGCTGCACCGGCTTCTGGGCGTGCATCTTCGCCACCGCGCTCCATACGTTGGAGGGCGGGCGCTTCGACTTCTCGGTGCGCGCCTGGATGCGGGCACTGGCCGCCTCGATGTTTTCCTTCTGATCCCGCTCCACGCGGTCGCTCAGGAACCGCATGAAGTACGGCTCGAGGTCTTCGGAGAGCTCGTACTCGCCGCGGAGCATGCGGCTACGTGTCCGCTGCGCATTGCCATCGTGCGCGGCGACGGCCTGTTCGACGGCCTCGCGTGCGCGCGCCTTCTTCGTCTTGCGGGTCAGGTTCGGCGGCGTCCAGGTGCCTTCCGGAAGCCCCCTCTCGGGCACTGTGTCCACTTCCACCGGCGCTTCGCCGGCGCTCTCGAGGAGCCGGTTCAGTTGCTCCGCACGCTGGCCGAGCGCCTGGATGTTGCGTAGCGTGCGCGTGGCGCGCTGGGCGTCCTCACCGCCTTCGCGGATCGTCTGCTCAAGCGATTCGATGGTGTTGCCGGCAGTGGCGATGTTGCTGATGGTGTCGGCAATGTCGGCGAGTTCCGCGCGTGCGGCGTCGGTGTTGCCCGGGGGCGCCCCTGCGCCGACGGTATCCACGTCGGTCTCGGCGGCGGCGGCCGTGGGACGCAGTGCCACCACTTCGGCCGTCTGCGGCTCGGCCGGCGTCTCCGGCTCCGCCTGGGGCGGTGCGGCTGGCTCCCCCGGGAGCGCGCCTTCGGTCTTGAGCCGCTCGATTTCGGCGCGGTCGGCCTCCTGCTCGGCGTAGTCCTGCGCGTAGTCGGCGATGCGGTCGTCGCGGTCCAGGTACTCGAACAGCTCGAGACGCCGCTCGGCCGCATCGCGGGCGGTGGTGTCATCGGCGGTGTTCGCGGTACGCCACTGCTCTTCGGCTTCCGCGCGCGCGCGCGCGTACGCTTCCGGGTGCTGCTGCGCGAGCCATGCCAGCCGGTACGGCTCCTCCTCGTCCAGATCGGCGGCACGGAGCTCGCGGTCGATGGCGTTCTCCGCATCGACCTGTTCCTGGGTCTGACCTTCGAGCACCAGCGGCTCGCCGCGCTCCGGCTCTGCGGCTGGCTGCTCCGGTTCCGGCTGCGGCTCGCTGATGTCCGGCATCTCCGCTTCCACGGGTGCCTGTACCGGCTTGCCGGTCTCTTCGGCCTCCTGCTTCGCCGCATCCTCGCGCGCAACGCGCGCCTTCTCCTGCTTCAACCGCTTCTCCTGCTTCAACTCCTGCATGAACGGCAGGATCTCGGTCGGCCGGCGCCCCTCCTGGATGCTCTCGACGTACGCGCTGGCCTCCTCCTCTCCGAGGATGGAGGTCAGTTCGTTGAAGACCGTGCGCGCCTTCTCCGTCGCCAGCGCGTCCTGTGAGGCTTCCTGCGCCCGCCGCTCCTCCTCTGCGGCTGCCGCATCGCGCTGCTGCTGCGCCTCCTTCTCACGCCGCTCAGCGTCCTTGCGCGCTTGATCCTCGGCGCGTTCGCGCTGGCGCTGCTCTTCCTTTGCACGCTGCTCGGCCTCGCGACGCTGGATGTCCTCCTCGCGTTCGCGTTGGCGCGTGGCTTCCTTCTCCTGGCGCTCGGTTTCCTTGCGGGCGAGGTCTTCCTCGCGTTCGCGTTGCCGAATGGCCTCCTGCTCTTCGCGTTCGCGTTGCCGGGTCGCCTCCTTCTCCTGGCGCTCGGTTTCACGGCGCTGGATGTCCTCCTCGCGCTCGACTTGACGGATGGCCTCCTTCTCCGCCTGCTCCGCCTGGCGCTGTGCCTCCTTTGCCTCCTGCTCGAGGCGGCGCTGCTCCTCCTGCTGCGCCTTCTCGCGGGCGCGTTGCTGCTCCTGCTGCGCCTTCTGGGCTTCCTGCTGCGCGGCCTTCTCGCGCTCTTCGGCGTTGGCTTCTCGGTCGGCCGCGCGCTCGATGATTTCGGCGCTCTCGAACGCCTCCGGCATGTGCCAGCGGGTACGGCCGGTCTCCGGATCGCGGGTGAGCACCTCGTAGGTGCCTTCCGGTGCCTCGCCGATCTCGCCTTCCTGGTAGCCGATGATCCGGATCTGCTGGATCTCGACATCGGACGGGTTGCCTTCGGCGTCGTAGATGCGTACCCGGTCTTGGGGCGCGAACGGGAATCCGAGCAGCGGGGCAGCCTCGAGCGTGCGTCCGACCAGGATGTCCGATGTGTTCGGTGCGCTCTCGAGGTCCTCTTGCGTGGGTGGCCCGCCCGGGGTGCCCGGCTCCGCGCCGGGGTCGAACGGTGCCACGAGGTCGTCCGTCGCCACGCTCGGCGTCGCCCGCGTGCGTGCCTCCTGCTCCTGGCGCACCCGGTCGCGCGCCTGCTCCATGCGGTCTTCGACCGGGGTGTCCGCCGTGGGAGGTTCCGGGGGCGGTGCGGCGCGGTCGGCTTCGCGTTGCGTGCGCTCCTCTTCGATGCGTTGCCGACGACGTTGTATTGGCACCGCCGCCGCTTCGCCCGCACCGCGCAACGCGCCACCACCGACGGCGCCGACGGTGGCGGCGAACAGCGTGCGCATCGCGCGGTCGTAGTCGTCGCTGCGGCCGGTCTCGGCGGCGGCGTATGCCTCGATGAGCGCGTTCTGCGCCCCTTCGGTGAACCCTTCGGAGGCCGCACCGAGCGCGCCGCCACGGGCGAGCGCCTTCGCCATGTCGGTGAACAGGCGCCCCTTGATCTGGCCGATCGCCCGGTTGCCGACCGCCTTGGCGGCGCCGACGACCGGGATCGCGTCGAGTGCCCCCAGGATCGGTGCGAGCCGCACCGCTCCGGTGCCGGCGCGCTTCTCGGCTTCGTCCTCCGAGACGCCGATGGCAACGAGTTCGTCGCGGATCTGGTTGTACGCCTCGCCCATCACGAGCGAGGTGGAGACGGTGTAGGCACCGGCTGCGCCGCCGATGGGGCCACCGAGTGCTGCGCCGATCGCGGTACCCGGGCCCGGCGCCACGAGCGACCCTGCGCCCGCCCCGAGCGCGGTACCGGCCTTGAAACCGGCGAAGCCGCCCGCGAGCACCGGCGCCCAGGAACCGGCAATCTGCCCGACGGCTTCCATCACGCCACGGAAGGCGTCGTCCACGTCTTCGATGTCGGAGAAGCTCTGGATGGAGGGCGGTGTGCCCGTCTGTCCCGCCTGCTGCCAGCCCTCGATGCGATCAGCGACATGGAGCAGCGTGTCGGTCTCGTACTCGTGGCCCAGCGCACGGAGCGTGCCCACGAGCATCTCCGGGTTGCTCTCCATCAGCGAGTACATGAACGAGCCGGCCAGCGACTCGAGGTAGCCGCGCTCGTTCGGATCGTCGGGCGGTGGCGGAAGCTGCGAGGTGCGTTGCTGCGCAGGCGCAGGCGCGACCTCCGGCATGCGGTGGCGATTCTCCCAAGACGCGCGCGATGCCGGGAACGCGATCTCGGGGGTGTGAACGGGTGGATGACGCCCAGGCTGATTCAGACCGGGCAGAGGATTGAGCGCGGTCGAACCGCTCAGTCCTGTCGGTTCAGGCGCGATGGAGGGCCCGCGCGTGGCCCGGTTCAGGAATGAGTTGGGGTTGGGGGCGAGAAAATCCGCCATGGGAGGCGTCCTCGGGGGCGCTCAAGGAGAGGCGTCCTCGATCAAGGCCCATCGGCCCAGACCGCTATCGGGCAGCGCACGTGGTGCTGCTGCGGTCTGTGTGCGCCGCTTCATGTACCAATCCGCGAACCTGCGAATCATGGCCGGCACATCGCTGGGCAGTGCCAGCCCGAGGTCGGCCGCATAGTCGGAGAAGACCGAGCCCACCGCCTGCAGATCGCGCGCCGACGCATCGCCCTCGGCAATGTCTTCCACGGCACGCTCGACTTCCGGCCCCAGTTGCAGCACGCGCTCCTCGAAGCGTACGAAGTCGTCTTGTGCGCTGCCCGCAACGCGCGGCTCCTCGGGGGGTGCAACCTGATCCAGGAATCCGCCTGCCGGCGGTGCGTTGCCGAGAGCACGCCCACCGGTGGCACCCACATCCTGCGTCTCGCCCGAAGAACGCGTCCGCTCGGGTGGCGAGGTGCCGCCCAACCATGACGGGAGCGAGAGGCGCACATTGCTCCCGGGCGGATACGGGTACGGCGGGCGCTCCTGCGGCGGCTCCTCCGCTGGTGGTGTCTGCCCCATGGGCGCGCTCAGTCTCAGTGCAGGTTCGGATACCGGCGGCGCAGCAGGAGGCTCTTCGGGCGGTGGCGGTGGTGCCTCTGCTGGTGTCGGCGATGCCTCTTCTGCCGGCGGGCCGCCGCCGCCGAGGAGTTGCGCCAGGAACGAATCCCCGCTGCCTTCACGTGGTGGCTGGCCCGTGAGCGCTGTTTCGCGTGCCGGTGTCCAGGCACGTCCCAATTGCTCCTGTGCGTCGCCATCCCCAGGCCGCAGGAGGTTGCCGGCGTCGCTGAACAGGCCCTCGTTCGGGTCGCTGGGTCCGCTCGAGACCACCTCTCCCTCGCCAACGATGGCCGTGTCCGGTGGGGGAGGTTCGGCGGCGGCCTGCGCCTCCTCGATCGCGCCCAGGATGGCGTCGCGGTCGGACTGCGGGATGCGGAACCCCATGTGGCGGATCTCGCGCATCACGTCCTTGGCGGCGAAGTTCGGTCCCATCGCGGCCATGATCTCCTGCATCACCGGCACGAAGCGTTCGACGTTCTCGCCGTTCTCCGTGTAGGCGCGGTAGAACTCGGTCAGATGCTGCGGGGAGCCCAGCCGGTGCGTGGAATCGAACTGCAGGGCAGCGTCCACCAGCGGCTCGAAGGCGGCCGATGGGACGGTGGCCGGCTCGCGCGTGGTCGTCACGTCGTAGAGCGGATTGCCCTGCTCGTCCACGGCCGCTTTCTTCTCGCCGGTGTCCACGTCGGTGGTCATCCGCGGCTTGCGCACCTCCTTCGTCGTCATCATCTTGCGCTCGCTCGGAAGCAGATCGCTCTTGACGGCGTTGATGGTCTCGCGCCACTTGACCGGATCCTGCTTCAACGCTTCGCGGTCGATGCCCTTCATCGTCCGGTACTCGGCCAAGCGCCGCTCGCTGGCGGCGTCCGCCTCTCCACTGCGCCACTCGCGTTCTTCCTCGCGTACCCCCTTCTGGTACTCGCGCTCTTCGGCACGAATCCCCTTCTGGTACTCGCGATCCTCGGCACGGATACCCTTCTGGTATTCACGCTCTTCGGCACGAATCCCCTTCTGGTACTCGCGATCCTCATCCTGACGCGTGCGGGCGAGCTTGTCTCGCAGGGTCAACATCTGCAATTGATACGCGCGCTCTTCCTCGCGTGCGGCCTGGCGCTCGCGTTGTCCAGCGAGGTTGGTCAGCCCCTGGCCGTAGCCTGCGGCGGCACCGACTGCCATGCGCGCGAGGATGCTCAACGGAGGGGGCTCTTCGCGGGAGGACGCTGGGGCGGTTGTTCGGGTGGCGCGGCCTGTTCGGGTGGCGGCGATGCCTGCTCCGGTGGCGCGGCGTCGGCAGGCGGGCCCTGCGGAGGCTCGCCTTGCGCGAGCGCCTCCTCGGGCATGCGCTCGAGGGCATCGGCGCCCTTCGGATCGGCCTCTCGAACATCGTCTTCGATCTGCTGCGGATTCTGTGCCATCTCCTGGAGCGCGGCGGCAATCTCCTCCTCGGTCCAGAAGTTCAGGTGCTGCGTCTTTTCCCACAGGAGCGGGAGCATGGCCATGGCGGCTTGCGCGGTCTCTTCCTCGCTGATGGGGTTGCCAGTCTGATCCATCACTTGGGCGAGCTCGTCCACTACCAGGCCGGCACCGACGAGCACGACGGCAGAATCCAGCTCCACGCCCTTCTCCAAGTTGCCTTCGAGTGCCCGGGCGACAATCTCCGCGCTGGCTTCGGCGAGCTGCTGCGCCTTGCCGCCGCCCTGTTCGGCTCCGCTCTCAAGGAGCCCCTGAGTATGTGCCGAAAGCTGGCCGTCCTGGGTCGCCCCGCCGTGAATCCCCTCCATGATGTTGTCGTGAAAGCGTTCGAGCTGCGCCAGCTCATCGCCGGAGAGGTCTTTGCGCTCTGGCAGTGCCTTGCCCTGCGCCTCCATGGGCGGCGGCGCATTGTCTGGCGCAGGGGGGGCGCCACCACCGGCCGGCGGAGCGAGCGGAGACTTCGCGTCCGGTGGCGGTGCCTCCGGCTGCGGCTGATCGTGCGGTTCGCGACGTGCCGTTGCCATCACATGGGCCTCTCATCGGGCACGAACGTGTAGGTCTGCGAGGCTTTGTCGAACACGTACACGCCCGTGCCATCCATTGCCGTGCGCTGGACGGGCTGGTCCGGGGCGGCACCGACCCTGGGTGGCTCGGGGGTGGGGCCCACGCGCATCGCGTCCGCCACACCTTCGTAGCTCTGCTGGCGCCGCCGACGCGCCTCCTCGGCGGCCTTCATCGCATCGCGCTGTTCGAGGTACCCGCCAGCGCCCTGCATCGCGCCTTGCAGCACCGGGCCCAGCACCGCCGGCTCCGAGAGCGCGCCGACCGCCTTGTTCAGAAAGCCGCGCGCACCGCCCGGGGCCGTGGTGGTGCCGCTGGCGGCGGTACCGCCTGCATCCCCTCCGACGGGTGTGGATGTGCCCGGGAAGGCGTGGCCGATCGCCGTAGCACCTGCTCCGGCGACAGCGCCCATCTTGGCGCCCTGCTTGAACCCTTCCCACGCGTCGCCGCCGGTGAGCATGGCGGTGGCCGCTCCGGTTGCCCCGCCGTATCCTCCGTACTGTACCGCGCTGGTGACCAGCTTCGAGGCGATGCCATCCGGTCGCAGCCCAAGCCCTTGCGCGAGCCCCTTGGCCGCACCACCGAAGCCGCCCGTCCTGAACCCCTCGGCGATGGAGGTGCCCAGGTTGCCGAGCCCCGCCCACACGGCGCTGCCTCCTGCCTTGAGCCCTGCCATCAGACCGCCGCTCTTGTAGGCCGTCATGAAGGCCCCGGCCGCCCCGGAGGTGAAGATCAGCGGTGCCGCAATCAGTAGGGCGGGCGCGAGCTTCTTGAGTGCACCACCCACGCTCTTCACGAGCTTCTTGGCGCCCGAGAGGACCCCCTTCACGGCTTTTTTGATGAACTTGAAGATCACGGTTGCGCCTCCTGCATGAGGGTCGCTCCGAATTCGTCAAACCCCATACGTCGCAATGCGTGGTTCAGAGCGCCTGCTTTCGGCTCATCCATCCAAGGCACGAACACGAGCACAGGGGTGGATTGGGCGATGCGCCGCATCTCGGCCAGCAACGGGTGCAGTACATGACGCCCGATCAGGTGTTCCACCTGCCACACCCACCGATCCTCCCACAGATTGTGACGCATCATGCGATGCGCCGACAGGAACCCTCGTACTTGGTCGTCCTGCTCCGCCACCAGGACCAGAGAATCCGCGCGGCGCCGGCTGGCGTTGAGCATTCGCTCGACTTGAGCGCGCGTGCCCCTGCGGCTGACATGGGCCATTTGCGAGGTCATGATGATGTGGACGATGGCTTGGGCATCTCGGTGTGTGGCACGCCGGACGATCAAAAGTGGTGGCCTCCATGACCTTCGTTGTCAGGCCCGTCATTCCCATCATTGCCATTGCCGCCGGGACCGCCGAAATCCGCGCTCGACCCACTACCGCCCTGTCTGTCGCCCAAACTGCCGGTGCCGCGATATCCCCCGCCAGGGGAGGCACGGCTCGGGTAGCTCGCCTGGTTGTTCGTGGCCGCCGCCGCCGCTTCGTTGCGTGCCGCCGCCGCTGCTGCGACTGCATTCGCAACTCGTTGCTCGCGCGCCTTGTCCACGTAGGTGAATCCCCGGGGCTCGTTGATCGTCGCCACACCACCCGCTGGCCCGCCTTCACGAAACGGATTCAGACCTGCAAGGGTCATCAGGCCGCCTCCCGGGAGCAATCCGAAGAGTCCCTGCATGAATTCGTGAGTGGCAGTGCGTGGTGCGAAGCGATTCACTGCGGTTGGCGTCGTCGCCCCAAAGCCATCGCCCCCCTCTGCTCCTGGCACGGGCGCAACCTTGTTGAGGAAGCCTGGGTCTGGAGTGGTAAGTGTGGTGGCACTGTCTGCTGCGCCGGCGCCTGAACCCGCTGGGGTGCCTCCCAGCGTGCTGTATGTCTGCCCTCCGCCGACCGCGGGCATCGCGTAGGCGAAGCCGCCAGTGCCGTAGGCGAGCGCGCTGTAGGTCTCCGGGTGTTGCTGGCGTAGCTCTTGCTGTTGCTCAGAAGAGAGTTCGTCCAGCGAGCCGATGACGGGAGGAAGAGCAGTCATCTGCCGGTGCCTCCAGGCGGCACCATCCGCCCCGTTACAGGGTCTTTGGTCCAGCCCTGCGGCACCATCCGCCCCGTTACAGGGTCTTTGGTCCAGCCCTTCGCGCGCAGTATCGCATCGGTATCTAGTACCACCTTGCCGGTTGGAGTCGTGATAGTCGGGGCTTTACTGCCGCCGGTGCCGCCGGTGCCGCTGCCGCTGCCGGTGCCGGTGCCGCTGCCGGTGCCGCCGGTGCCGCTGCCGCTGCCGCTGCCGCCGGTGCCGCTGCCGCTGCCGCCGGTGCCGCTGCCGGTGCCGCCGGTGCCGCTGCCGGTGCCGCCGGTGCCGCTGCCGCTGCCGCTGCCGCTGCCGCCGGTGCCGCTGCCGCTGCCGCTGCCGCTGCCGCTGCCGCCGGTGCCGCCCGAATACTGTTGGTTGCCGTACGACCTGGACAGATCCGCGATGGTTCTCTCGTACTGCTTGCGGGCGCGCTCGATCTGCGCGTTGCGTTGTTCGGCGGACAGGTCTGGATTCGCCATGATGGTCGCGAGCGTGGACTCATAGAGCCTTTCGGCGTTCTGGCGGCCATTCCAGTACGCGTTGACCTTGTTGAGTTCCGCCTGCTTGCGGGCGCGCTCGTCGGCGTTGTTTGCCTGGGCTATCTGTGCGGCGAGTTGCTCCCGTTGGACTTCGATCCGCTCCTTGTCTAGTCCGAGGCGCTCCAAGTTCAGCTCTTTGTCGGTTTCTATCTGTAGTCTCTGGAGGTCCTCGCGTGCGAGATTGGCACGCTCCTGCTCGTCCAGTTGAATCTTGCGCAGTTCTTCGTCCAAGTCCATCCGGTCGCGATCAAGTTGCTCTTGATCCTTGCGGAACGCCTCGAGGTCCTGGCGTTCGCGCTCGGCCAGCGCCAAGCGGTCCTGGTCGCTCTTGATCTGTGCTTCGCGGTAGGCATCGAGCGAGGCGAGTTCGTCACGCGACAGGCCGAGTTGCTCGGCACGCCATGCGTCGAGGGAGCTGAGTTCGTCGCGGCTCAGTTGGAGTTGCCCGGCGCGGTACCTGTCGAGGGATTCGAGCTCGTCGCGGCTCAGTTGGAATTGCCCGGCGCGGTACCTGTCGAGGGATTCGAGCTCGTCGCGGCTCAGTTGGAGTTGGGATTGCCGGAATGCCTCAAGATCCTGGCGTTCGCGCTCGGCCAGCGCCAAGCGGTCCTGTTCGGTCTTGATCTGGGATAGGCGGTAGGCATCGAGCGAGGCGAGCTGATCGCGCGACAGGCCGAGTTGCTCGGCGCGGTATCTGTCGAGGGCTTCGAGTTCGTCGCGCTGGATGCCGAGCTGCTCGAGGCGGAACGCTCTGTTCGCGTCGAGTTCGGCTTGCTGCAATTGGGTTTGGGATTGCCGGAACGCCTCGAGGTCCTGGCGTTCGCGCTCGGCCAGCGCCAAGCGGTCCTGTTCGGTCTTGATCTGGGATAGGCGGTAGGCATCGAGCGAGGCGAGCTGATCGCGCGACAGGCCGAGTTGCTCGGCGCGGTATCTGTCGAGGGCTTCGAGTTCGTCGCGCTGGATGCCGAGCTGCTCGAGGCGGAACGCTCTGTTCGCGTCGAGTTCGGCTTGCTGCAATTGGGTTTGGGATTGCCGGAACGCCTCGAGGTCCTGGCGTTCGCGCTCGGCCAGCGCCAAGCGGTCCTGTTCGGTCTTGATCTGGGATAGGCGGTAGGCATCGAGCGAGGCGAGCTGATCGCGCGACAGGCCGAGTTGCTCGGCGCGGTATCTGTCGAGGGCTTCGAGTTCGTCGCGCTGGATGCCGAGCTGCTCGAGGCGGAACGCTCTGTTCGCGTCGAGTTCGGCTTGCTGCAATTGGGTTTGGGATTGCCGGAACGCCTCGAGGTCCTGGCGTTCGCGCTCGGCCAGCGCCAAGCGGTCCTGGTCGCTCTTGATCTGTGCTTCGCGGTAGGCATCGAGCGAGGCGAGTTCGTCACGCGACAGGCCGAGTTGCTCGGCACGCCATGCGTCGAGGGATTCGAGCTCGTCGCGCTGGAGTCCCAGTTGTGCGGCCCGGTGCTCGGTCAGTGCCGCAAGTTCATCGCGGCTCAGTGCGAGTTGTTCGGTACGGAAGGCGGTCAGTGCCTCGAGTTCGTCGCGGCTGAGTTGCAGACGTTGCTGCTCCATCTCGCCGGCATGTTGCTGCGCGGCAATGGGTGCCGCCCGGTCCAGGACCGCAGCCTGGGCGGCTTGGGCGGCCATCGAGCTGTGTAGCAGTCCCCGTTCGGCGGCGTGCGCTTCGCCTTGGTAGCGCGCCTGGCGCATCAGGGGGCTGTCCTCGCTGGCGATGCGCGCGATGCTCTTTTCCAGGGTTCCTGGGCCTTCGCCCGTCGGCGTGCCACTGCGGTGGCCCTGTGGGGGCTGTCCTCCTTGTGGAGGCGGTGGCAGAGGCGACTTTGCCGGGTGTTTCGGCGCTGCGCCTGGGGCGCTCTGTCCTGTGCCTGCGACTTGCGGGGTGGAGTGGAGCGGGTTCGGTCGCCGTTCTACCGGGTCTGGATGTCCTCCTCTGCCCTGTGGGGTGGGGGTGGGCATCGGCTTCAGAGGCGACTTTGCCGGGGGTTGTACCCCCCCCTGGGGGACGGGTGCGGTTTTCGCCAACGCGTTCGGCTTCGGCTTCGGTGACAGTGGCTGAGTGGCCATCGAACGACTCAGAACGCTCCGCGGAAGACCACGTCCGCCAGCGCCCGGTACTCGGGCCGCATCGCCTTCATGCGCGCTCCGCTATTGCTGCGGTTGGGGACGAACGGCATCGGGGGACGAATGGGCGCCTGGGCCTGGGTGCGGCTCGGCGACTGCCTGGAAGCGGTGCCCGCTCGTGCATGGGTACCGGCGGTGTAGTCGGTCGAAGATGTCGCGAGCCCACCGACCTGCGAAGGCGTGCCCGTCGGCGTCATGGTTTGCGCGGGTGGCACAGGGTTCGGCGAGGCATCGCGGCGAGGCTGCGGTGCCACATCAAAGCCCACCATGCGGTTGAGGAAACCCGCCATGACAACGGGCGGGTGTCGGCGGCCCGACACCCGAAGGGCCGATCACATGCCCTTTTTCTTCTTGCCCGTATTGTTCTGGGAATATTTCTGCGTCGGCCGGCCCGTGCGCTTGCCCGGTGCGAGATGCGCGCCTGTGCCGCCGGTGCCCTTCATGCCCTTGCCCTTCATGCCCTTCATGGCGCTGTCCCCTGCGTGAATGGAGGATGGAGCGAACTGCCAACCTGATACTACTCGCGAATTCCTTTCCCGCACAAGGGGTTACAACATCAGGTAGTAGCTCGGCGGTTGAACCACGCAACCAGCACTTCGCGGGTGCCGGCCGTGACTTCGAGCGCACGGTGCTCCTCGTCGGCCGGGAACACCACGGCGTCGCCCACCTCAAGCGGGATGACGCCGCCATTGCGCAGCTCCAGACCGCCGCCGGCTTCCGGGTTCTGAATCAGCACCGACATCGACAGCGTGCGGGTGGTGGCGGGGTCATTCTCCTCGGCGGTGGAATCTTGGTGCCATTCGTAGAACGCGCTAGGTCCGTAGCGGGCGAACTGGATGCCGTGGATGATGCTCGCGCCGATGTCGAGTTGCCACTTGCTGGCGTTCGCCTCCAGGGCCACGCCACACAGGATGCGCCGTACCCACGCCCAGCGGGAATCATCGGCTTCCAGCCATGCCACCTCGCTTTGGCGCCGTGTGCCATCGACCCGCCCGCCTGCGAGTTCGCCTTGCTTGAACTCCGTCCCGATGTCCGTACGGATGCGCGCGATGTCGGCCCTGCTGAGCACACCCTCCACAAGCACGAAATTGCCGGCAGGCGGCGGGACGGGTACATCGGCTGGCTTCGTGCGCGTGTAGTTCAGGATGAGCTGATAGGCGCGATGACCCGCATACGGCAGCCGGCGGTGCGGACAGCGGTTCCCGCGGTTCAGCACCGCACCGTGCGCGTCGTTGAACGCGACCCACATGTCCCCGATCTGCACCTCGAGGTACGAGGGCGCGTCGCGCAACACATTGACGCTCACCACCCAGTCGATATCGTCGCGGTCCACATGCTCGATGAGCTCCGCTCCGTGCGTGACGATGCGGCCGTAGCAGTTGCGCGGGTAGAGCTCGTCCTCGCCCGTGTACTCGCGTACCGCCTCGAGCAGCGCGTTGAGCAGCCAGTCGCCCACGGGGGGGTTGTGGCGATCAAGGAGACCGGCCTCCTGGTAGTTGTCGGTCGGCTTGGCGTGTTCGTCGAGGTCGGCGATGAGCGCCAAGCGATCGAACTCCGGGTGCGGGATGAGGCGTGCGCCGACGCGCCCTTCTTCGAGCTCATTCATCGAAGCGGTTGTCTCCCTCGCGGCGCTGGTCTTCCGCGTAGTGCAAAAAGAGCTGATACGCATATTTTCCTCGATACACGGGGCGCCGGTGTGGATACAGAATCCCCTGCATCAGCACTGCGGCCTTCCCGTCGTTGAACCGCAACCACTCGTCGTTCACATTCGCCTCGATGTACCACGGCTCGTCTCGGCACACGTTGATCGACACCGTCCAGTCGAGTCCTGGACGGTCCACATGCTCCTTGAGTTCACCGCCGTTGAAGACCACGCGGGCGAACGAGTTGGTGCACCAGATGTCGCAGCCCGCGTGGGCGCGCACGGTCGGCCAGAACGCGCGGAGCAGAGCTTCGCCGATCTCCGGCTTGTAGAGCCCCTTGGTGCTCGGGGTTGCGTCGTCGTCGCTCGCCTTCGCCTTCGCGTCGATCTCACGGATGAGAGCGAAGCGGTCGAAGTCGGGACATGCAATAAACTGGGCCATGAATACACACACTCCTTAGTGCGTTAGTTAGGCTTCAGCGGTCCCTCCGGTGACGTATGGACTATTACCAGAATCGCTTAGTGCCCGTACATCCACCCTGTATATCGTGCCAGGCGTAAGTTGTCCAATAAGGATGGTACCTATAGGAGGCGAACTTCTTGTGATTATTCTCACTGTGGTTAGAGGTGGACCAACCTCAAACACTGCTATTTGGTAGGAAGAGACATTCCCGCCAGAGGTCGGGGCTGTGAACTTGAAACCTATAACGCCGGGGGTGTCCCAAGGAATTGTCTGTACATTTGTTGGTGAACCTGGTGGTGCCGATGGGTGATTCGGGCTCAGCGGGTTGTTGGGCGAGTTCGGGTGCGCCGGGTTGTTCGGGTGGTTGGGCGATGCCGGGTTGTTGGGCGAGTTCGGGTTCCTCGGGTTGTTCGGGTGGTTCGGGCTCGCGGGGTTGTTGGGCGAGTTCGGGTTCCTCGGGTTGAGCGGATGATTCGGGCTGCCCGGGTTGTTGGGCGAGTTGGGGTGCTGCGGATGGTTCGGGTGGATGTTCGGCAAGTTCGGCAAGTTCGGCCGACCGGGCACGATCGGCACGTCCGGCCTGTTGCTGGGCCAGGTGTTCGGCACGTTCGGCCCGGTCGGCCCGGTCGGCCCGGTCGGCCCGGTCGGCCTGTTGCTCGGATGGTTCGGCGAGTTCGGATTGTTCGGCGAGTTGGGATTGTTCGGCGAGTTGGGATTGTTCGGCGAGTTGGGATTGGTCGGCGAGTTCGGGCTCAACGCCCCGTACGACGCCTCGAAGTAGCGAGCGCCGGTTCCTATCCCGGTGACTCGCACGCGGGCAGTCGCGCCGGATGGCACCGGAACCCGCAGGCGTTCTTGCAGCTTGGGCGAGTACGAGAAGCGGGTGGCTGTATTGACCCATACATTTGATGCGTTCCGCGTCTGGAGTGTCGCTTCGATGCCCAGCCACCTCGCGTCGAACTCCGTGACTCCGGCGGGAATATTCCACACGGCGTCCAGTGTCGTGAGACGAACCCTCACGACCTCGTTGGCCGGGTTGTTCGGACTGGAGGGCCAGTTCGGGCTCGCGGGGTTGTTGGGCGAGTTCGGGTTCGCCGGGTTGAGCGGGTTGTTGGGCGATAGCGGATTGTTGGGCGATGCCGGGTTCTGCGGGTTGTTCGGATGGTTCGGGCTCAGCGGATTGTTGGGCGAGAATGGATGGTTGGGCGACACCGGATTGTTCGGCGACACCGGGCTGTTCGGCGAGTTCGGATTGTTCGGCGAGTTCGGATGCTCTGGGTTGTTCGGGTGATTCGGGCTCTCGGGGTTGTTGGGCGACACCGGACTGTTGGGCGACACCGGGTTGTTGGGCGAGTTCGGCCAGTTCGGGCTCACCGGATTGTTGGGCGAGTTCGGGTTGTTGGGCGAGTTCGGGTTGTTGGGGCTGACGGGCCAGTTGGGCGACGCCGGGTTGAGCGGTGAAGTCGGCCAGTTCGGGCTCGCGGGGTTCGCCGGGTTGTTCGGGTGATTCGGGCTCGCGGGGTTGTTGGGGCTGACGGGCCAGTTCGGGTTCGCGGGATTGTTGGGCGAGTTCGGGTTGTTGGGCGAGTTCGGGTTGTTGGGCGAGTTCGGATTGTTCGGCGAGTTCGGGTTCTGCGGGTTGTTCGGATTGTTGGGCGAGAATGGATTGTTGGGCGAGAATGGATGGTTGGGCGACACCGGATTGTTCGGCGACACCGGGCTGTTCGGCGATGTCGGGTTGTTGGGCGAGTTCGGGTTTTCCGGGTTGTTCGGATGATTCGGGCTCGCGGGGTTGTTGGGCGAGTTCGGGTTGTTGGGCGAGTTCGGGTTGTTGGGGCTGACGGGCCAGTTCGGGCTCGCGGGATTGTTGGGCGAGTTCGGGTTGTTGGGCGAGTTCGGGTTGTTGGGGCTGACGGGCCAGTTGGGCGACGCCGGGTTGAGCGGTGAAGTCGGCCAGTTCGGGCTCGCGGGGTTCGCCGGGTTGTTCGGGTGATTCGGGCTCGCGGGGTTGTTGGGGCTGACGGGCCAGTTCGGGCTCCCTGGATTGTTGGGCGAGTTCGGGTTGTTGGGCGATAGCGGATTGTTGGGCGACACCGGATTGTTCGGCGACACCGGGCTGTTCGGCGATGTCGGGTTGTTGGGCGAGTTCGGGTTGTTGGGCGATAGCGGATGGTTGGGCGACACCGGATTGTTCGGCGACACCGGGCTGTTCGGCGATGTCGGGTTGTTGGGCGAGTTCGGGTTTTCCGGGTTGTTCGGATGATTCGGGCTCTCGGGGTTGTTGGGCGAGTTCGGGTTGTTGGGCGAGTTCGGGTTGTTGGGGCTGACGGGCCAGTTCGGGCTCGCGGGATTGTTGGGCGAGTTCGGGTTGTTGGGCGAGTTCGGGTTGTTGGGGCTGACGGGCCAGTTGGGCGACGCCGGGTTGAGCGGTGAAGTCGGCCAGTTCGGGCTCGCGGGGTTCGCCGGGTTGTTCGGGTGATTCGGGCTCGCGGGGTTGTTGGGGCTGACGGGCCAGTTCGGGCTCCCTGGATTGTTGGGCGAGTTCGGATTCTCCGGGTTGTTCGGGTGGTTCGGGCTCGCCGGGTTTGCCGGGTTGTTCGGATGGTTGGGCGATGCCGGATTGTTGGGCGAGTTCGGAAAGTCCGGCGCTTGTGCACTCCAGGTGCGCAACGTGGCCGGATCGGACCACGGACCCAGCGCGCCCTCGATGTTCTTGGTCTGTACGCGGACGTAGTAGAGGGTATCTTCTGTGAGGCTGCCGAACTGCACGCGGGGTTGGTTCGTCTCGGCCGTCGTCGAGCTTGAGAAGTCCGCTTGCGTGGATCGCTCCCAGACGTACTGTGCGGGGACGGGCCCGTCGCCCGCAACGGTCTCAATATCCAGGGAGTACCGGGTGCGCCGCCTGAGCGTCGGCGTGGCGGGGGTGCCTGGCAGCGGCAGCCGGGCCGCCGCGAACCACCAGTCGTCGTCGTGGCGCCATACCATGGCGTATCAGGCCATGTTCTTGAGGAGGGGCGCGGCGTAGATGTCGCTTCCGATGCGGCGCACGGTCAGCAACGTCTCCTGATTTGCAGGTGACGCGATGGTCTCGGCGGTTCCCGCGCGCCACTTCCACCCGGACGGGAACGCGAACGTGCGGCTCCCGGTACCGTCCTGCCTGATCAGCAAGGTGTAGACCCCACCGTTCGCGTCACCCTCGAGCGTCAAGCCCGACACGTTCCCCGTGAGCGTGAGAATGCCCCGCGGGTTGGTGCCGACATTCCACGTCAGAGGCGACGCGAACTGCAGGGTGACGAACTCTTTGGGTTGTTCAATGAGCGATGCGATGGCATCACGGAATTGATTGACATCGGTGGAGAGCGCTTGGCCGGCGCGTTCGATGACCGAGCAGATCGCTTCGGTGACGGAATGTACCCAATACGCCCCGATGCTGGTGCCGTCGTCATCCGTGCCGGCGCTCCCGTCGCTCGGATAGCCGGTGCTGCCCGCATCCGGCGGTAGCGGGGGGGTGGGGACGGCCCCTGCGTCGTATTGTCTCAACATGGCTCAGGCTCCCACGGATGAGGTCGTCCAGGGCGGTGGTGGGGTATCTGTGGATTCCGCTTCCGCTTGGCGCTCGGCCTCGATGCGCTCGGCTTCGCGCCGCTCGGCCTCGATTTGTTCTGGCGACGCGACATACCCGTTGCAGGTCGCAGTGAGTGCGGTTCGTACGGGTCTCGGTATCGCCATCGAAGGTTCTCTCCTCATCGCGTGGTGACGATCGCGAAGCGCAACACGAACTGGTTCACGCCGATGCGATATTGGCTCGCGCGCGTCACCTCCACGGGCATTGCCAACACCGCTCGCAGCTTTTCGGTGCCGCCGGTCATCCCAGACATGAGGCGCACGCTCACGAACTCGACCCAATCGGCCGATGCGATCGGGAACGCGATCAGCACTCGGTTATCGGCAGTCGGCTGGTCGGAAGCCCGCCGCCAGTTGGCCGTCGTGATCGCGACACGCGCGTAGGATCCACCGGAAAGTTCGGTGCCGTCCTCGGTGAACAGCGCGAAGTACAACGTCTTTTCGGCGCCAGTGGTGCCGAGCAGGCCATCAAGGACATCTTCGACGCCCGATTGTGTGAGTCCGCTCATGCGCTTCCTCCGAGCGCAAGCCTACGCTTCTGTGAACGTGATCTCCACATACCCACCTGACAGGACAACGTGGAGAAACATGCGTTGTCCAGGTGTCACGGATACGTTGGCAACGTTCTGGACGCGAGAGTCGAACCTGTAGGTGTGATTCGCCTGCTGCGTGCCTACCCATCCTGAGCCTGTATTGCGCTGGATCTCCGCAGATACGTTTTGCCACTCGACATCGATCGATGTGACGCCTGCGGGCACCTCCCAAGTCTCGCTTTGTTGCGTGAGGCGTACAGTCTGGTCGCGTGGGAAGTTCGGGCTCGCGGGGTTGTTGGGCGACTCCGGCCAGTTGGGCGATGCCGGGTTGTTGGGCGAGTTCGGGTTCTCCGGGTTGAGCGGGTGGTTGGGCGACAGCGGATTGTTGGGCGATGCCGGGTTGTTGGGGCTGGTGGGCCAGTTCGGGCTCCCCGGGTTGTTCGGCGAGTTCGGATTGAGCGGGTTGTTCGGGTGGTTCGGACTCGCCGGATTGTTGGGAGAAACCGGGTTCTCTGGATGGTTCGGGCTGTTCGGCGATGCCGGGTTGTTGGGCGAGTTCGGGTTTTCCGGGTTGTTCGGATGATTCGGGCTCGCGGGGTTGTTGGGCGAGTTCGGGTTGTTGGGCGACACCGGGTTCGCCGGGTTCGTCGGATGGTTTGGCGATAGCGGATTGTTGGGCGAGTTCGGGTTCTCCGGGTTGTTCGGGTGGTTGGGCGATGCCGGGTTGTTGGGCGAGTTCGGGTTTTCCGGGTTGTTCGGATGATTCGGGCTCGCGGGGTTGTTGGGCGAGTTCGGGTTGTTGGGCGACACCGGGTTCGCCGGGTTCGTCGGATGGTTTGGCGATAGCGGATTGTTGGGCGAGTTCGGGTTCTCCGGGTTGTTCGGGTGGTTGGGCGATGCCGGGTTGTTGGGCGAGTTCGGGTTCGCCGGGTTGTTCGGATGATTCGGGCTCGCGGGGTTGTTGGGCGATGCCGGGTTGTTGGGCGAGTTCGGGTTGTTGGGGTTGATGGGCCAGTTCGGGCTCCCCGGATTGTTTGGGCTCACCGGATTGTTTGGGCTGGTGGGCCAGTTGGGCGATGCCGGGTTGTTGGGCGAGTTCGGATGGTTCGGGCTCAGCGGATTGTTGGGCGAGTTCGGGTTCGTCGGATGGTTCGGGCTCAGCGGATTGTTGGGCGAGTTCGGGTTCCTCGGGTTGAGCGGATGATTCGGGCTGCCCGGGTTGTTGGGCGATAGCGGATTGTTGGGCGAGTTCGGGTTCTCTGGATTGTCCGGGTGGTTGGGCGATGCCGGGTTGTTGGGCGAGTTCGGGTTCGCCGGGTTGTTCGGGTGGTTGGGCGACAGCGGGTTCGCCGGGTTGAGCGGGTTGTTGGGCGAGTTCGGGTTCTCTGGATTGTCCGGGTGGTTGGGCGATGCCGGGTTGTTGGGCGAGTTCGGGTTCGCCGGGTTGTTCGGGTGGTTGGGCGACAGCGGGTTCGCCGGGTTGAGCGGGTGGTTCGGGCTCGCGGGGTTGTTGGGCGATGCCGGATGGGCTGGGTCGTTCGGCGCGAGGGTGGACGCAGTTGTCGCTCGGACCTCGTGCACATCCGAGTGGCGGAATACCGCGATCACCTTGACGATGTATTCCGTACCGGGCTTCAAGGCGGTCAACTGCAATCCTGTGGCGGTGGCCGGCAGTATGCGCCGTTGCGACTCGGGATAGCCGACCTGCTCTGGCAGGCGCCACGCGACCTCAAACCCCAGCAGATCGTCGGCATCACCCGTGGGGGGCGCAGGTCTCTGCCATTGCAGAGTCAGCGACGTACGGCGTCCCGGGAGGGGTACCTCTGTACTGGCGGCGGCCTGCAGGCCGTCGTCGTCAGCGGTCAATACCCGGACGCGGCCGTTGAGGTAGTCGTGCGCGTCAATAGGGTCGAGCTCGAGACTGACGCGCTCGGCCTCGGCACCACCACGTAGCCCGTGGGATGTACGGACATCGACGATCGAGGCCATAGCGAAGTCAGTCAGAGGGTCTCGCGCAGCCCCTTCGCGAACACCACGAGGCCCTTGAGCGTGTGGTGGGGCGGTGCGGGAGATTGTGGGGTGAGGTGGGTCGAGAGCACGCAGTCGAATCCGACGCCCAGGCCTGGTGTGCTCACGCTGTCGGGGATGGCGTCTGCGTTGCTCCAGGGGTCCTGGTTCAGTACGGAGTCCTCAAGCACAGGGGTTTGGTCGGCGAACCGATTCGGCCAGCCAGGTGTCGACGCCGGAACCATCACTTGATCGATGATGAGCGGTGCCGAGCGCGTGACCCCGTCGGACCATTCGCTGATGCCGAATCCGACACCGAGCTCGAACGCCCTGTCTGTGTCAACACGCACCTGCATCCGGTTGAACTTCTTCAAGAGCGAGGGCTCCTGTAGAAGCTGGGTGCCGAGCTGCATGATTCCGAAGATGGGCTCATCGGCAAACGTGTTGGGCGCTTCCCCGCCATCAGGCGGCGGCCCGTCGATGTACACGAGCCCGTCGCAGGCGTCTCCTTCGACCGGCACGCCCAGGGTGTCCTCCCGCCCAAACGCCAGGAGTGTGCGGTCGGCGAGCACTTGGCCTCGCGTATCGCGTGGTGCGCTTGTGTTCGAAATCGCGTTGACCGAGCGCGGGTAGCGCAAGGTCGAGAATTCCCACACGAGGCCGCGGCGCCCGCGCAGCAAGAGTGTGCCGACCAGTGCGGTGCCGTTGCTGAAATACACGCGGTACTGGCTCTTGTCGCGCAGCAGGAGGCTGACAGTGCTATGCACGCCATCGGCGGTCAGTTGCTGAATCAGGGGTTCGACGTAGCGACTGACCTCTTCGGTCGTGGCATTGATCGCATCGCCCTGCGCGATGCGCAAGATGCCGGTATTCGAGAAGAACAACGGTGTGTCGCCGATTTGCAGGGTGTCGGGGGCGGCGCCTACCTCTTCGGTGAGGGGACGGACGGAGAATGTGGACGCAGTGGCACCATCAATGTAGTGCACGCTGTCGGAGCCGAATACCCATAGTCGTCTCTGGTAGCTGGGCAACAGACCCGTCAGTATCGTGCCGATGTTCGGGAAGGAGATTTCTCCGGCCCCGATGATTGCGCTGAAGTCTGTGGGGTCACCGAGTGCGGACCAGATCACGGCACCACCCACGTACCCGAGGAACAGGTGTCCCTGGTGGGCCTGCACGTATTGCGGAAATTGCTGCGCGTGCGTCCAATTGGCGTCGAAATCCTCGGTGCCGATGTAGTGGCCACGGATCGCCTTCTGGCCATTGATGTTCACGATCTCGTACAGACCCAACTCAGGGCCACGCCCGGTCACGAAGAAGAGTCTGGGTGCCCCCGCCGCAGAGAACGACCGAGACAACCAGCGCACGCGGGATCCGGGAGATGGTGCATCCAGCTCCTCCGTGAGCGTAGGGTTCGTGGGAGTCGGGCGGACATTGCGATCGATCGGCACCTTGATCCAGTCGGCATCATCATCGGTCGGCGCCTGGAACACACCGAGCTTGCCGTCCGCCTGCTTGCGGAACACGTAGATGTCGACACCTGCGTCCGTAGCGCCCGCAGCGCCCGCCCCCCCTGCGGTCTCGCTTGTCGGCGCCTGGAAGGCAACGGCCTCGTCCGTGAACTTCGTGAGGGGTTCGTCCACGCGTGATTGCGGTGTGAAGAAGCGGGCCCGGCGCACATGCGTGCGGGTCGTCTCGATGCTGGTGCTGTCTCCGTCCTGCACTTCTCGGCTACCGACATCCAAGCCGCCAAGGCCCGCCACCGTGCTCGCGGCCACTGCGCCGCCCTCTGCACTGAACGCGCCCTGCGCGATGGCGTAGATGGGCAGTCCGGCCAGCCGGGCGAGTGCGTCGCGGTCGACTCGGAGGGTGCCTCCCGTGTTGTCCGCGACCGTGTCGGTCGCGGTGCACTCGACCAGCAACGCTTCATTCATGACGACGAACACATTCGTGATTGCCGACAGCGTAATGCGGGTGTTGTCCGTGGCGGCGAACACCACGTCCGGCCCGTCCTTGAAGATGTAGCGTTGCAGCTCCGTCAGGGTCTGGCCGGCTTTCGGGCGGATGTACCACCTCTGTGCATCTTGGCGTTTTGCGATCTCTCCGGCGCTCAGCGAGCCAGCCGAATAGTCGGCCGTGAGGTCAGCCTGCCTGGTGTAGCCGTCGCTCTCGAGCGCGTCGGCGACAGGCACGGGTTGCGTCCGGAAGCGGGCGTAGCCATCCACCTGGCGATAGCCTTCTTCCTCGGGCACATAGTTCTGGAGCCAGACGCACGCCCCGGGCCTGCGATTGCGTGACAGGGGCGGGTGGATCAGGTCGAGACCACCTTCGAGCCGGATGGTGGTGGGCTGAAATCCGTTGCCTCGGCGCCGGGCCATAATCAGAGGTCTGCGAAGCTCCTGACGCCGGAGCTGTCGCTCCGGCTGCCGAATCCTGCGGCAAGGGTCCAGGCAATCGTCAGGTCGCCTGCGGCGTCGCGCCGGATCTCGTCGTACTGCGCCTTGGCCATCTGCAGGCTCTCGATGTCTTCGCTCTCGGAGGCGCGCAACATGATCGCCAGCCACTTGATGAGGTCATGGTATTCCTCTGGCAGACCGAACGGTACGTCGGTGGCGAAGCGCAGCACTTGGGATTCACGCTGACAGGCGCCGTAGAGCAGGTACCGTCCGGTCGCGTTGGGCGTCGGATGCACCAGGATGCTCTTGGGCGCGCGATCAAGTTGCGTGAACGCGGAGGGCTTGCCGGTCGGGATCGCGCTGGCCGGCCGATTGAGATAGCGCCGGCGGAACGTTGCATGATCCAGATATTGGATGGCACCGCCGTAGACTGTCGGCCCGGCCGGGCCCGGCGTGCCCAGGTCGGTCAGCGCCCATGCGGGGTTGTCGTCGGTATCCTTGAGGAGCCACTGACGCACGCCGGAGGCCGCTACGGGGCGATTCTGCCCGTCGAGGAACGGGGATCCATCCGGGTTGGGAAATGCCGGGATGGACGGTGCGCCGGCAGCGTCACGCATGGCGCTCGGCGCGTACTCGCGCACATTCTCGGTGAGCGCGCATTCGAAGGTGTGGCGGTTGAACTTCCAGCGTTTGCTCTGCTGGATTTTCAGCCATGCCTGACGAACGAACCCGATGAAGAGGCTCTGCCGGTGGGTGGGTGCGTCGAAGTTGGTCAGTTGGGAGCCGATGCCGAACCCCGAATCGGAGATGGCGGCCTGAACCAATTCCAAGTAAGTCATGCTCTCGTCCTCCGCACTGGAGGCGGCATGACGTTATGCCGCAGCAGCAGCGATCGTGATCAAGTGGGCGTTGGTCGTCATTTGCATGTCCTCCGTCTCAGACTCCCCGGCAGGGGTGCCGGGGAGGGGTTGTCAAAGCGCGGTCAGCCTGTGGGTGCGCTGGTGGTGGCTGCCAAGGCCGCTTGACGCTGCTTCGCCGTGCCGCGGGCGAACGTGAGGTCCATGCGCTGGCGCAACATGCGGAGCGACCGGTCGTTGGCGAGCACCTGCTGGCCTTCTTCGACCGGGGGCGGCCCGTCCGCCACCAGCCCGCCGACTGCGATCACGGTGTACGGATAGCGCGCCTGTTGCTGCCGGTCGGCGGACTCCGAGAACCGTTGCGTCGGATCGGACTGGATGGTGTGCCACTCCTGCGCGTCGTTGAGACTGTCGATGAACCGGCCCCGCACCCACACCGGCACGCCTCGCGGGATATAGCCCTTGTCGTCGTTGAACTGCACCGGCACCGGCACGTTCTTCGACTTCCCGTTGAGGTTCTTGTCGTTGTGGATGCGGATGAGGAACCAGATCTCGGTCTTCGGCGTCAGGCCGATCTGCGAGTGCGCGTGGGCGATCTCGATGGCACGGCCGTTGAACGGCGTGAGCCCGGGCGGCGCCGTGGACACGTAGATGTGGTGGTAGCCGAGCTCCTCGAGCCGCGTGCGGAGCTGCACCTTGGACATCTTGGCCGGCACATGGCCTTCGCCGAGCGACAGGTTCTCGATGTCGGTGACGAACTCGCGCAACTCGTGCAACGACGCGTCGGCCAGTGCCTTCTTCTGGATGGTCGCCATGGTGGCCTCCCTCAAGCCTCGCGACGGATCCAGTACAGCGGATCCTCGTCCTGCGGCGTCGGCGCGAAAGGCCCCGTGACTGCGTCGCCTTTGTCTCTGGGGTCGCGAATCCCGAAGGCGTCGTTCGCCAAGGTTCGGATATTGTCGTCGCCGAGATTGGCCGCGAACGGACCGTCCACGCCTGGCGGAAACGCGATGAGCACGAGCTGGAGGTCGTTGGCCCGGATCCAGGTGGTGTTGCCCTCGAGGCGGAAGCCGTAGTCGAGGAGGGTGCAGAAATCGCCTGCATCGATGTCGGCATTGCCGGACCCATCGGGCAGGATCAGCACCTTGTCGTCGGCATGTTCGCTGAGGCCGTCGACCTTCATCCACATGCCCAGTTCGCCCGAGAAGGCGATGATCATCGAGGGCCGCCAGCCGGTGTAGCAAACGAAGTCCTTGGCGATTGCGGCGGCGGGCTGCTTCAGTGCGAAGACCCGCGGAGTTTGGATTGCCATGGTGTTGTCTCCTGTGGGAGAGCCGCTCCCCGGCTCGCTATGAGCCAGGGAGAGCCGATGCAGGGTCGCTCAGACCTTCGCGGCGGATTCGACGCGCATGATCCATGATTCATTGAGAATCAAGCAGGCGAAGTACATCTTCCAGCCTGCCCAGCCGCGCTGCCCGAGCGGGTCGCCGCCGCGTGGTTGGTTCGGGTTCATCACCACCGGCATCACCGAGCCCTTGCCACGCAGCACCACGCACCCGAACGAGTTCGCACCGAAGATGACCGTGGGGTACACGTCCGCTTTGGTGGAGCCCCCTTCGGGGCGTCGGATGGTGGTGTCGGATGTGACCTTGCCCGCAGCCTCGTATGGATCCAAGTCCGGCGAGGTGATGTAGCGGATGTCCTCGAAGCGGCCCAGCTCGTTCTCGGAGATCGCCCCGCCGGTGCCGTAGCCCGCGACGGGTACGAGGTGGTTGTACGCGACGGAGCCGGAGAGGCCGCTGTTGAGATCGCGGAGCTCCGGCCCGAGGTCGGTGTGGGTGACGGCGATGTAGGCCGCCTCCGTGGGGTAGGTCTCGTAGCCGGAGCCGGAGCCCAGGATCTGGGTGATCTTCCGCGCCTTCTGGCGCTGGAGATCCACGACGACACGTCTTGCATCGGCCGCCTTGTACAGGTGGCCTTCGTCGATGTCACCGCGGCCGCTCGCATCGGCGGCATAGCGCTTCATGGTGCCAGCGCGCACGATGTCCCAGGTGAGCGCCTCGCGGGTCGAGGCGATCTGCTCGCCCTGCATCTGCGAGATGTCGCCCAACACGTCGTCCTTGCTGAAATCGTCGATGTGGTCGGTGATTTGCGACCAGTCACCGTATTGGCGCATCTCCACGCCCACGTCCTCGTAGGAGAACTGGCTCCCCTCCGGCGTGATGCCTTCCTGGAGCGGCGTGGTGGCGTCGGCGAACGGCACCGAGCGGCGGAATTCGATGACCTTCGTGGCGTTCCTCGGGAGCTGCTTCACCTTCGCGAAGCGCTCGAGGACGATGACGGGGACGGCGTGCTCAAGCAGTCGGCGCGCGTACCAACCGGCGATCTTGTTGCCGATGGAGCCGTAGCTGTTCATGGTGAACTCCTGTGAGGTGCATGGTCAGAGTCTCAGGAGGCTTGGCGCAGCGCGCCCGCATCCCATCCAGCGTCGAATTCGGCATCCGGAGTAAACCACTGGGCGTCCGAGCGTGGCGGCGTGCCGCCGGCGCTACGCGGTGTGGGCGCTGCGCCTCGTTGCTGCCGTGTACGCTTGGCCTGCGTCTTCGGGTCCGGCTGCGCGGGAGGCTCGGGAGTCTCCGGTGGTTGCGTTGCGGCCGGCGCCTCGGGCGCGGGTGGTTGCTCCTTCTGTGGCACGCGGTCTGGGTTGTCGCGGTAGTAGAGGTCCAGGATGGCCTGCGCATCGCGTACGTCCTCGCTCTGCAACATGGCCTGGACGCCTGGGGACTGGCCCTGCGCCCACTGCGTCACACGCCCGCTGGCGTGCTCCGCCATCCAGTGATCCCCACCGAAGTGCTCGATGAGCATCGCGGCCCCGCGTTCCCGCTCCTGCATGTCGCGTGCTTGGGCAAGGTCGGTTTCCAGCTTCGCAATCCGCTCGTTCAGCGCGGTCTCCGAGCCCTTGATCGCTTGGTCGAGCGTCTGACCCGTCTTCAAGCGGAAGTATTCCGCCGCCTCCGGGTCTACCTCGTCCTCGTAGCGCTTGATCTTGGCTTCGGCGTCCGGGTCTTCCGCTGTCGGGGCTTGCGGCGGGTTCTGCCTGAGCTGATCGATCGTCTGATCGCGCTCATTCACCCAGCCCCGGAGTCGGCCGACTTCGGATTGCGAGTTGTGGAGTTGCTGCCGTAGCTGCTCGAGTTCCGCATCACGCGGGTCGGCTGCGGGCGGCTCCTCCTGCCCTTGCTGCTCCTGCTCCGACGACTCTGACGCGGCACCCTCGGCGGAAGCGGGCGGCTCCTGCTCCTCTTTGCCTCCACCGGCCTCCGGGCGCGTCTCCCCGGAGGGCTGCCCATCGTCACCGGACGCGACCGGTGGCGTAGGGTCTTCATCAGGCTGCGCAGGCGTGGATGTCGGCTCGGACGCGACCGCGCCGTCATCCCATCCCGCGTCGAACTCTTCGCCGAACGCCTCGTCCTCCTCTTCCAGCTCAGGGTGCTCTGGGGGGAGGTCGTTGCCTTCGGCGGTCGGTTCGGTTGCCGTCTGTTTCGTTGTCATGATTTGAGCCTAATCCTGTTTTTTCTCCGGCGTCAAGCCTTGTTGAGAAGAAAACACAGAATTTCGACACTCGATGCACCCTCAAACGGGGCGCATCGGGTTGACCCTCCGTTCGTGCGCGAACCGCTCCAGCCTGTCCAGGACATCGAGTTGCCCGCGCAGGTGCTCGGTCTCCACGATGTCCACGCCGGTGACCGCGAGCTTCTTGAGCGCCCCTGTGCGGTGTTTCGCGATCCACGCCGACACCGCGCGCCATGTGTCCGAGCCGGTGTCGATGAGCGGGATGTGCTCTCCCGCACCGACCATCGCCACGGGTCTCGGGATGGGGGTGGGGGGGGTCTCTTCGTATTCCATGAAGTCACACTCCCTGGCCGGTCATGCGGCGTAGCGCCGTTTCCACCGCGAGCTTGCGTTCGTCGGCACGTGCCTTGATCCGCGCCTTCTCCATGTCGGCGGCCATCTTCTCGCGGGCGATGGTGGCCTGGGATTCGAGGCGCAGCATTTCGGTCTGTTGCCGGCGCTCTTCGACTTGTTGGGTGCCTTGCTGGCGGATTTCCTCGACCTGGAGCTTTTCTTGCGCGCCGGCGCCGGCGGCAGCCTGCTCGGCCTCGAGGCGGTCCCTGCGGCGGACTTCGACGATGTCCGGCTCGTAGAGCAGCTTCTCGCGCGGGAGTTGCAGCGCCTGGCACACGAGCGAGAACAGCTCGCCCTTGTCCACGTAGTCGCCGAGCTCCGGATCGGTGCTCACGAGGTTGAGCGCGGTCATGCGTTGCTGCGCCTGCACCTCGCGCACGAGCAGCACCGAGGAGCCCAACGCCTGAATCTCGAGGTCGCCGTCAATCCCCTCCGGGCCGAACTGGCGATTCCATTGGTACAACCTCCGCAGGTTCGGCGTGGTCTGGAAGAGGTCGATGCTGCGCACGATCTGGCGGAAGGTGGTGTTGACCGCGTTCGAGAGCAGCGTCATGCCATGCGCGGTCTGCCCGCCGCCCGCCTGCTCGCCGTGGGCGATGAGCGGGATCATCGATTCGTCGTTGGTGAGCTGACGGGCCGACGCGGAGATTTCCAGGCCTTCCGCGACACTGGCCGCGATCTGCACCACCTCGATGCCTGGCAGCCCGGTGTTGACCGCGTTCGAGGAGCGGCGCCAGATCTTCCCTGGACGGATTTCGTAGACGCCGTCCTCGGGCTCGAGCGAGTCGTCGACCACGAACATCGGAATGCCGGCGAGTGCGCCGGAGTCCATCGTGAGGCGCCACGCAGCGTTCAGCGCGCGTTGCGCGTGCTCGATCATCTCCGGGATCCCAGGACCGTAGAGCGAGGATTCGTCCGGGTCCAGGGTGGCGACGGAGTAGGGCAGCTCGTTCGAGTCCATCACATCGGGCTCGAGCATCAGGATGTGGCCCTGGCAGAAGTAGAGCACGATGTTCGGAACATGGAGCGGGTCGTAGTCCTCCTCATCGATGCCCAGCATCTCGCGGAGCTCTTCCCCGGAGGACCCCAGCTCGGACAGCGCCGGGCGAATCATGTCCGGGTCCGCTGGGCCGCGGTACTCCCACACGTAGTAGCGGGTGCTCTGCGAGCCGTAGCGGTCGCCGTGCTCGATCTCGCGCAGGCCCTCGTGGAACGACTGGTAGATGGCGCCCAACTTCGGATTCTCGCGCAGGAGCCTGCGCGTGACCTTGCGGTCGAAGCCCATCCGCATGGCCGCGTTCCGGAGCTTCTTGCGCGACCAGCGGTGCAGCTCGAAGACGTACTCGGCGTCCTCGATCGAGGACGCCTCGGGGTCTGGGTAGAGATCCCAGCAGTGCACATGCTGGAACAGGGGCCTCGGCTTCTTCACGTCGGCGCGGACATGGACGGTGTTGCCGGTCTCTTCGTCGCGCTGGCGCATCCACCGGGTGTAGTTTTTCATCTCCACGAGCGGGCCCTTCATCACGCCCATCCCGTACTTCGCCATCTCGTGGATGACCTTGAAGAGTTCGTTGGCGTACTGGCAGTCGTTGAGCTGGTCGGACATCACGAGCCGGGCGCGGTCGGCGATCTCGTCGGATTTCCGCTTCATGAAGCGGAAGATGGTGTCCTCGTCGATGTCCTGGATGCGTTGCGGGACATCCTCGGGGATCGGCGGCGGCCCTGCCGGCACGGGCATGGCGCCCGGCATTGGCTGTCCATCCGGGCCCAGCACCTCCGATGGCGCGGGGGCGGGCTGCTGCGCCTGCGCTTCGGCTATCGCCGCCTCCTGGAGGTTCTTGAGTTCGTCCTCGAGTTCCTTGCGCACTTCGGCGATGGCCCACTGCGGGAGGTCCGGGAAGGGCGAGCTCTGGATGTCCCAGTTCGCCATGTCCTGGGGAAGCATCACGTCGGCGATGCGCGCGCGGAGCACGGTGGTCTTCGGGCGCGTCATGTTCACAAAGAGCTCGGAGGCCCCGCGACGCCTGCGGATGTGCTGGAGCGTGTCCTGGTCGTACTGGCCGCTGTACTGGAGTGCTGCGCGTATCCAGCGCTGCTCCTGCTCCTGGCGCCGGCCCATCAGCTCGATGGCGAGCTTCTCGAGGTCGAAGGCGTAGGCCGCGCGGGCGCTCTCGCCCTCGTAGTCGCTGTCCTCGCGTAGCCTCGATATTTCGTCGTCGGCCTTGCGCCGGAGGTTCGTGACGAACCGCTTCTGGTCGCCTGGGGACATGGGCATGGTCAATATCCCGCGATCGAGTCACCGAACCGGCTCTGGTCGCTCCCGACCCAGCCACCCCGGCGCTGGAACCGCTTGGTGAGCGCGCGTTCGCGCGTGGTCGCCACCTCGAGACCGGACATCACGAGGTAGCGCATGCAGTTCCCCGCGACCATCGGCTTGCCGTTGCGGCGCACGATGAGCGTGCCATTGGGCACTGTGGCGCAGTAGACCGGTCCCTCGTACGGCACCGTGTGGAAATTCGGCTTGTTCTGGGAATCGCGCAGATAGGCCACGTCCAACTTGCGCTCGATGACCCACCACTGGTCATGCTTCATCTCGATCTGGCGCCCCCGGATGACGCCGGACTTCCGCTTATGGCGCGGAACGTGCATGACTGAGGCGCTCCGGCCGATTTTCAGGAATAGCTCCTGCACTTCGTCGGCGAGCCTTTTCGAGGTGGTGGCGTAGGCGCGCATTCCGCCGTTCTGAATCCACCCATCTCCTGCGACGGCACCCTTGAGGAACGCCTCGATGACCGACGGTTCACTGTCGAGAATCCACTGTGGGACGCGTTTCTTCCACGCACGTTTACCGAGTTGGCTGACGTACTCATGGAGCCACTTGCAGGAGGTAACGAACTTGTTTTGATGATAGCCCCACTTCCACGGAGTTTTTTCCAGCAATCGTTCCAACGGTGCGAGGTTTGTTTTCTGGCTGATGTGGACACCGTAGCCCCGCCCGGGAATCTGGATGTTCGTCTCGCATGACCCTTCTGCGACATACCAGCCGAGGAACTCTGCCCAGACATGAGGGTCAAGTTCCGCGCCACGGCCATGCGCGGCCACCACGTCTACGGGTAGATCACGTCGGATCCCCCGCCATGGCTGTGTGGTGAGCTTGACGCGCTGCCAGATGGTCAGCTCGTCCGCTGGCACGATGATCGGCGTGTCCGGCTGCTGCGCGATGGTGCGCGGATAGACCACCATCCGGTGATTCGGTGTCACCAGCGCATCCAACTTGTTGGTGAACTGCACCATTTCACCGTCATGCCATCGGCGGGTGATGGACGCGGACTGCTCCTGATACTCCAACGCATCCGTGTCGAGATTGACGGTGGCGAGGATGTCGGAAGGCTCCAGATCAGGGAATGCGACCCATCCGCCCTGTGTCAGCACTTCGGTCTGCGGGTCGAAGCAGTCCATGATGTGGTCGTTCTTCTTGATGGGCTTCCCGTAGCCCTTCTCGTCCTTCGAGGTGGGGTTGTGGTTCCACCGGTAGAGCATGAACTCCGACTCGAACTTGTGGAGCGTGGAGAATATCTTGAGCCGGTCGGTGGTCATGAGCTTGTAGCAGGTCTGGATGCCGTCGCTCACGGAGTTCTCGGCCAGCGTGAGATTCAGCCCGGCATCGCGGAAGTGCTGGCAGATGCTCATGCCGTCGTTGGCCGACGTGCCCAAGCCGGCCGGGTCCACCACGCCCGGGATCCAGTCCTCGCGGCCCAAGATGCGTTGCGCGTGGACGAACGGTGGCGCGTAGCCTTCGGAATACTCGCGGTAGAGGTACCAGCACTCCGAGTCCATGTCGAAGGCGCCCCAGATACAGGCGGTGGTGCGCGTGCCTGGGTCCAGGGCGAACACGCGCGGCCAGTGGTCTGGGATCTTGAACGGGGCGACCTTGAGCATCTCGATGTCGATGGGGTAGACGCGCCCGCGACCGAGCACAGGGATCCCCTTGGTCTTCGCATCGAGGAGGTACTTCGGCGTGCCGCTCTGTTGCGCGAGCATCTCGGCTTCGGTCAGGTGCGGCGGGTTGTCGCCCCAGCCGACGCGCATGGTGTAGAGGTGGTTGGTGACCCAGTGGCCGAGGCCGTCGGCTGGCCGGGTGATGGTCTCCTCCCCCTTCTTCTCGAAGACCATCTCGCCGTCTTCGTCGAATGACACCTCATCGAACGAGCCGGTCTTGGCGTCGTAGACGCGCTCCTCCATCTCTGCCTGCTCGCGGAACTCCGGGAGGAGCTTCATCACCGTCTCGGTGATGCCGGCGAGCGGCGTGAAGGAGGTCATCATGATCCCTTCGGTGGTCGCCGTTCGGGTGAGGCACTCGGAGTACACCTCGAGGTCGTGCTCCTCATCGAGGTGCACGCCGTGGCGCGCGGTGCCGGAGAACGCGCCCCAGCCCTGCTCGTTGGACATGATGTAGAGCGTGCTGAACTCGGTCTTCGAGTCCCGGTAGTAGATGTCGATCTCGGAGACGATGCGCCCGCTGCCGCCGCGGAAGAGCAGCGAGCCGGGCACGAAGTGCGATGCCGGGATGAGGCCGGTGCCATCCACATAGTTCCGGCCGGCGTGCTGGCGCACGCGGCCCAGGAGTTCCGGGGTCAGCACCTTGCGGGTGGATTCGTTCGAGAGCCCGGAGACGAGCCATGAGACCGGCTCGTTGAACACCTTGCCTTTCCACCAGTGCGGATACAGCCCCGTGAGGTGGCAGGCGTCTTCGAAACAGAGCGCTCGCGTTTTTCCAATCCGGTTCGCCGCAACGAAGCCGCGCTCCTTCGCGTACTTGCCGGCGCTCAGAAACGCGATGTGCTTCGGATAGTGCTTCCTCGCGTACCTTCCCTCATCTGGGAATGTGTTGAACAAGAGGCAGGTGGCGTAGCACTCTTTGCCGTGCTGCAGGAGGTATTCCAGGGTCTGCGCGTCGGCTTCGTTCATCCGGTTCAGGAGCGCCTCGTTGGCCGCCATCGCAGCCAACTGGGTGAATTCCATCGCCGAAAGGAGGGGTTTGGGCATTGACCGACAGCCATTGCGGCTCGAATATCCCCCCTCCTGCAATCAGGTTACGCCGATTTTCAGCGGAGGATCAAGCGCATGACGAGGAAAGCCCCACCGGAGGCACGAAAACTCGAACTTGACCCAGGGGCGGCGGAAGCCGCTTGGCAGATGATCCCGCAGCCGTACCGGGACGCCGCCGCGCAGGTGAAGGTGCCGCGCGAATACTTGGAGACGGTACCCGCCCCGCGCTACGTACCCGGGTTGATTCAGAAGACCCGCAAGCTCGACGGCGCCACGCTGATTGCGAACTGGATGCAAGCGCTCAGCGCTCGAGCGATGGACCCGGGGCGCTGGTGGTGGAACGCCTACGAGGCGCTGAAGACGAACCCCACGAACGAAGTCTCGTTCGCGAAGAAGCTCGCGAAGGCGGCCATCGACGATCTTTGCAAGGCCACCCGCTCAGCGAAGAAGCACGCCGGGTTCCTGCGCATGCCGAAGGGGATTGGACAGATGCCGGTGCACCACCCCACCGATGAGCTCGCATGGCTCGTGTGCCTGCATCCGGCCGACGAGGGCGGCATCGTGTTCTTCCCGCATGCGCGGCTGCCGTTGCCGCCGCTCGCGCCAGGCGATGCAGTGCTGTTCCCGCGCTGCGGGGGGATGGGGATCACGCCAGTGGAGCAGGGGTACCAGTTCCTGCTGGTGTCGCACGAGCCGCCGACGCCGAGGCTCGTGCTACCGTGGGGCTCAGCGGCGTAACCGACAAGGAGAGACCAATGCGTTGCGGCTCATTCTCGAAACCCTCCCCGGATTCCCCGTTCGTCGAAGCATTGAAGGGGGATGACGAATGGCGCAACCGAACGGCCTTCTCCTTCGCGTATGTTGGTGTTGTCCGGGGAGCGCGGTAACGCCCCCCGGACGGGTACTGCACCAACAGGCAACTCCGGCGGAAGCCGGAAGAAAGGCAGAGCAAGAAGGGCGGTGTGACCGAACGGCAATGGTAGCGGCCTCGAAAACCTGCTCATCCCGGTTCGATTCCGGGCGCCGCCTTCCCCTTGCTGCCCAACGGGCACGACGGCCCGTTGCGTTGAGTATACAGCAGGAGGGAGTCACATGGAATTTGCTGAAGCCATCAAACGGCTGCATTGCGTCCGACATCGGTGTCTCCCTCAAGTGTCTTCGGGCTGTGGCGGCGGCGCGTCGATGGTGACTCTGCCACCGCCCATCCCCATCTTCTCCATCAGTCGCTGGACGCCTTCTTCCGTCACGAGTTCGGCGATGCTCTGGCGTGCGTCCGTCTGCTTCGCGCGCGCCTCCTTGTTCATCCCGAGGATGTTCTCGAGGAGGAAGACCATCAGGCGCGAGTCGCCGCCGACGAACCGGCCGTGCTTGTCCATCGGCCCGAGCGCCTTGTTGTAGGCGGCCTCGAGGAGGTAGCCCTCGATGAACTGGCGCACGCGGTAGGCTTCGGCCATCTCCGGGTACTTGTCGCGCCAGCTCCGGAGCATGGAGACGCTGATGCCGAAGACATCGGCGATCTTCTCCTCGCCGTCGCCCAGGAGGAACATGCGGCGCGCGTGACCGGCGTGGTACCTCGGGTTGTAGGTCTGCTCGTTCCAGGCCACCTCCTGGCGCCCGCGGTGGATCTGCACGATGTTGGAGGGCGGCTCCTGCGGCTGCGCGGGCGTCTCGCGGTCGGCGCGCAACGCCTCGCGCTGGCGCTTGTTGTAGCAGCGCCGGCACAGGCCTAGGCGGGTGTACTCGATCTTGTGGTCGCACCCGTCGGTGACGCAGGTGTCTTCTCGGGAGTAGGTGTTCATTGGAGGGGATCAGGGAAGGCGAAGGGGTCGTTGCGCTCGGCCTCGGTGAGCCTGGGGGCAGGATAGCGGAATCGCTCCGAGGTGGGCGGCGGCGTGATCACGGTGCCCTTCTTCACGTGCCGCGCGGCCCACAGCACCGACTCGCCCATGGTGATGCGCGGCCGGCTCGTGCCCCATGACAGGCGCGATATCTGGCCGGTGTCGCACCCGACCAAGCGTGCGAACGCCTGGTAGCTCCACCCTTGGGCCGTCACGAACTCAAGCACATGCCGCCAGTCGGTGACGCTACGGTAGGCGCCGTCCGGCACGCTATCGAGGTTCACACGGCGGCGGGTGCCATCCACGCGCAGGGTCCAGGTGCCGACTTCGTCGTCCTGCACCGCATCGCGCAGCCGCACCACGCCCAGGGCGATGTCGTGGTAGAGGTTCTTCCACGTCGCCCGGGGACGGATGTGCTTCACACCGAGCGCCCGGGCGACATGCGGACGGCCGATGCGGAAGCGGAGCGAGAGGTCGTCGAAGGCGTTGAAGACGACCTTGTAGGTGCGGCTGAGCATGGTGCTCCGCTGGGCGCGGAGCGCTTTGAGGTCTTCCGAGACGCCTAGATCGTAGATGCGTGTCATGCGAGGTGGTGGGGGAGATAAATGCCCCCAGCAACCTCATTCTGCTGTGCCCCAATTGTCATTGGGAGTTCGACCACGGGTTGCTCGTCGTGGATGGTTGCGGGGCCGGGATTCGAACCCGGGTCGTGAGCTTATGAGACTCACATGGAACCTCTCCACTACCCCGCATGATCAGGATACCGCACTTCACCCCTTGATGAAGTCCGCCACCAGTTGCGGTGTCGACGCGTCGACGCCGACGAAGTCCATCATGCCGTCGTCTTGCGGGTCCGCCACACTGTACTTCACGGCGGTCATCGCGAGCACGGCGCACTTCGCATCGATGCCCATCTTGCGCCGGTAGCGCTTCATCGCTTCGGCCACATGGATGGGTCCCGCCCACGACTCCTGGTCGGTGAGGAGCACGAACGCATCGACCGGGATCTTCTCCTGGGTCGCGTACAGCACCGGTGCGGCGATGTCCGTGCCGCCGCCGCCACGCTTGACCGCACGTAGCACTTCGGCGAACGAGCTCCGCACCGCACGTAGCACTTCGGCGAACGAGCTCCGCGCGTTGATGCGGAGGTCGATGATGCGGGTGTCGAACCCATGGATGACGTACTGGTCTGCGCTGCGCATGAATACCTGCGCGATGGCCGCTGCGCTCTGCGCCGCATTGATCGGCAGTTCGTTCGACACGAGCCTCCGGCGCGTGCGTCCGGCGCCGATGCGCTGATTCTCCCACTCGTAGCGGCGCAGGTTGCACCATGTCATCGAGCCCGAGATATCCACCGCGACGTAGATGCGCTTGTCCAGCTTCGGCAGGTTGGAGAATGCCGCCTCGTAGGCCGTCTCAAGCGCCGCCTCGAGTCCCGCCACCGGTGCCCATCCCTTGCCCGTGCCACGCAACGGCTTCCCGTGCATGTACGTCCACAGCGCGAGGATGATCTGGAACGGGTGCACGCGCTGCTTCCTGAGCAGCTCGCCGTTCTTGAGCTTCCTCACCGCCGCCGCCGTCTCCTCGCCCATCGGCGTGAGGATCCCGCGCCGCGTGAGGTTGCCGAGGTTCCGCACGAGCGCGTGGATCCCCATGTTCGGGAACGCCGCGCGCCACACCTTGTCGTCGTGGAGGAAGTCCACTGGCACCATCTCGCGCGAGAGCCAGCGGTAGTCGTTGAGCATCGCCACGACATCCTTCACGTCCTTGCAGTCGTGGAGGGTTGCGAACTCCTCGATGCGGTGCATGGCGCGGATGGCCTGCGGACCTTCCTCCCACACGCGCTGGCGCTCGGACGCCTCGATGCGCTTCACGTCGGTGGTGACCGCTCCGGTCTTGGCGTTCCTGCGCTCACGCTCGAACAGCACCTCGCGCTTGTCTGCGTCGTTCGTTCCCTCGGTGAGGCGCATGTCCCACGTCGCCGCGCGCATCACGAGGTTCTGCGCCACGGTGCGCGGCTTCGGCCGGATGAGGCGCAGCACGTCGGCCTGCGACCAGCCGTCGCGCTGGCGGTACTTGAGGGTCTGGAACGCGAGTTCGTCCGGCGTCTTGTCGAGGTACCAGCGCTCCATCGCCTTGTCCAAGAGCCGGCCGCGGCCGCGCATGTCTTCGACGTAGGACGAGAAGTGCAGCATGTGGGTGCCGATGCGCACCACGCGCGCGAGGGCCTGCGCCCCAAGGCGCTTGGTCTCGAGGTCGCCGAAGGAGACCGCCATGGCGAGCGCGAAGATGGCCGGCTCGTTGGACGGTGCGCGGCCGGTCTCGCTCAGGCTCGCGATCATCTCCACGGTGCGCGTGCCATCAAGGTCAATGCACTGACGCACCACCTTGGCGTTGTCGATGGTGTGCTCGCGCTCACCGGCGTAGTAGGTGCCGCCGTCGGTGCCCATGATCAGGAAGCGCTCGAGGCGCGTCCACGGGTCCACCGCGAAGCCGTACCCGCCTGCGGCGTTCTGCACCATGTCCTTCTCGCGGCCCATGATCGGCTCCGACTGTGGCGCCGGTGTGCCGTAGACACGCTTCAACGCTGTGCTCATCGTCGTTCTCCCTCTTGTGGCGGGCCCGCCACGAGCAAGGTCTGCAGGCAAAGGCAAGGTCGATTAGCAGTCGAGAACCTTCGCCAATTCAGCTCGTGATGTGGCCCATGGTCTTCCTCAGCGCGCGCCGAGCGAGAGCAGCACCCCCGCGCCGGCCTCGCCAGCCAGCATCGTCCTCGGCAGCACGCCATCCCACTGCTTGATCTCGGTCAGTTGCAGGTAGCGCGGGCTACGCTCCAACTGTGCGTTGATCAGGCCGATGGCTTCGGCTTCGGCCGTGGCCTCGGTGAGCGTGCGGTACGCTTCGGCGTCGGCCGCGAGCCGCTTCGCCTTCGCTTCGGCTTCGGCCGTGTTCACCGCCTGCAACGCGACGAGCCGCTGCTGTTCCAGCCGGTGCTGCTCGCGTTCGGCGTCCTCGCGTGCGCGTTCCTTCTCCAGCACCGCCTCCTTGTACGTCGGCGGCAGGTCGATGTTCTCGATCTGCGGTGAGTTCACCGTGATCGGGAACTCCGCGAGCGCTTCGACCATCCTGCTCTGAATCTCCGCGACCGCCGCTTGCCGGTTGCGGATGAGCTGGTCGGCCGGGAACATCGACAGTGCGCCCTTCGCCGCACTGCGCAGCTTCGGGTCCAGGATGCGCTGCTCGAACTGGTTCAGTCCTCCGTAGCGGATGAAGAGGTCCATCGCCGCATTCGTGTCCACCGTCCAGTTGATGCTCACCGTCGCCTGGATGGGGAGCTGGTTCGCGGTCGCCGCCGCGAGTGCTTCCTCGTTCTTGCGCTGGCGCACCTCGATGACTTCGACCGTGTCCACCACCGGGATCTTGAGGTGCAGCCCGGGGCCGACCTGGTTGATGGCCTGCTGCCAGCGCTTCACGACGCCGACATGGCCCTCCGGGATGGTGTAGAGGCCCATCAGCACCAGTCCGACGGCGACGATGCCCACTGCCAGGGCGATGATGTGCTTCGGTTTCAGGTTCACGGTGTTCTCCTCGTTCGGGGTTTGGCGGGCGCTGAGCAAGGTGGCATGCAAGGGGTTTGCCAACCCCTGCTTGTTGGTGCCCGCGAGAGCGCGTCAAACGGGCCAGGGGCGACTGGATTCGAACCAGTTTTACCGAGAGAACCCTCGCATTTCAGCTCATGTGCCCATGGCGGGGTGGAGCGAGCAAGGTGGCCACAAAGGCTATTGCTCTGCCATCGGATTCGAACCAATGACGATAACCCTCAGTGTGCAGCTCGCTCTTTCCCCATTGGACGGGCTTGGTGAGCAAGGTCGCCGGACAAGCGCGTTTTGGCGCTCTGCCGATTGAGCTACAGCCCAGGCTGGCCCGGACTGACGGGACTCGAACCCGTAACTTCCCGCGTTCAAGGCGATAACGCTCGTCTCATTCAGCTCTACCGTTGCCCATTGGGTGGGCTCCCGAGCAAGGGGCTTGCAGAAGCGAATCCCCTCTCGGGGAAACAAAAGCCGGGTGAGCTACCACTGCTCCACTCGATGACCCATGGCCGCCAAGGCAGGAATCGAACCTGCGACCCCCCGGTTGATGGCTTTGTCGAGAACGCTCCCACGTTCAGCTCGGATGCCCATTGTTGTCGAGCAAGGGCGTGCTCCAACCGTTTGACAGCGCCAAGGGGTTACCCGACGCATGCGCAGTATGTGAGCGAGAACAGTCGGTGCTTCAGCTCGACGGTGCGCACCGTACACAAGCATGGATTGTGAGTCAATACCGCGAGCATCTTCCATCGGGACAATCGTTTGTTGTACGATAGCCTCATTGCGCGGAAGGAGGGACGGGCGATGGTCGATGTGGCGCTGTGTCAGGACAGTGAGTCGGTGGGCAGTGTGGCGGCGGAGCCGTTCACGCCCATGCAGTATGCGGATGAGCCGATGCTGTTCTCGGCGTCCTACGAGTACGCCAGGGCGATGGCTGGTCCGTTGACGCACGCCGCCTTGGACGCCATCCCCTTCGAGCGGGAATCCCCTGATCCAGAGTACCCCCACCTCAACATCGACTCGCGCGTGCACATGTTGATGCCAGGCATGTGGCCGCTGGTGGACGAGTACCCGGCCATCCCCGGGTGGCACTGCGACTTCACTCCGCGCAGCCCCGTGAACGGCCAGCCGATCCCGTACAAGGCGAGCAAGGCCCGCCTGCACACAGCGGTATTCCTCTCCGACGTGCCCGAGGTCTCGCGCACGGAGTTCCTTGAGAACGGCTTTCTCCATGTCTCGTATGACAAGCAGCGCGTGTGGGGTTCCATCGACGAGGAGATGGAGCGCGGCATGGTCACCGGCTACACGCCCGTCGAAGGCAACGTCATCGCGTTCAGCGGGCAGACCCTGCACCGGGCCACGCCCGCCAAGGCGCGCGGATGGCGGTTCTTCCTGCGTGTCTCGTGGAAGCAGGAGCGGCCGACGAATCAGATCCGGCGCCAGACCCAGACGTACATCCAACCGAACACAGGGTGGTGAGCATGAAACTGACCGCAAAGAACGTGGGGATGGTGACGCGAGCCTGTCTCAGCGATGACACGAGCATCTCCCTCGGGGAGCGCGTCGAAGCGCGTGGGGTTCTCCATTCCTTCATGTTCGACAAGGCAGCCATCGAGCGATGCCGCGAGGACATCGATTCGATGCTGGATCAGCTTCCGGCGACGTTCCACCAGGGTCGAGGCGACGGGTGGTGGTTCCTCAATGCCTGCGAGACGAAGGACGGTGAGCGGTGGGGCGAGCACATCCACGTGGAGCAGTTGTTCTGTCTGGGGATCGCGACCGGGCGCGTGGTGTTCACGCTGCCTCGAGACATGTGGCCAGTGCACCCAGGCGGGATGCCCTACGTCAGCATCGCCCGTCGCCCGGACTGCCCGAACAGTGCTGGGTGCCAGCATGTGGTGACCATCTCCGGCCAGCCGGCGATGCGCCGGTGGCGATGCTTGGTCTGCGAGCGCGAGTGGGAGGTGTCCGCCAAGCAGTTCGAACAGGTGGTGCCGCCCTCCGCACGGGAAGTCAACGAACCGAGAGGAGAGGACTGATGCAAGAGATCGCGTACTACAACGCCGACAACCGCGAAGGTTGGGGCACGGGCCCGTGGGATGCGGAGAAGGACAAGTACCAGTTCGCTGACGAGGCGAGCGGTCTGCCGTGCCTGCTCGTGCGCGGCCCGCTCGGGTCCTGGTGCGGGTACGTCGGCGTGCCCGCCGCTCACCCGCTCCACGGCGTCCACTACGACAGCGTCTACGAGCTGTGCAAGTGGGACGACGTGCACGGGGGCCTCACCTTCTCCGGGCCGTGCTCGCAGAGCAAGGACGTGAGCACCAGCATCTGCCATGTCCCGGATGAGGGCGAGCCGGACGATGTCTGGTGGTTCGGGTTCGACACCGCGCACTGTGGTGACTATGTGCCCGGGATGAGGGTGGCGCTGCGGCGTCACGGGGAGGCCCCGGAGCCATGCGCAGGCGTGGACAACGAGCCGCCCTGGCCGGCGGAGACGTACAAGACCGAGCGCTACATGCGCGCGGAGGTCGCGAAGCTCGCGGCATACTTGGCGCAGGTCTCCATCACGCCGGCCTACCCGGAACTCCCGGCGCCCCAGGAGGCATGAGCGATGGGGTGCAACTACTACGAGCTGCGCTCCCCCTGGTCCTCGATTCGCGTCGAGGACCGGGGCGCGCACACCCACATCACGCTCTGGCAGGCCGGTGGCAACGCAGGGACGTTGCAGTGTGTCGGCTCGCTCACCGTGGACCAGGAGAAGCGCTCCGGCGCGATCTCGTGCTTCTTCGGCGAGGTCGAGGTGTGCAAGACCACGGTGAACCGGGACGACGTGACCCTGACCGTGTTCCAGCGCCCGAAGCGCCAGCACCTGATGTCGGAGTACGGCGAGGTGACCACCTTCGACCGGTTGCTCTCGCTCTATCCGCGCCCGCGGCGCCAGTCGTTCGACGCCGGCGCCGAGACCCAGGAGACCCTCGATGCACCAGACACGACGTGAGTTCCTGAAATCGACCGCAGCGGTCGCGGTAGCTGCGGCGGCGCCGGGGCTCCCGGCCGTTGCGGCGGGCGCGCAACTGCCGGCGCCCGCTGTGGCTCAGGCCAGTGAGACCGCGTTCGCGTATGAGGTGAGTTACGGCTTCATTCCGCGCACTGGCGGTGTCTGGTTCGAGAAGCGGTGGCTGAACGCCGAGGGCGAGGAACTTGAGCGGGCAGAGCAGTACGTCTGCTCGCTGGAGGACTATCAGGCGTTGCTCCAGGACGATGGCAATGGGTGAGGAATGGGAAGTCTCCGCGTGCCCTGTGGACATGCCCAGGGGCAAGACCCTTGCGGACTACAAGACACTGGACATGACGGTCATCGGGGGCACGTTCCCAGAGAGGATCGCCGAGCATTGGGCGGATTCCTTCGACAGCAATCACGCATGGGAACCCACGGAGTTCCTGATTCAGCACGGGAGCGAGTGGCGGGTACGGGTGGTGCGCAAGAGTGATGGCGAGGTGTTCCACTTCCTGGTGCGCGGTGAGATGAAGCCGGTCTACACGGTCGAAGTGGATGCGGCCTCGAAGTGGCCTGCGGAGGAAACGACATGAAGGAGATTGCTGCGCTGGTTGGAGCGGTTGTGATGGTCGGGCTCATCATCATGGTGTTCCCGATCATCGGATTCCTGGGAGGGGCGTTCTCCGGCCTGATGGTGGGGTGGGTATTCGATGAGACGATGGCGACGTTCATCGCGTATGTGGGCATCGAACTCGCACCATGGCAGGTGGGCGGGATGCTCGGCTTCGTGGGCGGGTTCTTCAAGTCCTCGCTTTCCACGAAGAAGGATGACGACTAAGGGGCGCCGATCCTCCTCTGCCGGTGCTTGGCGGCGCACGGCGAGAGTTCAAACGCACCTCGGATGGTGGGCGCACTCAGGTCCCCGAAGGTGGAGGGTGACCACCTAGAACATGCCTTTGTGCGCGGTGCTACGGCGAAACTCAATCCTTCTCGGCGGGTAACTTAAGCAGAAGGCAATCCGGGGAGCCGCCAACATCAACAGGGAGGGGAAGTGGAGTGATACCTGAGAATTGGGAGCTGGTCGTCGAGGATTCGCCCCGCCCAGGGCGCAAGTGGGTGACCATCGAGTGCGATGGTGAAGGGTTCCCGGACGAAAACGGGAACCTTTCTCAGCGCATCATCCTCATCGAGGTTGTCAGTGATGTGGTGGACAACAAGAACCGCATCGAGGTCGGGCGCCTGATTGCGGTCGCGCCCCAGATGCTGATGGCATTGAAGGAGTGTGTTCCTGCGCTTGAGGAGTGTGGGGAGGCGGTGGGTCGGTGGGAGCAGATGCTGGACGCCATCATGTCGAAGGTGGCTCCGCAAGCGTCACTCCCGCCGCCTTGGACTCACAAGGCGGCGTTCGAGGACAAACTCGCGAAGTACCGAGAGATCATCGGACACGCCGAGGGCTTGGTGGACGGCGAGGTACCAGTGCTCTCCGGGCCGCAGTCGTTCCATGACCCGGAGAGCGGCACCGAAGTCGCCCCGCCCGTGCTCTCGCTCAACCTGAACTCCGCGCTGATGTTCCGCAAGTATGTGCGCAAGGACATCGCGGAGGGGATGTTCGGAACACTGTGCGTCCAGCGCACGGCGCTGGAAGACATCCAGGACTGGGTCACCGAGCCCGAGCAGAAGGCGAAGATCCGTCGTCTCATCAAGGTAACCGAACCTGTGCTTGAAGCGGCGCGCGAGGCCGGTCTGTTCAAGCAATCGGAGGAGGTCTCGTGATCCGCCACTACTGCGCCACCTGCCAGTGGTTCGCGCCGCGCGGGAACATCGGCTCCGGGCCGCCCGTGGTGGGCGTGAAGGACTACAGCGCCTGCCGGCTGCATCCGTCGTGGGAGGAGCGCGAGCCCGATGACTGGTGCGGGCATCACAGCGCGCTCCAGAACCGCGATCACCGGCTGCGGCTCGCGGGCCAAGCCATGCCGATCGCGGTGGAGACCGTCGCAGAGCCGATGCGCAAGCTCATGGCAAGCTGGTCCGGCCGTGAGGAGTTGGAGGACAAGCGCCGGCAGGTGCGCGAGCTGTTTGCCGAGGACTGCTTGGCGGTGGCCGATGCGATTCTCGCGAAGGAGGGAGAGGGCGGCGTTGAAAAGGCGCCCTCCGGGTCGTAGGATGGCGGGCGGACCCTGCAGAGTGTTCTCCTCGGTTCTACTTCTAGGGGCCCGCCCGCCCTCTGGCGCCTCCCTCCCTCCCGGCGCTGGGGGGCGGGTTTTATTCGGGAATTATGTAGCAAAATCTGCAACGCCGCTTGACCCTTGATTCCGTTGAAGATAGAATAGTCTGCAACGAATCGGAGGACGCGAGCGATGACGGACAAGAAGCGGATTGCCACCACCATCAGCGTGCCGGAGCTGTTCCGCCGGTTCCCCGACGAAGATTCCTGCTACCGCTGGCTGGAGCGGGTCCGGTGGGGCGACAAGCCGGTGTGCCCGCATTGCGGCGGCGTCGAGAACATCAGCCAGCCAGCGAGCAAGCCGCACACCTACTGGCACAAGGACTGCCGCTCGAACTTCACCGTGACCACGAAGACGGTCATGCACGCCACGAAGCGACCTCTCCGGGACTGGATCTACGTGATCTACTCGGTCATGACCGGGCGCAAGGGTGTCTCGGCGATGCAGTTGTCGAAGGAGCTTGGTTGCCAGTACCGGACGGCGTGGCATATGCTCCATCGCATCCGGGAGGCGTGCGGTCGCGGTGACTTCGTGCTGAAGGATGTCGTGGAAGTCGATGAGACGTACATCGGCGGGAAGCGGCGGAACATGTCGAACAGCAAGCGCAAGGCGCTCGCGGGCACCGGGAGGGGAGCCGTGGGCAAGGTCGCAGTGGCGGGGATGCGCGAGCGCGGGGGCAAGGTCAAGGCCACCGTGGTCGAGGCGACCGACGCCGCCACGCTGGTCGGGCTGGTCGAAGAGAGCGTCATCCCCGGCACCACCGTCTACACGGACGAGGCATCCGCCTACGGGCCGCTCAAGCGCCGGTTCAACCACGACTCGGTGAAGCACTCCATCAGCGAGTACGTTCGGGGCGAAGTCCACACCAACGGCATCGAGTCCGTCTGGTCCATCCTCAAGCGGTCGATTCACGGCACCTGGCACCACGTCTCCCCGAAGCACCTGGGCAAGTACGTCAACGAGGCCACCTTCCGGCTCAACGAGGGGAACTGCGAGGTCGACACCATCGAGCGCATGGAGTCCCTGGCCAGCCAGATCGGCAACAAGCGACTCCCTTACGCCAAGCTCGTCCGGCGCAACGGCCTCTCCTCCAAGGTGGTGCCGGTGTGAGTGCTCTACCACCGACCCACACACCAGCAGGCACGAACAGCCGTTTGTTCCATCGTCACCTTCGGGCGCAGAGCCTGCGCCCACTCCTGATCCAGGGAGACGCGCTCGCCGTTCTCCGCGAACTCCCGGAATCCTCCGTAGATTGCGCCATGACTTCGCCTCCCTACTGGGGGAAGCGGGAGTACAGCAATGGCGGTTTGGGATTAGAGCGGGACTACATGGACTACGTGCGCGGCCTGACAGATGTCTTCGCGGAACTGAAGCGCGTCGTCAAGCCGAGCGGATCTTTCTGGCTGAACATCGGCGACAGTTATCACGGCAAGTCGCTGGTCGGCATCCCGTGGCGTGTCGCTTTTGAGTTGACCGACAGGCAGGGATGGGTGCTGCGCAACAGCATCGTGTGGAACAAGGTCAAGAACGGCATGGACAACACGAAGGACCGCCTCGGCGGCGTCCATGAGCCAGTCTTCCACTTCGTGAGGCAGGCGAAGGGTTACTACTACGATGCGGACGCGATTCGCTCGAAGCCGAGGCAAGCGAAAGTCGTGAACGGAGCCGTCGTCTCGGCAACGGGTGTCTCCGGCGTGCGCTACCGGCGCCAGATCGAGCTTTCGACTCATCTAGACGAAGACGAGAAGCAGAGCGCGATGGACGCGCTCAACGGGATGCTGGCCGATGTCGCGGAAGGGCGGATATCGGACTTCCGCATGATCATCCGCGGGTGCCAGCGGGCCACGCACTCCGACAGCACGAAGGTCTCCGGCAGAGCGAAGGAGTTGCGTGATCGCGGGTTCTACTTCCTGCGCTACCACCCGAAGGGGAGCAAGCCAAGTGACGTGTGGGACATCATTCCGGAAGACACCCAAGGCCGGAAGGCGCATTTCGCCCCGTATCCCCTGGATTTGTGTCGTATCCCGATTCTCGCGACATGTCCGGAGGATGGTGTCGTACTGGACCCGTTCTGCGGTACGGGAACGACGATGCTTGCGGCGCGCATGATGGGGCGGAAGTCGGTCGGGATAGACATCTGCCCTCAGTACATCGAGCACGCGCGAGAACGGTGTAGCAGCCTGCTATGAGTGCCGTCGCCGAACTGTTCGGCCGGTCGGCTTCGACCCGCGATGAAGACTGGCACGCCATCGTGGACGGGCAGCAATGCCCGTTTCTCGGCAAGGACTGCTACAAGACACGCAAGAGCAACCCGGAGATCGCCATCGGTTCATGCACCGTGCTGCACGGCAAGGCGCGGGTGCCGATCCTGATCTGTCCGGCCCGTCTCCTAGAGAGAGGCCGGATATTCACCGACTGCCTTCACCTGCTCGCGCTGCATGAGCCGGGGAACGATCTGCACGTCGTCCCGGAGGTACAAATCCCAGGCGGGAGCGTTGACTACTTCCTCGTCTCCGCGAGGAACGACGACATTGCCGACTTCGCTGGCGTGGAGTTGCAGACCGTGGATACGACCGGGACGGTATGGCCGGAGCGTCAACGCTTGCTCCGCACGTTGGGACTGCCGCGGGCCGACTCCGCAGAGGAACTTGTGCGGGGATTCGGCATGAACTGGAAGATGACCGCGAAGACGATTCTCGTGCAAATGCACCACAAGGTTCGCACGTTCGAGCACCTGCGCAAGAAACTGGTGCTGGTGCTTCAGGACGCGCTGATGCACTACATGCTCGGCGAGTTCGCCTTCGCTCACCTGCGCGATCCTGCTTCGATCGGCCACTCGATGCACTTCCACGTCTACGGCATCGAGCAACGACAGGACGGCTCCTACGGGCTGTTTCTCTCGGAGCGCCGAAGCACAGACTGCGATGGCATCGCGAAGGGGCTGAACCTTCAGGCGGAATCGCACGTCGAGTTGTCCGACCTCGTTAAGCGGTTGCGCTCGAAGATCGGGCCGGAGACGCTGTTCGACCCGATTCAACTGACGACTGGACACACATGACCCCCCCGCAATCACGCACGCCCCGCGCCCGGCTGGCCACCGGGCGCACTCACCACCGGGAGGGCTCGCCATGAACCGCCGCGAGATTGACGCCGTGGAGCGCGACGAGGTGGAGGAGGACGAGTTCTTCGCCGCGCTGGAGCAAGTGCTGCTGGCCCCGCAGGGGAGCGTCAGGAGCGAGAACCGCGAGCCGACGCGGGAGGAAATCCAGCGGCGCTACCGGCTGGAGCGACGGGAGGAAGGGCAATGAGCGAAGAGACCAAGGAGCACGCGAAGCTCAGCGTGCGCGAGATCGTGAGCCGGTCGGTGCCGGCCGACGACATGAACGGCCAGCGGATGGTGGCTGAAATCTTCAACGAGCTGCCGACGGGCCACCCGGACAACCCCTACGCCGACGAAATTCGGGCCATGCGGACGGCCGGGATGATCGACTGATCGGCCGCGTTGCAGATTTTGCTACATAATTCCCCAGATATAGGAGCGGCATTTGGAAACCGGTAAGCAGGAGTTGTGGACGGCGGTATTCCGACGCGAGCAACTACTTGAATTGCTCGAGGGCCGAGGTCCTCGGCCGAAGAAGGACAACCGTCTCGTGGCTGCGAGAGGCAGCTCCCATGATGGACTAGTAGGGATTTGGGTACCAGATGTTTCGAGGGCTCTGTCGCCACTACCTCAAGTGATCGTCGGGACCGAAGAAACCCTTGGCGAGTTGTACGCGTGGAGCGGAGCCTACCTTCGGGAGTTCAGCCCGATCAGTGGTTTTGTACGAACGCTGTCGTTTAACCAGTTAGATTGTGCCCTCACGCGAGAGCCACCGAAAGAGGTGTGGGAGGTGGCAAGCGCTGCGGTGGGTATTGTGATCGCGGAGGTATGGTGCCGGAGTAGTTCTCGAATTGAGCTGGCTGCGGCAGCTTCGGCGACACCGAGCAGCACTCTCGCATATGCGATGATGCGTAGCTGGGCGCTTGGATTCCGTGAGGAGATTACGAATGACGTAGTGAATAGATACATTAGATTGTCGCAGGTGATGGGTCGGCCACTTGAATCTGATATTGGCCGTTCTGTTGCTCACGTAGCCGGCACGATTGCCGGCGTTTCCGCGGATCGAAGCTCGATGCGGGGCGACACGTCAGATGCGGCTAGTTGGTGGCATCTACTGCGTGGAGGGGTTAACCCGTATGATTTGTTGCCGAAGGTATTGCCCGGTCCTAAGGATCTGTTCGGGGTGGAGGACGTTCACCGATTTCAGAATATGACGGCGGAGGAGCGGGTTCAATATTTTGATGTTCTAGCTCCGACGCTTATGGAGAGAAACAGCAGGGATGAGCAGAGCGTTGCCGCATTTGCACTAGCGTTAAGTGCGTTCCTGTGCCGCCCGGGGTTTATACAACAGGGAGCACTGCTACGGAATTACGCAGAGAAGGTTCCGGAAGCAATGCTTTGGCTTGGTGCGTTACAGATTTTGTCTCCACTAGCAGATACTCTAATGCTTCAGTCGGGCGCGGGTTGGCGTATTTCCCGCGAGTTGTTTGGGCGGGCTGACGTGTTCGCGATGCCGAACGTGGAGGCAGTCGGCGAAGAAGTGGAGAAACTATCACGGGCTAAATCAAAGGGTTATCGGAAACTCGCTGAGAAGTCGCGAGTCGACATAGAGGTCTATCCGATGATAGTTGGCACTTTTAAAGGTGCGAAGGAAAGTGCTACGAGGAGTGGAATGGAAAACAGCGAGTATCTGGAGAGTGTCCTAATGGAGAATCGGATGTTTTCGGAAAAGCTTAGCGTGTTGGAAATTCAACTACAAGAGGCTCTGCATACGGTACGGAACCTAGTTCACTCAAGGGTTCGCGGTGAAGAACGTCGCGGCCGTGGACGGAAGAGGTGAGGTTAGCTGGACGTATCTGCGTCAGTCCCGAGGAGGACATGCGCGAACTCGTGCGCGAGTACGCCGCCATCTACGGGCCGAAAACCCAACGCAAGGAGGGAGTGCAGACATGAGAACGGATGAGGAAATTCTGGCACGCATCGACGTGGTGGATGGCCTGGACCTGCTGTCGACGGAGGCATGCGACCTGCTGTCGTGTCTGTCGTTCGAGGCCGCGAGGCCGTGGTTGAAGGACACGGCGCCCGAGGAGGGATGGAAGGTCTCGGCCCGCGACGAATCGTCCGTGACACAGGAGATGAGGGAGTACATGGGCTTCGCGTGGGACAAGGCGAACAACTGCCGCGGGATCAGCGCGGGCCGCTCCATCGCCCACATGTGCGCGTGGTTGTGGCTGCTGGGGATGGATGCGGCGGCAGAGCAGATACGCGAGTACGAGCTGTACGGCAAGCCACAGCTTCGCGCCATCTGCGAGCACTTCGGCTGGGACTGGCGCCAGTGGGACAACGGCCGTTGGCAGAACGACGAGTATGGGAAGGATCGTCAGGCTGCGCCGGAGGAGGTCCCGCCGCTCGCCACAGAGTGAGGGAAACGCAATGCCGATGAAACGACACTTCGTGGAGTTCATGAGTCCGGGCACGTTCGTGTGCGAGGTCACCACGCGGCCCATTGAAACGTGGGATGTGGAGGTGGCAGTCAAGATGGCCGAGGACATCGTGGAGCGGTACAACGCCACGCCCTTCGGATTCCGGTTCATCACCCGCGAGCGTGGCATGGAGGACCTGGACAGCCACATCACCAGCCGTAGCGGCATGTACTACCTTGAGGGGCGCATCGACCGGGTTGCGGACATCGAGGCGCGCGCCCGAGACGATGAGCGCACCCTGCTGCTGAACATGAAGGTCAACGGGTGGGACGAGGTCTTCGTCAACACCAAGGGCTATCAGTGGGTGGTGCCGCTACACCCAGGCGACACGATCCTCAAGGTGGTCGAAGCATGAGCCAGAGCCTACGGATTGGGGATTATATACCTGAGTCACATTTCCGTTGATCCTGCCGCCTGACTCCGATACTATATAGTCACATTCTCGGAGGGCGGCACGATGCCTCAGAAGGCTCCCGGCAAGGCACACCGCAAGGGTCTGACGCTGATGGAAGTCGCGGAGATGTTCCGCGACGAGGACGCGGCCCGCAAGTGGATTGAGCAGGAATTCTGGCCCGATGGCCCGTTCTGCCCGAAGTGCGGCTCGTTCAACGTCCAGGCGAACATCAAGCACAAGTCGGCGACGCACCGCTGTCGCGACTGCCGCAGTGGCCCGAGCGGCACGAGCAAGACCTTCTTCACCGTGCGGGTCGGCACCGTCATGGAGGGCACGCGCCTGCCGTATCGCTCATGGGCGATCGCCATCTACCTCCTCACGACCAACCTCAAGGGCATCTCCAGCATGAAGCTGCACCGCGAGCTGGGCATCACGCAGAAGACGGCTTGGTTCATGCTCCATCGTCTGCGCAAGGCGGCAGAGACAGGCTCGGGGATGTTCACGGGGCCAGTCGAGGCCGATGAGACGTACATCGGCGGGAAGCGCAAGAACATGAGCAACGCCAAGCGCCGGGAGCTGGCGGATGCGGGTGTCGGTCGCGGCCCGAGCGGCAAGACCGCTGTGGTCGGCGTGAAGGACCGGCCTACCAAGCAGGTTCGCGCGCAAGTGACGAGGAGGCTCGACGCTCCGGCGCTCCAGGGCTTCGTCGTCGAGAACACCGCCCCTGACGCCACCGTGTACACGGACGAGGCAACCGCCTACGAGGAGCTGCCCCGCCCCCATGAGTCAGTCAAGCACTCCGTGAGCGAGTACGTCCGGGGACAGGTGCACACCAACGGCATGGAGTCCTTCTGGTCGATGATGAAGCGGGGCTACATCGGCATCTACCACAAGATGAGCCCGAAGCACTTGGACCGCTACGTCGACGAGTTCGCCGGGCGCCACAACCTCCGCGAGTCCGACACGCTCACGCAGATGGGCGCGGTGGTGCGGGGGTTCGAAGGGAAGCGCTTGACGTACGGCGAGTTGATCGCGCTGAATGGCCTAGATTCGGGGGCGCGGAGAGCGTAGATTCGGGAGGGGTGTGGGCCGGGGTGCCTCCCGGCCCGATGAATGTGTCAGGTCAGCACGACCTCTCGACGATGCCATTGTCGCCGAGAGGTTCATCATGTGCAACGTCAATGCGAAGAATCGTCGTCGGGGTTCTCCTCCTCAACAATCCGCAGAGCCTCGCTCTCCAGAGCAACCCCAAGAAAGAACGCCATGTTGTCCAAATCCTGACGTTCCTGCTCGTTCAGACCTTGCAGCATCGGGCTCTCTCGCAAGCGAAATTGAAGGTCGGATCGGACCTGAACGGGCTGCGCGGATTCGCGCTGATGTTCGGCGATACGAACCGATGCTGCGAGAAGAGCTAAGAAGGTCTCTACCGCGTTCTTCCGGTACCCCGGCTCGTTGAGCGGCCGGGGGTTGTCGTCCTCTGACATCATTCTCTCCTTGTCGTAGGTGGTGGTTGACCCCTGCGTGGCGTGCAGGCCCCGCAGGGTTGTTCTAGCCTATCTCACTCCCGCACAGCACCGAATCTGGCGCTCCCGGTGCCCGTGGCGAGCAACGCCTCGAGCGTGCGCTTCGCGGCTTCGTAGCGCGCGCGTAGCGCGGCTTCGGTCGTGTCCGTGGTCTGTGGCGCGCCTGCAGGCGCGGGCGGTGCCAGGTGGCCTGTGTGCCCCGGGTGGCCGTGGCTGCCGCCAGCAGCGAGAAGCAGGGCGAGAGCTGCCAGAGAGCTGAGAATCGTGCGCATGGGGGACATCCCTCCATGTAGGAGAGCACGTCCCTGTGCGGTTTCCCCGGCGCACAATAGGGCGCCGGGCCGTGCCACCAAGCACGATAGCCGTGAAGGTCTCGGGTATTCGCCGCGGCACTGAGCGGGGAGCTACCCCGCATGGCCGTGGAATGGCTGTTGTATTCGCCGAGCAGCCCGGCAGGCGGGCCTATCGGCTTGGTGGCTGGACACTGTGTACCGCATCCGGCACGGCGGGACAACTGGCTGTTGTGGTAGACTGCGCTTCGGCCGTTTGGTCCCTGGAGAGAAGCCGATGGACAAGCCGAACGGGAGCAGACCAGCCGAGCGTTTGGCGGCGGCTCTGAAGCCGACGTATGACGTGGAGAAGGTTGCGGCAGCCCTGCAGGACTGCATGGACTCAGCGGTCGAACGGGCGGCCGAGCGCGCGGCTGACCGCGCGGCTGACCGCGCGGCCGAGCGGGTCAAGCAGGAGATGTTGCCGACCCTGCGGATGATCTGGAAGCAGTGCAAGGGCGACCCGAACCAGCGCCTGCCCATCGACGACTGACGGGGAGGAGGCCACCATGACGAAACGCGCTACGCAACGTGCGCCGCAGCCGATCCCCGAGCCGCTGCCGCTTGAGCTTGCTCCGACTGACTACCAGCCCTCGAAGGCGGAGTTGGAGGAGGAGTTCGACATGCCGGGCATGACGATGGACGAGGTTCGGCAGACGTTCCGCCGGCCGTTCAGGATTGTTCGGCCAGCCAAGTAGTTACGGCCCTGCGGGGCCTCGTGAGTCAGCCGAAATGTGACTCACGTATATAATCCCCTACGGATTCTGCGATCCGCGCGTGCGCTCATCGCGGACAAGTCGCGGTGGACCAGAGGAGTATGGGCCCGCAACGCTGCTGGCGATCCCTGCCCACCGAACAGCAAGTACGCCGTGTGCTGGTGCGCGCACGGCGCCCTCATGCGCGTGATGCGGATGTCACGGCACCGATGGACCGAAGCTCTCACGTCGCAACGCCTTGACTGGCCCTTGAGCGGCATATTCCCGCACATCTCCGACAACGACACCATGGGGCACCGCTGGGTGTTGCGGTGGTTCGACAGAGCGATTGCCGAAGAGGAGCGCAAGCAGCATGCGGCGCTCTGAGAGGGTAGCCCCCAAGGTGATAGTGCGGATTCTGCGGGCCGCGAAGCGGCGCATCCTCAAACCGCATCGGTGGTGCAAGGGCGATATGGCGCGCAACCGCCGCGGTCTTCCGGTCTACGAGTACTCGAAGGATGCGGTGTGCTGGTGCCTCATCGGAGCGGTGACCCGCGAGGCATGGTCGGCGGGGTTCTACGACAAGCGGATGCAGTGTCTGCGGGCGGTGGCGGAGCCGCTACGCCGCCGCCGAAAGGTGAAGCGCCCTACTCGAAGCCCGGCAAGGCGCTCGCGCGGTGGAACGACTTCCAGTACGTCACGCACGAGATGGTGCTGGCGTTGCTGGATGAGGCCATCACGGAGCAAGGAGGGAAGTGAGATATGAGGATGGACTCTGCGTATTACCGAAAGCGGGATGCGGACATCGTGCGGCGGGTGGTGGAGGATGGTGGCACACTTGAGGAGGTCGCCAACATCTACCAGATCACGCGTCAGCGGGTGAGCCAGATAGTCAAGGCACGCTACCCGACTCTTGATCTGCGCCTGATACGTAGCCGTAGCGAGATGCGCATGATCACCTGTGAGGTGTGCGACAAAACGTTCACCTACAGGCAGTCCTTTGATCAGCCTCTTCGGAGATTCTGTAGCCGGACATGTGCTGGAGAGGGGAAGAAGGGTGTGCCCCTCAAGCCCCTTGAGGTGTCGTTAGGGTTCCAGTTGTACGAGATGCGGTGCCAAGGGCTGAGCTGGACAGAGATCGCGGAGAGGGCGGGTGCCACCGGCGCTGTGCATGCTATCAACTACGCCAAATCCTATGCGAAGACGCATGACATGCCTTGGCCTATCCGCCTGGATACTGATGGCGGCGGGCGCGGGCGCCAGGGGGGATATGTATGGCGTGACGGTACTCCTCCGTCCAATCCCCCCCTCGCTTACGAACTGCGAGCGCGCGGATTGATGTGGAAGGATATCTACCTCCGTAGCGGGCATGCTTCCCCACAGAGCGCGTGCAGCTCTGCTCGTTCTTGGGCGCTCAGACGAGGGTTGCCGTGGCCGCCTGTGGTGGAAGGCACGGCCTGACGATGCGCTTCGGGAGCGTGTGCAGTGGAATAGAAGGGGGGTTATATACGTGAGTGCCGAAACTCAGTCTGAGTCATCGAACACAGGGATGTCAGGCTTACGGACGAACGCCATAGGTTCATCGTCATCGCGCTCACCCAGAAGGTAGGGTGCCACGATGTCTTGTTTGTCTTCGAAGGTGAGTGACTTCCCGAGTCTCTTGCCGAATTCGGCGATTGCCTCTTCACGGTTCTGCACCACTACCCCGCAGTGTGTCTCGCCCGTTTCCGCGACAAACAGGATGTAGTACGGCACGGCAGACTCGCTCAGCGCTTTCGCTTCGGATACTTGGCGTAGCGAAGTTTCACGGGCCGCACCAGCGCCTGTACCGCCTCATCGAAGGTCGCGTTCACCCGTAGGTCCTCCTCCAGTTCCGCCTTTGACGGCTGGTAGCTTGGGTGCATCACTTCGAGCACCGGAGGCTCAGGAGCCTTCTCTCGCGCTTCGGTCGTCATGGTGGTCTCCTCCCCTCAGCCGTCGATGGGCAGGCGCTGGTTCGGATCGCCCCTGCACTGCTTCCAGATCATCCGAAGGGTCTCGTCCTGCCTGTCAAGGCGAGGGGCCAGTTCCCGCTTCACTTCCTGGGCTGCTGCGTGGGCTGCTGAATCCATGCAGCCCTGAAGGGCTACCGCGACCTCTTCCACGTCGTACGTCGGCTTCAGAGCCGCCGCTAGACGTTCAGCCGGTCTGCTCCCGTTCGGCTTGCTCATGGTGGGCTCCCCTCCCGGACGTGTCCTGACTGTCCGCGCGCCGATCTTACCAGAGACAACACGATGTAGTATGGTGGCTCCGCGACTGTTTCATCAGGTGCCCGCCCTGCCGGGCTACCTGCCGAATAAGCCGATTCGTGGCGCAGGGTAGCTCCCGGTGCCGGGCGAATACGCAGGGCTATCTCTCACCTGATGAGGACAGTCGCAACGGCCCGGCGCCATTTCGCGTCGGCCTTCTCTACCCGCGGCGGGTCCAGGACCCCTGCCAGAGCCTCAGACTCCACCCACTCCGACAGGACCAGTCGAAGTGCGGCAAGTGCCCGCCTCGTCATCGGGTGACTTCCACAAGGGCGAGGCGGGAGCGGTCTGGACCACCGCCCCCGCCTCTTGAAGCAACGATGGGAGAGCCATCGCTGCGACCAACCGAGATTGTAATGGCTCTCCCGAGTCTCGCCACATCCGTGTTGCCACAGGTGGCGAGCAGGTGGCCCGCTATGGGCCAGGGAGGGTGTCATGCCGAGACTCACCCGTCTCGCCGTCGTTCTCGTCGTCTTCTCGTTCTCCGGGGCAGTAGGAGCCTTTGACCAGACCTACCGTGCGGCGTACCGCACGTCGGCCGGCGGCTGGAGCCAGCACACCTGCTGGTCTGGAGGCGTGGACGGGCCGATGTGCTGGGTGATGGCGCGTGGCACCTCCGAGTTCACCGCAGGGCTCCATGTCGCGAGCCTGTTCTACGTGTGTTCGCCCGAGACCGGCGCCGAAGAGCTACGCCTGGGGTTCTTCCCAGACCGCAGGGCGCAGCTCGATACCGCCAACCCCGTGCTCTCCGTGCGGTGGGATGTCCTCGGGCAGATCCACGCGCTGGAGACCGTCGACGTGCGGTGGTACGTCAACGAGCACCCCGAGACCAGACAGCGCGCCAACGGGGTGAACTACTTCATCGGCGACGCCGAGCATGTCATCGACCGCATCCGCTTCCACGATGTGCTGTGGGTGGACCTGCCCTACGTGGACAAGTGGGAGCGCGCCAAGTTTCCCCTGACCAACGCGATTCCGGCGATGCGCGAGGCGCTGAACGCATGCGGCCTCGATCGTTCGTCCATCGGATGGCTGGGAGACAGGCCATGAACCGCATCGAAGAGCTGATCCGGCGGAAGAAGGCCCGGGACGAAGCGCACTACACGCGCCTGGGCACTCGGATTGGCAACTGGATCGTAGGCATCGCGACGGTGCTTCTCTTCGTGGTGTGGTTCTGGATGGTCGGAAGGCACTTCCTGCTATGAACAGTATCGAGAAGTGGAACGAGAACGATGCCGACCGGCTCGCCGCCACAGAATCTCCGCGATACCTCGCTCATCAGCTCGTCCGGAGGCACAACGAGGCCCAGCAGCTCAAGGGTTCACTGGACACCGCCCGCCACATCATCGCCCTTCTGGTGGTCATCGTCGTCGCCCTGATACTGGTGTCTTGCGCCGAGCCCTCGGACCTCTACCTGTGGATCAGCGACGACTACCACGGCGACATCATCGGGCCGTTCCAGTGAAGGAGCAGCCGGACGAAGAGCGGATCGAACGTGCTCGCCAGGAGAGAGAGGCGGCGTGGGCAGTCGTCGAAGAGGAATTGTGGTGGCTGCTCAGCATCCCAGATGAGTATTGGCGCCCTCATGACGAATGGCCCCGGCCGTTCCCCGACTACGACGAAGATGAGGCGAGTTCATGAACTACGCTTGGCAGCTTCCAGAGAAGGTGTCTGGTTCGGCGGTCGCGGCTCTTCTTTCAGTAATTGCCGCAGACAGAACAGCAACAACCCCACATCCGCTTCAACAGGCAGAGGAGAACCTCGTGCGGCTTCTAGCCGTTGCACCCAATACTCCACATCTGCATCTGACCCATCAGGATAAGGAGGACTATCAGTTGCTTGCGGACTTCTTCCGCGCTCAACTGACCTTGGCTCCACTTCTGCTGGAACTTCTACAGGACAACGAGGGACGGGAATAGACATGACGAAGCCTCCTCAACATGACCAAACGCGTATTTCCTTCCTCACCGCGCTCGTCGCGGGAATCGTCTATCGTAGATGCTCAGGAGTACGGTCTGGCGATTCGTCTCGAAACTCGACCGTCGCCAACAACGGGCCAAGTTCATCACTTCGGATGCTTGCTGGACGAGTCTCAAGCCCGACAATTGAGCAAAGGACTGGCCAGTGCGGCGGAAGGGAAATGGGGGAAGACGAACGGAAAGTAGACATGGCACCACTCCATGAGTGAGAATCGCATCACTCACGAGTCGTCCGGCTCAACAGAAGTGGCGCGGTCTGGTGGCCGCCAGCCGCGCCGAGCAGATTACCCTCCCCGCGCCCCCGAATCCAGCCCGTTGGGCGCGATCAGCGCCTCGTAGGTGAGCCGCTTCCCCTCCATGCCCTGCACCATCGCGCCGAGCTGGTCGATGGTGTCATCCTCCCGGACGTTCTGCCGGCCCTCGAACTCGTCGACGTAGCGGTGCAGGTGCTTCGGGCTCATCTTGTGGAACGTGCCCATGTGGGAGCGCTTGAGCATGCTCCAGAAGGATTCGGCGCCATTCGTGTGGGCCTTCCCGCGAACGTACTCCGAGACGCTGTGCTTGACGGCCTCGTGGGGGAACGGGAGCCCTTCGTAGGCGGATGCCTCGTCGGTGTAGACCGTCGCTCCTGGTGCCGTGTGTTCGACCACGAAGCCCTGGAGTGTGGCCTTGTCGGTCTTCTCGACCACCTTCGCCCGGACGTGCTTCGTCTCGCGATCCTTGATGCCGACCACTGCGACCTTGCCGACTGCGCCTCGGCCAGCCCCTTCATCGGCAAGTTGCTTGCGCTTCGCGTTGCTCATGTTCTTCCGCTTCCCGCCGAAGTAGGTCTCGTCCACTTCGACCGGGCCGGAGAACATCTCGCCGTCGCGGTCCAGGGCACGGCGGAGCCGGTGCGCGAGGAACCAGGCGGACTTCTGCGTGATTTCCAAGTCCCGGTGCAGCTTCATCGACGAGACCGACTTGAGGTTCGTCGAGAGCAGGAAGGTCGCGAGCAGCCAGATCTGGAAGCCGAGCTTCGAGCCTTCCATGACGGTGCCGGTCTTCGCGCTGAACCGCTTGGCGCACTCCTTCTCGCGGCAGCGGTACGGCATCGTCTTGTGCTTGGTGCCCGACTGGACATTCGTGGAGCCGCAGTGCGGGCAGGCGACGCCCTTCGGCCAACGTTGCTTGACGAAGTACGCCTCGGCCTTCGCGTCATTGGGGAACTTCTTCAGGATCTGGACGAGCGAGATGCCTTTGCGGTGGGCTTTCCCGGGGGCCTTCTGGGGCATGATAGAATTCTCACTCTGAGGTGGTGGAGGCTCCGGGAATCGAACCCGGTGGCTGGGGTTCCAACGACCGCGCCAGCAACCATGCGCCCCCATGACTTCGGTCTCAACGGCTCGGCCTCATCTTCTTCGCGGGAGTCTGGGGTCGGGCCGTTTCTCTGTGAGCCCTATGATGACAGATCTGTATTCTGTGTCAACACTGTTGACTGATTCCGCAACGTGTGCAACACTCTCGATTGGGGGAGTATCGCCCCAACCGAGGAGAACACCGATGCAGATTCGACTGACAGATCAAGACATGAAGCGCGTGCGCCTTGCGCAGGAATCTCTGGCCCGCTCACTGCCTGTGCCGATCCCGCTGGGGAATGCCGATGTGGTGCGCATTGCCCTGCATCAGCTCATGGAGAAACTGGCGCAGAGTGACGGTGAACTCAACGAGGCGTACTTGGAACTCCAGCGCGAAGAGGAGCAGTATCCGGTGAGGCGGGTTCGGAGGCGACTCCCGGACGCGATAGCGTCGGCGGGACTTCGGTAGACCAACCGTCAGTTGTTATGAGACCGGGGCCTTGCTTGCGCCCCGGTCTTTTCAGGGCATTTCGGCACTCACGTATATAATCCCCAAAGAAATCTGCGTTGATCACCACGAGGTTGGAGATCATGCGGGGCACATCGGTCGTGGTGTACCGACTTCCGCTCTCGTTGTAGCGTGACTGCGCGCCAGGGTGCGGGGTTTCGAAGTCCACGTAGATCACGCCGGCCGGAACGTCTTTCGGATCCCAGACCGGATGTTCGTGGCCGTACACCGGGTGGAGACCGACCCCCATCAAGAATGTCGGCTCACCCATGATCGCCTTGTATGCGGTGCTCAGGTGGGAGCCAGTCGTTGATCAGGTCCACGGCCTTCGCCGTCATTGCGTGGTACTCGGGATCGACATTTGCCCTGACGCGCACGATCGGGCGACCCTCCCACAGAGGGAGCTGGGGCCAGCGTTGCCATGTGTTCCCCGGTTGCGGAGCTCGCGCAACCGCCGGCCCCCACGGGCCGCCGTCGGCCATGTCCTTGAGGTAGTCGATGAGGTCGGCCGCGCTGGTGCCGCGCACGCTCGCGCGAGAGATGCCAGCCGAATCGGGGACTGATGGCTGGTGGACATCCTCGGCGCATCCCTGGCAGACGTAGTAGGCGATCGCGTGCTCCACGAACTCGGTCACGGCCTCCGCGAGCTTGGTGTCTGTGCTGGAACTCCCGGCGCCGGCGGCGAGCAAAGCCTCGAGCGTGCGCTTCGCGGCCTCGTAGCGCGCGCGCAACACCGCTTCGGTGGCGTCCTCGTCGTCAGTCGTCGCCTGGTCGCCGGCAGGCGCGTGCGGCGATTGGTGGCCCGCGTGACCCGGGTGGCCGTGCTTCAACATGCTGGCGCCAGCAGCGAGAATCAGGGCGAGTCCTGCGAGTAGGATAATCGTGCGCATGGTGGTTCTCCTTGCCGCTGGTCACGCCGACGCCGGAGAATGGCGCCGGGCCGTGTGAACAGCGCGCAGAGAAACGGAAGCGACGATGCCCCGCGTATTCACCCGCGACCGGGTCATGACTCCCTGCCGTCGAATGGGTTGTGGTATTCGGCGGGCAGCCCGGCATGCGGGCTCCGCGCGCTATTCACGAGGGCAACTGTACGGACAACATTCCGTTGTGGCAAACTCACGAGCACTCCCTCTGGGAGCTCCGAGGAGCACGCTGAATGAAGATGCCGAAGAAGCGGCCAACCCGGCCCCGCGACACCAACCAACTCGCCAAGCGCGTCATCGACGTGGCCACCGGCCAAGCGTCCGATGCCGAGCCCGAACCCATCGGTCGCGCGATAGGCGGACATGCCCGTGCCGCAAGCATGACTCCCGAGGAACGCTCTGAGATTGGCAGAATAGCTGCCGCAGCCCGATGGGGGAACCGAGCATAGGGGACAGTCGGAGCGGCCCTATCCGGCTGTCTTGCTTTGAGTGGTGAATTGGTGCCCTGGACCGGACTCGAACCGGCACGGCATGTAGGTTGAGCTACAGAGGCCAGCAGCATTGGCAGTGCGCTGTGTCTACCAATTCCACCACCAGGGCACTGGGTGACGATGCAGAGTGGGACGGTTGTCTTGTCCCGTTGCGAACTCTGCATCGGATGGAGGCCAGAGGGAGGATCGAACTCCCGACCGCTGCTGCTACAGCGGAGCCAAGGGTTGCGAGCCCTGCGCATTACCGCTCTGCCATCTGGCCTGGCTTCCTTGCCTGGGACACGGCCCGCGAGTCTACATGGTTCGCGGGCCGTTTTTAACCCTTAAATGCTTGCTATAACCGACATGCTGGCATACAATGACCAGCATGAATATTCTGCCCACACACAAACGTGTCCTCGTCCTGAAGTGCCTGACCGAGGGCATGAGCATCCGGGCCACCGTCCGGGTCACCGGGGTCGCGAAGGCGACCGTCACGAAACTCCTGGTCACGGCCGGGAAGGTCTGCGCCGAACACCAGGACCGCGAGTTCCGCGAGTTACCCTGCCGCCGCGTCCAGGCAGACGAAATCTGGTCGTTCATCTACGCGAAGGAGAAGAACGTCCCGCGCGCGAAGGCGGCCCCGCCGGACGCCGGCGATGTGTGGACGTGGGTGGCGCTGTGCGCCGACACGAAGCTGATACCGACCTGGCGCATCGGGGACCGCTCGGGCATGACCGCGATCGACCTGATGGACGACCTGCGCGCCCGGCTGGCGCACCGCGTCCAGCTCACCACGGACGGACACGCCGCGTACTTCGAGGCCGTGGAGGGCGCGTTCGGCGGCGACGTGGACTACGCGCAGCTCATCAAGCTGTACGGCGCGACCGGGAAGGAAGACGAGCGGCGCTACAGCCCGGCCGAGTGCGTGGGGATCCGGACGAAGGTGGTCGAGGGGAACCCGGACAGGCGGCACATCAGCACGAGCTACGTGGAGCGCCAGAACCTGACCATGCGGATGTCGATGCGGCGGTTCACCCGGCTCACCAACGCCTTCTCGAAGAAGCTGGAGAACCACGCGCACGCGGTCGCGCTGCACATCTGGTGGTACAACTTCGGACGGCTCCACCAGACCATCAAGGTCACGCCGGCGATGGAGGCGGGGGTGACGGATAGGCTCTGGGAGATGGCGGACCTCGTGCGGCTCATCGACGAGGCAACCCCGCCGCCCGGCCCCCGCGGCCCGTACAAGAAGCGCCGAACCAACGGCGAGAATTCAAACTAGCCCACTACCTCCAACGCGAAGCGAAAGCAGCTCGCCGATGAAGGTGCGGGTCGCGGGGCCGTGGGCAAGACGGCGGTCGTCGGTGCCAAGGACCGGGCGACGAAGCAGGTGCGGGCGCAGGTGGTCGAGACCACCGACAAGCCGACCCTGCAGGGCTTCGTGCTCGAACACGCCGCCCCGGATGCGACGGTCTACACGGACGAGGCGTCCGCCTACGAGGGGTTGCCCCGGCCCCATGAGGCCGTCAAGCACTCCGTGAGCGAGTACGTCCGGGGACAGGTGCACACCAACGGCATGGAGTCCTTCTGGTCGATGATGAAGCGGGGCTACATCGGCATCTACCACAAGATGAGCCCGAAGCACTTGGACCGCTACGTCGACGAGTTCGCCGGGCGCCACAACCTCCGCGAGTCCGACACGCTCACGCAGATGGGCGCGGTGGTGCGGGGGTTCGAAGGGAAGCGCTTGACGTACGGCGAGTTGATCGCGCTGAATGGCCTAGATTCGGGGGCGCGGAGAGCGTAGATTCGGGAGGGGTGTGGGCCGGGGTGCCATCCCGGCCCGGCGAGCGTCAGGTCACGACCTCTCGACGATACCATTGTCGCCGAGAGGATTTGCCATGTCTACTCCTGCTCTTTCTCCCGTGCCGTCCGAGGCTTCGGATACGCGCAGTCCTGAGTGTACCGAACCAGTTCCTGAAATCTCGCCCGAAGTTGAAGCCAGACTTCGGTATGTGGAAGCTCTGGCGAGAGAGGCGGCTTCGGCTGCAACTCTGCTTCTACGGCGATACGGACTTCGCCCGAAACTCTTGCTCCCGCTGGAAACTCATCTGAGGCAAGCTCGAAGTGGTACGTTCGAACTGTACCCTCCTGACACGCCTTCACGTGATTGAGTTGGATCTTGTACGGGTCATCTGCTGGCACGTTCTTCCTCCTTGTCTGTCGTAGGCGGCGAAGAACCCCGGCGGAAAGTGACCCGGCAGGGCGGATCACCGGCTGGTAGTGGTGGTTCCTGTGTACCGCATCCGGCACGGTCGTACAACTGGCTGTTGTGGTAGACTGCGCGTCGGGCGGCCAAGCCCTCGCCGGCAGGCTTTGGGGAGGAGAACACCATGCAGACAGCGCGCGTTGCTACTCCACGGCGGGATGCTGATGAGCCCGCCGCCCACCACAGGGAGAAGGACCTTCGCATCCCGAACACGACGCCGGAGCAGTTGGCGAAGGTGTTGCTGAGCGGCGGGGCGAAGCCGCGGCCCGAGACGAAGCGGCGGGAGGCGTCCTAGTCCGCAGGTCGAGCTATCGGGGCGGGGTCAGTCCGCCCGCAGTTGGGCAACAGCGTATATAATCCCCTTTCAGTGGTGAAGTGACAGGAGGGAGTGCGAGGAGAGCGAATGATGAGCAGGCCCCCACACCTGACGCCGGCGGAACTCGAGCGCTTGGCGTACCTCAGCGAGGAGTGCGGCGAGCTCCAGAAGGCCATCGGCAAGGTGCTCCGCCACGGCTACCGCAGTCGCAACCCGGAGGATCCGCAGGCGGTGGAGAACCGCGCGGCGCTCGAGGAGGAAGCGGCCGACGTGGTGTACGCCATCAGTCTGATGGTGGAGGGGGGCGAGCTGCGCGAGAAAGTGCTGGATCGCTTGGTGCAGAGCAAGATCAACCGCCACGACATGCGCTGGTTCCACCACCAGCAGCAGGGAGAGAAGAAGTGAGCGAGATGTTCACGGGATTCCGGCCGGTGCCGCCTGGACACGGATGGGAGAGTGAGGAGAACCGGCTGGATGCCATCGCGGAGGTCAACCGCTTCGTGCCTTGCGCGCGCCGGCTCGCAACGATGTGGGGAGGCTTGTGCCCGCTCGATGATGTGGCGGTAGAAGCTGAGGTCGATGTGTTCAACGCTCCAGACTGGATCGTCGACAAGGTGGAGTGCGTGCGCCGGTTCCAGCCGCACCACGCCAACCTGGACTACACGCATGTCGAGTGCTGGCCGTTCAACGAGCTGCGCGAGCGGCTGTGCGAGAGCCACGCCAAGTGGAAGGACCAGCACGGGGAGGAGGACATTCCGTTCAACCATGTGGCGATGTATGTGGTGAAGCCTCGGTGGAACCCCGAGGGGTTGTCGATGGGGGCCCGCCGCGTCACGCCCGCCGATATCGTCTCGATGGCGCCGAACCACACTCTGATGGTGCAACGGTACTACCAGGGGCTGCACTCCTCCACGGACTACGCGGTATGGAAGGGGAAGATTCAGTGGGGGATTGGCTCAAGAGGGTATCCCTACGGGGAGTTCGGACGGTTCTCGCACTGGGACGTGGGGATAGACCAGTGGCCCAGGGAGGCATTCTCGTCTCCTGAGACGCCGCTCATGCAGGCGGTGCGCAAGGAACTCCCAGACTACACGGGGGTGTTGAACGTCGAGGACATCGGAGGGTCGATTACGGAGGTGCACTTCCGCCCGTCGATGGAGTTCTTCCCGCTCTACGGGGTCGAAGCGGCGACGATGCTGGTGCGAGTGGGGTTGGGGAAGGGATCAAGGCCGGACATGCCGGAGGTGGGCAGGGGGCGGATGCTGGTGGAGCCACGTGACGCGATGCGCGTGGACATGCGCGCGGAGTTCGCCGAGCGGTCCTGGCGCAAGGGGTTGGTCTTCATTGCAGGGGAGTTGGTGAATACGTGAGGGCGGGCCCCGGGCCCCTCGCAACGAGGAGCCCGGGTGAAGGAGGGCGATCAGAGGTAGTCGATGAGAACCGCGATGAGGAAGGGTAGGGCAAGCAGTATCAGCATGGTGGTACGTGGGCGCATCAGTGGGTCCTCCGATGTTCCTGCCGGCGGCGTACCTTGGCGAGCCGTCTCGGCTGCCAGCCGGCATTGAGTTCCTCGTAGAGCATCCGGGTCTGCGCTGAGGGGCGGTTGAGGCCCCTCTCCCAGCGCGAGATCACCGTGTTGCTCACCTGCAGGACGTAGGCGAGCTCGTGCTGCGATAGCGACAGTCGAAGGCGTATGGCCTTCATTTCCTCCGGGGTCATGGCGTGGTCCTCTTCACAGGAGCGGGTAGGGCTTGATGGACAGGCGCCCCTTCCGGCTGACAGAGCCGATGGGGTAGCCCATGCGAAATTGGTTCACGCGCACCGCATCCAGCGTCTTGTCGCGGTCAGGGCCGTAGGCGAAGGGAATTATATACTTGGCTTGATTTTTCCGGTTCCGTTCTCGGTATCTCCTTGTGTGGGCTGGCGTTTCCGCTTGACGGACTTGCGGAGCGCCAAGGCGAGGGTTTCGGGGGTGGCGCCCGCGAAGTGCGGGTCGCGAGGCTGGTGACCCTTCTCGTCAGGCGGCCCCTTCTTCCTCATGACCGCGCCCCGCTCGACAGGCCGTTGTCTGCCGTGAGCTGGCGGTACATGAGGCGGCGACCGACCAAGCCGGCGGCCAGCGTGACCATCTGGGCGATGGTGTCCTGGTCGCGCACGTTGTGCTTGCCGGCGAACTCCTGGACGTAGCGGTCGAGGTGCTTGGGGCTGATCTTGTGGAACGTGCCCTTGTGGGCGCGTTTGAGCGTGGCCCAGAAGCTCTCGACGCCGTTGGTGTGTGCCATGCCGCGCACGTACTCGCTGACGCTGTGCTTGACCGCCTCATGGGGGTTGGGTAACCCCTCGTAGGCGGCGGCCTCGTCGCTGTACACGATGGCGTCCGGGGACGCGTGCGCCAGCACGAAGCTCTGGAGCGTCGGCTTCGTGGTGTCGGTGACGACGCGGGCGGCGACTTGGTTGGTGGCCCGGTCTTTGGCACCGACGACCGCGACCTTGCCGACCGCGCCGCGTCCGGTGCCTTCGAGCTCCTTGCGCTTGGCGTTCGACATGTTGGCCCGCTTCCCGCCCATGTAGGTCTCATCGACCTCCACGGGGCCGGAGAACGAGCCGGTCGGAGCTGCGGCGGCCGGAGCCCACGCTTGGCGGAGCCGGTGGAGCATGAACCATGCGGACTTCTGGCTGATCTTGAGGTCGCGGTGCAGCTTCATGCTTGAGACGGACTTCAGGCTGGTGAGTGCGAGGTAGATGGCGATCGCCCACTTGCGCAGCGGGATCTTCGACCGCTCCATCGCGGAGCCGGTGCGCACGCTGAAGTAGCTCTTGCAGTCCGAGCACCAGTACGGCATGGGCGTGGCGTTCGGGACTTCGCGGGTGCTTGTGCTGCCGCAGTGCCCGCAACAACGTCCCTCCGGCCAGTAGATGCCCTCGAACCAGCGCACGGCGGCCTGCTCGTCGGGGAACAGGTCCATCAGCTCCATGAGGCTGACACCCTCGCGGAACGCCTTTCCGGGTGACTTGTGCATGGTGGGGGTACTCCTCTCGTGTCGGGTGGATGCCCGTCACGGCCCTCTCCGGGTGGAGAGGGCCGTAGCTGGCAGCCGAGCGGCTCTCAGGCGGTGTCGTCTCCTGGGCTCATTCCGCTGTAGGCTTCGGTCGGAAGCCCGATCTCATCTGGATCGGAGTAGATGTTCTCCAAATCCACGACACTGCCCTCCTTCACTGCGGACGGGATAAGCTCTGCCTTCATGAGGTGATGGAACGCATCTACGATCCGTCCGAGCTCTTCGGGGTTTGTGGTGAACCATTCCGACCCCGTGACCATCCCAGGGGGGAGGTGCCTGTTGCACACGCGCAGGATTGTGTGCAGCAGCCGCTCCCACAGGTGGGCGTTGGCGACCTTGAGAACGAATCCGACTTCCGGCGAGTCTGGCACTATCCCGACCGACTCCCGCATGCGGTCATTGACCGTTCTGCGCGTGTGGCCGATCTTCATGGGGAAGGTCGTCTGGTTCTTCAGTCCGGCGAGCTCCTTCGAGATGGGCAGATACCAGGCATAGACCGTCTCGGGGCCGTCACCGCGCGTGATGATGTCGGTGCGGTCGAATACCAAGGTGGCGACTTCGGCTTCCACCGGAAGCGTGCGTTCCGTGCGCACCCACCATCCGTGCTTCTTCTCCCCTGCCTTCTCGAGGATTCCTTCTCTCCGGAGTCCCGCGAGTGCCTTCTGGAACTCCTTTTTCCCATCGTCGGCGGTGGGGGCGTGCCCCCCCGCATCCAAGTGGAACTCCAGAGCCGTCTCGTAGAGGACCCCCGTTTGGAATTTCTCGCCGGGTTCCGTCAGCTTGACGATCCAGCCTCTCATGAGTGCCACTGTGAGCGGCAATCCGGTGACGTCCATCGGCTCTCCCAGGCACAGGCCGTTGGTGAAGAGCGAGGCATCGTAGACGGGCCGGACGGTCGGATTCAAGTCATGTATATAATTCCCCTTCATTGGTCGTTCTCCTCAGTGTCGGGTGGAGTGCCCGCTCGTGCCCCCTCCGCTCGGAGGGGGCACTGACTGGAACTCCTATCCATCCATGAAGGTGCACTGCAGGTCGGGCTGGTGCTCCGGCTCCGCGTCGTCCTCCTCCGGGTTCTTGTAGTAGGCGGGGAAGGCCGGACAGGACGTCCGGCCGACCCTCCAGCCCGGATGCGTAGCGCAGCGGAGCAGAGGGCGCCAGAGCAGCTCATGATTCATGCGCGTCCGTCGTGGCGACATGCGGCGGCCGTCCACGTCGCGGCCGTAGCGGCCTCCCGAGCCTGCGCTCGGTGTCTGCGCGGCGCAACTGTGCCGCGCGAGCACATGTCGTCTTGCCCGGCCGAGGCGGGTGCGGGTGCGGCCCGCACCGGGGCGCGTCGATGCACTCACCGGCGGCCTTGCGCGCCGCACGCTGGCGGCGCTGGAAGTCGGCTTGGCGGGTCACTCGCGCTGCGGACGGTTCAGCGGTCGCAGACCACGTAGCTGATCAGGCGGCCCGTCTCCCGATCGCGGCGCTTTTGCGTCGCCACGATGCGGTAGGTCTCGCCCTCGTGCGAGACCTTTGCGCCGAGCAGCCCATCGCGCAGCTCGCTCATTTCGATCAGCATGCGGCTCACGCGCTTTGCGCGGCGCGCGGAGAGGCGCACCATCGCGCGCTTTGCGCGGAATGTGCCGTCCGCGTTGCGCACTAGCCCATCCGTCGCGGGCCTCTCACGGTCCCACGCCGTCAGGTTGGCGGGGCTCATTGCGTCGTTCATGTCTCTTTCTCCGGTTCGCCGCCGGCCCGTTTGGAGGGTAGCTCTGTCACCCATGTCTCTTTCTCCTTGGTTCTCAAACCGGGCGGGAATGCCCGTCAAACCCGCCTCGGGTGAGGCGGGTTTCACCGGTAGTCCCTGGTGCGTCAGGCGGCGTGGCTGTCCTCTTGGAGCTCGGTGGTGCACCACCCACCGGGGCGGGTGGGGTCCTCGAGGACGTTGCCCAGGTGGGACGCCTGCGGCCTCGCGTGGTGGAAGCCCTCCCAGTAGTGCATATCGTCGCGGAGCCTGCGCAGGACATGGCTGGGCAGGGTGCGGGTACGGAGCGCCGCGCGCTCGCCTTGCTTGTAGGTGCGTGTGGACATGGCGCTACCCCACATCACCAGGGGCCCGCACCGGCTCGCCGGCGAGACCGCACCATCCGTGATTGGCGGAGTCCTTGCTCATCCAGCCCGAAGGCACCACGCGCCACGCCATGCACTGCGGGCCGATGCACATGCTGCCACCTTGTTTCGGAGCGGCGTAGGTGTCACGGGCATCGCTGCCGCAGCCCACCGGGCCACAGCACCGCATGTCTCGAGCACTGTCTTTGTGCACGATCATTTGCTTCTCCTCGGTTCCGGGCGGGAGTGCCCGTCACATCCCCCTCGGGCGAGGGGGATGTAGCTGGTACTCCCTTCAGGCGGTGCGGATAGCCGGGTGCACGAACAGCCCAGCACTCTGCGCTTCCGCGTCCCACATGTTCACCAGCTCGAACTGCTGAGGTCCGACCACGAACGGATCGGCGCGGTCCTCGCGTCGGGTGACGATGGCCGTGCGTTCGCACGGTAGGTGCACGGCGTACACATGATTGTTGTAGTTCGAGCTCACATGGTCCGCGTCGACCTCACACTGCTGGATGGTTTCGATGCTGTGGCGGGTGACGATGGATATCCCGCCGATAATGTCGTCAGAAATGTAGCCAATCATGGTGTTTCTCCTCGGTTCCGGGCGGGAGTGCCCGCTCCTGCCCTCCCGGTGGGAGGGCAGTGACTGGTACTCCCTCTTCAGTCGCAGTATGTGTGGAACGACAGACTGAAGCTGAACGGAGTCGGAACTTCATCCGGGCCCCCGTAAGCCAGATTGTCGAATTGGTCCACGGCCTGGGGGTCGCACACCTTCCAAAACAGCAGCCGGACACTTCCGTTCCACGGTGCCCCCATATGCGCGAACAATGCGATGATCCAATGCCTTCCGTCCTCCGTGGTCAGCACCTCAGCCACCGTCCCATCAGGCAGGCGCGTGCGGTATGGAGACTCCGGTGCCGTCAACGCGTCCATCACAGCACGCGTGATGGGATTGTCGGAGTCCCAGTCCCACCCATTGGCCAAGTGCGCGTCCCTCACATGCACGGTGATGTCGTCGATTTGTCTCATGGGTAACTCTCCTCGATTCGGGCGGAGTGCCCGTCACATCCCCCTCGGGTGAGGGGGATGTAGCTGGTACTCCCTCTTCAGTCAGGCCGATGTGATGTACGCGACGAGGCCGGCGATCCGCCTGTCGAGCTCGGCGGGTCCGAGCCGCGCGTGAATGGGCAGGGCCCCGGTGGCGATGCACTTGCGGATCGCGCCTTCGATGATCGCCTCGCAGGATTCATAGTCGGCGGTGGCCGACCCGAAGTCGATGGCCTCCTCGACCGCGTCGATCAGCGGTGCCTGCGCGGCGGCCTTCGGGTGCGACCGCATCCTGTCGATCGCGTCCTGTACTTCCAACATTGTGATCAAATTCATCGATTTCGTGCCTCCTTTGCGTTCCACCAGCCGCGCATGTAGCTCTCGTTGTTCGGCATCGAGGGCTGCGCCACGCGATCGACGAACCGGAGCCTGAACTCCTCGCTTCGGCCGCCGATATCCAGCCTGAGCGTGCGGTACTCCTCGCCCAGGGCGAGCGGTACCTGTGCGGCTTCATCCGCATCCATGGCGCCGTTCCAAGTGTCTCGCTGCGAAAGCAGGGGTGCGAGCCAGGCATGGCCGCGGGTGCGGGCGTCCTTCATGTGCGTCCGTGCGTCCTTCTGGCTCTTCGTCGGCGCCACGGCAAGGCGCATCAGGCCCTTGTCGTAGGCGGCGACGAACCATCGGCCGTTCACGGGCGGGACTTCCGCCCCTGCCTCGCGGTCCAGGACCGCGACAAAGCCGAACGGTGCACGGAGCGAGCACACATAGCCGGGTTCCCCGGCAAGGGGCTTGCTCATGGTGATATCTCCTCGGTTGGGCAGAGATGCCCGCGATGCAGCCTCAGCAAGGATGCATTGCGGGTACCACTACTGGCCAGAGTCAGCGCGAACAAACCCAATCCGCAGGCAGGGTGCGCCCCGCAGCTACGCAGTGCGGAAGGGCAGACGGCTTGTCCGGGGCTTGGAGGAGTGATCCGTTCGGGGCGGCTTCGGTGTTGGTGCCGGTGCCCCCAGCATCGAGCCCACGATGCTGCATACCGGGAGATCGGTGAAGCGTCAGGGGAATCGAACCCCGGAGCCAACCGAACCCCATTGCTTGGCTGTCAATGAGCGGGGAAGGCGGGGCAACCTTCTTCGCATCGTCGAATCCGGGAGGGAGCCAGCCTCGTACCCCGGCGATGCCTCGAACCCCTGGCTACTCCTGTTTCGGCGGGAAATTCCGTCACCCGCATCTAACAACGGGAATAGACATTCGTTCTACCTCAAATGCGACCCCCAATTACACAAATGCGACATTTCGACTACAATCACCTACAATCACCACGCCATGAATACCACCAGACACATCCCCGCACACACACCACAGCAGGGGGTACACCCCACCCCAGCCAAGGCATGAGGAGGGGAGGGGAAGGCCATGAGGTTTCAGGATTCGGCGGCTGTTGCGCCCCTCCTCCCGGCGCCAGTTGCCGCTAATCTCTTCATTACCGGCAACTCACGCAGGGCTCAGGAGGGGCGCACGGCCTCGGTGAGGTGGCGCGAGGATGGCCGCGACATGCGGCCCGCATGTCTCGGGGGCAAAAAAGATTCGCGCAGGGGGGGGGTAGGGGGTTTAGCTCGGAGGGGGGTCTAGGGCGCCGGCGCCTGGCATGGACCCTTCACCTATATGTAGTCCTCCGCTGTCACACCATCCGCTCCCCTGCCGGCGTGAACCTGGGCCTGAGAAATCCGGGCCGGATTTTGGGGGTGCCTGATCGGGGTCACCCGGATCGGGGTCAATCCGGGGTTGGCTGGACGGTTCCGCGTACGCGCACGTGCGCGTGGTCATTAGAGGGGGTCAGACTGCCAGCACCATGAGCGCGAGGTGCGCGACGAGGATGATGGCGGCGGCGCCGACGAGGATGATGCCGTCCACTGTCAGTCCTCCGGCAGCGCTTCGGTCCAGGTCTCGGCGCCTGGGCTGCGCTCGTAGGCGTGGTGTGGGACGAAACGGCGGATTGGCGTGCTCATGCACGAGTTCGTAGTAGTCACTCATTCGTCTTCTCCCATCACCCTGAGCGGCCCGCACGCGAACGCGAGGTGTCTCATGTGTTCCAGCTCGCCGGTCTCCTCGTTGTCGAAGAACGGTTTCCCGGGCTCAAGTTCGCGCTCGCAGCCCTCGCACCAGTAGCGGATGGTCATTCCCACGCCCCGGGGTTCTCGACTGCTAGGCACCCCTTCTGCCGGTAGAGCGCCATGTGCTTGTTGAAGTTGCGCAGGGCGTCGTTCTTCCCGAGCCACTGTGCCGACTCGCGCAGGTTCCGGCACTCCTGCTCGGTGCCCTGCTTCGGCGTCATCGTCACATCGATGGCGCCCCCGATGGCCATCGCAACCGCGATGGTGAACCAAGTGCTCGGGCGGCTGAGGTGTGCCTTGATGTCTTTGGGGTTCATTGCTTGGTCCTTGAGGGCGTCTTGGTCCGTAGCAGCTTGAGGGTCTCCAGCTCCTGGTGCTGGACGTTGAGTTCATCCAGGCACAGCGCGAGTGCCTGCATGCCCTTGATGCGCTCTTCGAGCTTCTCCGCGAACTGGTCCCATGTGAGGTTCTGGTAGGGCTTCGCCTCCACCATCTTCGGCGCGGCCCGCGCGAGGCGCACCCGCTCGCCCACCTCGGCCTCGTGCGCCTCCGGCCAGCCCATCACCTCGGTCTTGAGGCACTCCCCAATCCTCGCCGCGACCGCCGAGTGCGCCATGTCGGTGCCGTGCGTGAGCACGTTCACGTAGCCGTCCTCGCCGACCCTGCGCCCGATGATGACCACCTGATGCAGCCCGTACTCCTCCAGGAGGCGCTTGCCCTCCTCCAACGTCAGGTGCTTGCTCATCCCTGTCTCTCCTCCCATCCCCGCTTCGCGTCTCTCAGTAATGGGTACGTATCCAGCGTGTGGAACTCCAGCTCGTTGTCGTCCGTCCACTCACGGCGTTCGAGTACCCATCGCGTCACATGCGCCACGCGGCTCGGATACAGCACCCTGAGCCGCTCCCTGCGGATCTGCACCGTCTGCGGCCACGACCCCTCAAGCTCGTAGATGCCGGATGCCGGGTTCCGCCACTTCACCGCTCAGCACTCCCCTTCCGCCTCTCGCGAGAACGCGAAGCAGACCGCGATCACGCCAGAAACGAATACGACTATGCCCGCAATGACCGCAATCTGCTCGTCCCACCCGAACTGTTGCGCCACCCACTCCCAGAGTTCGATCCATTTGACGATGACTCCGATCACAATGCCGATGCCGACCGCACAAAGGATGAACGCCATCCCCCACATCTTGAGCCAGTGGCAAACCTTGCGTGCGAAGCGCCACCAGTCCGCCTTCTTCCATCGTGTCTTCATGACATCTCCCCTTCACATCTCGCTCACGAATCCGCCGTGCTCCATCGCCACGCAGACATCGACGTAGATGGGTACGCCACGAAACTGCATCCCCGTGGGAGACAGGCCGCGCATCAGCGCCATGTCCTGCTCTTCGCGCGGGGCCTGCCGGAAGAGATCGCCCTCCTCCCGCAGCTTGGGTGACATTCTGAAATCCGCGTACGCCTCCGGGTGCATGCGGAGCCGCGCAGGCAGCCGGCCGTTCGTGCGGTGGCAGTAATCCAGGTGCCCCACCACTGCGGAGAACATGATGTCCAGGTCCTTCATCCGAACAGGTTCCCGCGCACGACTGTCACCACCACCCCGAGCCACACCGCGAGGGCGATGATTCCCCAGGTGCGCCGACTCCACCGCTTCCAGAGCGGGGATTCCTTCGGCACCTTCCACGGTTTCCCCGTGTCCTTGTGCTCGAAGTAGCGCCCTGCGAGCCCGCAGTAGTGGTCATACGCGCGAGACTTCGTCGCCGACACCACATGCTTCGAGTCGTCGATGTTCTTCCACAGCGGCGGGTAGTTGCAGACATCGTCCGCAATCCGGGCGTTCTTCCTCCATTTCGCCGCGTACCACCGGCAGTTCTTGCAGTCTGGAATGGATGACCGCGAAACCTGCTCGGCTTCCTGTACCTCCCCCTCATCACCCATCGTCATGCCCACCCCCCCCCCCACCCTTGTTCGAGACTCATCAGGCACAAGCAGCATGCCGTTATCATCTGGTCGTCGGTCTCGTGCAGCCGGTCGCGCCTGAACTCCCGCTGGCACAGGTCGCACTTCCCGTACCGCAGCCAGTGCATGAATCGGCGCCACCACCTCATCAGAAGTTCCCGGGCGCCACCTGGAAGCAGGGCACGCCCTCCGCGCGCCACATCTTCACCAGCCGGTCTCGGTCGTCTAAGACCAGGTCGATGGAGCGCTGGTGGTAGTGGCGCTCCTCCATCAGCCACTCGCGCTTGAGTTCGTCATCGGGGCGGTGGTCCTTGAAGGGGCGCATCCGCAGCGCCTGCACCATCTGGCTCACATGGTCCGGGCTGGACAGGCCCTGCACGCCGATGTCCTGCGCCTCCAGCCACCGCACGGTCTTCAATCGGATCTCGCCGTACCTGCCCTCCCCGCGACCGCTCCAGATCTCGACGTGGTGCTGTGCCGCGAGCAGCGCCGACAGCACCTCAAGTGTGTGCTCGATGGGACGGTCCTGGTTGCATCTCGCGAAGAACGCATCCCAGTCCTTGCCCTTCTTGCGGTGGATGAGCGGCAGACGGTGCTCGATGTTGGCGAGCGTCCCATCCAAGTCGAAGACGACTCTCATGCCGGCACCTCCTCTGTCTCGTGGTGCCGTGCCTCGACAGGCGCCGGCTCCGTGCGTTCCTCCGGCCGGATGCTCCAGTCGATGATGCCGGTGTACGCGAGGTGGCGTAGCACGGCGGCGGCGCGGGCGGGAGAGATGTGCTTTTGAGACTCAGGGTCGGTGGTGTAGTAGCACGCGACAGACTTCGAGGGCATGAACAACGACACCCCTTCCGTGAGCGTGAGTCCCAGAAGCGCCCGGGCCTCATCAAAGGCATCATTATTCTGCACACTCGTTGGGTTGTCGTGCCCGATCGCGACCGTCCAGCCAGCGATGCACGCCGGTGTCCCGCAATGCCCCCCCAACCCCTGATGTGTGAAAAGCCGCATCCCGAAACAACCCGGTCTCTCGCCCCACTCCAAGTGTTCGATGTGGTTCGCCACGTCGATCATCAATGCCGTATTCATGTTGAATCTCCTGTGTCAGTGACCTTCGAAGACGCGGGCGATGACCGCCGGATAGCGTTCCCGCACCGCCTCTGGAATGTCCTCGCGCAACAGACCGTTCTCGTACACCTCTTCGCGCAACCCGGGCCAATCGTCACCGGGATTCAGGCCGGCCTCCAGGAAGTAGAGCCCTCCAGCTTGTTCGCAGTCCTCGTGCGCATGGAACGAGAACACATCGCCCCAATGGGTACCGAACACGCGCACGCACCGGGCGCCCACCGGAATCACCTGCTGGCACTCGAAGCACCGGTGTGCCGCGCGCGTCTTGCCCACCACGGAGACGTTGCGGTAGCCGCTCACGCTTCGGCCTCCATCGTCACCGGCTCGACCGGGCCGCACGCGAGGCGAATCGACCCCTGGCTCTCGTCGCGGTAGTGGTACCAGCCGGCGCCGCGCAGCCAGAACACCTTCGCACCGGGCACCTCTTCGAGGCACTCCGGGCACAGGTAGCGCTCTGCCACTTTGTCCGCAGGCTCCATCACTGTCAGGTCTCTCCGTGCTCGCCCATTACATGCTTCTGCCACCCCTTCGGGGGGGCGATGCCGTGCGCCTTCAACGCCGGGATGACCCCCAGGGTGAGGAAGCGCATGATGCCTTGCACCCCTCCGCTGTTGTTGGCGCTGGCCCATAGGCACCACCACACCAAGCATGAGAGCACCACGTTCCACGCGAACATCACCCAGAGCCAGAATTCGAGATCCGCTGCCATCACGCCGCCTCCCGGTGCTTCGCGTTCGCATGCGCCCACAGCACCTCGTGTACACGCTTCACGTCCGGTGGCTCCGCGAGCAGCACCTGCTGCACTTCCGCGCCGGTGAGGCCCCGTGGGAAGACGAGGTTCGTTGCAGTCACCAGCCACACCTCGACCATGTGCTGCACCTGCTCCGCCGTGAGCGCGCCCAGGCAGAGGCGCATGTCCACCCTCCCCGGGCGCAACAACGCGGGGTCCAGGCGCTGCGGGTAGTTCGTCGTCATCACCAGTAGCAGCCCCACAGGGCACAGGAGCCCATCGATGACGTTGAGCAGCGCCGAGAGCGTGATGTGCTTTCTCCCGCTTTCGTTGCCCTCCATGTCGCGCGCACTCTGCGCCGCATCGATGTCCTCGATGAGCAGCAGCCCGTTGCGCTTCATCGAGTTGAACGCCGCGATCAGCTCCGCGTCGTTCTTGAGCGAGCCGACGTTGAGTACGTAAAGCGGGCATTCGAACTGCGTGGCGAGCGCAAAGGCGAGGCTCGTCTTCCCCGTGCCCGGCTCGCCTTCGAGGAGAAAGCTGCGCCGGTACGGCAGCCCGCGCGAGGTGTACCACTCCTCGCGCGCACGCCAAGCGGTGATGTCCTGCACCACCCGCTCCTTCATCGCGGGGTCCATCGCAACACTCCTCATCCCGCGTTTCGCCTTCGTCATGCAGCGGAACCACGACCCTTCCATCCATACGCTGATGGGGATCTCCTCCTTCTCCGGGGTATTGAGCGCCTCCATCTGCGCCATGAGGTGGTCCACCAACGTGCGATCCCACCCGAGCAGGGTCAGCGTCGTTTGCTCGTAGCGGTCATCGCCGTAGCTGCCCGCCTCCGAGACCGTGTGGCGTACCCATGCCCATCGGCCCTCGATGCGCAGGAGGTGCAATCCGTAGGGCATGAAGCGGCCGAACTGATCTGCATCAGGGTCAACGCTCCGGCGTTTGTTGCCCAGCGCTATGTGCCGTCCGGTTTCGAAGTACGTCCTTATCCACTGGTGAAACCAGTAGTACGCGCCGCTATCAGCGTTTCCGACCGACACCGTGACGGTGTAGAGCGGACGCAGCCTCCACACGAACAGGCACGCCACGATGGCCCAGAAACTCACCACGATGAACCACGCCACACTCTCCATCATTGCTCTTCTCCTTCCTGGGGGCCTTCTTCACACTTCCGAATCACCGCTTCGGCGAAGGCGCTCGCGATGACCGCAAAGCTGGCAATCAGCTCCTCCGACTGATCTTCGGCCACCCTCTGCACGAGTTCCGCCAAGTCCATCCCGCTCAGCACCCGCCCCGCCACCTCGATGCGCTGGCGCTGGCGCTGCAGGTTCGAGTGCTGGGCACACCCTTGGGCGGGCCGCATCAGGGGATGACGGCCCTCGTGCGGGATTTCATCCTCCGCGACCGGCGCCTGCCATTCGCAGAAGCCATAGGCATTCCCGGCTCGGTGCGAGAACCACCGGCAGCTCGCGCACTGGCGCTCCGGCGGGTGCTCGGCGGGCAGGATGTGCTTGTTCACTTGCTCTCCTCCTCTGGTCCGTCGTAGGTGATGCGGATCCCGGCCACTGGTCGCTCGCGCACTTCGAACTGGAAGTTGCGGCACCCCTGGTTCACGAGCTCCTGGACATGCTCCTCAAGCAGCCGCCACCACTCCTCGCGGATGTTGACCTTCGCGTACTCCGGCTCGAACGGCTGCGGGGAGCGCGAGTAGCGCCCCCACTCGTTGAGCCAGACCCGCGGCGGGAACTTCTCGTCGCTCACGCCATCGCCTCCACTCGGTCGACCGGGTGCTGCGAGCTGATCTTCCAGTAGCGGTGCTCATCCGCACGCATCAGCGTGAGGTGTGCAATCACGTCGTCGGTCGGGCACATGGCGCCGGCGCCCGATTCGTCGTAGTACCCGATCGGGTGCATGCACAGCGCGCACAGCGTCCGCACCTTGTCGCCCCGGGTGGAGATCGCGAGCGTGGGGCGCAGCCGGCGGAACACGTACGTGATCCCGCTCTTCTCGCTGGACTCGAGGAACCCCCCGGTGAGGAGGTACGTCTTGAACTTGTGGTGGTTCACCTGCTCGGCCAGGAGGTGCACGGCGGCCTGCTCCTGCTTGATGCCCCAGGCGGGCGCCAGCCCGATGGTGCGAAGCTGCATCGTCCACGCGTGCGGCGGCGGCAGGTACTTGGCCTGCAACTTGCCCTCTTCGCGCACGAGCACGACGGTGAGGCGCTTCCTGGTGGACCACCAGGAGTTGACGACTTCCACCGTGTCTTCGGCGTCGCAGTCCACCACGGGCTCCGGGTCGAGCACCTCCTTGAACGGGTACCCGGGCGCGATGCGCAACTGCTCGTCCTCGAACGACATGGGGATCCCCGCCCACTCGTTGGCGACTTCCGCCATGATGCGGTAGAGGTTGCGGTGCTGCGCGTGGTTGTCGAAGCGCTCAAGCAGCGCGCGCTGCTCAGCCTCCGGCATTCCTCGGAAGGGCGACAGCCCGTGTGCGGGCGGCCGGGAGCCGCTTCTCGACGACCTTCTTCTTCCGGCGGCCGTTGCCTGCCTTGAGCTTCGGCTTCGGCGCCGCTTCTCCCTCGCTTTCCTGCTCATCACTCACCCCCGACACGATGTACTCGCCGCGCTTCGGATCGAACGCCTTCGCGCGCTGGTAGAGCGGCTCCCCCTTGCGGGTGCCCACCTGAACCAGCAGCACGAACCCACGCTTGAGCATGTCTTCGATGACGCGCTTCGAGCGCTTCACCTCCTCCGGCTTCTTCGGGTCGAAGATATACTTCGTGTCGCCGTCACCGACGTTCAGCACCGACAGGTAGCTCATCGGTCATCCCTCCCTATGGCGAGGCCGCCATGGTTCTCCGCCCCCTTCTTCCCGTCCGGGTACTCTCCGGTCGGGCCCAACTTCGTCTGGTCAGCCATCTTCTCTCCCCCTTGCTCGCGTGAGGTCATCCTGTCGACACCCGAAGTCCCGCTCAGCCGCCTGATACAACAACTCTTGTACCGCGTGCGGGCTGTTGCCGAACTGCAATGCTTCCTCCAGTTCCTTCGCCGAATACACGCCCGGGGCATACGCCAACGCCGTGCGTAGCATCTTGGGGAGACGGTCATAGGCCGCCATCTCGACGGCCCTCGATGCGCAGACAGTCTCCTTGTATCCATCACCGCAGTTCGTATCACTCAACTGCACCACGCCTCCCATGTGCGTTGCAGGTTCCGCAGAACCCTCCGCCACGCCCGGTACGGCTTCAAGGTGTCAACAACACGCTGGCGCGTGCTGCCCGCACACACCTCGAATCCATGGCACACCCAGCCCCTCACCATGCACTGTGTACCAACTTCAGTGCCCTTGTCCTGCACCAATGCAAGCAACGTTGGCGCCGGGATATCCACATAGGAGGCCCTGACGGTGACGGAAAACAGGAGTAGCTTCTGTGCCTCGGTGAACGCCGAAGCGGAGAACGGCCCGGATGCAGAGGTGACGGCGATGTTGACGAGCCCGTCAGGCATCTGCTTGAGCGTCACCTTCCCTTCGAACTTGAGTTCCACCTGGGTGCCCGCGAGGATGGGGACCCCCTCCTCTTCGCGCAGGTCTACAACATCCATCGTGGTCGCTGTCATTCGTCTCCCTCCATTGCGAACTGCTCCATCATCTCGTGCCGGGACACGTAGCCGAGCCTGGGCGCATTCTGGATGCGCAGCTCGTGCGCCCGAGGCGAGAACTGCACGAAGCAGGCGCCGCGGGTGTTGCCGGCGGTCGGCCGCCCATCGGGCCGCAGGAACGCAATGCGCCCGGATTCGTCCTTCTGGTGCATCAGCACCCGGCCCGTGACGAACACGATCTCGGCGGCGCACTCGAAAATGACTTGATCGCGTGCATCGCTATTGGGTGACGGGATCAGGAACACCGTGGCGAAACCGAAATCCGCCTCCTCCGCCGCCTTCATGAGCCAGGGGGTGATGTCGGAGTAGGGCGGGTTGCACCAACCGTGCTTCCCGTGGTCGTACCAGTTCTGCGCGAGCGCATCGGCCGCTTTGTCGAAGTAGTTCGTACAGAGCGCGTTCTCTTCGGTCGCGGCCAAGTCGATGTCGAACGCCCCGAAGTGCTGCTCCGCCCACCACTTCGCGTACCTGGGCGTCTGGTACTCGTCGCGTTCTTCGACGGGCGTGTAGGAACTCTGCTGTTGGGAGGGCATCAGAATTTCCCGATGGCTCCGGGCCCGAGACGTTCCTCGGGCTTCTGCTTGATCCACGGCCCAGGCGGATCGCCGGTGCCGTCCCATTGTGCAAGCGCCGCCTCGGCCTCATGGCGGTGCTCGTAGCAATACCGGCTTCGATAGCTCCCATCGTGCAAAGCGATGCCCACCACGATTCCGGCCGTGACATAGAAGTCGTGCACCGCCGCCCACTCGCCGGTAGACAGTTGCTTGGCCGACGGATACCACGCATTGGCCGTCAGCCATGCACTGAGTTCATCGTGCAGCGCGTTGTTGGTCGCCAAGAGCGCCATGGTCTTCGTCCTCCATCGTCACGTTCGTGAACATCGGCGCATCTCCCTCGATGCGCTGCTTGGCCATGTCGGCGTACTCCGGCGAGATCTCGATGAGCACCGCATCGCGCCCGAGACGGTCCGCAACCAAGCCCACGGTGCCGCTGCCGGCGAAGCAGTCAAGAATCACGGATGGCTTCACTCCAGCATCGCAATTACAGGTTGGCGCCCAACCGGTGGTATTTCGCGAACCCGTTAGCTTTCCTTGCGATGATCCGAGCGTCGAACGGGCAGTTCCGCCGCTGGAAGTGCTGACTGCAACAGCGCGCTCGCCATACTTGCTGCCATCATAGCCGCGATCGACGCGCTCCGTTTCCCGCGCCCAAGGCGCACCGCACTCCGGGCATGCGCCCTTCTCGCTTGATCCCGCCTTCACGCAGGGCTCGACCAGCGAGGGCGGAAAGGTGGCGAAATGCGCTCCCGGGAATCCGGCACCGGTCGTCATGCTCCACACATTGCGGAGGTTGCGCTGTCCGCGCGGCGTGTCGTCCAGGCCGGTGTGTCCGGTGTCGTACTGCGAATCCCACCGAGCGCGTGCGCGCCGTGCCTCGATCGAATCGTGCGGCGGCTTCTTCGGTGGGATTCCGCGGCGGTCGTTCGGATCATGACCCTTGAGCAGCGTGGTGCTGCCATCACTGCGCCTGGGGTGTGCGCCCCCGGTGACCCCCTCGCGCACGGCGAAGGTGTCGTAGAAGTATTTCTGGGCCTTCGCGAACAGGAACACCTTCTCGTGCGCGTTCGTCGGGCGGTCGGTGACGCTCTCCGGCATGGGGTTGAGCTTGTGGTAGATGATTTCCGAGCGAAGCCACCAGCCATCGGCCTGCAGCGCCATCGCCACGCGCGCCGGCATCAGCATCAGGTCCTTTGGCTTGAAGCCCCCAGGCACCGAAGCTCCGCGTACGTTACCAACCGCGCGGTGCTTCGAATCCGGCACTTGGTAGCCTCGATTGGCTGCGTACGCATCCCCGTAGTTCAGCCACAGCGTGCCATCATCGCGAAGCACTCGGCGCACCTCGCGGAAGATGGCAACGAGGTTCTCAAGGTGTGCCTCGAAGGTGTCCTCCAGGCCGACCATGCCTTCCCCGCCCTGGTAGGCCCGCAAGCCCCAGTACGGGGGGCTGGTCATGCACATGTGCACCGAGGCGTCCGGGAGTTCCCGGAGCCTCGACAGTGCATCACCCACGAGGATACGTACCGCCATCGGAGTGCCTCGCCTATCGCTGCGCCGCTGGCGCGATGGGCACAACCGGCTTGTCGCCCGCGAACTCGCGCAACAACTTGATCGCGTTGTGTTGCGCCATCTCCGGCGTCGGCGGCGCCTCACCGCCCTCGCGCCGGTCCAACTCGGCCAGCAGCGCATCCTCGTAGTTCATCTCCTCCGCGCACTTCGCCTGCAACTGGTCCTTGGTCATCACATGTCCCCCTCCGTGTTCGTGGGCGCGACCTTGCCGCCCACAGTCAACTCCAGCGGGCAGAGCTTGCGCCCACCGTACGCCTCCTGGAACGATGCGAGGAGGTGCTGGTAGGCGACGAACTCCCGCTGGCCCATGCGGTTCCACATGTCCTGGGACACGTCCACGCACAGTGCATGGCTGTGCTCGCGCTCTTCGAGACGGATGGTCATCTCCATCACTCGAACCTCAGCGGCAACGTGCCCTTGCCCTTGCAGTGCGGACACTCGAGACGCTTCTCCGGGCCACCCCCGGAGCCGTGGCAGGCCGGGCACTGGTAGAGGTACGGGGCATGCTCCCGCACCCATTGGGCGGTGTCGATGACCTTCGCATCGTCGTCGGTCTTCTCATGGCGGGTGACGCGGTAGAGCGCCAGCATCTCGGCGGCGAAACGCTCGGTCGAACGGCGCATCGGATCGGTCACTTCGGTGGTGAAGTTCTCGTTGGCGGCGTACACGTCATCCAGTTGGGCAACGATGTCTTCCGCAGTCACGTCGACATCCAGCGACGCGATCATCGGCCGTGCCTGGAACGCGAAGAGGCTCTTCGGGAGGACCCTCGGATGCCGGTCCAGGTACGCATCGATGTACTCGTGCAACGCTGTGTCGAGGTCCGTGTGGGCTTCCTCTCTGTCTTCGATGATCCATCGCGGGTCTGCCACGGTGACTCGGGTGAACGGCTTGTGCGGGCCGACGAATGTGATCGGGTCGGCCTGTTCGATGGGAGAGTAGGAGGGCTGGCATGCCCGCGTCGCCCCGGTGGATGCTGCGCAGGCATGCTCGACATACGGAGAATGGAAGATGGCGTACTCGTGCGGCCCGTTGCCGCCGCTCCAGGTGATGACCACCCGCGTGCCTTCGGGCAGGCAATCCACCTGCTCCTGGGTGAGGAACGCGCCCTCGTGCTTGGGCTGCTCCCTCATGCTGGCCATTCCTGGACGCGGAGGTCTTCCGGCCACTCGTTCGGGTCGGTGCCCTTGCGGTGCTTCAACGCAACTCGCGTCGGCGGATCCTGTCTCTCCCAGATATTTCCTCCATTGCGTTCACCTTTCAGCCAAAGGTGCGCGACTGGATTCGCTCCAAGCTGCTTCACGAACACCGGCACCGACGCCTTGTAGCACTGAGACACCAGCCAGCGCACCCACTGCAGGTTCATCGGCCGGGCACCCGGCCCGCTCTCGCCACCGACGATCACCCAACCGAGCCTCTGGGTGGTGATCTCCGTGCCTGGAATCCTCGGCAGGTAGGTGAAGCCGGACAGTGCATTCCATCGGCGAGACCTGTTTGCCGTCACCCACTCTCCTGGCTCGCCGTGTTCGTAGTGCGTCGGCACCGGCAACGCCGTCAGGTCAATGGGGCCGAGAAGCGGTTCCGCGCTCACGAAGCGAACTGCCGCTGGACATTCGAGAAGCAGCGGAATCCGCTCATCGGCCCGTTCCTGATCTTCGGCACTCACGCCCAACCACACGTTCGGGAGCGGCCAAGCGGAGGCGGCGTAGAACGGCTGCGGATTGGCCGTGCTCGTATAGCAGTGCAAACGGCGACCGTCGCTCTCGACCACGGTGTTCGCGAGGTACTCCTTCATCCGTGCGGCGCGCTTGGTCAGCACGAGGAACTGGTGGTGCTGCGCCTGCTCGTGCGCCATCACCGCGAACACTCGGTCGATCCACTCGTCCGAGACGTTCTCGTGGAACAGATCGCCCATGGAGTTGACGAAGATGCGGCGCGGCCGGCGCCAGCGCAGGGGTTGATCCAGGAGGTGTTCGTTGAACCGCACCTTCCCGTTCCACTTGCCGTGGCGGTTGGTGAGGTCCTGGTAGTTCGGGAGGTGACTGAGGAAGCCGGCGGCTTGGCGCATCGCGTAGCAATGTTCGCACCCGGGGCTCAATACGCTACACCCCGTGATGACGTTCCAAGAGGCGTCCGCCCAGCCGATGCTCGTGTTGTCGCCCATGCCTCCCCTCCCTGAGAGTCAGGCTCATAGGATAATCGCCCTCCCGAGCCGATACAACCAGCCCTTGTAACTCGTCGCTGGTGGTCGTATCGGTTCCGCCACAGTGCTCCGTTTTCACCATGACGAGGCTTCTCGGCGGGCGCCCGCCAAGCCCTGTTCTGTTCAGTCCACCCCGCAGAAGCAGTCCAGCGCCTCCTCGTCGTTGCCGCCGAGTGGGAGTTCCCTCTGGGCGAGCGCGCGATCCCGGAGTTCGCGGTAGGTGTAGCGCTTCGAGAAGGGGATTATATCCCAAAGTCACAAAATAGTTGACTTATTCCCCATTGACCGTTACCCTACAGTCACAAATCGGGGAGGGTAGACGATGACTCAGAAGGCTCCGGGCAAGGCGCATCGCAAGGGACTGACGCTGCTCCAGGTCGCCGAGATGTTCGGCAACGAGGCGGACGCGATGGCGTGGATCGCCGAGCGCCGCTGGCCGAATGGCCCGCATTGCCCGAAGTGCGGCTCGTTCAACGTCCAGTCCGGCATCAAGCACAAGACCATGACGCACCGTTGCCGGGACTGCAACACGGGCAAGAGCCGGACCATGTTCACGCTGAAGATGGGCACGGTCATGGAAGGGTCGAAGCTCCCGTACCGGGTATGGGCCATCGGACTGTACCTCTACGCGACGAACCTCAAGGGTGTATCGTCGATGAAGCTGCACCGGGAACTCGGCATCGGTCAGAAGGCCGCGTGGTTCATGCTCCATCGCATCCGCAAGACGGCCGAGACGGGCGCGGGGATGTTCTCCGGCCCGGTGGAGGCGGACGAGACGTACATGGGCGGGAAGCGGAAGAACATGAGCAACGCCAAGCGGAAGGAACTAGCCGAGCAGGGAGCCGGTCGCGGCCCCGCTGGCAAGGTGGCCGTGGTCGGCGTGAAGGACCGCGAGACCAAGCAGGTACGCGCGAAGGTCGTGGAGCGCACGGACGGCGCGACCCTCCAGGGGTTTGTCGTCGAGAACGCCGCCCCTGACGCCACCGTGTACACCGATGAGGCGTCCGCCTACGAAGGGCTGCCCAACCCCCATGAGGCCGTCAAGCACTCGGTGAGCGAGTACGTGCGCGGCCAGGTACACACCAACGGCGTGGAGTCTTTCTGGAGCATGTTGAAGCGCGGCTACATCGGCACCTACCACAAGTTCTCGCCGAAGCACCTTGACCGCTACGTTACCGAGTTCGCCGGTCGCCACAACGTCCGCGAGCAGGACACCGAGGCGCAGATGGGCGCGATGGTCGAAGGTATGGCCGGGAAGCGGCTCCGATACCGGGAGTTGATCGCACCGAATGGGCTGTCGTCCGGGGCGCGAGGCTCGTGAGCCGTGCGTGCTCTGGAGTTGTTCGCCGGGGCCGGAGGGCTCGCGTTGGGGGTCGAGCGGGCCGGGTTCGAGCACGCGGGAGTCGTGGAACTCAACGCCCACGCGGTCGCATCGCTGCGCCGCAACACCAACTGGCCGATCTATGATGCCGACGTGCGGACGCTCGACTACCGCGCGTTCGGCGATGTAACGCTTGTTTCCGGCGGCCCACCGTGCCAACCGTTCTCGATCGGCGGACAGCACTCCGGCTCGCGGGACACGCGGGACATGTTCCCCGAAGCAACGCGAGCCGTCGCCGAACTGGAGCCGATGGCGTTCCTGTTCGAGAACGTCGCCGGACTCGTCCGGCCGCGGTTCCGCCCGTACTTCGACGGCGTGATCGCCGCCCTCCGGCGAGCTGGCCCCGGCTACCAAATCGCGCACGTGGCCGTCAACGCGGCGGATTACGGGGTTCCCCAGGTCCGGCGCCGGGTGTTCGTCGTCGGCTACCGGGCGGATACCGGGCTGACGTGGGACCCGCCAGTCCCCACGCACGAGAAGGACGAATGGGTGACGGTCGCGGAAGCACTCGCCGATCTGCCGGACCCGGAGCACGTCCGGTCAGACATTCCAGGACACGCTTTCCAGCCAAACGCGCGACCCTACCCCGGCCATACCGGGAGCCCGCCGGACAAGCCCGCGAAGACGCTCAAGGCCGGGGTGCACGGCGTACCGGGCGGGGAGAACATGCTGCGGCGCCCGGATGGCTCGGTGCGCTACTTCTCCGTGCGCGAAGCCGCCCGGCTCCAGACATTCCCGGATCGCTGGCATTTCTCCGGCGCATGGACGGAAGCGATGAGGCAGATCGGGAACGCCGTCCCGGTACGGCTCGCGACCATCATCGCGCAGTCCGTCGCCGCGCCGCTGCTCAGGCTTTCGGGGGAAACTGCGTGTCCCACTCGCTGACTCTCACGCCGGGGCGACCCTTGCCAGGTGTCTTGCTGCCGAATCCGCTGTCGTTCCACTCGGGGCGGTAATGAGCCATCAGCGCGAATTCGGCAGCGAACACCCACCAGTCGCTCTCGAACGTCAGGTAGCGGCAGGACACGTCCGAAACCTCGATGTTCTGCCGCCTCTCGATCTTGCCGACGTGTTCGTTCAACCGTACCCGAAGCGTCCGGCGGCTCTTGGTCGTACCGCTGGCCGCCTTCCCGACGTAGACGAGACCGCCCTCGAAGTACAGGGCATAGATGCCGCTCTCCGATGGCGCGACACCACGCGCCAATGTGATCAGCGGACTTGCTTCCAACCTCTCGACGAGCTGTGTCCGGATCCCGCGATCAAGGTCGAACTCGAACCTGTGCGGATCGTCCGGCATCGCCTGCCCGTCACGTGAATCGACCCGGAGACACTACCATGAAGCCCCCCACTCGCCCGCCCGCGTACATTCCGCCGCCGAAGAAGGTGGTGCTCCCGCCGAAGGACTACCAGCCGAGCAAGGCGGAGCTGGAGGAGGAGCACGACATGCCGGGCATGTCGGATGAGGAGCTACGCCGGACGTTCTTCCGGCCCGTCAATTTCGTGCGGGAATCCGAGTAGTTACGGGCTTGTCCGGGGCGGTTTTGTGACTTTGGGATATAATCCCCAATCCTTGGGGGGCGGGCCAGCGGGATGGTTGGCCTGCTTGCCCTTCTCCAAGTCCTCCCATGTCGTCAGGCTCTTGGGAAAACCAGACTCGTACAACGTCAGGATGCCGCGATCGGTAATGGTGTCCTTCGGGGTAATCTGGCCGGGCATGTCCACCTGAAGCCTCACCGGAAGCGCGAGCCGGATAGTGCCGTCCGCCATCGTCACGATATTCGTGCCATCCGGCAGCTTGGTGTAGGCATGACCGTCTCCGAGTGGATGCTGAGGAAGACGATTGATCGTTTCTTTCAGGCCTTGAACTGTCTTTGCTTGCACCGCGTTACGAAGTTCACGGCTTGGGTCGGAAGCGGTAGCGCTGAAAACCACGACTTGGTTGATGGCAGGCTGTGCGGCCGGCGCAGGCTTCTCCTTGGCTTGCCGTTGCAATTCCCCAATCTCCCTGGCCATCGCGGCTATCTTCTTCTTGTAGCCGCGGCCGAACATCAAGACGCCTAGCACGGCCCCGATCCCCGTGCCGAGCAACCACACAAGCAACGCAGCAACACCTCGGGTAGCGCATCGTACGCCACCTTCGCCTTCTCCGTGAGTTCGTCCAACTTCTCATTGCGCATTGGTAGTCTCCTCGTCGAATGTCTTGTACGCGGTGAAAAGCAGGGCGGCGCGGCCGCATTTGCCCGCCCGTGCCACGATGCAGTAGGGGCGGCGCATCTCGCCGGACACGGGGTGGACTTGGCGGATGCCGGGATGATTGCAAACCGCGCCATCCCAGGACAACATCTCCTCCACACTGGAGAGGTCCATGTGCACACAGTTCTTGCAGAGTTTCATGCCTCCGCCTCCTGCCCCTGGAGCTTGCGCTCGCGTGCATCACGTTGGTCCTGCAGGCGCTGCTGCGCCTTCTCCGGGAGATGCGCGGCGCGCGCCATTGCCGCATCGAGGGCTTCGACGGTCTCTGCCGCCTGGATGCGTTCGGCGACCTTGTACGCCGGCAGCCTCGCATCCTGCGGCGGCGCCTCGGTGGGCGGTGCGGCCTCCGCATCCGTCGCCGTTGGCGGGGTCTCCTCGGCTTCGGCCGGCGTGCCCTCGAAGGTTTCGCCGTTGCGTTGCGGCGCCGGGGCCTCCGGCGGAGCTTGGCCTTGGTCGACGAGTTCGCCTTCGATCACCTTCTCCGGCTCGGAGGCCGGGGCCTCCTGCTGGCGTGCTTCGACCTGCACCTTGAGCCGATCGGCCAAGTCGGACGTGGTGGATGCCGGCTCCACCACCACCTCCGCGTAGGCGTCCTGCACCTCGTCCTCGCTCTGCATGCCCATCGTGATTTCCGGGCAGTACAGGCGCGAGAAGAACGAGGCGGCGCGGTATCCGAGCATCTGGGTGGGCATGTTGGGCCACTTCGATCCGTCTCTCCCGTACCACCCTTCGGCTTTCGCCATCGTGATCGAGACCCAGCCCCCGTAGAGCCACTTGCCGCTCGCGCGGCTCTGCGCGTAGGCGCGGCACCGGTACTCGTCCTCGCCCTCCGCGCCCTCGTACTCGAACTCGAGGTTGTCTCGGAACTTGCCGGAGCCGTTGATGAGCCCGATCAGGTAGGTGCTCGCCCAGGAGGGCTTGCCCTTGATGATGGAGCAGTGCTGCATCACCGCGAAGATGGAGGTGCCGGTGCGGTAGGCGTACTCCATCGCCACGATGCAGTTGGGCAGGTTGTCTCCGCCGCGATAGTGCGTGGGCACCATCGTCGAGCTGGAGAGCAGCTTCGCCATTCGGAGCGCGCTCTCGAAGCCGGTCACGCTCGCGAACGGGTTGACGACATCCGGCGCACCGACACGCATCGGCACCTGTGGTGCCTCCGACGCGACCGTCATGGCAGTGTCTTGGTCGTTCATGGGGGTCTCCCTCAAGGAATCTTGGCGAACTCCGCATACCGCGGGCGGTCCAGAACCCGCGGCTCGGTCGGGTAGGGCGGCCACTCGCGCCGCTTCATGCACTCGTTGTAGAGCGCGATGTCGCGCTCCCACAGCAGCCGTCCCATGCGCATCCAGTCCGCGTTGAGCTCGTAGAGCGTGCACATGTGCGGCGGTTCCTTCTCCACCACCAGGAAGATGAACTTCGATGCCTCGTAGCCGACCTGGCGCAGGCCGTTGAGGTAGAAGTCCGCCTGGACGTGATAGCGATAGCGGTGGACGTGGCGCGGGAACTCGGAGTACATCCCCCCCTCGCCGGCGATGCTTTTCAGGTCCACCACCACATCATGGCCCGTCGGGAGCCAGTCGGTGCGCCCGCGACAGAGACGATACGTCGGTTTGAGGGGCTGCTCGTCCGGATCCAGTGCGTATCCGCTCACGCGTTCGTCGGCATCGACCCAGTAGACGCTGGCCTGCGGGATCCCGTCCTCGAGCAGCGCCGCCGCGAAGGGCTGCGCCAGCACCGATGCGCGCATCGCCTTGATCTCGGCGTAGTTCTTGTAGCGCAGGACGGGCCGCCCCTGGGTCTCCTCTTCGACCCATGCCTTGTACCACTTGGTGTTGCGGTACGCCTTCGAGCGGTCGGTGAAGTCCGGCTCTTCGACCGCGAAGGTCTCGTCGAACAGGTGCGGCTCGAAGATCATGCAGTCCAAGGCCGAGCCGATGATGAGGTTCTCCTTCGCATCGGCTTCGTCGCGTGGCTGCGACTTGTGGTAGTGGTAGTAGGCGGGGGCGCGGGCGATGTTGTCCAGGCCATGCTTCGAGATCCCGGGCGATGCGTGGTAGGTCTCTTCGGGGAGTTCGGTGTAGATGTGCCCAGGCTCCGGTTTCCAGTCGAGCCATCCTGCGTCGGTGTTCGGTTTGACGGCTGGGACGAGGACTTCTTTGCGGTCCTCTTCCGGCCGCCAATCAAGGGCTTCCATGAATAGTCGCCTCCTGTTTGCGTTTCAGTGCATCGATGAGCCCCCGCATCCTGCGCCGGAACGCCGCCCGCTCGCGCACCTCCTCGTCGAACAGCGGTGGCGGATCGTCAGGGCGGAACAGTCGCTGGTACTGCTGCTGTGTGGGCTCTGCGGCCTTGCCCTTCCACTTCCCGAACCGCACCCAGGTCGCAAACGCTTCGCATGACAGGAGCTTCTCGCGACAGCGTTCGATGTGCGGGCATGGCATCTCTTCGCACGGCGGTTCCCCGACCTGGGCGAAGCGCTCGACCACGCGTTCCCGAATGCGATCGTCCGGCATCAGGCACCCTCCGCCGCGAAGATCATGCACTCCGGGTACGGCGCTTCGGGCGCGCGATCCGAGACCATGTCCTTGCGGCGCTCCAAAAGGGTGTCGTGCAGTGGCCCGTGGCGTTCGCAGCAGAAGCCATCCGGGTCCACAGTGAGGAAGATGCAGCACTCGGGGCCCCTGCCGGCGCCGCACCGGTTGGGCTCGGGCATCACCGGTTCGACATCGGGCGCGAGGGTGACAGTGCTGGTGTCTGGGTCACCCAAGAATCGGTTGAGCCAGCGCTTGCGCGCCTCACGGCGCTTCTCGAGGATGGCCTCGACGTTCTTCTCCGTCACGGTTCCGTCCCTCCCATCGGTTCCATGTGAAACACATTGGTGCTCCCCCCCGGATTCGAACCGGGAACATCTGCGTCCTGAACGCAGCGACTCTGCCAATTGGCCCAGAGGAGCGTGGTTGGTACCCCCGGTCGGATTCGAACCGACAACATCCGCGCCCTAAACGCGGCGACTCTGCCAATTGGCCTACGAGGGCATGGTATTGGTGGGCCCGGTCAGATTCGAACTGACACTTTCCACGGTTTGAGCGTGTCGACTCTGCCAATTGGCCTACGGGCCCGTTGATTGGCGGCCGTGCCGTTGGGTCAAACTGGGCGTCCCCAGCCCGCGAGTCAGGATCCACGGTGGCGCCTGCAGTCCTCGCCGACACGGCCATTGATGGTGGGGAGAACGCCACCGCAACTACTCCACCCAAGCCCACGTCTGGCGACTCAGGATTTGGTGCACCGTTCTCCGTGCTACAGGGAAATCCTCTGAGATACTCTTCGCTCCCTCCCCAAGTGCGCCACGTCTACGAATTTCCCGAACACCGGCTATCGTTAGCCGTGTGCTGGCGTTCCGCTTTCCGCGCGCTATGCGCCCCCTTTCCACGGCGTCCTGCATGTTCTGGAGGTGAGAGCCAGTCAATAAGTGCGAGGGATTGCAACACGCCCGATTGTCGCACTTGTGCCGAATTTCGGCCCCCTCCGCAATAGGGCCATGTGTCAAATTCCAAGCGACTCTATGCGCTGGAGCGGACTTCCCAGGCGCGACACTGAACATCCCGTAGCCAGCACGAGTCATCGCTGCCCGCCAAGGCCAGCACTCATCTGGCCCTCGGCGTTCCACCTTGCTCCAGAATCTGCCGACCCGATCAGATCGGATAGAATACGAATCAGCCATGAGCGGGTACCGTCCGCGATTGGTAGGTGCGGGGAGAGGAGGCCACCTCAAACCGCACCGATATTCTACCACCATATAGTGGTGGGGAGAGCAGGATTCGAACCTGCGAAGCCCGGAGGCGTCGGTTTTACAGACCGCCGAGGTTGACCGCTTCTCAGTATCTCCCCATGTGATGGAAGCCCGAGCTGGATTCGAACCAGCAACCCCCGGCTTCAAAGGCCGGTGCTCTGCCAGTTGAGCTATCGGGCCAGCGTTCACGACGGCTTCTTCTTCGGTGCGTTGCCGCCGCTCTTGCGGATGTCGCGGCGCACCTTCTGCTTGTTCCTGATCCGGCGCTGCTTGCGCCGCTTCTTCGACGGTGTGCGTGCCATCTATGCTCCCTCCCTTCGCTGGTGGTATGCCCGGCAGGATTCGAACCTGCGACCCAGGGCATATAAGACCCCGGCTCTCACCACTGAGCTACGGGCATCATGATCATGGCACCCCCGGACGGATTCGAACCGCCATAGCAGGTACTGGAAGCCTGCGTCCTACCTTTAGACGACGGGGGCAGAACCTTTCCCTCCCGTTGCAGTGGTGCCCCTGGCATGGATTCGAACCTGCATCCTGCCGCTTACAAGGCGGCTGCTCTAGCCGTTGGAGCTACAGGGGCGTCGATTGGTGTGGCCGCCTGGGATTGAACCAGGAACCTTCGGCATATCAGACCGAGGCTCTACCAGTTGAGCTACAGCCACGTTGTTCCTCCATCTGGTGCGCCCGGTGGGAGTCGAACCCACACCCCCCGGGTTAAAAGCCCGGTGCTCTGCCAGTCGAGCTACAGGCGCTGGCATTTGGTGCGTCCGGCAGGCTTCGAACCTGCAACCCCCGAATTAAGAGCCCGGTGCTCTGCCAGTTGAGCTACGAACGCGTGCTGGTGATGCGGAGGGGAATCGAACCCCCATTGCTGGGTTGAAAGCCCAGTTTCCTGGCCGTTGGAAGACCGCATCAAATGTCCCTCTTCCGGATCTGCCGCAGGCGCTTCGCCGCGCTGCGCTTGCCCTCGGGCCGCATGTGCTTGGCCCACACGTGCCGCCTCGCCTCGCGCCGCCTCGGCCGATCCGTTCGCACTGCATCCCTCCTGTTGGTGCTCCCCCCCGGATTCGAACCGGGAACATCCAGTCCCTCAGACTGGCGACTCTGCCAATTGGCCCAGAGGAGCATGGTCTGGTGCGCCCGAGAGGATTCGAACCTCCATCCTCCGCCTTCGGAGGGCGGTGCTGCTCCGTTCAGCTACGGACGCCAAGTGGAGTGTCCGGCGAGAATCGAACTCGCTTCTCCAGGGTTGCAGCCTGGCGCCTCTGCCAGTCGGCCACGGACACGTTGTCATTGGTGCGCCCGGAGGGATTCGAACCCCCATGTCCCGGCTTCGTAGGCCGGTGCCTTCTCCCGTCGAGCCACGGACGCGCTGTGTTGGAGCGACCGGCGGGGCTTGAACCCGCGACCTTCTCGTTGGCAACGAGACGCTCTACCGAGCTGAGCTACGATCGCCATGTTGGTGGAACCATCCGGGATCGAACCGGAAACCTCCTGCTTGCAAGGCAGGCGCTCTCCCAGTTGAGCTATGGCCCCGTTGTTCATGTCTGGTAGGTCCTGGTGGAATCGAACCAACGTCTCCTGCTTGTAAGGCAGGCGCTCTCCCATTGAGCTAAGGACCCTGTTTGGTGGCCGGGGACGGAATTGAACCGCCGCCGCCTGGTACTTCACACCAGCGCTCTACCTAGCTGAGCTACCCGGCCGTTGTTCGTTGGCGCCCTCGGCAGGATTCGAACCCGCATGTGTCGAGTTAGAAGCTCGGTACCTCTCCATTCGGCCACGAGGGCGATGGTTGGCGGAAGGGGAGGGATTTGAACCCCCGCGGGCTTTCGCCCCTCGGCTTTCAAGGCCGTCGCATTGCCAGACTCTGCCACCCTTCCATGTTGGCGGAGAGGGAGGGATTTGAACCCCCGTGCCCGTTGCCGGACGCCACATTAGCAGTGTGGTGCAATTACCGTTCTGCCACCTCTCCATATTGGCGGAAGGGGAGGGATTTGAACCCCCGTGCCCCTCTCGGGACGCCGCCTTTCCAAGACGGTGCAATTACCGCTCTGCCACCCTTCCTGCTGTTGGCTCCAGGGGAGGGATTCGAACCCCCATCGTACCGGTTAACAGCCGGCCGTCTTACCGTTGGACCACCCTGGACCAGATCCTCGTTTGGAGCGTCCGGCGGGCCTCGAACCCGCGACCTGGAGCTTGGAAGGCTCCCGCTCTACCAATCTGAGCTACGAACGCCTGTGCCTGGCGCGACGTACGGGATTCGAACCCGTGACCTCTTGCGTGACAGGCAAGTGTGCTACCCCTGCACCAACGCCGCAAATTGGGGTGACCGGCGAGAGTTGAACCCGCATCACCAGGGCCACAACCTGGGGCTCTACCGTTGAGCTACGGCCACACCACAGGACACTCCGCGAGTGTACTCTGGTGTGGCGGAAGGGGAGGGACTTGAACCCCCATGCCCGTTGCCGGACGCCCGCTTTCGAGGCGGGTGCAATTTCCATTCTGCCACCCTTCCGACGTTCTCCCGCTTGACGTACTAGCGGGAGTTGTCGAACACTACCCGAGAACCCGACCCCTCGTCAACAACATTCGGTTGTCTCTCATGCCAGAATCCGCCAGTCCCACAGCACGCGCCATCGAGCTGGGCGGTGGCCTGAAACCCCTCGCCGCCAAGCTCGGCATCGCCTACCAAGCCGTCCAGCGATGGCGGCGCATCGACCGCATCCCGCCAGAACGGGTCCTCGTCATCGAAGCCCTCACCGGTGTTCCCAGACACGAACTGCGACCAGACATCTACCCGCCGCCCTGAGACGTGTTGTGGTCATGGCACGCGATGAAGATGATTCTTTGTGCCTTATCGCACGTCTTTTGACATCCAAATCAACGATCTAGGGGCTATACGCCATGGCGTCTTCACGGAGGAAGAACGTCTCGTACTTCCGGGTCGTCAACTTCGAGAAGTTCCAGCATTACCGAGATCGCACGCCACCGTGGATCAAGCTCCACGCATCGGTATTCCGCAAGTACGAATTCACTTGCTTGCAAGATGCTAGCAAGGCGCACCTGATGTTGATCTGGTTGCTGGCCAGTCAAATGGGGAATCGCATTCCGTACGACCCAGAATGGATTGCTGTGCAAATCAGCGCGAAGGAACCCGTCAACCTTGATGAACTGCAAGCCCTTGAATTCATTGAGTTGCTCCAAGACGATAGCGATTCGATAGCGCATAGCAAGCAATCCGATTGTCGAGAGACAGAGACAGAGACAGAGACAGAGACAGAGACAGAGACAGAGACAGAACGCGTGCGTGCGCGTGTTTCTCCCGAGCAGACTTTCCGGGCCCGATTCGAGCAGGGGCACGACTTCGACCGCTTCAAGGCGGCCTATCCGGCGCGAGCTGGTTCGCAGTCATGGGAAGCGGCAAGGCGCGAGGCGGTGGCTCGCGTGAAGGAGGGGCACACGTACGAGGAGTTCGTCTCGGGAGCCGAGCGGTGTGCTCGCTACTACGATGCCGTGGGGAACACCGGAACACAGTTCGTGATGTCACCGGAGCGGTTTCTCAGCGAGGAGAAGCACTTCCTGGAGCCGTGGACCCTGCCGCAGTCGAAGGGCGATGCTCAATCAGAGTACAACCGGGCAGGCGCACGTCGCATACTGGAGTCACTGGAGGGAGACCCATGACGAAGGAGGAGAAGGCGCGGATTCTGACTGCACTGCTGGGAATGGCGGAGGTGTATGGGCGTACGCTGAGCGAGGTGACGCAACGGCTCTATCTTGCGGTGCTTGACGGCTACGAGTGCCAAGATGTCGTTCAGGCGTTCATGCGCCACATCGAGGACCCGGAGCACGGCCAGTTCATGCCGAAGCCGGCCGACATCGTGCGCCAGATCAGGGGCGATCCGGAGGGCGAAGCCCACCAGGCGTGGGCGAAGCTCATGTGGGCGGTACGCGATCACGGCTCCTACGCGAGCGTGGTCTTCGACGACGCCCTGATTCACGCCGTCGTCCAGCAGATGGGCGGCTGGGTGCGGATCGGGGAGTTCACCCAGGATGAACTCCCGTTCCGGATGAAGGACTTCGTCGCGCTCTACCGGTCGCACCGCCAGCGCGCGGAGGTGCCGCAGTACCCGCCGGTGCTCCTCGGCATCATCGCCACACAGAACACCTTCCTCGGTTTCGCGGACGATGTCCCGGAGCCGGTGCTGGTGGGAGATCGGACCAAGGCGCTCGCGGTGCTCGATGGCGGGACACTTGCATCGCAGGGCCGATTGGGGGTACAAGCGGGTGCTGTGGTGAAGATGTTCCCAGGAGCGCAGACATGACGACCCCGCTGGAAGGCTCGCCGAACATGGTCGATCCGGATGCGCCGGACACGAGCGGCGTCGTCCACAACCCGGGCGAGCTGCGAGAGCTCGTCCGCGGCTCGATGGATGAGTTGGACCGGTTGGCCGATCAGGTCGCCGACATCAACGCGAAGAAGAAGGAGATCCGGCGCCGACTCAAGGACCGGGGGATCGCGTTGAAGGCGTTCGACGTGGTGTACGGTCGGCGCAAGCTGGCCGATCAGCGCGCCCGCGACGAATTCGACTGGGCGCTGGACTTCTGCCTTGAGGCGGCGAACGCGCAACGTGCGCTGGACTTCGGCGAAGCGAAGCACTGATGTGGGAATGCGCCGAATCGAGTTCGAACACCCCGGGCCGCCTGTCCCCAAGGCGCGTCCTCGTGTCACGCGCTACCGTGGCACCTACACCCCCGAGAAATCCAAACGCTACCAGGAAGCCCTTGCGTGGAGCGCGCGAGCGGCTTTCGGTTCAGGACCGCCGCTTGAAGGCCCCGTCACCGTCGAGATCGAAGCGTGGCTTCCGATCCCGACATCGTGGTCGAATAAGCGCAAGACTGCCGCTGCTACAGGGCAGATATGGCCCACGACCAAGCCGGATGTGGACAACCTGTGTAAAAACGCGCTCGATGCGATGAACGGCATCGTGTACAAGGACGATGCTCAGGTGATCAAGGAAACGCTGTTCAAGGGCTATCACGACACGCCGTGCCTGCGGGTGACGGTGATTCAGGTACATCAGGAGGGATGATATGGCGAAGAAAGCCAAGCAGGACAAGAAGGCGAAGGGCAACTGCTACGCCGTGGTGGTGCTCGACGCCACCGGCTCGATGAGCGGGCAGGAGGAGCGGGTGGTTGGTTCGATGAACGAGTACGTCGCGGGGCTTCCGAAGGGGACGCACCTGTCGGCGTTCATGTTCGACACCGACCGATGGATCGAGCACTTCGACGACAACATCAAGAGCTGGACGCCGATGACGCGCGCGGACTACCGCGTCGGGTCGACCACGCCGCTCTACGACGCCATCGCGAAGGCGATCCGCCACGGCCAATCGCTCGCGAAGAACGGCGACAAGGTCATGGTGATGGTGGACACCGACGGCTACGAGAACGCCTCGGTCGAGCACACCCGGGACAGCGTGAAGAAGCTCATCGGCGACTGCGAGAAGGACGGCTGGGCGTTCCTGTTCATGTCCGGCGGCGTGGATCGGGCGTCGGCCATCGCGGTCGGTGCCACGGCGTCGGCCATCGGCATCAAGGCGACGCAGACCGCTTCGCACGGCGTGCGGCTACGCTCCTACGGGGCGGCGGCCGGACAGACGATGTCGTACTTCGTCGGTCAGGGAGCCCCGGTCTCGCTCAACATCGACGACCAGGACGACAAGGACAAGGTCGCTACGCCGACGGGCGGTACGGCGGGTACCACAGGCGCTGTGCCCACATCCCGTACTTCCGACAACGCCAACGACGGTTCCTGGACGCGGGAGCGTCCGTCATGGTCCGGCGCCGCATGAGGTGACGTTCCAAACTCGGTGAGGCCACCTCGCCACAGGAGAGTCCGATGAACCCGCACATGCACCCCCCGCAGGACGAGCGCGCTTTCTCTGAGTGGGAAAAGGCGCGCAAGACCGCGCGGAAGCTGATGTTCAAGGAGGTGGCGCTCTGGATGGTTCCCGTGGCGTTCATCGTGGGGTGCCTGATCATGGGCCTTGGTGAGGACAAGGGCGAGGCGAAGATGGGGGCGTTCCTGGATACCTCCTGGCTCTTTGCCGTGAAGACCTTCCTCGTGATCCTGCAGCTCCTCATCTTCGAGTGGATGATCAAGCGCGTGGTCTCGACGAAGTGGTTCGACCGTCACGGGGCCTTCATCGAGTTCGGCAAGGCTCGAGACCGGATGGGCACGCCGCAGGAGCAGCAGGGCGATGCGACGGCCTGCGCGATCGCGGTGGCCGCCTGGACCCTCTTCCGCGCGGTGTTCATCCTGGCGTTCTTTCAGTTCCATGCTGGAGCTGGGTAGACCCACAGGAGCAAGCACATGACCCCGTATGACCACAGGCAGATGGTGCGCGCCGCCGAAGCCATGGTGGCCGGGCCGTAGCGATGTCGGTGAGCGCGGCCTTCTGCTTGGCGTTCGGCGTGCTCTGCCCTGCGCCGAACACCGCCGATGCCGGCGTGGACGTGCCCGTGCGCATCGAGACGCCAGCCATCGCCCGGGTGGCGGTCGAGCGCCCGAAGATTGCCCCCCCGAAGGTGCAGCGCCCGGTGATGACGGAGCGCCCCACGAGCTTCCCGGCATCTTGCGACGTGCAGCCGCCGGCGGAGTACAAGGGGATGTTCGTTGCCGCGGCGCGCAACCATTCGTCTCTGAGCGATGAATGCGACTTGGCGAAGCAG